>CAVXEU010000008.1:0-60804 GCA_963760915.1 uncultured Bacteroidales bacterium | reverse complement strand
GGCTCCGGGTACAGAAACGGGAAAAACAGGTGGGAGTAATATTATTCCCGCCTGTTTCATTTTTGAACTATATCGTTAAATCCCTCAATTACTCAGTTAACTGATGCAGCAGCCGGAGCTTCCCTGTACCTGAAGCCCTGTATATCCAGCATTCGGATCGCATACCTTGTTCCTAATTCACGCATTCCTGCAGTGTTGAAATGAAATGCGTCTTTTATTCCCTTGCATCCCTTTGAAGAGATGATGAAGTCAGATGAAAAATATTTAATGCACTATCCGTTTCATCCTGTATTAATTTATTTCCGTTTTTATGTTTTTGTTATTCAGGGCACGTACGAAGTCATCAAGATGGAATTTTTCGAACTTTATAAAGTCTTCCTGATCGAGCATGACTCTGCGTCTCCTTCCCTTGGAAAGTATAAAATCAGCAATGAGATGATTCACAAGGTTATGCTTTATTTTGACTCTCTCAATATCATGGAAGTAGAGTTTATTGTCAAAGCTAATCCTTGATTGAATTATTAAACTGGGAATTCCCAATGTTACAAATATTATACCAGGCCAGAGATCAAACGGATCATTAGTTTTAAAATACTTAATGATTATCAATATGCCATACAGGATTGTGCAAAATGTAGCAGATACTGCAATAAACCTGGCCCACTTTGGATGATTGTCATTGATATTAATATAGTTATCTTCAATTGACACCTCTCCGTTAAAAATTATGAGGCTATTTTTCATAATAATATGTATTTTGTATTATCAGGGAACAATCAACCATAAAAATTAAAAGAAACTAAAGAGGCTATTGTAACCTGCAAATTATTGAAAAGTCCTGTATCAAAATGTCAGGCAGCAATATACCTGGTTATTAAATTTACAACTTTATTCTCAGAAGATATAAAATACAGGTTTTTTCTTTATAGAAATTGGAAAATTATTTTTCATTTGATCACAATCTGTAAAATCAAACCAGTCAATAAAAATGAAAGTTAAATACCGGAGTACCGGAATTATGGTTCATAGATCATTTTTTTTACCATGCCACCGTCTATTATTATATTGGTAGCATTAATAAAATCATTTTCAGCGAGGAAGATGCATGCCTTAGCAATATCAGATGGTTTTCCAACACGACCTGAGAAGTGTTGAGCGTGATCAATCTTCCTTAATTTACCATAATCCTGTGTCTCTATCCAGCCAGGACTAATACAATTTACTCTTATATTGTCCTTCGCATAGGAGGCAGCCAAAGCATGTGTAAGAGCAACAATCCCCCCTTTTGAAGCAGCATATGCTTCTGAGTTTTCTTCTGACATTATTGCCCTGGTCGAAGCTATATTAATAATTGACCCACCGCCTCTCTTTCTCATTAATGCTGCAGCTTCCCTGGAACAGAGAAATGCTCCTCTCAAATTGGTGTTGAGTACTAAATCCCATTCCTCAATTCTCAGATCATCGGGTGATTTCGATATCCCGAATCCGGCATTGTTGATTAGAATGTCAAGACCTTCCATTGAGCTGAAAGATTTATTAAACAGATCACTGATATCCAATGGTTTCGAAATATCAGCATGGCAAAATTCTGCATATCCACCAGACTTTATGATTGAATTAACAGTCTCCTCCCCTGATAAATCATCTATATCAGCAATCATTACAGAAGCGCCAGTTTCTGAAAAAGCCATGGCAATCTCCTTTCCAATACCCCTACCCCCTCCGGTAACAATAACCTTCAAATCAGTTCTTTTCATATATCAGTTAAAATATTAAAAGAGATTAAGGATTTTCGGGATAAAGATCAATCCGCCAACAACAACTGATATAACAGCCGCGACCAAAACAGCCGCAGCAGCATAGTCCTTTGATCTCATTATTTTTTCATCCCATTGATGATCAACAATATCAGCCAGCTTTTCAAGGGAGCTGTTCAGGAGTTCTGTTACGAATACCATCCCTGTTACGATAGCAAGTAAGGACCATTCAAAAAGATCTATCCTCAATATTAAACCCATAGCAATAGCAAATGACCCTGCCAAAAGGTGAATTCTGGAATTATGCTCTTCTTTAAGCAGGAACCAAATACCTCGGAATGCAAATTTAAAGCTTGCAATCCTTGATTTGAAAGAAAATTTTTGGGGGTGCATGTCAGTTAACTTTACTCAGCAATGAATATAAATATATACTTCTTTTATCCGGTAATCCAAAAAAATCAGTCACGACCGGTTAAAGGTCCCTGATCATCCATATATCGCAACCGAAGTGTCCTGAATTACCCAACGGTCCGGATATATTCTTGAATCCAGCCCTTTCATACAGACTAATTGCTTTCCCCAGCTCAGGAAGTGATTCAAGGTATAATTTATTATATCCGAACTGCTTTGCCGAACCGAATGATTTTTCCATAAGCTGCCACCCTATACCTTTGCCCCTGTGTGTTTCTGAAAGGTAGAACTTTACCAGTTCAGCACACCCGTCAGGCAAACCGGGTGTGGGATAAATACCACAGCCGCCTATTATGACACCGTTTTCTTCAGCCAGCCAGTATTCTGATCCTGGCATACGGAAAAGCTCAAAAAGGTTATCTGTTGTGGGGTCAAAATAAACGGTACCCGGACGATCGATTTTAAATTCCCTGAAAACGGTCCTGATGAGTTCCGCTATTTCACGATTATCCCTTTTTTCTATTGTTCTGAACGAAATATTCATGCGTTATTAATATTTAAACTCATACGGACCACTTCTGTTACAAGAAAGTAACAGAGAGCAGTATCTTACACTATCAGTTGTCCATAGCTTAAACCCCGGCCTTTTCCAAGGATCAAAGCTCTCATGTGGTTCCTTCTTTTCCCTTAATTACCATCCCATCCGGCAAGTCTTGCCCAGAGCCACCATGCTGCATATGCTTTCTGGTTTGCATTGAGGGGTTCACTATGAGCTGATGAACAATCGTACCAATCGGTACCCATGGTATGCAGATTCTGCCATTCGACAGCCCAGTTACCATCATGAATACCATCATTGTTTGTGTCATAAGCACATGCATCGTCCGGTTTCTTATCACCAAAGTAAACTCCGTCAGGATTATAACACTCTATATCTGCAAAATCATATAATATCTTATTGTTTATCTTACAGAAATTCCTGATCTGTTCATTGCGAACATGCAGATTTCCTGTTAAACCTGTACCATCAAGGTGACCGGTCATATATACAACTTTTACATTTTTAAAATCATTTTCGAGAGCTGTCATAAGGTTAAGATATGTTGTGATGTCACTCTCGGTAGCAGTGGAAACCTCACCACACCAGGACCAGATAATTACATTAACATTAGTGTTGGAAGCCAGGTAAGTTCTTGTAAGATCAGCCCATGTGGTTCGGTCAGGAGCACCCAGATCTCCCGGCATTGCATAATCATGAAGATCCAGAGCTCCACCTGTGCCACCGTTATTCCAGTTATAATCCGTACCCTTGAAGCTTACAAGTCCGGTCATACCATCGGTAAGCTGACTTCCATGAGAGGTATGTGAATAAGCTATATGAAGGTTTTGCTTTGCTGCAGTTATATACTCAGACGGAATTGAGCTCAGTTTAGTCGATAGATGATCCATAATCATACCTGTTGATGCAGATTTTGGATCAGAATCATCAGATTTGCTGCAACCTGACAGTATTGAAGCAGCAACAATCAGAATCAAAAAGAAAGTTTTCATAGAAAAGTTTATTATGAATTTAGCCATAAGTGATTCCATAACATTGATAAAAGAATTTGCAGATGCTAAATATCAGACTCAAATATAAGGTAAAATAGTTGCATCGGAATTGAACAATTCAGTTTAATACTGTTGGGGATAATGAAATACATATGTCAGGATGGTCTTGCAGCAGGTTCAGTTGCAGTCTGAAGACCGCTTGCCACCTCTGGAATAATTCCCATTTTATCATAAATCGGACTGA
This sequence comes from uncultured Bacteroidales bacterium, assembly GCA_963760915.1. Taxonomy (GTDB): domain Bacteria; phylum Bacteroidota; class Bacteroidia; order Bacteroidales; family VadinHA17; genus LD21. The sequence goes on along the minus strand of CAVXEU010000008.1, from coordinate 56,841 downwards.
CTGATTTTTTTAGTTCCGGAAGTCTCCTCATAAAAAACAGGGCACCGATAATGGTTATGGTACCTCCGGCAAGTAAGGTTCCGGGTGTACCGATACTCTTTGCCAGGGCACCTGACAAAAGGCTGCCAAAAGGTGCAGTTCCCATAATTGCCATCGTATAAAAGCTCATTACCCTGCCTCGTTTATCGTCATCTGTTATGGTTTGCAGGATTGTATTGCTCGATGCCGTCTGAAGCATCAGTCCCATTCCGATAAAGATCATCAGGATGAGAGAGAGAGAAAAGACCCTTGAAAATGATAAGATAATAAGACCCGATCCGAAAAGGATGGCAGCAGCAGGCACAATTCTTCCAAGTCTCAGAACTGTTTTCCTTGAAGCCAGATAAAGAGCACCAATAAGAGCTCCAAATCCGGCAGCTCCCATCAGAAATCCATAGGTATTTGATCCACCATGCAGAATCTCTTTCGCGAAAACCGGCATAAGAACTGAATATGACATTCCGGTAAGGCTAACCAGTCCAAGCAGGATAATAAGGTGTTTAATTGGTGAAAAGCCAAAGGTATAATCCAGTCCGTCCTTAAGTTCAGTTAGTATTTTTGATTTCTTTTTCCCGGTCTCCTTTATTTTTATCCTCATCATTAGCAATGAAATTATTACAAAAATATAGCTGATACCGTTAAAAAGAAAACAGATTCCCTCACTGGTAGACGCCAGCATGATGCCGGCCAAAGAAGGGCCAATAAGCCTGGCGCCGTTAAACATCATCGAATTAAGTGCTATTGCATTTCCAAGGTCCGCTTTCCTTTCTACCATATCGATTACAAATGACTGTCTGGCAGGGACATCAAAAGCATTTACACAACCGAGGACAATACTTAATACGACAATGTGCCATAAAAGAATTATTCCGCTCAGACAGAGCCATGCAAGTATAAGGGCCTGGATCATTGAGATAATCTGAGTTATCTTCAAAACACTGTATCTGTTCCATCGGTCTGTAAGAACACCGGCAACAGGAGCTAATAAAAAAGTTGGTATCTGTCCGGCAAAACTGACTACTCCGAGTAAAAGAGCTGAACCGGTCATCTTATATACCAGCCATGGCATAGTGATTCGTTGCATCCAGGTTCCAATCAGCGAAATACTTTGTCCGCTGAAAAACAGCCGGTAATTTCTGTATTTAAGGGAACGGAATATTGTCCTGAACCGGTCACTGTTATTTCCGGATACAACTTTGGCCATCATTTTTTCCCTAAATGTAGCCTCTTTAAAAGAATAATTAATATCCTGATTGATACAAAAATATTATCCTTATTTCAAGAAGACTTCCTGAAAATCCGGTGATCAGGAAATCCATGCAAATCCGTGGCCTCCGTGGTGAATAATGAATTGAACAGGTAGCAAAATAAAAAGAAGTTAACCACGAATTACACGGAGAAACACGGATAGAGCACGGAGCTAAATCCGTGTTAACCCGTGGCCTCAGTGGTGAATATAGGATTTAACAGGCAAAGAAAAATAAAAAGAAGTTAACCACGTATTACACAGAGAAACACGGATAGAGCACGGAGCTAAATCCGTGTTAACCCGTGGCCTCCGTGGTGAATATAGGATTTAACAGGCAAAGAAAAATAAAAAGAAGTTAACCACGGATTACACGGAGAAACACGGATAGAGCACGGAGCTAAATCCGTGTTAACCCGTGGCCTCAGTGGTGAATATAGGATTTAACAGGCAAAGAAAAATAAAAGAAGTTAACCATGGATTGCATGGAGAAACACGGAATGGGCACGGATCCAAATCCGTGTCCTACGTGGTGAATATAGGATTACTTGTCTACTATTTTACAGGTGTTATATCCATTACAAGAAATGAGTCGGGTTTTGTTGTTCGTCTGGGCCGTGGATTATCTGCAGTTGCTGCAGGTGCAGGATTGAATTCGGCAGTTGGCATATAGATATGATGAGTTCTGGTGTCAAGCGCTAAAGTCCTGGCATCCTGCATAGTCACAAAATTTTCAAGAACCTTGAAACTATCCTTGCTTAATTCCTGAACAACAGTCATGGTACCATCACCATTTGAGCTATAGGCTCTTTTCAACCCAGGATCAAATTTCACTCCGTCACAACCCTCGCCTATCGGAAGTGAAGTGACTACATGCCCGTTAGCAGCATCGACAACAACCATGAGTTTATTGCTGCAGACTGCAAACAGACGATGTGTAACATTATCAAGTGCCAGTCCGCTGGCCTCTTCACCCGGAGCAATCGGCCATGACTTTTCAACCTTCAGTGTTTTAGCATTGATAACTGAGATAAGGCTTTTGTCCTCGATATTTACATAGAGGTTCCCATTGCCGTCTGATACCGGAAATTCTGGTTTGCCTTCCAGTACAATTGTACCAACAACTCCATTTGTTACAGCATCAAGGACAGTAGCATTTGCTGACCTCCCGTTAAAAACAAATACCTTTTTTGAATTCTGATCATACATTATTGCATCAGGATTCTCACCGGTAACTTTAACATCAGCAATCGTTTCTAATGTCTTCAGATTTATGACTTTAACTGAAGCGTTTCGCCCGACACTGATAAATGCCTTATTAAGTTCAGGCGCTATTGCAATGCCATGCACTCCCGGAGTGTCTTCAATTGTTCCTGCAAGCTGACCGGTCTTAAGGTCCACAACCTGAACAACTGATGCATGGGAGACGAATAACCTGCTGCCGGCTTCATCAACAGAAAGATAATCCCACCCGCCTTCTCCGGGCAAATGGATCTTGTTAACGATACGGTACTCTGAATTTGAATTTTGTCCATAAATGTCTGATCCCATAAAAAAGATGATCAAACAACCTGCATAAGCCAATAACCTTTTCATTTTTAATATGTATTGATTTCAAAACGGAATTAACACTTAATATACTATCAATTCAGGCGAATTGTTCAATGCTTGTTAAATAATCCTGTATATGGCCAGAATAGAAATAGCAATAATTGTAAGCGATGATACTCCGATCGGGAACCAGACGGGTGCTATCCATGGCTTCGGGATAAGAAAGAGTACATCAATCGTGGAGAATCTGGGAGGCCATTTAATAAGAATATACAGAGATAAGTAGTAGAACAGGTCCCAGAAAGCAAACGTCCAGAGGAAGAACACTCCTCTTTCCATCCATGATACGCCTGTAAGATAAGCTATTACCAAAAGCATTATTATGGTTGCAGCTTCTCTTGTCATCTCGATTTTCAAATAACGGACAGGGAATTTGCCTAGCGACTCCTTATTTGATTCGGAATCCAGCATTCCCAATGCTTTCCTGAGGTACATTACTACAACTCCTTCCAGATGCGCCATTGCTATTCCGAAAAATGCAAGCAGAAATAGTTTTGTTATCATAATACCCTTCCCGTAAATAATTATCAGACATAAATTTAATAAAAAGGAGCCTTTCCTCAGTTATACTTATTGGTTTATCTGTACTTAAGAATAAAAGTATTTACCTCATCGCAGAAGAGTTTCTCATCCTGAAGTAAAAAATTATGTCCGCTGTAAGGGGATATGACCATTCTCTTTTCTGTTGAAGATATACGGTTATAGAAATCCTCCCCCAGTGCCGGTGGACAGATAAAATCATATTTGCCCCAAAGAACAAGAACCGGAATTGAAACTTTGTATAACGAAGTTGAAAATTCTGTTTTTGCCAGTTCCTTATTGAAATTTGAATTCTCCGAATATAACAGGTTAACAAGTATTGATGTAAGAGGATAATCCTCAGGAATTGCATATTTAATTACCAGAGAAGAAAAACTAACCTTGTTAACGCTGTCAATATAGGTTTCAGCCTCAGCAGCAAATTTTTCCAGTTTCCTGGATTCTTCGAAACTGAAATTTCCTGTATGTTCATTACAATAGCTTATAATTCGTTCCCATTTGTAAGTATTCTTCTTTTGAGAAACCTGCCTGAGTCCGGTTGTTAATAACATCTGTCTTGTAAGGGAATCATTTAACGGATAATTATGACTGCCATCAACATTTATCATCCCTTTTATCAAGCTCTGATAGCCCGGTCTTGTAACAAAATCTGCAGCAATAAGTCCTCCAAAACTATGCCCAAGCAAAAACAAACTCATATCATGTCCGTACCTGTATTTAAGAACCTGAATAACTTTTACCAGATCTTCAATCATCTGATCAAGATTAAGGTTATTGCCGTTAATGTTTCCCTGTGAGGCCCCGGCATTCCTTTGATCCCAGTAAACCATTGCACATTTATCTTCAACGTTATGTATTATATAATCAGTATTATAGATATATGAGCTTGCACCGGGGCCCCCGTGAATTATTAAAACAAATGTATTGCTTGATGTATTTCCCTGTACAAGTACCCGCATTGAAGCTCCTGCATTCTCAACATAAAACACCTCTGAAACATATCCGGAAATTGTTGCATTATCTTTATGACATGCTGAAACCAGAAGAAATGACACAAAGAGAGAAATGATTCTCATTTAACTATCGTTTTAAAGCTGACCGTGTATTAAAATACTCTTTTATTTTTTCAGGAGAGGCCTGAATTCCAAGTTCCAGAACAGGTCTGAAGTATATAGTGCTGTTATATGGGAACATACTGATCACATTCATTTTTGAGTAAACCGAAAAAGGCAATTGTTCCCTGACCCAAAAGTCACAACCAATACCTCCGCCGATCGTTAATAGAGCATAAGAATATCCTGCATTTTTTACAATTGAAATATCTCCTGTATTGTTTACCATATAGGTAGTTCCGGCAAGAAAGGTTCTGCTGAAACCCGGGCCACAGGAGATATCGGAAAAGAAGCCCCCCGGCCTGTTTCTTCTCATTACCCATTCACTCGTCAGGTAAATATTATCATGAAAGCCAGGGTGATGGTACCAGCTGAGATTTCCTGAAATGAACCGTTCCTTCCTGACAGGGCTGTGATTTGATTTCCCTGACCTCTTTTGCATCTTCACAACCTGAACAGGAAATTCAATTCCTGTACTGATACCAGGGTCGATCAGTGAACTGCTGGAGGAGAGTTTAAGATTGATGTGATCCCCTCTTGAATAGCTGCCCGTGTCAGTTTGTGCTTCAGAGGAAACACAACAAAAAAGGCATACTATGAAAACTACCGGTTTATGCATATCATGTAATTATCCAATTAAGTAGAAGGCAGCATAAAAACCTGCGTAAATTTAACATGATTCCATGCTTAAGGTTCAACTAATTGAATTAAATATTTATTAGTATTTTTGGTATTTGTTACAGGAGTTTGTCAATATATTTCGTGAAGTCCGGCTACTCATGTATAAATATTTAATTACCTGCAAATTAGGCACTTCAGCTTATTATGATAAAAACATTACTATTGATCGGAACAGGAGGATTCGTGGGAAGTATATCCAGGTTTCTTGTATCACGCATAGTACAGAATAGCTTTCCATCTGCTTTCCCCTTTGGAACTTTCTTCGTTAACATAACGGGCTGCCTGTTAATCGGGTTTATATATGGATTATCCGATAAGAGCACGTTGTTCAATTCCGGATGGAAATTGTTCCTGACGGTAGGGTTTTGTGGCGGATTCACAACATTTTCTACTTTTGCAAATGAAAATCTTTCTCTTCTGAGAGATGGTGCTTTTTTCAATTTTTTTATTTATACCGGACTTAGTGTGTTTCTCGGGATCACCGCAACATTTATCGGAGTATTAATAACCAAACTGTTATAATATCATGAAGCCTGATGATAAAGCCAAAAGGTTAAGAATTTATATAAGTTCCACAGATAAATTCAAGCATTCACCCCTTTATGAGGTAATAGTATATGCTGCAAAAAGATATGGGATCAGTGGTGCCACGGTGATAAAAGGCATTATGGGTTTTGGCGCCAGCAGCGAGATTTACACAAATAAGTTATGGGAGATCTCTGAAAAACTTCCTTTAATAGTGGAGATCATTGATGAGCCTCATAAAATTGATTCGTTTTTTGAATCAATAAGACCATATTTCGATAAAATAGGAAAAGGACATATCATTACCGTAGATGAGACTATAGTAGTAATGCATAAAACCGGGACCAGAAAATAATCTGAAAATCATCTGAAACCTAACCCTTGATCTGGAGGAACATCTTAGCAGCCTGGTATCCAAAGTATGATCCAAAGATACAAAGCACTATGCCAAGGCTTTTGACAAACATGGAAAGTATTCTGATATTGATACGCTGCCGGTATCGGCCAATTATAAATGTCAGCAGATAGAACCATGTTATACTGCCAATGGCAATGAACAAAGCATAACAAAGACTTATCAATAAATGAAAATATGGGGGAAATACAGGTGGTTCTTCCTCTATAACCTTACTTTTATTTAGTTGAAATTTGTCGAGCTGTTTGAATTCCAGGACTTCTGAACCCTTCTTATTCTCACCTTTAGAGCCACTGATTTCCTTTAAATTCTGATCTATCTTAACTTCCAGCCCACCTGTATGAAATCCCATCGATGCAATAAAAGAGATCACAAGAAAGGAGGATGTAAACCATCCTAGAAACAAAGTCGGATTAAGAAAATTGATCATAAAACCTGTATAAAAAGCTCCCTTCTCTTTCTTTTCAATTTTCTCAATAATATGACTTTTGTCTTCAAGATGCTCAATATCGATTTTGGTCTTTATAATGCGATATCCAAGGTAGAAAAGCAATAATGAACCTATGGAATACATATAAGGAATGACGGGTTTATAAAAGGAATACAGTCGCGATAGTCCGTATACCGCAAGGAAAACATATGTGAAGTCAGCAAAGGAAGCTCCTATGTTTACCAGATTGCAATAACGTAACCTTCCTTTAAGTGCGTTTGATGCTATAAGAACACTAATAGGTCCGGCAATTGGCATAGATAAAATGAATCCTGCCAGTAAGCCTGCAATAGAAATGGTTATGATACTCTCTATCATAGAACTTCTCTTTTCTGAATAAATTGTATTTGCCGGAGACTGAAACAGTCCCGCGTCGCAATGCTTCAGTCACCTTCCATACCAAATGCATTGCAAAATAATACAATTTTACCATTTATTTACCGGGCAAGAGAAAATCTACTCTTTCAGGAAACAAATAAACCTGACAATCAAACTCATTATCAGGCGTTCAGGTAATTGCCCCATTTAAATTTTTGAGTCGGCAGGTTTGAAATAGATTTTCCTGAATCTTAATGCCACGTTGACAAGCCCTATCATAACAGGAACCTCCACAAGCGGACCTATTACCGCAGCAAATGCCTCCCCGGAATTAATGCCGAATACGGCAATCGCAACTGCTATAGCAAGTTCAAAATTATTACTCGCTGCAGTAAAAGAAAGTGTCGCTGTCTGTCCATAATCCGCACCTGCCCTTCTGCTCATAAAAAAGGAGAATATGAACATAATTATGAAATATATTATCAGAGGAACAGCGATAAGCAAAACATCGAGAGGCAATTTAACAATGTATTCTCCCTTTAATGAAAACATTACTATAATGGTAAACAGCAGGGCGACGAGAGTAACCGGACTGATTTTTGGAATAAACTTAGTATGGTACCAATTCTTGCTCTTCACCCTAATCAGGATAAAACGGGTAATAAAACCTGCGATGAAAGGTATTCCAAGATAAATAAAGACACTCTTTGCGATCTGTGTGATCGTAATATTTTCAACAACAGAATTGGTCGGAACTCCGAACCATCCTGGCAGAACTGCTATAAATACCCATGCATATAGTGAGAAAAATAATACCTGGAAAATGGAGTTAAAAGCCACCAGCCCTGCACAATATTCGGTATCGCCTTTTGCCAGGTCATTCCATACAATTACCATAGCGATGCATCTTGCAAGACCTATCATTATTATACCATACATATATGGGAGGTTAGAATTATTTTCTCCCGGAAACAGCTTGAAGAAAATGATAGCAAGAGCAAACATAAGAACCGGTCCGACAATCCAGTTCTGGAGAAGTGATAAACCCAGAATTTTAAAATCCCTGAATACGCCTCCAAGTTCTTCATATTTTACTTTTGCCAGTGGAGGATACATCATCAGTACCAATCCTATGGCTATCGGAATATTTGTTGTGCTCTCAGGAGACGATTTCAATGAATCCCAGAACAATGCAATTTGTGGAAAAAAATACCCGGAAAATACACCGGTGAACATTGCAAGGAATATCCAGAGAGTCAGATATCTGTCGAGAAATTTCAATGATGTTTTCATTGATTAATGATTTGATGATGTGCCAAATTGAAAATTTAAATTGAACTATTCCTGTTACCAGGAACCTTATATTGTACTATTTACATTAATCAGCAGCAGTTTGAATTTCCATCTGAACATCCACAAACAGGTTCCGTGTTTTTAAGTATCCCGTTCAGTATCCCGGCTGCGCAACCAACGCCCGAATTAACTGTTATCGCCTGTACGGGGCAATTTATGGCACATGCACCGCATTCCATGCAGTAATCAAGTCTTCTGATATGAGATTTCTTTTCTTCCATTTCAAAAACATCGTGCGGACAGACTTTTAAACACATCCCACAACCATTACAGGTCTCCTCGCATAATCTGAGAGTCACAACATCGGGCAGATAGATAAGTTCCTTCATATTTATTAATTATTTCAGTTTTCCGATTACCTGTAAAGCAATACCAGCAATAGCAAAGCCTGTTTGTAACGGCACTGATAACTTCATCTCTTTTTTTACTCCTGACAATGAAGTATATGTAGATGATCCTGTAAAATTCATTGCCATGAATGATGAAATAGCCGTAATTATAAGAAACCATGAGATGGTTTCAAAGATATTGCTGCCGGTCATATTAAGAAACATCAAAACAAGAAACATTAAAGTCCCTGTATAAAAGCCTTTTATTGAGAACCGCCTTGTCGGAATATATGGAAGAAGCATAGGTGTAATTACAATACCTGACAGATATGCAAGAATGACATTCAATAATGCAGGGCCCCCATCACCTCCAAAGTTCCTGTAGGATATCCCGTTGACTGAAAGCCCGGAGATCAGGAATAAAGCAAAGACTGCTGCCAGGAGATAAAGTTTCCCGTACATAAAATCATTGGGAATAAGCTTAAGCCGGTCTTTAAAAGTGAAAGCGACTTTTCTCATTTCCCTGTCTGCTCTGTAACCATTGCTGATAAACCTGTTAATGTCTGATGCACGAACAGGACCATAATGAACATTAAAACCTGATTCTTCCTTAACCTTATGTGCAGCAACTCCTGTTGCACCAAGCTGGGGAAGGATGATCCTTTTATGATTAACGATTTTATCAAGAGAAACAAGCCTGATCCTGCTGACAAGTTCCCTGGTACTGAAAGTTCCTTTCCCTGCAGCACACCAGACATTTACTCCTTTCGTGTCCAGAACAAGTATCCAGCCATCTATTCCGGACAGATTTTTACGGAGAGTATCAAAAGTAAGTTTATAATTTGCAGTTACAAAAACATCGGAGCCAGGTCCGGGAGTTCCTATCGCATAAAGTCCGGGACTAACCCTGAATTTCTGCCGGTTAAATCCCCAGCGTACCATAACAGCTCCCAGAAAATCTCTCAGGCTAATGTCTGCAGTTACTACAGGAATTGAATTACCTGCGATTGATATATTGGATACTGACATAAGGTTCGTATTACATTAAATAAATCAGATTTTGCCTCTTAATTCTGATTCAAACAATTTATAAAATTCATCCCTTATTTCGTTTCTTACCTGGTAAAAAACATTCATGATTTCAACATAAGACCCTTTTACCTTAGAAGGATCTTCAAATCCCATATGCAGACGATTTCTGACTTTACCCTGAAAAACAGGACATGTTTCATTTGCATCATCACAAACAGTTATTACATAGTCCCATTCCTCATCAATATACCGGCTTACATTTTTTGGTTTATTCTGACTTATATCAATACCGGCTTCCTTCATAACCCTTACTGCTGTAGCATTAACCTTTGAAGCAGGTTCTGTTCCGGCAGAGCGGACAATCATCCTCTTGTCGAATGACTGCAAAAAGCCTTGCGCCATCTGACTCCGGCAACTATTGCCTGTACATATTATAAGTATTTTCATCTTATTAAAATTTTCAACAGTTTACTTCGGCATTTCTGACTGGTTCAAAATATTTTTCGAATAATTTATAATATTGTTCGATATTTTTAGTATTCAGACAGTAATTTATTTTAAGTCCGTCAATTTCTCCCTGAATAAGACCAGCATTTCTAAGCTCTTTAAGATGCTGGGAAACAGTGGTACGGCTGAGGGGTATATAACCAGATATATCACCCGAAACGCATGATTTGGTTTCAGCAAGGTAATTAAGAATAGCCAGCCTTGCAGGATGTGAAATTACTTTAGCAAACCTCGCAAGTTCCTGCAAGGATTCTTCAAAATTTTCGGCTTTGTTCATTTTTTGAAATTAATGACGCAAACATACGACATATAATATTAAAACAAAAACAATTTCCGGATTTTTTATACCGATCATTATGGGAAATCTAGTATTTCGTAAAATTACGAAATACTAGTGTAACAGGAATTTTTATTATTTTGAGCATCGGGAATTATAAATAATGAGACTATAGCTATAGAAATTATTCCCGAATCAACAATAACCTGCCTGGTTTGCAGACATACTGACGGGGGGAAAATGTTACTGAACAAACTTACAGATGACCGGTTTAGTTTATATAAGTCAGATGCGGAAGGTTATACGGGTAATCGGCCATTGTATTATTTTACACATAGAATGAAAAATCCATGAAGGACCTCAATCATCAGCACAATATAAGCGGCAGGAACCTTGGTCTGGTTATTCTGCTAAATGCAGGTATTACTTTGTCGCAGGCTATTGGCGGATTTATATCAGGCAGTATGGCATTGCTAAGTGATGCAGCTCATAACTTCAGTGATGTGTTTTCCTTAGTAATCAGCTATGTTGCAAACAGGCTTACAAAAAGAGACGCTACTGAAAAGCAAACTTTTGGATTCAGACGCTCTGAAATACTTGCCTCCCTGATCAACTCAGTAACATTGATAACAATCGCAGTGTTCATACTTTCAGAAGCAGTCAAGCGATTAATAAATCCGTCTGTAATTTCAGCAAAACTGGTAATTCTTTTAGCTATCGCAGGTATAATAATTAATGGAATAAGTGTACTGTTCCTGAGAAAAGATTCGCATGAAAACATGAACATGAAATCAGCTTATCTGCATCTTTTCAGCGATATGCTAACATCCATTGCCGTTCTTCTCGGGGGACTGGCTATAAAATATCTGCAATGGTACCGTATTGACAGTGTTTTTTCTATTTGTATAGCCATTTACCTTTTACTTACTAGCTGGAGAATATTATTATCATCTCTTCGGATAATAATGCAATTCACCCCCGAAAACGTTGATATAAAAAATATTGCTCAGGCAATTGCAAATATTCATGGAGTTAAAAATATTCATCATGTTCATGTATGGCAGATCAATGAACACGACCTGATGTTCGAAGCACATATTGATGTTTCTGAAGATGTAAGGGTAAGTGGGTTCGAGGTAATTCTTGATACTATAAAATCGATACTTCACCAAAACGGGATAAATCATTCAACAATTCAACCCGAATATACTGTTGATGATAATAAACAAATTATACATTAATAATTTATCTGGGTATCAGGAATCATTAATAAACAATCAATTTGGGCTAAAGCCCGATAATCCGGACGACTTGCTTAGATAAACCGCCGTACTTAAGTCGCAGAGGTTGCTTTCGCAAGATAATAAGGAGATTATGGACTTTAGCCCATAGCTTTTAGAAATTGACATGTTTCTCCGATACAGCCACTATCAAAATTCTCAAAGTATCATTAATCAAAACCGATACTTATAATCATTTAAAGGATCCGGAAAAACCGAAATAAGATAAATTATAAAATACTCAACTTGTTTGGTTGAAAAGTTCAGGGCTTTAGCTTCCCGAATAACCCCATTAGTTTGGTCCTGTATATCTCAGTTATTTGTGATTCAGTTTCGCCAATTGGTTTTACAGGGATAAGATCCATAACATCATCATCAGATAAACCCGATTTATACATGATTTTTAAGGAGGCGATCACTGTTTCAAATATGGAATCTGCGCATTCTTTCTCATCAAGGCCCATCTGCATACCTACCGACATAAGCTCTTTCCACTGAAACCAGAAGTATGTTGGTAACATCGCCGACATTATTGCATATCCTTCAAGTTTTTTTTCTGCTACTTCAAAGGTTTGACCAAGTAGTCCAAGCAATTTAAGCAGCAGCTGCTTTTCCGGATTTGAGAATTCATCGTTGAAGCATATCGGGTTATAACCTTCGTTGACATATGAAGTGGCATTTGGGATCATCCGTGCAATCTTTTTTACTTCTGTCAGCGCAGCCCCTATATTTTCTATACTGATCTTGGGAGCAAGTGAAATGACTGTCGCTGTCGGGGGTACAAAATTTTGAATCTTTCCCAGAGTATCCATTATTACAGGAGGATGAAGCGCAATAAAAACTATATCCTGTTTCACCACCTCTTCAGCAGAATCGGTGGTAATAATGGATGGATACAGCTTACTCAGGACAGTAAGAGCATCAGGATTGGTATCATACACACTTACTGATTTAAATACAGTATGTTCATTTGCAAAAGCCTGCAGAAATATTTTTGTAATCCTCCCGCCTCCGATAAAACCTAAAGATTTCGTATTCATACAAGATAAATATTAAATGAAGATTAATTTCTGTTTCGTGCCCTGAGCAGTTACTTACATGCTGCCATGTCAAATAAGAGTCTACTGTCAGTTAAATCATATCATATTATCTATTTTGTGTTTAAAACCTTATTTTATTATTCTTCCCCGAAATATCCCTAATGCATGAGAATTCAATTACCGCTTTTATCAAACAACGAGACGAAAATATACAAATCTCGATTAAATGTTATTAAGTATTTAATTATTTTGAAAATATTTTCACCCTGAAATATTTTCAGCATCCAATACCCGATGAAACAGAATATTACAAATCTTTTAAAAGTCATATCTGATGGAATGCTTCAAGGTATTTTCCAATATATGCTGCTTTTTGTTTAGTCTTATACTGCATAATATATCGTGGATGTTCAAGAGGTATAATATTTTTGAACAGCCCCATTTCATCATTGAGCCCTGACAGGAATTTATAATTCTTTCCTGTGCCAAGACAGTAACAAATATCTCTTTCTATACCAAATTGAAGTTGCTTATTCAGATTGTCAATAATAAATTTGTACACTGCTTCAGTAAGCTTCTTACTGTCATAATAGTTGTAGTTTATTTCTTTTCCCTGTGCAGTCAGGTAAGTAAAACCGAGGGGACTTACTGCGCTTATAAAGAAATCCAAATAGAATTTTTCAGTTCCGCCGTAGGCATCAATCATCTCATAAACAAAGACCGAAGATGTTTCGAACGTTGTTAATCCGGGAATTGACAGACCGCATTTTTCATAAAGACGTCTGGTATCAGTGAAGGGTATTCCTGTCACACCGGCACCAAACCTGCCCGGATTAATGCCGAGAATCAGATGCCGTGAACTACTGTCATTGTAAAATTTATTATAAAATTGTGATACAACCTGCATTACCGGCGGATTTTCCCTGTAAGGATTCATTACAGATATACCCTGAGGCAGCGAACCTTTAAATTCGAGTTCTTTCAGGAAGAATATTACTTTTTCAGCAAATGTCAACATCAGAGAGAAAAAGTATTAAAGAATATTTAGTCATTGAGAATGAATTACCTTGTGAATAATACGATCCTGAACACTTGTCAGTCTTTAATACAGCGCACAGAATATTTGTTAGATTTTTCAGAACCGTGAATATCGGCTATGTCGGCTTTCCTTGAAATATCAATTACCGGCATATCATTGATCATGAGATAGCTGAAATATTCCGCATTACTCTTATCATACTCAGTTGATGTCCAGTAATAACCACTTTCATCCATCTCTGAAAATGTTCCCTCGAAATCCTGCATGCCACCAAGTTGAATATCAAAAGAGGGAGGGCCGGTAGTTTTTCTCCTCCAGGAATCCTTTTGTTCAAAATAGTTGGACATAGCCATAAATTCAGCACCTGATGGAAGATGCCACCCTGAAGGACAGGCATTCACTGCAGTTTTCCAATCGTACAACATACCATAACCCGGGGCATTGTTAGAATCGTTTTCAAAGTAAATTGCACCTGATTTAGCAGTGAACATGAGATTTTCAGCCATCCAGGTGGCTGTTGTAACAGTAATTGTACGGTAAACATGACCGTCCCTGTTATCGGTGAATTTACCCTGCCCGTACAATCCTGCAAAAATTGCAAACAGGATTAACGCTGATAAAGTTTTCTTCATAAAGCTGGTGTTTTCAAAAAATAAAAAACTATTATACCTGTCATACAAAATTCATTCCATGACAAATACCAGGAAACAAAATTAAATCAGGCATTATTATTTTACAGGCAAAAAACCAAAAGTTATTAACCAATGGTCATTGTTTATCAGACGGGATCATATAACGGATCACTTCACAGGTGGATTCTGTAAATCAATTGGAACCTCCTGCCCTGGGTTTATTTGAAATAAAACCGGATTAAACTTAAATAAGGTTTATCAGTTTTCACTTTGAGACCGGAAATGAATTCTCAGGTCCGGATTCTTTAGCACTAAGCTCTTTGGTAATGTTGTTAAGGCAGGTATTGAACGAAAAAGGTGTATTAGAAATCAATATCAATTTTCTAATACACCTTAATTCAAGAATATTATTATGAAAATTCTACAAATTTTTCCTTTGGTGTCTTACAGAAATCGCATTTTGCAGGGACAGTTCCTATTTCATAAGTATTGCCGCAGACCGGACAAACAAACCATTTATCGGGGAGACTTTTTTCACCTCCCGTGTTTAAAGCTTCAAGTGCAGTATTGTAAAATGCCTGATGTTTCTTTTCGGTATCAAATGCCCATGTAAAAGATTTTACAGCATCAGCACTATTCTCTTCTTTAGCAGCTGCAATAAATTCAGGATACATTGTATTGATTTCATATGTCTCTCCCTTAATTGCATCAGCGATGTTTTCGGCAGTTGTAAGTACTTCAAACGTGCCGATCTGAGGTCCGTCAACTTTTTCTCCCAGTTTTTCAAGTACTTTGAGGTGGTTTGCTGCATGAACTGCCTCTGCTTTTGAAGTCGCCATAAACATAACAGCAACTGTATCAAAACCTTCAGCCCTGGCTTTCTCTGCAAAAGCAGCATACTTTGCGCTGGCGGTTGATTCGCCATTATAACCAGCTTTAAGATTTTCTATTGTCTTGACCGGTTTGGAGGCACAACCGAAAACAAGTACCATTGCTAATGTAAACATAAGTAATCTGATAACCTTTTTCATACCTGTTAGATTTAGTTATAAATAATATTAATTAATGAAATTAAGCAACAATATCTTCTGCTTTACAGACCAATCATAAAATTGTAAACCATATTTCCACCCATATATCCTGTGAAGGAAACGGCAAGAAATGCCAGAAAATAGAATCCGAAAGGTATCCATTTTAATGAAGTTTCATCTTTCTTCTGTGCAACAAGCCATATTCTGAAAGATGCTCCGACAACCATCAGTATCATAGTTATTAAAGCTCCTGTCTCATGCTTTTCAAATACCTTAACAATCTCACCCTGCGTTGGCTCATCTGTGAACAATTGTCCTGTAACCCATGCGGCTATTGCTGCCAATGCACCAAGAACCATCAAGTAAAATCCGGTTTTTGAAAGACATTTTTCCTTTTTGAAGAAAAGTGAAACAACATCAGCAAAAAACCCGACAATTATAAGTGCAACAGGGAAATGCACAATCATTGGGTGTATATGGTCTGTATTGAACATGTTAATAAATAATTAGTTAATGATTTTGATACCGGTTTTTTGTTATTCTTTTCACATATTCAAATTTAACTTTTTCATCTGTATATTCATAAAAAAAGTTAAAAATTATTCTAACTGTTGAAAAAGTTAATAATGAATGTATTTATACTCTGATATTCACTATGGTTTAATCTGATTAGTAAAACAAACAGAAATTAATTACCTTTGAACCCTTTAAAAAATGGAATTAAAAAAGGATGTAATGTCAGATATAAAGTATCTGAGGCCTTATGGTGAAAAACAGGTTGCATTCGATAAGCGCTATCTTGAAATGGCTCTTATCTGGGCACAGAACTCATATTGTAAAAGACGACAGGTGGGTGCTCTGATTGTAAAAGGAAAGATGATCATCTCCGACGGTTATAACGGAACTCCTTCTGGCTTTGAGAATATATGTGAAGATGAGAACAATGTTACAAAACCATATGTTCTTCATGCCGAAGCTAATGCGATCACTAAGGTGGCTAAATCGAATAATTCCAGTGATGACTCAACCCTTTACGTCACAACATCTCCCTGTATGGAGTGTTCTAAACTTATAATACAGTCGGGGATTAAAAGAGTGGTTTATTGCAACCGTTATCATAAAACCGACGGACTTGAGCTTTTAAGACGTGCCGGAACAGAATTAGTATACATTGATCCAGAAAAAAATATTTATGAAATACAATAATTCAAAGAGAAGTGTTTTTATTCCTGTGTTCCTGGGAATTGCCCTTGCATTAGGTGTTATAATCGGAAAATATCTGCCGGGAGATAGGGAACTGCCGCAACATTCGAATATCAGATCCAGAAATGACAAACTGAACAGTATCATCAATATCATTGAAGCAAATTATGTCGATTCCGTGAACCGTAATGATCTGATGGAAGCTGCCATTCCTGCCATCCTGAAAAAGCTTGATCCTCATTCTGTATACATTCCGGCTAAAGATCTTGCGCGTGCAAATGAACCATTACAGGGGAACTTCGAGGGTATAGGTATCTCATTCAGCCTGCTCACAGATACTATCCTTGTGATAGGTACTATTCCGGGGGGACCCTCTGAAAAGCTCGGTTTGCTTCCCGGAGACAAGATCCTGTATGTTAATGATTCTCTTGTAGCCGGAAAGCACATTGGAGAAGAAAAGGTCATGAGTCTTCTTAAAGGTCCGCGAGGTACTATTGTAAAAGTCAGGATACAGCGGAACGGAAGCAGCCAGCTTATTCCTTTTGAAATTACCCGCGACAAGATCCCTATGTACAGTGTTGATGTTGATTATATGGTAAACAATTATATCGGATATATCAGGATCAATAATTTTGCCATGACGACTTTTGATGAGTTCATGGAAGGCCTCCGGGAGCTTAAAAGCAAGGGAATGACCAGCCTCATTCTTGATCTTCGGGCTAACTCAGGAGGTATCATGGAAGCTGCTGTTCAGATTGCAAACCAGTTCCTGAAAGAGGGGCAGCTGATTGTATATACGAAAGGACGTACCCAGCCTCGAAGCGAAGCCAGGGCAACCGGTAAAGGAGAATTCGAAACAGGAGATCTTGTTGTTCTTATTGACGAGTGGAGCGCTTCAGCAAGTGAAATCCTTGCCGGAGCTATTCAGGACAATGACAGAGGTACAATTATAGGCCGCCGTTCATTCGGTAAAGGTTTGGTTCAGGAACCAGTCTCGTTTGCCGACGGTTCAGGAATGCGGCTGACAATAGCTCGTTATTATACACCCACCGGAAGATCCATTCAAAAACCTTATAATAATGGATTTGATAAGTACTATGACGATCTTAATGAAAGGTTTAACCACGGAGAATTTGAAGTTTCCGACAGTATCCACTTTGCCGATTCGCTGAAATTTACTACTCCCGGTGGACGGGTTGTTTACGGCGGTGGAGGGATAATGCCAGATAAGTTTGTTCCTGCCGACACCTCGGGTGTATCGCCATATTTTATAAAGGTAAGATCGCTTATTTACAGATTTGCCCTTAAATATACTGAGAATAACAGGGAGGTGCTAAAGAAATTCACTGAGACAGGTGAAATGGAAAAATTTCTTGAAAAACAGGCACTTCTCGATCGGTTTGTACTATATGCAGCTGCCAACGGTATTAAGAAGGACCCGTCCGGTTTAAAAATTTCAGGGGATATAATTAATACACAGATTATGGCTTATATCGCCAGAAATATATTGGACAACAAAGGATTTTATCCGATATGGGAAAATATTGATACTACTCTTAAATATGCAATTGACTTTTTGAAAAAATAGATTCTTTTCATTTTGAGGGTATCATCCCCGGGATAAGATTATATCATTCCGCTGATGAATTCATTTATTACATTAACTGAAAGATCTTCTTCTTCAATAAACCCCATGTGCCCTGATCTCGTGAGAATTACAAGCCTGGCATTTGATGGCAGCTTAACTTTTGTCCGTATAAGATCGCATGGAATATAATTATCCATCGCACCCAGTATCCATAAACAGGGTACCTTTCCTTCTTCCATAAATGTTAACCTCGAAGGCCTGATCATCATTCCGTTCAATACGGCAATAATCCCATCACCCGGTATCTTTGAAGCAATATCTTTGGACCGTTGCAATGCATTGGAAAATTTCTCAAGATTTGAAGATGCGAACATCCTGATCACATTATCAGGATACATAAGATCCTTTTTACCAGCCCTGACAATTGCAATTTCCCGGATTCTTTTATCTATTGTCTCAGGTGAATCAGGAAATGGTTGTGAGTGAAACAGACAGTATCCTGAAAGATAATTATAATATAATTCAAGAAATGCCAGGGTCACATATCCTCCAAGGGAATGGCCGGTCATAAATACTTTTTTTATTTCCAGACTGTCAAGAAGTTCTCTCAAAACGGTTGCCATAAACTCCATGGTATGAGTCTCACCATAAACATCTGAAAGACCATGACCCGGCAAATCCACTGAGATTACCCTGAATTTTGAAATCAGTTTCTCCTCAAAACCATTCCAGACCTCAGATGATTCAAGATAACCATGAAGCAGTAGTATAGCCGGACCTTTTCCTGAATCGGAATAGTGAATTCTGCCACCCTTGTATAGAAGAATCATAACAAAGAATTATTAATTTTGTAAAGGTATACAATTATAATCTCCGTAGCTATCCCAAAATAGCTTCAGATATTTTGTGATAATTAGCATAATTCTTAAATTGTAATTCTAATTTAATAAAACTACGTTTGTTGCTCTGCCTTTTTTTTTGCAAAAGATAATTTATAAATATTTCTTACCTATGAGTAAAATTCTGTTTTCCTCAATCTCCAAGAAATTTGTGATGGCTCTGGCAGGACTGTTCTTACTCACATTCCTGCCTGTTCATTTGATTATCAACCTGATGTTGTTAAAGAATGATCCTGAACCCTTTAACAGTGCTGCCCATTTCATGGCAACATTCCCCTTAATTAAAATTATGGAGGTTGTGCTGATAGCGGCAATACTTATACATATCGGCTGGGGCATCTTCCTTCAGATACAAAACTGGCTCGCCCGTCCTGTCGGATATGTTAGCGGCAGCAAAGCCGAGACCTCGTTCTTCTCCAGGTTTATGATCTGGACCGGTGCTGTGGTCTTAACCTTTCTTGTCCTGCATTTTTTCAATTTTTTCTTTATAAAGCTTGGAATTGTTGCAGGCAATCCTGATGATTTTTATACAGTTGCCCATAATCTTTTCAAGATCACGGCATATGACATTATCTATCTCTCGTGTTTTACCTTACTGGGATTTCACCTTTTTCATGCATTCTCTTCAGCTTTTCAGACCATGGGGCTGAATCACAGAATATGGACACCGATTATTAAAGTAACAGCTTTGATTTATTCAATTGTAATTCCTGCAAGCTTTGCATTTATAGCAATCTCACTATGGCTTTTCAGGTAGGTTTTGAAAAGAAAAAACTATAATCATGGGAAAATTAATTTCAAAGATACCGGATGGTCCACTGGCTCAGAAATGGACAAAGTATAAAAACTCCGCCAAAATGGTTAATCCGGCTAATAAGAAGAAGCTGGAAATAATTGTTGTCGGAACAGGATTATCTGGAGCAGGTGCAGCTTCAGCACTTGGGGAGCTTGGATATAATGTAAAAAACTTCTGTTACCAGGATTCACCACGCAGGGCTCATTCAGTTGCAGCCCAGGGTGGCATAAATGCAGCCAAGAATTATCAGAGCGACGGAGACAGTATTTATCGTCTGTTCTATGATATGATCAAGGGGGGCGATTACAGGGCACGTGAAGCAAATGTCTACAGGGCTGCAGAAGTAAGCAACCAGGTTATCGACCATTACACAGCTCTAGGAGTACCTTTTGCACGCGATTATGGAGGCACACTGGATACCCGTTCATTCGGAGGAGTCCAGGTGTCAAGAACCTTTTATTCAAAGGGACAGACAGGGCAGCAATGTCTTCTGGGTACCTATTCATCGCTGAACAGGCAGATCAAAAAAGGGACTGTTACAATGTATCCCAGGCGTGAGATGCTTGATCTTGTGGTAATTGAAGGAAAAGCCCGGGGAATTATAACACGTAACCTTCTGACAGGAGAAATTGAACGGCATGCTGCTCACGCCGTTGTTCTTGCAACAGGTGGTTATGGTACAGTGTACTTTCTTTCTACTCTTGCTGTAAACTCAAATGCCTCTGCAGCCTGGAAAGCACATAAAAAAGGAGCTTTCTTTGCCAATCCGAGTTTTGTTCAGATACATCCGACCTGTGTTCCCCAGCTGAATGAGTTTCAGTCGAAACTGACTCTTATGTCTGAATCCCTTCGTAATGATGGAAGAGTATGGGTACCAAAAACCAAAAATGATAAAAGACCTGCAAATTCGATACCCGAAGAAGAGAGAGACTATTATCTGGAACGCCGTTACCCTGCATTCGGGAACCTGGTACCCAGGGATGTTGCATCAAGGGCAGCCAAGGAACGCTGCGATGCCGGTTACGGAATCGGAGAAACCGGGCTTGCTGTAAATCTTGACTTCAGGGATGCAATTGCAAAACAGGGTAAGAAAACCATTGAGAGCAAATACGGTAATCTTTTCGAAATGTACAGGACCATCACGGGGATCGATCCATATGATGAACCGATGCGAATATATCCTGCCGGCCATTATACCATGGGTGGGTTATGGGTGGATTATGAACTTATGACTACAATCCCCGGATTATATGCAATCGGGGAAGCAAACTTCTCTGATCACGGAGCAAACCGTCTTGGCGCAAGTTCGTTAATGCAGGCTTCAGGTGATGGTTATTTTATTCTTCCTAACACAATAAATAACTACCTGGCTGATGAGATACGTGTTCCGAAAATATCAACCGCCAAACCTGAATTCGAAGAAGCTGAAAAGGCTGCTGTTGAAAGACTTAATAAACTGATGTCAATTAAGGGAAAACAAACCGCAGCATCATTTCACAAGCGGCTTGGTAAAATAATGTGGGACTATTGCGGAATGATCAGGAATGAAGAAGGGCTGAAAAAAGCACTTGGGCTGATCAGGGACCTGGAGGATGAATTTTGGAAGGACCTTAATATACCCGGGACATTCAAAGAACTTAATATGGAAGTTGAGAAGGCAGGAAGAGTAGCAGATTATTTTGAACTTGCTGAACTGCTTGTTACAGATGCCCTCAACAGAAAAGAATCATGCGGTGCTCATTTCAGGGAAGAGTATCAGACTCCTGATGGTGAAGCGCTCAGGAATGATGAAGAATTTACCTATGTTGCAGCCTGGGAATATGTAGGAGAAAAGAAACCTCATATTCTGCATAAGGAAGAGCTGAAGTTCGAGGAGGTTGAAATGAAAGTCAGAAGCTATAAATAACGGCACAACGGCGCAAGGGCGCAAAGGCGCAATAATATATCAAATAACGACTTAACAAAATAACCAGAAAATGAAGCTCACACTTAAGATATGGCGTCAGAAAAATGCAAAGACCAAAGGTGGTTTTGTAACTTATCAGATGGACAATGTCTCACCTGAAATGGCATTCCTCGAAATGCTTGATGCCCTTAATAAAAAACTTGTTGAGGAGGATAAAGATCCTGTGGCTTTCGACCACGACTGCCGTGAAGGGATCTGCGGATCTTGCGGAATGTATATAAACGGACATCCCCATGGTCCGGTACCTGCAATAACAACATGCCATCTTTCGATGAGATACTTTAAGGATGGAGACACTGTCTGGATTGAACCATGGAGAGCAAAGCCTTTCCCTGTGATAAAGGATCTTATTGTTGACAGAACAGCTTTCGACAAAATACAGATCGCGGGAGGATTCATTTCAGTAAATACCGGGGCTGCACCCGATGCAAACTCCATACCAGTAAGAAAGAAAAACTCCGATGAAGCATTTGATTCGTCTATCTGCATCGGTTGCGGTGCTTGTGTTGCTGCCTGCAAAAATGCCTCTGCAATGTTGTTCGTATCCGCAAAAATATCGCAGTTTGCACTTCTTCCCCAGGGCCGTGTTGAGGCAAAAGAAAGGGCAAGAGCAATGGTTGAAATGATGGATAAAGTAGGATTCGGTAATTGCTCAAATACAGGAGCATGTGAAGCGGAATGTCCGAAAGAAATCAGGCTTACAAATATTGCACGGCTAAACAGGGAATTTTATAAAGCATTTTAATTTTATCATTCTCTCCCGTGTTCCTTTATATCTTCCCTGCCTGCAGGCAGGCCTGTGAAACTTTGTGCAGGTTCCTGATGAATCACAGAAAACCACTGATATTTTGTTATATATTTATCGTGACTATTTTAAAAATAATATGAGTATCCGGAATCATACATATAAATTCATTGATTTTCAAGCGATATGGGATATATTATATTCATGATTGCTGATAGTCATTTAAAATAATAATAAAATGAAGAAATCTGTGTCTGTTTTTTTGCTCGTCGTTCTTACATATTTATGCAGTGCTCAAACAATTATCAACCGCGATCCTGAGATAAAAAGGATGGTCGATGAAATCTCGCGTGATAGAATTGAACAACATGTCAGAACACTTGTAAGTTTTCACACCCGTCACAACCTAAGTGTACAGAATGACCCTGAAAAAGGGATAGGAGCAGCATGGAACTGGATCAAAGCTGAAATGGAGAAAAGCATACCGGCATCCGGAGGAAGGCTTACAGTCGGGTTTGAGGAGTATTCCGTAGGAGGTCAGGGAGAAAGAATTACACAGAAGACGAATCTGAAGAATGTTGTGGCAACTTTAAAAGGGACCGACCCGTCTGATGACAGAATTATTATAATAAGTGCGCATCTGGATTCGCGGGCCGCACTCGATAATGACAATACTGGTTATGCCCCGGGAGCTAACGATGACGGATCCGGCATTGCCGCAATCCTGGAGCTTATAAGAATAATGTCACCCTCGAAATTCTCAGCTACTATAGTATTTATGGCAGTCTCAGGAGAAGAACACGGATTATACGGTGCAAAATATATGGCTACAAAAGCCAGGCAGGAAAACTGGAACATAATTGCCATGCTTAACAATGACATGATTGGCAATAGCGGGTCGAGTGAAACGCTTCTTAACGATAATACAAGGGTCAGAGTCTTCAGTGAAGGTGTACCCGCTTACGAAACTGAACAAATGACTGCACAGAGAAAGTATACATCAGGAGAAAATGACAGCAGATCAAGGCAGCTTGCCCGTTATATTAAGGAGACCGGGGAAAGATATGTCGATCAGCTTAATGTTACTCTTATCTACAGAAATGACCGGTTCGGACGAGGAGGTGATCATACTCCCTTTTGCCAGGAAGGTTTTACTGCTGTAAGGATTTGCGAGTATAATGAGAATTACGACAGGACACACAAAATACCCGCAATTGTAAATGGCATCCAGGAAGGAGACCTTCCCGAATATGTTGATTATGAATATGTAAGGAAAAATGCCGGAATTGACCTGGCAACTATTGCCAATCTTGCACTTGCTCCTTTTGAGCCTGCAAACTGTGGAATTGTGGTCAGCGGACTCACAAACAAAACCACCCTCAGATGGGAGACTCCCTCAAAGGGGGTAAAACCTGCAGGCTACTATATTCTTATGCGGGAAACATACCAGCCATTATGGGAAAAGAAAATATTTGTTACAGGTAACGAAGTAACTTTGCCATATTCAAAAGATAATTATTTCTTTGGTATCCAGTCGGTTGATACTGAAGGTCATGAAAGTATAGCTGTCTTTCCGGGTCAGGCCAGAAGGCAGATTGCCACTAAATAAATACTCTCACTGTTTTCTCTCTGTCTCTCCGTGTAATCCGTGGTTATTTTCTTCTTCTGATTTTCCTGTTAAACCCTTTATTCACCACTGAGAACACGGACTAACACGGATTTTGATTTGTGCGCTTTCCGTGTTCCTCCGTGTAATCCGTGGTTAATTTTTTCTTATAATTTTCCTGTTAAACCCTTTATTCACCACGGAGGACACTGACTTACTCGGATTCTGATTTGTGAGCTTTCCGTGTTCCTCCGTGTAATCCGTGGTTAATTTTTTCTTCTTATTTTCCTGTTAAAGACTTTATTCACCACGGAGAACACGGACTAACACGGATTTTGATTTGTGAGCTTTCCGTGTCCCTCCGTGTAATCCGTGGTTAATTTCTTCTTCTGATTTTCCTGTTCAAGACTTTATTCACCAAGGAGGACACGGACTTACTCGGATTTTGATTTGTGAGCTTTCCGTGTCCCTCCGTGTAATCCGTGGTTAATTTTTTCTTCTTATTTTCCTGTTAAAGACTTTATTCACCACGGAGAACACGGACTAACACGGATTTTGATTTGTGCGCTTTCCGTGTTCCTCCGTGTAATCCGTGGTTAGTTTCCTGACTTCTGACGCTTCATCTTTTTTTGAATGATCTGATTTTTAAATATCAGATTATAAGCCATATAGTTGTCGTATTTTTATGATTTTACCGCACTAACGTCTATTTTTGCGGTATGTTTTCAGTAAGAAAAGTCAAAACTAAGTCAGGTTCAACCGCAGTTCAGGTAGTGCGCTATGCTGGACACAAGTCCATTATTCTCAAACATATTGGCAGTTCAAAAGACGATACCGAGATTGCTGTTTTGATGAATAGTGCAGCAAACTGGATTGCGGAAAATTCAGCTCAATTGCCGTTGTTCCCTGATCAGAAGCAGAAGCTTTTGGTTGTAGACAGGGGTGAGTGCATTGGAGTAACTCATAACTTTGCTTATCAGTTCTTCATGAGGTGTTTCGAGGAATGCGGATTATCCCATCTTCCACGAGTATTGCTTGATCTGTCCATCATGCGTCTGGTGGAACCTGCTTCAAAGCTCCGGTCGATAGAGCTGCTGCAGCACTATTTTAATATCAAATACACACAGCGTATTTATCACAATATTCCTAAGCTTACGGATTATAAGACTGAGATTGAGCAGTGTGCTTATAAAGTGGCACTAGAGAAGTTTAACGAGCCATTTTATTTTGTTCTGTATGATGTTACTACCCTGTATTTTGAGTCGTTTAAGGCTGATGAATTTAAATCTCAGGGATTTTCAAAGGACAATAAATCTCAGCAGCCACAGATCGTAATTGGTTTACTGGTTACTCAATCTGGATTTCCATTGTTGTCCCAGGTATTTGCAGGTAATACATTTGAAGGAAAGACGATGATCCCGGTACTTGAAGCCTTTATCTCAACGCACCCACAGACTCGACCAATTATTGTAGCAGACGCTGCAATGCTGGATGATGAAAGGCTAACTGAACTCCGGCAAAGGAGACTGTCATACATCGTGGGGGCGAGACTTCCCAATGCAAAACTTACGTTAGTGAAAAAAATCCATGCTACATTGAATGGAAACCATGGTGCTATAGCCAGGTTCCCATCAAGACACGGCGATTTGGTGTGCGATTTCTCCCTCAAGCGGTATAAGAAGGAGTTGGTTGAGCTAAACAAGCTCATTCATAAAGCTGAGGAATTGGTAGCAAAACAGGAACTGAAAGTTAAGGTTAGGTTTATAAGGAAAGTTGCCAAAGAGAAAATCGAACTCAACACAGAACTTATAGAGAAAAGGAGACTATTGCTTGGAATAAAAGGATACTGCACAGATTTGCCCAAACAGATGCTATCAGACGAAAAGGTTATTGAACGCTACCATCAGTTGTGGCATGTTGAGCAGGCATTCAGGATGAGCAAGTTTGATTTACAAGCCAGACCAATCTACCACCAGAAACATGATGCAATTAAAGCTCATGTCCTGATTTGTTTTGTTGCTTTGATGGGTGAAAAATATTTGGAACTAACCACCAGATTGTCATTGCGGGAGATCCGCTATCTCACTTGGGACATAACCGAAACACAGATTCAGGACAATCTGACCAAAGAGATATTTAGTTTTCGATCTCCAACGAAGGTGATCCTTGCTAGCAAACTATCTGCACTAATATCGAAATGGAACCTCCTACCGCACTAAACGTCAGAAGTCAGGACGGACTTACTCGGATTTTGATTTGTGAGCTTTCCGTGTCCCTCCGTGTAATCCGTGGTTAATTTTTTCTTCTTATTTTCCTGTTAAAGACTTTATTCACCACGGAGAACACGGACTAACACGGATTTTGATTTGTGCGCTTTCCGTGTTCCTCCGTGTAATCCGTGGTTAGTTTCTTCTTCTGATTTTCCTGCTAAAGCATTTGTCCACCACTGAGAACACGGACTAACACGGATTTTGATTTGTGCGCTTTCCGTGTTCCTCCGTGTAATCCATGGTTAGTTTTTATCCCTATAGATGTAGGATAAACCCATTATTATCCACAGAGATTTATACATAGAAGATTCTAAGTAGATCAGGAGCAAACTGATTCTATCTCCTTAACAGTTTTGGGAATTGGTTTACCGATAACTTTATGCCCTTTATCCGTTATCAGAACATTATCTTCAATACGAATTCCTCCTATTGACATATAATTTTCAATTTTACTGTAGTTGATGAAATCCCTGAATTTCCCTTCTGAACTCCATTTCTCTATCAGTTCGGGAATAAAATAGCACCCGGGTTCAACCGTAAAAACATGTCCGGGTTTATAAGGAAGGGCAAATCTTAGAAAAGCCAGACCGAACTGGTCGCTTCTTTTTACCTCATCGTTATATCCCACAAAATTTTCACCAAGGGCTTCCATATCGTGAACATCGAGTCCCATCATATGACCAAGGCCATGAGGCATAAACATGGCATGTGCGCCTGCTGCCACTGCCTCATCAACATCTCCTTTCATCAGTCCTAGATCTTTCAATCCGGATGCAACTGTTTTGCACGCCATAAAATGCAGATCACGGTTCGATATACCCGGCCCGGCTGCTTTTATGGCTTCAGTATTTGCCTTAAGAACAATCTCATATAATTCCTTTTGCAGCCGGCTGAATTTTCCACCAACCGGAGTAGTGCGCGTAATGTCAGATGAATAATGAAGGTTTGTTTCAGCACCTGCATCTGTGACCATCATTCTTCCTTTTACCAGAGTGTTGCCATGGGTATGGTTATGAAGCGTCTGCCCGTTAATACTCAATATTATCGGGAATGATGTTCCTCCTCCTTTTGCAAGGGCTATGCCTTCAATAGTTCCGAAGATTTCCTGTTCCCTTACACCCTGCCTGCACATCTTCATTGCAGTAACATGCATCTCGTATGCAATTTCTACGGCCTTTTCAATTTCATCAATTTCAACTTTCTCTTTAATTGATCGCATTGAAATAACTGCTTTGATCAGACCGACAGATGCCAGTGTTTTCATCTGGCACGGATTCTCCTTAAGCAATGAACCAAGTGCCATCTTGTTCTCTCCTCTGTATGGAGGAAGAAAGTGCAACTTTCTTTTCTTAGCCACAGAATCCCGGATGATCTCTTCAAGCTTTTGCATAGTTGCTGTATTTGAAACTCCGCATTTAAGGGCAAGTTCTTTAATTGTCGGTTGAGGACCCGTCCAGATAATATCATCCATAGTCAGGTCATTGCCAAAGATCCAGTCCTTCCCGGTATCGAAATCCATTAAACCAGCAAGTCCGGGCAGATCAAGCCCGAAGAAATACAGGAAATCACTATCCTGCCTGAAATGATATGTGTTATCCGGATAGTTCATGGATGATTCGGAATTGCCGATGAAAAGAGCAATACCTTTTTTCATCATTTTATGGAGTTCTGCTCTCCGCCTGGTATATACTTCGCTTTTAAACATAGTGTATAAGATTAATTCATGAATAAAGTACTAAGTTACAATCCCGGGAAGTATAAAGCAAAGATGAGGCAGATATTATTTCCGGAAGCCGTAAGTTAGCTATTTGTCACAATCAGAAGTTGCCTGCCTGGCTATACTTAAAATTCAATTGCATTTAAATGCGAATACTCTTGGTTTTTAAAAATAGTTTGTTATATTCGCAATATGTTTTCAACATATTATTAACATCCTCATTACACTATGCCGTACAGAAGATTACCCAACACTGACCGTGCCCGTATCAGGGCGATGAAGAAAGCTCTAGAAAAGGGTAAAGAGCTTCCCCCTCATAAACTTGCCTACTCCTCAAAAACAATTGTCAGGCTGCAAAAATTTCTGCCACATTTCGAGCATAACCTGCAAATGTATCGTCAGACCACAGCATCCCAAAACAAAAAAAGCAGAGATTACAACGAAACATTAAGGAAGGCGAAAATATATCTGACTCACTTTATAAGGGTAATGAATATGGCTATATTCCGCGGTGATCTTCCGGCAGAAACCCGTGCTTTTTATGGGTTGGCCACAGATGCATCAACTGTTCCTTCCCTTAATACCGAAAATGAACTCATGAGCTGGGGCAGAAGGATTATTGAAGGAGAAGAGTTCCGGATCAGAAAAGGGGGAAGCCCGATAACAAACCCTACAATCGCGGTTGTAAAGGTGAGATTTGAAAATTTCATAGAGGCATGGACATTCCATAATACCCTGACCAAAAGGACATTAACCTATACTCAGAAAAACCAGGAATTGAGGAAAGAAGCTGATGAAATAATACTTCAGCTGTGGAATGAGGTTGAAAGCGCCCATAGCAATCTTCCTTATGAGAACAGAAAAATTCAGAGTGAAGATTATGGCCTTATTTATTTCTACAGAAGAGGGGAACTTGAAAAAACAGCTGCCCATGTTGTTCAGAACTAGACCTGATCCTGATCAGTTATCATGAAATTATTGTTAGTTCAGTACATTCACTGATTCAGTTTTACTCTTATTTCTGAAATATAAAAGAATCGCAATAATAATGATAACCGGTACAGTCAATCCCGGCATTTGTTTAAGGAGGGAAATATCAGGATGTGTGTCAATGTTTCCCCAGCCAAGGGCATAAGATCCGATAACGGGAACAGCATTATTTACAAAATGCGAGATCATCGGTAGCCATAATGTACGGCTCCATAAATATATATAACCAAAAACAAGCCCTAGAATTAATCTCGGAATGAAACCGAAAAACTGGAAATGGAGAGCGCTGAAGATAAATGCTGTTATCCATACTGCCATATGACCGGACCTGAACACCTTATAAAATATTTTCTGAAAAATCCCTCTGAAAATCAACTCCTCACCGATAGCGGGTAATACTGCTATCATCAACAGATTAAGAATCATTGCCAGAAATGTTCTGGAGACAATAAGCATATTAATTATACTATTTGCATTATCCTCCTTTTCCGTCATCCACTTTTCAACGCCTGAAAGCCAGTCGGGCAGATGCATCTCCGAGTTAAGCTGTCCTGTAAAACTTGTAACCGGAAACAGGAAAAAAGCAAGCAGAATGACAAGCGCAACATCCTTCAGATGTGGCACTTTCAAATCAGTAATCCTCGTTTGATGATCGGGTTTCATAAGAAAGAGAATTATTACAGCCGGTATGATAAAAATTGCAATGTCCTGTGCAATCAAAACATACCTGAGAAATGCAAAATCCCCTTTACCCGATGCTGAAGATGGGTTTTGAAGAACAGAAATATCAGCGCTGAATATCAGAATTCCTGCAAGAACAAAAATTATCAGTAAAAAAATACCTGCACCCAGTATGATCAACAGCGACACCATCATCTGATACAGAGGAGATTTGCCGTAAAGCGAGAAAAGGTTCCTGATATCGCCCATTTTATTAATTTTGCACCAAAGTTATTAATAACATTTATATTTTAGACTCCATTGACAATAGCCGGCGTATCACTGGGAGAATATCCCCTGTTCCTCGCTCCCATGGAGGACATTACTGATCCTTCATTCCGAAGTGTGTGCAAGATACAGGGTGCAGATGTTATGTACACAGAATTCATTTCATCGGACGGGCTGATAAGAGATGGACAGAAAAGTGTCAGAAAACTTGATATTTATGATTATGAAAGACCAATTGGCATCCAGCTGTACGGGCATCTGACAGATGCTATGGTTGAAGCAGCCAGGATTGCTGAGGAAGCTAAACCGGAATTTATCGACATTAACTTCGGTTGCCCGGTAAAGAAAATAGCCAACAGGGGTGCAGGTGCAGGAATGCTTCGTAATATACCACTTATGATGGAAATGACTGATGCAATTGTTAAATCCGTGAACCTTCCTGTGACAGTTAAAACACGCCTCGGATGGGATGATGAAAGTAAGAACATTGTTGAGATTGCCGAAAAATTGCAGGACATAGGTATCAGTGCAATTACTATTCATGGAAGGACCAGGGCCCAGTTTTACAAGGGGACAGCAGACTGGACATTAATAGGGGCTGTAAAAAATAATCAGCGGATGAATATTCCGGTGATCGGCAACGGGGATATTGACGGACCTGTTAAGGCGAAAGAAATGTTCAGTCGTTATGGGGTTGACGGAATAATGATCGGCAGGGCAACAGTAGGAAGACCATGGATTTTCAGAGATATAAAGCACTTCCTGACCACAGGTGAAATTTTACCTGAACCAACCATAAGCGAAAAAGTCGACATTGCACTTATGCATCTCGACAAATCACTGGAGTTCAAAGAAGGTAAAAGAGCAATCTTCGAAATGAGACGTCATCTCTCAAATTATTTCAAAGGGATACCACATTTCAAAGAAACCAGGCTGCGACTGCTGACTGCAGTTGAGGTTGATGATATCAGGTCAATAATTAATGAGATCAGGGATAAATGGGGCGATTTCAGAACGGAGGATAAAACATCTGTATATAATATTTAGTTTCACTACTTCTGTCTGTCAGATTTATAGAAAAGAGTCAATAAAAAAAGGGGTGCTGAATCAAACCTTTTCAACACCCCACTCAGAGCAAATTCTGATATTATTTGTTACCATCTGCGGTTCATATTGCCGTAACCCATTCTTCCACGCGGACCTCTTCCATAACATCCGCAGTTCATATTGCCGTAACCCATACCACGGGACGGTCCTCTTCCCCTGAAATTACCATTCATTGGTCCTCGTCCACCCATGCCGGGCATCGTACCTCTGTTTGCAAGAAAAGCCTCTTTTTGTTTGTCAGTCAACAGATTAAGAACATTCTGTCTGTGTGTATCCCTTAGAATCTGGATTTTTTTTGCAATATCTCCCCTTTTCTGGATATCCGTAGTTGCCTGCATTTCTGATCTTAAAGCCTGCATCTCGGTCCTTTGTTTCTCTGCCAGTGCAGTAAGATCAGTTTTCTGCTTTTCTGTAAGATCGGGTATTCTTCTATAATTCTGAGTCATCATACCTGCTCTTACCGTATCATTCTGAGCCCACATATAACCGCGTCCCATACCATTCTGAGCCCTCATATAACCGCGTCCCATGCCATTCTGAGCGGAAATTACCGTTGTGCATGCAAATAAAATAGCCAGCACCAGTCCTGAAGTTTTAATTGAATTTTTCATACTATATATAATTAATTGAAATTTGGTTTATTTTGATTTTGTCTTCCTCTTCCCATGCCCATCCCCCTGTTCTGCCGTCCGAAACCTGGCCTCATCATTTCCAGATTACCATCCGAATTCAGCATTCTTTCAAACAGCAGGTTCAATGATTCCTGTTGCTGCTTGTTGCAAATGCTTTTCATCTTAAGGTAATAGTCAACTGTCGCACTTTTAAGCTGGCTGTGCAGATTCCCTATTTCGTTACATATCTCATCAAGTTTAGTTCTGTCAGGGTTTGAATTTGCCATCTCTTTGACCATGCGGAACCTTAATGTTTTCATTTTGCCCGTAATAACCCGTGCTTTCTGATTATATTCCCTGTTAAAGTCCATAAAACTGTTTCTCTGTTCCTGTGTAAGTCCAAGCTCCTCGCGGAAAAAATTAGCTCTCTGGTTAAATGGCACTTCCCTTTCTGTATCCTCTGCTTTTCTTCTTTCTGATGAGAAGACGACTCCTGAAATAATTGTTGCCATGTTTACAGCAACCAGGACTATAATTATCCATATAAGCAACTTTGTCTTATTCATTATTTTCGTTATTTGAGGTAATGAAAAAAGTTTCAATCGGTTCCTGTTTTATATCATCCAGATACCTTATCTCCTCGTGCAGATCGGCTGAATATGGAGGATTGTTCCCAAAAAAGTATTTTCCCAGGTCAATCCCCACAAAAATTCCGGCCAGAAGGATAAGTGAAAATGTCAGTGCCGGAATCAGTTTTTTTACGTGTGAGTATCTTTCTTTGGGTTCCAGCTTTGCCATAATCCTGGTATATAGAAACGGATTATGATCAACTACTTTGTCCTGTTCAATAATCACCATCGATTCCCTGAGAAAGACGAGAAATTCTCTGCATTCTGAACACTCTTTAAGATGCGACTCAAGAGTATCCCTTCTCTCAGACGGAAGCGAATCCTCTGCATATAAGATCAGGTCGTTATTCAGAATTTTACATTTCATCTCTTAGCTTTTTTAGTTTAGACAATTATTACATTATATACTTGCGGTCTATA
Organism: uncultured Bacteroidales bacterium; assembly: GCA_963760915.1. Taxonomy (GTDB): domain Bacteria; phylum Bacteroidota; class Bacteroidia; order Bacteroidales; family VadinHA17; genus LD21. The sequence goes on along the minus strand of CAVXEU010000008.1, from coordinate 23,849 downwards.
GCATATTTTTTTTATAAAAATTATATAGTCGTTTCTGCAGGTTCTGTTTTGCCCTGAACAATAATGATTCAACCGAAGAAACTGTCGTTCCCATTATTTCTGCAATTTCCTGATAGTTAAAATCATCATATTTGCTCAGGACAAAAGCAGTTCTTTGTTTTCCGGGAAGGCCATCGATTGCTCTTTTAACAGCAGCTGCCTGCTCAGATTTTGTAAGATCACCATCCGGAGAATAATCGGAAGATGCAACCGGTTCATTTTGAATAACAGGCTTGCCTGAATCAGTGTAATCAAAAAATGATACTATTTTTCTTCGGGTTGCAGATCTGAGAAAATTAATGGATTTGTTTACTGCTATCCTGTAAATCCAGGTTGACAGACCTGATTCATTTCGGAACTTTTTGACTGATTGATAGACTTCAATGAAGACCTCCTGGGCAATATCTTCTGCATCAGCATCTGAATGAACAAATCCCCTGCCGGTTCTGATAACCTTTTCCTCATATTTCTCAACCAGGAAACGAAATGCTTCCGGGACTCCCGATCTCATATCATCAATAAGGTCGGACTCGTTTGAATAGTTACCAGTTTTTTCCAATATTTAAATAGATAAAATAATCTGACAGATATACTTTTCTATTAGACAGTTGAAAAATGGAAAACTTGTGATCAGACAGGAATTTTTTCAAAAAGAACTGAAAAACTCTTCCATCTGAATATTCCTGAAAGGATAAAAATGAATAATATTCCGGTCAAAAGAAGAGCAGCAAACTCATTCAAAGGATAAACATTTTGCTGCTCATACAGAGCCGGAGTTTGCAAAGCTGATGACTGGTTCGTGACCATAATGCATAGAAAAACATTATTAGCCGTATGCGCACCCATGGCTGCTTCAATACCATCATCAAGTATAGTAATGATCCCGAAGATCAATCCGAATATTATATACTGGGGCATCATTGAAAAAAATCCAAACTCCTTTACCTCCGGATTAAAAGCATGCATCAGACCAAAAAGGACAGAGGTCATTACCAGAGGAAACCATCTGTTTCGGAGTAAAGCGGCAAATCCCTGCATCAGGTATCCCCTGAAAAGCACTTCTTCGAAGGCAGCCTGAAAAGGAATAAACAAAAAGGATATCGCCGACAAAGTGATAAGTGTGACCGTTTCATTGTTTAATTTAAAGTTTTCAGGATCAAATTTCAGATACAGGAATAAATAGACTGCAGAAAGCAACAGCCAGACAAGAGCCGAAATAAAGAATCTGCTCCACCTTATTTTTCCCGTACCGTTAACAGTCATTTTAAAGGTTCTGTTGTTTAATGGCTTAATCAGCAGAATGAAAGCCAGCAGTCCAGCGATAAATGGGAATAGCATCATCATAAGACCCACATTGGGATTGAGTCCGATTATACTGAAATCGTTGGGATTGCTTGCAATTTGTGAAAATATCGCCGGGTCCGAAGCTGATTTATGTACCATGGCAATAATCAAAGGCAGTGCTCCGATAGTGTTTGAGACTATAAGTACTGCTGCAAACATCACTATATATCGCCAAGCACTGTTCTGACCGGAAAATGTTGATTCGAGATGGTTCATTTTATGGGTATTTATCAGAATTCAGAGCTGCTCCTTTTCGGATGATCGATCGAATAGTGAAGGCCTCTGCTTTCCTGCCTGTTCTTGGCCATTTTTATTATCAGATACCCGACATTTATTAAGTTTCTCAACTCGCAGATCTTTTTTGAGATCAGCGATCGTTTGTAGAGGCTTTCATTCTCCTTGTAGATAATCTCCAGCCTTACCAGGGCTCTCTCAAGTCGAAGGTCTGACCTTACTATCCCCACATAATTACTCATAATCATCTGAACCTCCTTATAGTTCTGAGTAACAAGTATCATTTCCTCAAGATGAGTGGTACCTTTATAATCCCAGTCGGGTATCTTATCTTCATATTCCAGCTCCTTAAGCCTGCCCGCAGAATGTATAGCGGCCCTGTGTGAATATACTGCTGCCTCTATCAATGAGTTTGATGCCAGCCGGTTAGCTCCATGCAAACCTGTAGAGGAAGCTTCACCCAGTGCATAAAGTCTGTGGATATTGCTTTGTCCGTCCATATCCACTTTGATTCCGCCGCAAGAGTAATGAGCTGCCGGAACAACCGGTATCATATCTTTGGTAATATCAATACCCCTGGCAATACAGTGTTCGTAGACGTTTGGAAAATGATCCTTCAAACCATCAGGATCAAGATGAGTACAATCGAGCCATACGTGGTCATCACCCCAGATTTTCATTTCATTATCTATTGCTCTTGCAACAATATCTCTGGGAGCAAGCGACCCACGGCTGTCGTACCTGTTCATGAATCTCTCGCCGGCCATATTTTTAAGAACCGCTCCATACCCCCGCAATGCTTCTGTTATCAGAAATGATGGCCGGGTATTCGGATCCCATAATGAAGTTGGATGAAACTGAACAAACTCCATGTTTTCAATTGTCCCCTTTGCCCTGTACACCATTGCAATACCATCGCCTGTTGCAATTTCAGGATTTGTGGTAGTCATGTAAACATTTCCCATCCCTCCAGTGGCTATAACAGTTATCTTTGAAAGGAAGGTAATGACTTTCTTGTTTACCAGATCTGCAACATATGCGCCGAAACATTTAATGTCGGGATAGTTCTTTTTCAACACATCTCCAAGGTGATGTTGAGTAAGTATCTCAATTGCAAAGTGTTGTTCAAATATCTCAATATTGGGATCTCTCCTGACCTGCTCAACCAGTGTTTTCTGAATTACTTCTCCCGTTTTGTCCTTATGGTGAAGAATCCGGTATTCAGTATGACCTCCCTCCCTTGCCAGATCATATGTTCCGTCTTCCTTCCTGTCAAAAGAAACACCCAGCTGTATAAGATCCTTTATTCTGTCGGGAGCTTCCTGTACAACCATTCTGACCACCTCTTCATTACAAAAACCATCACCTGCAATAAGTGTGTCTTTTATATGTTTCTCAAAATTATCAGGCTCACTGAACACAGCGGCAATACCTCCCTGTGCATACTTTGTATTTGAATCCTCAAGGCCGGCTTTTGTTACAACCGAGACCTTCCCATACCTGGCTGCTTTTAACGCAAATGTCAGGCCGGCTATTCCCGAACCTATTACCAGAAAATCTGTTCGCTTTTTCATATTGATAAAATCGAAAACAAGTGGCAAAGATACAAATAGATTTCAGGATTTGTCAGTAATCTTTCACTCTGTTTCTCACCCCCATACTTAAGATACTTCACACGGGGCAGACTCTGATACTGACCTGAATCCCTGACTTTAATGCATTGAATGACTGTTAGAAGAGATTTAAGAATGAACCTCTGAAAGCGAAAGAGCTGCCAGGGATTATTTTTATGCAAAGCACGTAAAGCATTGAATATCTGTAATTAGATTATGTCAACTACGCTATTCGTCGTGAACAATGTGGTTGTAACTGCCTTTTTTACGACCCGGTGGAAATTTGCTCGCCCGGACCGGCTTAACCCATGTTGTAAAACAGAAGATTTTGAATTACTTTTGCCTTCCGCTAAAGTAAAACAAAAGTAATTATGGCTCAGGATGATATTTTTAAAAAGCTGGTCGCTCATTGCAAGGAATACGGGTATGTTTTTCCATCGAGCGAAATATACGACGGATTAAGTGCAGTATATGATTATGGTCAGTATGGGGTTGAGCTCAAAAACAACATCAAAAAGTACTGGTGGGACAGCATGGTTCTCCTGAATGATAATGTGGTGGGCCTTGACTCGGCTATATTCATGCACCCTTTAATATGGAAAGCTTCGGGTCATGTCGATGCATTTAATGACCCTCTGATTGACAATAAAGATTCTAAAAAGAGATACAGGGCTGATGTTCTTATTGAAGAGCATATTGCAAAGATCGATGATAAGATCACCAAAGAGGTCGAAAAAGCAAGACAGAGATTCGGATCTGAATTTGATGAAAAAAAATTCAGGGAAACCAACCCGAGGGTTCTTGCCAATCAGGTAAAGATCGATGAGCTCAATGCAAGGTATTCAAAAGCCCTGAATGACTCGGACCTTGCCGGATTAAAACAGATTATCATTGATAATGAGATCGTTTGCCCTATTTCCGGTACAAGAAACTGGACTGATGTAAGGCAGTTTAACCTGATGTTTTCCACTGATATGGGATCAACATCTGAGGGAACAAATAAAATTTACCTCCGTCCTGAAACGGCTCAGGGAATTTTTGTCAACTTTCTTAATGTCCAGAAGACCGGAAGAATGAAGATCCCATTCGGAATTGCACAGATCGGGAAAGCATTCCGTAATGAAATTGTTGCAAGGCAGTTTATCTTCAGGATGAGAGAGTTCGAACAGATGGAAATGCAGTTCTTCGTTCAGCCGGGCAGTGAACTTGTATGGTTCGGCAAATGGAAGGAAACAAGAATGAAATGGCATCAGGCACTGGGATTCGGTGCTGAAAATTACCGGTTTCACGATCATACCAAACTTGCCCATTATGCAAATGCTGCAACTGATATTGAATATAAATTCCCCTTTGGATTTAAAGAGGTGGAAGGGATCCATTCAAGAACCGATTACGATCTTAAACAACACCAGGAATACAGCGGCAAAAAGCTTCAGTATTTCGATCCTGAAAAAGGTGAATCGTATGTCCCGTTCGTGATAGAAACATCGATTGGTGTAGACAGGATGTTCCTGCAGGTTATCTCTGCCGCATATACGGAAGAGGATTTAATAAAAGAAGATGGCAGCGCCGATACCCGTGTGGTACTCAGATTACCTTCATTTCTTGCTCCTGTCAAACTGGCTGTGATGCCTCTGGTAAAAAAAGACGGATTGCCTGAGATTGCCGAAAGAATTGTTCATGACCTGAAGTTTGACTTTAATTGCCAGTATGATGACAAAGATTCTATAGGCCGTCGCTACAGGCGGCAGGATGCTATTGGAACACCATATTGCATAACCATTGACCACCAGACCCTTGAAGATAATAGTGTTACCATCAGATATCGCGATTCGATGGAACAGGAAAGAGTCAATCTTGACCAGCTCAGAGAGATAATTAAAGAGAAAGTGTCTCTTCAGAGTGTATTGAAAAAGCTTTAAAATGAATAAGGTTCTTATCATCACTTATTACTGGCCTCCGAGCGGAGGTGCCGGAGTACAGCGATGGCTCAAGTTTTCGAAATACCTCCCCGAATACGGATGGGAACCTTTTATTCTTACAGTCGATCCGGCTTTTGCCACTTATCCTGTAACCGACCATTCACTTATTTCAGAACTGTCAAATCCGCTGAAGGTCTTCCGTACTCCTGCCACTGACTATTTCAGTATCTACAGGAAGGATAAATCTAAAATACCATCGGCAGGTTTTGCAAATAGTGTAAATAATACACTTAAAGAAAAAATCCTCCGTTTCATAAGAGGCAACTTTTTCCTCCCCGATCCCAGAAAAGGCTGGAACAAATTTGCATTTAAAAAGGCCTGTGAAATTATCGACTCCGAAGGTATCCGGCATGTGATTACAACAAGTCCTCCTCATTCCACTCAACTGATCGGATTAAAGATCAAAATGAAATATCCCGATATAAAATGGATCGCAGATCTTCGTGATCCCTGGACAGATATTTATTACTACAAACAATTCTATCCCACATTTATCTCAAAAAGTATCGATTCCCGGCTGGAAAAAAGGGTTCTTAAAAATGCAGACAGAATTATTGCCGTGGGTGCCTCACTGAAAACTTTGTTCTCGTCAAAGGTTAAAGAGGTGGAAAGCAAAACGGAAGTCATTACAAACGGTTATGATGAAGATGATTTTAAAGGACTCTCCGCTGACTCTCCTGAAATATTCACAATTTCATATATAGGCACCCTTTCCGATGCATACCCGGTTGATGGATTTCTTGATGCCCTTAATGCTTTCAGACAATCCGGCAGGGAATTTATATTCAGATTTATCGGTACCGTATCACCAGGACAAAAAGATCTTATTTTATCAAAAGCCGGGAATTCTTCCGTTGAATTTATACCATATGTCAACCATACAACAGCTATCAGGTACATGCTCGATTCGTCTGTCCTTTTGCTTATCATACCTGATCATGAGAGCAACAGAAGCATCATTACAGGAAAACTATTTGAATATCTTGCATCAGGGAAACCAGTAATCTGTCTTGGGCCTGCCGACGGGGATGCTGCTGCAATTTTAAGGGAAACCGGTAATGGAATTACATTCAGTTACACTGATTCCAAAGAGATACAGGTACATCTGTCAGCACTTTTCGGGAATAATTCCATTACCCCGAAGATGTCTCCGAAAGCATTTAGCAGGACAGAACTGACAAGAAAGATAGTATCGATGCTATAATTGCCATAATTGGTACTCTTTAATGAAATATCCTTTCAAGTTTTCATATCTTTAATAACCATTTAAGCTCATGAATTTTTCAGCAGGGAACAGATAATGAAGTGCGGAATAGTTGTTGATAATGAACTGAATAACGACATCAGGGTTCTCAGGGAAATAACGATCCTGAAGGAACAGGGCTTTGAGATCTTTGTGTTGTGTTTTGGTTTCCGCAAGAAATACCCTGATCCTCAGAGCGGGATAAATATTTCAAGGATCAAAATACCAGTTAAGGTCAGGGATATTTTATTTTTTCTTCTTAATACTATTCCGGTTTACGAATGGCTATGGTCATCAAATATTAAAAAATTTATTAAGAGTAACCGTATTGAAGTCCTGCACGTTCATGATCTTTACATGGCAAGAGCTGCTCACTCAGGGATCAAGAGATCAAAGAAGGACATTCCCCTCATTCTTGATCTGCACGAGAATTATCCTTATGCGGTAACGACATATAACTGGACCAAAGGGTTTTTCAGGAAGCTCATTTCCCGGCCTGAAGAATGGCAGAAGAAAGAAAGAAGATATCTCGGATATGCCGACCGGATAATAGTGCTAAGCGCCGATTTCAGGGATTTGTTGACCAGCAGGTATGCTGAATTACGGAGTGAACAGTTTGTAGTTTTGCCCAATGTTCCTGACCTTAAGATGGTTGAGCATAAGAGCCATGGCGTAGAGAAGAATCTGTTTCAACAGGAATTCCCGGTGATTTTTTACTATGGCGTAATTGCTGAACGAAGAGGTGTTTTTGATGCCCTTGAAGTATTCACAGAACTGGTAAAAGAGAATTATAACATAAATTTTCTTCTGATCGGACCGGTAGATAAAAAGGACAAACCACGTTTTTTCAAACAGATTGACCAGGCACTGCTTGCAGGCAGAGTACATTATATTCCATGGATCGACTCGGCTGAATTATCTGATTATCTTCAAATCATTGATATTTGTCTTGCACCGTTTCATAAGAATCCTCAGCATGAATCAGGCGTTGCCAATAAGATCTATGAATATATGCTTGGAGGGAAACCCATTATCGTATCAAATTGTATTCCTCAACAAAAACTTATCGAAAAACATAACTGCGGATTGGTTTTCAGAAACCTGCCTGAGTTTAAAGAAAAAATTGTAAAGCTTCTGGAGGACAAAGAATTAAGAGCGACACTCGGGAAATACGGTTATGACGCAATTGTGAAAGAATATCATGTCGGAATAGTTAAGGAGAATCTGATATCGTTATACCTGACTTTTAATAATAAAGCAAAAGGATAAAAGAACATCATTAAGATGAATATTCTCATACTTACACATTCTTATCCTGATACAAACCATAAATGGCGAGGTAGTTTTATCCGTGAACAGGCCAGAACTTTAAGCACCGGATTTAATATAACCGTAGTCTATTTCAAAATGGATTATTCTCATTTTGCTCCATTTTCAAGATACAGCTTTCTGAAAAAAAATGAGGGGAAAATAACAATATATGAGGTTACTGTCAATAAATCCTTCCCTGTCATAACCCAGCTGAAATACTTATCAAATACTTACAGGTTCATTAAGGACCAGATTCTGTCTAAGGGAAAAATTGATATTATTCACAGTCACTTATCTTATCCTGCCGGATTTCTGGGAACAATAATTCAGATAAGAAAAAAAATCCCGAATATTCTGACAGAACATACCTGGATAAAAAAATATTTCAGAAGCAGGATCCACAAATTTTGTGTTCTTTTTGCCCTCAGAAACTCCTCCTTTATAGTGTCTGTCAGCAAAGCTCTAAAGGATGACATCACTTTATACTGTACACGCAGTATTGAAGTTATTCCAAATGTTATTGAGGTAGAAAAATTCGCTGTACAGAGAATAAAAAAGAGCGGAGTTGTGAATTTAGGAATACTCGGAGGAATGTCAAATTACCGGAAGGGATTGGATATCCTTCTGAAATCAGTTTCGCTTCTTAAAGAATTGGATTATACTCTTCATATTGGAGGTGACGGGATTTATCTTGAAACCTTCAGGCAACTCTCAAAGGAACTTGGCGTTTTTGAAAAATGCAGATTCTACGGAGAGGTCCCTCCTGAAGCAATCCTGAGCTTCTATTCAGCGCTTGATATATTTGTTCTTGCCAGCCGCGATGAAACCTTTGGAGTAGTGGTGGTTGAAGCAATGTCTTGTGGATTACCTGTGATTGCCACAAAATGCGGAGGTCCTCAGGAAATTATTACAAAAGAAACCGGAGTTCTGGTAGACGTTGATAATCCCGGGCAACTTGCCGGTGCAATTATATTTGTGGCAGAAAATCTGAAATCATATGATCCTGATAAGATAAAGGAATACGCACTTTCAAAATTTGGCAGGAAGACCTTTACTGAAAGCATAACGCAGCTTTATAACGAAGCAACCGGATGAATATCAGAACTTATAAAACATCACTCTCAATATCAGAATCAGAGATTTTTTAAGGATTCCGTACTCTTAAGAAGAGCAAAATAATTTGTTCCATAAATTTTATCTGTCAGGTTTCTGCTAATTAACTTAATTTTATCCTGGGTAAAATAATACGAGGACCAGAAAATCCTTTGAGGGATTGGCTTCCTGTTCACTCTTACCTTACGATTCCTCGTATAGACTTCATAAAACTGCTTATCGAAAAAAGCCGTTGCTGTAAAACTGGTCACAATTTCAAATCCGGCTGATGTAACCAACCATATTGCAAGTTCCTCATCGTAACATCGCAGATGACCAGAGGGATCCTGCTCTCCATATTGTCTGTTCCTGGTACTGAACGATTTTTCAAGGGGTAAATTCAGTAGTACATATGAAGAAAAATTTCGAATTGTTTTCAAAAACCCAAGATCATCAGGCAAATGCTCAATTATGTCGGAAAGAACTACCAGATCAAACCGGTTCCTTCTGTTCTCATCCGGCTTAGTATTTATGAATTCTTCAAAAGTTCCCTGGAAGAAAACGCAGTCAGGAAAGAGTTTTGTGGCAACTTCAATATTTTTACCTGAAATATCAACGCCAATCTTTGTATTTAATTGAAGCTTGTCAGCAATCTTATTTAGTAAAACCCCAAAAGCACATCCTACTTCAAGAATATTTTCAGCCTTAAAACCCGAAGGAACAAGCCGGACAAGATTCCGTACCTTCCAGTCAGATATTACGTCATAATCCTTACGTCTGGCAGGATCATTCCTGAATGCTTCATAATCAGGCTGTTTATCATAAAATGAAGCGAAATCCATTTTACTTCTTTTTTCTTAATATATAAACAAGAAGCCCGCCCTTTTTTTGGGCCTGACATAAATGGGTAAAGCAATGGGAGTATTGTGTTCCTGAACAGTGCAAAAAGAGAAAATCCGTAAATATGAAATATTGGCACAGGGCCGGCATTCCCTTTTTTTACTATTTCAAGGCCGAGTTGATCACATAAATTTTCAATCTGAACAAATGATAATGGTGTTATGTGTCCGTGTACCAGGTCAGTCTTTTCAAAAGCAATAAGCGAACCTCTCATAAAAAATCTTAAGCGGGAAACAAAATTTGAAATGTTGGGAGTGCTTAGTAATATGATCCCATCATCTTTCAGCAGTTTAAGACAATCACTTAGGTATTTCCAGGGATTCTGAAGATGCTCAAGAATCTCAAGAGCTATTAATACGTCATATTTTTCAGAAAACGAATTCAGATCAAGCTCTTTGTTCAGATCCAGAGTGATTTTTTTGTTCACTTTAGCCTTTATCTGATCAGTATTTATATCACAAGCGTCCACTATCATTCCCTCATCGACAAGTCTTTGAGAAAAAGCACCCTGTCCGCACCCGAAATCAATTACGTGCATTTCCTTTTTCAAATATGGTTTCAACAGTTCAAAAACATCGGAGTGAAGTCTGTAAGCCGCCATTTCCTGAATCCCGTTGTATTCAGGATGTTTCATTTCGCCTATCTTAATAAACATAAATGACAAATAATTTTGTAAGACTGTAAAAGTATCAAAAACTTCTGTGATCAGACCCATTTAAGAGATTCTTCTGTCAATCTTTATAAGCAACCTCCATAGTCCATCCTCAACGAATTAAAAAATATCACCACATAAGTATTTTAAAGCTAAATAGTATCTTCGCAATGATTTTAGAATATTATACCTGTTTATAAAATAAGGGTTCTGTTTTATCCGGAGATTTGCTTATATGCTGAATTCGATTAAAATATCTTTAAAAGACACATTTGTTTATGGTCTGGGCAACATAGCAATCAAAATCGTTGGATTAGTTTTGATCCCCTTATTTACAAATCCGAAGTTTTTCTCAATAGATGATTTTGGTATAATTGGAATTCTTGACATTTCTGCGCTTGTGTTAACTGCTTCACTTGCATCTGCTCTGCCTCAGAGTCTGACAAGATGGTTCTGGGACAAGGATTACAGAGACAACCAGAAAGGGATATTCTTCATGTCGTATGCGACTCAGTTGATTATTTCTTCTCTTTTCTGTATTATATTGATCCCTCTGTCCGGTAGATTCTCCGAAATTATTTTTTCAAAACCTGACTGGTCAAAGGTTATAACACTGGTTATTCTTGCTTCAGCTATTCAGGCGATAAATAATATCACCAACACTTTGATGAGATTACAGTCCAGATCCTTATTATATACATTTACCAACCTGTTTAAACTTACCCTTGTCCTGTCGCTTACATTATTTTTTATACTTTCAAAAAGAATGGGGATAGAAGGCATTTATCTTGCACAGGTGATTGGGAACTCCATTATAGTCCTGATTCTGCTGGGTTATACAATTAAAAACTCAAGGATATTCTTCGACAAAAGTGTTTTCTTTTCAATGAATTCTTACGGTTTTCCCCTTTTCATGGCTAACATATCAGCTGTTCTTCTGAATGTTATTGACAGATATTCACTTAATTCCCTGGCGCTGCTAAAATCAGTTGCACTTTATACCCTTGCTTTTAAACTTACAAGTGTTTTGAAGCTCGTAATTGTCGATTCCATGAAACTTGCCCTGGGGCCGATGATGTTAAAAAAAATAGGGTCGCCCGATATTAAGAGATTTTATTCAAAAGTTCTGCTATACTCTTCATATGTACTGATGTTTGCTGTAATCGGAGTTTCTCTTTTTTCATTTGAAATAATTAAAGTAATCGCAAAATCAAATCAATTCTGGAATGCAGTTGGTATAATACCTGTTTTATCACTCTCAGTTGTTTTTGTAAATATGAAGGATGTTACTATTTACGGACTTCATGTGGTAAAAAAGACCAGGATAATCGGAATAATAGTTGTTTTTTCAACGATACTAAGTCTTGGGCTTAACCTTTTATTAATCCCTATTTGGGATATAACAGGAGCTGCTATTGCGACGCTCCTGTCTCAGTTTGTATTCTGGTTAATCTGTTATTATTATTCCCAGAAAGCATTTTTTATTCCATATGAACTGAAGAAGATCTTTATAATGGTGTTTACCGGAGCAGTTTTGTCATTCTCCTGTTTGCTTCTGAATAAACTCGGCCTTTCCCCAAGATTATTGCTAAAGACTTTGCTCCTGCTCAGTTTTCCCTTCATTCTTTATCTCTTCAATTTCTACGAACCTGTTGAGTTACAGGCGATCAGAGGTTTTATTTCCAAATGGTCCGACATCAGAAGGTTCAGGAGCAACCTGAAATCACTTCAGGGAATAAAGGATGATGAAGATTAATTATTGCAAATATAAATAGGAAGAATAAAGTCTCTTATTTCAGGACACCAAATGACCACATATTTATAGCCTTGCTAATTGGAATCAATTGTTTATCGAATTTTAACCAACAGATAACGGAGAGTATTATTCCGGAGATTTAATGAAGCGACTGTCAAATCCGGTTTATTCACAAATCATTTTGAAGTTTCAAATCCATAATTCCTCGTAATTGCATATTTTTGTCTCTCTTAAAGGTCAGTAACTTTAAAAATATTGAAATGCAGATAAATAATAAAATCAAATCCTACCTGCCACATTTGATTGCAGTGTTTATTTTTATGGTGATCTCTTTCATATACTTTTATCCCGTTCTGGAGGGGAAAGTATTGAAGGCCAACGATTCGACTGTTTCCAAAATAAATTCGAAAGAAATCCAGGACTTCCGAAATAAATACGGAAGAGAACCTCTTTGGACCAACTCGATATTCAGTGGCATGCCGGCATATCTTATTTCAACGAGATACCCGGGTAATCTGATAAAATATGCCGACAGGGTTCTCAGGATATTCAAGATGCCTGTATCTGTTATGTTTTTGATGATGGTCGGGTTTTACCTTATGCTTCTCATTTTCGGAGTGAATCCATGGCTTGCAATAGCAGGAGCTTTAGCCTATGGACTGTCATCCTTTTTCTTTCAGATACTGGGGGCAGGACACAACACCCAGGCAATAGCCCTTGCCTATATGGCGCCAATGATCGGAGGGATCTATTACACCTACAGGCATGATGCATTGAAAGGTGCCTTGTTTACTGCTTTTGCCCTGGCTCTTGAGATCCAGGCAAATCATCCACAGATAACCTATTACGGATTGTTGTGCCTTCTTGTTTTCGGTATTGTCGAATTTGTTTATGCTATCAGAAACAAATCCATAATAAAATTCCTGAATACCTCCGCACTGCTCCTGATCCCGTTTATTATTGCAATCGGAATAAATTTCGCAAGTCTTTATACTACATATCAATATGGGAAATACTCAATCAGGGGAAAATCAGACCTTACATTAAATAATAATAATAATAATACATCAGGGCTTGATAAAAATTACATAACATACTGGAGTTATGGTGTTGATGAGACATTTAACATGTTAATCCCAAATTACAAGGGAGGTTCAAGTAAACCTTTTGACAGGAACTCGGAAACGTTCAAAGCATTAAGTCTTAACAAAGCACAGTCGGCTGCCAGTCAGATGCAGAAATACTGGGGAACACAACCAGGAACTGACGGACCACATTACGTAGGAGCTATAGTCTTTTTCCTGTTTATCCTTGGTCTGTTTCTGGTAAAGGGGCCTGAGAAATGGTGGCTTCTTGCGGCAACAGTGCTGTCAGTAATGCTTGCCTGGGGGAAAAACTTCATGCCCCTGTCAAACCTGTTCATTGAATATTTCCCCGGATATAATAAGTTCAGGGCGGTTACGATGACCCTCGTGATAGCTGAGTTCTGCATGCCTCTTCTGGGTTTCCTGGCATTAAGGGATATTTTCAACGGTACCGCTTCGCGAGGTGATATCCTTAAAAGTTTTAAAATAGCTACCGGGCTGACTGGAGGTTTCATTTTACTTGTTTTAATAATCCCCGGTATTGCAGGGTCATTCGTCGGACCATATGAAGCGGACTTCCCCGGATGGCTGAAAAGTGCTATGATTGCTGACAGGATAAATATGCTCAGATCCGATGGTTTCAGATCACTTGTATTTATTCTGCTTTCTGCCGGAGTGATTCTCGGGTTTGTTTTTGGAAAGGTAAAGAAGGAGTATGCAATCCTGTTAATTACTCTTTTTGTTGTTATGGATCTCTGGTCAGTTGATAAAAGATATCTTAATGCAGACAGCTTTGAGAAACCTTCTGTGATCCAGAAATCATTCACTCCTTCTGCTGCTGATGAATTTATTCTTAAGGACAAATCGGATTACAGGGTGCTCAATCTGGCAATTTCCACATTTAATGATAATTCACCCACTTCATATTTTCATAAATCCATTGGCGGTTACCATGGCGCCAAAATGGAGAGGTACCAGGAACTGATTGACTCATGTATTATCCCGGATATAAGTCGGTTTGAAGCATCGGCTAAAAATGCAAAAACGCTGGATGATCTTAAGATGGCTCTGGACAGCACTCATATGCCTGCCATTAATATGCTGAATGCAAAATATGTTATTTTCAATCCTGCTGCTCCGCCATTGATCAACCCTAATGCTCTTGGAAATGCATGGTTTGTTGAGGAGCCGATTATTGAACCGGATGCCAATGCAGAAATATCAGCGGTCAAAAATTTTAATCCCGCAAAAGAGGCAATCATCGATAAAACTTTTCAGGATCAGATCACAAAAACCTCCTACCCTGTTCTGGAAAATGAAAAGATAGAACTGGTATCTTACCAGCCAGATGAATTGAAATATAAATACTCGGCGCTGGAAGAGAAACTGGCAATTTTCTCAGAAATTTATTACCCTGCCGGCTGGGAAAGTTTTATAGATGGGAAAGAACATAATTATTTCCGGGCTGATTATGTTCTGAGAGGAATGATTGTTCCTGCAGGAGATCACGAAATAACATTTACCTTTAAACCAGCATCTTATTACACTGGAAACAAAATATCCCTTGTAAGTTCGATCGTTTTAATTCTTTTGTTTGCCGGATATTTACTGATTAAACTTAAGCAGCAACCTAAGACTGAATAGTATGGTGCATCACAGTGTATGCCCGCTCTGTTCATCTGAAAGTATATCTCCTCATTTCAGGTGCGTTGATCATTTCTTAAGCGGTGAAAAATTCGAAGTATATAAATGTGCAGTATGTACATTCGAATTTACACAGGATGTTCCTGAAGAGAAAGAAATTGGTAAATATTACGAGTCTGACGATTATATTTCCCATAATGACTCCTCCAGGAGCTTTTCAGGTAAACTATACTATCTTGCTAGGAATGTAATGTTGCGGAAAAAAAAGAACATCATTAAAGGTGCAACAGGTCTTAACAAGGGTAGTCTTCTGGATATAGGCAGTGGCACCGGGCATTTTGCCGGCGCACTTAAAAAGGCCGGATGGCTGGTTAAAGGAATAGAAATAAGTGAAAAGGCCCGGAACTTGTCAATATCTCAGTTTGGATTAGATGTTATTGACCCGGGGCATATTTCGACACTTGGATCAGATAGCTTCGACTGCATTACTCTGTGGCATGTCCTGGAACATTTTCAGGATCCATATAATTACGCAGCTGAAATCCGACGGTTACTGAAACCCGGAGGTATCTGCATTGTCGCTTTACCAAATTGCAGTTCGTTTGATGCAAATTATTATGGTGCTTTCTGGGCTGCATACGACGTGCCGCGGCATTTGTGGCATTTCAATCCGTCTGCTTTCGCCCTGTTTTCAAAAAAAACAGGATTTATTCAGGAAAGGATCAGTGTTCTTCCTCTTGACGTGTTTTATATCTCACAGCTAAGTGAAAAATATAAAGGCTCGAAAATCCCGCTAATTATGGGAACCGTCAGGGCATTGTTATTTGCTGTCTTATCCGTTTTTAACAAAGAGAGAGGCAGTTCAATTATATACATACTAAGGAAAGTAACGGGTCAATAACGTTCAATCCAGCGGTATCTTCTGGTATTGTCGCCGAATTTAAGGGCGAAAGTAATTTCATGAGTCCCGTATGTAATTCTTTGTATTTCCTGAAGAGTGAAATCGAAAGCATATCCTATATATATATTCTGATATTTTATTCCGATATTGGCTATTACCGCTCCGCTGGTCCGGTAAGCCAGTCCGGCCCAGAAATCCTCATCATAAATATACGTAACACCGATATCGGCCTGTGGTTTCAGCTGTCCCGACATCATTGCGACAAAAGATGGCTGGATAACTACTTTGCTTCCGGGACTCAGATCATATGATCCGAAGAAGTAATATTGCCTGTCCATTTTAAAATTTTTATAGGCATTGTCGCCGATTTTTGCAGAAGCCTGGAATAGCTGATCAGCCGAAAAGCCAAAGCTGTACTTAGCATTCAGCAGGTACATTCCGAAAGTTGCATCAGGTACGAATATACCTCGCCGGAGATCATTATTAAGCCATGGCTCATTCGGGTCCTCAAAATTAATCTCCTTCTCATTTATTTTGTAATGATACCCTGTAACAGCCAGTCCCATTGAAAGTTGAGTATTGTTTTCCAGCCACATATGATAAGCATAGGAAAACTGGAATCCTGTTCGTTGAACCAATCCATTCTTATCGCTGAAGACATAGCCTCCAAAACCTACCCTCCCATCGGTTTTTGGTCTGAAAACCTGTCGGTTTGCACTTGTTTGTTTAATTGAAAAGCCCTTTTTGATCATCCTGGTCTGCATACTGAAGGAGAAGGTTCTGGGAGCACCGCTGTAACCTACCCATTGTTCCCTCGCTGTCAGGTTAACACTGGTATAACCGTCGCTGCCGGCCACAGCAGGGTTAATAAGAAATTTATTATAAAGGTACTGGCTATATAACGGCAGCTGTTGCCCGAAAGACAGATCGCTTATCAGAATCAACAATAGTATGTAAACCGCTTTTCTCATTCCAGCATGAAAATATTAATCTTTATTTGACAATGGTAACATTTCCGACAATCGGTTTTGATCCGTTATGCAGATCTATTATATAATGATAAGAGTCAATCGGAAGTGATACACCGTTACTTGTTCCATCCCAGGGTGAAGGATATCCTTTCGCTGATCTCCATATAGTTTCACCCCACCTGTTAAATATTATTATTTCAATGTTCGGATATAACTCAATCATTCCAATATTCCAGACATCATTAATAAGGTCTCCGTTTGGCGATATGGCATTTGGAATTATCAGGCATTCCTCATGAATCGGGGTTACAACTACAGAATCTTTTGCAGTACATCCATTCATATCGCTGACGGTTACCTTGTAGTATCCTCTGACAACATCAGACAAATCCCTTCCGGTTGAGCCGTCTGACCATCTGTAAAAATAGTCTGTCCCGGGAACACCGCCCGTAACAACTGACCTAATTTCACCATCAGGCCTGTCGGGGCAGAAAGGTTTTGATACAACCAATCTGAGTTTGATTGAATCAGGTTCCGTTAAGGTTATTGAGGAACTGGCATGGCAGTTATTGGCATCTGTGATAATTAAACTGTATTCACCTGAATGTAAATTTTCCCTTGTAGCACCAAAAATTCCATCAGCCCAAAGGAAATCAACAGTACTGACCTGATTAACAGGGACAACGGTAATTGAACCTTTATTATCTCCGGCACAGTTAATATTGAAGCCTCCTGCAATGCTCGACGATAAATTGAATGTCATTCCTAGTAATCCGGGCTCTGTGAGCGTAATTGTTTCTGCGGCAGTGCAGTTATTGCTATCAGTGATCAGCAATTGGTAACCACCTGCTTTAAGGTCTGAAATATTATTGGAAGCAGAAGTAAATCCATCTGGTCCTGTCCATGAATAAATAAATGGAGGCTGACCATTTGTAGAAGTTATCTCAATGGAACCGTTAGTCATTCCATTACAACTTATATTAAATCCGTTATAGTCAGATACTACCTTATTGTATTCCAATGGCGGTGGCAGGTTCACTCTTACTGAATCAGTCAAAGTACAACCATTTGCATCTGTAACTGTAAGTGAATAGTATCCCTCAGTCAGTCCTGAAATATGATCGGTTGTCTCTCCTGTCGACCATAAATATGAATATGGGGCAATCCCTCCGGATGTTACCTGATTTACAGATCCATTTGCAGATCCCGCTGGGAAACAGGTAATATGAGTTGGTGTAAGAACAAGTGAAAGGGCATCCGGCTGGGTAAGAGTGATATCCTTAATCGCTATGCAGTTATTTGCATCTGTAACAATAAGATGATAAGTGCCCGCAGTAAGCGAATTCAGATCCTCCTGTGTACTCGTAAAGCCTGACCCGTCAGACTTACTCCATGAATATGAATAATTACCGATACTTCCTCCTGTAACTGTAATATCAATAGAACCTGCAGCGGCTCCGTTACAATTGATCTGGTACATACCATCATTTGACACGGAAGTTGTATTAGTAATGGCCAAAGCAGAAGGCTCAGTCAGAACAAAAGTTGGTAATGTTGATCCGGGCATTATCCTCAGCACACATCCATTCATATCAGATATTGTGCATGTATAGGAACCGGCTTTTAAACCGGAAATATCCTCTGATGCCGCCGTGAAGCCATTCGGCCCGGTCCAGGAATAATTATAAACTCCTGAACCTCCTGTAATTGTTAGCTCAATAGAACCATCACTTCCATCAAAACACGATATGTTATAATTCAGGTCCGGACTAACGGACAATTTGCTGTCGGCAAGTACCATTCCGTCAGGCTCTATAAGAGTAATACTGTCAATTTTTGTGCAATTCAAAAGGTCAGTTATCCGGACATAGTATTTTCCTGCAGGTACACTATCGAGAAGGTTAGTATTTGTACTAACTGTGAGTGATCCGATTGCCGCATACCATTGATATGAATATGAACCATTTCCGCCTGTCGGCTGTGCTATGGCCCAACCATTGTTGTATCCGCGGCAGGAAATATTAAACCCGGTGTAATCACTTTTCTGGAATGTTGTTGTTATCGGAGCAGGTTCAAGTAAATCAGCAGGTCTTATTATTTCACAGCCATTTACATCCCTGATAACCAGTTTATAATGGCCTGATCTAAGGTTGTTATAGATCCTGAATGTATTAAGGTCCAAAGGATTATAGTTGGAGGTAAATAACCCGGAGTAAAGGGTATCTGCGTCATTACGGATTACCCAGAAAAGATAGGGAGCTGTTATCCCCGACGATACATATACCCTGATAGAGCCGTCGCTTCCTCCCGGACACGAAACATGAATATTCGGAAGAATCGGGGTCACTGAAATCTGTGGTCTTGCAGTAAATGGTACAATATCTATTGAAGACTCGTTCTGGCAACCCAGGTTATCAGTGATATTGACTTTATAATTTCCCGAATAAAGGTTACTGATTTCAATGGAATCATTTGAATATCCGACCAGGTTTGTCCAGCTCACTGCATAAGGATCGGCTCCCTCAGTAACTATAACTTTCAATGCCGCAAGTCCGGAACTGATATTACATGTCAAAGGCTTTGTAATTTCAATACCTCTGCCGTTAGTACCGGGATAATTGAATTTAATAGTTTGAGGATGTACTTTTATTTCGCTGATAACAATATTCCCGGGTACACAGATAGCATTGTCAACTTTTGGTCTTATTGCAAATAATACAGAGTTCACTTCATCAATACGTGAAGGTGGTGCACTGTTCTGATATGTAAACATTAATGTCTGATCACGGGCTATGTTATTGCCTGGTGTTGAATTTCCGGTAACATCACCGGGGACTCCTGTAAAGCTGATATTATAGTCAAATATTATTTCACCGGAAGTCATACGGGTTGGTGAGGTAAGTTTTATTTCTGTTTTTCCTCCAAAGCATATTGAAGAATCAGGCTTAAGATTAAGATTTATCGGAATTACTTTTGGAGTCGGGTTGACAGTTACCGTTATATCATGAGCCAGGCCGCTGTTACAACCTGTCGGACTAACCGGGACAACTGTATAAGTAACCACCTGGTATTGATCCGTATGATTGATAAGGTCGTCTGTTATATAGAAATTATTCGATAACCCATTTACCGGAGTAGCAAACCCTGTTACAGCTCCGGTTGTGGAAGCAGAATAATTAAAGCTGATTGCCCCGCTTGTAAAAGTGCTTGGACTCTGAAGAAGTATTGATGTTGTAGTACTGTCACACTGTATTGTATTTGGATTAACAGGGAAGATCCTTGGAGTAGGATTTACACTTACAATTAATATTCTGGAAGGACCAGGGGCACAACCTGAAGGACTTACAGGTACTATGGTGTAGGTTACCGTCTGTGGTGCATCGGTCGGGTTATGAAGAACATCGGATATTATAAAATCCTTTGCCAGACCTGTGACCGGTGTGGTAAATCCTGTCACCCCGCCGGTAGCCACTACGGTATATTCAAATGTTATAAGTCCATTACTGAAGGTACTCGGACTACCAAGTGTGACATTTGTCGTTCCGTCATTACAGATTGTCTGTGCAAGTGTACTGGGTGTAACCTGGGGAGTCGGGTTAACTGTTATTACAACCACTTTTGATGGTCCGGCAGCACAACCTGAAGGACTTACAGGTACTATGGTGTAGGTTACTGTCTGTGGTGCATTGGTCGGGTTATGAAGTACATCGGATATTATAAAATCCTTTGCCAGACCTGTGACCGGTGTGGTAAATCCTGTCACCCCGCCGGTAGCAACTACAGTATAGTCAAATGTTATAAGTCCATTACTGAAGGTACTCGGACTACCAAGTGTGACATTTGTCGTTCCGTCATTACAGATTGTCTGTGCAAGTGTACTGGGTGTAACCTGGGGAGTCGGGTTAACTGTTATTACAACCACTTTTGATGGTCCGGCAGCACAACCTGAAGGACTTACAGGTATTATAGTGTAGGTTACTGTCTGAGGTGCATTGGTCGGGTTATGAAGTACATCGGATATTATAAAATCCTTTGCCAGACCTGTGACCGGTGTGGTAAATCCTGTCACCCCGCCGGTTGCCACTACGGTATATTCAAATGTTATAAGTCCATTACTGAAGGTACTCGGACTACCAAGTGTGACATTTGTCGTTCCGTCATTACAGATTGTCTGTGCAAGTGTACTGGGTGTAACCTGGGGAGTCGGGTTAACTGTTATTACAACCACTTTTGATGGTCCGGCAGCACAACCTGAAGGACTTACAGGTACTATGGTGTAGGTTACTGTCTGTGGTGCATTGGTCGGGTTATGAAGTACATCGGATATTATAAAATCCTTTGCCAGACCTGTGACCGGTGTGGTAAATCCTGTCACCCCGCCGGTAGCAACTACAGTATAGTCAAATGTTATAAGTCCATTACTGAAGGTACTCGGACTACCAAGTGTGACATTTGTCGTTCCGTCATTACAGATTGTCTGTGCAAGTGTGCTGGGTGTAACCTGGGGAGTCGGGTTAACTGTTATTACAACCACTTTTGATGGTCCTGCAGCACAACCTGAAGGACTTACAGGTACTATGGTGTAGGTTACTGTCTGTGGTGCATCGGTCGGGTTATGAAGCACATCGGAAATTACAAAATCCTTTGGTAA
Organism: uncultured Bacteroidales bacterium; assembly: GCA_963760915.1. Taxonomy (GTDB): domain Bacteria; phylum Bacteroidota; class Bacteroidia; order Bacteroidales; family VadinHA17; genus LD21. The sequence goes on along the minus strand of CAVXEU010000008.1, from coordinate 2,431 downwards.
TCCTGTCACCGGTGTGGCAAATCCTGTCACACCGCCGGTGGCCACTACGGTATAGTCAAATGTAATAAGTCCATTACTGAAGGTACTCGGACTACCCAGTGTGACACTTGTGGTTCCGTCATTACAGATTGTCTGTGCAAGTGTACTTGGTGCTACCTGGGGAGTCGGATTAACTGTTATTACAACCACTTTTGATGGTCCGGCAGCACAACCTGAAGGACTTACAGGTACTATGGTGTAGGTCACTGTCTGGGGCGCATCGGTCGGATTATGTAGCACATCGGATATTACAAAATCTAATGGTAATCCTGTCACCGGTGTGGTAAATCCTGTTACTCCGCCTGTTGCAACCACAGTATAATTAAATGTAATAACTCCATTACTGAAGGTACTCGGACTACCCAGTGTGACATTTGTCGTTCCGTCATTACAGATTGTCTGTGCAAGTGTGCTGGGTGTAACCTGGGGAGTCGGATTAACTGTAATTACAACCACTTTTGATGGTCCGGCAGCACAACCTGAAGGACTTAGAGGTACTATGGTGTAGGTCACTGTCTGGGGCGCATCGGTCGGGTTATGAAGCACATCGGATATTACAAAATCCTTTGGTAATCCTGTCACCGGTGTGGCAAATCCTGTCACACCGCCGGTGGCCACTACGGTATAGTCAAATGTTATAAGTCCATTACTGAAGGTACTCGGACTACCCAGTGTGACACTTGTGGTTCCGTCATTACAGATTGTCTGTGCAAGTGTACTGGGTGTAACCTGGGGAGTCGGGTTAACCGTAATTTCAACTATTTTGATCGGATCGGCTGAACAACCTGCAGGGCTTACAGGTACTATTGTGTAAGTTACAATCTGAGGTGCATTGGTTGGGTTATGAAGTACATCAGCTATCACATAATCCTTTGGTAATCCGTAAACCGGGGTGGAAAATCCTGTTACCCCTCCGGTTGCAGTTACAGTATAATTAAATGTAATAACTCCGTCACTGAATATACTGGGACTCGTTAAAATGATATTTGTTGTTCCGTCATTACAGATTGTTTCCTGTAATATGACCGGCACTACCTGTGGGGTAGGATCTACAGTAATAATTACCACTTTGGAAGGTCCGGCGGCACAACCTGAAGGACTTACAGGTACAATGGTGTAGGTTACTGTCTGAGGTGAATCGGTCGGGTTATGAAGCACATCGGATAATACGAAATCCTTTCCCAATCCTGAAACAGGTGTGGTAAATCCAGTCACTCCGCCTGTTGCAACTGCAGTATAGCTAAAGGTTATAGATCCATTGGCAAAAGTACTCGGGCTTGTTAATATTACACTCGTAGTTCCGTCATTACAGATAGTCTGCGCCAGAGTGCTGGGGACCACCTGTGGAGTCGGATCAACTGTTACGTTAATTGTCTGTTCCGGGCCATCACTGCATCCGGATAAATGCGGAGTAACCGTATATGTAACAATTATTGGGGAATCGCTGCTATTTGTAAGTGCATCAGTTATCGAAAATGGGAAATCTGATTTATTCAAAGTAAAACCTGTTGAGCTTATGCCTGTAAGGTGTAAAGGATCTGTATTAGTAACTACTACTGAATAACTAAGATTAGCAGGAACAGTAGATATTGTCGGGCTATTTATCTCTACATCAATATTATCACCGTTGCATATGGTCGGAGTAGTTGTTGTAAGTATTACCCTTGGTGTTGGCTCTACAGTTACGGTAACAAACTGTGATGGCCCGTCACTACATCCATTGAGCTTTGGTGTTACTGTGTAGGTAACTACTATTGGTGCATCGCTGCTATTGGTAAGTGTGCCATTGATAGTATAAGGCAGGTCAGCCTTATTTACTGTAAATCCTCCTGATGACGTACCTCCTAAATGGCTGTCATCAGTGCTGCTTACTGTAACTACATAACTCAGATCTCCAGGTGTGGTACTTACTGTCGGACTGCTTATTGTGACATCTATTGCACTCCCATCGCATACTACTGGCGTCGATGTGATAATTGTTGCCTGCGGTGTTGGCTCTACCCAGATCGTTTGAATTTTTGTGGTCAGATTACCACAATGATCTATTAATGACCATGTCCTTAAAATAAAACCTGCGTTGTCACAATTAATAAGCCCTGCATTATTATCTGTATAAGTCGCATTGAGGCCTGTGGAACAATTGTCTGATTCATCTGTGACATCACCTGTAACAGTAATACTCGCATCATAGGAACAATCTATTGCTCTGCAGATGGTCAGATCCGCAGGGGCGGTAAAGGTTGGTGCTATGTTATCACTCACCGTGATGATCTGTACCTGGTCAGCGGCGGCATTACCACAGTGATCCGTAAGGTGCCATGTCCTGGTGATTACATGTGACCCTTCACATGGTCCGTCGGTAACAACATCTGTATAGGTGGCATTGAGCCCT
>CAVXEU010000007.1:0-10593 GCA_963760915.1 uncultured Bacteroidales bacterium | reverse complement strand
GCAAGACTCCCCCCAGGGATCACGACCGAATGAAATGAGGTCGTAATCCCATTCAAGCCCCCCGGGTTTACATTGTTCCTGCAATGTGCTCCCCTTTGGATCACGACCGAATGAAATGAGGTCGTAATCCCATCAAGCCCCCCGGGTTTACATTGTTCCTGCAATGTGCTTCCCTTTGGATCACGACCGAATGAAATGAGGTCGTAATCCCATTCAAGCCCGGGTTTGCTCTATTCCTGAAAGGTCTTCCACCGGGGAGATCACTTAATGGAATTTACTGATCCTGTCAATTTATATCATAGGTCTGATATAGAAACGTAATTTATCATCTCATAATCAGCAGACAAACTCTTCTTTGAACTTTTCCAAACATCTATTGTTAAATATATAACAGAATAATTTTGCTGTTTTTTTATGATCATCAATCTTAAATAATTAACTGGTTTTATAACATTAGCCTACATCAGCTGACTTTATAACCTGGGAATACTTATATTTTATTGTATTACTTACCTAAAAAAGACATCATGACAGATTACCGGTTTCCCAGATACATAAGTATGATAATTTCATATATCATTCTTTCAACGCTTACTGTAAGTTGTCAAAACAAGAATTCTGATAAAAGTTCATGGCCCTCTTCAATGTTACTAATGCCTGAGGGATTAAAACCTGAACAGATGCCTGATGCAAACTCAGAAGGAGCTAAACTCACAGTTTTGTATTGTTCTCAGTGCCATGGCATCCCCTATCCGGCGGGACATAGTGAATCAGACTGGGTAGTGATTATGAGAAAGATGATGTTATTAATCCAACAATCTGAATACCTGGGTTCCAGGGGTGGAATGATGGGTGGTATGAGAGGGGGAATGATGAGTAGAAGAAATATGCCTATGGGAATGATGAATGCAAAGGTACCTACACAATCTGAACAAAAAGAAATTCTGGCATACCTGCAAGCCAATAGCCTGAAAACAATCAGTGAAAATGAACTCCCGGATCTTTCTGGTCCACAGGCAGAAGAATTTAAGAACACTTGCTCAAGATGCCATGCCCTGCCATCACCATATCAACATACTGCGGAACAATGGCCTGCCGTGGTGGAACGTATGAGAAAGCATATGAAGGATTATAATATGGCAGGTATAACAGATGAAGAAGAAAACTCAGTTATAAAATATCTACAAACCGCAGCTGCAAAGCAATAAATCTCAGCCTGGTTCACATGAGAATGCCTGCGAGGGAGGCTGAAATATAGGAAGCCATTGTTCCGCAAATCATCGCTTTAAATCCCAGTTTTGCCAGGTCCGCTTTACGGTTTGGTACCAATACTCCAATTCCTCCAAGCTGGATAGCAATAGAGCTGAAATTAGCAAATCCACAAAGGGCAAAACTGGCGATTACAATTGATTTTGCGCTTAGAATACCCTGTTGCATCATCGGAGTCAGGTCAGAGTATGCAACAAACTCGTTAATGACCATTTTTGTTCCCATCAAAGAACCGACATTTAAAGATTCGGCAGGCGGTACACCCATAACTATTGCAAAAAGACTGAAGAATGCTCCAACAACATCCTTAAGGCGAAGATTTTCAACATTCAAACCTAATGCATTAAGGGATACGCCTATCCATGCAAGAAAATGTCCGAAATATCCAAGCAGGGCATCTATCAGAGCTATCAGTGCTATCACTCCAATAAGCATCGCTATAACATTAATAGAAATCTTCATCCCGTCACTTGCACCATGAGAGATAGCATCCATAATATTAGAATGTTCCTTTTTTACTTCAATCTTCACAACGCCCTGTGTTTCTGATTCTTCTGTTTCGGGAAAAACTATTTTTGAAATGACGAGTGCACCTGGTGCTGCCATCAGACTTGCAGCAAGCAGGTATGATGCAGGCACTCCCATTGAAATATAAACAGCCATTACACCACCGGCTATACAAGCCATACTTCCTGTCATAGAAGCTAGTAATTCTGACATCGTCATCCCGGAAAGATACGGGCGTATCATTATCTGGGCCTCAACTTGTCCGACAAAGGCGCTGGCAACGTTTGATAATGCTTCACTACCGCTTACCCTCATGGCCCAATGTACGAAACGTGCAATTACTGCAATGACTCTTTGCATCAAGCCAATATGGTATGCCATAGCAACAAGGACACATACAAAGATGATGGTAGGCAGTAAAACAAACAGGAAAATACCGCTTCTGACCATACCTGCAGGCAGAATCTCTGTCACTTTTGTCAGGTCACCGAATACAAAAAGGCCTCCTTCTTTTGAAAAGTCAAGCAACTTATTAATTGCTTTCCCCATCCAATAAAATATATCCTGTCCTATTGGAACCTTGAGAATAAAAATTGCAAGGGTTATCTGTAAAAGTAACCCGGTAATAACAAGCCTGTAATTAATTTTTCTCCGGTTATTAGACCATAAGAATGCCAGACCAAGAATAATTATTATTCCGATAACACCTGTAAATCTTCCCATGTATAAATTGATTAAGTAAAAGAGTCTACCTCAAACCTACATTTTTTTTTAATATCCAGCTATGGTTTAGAGAAAAAGGTTTAGTATCCAGGAAGGAATTTTTGAATATAGAAAATATTAAGTTCGTAAAGTGCTGGATGAATGAAGCTTATTTTCTAGAACTATTTATTGCCAGTGGTAAAAGATTCAGACCATTTTTTAATTACAGCTATCTGTTCCTCGGTAGGAATTAAATCAGGTCTGCGCTCTCTGGCAGCTTTGGGTGGCATTGCACCTTTTTTTAGTTCTTCGTACATTTTTTCAGCTTTATACTTTTGTTTTACGGCAGAATAATTGCTCCAATCTGTAAAATTCAATTTTATTCTGGCCAAAAATCTTCCTGAACTGGCATGACAGGATATACATGATCTGGTAACAATTTTATTAATATCATCAGGAAGTGAAGCAAAATGTTTTGGAGCTTCCTGACCTGTTAGTGAAATACCAATAATAAATAGCCCAAAAACTGAAAGGATGATGATTGAGCCTGGGGATGCAGTTCCATTTTTCATGATCTCAGGAATTAGAACATAATTTATAATAAAGATAAATATTTATTCTGTTGATAAGATTAATACTAAATCAGATTTACTATATAAATACAGCCATCTGGCCATTCTTAGGCAAGGCTCTGTAGATAATTTTAGCATCAGCTCTTGGAATTTTTATCTTAATAAACGGATAATAATCGGGGACTCTGCCTAAAACCACACTTTTCAGGTCGGACAATGTATCGTGAAGTCTGAATTTTAGGTCAAAGATGAACTGGCTCAACTTGTCGGAGGCTTTATTATTTTCCTCCTGGTAAAAATATATCCTGTTCCCGTTTGTTGTTATAAGAATAAAGTTTACCGGTTTGGTAATTGATGTGTCTGGGATAATATCAGGAATATACTCTGAAGTATCTTTTGGTGCCATTTTAATCATAAGAGGTTCCTGTCTGATTGTGGCATAAGTCCGGGCTATTGTAAAAGGACTGGCAAGCATTGATAAAATGGTGTTTTGATCACCTTTTTCAAGAATACTGCTGGCCCGGTAACTGCTTATTTTTGATGAATGAACCACAACACCGCTGATTTCAATATTAACAGTGCTGTCCTTCAGATTAAGAGTAAGATAGATGGAGTCAGTCTTGGCCATTACAACTTTAGCCTGGAGATACGCCCTTTCTTTTAACAGTTTAAGGTAAGCAGAGTCTGACAGGATATTCTCGTCCAGACCATTGTTCTCATTCTGTTCAGTGGCAAATTGATTATTTATCTCTGACAATTTCCTTGAAGGACCCAGCATCGACATTACTGAATAATAAATTAAAAATGCTGATAAAATTATGGTCAGAATAAGGAAATATTTTTTTCCGCCGGATTTATTCTTTTGAATTTCAGTTTCCATATTATTTTATTGGATCAGGTCAGAAAATGTATACTTTCGAACCAACACTCAGAGTGTTGAATATTACTTTAAGATCTTCATCATTTAACCGTACACAGCCATGCGTTACCGGCATTCCCAGAAAGCGCTTGTAAATGGTACCATGAATCAGGTAACCATCTCCGATTGCCAGTGCATAATCCCCCAAAACACCATATTCATATCTGGAATAGTCATCTTTTGGAGGGACAGGTAACCCTTCCTCTACGAATGCCCAATCAGGCTTTTTCCATACCGGATTGGTTGTCTTGCCACGTATCCAGTATTTCCCTTTAGGTGTTTTGAATATCCATTTCTTATCTCCAGCAGTCTGAAGCATTGTATAACTACCTGAACTGCAGAAACCATCGCGAATCATCTTATTGTTTCTGTAAAGATAGAACCTGTTATCCGTAGTATTTATTACAATATACGACTGCCCTGAAGTATATGCGTTAATCCTTCTTGAAAGCCGTTGAATGTCCCTTTCAACCAGGCTTATCTGCTTCTTGTATAAGCTACTTTTTTTCAGCTCTGGATTATTTGTAACTTCGGTTTTCTTACCTGAATTCAGTTCCCTCATCGCAGGGACAGCATAAATGATAAAAACAATAAGTAAAAGAACGACCAGAAATGAAATAATAGCAAAAAACAGAACATGTAAAGTGGTTGTAATTTTATTTTTTTGGGAATGAATCTGTTCAGAAAAGGTTGTACTCTGAAGATTTGCATTATCATTCTCTGATCCGGATTCTTCATTGCTTTTATTAGCGCCAGAAGCTGAACCCTTATTTATATTTTCCTCGAGTTCCATAATAGTATATTTATCTGTTTACAATATATTGGAGATCAACCAGAGAACCAACGATTGTAACAGGAGTTCCTACTTTTGTAATCTTAAAAATCAAGTCCATTTCTTTATCTGTTAGCGCAACACACCCTTCAGTCCAGTCTATACCTTTTCCTCCGCTCCCATGAATCTCAATCAATCCTCCTATTGTTGCATCAGGGGGAAGTGATCCCCTGGCAATCTCGTCTTTAAATCTGGCCTTATCTTCATCATTTGGATAATTAAGCAGGAGAGCTTTATAATATTTGGTCTTACTACCTTCAAATTTTTTCGTTATTCTATATAATCCTTCAGGTGTAGCTTTATCTCCTCTGGTCCGTTTAACTCCAACCCAATTTCTTCCAAGTTCAGCACTGAACTCGTATTTCCTGATACCATTATGATAAACAAGAAATTTTCGAGAAAATTTTTCAATAATAATTGAGTAGTCATGATTTCTTTTTGAATCAGTTACAGCATTATTAACCATTTTTTTCCAGTTGGAGTACGAATTAAAATAGTTTTTCAGATCATTAGTAGCATCCTGATATGATGCTGTAAGAAGATATTCTGAATCGGTGAATTTCCTGTCAGACTGCTGATAAAGACCTTTACTGTACGAAATCTCAGCTTCCTTCAACAAAATTTTGCCCTTTGAGATGCGACTCCTGAGTTCAGGCGTAAGCGGATAAGTAGTGAACAGGTGATCTATCTTCAGAATGAGCTTGTTAAGTGAAATAAATTTTTGTTTAAGCTTTGCTTCCAGGATCGAGGCACTGCTTATAGAGTTTTCTCCCGCCATATTAGCTTTTCTAGCCGAGAGTTCAGCAAACCTGGCAACCTTTTCATAATTTCTTGAAAAAATAAAACGCTTGTTTTCATTCTGCCAATAAAACAGAGCTGAATCGTAGTACATTTTTGATTCAACAAACAATTTTTTTGAATAAGTATCTGCTTTATTTTTCTCTGCCCTGGAAATAACCTCCCTGGCATATTCCATATCACCAACAGGGGGTTTCGGTGTAAAGCGGATTAGCAATACAATAACCATCGGCACAGACACTGCAATGCCTGAAAAAATCAACACATCCCTTCTGATCTTTCTCATGTTACCCTGTGAAGATTTAAAAAAAAACCCGGGAATAATCCCGGGGGGGTTGTTATTCTGGTAAGAGAATATTATTTGTTTACCTTCTAGCTTTTACTTTTGCAATAGCATCTTTAAGTTCGGTATTGATGCCAGTAGCTTTTTCTTTTGCAGCATTAACTTTATTGAGAGCGTCCATGAAAGAACCTTTATCATATAAAGCCTGTGCATCAGCAACCGAAACATCAATAGTACCCATATCCGTTTTTATTGCCTCAAGTACAGCTGCGCCCTCTTTCCCTCTGGGAGCTTTTGTTATAAGAGTCTTGTTCTCTTCAATAACAGCTTTAACATCAGTCATTGCAGTTTCAACCTCTTTCTTAACTTCTTCTTTTTTTGCAGCAGCATCAGCAGCAACTTTATTTGCAAGATTCAGAGTAGATTCCAGTTTGGCTTTCGAAGGACCAAATTTCTTGAACAATTTTGACTCCTGAGCCGTAATTTCAGCCATGACAGCGTTCATAGAATCCTGAACTGCGGAAAATTCAGCTGGTACATAAATCTGCGCCTGAGCAGTTTTTGCTGCTTCGATTGCTGCATTGGTTGCATCAATTTCAGCCTGTGGTTTTTTACCACAACTTGAAAGGATAGCAACCATTACAATAGCTGCTAATCCCAATAAAATTTTGTTCTTCATTTTTTAAACCTTTTTAATACTTCGTTTATCTACAATTTTCGATTTAAATTTACTAATCGTTTAAATTCAGATTTTTACGGTGCAAATATATGAATAGTTTAGAACATTACAATGAAATAATCGAATAATATTCCGGGGTATTTTACTGTCTTTTTTTAAGAGAAAGGATAAAAAATTTCATATTATTCTGAAAGGAATGTAAAGCCCTTCTGAGGAGTTTGGTCCAATAAATAATTCAAAATCTCCGGGATCACTGCTATAACTCATATCTTCATGATAGTATTTCAGATCACTGCTTGTCAGATTAAAAGTGACTGTCACCGCTTCTCCTTTCTTTATAGATACTTTTTTAAATCCTTTGAGTTCCTTGACAGGCCGGGTTACATTCCCTACCAAATCGCGTATATACAACTGTACAATCTCATCGCCATCTCTTTCGCCAGTATTTTTTATTTCAGCTGAAGCAATAATCTGATCACCCATATGATATTCAGTCTTGTTTAATTTTAATCCTGAATAGGTAAAATTCGTATAGCTTAAACCATAACCAAAGGGATAAAGAGGAGTATTAGGGGCATCAATATAGTTTGACTTGTATTTCTCAAAAGGTGTAGCCGGATTGACTGGCCTGCCGGTATTCTTTGTGTTATAAAATATTGGTATTTGTCCTACATTGAGTGGAAAAGTCATTGTTATCTTCCCCGAAGGATTAACATCGCCAAAGAGCACATCTGCAATACCATTTCCGGCTTCCGTACCACCAAACCATGATTCAAGTATTGCAGGAGCAATACTGTCAAGTTCAGGAATAGCAAGTGGCCGCCCATTAAAAAGAACAACAGCAACAGGTTTTCCGGTTGAAATAATTGCTCTTGCCAGCTTAAGCTGCACCCCGGGCAATGAAATATTTGTCCGGCTAGCGGATTCACCACTCATATCCCTGCTTTCACCCAGGGCAAGAATAACATAATCAGCTTTCCTGGCCACAGACACCGCAGGTAAGATCCCTCCTGAATTCTTACTATTGATATCACACCCTCTGGCTGTTAAAATATTAACTGATCCACCTGTTTTGTTCCTGATACCTTCCAGAAGAGTCACACACTTACCAGGATCACCTGCCGCCGACCAGGATCCAAGCATATCAGGCTTTGAGTCAGCCAGTGGACCTATAACTGCTATGGTTTTCACTCCTTTTTTCACAGGAAGTGTATTTTTGTTATTCTTCAGGAGAACACATGATGAAGCTGCGAATTTTCTGGCAAAATCGAGAAAATCCTGACGCATTATTTCGTCCTTTTCGCGGGTCTTGTTGCAATACTTGTATGGATCATCAAACAGGCCCAGCTTATACTTGGCTACCAGAATTAGTTTCACTGCATTGTTTACTGTCATTTCACTGACTTTGCCAGATCTGACAAGTTCTGATAGATAATTCATAAAAACACCCCCCTGCATATCCATATCAACACCCGCATTAATTGACAACAAGGCCGCGTCTGAAAGATCAGCTGCTACACCATGCTGGATAAGCTCATTTATCGAGGTATAATCAGTTACCACAAAACCTTTAAATTTCCACTCATTACGCAATACCTCAGTCAGCAACCATTTATTGGATGTGGAAGGGATTCCCGCAATTTCGTTAAAAGATGTCATGATGGAACCTACCCCTGCATCAATGGCAGCTTTATAAACCGGTAAATACCATTCATAAAGGGATCGAACAGACATATCTACTGTATTATAATCCCGGCCTGCCTGAGGTGCCCCATATGCAGCAAAATGTTTTACACATCCCATTAAAGTATTGTTACTCAGCAGATCTGATCCCTGAAAACCCTTCACCCTGATAGCCGCAATCTGACATCCAAGCCATGTATCCTCTCCGGCACCCTCCATTACTCTTCCCCATCGTGGATCTCTTGCAATATCAACCATTGGTGCAAAGGTCCAGTTCAAACCATCAGCCGTTGCTTCAGTAGCTGCAATCCGTTCAGATTTCTCAATAGCCGCAAGATCCCACGATGAAGCCTGCCCAAGAGGTATAGGGAAAATAGTACGGTGCCCATGAATAACATCATAACCGAATAATAATGGAATATGCAGCCCGGTCTCCTCAACGGCAATTTTCTGAAGCGATTTAACAAAATCTACCGTATAGGCATTAAATATTGCTCCGACTTTGCCTTGTTTTATAAGATCAATATAATCTTTACGGATGGTCGGACCTGTTAAGAAAAATCGCTGGTAAACAGAGATAATTGCCCTATTTTTTCTTCGAGAGTCATGAGACGGATAATTGAATCTGCCTTATTCTCATAAGTAGTTAAAAAGGCACTGTTTCATTTTTGCAGCCTGAGAAAAAGAATAGCAACATCAGGCAGAAGATGAAATAAGCCCTTAAATGAGTCATGATTTCAAATTTTTAGTTTAAAAAATATCTTATTAGGAACTAGTTTCTGTTGCGCTGAAGCCAAGTTTTTTTAATCCTTGTCCAATCCCTTACACGACATAAACAATTTCCAGAGCATTCCTGTTCTGGAAATCTGAACCATTACGACTTCAGGCCCCTGATCTATAGCCAATATTTTTGTGGGAACCAGTCATATTGCTCACTGAAAGCATCATAAAAACCATATTCCCCCCATATTTTATCACCAAGAACATAATAAAAATACCTCAGAGCATCCATAGAATGGTTGGGTGTATATGGAAATGAAGAAATTGCAGCAGTAGGAGATATCACTCCCAAATCAGTGCTTTCTCCGGGGTTATGAGCAGCATAGCCATTAATAGAATAACTTGCTGTAAGACCCTAGCAGGACCTGCTATATCCTGGAAACTTTTTGGATTTAACGTACACCACTTCCAGTCAATAAGTACCTGATTTTTATTTTCCTTCCAATAGTCAGCGTATCTGTCTTTAAGGTTTTCGGGGTCTATTCCTAAATAAGAATAATGTGCCCAGAATAGTGGTCCTCCAGATCCTTCAGCCCCATTATGTTTCAATGTAAGTGTATACCCGTATTTTTCAACATGAGTACTGATAGCCCCATCCCTGGCCCATCCTTTTTGATATACTTCTGCCGTTATGGGTAGGTTGGTGATGAGGCAGCTAAAACATAGAGTATAAGGCATTCATTATAGCCTCTTACAGGAAAGTTCATATCCCATCCATAATCCGGTCACCAGTGCCAGTATGTAACAATTCCTCCTCCACGGGTAAACCAGTTCCATTCCAGTTCTCTCCACAGCTTGTCGATATCTTCAGCCAGAATCTTTTCTTCTTCTGATCCTTCGGAAAAATACTGTCTCACGGTAAGCAATCCCTGCAAAAGATATGCTGTCTCAACAATATCTGCACCATCATCTTTTGGGCTGAAGGGTTTTACTTTTCCTGTCTCCCCAAAAATCCAGTGCGACCATGCACCATGAAACCTGTCGGATTTTTTCAGAAAATTCACTATCCTGCTAAACCGTAAATAACCTTCTTCCCTGGTAATAAACCCTCTTTCTATAGCTGCAAGAATAGCCATTACACCAAAACCGCTGCCTCCGGTTGTAACAACATTCATGTCATTCTCCGGATAAACACCATCCACATTAATTCTTTCCCGGGCCATTCCGGAGTTTGGTTCAGCTCCATCCCAGAAATATTGAAACGTCCGGTACTGAACCAGAGTCAGAAGAGAATCATTACTTATTAATTCCAGATCTGAACGTGACTCAAATGGGTTTTTCCTGGTTTTGCTTCCCGTAGAACAGGAAATTGTAAAGAGAAGTAGACTGGAGAGAATAAAATAGATAGTTTTCATCAGGATAAACTAAATTAAACTGATTACCATATAATACAAATATAGTTTAATCCGGTGAAAAATAAAAGTATAATTCAGGTTGTGGTCAGATGTTCGTGATAAACATGTCATCAGGACGATTGGTTCTATTCCGTTTAAGTTGTGCCGTGCAATGATTGAACCTGCCAACATGCATCGGTGATTTCCTTAGCGTATACCATAAGGTGGAAATGTA
>CAVXEU010000006.1:0-330906 GCA_963760915.1 uncultured Bacteroidales bacterium | reverse complement strand
CTAGTAATTCTGACATCGTCATCCCGGAAAGATACGGGCGTATCATTATCTGGGCCTCAACTTGTCCGACAAAGGCGCGGCAACGTTTGATAATGCTTCACTACCGCTTACCCTCATGGCCCAATGTACGAAACGTGCAATTACTGCAATGACTCTTTGCATCAAACCAATATGGTATGCCATAGCAACAAGGACACATACAAAGATGATGGTAGGCAGTAAAACAAACAGGAAAATACCGCTTCTGACCATACCTGCAGGCAGAATCTCTGTCACTTTTGTCAGGTCACCGAATACAAAAAGGCCTCCTTCTTTTGAAAAGTCAAGCAACTTATTAATTGTTTTCCCCATCGAATAAAATATATCCTGTCCTATTGGAACCTTTAGAATAAAAATTGCAAGGGTTATCGGAACAAGTACCCGTAATAACAAGCCTGTAATTAATTTTTCTCCGGTTATTAGACCATAAGAATGCCAGACTAAGAATAATTATTATTCCGATAACACCTGTAAATTTTCCCATGTATAAATTGATTTAGTAAGAGAATTACCTTAAACCTACATTTTTTTTTAATATCCAGCTATGGTTTAGAGAAAAAGGTTTAGTATCCAGGAAGGAATTTTGAATATAGAAAATATTAAGTTCGTAAAGTGCTGGATGAATGAAGCTTATTTTCTAGAACTATTTATTGCCAGTGGTAAAAGATTCAGACCATCTTTTGATTACAGCTATCTGTTCCTCGGTAGGAATTAAATCAGGTCTGCGCTCTCTGGCAACTTTGGGTGGCATTGCACCTTTTTTTAGTTCTTCGTACATTTTTTCAGCTTTATACTTTTGTTTTACGGCAGAAGAATGGCTCCAATCTGTAAAATTCAATTTTATTCTGGCCAAACTTTCCTGAACTGGCATGACAGGATATACATGATCTGGAACAATTTTATTAATATCATCAGGAAGTGAAGCAAAATGTTTTGGAGCTTCCTGACCTGTTAGTGAAATACCAATAATAAATAGCCCAAAAACTGAAAGGATGATGATTGAGCCTGGGAGATGCAGTTCCATTTTTCATGATCTCAGGAATTAGAACATAATTTATAATAAAGATAAATATTTATTCTGTTGAAAAAATGAATACTAAATCATTTTACTATAGAAATACAGCCATCTGGCCATTCTTAGGCAAGGCTCTGTAGATAATTTTAGCATCAGCTCTTGGAATTTTTATCTTAATAAACGGATAATAATCGGGGACTCTGCCTAAAACCACACTTTTCAGGTCGGACAATGTATCGTGAAATCTGAAATTCAGGTTAAAGATGAACTGGCTCAACTTGTCGGAGGCTTTATTATTTTCCTCCTGGTAAAAATATATCCTGTTCCCGTTTGTTGTTATAAGAATAAAGTTTACCGGTTTGGTAATTGATGTGTCTGGGATAATATCAGGAATATACTCTGAAGTATCTTTTCTGTGCCATTTAATCATAAGAGGTTCCTGTCTGATTGTGGCATAAGTCCGGGCTATTTTAAAAGGACTGGAGCATTGATAAAATGGTGTTTTTATCACCTTTTTCAGAAAAACCGCCTGCCTGGTAACTGCTTATTTTTGATGAATGAACCACAACACCGCTGATTTCAATATTAACAGTGCTGTCCTTCAGATTAAGAGTAAGATAGATGGAGTCAGTCTTGGCCATTACAACTTTAGCCGCAAGATACGCCCTTTCTTTTACAGTTTAAGGTAAGCAGAGTCTGACAGGATATTCTCGTCCAGACCATTGTTCTCATTCTGTTCAGTGGCAAATTGATTATTTATCTCTGACAATTTCCTTGAAGGACCCAGCATCGACATTACTGAATAATAAATTAAAAATGCTGATAAAATTATGGTCAGAATAAGGAAATATTTTTTTCCGCCGGATTTATTCTTTTGAATTTCAGTTTCCATATTATTTATTTATTAGGTCAGAAAATGTATACTTTCGAACCAACACTCAGAGTGTTGAATATTACTTTAAGATTTCATCATTTACTCGTACACAGCCATGCGTTACCGGCATTCCCAGAAAGCGCTTGTAAATGGTACCATGAATCAGGTAACCATCTCCGATTGCCAGTGCATAATCCCCGAAAACACCATATTCATATCTGGAATAGTCATCTTTTGGAGGGACAGGTAACCCTTCCTCTACGAATGCCCAATCAGGCTTTTTCCATACCGGATTGGTTGTCTTGCCACGTATCCAGTATTTCCCTTTAGGTGTTTTGAATATCCATTTCTTATCTCCAGCAGTCTGAAGCATTGTATAACTACCTGAACTGCAGAAACCTTCGCGAATCATCTTATTGTTTCTGTAAAGATAGAACCTGTTATCTGTAGTATTTATTACAATATACGACTGCCCTGAAGTATATGCTTTAATCCTTCTTGAAAACCGTTGAATGTCCCTTTCAACCAGGCTTATCTGCTTCTTGTATAAGCTACTTTTTTTCAGCTCTGGGTTATTTGTAACTTCGGTTTTCTTACCCGAATTCAGTTCCCTCATCGCAGGGACAGCATAAATGATAAAAAGAATAAGTAAAAGAACGACCAGAAATGAAATAATAGCAAAAACAGAATATGTAAAGTGGCTGTAATTTTATTTTTTGGGGAATTATTCTGTTCAGAAAAGGTTGCACTCGGAAGATTTGCATTATCATTCCCTGATCCGGATTCTTCATTGCTTTTATTAGCGCCAGAAGCTGAACCCTTATTTATATTTTCCTCGAGTTCCATAATAGTATATTTATCTGTTTACAATATATTGGAGATCAACCAGAGAACCAACGATTGTAACAGGAGTTCCTACTTTTGCAATCTTAAAAATCAAGTCCATTTCTTTATCCGTTAGTGCAACACACCCTTCAGTCCAGTCTATACCTTTTCCTCCGCTCCCATGAATCTCAATCAATCCTCCTATTGTTGCATCAGGGGGAAGTGATCCCCGGGCAATCTCGTCTTTAAATCTGGCCTTATCTTCATCATTTGGATAATTAAGCAGGAGAGCTTTATAATATTTGGTCTTACTACCTTCAAATTTTTTCGTTATTCTATATAATCCTTCAGGTGTAGCTTTATCTCCTCTGGTCCGTTTAACTCCAACCCAATTTCTTCCAAGTTCAGCACTGAACTCGTATTTCCTGATACCATTATGATAAACAAGAAATTTTCGAGAAAATTTTTCAATAATAATTGAGTAGTCATGATTTCTTTTTGAATCAGTTACAGCATTATTAACCATTTTTTTCCAGTTGGAGTACGAATTAAAATAGTTTTTCAGATCATTAGTAGCATCCTGATAAGATGCTGTAAGAAGATATTCTGAATCGGTGAATTTCCTGTCAGACTGCTGATAAAGACCTTTACTGTACGAAATCTCAGCTTCCTTCAACAAAATTTTGCCCTTTGAGATGCGACTCCTGAGTTCAGGCGTAAGCGGATAAGTAGTGAACAGGTGATCTATCTTCAGAATGAGCTTGTTAAGTGAAATAAATTTTTGTTTAAGCTTTGCTTCCAGGATCGAGGCACTGCTTATAGAATTTTCTCCCGCCATATTAGCTTTTCTAGCCGAGAGTTCAGCAAACCTGGCAACCTTTTCATAATTTCTTGAAAAAATAAAACGCTTGTTTTCATTCTGCCAATAAAACAGAGCTGAATCGTAGTACATTTTTGATTCAACAAACAATTTTTTTGAATAAGTATCTGCTTTATTTTTCTCTGCCCTGGAAATAACCTCCCTGGCATATTCCATATCACCAACAGGGGGTTTCGGTGTAAAGCGGATTAGTAATACAATAACCATCGGCACAGACACTGCAATGCCTGAAAAAATCAACACATCCCTTCTGATCTTTCTCATGTTACCCTGTGAAGATTTAAAAAAAAACCCGGGAATAATCCCGGGGGGGTTGTTATTCTGGTAAGAGAATATTATTTGTTTACCTTCTAGCTTTTACTTTTGCAATAGCATCTTTAAGTTCGGTATTGATGCCAACAGCTTTTTCTTTTGCAGCATTAACTTTATTGAGAGCGTCCATGAACGAACCTTTATCATACAAATCCTGTGCTTCTGCAACTGAAGTATCAATTGTACCCATATCTGTTTTTATCGCCTCAAGTACAGCAGCTCCCTCTTTCCCTCTGGGAGCTTTGGTTATAAGAGTCTTGTTCTCTTCAATAACAGCTTTAACATCAGTCATTGCAGTTTCAACCTCTTTCTTAACTTCTTCTTTTTTTGCAGCAGCATCAGCAGCAACTTTATTTGCAAGATTCAGAGTAGATTCCAGTTTGGCTTTCGAAGGACCAAATTTCTTGAACAATTTTGACTCCTGAGCCGTAATTTCAGCCATGACAGCGTTCATAGAATCCTGAACTGCGGAAAATTCAGCTGGTACATAAATCTGCGCCTGAGCAGTTTTTGCTGCTTCGATTGCTGCATTGGTTGCATCAATTTCAGCCTGTGGTTTTTTACCACAACTTGAAAGGATAGCAACCATTACAATAGCTGCTAATCCCAATAAAATTTTGTTCTTCATTTTTTAAACCTTTTTAATACTTTGTTTATCTACAATTTTTGATTTAAATTTACTAATCGTTTAAATTCAGATTTTTACGGTGCAAATATATGAATAGTTTAGAACATTACAATGAAATAATCGAATAATATTCCGGGGTATTTTACTGTCTTTTTTTAAGAGAAAGGATAAAAAATTTCATATTATTCTGAAAGGAATGTAAAGCCCTTCTGAGGAGTTTGGTCCAATAAATAATTCAAAATCTCCGGGATCACTGCTATAACTCATATCTTCATGATAGTATTTCAGATCACTGCTTGTCAAATTAAAAGTGACTGTCACCGCTTCTCCTTTCTTTATGGATACTTTTTTAAATCCTTTGAGTTCCTTGACAGGCCGGGTTACATTCCCTACCAAATCGCGTATATACAACTGTACAATCTCATCGCCATCTCTTTCGCCAGTATTTTTTATTTCAGCTGAAGCAATAATCTGATCACCCATATGATATTCAGTCTTGTTTAATTTTAATCCTGAATAGGTAAAATTCGTATAGCTTAAACCATAACCAAAGGGATAAAGAGGAGTATTAGGGGCATCAATATAGTTTGACTTGTATTTCTCAAAAGGTGTAGCCGGATTGACTGGCCTGCCGGTATTCTTTGTGTTATAAAATATTGGTATTTGTCCTACATTGAGTGGAAAAGTCATTGTTATCTTCCCCGAAGGATTAACATCGCCAAAGAGCACATCTGCAATACCATTTCCGGCTTCCGTACCACCAAACCATGATTCAAGTATTGCAGGAGCAATACTGTCAAGTTCAGGAATAGCCAGTGGCCGCCCATTAAAAAGAACAACAGCAACAGGTTTTCCGGTTGAAATAATTGCTCTTGCCAGCTTAAGCTGCACCCCGGGCAATGAAATATTTGTCCGGCTAGCGGATTCACCACTCATATCCCTGCTTTCACCCAGGGCAAGAATAACATAATCAGCTTTTCTGGCCACAGACACCGCAGGTAAGATCCCTCCTGAATTCTTATCATTGACATCACACCCTCTGGCTGTTAAAATATTAACTGATCCACCTGTTTTGTTCCTGATACCTTCCAGAAGAGTCACACACTTACCAGGATCACCTGCCGCCGACCAGGATCCAAGCATATCAGGCTTTGAGTCAGCCAGTGGACCTATAACTGCTATGGTTTTCACTCCTTTTTTCACAGGAAGTGTATTTTTGTTATTCTTCAGGAGAACACATGATGAAGCTGCGAATTTTCTGGCAAAATCGAGAAAATCCTGACGCATTATTTCGTCCTTTTCGCGGGTCTTGTTGCAATACTTGTATGGATCATCAAACAGGCCCAGCTTATACTTGGCTACCAGAATTAGTTTCACTGCATTGTTTACTGTCATTTCACTGACTTTGCCCGATCTGACAAGTTCTGATAGATAATTCATAAAAACACCCCCCTGCATATCCATATCAACACCCGCATTAATTGACAACAAGGCCGCGTCTGAAAGATCAGCTGCTACACCATGCTGGATAAGCTCATTTATCGAGGTATAATCAGTTACCACAAAACCTTTGAATTTCCACTCATTACGCAATACCTCAGTCAGCAACCATTTATTGGATGTGGAAGGGATTCCCGCAATTTCGTTAAAAGATGTCATAATGGAACCTACCCCTGCATCAATGGCAGCTTTATAAACCGGTAAATACCATTCATAAAGGGATCGAACAGACATATCTACTGTATTATAATCCCGGCCTGCCTGGGGTGCACCATATGCAGCAAAATGTTTAACACATCCCATTAAAGTATTGTTACTCAACAGATTTGATCCCTGAAAACCCTTCACCCTGGTAGCCGCAACCTGACATCCCAGCCATGTATCCTCTCCGGCACCCTCCATCACTCTTCCCCATCGTGGATCTCTTGCAATATCAACCATTGGTGCAAAGGTCCAGTTCAAACCATCAGCCGTTGCTTCAGTAGCTGCAATCCGTTCAGATTTCTCAATAGCTGCAAGATCCCACGATGAAGCCTGCCCAAGAGGTATAGGGAAAATAGTACGGTGCCCATGAATAACATCATAACCGAATAATAATGGAATATGCAGCCGGGTCTCCTCAACGGCAATTTTCTGAAGCGATTTAACAAAATCTACCGTATAGGCATTAAATATTGCTCCGACTTTGCCTTGTTTTATAAGATCAATATAATCTTTACGGATGGTCGGACCTGTTAAAGAAAAATCGCTGGTAAACAGAGATAACTGCCCTATTTTTTCTTCGAGAGTCATGAGACGGATAATTGAATCTGCCTTATTCTCATAAGTAGTTAATAGAGGCACTGTTTCATTTTTGCAGCCTGAGAAAAAGAATAGCAACATCAGGCAGAAGATGAAATAAGCCCTTAAATGAGTCATGATTTCAAATTTTTAGTTTAAAAAATATCTTATTAGGAACTAGTTTCTGTTGTGCTAAAGTCAAGTTTTTTTAATCCTTGTCCAATCTCCTTACAAGACATAAACAATTTCCAGAGCATTCCTGTTCTGTAATTCTCAATCATTACAACTTCAGGCCCCTGATCTATAGCCAGATATTTTTGTGGGAACCAGTCATATTGCTCACTGAAAGCATCATAAAAACCATATTCCCCCCATATTTTATCACCAAGAACATAATAAAAATACCTCAGAGCATCCATAGAATGGTCGGGTGTATATGGAAATGAAGAAATTGCAGCAGTAGGAGATATCACTCCCAAATCAGTGTTTTCTCCGGGGCTATGAGCAGCATAGCCATTAATAGAATAACTTGCTGTAAGACCCCAGCAGGAACTGCTATATCCTGCAAACTTTTTCGGGTTTAACGTACACCACTTCCAGTCAATAAGTACCTGATTTTTATTTTCCTTCCAATAGTCAGCGTATCTGTCTTTAAGGTTTTCGGGGTCCAATCCCAAATAAGAATAATGTGCCCAGAATAGTGGTCCTCCATATTCTTCGGCCCCATTATGTTTCAATGTAAGAGTATACCCGTATTTTTCAACATGAGTACTGATAGCCCCATCCCTGGCCCATCCTTTTTGATATACTTCTGCCGTTATGGGGTAGGTTGGTGATGAGGCAGCTAAAACATAGAGTATAAGGCATTCATTATAGCCTCTTACAGGAAAGTTCATATCCCATCCATAATCTGGTGACCAGTGCCAGTATAAAACATTTTTTCCTCCACGGGTAAACCAGTTCCATTCAACTTCTCTCCACAGCTTGTCGATATCTTCAGCCAGGATCTTTTCTTCTTCTGATCCTTCGGAAAAATACTGTCTCACGGTAAGCAATCCCTGCATAAGATATGCTGTCTCAACAATATCTGCGCCATCATCTTTTGGGCTGAAGGGTTTTACTTTTCCTGTCTCCCCAAAAATCCAGTGCGACCATGCACCATGAAACCTGTCGGATTTTTTCAGAAAATTCACTATCCTGCTAAACCGTAAATAACCTTCTTCCCTGGTAATAAACCCTCTTTCTATAGCTGCAAGAATAGCCATTACACCAAAACCACTGCCTCCGGTTGTAACAACATTCTTGTCATTCTCCGGATAAACACCATCCACATTAATTCTTTCCCGGGCCATTCCGGAGTTTGGTTCAGCTCCATCCCAGAAATATTGAAACGTCCGGTACTGAACCAGAGTAAGAAGAGAATCATTGCTTATTAATTCCAGATCTGTACGTGACTCAAATGGGTTTTTCTTGGTTTTGCTTCCCGTAGAACAGGAAATTGTAAAGAGAAGTAGACTGGAGAGAATAAAATAGATAGTTTTCATCAGGATAAACTAAATTAAACTGATTACCATATAATACAAATATAGTTTAATCCGGTGAAAAATAAAAGTATAATTCAGGTTGTGGTCAGATGTTCGTGATAAACATGTCATCAGGACGATTGGTTATATTCCGTTTAAGTTGTGCCGTGCAATGATTGAACCTGCCAACATGCATCGGTGATTTCCTTAGCGTATACCATAAGGTGGAAATGCAAAGCCAATGCAAACCCGCTATTCGCGGGTATTTTTGTTTTCAGCCTGGCCTTATCAAAACAAGTACGGGAATGGGATTACGACCTCACTTCATTCGGTCGTGATCCCTGGGGGGAGTCCTGCAAAGCCAATGCAAACCCGCTATTCGCGGGTATTTTTGTTTTCAGCCTGACCTTATCAAAACAAGTTTTGAACGGCCAGGCTGAAAACAAAAACCATCCCTACGGTACCGTAGGGATGGTTTGCATTGGCTTTGCGGAGAGAGGGGGATTCGAACCCCCGGTACAGTTTCCCATACGGCAGTTTAGCAAACTGCTGGTTTAAGCCACTCACCCATCTCTCCAGTCTAAATCTTATTTTACCTTATTTATTGAGCGCGTCAAAAGTAGGTAAAGGAGCATTAAGTTCAAAATAATTAATAATTTTATTTCAATCCTAGAAGAAGTTCATTTATCATATTAAAATTCTCGGTTGTTTCCTCATCAAAATCATTAAGAGTCATATTTCCTGTTTTTACATTTGTAAGGAATCTGCTGAGAATGAAATTCCTGGGGAGTTCTTTATCTTTGATATATACAGAATTAGATACTGTTATACCTTCCCTGGTGTTCAAAATTAAGTTTTTAAAATCAAGTGTCGATAAAAGATCTTCCATATTTAAAAACTTTTCCGGCATTTTTATAATAAGTTCTCTACCACCATTGTCCGTTGTGAAGACTGTATTTTTCAGGAGTTCTGCAATATGAATCTCTTCATCGTTTTCAAAAAGCATTACCGCAAACTCAAGTCCCCACCCCAACATAATATTACACAGCAAAGGTATGGAAGAAACATTGGTCGAAGGGATTACACATATTTTCCCTTTAAATCCCATCAAAAGTATAATTGCATTCAAAATATAAAATGATCCTGTATCATTTACAATGAGATTAATTCTTTTTTCAGAAAAACCCTCGCCTGACATCGGGTTTCCAAGGATACTTTGTAAAGGGGTAAGTGTATCGGGTGATGCTGCTGACAATTGAAGAGGGTCCAGAATCCGTGTTGTGCTTTTTACATTTTCAAGATCATCACGCTGAACTGCAAGCACTCTGTGAAGCTTATTTATCTCGACAAGATGAGGGGAATGTGTCGTATAAATTACCTGGATTTTATCTTTTATATCCTCAAAGACCTTAAGTACATCTTCCTGGGCTCTTGCGTGTAGACTCACACCCGGTTCATCCACAAGAAGAATAATTTGTTTGTCGCTTCTGGTGGCCGATGCCTTCAGCTCCATATAAAATGACAGAAACCATCTTACTCCCCTGCTTCTTTGTTTAGGGTAGAGTCGCTCACCTTCATCCTTGATCCAGAATTCCAGGTATGGCTTTCCTGCCTTTCCTCCATATAATGCACTGTAATGATCCAGCTCAAACTGAATATGAATTTTATTATTTCTGCCAATGGATTGCTGCCAGAAATCCTGGAAATTACGGGTAAGGGATTGATTCAGATTTTCAATTTTCTGTTTCAGTATTCTGCTTGAAGGCTGCTGAAAAAACGAATAATCCAGCTGAGCCAAAGCAAGAAAATTTCTTGCAGCCTTATACCCTTCAACCTGATCATTACCCGAAATAATGTCTTCCATATCAATCCTGTTAGGCAAAAGACTACCGAAATCTTCGAATAACTCAAATACCGGACAATATTCAAAATATTTCTTTCCAAGAATATTACTGTTATACTGAGATTTATAGAATTTGATAACCTCGTCGACCTTTTTCTCAGCATCGATCTCGGAAACTCCTTCAATTATATACCCACATAAAGCTAAATGCCTGTCAAGCTCAGCAATCATCAGGTCACGGTTATCTCTTGTCTTACGGAAATCGTTTAGTACTTCTGTCCATTCAGTATCAACTTCATCTTCAATAGGACGTAATAAAAGCGTCATCTTCTGATGTCTCTCCTCCAACTTTACTGAAACATCGTTAAGATGACTTTCAAGCAGGGCAAATTTATCCTGCAGTTTTTTCCACTTTTCCCCTGCTCTTCTTACTGATTGTTTCTTCTGAATAAATTCTCTTATCTCATCTCTGTCTTTCATTAACTCATTTAACCGATTCTTCAGTCCGGGATATTGCGTGTTTCCATGATTAGTCATACCCGTAGATTTCTTCCTGATTAACCAGAAACCTCTCTCCTTTTCACCTTTCAGGTCAAGTTTAGATCTGATTTCCGTCTCCTCTTCAGTAAGTTTAAGCAAATTCGCTTCCATCTCACCTAATGACCCCATCTCCTCTTCAAGTTTTAATATAACATCATCGAGGTAAAGTTTCCAGGCATTTTCAAGTGAATCAAGATATTGACATATTTCACCGCTGACACTAATTACAGGAGTAAGGTCAGCAATCCAACTTCTGGTAAGTTCAAGGTGAGTAAGCCCTGATAACAATTCCTTTAATTCGGTCCCGGGATTATCTGTAATTTTTAATAACCATCCTTCAGGAACTGTAAACTGACAACTTACTTCCGGTAAGGAGAGGTCGCTTCTAAGAACATCTTCCGAAATGACTCCTGTATAAAAAACTTTCAGACCTTCAAGAATTGATGTCTTTCCTGATTCATTCTGACCGATCAGGCAGGTAATATTATCAGGGGAAATATTTTGCCAACCTGTATCAACAATTGACCTGAAATTTCTTATCCTGAAAGCTTTAAGCTTCATCATAATAAATACAATAACAATTATAATTGAAAACCGAAAACAAGTACATCGTCTATTTGCTGGGTATTTCCTTTCCAATCGAGAAATGTGCTTTCGATATGTTTCTTTTGATTTGCCATTGACTGACCCTCGATAGAATGTATCATCCTTTTGAAATGTTTGTGCTTGAATTTTTTATCAGTTATTTCACCAAACTGGTCAGCGAATCCGTCTGAAAAAAGATAAAATGAATCTCCCGGCATTGTATCAATCCAGATGTTTCTGAAAGGAGTTTCCTTCAAAGGTGCGATACCTATTGTCATCTTGTCAGGCTTGAATTCGGTAAGGTCCCCGTTTCTTATCATAATAAGCGGTCTGTTCGCACCGGAAAACTGTAATTTTGAAGTAGATTTATCAATAATACATAAACCAATATCAATGCTGTCTTTTGTCTCAGTGCAATTTCCGGTCTGGTGCAAAGCCTTCATAACCTTTTCTCTCATAAGGTTAAGTATCCTGTTGGCATTCAGACTAATGCCCGATTGCAATATTTCGTTCAGGAAGCTTATTCCAAGAATACTCATTAAGGCACCCGGAACACCATGTCCTGTACAATCGCCTGCTGCAATATATATTTTTTGTTTGTTACATAATGTATAATAGAAATCTCCGCTTACTATATCTCGCGGTAGGAAAAGTACAAAAAAGTCTTTCAGGCACCCCTTAAGCACATCAAGATCAGGCATTAATGCTTTCTGAATCATTCCTGCATATCGAAGGCTGGCAAAATGATCATTCGTCACCTGATCATTGATCAGGGAAATGATATCATGATCTTCTCGCTTCTTCTCAGTCATAAAAATAATTAATCAGATCCGGGCAATAAATATACACTAATTTTACATCCCTTATACCCTACAAAGCACGTTTAAACAACTTTTCGTTTCAGAAGAACAACATTTTCAACATGATGTGTATGCGGGAACATATCAACCGGCTGTACACGCACTACCCGGTAATCAATTGACATCAATAAGATATCACGTGCCTGAGTTGATGGATTGCAGCTTACATAGACTATTCTATCTGGTGCGGCTTTCAGAATAGTTTTGATCACATCTTCATGCATTCCTGCTCTCGGGGGATCAGTAATTATAACATCCGGTTTGCCATTGGCTGCTATAAACTGCTCAGAAAGTATATTTTTAATATCGCCGGCATAGAAAAAGGTATTTTCAATTTTGTTAAAATCTGAATTCATCCTTGCATCATTTACTGCTTCCTCTACATATTCAATACCTATCACTTTATTTGCATTTTTCGCGATAAAATTTGCTATGGTTCCTGTTCCGCAATAAAGGTCATATACTGTTTCATCTCCTGAAAGACTCGCAAAGTCCTTTGTTATATTGTACAATTGTAGTGCTTGTCTGGTGTTTGTCTGATAGAATGATTTTGGACCTATCCGGAACTTTAAACCATCCAACTCTTCAACTAAATGATTATCACCAGTATATAGTAACACATCCTGGTCATTCAAGGAATCATTTCTTTTTGAATTTATAACATACCAGAGCGAGGTGACCTGAGGAAATTCAGAATGTATATAATTCAACAGACCTTCTCTTTGTTCAGTATCTTCGTGAAAGAAGACAGCAATAACCATAATCTTACCATCGAGGGTGTTTCGGATCACCAGGTTGCGCAGGAATCCGTGCTGATCCCTGAGGTTGAAAAATTCGAGTTTATTCCGTATTGCATAATCCCTTACAGAATTTCTTATTGCATTTGATGGTTCGGGCTGAAGATGACACTCTTCAATATTAAGAACTTTATCAAAAAGACCCGGAATGTGAAATCCCAAAGCAACTTCCTGTCCAAATTCAGTGTGTGAATCCACCTCTTCCTTTGTAAGCCATCTTTTATTTGAAAATGTGAATTCCAGTTTATTCCTGTAGAGATAAACATCTGATGATCCGATAATAGGAGCCATCCCGTTCAGTTCGGTCTTTCCGATTCTGGTCAGATTATCACCAACCTGTTTTTCCTTATACTTTAGCTGAAGATCATAAGGCAGATGCTGCCACTTGCAACCGCCACATATGCCAAAATGTTTGCAACGGGGATCAATCCGGTCAGAGGAATATTCATGGAATTTAATTACTCTTCCCTCAATATATTTTTTTCTTTTCCTAATAACACGGATATCAACTATATCTCCGGGTATCAGCATCGGAACGAAAACAACAAGATTATCAACCCTCGCCAGGGCATTCCCTTCAGCACCTATGTCAGTTATCATGATTTTTTCCAGAATAGGCAGATCCTTTTTCCTTCCCATATGTTTAATCTTACAGTTTATTAAACTTCAAACGCTTTTTAAATACACTAGCCTGCAAATATAGACTTTCTGTTAAAACTTTGTTCGGAAACCCTCATATGTAAATCTTTAATGTCTGCTGCTTCCAAGAGATAGTCCAGTAGATTTGTGATAAAATAAATTTGACTTTTAAATAAATTTTGCAGAAATTAGCTACTGAAAATTGTCTCGCAACAATATTTCACTATTTAATAACTCTAATACTGACTTTTATGAAAAGGACCATGTTCTTCGTGCTCATATCAGCATTCAGGATTGCTTTATTTTCTCAGAACCTGGTTGTAAACCCTGGTTTTGAGTCGTGGGAAAAAATCACAAAACCCTCCGGCTGGGTTCATGCTGAGAACTGCCTGAAAGATTCATCTGAAGTTATTTCAGGATTGTACTCCTGCAGGCATACCGGAGGAGCTACAACAACAAGCGACCTTGGCCAGACTATTCCGATTTCTTCAGGTAGCGAATATTCACTCTCATTCTTCTATAAAACCGATATAACCTCAACAGGAAACGGTGTGCGGATCTGGTGCTACTGGAAAAACGCTGACGGGAGCAGTATAACAGATCCGGTAACTGATGCAGTTCTGAGACCTTCAAAATATCTTAAAAGCAGCACCTGGGAACAATTCAGTCTTAACATTGTGGCCCCGTCTGAAGCAGTGGCATTTTATCTCGAGGTCAGAACATATCCAAACTGCGCGGCATACTGGGATGATTTTGTATTTGCAGAAACTATTACTACAGGTGTTACAGAAAGAACTGATTTATTACCAGTCATTTATCCAAATCCGGCCATCAGTATCCTTAGCATCACCAATACACAAGCAATGCATCATATTGATATTATGAGCATTAGTGGAATTAATATATGGTCAGCTGATTTAAATGGTGAAAATACGTATACAGTTCCGGTTGACCGGTTACCAGTAGGAATATATATTATAAGAATTCAGACTTCATCAAAAACAATCACCAGAACTTTTATAAAAAAAGAATATTAATCTGTATACGGAGAATACAGGCTTTACATCACTTTCCCGTACTGATATACTTTTCCTATATTTGCAATCATTTTATTTTATGCTATGGTTTCAGTACAGGATATATCAGTATCATTTGGCAGTTTTGATTTGTTAACGAGGATTTCTTTTTTGATAAATGAACAGGATAGGATTGGTCTGGCAGGTAAAAATGGTGCAGGTAAATCCACTCTGCTAAAAATTATTGCAGGTATTCAGAGTCCTTCCTCCGGGCAGATTGATATGTCAAAAGAGGTTACTATTGGATACCTTCCCCAACAGATGAAAGTTGATGATACAACAACTGTTTTAAATGAAACCATAACAGCATTCTCTGAGCTGCTAAGCCTTTCGGAGGAGATAGAACACTGCAGTTCGGAGATAGCCAGAAGAGAGGATTATGAGTCGGACGATTATCTGAAGCTTTGCGATTATCTGACCGTTGTGGAAGAAAGATATCGGATGCTTGGTGGCACAAATTACGTAGCCGCTACAGAGCAGACTCTTATTGGTCTTGGATTTGAAAGGAAAGATTTTGACCGTCCCACAAAAGAATTAAGCGGCGGATGGAGGATGCGTATTGAACTGGCCAAGATCCTTCTAAGAAAACCTTCACTCTTTTTGCTTGATGAGCCGACCAACCATCTCGATATTGAATCTATTCAATGGCTGGAATTATTTCTTGCCGGATACCCAGGTGCTGTTGTGCTGGTTTCACACGACCGTGCTTTTCTTGATAATGTAACTAATAGAACTATAGAAATTTCGCTTGGGAAAATATATGATTACAAAGCCTCATGGTCGAAATATATTGTTTTGAGGGAGGAAAGAAGGGAGCAGCAAATAGCAGCCTTCCGGAACCAGCAGAAAATGATCGATGATACTGAAAAGTTCATCGAACGTTTCAGATCAAAGGCTACAAAAGCCATTCAGGTACAGTCTAAAATAAAACAACTTGAAAAGGTTGACAGACTTGAGATTGACGAAGAGGACAAGAGTGCTATCAACCTGAGATTTCCGCCTGCACCACGATCCGGTACTATCGTTGTTGAAGCAGAAGCTCTCACAAAGAACTATGGATCTCTGAATGTCCTGAACAAAATCGATTTTAAAATATCCCGAGGAGAAAAGGTGGCGTTTGTTGGAAGAAATGGGGAGGGTAAAACCACATTTTCAAAAATCATCATTGGTGAGCTTGATTATAAGGGAAATCTTAAGATAGGCCATAACGTCAAAACCGGATATTTTGCCCAGAACCAGGATGAACTCCTTGATGAGAATAGAACTGTACTTCAGACAATTGACGACATAGCCAAAGGTGATATAAGAACAAAAATCCGCGATATGCTCGGGGCCTTCCTTTTCAGGGGAGATGAAGTTGAAAAAAAAGTCAGGGTGCTTTCCGGTGGTGAACGATCAAGACTGGCTTTAGTTAAGCTGTTGTTGGAACCATGTAACCTACTTGTGCTTGACGAACCGACAAATCATTTGGATATGCGGTCAAAAGATATCCTGAAACAGGCTCTGATCAGGTTTGATGGCACAGTAATTGTGGTGTCTCATGACAGGGATTTTCTTGATGGAATAGTCGGCAAGGTCTATGAATTCAGAAATAACGGGATAAAGGAGAATCTGGGAGGCATTTATGAATTTCTCAGAAAGAAAAAGATCGAAAACCTGAAAGATATAGAAAGGAAAGACAAGGCCAGATATGAAACTGTGCGTACAAATGTATCCCAGAACAAGCAAAAGTATCTTGACAAGAAGGAGTATGACCGTAACTTAAGAAAACTGAGAAGAAGGCTTGAAGAATCAGAGAAAGTGATTGAGGCTCTTGAAGCTGAAATAAAAGTTGTAGACAAAACGTTTATGGAACCGGGGAATTATTCAGAAGAAGATGAAAAAAACTATAAAAAATATCAGGACTTAAAGGAAAAGCTGAACGAAGAGATGAATAAATGGACTCAGTATAGCCAGGAAGTTGAAGAATTTTTAGAAAATAGCGATTGAATATGGAATCACTTATTTTTGAAAAAACATACCCTATTCATGTGTATGAAACCGGTCCGGACGGAAAATTAAACCTGCATTCACTATTCAACTATATGCAGGACATAGCATCCGATCATGCAATAAGGCTGGGCTTTGGAAGAGATGACCTTAAGAGAGACAACCGATTCTGGGTTCTTTCAAGAATGTATGCAGAAATTGATGAATGGCCTTTATGGGATGACACAATAATTATGGAAACATGGCCAAACGGGACCGACAAACTATTTGCACTAAGAAATTACGAAGTTAAATATCCTGATGGAAGGCACATTGCATCAGGTTCATCATCATGGCTTATACTAGACCAGGACACCAAAAAAGTACAGCGGCCTGACTCAATATTAGCCAGCTATAATCCAAATCTTCACACAGAAAAATCACCGATAAGGTACGCTTTGAAACTAAATCCTGTTGATGAAGGCAGCAACTTATCATCACGTTTCAGAATAAAAGTAAGTGATCTTGATGTAAACCTTCATACAAATAATGTAAGATATCTTAACTGGGTTTACGACACTTATGATCTTGAATTCATGATGAGAAACAATCCCCGGTCCGTTGAAATAAACTACCTTGCCGAGTCTGTATACAGCCAGGAGATAATGATAATGGTATCGAGTGAAAAGGAATCCGGAAATTATTTTAATCATTCTATAATCCGGACTGATGATAATAAAGAACTTTGCAGAATAAGAATTGGTTGGAAACAGGAATAAAATAAATAAGTTAATTAATTTTGGGTATGAAGAATAACATGACCATATGTACCAATTGTTTACTGGTTACCGTTCTGTTTATTGCTGCATTAACATCATGTAAATCAACTCAGCAAGCGGTTGATTCGAAGGATTTGTCGTACTTGTATAATCCCAACAAAAATCCAATCAATCCTCGATATAATGTTATTAATCTATCAGACAAATCATCAGTTCTGTCTGTGAAGTTTTTCACATCTGATCTGTTCTTCTCTGAGGCCAATCCACAGGGTGTTCCTACTTCAATGTTGCTTGTAAGTGTCAAGCTATTTAACACTACTCAGGGAAAAAGTCTGGCAGATACAGCAGCAGTAAATATAAATATTGTTAAGGAGGCTGGTAAACAGGAGTATGTTTACAGTTTCCCCCTCAATGTTGAGAAAGGGATGGAATATATGGCTGAAGTAAAAATTCTGGACCGGCTTCGTCTTAAAGTTGTTCAGGCGTTTGTTCCATTCAATACTTTATCATACTACAACAAATACAATTTCAAAGCCCTGGGGCATTTCGAAAAAAATCAGCTTTTTAATCCGGTATTAAGAGTTAACGAATATGTTAATCTTTTTTATTCCAGGGGACCCGTTGACAGTCTTTTCATTTCATACTACAAACCCTTCAGGGAAGCTTCTGATCCGCCTTCAATGCTACTGCCCGAGAAGACCCTGGACTACGGACCCGATAAGGTTGGTGCTATCCCGTACTCTGACACACTACCAATGATGTTTCCCAGAGAAGGTATTTATCTTTGTTCAGTTGGGAGAAATATCAAAGATGGTTTCACCTTTTTAAATATGGGAGCTAACTATCCGAATATGACTTCCCCGGAAGCTATGATTGAACCCCTTGCTTACCTCGCTACACCTGATGAATTAGTAGCTTTAAGGTCTGCCATAAAACCAAAGGCAGCTCTCGACGATTTCTGGATAAAATGCGGAGGTAATATTGATAAGGCACGTGAACTTATAAGGATATATTATACCCGGGTTCAATATTCCAACTACTATTTTACATCTTATAAGGAAGGGTGGAGGAGTGAAAGAGGAATGATCTATATCATTTATGGACCACCAGATAAAGTCTATAAAACATCAGAAGGGGAGAGCTGGGGATACAGGAAATCAGTGATAAAATCATCATGGGGAGGAAGGTATAGTGTAAAAGATGATTATCTGTTCTTTATTTTTAAAAACAGAGATAATATATTTTCTGACAATGATTACTACCTCAGCCGCAACGAAACACTTGTAACATTCTGGGACAAAGCTGTATCCAGCTGGAGAAAAGGAATAGTATTCCGTCTTGATAATCCGGAGAATATTTAAAGTTTAAAATTAAGCACAGTATTAGGATTTTCGATTGAGTTACAACGGCTTTTTGCAATAAAGTTCACAAAACAAGAACATTACCCGGCATCTGATGTTCTGTAACCTCACCTGACAGTTACGAAATATTCCGGGGAATTATAAGATACAATAATAAAAAGTATAGCATGCAGAAAGAAACAGATTGCATATTCGGATTGAGAGCTGTAATTGAAGCAATTAAAGCAGGAAAGCAGATAGACCGCCTTCTGATAAAGCAAGGACTTCAGGGGGCACTTTATCATGAGCTTATGACCGAAGTCAAAGCTCATAATGTTGTATTCCAGATTGTGCCGGTTGAGAGAATTGAACTTGTTACAAGAAAAAATCACCAGGGAGTACTGGCATGGCTGTCGGTGATTGAATATCAGTATATTGCGAACCTTCTTCCTATGATCTTTGAAAAAGGAGAGGATCCTCTTATCATCGCTTTAGACGGTGTATCAGATGTAAGAAACTTTGGAGCAATAGTACGAACTGCAGAATGTCTTGGTGCTCACGCAATACTAATTCCTGAAAAAGGATCAGCCAGAATAACGGCCGATGCTATTAAAACATCCGCCGGAGCACTGCATACTTTCCCCGTTTGCAGGGAAAAAAGTATTGTCAGAGCTATCGAATATCTTAAAGAGTCGGGGTTAAAGGTTATTTGTGCAGCAGAAAAATCTGGTGAAAGGGTATCAGAAGCCGGACTAACGGGACCTTCTGTATTGATTCTTGGATCTGAAGACAAGGGTATCAGTCGCGAATTAACAGCATTGTCCGATCACCTGGTCAGAATACCTATGACAGGGCATATTGGTTCCCTCAATGTTTCCGTAGCAGCAGGAATTATCTTGTACGAGATTATCCGGCAAAGGTCTGTCTGAATTATTCAATAATGCTTCGTATTCTCTGATCGAGCATTTCCTGGTCAGCTGCAAATGAGGCCAGCCCTGCCAGAGTAAGCAGTGTGTCAGGTGCAATTTTACCTTCACTTATCTTTTTTTCCCATCTTGAAAAAACAGGTATTTTCCCATCAGAAGCAATGAAGCTTTTCTCTTCCTTTGTAAGTGGCGGGAACATATCTTCACAACCCTCCTCATGGGCAATATGGACTAACTCAGATCCGGTTGCCGGTACTTTTGATGCGAGTCTGTCTGCCAGACCAAGTACATGAGAGTCTACCTCCCAGAATTTTTCAATAGAAGCATTTTTTGCAGAATCATAAATACTTACATCATAGTTCTCATGCGTATGGGATGTGAATTTTCCGCTTAACTCCTTATGACCTGAAGCAGCCACTTTGGGAGGCATTGTAAAAACATCAGTCCCGGCCAGAAGTTCAAGCTGACTATGGTTTCTCAAACTAGCAGCAATCTGCTTGGTCTGCCAGGGATTCTTAGCAGAAAGACCGGTAACCCAGTTCTGAGATGAAATAACGGCCCTCTCCCCTGCACCTGATCCATCGCCAAGTTTATTATTAACCATAAACGCGCCAATCCTTCCCAGGAATACATTTACATAGTCAGGTCTGGCTACTCTTGTAACAAGTACATTCTCCCTCGCACTGAACCCAAGGGTAAAATTAATCTTTACTCCAGAATCCTTAAGAAGCCTTGCCCCAATCAAACCCTCAGCTGTATAGGGAACCTTTATAATGAACTGTTCCGGACATAACTCATGAAATCGCTTACCATAGTCTAATATCGCTTTAATATCATGCGAAGTATCGGTATGAAGTTCAACACTTACATAACCACCAAACTTTGAAGCAAGCCGCAACGCATGACGGGCATTAAGAATAAAACTTATTTCCTTGATTCTGTCCTCAAATGGAAGATCTCTTACAACACTTTTCGCTTCAGAAATAAATATATCATAGATACCCTTCTGTATCTCATTGTTAAGCAATGTATTATTTGTTGTTAAAGCGCTCATTTCTGCTGTCCAGTTTACTTCAGCTTCTTCCATATCCCCCGTATCCAGCCAGAGTTCTGTGCCGGTATTTCGAAGTGACTCCCAGAAAGGATCAATTTTCCCGGTAACATGTTTTTCACTTAGATTTTTCCAAACAAAATCGCTAATTCTGGTATTAAGGTCAGCCATTGCTTTAATTATTGATAAGAGGTTAAACTAATTCTTTGTTTATGCAAATCAAATTATAAAATAATTTAATGCCAAAAATAGACAAATTATTAATCGTTCTGACTGAATATATACATGTTTACATTATTCAACCAAAAATAAATGCAATAAAAGAACAATTTTAGTGCTATTTTGTTGCCTCTTCAGTTATAAGCCGGCTCACGACAGTCCAGATACAAATTTTGCCAATAAAGTTTCTTCCGGTTTCAAAACGGAGAAACAGTCAGAATTATTAGTTGTATTTTATTGAGTAAGGCATTAATCATTCCTCTAAGGACATAAGCCTTACTGACTGAATAATAAATTCACCACGTAGGACACGGATTAACACGGATTTAGTTCAGTGCGCTTTCCGTGTTTCTCCGTGAAATCCGTGGTGATTTTTTTTATTCTTGTTAGCCTGATAAATCCAATATTCATAATGAGTTTCAGATCGACAGTATTACTTGCTTTTTCTGTCAATAACATAGAACAAAACAAGGCTCAGTCCACCAAAAAAGAATATCATGCCGGTGTAATTTGCAGCTTCATCAAGAATACCTGCATTTGACATAAGAGCTCCTACAATGATACCCATTGCAATGCCCATAAAGAGCATTCCTACTTTTAGAGTAAATTTACCCCAGCTGAAGGAGGTTTTATTCCCCTCTTTTCCCGTGTTGAACAGGCTGGCATCGGCACCCTTTTCGATAAGGGCCATTCTTTCTTTGTTTCGAGTTGTATAGTATATGTAATATATACCAAATACTGTTGCAAAAAACGCAATAAAAGCAATTAACGGTTCCATAATAAAATAAGTATTGATTAAAAACTATTTTTAACCTTTAGACATAAGTATCATTAAACCGGTTACATAATATTTAAGAATTTTTTACTAATTCAGGTAACCTATTAATACCTTTAAGCGTCAAACTTCTGTAATGGACTATTTAGGTGACATATTTTATATTGAGGAGGTTCTGTCAGGAAAGATTAGTGCATTCAGCTGTATTGTTGAAAAGCATAAGAACAAAGCTTATAATCTGGCTTTCAGGATATGTGGCAACCACGAAGAAGCTGAAGAGATTGCACAGGATTCATTTTTAAAAGCTTATAGGTCTCTTAAAAGTTTTAAAATGAAAAGTAGTTTTGCCACCTGGCTATACAGGATTGTCTATAATACAGCAATATCACATACAAGAATTAAAAAAAGAGGCGTACTTTCATTAGAGGATTTTCCAGTCGATGCAACTGATTTTATCGGAAACAATACAAGCGAGGATGAGGCAGAGAAGGAATACAGAAGTTCTCTTATAAATTTTGCCCTGCAGAAAATCAGTGAAGATGAGAGGGGATTGATCACTCTCTATTATTACGAAGACATGAGTATAGAAGAGATCTCTGAGGTTACAGGTATAGGTAAATCTAATATTAAAGTGAAATTATTCAGGGCAAGACAAAAGATGCTGGAAATAATTGAAAAAGTCGAAAAGAAAAGATTAATATATTATGAATAACCAGGTTAAGTATAAGGAAGATCTTTTGAAGCAGTATATCAATCCTGAAAGGAGAGAAAATGCACCGGAAGAATTTACAGAAAAAGTCATGTCCCGTATTAAGACTGAGGCTGTACCTCACAGACATTTCATCAGCAGGTTAGTGAATAAAAGCCTGGTGCCTTTTGTTTCTGCTGCAGTTACCATCGTGTTGGTAGTTGCTGCTTTCTTAGTATCGGGGAGTGGGAACAACTCATTTGCCTTTCCGGTGGCAGAACATATAAAGAATTTCAGGACATCATTACCGGAAATTGATCTCAGCTCTGTTTTCAGGCACAATCTCCCTGCATCATTTTTGTATGTACTAATTGCAATTCTGATACTGACACTTTTTGACAGGGCTCTTTATATCGTATTTCACAAGGAGAAATAGTCAGAAAAAATAAATCAAAAGTCCCTTTATTGCAGACAGTTAACAGATATTTTATTTTTGGGTTTTAAAGACTTTCCAGACTTTGGACTTTTGAAAGGAGTCCTTTTGCATTTAGCGACCGGCTCATAGCATTAAGCATTTCCGGCACTCCTGTTTTTACTTCGCAGCTACCCTTAAAATGTACAATAAGTGCGCATTGTTCTGCCTGAACCGGATCGTGACCGCATACCTCAACCAGAGATTTGATAACATGTTCGAAGGTATTGATATCATCATTGAAAAGAATAAGTGAACCAGATTCACTTCCTCTTTTCAGCTTATCGTCTTTATGTAAAGTTCTCTCCCTCATTCCACCTTTTCAATAAGTTGTCTTGCAGTTTCAAGGGGTATCTCCTTTTTCCCAAGCCATGCAACTACTTTAGCGTCACGGTAACCATTCCTTACCAACAGGTCAGCATACTCCGCGGCGCTTTCAAAAGTAATAAATTTCCCGATCAAATAAACAATATTTCCATCATTAAGTGTTTGAATGTCTAATCCACGGTTACCAGCCAGTTTTCTAAAGCTCTCAGCCACTTCATCTTTAAGAGGTTTTGCTGATCTTGCAACTTCAACTCGGAACGAAAGAGTCGGAGGTATGGTATCAATCTTATTTTCTACAACAGAGCTCTCCATCCCTGGAAAAGGTTTTCTACCCCACTCCTTCTCAAGAATTGCAGCCCTGTCAGCTGAAACAGGCTTATTCCCTGAAAGTGCCACAACAAATGCATCCTTGAAACCCTTTGATTTGACAGCCGCAAGCGCCTTAAACGCATCTGCAGATTTTCTGAACATTCCGGCATAATAATTAGTTTTATCAGTTCCGGAAACCCTAAAGCCATATACTGGTGTAATCCCTTTAAAATATGAAGGAGCAACGGGATTCCTGAATACAGCCACCTGTATTCTGTAAATAAGCCCTTCCGGCACTTCAGGATCAATTTTTATCTTATTATCAGGACCTGATTCAGGTTTTGGAAGAACTTCAAAGACAGTAAATATTTCAGCAGGCTTGCTGACGGCAGGACCGGGTAATGGTGATGTATCTGATTGCTTTTCATTTGATATTACAGACTTATTATCTTCCTTGTTTTCAGCACTTATTAGTGGTTTATCTACAATCATCCCCACAGAATCCCTGTTCTCCATTTTGACAGCCAGAGGGGGAGTCTCTTTCTGATCAACAGGCAGCTGTTGCGTGCCCATAGCCAACTGGGCTTCTTTATATTTCTGATCAGCCGATCTCTGAAACGAAGCAGCCAATTGTTCATTTGAAGAAATTTTTGCCTTTAAAGCTGCCTTACCTGATTCGGGAGCAAGTTCCAACTCCTTCCTTTCAGTTACCATAATTGCATTAACTGAATCGGCCTTTCTCTGAAACTCAAGTGCTTCATCCGTAATTTTATCGAAACCAGACGGCAGATTCCTCCCTACAGGTGCATTCTTTTCAACAGGTTGAGTGATAACGTCCTTCACTGTAGATTTTGTTTCAGTATGATCAGGCTTAACTGCTTCATTTCCGGCTGATTCATCTGGTTTGATTTCCGGTTCAGATAGCTTTCCTTTTTTTTCAGTGCATTGTTGTATAAAATCAGGAACATTTTGCTCCCTGGCTGTCTTTTTCCCTACCTGTTTTGCATAAAGATTGTAAGAATCGATGGCTTCAGAGTAATTACCTGACATTTGCTGGGCCCTGCCAAGATAAAATAAAGCATCCGAAGGTAAAGTCTTTACTACGCCTGCATTCTGAATGGACTGCTTTAAAAACGATGCTGCTTCAATAGGGTTCCGCTTTAACTTTATAAGACATACGCCTGAATAATATTTGTACAAAGGGTCTTTGGAATAAACTAAAAGCAGTTCACTGAATTCGTTGTATGCCTTTTCATAATCTCCCTTCGAAAATGCTTCAAAGGAAGACTGACGTGTTGGTCTTGTCTGAACACTCTGACAATGAAGGACATTAACTAAAGAAAAGCTAAGAATAATCAATAATGGCAGAACAATCTGTTTTCTACCCATAATAATATCCTTAAAATACATTTTTACAAACATCTGTTTTTAAATATGTTAAATGCGATCAAGTTACTTTTCCCCAGACTTCAATGTTAATAACAATTACTCTTATTTTTGTAATTAACAATTCAAACTTCGTAAATTTACCCTTAATAACAAAATAAATAATCATGATACAATTAAGAGAGGGGTTAAAAGCTCCGGTCTTTGAAGGTATTGATCAGAATGGCAAAGAAGTAAAATTAACTGACTTTGCCGGTAAAAAGTTAATTTTATACTTCTATCCGAAGGATAATACACCTGGTTGTACCTCAGAAGCCTGCAATTTGCGCGACAACTATGATGATCTTCTGAAAAGAGGAATTGCTGTCATAGGAGTAAGTCCCGACAGTGAAAAATCCCATAATGGATTTGCAGGAAAATACTCACTGCCGTTTTCTCTGATTGCTGATACATCGAGAAAAATTCTTAATGATTACGGAGTCTGGGGCGAGAAAAAAATGTATGGTAAAAGTTTTTATGGTGTCCTGAGAACAACTTTTATCATAGATGAAAAGGGCATAATAGAAAAAATAATTAGAAAGGTCGACACCGCTGGTCATGCAGCACAGATATTCAATATGTATAATCAATAATAACTATTATATGAGTAACGAAAGAAAAGAAATTAATAAGGAGAAACTTAAAGCACTTGAGATTACCCTGGGAAAAATTGAGAAGGATTTTGGAAAGGGAACTATTATGAAGCTTGGTGATCATGCAATTGACAACATTCAGGTAATATCATCTGGATCCATCGGACTTGATGCAGCTCTTGGAATAGGAGGACTTCCCCGCGGAAGAGTTATCGAAATATATGGACCTGAGGCATCAGGAAAAACAACCCTTGCTATTCATGCAATAGCCGAAGCACAAAAGAACGGCGGAATAGCTGCAATAATAGATGCCGAACATACATTCGACCGTAATTATGCAGAAAAACTTGGAGTTGATGTAGAAAATCTTCTTATTTCCCAGCCAGATAACGGAGAACAGGCGTTGGAAATCACTGACAACCTTATCAGGTCAGGTGCTCTAGATATAATCGTAATTGACTCGGTAGCAGCGCTTACACCCAAGGCAGAAATTGAAGGTGAAATGGGAGATTCAAAGATGGGTCTGCAGGCCAGACTTATGTCACAGGCACTTAGAAAACTTACTGCCAACATAAATAAAACCAACACATCGTGTGTTTTCATAAATCAGTTAAGAGATAAGATTGGGGTTATGTTTGGAAATCCGGAAACTACAACTGGGGGTAATGCATTAAAATTCTATGCATCAGTCAGACTTGATATTCGCAGAACAAGCCAGCTTAAAGACGGTGAAGAGATAATTGGCAGCCGGACAAGGGTAAAAATTGTGAAAAATAAGCTGGCACCACCCTTCAGAAAAGCCGATTTCGATATTCTTTACGGAGAGGGTATTTCACAGCTCGGTGAGATCGTTGATCTCGGGGTGGACTTTGAAATTATAAAGAAAAGTGGTTCATGGTTCAGTTACGGTGATACTAAACTGGGACAGGGACGAGATGCCGTAAAACAGATACTCAAAGACAATCCGGAGTTATATGATGAATTGAAAGCCAAAGTATCAGATGCTCTGAAAAAATAATCAGTTCATATTTCAATTTAAGTTTTTATTAATAACCCTATTCCTGGCTATGCCCAACCCTGGCTTCGCTGAGATTGAGCGAATATTTAATGGGAAGGAGTAAATAATGAACCTCTTATGAAAAAAATTCTTGTCCCTTTTGTTCTTATCACACTGATAATTACCTTTTCATGCCAGCAAAAAGTTACTGTAATACAGGAAACTCCGCCACAATTCGATAACCAGCTCACAGCTGAAGAGAAGGCAGGAGGAGTTATGACTCCTGAAATAATGTGGAAATTCAGAAGACTGGGCACATTTTGCCTGTCACCTGATGGCTCAGAGGTTCTTTATACTCTCACAGATATAGATCTTCAAAGTGAAGCCAGAAGAACAAACATCTTTAAGCTTTCAACTGATGAAGGCGAACCTGTACAGCTTACAACCAATGGTGGCAGTTCTCCACAGTGGATAAATGGAGGAAAATCAATAGCATATATTAATCAGGGGAATCTGTGCACAATGAATGCTGATGGTTCAGGGCAAAAGATAATAGCAGGATTAAGCGATTTTGAAATATACAGTGTTTCACCTTCAGGAAAAAAGATATATTTTACGAGGAGAGTCAAAATGGATCAGACTGCCAATGAGAAGTATAACTTCCCAAAAGCAAGGGTAAGGATCATAAATGATCTGATGTACCGACACTGGAACTACTGGAGTGATTATTCCTACAGCCATATCTTCGTTGCCTCCTTTAATGGCATCACGGTATCGGATGAAAAAGATATAATGGCAGGGCAAAGATTTGAGTCTCCTACCTCCCCTTACTTTGATGAGAAAGAGATATCGTGGAGTCCTGACAGCCGATACATTGCTTATACTTCAAAAAGACTAAATGGAGTTGCAGATGCAAGGAGCACAAATACAGATATCTTTCTGCATGAAATATCTTCATCAAAGGAGATCAACATAACAGAACCGAACAAAGGTTATGACAAATATCCGGTTTTTTCACCTGATGGCACAAAAATAGCTTATCAAAGTATGGAACGGGATGGCTATGAATCGGATCTTGATCGATTGTTTGTATATAATATAAAAGGAGGTCAGAGAATATGGGTAACAAAAGGATGGGATTTTGATGTTGAGAGTATAAATTGGGCTGATGAAATGACATTATACTTTACATGCGCCTATCTGGGTACCGGTCAGATATTTAAAACAGATCTCGCAGGCAAGGGAGTACTTAAAGTGACTGAGGGTATCCACGATATGGGGCCTCTGAACATCAGATCAGGTGTTCTTGTATCCGGTTTGGTTTCAATGTCAATGGCACCTGAGGTAGCAGTTGTAGACATGACCAGCGGGGCAGTCAAACAAATCAGCTTCATTAATAAATCTATTTACGAGTCCGTCAGGATGGGTAAGGTGGAAGAGAAATATATTAAGACTAAGGATAATAAGGATCTTCAGATGTGGATCATTTACCCTCCCGATTTTGATCCTTCCAAAAAATATCCTGCTCTCCTTTATTGCAAGGGAGGTCCTCAGGGACCACTTGGACAAAGCTGGTCATATCGCTGGAACTATCAGATGATGGCAGCTAAAGGATATATTATTATTGCTCCTAACCGTCGTGGCGACTCTGGATTCGGACAGGCCTGGAAAGAAGAGATCTCCGGTGATTATGGAGGAGCAAATATTCAGGACTATCTTGATGCCACTGATGCTATGGCCGAAGAACCATTTGTTGATGCAAACAGGCTTGGTGCAGTTGGTGCAAGCTATGGTGGATTTTCAGTCTTTTACCTTGCCGGTATGCATGCAGGCAGATTTAAAGCTTTTATATCACATTGTGGGATGTTTGACTTTACAAGCTGGTACGGCTCAACAGATGAATTATGGTTTCCCGATAAAGACCTTGGAGGTCCATACTGGATAGGACCAAAAAGTTATATATACTCGCCTCACCTTATGGTAGAAAACTGGGATACTCCCATACTCATAATAACCGGAGCAAATGATTTCAGAATACCTTATACTCAGAGTATGGAAGCCTTTCAGGCTGCACAGTTACTTGGTATCCCAAGCCGGCTTCTTTTCTTTGAAGACGAATACCATTTTGTCACCAAACCTCAGAATTCAGTGATATGGCAGTATGAATTCTTTGAGTGGCTGGAAACCTACATGAAATAAATTATAACTCACACTTAAAGGACAGGGAATGTTGTTTATTTCATAAAATAGATTGCATACACCTACGACGTTTTCTCAGGGTAATACTTAATCCATTTTATTACAAAACTGCTGTGGTTATAAAAGTCCTCAAGACCATTATTTAAGGTCAATGACTTAACAAATCAAATATTTTTCTCACTTTATCCTCTAACGGCAAATTACCATCTATCCAGTTTATTTTTGTACCATGTCTTTCCATCCCTCTGAACCAGGTCATCTGTCGTTTAGCATATTGGTGTATTGCAGTTTCAAGCTCACCGACCATCTCATTATAGGATAATCTGCCTGTTAGATATAGAGTAATATACTTATATTCAAGACCATAATAAATCAGGACATCTGTATCAATACCGGTATCAATAAGCTGTTTTACCTCGTTTACCATCCCATTATCCAATCTTTGCCGGAGCCGATCTGAAATCCTTTTGCGTCGTGATTCCCTGTCAAACATTACGCCAACAACGAGACACCTGAATTTCGGAACTTCGCTGCCCTGTTTATTCATCTTCCTTTCGAAGTGCTCAATCTCGATTGCCCTGATCACTCTTTTTTTTGAATCAGTATCGGTTGTGTTATGAAGATTTTTGTAAGTGGATAAAATCTCTTTAAGTTCTTCAAGCGATTTTTTTTCAAGTTCAGCCCTTAACCCGCTATCCGGGGGAACCTCAAACATTTTGTATCCTTTAATTATACTGTCAGCATACATCCCTGAACCGCCACAAACAATCGGGAATATGTTGCGTTCTTTAAGTCCGGAATAAACATTAATAAAATCACGCTGATATTCAAA
The DNA here is from genome assembly GCA_963760915.1 of uncultured Bacteroidales bacterium. Lineage (GTDB taxonomy): Bacteria > Bacteroidota > Bacteroidia > Bacteroidales > VadinHA17 > LD21. The sequence goes on along the minus strand of CAVXEU010000006.1, from coordinate 301,290 downwards.
GACATTATATTTATAACCCGGATCAGCTATATCAATCAGATGACATGGGATGCGCATGTCATCAATGAGGTAGTCATCATAATCCTTCCCGGTACCAAGATTCATTCCTCTGTAAACCTGTCGCGAATCTGCGCTGATGATCTCACCTCCCACCATTTTAGCTACAGAAACAGCCAGTGATGTCTTCCCTGAGGCAGTAGGTCCCGTAATCACCAATAAATCAAAATTTACATTCAGGTCCACAGTAACACAGTTAATGATTCCGCATGGAAAAGCAATATACCATAAAAATACTTAATTTTGGCGTGCATTCATATCTGATTTTCATGAATATAAAAATTCTATTAGCGGTTTTCTCTTAAAAAAGTTATATGAAAGGTGGCACAGGTAATATTGTAATTAAAAACAAAAAATCTTCTCACGACTATGAATTCCTGGAAAAATTTATAGCAGGTATTAAGCTTTCAGGTACTGAAATTAAATCATTACGATTGGGAAAAGCAACTCTGGCCGATTCGTATTGTTTTTTCAGTGACAGAGAACTCTATATCAGGGGAATGCATATCTCAGAATACTGGTGGGGGAACCTTAACAACCATGATCCTATTAGGGACAGAAAGCTTCTTCTTACCTCGCGCGAATTAAGAAAAATTGAAAGAAAGATTAAAGAAAGCGGATTGACCATTATTGTAATAAAGGTCTTCATCAATGCCAGAGGGCTTGCAAAGGCCGAGATCGCAATTGCAAAAGGCAAGAAAGAATATGATAAACGCGAAACGCTCAGACGTAAAGATGCCAACAGGGAAATGGACAGAATGAGAAAAGTATGATTAAAAGTTCGGACTAAGCAGGTATCTTGAGTAGAACTTTACAATATAATCCACAGCTTCATCTGAAGTATCTACAAGTGTAAACAGGTTAAGATCATCGGGCGCTATGTTATGTTCGCCATCAAGCATCTCTTCTTTTATCCACTTTATCAGACCGCTCCAGTATTTCTTTCCAACCAGAATAATCGGAAACTTGCCTATTTTTTTTGTCTGTATAAGAGTAATAGCCTCAAAGAGTTCATCAAATGTTCCGAATCCACCGGGCAGTACAATGAATCCCTGGGCATATTTCATGAACATCAGTTTTCTTATGAAGAAATAGTCAAAAGTGATAAGTTTATCCGGATCAATATATTGATTTGGCCTTTGTTCAAACGGGAGATCAATGTTTATGCCGACGGATTTTCCCTTCCCACGTGATGCTCCTTTATTTGCAGCCTCCATAATACCAGGTCCTCCTCCTGTAATAACACCATACCCGTTTTGAGTAAGTTTGTAAGCAATATCTTCTGCCAGATCAAAATATTTATCGTTATGCTGAGTTCTTGCAGAACCAAAAATTGATACACATGGCCCAATTCGTGCAAGCTTTTCAAAACCTTCGACCAATTCAGAAATTATTTTAAAAACCCGCCATGAATCAGTTGTATGAATCTCGTGCCAGGTTTTCTCTTCAAATGCGTCTTTAATCAGATCAGTAGGATTCTCCATAAAATTTTCAATAAAATGTTATTGATTCAAATATAACTAAATTCTTATGCCCGAAGCTCCGGTTTAAGGTATTTTCCTGTGTAACTATCTGAACATTCAGCCAGATCTTCAGGCGATCCTGAAAAAATAATGTTGCCTCCTGCTTTCCCGCCCTCTTTCCCCAGGTCAACAATAAAATCGGCCATTTTTACCACATCGAGATTATGTTCAATCACTATAACAGTGTTTCCTCTTTCAACAAGCTTATTCAGTACATCAAGCAACACTCTGACATCCTCAAAATGCAGTCCGGTAGTCGGTTCGTCCAGTATGTAAAGTGTTTTACCAGTATCTCGCCTTGACAGTTCGGTAGCAAGTTTGACACGTTGTGCCTCTCCTCCGGACAGGGTTGTTGACTGCTGTCCAAGCTTAATATAGCCAAGTCCGACATCCTGGAGAGTTTTTATTTTATGAAATATTGAAGGGACATTGGCAAAGCATTCAACTGCTTTATCAACGGTCATTTCAAGAACATCGCTTATGGATTGCCCCTTATATTTGACTTCAAGTGTTTCGCGGTTATAACGCTTTCCGTTACACTCGGTACAATGAACATACACATCGGGCAGGAAATTCATTTCTATCGTTTTCATCCCTGCTCCTTCACAACCTTCACATCGGCCACCTTTTACGTTAAATGAAAATCTGCCGGCTCCAAAACCACGAATCTTGGCTTCAGTAGTCTGTTCAAAAAGTTTCCGGATATCAGTAAAAACGCCTGTGTATGTCGCAGGATTTGACCTTGGTGTTTTCCCTATCGGTGACTGACTGACTTCAATTACTTTATCAAGATGTTCAAGACCGTTTATTTCCTTGTAAGGAAGTGGTGATTTGCCAGAGTTGTGGAATTTTTTTGCAAGGGCCGGATGAAGAGTCTGATTAATCAGTGATGACTTACCGCTTCCAGATACGCCGGTTACACAGATGAACGTTCCAAGTGGTAAAACAACATCCACATTATTAAGGTTATGACCTGAAGCACCTGTAAGAACCAGGAGTTTCCCGTTCCCCTTTCTCCGTACCTTTGGGATATCAAATTTTCGTTTGCTATTCAGATAAATTGAAGTTAGAGTATCTGATTTCATTAATTCTTCAGGATTACCATGAGCTACGACCAGCCCGCCAAGTCTTCCGGCACCAGGCCCCATATCAATAATGTGATCGGCAGATAATATCATTTCTTTATCATGCTCTACCACTATAACGGAATTTCCGGCATCCCTGAGCTGTTTCAGGGCAGCAATCAGTCGCCTGTTATCTCTTTGATGAAGTCCGATACTAGGTTCATCAAGGATGTAGAGCACATTAACAAGTCTTGAACCTATCTGAGTGGCAAGTCTGATTCTCTGACTTTCTCCTCCGGATAGCGTCCGTGCACCCCTGTTAAGAGACAGATATTCAAGTCCTACTTCAAGCAGAAACCCGAGCCTTGCCCTTATTTCTTTAAGGATTTCCACAGCTATCAATCTTTGTTTGGTAGTCATTTTCTTCTCCACGCTTTCAAGAAAATGAGATAACTCATTGATATCCATCGCCGAAAGCTCACCTATATTCTTATCAGCAATTCTGAAATACAGTGACTCTTTCTTCAGACGTGTTCCATTGCACTCCGGACAAACATTATATTGAACATACTGGTCCTTAATTTTCGTACCGTTTTTCTTTCCATTAATGGTCTCGACATTCCCGACAAAATTAACGACTCCTTCAAATGTCAGGAAATAGTTTGAGGTCATTCCAAGAGGAGTATTGGACAATTTTAGAACTTCATCAGAACCATATAGTACCTTATTCAATGCATCATCCGGTATTTCATTTATAGGAGTGTCAAGAGTGAACCCGTTTTTTTCAGCTATAGCTTCAATCTGCCAGAATATCCAGATATTCCTGTATTTTCCAAGAGGTTCTATTCCTCCTTTTCTAATACTGAGTTCCCTGTCGGGAATTAGTTTCTTCTCATCAATGCTGGATACCTCGCCCAGACCGTTGCAATGAGGACATGCTCCCTGCGGGGAGTTGAATGAAAAAGTATGAGGTGCCGGATCATTATATGAGATGCCTGTAACAGGACACATAAGGTGCCTGCTGAAAAAACGGGGTTCATTTTGCTCGGAATCAAGAACCATCATAACTCCATCACCCTGATCGAGTGACATTATGATAGAATCATGAAGCCGTTTATCAGAAGTCTCTCCAACCCTGAACTTATCAATGACCAGTTCAATAAAATGGGTCTTATAACGATCCAGTTTCATCCCTGGAGTGAGTTCCCTGATCTCATTATTGATACGAACATTAAGAAAACCTTTTCTTCTGAGTTGTTCAAACAGTTCCTTATAATGTCCTTTTCTTCCCTTCACAACAGGTGCCAAAAAATAGACTTTTTTATCAGAAAATCTATTTTTTATAAGTTCAAGGATCTGATCATCTGTGTATTTGACCATTTTTTCACCGGAAGTGTACGAATAAGCCTCAGAAGCTCTGGCATACAAAAGTCGTAGAAAATCATAAATTTCCGTAATAGTTCCGACTGTAGATCTGGGATTCTTATTTGTGGTCTTCTGTTCAATTGAAATAACAGGACTTAATCCGGTAATTTTATCAACATCCGGCCGTTCCATTCCTCCCAGAAATTGACGGGCATATGCAGAAAGAGTCTCCATGTAGCGCCGCTGACCCTCAGCATATATAGTATCAAATGCCAGTGAGGATTTTCCACTCCCGCTTAGACCGGTTATTACCACAAGTTTGTTTCGTGGAATGGTAACATCAATATTCTGCAAATTATGGACCCTGGCTCCAAGGACATTAATCTCCTCTCTCATATCTGCTCTCCCCTATCACTTGATCAGTCCACAGTTTCAGTTTTTTCAATATTCCGCATACCCTCTGCCGGTATTTTTATCAGATATTCCTTTTTGGGGTTGAGTGTCAGGTATGGCTTCCTGAGCCATGGGTTAAGAAATTTTAATAATTTATAATTTGTTCCGAATTTTTCAGCAAAATCTGAGAAACTGGAAATTGCACTGTCCACTTTTACCTCATAGTATTTCAGTTCCGGATACAAGTCATCCCTGGTAATATTGAATCCATATCGCTCAGGATCTGAAATAACCAACTTATAGGCTACAGCCCTGAATATATACCTGGCCGTTTCCTCATTCAAAAGTAGATCATAATAATTATTTTGATGCTGGATATCTATCTGATCATCAATTCCGGATCTTCCACCGTTATATGATGCGGCAGCCAGTGTCCAGTTGCCATATTTTTCATACGACTTTTGAAAATACTCACATGCAAACTGGGTAGATCTTTCAACATCATAGCGTTCATCAACAACTGCATTTATCTCCATACCTTCTTCCTTTCCTGTTTCCGGCATAATCTGCCAGAAACCTGTTGCTCCGGCTGGTGATATCATATTACTGTATTCACTTTCAGCAGCAACCAGATATTTAAAATCATCAGGAATATTATTTTTTTTCAGTATCCTTTCAATAATCGGAAGATACCTGTTCGCCCTCTTAATAATTAGAATAGTAGATGAGTGTCTGTAGGCACTTATCAAAATTTCACGTTCAAGACTTTCTTTGGTATCAAAATTTTCAAGAGGCATTCTTTCACCTGCAAAGGTCACATTATCAGGTAATTTAAAGGGCTTAACAGTATAAGCTGTATCACTGGGTATCTGATCTGTTTCAGGAGTATTACTATAACTTTTGAAACTTAATGCAATTGCAAGAATAATAACAACTGTGCTTCCAATAAATGAAACTGTAATTATTTTTTTCCTGTGTGGATTTATCATAATTTTATTAACTGTGGCAATAAAACTGCAAAGGTAATATTTTTACACCTGATATATAATTCCAGGAGGAGTAAAATGCAGTAATTTTAAATTTAAGAAGGGGAATCCCGGCAAAGAGAGTAAAATGATTTAGCAATACCCTTAATATTCTAAAAGATAATTGAAATTAAAATACAGCCTGCAACATTCATACAGGATATAACTTACAATAATCAGTTAGTAAGTAATTTAGGCTCAGCATTTAACTGGCATGAGATCAGAATTTATACGATATCCCGGAGAAAATGCCAAAAGAGTATGGATGACCTCTTGGTACGGTAATCTCACTGAACGGATTAAGATAATATCGGAAAGTAGGTTCGAGATTTATCGATAGTTTATTAGAGAAATTATATTCCATGCCCATACCTAAGGAACTGCTTAAGGAAAGTTGATTCAAACCTTCAGTCTTACCAATAGGATATTTATTACCTCCCTCTAATGTATAAACTGAATTATTTATCAGAAGGTTATATGAGATACCACCTATAAGATTAAAATCCAGGGTCTTATCAATAAATTTATATTTCACAAAAACCGGAAGCTCAAGGTAGCTGAAGTTCTGACGTAATGTGTTGTTAATATACTGAAGACTTGCTTTTTCCGGGTCGAACACATCACTGGTAAAGTTAGTAATTATTCTGTTTCCCTGCCCATTAGCCATAAGAAAGACATCAGAATTGTTGGTATATACTTTACCGGTTGGTGTTAATACTTCAAAATTGTGATCACCTTTAGTATTGTCATACGGACGAAACCCTGCAAAAGAACTTATACCGTCTACCTGTTGTCCCTGGGATGAATAGTAAAGTCCTGACTGAATAGTGAATCTTTTATTAATTTTATACGAGAAAGCAATTCCACCGGAATATGATATAACAGGTTGTTCAGCAGCCATCAGTTGTTTAGAAATATCATCTTTACCGATACCAAAACTGGAATAAAATGTGGGAGATGCCATAGCGGCTATAGACCATCGGTCAACAGAATTTGATTTTAAATCATCCGGGACATACTTTAACTCAGGGGGATTAATCCCAATTGATTTATTCCTGCCTGAGTTCAGTGAAGGAATTACCATTGTATTCAATGACCCGTGACCACTTACCGATATACTATTTGGTCCCTGTACGTAGGTTATTTCAGGGTAAGATTCGGCTGCTTCCTTTAGAGGTTCGGAAATTTCACCTGATACATCAGCAGACAAATTTTTTGCAGTCAAATTTTCCCGTTTGATTTTTTGTGTACCAGCTTTAACAGGACTGGCAGGAATCGAGGAAATTACAGCAGGTGGGGCAACTTCTTCATTCAAAGCCAGACCTGAAGAGTCGAGCCCAGCAGATGATTCCTGACTCAATCTGTAAGCAAAAAAACTCATCGCAACAACAATACCAATAAGAGCTGCTGCTTTTATTAATACAAATGGCCCTTTCTTTCTTCTGATTTTTGGCTGAATATTATCCCAAACCTCAGTAGGCGGCAATACTTCGTACTCCTTTAATCCGTTTCTGAATACAATGTCTATATTTGCACCACGTTCATCCATTTGCGATTCTCTTCTTAAGGCCTGTATAAGATCCAACTCTCCTCTGAAGTATAATTCTTGCACGGGAGAGGTTTGATTTTGAAGTCCCTTCTGAAATATTCACCATTTCACTGATTTCTTTGTGTGAATATCCTTCAATTGCATAAAGATTAAATACCATTCTGTATTTCGGCGGTAACTCTCTGATAATTCCAAGCAGGTCGTTTGCTTCAAGTCCTGCATAATCTCCGTTATCAGGTTCTGCCAACGGCTCCTTTATCGTACTAATATCATCAACTCGATAAAGGTTATTTCTGCTACGGAATTTTTCCAGTGCGGTATTTACGGTTATCCGACGCATCCAGCCTTCAAAAGAACCTTCATGTTTGTAATGATTAAGGTTTTCAAATATTTTAATAAACCCTTCCTGCAAAATATCTCTCGCTTCTTCATCATTACCCGAATACTGAAGACAGACAGCATATAGTTTTGATGCATGTCTCCTGTACAGAAGTTCCTGATCTCTTCTGTTACCGGCAAGACAACCTTTTATTATTTTTTTTATCTCGGGCAAGGTAATTTACCTGTTTGAGAAGTTAAAAATATATAAAAATTGTCTTACTAACCAACAATTCGTATAAGATTGATGAGAATAATTTTAAAAAGGTTGCGCAACTAGGTAAAAATTACTTCTTTTCAATTATATCCAGTTGTTTTATGTACTCTGTGCCGTGCCAGTTTCCGTCTGTGATAAACATAAGATACCTGAATTTCAAATCATTGTCAAAAACCAGGGAGCTTCCATAGGAAAATATGCCTCTGCCAGAAATACCATATGGTCCAACGTACTTCCAGCCATTGGCAGTGGGATCTCCATTGATTTCCGGTTCATTTGAAGATGCCCATATCGTAAAGATCTGAGAACCCCTGTTGCGGAACTGATCAAAATAAATATTTATCTTTTCTATATTTACCGGTTTTCTTAGGTCAATCACAATTCTTCCTTCTCCATTGTCAAAAAGAACTGTGTCCTTAAGTCTCCCCTTACGGGAATCAAGAATATTAGAAATATCCATTTTCTCATTTTTATGCACTTTCCCATTTTTAGATACCCCTGTTGCATAATATGTTACGGTGGCTCCATTACCAGAATTTATATCAGCATAATCAGTGATTAATGGGATTGAATACACTATAACCGTATCAGCCCCGATGCTTTTCATATATGCTTTAATCCCTGGTAACTGTCTTGGATTAATTTTTTGACTGTAAAGTGGTATCTGCAAATACTTTATTGGCAGCATTTCAGGAGTAACATATTCCTTTGTTCTCAACTGAACCGGCTTATTATTTCTGAAATCATCATAAAGCGGCTGCAGTGGTTTAACATCTTCGTTTTTATTTTGAGCTGCAGTTACTGCAAAAATCTTGATCCTGGAGTTCTTCGGAAGAATAATTGACTTTGTTCCTTCAGGAAGGTCAATTTCATACTTAAATAAATAACTGTACTGATAAGCATCATTGCCTTCAGGAATATGCCTATGTGAAGCATACCATGCGATGTTATCTCTTTTGGTAAAAGCATTGGTAATTGATGCAACTTTCAGATCATTAAAATAAAGTACTCTCCCGTAATGCTGTCCGACGTAACCGGTCCAGTTCTGAAAATTAATGCGAGTAACCTTTTTCCCTGTCTTTACTTCACCATGAGTATCTTCTGTTGCAGCTGCAAGGATATACAACTTATTATATTCACCAGAGGGCATAATTAGCTTCTGACCATCTGAAGCAAGCATATTATTTTTTCCGTCACTCATGTTTCCCATCCTGAAAAGAATACCTTCACTCACAATTTCGGTTGATAAAAGTTCAGAGGGTATAGTCATACCATTTATAATATTTCCGTCAGATCTCCTGGTGTCAGAACTGATCCCGTCTTCATTGTATGGAAGTGAAACCTCTGCCTGAACCGGACCTGAATAGGATATTTCGGGATTTTGAAGTTTAACTGCAAAGGATCTGATGAGAAATCCGGTCATATCAATGTTTAACATGCCACTGCTGAAGTCAACATTGCCAATTCTTTTCTCCTGCCCGTTAACCTCGTAAGCATCAATAATTTTACCGGGAAAAATTATAGAAGCCCCCCTGACATCTTTGCCATATAATTCATTGACTCTGACAATATAATAACTACTTTCTTCTGCTTTCTTAAGTGCCATAATATCAATCTGGCTTGTGCTTGATCTGACAAGAGAAACATCTTTCCCAAGTTCTCCGGCATGTTTTGTAGTTTCAAAAGCTATCGGAGGATTATTAAGAAAATACCCTTTCCAAGGAGTATTTGCATATACCCAGTCACCGGAATGTGCATAAATACCATAATTTACATCGTGAATACCCCAATCCTGTGTTCCCTGATATAGAAATGAATTTGCTTTTGGGGTATACATAAGTGTGAGTCTCAGTGTGCTGTTATCCGGCTTATCTGAGCCATATTTACAATCTTCCAGTATTGAGACACCATAGCTGTTTGATCTGTCCGTTATATCAATCCATTGTCTTCCAGGTACTTCAAACTTGACATCATTATTTGTAGTTCTCTTAATTGCAGCAGTATTCAAACTGTATGTTGCAAATTCATTTACCATAGTTGTAGGGAATGCTGCCTTCAGGCTTACCTCCTTTGATTGCCAGTCAATTTTATTGCTGACTTGAACAACTTTGCCCGGTTCGCCTGAAGCAAGACTGATGACCTGAGTTATTACAGAATTAAGACCTTTTTTGGTTATTTCCAAAGCAACCCTTACAGGACCCTCTTCCACAATCTTAGCTGTAACATCCTTGTTCATCCAATCTATCGGAGGATTTTTACGATCGTTCCAATCCATGTTCCATGATGGCCATTGCGTGGGGCGTTCCTGTTGAAAGTCCAGAGTTGCAGGTTTTGAGAGAACCTCCTTTGAAGCAAGCTTATCATATATGCTTGCAATATCTCCGTTAGCGTCTATCCTTACTTTTAAGTAACTGTTTTCGAGTGTCTGATTGGTAACTGATAACAAAGAGGCAGCAGGTTTTTCTGAGGTTTCCCGGATATCGAATACTGCCAATCCGGCAGAAGGAAGTTTGGCCAGAAAAATTACAGTTATTTTATTGTCATTAGAGGATATTATCTGTGAAAGTACTTCATTATTATCCTTATCAAATACTTTAACATTTACCGGAACCTTTGAATACGTAAAGTCAGCAGTGACTACATCTTCCCTTTCAATTGCCACAGGATTATAAACAATAACCGGTCTTCCTTCAGTCATGGTATTCAACCTGTGAGCTATAGCCCTGACAGAGTTTTTCAACACTTCAGAAAATCCATTCATTGCTATGAATTCATCATTCCAGGCATATTCATAAGCCTTAGGGATACTTGTCCCGGGAAGAATATCATGGAACTGACTACCCAGGACTAGATCCCATGAATTATTCAGCTTTTCTGATGGATAGGATGCTCCTCCAAGCCAGTCGGCAAAGTAAGCTACCTGTTCAGCTGATCTGGCAAGGGCTTCGTTCTTGCGGTTTGCCCTTTTCATATATGATTGTGAAGTCATCGAACCAGCACTGTGTTCAATAAGCAGGAGATCACCTGAATAGGTTGGAAGTTTCGCACGTATTTCTGGTGTAATATCCTTGTACATCTGATCTGAAGAGGTTAGTATTACTTTGACCTTGCTATCGCTTTTGTTAAGGCTGTTAACTGCATTATTAACATCTTCTTCCCTTGGTGAGCCACCAATATCGCCAACTCCATAATAACGGTAATCAAATGATAAGCCATACCTGTTTATATCACCCTGCAGTCGTGCATTCCATGTGCTGTCCCTGTCGAGTCGTGGTACTACATGACCAGTATAATCAGTTGCATTTAAAGAAGCAATAATGCTCTTGCCATCAGGACCTTCCCAAAGTCCAACGTTGAAGGGGACCCCATTTGCCGAGCGCCAGGTAAGCTTTTGTGTTGAGAATCCAAGCAGACCCGCATGACTCCAGACGGAAGGCATGGTAGCAACAAAACCAAAACAATCGGGAAGCATATAATCAACACTTTCCTTGTTAAATTCATTTTTAAAAAACAGGTTTCCATAAAGAACCTGACGAAGAACAGATTCGGATGAAGAAATATTCACCTCGCCCTCATCAACAGAAGATCCTGAGACGTACCAGCGTCCCTGTCTGATGTAATCAGCAACCTTCTTATATGATTCAGGATAATACTCCTTCATCATTTTATATCGACGTGAACCGGTGAAATTGAAAACATAATCGGGATACTTCTCAAATAATTTGAAGTTATCCTCCATGGTATTAAGGATATATTGATTTATTGTAGTTGGATAATCCCAGTTCCATTCGGTATCAAGATGAGCATATCCTATTGTGTATAAAACCTTGTCCCTGGTAATATCGTACTGTTGTCTCTTACCTGAAGGCTGTGCAACTACGGACGTTACTGCCAATATCACCGGCAGTAATAATATTACTATTCTTTTCATATTCAATATTTAAGTTGCTGATTTGAATTAATAATCAAACTTAAATATTTAATAGATGAAAAAGGATTTATTTAATTAAAATCTTTAAAGATGTATCACCTGATCGTAGGCAGCAGCAGCAGCCTCCATAATTGCCTCAGACATAGTAGGATGAGGATGAACCGATTTTATTATCTCATGAGCTGTGGTCTCAAGTTTTCTGGCTACCACAATTTCAGCAATCATTTCCGTTACATTGGCACCAATCATATGTGCACCAAGGAGTTCACCATATGCAGCATCAAAAATAAGCTTAACAAACCCATCTTTTGCACCAGAGGCACTTGCCTTTCCTGAGGCTGAAAAAGGAAATTTTCCTACCCTTATATCATAACCGGCTTCCCTTGCAGCAGCCTCGGTTAATCCGCAGGATGCAATTTCCGGACTTGTGTAGGTGCAGGCCGGAATATTATTGTAATCAAGAGGCTTTACCTCCATGCCTGCAATCTTTTCTACACAAATAATTCCTTCGGCAGATGCAACATGAGCAAGTGCAGGTCCGTGAACAATGTCTCCGATTGCGAAAACACCCGGCACGGATGTTCTGTAATAATCATCAACAACCACTTTCCCTTTTTCAGTCTTTATTCCTGCCTGTTCAAGTCCTATTCCTTCAATATTCGTAGAAACACCAACAGCCGAGAGAACAATTTCGGCTTCAATAGTCTCCGCACCTTTAGGTGTATTTATAGTTACAATGCATTTTTCTCTCGATGTGTCAACTGTCTCAACCGAGGAATCGGTCATAATTTTCATTTTAAGCTTCTTAAACGATCTTTCCAGTTGTTTCGATACTTCCTCATCCTCGTTTGGAACTAGTCTTGGCATAAATTCCACTAGGGTCACGCTTGTACCAATTGACTGGTAGAAATATGCAAATTCACTTCCAATCGCTCCTGATCCCACAATAACCATTGACTCAGGTTGCCTGTCAAGAGTCATTGCTTCACGGTAACCAATAACTTTTTTACCGTCCTGTCTCAGATTTGCCAGTTCTTTCGATCTGGCTCCCGTAGCAACGATAATATTATCAGCAGAAATAATTATTTTATTTCCATCCTGGTCCTCAACTTCAACTTTATTATTTCCGGAAAGACGTCCAGATCCTTCTATATGTACAATATTATTTTTCCTGAAAAGGAACTGAATTCCCTTACTCATTCCATCAGCAATGGTTCTGCTTCGTTTTATGATCGTATTGAAATCAGGTTTGGCTTCTCCTGAAATTGTGACCCCGTAATCCGAAGCATGGGTCAGGTAATCGAAAACCTGGGCGCTCTTTAGAAGAGATTTTGTTGGTATACAACCCCAGTTCAGGCAAATGCCTCCGAGCTCAGCCCTTTCAACCACTGCTACTTTCATTTTCAACTGAGACGCCCGGATTGCTGCAACATATCCTCCGGGGCCACTTCCTATAATTATCAGATCGTAATCCATTGTAGTATTAATTAATAATATAATTTGTCTGTATATTTATAACCCTTCAATTCAATATTAGATTATTCTCCTATCGGTACCCTGACCATCGGTGCATTTCTCAACAGCTGAACAATGCCTTTAGCCAATACCCAGATAATCACCAGTGTAAAAATAATAGTTGCCCCCACCGGGATACCTGCAAAATATGAAATTGCGTATCCTGTTGCTGTACCAACGAATCCCGCAAGTATCGACCATAAAACAATTTTAAAATAAATCCTGGTGAAAAGCATTGCAATATTAGGTGGAATAGTCAGAAGCGAAATTACCAGGACCACCCCCGCCATTCTGATATTCAAGACAATGGTCAATGCTATCAAAGAGGTGGTAATATATTTAAATATATCCACATAGGAGGAGTATGTTCTTGCAAATACCTCATCGAAAGAAATATATAGTATAGTTCTGTAAAAAATCCCGAAGTAAAGGATCAGGATTACCGACATTGTACCCAATGCTATAATATCGGCATTTGTTACAGTGAGAATACTTCCGAAAAGATAACTCATCAGGTTTGGAGTATAACCTGGAGTCAAGTAAATAAAGATGATTCCAATAGCCATTCCGAATGCCCACAATATGCCGATTGCCGAATCTTCTCTGATCTTCTGCTTAACTGAAAGATATTCAACACCCAGAGCTGACAGAATTCCGAAAACAGCTGCTCCCAAAACAGGATTAATACCAGCAAAATATCCTATACCGATACCACCGAAGGATGCATGGGTAATACCTCCGCTAAGGAAGACTAACCGTTTGGAAACAATATATGTGCCTGCTAATCCGGCAGTTATACTAGCGAATACTGCTCCCAGCAATCCCTTAACAATAAATTCATACTGAAAAATACTGGTTTCCACTATTTATGATATTTAAGTACGGTATGAGGAACTTCTCCATGTGTAACAAGCTGAATAGGACATCCATAGGCCAGCAGATCTTCGTTGGTAATTTCAGATGAAGGATGATAATGAAGACTTCTGTTTACACATGCAAATGATTTTATATGTGCGGAAATAGTTCCGACATCATGTGAAACCATAAGAATAGCCATACGTTTGTTGAGTATTCTTAGTTTTTCATAAAAATCATTTTCAAAAGTGGTATCTACAAAATTGCCGGGTTCATCAAGCAACAATAATTTAGGATCCCCTATTATTGCCCGACCAAGAAAAACCCTCTGCACCTGTCCCCCGGAAAGTTCATTTATTGTTGATCCGGCCATTTCTGAAAGGCCCAGTTCCTTAATTACCTTGCGGGCTTTTTCCCTGTCAGATGCTGACATTCTGGAAACAATACCTTTTCGTATCATAAGACCCGAAAGAATGATATCTGTAACCGTCACAGGATAATTAATATCACCTGTTGATATCTGCGGGAGATATCCTATCCTGGTACCATTCATCAGGTCAGTATTGAAAGTAATTTTACCTTTTACGGGTTTAAGTAATCCCAGGATAATTTTTAAAAGAGTTGTCTTTCCGCCTCCATTAGGACCAATAACACCTATAAAATCATTTTCTTCAACCCGGAAATTCACATTATCCAGTACGATACTTGTACCATATGAAGCCGATAAAGAAAAAAGTTCCAATAATTTGGCCATACTTTCGGGTTATTTGGAATTCTCGGAAATACTGTCGTACAACTCAGTCACAATATCTGACATAGTCGGTAGCCAATCTTCCGACAAAGGATCAATAATTTTAATCTGTGCTCCGATCTGGCTGGCAATGACTTCAGCATTTCTGGTATCATATTCACGTTGAACAAAAATTGTTTTTAAACCATCTTTTCTTGCAAGATCAATGAGCTCTTTCATTCTCGAAGGCGGAGGTTCCTTGCCTTCATATTCAACCGATATCTCTTTCAGCCCATAATCCCTTGCAAGATAACCCAGGTTAGGATGATAAATCATAAAAGTTTTGTTTTTTAGCCCTGAAAAAAGTTCCTGTGCTTTTTTATTCAGCTTCTGGATTTTTGTTATAAATATCTGATAATTAACTTCGTATTGCTGCTTATGTACTGGATTCAGTCCGCAAAGAAAATCTTTTATTGAGGAGGCCATACTCAGTGCGCAATTGAGCGACATCCAATAATGCGGATCAGGTCCTTCATCATGATCCCCCTCATGATGATTTCCCGAATAAAGTAGATCCATCTTTTCACCAAGAGATAGTCTTTTCATGCTCCTGTTAGTTTCATAAAAACGGTCCAGCCATGTATTTTCAAATCCGAGGAAACCATCGCTAATATAACCTACTGAATTCCTGAGCATGTTAATCTGCTCAGGAAAAGGTTCGTAAACATGAGGATCAGCACCTGATGGGACCATAATATTAACTTCAAAGTCATCTCCCGCTATGGCTTCTACAAAATATTTAAATGGAGCAATACTTACTGTGATGATCCTTTCTCCGGTACCGGTTCCACGTCTGCCACATGACACAGTTAAGACAATAAACAGAACGCTGAAAATTTTTTTCATCAGACACATTAGTCAATGTTGAGTACAAATTTAACATATAACAGAACAAATGGTTTAAGTGTTGTAAATAAAATAATATAAGCTATTTTTGAAAATGGTTATCAGAAAAACCATTTATTGAAGAATGAAGAATAAAGGAGAGATACTTGCCACAATTTTAAAGAACTTCAAAGACTGCTATTTCTTCGTCCATAACACAAGAGAACCAGATATTGTTGAAAATATTATGAATGAGGGATTTATTTACGAAAGTCAGCTCCCTCATTCCACTGATCGCATTAACCCGAATGAACCTATTGAAATAACCTATTTCCTGTTCCAGAGAAAAGATTATGGAACTTATACAGTAATTATTGCAATCCCTAAAACTATATATGAAATATATTCAGGTGTTTCTACCAAAAATGATATAGGCATTGAAGAGGTAATGACTGTAACAGATCCATTCATTGGAGACAACGATGAACTGATATATACTGTATCGCCAAAACACATCCTCGGATATTTTAATAATAAAACTGGGGAGTTCTGCCAGAACAGGAACTGGGATCCGTTTTACAATAACTGTCTTATCCGATCCCCTGAAAAAAATAACACTCAACCCGGTAAAATAACAGGTACCAAAATCAAATAAAATCAATATGAAAAAACCTTTTAAGTTTTTACTCCTGTCATTACTCCTCTGCATTGGCTTGTTAAAGCTTTCTGCTCAGAATCAATATAGTAACTACAGGACTATGTCTCAGAAAATCGATGCTCTAAGCAAAGAATTCCCTTCAATATGTACTGTCAGATCCCTTGTTAAAACTGCAGGTGGAAAAGATATCTGGGTTATTACAATCGGAACAGGCGATAAAGACAATAAACCCGGGATAGCGGTTTTCGGAGGTGTGGAAGGCAGCTATCTTCTTGGAACAGAACTGGCTTCAGGTTTTATCGGGTCATTACTGCAAGCATCCTCTTCTCCGGAAATAAAAGAACTTCTGAGTAAAGTTACCTTTTATGTTTTTCCTGATGTCAGTCCTGATGCAACAGAGCAATTCTTTTCAGATGTTAAGTATGAACGGACTGTCAATACAAGGTCAACTGATGATGACAAGGATTTTGTCTTCGACGAGGACCCTTACGAAGACCTGAACAAAGATGGATATATTACACTCATTCGCATTAAGGATCCTGCTGGTACTTATACTGAAAGCGATGAGGATAAAAGGATTATGGTTGCAGCAGATATATCAAAGGGGCAATCCGGAAATTTTATGGTTTTCTCAGAAGGCATTGATAATGATAAAGATGGCAATTTCAATGAGGATGGTAAAGGCGGAGTTAATTTTAACCGGAATTTTACTTACAATTTTGAAGAGTTTGGGCAGAACGCTGGTCTCTATCCGGTCTCTGAACCTGAAACAAAAGCAGTTGCTGATTTCCTCTTTGACAGGTTTAACATTTATGCCGTTTTTACATTCGGACCGCAGGATAATCTTGGACAGCCAATGAAAGCATCAGAAAGACCTGCAGGTAATCCTCAATCGGGGATGTCGCAGGGAACAGAACGTGGACAGGGACGCCCGCAGGGAGACAGGAGGATCACATCAATAATGAAAACTGATGAGATTATCAATAAACTTGTATCTGATAAATACCATGAAATAACAGGTGCAAAAGGAGCGCCTGTAACTAAATTTACTCCCGGGAATTTTATGGAATGGGCATATTATCATTATGGCAGATATAGCTTCAGTACTCCGGGGTGGTGGTTCCCAACAGAAAAGGGTAAAAATCAAGAAGTCTCGTTCCTGAAATTCGCAGAGAAATATAAAAGAAATGATGTATTTGTACCATGGACAGAGATAATACACCCGGATTTCCCGGGAAAAATTACCGAGGTAGGAGGCATTAAACCATTTGTAATGACCAATCCTCCGGCTGACACACTCAATTATCTGGTCGATAAAAACTTCAGGTTTATTACCACAATAGCTTCCATGCATCCCGAACTTGAAATTCTTGACATTAAAACAGAAAATGCCGGCGAGAACATTTACAGGGTTTCACTGAAATTGCATAACAAGGGTGTGTTTGCTACCTGCGCAGAAGTTGGTGAGCCAAACACATGGACGAGGATAATGAGGATTTCTCTTGAACCCTCCAGGGGACAAACTTTTCTTAGCGGAGAAAAGGTTCAAAGAGTAAAACGGCTTGAGGGTAATGAGTCAGCTGAATTCAGCTGGCTGATAAATGGTAAAGGATCGGTAAATGTAACTGCCGGTGCCATAAATACAGGAATTGTTACGACCAGCATTGAACTTAAGTAATAACATTTGAAATCCGACAATATGAAAAAGATATTCTCCTTTTTAATAAGTGCTTTATTTCTGATAATTTTTTCAGTTCCGGGAAAATCGCAGAATGATGATCTGTTTTTCCAGGCAGCAGGTTCTCCCGGTAACCCAAAGGTACAGGCTTCATGGAACAAATATTACACATATAAGGGAGTGGCAGACCTGTGCACCAGGCTTGCTAAAGCTTATCCCGATCTGGTAACTATGGAATCAGCCGGCAAATCTTATCAGGGCCGTGATATTATTGTACTTACCATTACTGATAAAAAGGTTTTAACTCCAGATGAAAAACCCGGGTTCTGGATTGACGGAAACATTCATTCCGTTGAGCTCCAGGGAACGGAAATCGCACTGTATACTGCATGGTACCTCTGTGAAATGTATAATGAAAATGCTTTTATCAGACAATTGCTTAAAGATAAAACGTTCTACATTGCTCCTACCATTAATCCTGATGCCAGGGAATACTTTACATCTGTCGGAATGCCTCCAAGGTCAGGTCTTGTTCCGAGAGATAACGATCGTGATGGACTTCTGGACGAAGATGGATATGATGATCTCAATAACGATAAGAATATCAGCCAGATGAGAAGAAAAAATCCTGATGGGGAATATAAGGAGGATCCTAAGGACCCAAGAAGGCTGATAAGGGTTGAACCGGGAGAAAAAGGGGATTATGAATTACTTGGTTATGAAGGAATTGATAATGACGGTGATGGCTTGATCAATGAAGACGGACCTGGCGGGTATGATGGCAACCGCGACTGGGGTTTCAACTGGGAGCCAAACTATGTTCAGAGCGGGGCGGACAAATACCCATTCTCTTTTCCTGAAAATCAGGCAGTCCGTGATTTCGCCTTTAAGCACAGAAATATTACCGGTTCTCAATCTTTTCATAACTCTGGCGGGATGATACTGAGGGGACCCTCAATACAGGGTGGTGGTGCTGAAGCTTACAGCAGGTCTGATGATGCTGTCCTGAATGCTATTGGCAAGAAGGGTGAACTAATGATTCCAGGTTATAAACTTTTAACTATCTGGAAGGATATGTACACCGTGTGGGGCGGAGAACTTGATTGGTGGCATGGTGAGATGGGATGTTTTGCCTATTCCAATGAACTATGGAATCCATACCTCATGTTTTATGATACTGCCAACACTGATCCATATGAATTTGATAAGCTCCTTCTGTTCGAAGATGCCTTTATCCCCTGGCAGAAAGTTAACCACCCGGTTTATGGGGAAATAGAAGTCGGGGGTTTTAATAAGAACTTTGGCAGGCTTCACCCCGGATTTCTACTCGAAAGTGATGCACACAGGAATGCTGCATTCTGTATTTATAACGCGTATCAGTCTCCGAAACTGGCAGTATCTCATATCAGGGTCAAAAAGCTTTCTGGCGGACTTAAAGAGGTTACGGCAACAATTGAGAATATGAGGCTGCTCCCGACCCATTCAGCCAGTAATCTAAAATTCAAAATTGACCACCCTGATTATATATATCTTGATGGTGGAACCGTTATCGCCGGAATGACAGTGGAAGATGCAGATCTTAACAGGACAACTGAACAGAAGAAGAATCCTGCGCGTCTGGAGATTAAGAACATTGCCGGCTATGATCGTGTGAACGTGAAATGGATAGTAAAAGACGGGAATAAATTCACTATTCGCGTTGAAAGCGTAAAAGGAGGAAGAGCTTCTGCACAGTCAGAATAAAGAAAATGGGAGACTGGCCCATCCTCTGCCAGCTCCCATTTTACCAGGAATGAAAACTAATATGTTTGAAGAGAAATTCGAAAGGATCCGGTAGCCTTATTTGCTGACACCTGAAACTTCCATTCCCCTGTTTTGTCCTGATTTTCTGTATCAGTAATATTAAATGTTTTTCTCCAGTTAAGATTACCAAATTCATCAATTACTATATCAGAATAGCTTTTACCATTAGGCATAATGATCTTAATATGAATATCACCGGATTTACAATCTCCCATAACTGACATCACCACTGTATTTGCTGTCTTATCTACATCAAAGGTGTAATCCCTGGAAAACGAATTTTCCTTGACTGTCTTTGAAAAATCCCATGTGGTCCTTTCTGTGTCGCCGGGGAAATAATGTCCACCGAAGAATCCTTCTGCACCAGGGCCTCCTGAAAAAGCTTCGTCATAACTAAAAGACCTGTTTCCCCTCGGAGCATAAATTCTGAGACCGTCTACATTCTTTCCTGCAGATTCAACTCTTACGTTGGCATCCTTCATAAGTTTTTCCATTTTCGCCTGTTGGTCTTTCATCTTAACTGCAGCTTCGTCCTGGGCCTTTTGCTGGTCGGTCATAGCTTTCTTCTGCTCGTCTATAGCCTGCTGAAGCTGAACCTCTTTCTCCTGCTCAGCCTTAGTCTTTTCCTGAGCAATTGCCTGTTGAAAAAATGAACCGGATGCTAACAGGATTAATGTTATTAGAAATACTCTGATGTTTTTCATGGCTGCCTATCTTATTAGTTTGACAATATAAAGATAGGCCCTGGTATATAGTTATTTTGTTAACACCGGGTTAATGTCGGGTTAATGTTTTTGTATCTGGTTAAGTGTGTCGATAAAATGAATAAATTTGGGAAAGCTAAATATACAGTATGAAAAAAAGAAATACCCTTCTGCTGCCAGGCATCATTTCAATTATTATTCTGATATCGGTACAGGTCATCATAATAAGAGGGATGTGGAAACAGAAAGATGAAATGTTCAATCTGCGATACAGGGTCTTATCTCAGGATGCTTTGTCGAGCATGTACAGGAGATTAGGATCAGATGGATTTGATACAGCGCGGTTTGTCATAAACGGATATTCAATACAGGCGGCAAAAGATATTCTGACACTCAGGGGCGATTCAGCAATTGCTGCAAAAAAAAGGGACATACTGGCATTTGTCACAAAAGCATTGACCCAGGAGCAGGATGTGTCGGCTTACCTTTCAAACTACTTTGAGAGAATGGGAATTGACAAGAATTTTGACTTCAAGATTGTAGTGAATCGTTTTGATCTTATTTCGAATGACTCAATTATACCAGTTTATACCAGTGAGGCTTTTGCCAACCGAAGACCCAGACCAGGAAGTCCCCGCATCGTTTCAAACAGGAGACCTCCTTCAGAGATACTTGTCAGGGCAGACAGGATTGATCGGGATAATTACAGACTGGATTATGAAAGTTTTATTGACTTTTCCGATAAGCAGAAAGTGATCCTGAAAGAAAGTGCAGCATCGCTGGCACTGAGTGCCTTCAGTATTATTGTTGTAGTGATGATATTTATGGTAACCTTTCGGAATCTTATGGAAGAGAAGAGGATGTCAAATCTTAAAACTGACTTCATAAATAATATGACTCACGAACTGAAAACGCCACTTTCAACTATTACAGTGGCAGGAAAAACTCTCGAGATGGAACAGATAAGGACCAATGAGGGAAAGATTCTTGAGACTGCAAAATTAATAGGGAAACAGAGCGTTCATCTGAATCAGCTTATCAATATGATACTCGAGATAAGCATGTGGGAAAGGACACAATTCCAGCTTGACAAAAAGCAGGTGGATATTGAGGAAATAATGAATGATGTTGTTGAAAGCTTTAAATCGGGTAATGGAAATAACTCTACAATAAATCAGAAGTATAATTTCAACGGAGCCAAAGTTGATATTGATGTTATATATTTCACAACACTTGTCAATAACCTTCTTTCAAATGCAGTGAAATACTCTGATAAAGAACCGGTTATTGATATCGAGGGTTTTACTATGGAAGATAGCATCTGTATCAGGATCTCTGATAACGGGATCGGGATAGGCAAGAATGATCAAAAACATATTTTTGATAAGTTCTACCGGGCGTCAACAGGCAACATTCATAAATTCAAAGGCCTTGGACTCGGACTATATTATGTTAAAAAAATTGTGGAAGCTCATGGCGGAGAGGTTACTGTTAGCAGTAAACCGGGAAAAGGTAGTATATTTACAGTAACATTGCCTCAATAATTTAAAAATTCGGTATATGAAAGTTCTGATAGCTGAAGACGACAGGGATTTTGGAAATATTCTAACACAGTATGTCACAATCAGTGGTTTTGATGTTACCCTTGGTCGTGACGGAAAAGAGGCATGGGAACTCTTTAATAAAGATAAACCTGACATATGTGTACTTGATGTTATGATGCCCGAGATGGACGGGTTCACCCTTGCTGAGAAAATTAAAGAAGCCCAACCCGATGTACCCGTAATTTTTCTTACTGCAAAAAGCCTGAAGGAAGATATTGTAAGAGGACTTAAGATCGGGGCAGATGATTACATAACAAAACCTTTCGACCCTGAGGTTCTTATCCTCAGGATCAATAATATACTTAAAAGAGCCTACTCATCAACAAATGATGAGTTTAAAGTGTCAAATACAATACTTAAGTATAATACCCTGGAACTTCAAAGCGGAAATACAAAAGAAAAACTGACTCTGAAAGAAGCTCAACTGCTTAAATATTTTATCATTAATAAGAACAAAATTCTTGCAAGAGAAGATATTCTTACAGAGATCTGGGGTGAAGATGATTATTTTCTCGGGAGAAGCATGGATGTGTTTATCAGCCGCTTAAGAAAGTATGTCTCTGAGGATAAAAATATCGATATCCGGACTGTACGTGGAACAGGTTTTATTCTGGAAGAAACAAATAAAGAAGTATAATGATGCCGGATTAGTGGCAAAAGATACCTGAGGAAAATAACAAAAAGGCTGCTCAATTCCTGAGACAGCCTTTTTTTGTATTCTTTCTTGTACCTGATACCTGATTCCTGATTCCTGGCGCCTATTTATTCCCTTCAAGCACCTCTTTTACCTTATTATAAAGATCCTGCCCCCTAAGATTTTTGGCTATTATGATACCATTTTCATCTAAAAGAAAGTTTGCAGGTATAGCATTAACTGCATATAGTTTTGCAGCTTCATTATTCCAGTACTGGAGATCTGATACCTGAGTCCATGTAAGCTTATCATCAGCAATAGCCTTCACCCACTCGTCTCTACTCTGATCAAGAGAAACACCGAAAATATCAAAGCCTTTCTTATGAAACTCGTTATAAATTTTAACAACATTTGGATTTTCCTGTCGGCATGGACCGCACCATGCTGCCCAGAAGTCAATCAGCAGTAATTTTGAACCAATTTTGGAATAAAGTGATATTGGGTTGCCATTCACATCATTCATGGTAAAATCCGGAGCTTTATGACCAATTGAAACAGACTTCATAATTGCAACCCTGTCCTTAAGGACCTGGATCTGAGGTAAAACTACCAATGAGGTATCCAATCCATTGATCATGGTTTCTATATCATTTGGCTCCATCTCATAACTCAGACTTCCCAGAATTGAAGGTGAAACATAGGAACTCGGATTGTCTTTGACAAAATTCTTCTGAAGATTTGTCATTTCCGTCTGAATTGAATCGGCCCTTTTTTCGAGTAATGCAACTCTTGCAGTATCGCCGGCCTGACTGGCAGCCTGATATTCCTGGTAAGTTTTTGAATATAGATCAGTCAAGGGTTTATTAGAATTAACAAATGCCTGATATTCATCCTCAGTTTTCGATCCGGTTACCTTAGCTTTGAAAAGTGAATCCAGACTTCCGGTAATGGTAATTTTTTTATTTTCCAGGTAAAATGATGTTCTTTTCCGCGTATTCCCTGCAACAAGCTGAACCATCTGAGGATAATCTATACTGCCGCCTTTCATTGTAAAAATACCTTTCCTGGATAAAGCGGAATCAATCGTAATTGTTTTTCCTGCTTCCCTTTTCTGAAGATAAAAAGTAATAGAATCAGATCCCTTAATATCCCCTTTTATAACAAAGTGCGGCTCAGAGGAACAAGCTGCCATTAATACAGTAGTCGCAAACAGATAAATAAACTTTTTCATATGTATTGATTTTAATTTTGTATGTATTTAACTCTTATTTAATTATACAAAGATAAAACTTAATATTAATTGTACCTCCTGAAATACCTGTCAATTAATGTAACAGCAGCTTTGTAGGATGTAATGTTTCCCTCGCTAAGCTGACGCTCCAGTTCAGGCTTAAGCAATTTGATTTCTTCATTATTGTAAAATGAATTATAAAGATATTCTGTAATGGTGCTATTCATTCTTACAATTGCCTGTTGCCTTCTCTGTTCTTCAAAGAAGCCTGATTTCACAGTATAAGCAAAATATTCAAGGATGATCATCCATAGGTCGCTTATTCCTGACTTTTCCAATGCTGAACAGGTGAGTACCCGTGGCTTCCATCCTGAAGGCTTTGAGGGAAAAAGATGCAGAGCATTCTGAAATGATACCCTGGCCTTATCAGCCACGATCCGGTTTAGCCCGTCCGCTTTGGTAATAGCAATTAAATCTGCCATCTCCATTATCCCCCGTTTAATTCCCTGAAGTTCATCTCCTCCGCCTGAAAGCATAAGCAGAAGAAAACAATCAACCATTGAGCGTACTTCTGTTTCCGACTGCCCCACTCCTACAGTCTCTACAAGAATAGTATCAAACCCTGCTGCTTCGCAAAGTATTATAGTCTCCCTGGTTTTTCTTGCGACCCCACCCAAGATACCTGCGGCAGGAGATGGCCTTATAAATGCATTCGGATGGACACTCAGCAACTCCATTCGGGTCTTGTCACCAAGTATGCTCCCTTTTGTATGTTCACTGCTTGGATCTATTGTAAGAACCGCCAGCTTTCTTCCTTCACCTACAATATGTAATCCGAAGGTTTCAATGAAAGTACTCTTACCTGCACCAGGTACACCCGTAACTCCAATTCTTATTGAGCCGGAACTATAATGAAGACATTTCGTGATAATTGTCTGCGAAATTTCATAATGTTCCGGTAATGAACTTTCCAGTAGAGTAATAGCCTGACTCAGAATGGTCCTGTTTCCTGAGAGAATACCATCAACATATTCATTCAGCGAATATTTCTTCCTCCTTTTCCTTCCCGATTTAGTAAGAACATACGGATTTATACTTGGAGGTTGCTGGATCCCTTCCTGTATCTTTAATGAACTGCGATATCTCCTGGTCTTATCCATCAAAGCTATGCCTTAAAAAAATAAAAGGGGGTGTGAGATTTTAACCACCACCCTCTTAAATAGAAAATATTATTAATGAAATTATCAATATCTATTTTACAGCGGTTGGCTGTTCGACATCAGCATTTAACATAAGCACGACCTCTGAGTTTTTCGGATCGTTTGTATAAACATAGATAGCTTTAGTCACTTTTCCCGAATAACTTCCTGAATTGAAAACTGCTTTAATTGAGCTCGATTCTCCCGGCTTTATCCCTACTCCCTGGCTTCCCTGCTGAACAGCAGTACATCCGCATGTAGCTCTTATATGTCTTATTATCAGGTCTCTTTTACCTTCATTGGTAAATTTGAACTCAACCTCGTTTTGTGTAGAACCCTTAATCTTACCAAGATCAAAAGTATTTGAAGCAAGTTTGAAAACAGGAGCATTAGCCATATCTTCCTTTGAAAGTGAAGAAAAATCCTCAACGAGGTTTGCTGATACATAGTAATATACATTTACTTCAGGAACTCCGTTCAGTTTAATCTTCACCATATCGGAGGTATATCCCCATGCAGGATTTTTTGTAGCATCAAATGTACCTTCGACCAGCCCTTTCTGACCTGGTTTAAGGGTTTCCGGACTAACCTTCAGTGAAAGATATGCGGGTAACCCGTCAAATTCAACTTTTACAGGAGTTGCTGAGGTATTAATAACCTGCATGACCCTGATCTTTTTCTCATTCTTCTTTATATTTGTGAATGCAAGTTGGTTGCTCTCAAATCTTACTGCACCTACCGGAAAAGTGTACAGTTCCTCAACTGTTTTCTCATGGGGAACTACCTCTCCCTTAATAACCAGAACAACAACTTCAGGTTTTGAATTTGTATATACTGACAGTGTTTTATTGAATGGTCCTGGTCTGCCAGCAGGATCATATATTGCTGTAATTTTGCCCTTACCTCCTGCTGGTATTGGTTGCCTGGTCCATTCAGGTGTTGTACAACCACATGATGCAACTACATTTTGAATAACAAGGGGTAAAGTACCGGTATTGCTCACAATAAAATCATAAGTTTGTCTGCCGGCCTCTTCTTTAAATGTTCCGAAATCGTGTTGAGATTCCGCCAGCTTCATTGTTGTTTGCGCTACCTGTGATTTGAGTGTGACTCCAAAAATCAGGAGAGAAATCAATAAAAATAATCTTTTCATCATAATAAAATTTTAGTTTTAAATATATGAAATCCGCCAGTAAATAAGAATAAACCCATCTTATTTAAAGATCGGTATTTAACCAAATATATATTTTCATAACTTGCAAGATTCATCTCAAGTTGAGATATAATTCTTTGAAGTATTCTATTTTGCCTGAGGCAAAGATATAACAATGTAAATCCAAATTCCTAATTATAACAATCCCGGAGTTAATTTGGTTGCATCTAATACTTCAAAAATCAGACCGGAATTGAATAAAAATAATGAATAAAAATAAAGTCCTGTAAAAATAATAAAGTTTAAGTTTTTTAGATAGTTTAAATCAGAATATCATTAGTTTTGCTGTCTGACCTATATTTTTTGGAATAGAATTTGCAGGTAAAGAATCCGGTTTATCTATTGATCATTTTGAATATGAGGAATATCAAAAAACTGATTATCACCATTATAGCTTGTGTGTTTTATTTAAGTGCCGGCGCACAGTTTTATAACGGACATCAGATGTCTTTCGGTAAAAACAAAGTTCAGTACTACGATTACTACTGGTCGTTTTACCGTTTTGATAATTTTGACTGCTATTTTAATGAATACGGAAGCGATCTTGCGCAGTTTACAGCAGATTATGCAATGAAGAAACTGGCTGAAATTGAGGATTATTTCGATTATACGCTTGAGAAAAGACTGATTTTCGTCATTTTTAACAAATATGCAGAATATAAGCAATCTAATATCGGGCTGGTCACTTTTGATGAAGACACCTATAACACAGGCGGCTTCAGCAGAATAATTAAAAACAAGGTAATGCTATATTATGAAGGCGACCATATTGCTTATGAACGGCAAATCGCAGCTTCAATTACCAAGGTCATAATAAATGAAATGCTTTACAATGCAGACATGAAGGACAGAATATCAAGTTCTTCACTTATATATATGCCTGAGTGGTATATTAATGGACTTATTAATTATGTTGCATTCGGTTGGGATTATGAGGCTGAAAACAGGGTTAAGGATGGAATCAAATCAGGTACATACAAAAACATTAACCATCTTGAATACGATGATGCAATTGATGCCGGCCAGTCTTTCTGGAGATTTATCGGGAAGGTGTATGGTGATGCCCTTATACCAAATATTATTTATCTGACAAAAATCTATAAAAATGTTGATGACGGTTTCCTTTATGTAATGGGACAGGATCTAAAGGATCTGCTGAAAGAATGGAAGAAGTTTTATTCTGATGAATATTCTGAGGACAGTAATCTTCCTCCTGTTGATGAAAATATTGTGAAGAGATCTAAAAAAGAACAGATAATTCAGCAGGTAAGAGTGTCACCAGGAGGTGAATATATTGCCTATGTAACAAACGACTGGGGAAGAAAACGGATATGGATTTACAACCAGACTACAGGCAAACAGAAAATTATATTCAGGAAAGAACCAAAATTCGAACAGGTAACTGACAATACTTACCCGGTTCTTGCCTGGCATCCAAGTGGCAAAATTCTTACATTCATAAATGATGAAAAAGCTGACCTTGTTATGTACTTTTACAGGGTAAATGAGAAGACAACCGAAAAAAGAAACCTTCTTTATTTTGATAAAATACTCGATTTTTCATACTCCCCTGAGGGATCACGTCTTGTTTTTTCTGCCGTTAAAGATGGGATTACAGATATTTACATCCATACGATTGCTTCAGGTACTAACGAACAGATAACACGTGATGTTGCTGATGACCTTAATCCGGCTTTTCTTAAAGACTCTCCAGATGAAATAATATTTTCATCGAACAGACTATCTGACACCCTTACAAATACAGGAAGCCCCTTTGAAAAAATATCTCAGACATTCGATCTCTTTACATATAACATTGCAAAGAAAAATAATATCCTTTTAAGGCTGTCCGAAGGAAAGTACAATAACAGATTTGAACCGGCAGGTATCGCAAAAAACAAGTTTGAATATATAGGCGATCAGAATGGAATAATGAACAGGTATATAGCAAATTTCGACAGTACCGTTAGTTATATTGACACAACTACACACTTCAGATATTTTATAAGTTCGCTGCCAGTGACTAACTATGACAGGAACATAATCGATCAGTCAGCAGCCAACGGATCCGATACATACGGTGAAATTCTTTTCAAAGACAAAAAATATATTTTAAGGAAGGGATTATTAAGTAATTCAAAGCCTGTTGCTGCCAACGAAATGGTAACCAGCACTTTCAAAAAAGAACGAACCAGACTTCTGCATAAAGCAGACAGCATAGAGCAATTGAGAAAGTGGCTTATTGCCGAAGACAAAAAAAGGCGGGATACACTTACCAAGCCTCTCTACGAGTATTACATAAAGAACGAAGCTATTGATATAAATCATTATATTTTTGAAAAGGAAAAACAAAATTACTACGACCAGCTTTGGCGAAAGCAATATATGAATATTGATCTCGATACAGGGAAACTGGTTCTTCCGCTTATCAGAATTTATGAGACCTCATTTTATAACAATTATATAGCTAACCAGGTAGATTTCAGTTTCCTGAACAATACCTACCAGGTGTACAGCGGAGGTGCTCCATATTTTAATCCGGGAGTAAATATTCTTACCAGATTCGGTATTCTTGATCTGTTCGAGAACTATCGTGTTACAGGAGGATTCAGGTTCTCTGGTAATTTCGACAGCAATGAGTATCTCATCAGTATTGAAAATCTTAAAGGAACATTCGATAAGCAGTTTATTTTCCACAGGCAAGCCTTCTTCAGTACAAACGATTCAAGCCTCTTTAAGACACATACTCACAGTCTGTACCTTTCCTATGCCAAACCGATCACTCCGGTTCTTGCACTGAAGGGGACACTTTCCTACAGATACGACCGACATGTCATACTGGCAACAGATATTGCTTCCCTTAATGATAAAAACATCTCACAACACTGGGTAAGCCTGAAAGGGGAAGTGATTTTTGATAATACACGGAAGAGAAGTATAAATATCTATTTTGGTACAAGGTTCAAGATCTTTGGAGAGTACTATAAAGAGCTTACTTACAATAAATCAGACATGTTTGTTCTTGGTATTGATTTTCGAAAATACACAAGGATACACAGGGAACTGATATGGGCAAACAGATTTGCAGCAAGTACTTCTTTTGGGCCTACAAAGCTGATATATTACCTTGGAGGGGTTGATAACTGGATGGGGTATTTATTCAGCAAATATCCCATGTTCGATAGTTCAATACCTGTAACACCCAATGTAAATTATGGGTTTCAGGCACTGGCTACGAATATGAGAGGCTTCACCCAGAATATAAGGAACGGTAATAACTTTGCTCTTATTAATAGTGAAATAAGATGGCCTTTGGTAAGATATTTTGCCGGACACCCGTTGAAGTCAAATTTCCTTAATAGTCTTCAGGTTGTCGGATTCGGAGATATTGGCACTGCATGGTCTGGAAAATCACCATGGGCAGGTCAGAATGGCTACGATACACAGGTAATTACCAATGGTCCTGTTACTGTTGTACTCGACTCGAACAGAGAGCCTATTGTTGCAGGTATTGGAGCTGGAGCCAGGGCGCAGATATTTGGATATTTTGTCAGAGCCGACTGGGCCTGGGGTATCGAAAATCATTATCTGT
The DNA here is from genome assembly GCA_963760915.1 of uncultured Bacteroidales bacterium. GTDB lineage: Bacteria > Bacteroidota > Bacteroidia > Bacteroidales > VadinHA17 > LD21. The sequence continues at coordinate 271,487 of CAVXEU010000006.1, read as the reverse complement.
TGCCAAGAATATTCTACCTGTCATTCAGTCTCGATTTTTAACCTGTCTCATCAATCCTTCAACGAATATCTATCATGTGGTTCCCCGCTTCTTCAGAGAGGATATTTAACAAATATTAATTAAAGGCAGAAAAACAGGAAAACTTTTCTTTCCAAAATCTTTATAATGACAGAACAACCCGGTCTGATAAAAATAAGTACTCTATTTTGCAATAAATTTTATGACTTATAAAACCATTAAAATGTCCAAAATGAGATATATTTTTCTTGTTTCTTTTTCAATTAAAAAATTTAAGGTAATTTTGTGCACTTATTGTATTTAACAAATCAAAAAATAATTGAAATGGCTTACAAAATTAATGATGATTGCACTGCTTGCGGAACATGTATAGATGAATGTCCTGTTGAAGCAATATCAGAAGGCGACATATATAAAATTGATCCGGATATATGCACTGACTGTGGTGCGTGTGCCGATGTTTGCCCTGTAGAAGCTATTCATCCCGAATAGTAGCAATTTACAAAACTAAAGGCTGTATTATCCGATACAGCCTTTTTTGCGATATACCATTATCTAACGCTCTATTTGCTTTCTCTTTTCCTCGAATTCTTCCTTTCCTATCTCACCTTTTGCATAACGCTCCTTTAATATGTCCATTGCAGTACTACTGCTTCCATGGTTCCTGTGATAGTTGCGATAGTTGTAGTCGTTATTGACAAGCCTGGTTATAAGCCAGATAACAAGTACAATAAAAACCACACCGGTTATCCAGCCAAATCCCATTCCCCACCAGTGATAGCCATACATAATTTTGCCTCCCTATAATTTTAATTGTTCATTAATATGCTCATGGCAGCAATATAATTTTTCCATTTTTCTTCCAGTTGCTTCAACTGGCTTTCATTTAAAACTCCTTTCATTTTATTAGCCGTTTCGTATGTAGAAACAGCAATATCAATTCTTGAAGCATCACAGCTTTTCAACTGATCGCCCACATCTTTCGACGAAGCGTTTTTATCAAGCAAACTTTTAAGCATCAGTTCTTTTTTTGTAAGCTCTGCTTTCAGATCAGCGTTATGTTTTACCATTATAGTCTGTAAATCAATCAGTTTCGTGACCTGATCATCTGTCAGGGATAGTTCATTCTGCATTTCTGGAAGCCAGTTTGCAATCCATACATATTGTCTGAGCAGCGAAGCAGATGACATCATATTGCGAATATTATTCATCATTCCATACATCATGTCATGCATGCCATTGCCCATTCCCCATGTCATTTCATTCCCCATATTAAGTCCCATATTATTTCCCATGTTAAAACCCATGTTATTTCCCATGTTAAAACCCATGTTATTTCCCATGTTAAAACCCATGTTATTTCCCATGCCGTTTCCCATACCATTTCCCATTAGGTTCCCATTCATAGCTCCCGGGTGCATTTGCATATTCTTTATTCCTGACATATGGGTAGAATCGGCCATCATGTTACCCTGCATCTGTGCATCAGATGTAGTCCAAAAGCTAAATATGCACATTATAGCCAAAACAGATAATAACTTTTTCATCTTTTCTTCAAATATACTTTTTCAACGAACTAAGGATTTCATAAATGATACCTGATAAAATTTCACCTTGCAAAATTTTATTTTAGCGATGCATCATCATCATTGATTGCATATCAGGGTTATTTTTAATCATGTATTGCCACTGTCTCAACATGGCAGTATCATTTCTGATAACCCCTATCATATTTTCCATCATCCCATAAGCACTATTGCTCATGTGGTTCATCATAAAATTCAGGTGGTCTTTGCTAAAGACCGATTGCATCATTTCCTGATTGCCCATCATCCAGCTCATCGAACTGGGATTCTCAACCATTTTATTCATGAAACCGTTAAAGAGATCCTTATTGTTAAGTATCTGCTGGTAAACAGTATCCCTTAATGCAACATTTGTTGAAAGATCAAATTTATTGTTGGTCTGCTGATTTGAACATCCTGAAAAAAAGATTATTACAAATAACAGGATGACTGCGCTACCTGCAAAAAATACTCTGGTTTTCATTTCTAATTAAATTAAATTAAACATATGTTCAACATTTCTAACAAATCATGAATACTAATGTTTTTCAAATAATAGCATTTAAGATTTCTTTAACATAAATCCAATCAAAGACATATTCTTATATTTACCTCTCAACTTTCAACAAATGGCTCCTGATTTTAATATAGAATTTTGTACCTAAAATCCCAGAAGGAGATTTAATCCGGAAAATCTCTTAATTATATGAAACCAGTTCACTTATAGGTTCATTCTGGTTTATTGTTTTTATTAACAGCTTTAACTATTATCCAGATAATAACAACCAGAAGGAAAAGGCCGATGACAAAGCCCCATATTAAACCCCAGCCATGATTAATTCCGTTCATCATAATAAATAATCTTGTCTTACAAAACACATTAGTGTTAATGAAAATCCAGGTTACATAAGATCCTTCCTGCGTTCATCAAATTCGTTCTTGTCTATTTCTCCTCTTGCATATCGTTCTTTTAATATGTCAAGGGCCGAATTACTACCAGATCTGTGAGAGCGATTGTTCTGATTTAAAGCTCTTACTACAATCCATATTATTACAGCAAGTACTAAAAGGCCTATAATCCAGCCCCAGAACATTCCCCATCCCATACCCCAGTCATGACCTCCAAATCCGTTCATCATAATTAACCTCCGATCTGCATTATTCTTACCTGAATATTTTACACCTTCTTTACATTAAATTTAATTTCCAAAATTCTCTTATAAAGATACAGTCTCAATACAATAAAAATGTTACATAATTATTTCAACTGATTACATAATTAACAGATATTCAGATATCATTGATTTATTTAAGAGAAAACCGAGCTGTACATTCAAATGCAATTTTTCAGTTAACATAACTTCATCATCAATCAGGAGCTAAAAATGTTTAATTAATATAAATTTTTTCAGGAAGAAATGAAAACACTCACAACAGATCCTTTTTTAAATTTTCAAATTCTTCACTGTCAATCTCACCATTCTCAAACCGGTCTTTAAGTATATCCAGAGCAGACTTACTTTTCTCAGGATTAAAATTATGATTTATAATCTTAATAATAAACCAGATTATCAGCACCAGGAATAATACACCGATAAACCATCCTATTTCCATACCTGAACCATGCATCATATTTAGTTCTTATAATTTGGAACATATCTAATTCATTTATAAAGCAGGACTTGAAAAGAACTATAACAATAATTTCAAAAATTGATTTTGCAGAGCAAAAGCTTAATTATTGATAAAGTGTAAAATGTACATTTAATATTTTTTTTACCTTTTAAATCTGATTAATCTGAAATCAATAAAACAGCTTTCTATAATAATGTTATAACAGAAAAAAAAAGCTTTTGTTCTTCAATTTGACTCATTATAAACTCCAAAATGTTGATCCGATATTCTATAAAACCCTGCAAAATGTTACTTATATTTCATGTACCGGTTAGCAGGTTTCGATTATCTTCTCGCCCGTATAACCCGCGAAGGGAATGTATTTTGGCTTATTTGCTCATCATTTTCAATTCTAAAACCAGCCTTTAACAGACTCCCCTTTATTGAAACAGGTCTGCAACCTGTCAATAGACCTGGAAATTTTGCTGCAATCCAATACCACAATTTATTGACCTTCTTGTAACCAAACGAAAAAGTGGAAATAACTGCTATCCCGTCCTTTTTTAAAATCCTGTAAAACTCAGAAATTATTTTATCGAAATCCTGTAAGGGCATTAAATCAATCATGAAATTATTTACAAGGGTATCAAAGGATTCATCCCTGAACTCCAGTTTCAGCGCGTTTCCTTGTTTAAGTATATAATTCTTATGCCCCTTCTTCCTCAATGCTGCTTCAGCTTTTTCAAGCATATCGGGGGACAGGTCAACCCCAATGTTTGTTCCATTCGGGTTAAGGCTTACTATTTTTTTAAAAACCAACCCTGTTCCTACAGCAACTTCCAGTATATTGCTGTAATCTTTTATTTCACATAATTCAATTACTCTCCCGGCTGCTTTTGATTCTGTTAAAAACCCCCAGAAATCATAGATCCATAGTACTTTTGCAAAATTTCTTTTCACAACTTCCGGATCAAAATCCCTGTTTAATATTTCCATTTTGAATTGATATTCAGATAGTAACTCCGTATAAATAGCATCAGTTGCATCCTCAGACATTAATCATTGCTATTTTCTTCTGAGCCGTAATGCGTTTGAAATGACTGTAACCGAACTAAAACTCATAGCTGCTGCTGCTATCATAGGACTAAGTAATATCCCAAATACCGGAAACAGGACCCCTGCAGCTATTGGTACTCCGAGTACATTATAAACAAAGGCAAAAAACAAATTCTGCTTTATATTCCTCATTACATCACTGCTTAGTGTCCTTGCTTTTGCAATTCCATTCAGGTCGCCTTTTACAAGCGTGATTTCAGCACTTTGCATTGCTATATCCGTTCCGGTCCCCATTGCGATACCAATATTGGCCTGGGTGAGTGCAGGTGCATCATTAATACCGTCGCCGGCCATCGCAACAATATGTCCTTCCTTTTGCAACTCTTTAATTTTATTATATTTATCGTCAGGCAGACAGTCGGCTTCGAAGCCATCGAGATGCAGCTCACCGGCTACTGCTCCTGCTGTGAATTTATTGTCACCTGTCAGCATAATAACTTTTACCCCCATTTTTTGCAAAGACTTAATTGCTACAGCGGAGGTATCCTTGATTTTGTCAGAGACACCTATTATACCTTCCACATTATTCTCCAGAAGCAAATACATTACAGTTTGTCCTTCAAGCTGCCACTTTTTCACCAGTTCCATCTTTTCATCCTTCAGTGATGCCTTAAAATCTTCCAGTAACCTGTCATTTCCAAGTCCGATCTTTTTCTTTTCGTAATAAGCCTGTACCCCCTTACCGGTAACTGATTCAAATTTTTCTAATTTCTGCAGACCAATCTTTTTCTCTTTTGCCCCATTGACTATTGCTTCAGCAAGCGGATGCTCACTATTGTCATCAATTGAGGCAGCAAGCATCAATACATCCTCATCACTCAGATTACCAAATGATTTATAACCTTTAAGACTTGGTTTTCCTTCAGTAATCGTACCTGTCTTATCTATTATCAGAATGTCAACTTTATTCATTTCCTCTATAGCGCGGGCATCTTTGACAAGAATGCCCATCTGTGCCCCCCTGCCTGTACCGACCATTATTGAAATAGGGGTAGCCAGACCGAGTGCACAGGGGCACGCGATGATCAGAACAGACACAGCATTGACAAATGCATAAACGTACGCGGGTTCAGGTCCCCATATTGCCCATACAGCAAAAGTTATCAATGATATTGCTACAATTATCTGTACAAAATATTTAGCCACAATATCCGCCAGCCTTTGTATTGGTGCCCTGGATCTGCCGGCTTCATTTACCATTTCAATGATACGCGCAAGCAGAGTATCATTACCCACTTTTTCGGCCTTCATATCAAAAACTGTTTTCCCGTTAATGGTTCCACCGGTTGCCTTATCGTCCTTTGACTTGTCAACCGGCATGGGTTCACCTGTGATCATACTTTCATCAATGACTGCATTTCCATCAGTTATCACTCCATCAACAGGTATTTTTTCACCTGGTTTAACCCTCAGTATATCACCGGGTTTAACCTGTTCCAGGGGGATCTCTTTTTCCTTCCCGTTAGTGATCAGCCTTGCAACCGGCGGAACCAGATTGAGCAGGGCTTTTATGGCTGAATTTGTTTTTCCGTGTGCTCTCAGCTCCAGAACCTGTCCCATAAGTACAAGGGTAATTATAACGGCAGAAGCTTCAAAATAAAGATGAACATTGCCCTGAGAATCTTTAAACTCAGAAGGAAAAATTGAGGGAAATAATAACCCGAATACGCTAAACAGATATGCAGCTCCAACACCAATGGAAATCAGGGTCCACATGTTAGGTGACCAGCGGCGTATAGAACTCCATCCTCGCTTAAAAAATATCCAGCCGGAGTAGAAAATAACAGGTGTGGCTAAAAGAAATTCTATCCAGCTCCACACCTTTTTTGAAGCAATGGATTCGAGATGAATAAAAGGAATTACACCGGACATTGCTATAAAAAATACAGGAATACTTAATACCAGAGCAATCCGGAATTTTCTGACCATTTCTTTGTAAGATTTATCTTCTTCGCTGGTTTCTTCTCCCTTTTCCGGGACCAGGGTCATACCACATATCGGGCAGTCGCCGGGTTTATCTTTTCTTATCTCGGGATGCATAGGACAGGTATATACTGTTCCGGATCCGGATAAGCGAACTGATTCGAGCTTTTGTAAATGCATACCGCAAACCGGGCAATCACCCGGTTCAGGATAAGTCTTGTCTCCCTCGCACAACATGGTGCAATAATATCTATCCCCCCTACCTGCATCCGTAGGCATAACCGGTGCAGGTTTATGCTCATGGTCAGCATGGTGATGATGTTCTTGACCTTTGTTATCGTCTTCAACCTTAACCAGATACATATTACACACAGGACAAGTCCCAGGCTTATCATACACCTTATCTCCTTCGCAATGCATCGGACATATATACCCTGACCCTTCTTCCTGCAAGGTTGATTCCTTCATTTTATTTGAGTATTACAAAATCTCACAAACACTATTAAATTCAATAAAAAATATATCCGCAACCTGCCGGCATCATCTGCATATTACATAAAGGGCATTTCCCGGTGTTATTATATGTCTTTTCACCTTCACATTTCATCGGACATTGATAGTCAATGACGGATAGCCCATTGCTATTAAAGCTACTTTCCATCTGGTTATTCACAGTACCAGATATGCCATTTTCGTCATAGAAATCCAATAATTCGTCTGTCTTATCTTGATTGCCCGTATAATCATAATTTATTTTCATTGCTGATCAATTATTTTATTAATCATATATCCAAACCCGTATTTCATTATATAATAAAACATTATATAAATTAAAGAATAGATTCACCCCTTTTACTTCCTGCCTGCTCTTATCAAATTTCTATAAAGGATTCATTATTGTTGGAATGGCAAATTATGCTTTGCAAGTATCCATTTCTCAATATTTTCAGTGTTAATTACTCCGATTAATTTATCATTACTTTTTACGGGAAACAGTGATTGTTTTCCCTGTCCTATCAAAAGCAATTTATCTGATAACAGATCTCCCTGGTCAAGCCAGATAAAGTCTTTTTGCATAAAGGTTTCTATTTTTTCACTTGCATTTCCTTTGTGCAAACCGTCAATAATATCTTTGTAATCCAATACTCCCTCAACTTTACCATCTCTCATGATAAGGAATGATTTTTCATTTGTGTCGATCAGATTCCGTGATGCATCCTGTAAAGTATCTTCCGTATTAAGGACAGTATATTTTGTCATTAAAACATCCTTTACACGAATTCCTTCAAGAGCGTATTTCAATTCACCGGCTTTTGATTCCGCGCCGGCTCCCAGAAACAGGAACATTCCGATAAACACCAGCCAGAAGTCGTAAAAAAAGCCAAAGAAAACGAAAATGATTGCCAGAAACTGGCCTATCTTAGCCGCAATGTTGGTCGCTTTCGTCTGATCCATTTTCATAGCCAGCAATGATCTCAAAACCCTGCCGCCATCCATTGGAAATGCCGGAATCAGATTAAAGACAGCCAGTATAAAGTTTGCATACATAATATTGAATGCAAAAGGCAGGTTAACTAAATTGCCTTTACCGAGAGTTTCAAGATCAGGCATCTGGTGAGTAATAATTAAAAAGATCCATAATAATACCCCTATAGCTATGTTTACTGCAGGTCCTGCAAGAGTCACTTGTAATTCCTGGACCGGTTTAGTTGGCATAGATTCAAGGCTTGCTATTCCCCCAATAGGATATAGTGTAATATCTCTGGTAATCACCTTGAACCGTTTTGCCGTTAGCGCATGTCCAAGTTCATGCAGAACCACGCAGGCAAAAAGTACAGTTATAAAAATTACTCCGGAAAGGCCAGCGCTGAATCCATGTCCCATACGGTAATACATGATAAATATCCAGGCTATCAGGATCAGAAAACTCCAGTGAATATAAAGTTTGATTCCTGAAACACTTCCCAGATAAAGAGACCATTTTTTGTGCATCTGAATATTTTTTACATATTAAAGAAATAACATAGTCATATCCAAAAACTTCTTCAACTTCCTATGTCTGACTGACTTTAGCTTAACCGTCGATTACTAATTTCAATGTTATTCACTTACCGGTACAAGATGCATATTACATACCGGACAATTACCCGGTTTATCATATACCTTATCTCCTTCACAATGCATAGGGCAATAGTATTGCACGTTTTCATTTTTCCCTGATTCATGTACATGGTCATGTTGATGTTCTGCATGGGAATGTGAATCCTGAGTTTTTAAATTTTTCATAATTGCAAAAGATTTAATTTTGTTAATTGATAATGTTATTTAAAAATCAAACAAAAATCAAACAAGTTTGTTGATCAATCTCCGGCTTATGTTTTAATATAAAACACAAAGCCAAAATCAATTGTGACAATATCTTTCACTTTAACCAAACCCATAAACTTAACAGGAGGGGTAAGGTGAAAATCAGACAACCTGATCTTTTCTATACCTGAAATATATATTTTACCACCTTCACAATGGCTTGAAGTACTTGGGATTACATAGCCATTAACAAATCCTGCAATATTTATTTTAATCTGGTGGTCTGTACATGCTATCCCGGAAAAGATACGATTCAGATGAACATATGGAATTTCAATCGTAATATAAGGATATTGATCAGCCTTTAACAATTTCAAAAAATCATTATATATCAATTTATTTTTTGTTTCTAACAGTCTGACGGGAATTGATATTTTATAAAAACTATTCAGATTAGTTGTGTCAATCGGTTCTTTGATCAGAAAAGCCTGGTTAGCGTCATATTGCAATCTGAATTCAAAATGATTGATATTGGTACTTCCTGATATTTCTACAAAACTTTTACATTTGCTTCTTTCCGGGGAATCAGATGGCAACTTTCCCTGTGCAAAATCAGCATGAATTGCAAAACCCATCGCAAGAATAGCCAAAACAAAACCCTTATAACTACCTATTCCTGATATCATTATTATTTTACCTTAAATATAGGGTCAATAGTTATATTCATTGTATTGTTTATTCATATGTTTATCTCATGATTCATCAAGGGAGAAGGTACTAAAATGAAACTGCGGCTTCAAACATAAAACCATTAAAGCCGGCATCAGAACCATAAATGGAAATAAAATCCGTATACTTCTGATTCACATATTCAACTTTTAAAACAGTTGATTTGAGGATAAACCAACCAGCTCCGGCCTGAATTCTGTTGACTGACTGGTTGCCTGCAGAGTACAAATCGGTATTTCCCTTTACAAAATCATATCTGAGACCTCCATAAAACTGGTCAGTGCTGCCGAATCTGTAAATTCCTTCTGCAGCAATTTGTGAAAACTTGAATTCGTTGCCCGACAAATAGTTTCCTTTTGCAGTCTCATAAGTACCGAAGAACTCAGCGCTTTTAAACTTGACAAATAAGTTGAACATAAGTGAATTATCTTTATCAGTTGTTCCAGGGCCCCATCTTCCGGTGGTATGATTACTGGAGATGTCGACATCTGAAGCTGAATTGGTCTCTCTTTTCATTACCAGATAGTACCTCGATCCGGTTCTGTCGCCGTAGTAAATTGAGCCTGAATAATGCCTTGGCGCGTTATAACCTGAAAGAGTAAACCTCAGACGCAAATCATCACTAAACTGCTTATCATAACCCGCCTTCCAATAATAAGCAAAATATCTGGCTGCGTCATATGCAGTGTAAGTATTGTTTTTGAAACTGACCAGCAAGGGATCTAATGTACCTTCAGTCACAGCTCCCATTACTATGATGCCTTTATTGCGAAACATAACCTCCATGGAAGGCGAGGTAGTAAAACCATCCATGATATAGTTGCCGACAAAACTATTTCTGATCACATTGCCGTTATCCGAACGACGGAAATGTTCATCCCCATAGTTTATTTCCATATCCCCGATACGGATGGTAAGGTAATTCATCAGATTATCCACTGCCTGCGATTTGAGAAAAGGCAATTTGTCAATCAGCAGATATCCGCCTTTTACCCAGGTATCCGTATGATGACGTGACGAGAGGTAAGTGACAAGGTTCAGTTTAATTCCTTCCGCCAGATCAACATCAAGATTTAGGTTGGCAGTCGGCAAATTGATCCCAGTGCCCAGGGGAATAAGGGTACTGTCAGCATGATGTTTAAGTACCTGATACTGGATTGCAAAAGCTCCTCCGATACTGACTTTTGGTTTAGTAAAGTCCTCGCCTGTCAATTTCGGGTCCTCGAATTGCTGGCCGATAACATAACCTGATAATGCCAGAAATATTAATCCTGTTAATACTTTTTTCATTTTAAGCGATTTATATTTATTCAACAATATGCTACAATTGTTTAAAATTAAGAGTGTAAGTAATGGTGACAATTTTGCCGGTTTTCAGTGTGCCCAGTAATGCAGTGGGAGGTTTAATTCCAAAGTCGGTCATATCAATTTTTTCCGTACCCTTGATCTTCAACTTTTTATCATCTGAAAATTTACCTGAAAATTCAAGCGTGATCTTCTTAGTTATTCCGGCCAGGGTCAGTTCACCGTTTGCCGTTCCGCTAAAGTTTTCATTCGTCACGCCAACATTCACAGTTGATACCAGACTGAACATAATCTGAGGGTATTTATCAGACTTTAATGCATTTTGCGCTTTTCTGTTCATTAATGATTCGTTGGCCTTTATACTTTCAGATGGAACTGTTAATTGCAGCTCTGTAATTGATAAAACCTTTTTGCCGGTTTCCGCTGTCAGTTTGCTGTCAACTTTTTCAACTTTCATCTCCCAGTCATGAAGAGAAGAAGTACCCTTAACAGTCATGACACTACTATCAGGTATTAGCTCAAAAACCTGTTGTGCCTTAACGTTATAGCCGAAAATCAATATAAAAATTAAAAATGCATTCTTTAACAGAAGAGCCTTTTTGTTACAATTAATGTGAACCTTACCATTAGGTGGCACTAAACCAGTAGTTCTCCCCGATCGTAAATCAAATAAGTTTTTTTTTAACATAAGATTGATTTATTATAATCCTTCCCCCGTGAAAAATAATTTGCGGTGAAAAACTTTATGTTATTAAATTAACATACCCTATTTTGGACAACAGTTATTTATATGGCTTTGTTCAGAACAAGGAAACTGTCAATCCATTCTTGTACATTTAGGTTTTCAATATCAAATGATAATTCAGGGCAAAAAATTCTTATATGACTATTGGTAATGATTGAACCTCTTCGCAGCAAGCTATGAGGAATCCTCGGCAAGGTCAGCCGGATAGCAAAGGAGAACCTGGTTTATGAACCGGGAGAAGCCAATGAGCCTGTGGTGATCCGTTAAATCAAACAAAAACCAAACAAGTTTTTCAATCACATTTTATAGCTTTTCCTGAATTTCTTCTTTGCTTTTTGATTGCTATGTAATTTTACCTCCAAATTCAGATACAGTATGATCGCTATCAGAATTATAACCTGATTCGCCATCTATTTTACAATTAAATATTGGCGGAGGAAATAAATTTATTCATCAAAGTCAAACTGTCAATATTCCCTCCTCATCTGTTCTGACTTTATAAACATTATCGACCGGTGAAACCAGGATCATCCCGTCACCGCTATACCCGGTCCGTCCCGATTGCCGGATAATTGAAACCACTTTTTTCACATGTTCCTTTGACACCAGTATTTCAATTTTGAGCACTTTGTATGCTTCAGCAAAAGGATACTTAGCACTGATATGAGCTTTCTCACGATCAACATACTGTCCAGTTCCTTCACACTCGATCATTGTCATACAACAAAAACCGGAACTTATTAAAGCATGGTAAACACTTTCCACCTTTCTCTGCCTGATATATGCTTTTATTAACTTCATGACAATAAATTTTAGCAACAGTTATCAAACTTTCCATTTTTCAATATTTCAGTGTATCCCTGGTTTCGCCGCATGTGAGCATAGCATCTCCATAATAAGGATTACGGATCTCACTTGTTTCACTTAGCCAGTAGGCTCCCTTATTGTCATTCATCATGGGACAAAACTGGTAATAAACTGTTTTGCCCATCAAGCCGAAGGTCTCAATTACCTTATAGAATTCATCATTGAATACAGAAAATTCCTTCCTCTGATCTTCCAGTACATCTGATGAAGCGATCTGTTTCATTTCACTGTTGGTTTTGGCTGAAAGCTCCATCCATTTGCCCTTTGCTGCTCCCTTAAGCAAATTCATATCTACTTTCGTAAGAGCCTGATAAACATCCTGCGCTGATGCTTTTACCATTTTTTCATTACTCTTTACAAAAGCATTTTTTAAAACAATATACCTGTTATAGACGGTGTTGAGCTGCATTGTAAAATCCATGCCAATATCCATTTTTGCCTGCGTTCCGGCAGATTTTTTGTTTACCGTATCGCTCTCTTGATTTTTCACTGTCAGATGACATATCCATTTCTTCCCCACTTTGCCCTGTACCCGGTTTGGAATCACCAGGCATTATCATTCCCGGCATTGTATTGGTTTTTCCGCCTTCAGGATTCATCATGCTGGGTTTACCTTCAAGCTGGGCAGAGGCATCTACACTGAATGTGCCATTTGTAACAATTTCTTCACCTTCCGTCAAACCGTCAAGTACCACAAAGCTGTTGCTTAACGACGGTCCCAGGGTTATTTCCCGCATGACAAAAGCAGGTTCTTTTGTGTCAGGCAATTTTACATATACAACTGATCTCGTCCCGGTCCACAAAACCGATGTCTGAGGAATTACCAGACTGTTCCCTGATGTTGCAAGATGTGCAGTTAATACACCGTTAGCAAACATATCGGGTTTAAGCTCATTGCCTTTATTCGGTATCTCGAGACGTACACTGGCCACCCTTGTTTGCGGATTAATTACCGGATCTATAAAGGAAACTGTACCGGCATATTCTTTCCCAGGCTGCGACTGAAGTGTAAAGATGATCCTGTCACCTTTTCTGATCCAGGGCAGATCTGTTTCATAGGCATCGAACAATGCCCATACATGTGACAGATCGGCAATTTCATATAATGGCGCACCCTGAGATACATAGTCACCGACATTAACACTTTTGTTTATTACTATTCCCGAAACAGTGGCGTATACGTCAAACACTGTTTTAGCTGCCCCACTGTTCTCTATATCTGCAATCTGACTGTCTGTAAACTTCCACTGGCGCAGTTTTTCCCTTGCAGCCTCAAGGAGAGCCGGTTGCATCTCTTTCATTTTCAGAGCTTCCAGGAGCTCTTTCTGTGCAGTTACCAGTTCAGGCGAATAGATCTGAGCTATAGCCTGGCCCTGCCGTACCTCCTCTCCTGTAAAATTCACAAAGAGCTTTTCAATTCGTCCCGGAACGTGGGCCGGCTGAGTCTGTATAAGTCGCTCGTCAGCCTGAATTTTACCATACAGCTGAATCCTTTTTACCGGTTTCTGACGCGAGACTATACTTGTCTGTACCTCGGCCAGCTTAATTCCTTCTTCGGTCATTACCACAGCATCTGGGTTCACCGGAGCAGTATTCTGTATAAGGGGAATAAGATCCATTCCGCAAATCGGGCATTGTCCCGGATGGTCCATCCTTATCTGGGGATGCATTGCACAGGTCCAGATAGTCTTTTTGTTTTCATCAGTAGTTTGTTCCTGACTAGTTTTTTCTTCATGTGGCCGGTGAAAAAGCACCAAGCCAAGTAATAATCCGGCCAGTACAAGTAATGTACCTCTGATATATTTATTCGAAACGATTTTTTTGACTTTCATCACTAAATATTTTTAGAATTATATTCTTAGTTCCCGGTTAAATAAACCAGCCGTGCAATTGAAGTATTTTTATCAACCACTGCTTCAACCTTTTTGAATTGATAATCGAGAAGCTGTTGCTCCATTCGTAATACTTCTTCAAAGTCAGTTCCCCCGGTTGAAAAAGATGTAATAAGCAGCTGAACGCTTTTATCGGCAAGCATGGCCTGGTCGGAGTACAATTTAATTCGTCTTGAGGCATCATTCATGTTTTGCATCGTTTCCTGAAAATTCACACGAAGGTCATTCGTTACATTCTCAGCCGATACAGTATAGGCATCACTCATCAGCTCAGCCTCATGGCGCATAGCTTTGTATTTTTTCCTGTAAATAGGCAATGTCAGAGAAATCATGGGCATAATCATATCATTTCCATTCATCATTGGAGGCACTCCATCGCGTTTCTGAATCATTGAGTAATTCAAACCCAGCCCTACCATCGGATACCCCATGCGTGTTAACATTTTGAGCTTTGCTGCATTGGCTTCGGATTCTGCTTCGTACATTTTTACCATAGGATGATTTACGAGGCTATCAGCAAGTGTGAGAATATCTGAAGGGACTGGCACTTCCGTTAATGAATCCTCTGTAAATACTTCAGATGACGGAGCACGGTTAATATACCTGTTAAAACTCACTTTATCCGTGGTAAGCTGGTCCTGCAAAAGGGCAATTCTGTTCTCAAGATCGTGAATTTCAATTTGTACACGTAACAGGTTAACCATGTCGTTTTTGCCGCTTCCTCCCATGGAGCCTCCCATTCCACTTCCTGAAGTTGTCATTGCCGGTTTATTTGCAGATGATGATATGGAACCGGATCCCATGTTTTGATTCGTCATATTGCCACCACTCATTCCCGCTGAACCCGGAGATGAATTATTTGAACCGGCCGGCATCGTACCACTATTAGCGGAGGAGGAACCTGTACCTCCAGTGCTGAATTTTACCAGAACAATTTGTTCCAGCGAATGCAGTATGTCAAGGTTGTGTTTCGCGATGCTTATCTCTTTTATTATACGGTAAATACTATAATATGAAGATTTGACATTAAAATACAATCCGTCCTTTGCATCACGGAAGTTCTCGAATTTTGCAACAGCCATCTTTGATGCTTCATCTTTTGCGGATCTCAAAACTCCGAACCACGGAAACATCTGCATTAACCGGATATCTGCCACCTGGTTTCCACCCAGAAGCTGCATGGGCTTGATAAAATAGCCAAATTGCAGGTCAGGGTCAGGTAATGACGATGCCTGGGGAACTTTTTCCAATGCTGCAGAATATTCCAGGTATTTTGCCTTCAACCCCGGATTATTCAATGCGGCCTGCTCCAGGTAATACGACAGGGAATCCTGTGCATTGCCTGATACAAAGCCTGATAATGTTGCTATTAATAAAATAGTGTATTTAATAAGTTGTTTCATTATACTGCATATTATACTGTAGTAAATAATAGTCTGAAGTGCCTAGGGCAACCATAATTACAATGTTTATTTCATATTCCATCCTTTTAAACTTTACGGACTCCAAACTTTAGCTCACTTTAATTACTTTTCTTTTTATCTCCCCTTCTCTCCAGATTGACTGAAATACAGGTACGACAAACATTGTCATTATCTGGATTATCATCCCTCCAAACGTAGGGATTGCCATAGGTACCATAATATCTGCGCCTTTGCCAGTCGATGTAAGTACGGGTAACAGTGCTATAATTGCCACAGCTGCAGTCATCATAGCAGGTCTTACCCTTTTTTTGCCGGCCATAACCACTGCTTCACGAACATCATGAACATTGGTTGGTTTCAGTTCTTCAAATACCTGGTGAATATATGTTCCCATAATTACACCATCATTAGTGGAGATCCCAAACAGGGCTATAAACCCGACCCATACCGCCACACTTAAATTTATGGTGTGCATCTGGAACAGATCGCGCATATTTATACCGGCAAGTGAGAAGTTCATGAACCATGGCTGGCCATATAGCCAGATCATTATAAAGCCCCCGGCAAATGCCACAAAAACCCCCGAGAAGTGGATAGATGAAGCTGTGAATGTTTTGAACTGGAAGAAAAGCAGCATAAAGACAAGCACAAGACTAATAGGCATAACAATTGACAATCGTTTGGTTGCCCTGATCTGTTGCTCATAGTTTCCTGCAAATTTGTAAGAAACACCGGCGGGTAATACAAGTTCTCCCGATTCAATCTTAGCTTTTATAAATGCATCTGTTCTTTCTACCGCATCCACTTCTGCCACACCCTCCTGCTTATCGAAAATTACATATCCCGTGAGGAATGTATTCTCGCTGCGGATCATCTGAGGACCTCTTGTATATTGCAGATCGGCCAGTTCACCTAGTGGCACCTGTACCCCCGACATGGCCGGAACCAGTATTTTCTTCATATCTTCCGGTGTTGTCCGTAACTCCCTGGGATATCTTACCCTGACAGGAAACCTTTCACGGCCTTCCACAGTTGTTGTTAACACCATCCCGCCAACGGCACTCTGCAATACATCCTGCACCTCTTTTATTGTGAGCCCATACCTGGCAATAGCATCCCGGTTCAGCTTAATTTCAATATAAGGTGCGCCAACTGCACGGTCATAAAATACAGAAGAGGGCACCAGCGAAGGAACTTCCTTTAGTATTTTTTCAAATTCGAGACCTGCGCTCTCAATGGTTTCAAGATCAGGACCATAAACTTTCAAACCCATTGGAGCACGCATCCCTGTGGAAAGCATAACAAGCCGGGTTTGAATAGGTTGCAGTTTAGGAGCCGAAGTAAGTCCAGGCAGATTTGTCACTTTAACGATTTCATTCCAGATATCATCAGGCTTCCTTATACCGGGTCGCCACTGCCTGAAATAATCACCATGATCATCAGGGACGAGCAACTTTGTATCCAGGTTTTTCAGGTTATCCTTTTTAGGATTAAAAACTGTACTATCCGACAATAAAAAATCGCCCTCCTTATTTGTCTTAAACCGCACACGGCGTCCATTAATATCAAGTATATATTCCGATTTATAATTAATTGTGTTTTCGAACATCTGTACCGGTGCCGGGTCGAGAGCTGAGTTGACTCTTCCCCATTTGCCTACTGCCACCTCTACCTCCGGAATTGATTCCAGTCGTTTATCCAGCATTTTTATATAATCGACATTCTGTTCCACTCCGGCATGTGGCATGCTTGTAGGCATTAAGAGAAAGGAACCCTCGTCGAGTGAAGGCATAAATTCTTTCCCGACTCCGGGAAACATTTTTGAGGCAGACTGCCAGAGTGAGGTATTCCTGATATTTAGTCCTGTTATATCGATTCCTTTTGCCATAACCCCGAATATCTTATTATAGCCCAGCCATATGGTAATGCCCAGTAAAAATGTGACTAACGGGAGCATCAGAAATTTCCATTTATTCCGTAAACACCAGCGCAATACAGGTTCGTAATAATGCACCATCAGCATAAGCAGGGAAATTACAGAACCCACTATCCCTATAACAAACAGGAAGTTAACCAGGTAAGAATTATGTGCCCCTAGTGGCAGCCATTCATAAGCGAGATAATAAACAGCTACCAGCACTGTGATGCCTATATTTATCAGATTTGACATCTTTTTACGATGATCAGGCCATTTATCCTCCAAAAGGTTGTTTATACCAATCAGTGTCAGAGCCAGAGCAGGCCATGTCCCCCAGAATATTGTAAAAAACAGGCCTGCAATAATTAGTAAAGTATTCCAGATCCTGCTTATACGGCGTATATCAAACCGGATGGAAAAAATTATGTCTGCCATCATTGGAAGGACCATAATACCCAGGATAAAGGAGGAAAGAAGCGCAAAGGTTTTTGTAAACGCAAGAGGTCTGAAAAGCTTACCTTCTGCTGCCTGCATCGCGAAAACGGGTAAAAAGCTGACTACTGTGGTCGATAAAGCAGTAATTACTGCCGATGATACTTCAATGGTTGCACTGTAAATGACGCTTCGAAGGGCTGTCCCTTTTACTCCGTGGTTTTCAGGCATTTCCAGGTGCCTGAAAATGTTCTCCACGAATATTATCCCCACATCCACCATTACCCCAATAGCAATTGCAATACCTGACAGGGCTACAATGTTGGCTTCCACACCTGTAAGTTTCATTACAATGAATGTCATAAGCACCGCTACCGGAAGTAATCCGGAAATGATTATGGAAGCTCTCAGGTTAAACATCAGGACTATGATCACGATTATGCTGATTAGTACTTCATGGGAAAGCGCTGACTCGAGAGTGCCTATTGTCTCCTGGATAAGCCCGGTTCGATCATAAAATGGAACAATTGTCACTTTGGAAACCGTTCCATCGGCCAGTGTTTTACTGGGCAACCCTGGTGCAAGCTCTTTAATTTTATCTTTGACATTATTAATTACTTCCATGGGATTTGACCCGTAACGTGCCACCACAACTGCGCCTGCAGCTTCAGCACCGCTTTTATCCAGACCGCCGCGACGTGTGGCAGGGCCGAAGCTAACCTTCGCCACATCCCTGATTCTTACCGGAATATTGTTCCTGACAGAAACAACAGCATTCCGCAGGTCATCAAGATTCTTGATATATCCTAAACCCCTCACGACATATTCTACCTTATTTAATTCTACGGTTTCGGCACCTATATCCAGATTGCTGTTTTTCACTGCACTCATTATATCCATTACAGAAACTCCGTGCGCCTTCATGGCGTCAGGGTCGATATCTACCTGGTATTCTTTAACATAACCACCGATTGATGCTACCTCGGAAACACCTTCGGCAGAGGCCAGAGAGTATTTCACATAATAGTCCTGAATAGTTCTTAATTCCTGGGGATCCCAGCCTCCTGACGGTTTTCCGGTTTTTGGATCGCGTCCCTCAAGAGTGTACCAGAAAATCTGACCCAGCGCGGTGGCATCTGGTCCCAGACTGGGCTGTACCCCTTGTGGCAAGGTTCCTGAAGGAAGTGAATTAAGCTTCTCAAGGATGCGCGAACGGCTCCAGTAGAATTCTACATTATCTTTAAAAATTATATAGATAAAGGACATCCCAAACATAGAAGTGCTTCGGATAGTTTTCACCCCTGGGATACCCTCAAGGGCGGAAGACAGCGGATATGTGATCTGGTCCTCAATATCCCGCGGCGAGCGGCCCATCCACTCTGTTGCAATAATTTGCTGGTTATCGCCGATATCGGGGATGGCATCAACGGGAACCGGATCCCGTGGCAAAAAGCTGATATTCCAGTTAAATGGTGCGGAAACTGTGCCCCACCCTATAAAAACCAGAAGCAACAATATGGTAATCAGCCTGTTTTCTAAAAAATATTTTATTATTTTATTGAGCATGTTTTCTGCTATTGATAAATGAGGCGGTTTTAATCACCTGAATGCTTAAATACTACTTAGCTCTGGGATAATGGCAGCAACCCGGCAGTGCGTCATAAGCCTTATCATCAGCTTTATACTTTTCGGTATCATGTCCGGCAGCAGCAAGCTTTTTACTCATAGCTTCGACATTTGTCTTTGAAGGATCAAATGTCACAGCCAGCATTTTGGTCTTAGTGTTCCAGTCAGCTTTTGTTGCACCTTCAGCAGTGACAGTCTTTTCAATACGGGCTTTGCACATATCACAATTACCCCATACTTTAATGGTTTCCGTTTTTGAGGAAGCCATATTCATTTTGGAATGATCCTGCGTCTGGGCTGACGCGGTTACACTAAACAACACCGCAAAAATTGCGGGAACAATTAATTTTAAAGTTTTCATTGTTGAAAATTTTAAATTGTAAATACTATAAGAAAATGGAAATAATAGAGATATTACAAATGAGTACTAAGACTCATCTGCAAAACAGAATTGAAGAAGAATATTCAGATCCGGAAAACACAAATGTCGGAAAGGTCCACATTAGTGGACATCAGTTCGCCCGGAGGGCCAGTATTTGTGTATAAGGAATTTAAAACTAAAGAAGAGAGAACAGGTAATCCTTTTGGTATAACGAAAACCTGTATATTGTATTGAAAAAATTCCGGAACAAAAGAAAATGACGGAGTGTAATCAGTGTTAACTCCAATTGTTGTCACTTCATCCTCACAGCAATGCGATTTCAGAAAAGTCCCGGCAACCTGAGAAGCATTTTCCTCCCCTTCCATACCACATGAGGCCAGTTTACCATTTAATGATATTTTAGAAGCAGCCAGATTACCATTACAATAATGCGTAGCAATACTAACATGCAACATGGTTGTCAGCATCAAAAGTGAAAGTGCAATGGAGAAGAGCTTTTTCATCATCTACATAACAGTAATTTATATGAAATGTTTTGCAAAGTTATTTTATTAATTGATAATATTCACGGAAATCTGAGTTTTAATATTTTTTTAACACTCAGAATATCCTAACAATCACCCTTTAAACAATAAAATAGTGCTATTTTTCAGTGCTAAACTCAAATTGCCACTTTACCCTTTGTGGTGATGATTGTAACAATTGTTACAATCATGGAGGAGTTGAAATCCAATAAAGTGAAAGAATCCTGCTATCGTTCCAGGAAGTTTTCTTTAATACGCCCGTTTTCAAGAGTATATACCCTGTCAGCAAATTTATCGGGGATATTCCCATGAGTAGCGATAACAAGCGTTACCTTCTTTTCATTTTTTAAATTAATCAGATGTTCTAAAATCTCGCCGGCTGTTTCATCATCTACAGATCCCGTTGGTTCATCAGCAAAAATTATTGAGGGCTGTTTAATTAATGTCCGGATTATAGCAACTTTTTGTTGCTGACCTACGCTCAGTTCTGATGGAAATAAATGTGCCCTGTCTATTAAATTAAACTGCTCAAGCAATGGCATGATTTTTCCATAGGCCATCTTTGAACTAAAACCTTTCGGAACCAGCGCTATTTCAATGTTTTCATATAAGGTATACGTCGATAAAAGATTAAAACTCTGAAATATAATGCCAATCCGGTTTAATAACAGATCACTTAACACCTCGTCTGACATCTCATTTACGCATTTTCCTTCAATAAAGACCTTCCCCGCTGATGGTTGGGTTAATCCGCAAATCAGATTAAGCAAGGTTGACTTACCGGCACCGGAACGACCTTTGATAATAACAGCTTCATTCCTGTTTATCTGCAAATTCACATTATCCAAAGCTGTGAGAACCTGCTTATTCCTGATAAACTGCTTGGTAAGTGAGATACATTCGATCTGATAGCTGCTCATAATATTACAGATAATTATTGATCATATCTCCTGCCCTAGTGCGATACAATTTAATTATCGGGAACACTGTGGCAGCTAATCCTCCGGTTAATGAAAGAATAACCAGGACAAGAAAGCTTCTGTGTTGTAATTGAAATCCCACAATGCCAAAAAGTCTGACGTTGTAACTATTCATTAATAATATTATAAGGCTTCCCAAAAATATACCGATCAATGCACCTATCATGGACTGCACCACAGAACTAAATAAAATCTGATTGCTGAGCCTGCTGTTTGACCATCCCAGTGACTTTAAGATCCCAATCTCCCGCGAACGTTCCATCAGGGATGTCAGCTGTGTTTTGGCCGAAAATATAATCAGAAAGATGAAAATCATGACAGAGATTAACTTTGTTGATCTTCCTATTATAGTCATAACCTGACTTGCAGGCTCAAAGCAATTATAACTGGAAACAGACAGATAATTCATTTCTTTCCTTATCCGTCCAATAACCTGATTCTGATTACGTGCATCGTCTACTTCAACCAGTATAATATTCATATCGAATCCGGGCGAAATGCACTGCAAATCATCCTTAAGGATGCTTCTGACATTTTCTATTGGTGCATAAATATCCGCCTTCCCCGGTTTAATCCCCGAATTGATAATCCCTGCCAGTATCATCTTACCTCCGAAAACATTAAGTGTATCGCCAACAGAGAAATTATGAGCATCAGCGAATGATTCTTCAGCTACTATTTCACCTCGGTTGCCCGACAGATATTTGCCTGCAATAAGATCTGTCACTGCACACACATTGTTTTTTGTTGCAATACTACTTGTATCAATTCCTCCAAGTGAAATTTCTGATTTCAGATTTTCATCGTATAATTTATACAACAGGTATGGAGCAGCATCTCTGACTCCGTTAATCTTTTTAATGGAATCAAGTAAATCGGTGTTGAGCATGAGTGAGAAAACCCCTTCTGCAAAAAGGGAGCCACCCGGAGTTTCGCTGTTGCAGCTTACACAACAGGAAGTGTTACTTGGAATATAAACGATAAAATGGGTACCCGTAGCTTTGAGTATACCAAAAGAATCCTTTTCATTAGTCTTTGTAACAGATAAAACCAACAGGATAAAGACCCCTGCAATTACATATCCGCTGATACCTGCCACCGTTCTCCATAAATGACGAAGAAGTTCTTTTATCAAATACCTCATGGTCTGATGAATCTGTTTTATGGATCAAATATAATATGCCAATCTATAGTTTTTGACAAAACGTGATATTATGCAGCCAGAGACATCCAGCCATATCATCCTTAAAAAATACGAAAGTCTAATCCGGATTATATTTTGCTTTCTCCATTATGTCCTGTACATTTGTATTCTTCATCAGTTCTTCCAGCTTTATTCCGGGAGTTTTTGTCATATATGATTCAACAATCCTGAATCCCATCCATACCGCTGCCCTGCCAGGTGATTCACTGGTAAAATAGCTTGTAAACGGAGCTTCACCGGTAAGTTTGCGAATGGTGAACTGATCGCTGTTAAACAACAGATCATTTTCAACAAGATACTGCCACATCTGGCCCTCATTATTCCTGCAGAATTTCATCTGGTCAGCCGTGAAACCAAAAATTATCTCATCAGATGCATCAGGCAGCATACATTTTTCAAAATATTTAAGTTTTCCATCATGTATCATCTCAGCCATGACGTTGTCAGCCGGATATTTCAGAGAAGAAAAATCCCATTCTGATGCCGCCCAACCATACATACAATCAGGCACAATATTCTCAGGGGTCATTCTTGCCGCAATGTATTTATATATCTCAAGCCTCGGATAATATTCACAATCTGCACCAAGGTATCTGTCAAGTCCAATACCAAGAACCGAATCTCCGGTAATGATACTGTTATTAAACCCGGTAATACAGGTATACACAGCAGGTACATTTCTCTCAGGGAAATAATAAATATAATGACGGAAGGCGTCACTAAGGTCTCTCTCTATTGCTTTTACATCAGGATACTTTTTTATAGTAAGATCATAGACATCATTATTTTGCTTGTCGGTACAAAACCTAACAAGAAAATCACCAAATGAGGGTTCATTAATGTCACCAGTATTTATCACATAGCTGAATAACTGAAGAAAATTGCCATATTTTTGTTTTAGCCAGGGAACTTTAGTTATGATCTCATCAGGGTTTAGGGTAAAAAGGTCTTTCTCAAGTCTCTTTATTTCAATATTTACATTAATGGATGAAGTATTGACATTGTAATGGTTCTTCTTGCATGAAGACAACCATGTAACACTAAATACTATGAATATAAAAGCAATATACCGGATTTTCATGTTCTTCATTATTTTAGAAAGTCAAAAATAAGCACTTTTTCCATTATGAGGCAACTATTAATAACGACACAATAACTTCGCTTATTATTTGTTATTTTTGCATGTAGAGAAACGAATTGATCCCCTAATTAATATAATCGAAGAGATGAGCAATTTAAAGTTTTATAATAAATACATTATCAGGCTTTTATTTATACTATTTATTATTTTAACTCCTGCTGTAGTGCTGGCTCAACAGAAAATAACTTTTGGAATACATGCCGACCCTGTAATTGGCTGGTTCACTTCCGATATTAAGGAAATCCGGAATGATGGTGCAAGACCGGGTTTCAATTTCGGCCTGACATACAACAGGTATTTTGCCTCCAACTATTCATTTTCCACCGGCATCAGCCTGGTAAGCACCGGTGGAAGACTTGTCAGCCAGGATACTACCGTACTGGAGTTCACCAATTTTAATTCAACGGTATTGCCGGGCAAACCGGTTATTTATAAAATTAAATATCTGTCAGTTCCTATTGGCCTGAAACTACAGACGAATCAGATAGGTTACCTTACATTTTTTACCGATTTGGGGGTTGATCCAAAAGTTGTTGTAAGCCGGAAGGCAGATATTCCATATCTTAATATATCGGGCGAAAATGCCAATAATGAATTAAGATTGTTCAACCTCTCCTATCATGTAACTGCCGGGATTGAATATTCTCTTGGAGGAACAACAGCCCTTGTGCTGGGACTGAATTTTGACAATAATTTCCTCGATGTAACAAAAGACAATCACGCCCAGCCTATCGACAAGATAACACATAAGTTGCTCAGTTTCAGGTTAGGTGTAATTTTTTAACAGGATCTCCATGAAAATCACTGTCGCACAACTGAATTATCATATAGGCAATTTTTCCAGGAACAGGGATATGATCTGTGATGCAATTATTAAGGCTAAAGCAGAAGGATCTGACCTGGTAATCTTTTCCGAACTTTGTATTCCCGGTTATCCTCCTTTGGATCTTCTCGATCGCCTAGATTTTATTGAGAGTTGCGAACTGACTGTCAATGATATAGCAAATGAATGCAAAGGAATTACTGCCATTGTAGGCTCTCCCACCCTGAACCGGAATCCTGAAGGGAAAAAACTATTCAATTCGGCACTGGTGCTGTCGGAAGGAAAAGTTATCTTCTCAGCAAATAAAGCATTATTGCCTACATACGATATTTTTGATGAATACAGGTACTTCGAACCTGCGACAAGTTTTTCAGTTTTCCCATTTAAAGGCTTGAGACTGGCAATAACTATTTGTGAGGATCTATGGGACGAACAGCCTTTTGACAATGAGTTTGAAAAGGCCAGACTGTATACATTGTCTCCTATGGAGGAGCTGGCAAAACAAAATCCTGATATTATTATTAATATATCAGCTTCGCCATTTTCATATACAAAAGTTGAAGCTAAAGTAAATATTTTCAGATCCAAAGCTATAAAATACAAGGTACCTGTTATATCTGTTAATCAGATCGGATCAAATACAGAATTGATCTTTGAAGGTGCATCCTTAATAATAGATGGAAAGGGCAAGATATTTGAGCACCTTCCTTTTTTTGAGGAAGCTGTTGTAACATACTCATCCGATAAAATTCTTTCCGGTATACCTATGGAGGAGGTGACAAGACCTGATACAATTTCTCTTATCTACAAGGCACTAATCACAGGTATTCGTGACTATTTTTTCAAATCCGGTCTGAAAAGCTGTGTAATCGGACTCTCTGGAGGAATTGATTCAGCTATCTCACTATGTCTGGCATCAGAGGCATTGGGAAATAATAATGTCAGGGTACTACTGATGCCCTCCCGCTATTCATCTGATCATTCAGTGAAGGATGCCGTAACACTCGCCAGTACTTTAAATGTGCAGTATGATATTTTAAATATTGAAAAGCCATTCAGAGCCTTTGAGGAGGTACTTAGTCCTTTGTTCAACGAAAGAGACAGGGATACTACCGAAGAAAACATTCAGGCCCGTATCAGGGCTGTATTGCTTATGGCTGTTTCTAACAAGTTTGGATGTATATTAATCAACACATCAAATAAAAGCGAAGCTGCTGTCGGATATGGAACACTTTACGGAGATATGGCTGGAGGACTCTCAGTTATCGGGGATGTCTATAAAACTGATATATACCGTCTTGCTCATTTCATAAACAGAAACTCTGAGATCATTCCTGAAAATATAATAAAAAAATTGCCTTCTGCCGAATTAAGACCGGATCAGCTTGATACTGATTCTCTTCCCGATTATAATGTTCTGGATTCAATCCTGCACCAGTATATTGACTTACAAAAACCTGCCGGACGAATTATCAGTAATGGAGCTGACAGAGATACCGTGTTAAAAGTTATACACATGATCGACTCCAATGAATATAAAAGATACCAGGCGCCTCCTGTTTTGAGAATCTCATCCAAAGCTTTCGGGGCTGGCAGAAGAATGCCTCTTGTTGCCAGATATTAATATCACTTTAAATTTTGATCAGATAAATCAACCTTTGTGTCACCTGAATCAGGAAGAACAATCTGTGGTCATCTGTTTCAGTTCCTGTTGCTCTTTGCTCACAGAATCTGTGACCTTGTCACCTCCCTGGCAGTAGTCATGGTTGATGGATTATCAAAAGACTATAAGAGAATAAATAATAAAAAACTGTTCCTGTGATCTTTACAACTGCCTGTCTTTGAATATGTTAAAAATTGTTAAATTTATTTTTTCTGATTTCTTTTATTACCTTTGATATGCTATTAAACATAAAAAAATCATGCAATATAATAACCCATATATTGAGTTGTGTCTTGAAGGTTCTTCTTCTGTTTTTAAAGGATTAAATCAGAAAGACAAAGAGATCATTGCTCAGCATCATGCATTGTATATAATCAGGAAAGGTGACTTTTTAATTAAGGAAGGTGATAAATCCCATGGACTTATCTGTCTTGCTTCAGGCAAAGTGAAAGTCTTCAAAGAAGGAGTAGGCGGCAGGGAACAGATACTTAAGATGGTGAGGCAGCAGGGATTCATTGGTTACCGTACACTTTTCTCTGATCAGATCTGGCCATTTTCAGCAAAAGCAATTGAAGACTCTGCAATTTGCGTTTTTGAAAAGAATTTCTTCGTGAAGATACTTAAGAAAAATGTGGATCTTACTCTGAGATTTATGAAGCTTTTAGCAGAAGAGCTGTCCTTTTCCAATAACAGAATTGTTTCCCTGACCCAGAAACATATAAGAGGACGTCTGGCTGAATCCCTCCTGATTCTTCGTGATACATATGGTTGTGAAGCAGATGGAAAAACAATTCGCGTTTCACTCTCAAGGGAAGACATAGCCAGTCTTTCAAACATGACCACATCGAATGCAATCCGGACTCTTTCGAACCTTGCTGCAGAAGGCATTATTGAAATAAAAGGAAGAAAGATTAGTCTGCTGGATGCATTAATAATTGAGCATATAAGCGAGTTGGGATGATTCTCATTAATTTGACTTTCTTACTATTCCCTGAAAAAAACTCTTTTAACTCTCCCGGGTATTGTCGTAAGAATTTCATAAGGTATAGTCTGGCATTTTTCCGCAATTTCAGCTATCGAAATATTTTCACCGAAAACCTCTGCCTCATCCCCTGTTTCTGTGTTTAGGCCGGTTACATCTGCCATACACATGTCCATGCAGACATTTCCGATTATAGGTACCCTTACACCCTTTATAAAAAGACTTCCGTTCCTGTTACCAAGCTTCCTGTTCAGACCATCTGCATAACCCACTGGCAGGATAGCTATAACTCTTTCAGTATCTGAAACATCAGCACAGCCATACCCAACTGGTTCTCCCGCGCTAATTCTCTTTATCTGTGAAATTCTTGTCTTAAAACGACCTGCTGTTCTTAAATTCAATCCTTCAAAATCACCGACTCCATACATTCCAATGCCCAGTCGGACCATCTCAAATTTATATTGAGGGAAACGTGCTATTCCGGAAGAATTAAGGATATGTCGAATAAATGGATAACCTATTATCACCTTTATCTTATCTGCAGCCTTAATAAAAACAGATGCCTGCATGTTACTGAAATTATCAAGGTCAGGATCCTCACTGGCAGCAAGATGAGAAAAAACTGAAATGACCCTTATACACTCAGTGATTTTTATCTTATTTGCCAGAATCTCAATTTCTTCAGGCATAAATCCCAGCCTGTGCATTCCTGTATCTATTTTAATATGAACCGGATAGTTTATCAATCCATGACGCGAAGCAACGGAAGTAAATTTTTCAAGAGATTCAAAACTATATATTTCCGGTTCAAGTGAATATTTTATCATCATTTCTGCCGCAGAGGGATCCGGATTCATCACCATAACAGGCAGACTCACTCCTGCATTCCTGAGTTCAACTCCCTCGTCAGCGTAAGCTACTCCAAGATAACTGACACGTTGAAATTCAAGAAGAGCGGAGATTTCAGCCGGTCCGGCACCGTAGGCAAATGCCTTTACCATTGACATGATCCTCGTCCCGGGATCCAGGCGTCTGCGAAATTCATTCAGATTGTGGGATACAGCATCGAGATTTATCTCCAGAACTGTCTGATGGATCTGTTGTTCAAGCAGGTTTCCTATTTTCTCAAACTCATATATTCTAGCTCCCTTGAGAAGAACTATTTCATTTGTAAAATCCCTGCTGTTGAAACTTCGAACAAACTCATCAGTTGAATCAAAAAACGACGATGTGTTTTCAAATAATGTCCTGTTTCTTACGAGAGCCTTTCCAATCCCGAAAAACCTATCGACCCCTGTTTTCTTCACCAATCCGGCTACTTCCCTGTAGAGTTCTTCTTCATCTCTGCCACTCTGAACAAAGTCTGAAAGAATTAAGGTTGTTTTTCTTCCATTCTGCGAATTAAGATATTCTAAGGCCATACCTAGAGACCCCGGGTCAGAATTATAGTAGTCCTCAATAAGCTGACAATTATTTATTCCGCTCTTCATCTCCATTCTCATAGCTACCGATACCAGCGATGCAAGCCCGCGGGCAATTGTATCAGTGCCGGTTCCAAGAGCAAGGCATACTGCTGCAACGGTAATCGCATTTTCTACAGAAGCCCTGTCACTGAACGGAATTTCAAAATCATTGGTAATATTGTTATAAGTTAACTGAAGATCCGTATGTCCTCCCGGAAGGGAACTTCTTTTTACAAAGATCTTAGCCTTATCTTTAAAAAAGGACCAGTCAACCAAAATCTTTGATTTTAGATTCTCATTCCTGAGAATCAAAGAATGAATCACATCATGATCGCTGCAATATACAATTAAAGAGGAGTTTACAAAAAGCTTTAGCTTTTCGGATGCTTTTGTTTCATTGTCAGGAAAATTCTCCCGATGGGCATCTCCGATATTTGTAATCACACCAATATCAGGTTCAATTATTTTCTGAAGCTTTTCCATCTCACCGGGGAATGAAATTCCTGCTTCAAATATTCCAAGACTGTACTTTTCATCAAGTTTTAAAACCGAAAGCGGCACTCCAATTTGTGAATTAAAACTTTTCGGGCTCCTGACTACTGACATTTCAAGTCCCAGTACATCTGCGAGCCATTCTTTAACAATTGTCTTACCAGTACTGCCTGTAACTGCTATTACCGGCGACTTAAATGCTTTTCTTCCTGTTGCTGCCAGTAGTTGCAGTGCCTCTACAGTATTGTCGGTTAAAATAAAAACAGCTCCGGCGAAACGTTCATGCTCATCTGGCAACTTTTCAACCACAAAAACCCTGATCCCCTTCCTGTAAAGATTATCAATAAACAAATGACCATCGTGATTTTTTCCGCTGATAGCAAAGAAAGCCAGCCCATCACTATAACTCAGCTGTCTGCTGTCAGTTACAATTTCTGTAACCCACAAGTCAGGCGGCCCAATAAGTTTACCTTTTGTAATTTTAGCAATATCTGACGTACTTATTTTCAACTTTTATTTTTTTAAAGCATCGTTGTAGCAATTCCTGCACAGAGGTTCATAAAGATTTTTCTCGCCGAGTAGCACGATCTGAGCTTCTTCCGATTTTCGAAATGAATATTGTGCAAGGTTTCCACATCTCAAACAAATTGCATGTACTTTCGTAACATATTCAGCTATAGCAAGCAGTGCAGGCATGGGACCAAATGGTTTACCGAGGAAATCCATATCAAGGCCGGCGATCAGGACTCGTGTTCCTTCATCTGCAAGCCTGTTACAGACATCAACAATGGAACTGTCAAAAAACTGTGCTTCATCAATCCCTATAACATCGACACCTCCTGCAAGCAATAAAATTGCAGAAGCATTATCAACAGGTGTTGATACAATTGATTTGTCGTCGTGCGAAACCACTCTTGTTTCGGAGTATCTGTTATCGAGCGATGGTTTGAAAATTTCAACCCTGAGACCTGCGAACTGAGCCCTTCTCAGCCTCCTTATCAGCTCTTCAGTCTTTCCTGAAAACATGGAACCTGTAATGACCTCAATTGATCCACGCTTACCTGCCACCCCCACCGAATTTTCAAGAAAATCCATCTGCTGATAATGTCTTTGTTAAATTGTAAATTGTAGTTTTTCCTCGATGACTTGTGGAATAATAGTTATTTTTGCAAAATAAGGAAAATGGTTTATTAAATTAACATCAAATTGTATGGATTTCAACGCAACAATTGATTTAATTATCAGAGATCTCGATGAAGCACGTGAAATTATTGATGATCTGAAAAAATATCCAGGTGTTCCGGCTCTGCAAATTGAGCTTGCAAAGTCGAAGTGCAAAAGTGCAGGAGAAGTAATCTCACTTCTCAAAAGTTTCAGAGAAGATGCCCCGACTTTGAAGAAAGAACCTGTTCATCAGACCCTGAATCAGAAGCCACAGGACAAACCACCTTTAATGGAAGAAAAGGAGATAGTTTCAGGTTCTCCTGATTTCATTCATCCTTCTGAGGACAAAGAACCGGAGCAAGAACCTTCCGATATAATTTCCGCACCGGTTGTAAAGGATAAGGAATCCCCAATAACCACAAAGAAACAAACTGATTTCACAATAATTGCTGACAGTTTCAGCCATTTGTCAAGCAGGTTCAATGAACAAATCGGGTCAAGGAAAAGTGAGGATGATGTATCAGGACATCTAAAGACCAAACATCTTGACAGGTTATCAGATGCAATAGGCCTTAATGACAGATTCCTTTTCATCAGAGAGAT
The DNA here is from genome assembly GCA_963760915.1 of uncultured Bacteroidales bacterium. Lineage (GTDB taxonomy): Bacteria > Bacteroidota > Bacteroidia > Bacteroidales > VadinHA17 > LD21. The sequence continues at coordinate 240,585 of CAVXEU010000006.1, read as the reverse complement.
CTTTAACGGCAACAAGGATGCATATATCCAGGCAATTTCCAGACTTGAGAATACTGAAAGTATGAAGGATGCCATGGCTGTGATTATGAGCTATACCGGTGAAAATGATGAAAATGAAGCTGTAAAACAACTCCTTGATCTGGTAAAACGTAAACTCACTCCAAATGAGTAAACTCTATGTAGTACCTACTCCAATCGGTAATCTCCGGGATATTACATTCAGGGCTGTTGAAATTCTTGAAAGTGCAGACCTTATTCTTGCTGAGGATACACGCCAGGCAAAAAAATTACTTAATCATTATAATATAAAGACCCCTCTTCAGTCACATCACATGTTCAATGAACATAAAAGTGTCGAGTCGGTCTGTACAAAAATAGAATCAGGTCAGAATATTGCGCTGATATCTGATGCCGGTACCCCGGGAATTTCCGATCCCGGTTTTTTACTTGTCAGAAAATGTGTCGAAAAAGGTATTTCGGTGGAGACCCTTCCCGGACCAACAGCACTTATCCCTGCAATCGTAAACTCGGGATTACCCTGTGACAGGTTCTGCTTTGAAGGTTTCCTGCCGCCCAAAAAAGGAAGAAACAAAAGGATTTCAGGGCTGGCTGATGAGACAAGGACAATGGTTTTTTATGAATCACCATACAGGCTTATAAAAACGCTTAAGGAACTGGCTTTGCATTTTGGTGATGCCAGGGAAGCCTGTGTTTCGAGAGAATTAACCAAGATTTATGAAGAGAACATCCGAGGGACATTATCGTTCCTTGCAGAGTATTACACAAGCAAACCGCCCAAAGGTGAGATAGTTATTATTGTAGCAGGTAATAAAGACTGATTATAACTTATCTGAAAATTTGTAACTTTATTTCCCCTAAACCGTCATCCTGTAAACAAAGAGTTTTTTATGAGATCCTTTATTCTGCAATTCCTGATTCTGATATTTTATTACAACATAGCAAATGCACAAATACTTAAAGGCAGGATAATCAATCAGTCTGGCGATCCGGTTCAGTATGCAACTGTATACATCCAGGAACTTAAACAGGGGACTACTGCCAATACCAAAGGAGATTATGAGATTAGGCTGCCGGCCGGAAAATACACAGTTATATATCAGAGTCTGGGTTTTGAACCTGTATTTGTTAATATTACACTTACTGACAAAACTGTGATAAAAGATGTTATGCTGCCAGTTCAGTATTATGAGATCCCGGAAGTCAGAATCACTGCATCAGGAGAAGATCCCGCTTATGTCATAATGCGGAAGGTTATAGGAATGGCTCCCTACTACCTTAACGATGTCAGCTATTACAAAGCTGATGTTTATCTTAAAGGAAATCTGGTGATCAACAGGATACCTAAACTTCTCAGAAAATCACTGAAGATGGAAACAAATGCCAATTCAGCATCAGTTCGAGCCGGTGGAAAACCGGAAGGTAAAGAAAAAGTTATTAAAGAGGGTGATTCCTTTCTTATGGAATCGTATAATGAGATCGAGTTTACAGCACCTGACAATTATGTGCAGAAAGTCATATCATATAACAGTACTTTTCCGTCCCAGGGAAATGAGATCTCTCCTATGGATTTTATAAAGGCGAGCTTTTACCAGCCTGTACTTGCTGAAATGGCTATATCCCCACTTTCACCTGAGGCATTTTCTCATTATAATTTCAAATATCTTGGCTCTTCACTGCAGGGAAACTTTACGATAAATAAAATCCAGGTCACTCCGAAACGAAAAAGCCAGCAACTCTTTGAAGGTACTATTTACATAATTGAGGATCTCTGGTGCCTTCACAGCGTGGATCTTACAAATGAAAACCTTGTTGGCAGGATCAGGGTTCAGCAATTGTATATCCCGGTGCAGGATGATATCTGGCTTCCCGTAAGTCATAAATTTGAAATAAACATAGGAATAATCGGGTTCAAAGCTGATGCAGGCTATGTAAGTTCTGTAAAATATACTGAAGTAAAACCTAATCTGGCACTTCAGAAACCAAAAAATATTTCAACTGATTATACAGGTGTGGCTGGAGTTGCAGCAAATAGGCCTGATTCAGTTCCTGTTACAAAGACAGAACAGCAGATCGACAGGATCCTTGAAAAGGAACAGCTGACAAACCGTGATATGGTTAAGCTTTCGAAACTAATGGAAAAAGAATCTGAAAAAAGTATTCCCGACAGCATAAAGAATAATCTTGAAATTAAAGATAACACTACACGGATAATAGAAAAAGGTGCAAATAAAAAAGACAGCACCTACTGGGCCCGTATACGTCCTATACCATTGTCAGAGACAGAATTGAGAAGTCTTAGAACAAGTGATAGTATAAAATCTTTATCTCTGCAAAAAGCAAATACAGATTCAATAGCATCCCCGGTCAGTCAGGATAAAAACAAATTTCTGAAAACGATCAGACAGATTGCAACAGGGCATACATGGTCAGACACAACCGGATTCAGGTTTACGTTCAGAGGTCTGATTGATATGAATAGCCTCAGTTTCAATACAGTGGATGGCTTTATCTATGGGATGAACTTCCGGTTTGCGAAATCATGGAAAAACAACAAATCCTTGTCTGTCAGCCCGGATATACGATGGGCCTTCAGCAGATCTCAATTAATATGGAGACTAAATTCATTTTATAAATTCAATGGACTGAAACAACGACAAATCTATGCCAGAACGGGAATGATCAGCAAAGATATTAATAATCGCAGTGGAATAAATCCATTTTTAAATTCCATTTCCACTCTTTTATTTAAGCAGAACTATCTCAAATTGTATGAATCAAGATTTCTTACCCTTGGATATATGAGCGAGATAGTAAATGGACTGACTCTCGAACTAAGTACAACATTTGAGGATCGCAGGGTGCTTCACAATACAACTGACTTTTCACTAATAAAGTCTGGCCGAAGCTACACTGATAATATTCCGGTAAACAGTTATCTGGCTCCTGGTTCGGATCCGTTGAATGAGTTGCGCAACCAAAGGCATGCCGACTTTGTGACAAAAGTCACATATACTCCATTCCAGAAGTACAAGATAACAAATGGGAACAAGATTCCGATGGATTCCGACTGGCCCACATTCAATCTGACATGGCAGCACGGAATTAATGAGTTCAGTGAATTGACTGACAGGTTCAGGCATTTTGACTTGATAAAGTTAGAAGCATCCAAAAACAAAAGTATAGGAGCATTCAGTGAATTCAAATGGAGAGTAAGCAGTGGCGGTTTTCTTAATAACCGGAGTTTACCGTTCTATGACTTCATCCATCTCAACTCTCAACCGATACCGGTGCTTATTAATAACTATGAAGATGCTTTTATGATACCGGCATATTATTCGCTCAGTACGCCGGAGTTTTACGGAGAAGTACATCTGAAATATACGACTCCCTATCTTATGCTGAAACTGATCCCTGTCCTGAGTAATACACTTATGAGAGAAAACCTCTCTCTTTCGTACCTGGGATCAAGGTTCCATAAGAGTTACACAGAGATCGGATACAGCATAAGTGAAGTTTTTCTCCTTGCGGAGTTTGGTGTTTATGCAGGATTTGAAAATGTAAATTATAAAAGTGTAGGTGCCAAACTGATAATCAGGCTAAACTAGATGCTGATTATGCAAAAGGAGGTTCATCCTGAATGTCGGCTTCATTATCGAATCCACCTCCCAGCTTTCTCAGATTATCATGATTCATCTTTGATCCGAGTGTGATACTCTGAGATCCATCCCTGACATCCGGACCCCCATCCAGATCAAAATCTCGATATCAACAAACTGAGCCTTCTCTTCCCGGAATCTCAGTCTGACGTCATCTACCGGACCGTTACGGTTCTTGGCAAGAATGATCTCAGCTATCCCTTTTGTTGAGGAACCATCTTCAAAGGTCGGAATCCCGAACTTATCCTGCCGGTGAATAAAGACCACCATATCGGCATCCTGCTCAATTGCTCCCGATTCACGAAGGTCGGACAGAAGAGGCCGCTTGGTACCCCCTCTCATTTCAACTGATCTGTTGAGCTGTGATAGTGCAAGAATCGGTACATTAAGTTCTTTGGCAATACTCTTAAGTGACCTCGATATATTACTTACCTCCTGTTCGCGGCTGCCAGCATTCTCCGGTCCGGACATAAGCTGAAGATAATCGACAATAACAATATCAAGCTTATGCTGAGCCATCAGGCGCCTGCATTTGGCTCTGAGTTCAAATATTGAAATTGCAGGAGTATCATCAATAAATATTGGTGCCAGTACGAGTTTTTTTATCCTGGAATCAAGCTGCTTCCACTCCTCTTCATTCAGACGACCGTTTTTTATTTTATCACCGGGAATATCGGTTTCAGCAACTATAAGCCTGTTCACCAGCTGTATGGAAGACATTTCGCAGGAGAATATAGCTACATTCTTTCCATGGTCAACAGCCATATTCCGTGCCATGGAGAGAGCAAATGCAGTTTTACCCATTGACGGACGGGCAGCAATTATAACAAGTTCTGATTTTTGCCATCCTGAAGTAAGCCTGTCTAATTTCGTGAATCCTGAAGGAATACCTACCAGCGCATCTTCTCTTTTTCCTGCTTCTTCAATTTCCCTGATCGCTTCCTTGATTACCACATTGATAGGAGCTACTTCCCTCTTTATGTTTCCTTCAGCAATCTGGAAAAGAGCATTTTCAGAATAATCGAGAAGTTCTGTAACATCGTATGTGTCGTCAAATGACCTTGTCTGTATTTCTGTTGATACCCGGATAAGCTCTCTCTGAATATACTTCTGGGCAACTATCCTTGCATGATAATCAACATTGGCAGCTGAAACAACTTTTGAAGTAAGCTGCGTAAGATAAACCGGGCCGCCTACACTGTCTAATTCATTGTGAGATCTCAGTTCCTCGGTGACGGTGTAAAGATCAACAGGAAATTCCCTTGCCGACAGGTCTGATATGGCTTTGAATATTTTCTGGTGTGCATCCTTGTAAAAACTCTCTGCTTTAAGAATGTCAAGAATGGTAATTACAGCTTCTTTTTCGAGCATAACTGCACCCAGAACAGCCTCCTCCATATCATTTGCCTGCGGTGGTACCTTGCCAAAATCCGGCAATGCTGCCATTGTTGGTCGCGGGCTATTTCGTTGTTTTGCCATTAAGGTTATATTGCTTATTTATAGTTAGTTATGATGTGTTGGGATTAAAAATCCGAATCTTTTCAAAGGTATGAATTACCCTATTTAATACCTTAAAATGGCGATTTATTGTTACAAACATGCAGATGTTAAAAACTTGTTGAAAAGCTAATCATCAAAATAATTGCAGCTAATTCAAAACCATATGGTATTTTTACATTAAATATTGGAATATGATAGTTTTCCCTAAAGCTAAAATAAACCTTGGTCTGCGGGTTACCGGAAGACGTTCCGATGGTTATCATGACATTGAGACAATTTTTTATCCTGTCATGTTGTGCGATGCTCTTGAATTTGTTGTCACAGGTGCAAAGATTAAAAAAGACTTTTTAACGGTAACCGGGATCAATACAGGCAGCGATCCTGAAGACAATCTGGTTATAAAGGCTGTCATCAGGTTACGGAAAATATATTCATTCCCGCAGCTTAAAATTCATCTGCATAAAGCTATTCCTGTTGGTTCCGGGTTAGGAGGTGGATCTTCTGATGCAGCATATCTTTTAAAAGCTGTTAACAGAAGTTTCGGACTTGGTATTACGGAATCAGAACTGAAAGAAATTTCCCTCCACCTTGGAAGTGACTGTCCGTTCTTTATTGACGACTTGCCTGCATTTGCAACAGGCAGAGGGGAAAAACTGGAACCTGTTGAGCCCGTTCTTAAAGGTTATTATTTGATTTTGCTTAAGCCTGAAGCAAGTATAAGTACCAGCGAGGCTTACCGGAACTGTTTGCCCGGTCATCCGTCAACGGGTCTTCTCCAACTGATTTATCACCCGGTTACTGAATGGAAAAAATGCATCTTAAACGATTTTGAAGACTATGCCTTCAAAAAGCACCCGCTGATCGGTGAAATTAAAAACAGTCTCTATAAATCCGGAGCACTGTTCAGCCTCATGTCGGGGAGCGGATCAAGCGTATATGGGATATTTCAGGAAAAACCCAGACTACCGGAAAAACTAAAAAAGTCAGTGATATTTGAAGGGGTTTTGTAGTCAGATCACTCCAGTTCCATCAATACAGTCCCTTTTGATACTTTTTCTCCGTTTCTTACTGCAATTGACTTTACTCTGCCATCCATGCTGCATTTTAATTTATTCTGCATTTTCATGGCGTCAAGTATCATCAGAACATCACCTTTTTTAACAACCTGACCGACTTCGGCAAACACACTGAGGACAGTGCCCGGGATAAAACTTAAAATAATCTTCGGATCTGCCGGCTTGTATGGCTTTCTGTTTTCAAATTTTTTGCTTAGTCTTGTTTTATAAAGACTCGTATCTATGTTGAGGTATCCTAATCCTTCTTCTTCATTCATTTTGATTCCATTAAAGTTTAATTATCCTGATCAGAATGGTGGAAGACCGTGCTTCTTCTCCGGCATCACCACAACCTTACTTCCCGACACCTCAATTGAGTGCATAAGGAATTTTCGCGTTTCGGAAGGTTCTATAACAGCATCAACATATCCGCGAGACGCAGCTACATATGGGTTGGCAAATTTTGTCTTATACTCTTCAACTTTCTGTTTCCTCATGCCATCAGGATCGCTGGAAGACATGATCTCTTTTCTGAAAATAATATTTGCAGCTCCTTCAGGGCCCATTACAGCAATTTCTGCAGAAGGCCATGCAAAAACAAAATCTGCACGCAGATGACGTGAACTCATCGCTATATATCCTCCTCCATACGCTTTTCTTAAGATAACGGTCAGTTTCGGGACGGTTGCTTCGCTGTATGCATAAAGTACCTTAGCCCCATGTCTTATTACTCCCGCATGTTCCTGGTCAACACCAGGCAGGTACCCCGGAAGGTCAACCAGGGTTATGATAGGTATATTAAAAGCATCACAGTATCTTATGAATCTGGCTGCTTTGTCGGATGAATCCACATCAAGAACACCTGCCATTTCGAGAGGCTGGTTGGCCACAAATCCTGTTGTACGTCCGCCCATACGGCCAAAACCGATTACAATATTTTTGGCATAAAGTTCCATTATTTCAAGAAAATCAGAATTATCAACTATTGCTCTGATAACTTCCTTTACGTCATACGGAAGGGTAGGATCTTCAGGGACTATCTTGTTGATATTGAATTCAGGTCTGGGTTCGCCTGGTTCAAACATTCTTGCTTTCTGTCCGTTATTCCATGGAATGAAAGTGATAAGCTTTTTAATCTGTGCAAAACATTCCTCTTCACTCATAGAGAAAAAATGAGCATTACCTGTTACTTCACTATGTACACGAGCTCCTCCGAGATCTTCCATAGATATCTCTTCTCCGAGAACAGTCTTAATTACCTCAGGCCCTGTAATAAACATCTTGGAGATATTATCGACAACAAAGACAAAATCTGTGAGAGCGGGTGAATATACAGCTCCTCCGGCGCAGGGTCCGAGTATTACTGAAATCTGCGGAATAACTCCGCTTGATATGGTGTTTCGAAAAAATATCTCTCCATAACCGGCCAGAGAATTAACCCCTTCCTGAATTCTGGCACCACCTGAATCATTGATGCCAATCAGAGGTATTCTCATCTTAAGTGCATGGTCCATGATTTTCGTGATCTTTCTCGAATGCATTAATCCTAATGATCCTCCGGCAACGGTAAAATCCTGGGCAAATATTGCAACAGGAGCACCATATATAGTTCCGGAACCTATAATAACTCCATCACTGGGGAGTGATTTTTTATCCATATCGAAATCACGTGCATCATGTTCAACAAACAGGTCGTACTCATTAAAGGAGTTTTCATCCAGAAGCGACATAATGCGCTCACGGGCTGTTCGTTTACCCATGGCTTTTTGTTTTTCAATAGCCTGTTCACCGCCGCCAAGAAGTATCTTTTCGCGTTTTTCCTGCAGTTCACGGATCTTTTTGTTAAGTGGCATATGGTCAGATTTTGATTATATAATTATATTATTTTGAGGATATTTAAATTTTAATAATGTAATCTTAAGGTAATTGTAAAACTAATAAACTATTTAGGTGCCATTTTATAAAGAACCAGTGCAACTATTGAATAAATAATATTTGGTATCCACATTGCCAGCATGGGGCCAAGATTTCCTTTAAGCGAAAATTGTGAAGCAAACTGAAGAAAAAGTATATACGAGAAACTAAGAATAAGACCAATACCAATATTCATACCAATACCTCCCCTTATCTTTTTTGATGACAGGGAAACACCAATAAGTGTCAGAATAAAAACAGCAAACGGACTTGCATATCGTCGGTGTTTTTCAATAAGAAAAAGTTTAAGTTCATCGGAACCCTGGAGCCTGAGAAGATCAATATAATCCTCTAGTTCCCGGTAAGTCATTGTGCCCACAATTCCGGGATCTCTTGAAAAATCTTCCGGTTTGATACTGAGAGTGGTATCAATTTGTTTCCCCCGTGTAATATTCTCCTCAAGACCATTTATCTGGCGCTCATAATAATTAAAGGCAGTCCATTTATGTTTGGTAGTATCGTAGATCACTGACGATGATGCCAGCATTGATATGAGTTTTCCGCTGTCATTAAATTCTGAAATGGAAAAATCCTGTCCCCTCTCGCTTAAGGGATTGTATGTACCCATAGAGACTATTACATTTTTTTCAACCTGACGATGCATATTTTCCAGCATCACCTTCCGGCTTGATGTATGGTAGTACTTATCTTCAAAAGTCATTCTTATAAGATTCGACTTGGGAATGATAAAGTTAGTAAGGACAAAAGTAAAAATCGCAATAACCACAGCCGACAGGAAATAAGGCCACATCATTCTTTTAAAGCTCATACCGCTGTTCAGTATAGCAATTATTTCAGTATTGATGGCCATTTTTGAAGTAAAAAAGATAACCGAAATAAAAACAAAAAGCGGTGCAAATAATGTGGCAAAGTAGGGGATAAAGTTCATGTAGTAGTTAAAGATTATAGCCTTCACAGGAGCTTGATTTTCCATGAAGTTATCAATCTTCTCAGCGAAATCAAAAACAACGGCAATAGTAAGGATCAGCACAAGACAAAAGAAGAAAGTACCAAGAAACTTCCTGATAATATATTTATCAATAAGTTTGATCCTCAGAGAATCTATAATCTCTCCGACAGTTTTTTTATCATTGAGTTTTTCCATTTTTTGAAATCGCCTTCTTCGATTTTTTTTCTTGCCTGATCAACAAGGCTCAGATAAAAACCCAGGTTGTGTATACTTGCAATCTGAGCTCCCAGGTTTTCACCCGACATAACAAGATGTCTCAAATATGCTTTTGAGTAGGAAAGACTTGCCACTGTTGGCCCTTCATTATCAATCGGGCTGAAATCATCAATCCATTTTCTGTTCCTGATATTAATCGTCCCCTCACTGGTGAACAACATGCCATTCCTTCCATTACGGGTCGGCATAACACAATCAAACATATCTATTCCCCTTTCAATTGCCTCTAAAAGGTTAATGGGGGTACCGACTCCCATAAGATAACGTGGTTTATCATCCGGGAGTATTTCATTAACTATCTCAATCATCCTGTACATCTCCTCATGCGGTTCTCCTACCGATAATCCTCCGATAGCATTTCCAGCCTGACCGGATGAGGCAACCTTCTCAGCAGACATTTTTCTCAGATCGTCAAATGTCCCTCCCTGCACTATAGGAAAAAGAAATTGTTCTTTTCCATATACAGGATCTGTTTCGTTATACCTTGCTATTGCCCTGTCGAGCCAGTGGTGTGTAAGTGTTACCGACTTTTTGGCATAATTATAATCGCACGGCCATGGTGCACATTCATCAAAAGCCATCATTATATCTGCACCGATAATCCTTTGTATATCAATTGTATTTTCAGGAGTAAAAACATGTCTCGATCCGTCAATATGCGATTTAAAAATAGCCCCTTCATCTGTAAGTTTTCTGTTCCCGGTCATAGAAAATACCTGGTAGCCGCCGCTATCTGTAAGCAATGGCCTGTCCCACGACATAAACCTGTGAAGCCCTCCGGCATTTTTAAGAATATCGGTACCCGGACGTAAATAGAGATGGTATGTATTCCCCAGTATTATTTTTGCATCTATATCATCTGCGAGATCTCGTTGCAAAATCCCTTTTACAGTTCCTCCTGTTCCAACGGGCATAAAGATCGGAGTAGGAATATCTCCATGAGGAGTCTTCAGCAAGCCTGTTCGTGCTTTTGATTCTTTATCCCTGCTCTCAATACTAAACATACAATCCAATCTCATTTTTCGAAGCACAAAGGTAATTTTTCCATGCGGCCTTATAAAATTATAGTGAATTATTTTTTACTCCGTCTGTATTGAAGCATTATCATACCGGTACATTATTCTCCTTACGCTATAAAATGTTTTGACTCTCAATCTTTTTGAGCCATTGAACAACTTTTGGCATAATGACTGAGGTCTGTTAAAGATTGAAATGAAGAATATAATAGACGAATAAAATATTCAAACATAAACTCATTGTTTATCAGTACATTAATCATATAATATGCCCTTCAGAAGTGAAATTTACCCTATTCGCAATATTATTAATCTGATTTATTTTTTGACATTCCGATTATCTTATTAATATTGCTGACTTATATGGAAGTCAAATGTTACACCAGGATAATGAATTTCTTTTGGCTGTTTTCTTAATTTTTGCAGTAGCTACAGCTTTCCAGTTGTTTTATTACCTTTTCTACTACCTGGCAGTCCACCTTTATAAACCATCTGATTTAAATCCCGGGAAACAACCGGTTTCTGTTATAATCTGTGCCAGAAATGAAGCTGAAAATCTTATGAACTTTCTGCCTTCTGTACTGGAACAGGACTACCCCAATTATGAAGTTATCGTGGTAAACGATTGTTCTGAGGACAATTCTTATGATGTACTCGGAAAATATCTGGTTCAATATCCGCATCTTAAGATCTCGACAATCAACAAGGATCCAAAATTCACACATAATAAGAAATTTGCACAATTCATCGGCATAAAGGCAGCCAGTAATGATGTTCTTCTCTTCACTGACGCAGATTGCCAGCCTGAGTCAGACAAGTGGCTTGGAATAATGACTTCACATTTTGAAGACAATATGACCTTTGTACTCGGATATGGAGGATACCTGAAGGAGAAGGGTTTTCTGAACAAATATATCCGTTACGACAGTGCTACAATAGCCATGCAGTATCTGGGAATGGCAATCCGTGGAATACCATATATGGGTGTAGGGAGAAATATGGCATACCGGCGTTCATTTTTTTTCGAGTGCAAAGGTTATGGAGCTCACAGTAATCTTAGTTCGGGCGATGATGATTTGTTTGTTAATAATCATGCCTCAAAGAATAATACCTGTGTTGAATTCAGAAGTGATGCCCATACCAGGTCCGTCCCCTGCTCGGATGTCAATGAATGGATAACTCAGAAAAAAAGACACCTTTCAACCGCTCCCTACTATAAATTAAGGGATAAACTGCTTTTAACCCTGGAACCATTAACAAGGATTATGCTTTACTCTTCTTTTATTGTGCTTTTATCCTTCGGTTTTCTTGTACCGGAAGTATTAATAATATTTGGGATAAGACTCATTACACAAATAATTGTTTTCAGACTGGTTCATAAAAGATTGAATGAACCTGATTTAGTAATTTATTCGCTGTTGTTCGATATCATTTCACCTGTAATCAATGCTATCATCTATTTAAGCAACGGCCGGAAAAGATCCGGTAACACAAAATGGAAGTAACTCAGGGATTATCGGAAAAAGCGAAAGGCGATCTGCTGCTTCTCGAACAGGCCCGGAAAGGTAATGAAAAAGCTTTTGCAAGCCTGATGAACCGATACAGGGATTCAATTTACTATATGCTCCTTAAAATGGTAAATAACCCTTACGATGCTGAAGATCTGACAATTGAAGCATTTGGCAAAGCATTCAGGAATCTTGATTCATATACTCCGAAATTTGCATTCAGCACCTGGCTGTTCAAAATCGCAACAAACAACTGTGTTGACTTTATCAGGAAGAAACATTCCTCTCCTACTCCTCTTGATCTGCTCCAGGACGGCATGGATAATGTAACTGCAAATATCCAGTCTGACCTCCCTGATCCCGAAGAATCATTAATCTATCATCAGAAAATAACTGCTCTGAAGGATATTATAAACCAACTAAAACCAGGATATAAGAAGCTTATTGAACTTCGCTATTATAAGGAATACTCCTATGAGGAGATAGCATCAGAGCTCAAACTTCCGCTGGGAACGGTAAAAGCACAGTTGTACCGGGCTAAAACATTGCTATATAATGTATTAATTAAAACCGGTAACAGATAGTGTCAGATAATATTTTCAGGTATTTTCCGTTATTGTCAGATATTCAGATAGATAAACTATCTCGGTTAAAGCCTGTATATGAAAGATGGAACAGTATGATTAATGTAATATCCCGAAAGGATATGGACAACTTTCAGGTTCATCATGTTCTTCATTCTCTTTCTATAGGTAAGATCATCAGCTTTTTACCTGGAACAAGAATCCTTGATGTTGGAACAGGTGGAGGATTCCCGGGAATACCTCTTGCAATAATGTTCCCTGATTGTGAATTCACTCTTCTTGACTCAATTGAAAAAAAAATAAAAGTGGTATCATCAGTTAAGGATGAACTTGAATTGGAAAATGTCAGACCTACCAGGAAAAGGGCTGAAGATGAGAAAGGCAGGTACCATTTTATAATAAGCAGGGCTGTTACGGAGTTTCATGGTTTTGTGACCATGACTTCAAAGAATATTGACAAATCGGGAAATAACAGTCTCAGGAATGGTATTATATATCTTAAGGGAGGAGACCTTTCTGAAGAGTTATCAAATTACAAAAAGCGTGTATTAATCTGGAACATAACTGACTTCTTCGAAGAATCATTTTTCGAAACCAAGAAGATTGTATACCTGCCCTTTTGATTTTTTTGAAAAAAAACACCCCCGGCATTTTTATATTTCAAAAAAATACTACATTTGCAGTCTCAAATCAGAAGTTAGCCAACAAATACAATTGAAAAGATGAAAAGGACATTTCAGCCATCAAGAAGGAAGAGAGCAAATAAGCATGGTTTCAGGGAACGGATGGCAACTCCGAACGGAAGAAGAGTCCTTGCTGCACGCAGGGCAAAAGGCAGAAAGAAACTTTCGGTTTCAACTGAACTTAAACTTAAAGGATAATTGGCAATCTGCAATATCTATCTTATTTGAGGTGCCTTTAATTGGCGCCTTTTTTATTTCCAGTTATTTCCAGTTAAAACTGAGTGCAATTTCATTAATCCCTTCCTGCACAAAAAAGGACAATATTTTAACGGAATTATTAACTTTGCTGCCCTCACATCAAATGATAAAATGAACGTCCTACTGAACCAGATAAAAAACGCAGAGCTAAAAATCGTTGCAGATAAAATAACAAACAATATCCGCATATCTGCAGAGGATGGCTTAATGTTATATACAAAAGCCGACCTGGGACTTCTGGGGCTGCTGGCAGGTGTCGTAAGAAGAAACCATAATGGTAATCTGGCGTATTATAATCATAATTTTCATATTGAACCGACTAACAAATGCATATATAATTGCAGGTTCTGTTCATACCATAAACCTGACGGAGATCCGGAAAGCTGGGAATACAGCCATGAAGAGATGATTGGTATTTTAAAACGCTTTGACAGTAAAGACGTCACTGAAGTCCATATTGTGGGCGGGGTTCATCCCTCATATGACCTGCATTATTGGGGATCGCTAATAAAAAAAATAAAAGAGCACAGACCGGCAATTCATGTTAAGGCTTTCTCGGCAATTGAGCTTGATTATATGATATCCCGTGCCGGATGTTCAATCGAGGAAGGATTAAAACTATTAAAGAACTATGGCCTCGATTCAATTCCAGGAGGTGGAGCTGAGATCTTTGATGAAGAACTGAGAAAAATGATCTGCGACGAAAAATCATCATCCGACATGTGGCTGAAAATCCATGAGACTGCGCACAGTCTTGGAATCCCGTCAAATGCTACAATGCTTTATGGCCATATTGAAAACTACAATCATCGTATTGACCATCTGGACAGACTGAGGACCCTCCAGGATAAAACAAAAGGCTTTAATGCATTTATACCACTGAAATATAAGAAAACAAACAACAGCATGTCATATCTGGGAGAAGTTAATATAATCGAGGATCTCCGGAACTATGCAGTATCAAGAATTTACCTTGACAATTTTCCTCATATAAAAGCTTACTGGCCTATGATCGGGAAAGAGAGTGCCCAACTCTCACTTTCTTTTGGCGCCGATGATATGGACGGTACGATAGATGATACAACAAGAATCTATTCGATGGCTGGTTCAAAGGAAGAGAACCCGGCTATGACCACTGAGGAAATCTGCAGGTTGATAAATGAAGCCGGGTTCATTCCCGTTGAAAGAGATTCGTATTACAAATCCATTAAAAGATCACCGTCGCCACTATGAAACGATGAGATAAAGATCATGATTAATATTATGGGAGAAGAAGATGGCTGGAAGAAAGAGATTTGGACAAACTCCCGGATTAGAATCTTCAATCATCTTTCTTATAATTTTATCAGTACCTTTGCGTTATTATTAATGTTCAATTTGTCAGTATGAGCTTTAAAAATTTTATTCTGAGCAAAGTATTTCTTAAGAATCTTGGCTTTGCTGCCGCAATTGCCGTAGGAGTGGTTTTAATTTTACTTATCTGGCTGAACCTGTACACCAGGCACGGGCAGGCAAGACCTGTACCAAATTTCATCGGTCTTACAATGGATCAGACAGTTAGTCTGGCAAAAAAAAGTAAGCTCAGATACAAAGTACTTGATTCCGTTTACACCACCCTTGTACCCCGTGGTTGTGTAGCTGAACAAAATCCTGTCCCGGGCTTCAAGGTAAAAAAATGGAGGAATATTGCATTAACAGTTAATGCCTTTAATCCTGAAATGGTAGCGGTACCAAATCTTATCGACCTTCCGATAAGACAGGCAGTAGCCCTGATAGAGAACTCCGGACTTAAAATGGGTGAAAACAGATACAAACCTGATCTTTCAGTAAACATCGTACTGGAACAGTATTGCAACGGAAAAAAGGTCAGCGAAGGCGATTCATTGCAGAAAGGTTCGGTTATTGATCTTGTACTTGGTAAGGGTTTAAGTAATCAACGGGCTCCAGTTCCGGATTTAATTGGTATGCTTCTGGGAGCTGCCAGGAATAAAATACTCTTCTCATCACTAAGTCTGGGAACGTATATTTATGATAATTCGATTGTTAACCAACAAGATACTGCTAAGGCTTTTGTTTATAAACAGATCCCCGAATACAGGGATGGGGCCAGTATGCAACTTGGGTCTGCCATGTACCTTTGGCTTACAGTAGATTCATCCAGGCTCCCTGTTGATTCAACTTTGATTATTTCTGATACAATTTCCGTTGCAGATATCATGAACAGGGTAACCAAATAATACTGATGCTAAAGCAGGTTTCATTATATTTAATTCTCATGAGTGTCTTCCTTGCAGATCTGCATGCACAGGAGATAATTACAGGATTGCAGTCAAACTACGTTCTTAAATCCGGCAAGGATATCCTGAAAACCCCTAAAGCATTTGCTGCCACCGACACACTGTCACTGCCTCTGTTTGATGATTTCTCGGAACGATCATTTTCACCCGATAGCAGAAGATGGATTGACGACTATGTTTTTATTAATAACACATACTCCGATCGTCAGATAACAGAAGGAATCGCTACCTTCGATGCTTTGGACAACACAGGCAGATTATACCCAAATGCCTCCACGACAGGATTTAAAGCTGACCAGCTTACTTCCAGACCGGTAAATCTTAATTATTCTGTCTCAGATAATATCTGGTTAAGTTTTTTTTATCAGCCGGGCGGATTATCTGACACACCTGAACCAAACGACAGTCTCACTCTCCAGTTTCTGGCTCCTGAGGAGAATAAATGGTATTCCGTATGGAAAGTTAACGGGAACACGGAACAGAGATTCAAACCGGTCATCATCCCGGTAAATGATCCCCGTTTCCTTAAAAAAGGATTCCAGTTCCGGTTCATTAACTATGCAAGCCTTAGCCCGAATCTGAGCGATCCTTCAATGGTTGGCAACTGTGATATCTGGAATATTGATTATATTCTGCTTAATAAAAACAGGAACTCCGGTGATACAGTATTCGCTGATGTTGCATTCAGGCTTCCCGTCCGGTCGCTTCTCAAATCTCATGAGGCGATGCCCTGGAAACAATTCAGACAGGTTTATCTGCAGGAAATGGGATCGTCAATCCTGATTCATTACCGTAATAACGATACGATTACAAGGAATGTTACACGCAATTTTGAGATATGGGATGTTTATAAAAATTCACAGGCCTATTCCTTCTCAGCCGGAGCTACTAATATAAGTCCGTTGACAAACATCGATTACGATGCAAACCTTGTATATACATTTAATACTGATAACCCCGACACTGCACTATTCAGGATTACGTGTTCCCTCAAAACTGATGAGTTTGATCCGAAACAAAATGACACACTGGTCTATTTCCAGGTTTTCAATAACTATTTTGCGTTTGATGACGGATCATCCGAAGGCGGATATGGAATTAACGGGCTGGGTTCCAGAAACGCAATGGCAGCTTACAGGTTTACTTCATATATGCAGGATACTATAAGGGCTATACGAATATGTTTCAACGACAGCTATATGGAGTCCAATAAAAGAGCTTTTGACCTTATGGTATGGGACGATAACAACGGACTTCCCGGTAATGTGATTTATTCAAAGGAAGATGTTATAGTTGAACAGGGCACTATGATAAACGGTTTCTATACCTATCCACTTCCTGAAGGCGTTATGGTTAATAATATATTTTATGTCGGATGGAGACAACGTTCTGAAACATTTCTTAATGCAGGCTTTGATGTCAACACCCCACATGGCAACAGGCAGTTTTACTGGTTAAACGGCGAGTGGCTTCAGTCACAGGTTAGCGGAAGCATTATGATCAGACCTGTTGTCGGCAATCCCCTTAAGTTAACTTCCATTAAAGATACTTACTATAAGAATATCAATATGATTCGTATGTGGCCAAATCCGGCCTCTGATTGGGTCATGATCAGTCAGGGTGAACAACCGTTATCAGGTCAGACATATATCACCTTTACCGATCTTTCCGGACGTGAACTGATGAGGGTTCCTTACGCTGAGCGGATAGATATATCCTCTCTGAAGGAAGGTATATACATTGTTATTACAAGTCTGAATGGCCGGCCTGTCGGATACAACCGTTTAATAAAAACCAGGTAATTATCTTAAAATGGCTGAAGAAGAATCATTGGACCAACAGGAACTTTTTGAACATTTCAGATTTATTGCCGATCCGGGTCAATCGCTATTAAGGATTGACAAATTCCTTTCTGACAAAATTGAGAACAGTTCAAGAACACGCATCCAGACTGCTGCCTATGCAGGCAATATCCTTGTAAACAGTAACCCTGTCAGGCCAAATTATAAGATTAAACCAGGGGATATTGTACAGGTGGTTCTTCCAACTCCACCAAGAGATACAGAAATTATTCCCGAAAATATTCCTCTGGATATTGTCTATGAAGATGACGATGTACTTGTTGTCAACAAAAAACCAGGCATGGTGGTTCATCCTGCGTATGGTAACTATACAGGTACTCTTGTTAATGCCCTGATGTGGCATTTCAGGGAGCTTCCTCTCTTTAATACCGGTGAAACCAGGCCAGGTCTGGTTCACAGGATAGATAAAAACACCTCAGGTATTCTTGTCATAGCAAAGAATGAATTTGCCCTTAACAGACTGTCAAAACAGTTTTTTGACCGTACTACCGACAGAAAATATGTTGCACTTGTATGGGGAATCCCCGACCCACGTGAAGGTACTATTACAGGTAATGTCGGCAGGAATATTAAGGACAGGAAGATAATGCAGGTGTTTAAGGATGAAAACGAAGGAAAAAGCGCAATCACACATTATAAGGTTATAGAAGACTTCGGTTATATTTCACTTGTTGAGTGTAAACTTGAAACCGGACGAACCCATCAGATAAGGGTTCACTTCAGTCATATAAAACATCCGTTGTTTAACGATGAAGATTACGGTGGAAATCAGATAATTAAAGGGACCACATTTACCAGATACCAGCAATTTATTAAAAACTGTTTTAAAATACTTCCGCGTCAGGCTCTGCATGCCAAATCGCTGGCATTCGACCATCCTGTTACTGGTAAAAGATTATTCTTCGATTCTGAGATACCTGATGATATGCAACAGGTAATAGAAAAATGGAGAAAATACACCGCAGGAAGAGATTCTTCCATATAATTTAAAAATAGAGTCGGAGCCGATTTGTTATCGTCGTCTTAAATGCTCAGCGTTATGGCTACCAGCTTCCACCGGCGCCGCCGCCACCAAAGCTGCCACCGCCAAATCCTCCGAAGCCGCCGCCTCCGCCACCTCCGCCTGAGAATCCACCCCAGCTTCCACCATGGGAACCTCTTCCTGAACCCATCATTCCCAGAAGCATCCAGAGGGGCAATCCACCCGAGCCAATATGTTTATTGTTTGAGCCACCCGACTTACCGGAGAGTAACACAATTACCAGAATAACTACAAATATTATAAGACCTACAGGGACATCTGAAGCTGTTTTTTTCTTTATTTTCTGACCATATTCCGCTGCAGAATATTCACCTCTTGCCAAAGCCATTAAAGTATTGGTTGCCTTATTCAATCCGCCATAATAATTTCCTGATCTGAATGCCGGAAGTATATCATTATCTACAATTTCA
The DNA here is from genome assembly GCA_963760915.1 of uncultured Bacteroidales bacterium. Classification (GTDB taxonomy): domain Bacteria; phylum Bacteroidota; class Bacteroidia; order Bacteroidales; family VadinHA17; genus LD21. The sequence goes on along the minus strand of CAVXEU010000006.1, from coordinate 221,533 downwards.
CTACACGTAATATCAGGAATTGCTCCCTCGAGACCATAACCCTGGGCTATAAAGACTTCTCCCCTTGAATCTGATGTTTTTGGTTTAACAAGAATAAGAACCCCGTTGTTAAGCTGTTTCCTGCCAATACCCCACTTCTCACCCAAACGCTGAGCGTAATCAGATATTGCATAGCCCTCAAGCGTGGGTACAATAACAATAGCAATCTGAGTTGATGTTGAATCATTAAAGGATACGAGTTTATTCTCGAGCTTGTTTATTTCTTCTGAATTAAGCATCCCGGCAAGATCGTTAACCAGTCTTGGAGGAACTGGTCTGTCCGGAATATCCTGGGAAAATACTATGCTTACAGAAAAATTGCATAAGAGAAATACAAACGCCAACAGATATGAACTTTTTCTTCTCATTATTATTTTTCCCCCTTTAATTTGTCAAATGAAATCTCATCAGGAAGCTCATTAACATCATCCTTCCTGTATGGAAAATGAGTCTGAAGCTGTCTGCCGGCAAGCAAAATACCTTCTGAAAGGCCTTCGGTAAATTTCCCTTCACTGAAATTTTTCTTAAGCATCTCACTTATATCATTCCAGAACCCGGCAGGGACTTTTGCATTAATCCCTGCATCTCCGAGTATTGCAAACTTTTTGTCGCTCACAGCAAGATAAAAAAGAACACCATTACGCTGGGCAGTCTTATGCATTCCGATTTTTTTGAATACCCATGCAGCTCTGTCAAGAACATCTTCGTTACATGACGTTTCAATATGAACTCTTATTTCACCCGATGTCTCTTTTTCTGCCACCTTGACGGAGTCAAGAATCAGAGCCTGTTGTTCTTTGGAAAAGAACGATGAAGCTTTCATATACAAAGTTTAAATAAATATATTAAAATTTTACTTCAGGTGCCTTTTCAGCACCTTCAACTGCCTCAAAATAAGGTTTAGACTGGAAGCCAAACATCCCGGCTAAAAAACTTTGGGGAAAACGTTTTATATATGTATTATATGTCCTGGCTACCTCATTGAACTTTCTCCTTTCAACTGATATCCTGTTTTCCGTTCCTTCCAGTTCAACCTGAAGATCCCTGAAATTCTGTGTTGCTTTAAGCTCGGGGTATTTTTCAACTACAACCATCAACCTTGAAAGCGCGGAGCTCAATTCACCCTGTGCCTGCTGAAACTGCTGCATATTGGCGGCAGTCATCTTTGTCGGGTCAATTGTAATTGAAGTAGCTTTTGACCTTGCTTCAATAACCTGGGTAAGAGTCGTCTGTTCAAAGTTGGCAGCACCCTTTACTGTATTAACAAAGTTGGGTATAAGGTCAGATCTCCGCTGGTATGATGTTTCAACATTACCCCACTGGCTTGTAACGGATTCCTGCATTGTAACCATACCATTATAAATTTTTGTGCCCCAGAGCACAATAACCAAAACAACAAGTGCAATAAAAGAAACTGCAATTACTGAGATCAGACATCCTTTTTTCATTTTAATCGGGTTTTAATATTTTCTGCAAAGTTAATATATCTGAAGCTTATTCAAAGTGTAGTATCCGGAAAATATTTCCTGTTATACAGGTTGATACGATGGATGTACAGTGATCAGTGATGAAAAACTTCCTCAACAACCGTCAAATATGCAGTGAAATTTTGAATACCATTTTTTAGAGTAGTTTACCAGAAGTTGACATTCGGAAAATAACTACTTTTGGGTTAAGAAATTAAACAAAAAATGAAGACTATTGCAATTACAGCTGGTGGAGATTCCTCGGAATTTGAGATTTCTGTAAAGAGCGCAGTTGAAGTAGGGAAAGCTCTTTCAGGAAGGTATGAAGTCTATATCGTTATTATCCGTGGAACCAATTGGTTCTGGGAAGATCCGAAAGGCCGCTACCATAATATTGACAAAAATGATTTCAGCCTGGTAACTGATCTTTCCAGGATAAGATTCGATGCCGTATTCATTGCCATTCACGGCACCCCGGGAGAAAATGGTTATCTGCAGGGCTACCTTGACATGCTGGATATTCCCTATACCAGCTGCGGTGCATTCTGTTCTGCTCTTACCTTCCATAAACAGGCATGCAAACTGTTTTTGAAAGAGTATAACATCCCTATGGCTGAAGCAATATTAATACGGAAAGGAGATAACCTTGACCCTGTTGGTATTATTGAAAAAACAGGTCTGCCTTGTTTTGTCAAACCAAACGACAGCGGATCGAGTTTTGGCGTATCTAAGGTGAAGAAAAAGGAGGAGCTGTTATCTGCAATAGAAAAAGCGTACATTGAGAGCAACGAGGTGTTGATAGAGGAATATATGGATGGCAGGGAGGTTGCATGCGGAGTATTAAAAACCGGTAATAAAGTAATTGTACTCCCGGTAACTGAAATAATCAGCAAAAATGAGTTTTTTGATTACGAGGCAAAATACACTGCCGGCAGATCAGATGAGGTTACTCCCGCAAATATGCCGGAAACTGTAATAAACGAGATCCAGAGATTAAGTTCTCTGGTTTATGATCTTCTCGGCTGCAAAGGCATCGTCAGGGTTGATTTTATAGTTGTCGGGCAAAAACCATTTTTTCTGGAGATAAATACAGTTCCGGGAATGACCAGTGAGAGCCTGATACCAAAACAGGCTGAAGCTGCCGGATTGACACCTGGCGATCTTTATTCAATAGTAGTTGACAGTTTATTTACTTAATTCCGCGAGCCATCTGCAAAGCGCTGGTTGTAGTAAAATATTTCGTGATCATACATGGCACTTCCCAGTCCGGTAACTTGCCGTTTTTCAGATATTCAAGGAATTTTGCAGTTACCTGAGCGAAATGTTCTTCGTGTCCCACCCTGTACCGTGAAGGTATGTTTATTTTCAGGGTGCCATTTCCAACTGCCTCTATCTGAATACTGTCGTAAGGTAAAGTGGCTGTTACCTCTTTTAGTTTCCCAGTAAAATCGTCAATATCTGAACCCTTGACATTCTCGATATAAAGTGTCGGAAGAAATTTTTCTTCAGCACCCTGTCTGATCACCAGATCACATTTAGTTCCATGCATCACAGAATAATGAGTATCTCCACCTCCCGGAGGAGCCTGATATTTCCACTCTACTGATACCTTTGCAAAAACCCCTTTTATCTTATAAACCATTTCCCCGTTGGAATATACATTCAATGTGCCCTTCCTTACATCCTTCTGCAGATAATCCGGAAAATCATCGGATCCTGTTACTTCTTTAAATTCTTCCTGTGAAATAAGTGTCGGCCAGTGCCGTGCAGATAACATCTCTATATCAGATGTCTGCAGTATCTGTTCGGGAAAACATTCCCATTGTACAAGGTCAACAAGGTGCGATGTAACATCCACAATACCCTCCCCCTGTTGTGTCACATCAAAGAACCACGCAGGACGGAGAAGCGGACTTCCGGATACAATCTTTGAGAAATGATGTACACTCTCTTTGGTAACCGCAGGTTCTTCCTTACTGCCTGTTTTCAGGGTGCCGAAAACTTCAGGTTTTTGAGACAACAGCTTCTGCATGATCGTGGTTACTTCATATCGCTCAGTCATAATATCATATAACAGTACTCCTTTTTCCTTTGCAGTGGCAAAGGCCTCCACCAGTGACGGAAAATCATCTGGAGTTATTATCATTGGTTTATCGGCAAGAACATTTAGACCGGCATTGACCGATTTTGTTATATACTCTGCCTTTTTCCTGTTATTCCCTGAGAGTACAACCACATTGCCGGCTTTATCCTCTAGCATCTTTTCAAAGAAATGTGGCCCTATGTAAACCAGCTCATTCCATGAAGTATGGTCAACAGACCTGCTGTTATAGGCTTTGATCATGTCAATATGCTGAACATAATCAGGCCCTTCAGGTGCATAGACACGAACATCAGGAGATACCTGCGGATACATTATTTTCTGAACAAGTGCAGCATGAAAATGCCCCGGATCTACAGTAATTAAGTTTACCGGATAATTCTTTTTCATCGATTCCTCTGATTTTACCTCCTGCTGTGTCGGACCTCCCGAACCACAGGAGACCATAATGATCGCACATGGAACCATCAATAATAACAGGTTATTTAGTGTTCCAATATTCCGGTTTGTAATAGACATAATATATCTGGTTAATTGCTTAATAGCTTTTGTTCTGGCGGATACGTAAACTAATTCCATATCCTGTCAGAAACTGCAGGTCTTAGCCGGGTCCAACCCGGGATTCCTTTTCAAACCCCTGATATGACAAATTATCACTTATGGATTCATCTTCAAGTCCAAAACTGACTGGTGTGTTTATAACCTGGCATTTATCCTGTACAACATTGAAATGTAAAACCTGATTTTTCTGTAATATCGCTGGAAACAGATTGAAAACCAAAACAACGATCACCAGAATAAACTGTTTCATATTTTATTTTATATGGATTCCTGCTTTACAGCATCTATAAATGCTTTAATATTTTTACTGCTTACATCAGGTGGCATTCCTCCGCCTGCTGACCATATTATGTTGTTATGGTTTTTGATTTCTCCGAATGCCTTATGCACAGCTGATCTGACATCTTCAGGAGTACCGCCGGCCAGTACATCTCTGGGTGGAATATTCCCGACCAGAACTACACCGTTACCGGCTAGCGTGCGTATTTCAGAGAGGGAGTGTTCAAAAGAAAAATTAAACACATTTATTCCCATCTCATTGAGATACTTTGCTGTTATTATTCCTTCTGCGTCATTATGAAGAAATCTTACTTTTGCACCAGTGCAGCTGAATACTCTTTTTATATATGGGATGACAAATTCCTTAAATTCTGTTTCCCCGACAAAACCAATGATATCGTCCAGTACCAGAACCCCTTCAATTGAAGGGAAGCACTCTTTTTGCCATGATAACCAGTCGCAGATAAAATCCGTAATTTTTTTCAGAAGTTTATGTGTTCCTTCCGGATCCATAGCAATTGCCAGCATGAACTCAGTCGTGCCCATGAGGAAACTGGCTATATTAAGCGGACCCCTTGATACAGCAAACCTGATCTGATGATCAGCCTCAATAATAGCCTCCTGACTGTTCTTCAACCGGTTTATCATAAAAGGCAGCAGTCCGTCAGTTTTCACATTGGGTTGAGGAAGTAAATCAACTTCTTCAAGACCCGATATGATCTTGTCAGCATGTGGAAGGCTTTTCTCAAGAAATACCATCCTCGAACCGAAGGCTGAAGGCTCCGTGCACATACCATATTCCGACCAGAAGCCTGGCATAAACCAGACATCAGGAAATGAATTTACTGCTTTTAGATTCGAATCAAGCCAATACTTGTCGGATGAATAAAAATCAAGATTTGAGATTCCATACCAACCTGGGATCCATGGGCTGTCAATAATAAATCCCACAGGTCTATAGTCCGGCTGTTTCCCGTTAAGCATTGCAACAAGGTCATTCCAGTTAGAGTTACGCATAATAATATATTTCAGTAAGTAGCATTCTTTACAAAGAATAAATTTGGTGATTTATTTTTAGAGTAGAAAATTTTTTATGAATTACATTATAATTGTTTCTCCGGTTAACGCATGGAATTTGTAATCATACCAAATCATCATTTTTTCCCCCGTCTGTACAATACAAGGAAATGAAAAGAAATAGCAGATGGCACAAAGACTTCAGATTTAATTCTTAAAAGTTTCAAGACGGTAAGTATCAATAGGATCGCAGGTACACACAAGATTCCTGTCCCCAAATCCATCATCTATACGACCCACTGCCGGCCAGAACTTGTTTTCCACTCCCCATTTAAGAGGATAAGCAGCTTTTTGCCGGTCATAGGGATGGTTCCATTCATTGGCAGTTACGACCATGGCAGTATGCGGTGCATTATGTAGCAGATTATCTTCTTTGTCAGCCTTTCCCTCCTTTATTTCCTGTATCTCATCCCAAATAGATTTCATCGCACTTATAAATTTATCAAGTTCCTGAAGAGACTCTGATTCTGTTGGCTCCACCATAAGTGTACCATGAACAGGAAATGAAAGAGTCGGCGCATGAAAACCATAGTCCATCAATCGTTTGGCGATATCGGCCTCTGAAATGCCCGTTTCAGTCTTGAAATTCCGGCAGTCGAGGATCATCTCATGCGCCACAAATCCATCTTCACCAGCATATAGAGTTTTATACCAGCCTTTAAGTGATGCAGCAATATAATTTGCATTTAGTATTGCAAACTTTGTGGCCCTGGTCAGACCGAATGCACCCATCATCATTACATAAGCATGAGATACTGTAAGAACATGCCCGCTTCCAAACGGCGCTCCTGCAACAGCTGAAGTCCCATGGCTCCCCCCTGTTTTAACAAGGGGATGGGAAGGAAGAAATTCTGCCAGTTTGTCATTTGCCAGAATCGGACCCATTCCGGGGCCTCCGCCACCGTGAGGGATAGCAAAAGTCTTATGAAGGTTAAGATGACAGATATCAGCACCAATATGCCCGGGATTAGTCAATCCGACCTGTGCATTCATATTTGCTCCGTCCATATATACCAATCCGCCGGCTGAGTGGATAATATCTGACATTTCAATTACGGCTGCCTCAAAAACGCCATGTGTTGAAGGATAGGTAATCATGAAAGCGGCGAGGTCAGTTTTATGCTCCTCAGCTTTTGCCCTAAGGTCCTCAACACTTATGTTGCCTTTTTCGTCGCACTCCACCACAACAATCCTCATACCAGCCATTGCCGCACTTGCCGGATTTGTGCCATGAGCTGATGATGGTATAAGAACCACATTTCTTCCTCCATCACCCCTGGTCAGATGATATTCGCGGATAACCATTAAACCGGCATATTCTCCGGCAGCACCGGAGTTGGGCTGGAATGATATTGCCTGAAATCCTGTTATTTCTTTAAGTGCTTCCCCAAGCTCATCCATAACCTGATAATAACCCAGCGCCTGATCTTTTGGAACAAAGGGATGTATATTTCCGAACTCCGGCCAGCTTAATGCGAACAATGAGGTGGCAGGATTAAGCTTCATAGTACATGATCCGAGAGAGATCATGCTGTGAGTCAGGGAAAAATCCTTTCTTTCCAGCATCTTGATGTAGCGCATCATTTCAGTCTCACTGTGATATCTGTTGAAATTCTCCTCCTTCAGGAAGTCTGATTTCCTGAGAAACTTCTCATCTATACATTTGCAGTCACAATGTGTGCTGACCCTTTCGGCCTTTATTCCTGAAGCTTTTGCAAATATCTCAACTATGGTGTTTATCTCTTTAAAAGTTATTATTTCATCGGTACTGATAATTACCGTGTTATCGCCAGGGTAATTAAAATTAATTTCAGAATCAAGGGCCAGTTTTCTGATACTGTCCAATGATACACCATCCGGAAGTTCAATCTTTATTGTATCAAAAAACCTGAAGTTCAATTGCTTATAACCAAGATCCTTTATTGCACAATTCAGGGTACATGCTGATTTGTGTATATGTGTGGCAATGCTAATAAGCCCATCCGGACCATGGTACTGTGCATACATTCCCGACATGGTAGCGAGTAAAGCCTGGGCAGTACAGATATTGGATGTAGCTCTCTCTCTTTTAATATGTTGTTCGCGGGTCTGCAATGCCATTCTAAGTGCATTATTTCCCTGGGCATCAACTGATACGCCGATAATACGGCCCGGCATGTTCCTTTTAAGTTCATCTTTGGTAGCAAAATAACCGGCATGAGGGCCACCGAAGCTCATTGGAAGTCCCATCCGCTGGCTTGAACCTACAACGATGTCAGCTCCCCATTCACCAGGAGGGGTAAGTATAACAAGGCTCATCAGATCGGCAGCAACACCAACCAGTGCTCCCGTAGCATGAGCCATATCGGTGAATGACCTGTAATCTTTTACCTGACCTGATGCAGAAGGGTATTGAACCATTGCCCCGAAAAATGATTCATCAAAAACTGCCTGTGTGTATTTTCCCGAAACAAGCTCAATCCCTAAAGGAGTTGCCCGTGTTCTGATAACATCCATTGTCTGGGGAAATATGTCATCATCTATAAAAAACCTGTTTGCGCCTGCTTTTACCGATGCTCTTGATCTGGCATTGTGCATCATTAACATTGCCTCAGCAGCAGCGGTTGATTCGTCCAGCAATGAGGCATTGGCAATCTCCATGCCGGTAAGCTGAATGATCATTGTCTGAAAATTCATCAGCGCTTCAAGCCTGCCCTGTGAAATTTCCGCCTGGTAAGGAGTATATGATGTATACCAGGCAGGATTCTCAAGAACATTACGGGTTATAACAGAAAGAGGAGCTACACCATAATAACCCTGTCCGATGAAGGAGCGGAACATTTTATTCTTCTTACCAACAGCTCTGATATGATTAAGATATTCGAATTCACTCATAGCTTCAGGTAGCCTAAGTGCCTTTTGCAGCATAATCGATTTTGGAATGGTCTTTTCAATTAACTGATCAAGAGACTTGACACCTATTGTTTTCAACATATGAGGCAGCTCATTATCGCGCGGACCATTATGACGATTAACAAATTTATCTGACGACATAAATATTAAATTATTTTATCTGAAATGATATCAATTAGTAATTTGGAATTTGGAAAACCTTACATAAAAATTGCATGCAAAATTAGCAGGAATTATCTCAGGAAAAAAGGATTTGATTTTATTTCATTTCCAATTGTTGTGTCATTTCCGTGGCCAGGATATACAACTGTTGATGGGGGTAAAACAAACAATTGTTTTTTAATACTTGCTATAAGAGTCTCAAAGTCTCCTCCGGGAAGGTCAGTTCTTCCAATACTGCCTGCAAAAAGAGCATCTCCTGTAAGTACAATGCCATCCTTTTCACTGTAAAAGGCAAGGCTCCCGGCTGAGTGCCCCGGTACATGAAGAGCAATAAGCTCTGATGTTCCAAAAACGATCACCTGTTTGTCGGTTATGAATCCTCCGGGGGCAGGTGGTTCAGCCATTTTCAATCCAAAAAGCATCGCATGCTGAACAGCACTTTTCCTGTTCATTTCGTCATCTTCGCAGGAAAAAGGTTTTAGTCCAAATTTTTTCAAAATGTAATTGTTGCCGAAGATATGATCAAGATGGCAATGTGTATTTAACAACAATACAGGTTTTATTTTTTTTTCCTTTATAAATTGTCCGAATCTGTCTGCCTCACTTTTATTATAACAACCACAGTCAATAATCGCGCAGTCACCTGACTTATCTGCCAGGATATATGTGTTTACCTCGATGGGAGAAAAGACAAACCTGAATATTTCCATAATAAACTATTTTTCGTTTACTGTACCTTTCAGCATTGGTACAAAAACAAAATTCCCATGATCCGTATATTCGTAAGTATCATCACCCGTTTTTTCCACAACAGTCATCACCTGCGAACTACTGTTTCCAACAGGAACTACAAGCCTTCCACCCTTTTTCAGTTGCTTAAGGAGTGCCCCCGGTATTTCAGGAGCAGCAGCTGTTACTATAATTCCATCGAAAGGACCATATTGTGGTTTGCCTTCATAGCCGTCACCATAAAAGAAATCTGCAGAATATCCCAGAGATTCCAATATCCTCTGTGCCTTTAAAAACAACTCCCTGAATCGCTCGATAGTATATACTTTTGCTCCCATCTCAGCAAGTATTGCAGCCTGGTATCCTGAACCAGTCCCTATCTCCAGTATTTTATCCCTTTTCTTTACCCTAAGCAGCGATGACTGTACTGCCACCGTATAGGGTTGTGAAATAGTCTGTCCCGATGATATTGGAAATGCCTTATCGATATAAGCATGGTTAAGAAAAGCAGGATCCATAAAAAGGTGTCTGGGAACCACATCAATAGCCCTTAGTACCTCTTCATCGACAATACCTTTTTGTCTGAGATCTGCTACAAGTTTTTTTCGTTTGCCTTTCGCTTCAAATGTATCTGTCATCTGCTTTTCCCGAAATATAAATAATCCGACAAAAATATAAAAAATGTAAGACCCCCGTTAGCAATTGTTAAACTCAATTCTTTTCGTAAATTTAACGAATGCTTTTGAAAGGACAGCATGCTCCGTATATGGTAAAAATTATAGTTGACTATTCAGTTGCTATTTTTTCTTTGTTCTTGCTAATGCCTGTTATTGTGGTACTTAGCATATTAATTAAACTTTCAGGCAACGGACCTGTCATTTATTCACAGAAACGTGTCGGAAAATCAGGAAAGTCATTCATAATTTATAAGTTCCGGTCAATGTATGTCACCTCTGAAAACGGCTTAAAGCTTATCTCAGGGAGTAGTGATAAAAGGATTACACCTCTTGGACGATTTATGAGAAAGCATAAACTTGACGAAATACCTAATTTTATTAATGTCCTTAAAGGAGATATGTCGATTGTCGGACCCAGACCAGAACAACAATATTTCATCGATCAGATGGTAACTAAAGTACCTCAATACAGACATCTTGAGGTAATTAAACCGGGTATAACATCCTGGGGACAGGTAAAGTACGGCTATGCTTCAAATGTAGATGAAATGATTAAACGACTTGAATATGACCTCTATTATCTCAACAACAGGTCGCTCTGGTTTGATTTCAAAATAGCCTGCCATACCGTTGGAATTATATTAAAAGGCCAGGGAATTTAAAAGCTGATGTAGATTTTGGATCTTCATTATATACAATTATTTTTACAATCTGTCCGATTATAACCTGATTTTCCCTACTGGTGTATACAATGGACCAGATTGAAGCAGGATGCTTTCAAAAATAATCACCTCTTCCACTGATATTTTCTGTATTTCAATATCCTTATATTTTTCAAGCACGGTTTTCAGAGCCGGCTTGTTACTGATAAATTTTATTCGCCCGAGAGTCAGATGTGGATTAAATGGTCGGTTCTCAATCTTAATTCCGGCATCTTTCAGCCCCATTTTTACGTAATTATTTAGTTGCTCCAGTTTTTCCGAATGTTCAACACCGATCCAAATCACGCGAGGATCATTCAGGCTTTTAAAAACACCTGATCCTTTGATAGTCAGTTCAAATTTACCCTTGCCTTCGCAATATTTCCTAAGCATTTCGCTGATAGTCTTTAAACTGTTATCCCCGGTATCACCAAGAAATGCCAGTGTTATATGGATATTGTCAGGGTTGATCCACTTAACCCCTTCCCCGTCCAGACCGGATTTCAGCGATGAAATCATCATTAAAAGGTTCTCTCCGGCTTCAACTTTCAAAGCAATAAAAATCCGTTTCATATTTAGGATCTTATCATGATTTAGGTTTTAAAGTCTCCCGGCATCCACTTCCCTTATTATAAGTTCTATAAGGATATCATCTCCATAAGGGTCATATTCCTCTTTAAGATTTGTTCCGAAAATACGGGCAATACCCTGCCAGAATGCAGCACTGAATTTTCCACGATAATCTTTTATCAGTGAATATGAAGTATTCTGCGTTTCCCTGTCAATCAACTTAATAAGCAAACGTCCCTGAGTTATGGTCATCTGTCTCATATCACCTTCATAATCAGCAAAAACATCTTTCTCCACGTTTTTTATGTACTCCTTGCGGCTCCTTTCATCAGGAATATTCTTAAGAGCTTCGTTAACCTGGTCTAACTTAACTCTTACCATCAATGCATAAGGGTAAACTCTTTTTATGTTATAAACGAGTCTTTCATATTTTCTGAAATCGCTTTTTCTGGTCATGCTGGGATGGCCGATGACTGTAACTTCCTTAATTTCAACTTCAGGCAGGGTGACCCCGTTCCTCTTCACTTTCTGAATAAGATAGGCTTTTCCCGGAACAGTATCATTCTTCTGTTTTATTGTATCCTCCTGCCCTGAGAGTACGGTTACAAAAAGAAAAATTGTCAATATTGTTATAATCAGCCTCACTAACCGTATATTTTTGCAAATGTATCAAATAATGCGCCATTTATTAGAACTGTCTGTTTGCTAAAAAAGTGTCCTGAGTTTAAAAATCAGGTTCACTGTTCTGTTTACCATAATCTCAAATACCATCTTAATCCGGCTGGTCTGTTTCAAACTGTTATTCAGTAACAAATAAATAATTCAACGTATTTTAATACGTAGTTTAATACTGCTTTTAATACGTTGATAATCTCTTAATCATTCATGAAAAGCAAATATTATTCTTTGAAATTACGAGTAAATCGGGATTGCGGATCATTATTAAAGCGCGACAAATTGAAATGAGAATTAGTAAAAGATGACAGGTTAATTACGGGCTGCCAAAAAGCGGTCGGGGAATCCCCTGCTATAATTTATGGATATTCCTTCATAGGTGGGATTTTTGAATCCTTAAGTGATTTTTTGATTAGTATTAAATATTGCGTTGCTCTGCACCTTTGTTTGCATTATTAAATTACACTTCTGCAAATATTATGCAGCACTGCCGCTTTGAATCATACCAAAAGGTGCACTGCAAAACAATGCCTGCAGCGGTTGTATTATATACTGCTGTGCGGGAGGTGCGGAGCACCATAATATTTGTAGAATATATGTTTGATGTAACCATAGAGGTGCAGCGCACCGAAATGTATTATCAACAAACCCGGACTTAAGTCAGGGTTTAAGCAAGTCTCAATGGTAATCGGGCTTTAACCCAAAAATTACTATTTATTCATTGCTCCCGATGTTCAATTAATATTTAATATCATTGGGAATTCTCTTTCAAAAAACTAATTTTGATAAAAGCTTCCTTAATGGCATTAAATGTAGAAGATCTTGAAGATCAGACAAAGTTCAGACAGATTTTTGAAATACCTTATAATGAACTTATTCCGTTTATTCTGGATTATTTAAAAAAAAAATCGTATGTAACAGTCATCTTCTGGTCTGCCTGCCTCATTTTTCTTATGCTTGCCGTAAATGTGAGAATCAATATTGCAGGATTTTTCCCGCGTGTCAATATACTTTTCCACTCATTTATCGGACTCATACTCTTTCCAATAATGTGCATTCCGGTTCACGAAATGTTACACATTGTGCCTTATTACTTTTCCGGTGCCAGGAACATAAGGGTGGGAATGGATCTTAACCAGTTTATTTTTTATGTAACAGCTCACAGATATGTCGCAACTCCTCTTCAGTTCAGGATTGTCGCATTAACCCCGTTTATACTTATAAGTGTAATATCTACACTTCTGATTTTTCTTCTGCCAGGGTTATGGAAATGGAGCTTTTCCCTTTTCCTTTTCGCTCATGCAACAATGTGCGCCGGCGACCTGGCCTTGCTTAATTTTTACTTTCTCAACAGAGATAAAAAGATCTATACATGGGATGACGCTGACAAGAAAATAGCGTATTTTTATGAAAAGCTTAATTAGAAAGTCGACATGCTGAATAGAAACAATCCTTCAAAATAAGCGAATGAAAAGAATATTCACCACACTATCTGTTTTCATCTTTATCTCTGTTTCAATAATCAATTCCCAGATCTCAGATCAGGATCTTGCGAAAATTGATGAAAAAGTTACAGAAGCATTTAATGTTTTCAAACCTACCGGTCTTGCAGTAGCTGTAATGAAGGACTCAGTGATAATATATCATAAGGCTCTGGGTTACAGCAATGCAGCCGTAAAAAAGCCATTGACCACAAAATCGCTGTTCAATATAGCTTCATGCTCAAAGGCTTTTACTGCTGCTTCAATAGGGATTCTGGTGGAAGAAGGAAAACTTAAATGGACCGATAAAGTAACTGATTACTTCCCTGAATTCAGACTGTCAGATAATTATATAACAAGAGAACTTACCATTGAAGATCTCTTATGTCACAGGTCAGGACTTGGCACCTTCTTTGGCGACCTTCTCTGGTACAACACATCATATACCGACGAGGAGGTTATGAAAAGAATGCGCTATGAACCAATAACCGGGCGATTCGGCATTGATTTCGGCTATCAGAATGTAATGTTTATGATAGCCGGTGATATTATCCGAAAAGTTACCGGTTTATCGTGGTCAGAGTTCGTTGAAACAAGGATATTCAAACCCCTGAGCATGCTCCAGACACGCCCTTCAAGCGATGAACTTACAAAAGATCAGGATATTGCATACGGACATCTCAATAATCAGGTACTCGGTATATACCGATTTGTTGCTGCCAAGCCAGCAGCTGCAATTTATTCCAGTGTGGATGAGCTTAGCCAATGGACAACGCTGATGTTAAACAATGGATCATACAAAGGACGCAAAATCATATCGCAAAGTTCATTAAGCAGGCTGATGGAACCTCATACCATTATCGGGGCAAGCAACACGCAAAAGCAACATGGTATCAATTTCTACATGTACGGACTTGGCTGGTTCATTTATGATTACAACTGCAGAAAAATCGTTGAACATGACGGCGGAATGCCCGGATATATAAGCAAAGTCACCCTGGTTCCGGAGGAGAAAATTTCAATTATAATACTTAACAACGGAAACGACGGTTTTGTCAATAATGCCTTAAGAGGCGATATAATGGATATCCTGGTAAAAGGAAAGGATTTTGACTGGATCAGTGAGTATGCAACCAGTAAGTCAAGGGTGGATGCATATGAACAAAACAGCAATAAAGAACGGCTTGAAAGCAGGGTGCCAGGCACTAAGCCATCTCTCTCCCCGCAGGGATATACCGGAATTTTCCGCGATAAAAACTATGGCGATGCAGAAGTAACTTACCGGAACAATAAACTGATACTCACATTTCTGCCTTCAGCGACCGTTTTCACCGGTCAGCTTGAACACTGGCACTACGATACTTTTAAAGTTGTGTTTAAAGATGAATTCCTGACGTTTGGACTGATAACCTTCAGTTTTGATTCCTCAGGTAAAGTTACCGGATTTAAAATAGACCTGCCAAGTAGTGATTTCCATTTCTGGAATCTTGACTTCAGAAGGATCTGACAGAAGAATAAACAATCCCTGAACTGATAGTACAATCTATGAAGCCTACTGAACAAATCCGTGTTAACCGGCGCCATCCATAGTAAAAAAGATAGATGATAACTTATTAATAATCATTGAAATGAAAAAATATTCACTCCTTTTCCTCTTGCTTGTTCCTGCTTCACTTATCTCCAGCGGGCAGAGGAAAATTGTTAATTTACCCGACCTTCCCGGTTATGTTACCATGAAGTGTGACTTTCACATGCATACGGTTTTTTCTGACGGGGATGTATGGCCAACAGTGAGAATTGATGAAGCATTACGGGATGGACTTGACGCAATAGCAATTACCGATCATCTTGAATATACACCCAGGAAAGACTTTATCCCTGTTGATTACAATGCAGCCTGGAAAATTTCAGAAGGATATGCAAGGGACAGGAATCTCATACTTGTACACGGAACAGAGATCACAAGAAAGATGCCTCCGGGTCATTTCAATGCCCTTTTCATCAATGATGCATCTCTTATTGCAAAAGACTCTGTTTGGGATTCTTTTGATGAAGCGATAAAACAGGGCGCCTTTATCCAGTGGAACCACCCGGGATGGAGATCGCAGCAGCCCGACGGAGTTCCCAGACTTTATGAGATCCATCAAAGACTTATAAGCAACGGGTGGCTCCATGGAATAGAATTCTTTAACGACAATGAATTCTATCCCATTGTTTTTAACTTCTGCAAACAATTTAACCTTGCACTGACAGGCAACAGCGATGTTCACGGGACAATAAGTGAGATTTATGAAAAACCAAAAAATACTAACAGGCCCATGACTCTTGTTTTTGCCAGAGAAAGAAATCATGATTCACTAAAAGAAGCAATGTTTGCCGGCCGTACTATTGTATATTTCAGAGATATGCTTGCAGGAAAAGAGGAATATGCAAAACCATTCTTCTACCAGTGCATCTCTGTTGGCAGACCATACTACCAGAATGACAAAAGTATTTTCTTCGAGGTGACCAATATATCTGACATTCCCTTTTATCTCATCAATGGTGTTCCCAACGCTCCTCAAAATATTACCCTTGCGGCCAATTCTGTCACAAGAATTGTTCTTAGCAAAAAAGTTACCGGACCACTTGTCTATTTTGTAAGAAATGTACTTACGGGAGAAAATGAAGTTCTGAAAGCAGAACTTAAATATCAGATTGAATAAGTATTATTCTCTGTGGCTCTCTGTGTAACAAAAGAACTTACACAGAGTAACAAAAGAACTTACACAGAGTAGCAAAAGAACTTACACAGAGTAGCACAGAGCAAGCACAGAGTTTCACAGAGAAGACACTGAGTTTCACAGAGAACAAAGGAGAAATCAACAGATACCTTAAAATTTCTCTTTGGCAAGTTTCAAGACGTCATCATCCTTTGTTACAGGTCTGATCCTGAAAGAATATTCATATTTTCTGTCAAGAAGACGATACTGCGGATGAATCATAGCACCCCAGGAATCATCACCTCCTACTCCCATCTGTCCGAGGTCAATATTAAGGTTAACCAGATCACGGGGTTTAATATCGACTGTATGAGTATTTGCTGTTAATGCATCCTTCCTGTACTGTGATATCTTCCCCGGAGATTCAAAATCATCATGAATATTATTAAGAGCCTCAAAACAGAACAACGGATCACCGCTGACAAGAATACCGGTACCATTTACGTTGGTTAATGTAATCCACCTGACATCCGTTTTATAACCGTTTTCCTGCGGTCTGATATATGGGACATACTGATCAGCTACTGTGCTTTCGTATAGACCCACATCAGCTGAAGTCTTTCTGTCAGAATAGTTTTCATGAGGACCGCGTCCAAGCCAGGTGAGATTCACAAATTCCTCAGGAAGCTGCATCTGCATCCCCATTCTTGGAATTTCAGGAATTTTGTCTGAAATTTTCGAAAACTGGTTTTTAACTACCACATCTGCCGATCCGAAAATAGTATAAGTTGATGCATAGCCGGCAATTTTCTCACCATCACCTCCGGGAATATCATAAATGAAAGTGACTACCACTTTATCTGGTCTGGGTTGGTTTATATTTGCTTTTGTCACAATGGTTTTTTCACCTGCTTTTTTCCAGACTCCCAGCTTTTTATCCATATTATAGCCATAGTCATTATCAGTAGGTGGACGCCAGAAATCAGGCTCCGGACCTTTCATTATCAGTTCCTTACCTTTATAATTGAACGATTCCATCCTGCCCGTGGAAAGATCAAATGCAATTTTCATGTTAACTCCGCTAACTTCCAGTTTCTTACCAACAGTATTTGTCTGAAGTACTTCAGGATCATTCTCTTTTGAAAATAATGGTTTACCTTCAACGGGCAACTTAAATTGGGCAGAAGCATAGACGTGATCTTCAGGAACATAATTCCAGGCATCGCTTCTTAATACTCTTAAATTAAGAAAATATTCAGCTCCCGGAGCAGGGTCTATTTTACTCATCGGAATAATGACCTGTTCTTCAGCATTTGGTTTAAAATCAGGGAATGTCAGTTTTCCTGATTGCAGAACTTTTCCATCGGAGACAACCTCCCATTCAAAATGAAACTCCGAAAGATTTGTAAAGTCATACTTATTTTTTATTTTAATAATCCCTGTATTAAGATCAACAGGTTCAAATCCAACATATTGATAAACTTTTTTGACTTCGTACAATCCGGGATGAGCCGTCCTGTCAGGCCATACAAGGCCATTCACGCAGAAGTTTCCGTCAGATGGTATGCCTGCCTCTCCGAAGTCTCCACCATATGCCCAGAATTTTTCACCATTCCCATTTGTCTTCAGTAATCCCTGGTCAACCCAGTCCCAGATAAATCCACCCTGCAGTTTGGGATATTTCTCTATCACATCCCAGTAATCCTGAAGATTTCCTGTTGAATTTCCCATAGAATGTGCATATTCACACATTATCAGCGGTCTGTCTTTTCCCTGATCTTGCGTATAGGATTCCAATTGTGAAATACGGGCATACATCGGACACATTATATCGGTATGTCTCCCGGGGGTATTTGTACTCTTTTCTGCACGTTCGTACTGTACAGGACGAGTTACATCTCTGCTCTTGATCCACTTATAATTATTAATAAAGTTTTCCCCGTCACCTGCCTCATTTCCCAGCGACCATATTATAACTGAAGGATGGTTCTTATCCCTCTCAACCATACGCTTTGCCCTGTCGAGATGAGCTGCAGCCCATTCCGGCTTGTCAGCAAGGGTGACATCCTTGTTATAACCAATACCATGAGACTCAATATCAGTCTCATCAACAAGATAGATGCCATATTTATCGCACAACTCATACCATAATTCCTGCTGCGGATAATGAGATGTTCTTACGGCATTGATATTATTACTTTTCATCATTCTGATATCTTTCAACAATGTAGCCTCATCAATAACATGACCATTTATATCACTGTGCTCATGCAGATTAGTCCCTTTTATATATATGGCAACACCATTTACCAGAAGCTGTGAATTAACAATTTCGACTTTTCTGAATCCTATCTTTGCACTCACGGCTTCCAGAGTATTTCCGTCTTTATCTTTCAGACTTATTACAAGGGGATAGAGATCTGGTTTTTCAGAAGACCACTTTCTTATTCCGGGAAGGATCCCCGAAAAATCGACTGTTCCTTTGCCATCCGACAGTTTAACAACTTTGGATTCTGTAAATATCTTTTTTGTTCCGTCATACAGAGAAGCATCAACAACAAGTTCATTTGTCCCTGTAGATGAACCTTTTAAAGAGACATTAAGCTTAAGATGCCCGTCATTATAATTGTTCCCGAGGTCCCCGATAGCAAAGAAATCGTTAATATAAGTTTTTGGACGGGCATGCAGAAAGACACTTCTCTGAATCCCGCTTAATCTCCAGAAATCCTGGTCTTCAAGGTAACTGCCGTCACTCCACCTGTACACTTCAACAGCGACAGAGTTTTTTCCTTTCCTGAGGTATTTTGAAATATTGAATTCGGCAGGTACTTTACTATCCTGGCTATAACCCACAAGCTGCTCATTCACCCATACATAAAATGCAGAGCTCACAGCTCCGAAATGAAGAAAGACCTCCTTATCCTTCCAGTCAGAAGGAACTTTGAATTCTCTTTTGTACGAACCGACCGGATTCCAGTTATGTTGGATAAACGGAGGGTTCATTTTAAAAGGGTAACTGATATTGACATAAACAGGTACGCCATATCCCTTCATCTCCCAGTTTGAAGGCACTTCTATGTTCTTCCAGTCACGCGTATCATAATCATCCTTGAAGAACCAGTAAGGACGCTGATCAGGCGATTTTACCCAGTTGAATTTCCATGTTCCGTCAAGAGAGAGATAGTTGGGCGAATTTGTTTTAATACCCCCGAGAGCACTTTGTTCATCAGGGAAACTAATCAGAGTGGTATGTGGATCCTCGCGGTTCTGATTGAACATTTCAGGATTTTCCCAGTCGCGGGGTTCCTTTTCATTAAAAGCAACTCCTTCATACTTGCTAAGCTTCCTGCATGCTGAAAATAACAGTGCGATCATAAGGATATAAAATGATATTCTCTTCATAATATTCTTATTTATTAAAACATATAAAGTTAATAAAAAATGATGTCCGAACAATCTTACTGTTAACCTGATGCCGGTAAATAGACCTGTCAGGATCAGACAACACCAAGAATTGATTTTACTTCCGTGATATCAGCCGGTGTATTAATATTTATAAAAGCATCTTTAGTTTCTTTCGTTCCCTCAAGTTGCTGATAAAAAACATCTGCACGTTTAAAAAATTCATGAACAGCAAAATTGTTCTTACCCTTCAGATACTCCTCAAGGTTTTCAGTAATCGTTTTATTATAAATAGAATGAAGCGGCTCTATATATTTATCAATACGGGGAATCAGAATATCGCATTTATGATTTGAGTAATAATCAATCTGACTGATAATTAAGTCTTTATTCAACAAAGGCATGTCACCTGCAAATACAAATATTACGTCATTTGACGATGCTTTAAGGGCAGAATGAATACCGCCGAGTGGTCCGACTTTTATAAACTGATCGCTGACAAGCTTACAACCGGAATATTTCTTAAACTCTTCCGGAGTGTTGGTTACGATGATTATTTCCCCGAAAATATCAGTGATTGTATCTATGATCCTGGAAATAATTGTTTTCCCATCGATTATAATGTTTGCCTTAGTTATGCCGTTAAGCCTTCTGTTGGTGCCTCCGGCAAGTATTACACCGGAAATATTACTGATCATCAGAATAATCCTGTTATTACACCATTATTGTCAATGTCGATATTTTCTGCTGAAGGGTAATTTGGCAGTCCCGGCATCCTCATAATTGTTCCGGCTATCGGAACAATAAAACCTGCTCCGGATGAAAGTTCAATTTCCCTTATCTTAACAGTAAATCCCCTGGGCCTTCCTTTATTTGAGGGATCATCTGAAAGTGATTTTTGTGTTTTTGCGATACACACGGCAAGATTCTCAATGCCAAGTTTTTCAATCTTCCTGAGCTTGTTCTCAGCCTGTACTGTATACTCAACATGATCAGCACCATACATCATAAGACAAATTGTAGCAATTTTCTTTTCAAATGTCCAGGAAAGTTCATAAAGCGGCCTGAAGCAATCAGGACAATTATTTACGCTTTCAATTATTTTTTTGGCAAGATCAATAGCTCCTTCCCCACCTTTAGCCCATGATTCGTTCAATGCCACGTCAACCCGTTGAGATTCGCAATGCCTGATGGTCAGTTCTATTTCCTCCTGTGTATCAGAGTCAAACCTGTTTATCGCAACCACAGGTTTAAATCCATAGAACTTCATGTTCTCAATGTGTTTATTCAGGTTTTCAAACCCCCTGATCAGAGCAGGTTTATCTTCTTTCCGCAGATTTGACAATTTAGCCCCGCCATGATATTTCAATGCTCGTACAGTAACTACAATAACAACGGCATGTGTACGCAGATTACCAAATCTTGATTTTATGTTGAAGTATTTTTCAGCTCCAAGTTCACTTGCAAAGCCAGCTTCCGTAACAACATAATCACTCAGTGAAAGAGCTGTTTTCGTAGCTATAATTGAATTGGTTCCCTGGGCAATATTTGCGAAAGGTCCGCCGTGAATAATCGCCGGAGTACCTTCCAGTGTCTGAACAAGATTTGGTTTGATGGCATCTCTTAGAAGGGCTGTCATGGCTCCCTGTGCTTTCAGGTCACGGGCGAATACAGGTTTATCATTATAGGTATATCCTACGAAAATATTACCAAGTCTGTTTTTAAGATCCTCAAGATCCCTGGCAATGCATAATGTTGCCATAACTTCCGATGCTGCAGTTATATTAAATCCCGATTCGCGTGGAACCCCCTCTTTTGTGCCTCCCAGTCCTATTACAATATCCCGCAGAGATCTGTCATTCATATCCATTACTCTTTTCCATTCAATTGTCCTTGGATCTATTCCAAGGTTTCCTTCTTTTAGCTGGATGTTATTATCGATCAGGGCGGCCAACAGATTGTGGGCCTTTTCAACAGCTGAAATATCGCCTGTAAAATGAAGATTTATATCTTCCATTGGAATTACCTGCGAATAACCACCTCCGGCAGCACCCCCTTTGATACCAAAGACCGGTCCCAGGGAAGGCTCACGTAATACAACGGTTGTTTTTTTCCCTGTCATGTTAAGAGCCTGTGCAAGTCCAATGGAAGTTGTAGTTTTTCCTTCACCAGCCGGCGTAGGGGTAATAGCAGTAACCAGGATCAGCTTTGATTTCTTAATTTTCTCTTCATCAATGAAATGAAGAGGTATCTTTGCCTTGTACCGGCCATATAATTCCAACTCATCCTGAGGAATACCCAGTTCTGTAGCTATTTCGAGTATTGGTCTTATAGATGCTTCCTGAGCAATTTCAATGTCCTTTTTCATAATAATGTTAAAGATTCATTTAAGATAACATTGTTTGTTGTAAATAACCTTCCTTTTTTGTATATTAACAATGTTTCAGAATTGGTTATTCGCAAAAGTAGAAAATTAATTATGGCTAAAGTTATAAACTCTGATTAACACTTAAAAACCTGTCAATTATGGATGAAAAAATTACAACCCTGTATAATAATTACAGGCAGAGGGGAACAAACCGACGCGATTTTATCAGAAAACTTGTCATAGCAACAGGCAGTACAGCTACTGCACTGGCACTTCTATCTGTTCTGGAGGATAACAGCCTGAAAGCTTCTGCTGCTACCCAGGATTATCCCGGTCTTCTGACTGAATTTATCAAATATCCCGGCGAGACAGGGGAAGTGAAAGGATTTCTTGCGAGGCCAAAAGAAGGAAGGAAATTTCCTGCAGTCATAGTAATCCATGAAAACAAAGGATTACAACCTCATATAATGGACGTTACACGAAGGATGGCCGGTGAGGGTTTTCTCGCTCTGGCTCCTGATGGATTATCTCCTCTGGGAGGAACACCTGAAAATGACCCGGATAAAGCCGCCTCAATGATCCGCGAGCTTGACGGTGAGAAAACCATAAAAAATTTTGTTGCTGCCGTGAAATATTTGAAAACCAGTCCTCTTTCAACCGGGAAGGTAGGCTGTACAGGTTTTTGCTGGGGAGGAGCTATGACAAACCAGGTAGCGGTAAATGCTCCTGATCTTGATGCTGCTGTTCCCTACTATGGACGGCAACCCTCCGAGGAACAAGTGGCAATGATCAAAGCTCCTATAATGGCTCACTATGCCGGAGATGATCCGGGGGTTGATCAGGGAATTCCGGCTTTTGAAGCTGCGTTGAAAAAATATAAGAAGGAATACCAGATTTTTATTTACGAAGGTGCCAGGCATGCCTTTAATAATGATTCCAACCCTGAAAGGTATAATGAAAAGGCGGCGAAGCTTGCCTGGAGCAGGACAATTGCGTTTTTAAAGGATAAACTGAAATAACTCAGCCGGGTCAGTCTTTTGATGATGCAAGAGTATTCCTGAGGGAATACTCTTAAAATTATTGTACTTTCCTTTGATCTGAAAATGTTCCATGCCTGAATTATTTCAGTAAAGGTTTGTTTTTCCAGGCTGCACTGATTGCATCGATAAACGGACGACAATGGTTGAAAAAATATTTATATCCGCTACAGAGGTAGTTCAGCCCGGGTTCTCCGTCAGGGCTGCAAATAAACCTGTTCTTCGGACATTCACCATTGCACATCTCTCTCACTTCACATACTGAGCAATATTCAGGCAGGCTAAGAGATTTTGCCAGGCCAAATGCTTTCTGCCTGTCACTGTCTAAAAAATGAGTCAATGTATTTACATTGATATTACCAAGAAGATGTTCATCATCAACATAATGGTCACATGAATAGAAATCTCCGTTATGCTCTACCACCGGGACACCGCCACAGTTTTCTTTAAATATGCATAGTGTATGTTCCTGATCAAAAGCAGTTCTTGCTGCCTCTTCAAATATCTGAATTTTTATCTCACCGATATCTTTCTCAACCCATTCATCAAAAATTACACTCAGAAAATGTCCGAACCCCATAGCCGGAACCGATTGAATGCTTACACCTGAAGGAGAATCGGGTTGTTGTTCAACGAGCGGTAAAAATGTAATATATTTTGCCCCCAGTTGCCTGAAAAAGTTGTAAACAATCATTGGATGATCAACATTATCAGAGCTCACCACACAAAGAATCTCCGGAGTAATATTATATTTCCGTAAAAGATTGTATCCGTTTAATGCCATCCTGAATGAAGGTAGTCCCCCTCCTGAACGCCTGTTTTTATCGTGCAATTCACCCGGACCATCGAGGCTCATGCCGATAATAAAATCACCCGATGCCAGAAAACGGCACCATTCATCATCAAGCAGAGTTCCGTTTGTCTGAATTCCGTTTAAAATCTTTGAACCTGATGGCTGGTACTTTTTCTGAAGCTTCAGAACCTTCCGGTAGAAATCAATACCGGCTAGCAATGGTTCTCCTCCATGCCATGAAAAAGTTATCAGTTTTTCAGAAGATGCATTAATGTGCTGAATAATATATTTTTCCAACACCTTATCATTCATTCGTAATGGTTCATACTCAGGGTATAGGTTTTTCTTTCCAAGATAGTAGCAATAACGGCAACTGAGGTTGCAGGCAGCGCCGGCCGGCTTGACAAATACCTGAAATTCCCTGACGATGTTGGCCATTTTAAAAAAATTTAATCAGCTATTACCCATTAACCGGTCATTCCATTTTAAAATATTATCCTGAACAGATTCAGGTGTATTCATTCTGATTCTCCATTCTACCGGGAAATAATTATTCAGCCTTTTTCCGATATTCTTAACAAATCCCAGGTTAACTCCCATGTAAGTTACAATAATCCAGCCCTTTGGTGCATCAGGCAGGTTGAAACCATCACGTCTCAGATAGTTAATTGCACCTGATATGCTTAAATCCTGCAAGGGAAAAGCATCTTTTCTAAGGCTATCAGACAATGCCAGTTCGTGTTCAGGTAAAAAATCATTATTCTTAACGGCAAATATTTTTGTTCCTGGTTTGATAACCTTCAGATTATGAAAAAGGTAAAAATAATCTTCCAGACCGTAAGGAACAGCATATAGTTCATCGTTCCATTTTAAGAACCTGTCCTTTGGAAAACTGGTCCAGGCTTCCGCTACTTCAAGGTCCTTTTTGCCGGGTTTAAAATCATTTTTTTTATGGTTCCCGATATATATATTTCCCTGTTTTCCTGTTTTCCTTATCACAGAAATAAAAAAACCTTCTCCTTTTATCTTATCCGGATAAAAACCATATCCGAAAATTCCCTGGTAATCTATTTCAGTTATTCCGTCAAATTCCTTCAGATCAAGTCTGACACATTCAGCATCATTGTTTCCTATCAGCCATTTAATATTCTCTTCATTTTCGCCCGGATTGAAAGTACAGGTACTATAAATCAGCACTCCGTTTTCCTTCAAAGCCGGCCAGACATCCATAAGAATCCGCTTTTGCCGTTCGGAGCAATGAGAGGCATTTTCCGGCGACCATTCATTTACTGCAACTGTATCCCTGAACATTCCCTCACCTGAACACGGGGCATCAACAACAATGATATCAAAATATCCCTGCAACCTTCCAAAGCGGGATGGGTCACTCTGGGTGACAATAGTGTTCCCATAACCCCATTTTGTTACTGTTTCTGCCAGAATCAAAGCCCTTGATCTTATTACCTCATTGGCAACAAGCAGGCTATCCGGTCCAATTATCTCAGAAATTAGGGTGCTTTTCCCCCCCGGTGCACCGCACAGGTCAAGAACACGTACTTCGCCGGAAGAACCTGCTGCCTGCTTTATTGCCTGTTCCAGGAACATCCCTGATGCCTCCTGAGGATAGTAACAACCTGAATGAAAAAGCGGATCAAAGGTGTAAGATGGTCTGCTTCCAAGATAAAACCCGTTTTTACTCCATGGCACAGATCTGGCATTTAATGGTGATCTGTTCCATTTTACCGGGTTGATTCTGATGCTGACCGGAGAAGGCTCTGCCAAAGCTTTAAGTAAGGCATCCGGATTAATGCTGTTCTGAACAGCTATTCTTTTTTTAAATGCTTCCGGGAACATAACACCTTTTGTTTCTTTCGTAAAAATTACTTTCGTTTATTCATTGACAGAAATTGTACACTGTATTCTTTCTGAACGGAGAATCCCGAAAATTGTTATTCTGGCATGTGACCGGCTTTAATATCATTGAACAGGCTAATATCCGTTACTTTTTTATCTTATGAGACAGCTCCTTTATCATATTTTCGGATCATGCAATTCCCTTTGCATTTCTTTCAATATTTACTGTCATTCGATTACGTGTTAAAATTACACTTAATAATAATCCCAGTTTAATAATTATCATAAAAGGGACAAAACAGTATCACTTAAGTAAAATCATCATAAAGACATACCCATTCTCAATGCCGGATAAATAATTAAACTCAGTTTTCAGATCATTATCCCTGATTTACCGAGCCATATTGCGACTGTAAACTGATTTGAATTAAAATGTTAATCAGGGAGTGCTACTGTCGTTTGTCTCCGGACTCTTATTATATTTTTTCCACAGATAGAATACAGGAATTCCCAGCAGAACGATACCAAGACCGGGGAATGTATAGTTCGGCTTATATATTAAAAGGATCACCATGATAAATACAGTTGTCATGATATAAATTGCCGGTATCACCGGGTAACCGAAAGCTTTGTAAGGTCTGGGAATGTCAGGTCGTTTAACCCTGAGGATAAAAATCGCAAGGATTGTCAGGGTAAAAAATATTAAAACCGCAAAAATCACATAATCTAGCAAATTACCATATGTTCCTGACAAACAAAGCAATACTGCCCATATCCCCTGGATGACAATTGCAAATCCGGGAACTCCATTTTTATTTATCTCACCTACTTTTTTAAAAAAAAGTCCATCTTTTGCCATTGCATAATAAACACGGGGAGCAGCCATTATAAGTCCGTGATTACATCCGAAAGTACTGATCATAATAAATACAGCCATTATTACTGCTGCATAATCTCCAAAGACAACACTCATTGCCGATGTGGCCACCCTGTCGTCTGTTGCGTACTGGATACCACGGCTAAGAACATCCGCACCATCGGGAGATCCTGACAAAGGAAGAACCTTGATATAGATATAGTTTGTAAGGATGTACAATAGCGAAACGACCAATACTCCGAAGAAAAGGCTCAGCGGAACAGTACGCTTGGGATTTATTACTTCACCCGACATATATGTAACACTATACCATGCATCCGACGAAAATAATGATCCCACAAGCGCTGTTCCAATAGCAGTAATAAGCGAAAAACCAACCAGAGGGATCACCTGGTTTCCCGGACCAACCTGACTGGCTTTCCAGAATACTTCCTTATTTATTTCCCACGAATTTATACTCTTTGTAGCAAGAAACCCGACAGCAATGAATCCCAGAAGGGCGATCACTTTTGTTGATGAAAAGAAATTCTGAACAGTTTTTCCTGTGACAATTCCTTTTGTATTGAGCCATGTCAGAAAGGTTATCATTCCTATAGCGACAATCATTGTACTTTTGATTTTCAGGGGACCGGCCTGAAAAAGAATATTTTTTTCTGAAATCCAGGGGAATAATACACCCGAAAATTTGGCAAACGCTACTGCAACTGCTGCAATTGTTCCACACTCAATAACAAGAAATGTAGTCCATCCGAACAGAAAACCTATGAGAGGGTGGTATGCTTCTTTCAGGTAAACATACTGACCTCCCACCTGTGGCATCATTGAGGCAAGTTCTCCATAACTTAGAGCACCGATTATTGTGATTATCCCTGTAATCAGCCAGACCACCATCAGCCATCCCGGAGAACCGACATTCCTGGCTATGTCGGCACTGACAATGAAGATGCCGGAACCAATCATAGCCCCGGCAACAATTGATATGCTGTCAAAAAGATTAACCCTTTTCTGAAGAATATGGTTTTCCGTCTGCATATGAAATCTTTGTATGCCTAACAAAAATAACCAAACAATTGAAAAAAACTTATTGTCTGCTTATTGTTTAGTAACAATTCTTATTAATTTCATTCAAATTTGACACAACCGGGTGGCTTTATATTAAATTTAACTATTTTTAGACAGAAACCTTCATTTAAAAGTGTATTTTTAATGATATGTCCTGAGAAGAAGGTAACTTTAATAAACTCTTTGCCCTTTATAGTAAAGAGAAATGATTTGTCTGTAATAGTTCACATAATGATATAAAATACTTCGAAAACCATTTACTATTCTTTTGAAAATGACAAATTTCCTGATAAACAAGATCAATATAATTTTATAATATTTTAAACAGATAAACACATGAAAAAAGCTTTTCTCTTTGTGGCAGTCGCCTTGTTATGCTTAAGTATGTCGGCCCAGAAGTTCGAGAATCTTGCAAAGACTCCTCCCATGGGGTGGAACAGCTGGAATAAATACAATTGCAATGTCAGTGAATCTCTCATTATGGGTATGGCCGATGCAATGGTAAGCAGCGGGATGAAAGATGCCGGTTATGAGTATGTTGTCATTGACGATTGCTGGCAGGTTTCGCGAGATGAGGACGGAGAAATTGTTGTCGATAAGGACCGCTTCCCTCATGGAATGAAGTATGTTGCAGATTATGTACACTCAAAAGGCCTTAAGTTTGGGATTTATTCATGTGCCGGAACAAAAACCTGTGCAGGGCGTCCCGGAGGTCTTGGACATGAATACCAGGATGCACGCACATATGCCCGGTGGGGTGTAGACTATTTAAAGTACGACTGGTGTAACACAACAACACAGGATGCCAGGTCTTCATATACAAATATGCGTGATGCACTGTTTAGTGCAGGCAGACCTATAGTTTTCAGTCTGTGTGAATGGGGAAGTCACAAACCATGGGAATGGGCCGGAAGTGTGGGTAATCTATGGCGCACAACAGGCGATATTGGCGACTCATGGAACAGCATGATAAATATTTTTACTCAGCAGAAAGATCTCGCCAGGTATGCAGGACCGGGAGGATGGAATGACCCTGATATGCTTGAAATCGGAAATGGAGGAATGACTACGGAAGAGTACAAAACGCATTTTTCATTGTGGTGTATGCTGGCTGCCCCACTGATTGCAGGGAATGATCTTGCAAACATGACTCCTGAAACCAAATCAATTCTTCTTAATAAAGAATTGATCGCTCTTAATCAGGATACACTTGGTTTACAGGCTACATGCTTCAGGGACAATGTTGACTACCAGATCTGGGTGAAAGGGCTGGCAGGAAATGAAAAAGCTGTATGCCTTCTGAATAAAAGCGATGAGAAAAAGACTGTTCTTGTAGATTTTTCTCTTCTGTCGCAGGTCAGAACTATGATGCGAAGATTCAGACCACCGACTGCAACTGCAGGATTCGGGGGAGCACCTGCTGCACCTCCTGCAGCTGCACAAAACAGGCCGGCCAGACCAAGGCCTCTGACTCTTGAAGACTACAGGGTTCGGGATTTGTGGGATCATAAGGACCTGACACTCAAGGAGACATCAATGTATGTGGAATTGCCTCCTCATACAGTAAAGGTTTACCGGTTTATTAAGAAATAATTTCCGGTCATCCGGTATATGACATTCTCCATCCAATATTAAAAGTTAAGTGCACGGTGAGGAAAATAACCTTCTAACTTAATTTTCTTTTATTGGAGATTAAAACTGTTAATCCAAAAGTTGCTAAAACTACTGCCAGAACAGAAAGATAAAGGAACCCTTCCGACACATTTGAAACGGCTGTAACCGCAACTGTCTCAATTACTTTATATGTAGGAATTACCCATGGAGTGACATATGCCTGGATTACCGTAATTATACATATGACAAACAGCAGGATAAAACTATGTTTTAACGTAAACCTGAAGAGATCTGATTCTCTTCCGACCAGTCCAACAGAAGCGGCCCCGATTGCTATTGATTGAGGAGATATTAATTTACCTACAACACCACCCGAAGCATTTGCTCCGACAGTTAATACAGGGTCTATACCAATAGCTTTTGCAGATGTATATTGAAGCTTGCAAAACATAGCATTTGATGAGGTGTCAGAACCGGTGAGAAATACACCTAACCATCCAAGTACAGGAGAGAAGAACGGGAATAAAACACCTGTGCCTGCCAAGGCTAAAGCCATAGTAACAGACATGCCGGAATTATTGGTAACAAATGCAAATCCCACTATAGCGCCAATTGTGATTATTGGGTATTTTAGCTGATCAATTGTTGCCAAAAACACTTTAGTGCCTGACTTAAGACTCATGCCAATTAAAGGCAGAGCCAAAATTGCTGCCAAAATAGTCGCCGTTCCACCGGTGGAAAGAAAATTAAAATCAAAAGGCTTAATATTAAGAGGGCTTCCATCGGGGGATAATATTGCATCTTTCAATCCCGGAACATAAAAATTAATATGGCCAATTGAATTCAGCGCTTCTTTGACAGGTTGCATTCCCCAGGCTACAATCAGTAATGTCATAATGATAAAGGGAGACCATGCTCTTAATACCTGCCATGATGAATATTTGAGTTCGGTGTCGATTGTTTGCTGTGGCTCCTCCTTGAATCGCCAGACAGATTTTGGTTTCCAGTATTTTAAAAAGATCGTTAAGCAAATAATTGATGCCAGTCCTGACAAAATACCGGGAAGCATAGGATTAATAAAATTTGCCGCCAGAAACTGAACCAGTGATAATACAATTCCTGAAACAAGTATTGCCGGTAGTACCTCCAATGATTTTTTGAAACCGGACATCAGTACCACCAGATAGAATGGTATTATCAATGCCAGGATAGGGAGTGTCCTTCCAACCATTTGAGAAACTGCCATTTCTGGCAGGCCAGCAATCTGGGCAGCAGTTATTACCGGAATTCCCACAGAGCCAAAAGCAACAGGAACAGTGTTGGCAATCAGGCAAATACCTGCTGCATATAACGGATTAAAACCAAGTCCGACAAGCATTGCAGCAGTAATTGCTACCGGAGCTCCAAAACCTGCAGCGCCTTCAAGAAATGACCCAAAAGAGTAAGCAACTAAAAGAGCCTGTAACCTCCTGTCAGGAGTTATAGAGGCCATGAAATTTTTAATTATTTCAAACTGCCCGCTCCTGACTGTAACATTGTAAAGAAATACAGCTCCGATTATGAACCAGCAAATAGGGAATAATCCAAACAATGCTCCGTGTACCGTTGAAGAAACAGCAAGTTTTAATGGCATTCCATATATAATTATTGCTATCAAAACTGACACCAGCAAGGTCAGCAAACTTGCCATATAACCTTTCATCTTCTTAATTATCAAGGCCCAGAAAATAAAAAAAACAGGCACTGCAGCAACTAAAGCGGAAAACCCGATTTTGTTCAGGGGATCAACAACCTGAGTCCAGATCATAAATAGTTCCTCCTTCCGGTTAGTTTTAAAACAAAATCGGGATTTTCAGTTATCCTTGATCCATCTTTTTTAAATGAGTTCATATACATTGTAATTCTATCCCTGGCCAACTCAAGGTTTGTGTTATTAAGATTAATATTAAGCATATCTATAAACCATGGCATTTTGACTTCATCAAGGGTATATGAGGCGACTATTTCCCTTGAAATAGGAAGGGTTGTAGTTTTGGATGAATCGTAGACATCCTTGTTACCTGCTTTCAGCAATTTCTGATATTCTTCATCAAGTAGTCTCCTGAATAAGTCGGCTGTAAAGATATTTCCTCTTTTTGTTCCGGTTTCAGGATCATCACCGGTAAGTATTGCACCTTTATGTATCCATTCCCACAGGATACTCAATCTTATTTCGCCGGTTGCCATATCTTCCATAAGGTATAAGATATCATCATTTCCGAAAAAATCAGCCGGCTTTAGTGCAGCTGCCTGCATGCCCTGACCGAACGCATTTCCGTACTGCAACGCAACGCTCAGAAGGTTACGAGCACCGCGAACGGTTGTAGGAGCGGGTTCTAAAAGCGTCAGACCATCTTCATCCTTTTGTGAATAGGTCAGAGCTGAAAATTCCCGGCCAAGTTGGTTAAGTTCTCCAATTTTTTCCCATACCGGCCTGATGATGTGCACCATTTTCCAGTGTGCAACCCACTTACCGCTCGCTCCTGATTTCTGTTCCCGTTCCGCACCTGAAAGTGCTTTTTTCATGCTTGCAGAAACACCTTCCTCCGAACCTACAGGTATATTTGGTTCCATTCCCCCCTGCCAGAGTGCAAAGTTTCCATTAATATCAGGTGTATTGACAGCCCGCCGGACACGATCCTCATAATTCCTCATATAACCATAAGTCATAACAATAGCTTCAATATTAGGATTTATGAATTCCTGATCCCAGCACATGGCATCTGCCACACTGTTTATATAGTCCCATCTGCCGGTGTTAAACCCAACGAAGTGTTTCCCGAGTACAGCACGTATTTCCATCAGCTGAAATGTTGCCTCCAGTTGTTCGACAAGAACATAGCATTTAATGGTTCCTGCATCAAGATGGAGATGGTCCTCAAGAGCATTAAACATCTCATTCCATATTGCTGTTTCCTCTGCGGTCTGAATTTTGGGAAGGTACAATACAACTGAAGCATTATCTTTTTGTAATTGTATGTAATTATTGACAATATATAATACTGTGTCAGCAATCGAAGCAGCCATTCCTCTGCCTTCAGCATCAAGTATATGACGGTCGTCAAGATGAAGGCCCCGGGCACGAAATATTTTAGTTGTGAAATTCAGCTGTTCCTTCCAGTCACTAATAATTATATGTCCAAAAAACTTCATAGCCCACTGATTCATCTCTTCAGCCACCTGTGAAGCCACCTTCAGAAAAACGGGATCCTTATGGATTGCCAATTTCAGATTCCTCTGGTTATCCAGTGACATTGAAGTGATCTGACCCAGCGCGTCTTCTCCATCAAACATCCATCCATCGGCCCCTGATAGCAAAGCATAGGCGACATTACGAATACCATTTTCGACTGAGGCATTGGGTTTGGTAGCCGGACCCGTACCTTGTATCCATTGTCGCTGCAAATCAGGAGGAATAACTGCACCTTCAAAATTGCCCGCCCGGGCATCATGTACTTTAATATTGGTCCGGGGAATATAACTATCCTCCTGAGGAAATGATATCCTTTTGTTATTTTGCATACGATATATCCGCCGGTGAATCCTGGAAGTCATTACCTCTTTAATTTCACCGTTAAATTGTGAAAGCAATGAAATAGCTGAAAGAGCTTCAGGGGTGTATATATCACTGTATGTTTCTTTAAGGTTGCCCCGGATGTGGATTTTGGTCATATTCATATAATAATATTTAAAATATAATAATATTAATAATTCTTAAAGAATATACAAATAATAAAGGATTGTAAACCTATAATCTGGTTATTAAAAATTTGCTCAAAACAGTCTGATCTGCTTAATTACATTATCGTATAATTTATTCTGACAGCACAATTATTAAATCCATAACATTTGTCTGTGTTGGACCTGTTTTTAGTAATCCTCCCTCCTTTTCGAAAAAGTGATATGAATCACAATTATTTATATATTGATCAAAATCCATTTTCAGACTTAATGCATGTTTAAAAGTAAAAAGATCAACCACTGCACCGGCAGCGTCGGTTGGTCCATCGCTTCCGTCTGTTCCTCCTGTTAATACGGTAATACCCGGCATATCTTTTATCATCCTTGCTATGAGTAGTGCAAGATGTTGATTCCTGCCGCCCAATCCGCTGCCTGTCACCTTAATAGTAGGCTCTCCACCAAACAATAAACATGCCTTTTTGCTGATGTTATTTTTGCTTCTGATGGCAATTGCTGTTTCAACAATATAGCTGGCAACATCAGTTACATCACCATTCAATTTGTTAGTTACAATTTGAGTCTCATAATTCAACGATTCGGCCATCTCTTTAGCACTCTTCAAGGCTAATGTATTAGTGCCTATTATTAAATTGTGTATCCCGAGTAAAGTTTTGTCAGAATTTTTAAGAGTTTCCTCCCTTTTATGTTCGGTACCTTCAAGAAGGACATTATAAATCTTTCCGGGTATTTGATCTTCAATCTTATATTTCCTTAAAATAGTGACCGCTTCATCAAAAGTAGTAGGATCAGGTGATGTGGGACCGGACGCAATAACATCAGGCAGATCACCGATAACATCTGAAAGAATAATACTTACGACCCTTGCGGGATAAGCTGCTTTAGCTAAAAGACCACCTTTTACACCGGACAAATGTTTTCTGATGCAATTCATTTCATTGATATTTGCACCTGTCTTTAGTAATATGCTGTTTAAAGCCTGCAAATCATCAAGTGTACAACCTTCCGGAACATCAGCCAGCAGAGAAGATCCTCCGCCAGAGAGCAAGCATAAAAAAAGGTCATGTTTTCCTGCTTTATGAGCTATTGAAAGAATTTTTTCTGTTCCATTAATACCGTTTTCATCAGGTACGGGATGCCCGGCTTCAGTTATACCAATGAATTTAAGCGGAACTGAATGATCATATTTAGTAACAATGTGTCCCTCAGTAATCCTGGATCCCAGAATTGATTCAACAGCTTCAGCCATGGCTGCACTGGCTTTCCCGGCTCCAACAACATATATATTCCTGATCTTCGAAAGATTGAAACTCAACTCTTCAATCTTAAGATTGTTTTGATTTACAGAAACAAAACGATTAATCAGGTTACCGGGTTTTACACTTTCAACACCGGTCAAAAATATCTCAATTGCATTTTCTCTGGGATTCATTGTATGTTTTCAAACAACTTTGTATAGTTAAGATCATAATTCAAGGTCTGATTGTATAAAGATATTCCAAAAGTTTTATAATCCAATTCAAGTTTTATAACAGTAAAGGGTTTAGCTCTTTCGTATTATGCCTCCAGTCTGACATTATAAAAAATCTGATTTATTTTTAGTTTTCAGCGTTGCATCACCCAAATTTTAATCCTGAGTGGATATCATTTGTTATTCAGAACTTGTTTGCAAATGGATTAAATTTCAATCACTTAATATAATATTCCGGTGCGCTGCACCTTTGTAATCTCCGGCAACCATTTATCTACAAATATTAAGGTGCTCCGCACCTTTTAGGCTGCACAATAATTTATGTCAATTTAAATAGAATTATGCTTCGCACCTTTTAGACTACACAATAAATTACATCGCTGCAAGTACAAGTATGCTCCGCACCTTTTAGGCTGCCAATAGATTATATCGATACAAATATAATTATGCTTCGCACCTTTTAGACTGCACAAATAATTACATCGCTGCAAGTACAAGTATGCTTCGCACCTTTTAGACTGCCAATAGATTATATCGATGCAAGTACAAGTATGCTCCGCATTTTTTAGGCTGCACAAATATTTACATCGCTGCAAATATTATGGTGCTCCGCACCTTTTAGGCTGCACAATAATTTATATCAATTTAAATAGAATTATGCTTCGCACCTTTTAGACTACACAATAAATTACATCGCTGCAAGTACAAGTATGATTCGCACCTATTAGGCTGCACAAATAATTACATCGCTGCAAATATTATGGTGCTCCGCACCTTCTTGGCTGCACAATAATTTATATCAATTTAAATATAATTGTGCTCCGCACCTTTTGACTGCCAATAGATTACATCGATGCAAATATAATTATGCTCCGCACCTTTTAGGCTGACCAATAAATTGCATTGATGCAATAGCAGTGATGTGTTAACTTTTTAATAATTTATATAAAGTATTGAAAATAAAATTAATATAAGCGATATTTGATTTTTTGAATTGAATTGATGTGTTAACCTCAAAGGGGTTTAATTTGAATAACCGGGGGGTGCAACCCACGGTAAAGACAAGAAAGCCCTCTGGCAACCCAGGCGGGGTTAAATGGTTGACCGTGGGTTTATACCCGCGGTTATTCAGATTGTGCCACTTAGCGGCACGATTTATATTGAAATCAAACGCATCAGTACTATCGATGCAAATATAATTATGCTTCGCACCTTTTAGACTGCACAAATAATTACATCGCTGCAAGTACAAGTATGCTTCGCACCTTTTAGACTGCACAAATAATTACATCGCTGCAAATATTATGGTGCTCCGTAACTTTTAATGCAGATATAAAGCAGCAGAGCTGCAAAATATTTGTAGAAATACATTTGAAAAATATAACCACAGGTGCAGAGCACCGCAATAATTAATCCTAATCATGAATGTCACTAAAAAACTCAAACAGATATTCCTCTTTGAATTCAATATTGTTCTTCACAAGCATTCCCAAATATTCTTCTTTGAATGGTTCTTTTTTGTGATGTTCTTCCTGGGTTAAAATATACTTTCCCACAATTTCAATTTGGGCGCGGGAATGTGTAAATGCCCCATAGCCTTTTTGCCATTCAAACTTAAATTCAGATAACTTTTTCCCCTTTATCCATGAATTGGATGATGTTTTAATTTCTTCTACCAGATCCGGAATCAGTTGGTTAACATTATATCCGATTAAGATATGTATATGGTCGGGCATTGCATCTATTGCCAGCATTTTATGCCGATGATTTTGAACAATTCCTGTAATATACTTTTCCAACTCACCTTTCCATTTCTTTTTTATTAAGGCATCGCGGTTTTTCACTGCAAATACCAGATGAAAATAACATTGAGTATAAGTGTTTGCCATCTGCTTAATATTTCAATTTTCGTCAAAACATTCCATAAAGATAGCTTGCATCACCCAATCTCAAAAACCAATCCCCGTTAAATGAAGATTTCAGAGGCTATTTTTATAAAATGCGTAAAACAGGAGTCTGACATTATAAAAAATCTGACTTATTTTTAGTTTTCAGCGTTGCATCACCCAAATTTTAATCCTGAGTGGATATCATTTGTTATTCCAAAAACCTGTTTGAGATTGAATTAAATTTTATTCACTTAATATAATATTCCGGTGCGCTGCACCTTTGTCCTCTACGGCAACCATTTATCTACAAATATTATGGTGCTCCGCACCTTTTTGGCCGCACAATAATTTATATCAATTTAAATAGAACTATGCTTCGTATCTTTTGACTGCCAATAGATTACATCGCTGCAAGTACAAGTATACTCCGCACTTTTTAGCCGCACAAATAATTACATCGATGCAAATATTATGGTGCTCCGTAACTTTTAATGCGGATATAAAGCAGCAGAGCTGCAAAATATTTGTAGAAATACATTTGAAAAATATAACCACAGGTGCAGAGCACCGCAATAATTAATCCTAATCATGAATGTCACTAAAAAACTCAAACAGATATTCCTCTTTGAATTCAATATTGTTCTTCACAAGCATTCCCAAATATTCTTCTTTGAATGGTTCTTTTTTGTGATGTTCTTCCTGGGTTAAAATATACTTCCCCACAATTTCAATTTTCGTAAAAACATTCCATAAAGATAGCTTGCATCACCCAATCTCAAAAACCAATCCCCGTTAAATGAAGATTTCAGGGGCTATTTTTATAAAATGCGTAAAACAGGAGTCTGACATTATAAAAAATCTGACCTATAATTAGTTTGGAGCCATTAGGTTTTAAGTTATCTTTACTTTATGGCTATCCAGACATATATTTAGAAATAAGATTGAAGATTACTGTTGTACGCAATGTCAGAAAAGTGTAGAATTTTACAAATTATTTCTCTGCTGATTAACAAAAATTAATCTCCTGACTGATATGATCATTAATGTAGCATATGGAAAAAAAGGATACCCGATTGAATTACCGGATGATTATAATGTGGATATTATTGAACCTCAAATGGTGGCGGGTCTTAGTGATCAAGGTCCTGCAATTGTTGAAGCCCTCAGAAACCCGTATGACAGTAAGTCTTTAAAAGATGTAGTGGAAACCAACCATAAGGTTGCAATAATATTCAGCGATATTACCAGGGCGACCCCATATCATATTATTTTACCGGCCTTGCTGGGTGAATTGCAAAATGTACCCCGGGAAAATATTTGCTTTTTTTGTGCCAATGGTACTCACAGGGTAGCCACTGATAAGGAATTGACTGAAATCCTTGGTGAACAAATTGTTAAAGGATATAAAATTGTTCAAAATAATGCGAATAATTCAGAACTGCACAAATATGTTGGTACAACTTCATCCGGAAATGATGTATTTCTTAACAGGGAAATTCTTGAATACAATATCAAAATTCTGACAGGATTTATTGAACCTCATTTTTTTGCAGGTTTTTCCGGTGGGCCGAAAGCATTAATACCGGGTATGGCATATGTGAATACAATAAAATATAACCATTCCATTACACATTTATCCGATGAAAATGTTAAATGGGGGATAACCGCAGGCAATCCACTTTGGGAAGAAATGATGGAAGCTGCCGAGTTTGTTCCGGGATTGTTTTTATTAAATATTACATTAAACAGGAAGAAAGAAATAACAAAAGTATTTGCCGGAGATTTACGAATGGCACATAAAGCCGGTTGTCAATTTGTTAAAGAATCGGCTATGGTTCCTGTTAATAATCTCTATGACATTGTGATAACAAGTAATTCCGGATATCCGCTGGATCTTAACATATATCAGACTGTGAAGGGGATGAGTGCAGCTTCTCAGATATTAAAAAATGGCGGAAGTATAATTATGGTAGCTGAATGCTGGGATGGCATTCCATCTGACAGTGACTATGAAAAGATATTAACATCTGTCGGAAGTGTGGATGACCTTATGAAGTATATTATATTGCATGAAAACACATTAAAGGATACATGGCAAATCTATTATCAGGCATTAATTCAACAAAATGCAGATGTTTATTTGTATTCAGAACAACTGGATGATGCAACCATTAAAAGAGCACTTCTCAATCCTGTTAAAGACATAGGCAGTCTTATAAATAATATAGTCACAAAAAACGGACCACAAACCAAAATTTGTGTCTTACCTGAAGGTCCGCAGACAATTCCATATTTAAAATAAGTAATATTAAATATTGCTACTCTTTTCAGAATAAGCTACCGGCGAACTCACAGAAATTAAGAGTTAAAATATCTGAAAAACAGTTTAATAGCTACAATTACCCGGTGCAGTTACAGAATTAATTTACTACATTAACCGGTTTCCCGGCAATAAAAGCAGACAGGTTATTCATGACAATATCCATTAATCTGCCCCTGGCTTCTTTCGTTGCCCATCCGATATGAGGCGTGATAATACAATTTTTTGCCTTGAACAGAGGATTATCTTTGAATGGAGGTTCATCTGAAAGTACATCGATAGCTGCTCCGGCAATGGTATTGTTATTTAATGCATTTGCAAGATCTTCCTCAACCACTATCTGTCCTCTTGAGGTATTTATCAGGAATGCACTGTTTTTCATTTTACTTAAGGATTCAGCATTAATAAGTCCCTTTGTTTCAGGCAATAATGGACAATGAATTGTAACTACATCAGACTGTCCCAGGAGCTCAGTGATTCCTGTCCATCTGAAATTATTCCGATGCGATTGATCAGATTCAGATCTGCCTGCTGCTATAATATTCATTCCGAAAGCTCCGGCAATATCGCCAACCATGGAACCAATATTTCCAAAACCGATGATTCCCATTGTTTTACCTTTTAATTCAATCAATGGAAAATCACTGTAACAAAAATCGACTGAATCAGACCATCTGCCTTCATAGACTGAATCGCTGTGTCTTTGTACATGATGACATAGTTCCAATAATAATGCAAAGGTCAGTTGAGCAACTGCTGTTGTACCATATCCGGGAACATTAGTAACAATAATTCCCCTGTTTTTCGCAGCGTCAAGATCTACATTATTATAACCTGTTGCAAGAACCCCTATATATTTCAAATCAGGAAGTTCACTTATAATGTTTTCTTTGAGTAAGATTTTA
Organism: uncultured Bacteroidales bacterium; assembly: GCA_963760915.1. Taxonomy (GTDB): domain Bacteria; phylum Bacteroidota; class Bacteroidia; order Bacteroidales; family VadinHA17; genus LD21. The sequence goes on along the minus strand of CAVXEU010000006.1, from coordinate 182,091 downwards.
TTCGTCAATATTATATCTGCTTCTTTTGTCCTTTCCAGTATCTTATCAGATGGGGTTCTATCATAGATAACTACTTCTCCAAACGTCAAAAGCCAATCCCAGGACAGGTCACCTGGATTTAACGTATAACTATCTAATACTACAATCTTCATGCTTTTTGTTTTATAAATTCTATCTTCAGTAATCAGACAGGAACTCCATATACCGCGTTAATTTCAGGAATTCAATTGCACTGGTCTTCTGCCTTTGATAAATAACTTTTTGTTCAACAAGCAAATTACCTCAGGCCAGGTTATCCGGTTGTTTAGCTCTTTCGAACAACGAAGTAAGGCTGGTTTGTCAAATCTGAATTAAATCCCGGATACATCCATGCCGATTTCGGCCCGTCCTTAAGCTCAAAATAATATTGCAGCGGATACTGTGTTTCAGTATATGCTGCCGGAACTGATGCAAGAAAACGGTTACCTGTCAGCTGCATTTCAACCGATTCAAATCGTTCTGCATGATTTACGTGGCGATAAAACAACCGTGCCGATTTTGGAATTTTCTCAAACGACAATTCTATATCCAATGGTTTGCCCGTCTGGAATTGATTTGGCTGTATATGATTACAAACAGCTGCAGGACGCACAGGTCGTCCTTTGGCTTCCAGAATAGCTGACCTGACATTTTCCGGTTGTGCTGTACTGCTGGTTTGCACTTTATCCAGCATATCTGACATAAATGCAATGTCTTCATCAATAGCAGGTAGTCTGTCGATCCAGTGGCCCCGGATTACAGGGTTTTCACCAACAGTTATATCATGCTTATAGACATTCCTGGCACGATCGGCAAGTTCAGCCCAAAAACCGCGTGCTTTTTTATAATAATTTAATGATTCCTCCAGTGCAGTTTTATCACCACTCTGTTCGAAAATTCTGTACAGAACACCTGACCGGAATTTGGCCCCGAAAAACTGTCCCAAACCAGCAACAATATATAAATCTATTGCCAGCCGCCTATATTCAGCTCCTTTTTTGTTATCTGCACTCCCGTCAGCCTGCTTCAGGAATTTATAGGTATTATCAGCATAGTCCTCAATCCACTGGGCAACTTCAACAGGAGTATATTTGCCACTGCGTTCACCTTTTAGCAACCCGTCTGCAAAATCATTTATACGCATAAATATCTGGGGGTCCATAGGACTGACGTTACCAAAGACCCTGGGTGACGGACTGTCAGTATAAGGATTTCTCTTTTTCGGATCAGGGATTGACTGATTTGTATAAATTTCCGGCCAGTATGTATTGTTTCCGGCTGAAGCGCCGTGGGAGGTCAGCACTATCGGCAGAATCCGGGTGGCATTCGAAAGAGCCGATTCAATTGGCTCAGCTCCGGCTCCGAACTGTTTAAGTAAATATCGGCGCCACACATCCGGGTCTGTATCAGGATTATATGTTAACCTGCCGAAGACTCTGAGGCTGTATTCATACTTTTGCCAGTCCCAGCGAGGTTTTAAAGAAGTATCTGCATAAGCGCAACGGTCCCCTGCAATTCCTGATCCGCGACGTCCCTTGAATGAAAGAGGCTCCATGAGTTCAACACCCATACTACCGCAGAAACTGAATACCCTTGAATGTGCTGCGCTCATTAACGGATCACCCCAGAGTAAAAGTCGCTGTGTACCCGGCCAGATGCGATGGAGTACTCCATAAGGACGGTCCTCCTTCAGAAGGTCTCCATAGCCATAACGTAAAAAGCTGCGTGAGCCCGCACTCAGGTTCATAAGACCTGATGCATTTGAGTTAGGTTTTGGAATTTCAAGGGCACGTATATCAGCCTGATGATAAGGCATACCAAGGAACTCTCCCCAGTACTTTGGTGAGATATTTACCGGCATACCGGTGCTAACTGCAGAATCTGTCATTCCCTGATCCATACCCTTTGCATGCATATCGATCTCCACTTTACGTCCGCAGGTAGCCACACCTTCAAATACCGTCTTCCAGAAACCATAGCTCCCCTCATTAACTCCGCTCTCTCCATGAACCCGGAATGTTATTCCGCTTATTGCAGGGCAGGCTTTTAATAGTTCACGAACAGCATCACGGCAATATAGAGCATGAGTCTCTTTTGTAAGACCTTCAATTGTATAATTAGCGTTTGGACTGTTCAGCCACTCATAGCCATGCATCCATATACCCAGCTGAAACCGGATACCCCGGGCAACAGTCTGCTCACTTATAAATCTGAGCATTTCCAGATTGCTGTCACGCTCGCTATCCGGTAACTGAGGAACCCGGACATCATATCCCGGAACTTTCAGAAGAAATGGATAGGCGAAAAGAAAGTATCCGTCAGTTACATTCTGAAGAAAGTCATAGCCGATCCCCATGCTTAAATTAAATCGATTAAACCGTTGCGAGGCAATCATTGTCAGATATTTCGGCCACATCTCACGGTCATTGTACCAGATTTTATCCTCTATATTGCTTACAAATAGCCTGTTAAGACTTCGAATGACATTTGCAGGCTTCTCAATAACAGGTTCCCGGATAATAAGAGAATTGAGAGGCTTATCAGAGTATTGTACACGATCATTAAGTTCAAGAATCGCGTAAACAAGTCCGAGATGGTCATTAGCACAGGCCAGCAAAGCTTTTTTACCGCTTACTTTTACCGGTATTAAACCAAGGGATTCCGGTACTTCAGGTAAATTTTTTCTGATCCCTTTAAGTAATTTCCCGGCCAGTGAAGAATCAGAGCCTGCAACAATAATATTTAAATCTCCTGATCCGGCAATTTCAACCCTTTCATACCTGTTTACATTAATTCCCCTGGAAGTCAGCATTTGCTCCAGTTCCTTTACAGCCCATTGAGAAGGAGCAGATCCTGCAACAACATCAGCAGGATCAATAATAATATTAACTCCATCTGCAGAGAAATCTGAAATGCCAAAAGAGGAAACTCCTAGTGCTGTAATACCGGCAATTTTAACAAAATGACGGCGGCTGACTCCTTTCATATCTCTTTCCGGATTATGATCCTTTTCAATGATTTTCATATCACTTACTAATAAGTATTATTATTTATTAATCTTGGCCTGTAATAAGTTCCATATCATCAGGTCTGATAACTAAGGATCAGCAATTTCAATCAGCAGCAACAAAAATCAATTGTTGCCTGATATCTGACTGCTGATCTATTGAATCCAGGAAAACTGTTAAAGTACGTCAAAAAGTTTAAATCAGGAAGTTGAAGAAAAAAAACAATACATAAATAAATTTCTGATATCAATTAGTCAATATTTAATTTTCGGACCTGATTATCAGAGGAATTTTATTCTGATGCAATAAACCACGAAGTGGCTAAAAATTAAAAACTCCTGATGCAGTTTTGCAAGCCGGGGGTAAGATAACACTCTGTTCTACAACCCTTAAAGGGCGCAATATAATTGGATCTGAACAGACTTTTTCCATGATTACTTATATCCTGCTCCTTCAGAGCTCATGTTATGTGTGGCACCAAACCCTATACATAAAGCAAAAACAGGTGTTAGTGCGGTAACAATCAAAATTATACAACAGGCAATTTCCATGGATTCCTGTAGTCAGGTGCCAGGAAGTTGTTTGCATCTGAATCATTTGTAAATCTGGTACCATCCCATACCAGTTTTTTGCCGGTACGATAAGCTATGTTACCCAAAGCCGAGAACTTGGCTATGTGAGCGCCGATCTCAGGAGTAACATTAGTTTTCAGGTTACGCTTTACAATACAGTCGAGATGATTCTGAACATTGTTTTTTAATCCTTCACCTGTACCGTTTTTCCATGGAACCGCCTCCATTCTTTTTACTCTGTTCACCTCTTCAGGGATTACTTCCCATCCTTCGCGATCAACTACAAGAGTACCATTTTCCCCTACAAAACCAAGAACTGCATTACGTCCGTAACCTCCATCATTTATACCAATGGAATGGTCCCACATTACATTGAATCCATCGAACTCATAAATTGTCTGCAGACTGTCTGGTGTCTCACAGGCATCATCAGGATAACCATATTTTCCACCCATAGCCATTATTGATTTGGGTGCGGTTACATTCATACCATACAGTGCAAAATCGAGAAGATGAACTCCCCAATCAGTCATAAGGCCACCTGCGTAATCCCAAAACCACCGGAAGGTAAAATGATATCGGTTACGGTTAAACGGACGGCTCGGAGCAGGTCCCAGCCACATATCATAATCAATTCCGGCCGGTGTTGCCTCATTTGCGACAACAGGGATCGAGGTATTCCAGCCCTGATATGAGTAGACCCTTACAAGCCTGATCTTCCCCAGCTTGCCGGATCTGATAAAATCAACAGCTTCAAGCCAGTGAGGATCGCTCCTTTGCCACTGGCCAATCTGGACTACACTTTTATATTTTTGTGCAGCTTTCACCATAAGATTGCACTCTTCGATAGTTCTGCCAATTGGTTTTTCACAGTACACATCTTTTCCGGCCTCACATGCTGCAACCATCTGGAGACAATGCCAATGATCAGGTGTTCCGACAATCACAAGATTAATATCTTTGTTATCTATCAGGTTGCGCCAGTCTTTATAAAGGTTCGCAGGTTTTTTTCCACGCATTTTTTCCACATCTGAAGCTCTTCGGTTAAGAACTTCATTATCGATGTCGCACAAGGCAATACATTCTACCTGAGGATGCTTAAGAAATTCACTGAGGTCGGAAAATCCCATGCCGTTACATCCAATCAGACCTACATTGATTCTGTCAGATGGAGCACAGCCTGCCAGGGCAGTAGTGATGGCAGAAGTAAGGCCTAATCCGGCCGTTGTTATTGCAGTGTTTTTCAAAAATACGCGTCGTGTTGTCATATTCAGCAGCAGTTATTGAAATTTTAAACTTAAATGAACTCTTTGAATCCCCGATTGAAAAAACTAAGTGATCTTAATTTTGATCACCACTTTTTTCACGTCTCCTGAAATATCATGCGGAGCCAGTTTTGGCATATGGGCATCATCCGGGAAAAAGATTCCAAAAAATCCACTGACGACAGTAACATAATCGCCTTCACCTTTTAAGAATTGAATATCTTTTTCAGAATCATATTCGGTAATATTCTCCATTCCGTTAATATTTCTGAATCCCATGGTTTCAATTCCCTCAACTATATACTGTATGTCAATATATTTCCTGTGGCACTCCCATTTCCCATCTTCCCCCGGAATTGAACTATACTTCTGCACCAACGCAAAAATATTATCATTATCAATATCATATCTTCCCTGTTCCATTACGGTAAAATCCGTTTCGGACAAATAATCCAGCGCTTTTCTGATCCGAGGTGATATAGATGAGTACAAGCTCCTGTTTTCAATTGAATCAAATATCATTTTCTTTCCGTTGATTTGAAATAATTTAATAATCAATATTCAGTAAGTCCACATTTCTATACTCCGGTGCTATGAGGCAGTATAGTATTTTAAAAAATTTATCCCATTAACTGTATGGCACGGGAATAATTCATTTAGCTGATAAATGAATCTGACAGATCATTTATCAGCTAAACTGCCTGTGGGCTCTGCAACAGAGAAAGCAATCGCTGCAAAAAACCCAGGACTTCCTAATTAGTTTTTACAGAAAATCTGTATATAGTGGTTGATTTAAAAGTATCGCCGGGATTAAGAACCGTTGAAGGGAAATCCGGATGATTGGGACTGTCGGGATAGTGACCTGATTCCAGACAGAAGCCTGATCTGTAGTTATATGGTTTTCCTCCATGTCCGATTTGGGTTCCGTCAAGGAAGTTACCCGAATAAAACTGCATACCAGGCTGATCTGTAATTACCTCAAGTACACGTCCGCTTACCGGTTCAAAAACTGTCACATCCACCTCCTCTTTATTGTCAAGCACATAGTTATGATCATATCCTTTACCATAAATCAGTTGCTCATAATTATCTCCAATTCGTTCTCCAATAGTGTGCGGAGTGGTGAAGTCAAAAGGTGTTCCCACTACAGGTCGTATCTCACCTGTAGGTATCAGAACTGAATCTATCGGGGTAAAAGCTGATGCTCTCAATGTCAGTTCATGGTCAAGAATATTACCGTTTCCGGCTCCATTAAGATTGAAATATGCATGGTTGGTAATATTCAGAACTGTTTTCTTGTCAGTTGTACAGGTATAATCCATAACAATTTCATTGTTGTCTGTCCATGTATAGATAACCTCAACATGCATGGTTCCGGGATAACCTTCTTCCATATCGGGACTTATATAAGTAAACTTAACAGCGGGAAACTTACTGTCTTTGAGAACCTCAGCGTCCCATACAACACTATGCCATCCTTTAGGTCCGCCATGAAGAGAATTTGGACCGTCATTTATTGGGAGATGATATACAACCCCGTCAAGTGTAAATTCCCCATTTGCTATCCTGTTAGCATATCTGCCTACAGTTGACCCAAAATATGGATCACCTTTAAGTGTTTCTTCAAAGGTGTCGTAACCGAAGGTAACATTATCCTTCTTTCCGTTTTTGTCCGGAACTTCAATCCAGTTGATCTTTGCCCCGTAATTGGTAAGTCTGATCACATTACCTGCTTTGTTTGTCAGGGTGAAAAGATAAACCTCTTTACCCTGATGTGAACCGAATACATCTTTTCTGACCATTTCCTTATTTTTAGATGACTGGTTGCACGCTGTGAAAACAAACACAACCAGAGTTAGTGTTAATAATAGAACTTTTTTCATAATGATTGGATTAGTTTTTGCTAAATTAATAATTAATATTTCGTTTACAACGGATATTGATACAAAAGATATTTTGAATGCCCGTCTCAATTGTAAGCGTAAAGCAATCAAAAGTACATTCCTGCTTATTCCGATCTGATCTGATGCATGTGAGCCAACTGAGCCTTTGTATCATTCATTATTAATTTCAGAAGTGTACGTTGTACACTTATTAAATATATGAGGATAAGTCACCTGAACCGTAAGTGTGGCTACCATATCCATACCTCCTTCATCTTCCGATTGACCGTGATAAAGGAATACCTGAGTTTTATGACTGTTGCCGGCTACATTTGAAAAGCCTCAGGGTACAGTCGCCCTTCCTCTTCAAAGCCTGCTGAAAGCAGTAATATCCGATAGCTTTTCAGCATAAATAATAAAATTATTTTCAGCAGTTAACTGACTCTGTCTTTAACTGAAATAATTATTCCTTTCTTATCCAGACAATTGATCCTCCGTCATTATTTTCCTGACCCGGTCTATCTGTAGAATGTACCGTATTACGGTTATTACGGGCATAATTAGGTATTGCAATGAGAGGAGTTCCGTCGGCCCACTTACCAGTGATAGTCATAACTCCATTTAGCATGTCCCCTCTCCATTCAAGAGCAAGTGGTCCTGTACTGATATACTTGTCAATGTCAGGCTGATCGGCCTTTTCAACATTATAAATCATAGGGCCGTAGCGAAGGGCAATTCTTCCACGGTCTGCCTCAATTCTGTTGTCAGCAGTTATTGTCTGTATTTCCATTGGAAGAACAATATTTACTTTATCTCCTGTTTTCCAGGTTCGTTTTATTACTGCATACCCGTTTTCAATTTTCGGTGAAACCTTCTTTCCGTTAATTTCAAGTGACTTAAGACCTGAAACCAAGGGTACAGGAGAATACAAAGCACTTGTAGTCCTGTTGGGAACGCGAACATAAAGTGTGAACTCTTTTGATTGTTCAGGATTTACTGTAATAGAAATATTACCGCTCCATGGGTAGTCGGTTTTCTGGATCAACTCAATATCAGTGCCTGCAACTTTTTCAACCTTAATGGTACTGCCAATGAACATGTTTACATATAATCCATCATCACTTTTCACATATGTCCATGTGGGGATCATCAGCAACGTCCTGGGAATGTTTCCCACACAGCATGGACAACCGTGCCACGAATAGCGTGATTGTGAAGAAGACAATCCGTTGGTATAATAGAAATTTTTTCCGTCAAGATCCAAAGAACCCAGCAGGGCATTATAAATGGTTTCTTCATACAGATCAGCATATTTTGCGTCATTATATGCAATATTCATTTTATACTGGAAGAATATAAGTCCACAGCTTGAACACGATTCACAATAAGCATTATTACGTAAAGAATAATTTGGACCGAAACCCTCGGAAGTTTCACCACTGCCAATTCCACCTGTTAAATAATATTTCTTATTAACCATGTTATCCCATAACGACATAACTGCACTCTGATAGTCAACATCACCGGTCTCCGCGGCTATATCGGCCATCGCAGAATAGTTGTAGGTAGCACGGACTGCATGACCTACTGCTTCGTATTGCTGCTGTACAGGAACGTGGCTCTGATCATACTCACTGCCATCACCCCGGCTGTCAAGCAGAAACTTTGCCAGTTTAATATAATTGTCACCATGTCCGCTGCCTTCCATATCATTGACAAACCTTCCGAAACGGACCAGGGCCTGTTCCATCTCCTGGTGGCCATCGTACCACACCTTTTTACCCGGACCGATATTGGCAACCCAGCAATCGGCAAGCTTTTTTGCAGCATTATACAGCCTTTCATCCTTTCCTTCCGTAAGGGTATAGTGATTAATTGCCGATTCAATAAAATAACCTGCTACGTAACCTTCGTGGTTTCCTCTGGTATGGGGATCCCATCTGGCTTTCCAGCGAGTTGTATCGCGAAGTGTATAAGCTGTCTGCAAATATCCATCAGGTTCCTGTGCTGACAGTATTATCGGGATCCATTTTTCAATTGTCTTTTTCATTTTTCCCTGCGCTGCAGTTATCTCTTTATCGCCCTGGGGATCAATCATAAGGGCAATGCTCATTGCCTCAATGGTCTGATGAACCCATGCATTCGAGAATACATATCCCTTATGATTACCATGCGGTTCTCCCCTCAGGGCTTTGGCAGCTTCAATAAAATTATCAAGACCACCTTCACCCAAAGTAAGGTCGGTTCTTTCAATCTGGTCGATGCACCATGGGATCCAGTTTACGATCATAGCTTTGGCTCTGTCATTCCATAACGGACTATCGATCTTATAACGTTTGGTATATACAACGTCAAGTCTCTTTGACTGAGGAGGATAAAGAACTCTGACCTTCAGTGTCGAAACAGAAGACAGATTACCCTCGGTAGCTGTCATTGAAAGGACATAATCACCCGGTAATGAAAATTTTGCAGTAGTATTGATTGAACCAGCATCAGCGAATTTAACAATACCCGGGCCGGATGATTTATTCCAGGTTATTCTGTCATAGGGTGTTACTGATTTTACCTTACCTGACAAGTATGTCACTCCGCCAACCATAACTGACCTGTCTTCTCCTGCTGTAACAACCGGGGGATGATCAGGTGAATCGTCTGCCTGTAGTACCACCCATTCCAGGATCGCAGTGGCAAATCTATCAGCTGAATCAACAACAAGTCTTAACCTTGTAGTCTGAACTTCATCAAATGTAGTGGTATTGAACTGGTTGTTAACCAGACCCAGCCCTTTTGCATTTTTAACAGGTACAAAATCCTTACCATTCCAATATTGAAGACTATATGAATAAGGCAGTTTTACAGTATTTTCATAGTTCCACCAGAATACTGCCACTTCGCTTGTTCTGATATCGTGAACCCAATCGTACTGTACCCACTGGACAGAAGTGCGTTGCTGAGGTCTGTTACCTCTTCCTCTCATAGCTCCTGTATTATCGGGTACACGACCATCGTTCAGAGAAGTCAGTCCGGTTCCATTTGACGATGAGCCTGACGGGGAAGCAACAACAGACAGATTCTTTCCGGAGGGAAGAGTCATTTTTACCTGACCGTTTGCATTGAAGGAAATGAGACCTGTCAATAAAAACGTCGATGTAAGAAGTGATAAAATTCTGGTTTTCATATCTATAACTTCGTTGATTTATTTTAATCATTTATATTCTGACAAAGTACAAAACCTGCATCATTAAATCATCAAACTTTCCTCTATAATAAGTTTAATAAGACACATCCCGATAACACGGTGAATGCATATATCTTTACCATATCCGGTCCGAAATCAATAATTAATGAGACAGTCCTATTTCAGATAAATATACAGTCGTGTTCGTTTGACTGTTGACCAGTAATATGCAACGGCAGCTTCGGTTTGTTTCTTTACAGCTTCAGGTCTCAATAATATAACAACAGCAATTGTAATTATTACCTTAATGAGACTAGTCTTTAAGACTTAGTTTGTGAGTTCCAAAACCACTACTGATTTTGATGGCATATTAACAGTCAATATACCGTCCTTTAAAGTGTAACCTGTAAATGCAACAGGTTTAACTACATCAGGGTTTTCAAAACTGTTATAAGAATTCATTTCCGCGGCTGTCAGTACCTCGCCTGTGACTTTTTTAAAGCTGTCGCCAATGAGGGGACAGGTAACAGAAATTTGTTTATTTGGATTGAGATTCGCAAGGGATATATGAACCTTGCCTTCCTTGTCAACTGATGCTGATGCTGAGATCGCCGGAATTTTTTTATTACCATTTGAATAATCTTCACACCGAAGGTCAATATTCAAAAGACGGGCTTCCTGATGGACCCTGAACATCCTGAAAACATGATAAGTAGGTGTCAGAACCATTTTATCATCTTTTGTAAGGATCACAGCCTGCAACACATTTACCATCTGTGCAAGATTTGCCACTTTTACCCTATCGGCATGCTGGTTAAAAATATTGAGATGAATTGCGGCAGTTACAGCATCGCGCATTGTATTTTGCTGAAACAGGAATCCGGGATTAGTACCAGGTTCAACATTGAACCAGTTTCCCCATTCATCAACAACGAGTCCTTTTGTCTTCTGCGGATCGTAACGATCCATAATTGCTGCATGGCCTTTTATAATATTGTCCATCTGAAGATTCATCCTCAGCGTTTCAAACCATTCACGTTCATCGAATTTAGTGGCAGATCCTTTATAGTCCCATCCATCGACTATGGAATAATAATGAATAGATAATCCCTGGAACCTTGAGCGTGTTCCCTCATCTTTCATAAGGGTTTCAGTCCAGGCATAATTAAAATCAGAAGGACCGCATGCTACGCGATATAGCTGATTACCACCATAGTTGCCCAGATATGTGGAATACTGTCTCATTGTATTGGCATAGAATTCATCCGTCATGTTACCGCCGCAGCCCCAGTTCTCGTTCCCAATGGCAAAATATTTAACCTTCCATGGTTCATCACGACCGTTCTCCTTACGTAATTTGGTCATCGGACTTTCCGCGTCAGATGTCAGATACTCAACCCACTCTGACATTTCCTTCACTGATCCGGATCCGACATTCCCGTTGATATAGGCATCGCATCCCAGAAGTTCAGTAAGCTTCATGAATTCGTGGGTACCAAAAGAGTTATCTTCAGTAACCCCACCCCAGTTAGTATTTACAATGGAAGCTCTTTTGTCTTTTGGTCCAATACCGTCTTTCCAGTGATAAGTATCTGCAAAGCATCCTCCCGGCCAGCGCAGGTTAGGCACTTTAATCTCACGAAGTGCAAACAGAACATCATTTCTTATGCCATAAGTATTTGGTATCTTCGAATCGGTTCCAACCCACAATCCACCATAGATACAAGTACCGAGATGTTCGGAAAAATGGCCGTAAATATCTTTACTGATAACAGGTCCGGCATGATTTGCAACAAGAACCAACTGGTTAACAGAAACAAGGTTTTCTTTCTGGGCAATGGAATCGGCACTTGCCAGTATTAAAGTCAAGAGAACGATTGTTAGAGATTTTTTCATGACAAATTATGCTTTATAGAAATTAAATCATTGGTTTTTAGCTGTATATCTTTGAATTAATACTTTTTTATCGTAAAGCCATACAAGGTTAGTCCAGCCCCTTTTCAATGAAAGAGCCCAGTTTTTTATACTTCATGAACAGAGCTTCATACTTCTTTGCCCTTACCGGATCAGGCCGGTATTCTTTTTCAAATCCGCCACCCATAGCTTTCTGTGCATCAGAGACATTTTTATGCACACCAGCAACGACAGAAGCAGCCATTGCCGAACCAAGAGCACAGGTCTGATCTGAACTTGCAACTTTTATAGGCATATTCAGAACATCTGCAACAATCTGCATAACGAAAGGATTCTTTTTTGCAACACCTCCGATAGCTATCACTCCGTCGATTCTCACTCCTTCAGAAATAAAACGGTCGTTTATCATTTTTGATCCGAAAGCAGTAGCTTCAACAAGAGCCTTAAAAATTCTGGGAGCATCAGACCCCAGAGACAGTCCTGTTATAGCCCCTTTTAATGCCTGATTGGCATCAGGAGTTCGTCTTCCGTTCAGCCAGTCCAGAGCAACAATCGATGTTTCTTCAGGAGAAAGGGATTCGGCCTGTTTACTGAGTTCAGCAATTATCTTATCAGCAGTTTCCTCTTTTATCCTGGTTTTGGTATTGTCATCCAGCCAGTCAAAACCGGATACTATCTCGTCAACCGGCCACATTAAAAGCTTGCTGAACCATGCATAAATATCTCCGAAAGCTGACTGGCCTGCTTCAAGACCAAGCATTCCAGGAACAATAGAACCATCGACCTGCCCGCAGATGCCCGCCACAAGGTTATCACCAACCTCAGCCATTGGAGCCACAATCATATCGCAGGTTGAAGTACCCATAACTTTAACCAGATGATATGGTTTTATCTCGCCTCCTACTGCACCTGAATGTGCATCAAAAGTCCCAACACCCACTCTTACATCGGTGGAAAGTCCAAGTTTCCCGGCCCATTCATCCGACAGATTACCTACTTCCACATCACTTGTGTATGTTTTGCTAAAGAGTCTTTCCCTTAGTCCGGTTAAAAGAGGATCGAGATTAGTCAGGAAGCTCTCAGAAGGCAAACCTTTGAAACTTTCATGCCACATTGCTTTATGACCTGCAGCGCAACGGCTTCTCTTCAGATCTCCCGGGTTGGTATTTCCGATCAGGAGAGCCGGGATCCAGTCACAATGTTCAACCCATGACCATGCATTTTTACGTACCGGTTCGCTGTTTCGGAGAACATGAAGAACCTTGGCCCAAAACCATTCAGAGGAATATATGCCACCCTCAAATTTCGTAAAGTCTATTCCACCCCAGGTTCTGGCCAAATCATTTATCTCACCCGCCTCTTTGACAGCTGTATGATCTTTCCATAATACAAACATAGCATCAGGATCAGCACTGAATTCAGGTTTCAAAGAAAGAGGTGTTCCCATTTTATCTACAGCCACCGGAGTTGATCCGGTTGTATCAACAGTAATACCCACTATGTTATTTATAATGCTATCAGGCAATCCTTTAAGTGCACCTTTTACGGATTGTTCAAGTCCTTCGGTATAATCAAGAGGATGCTGGCGGAACTGGTTTATTGATGGGTCACAATACAGACCCTTTTTCCATCTGGGATATTCAAATACCGACGTCCCGGCAATTTTGCCATTACCGGTATCAACAACAACTGAACGGACGGAATCTGTTCCGTAATCTATCCCTATAACATATTTATTCATAATATTTTAACTGATTAATTTCATTATTTTTTTTGTTGGCCGTAATATGCATCTTTGCCATGTTTTCTTTTGTAATGTTTATCAAGAAGTGATTGATTAACAGGTTCACTCCGGCCAAGAAGAACTGTATAAAAGGCCATTCTTGAAATCTCCTCAAGAGCAACAGCATTATAAACGGCATTTGTAGGATCTGTACCCCAGCAAAACGGACCATGGCTGTTTACCAGAATTGAGGGTACAGAAAGCGGATCGGAAGAAGAGATTGTTTCAACAATAACCTTTCCGGTATTAGTCTCATAATCAGCAGCAATCTCATCATCAGTAAGAAGCCTTGTGCAGGGAACCTCACCATAATAATGATCAGCATGTGTGGTTCCAAAAGCGGGGATGGACTTACCGGCCTGTGCCCAGGATGTCGCAAAGCTCGAATGTGTATGGACGATACCTCCCAGCTTATCATACGTTTTATACAGCAGAAGATGAGTAGGTGCATCAGTTGAAGGTTTATAGTTTCCCTCAATAACATTACCCTCCGGATCCATAACAACCATATCTTCGGATTTCATCGATTTATAACTCACCCCTGATGGCTTAATAACTATCATTCCCGTATTAAAATCTCTGCCACTCACATTTCCCCATGTGTGAATAACCAGACCATGACTAACGAGGTCGAGGTTGGCTTTAAATACATCTTTCTTTAATTCTTCAAGCATAATATTTTACTATATGCACTATAAATATTTATTACCGGGCACATTGGACTACTCCCGAAACTTAACGATTTAAGAGATTCACGAAAGTGCACAAATGACTTTTCAGATATCCGAAAACGTGATGAGGTAAAAAAATCAATTGACATCCAGGTTGAAATAAAATCCGTCTTCTTTCAGTTTTTCGTATTTGTTTTTGTTAAATTTATAGTAATAAGCGCCTTTTTTTGAGGTATCCTTTTCTTTCTCATCAAGTTTTTCGAGAATTCCCATTGATAAGATTTTTTTCCTGAAATTTCGTTTATCCATGGTTTTCTGATATATAGCTTCATAAAGATCCTGCAGCTGAACCAGGGTAAATTTTTCCGGAAGTAATTCAAAACCTACCGGTTTTACCTTCAACTGATTCTGTAAATCGGTAAGTGCCTTTTTGACCATAACGGTATGGTCGAATACCAGATCAGGTAATCTGGAAATTGAACGCCAGTGCACTGAGTTCTGTTCAGCCAGCTTCTTGCTTATATCCCTAACAGGAATAAGAGCAAAATAAGTGGTCGATATTACCCTGTCGCCGGGATCTCTCAAAATCTCACCATAAGTATGTGATTGCTTCATATACACAAACTCCAGACCAGTAATATTCTCAAGAAGTCTTTTAGCTGCATCATGAAGGCTTTCATTCTCCAGAACAAAACCACCGGCAAGCGACCATTTACCTTTTTCGGGTTCAAATATCCTTTTATGGAGAAGGAGTTTTATTTCCTTCTCCAGGATATCATAACCGAAAATAATGCAGTCAACTGCAACCAGGTGTCTTGGAATTTTCGAATATATTTTCATAATTTCAGGACTTAAAACTTAAAAAATGAGCAATAGCTTCAGTCTAAGTGTCAGATGATCCCTTTGGATAAATGATAATATATTTCATTCCATTGTAATTCTTTCTTAAATGAGGGAATATCACAGTTTTTACCAATAAGTACATATTCAATTCCCATCATACCGGCAAAATCTTCAAGATACTCAGAATTTATTGAGGTGCTGAATCCTGTATGATGTGCACCACCGGCCAGAATCCAGGCTGCGGCACCAGTTTTAAGATCGGGCATTGGTTTCCATAGTACGCTGGCTACCGGCAAATTTGGCATTTCAGGGCATTTAACCACTTCCACTTCATTTACAATCATCCTGAACCTGTTCCCAAGATCGATAACTGAGACATTAATAGCATCACCCGGAGCAGTCTTGAATACAAGTCTTGCAGGATCTTCTTTTCCACCGATAGACAGCTGATGAATCTCAATTGTCGGTTTTCCAAGGGCAATTGTCGGGCATACCTCAAGCATATGAGCACCCAGTACTCTCATCCCTTTCGGATCGAAATGATAAGTATAATCTTCCATGAATGAGGTACCTCCTTTCATTCCCTCAGCCATCACTTTCATAGAGCGCACCAGGGCAGCGGTTTTCCAGTCTCCTTCTGCACCAAATCCGTAACCTTTGGCCATCAACCTCTGAACAGCCAGACCGGGCAATTGCTTAAGACCATGAAGATCTTCGAAAGTTGTAGTAAAAGCAGTGAAGTTACCTGCTTTAAGAAAGGCTTCCATACCAAGTTCAATTCTGGCAGCTTCCTTAAGAGTATCGGAATCAGCCACTTTTTTTGTCAACTTATACTCTGAACCATATTCGGCAAGAAGTTTTTTTATTGCACCAGGGGACACCTCTCCAACAGTTTTAACAAGGTCTCCAATTCCGAATCCATATACTGAATATCCCATCTTCATTTGTGCACTTACCTTATTGCCCTCAGTAACAGCAACATCACGCATATTATCTCCGAACCTTGCAACCCTCATTGTCTGAGCATCCGAAAAAGCTAATGCGGCTTTAATCCATACAGCTATCCTGTCTGAAGTCTCCGGATCCTGAAAATGCCCTACAACGACCTTACGGTTAAGTCTCATCCTGGCACCAATAAATCCGAATTCTCTGTCACCATGAGCAGACTGGTTCAGATTCATGAAATTCATGTCAATTGTTTCCCATGGGATATCCCTGTTGACCTGGGTATGGAAGTGGAGAAATGGCTTAGTCAGAATAGACAATCCTCTTATCCACATTTTGGCAGGGGAAAAAGTATGCATCCAGGTTATTAGACCAATGCAGTTTTTCGATGTATTAGCTTCGGAGCATAGCTCAAAGATTGAGTCCGGACTTGTAAGAACCGGTTTAAAAACAACCTTTTGAGATATTTGTGGCAATTTATCAAGATAGGAAGCAATTGTGGATGAATCAGCTGCAACCTGTTTAAGAGTTTCAGGACCATATAAATGCTGACTTCCGGTTACAAACCAGACTTCCTTGGTTTTTACTTTATCCATTTCAGTTTTTAAAATTAAATATATGAATACTAGAATTTTTAACTTACCAGAAATATATGTAAAAGGCCACAATCACGGCAATAATCATCCCTGAGAATAAAAGGTCCCAGTTATTATAACTGGCCCTGGTTACTGCTTTCTCCTCCGCGGTAGCTGATCCGAAATACAATCCTTTAATTGCAACCTGATTGGCCTGAGGAGTTAAGAAACTTACGAAAATCATTATTGCTATGACAATAAAGAACAGAGCTATTTCATAATGGAGCCAGTTCGGTGCAACGAAGACTTTATAAATAATACCTTCATGTCCGATCCCTCCTTCAAAAACCTTTAAAGCGAGCCTTGTCATGCCAAGTGTAAAGCCTGCAACCAGTCCAATAAATCCTGCATGGGGAGTAGTTTTTCTGGAAGCTACACCTAAAAGAAATACAGCTGCAATACCCGGAGCCAGCAATGACTGAACATCCTGAAGGTAAGCATACAGGACCTTTCCTAATCCTCTCATTACCGGGATCCATAATATTCCCAGAACAACAACCACAACAGTTGCAATCCTTCCAACTTTTACCAGCTCTTTTTCAGGAGCTTTTGGTCTGAATTTCTGGTAAAAATCAACAGTGAACAATGTAGCTGAGGAGTTGAATAATGAAGCAAGTGAACTCATAAGTGCCGCAAGGATTCCACCTACAACCAGGCCTTTAAAACCTAATGGCAGTAATTCCTTGACAAGTATTGAAAATGCCGCATCGGAACTTGTGAGATTAATCATTCCTTTGGCGTTCAGAGAATAAGCTATCATTCCCGGAATAAGGAAGATGAACACCGGTGAAAGTTTAAATGCAGCTCCGAGGATAGCACCTCTTCGCGACTCTGTCTGATTGCGTCCTGAGAGTACCCTCTGCACAATGAACTGATCTGTACACCAATACCA
The DNA here is from genome assembly GCA_963760915.1 of uncultured Bacteroidales bacterium. Classification (GTDB taxonomy): domain Bacteria; phylum Bacteroidota; class Bacteroidia; order Bacteroidales; family VadinHA17; genus LD21. The sequence goes on along the minus strand of CAVXEU010000006.1, from coordinate 164,484 downwards.
GAAGCCTATAATGGCTGAACCGAGAAGAACCCCTGTCCATGGATATTCCGGATCGTTGGCTGATCGTATAAGGTCGACCATGGTATTACCTTCGGCATTTACGGGTACAGCACGGCAAATCGTCATCATTTCATGCCATCCTCCGAGTTTTATTAAACCTATTACAAGCACGGCAAGAGAGCCTACAAGCAGTACAGGCGTCTGTAATACGGAAGTCCACAATATGGCTTTCATTCCTCCCAGTGTTGTATATATTCCTGTAAGCACAACCAATCCGACAGCACTTATCCAGAAGAAGTCTATCCCGAACATTGATTCAATTCCAAAAACCTGCTTGAAAACAATACCTCCGGCATATACTGTAACAGCTACTTTTGTAAAAACATAGCTGACCAGGGAGATGATTGACAACACACTTCTGGATCCTTTATTGTAACGCTTTTCAAGGAACTCCGGCATTGTAAATACACCACTACGGGCATAAAAAGGAACAAAGAACCAACCAAGTATCAGGATGAGCCACCCATGCATTTCCCAATGAGCCATTGCCATACCACTTGATGCCCCTGCACCGGCTAAACCGACCAAATGTTCCGATCCGATGTTTGAAGCAAAAATTGAAGATCCGATTGCCAGCCATGTAGCATCACGTCCGGCAAGGAAATAGCTAGTAGAGGTCTCCTGCTTTTGCCGGACTACCCAGATAATTATACCAACCAAGCCAAGACAAAAGAGTCCTAATACGATCCAGTCTAATGTTGCCATAATAATTACATTTTGTTTTAAATGATAATAATTTTTTATGAATGATTTAAAAAATGGAATTGAAAATTAATTTATTGAAGAAAGATCTTTAAAATGTCCAAAGGTTTGTTTTTAACAAATCTATTAAAAACATTTTAAATGTAAAGTGGACACTTAAAAAAAATAAAAGAAATTTTAAAAAGTATTTAACTGATTATATATTACTGACTTTCAATTATTAAGTAAAAATATGATTCTTGTGCCAATTTTTAAAATACAGAGTGGCACCACATTTTTAGGGATATAACAGATAAAAACCCTTTTTTAAACAGCAAAAAATAACACGTTCAGGCAAAGTCAAACCGGCAAAAATTAATTTGATCAAAGATTTCAAAGATGAAATATTTACTAAATGTATCTGATTTAAGAAAGAATTGACCTTTTAATGGATACCGGTATATTCGGATTACAATTTACCATCTGGTTGGCTGAGGTTTCCTAATTCCATTCCTCAAGCGAAGACTTAATAAACTCGATTATTTTCTGATTTTCTTCTTTCCCGTTTCCTGTAACATGAAATGGTTCACCAAATTTAATATGTATAGGTTTGTGACGGTCGAGAGGACCCAGTTCCCTGATAAACCTGCCATTACCCCAGAAATCCGTTTTGATTGCAACTGGAACAATTTCCACTCCGGCTTTCTTAGCCAGCTTAACACCGAGAGAATTAAATTCCGCCGGATTAAATTTCAGGCTTCTGGTACTTTGCGGAAATATTATTATAGAGGACCCTTTGGATAAAAGATCAGCTCCACCGTTCATAACTGCCTCAAAATCCTTTCGGGGATCAGTTCTGCCAACAACAATGGGATTCCTCGATCTCATTACATCGCCAAAAAGTGGATGTTTGACAAGACTCTCCTTTACAACAAAAGTAACTTCTCTGTGTGGTGCAATTATTGATGGAAGAATCATTGTTTCAAGAGTACTCATGTGATTGCTTATATAGAGCACAGGTCCGGGAGATTTGTCTATATTTTCCATCCCGGTAATATGGAATTTACCTCCTACATTTTCAATAAACCTGAAAATTTCAAATGAAGAATCGGCCCAGGCTTTTGTATCATATATTTTCCTGATAGCCTCTTTCCTCGTTCTCAGAACAACCGAAGCATATTTCAGTATAAAATAGGCCCTGTTATTTAAAAGAATTCTCTCCTTAATTGATAAGTGTTCTTTTTCAGGTGAATGGTAGATATTTGAATTAAAATAACCTTTAGTCATCGTAATCTGTTTTTTCCCATTTTTAACTCATGGAAAGTTTAAGTTAAATATTTTTTTCAGCTATGGAATGTCAATTCTCATCCCGACGTACCTGCAACATTGCATCCCGGTATTTATCCATAAGCTCTTTATTAAGGTTTAGGGGAGGTTTCGCACCATCAGGCAGGAATGATTTATAAGGATGATCCTTTGAATACTCTGTAAATTCGTTTTTTATCTCATTAAGCAGTTTTGGCTTTGTAAGCAGATCAAGAGCAGTAGAAGCCATTACTTTAGCGCCGGTATTAAGCCCTTTCCAGGCTGCAGAACCAAAACCGGAAGTGACAGTTGACCAGTGATGACCTATCTCCCCTGGCACACCTCCCGGAAAATTAAGCGTAGCAGTGGGTGCTATCAGAGTTACTTCCCCTACATCTGAAGATCCTCCTCCCACCTGAATTTCTGATGGTTTTTTCAAGGGTTTATACTTTAAAGAATACCCGGTCTCCCTGGCTCCAATCTCTTTCTGGAGTGACTTAGCAAAATCCTGTTCCTTTTCTGACCACACCGGCATCCCGATAAGTTCAATATTTCTCTGAATTGTTTCAGCCATACCTTTGTTTGAATGACGCTGATGGATAGCTGTAAGAACCACAACCGTGTCTAGTTTTGTACCTGAGGCTGTTGCGGCACCATTGGCACAGTCAAGAACCCGTTTGTACATGTCCTCGAGCTTATCATCGGTATTTCTAATGTAATACCATACAGAAGCTTTGTCGGGAACAACGTTAGGCGCTTCTCCACCCTCGGTAATGACATAATGAAGCCTGTATGTGTAAAACAAATGTTCACGCAGATAATTGGATGCGATATTCATTAATTCTACACCATCAAGGGCACTACGTCCCTCCCATGGAACACTGGCAGCATGAGCTGTTTTTCCTTTGAAGGAAAATACAACAGACATCACAGCATTGCCATTTACCCCATAACTAGTTGACATTTCAGCTGATGCATGATTATCAATAACAGCATCAACATCCTTAAATACTCCATCCCGCACCATGTATGGACGGCTGATAACAGTTTCCTCAGCAGGCGATCCGAAGAATTTTATCGTTCCGCTAAGGTTATTTTGTTGCATGCTTCTCTTCACTGCAATTGCAGCAGCAATACCGGCAGTACCCATCATATTGTGACCGCAGCCATGACCCGGGGCTCCTTCAACAAGAGGTATCTGAACAGTGCTCAGGGCTTTCTGGGATATCATAGGTAGTGCATCAAATTCACCAAGAATTCCTATAACAGGTTTCCCACTACCCCATGATGCCACAAAACAGGTTGGCATCCCTGCAACACCCTTTTCTACGTTGAATCCCTCCTCTTCAAGAGTTTTTATCAGAAGGGCAGAAGATTTAAACTCCTGCATTCCCAATTCTGCAAAATTCCATATATTATCTGAAATAATTCCGAACTTCTTCAGTATTAAGCTGTCATTAAGATATTCAATTGCATCCTTTTTTGCCTTATAAAGGTCTGCCTTTCCAAGAAAAGTTTCATCATCTTTTTTTTGCGCATGAATCAAGATTGTTGAGAGAAAGAAAAAAATGACTTTTATCAATATTCTTCCGTAGAGGTGAGGAGGTTTCATTTTTAGAATATTTAAATAAGTTCCGGATCAATAATATTACAAATCTAATATATAACTTGAATTTTTTACAAATCTATTTACAGTCCCATAGTGCAATGTGATATTTTTAATGAATTTTGCCGGATCAGTTGCCTGAGAACGATCTGACAGGAACGGAATTTTCATATCCTGCAGTTAAACAGACAACGGTTTTGTATATATTAAGTGTATGTGGAAACGGCAACAGATAAAACTTGCGGATACTGATCCTCTAAGCGTATTCGCCAAACCAACAATTCATGAAGATTGGCCATAGGACCAACGGCTAAAGAGACTGAACCAGTTTTTCCTTCTTTGACTGATAAAGCTTCATACTATCGGAGATTATCATATATGCTTTTTCAACCGACAGAAATTGTTCTACTATAACATTTTTATGTTCCAGTTTTTTATAGTCTTCAAAGAACCTCTTTAATTCAACAAGAGTATGTGGAGGAAGCTCTGATAAATTATTTAAATAGTTAACTGACATATCATTCCTGGCAACTGCAATGATTTTATTATCCCGTTCGGTACCATCAACCATCTCCATGGCACCTATCACTTTTGCTTCAACGATACACATTGGATAAACATCGATAGAACAGATTACCAGAATATCAAGAGGATCGTGATCGTCGCAGTAGGTCTGTGGTATAAAGCCATAGTTGGCCGGATAATGTACAGAAGAAAACAGAACTCTGTCGAGTTTCAATAACCCTGATCCCTTATCCATTTCATATTTACCTTTGGAACCTTTGGGAATTTCAATAATGCCTTTCACATAAGCCGGAACTTCAGGCCCGGGGTCAATACTATGCCAGGGATGGGTGCAGGGTTTCATATATTTTCTCTTTTTTTATTTTTTCTTAAGTTCGTTGTACAGGAGAAAATCACCAACAGGTACAGGAGCATGAGTTTTGGCCCACTGGGATGTAACCATGTATTGTTCCTTAAGGTTGTCAAAATTAAACATAAGGAAATTTTCTTCAAAGTCAGGCACCCAGATATAGCTGCGTGCAATCATTTCAGGGGCTTCTTCAGTATAGGCTTTAAGTCTTTTAAGCATACCCTTTTGAAGGATATTATCAAGAGACACTCCTAGCTTGTCAAACCTGCCCTTATCGTTTATCCCCAATAGTCTCAACTCTTCACTTATCTGAGGGATGCTGTCACTTTTCCTGCTTATGATATAAACCTGTTCAACGCCTTTCCCCCTGAATTTCTGAAATTCGAGCAGTGCCTGGAACGGGATATGATCATCACCTACCCCTCCATCAACATAATCAACATCCGGAATTGTTTTGGCATCTCTTATTTTTACAGGCGGAAAAGCGATTGGAAATGCAGTAGAAGCCATCATTATGTCAACAAGGCTTAAAGTTGTATCAGTCTCCTCATTTATTTTCCGGCTGCACATCCTGTACACTTTTTTTCTCAGGTCAAGGTCCTTTAGATCTGTTATGGAAATTTCTGTCGTTATTGGAAGATCACCGATCTTTTTATAGCCCAGTCTGCCCTCTGTTATCTTCTTAAAAAGGTTTCTTGCCGGTTCGGTATTGACAGGAAGTTTTTTATCTTTATGCTCTATAAAAATGTCACTGCTCTTCAGATTGAAGAGAATCTGTTTATATTCTGTCCATGTCAGCTTCCCGCTTAAAATGCCATTTAACATAACGGCATTAAGAGCTCCTGAGCTGACACCCGAAATGAAGACAACATTTTTCATCAACCCCCTATCATAAAGCTGTTCAAGCAAAGCTGCTTCCTGCGGAATCCTGGCAGCTGCTCCGGTCATAATAATGGCAGTGCCGGATCTGGAAGACTGAACCGCATAAGTATTCATTTCGTCATCCTTCCATGCAAATACAGATACAGCCATTGCTGCTGCAAGAAAAATACCTGTAAATGTTTTCAGCTTTTTCATTCCATAGAGTATTGAGAGTTTATTTGCAATTTTAATCTAAAATGTACCCGGAGAATAAAAAGAATCAGAATATTTTACATACTAATATTAGTTAACATAATCAATATTAACAGGATGATCAGATTAAATATAAGGACTAGACCAGTCTTCTCTCACTAAACATAAAGCCATTATCATAATACACTAGAAATCAAAGGAATCCATTATGATAACATCCTCTTTAACTGACTACCAATGGTAATATTACCAGAATTAACGATAATCCTGTTAATATAATAACAGCGCTCCAGCCAATAATGTTCTGTAACGGTTTGTTAATATGTTTTCCCATTATTTTTTTATTGTTAATCAGCAGGATCATACTCACCAATACCACCGGCAGTAAAATCCCGTTCAGAACCTGTGTCCAGATTGAAATCTGAATAAGCGGGGCATTAGGTATCAGGATTATTATCACAGAAATTATCAGAATGCCTGTATAGAGAGAATAAAATTCTTTTGCTTCATCCCATTTTTTATCAATCCCTGCTTCAAAACCAAATGCTTCAGATACATAGAAAGCTGTGGCAAGAGGTAAAATTGTAGCAGAAAAGACCGATGCCACAAAAAGTCCGAAAGCGAAAACATCTGAAGCGAACTTACCGGCAAAGGGTTCAAGGGCAAGAGCAGCATCTTTAGCTTCATTTATCTGAATACCATTAGGGTGTAATGTAGCTCCGCATGCCACCATAATGAAGAATGCAACAACGATTGTAGCTACACAACCCACAGTAATATCAATAAGGGTATATTTAAAATTTTTCATTTTTAATCCTTTTTCAATTACTGACGACTGCATGTAAAATTGCATCCATGGGGCAATGGTAGTACCAACAAGAGCAATAACCATTGCTATACTCTGAGAATTCATTTCCATCTCAGGCCTGATGATTGAAGCTCCTATCTCTCCCCATTCGGGCTTACTCATTAATGCCGAAACCACATATGTCAGGAGTGAAACACTGAAAACCAAAAAGATACGCTCCACAATCTTATAGGTTCCTTTCACTACCAGAAACCATATCATAACAGCCACAAGAGGAACTGAAAAATATTTACTTATCCCAAAGATCTCCATACTGCCTGCAATGCCTGCAAATTCAGTTGTTGTATTGCCAATATTCGAAATAAGCAACCCGACAAAAATGAAAAAGGTTATTTTCATGCCTGCATTTTCGCGGATCAGATCGGAAAGACCTTTACCTGTAACGATACCCATACGGGCATTCATTTCCTGAACCACCAGCAACACAATGAATGAAGGAATCAGTGTCCAGATCAATCCGTAACCATACATCGCCCCGGCAACAGAATATGTTGCAATACCTCCTGCATCATTGTCTACGCTTCCTGTAATTATGCCAGGGCCAAGTATTGCAAAGAATATTGCCAGCTTTTTAAAAAATTGCAATCCATTATGTTTAATCCTGATCATACTTAGAATCTATTGCACATTTTTCTTTACTTCCCGCTATTGAATGTTTTATTCTCAATATTATGAATCACTCCTTAATCTCCAGAATGATTGTAAAATACTTTAGTTCATGCAGAAAACAACTCTTCGTGGTATTTATCTTTCCAGATATGGCCTTTCCCTTGTTAAAAGGATTTCGTCACTTTTTTCCATATCTTATAATATCTAATTTTTATCTTCTGTTAGTCCTCCTCTTATTGATCAGATCTTCAATAACATCATCCACCACTACCATTCCCTGAAGCTGGTGCTCAGTATCAACAACCGGAACAGCCAGCAGGTTATATTTGGAGATCAGTTCAGCTATATCACCGACTTTCTGATTATCAAAAAGAAATACAGGCTCGGATTTCATAATATTGCCAACCAATGTTTTCGGCTGTGCAACAACCAGATCACGCAGGGTGAAACTGCCGATAAGTGTATCATTGGACTCGGTTACAAAAAGGCTGTATAATTCCGAGGGTTCGGGCTTTTTTATTCTGAGTTCATTAATTACTTCTTCTACTGTAATTTCCTGTTTAAAAGATAATATATCAGTAGTCATAAGGCTGCCGACCGAATTATCTGAATACTCCAGCAAGTCCCTTACCTCCTGCGAAGATTCAGTATCCATCTCCTTAAGAAGCGACTCAACCTTTTCATCTTCGAGTTCATCAAAAATATCAGCTACCTCATCTGCCGGCATCTTTTCAAGAACATCCGCAGCCTTATCTACGGGCAGGTTTTCAACAATATGAATCTGGGCACGGGTCTCAAGTTCTTCCAGAACATCAGCAGCCTTTTCTTCGTCAAGAGATGAAAATACTGACATACTGGACTTCTTACCCAGGTCCTCAAGGATATCCGCAAGGTCAGAAGGGTGAAGAGTATGAAGTTTTGCATAACTTTTGGAAAGTCTGATATTAAGGTTTGAGTGATCAATTGCCTGAACATCATCCCAGAGAATAAATTTTGCCGGAATATTGACATTAAAAACGGAGAGAACTTTTTTTATAGGATTTGAAATTCCTATTCTGCGTAAGAGTCCTTCAATACCTATATCAACTGCAATGGCGAATGTGCCGGTTGAAAGCGTTACAAGCCTGATATCATTAACCCTGACCAGTTTGCGTCCATTCAGATCAACAATCTGTTTATCCAGAATATTTTCCTTAAGAAGCATGCCGTTATCAACATCCAGATTACGAAGTTCAAGAAGATTTGTACAGGTAACATTAAGCATTTCCCTTGCCTTAGCTACTCTGAAGCTCTTAAATGAATAAAAACGTGCTTCCTTTCGGATTTTTAATTTTACTCCTATTACCAGCTGATGGTTAGGATCATTCTGTAGTGTTGGTACAGCATTGACTAGTAAATCCTGAATTATACCGATAGCATCACCATCGGGTGTAAATACTTCTTTACCTATAATTCCGCTTAAATAAAACGTTGTGAGTGAAGTCATAGTCACCTCCTTGGTATTTCTGATACAAGAGGAAGTAACTGATAAAAGCCGCCTCCCCCTTTATACCAGGGTTATGATTAATATATACGCCGGCCCGTCGTCCATTAATTTTTATCATTTGATTTCGCGCACAAAAATAAACCGCATATTAAAACTTTCCAAATATAATTTCATTATTTTCATAAAATGTTCAGCGTTTACTATTCACCTTAATATCAAAACTCCCGGGTGCTACAGCGATTTTATTTAACCGGTATTTCAAGAAGAGAATGAAGAGCCCCCAAACATATTGGAACGTGGTTACCTGATAAAATTAAGGTCACTCGTTCACATAAGGCCAGCAATTAAGTTTAAGAGATCCGGGGCCTGAAAGGTGACTACACCTCTTTTATTCTTCAGAAAATAGTGCGAAATCTAAGCTTCTTCAAGCTGAAAGTTTTCTGACTTTAAGTAACTATCTCAATATCTCAATTAGGATAATCTGTTCTGATCCAGACTTTATAAGGAAAATGATATCTCTTTCCGGTACCCACTGTTAAATCGTATGATCCCGAAATGTTAGCAGCTATTTGTAACCTGGCTTTTCTAATAACTTCATTTTCAGGTCTGATATCCCTGTAGAATCAACAGGCTGAAATAACAAATAATAGGTATAACTACGTATTTTATTAATATTTCAACGCAAAAAACTTGCTTTTCTACCGATTAATTCTTTTTTAATTAAATTTGGGCTCAATTCTTTATAATTATTCAGACAAAAAAGTGAGAATTTTAAAAGATAAACTAACTGGCTATGATGCCCCTCAGAAAGCCATGCAGGCTGGCATCTATCCCTATTTCAGGGCAATAGAATCCGAACAGGATACGGTAGTAATGATTAATGGTAAAAAGGTATTGATGTTCGGATCGAACAGTTACCTCGGACTTACCAATCATCCAAAAGTAAAAGAAGCGGCTAAAGCTGCCATAGACAAATATGGTACAGGTTGTGCAGGATCAAGATTTCTTAACGGTACCCTTGATATTCATATCAAACTTGAAGAAAAACTTGCCCAACTGGTAAACAAAGATGGTGCACTCTGCTATAGTACAGGGTTCCAGGTAAATCTTGGAGTTGTATCATTGCTGGCCGGACGGAATGATTATCTTCTTCTGGATGAGCTTGACCATGCATCTATAATTGAAGGGAGCAGACTTTCGTTTTCGAAAGTACTCAAGTTTGCCCATAATGATATGGAGGCCCTTGAGTGCAAATTAAAACTTTGTGAAAATGATCGGATAAAGCTCATTGTGGTTGATGGCATCTTTTCAATGGAGGGAGATATAATCAAACTTCCCGAACTGATCGAACTTGCCAAGAAATACAATGCCTCCGTAATGGTCGATGATGCTCATTCCCTTGGTGTTCTCGGGAAGAACGGATCAGGAACTGCTTCACACTTCGGTCTGACCGATGAGGTGGACCTTATAATGGGTACTTTCTCAAAGTCATTTGCTTCACTTGGAGGATTTATTGCTGCGGACAAAGAGGTACTCAATTTTATTAAGCACAATTCAAGGACGCTTATTTTCAGCGCCAGTATGACACCTGCATCTACGGCTGCCGTGCTTGCCTCAATTGAAATTATGGAGACTGAGCCTGAAAGGATCAAACATTTATGGGACCTCACAGGATATGCTCTCAGTGGCTTTAAAGCTGCCGGGTTTGATACAGGTAAATCCGAAACACCCATCATTCCTCTCTTTATCCGTGATGAAATTAAAGCCTTACAACTCACGCAGAAGCTTCTTGGAGAGGGGATATTTGTCAACCCTGTCGTATCACCCGGTGTTCCGAAAGAGGATAGCCTGATCAGGTATTCCCTTATGGCTACGCATACAAAAGAACAGGTGGAAATTTCAATTGAAAAAATTACCAGATCAGCTAAACAGTTGGGTATTTTAAAATAACTTAACTAACTTATATTTAAATTATTACAAACCTCAAGGTCCCATGGGGATGTTGAGAAAGTCGAAACTTATTTACCGCAAAGAAATTATGCAAATACCGTACCAGATAGCTATCTGGGGCTATCGGTACGCAAAGAGCATAATTAAAAGTGTTATAACTTTGCGTGCTTTGCGAAAACTTTGCGCCCTTATCGGTTAATAATGTCTTTGTTAACATCGCCATGGGGGGCAGTAGTCTCAAAAACGAAAACACAGATCAGGGGGAAAAACAACATGAAAAAGGTAATTCTCATAACCGGCATTTCTTCGGGTTTTGGAAAACAAACTGCTGAACTGCTTGCAGCAAAAGGCCATATAGTTTACGGCTCAGTTCGCAGAGATGTTGAGATCAGCCCAGCTGTAAACGGGCTTAAACTCGATCTGACAGATAAAGATTCCATCAAAAAAGCTGTTGAAAGTGTACTGGAGAAAGAGGGAAGAATCGACACTCTCATAAACAATGCCGGGATGCATACTGGTGGTCCTGTTGAAACTTCACCGGATGAAAACAACAAACTCCAGATGGATACCAATTTTCTCGGAATGGCAAACCTTACCAGGGAAGTATTACCGTTAATGAGAAAACAGGGCGGGGGTACCATTATTAATTTCAGCTCTATAGGCGGACTGATGGGTTTACCTTTTCAGGCATTCTATTCAGCCGGGAAATTTGCAATTGAAGGCTTTAGCGAAGCCCTGAGAATGGAAGTTAATCAGTTTAATATAAAAATAATACTTATCAATCCCGGGGACTTTCATACCAGTAATTCTGCCAATCGCAGAAATTTTCTGGCACCTACCGGTACTGATGATCCCTATAATGAACAATTTAAAAAGACACTTTCGATAATTGAGAAAGATGAGGAGAACGGATGGGAACCGGTTATACTTTCCAGAAAAATCGTAAAAATAGTTGAGAGCAAAAATCCCCGTCAGAGGTATATAATAGCTTCATTTGAACAGAAGCTTGCGGTAGTCTTAAAATATATCTTGCCGGGAAAGCTGTTCAGATTAATCCTCCAGGATCATTATAAAATAAAATAAAAGAACTGTTGCTGAGCCAAATATAAAATCAGTAGTTCCATCAATATAGCATTCTTCAAAGTAATTCCTGTTGTTCATGCCATCAGTATACAAAGTATCCTGATTTCCCAGAATCCTACAGTTATGAAAGACACATCTGTCGCCATCAACATGCAGTGCGACGGCTTGTCCGACAGGTCCGGCACTATTTTCAACTATAAGGTTCTCAGCATAAAAATCATCTGCATCAACAAATAATGTGTAAGTATAAAATGTGCTGTTCCTTCCTCTGTTAATCTTGTTGAAATAGTCTCCGTAAACAATAACAGTCTCATCACGGATCTCACCTATTATTGACAGTTTTGTATTACAGGCAGGAACCACTGCTTTCTCATTGTAAACTCCATTCTTAACAAAAATAGTTACCCGTTTGTCAGGAAATGATTTGCACGCGTCAATCGCCTTCTGAATTGTTGTAAAATCACCCGATCCATCTTTGGCGACAGTTATTTCGAAGACATCCTGCGAAAATGCGCTGACCGAACTTATTATGATACGGCTATGAGCAGTAAAAAAAACTGATATGGTCTATTCATAACATGGGAAGAAAAAGTTATCGGAAGTTACAAGTTATTCTCATACAAAATGATATCAACTATTAATTACCTGTATATACAATAATCATTTTCGCAGGTAAAGCCGAAACTGCAACATATTGCCAAATTATTGATATTTTTGACCTATAATTTTATTTTATGACAAAACTTGAAAAATATTTTAATAAGTATCGTCAAAATATAACCGGTATTGATAAAGAAATTGTAACTCCGGATGGATTAAAAAAATTAATCTATGCAGACTGGATAGCAAGCGGAAGGCTTTATTCTCCGATTGAAAAAAGAGTTTCTGAAGTCATCGGTCCGTTTGTAGGAAACACTCATTCAGAATCAACAGTTACAGGAAAGGCAATGACAGACGCCTACCATTTTGCACAGAAACTGGTTAAGCGACATGTTAACGCCGAAGAGGATGATCTTCTGATTTTTACGGGTACTGGCATGACCTCGGCCATTGCAAAGCTTCAAAGAATTCTTGGATTAAAAGTGCCTGAACAGGCTGTTAATTTTTGTGCATTTTCACAGGGTAATTTCAACAAATGCAAAGACATACCTAATGAAAAACGGCCAGTCGTCTTCCTGACACATACAGAGCATCATTCAAATCATACATCATGGTTTGAAACACTTGCTGAAGTAGTAGTGCTGGAGCCCTCTCCTGATCTTACAGTAAATCCGGATAACCTGCGAAAAGAAATTGTCAGATACAAGGACCGTCCGCTGCTTATTGGCTCTTTTTCAGCATGTTCAAATGTAACAGGCTATTGCCCTCCCTATTATGAACTTGCAAAAATAATGCATGAGAACAATGGCTATTGTTTTGTCGATTTTGCAGCATCAGCTCCATATGTTGATATAGATATGCACCCTGCTGACAAAATGTTCAGACTTGATGCTATTTTCTTTTCACCGCACAAGTTTCTTGGAGGACCAGGAAGTGCAGGAGTCCTGATCTTCAATAAAGAGCTGTACAAAAATAATATCCCCGACAGTCCTGGCGGAGGAACTGTAAAATGGACAAACAGGTGGGGCGGATACAGTTACATAACTGATATTGAAGTAAAGGAAGATGGAGGTACACCGGGTTTTCTTCAGGGTATCAGGGCCGCGCTGGTGATTTCACTGAAGGAGAACATGGGTATTGAAATGATCCATAACCGTGAAAAAGAACTTATTGATATTACATTTAAAGAATTAAACGGAATAGCAGGGCTTCATATCCTTGCACCCGAAATAAAGGAAAGACTGGGAGTATTTTCGTTTTATATTGATATGATCCATCACAATCTTATCACAAGTCTTCTTAACGACAGATTTGGGATACAGGTTAGAGGAGGCTGTTCCTGTGCAGGAACCTACGGCCATTTTCTGCTTGATGTTAACATCGAAATGTCGAAGGAAATAACTGACAGGATCGATGCAGGTGATTTATCAATGAAGCCAGGCTGGGTAAGGCTGTCACTCCATCCGACCATGACAAACGATGAGTTGTTATTCATCACAGATGCAATCAGACAGACTGCCGAACATGCAGAGGAATGGGGCAAGGATTATATTTATGACAGACATACAAATGAATTCCACCATAAGAGCGCCCTTCAGGAAAATCAATCTTATATAAATGGATGGTTCAGAATGGATACTTAGTTAATGTTACTATTGGATTTTTTCTGTTTAAAAATTTCAAGTGTATTATGGCTGAGTTTCCGGTCCTTTACCACCAACGGTGTAACAGGTGCTTTGGATTTAGCATTAAAGATCATATCGTGGCCTAAACACAATCCCATCATAATATTAAGTCCGGTTCCTTTCCTTTCAAGATAATCTGCCTGTCCGGCAGGGTTACATGAGGTCCCTTTGTAACCAGGGATCAATTCATTGAAAGGAACACGACCCAGTTTACAATTAACTTTCTCAACAATTAATCCGGAATCAGCTAAGATCTTTTCAAGCTGATCAGCCTCTTTGTTAAATGTGATACAGTTAGCAATACCTACTTTATTAATTCCTGCTTGTTTTGCATACAGGATAATCTCCCCAACTCTGTCAATACCAGGATTTAAGGAATCCTCTGCCTGTTTTAGTATCAGCTTGTCAGCATCGTTGTAAAGAGCTCTATAATTAGTATTTTCCATAATATGTTTACGATTCAATTATTTTTACTTCAGAAGTTAATTCCATTGCTTTCTTATAAACAGCAGTTACTCCACAGTACATTTCTTCTGAAAGACTTACAGCTGCCTGCAGCTTATCCGGAGGCAGATTTTTTCCGGTAAATTCATAGATCACATGCATTTTATAAAAATGTTTCGGATACTCCTCAGTCAGGTCACCTTCAACAATTACGTTGAATTTTTCAATTTCTATCCTCATCTTTTTCAGAATAGATATTACATCCATAGCAGTACATCCACCTAACGCTGCAAGCATAAAAGGTTTTGGGCGGGGACCGCGGTTTGCTCCCCCTGAGGAGGGTCCTGCATCAATAACGATTTTGTGCCCGCTGATTTCTGACTCAAAAGCCATATTATCAATCCACTTCGTTGTAACAGAATCTTTTAGTGCCATAATCTTTATTTATTACTTTCAGTTAGCCCTTTACCGGTCTATATGAGAGGTTGAAACAGATCGGACAAAAGTAATATTAACAAAACCTTGTCACAAGAAGAACTAACACTGAGATTTCTTCAAAAAAGATGAGATATATCAACTAATTAGCTGCCAAATCTCAATTTTTTGACGTTATACTTTTCAGGAGTCAAATGTTATCTAATCAGGATTCTTACATGATTCATGTTGCAAAAGTATTTGAAATCGGGATTGTTTTTTGTGCAGATCGCTGAGGTTTTGTGTTACAGTGGTTTATTACTTTCTATTTATGAAAATATTGTTTAATTTTGCTTATTCTTATATAAGAATTATTCTTATCCGACAATAAACACCAGTGAATAAACAAGATATAATTGAAATCCTTAAGAGGTATGGGTTGAAAGTCACTCCTCAGAGGATAGCTGTTCTGGATGCTTCTTTTAATCTTAAAAATCATCCGCGGGCAGAGAATATTGTTGAATACATTAAGTCGAACAATCCACATATTGCCACCGGGACAGTTTATAAAATACTTGAAACATTTGAGGAAAAAGGAATTATAAAAAAGGTAAAAACTGACAACGATAAAATGAGGTATGATGCTGTTCTGAAAAAACATCACCACCTGTATTTTTCTGATTCAGAAATACTTGAAGATTATTATGATGATGATCTTGACATTATTCTTGATAATTACTTTGCGAAAAAGAAAATACCACAATTTAAGGTTGAAAGTATAAATCTTCAGATAACGGGAAAATTTGCAGATCCTGCAAAAGAAACAGATAGAAAAAATTAATCAAGTTAAACTTATATTATCATGGGACAAAAAGGAAGAGAAATTGTCAAAATGGACGTTGATGAACTGATCAACCTGTTAAATAGAGCATTATCTGATGAATGGCTTGCCTATTACCAGTACTGGGTCGGAGCAAAAGTGGTCAAAGGTCCGATGAAGGATGCTGTAATTGCTGAACTTACTCTTCATGCGACTGAGGAATTGAGCCATGCAGAGTTAATTTCAACACGAATAATTCAGCTGAAAGGCATTCCGGTATTATCTCCTGAAGAATGGTTTAAAATGACAAATTGCGGTTATGAGATGCCGCAGGATCCGTATGTTATGGAAGTACTGAATCAGAACATTAAAGGAGAACAGTGTGCCATACGTGTTTACAGTGAACTCCTTGATATTACAAGGGTGGCAGATCCTGTAACCTATAACATGATTCTTACGATTCTTTCTCAGGAGGTCGAACATGAAGAGGATTTGTCAGCCTTAAAAGAGGATCTTGAATTAATGCTTCAAAGAAATAAATAAGATTATTGACGGATAAGAGGGTTATTAAGCTCGCCAGTTATAAAAATTGTTAACAGGGAAACCGGAGTGGACATGTCAAAACAGGCTCAATCCATTCTTCTATTACAAATAAATTATGAATGAATTTGATATAAAAGCAGCTGAATGGGACAGTAACCCGATGCATTGGGATCGTTCTGAGGCAATCGCAAATGAGATAAAGAAACTGATCCCTTTGAAAAAGGAGATGACTGCACTCGAATATGGAGCAGGCACAGGCATAACAAGTTTTCTTCTTAAGGACTATCTGAAAGAGATCACTCTGATGGATAATTCAACGGAGATGGTTAAAGTGATGAACAGGAAGATAACAGATACAAAAGCGAAAAACCTCAAAATACTGAATTTTGACCTCGAACACGCCGATTATAAAAACGGGAAATTTGACCTGATCTTCACACAGATGGTTCTCCATCATGTAACCGATACAGAATTGATAATTGACAGGTTCAGTAAATTGCTTAATCCAGGGGGTTACCTTGCTATTGCCGACCTCTATGAGGAGGACGGATCATTTCACGGTGAAGGGTTTACCGGTCACCGTGGCTTCAATATTAAAAAGCTCTCCTCAATAATAAGTAAGCATCATTTTACAGACATCTCTGAAAGGACTTGCTTTGTAATTAAACGTAAAATATCTGATTCTGAAACGAAGCAGTTTGAGGTATTTCTTTTAATTGCAACCCGGACCTGAAGCAGAGCAAAGGATTAAGAATTAAACAGGATATCTTTTAAATTAAACAATATAATAATATGGAAATAACATTTGACGGAGGAAAAGTTGTCACAGCACACTATTCCGGTCACACTATAAGAACTGACCAGCCGGTTGATAATGGCGGAGAGAACAGTGCACCCGCACCATTCGACCTGTACCTCGCCTCAATAGGTACATGTGCAGGGATCTATGTAAAATCATTCTGCGATAACCGGAAGATTCCAACTGATAAAATCAGGATAAAACAGAATATTGAATACAGCAATGAAACGGGATTACCTGTAAATATCACAATTGACATAAAACTGCCAGAAGATTTCCCCGAAAAATACAGAGCTTCGGTAATTAATGTTGCCGAATTATGCAAGGTGAAGAAATCAATAGCTAATCCGCCTGTTTTTAAAATAATATCATCTCAGATATAAAATATAAGACTGTGAAAATTGCAGTAACGGTAACAAAAGAAAACCAGTCAGATGGCCATATTGGTCATTGGTGTATCTCATTTTCAGAGAGTGTATCATGAGAATGGGTACCAGTGCAGCCATAAAAAAAAGACCGGGAATTCCGGTCTTTTTTTTATTTTTTATTTTTCATTTTTCCTGGTACTCAGTCCGAATGGCAAGTAAAGTGGACAAAAGCCCAATAAGCTTGTAATTACAAAAATGGCGGCTAAGGCTAAAAGGATAATTGCCAGAGTACCGGCAATCATGTGTGTGAAATATAATACAACTACTACGACAGCAACCAGTATCCTGATCACTTTGTCAATTGTTCCCATGTTCTTCTTCATATAAAAAATATTAAAATTAAGATATCCAAAGATCAATCCAACTCTTTTGCGATAGCCATTGCGGCTATAGTGCCATCAGCAACTGCAGTTGTTATCTGCCGGTATTTCTTGCTTATCACATCTCCGACTGCATAAATTCCCGGAATGCTTGTCCGCATATCCTCATCAGTTTTAATATAACCCCACTGGTCGAGTTTCAGCTTGTCTTTAAACAAGTCAATATTGGGTTTCATTCCGATAAAAATAAATACACCGTCGCTAATCAGCTTCTGCCGCTCTTTTGTTTTAACATTCTCTATTTCTGTAATTATTTTATCACCATCCCTGACAAAAGCCCTTGGTTCGTTTTCAAACATAACACTGATCTTATGATTCTTAAAGACTCTATCCTGAGCCTGCTTGTTTGCGGTAAATTTATCGAATTGATGAACTATTGTAAGCTTGCTGGCAAATCGTGTAATATACTCCGATTCTTCGATGGCAGAATTACCGCCTCCTATTACAACAACTTCTTTGTTGTCAAAGTATTTTGCATCGCATGTCGCGCAGTATGAAATCCCTTTGCCTTTAAGTTCTTTCTCTCCCGGAGCACCTGTCAGATTTGGAGTGGTTCCTGTGGCAATAATGATTTTCTTTGCTTTTACGGTTTCGAATTCATCAATAACAATTTCTTTCTTTTCAAGGTCCACCCTGGTAATATCAACGGCGACCTTGTAAATTGTACCGCAAAGTTTGGTTTGCTCGCTCATGTTATGTGAGAGGAGGTAACCTGCCTGAGGTTCAATAAACCCAGGATAATTGGAAACCTCATGGGTTGTTGAAACATGACCTCCCGGTAAAGCTATGTCAATAAGAACAGTGTTTACTTTAGACTGGCAGAGATAGAGCCCTGCTGTAAGGCCACCCGGTCCTGCTCCAAGTATTATAACCTCGAATTCTGAAACTATTGGCTTTATATTGGCTTTAATTGTCTTAACACGGTCAGCAGTCAACATGCTGTCAAGATTGTGTATAATCTCGCTTCTTTTTATTCCTCCGCCAAGCCGCTCAGCAACCTCTTTCCCATTATCGAAGAACAATAAAGTAGGAGAACCTTTTACTCCAAGTTTCTCTGCTAAATCGCGGTTCTGCTGACGGAAGATCTTAAGAAATTTAACATCCTTTCCATAACGCAGGGATAAGTCCTCAAATTTAGAAGCCAAAGCTTCACAGGGAGGGCATTCGGTGGAATAAAAATCAAGGATCACCTTACCCGACTGCAAAACCTCCTTGTCAAATTCAGGTGAATTTATCTCTTTCATTTATTTATTGATAACTATATTTAATAATTTACGCATTAATTTTCTCGAAATAAGCTGAAAAACCTATTTCAAGTAGTTCTTTAACAGGACGACAGTCAGTTGAACATATATCTCCGGTTCTGTTTTTTGCTACTGAACCGCATCCGCCCCCGCAAGCGAGCTGGACAGAGCAATTTCTGCATTCAGGAATAACAGTGACATCACGTTTTTCCCACTGGTCAATAATTGCATCATTTCGTGTAACAAGCGGATAAAAAGTCCCAAGTGACTCTTCAGACTTACCCACTGTTGCAGTACAGGAATAAATTTGTCCGGTGTAGTCAAATGCCCATTCTGTTTTGCAGGCAGGACATGAATCAAACAACGGATCGGGAAGATCCCCATTCTCAGAGATGAATTTGGCTACTGAATAAGCAGGTTTATAAAATTCCAGAATATGTGGATTCAACTTTGTAAGCTCATATATATTTTCGTAAATGGATATTCTGTCAAAAAGCTTATCAGGCGCTGACTGGCAGTGATGCAGCTCATAATTCCGGCCTATCTGGGTTTTAAACAACGGATTCTCTGTCCATCCCTTATCAATGGCAAACCTTGCAAGCTCTGGAAGATTGCCAATGTTTTCCCTGTCAATTACCATACGAAGATTTATATCAATATGGTTTTCAAGGCAGGAATCGATACCCCTTACGATTTTATCGAAGGTTCCGGCTCCGCCTTTAAGAAAGCGGCGGTTGTTGTGAATGGTTTCAGTTCCGTCAAGTGTAACCTGTATTTCCCTGATATTCCCCGTACTGAGTATATCAGAGTACTCTTCGAGCGAATAGCCATTGGTCACAAAACTGACTTCAAGATTTAATTCAACCGATCTCTTGAGAATACCGGCAATAAGATTTTTTTGTTTAGGGCTGTTCAGGAGAGGTTCTCCACCAAATATAGTGATGTATTTTTTCCGACCTGCGAACTCCTTCTTAACATAACTAAAAAAAGCATCAATCACATCATCATTCAGTTCCTGATGAGGATTACTGTACTGATCCTGATAACAATAAGTGCATGCAAAATTGCAGCTGTAATTTGTAACGAAAAATATCTGGACCTCATCATCATCACGTGAATCAATAAAATCGAGATACCTGTTGCGATAAACACTGAGCTCTTCTGATTCGTTAATCAGATATCCTTTTTCAGCCAGCTCACCGGAAAACTCTGTATCAGGTATTGAGTCACCATTTTTGATGAGTTCAAGTTTTTTCGCATCATCAAAATTCAGTATATCAGCATTTCCGGTGAGAAGGTTTACGATGAAATAATTTTCAGAATCTCTGATCTTTGAGAATATGTTAAATTTAGAATATTTCATCCTTTTAGTCGTGGCAGCCAACAATAGTTTTGGATGTTTTTGCACAACACTGAGCCACTTTAGCATTAACTCTGCTTTCTTTCTTTTTAATTACACTTTTCATATTCGTTCAAAATTATTTAATTAATAAAACTTCATGTACAGCTTTTAAAAGACTCTCTTTTGGTATAAGCCCCATTGACATCTTCGGACTTCCGTTAGCCGGTATGAATAACAGAGTAGGCAATCCTGTAATACCAAGTTTCTGTGCCAGCATGGTTTCTTTATCTGTATTCACTTTATAAACAACTATTTTACCAGCATATTCTTTAGCTACTTCATCAACAAGAGGTGACAACTGACGACAAGGGGCACACCAATCGGCGTAAAAATCAATAATGGCTGGTTTATCTCCCTCATATTTCCATTCCTTGTTCAAATCATAATTGAAAACCATTTTTTTAAAGGTTTCATTAGTTAACTGAACAACCTCACTAACAGGTGCATTTTTTGAATTTGCTACTGAAGGATTTTCTGATTTACAATTTATGAAAAACAAAGAAGAAATGATTGCTAATAACAAGAATTTTCTTTTCATTTTCTATATTAATTTATAGGTTTACTTTTTGCATCCACAACTACCACTTTCCGATGGTTTTTCTCCAGCAATGGTCCAGCTTGCAACCCTGGCCATTCCCTTTTCATAAGGGGCAGATTCTTCAATAACCCTTACCGAAGAAAATCCAGCCTTAGAAAGGTGTGCCAGATACTCGTCACGTGTCACTGAACCTGCCCAGCATTCTGCTATTGCAACAGGGTCGTTTCTGAATTCCTCAGCAATGGCATCAATTGCATAAATATCACTTACAATAAATCTCCCTCCTTTTCTTAGAATCCTGAAGATCTCATTCCACACTGCCTGTTTATCGTCAGCATGATTTATTGTACAATTTGAAATAACAAGATCAGATATATTATCCTTAAGCTTAATCTGCTCAAGAGTGCTTTGGATAAAATCAACATTTGTTACACCAAGCCGCGACGCCGTACTTTTAGCTTTACTGATCATGCCGTCAGAAATGTCAATCCCGTAGACAAAACCATCTTTCCCGACAGTTTCTGAAAGTCTTAGGACATCCGTCCCCCTGCCACTCCCAAGATCAACACATACTTCTCCCGGGCGGGCTTCAGAATAATTTATTGCTCCTCCGCATGAAAGACAGCAAGTTGATTCTGCCAGTTCGCTGTATCTCTTATTTATTTCTGTGTAAGTCATATCTTCTTTCCACTTTACATTTTAGTATAAACCAAACCGGACAATTACCTTCCAAATCTGAAACAGGGACTCCCTGTAACAAAGAAACCTAAGAATCCGCCAAATAATATTGAGCTGTAAGCATCACCGGTCAGTGACCATTCACTGGATTTGCATTCAGCAAAATGGAAATATAAATAACCTGCAAGCAACCCTGCAATAACTCCTATAAATGGCTTCCAAAAATACCAGGTCGTAAAAAACTCTTTTACATTTTTTGGCCGTGGTCTTACTTTACAACTGGTTTCCATTTTTAAAAAACTATTAAATCCGGTGCAAAGATAAATACAAAAAATATAAATCGCAATATTATCACCTGAATCTTTTTATTATCACCAAATATCTTTATCTTTGTCAGGTAAATAATATTGAAATGAGTTCTGTTTTTAAGAATGAACTGCGTACTGATCAACTTGAGGAGCTTTTTACGAGTGATGAAAAATGCTATGAATTTTTAGCTGATCTGAAATGGAGCAACGGTTTTATTTGCAGGAAATGCGGCAATACAAATCATTGTCCGGGAAAAACGCCGCATTCACGACGTTGTACCAAATGTAAAACAGAAGAGTCCTCAACAGCAGGTACTATATTTCACAACTGTAAATTTCCTGTAAGCAAGGCTTTTTATATAGCGTATAATGTCTGCAAAGGTAAAGAGGACCTGTCAACATATGAATTTGCAAGACGGTTATCGCTCCGTCAGATGACATGCTGGAATTTCAAAACAAAAATACAAAATGCCCTGCAGCAAATGGATTCATTAAGTTCAAATGAAAAATCTTCAATTGAGAAGATCCTGGCCCAATAGATCTTCTCTTTTGACAATATGATTGCAGGATAATTTATCAGGTCGAAAGGTTTTAATTAAACAGCAACAGATTTTACTATTTCAAATGTTTCTGCAGAGGCTTCTTTCATAACAGCTGCGATATTCTGCTGCAAACCTGAAGTAATATCTCCTGTATTAATAAGACCAACATATACCATACCGTCTTCCTTTTCATATACTGATATTCTGCATGGCATCATAACCGACATGATTCTCTCATGGTTTTGTTCAAGCATTTGACCTGAATAGCGTGGTTTGCATATCTCTATCACTTTCACGGGTCTGACCTTTTTCCCTGACTTTGCCAGCGACAACTGCAGATCATGTACAGCAGGAACTTTCCATTCCCGCCGCATTGCATCTGCCACTAAAGTATCAACTGTTTTTTCAAAATCAAATCGGCTTTGTTGCTCAATTACAATTTTATTTGATACCATCTCTAAGGATTATAATTGTTTAATATCGGGAAGACCCTAAAAAGGTTATTATAGCAACGGATATTACAGAGTTGATTACGCTAAATACATATTAATAAGTTGCTCATACATCTCCTGTTTACCACTTATGGTAGCCGGTTCACCCAGTTCAGATGCAATATCCCTCAGGTTTTCCAATGAAAGTTTTCCCTTTTCAAAATCCAATCCTGATCCTTTATCAAACGATTCATATCTCTTCTGGCGCATCTTAACATAATCACTCTCCTTCAAAATCTTATCTGCAATGATAAGAGATCTGGCAAAAGTGTCCATTCCGCTAATATGAGCAATAAAAATATCATCAATATCAGTTGAGTTACGTCGTACCTTTGCATCAAAATTGATCCCGCCTGTAGTAAATCCGCCATTCTGCAGTATTACCATCATAGCTTCGGTAATTTCATAAATATTTGTCGGAAACTCATCAGTATCCCAGCCATTCTGATAATCCCCCTTATTGGCATCAATACTTCCAAGCAATCCGGCGTCGGCAGCTACCTGAAGTTCATGCTGGAAAGTATGACCAGCCAGGGTAGCATGATTTACTTCAATATTCAGTTTAAAATCCTTATCAAGTCCATAATGGCGTAAAAATCCAATGATAGTAGCAACATCAAAATCATATTGGTGCTTTGAAGGTTCCATTGGCTTCGGTTCAACAAGAAAAGACCCCTTGAATCCTATTTTTCTGCCATAGTCGCGGGCCATTGAAAGCATTTTTCCCATATGGTCCAGTTCCCTTTTCATATTGGTATTGAGAAGGCTCATATATCCTTCCCTCCCTCCCCAGAACACATAATTTTCTCCCCCGAGGGCAACTGTAGCTGCAATTGCATTTCTGAGTTGTACTCCTGCATTTGCAACAACTGCGAAATCAGGATTTGTGGCAGCTCCATTCATATATCTCGGATTTGAAAAAAGATTTGCTGTGCCCCAAAGAAGTTTCACCCCTGTCTCTTCCTGCATTTTCTTCATAACAGGCACAATCTTTTCAAGACGTTTTTCAATTTCAAATACAGAACCGTCACCAACAATATCGGTATCATGAAAACAATAATATCCAGCACCTATCTTAGTAATAAATTCGAATGCAGCTTCAAGTCTCTGAGTAGTTTTATCATCAGTTGAAGCATCCTTCCATGGATAAAACCTGGTGGCATTTCCAAAAGGGTCTGAACCGTCACCACAGAATGAGTGCCAGTAAGCTATCGCAAAACGAAGATGATCTTTCATTTTTTTCCCTGAAACCACATCATCAGGATTATACCATTTGAATGCCAGCGGGTTTTTTGAATTTTTACCCTCGAATTCTATTTTTCCAATGCCAGGATATGCCTCATTTTTACCTTTGTAAATCATATTTTTAATTTTTAATATTAGACATCTATTTAATATTTTCGATTCGTTAAATGCAAAGTTCGCAAAGTTTTTCTGCAATAGGGATAAAAAAATAATAATTTTACACAGACTGGAGAAGATTTTTCCACTTCAGGTAAGCAATTTCGTACATATCTGATTTTTTATTATCAGGCTCCGTAACACCGATTTCAGCAAGCCCCTTAAATGCCTCTTTTTCAGATTTGAAATATCCGCTTCCTATACCAGCACCTCTGGCAGCACCTATTGATCCGTCGGTATTATAAAGATGTATTACCGCACCGGTTATACCTGACAAGGTTTCGCGGAATACTTTACTCAGAAACATATTGGCCTCGCCGGCACGGATCAGCTTAGGGTCAATACCCGTTTCCTTCATAATATCAAGTCCATACCTGAACGAAAATGCTATACCCTCCTGTGCTGCTCTGAACAGATGGGCATTTGTATGAGTATTGAAATTTAAACCAGAGAATTGTGCTCCGTTATCTTTGTTCCCGAGCATTCTTTCCGCACCGTTCCCGAAAGGTAATACAGATAAACCATCCGAACCGGGGGCAACTTTCTCTGCCATATCATTCATCTCGTTATAAGTAAGCGTACTATCGGTATGTCTCCTCAGCCAAGAGTTAAGTATTCCTGTACCGTTAATACACAACAGAACACCAAGACGGGTATTTTTTTCATTATGGTTTACATGAACAAACGTATTTACACGTGACAGAGGGTCATATTTTTTCTTATCTGTAACTCCATAGATGACACCTGAGGTACCAGCAGTAGCAGCTACCTCACCCGGATTCAGTACATTCAATGCCAGTGCATTATTTGGCTGATCTCCAGCCCTGTAAGAGATTGGAATACCTTCCGGCAAACCCAGTTCCACGGAAACTGACTTCATCAGATAGCCCTGAACAGAAAATGATGGAGCTGCCACAGGTAAAATACTTTTATCAAAGCCAAAATATTTCAACAGCTCCTCTGAGACACGATTATTTGAAAAATCCCAGAATATTCCTTCTGATAATCCGGTAAAAGAGGTACTGATTTCTCCGGTAAGTTTGAATGCCACATAATCACCTGGCAGCATGATCTTGAAAATCTTCCCGAAAAGTTCTGGTTCATTTTCCTTGACCCATGCAAGTTTTGATGCAGTAAAGTTACCGGGAGAATTAAGCAGATGAGAAAGGCAGAAACCTTTACCTAACGAATTAAATGCTTTTTCACCATATTCAACAGCTCTGCTGTCACACCAGATTATTGAGGGACGGAGAACCTCGCCATTTTTATCAACAGCAACCAACCCATGCATCTGATATGAAATCCCTATTGCCCCTATCTCGTTTTTTTTCTTACCAAGCTTTCCTGTACAATCAGAA
Organism: uncultured Bacteroidales bacterium; assembly: GCA_963760915.1. Lineage (GTDB taxonomy): Bacteria > Bacteroidota > Bacteroidia > Bacteroidales > VadinHA17 > LD21. Next base: position 138,813 of record CAVXEU010000006.1, on the reverse strand, counting down.
ATCGCAGCTTTAAGGTTGCTCCACCAAATCTCAGTATCCTGCTCTGCCCATCCTGGTTTTTCAGCAATGATTTTCATTTCATCTTTAGGATAGAAAGCAGTTGCAAGACATTTTCCGGATTCTCCATCAATAACAGAAGCCTTAACAGAAGAGCTCCCTAAATCAATACCAAGAAATAACATAATTTTTATTTAAAAGATTTGTTGTTGTTCTTACTTACATTCTCTTCCGGCCCATGTGCTTTTGTGATACATACCTGGATTTTCGATATACAAAGTGTAAAGAAGACACAAAGAGCAAGAGGCGTCAAATATAACAAAATAATCTCACCAGTTAAACATTGTTCCATCAGTTTTTCTGTTAATCGGAAGCCGGGCCATAACATAAGGGAATCTGGAAGCAGCCTTTTCATCAATATCCACCCCGATACCAGGAGAATCATCAATTGTAAGAAATCCTTCATCCAATTTATAATTCGTCTTAAATACCTCACTCACAATTTCCTGATGGGGCATATACTCCTGAATACCAAAGTTATTGACAGCAATGTTGAAGTGGATTGCAGCAGCAAGATTCACCGGAGAAAGGTCGGTGGCACCATGAAATCCGGTATTAATGTGATAAACCGAAGCCATAGCTGCCACTTTAAGCAGATGTGTAATCCCTCCGCCATGAACAACCGGCATTCTGATATAATCTATCAATTGTTCAGTGAAGAGAGTTGAATAGTCGTAAATTGTATTAAAAACCTCTCCGATGGCAACAGGGGTAGTAGAATGCTTTCTGATTAACCTTAAGCCTTCCTGAAGTTCTCCGGCGACCGGATCTTCAAGCCAGAACAGATGATAAGGCTCCACCTCTTTTGCCAGCCTGGCTGCCTCAACAGGGCTGCATCTGTGATGCATATCATGAAGTAAGTGGATATTATCACCATATACCTCTCTGATCCTTCTGAATAAAGACGGGATAAAATTCAGGTACTTCGGTGTGTCCCAGTATTCTTCATGTGCTAATCCTTTCTGAGCCGGCTCATATGATTTATTGCCTCCCGAAACCCCATATGCATGCTCAATTCCGGGTACGCCTGACTGAACACGTATGGCCTTAAAACCTTTCTCGATCTCTATTCCCACCTTTTCGAGTGTTTCATCTGTATCTCTGCCATTTGCATGACAATAGACAAGAACTTTTTGCCTGCTTTTACCTCCGATCAGATTATACAGAGGAGTATTTAATACTTTGCCTTTAATATCCCACAAGGCCATATCTATTGCTGAAACGGCAGTCATCGAAACAGCTCCCCTTCTCCAGTACACTCCCCGGTAAAAATAATGCCATATGTCTTCAATATTTGCCGGATCGCGTCCAATAAGAGCAGGAATGCAATAATCTTCCAGATAGGTCACAACTGACTTTTCCACTCCATTGAGTGTTGCATCTCCCAGCCCGTAAATACCCTGGTCAGTTAATATCTTAAGGGTAACAAAATTTCTGCCCGGAGAGCATACTATTACTTTAGCACTGGTTATTTTCACAATATCAAAATATTAATATTTACAATGTCACAGGTTATATCAGAAACAGGCTCATTATTAAGTACCTAAATAGAAGCGTACATAGTCATCATACTTAAATCAGAATCCTATTGAATTTCCACCATCAACAGGCAAAACCACACCTGTAATGAAGGAGGCAGAATCCGAAACGAGGAACAGCGCTGCTTCAGCTACCTCATCGGGTTTACCCAGTCTATTCAGCGGGGTTCTGGAAATAACCTTTTTTTTCCTTTCAGGATCCTTGTCAAGCGCCAGCGATGACATATTTGTCTTAATAAAACCGGGAGCAAGGCAATTTACCCTAATGCCATACTTAGCTAGCTCAACAGCCATAGCCCTTGTCATACCTTCAACTGCTGATTTGGAAGCTGTATAAGCAATAACGTTGGGTAGTCCGTATTGCGATGCCATTGAACTGATGTTCAGGATCGTACCACTGCATTGATTCATCATAGACCTGGCTATCTCCCGGGTCAGACTGAACATTGCAGTCTGATTTGTAAGTATAACTTTCTGATATTCCTCATCCGTAACATCTGTTAATGCTTTTTTCAGATGCAAACCAGCATTATTTACGAGGATGTCAATTCTACCATGTTTTTCTTTTATTTTCTGTGCCAAAGCAGGTAATTCATCAAGTCTGGACAGATCAACGCCAATGTAGTCAGACAGGTCGCCCAATGTTTCACATGCCAGTTTTAACCTGGTCTTGTCACGTCCTATCAGGATCACCTTGATGTTATTCAGCACAAATTTCCTTGCAATGGCAAAACCGATACCTGAAGCGCCGCCTGTCACTACTGCAATTTTTCCATTATGTTTATCCATCTTCAAATCCTCCTTTCCTGTATATAAACTACTTATGATGAAGCATGAAAATCAGAATAAGTTATTCAGGAATTTTGAAATATTCGATATTATCTCCGCATAAAAGTCAGTACTGAATATTTTTTAAACTCCTGATTATGTATTAGTTAATTCATATATTCAAATGTTCTGTAATTTTATAATTTATCAATTATGTTTTTATATAATTCTGAATTTTATGTCATTTCAAAAAGGGACATGTTCCGTCTGCTCATGGTTTATAGGGATAGCTTTCTTTGGCAATGTCCGGGAATACAAAAAACTGGAATTACTTCCTGTGTTGTTCGGAAGTACCAGAACCATGAACGTAAACTATCTTCAGCTCTTGCTGCCATACTGAGGGTAAGCAATAATGAAGTAAAGAGTATATTATAGACTTTTTTCATGAATTGAGTTTGTTGATACTAAAGGTTTTAGAAAGCCTTTCAGCGATGATTGCCGGCATATCAGTTCATGTTTGAGTGTTATTATACCCAGCTTTTCCGAATATGAATTATTTAATCTGTCGATCAGAGAGGTGGCCGCAATTTTGCCAATTTCCCAGGCCGGATAATTTATTGTGGTAAGATTAGGCTGGATCACATGACTTATTGGTTCATTATTAAAACCCACAACAGCAATTTCCTCCGGAATTTTCAGACCTGCATTTTTAAATTCTACTATAGCAGATATTGCTGAGGTATCATTAGATGCGAAAATACCGTCAGGAAGAGGTTTCATCTTCATTATGTGCCGGGCTGATTCAATTCCGTATCTTTCGCTCATATCACCCAGCAGAACCGAATTCCTGTTAAACTCAATTTCATTGTCTGCAATAGCTTGCTTAAATCCCCTGAAACGTTCGGAATATACATTCCGCAGAAGGTTTCCTCCAATATGCACTATTCTCCTGCAACCCTGCTCAATAAGGTGCGATGTTGCCTCATAACCAGCCTTGAAGTTATCTATAATAATACCAGTGCATCCATTGCTTTCATCAACCCTGTCGAAGAAAATCACAGGTATGTCTTTATTAAACAGTATCTCGAAATGGCTGAGGTCTTTAGTGTCAAATGCAAGTGAAACAAGTAACCCGTCAACCCTGCTGTTAAAAAGTGTAGAAATGCATGAAATCTCTTTTTCCCATGACTCCTGTGACTGGCTGATAATCAACCCATAGCCATGTTGGGAAGTAATTTTTTCAATCCCTGATAATACTGTAGCCATAAAATAGCTGTTTAACCTCGGTACTACCACTCCTATTGTATTGGTATGCTTCAGACGGAGATTACTGGCAAATTTGTTCCTCTGGTAGCCCATCTCAAGAGCCTTGGAAATTATTTTCTTTTTTGTCTCCTTACTAATATAGGGATGATCTTTTAAACCCCTGCTGACAGTAGAAGGTGAAATATTAAGAGCATTAGCCACATCATATATTGTGATTTCTTTGTTGCCCTCCATTATAAACAAGATTATTAACAAAAATAGAACAATTTGAGATAACATAAAATAAATACTTATAATCTCTGCAATCGGTTGCAAATTTTTCCTTAAACCAATCATTTTGATATTAAAAATTCTTACTTTTATACGGCTATCTCAGCAGGTAAAAGAACTTATATCCATACTCGTTATCGACTGTCCAATAGTATATCTATGAATATGAAAGTTTTCCGGATACTCTTCAATTCGTCAATCAGACTTATTTCATATTCCATTTTAGCATATGTTCTTTTGTTTCTTACCGGTTGGGTAAAAATTTATAGCGGAACCGAATGGCAGGCAGATAAAACAAGGTCTGATTTTTTTAGAGTACATATTTAATGCTTATATATATTTCCATGTAACAAAATACAAATAAGGACATTCCCGGAGGAACATGAAGGTTTCCCTGAGGAAAACAATAATCAAATTTTTATCATTATGCAAAAATTTCAGTTTCTCCTGATAACTTCACTCTTTCCTCTGGCATTACTGAACGGTCAGAATTCTAATGAATCATTTATATCGACTGTAAAGGGAAAAGATAAATTTACCATTTATGAATCAAAGATGTCTGCCCCGCTATTTATCAGCTCAGGAGACTGGCCTGGGGTAATAAGGGCATTTAAGGATCTTCAGACAGATATCGGTAAGGTTTCATCTGTCATCCCAGTTTTAAGTATGGATAAATTACCTGAGTCAAAAGAGATAATCATAACAGGGACCATTGGAAAAAGTCCGGTAATAGATAGACTTATAAAAGATAATAAGATTGATGTAAAAGATGTAGCCGGCAAATGGGAAACTTTTCTGATAACTGTGGTCAACAAGCCATTACCCGGTGTAAGGAAGGCATTGATCATAGCAGGGAGCGATAAACGTGGAACAATATTCGGCATTTATGAAGTATCTAAGCAGATCGGTGTTTCTCCATGGTACTGGTGGGCAGACGTTCCTGTAAAAACAAAAAATGAGATCTATGTAAATCAGGGAAGATATGTGCAAGGTTCTCCATCGGTAAAATACAGGGGTATATTCCTTAATGATGAAGCACCCGACCTGACTAACTGGATAAGAGCTAAATACGGAGATGTGACACCGGGAGATAATCCTCCCATACCAAAAGGAGTGGCAAATTATGGTCATGAGTTCTATTCAAGACTGTTTGAACTTATTTTAAGATTAAAAGGCAACTATTTATGGCCTGCAATGTGGAACAATGCATTTAATGAAGATGATCCTCTAAACCCTGTACTGGCTGACGAATTTGGAATAGTGATGGGAAATTCTCACCAGGAGCCAATGCTTCGTGCTCAAAAGGAATGGGACAGGCGTTACCTTAGAAGTATCGGAACCTGGAACTATGCAAAGCATCCTGATATACTTGAGGCTTTCTGGCGTGAAGGAATCAGACGGAATAAGAACTATGAAAGTATTGTGACCATCGGACTCAGGGGTGCCAACGATACTGAAATGGCCCCCGGTGGTCCTAAGGCTAATATGGACATGCTTGAAAAGATTGTTGGTGTGCAGCGAAATATACTGTCTGAAGAGATGGGTCGGAAAATTGAAGAAATACCGCAGCTATGGTGTCTGTATAAAGAGGTCCAGGATTATTATAAGGAGGGTATGAGGGTTCCTGATGATGTTACTTTACTCTGGGCAGAAGATAACTGGGGGAATGTCAGGCGTCTGCCAACAGCTGAAGAACGCAAGAGAATCGGAGGAGCAGGAATTTACTACCATTTTGATTATCATGGCGGACCAAGAAGCTACCAATGGATTAACACAAATCCAATAGCCAAGATATGGGATCAGATGTCTCTTGCGAAGCAATATGGTGCCGACAGGATATGGATTGTAAATGTCGGACATTTTAAAGGATATGAGTTCCCTATTGAATATTTCCTTGACCTGGCATGGAATACGAAAAAACAGACCAATGAAAATATAAATGAGTATACCAGGAATTGGGCTGCAAGGGAGTTCGGGAATACGTATTCAAAAGATATAGCCACCATATTGTCAGGATATACAAAATATAATGGCCGCAGAAAACCGGAGCTTTTGTCACCATCAACATATAGCCTGATAAATTATGATGAAGCCGAGAGGGTTGTTAAGGATTATAAGAACCTCACCCTGAAAGCAGAAGAGATATTCAACAAGCTTCCGGTTGAGATGCATGATGCTTTTTACCAGCTTGTGCTTTTCCCGACAAAAGCCAGTTCGCTGGTGAATGAACTTTATCTAGCTGCAGGTTTGAATGGCCTGTATGCGAAGCAGGGACGGGCAAGTACTAATGACATGGCAAATCAGACAAGGCTTCTGTTCCAGGCTGATACAAGTCTTATGGGTTATTTTAACCGGGTATTCGCCGGAGGAAAATGGAACCACTTTATGGATCAGTCCCACCTTGGTTATACAAGCTGGGCAGATCCGCCAGTCAATAGTCTCAGGGCTATAAAGCTCTTAGAGACCGAAGTTCCTGATGCTGCTTCAATGGGGATCTCAATTGAAGGTTCCGATTCAGTGTGGCCTGGTAGACCAAGTGAACCTCTGTTGCCTGAATTTGATATATTCAACAGGCAGCGACATTACATTGATGTTTTTAATAAAGGGAGGAGTGCTTTTGAATTCAGTGTTAAAACAGATGAGCCATGGATAATTGTAACAAGGTCGAAAGGTAGTTTCGGAAAAGATGAACGACTCTGGGTTACTGTGGATTGGTCAAAATCACCGGCAGGAAGAAGCAACGGAGCAATTACCATATCAGGAACAGGGTCAGAGGTAAAGGTAAATATTATAGCTTTTAATCCGTCAGAGGTTACACCTGAATCGCTACGGGGATTCGTGGAGGGCGACGGTTATGTCGCCATTGAAGCAGAACATTATACCAAACTTACCAATGCAGGAACAAGAAGTTGGATAAAAATCGACGACTACGGCCATACCTTATCTGCCATGAGAGCCACTGCGGAAGCTGATGCTCCGCCGGCATCTCCCGGAAAAGATTCTCCCTGTCTCGAATACAAGATGTATCTATTCAATACCGGAGAATTCGAAATAACTTCAATTTTCTCCCCAACACTAAATTTTATGGCAGGAAGAGCATTGCAATATGCTATTGCATTTGACGATGAAACGCCACAATTAATTACCCTGGTTCCGGAAAATTATAATGCTCAGAACAGAAACGCAGACTGGGAAAAATCAGTCAGAGACAATGCACGGTTCAGCTATTCAAAACATATGATCAGCAGGCCCGGCTACCATACACTAAAAATATTTATGACTGATCCGGGGGTAGTATTGCAAAAAATTATTGTAAACACCGGCGGTCTCAGACCCAGCTATCTTGGTCCGCCAGAGAGTTATAATAAATCGGGTAGTTCAGAAAATTAATTAGAAAATACTAAATACCAAAGAGATGGAAAAACAAATAAATGCCATTTCGAGAAGAAAATTCATTGATTCATCAGTAAGGGCGACAATTGTTTCATCTGTTGCGTTCGGTGGATTTCCTACAATTGTTCCTTCATCTGTTTTTGGAAAAAATGCTCCAAGCGAAAAGATCAATATAGGACAGATAGGTTTTGGAAGAATAGCAAGCAGCCATGACCTGACTGAAACATTACCATATGATGTTGCGAGAGTTGTTGCAGTAGCTGATTGGGATTCCATCAGGGCCGCAAAAGGGAAACAGTTTATTGAAAACTTCTATGCAAAAAAAACAGGAAGCTCAGGTTATGTTAATGTTAAGACATATGAAGACTATCATGAAATAATCGCTGATAAAAGCATAGATGCAGTGATCATTTCAACTCCTGATCACTGGCACGCACAACCTGCACTTGAAGCAGCACTGGCAGGCAAGGATATTTATCTTCAGAAACCGACATCCTTAACAATTAAAGAAGGGCGTCTTTTAAGTAATATAGTAAGGAAAAAAGGCGTGATCCTGCAGGTTGGAACGCAACAGCGGGCAATGTCACAGTTCAGGATTGCAGCAGAACTGGTAAGAAACGGAAGAATAGGCAGGCTGGAAACGGTCAGAATCGGATTGCCCGGAGATCCTGCAGGACCTGATTTTCCCGAGATGAAAGTACCTGAAAATCTGAATTACAGTGCATGGCTGGGTTCAACGCCCGAAGTTTACTATACCGAAAACAGGGTGCATCCCCAAAACAGTCTGACGGCAAGGCCCGGCTGGCTCAGGTGCGAGCAGTTCGGTGCTGGAATGATTACCGGATGGGGTCAGCATCATTTTGATTCTGCAGCATGGGGTATGGATACGGAACTCACAGGACCGGTTTCTGTTGAAGCAGTTGCAGAGTTCCCAAAACATGGACTCTGGAATGTACACGGTGATTTTATGGCAAAAGCTGAATATGCCAATGGCATTACAGTGCTTACAAGCGGAGGTTATCCAAACGGGATTAGATATGAAGGCACTGAAGGCTGGATATTTGTTACTCGTGGTGCTTACGCAGCATCCCCCAGTGATCCGGTGGCCGCAGGGCGAAACTCTAAAGCTCTTGAAGCAAGCGATCCGAAAATTCTGACATCAGAGATCAAAGCCAATGAAATTCATCTCTATAAAATTGATAACCAGCATGGAAACTGGCTCGATTGTATCAAATCACGCAAGGAACCCATTTCACCTGTTGAAAAAGGCCACCGTGCATGTACTATTTGCCTGATTACCAACACCTCAATGAAGCTTAAAAGAAAGCTGACATGGGATCCGGTTAACGAAAAATACGGTAACGACGAAGAAGCCAATAATACTCTGTCACGACCGCAGCGGGCCCCATATGGTACAGACTATGTCAAATTGTAATTTACAGTATCTGAAATTAATTGAAAAACAGTTAATTTAGATTATGCAGATTGCATGTACAATTAGTCGTAAAATCCGGTTTTCCTATTTAATTAATTTTCACAATACTGTCATACCTGCTTTCAAAATTCCGGATTTATTAATCCTGTTGTTTGTGTCCGGCTGACTGCCTCCAATCGTAAATTCAAACAAACCTGGTTTAATCACTCTTTTATTTTGTTCGTCAATAACGGAGAAAGCATCCGGCGCAACTTTGAATTCAACAATCATCCCTTCACCTTCAAGCTTTGGTGTGATGCCCATGCACATAATAATTATATCTGCTTTTAGCAACATCAGGAGCTTCAGTTTTCAGCTCCCCTGAAGATTTCTCACCATACATCCCCGCTACTTAATCACAGCCCTGCGCATAGCTAAAGGACAGTATTTGCGGTTAAAAAGATCTTTTTCAACACACCGGGTATGTTTTTGCCGTTGTGCCGTTAAGCCATTGTGCCATTGTGCCGTTGTGCCATTATGTCTTTGTCTTTTTTTTCCGATAGATGCAATCTTTCATGTCGCAAATACTGCAGGTATAAGGATTGTGCCGGACATCCTGACCGATCCCAATAAAACCACTGACAGATTTCACAGGATCCATAAGGGCAGACTGAGTCAATCTTATTCCACAAAAATTATCAGGTAAAAGCTGAAATAATTTATGCTGTTCGGCTACATCCCATCCGCAATATCCCGGACTATAACGATTTGTTATTTTCATTCCGGCATAAATCATTTTATTTTCAAGATCATTCTGCATCAGATCAGCAGTAGCTTCAACTATTTCACTACCAACTATATCATAGATATAACCTTTCAGAAGATCTCTGTCATGCATTGCTTTCCTGCTTCTGACACCTATCTCCTCCCCTGCTGTACAAAGAAAGATTGCTATGGATTCGGATTTTCTTATCTGGCCGAAAACAATTTTTTTAACATCGAAACTTATTCCGTTCAGGACTATGGATTTGGAGTCATTATTAAATCCCACCGGACTGAAAATACTATATTGAGCCTTTATGCTGCACATCTCCTTTGCTTCCCCAAGTATTTCTTCAATCAGGTCAGTGACCAGTCCCTTGTCGTCATCCTCCTTGTAACCAATGACATTCTCAATAAGTGAAACACTCAGATGAAGGTCATTAAAATCAAAGTTGAAGGTTGATCCTGTCATAATTTAAATAATCGATTCCAACGCTGGCAATTTAAATCATTGTTTTACCGACGAGACCGCTTTCTTTAACAATTCTCTCAACGATCGATTCCCATCCCAATGTCATTATATGGATCCCGCTTACACCTTTTTTGTGTCTGATTGAGTCGATCATTTCCAGGGCAATCTGTACTCCTTCCTCAGAAGCTGATTTACCTGCTTTTTTCATACGTGAAAGGATCTTTTCAGGGAGGTTTACACCGGGAATATTAGTATGGATGTACTCTGCAATTTTCAAACTTCTAAGGGGAGCAATACCTATAAGAATAAATACCTTATCAAGAATATCTCTTTTATCCAGTTGTTCGAGCCATAAATCAAGTCTGTCAGGTTCATAAACCAGGTTAGTCTGGAAAAACTGAGCCCCTGCATTTACTTTTTTATGGTCCCTGATTGCCTGAAACACAGGATCTGAGGCGAAAGGTGTCGTTGAAGCTCCCAGGAAATATTTCGGAGCCTCTTTAATATTCCTTCCGTCAAGATAAACAGCATCATCACGCATTCGCCTGAGAATCCATAGCATCTGTACCGAATCGATATCAACTATGTTCATATTACCTGTTGGAGGTAGTCCTACATTGGCATTATCACCGGTTACGCAGAGAATATTCCTGATTCCCATAGCGTTCATACCGATAACTGAAGATTGCAGCCCGGTTCTGGTAGTATCGCGGGCTGCAATCTGCAATACCGGTTCAGCCATCAGATCTATTGCCACGCTGCAACAGGCAATACTTGACATTCTTGGTCTGGAAGATGCGGAATCAGTGAAATTTATTGCAGTAACTAAAGGTTTCACGCTATTTATAAACCTAATTAACTTATCTGTATTTGTGTCGAGAGGAGGTGTCCCTTCAGTGGCAATGACAAATTCTCCTCTCCTTAAGCGTCTTTCAAGATCGGAAGCAGGTTCGGAGTAAGCAGCCGGATGGTAATCAGAGTCGCCATTCCACCAATCCGGTTGACGTATGGTCCTGAATACTCTGTCCCAGGCTTCGGATTTTTTTTTGTCGTTTTTTGATGCAACACTCCTGAGGAACTTCCAGGTACCCATATTCACTATATGTCTTGCAACTTCACCCCAGGTCTCAGTACCTACCTTATTCCAGTCAAGCGGAGGTAATACCTCCAGAAGAGACTCTTGCCTGCCTGTCTTATGAGCACGTTTATAAATAGTGTACCAGATACACTTCCGGCTTTCATCCACATAACAGTTTTTTTCAGGTGTAATTCCTCCGCATGGCCCGTTTCTTAAACCCTTCGGACATTCCATCGGGCAAATAAATGCTGTCTCCTGAAGAAGACAGTTACCGCACATGCGGCAGCCGAAAAGAGGACCCTTTATAAAAAGTTCAGTTTTAGCCAGGAATCTTCTGCCCCACTTCTCCCGTTTGTAGGGGTAAAAAGCCGGTTGCCATCTGCGTGCAGGTTTTATTCCAGTTATCATCTTTTTATATGAAGGAGTTGAAAGAAAATTACTGACTTGAGGAAGCCTGGTAATATTCTATAAATCTTAAAGCATAATCATCCCGCCCAAGGATAAGATCGGTTGCCCGTAATATTGATGTTATTTTTTCAGGGTTTGCTATCGGACATGTTAGTCCGTTGAATATCGACAAAGCCATAAATGCAGAATTCAAAACTTCCCTGTTTGGCAGACCGAAGGATATATTACTGGCGCCCATTGTTATATTCAGGCCAAGTTTCTTATGAACAAGCCTTATTGTTTCAAGCGTAACAATACATGCTCCGGGATCGGCACTTACAGCCATTGCGAGCGGATCGATAATAACATCTTCTTCTTTTATACCTGACCTGACAGCCCGTTCAAGTATCTTCCCGGCAACAGCCAGGCGTTTTTCAGGATCATTAGAAATCCCATTATCATCCATAGTCAATCCGATTAGTGCAGCACCATATTCTCTCGCAATTGGAAGAAGAGAATTCAGAGATTTTTCTTCACCATTAACCGAGTTGATAAGACATTTACCCCCTGCCACTTTCAAAGCAGCTTCAATTGCTTTTGGATTTGGAGAATCCAGACAGAGAGGGATATCATACTTTTCTCTAATAGCAGTCACAGTAGCCGGCAGCAATTCAACATCATCAACGCCGGGAAATCCAACATTTACATCAAGTATATCAGCCATGGCTTTTATCTGAGTATCTGCAAGTTCCAGAACATATTCAAAGTTACCGTTCTCCAATGTTAATACAAGTTTTTTTCTTCTTGTAGGATTAATACTCTCTCCTATAATAATTACCGGACCATTTGAATCAATTATTACTTCACTTGATGTCCCTCTTAGAATAGTCTGCATTCTTTTTCGTTTTACCTCTTCATAGTTTCATTTTCACTCCATCGACTTAAGCTATTTATGAACAAGCTAAGACACAAATTGCTTAAGATAATTTACAGCACCCTGAGGATTGGGAGAATAAAAATCAGCACCTATCTTCTTACAATACTCGCTTGTCACCGGAGCACCTCCAACAAGTATTTTTGAATCTGAGTATTTTTCCTTTATTACCGAAACTATTTTTTTCATGTTCTCCATAGTAGTGGTAAGCAAGGCCGATAATCCTATGATTGCATCGGGATTTTCATCAATTGCTTTCAGGAATTTTTCAGGGCCTACATCAACACCCAGGTCAATAACTTCCCAGCCTCCTCCTTCTATCATCATTGCTACAAGGTTTTTGCCAATGTCATGAAGATCTCCGGATACAGTCCCGATGATAAACTTCCCTTTCCTTTTTGCTTCACCTGACTGAAAAAAAGGTTTAAGATGAACCATGGCACTGTTCATTGCTTTTGCAGCCATCAGCATCTGAGGCACATATATCTCTTTTTTACTGAATTTATTTCCGACAATTGCCATTGCGGGGATGAGAGCATCTTCAAGAATAGAGTCAGGTTTTATTCCCGCATCAAGAGCTCTTTTTGCCAATTCATCGGCACCTTCCTGTCCTTTCATATCAGGAGGGTAAGAGGAGGTTATATCAGTTTTTCCGAATTCAACACAATGTGCAAGTTTTTTAAGAAGGTCATTCATAAGAAATATTTATTTGCAAAATTGAATATTAAGAGCTAATAACGGTTGTCTGTTTTCCGATAAACCGAAAGCTGAATTATCTGCAAAAATATAACATGCCAACACATTATCAACTAAACTTTAATTAATATTTGATCCGGTCGCCTGAATATCGGCTTTTAAATGTAACAATATATTTAAACCTTTCAGTAATCCGTTTATACTCCTCAATGGTTGCCGGGGATATTCTGGTCCGGGGTATTATCATCAATTGTCCATGTTACTATTACAAAAGCAACCGGCAATAGAAATAAAACAGGGATGATTTTTCATATTCAATCCTTGTTAAGATAAAAAGTGTCCGCGGAAATTCCACGGACACTTTAAACCTAAACAATTAATTATACATGTAAGCAATGTTCTCTAAACATACTTATACCATCATACTAATATCCCGGGTTCTGATAAGCTGCTTTTTCTTCCGCGGTCATTTCCATACCATCGAGCTGGCTGCGCGGGATTGGACGCAGATAGAGATAGGGTTGAATTGTGCGCGTGATTGTTTGCGCATTATGGTCTCCTTTGACGCTTGAAGCTATTCTGTAAGTAGCAGCAATTTCAGCCCATTTTTGTGTACGCACCAGATCGAACCAGCGAAAACCTTCACCATAATATTCACGGGAACGTTCTGCCAGAACATAGTTTATATCTATAGTCGCCGGTGTGGCAGCCATCGTTGCAGCACTATGATCCTCTGTTTTTTCAACATTTTGATACCTGTCAAACTTCCACATGCCTGCCCTTGCACGTATAACATTTATCAGTTGTCGTGCGGTTTTACCGGCTTGCGTAGTTGCTCCTTCCACAGCTGCCTCGGCCGCAATGAAGTATAATTCAGAGAATTTGGCTATGTTAAAGGGACGGCAGATTGAGGCATTGGGTTGTCCCAATCCGCTGCCGTTGTCGGTGCGATAGGTGCTCATTTTCCACGTACCCGGATATGTTACCCGGCTTATACCGCTTGGAGATATCACATAATCTGCTCTTCCGGGTAAAGTACCTCCGCCAACATTACTTGGACCGGCACCGGCAGGGTAAGTGATAGCTGTACCTGGTTCATCGGGAAGGAAAGACAGGATCGGATCACCCGGATAAACCGGAATAAGATTTGCACCGTAATAAAACGGAGTAAGGTCGTTATTTTTTGGCCAGTTTCCACGGTAAACATTTACAAATGTTCCGTCATATCTTGAATCATCTGTTTTGTCAGCAAAGGTGTTAACAATTGACCCGATTGTGGGGCACATACGTGTCCAGGGACGACCCAGATCCTGAGATGCTTCACGCAGAACGGTACTTGATGGACTGGTTCCGTCTGCATTTTTGGCGCTTCTGATTTCAGTGTAATTCCAGGTCATCATCCAAGCGGCAAAATTATCTGCACCTCCGCCACCACCATAAGTCAGGCTTGCTCCGTTATATTTTTCACTTGTCTGTGTATGATCGGCGTATAACAGCATTTCCTTGTTACGCTCATTTCCTCCTACGTTTACTTCATAGAATGTCGGCATCAGGCCGTAAGGGCCAGGATTGTCAATAGCTGTAGTTGAAATGTCATATGCCTGCTGGAAATAATACTGGGCATTATGCCCATCAGGGTCAGTTCTGGGTGCATCGGGATAAGTAGGGATATTATTCGGGTTTAGCAACCACCAAGCATATGTCAGGTAGGCTTTAGACAAAAACAGACGTGCAACCGTTTTTGTTACAGTACCCGTTTCGCGTCCAACGTCAGGTAAATCGTTTATGGCTGTCAGCAGATCCGGGAATATTGCTTTGGTATAGACCTCAGGCACAGTATTACGCACGGAGATTCTCACCGGTGACGTATTGAACTTCAGTTCCCCGGCACCCATATCCAATGGTACTCCGCCGTATGTTTGTACAAGCATAAAATAGTCGAATGCGCGGAAAAACCGGGCTTCGGCAATCAGAGATGCAGCGAGACCAACCTCTGTAGCATTTTCAATAATACCACTGGCCGTGTTGATGGCAGGGAATGCATTGTCCCACAGAGTATTGGTACCTCCGGTAGCATCTGCAGTTATATCCCCCTGTCCGCTAACATCCATTACTTTGAAGTTTGCATCTGCGCTCTGGGCATATGTCGCTTCGTCAGTACCGGTAACACCTGAGTTATAGTAGTAAGCATTTCCATAAATGTAGCGCAGGTGAGCATATAGCGCTGTAAGCCCGCCATTAACACCCTGTTCGGTTTTGAAGAATCCGGGTTCAAAAATACTGCGTGGTTGTTCTTCCAGAATATTAGAGCACGCAGCCAGATACAAAGTTAATATAGCTGTACCTATTATAGTTTTTATATTTATATATTTCATAGTTATCCTTTTTTAAAATGTCAAATTTACTCCAAATATGAAATTTCTGGTTGAAGGTGAGTTAAAACCTACAGTCAGTATACGACTATTGTAGCCACCTGTTGCAACATTCTGGTTACCATAAGAGTTGGTTTCAGGATCCATCCCCATTTCTTTGTTGAAATCAGAGAACAGCACAAACGGATTCTGTACAATGAAGTATACACGCATTTTAACATCAGGGATTCTGATCAAATTCTGACTTAAGTCATACCCGAGTGAAATGTTACGAACCTTAAGGTATGAACCATTGAAGTATGACATAGTACTCAGATACTTCGGATTGTCAGCACTTAAGACACCACTGGGCTCAGGATACTTGGCGCCGGTGTTATCAGGTGTCCAGTAGTCAACCTTAATCTGCCCCCTGCGTCCCGTCATCAGATTGAGGTAGCTGCTTGGTCCATTGAGAGTGCTGACCAGAGTACCTCCGATCTGGAAACCGCCTATAAGACTCAGATCAAATCCCTTATATGCAACGCGTGTGTTAAAGCCTCCCTGTAAATCAGGATCAACATCCAGAATTTGCCTGTCATCTCCTCCGATTGCTCTCACTGGTGTACCATCCGCGTTATAATCGCCGGTATATAATACCTTGATCATTCCTACATTTCCACCTGGTTCCAGGATATTCAGATAAGGATCTTCAGCCTGCCAGAGTCCTAATTTCTGGTAATCATAAATTGCATTAATGTTGTGGCCAACGAACCATCCGTTACCTTCGTCCCTTGTTTGCCCTGAAGCTAGGGCTACCAGTTTGTTTTTGTTGGTATAAAGGTTAATGCCTACATCCCATGTCAATCCGTTGGCATTGTTAAGAATTGTGCCGTTGAGTGACATTTCAAACCCTTTGTTTTGAGTTTCACCGATATTAGCCGTGTAACTGCTCACTCCCGATGTTCTGGGCAAACCAAGACTCAGAAGAATATCCTTGGTATTTGTTACGTAGTACTCTAAGGTACCTGAAAGTCGGTTCTTAAGAAGGGCGAACTCCACACCATAGTTCCATGTTTTAGAGTATTCCCAGCCTAAATTTTCGTTAGGTAGTTGTGTCACATAGTAACCGGTTGCATATGTTGCATCGCCGAAGTTATAATCCCTGGAACTCAAACGACCAAGCGTACTGTATGCACCAACAGCCTGGTTGGAAGTCTGTCCATAACCCACACGAAGTTTCAACCTGTCGATAGCTGAGATGTTCTGCATGAACGACTCGTTCCTTATATTCCATCCGACTGATATGGCCGGATAGGTATGCCACTTATGCCCCTTTGCCAGTCTGGATGAAGCATCGGCACGGACAGTGGCTGTAAGCATATACTTGTCGCTGTATTCGTACATAATACGTCCCATATAGGAAAGTAAGCCGGTTTGCTGATAACCGCCATCAGAGTTAAAGTTAGTAGTAGTAATTTCACCGATAGACTTACTCAGACTGTAGAATTGAAAATCCGGAGAGGGAATACCCTTCGCAGATGTGCCTGAGTTGAAACTGGTGACCTGATCAGCTTCGTAAAGCGCTACTGCATTCACCCGGTGCTTGCCGGCAAAAACACGGTCTAAACTTATCAGGTTTTGAATATTCCAGTGATATGCATGCGAATTCGTGATAGAAGCGGTCGATTCAGTAGTCGGATTGTTACTGCCAATGCCCTCTCCGGTATAATTACCGTTATTATCCTGCATAAAATCCAGGCCAAGATTGACATGATACTTTAAACCTTCAATTCCCGGAATTTTCACTTCACCATATACTGAGTTGTATGTTGAATATCCCCTGGATTGGCTTAACCATTGATCCTTTAATCCTTCGACAACACTTCTCGTGATTGTAAACTGGTCATCCAACGGCATTTGTATGGACCTTTTTAACGTACCGTCTGCATTATAAGGGTCGGAAATAGGTGACATGCTTAATACACCGTACAAACCTATCTGGTTACCTTCAGTCAGATTATAGTTGCTATTTGAATTAAAACCAAATTTAAAATTTTTACCTACTTCCTGATCAATGGAACCACGTATACTATAGCGGGTGAATTTATTTGTAGGGATTACGCCCTGATTGCTGAGGTAGCCAAGGCCGAAGCTGTAGCTGCCATTAGCGGTTCCACCGGTAAGACCTATATCATGGCTTGTTTCGTGACCGGTTCTGAAAAACAAGTCCTGCCAATCGGTATTTACATTATCGGATTCATCAGGCCCGTTTGTGTACCTGCCTGAAGCTGCGCGGAGAGCAACAAATTCCGGCCCGTTCATCATGGGAAATTTGGAAAATATCTTGTTCACGCTTTCGCGACCATTATAAGTAATTCTTGCCTTCTGACCATTTTGTCCCCTGTTGGTGGTTATTAAAACGACACCATTGGCACCACGCGATCCGTAAATGGCTGTTGCCGATGCATCTTTCAAAATATCAATACTCTTGATGTCATTATTGTTGATTTCATTAATTGACCCGACAAAAGGAATTCCATCAAGAACCACCAACGGATCATTGCTTGCAGTGAGCGAACGCGTACCACGGATACGGATTTGTAAAGTGGAGCCTGGCCGGGTTGAAGTTTGTGATAATTCCACTCCTGCCAACCGTCCCTGGATGGACTGTGTTAAATTAGATGATGGGATATCGCGCAGAACATCTCCAGCTATTGATGACACTGAACCTGTTACGGCTTCTCTCCGTTGAGTACCATATCCTACAACAACGACTTCATTGAGAGCAGTTACATCCTGTTCCAGAGAAATATTTATTTGCGTTTTGTCGTCGACAGGAATTTCCTGACTTTTATATCCGATAAAAGATACAACCAAAGTAGATTGAGGAGGCACACTTTCTAATACATAGTTTCCATTCAAATCAGTAAGTGTACCGATTGAAGTTCCTTTAATTTGAATTGTGGCTCCCGGAACCGGATTCCCTTTCTCATCCTTGATTACTCCTCTGACAATTCTTTGCTGGAGGTCAGAAAGTTCACGGACATTCTCTTTCAGAGAGATAACGATAAGGTTGTTATCAAAAACCTTATATGTATAATCCGTTGATGCCAGTATCTTATCGAGAACCTGGTTTATATCCTGATTTTTGATATCCAGATCCAGAACCTGGCTGGCAGTTGCAAATTCATCATTGTAGAAGAAACGATAATTGCTCTCCTGTTCAATGATGTTAAAGATTTCTCTGGCCGTTTTACCTTCGGCCATGAAGGAAAACTGACCAAATCCTGTTGCTGAAATATTCAGACTAAAAACTACCATTAGGATGGCTGAAAGTCTCATAATTAATAGGATTTTACATTTATTCTTTGGAGAATAGAAAGAACTTATTTTTATTTTCATAATTTTACACGATGTTAGTTAGAGTTAAACATAGGTTATCCCAATAGACAAATCATTGGGGAATTAGTTGCAATTAACTTTGACTTGTTTAGAGGGGAAATAGCCGTGAACTAGTTCCCTTCTCTTTTTAAATCAGGTAGATTTTCTCATAGGCAATAATAATTTAGGTTAATTTAGAGTAGTGGTTAATTCTTATTTATATTCTGATTCTTTAAATATTAACCTGCGTTATCATTACTTGAAAACAACATAACAGTTTTTCCATCAATAATATAATCAACCGGAGCTGTAAGCTTTATTACATCCATAACCTGCTGAAAAGTCTCATCCAGCAGCACCCCGGAAAAACGATGCTTTTTGATCTCTTCATCTTTGAAAATAAAGGTGACATTGTATTTCCTCTGAAGCTTTGTACAAAGACTCTCAAGATTTTCACTTCTAATGATGAGTTTATTCTTTGTCCAGGCAGTTACTTGTTCTACGTCAGTTTTTGAGGAAATCAGTATATCACCGGCAATACTTTTAGCAGACTTTATTGCTAATGGTTCAATTTCCTTTATTTTTTCGAGTGTTAACTGATCAGACTTCTGGGCATAAATGGCTTTCTGGTTCGGTTTTAGCACCAGGGTCCGATCCTTATTAATTTTCCCTGTGGGCGAAATCTCAACCTCCCCTGTGACAAGTGTTGTCTCTATCATCCCTTCATCGGAATATGCTTTTACATTGAATTCAGTACCTGTAGCTTTTATGTTTATATTTCCTGCATTGACAACCATGGGAAGACTGAGATTCCGGGCAACCTTGAAATATGCTTCACCCTCGAGAACCAAATCCCTGTTGTCCGAGTTATAATCACTGCGATACTTAATTGAACTACCAGCATTAAGCAACACCTCAGTACCATCGTTAAGTCTTATCTCGGATCTTGCACCGAAAGGGGCTTTTATCTCATAGTATGCGGGAGCTGTTATTGCTTGTTCAGTACTGATTATATTTTTAGGACGATTAAAAATTGCACCCAGAAGAAAAGCAATACAAAAAATTGCTGCTGCTGAAATACCCTGAAGAACAAATCTTTTTATCTTAATTCTTTTTTGAAGTAATTGCCTTTCTGCTTCTCCTGTTTCCCTGCGATTTATTTCGGTAACTAATTCATAATAAATTTTTTCAAAGTCAGCAGAAATATTTTCATTCCGGGCTTCTTTAAACTCATTTAAATGCGATAACAACGACTCTTTAGAGGATCTTTCATTACCATATGAACCCAAAAGTAAAAGAAGTTGATTCTTCTCTTCCGGGGTGCATTTATTCTCAAGATATTTTTTAATTAAAATATCTGTCTCTTTAATAAAGTTTGATTCCATAGAAATGTTTAGGCTTACTTTTAGCTAATACAATCATGAAAGGAGAAATACTCACTGAGTTTAAAAAAAAGTTAACCTGAATGAAAGGCGCTAAAGTCATTCAAAGGTCAGTTGCTTCAGAGTAACGAAAAAGATGCAATGAGAAGTTATGCTAAAAACAAATAAGTATCAGAAATAACTCTCCTTTAAGATTGTTCTTATAGTCTTCAGAGCACGATACATCTGATTTTCTACGGTGCGAACCGAGAGGTCAAGCTTACTGGCAATTTCCAGATGCGTCAGGCCTGCATCCCGATTTAACCGGAATATCTTTTGCTGCTGAGCAGGTAAAGTTTCAACAATAGTGTTTATCGATCTTTCAAGATCATGGAAAAAAACCTGCTCATATGTAAGATTTGAATGAATTTCGTCTTTATCCGTTTGCGATTCAATGAATCTGGCATGGATACTCTTCTTTTTCAGATAATTATAAATGTAGTTAACTGCAGCTTTATAAATATAGCTTTTAACCGAGTTACCAGCATCAAGAGATTGCCGGTTTTCCCATACATTAATAAAAACAGACTGAACTAACTCTTCAACTTCAACATTATTACCAATATATTTTAACGAAAAAAAGTATATTTTTTTACTGTAACGCTCATAAAGTGACTTAAAAGCATCTTTGTTATCTTGCCGGATCCTTGTAACAAGAAGATTATCATCAACATTATCAATCTCTCTTAACATAAAGATGCTTTATAATGAGCAAAAATTCGTTTCAAAGAATAATAATATTACTTTAAAAATATATTAGAATCATTAATCAGGATTATACGATTACAAGATACTCAGTTTTTCGGATTTAAAAACAGATTTTACTTTCCTTATCATATTGATATGTTATAGTGCCTTAGATTCTGACACACTTTATTTTAGGACCGTTTTTACATTTTTTTTCTGCCTGTCAGATCATGATTGCAGTCTGATTCATATTTCAATCATACCTTTTAATCTAATATTTGTGTGAACAGGTGTGAGTCAGAAAAACAAATCAGGCTCTAACTTTAATCATATGCCTTTATGGGCAACATATTTATTAATGTATCACATATTGCCATTTTCAAACGATTAAAAAATATTTTACGGGGCACTAAAAAATTCAAATAATGTCAGGTGAAAGTCAACTTTTGTATCGCTTTGTTATGTTTCGTTTACATGTTCATTCAGCAATAGTTCATAATTGATGCCATCAGGGAGCTTAAACTTAAATCGATAAAGAACAGATCAAATCATGATCTCATTATATTCAGAAAAGTCCTGGAAAAAGAGAGGGTTCAACTATCACCCTCTCATATAATTTATATGGCAATATTAATAAAACCTTCTCAGAAAATATACCGTATTGAGAGGGCCCCACCGTCACCCCAGAATCCCGGATATCCAATAAGATTTACTGCAGGTTTCCAGTCGATACCAATATTAACAGGAACCTCTTCGAAATTATATTCAATCCCGATTATTCCATCAATGCCAACAACTGCATAATTTGTACCGTAAGTACCCCATGTAGTATAGTTTCCGTTCCAGAAACCAATATGTGCTCCAAACCCATAATACCAGTTCAGACGATCAACTTCAAATGCCCGGTTGTGTTTCTCATATAAACCTGTTATATCAAAACCTCTCCATCTGGTTGAAAGAATGCCTTCAAATGCTGCCTTGCTGTTTACGAAGTGTTTCAGTGTAATTCCAGATGAGAAACCACCTCTTAATCCGATACCCGTTCTGTACTCCTGTGCATTAACGAATGATGCCACACCAATAACAATAATCAGTGTCAGAAAAAATTTTCTCATAGTCAGATTTTTTAAAAAGTTAGCCCGGCAAATTTAAATAATTTTATAAATAAAACTAATTGAAATTAACACATCTGAACAATAAATCATAGCTTCCGGAGGCACATTGATTAAAAAGCGGTGAACAATTCTGAAATCAATTTGTAAAAATCAGTCAATTAATTAATTTTGAATCTTAATCAAATGAGATATCAATCCCCGGGTTATTATTTTACTCTGAATTCTTATGAAAAAATTAATATTTATCGCAATCGTAATGGCAATAGCTGTATCATGCAATAGTTCTTCTGACAAAAAAATTGAATACCCTGTCACCAGAAAAGATAACACTGTAGATGATTATTTTGGGACCAGAGTACCTGATCCGTACCGCTGGCTTGAGGATGATAAATCGGAAGAAACCACCAGATGGGTTAAGGAGGAAAATAAAGTCACATTCCGTTATCTTGACGCTATCCCCTACCGTGATACATTGAAGAACAGGTTGATGAAGATGTGGAATTATGAGAAATACACCGCGCCGTTTAAGGAAGGAGACTATACCTACTTCTCAAAGAACAACGGATTACAGAATCAGTTTGTGATTTATCGTCAGAAAGAGAATGAAGAACCGGAAATCTTTCTGGATCCAAATGAATTCTCTGCCGATGGTACCACCTCACTGGGTGAAATGGAATTCTCCCGCGATGGCAGTAAAGTCGCCTATTCCATATCGGTAGGAGGATCCGACTGGCGAAAGGTTATCGTGATGGATGCCATTTCAAAGGACATTATTGGTGATACACTCAAGGATATTAAGTTCAGCGGTCTTTCATGGCAGGGTAATGAAGGATTCTATTACTCAAGTTATGACAAGCCGGAAGGAAGCGAATTGTCGGCCATGACCGATCATCATAAACTCTATTTCCATAAACTTGGGACCTCCCAGTATGAAGATAAAGTAGTTTTTGGATCTGATATTGTAAGAAGGTATGTTGGCGGATATGTGACTGAAGACAGCAGGTTCCTTGTTGTGACTGCATCGGTCTCCACCACAGGGAATGAATTGTATATAAAAGATCTGACTAAACCTGGAAATAAATTTACCGTGGTTGTGGGTAATTTCGACAGTGACAATTATGTAATAGATAACGAGGGCTCAAAACTTTTCATCGTTACAAACCTTAATGCTCCCAATAAAAAGATTATAACGGTTGATGCAGGAAAACCAGGAATAGAAAACTGGACTGATTTTATACCTGAGACTGAAAATGTTCTTGATCCGGCTACCGGAGCCGGATATTTCTTCGCACATTATATGATCGATGCTGTTTCTAAAGTCAAACAGTATAATAATAAGGGTGTACTGATAAGAGAGATTTCACTTCCCGGTTTAGGAACTGCCTCCGGTTTCGCGGCAAAGAAAATAGACAGAGAGGTATATTTTTCTTTTACTAATTATATAACTCCGGCAACCATATATAAACTTGATCCGGTATCAGGTGATGCAGAAATATACAAAAAACCTGTTGTTGCCTTTAACAGTGAAGATTACGAATCAGTTCAGATATTCTATAAATCAAAGGATGGAACCCGTATACCTATGATCATTACCCGCAAGAAAGGAACTGAATTAAATAGTAAAAATCCGACTATTCTATACGGGTATGGCGGATTTGGTGTAAGTGAGACTCCGGAGTTTAGTCTGCCCATTGCGCTATGGATGCAAATGGGTGGAATTTATGCTGTTGCAAACATAAGGGGAGGTGGTGAATATGGAGAAAAATGGCATCTTGCCGGCACAAAAATGAACAAACAGAACGTATTTGACGATTTTATTGCCGCATGTGAATATCTCATCGGTCAGAAATACACTTCATCAGATTACCTTGCCATAAGGGGAGGTTCCAATGGAGGCCTGCTTGTAGGTGCTGTGATGACCCAACGTCCCGATCTGATGAAAGTTGCACTTCCGGCTGTTGGTGTAATGGATATGCTGAGGTATCATACTTTTACTGCAGGTGCCGGCTGGGCGTATGATTATGGAACATCACGCGACAGTAAGGAAATGTTCGAATATATTTATAAATATTCACCCGTTCAGAATGTAAAAGAAGGAGTCAAATACCCTGCAACGCTTATTACAACAGGTGACCATGACGACAGGGTCGTACCCGCTCATTCCTTCAAATTTGCTGCTGAGCTTCAGTCAAAACAAGCCGGCAGCAACCCTGTACTTATAAGAATTGAGACAAATGCTGGTCATGGTTCGGGAACTCCGGTGGGCAAGGCTATTGAACAATATGCTGATCTTTTTGGATTTACCCTTTATAATATGGGAATAAAAACATTAAATTAATACAGCTAGTTACCATCTGTCCCATACATGGGTCTAAAAATCAGTTGAATTAAAGGTTTAAAATATAAAGGAATAAACGGGAGCATTTTTTATTATAAGATCTTACGGTACCTGATTTTGCACTTCTTCATGGTGTTTCATCTCTGTTTTGTCCGGGTTCATGATAAATAACACAAAGTTGTTAACTGTTTCACAAGAACTTTTCTTTACTTTTGCCTGATAAAGAAAATAAATTTGTATCAGCATCCAAATAAAGAAAAGACACACTACCACTTTAGTTTCTTACGGGATATAAAAGTACATGGTATTTATTACAACACTGTTAACCGGTATTTAAGCTCTTATCCTTTTATTAAAAAACCCCATTCCCACGATTTTTATTCTGTGCTGTTATGCACAGAAGGCTATGGTACTTTACGTATAAATAATGATACATATTCATTTCAGCCCCAAACAGTGTGTCTTATTGCTCCGGATCAGATACATTCGTTTGAAGATATTGAAGATGCAGAAGGTATTATCGTATTTTTCTGTCAGGATTTCTATGTTGAGGAATTTAGTTTCATACGACTATTAAATGTATTCTCATACGCTTCTAATATTGACAAAAATACCTGCAATCCCAGTATTGCTTTATCTGACAAAGAGTTTAATCCGATCTTCGCAACATTAAACTCCATACAACATGAATATGAATTGCATGAAAGTTCGCACAATTCAGCCGTTATCATGCGTTCTCTCCTGAATATTATTCTGTTGAAGCTTTCTGAGATGTATGAAAAAAAATCATTGAAATCAGCAAAATCGAATAGAAACGACAGTATACTTATCCACTCTCTTGCTCACCTGGTCGATTCATACTTCATTCAGGAACAACATTTGGAGTTCTATACTTCTGCATTTAATATCTCGGAAAAACAATTGAATGATCTTTGTAACAAACATTTTAATTGCGGACTTAAGAAGATATTACAAAACAGACTGATGCAGGAAGCAAGAAAACTGCTTCTGTCTTCAGAACTTTCTGTTGCTGAAATCGCTTATAAATTGAATTTTGAGGACAATTCATATTTTAATAAAGTCTTCAGGAATAAGATTGGCCTTACACCCAGAAGGTTCCGCGAAATGCATAAAAAATTATTACCATAAAACTTCCGAAAAATACCATTTTCGGTAATCCTTATACCATTATTTTGCAGCAAAAATTATACTATGAAGAAAATTGGTTATATTATTATTGCCGTTTTGATTGTTGTAGGTATTGATTCGTGCAATAAAAACACAAATTCTATTGCTTTGGTTACGAAAAGTGAAACCCTGTCGATGGGTGGAGGTTATGCAAATGACATCTACTACAGATTAAGCGATGGTTTCATAACTTCCGTATCACGAACGAACTGGGATATTGCATTCAGTGTATCTCCCCGCGAGGCAGCGATACTTACTAACGGAGCAGCAGGTGTGACACTTAAAGCTTATCCGACAACCAGTGGCTGGTTATGGTCAACAGCGGTTGATACAGCTGGCTATCATAACTGGACAGCTCTTTACAACTCCGACACAACATGGACTGAGGGTGCATTTAACATGAATGCGACCGGGCATCCTAATTACGGATGGGCAACATATGATATGGTAACTCACAATCTTACAGGCATTTCGTTGTACATCATCCAGACAAGGGACGGTTCTTTCAAAAAAATATGGATTGAACAGAAGTTGACTGTGGATCAGAAATATACATTCAGGTATTCAGATCTTGACGGTTCAAATGAGCATGACGTAAATCTTAATCTTGCCGGTAAAAACAAAAATTTTGTCTATTATTCACTTGATACCAATGAAGAGATTGACAGGGAACCTGATACTGATAAGTGGGATATTGTCTTCACAAAATGGATCGATAATAGTATGATTTATCCTGTTACCGGAGTTCTTCAGAATATTGGCGTTTATGCTCAGGAGAGCACCGATATTGATCCGCAATCCGAAAATTTCCCTGCAACAGGCTATAAGTCAGACATATCAACTATCGGTGCTGATTGGAAAACTATAAATATGACCACCTATCAGTATTCAATAGATGAGACACGGGTTTTCATGTTAAAGGATAAAGATGAAAATATTTACCGGATTAAATTCAAGACATTTGAAGGAACATCAACCGGCATTTTATCATTCGACATTTCAACAATAAAGTAACTAACATATAACAGGATCCGGGGGTTTGCCCTAGAGTGTAAACCTCTTTCCTTTACTGAGGCCGGATCTAAAGTATCAATCTTCTTTATGGTTTCTTTATTATGTATCTGTAACAAAATAATTAATGGAAAATTCTTTTCTTCATTTTCCTTTCTGCTCTTACTGACCACAGCAGGTATTTCTCAGTCTGCCCAGATCAAATTAATTGACTCAAAAAGCAATGATCCTGTCTCTTTTGCAACGGTTTTATTCACCGACCTGAAAACTAAGGCAGAAATATTCAAAGTATCCAATGAGAAGGGAATTGTTCCCAATCCATGTAAAAATGAGAGTATTATCAAAATATCCTGCATAGGATACACACCTTTTTCAGCTACGGTATCAGCCGGAAAATCTTATGAATTTACCCTTTTGCCCACCATTTTCTCACTTAATGAAGTTGTCGTAACCGGTAGTCTGAAACCACAAAGTGCCGATAAATCCATTTATAATATAAAGGTTATTGATCACAGGAAGATTGAAGAAAAAGCATCTAATAACCTTAAAGATATTCTTTCAAATCAGGTCAATATGTCAATCAGTCAGGATCCTGCACTTGGCAGCAGTCTCAGAATAAAAGGGCTGACTGGTAATAATGTCAAGATTCTGATAGACGGTGTCCCGGTAATCGGGCGGATGGGTGGTAATATTGATCTCAGCCAGCTCAGCCTTTACAATATTGATCATATTGAAATGGTTGAAGGTCCAATGTCAGTTATATATGGAAGTGATGCACTTGCAGGAGCAATAAATATCATCACTAAAGAAAACAAGAGCTCCAATTTTGGTCTTGCAGCCAACACTTATTATGAAACCGCAGGAACTTATAATATAGACGGCAGTTTAAACTTCAGAAGGAAAAGACACAGTATTTCAATATCAGGAAGCCGGAATTTCTTCGGAGGGTTTTCTACTGACACACTCCGGTCCCAGTTATGGAAACCAAAAGAACAGTACAATGGCGATATATATTACATGTACACACACGACAAAGCAAAGATAAAATACCAGGTTTCCTATATGCAGGAAAGACTGCTGGATAAGGGGAATCTTCTGGAACCCAGATTTTATACTGCTTTTGACAGCTGGTTCTATTCCAAAAGACTTACAAACCGGCTCGACTATGACAGAATCCTTAACAACGGACTTTCATTAAGGATGCTTGCTTCGTATTCTTTTTACCAGAGAAGGAAAAATACTTATCTGAAGGATCTTTCGACTCTTTCGCAAGATCTGTCACCCAATGCATCTGATCATGATACTACGGATTTCAAAGCATTAGTTTACCGTTTTGTTCTCGGGAAAGAGAACCCGGACAATAAATTAAATTACACATTGGGACTTGATATCAATTACGAACAAGGGACCGGAAAACGCATAATAAAAAATAAGCAGGAAATCGGTGATTATGCCATGTTTGCCAGTCTGAAATATAATCCCATAAATGCAGTAAGCCTGCAGCCCGGAATTAGAGTAGCATACAACTCAGGATTCAGTGTGCCACCGGTTCCGTCATTTAACATCCGATGGGAACCGACCAGTCGTTTTAATTTAAGAGCCTCATATGCAAGAGGTTACAGAGCTCCGACCCTGAAGGAACTATATATATATTTTGTAGATGTTAACCATAATATACAGCCAAATGAGAATCTGAAAGCAGAATATGGTCATAATTTCGATTTTTCATTGTCGTACAATAGTGAGAAAAATAATAAAATACATTTCTCAGATATTGATTTTGGTCTGTTTTACAATAACATGCATAATATCATACAACTAGCAATCAGAAATGATATTGGCAGCAGCGCTGCATATCAGTATATCAATGTTCTTAATTACAACACACTGGGATATCAAACCTCACTTTCATACAATTTTTATCCCTTCCTTGACGTTGCCCTGGGTCTTGGGCAGACAG
Organism: uncultured Bacteroidales bacterium; assembly: GCA_963760915.1. Classification (GTDB taxonomy): domain Bacteria; phylum Bacteroidota; class Bacteroidia; order Bacteroidales; family VadinHA17; genus LD21. The sequence goes on along the minus strand of CAVXEU010000006.1, from coordinate 110,326 downwards.
GCACATACTTCTCTTTTGACGAAAAGAAACAGAGTTTGGGCGAGTATAAATTCTCAGGAGACATCACAGCTAATATCGGGTGGTATATCCCTTCTGCGAAATTAAGGTTATCTGCCTTTTATAAATACACTGACAGAACATGGTTATTCAGCGTTGATGAAAATAATGAAGTAAAGACCGGGAAAATGAACGCATACCATAATCTGGATTTTACAATTCTCAGAAAGTTCTATTCTAACAGGCTTATGATTTCTGCAGGTGTAAAGAACATACTTAATAATACCAATATTAATATTACAGGAAATATTCCTACAGGGGCACACACATCAGAAGGAGGAAACAGCCCTGTTGGTTATGGCCGGCTGGTCTTTCTTAAATTGTCATATCTATTAATGAAATGATATGAAATATCTTATACCGACAATACTATTTATGCTTATTACAGGATGTTTTCCTGAGGATAAACTTGTTACCCCTCTTAATATTGATATTGTTGAAATACCGTATTCAATGTATGATACCCAGACATGGTACAGTCTTAAAGACATGTCAATTAAATCACACAATTCTTTCCTCGACTGGGACCTTGGATTTGAATCAAATGGCTCCGGCCACCATATAATTCTGAATACATCAAGATTTATGTATGCCGGAAATACAAAATCCATAGATTTTAATGGAATTACAAGCAATATCTGCGATACTATGATCTATGATGATTCAAGTGGTGATCTGAATAAAACAGCAATTGGCAAATGGGCTGATTTTACTGATCCGTCAAATCCGGTTTTTACCGGAAATGTGTACATACTTGATCTTGGTTCAGATAATAATGGTATATCGTACGGATTTAAGAAAGTTGTATTTGAAAATTTTGAGAATGATACCTATTTTATCCGCTTCAGTAATCTTGACGGAACTGATGAACACAACTTTCAGGTCACGACAGATCCGCAGAGAAGTTTTACCTTGTTTTCATTTCATAACGGTGGAAGCATAGCATCAGTACAGCCAGTAAACAACGATTGGGATCTCTGTTTTACCCAGTATTCGACCATACTTTTTGATGATAATAATGTTGCAACTCCCTACCTTGTAAGAGGGGTTTACCTCAATACAGACGGCACCACCGCGGCAGCCGATTCTATTAACTCCTATTCCGATATAACGTTAAATGATGCTATCAACTATACCCTCTCTCCTGCGCAGGATGCCATAGGCTATTTGTGGAAAGACTATCAGAATGATTCATATAAGATCAATCCGGATATCTTCTATATAATAAAAGATCAGAGAGGATATTATTACAAGTTAAAGTTTACAGGATATTATAATAAGTCAGGCGCCCGTGGTTACCCTTCTTTTCAGATTACTGATCTGCAGAATCCTTAAGTACAAAGACTTTTTTTCCTTCCGGTTTTAACCTTTAATTATGAAAATCTACGCAGATCAACCAGGTAATTCAGCTATAAGTCTGCTATAACTCTTTCCGGAATACTTCATTTGCAATTCTACGGGCTTTGTTACGCTCTTTAATTATCGGAATAAGATTCTCCCCGGCTAACCTGAATTTATCCAGTTGGTAAGGTGTAGTCTGATAAATAGAAGTACCTGGTTCAATTCCCTGCTCCACGATCACATTTTTATCATTCGATTTACCAAGAACTACGATCTGTTTTGTTCTGTTCTTTTCATATACAAAAGGAATACTGTCAGGACCAGCATGCACACATTCCGAGGGTATAGAAACAACATCACTATAGCTATCAATAATTATTTTATTCCCTGTCGTCATTGAAGGCCTGAGAGCAGGATCGGATTCATCGACTTTAATTTGTACTTCAAACATTTTAGCATCGGAATTAGGCAGCTGTTCTCCGATATTGGCAATACTTAAGACATTCCCTGTATATGATTTTTTTGGAAATGCGTCAACATTAATGATAACCTTCTGACCAGGCTTTACTTTACTTATATCTATTTCATTAACATACATCTTGGAGATCATTGAAGAGAGATCAGGTAGAGTTGCAATAATATTGTCAAAAGCATTGACACTTGAACCCGCCTTCCGCTTAGCACCGTTTCTCTCTTTTTTATAGATAACCATCCCTGAAGTAGGTGCAGTTATTGTAAACTTTGACAGAAATGACTCAAGATCATCTACAAGTTTTTGTCCTTTTTCAAGATGCATTTTTTCGTGGTTAATTTCAGACAGGGTCTGAGAAACTCTAAGTTTATAACTTTTCTCTTTCTGTATAAGCGTACGTTGTGCTTTATCCAGGGCTATTTCGGCCTGACGTATGGTTGCAGGAGGCTCAAATTTAGATTGCTGAAGAGTAATGGCAGCCTCTTCCACAGTATACCTCTGGTTTTTGATATCATCTCTCAGGCTTGTCAGTACAACAGCTGTATCAAGCACTTTCATTTCCACATTCGTCTGATACGTTTTCAGGGTTTCAAGTGCATCTTTAAGGGTATTGTCATACGATGATCTGTCCATTTGAGCAATATAATCGCCTTTATTAACCAATGTCCCCTCAGGAACAATATCCTGAATCTTGAGGTCCATTGCATGCATATCACCACCAAAACCAGCACGGCCACCACCACCGCGGCTCTGATTACCACCACCACCACGGTTGTCAGCCTGACTTATCTCCGGGCCCATAATATCAAGTGATCTTTCTGCAATCAATTCGCCTGAATTTGTTACGGTAACTTCAAAAGCACCTTTTTTAGCTTCCAAATAAGCATTTACCGTACCTCTTTTTGTTGTCATTCTATTGAATACAATTAAGGCTGTAATTGCAGCAACTATACCTAAAATAATTAAAATTCTCTTCATGTTTTATAATAAATTTATAATCAGTCAATCACAAAATAAAATCCATCACGAAATTATGCAAAATTATATCTTTATACGTTCTTTATTAAATATTTAACAACTATTAACATCATATCTTTATCCTGAGTACAAGTACTAATCTTCCTATGCAGTCCATAAGAATTATCTTGTATTAAATCTGCCAGCTTAAAATAGTTATATACTTCATATACTTAAATTAATATAATACCGCTACCTGTAAGAAAAGAGGATTTATTAAAAGTTACTTTACCCTTTGGACAATTGAATCTTCAAAAATATTCCCGGGGAGTACGAATAAAATCTAAAAAAGAGTCTTTTCCAGGTTCCATAGAGAGTCTCCCGGATTAAAATTTCCTGTTTTAAAGAAATCAATGTATACTCTTATCTATCTGACTGATCAAATAAAGATTACTCGTATCTGAGAGCATCGATAGGATCAAGATTTGATGCTTTTCTTGCCGGGTACCATCCAAAAAATACTCCGATAACCGTACATACTGCAAATGATAGAATTTCTGAGCCTGGCATTACAACAATAGGCCACGACATTGCGGAGCCGATAATTTTAGAAGAAACAATACCCAGGATTATTCCGATAAGACCTCCTGTAATGCTTAAAAGTATGGATTCTGTCAGGAATTGCATTAATATATCATGTGCTTTTCCGCCAATTGCCATTCGCAGACCGATTTCCCTTGTCCGCTCAGTAACAGATACATACATTATATTCATGATTCCGATCCCTCCAACAAGAAGAGAGATCCCGGCAATGGCTCCCAGCAAAACAGTAAGGATATCACTTACCGAACTGAAAGTAGATAATAATTCTGCCTGGTTCCTTATTCTGAAATCATCCTCTTCAGAAGCCCTGAGTTTATGCTGTCTGCGAAGTGTTTCTTCAATCTGACTTGCCGCCAGATCAGTTGATTTGGAATCAACAGCGGAGGTATAAATAGCCTGAATATAAGGTATTGCAAGTATTCTTTCCTGTACAGTGGTGTAAGGTGCCAGAATCAGATCGTCCTGATCCTGTCCGAAAGTATTGAGTCCTTTTGCAGCAAGTACACCGATCACCAAAAACGGTATCTTTTTAAACCTGATAACCTGGCCTACAGGGTCAGCACCCGGGCCAAACAGATTAGTCACTACTGTTTTTCCAAGAAGACAGACTTTGGCAGCACTGTTCAATTCCCTTTCCGTAAACATTCGTCCGCTTCCAACAGATCGCTCCCGTATCTGAAGGTAACTTTCGTTTTCGCCATAAATCTGTGTAGGCCAGTTTGATGCACCAAATACAGCCTGACCGTTACCCCGTACTTCAGGAGTTGCGGCAAGTACGGCGGGGCAATCATTTAGAATTGCGTCAACATCCGACTCTTTGAGACTTTGCATTGTTGAAGCGCCGAATTGTACACCTCCTCTCTCCTGTGACCCTGGTATGACAACTACAAGATTTAACCCCATCCCTGCTATCTGCTTCTGAATGCTTATTTTGGATCCTTCTCCGATTCCAAGCATGGTAATTACAGATGCAACACCGATAATAATCCCAAGCATTGTAAGAAAAGCTCTGAACTTATTTCTTGACAAAGCATTAAGCGCTATTTTAAAAAGATTTTTAATATTCATGTTAAACGGATTAACTAATCTTCCTCAACCGGCAAACTGGCAAGCATATCAATGGCGATAATTCTGTCTTTCACTACAGTTTCCCTTAATATCAAGCCATCTTTAAAAATTATATTACGGGTTGCACATCTTGCAATATCCGGTTCATGCGTAACAAAGACAATAGTCTTACCCTGATTATTAAGGTCCTGGAAAAGAGCCATTATTTCGTATGATGTACGGGTATCAAGGTTTCCAGTTGCTTCATCAGCCAGTATAACAACAGGGTCATTTACAATCGATCTGGCAATTGCCACCCTCTGCTGCTGACCTCCTGAAAGCTGATTAGGTTTATGATACATCCTGTCAATGAGCCCGACAGACTCAAGTGCATTTCTGGCTCTTTCGATCCTTTCCTTTGTTTTTATTTTTGAATTGTACAGTAAAGGCAATTCAACATTATCAAGTGCATTTGTTCGTGGCAGAAGGTTGTAGGTCTGAAATACAAAACCCAGTTTCCGGTTTCTTAATGCAGCCAGCTCGTTCCTGTTAAGACCGGAAATATTAGTGCCATCAAGCAAATAATCTCCTTCAGTTGGTTTATCAAGACATCCTATAATATTCAGCATTGTTGATTTACCTGAACCGCTTGCACCCATTATTGCTACAAACTCACCTTCATTTACCACCATTTCAACCCCCCTCAGGGCATGGACTGTCACTTCCCCCACATAGTAATCTTTTTTTACCTTTACTATCTCAATGAGCTTCTTCATAAAATTATACTCTTTTTTACCTTCATCGTCTACCCGGCCGTCTTGGCATGAACGGACTGGTAGTAGTTGAGGATGAACCTTCAGAGGATCCGGACGCATTTGCAGGACCCATTGAAAGAATAACTACTTCACCTTCTTTAAGGCCAGATTTAATTTCGGTATTCATACCGTCCATAGCTCCTATAACCACATGTACACGGTGAATTGTATCTCCATTTTTTACCCAGACAACAACCGGTTTCCTCTCAATTTGTGGTTCTGGCATAAAGTCTCCCTGATCAGCCTGATTTACTGTTTCTCTGTTTCGTTGTCTTTCATTGGAGCCCTGCATCCCGGTTCCACCGGGACCACCACCCTGACCGGAGGGATTGTTCTTATAGTACTCCGTTAAAAAAGCAGCATCAGGAGTAAACCTCAATGCCTGTCCGGGGATTACAAGTACACTGTCGATCTTCTGAACAAGTACAGTAATGTTTGCCGTCATCCCTGGCATAAGTTTCTTTTCCGGATTAGGTGCATTCACAATAACAGTATATGTAACCACATTTGATGTTACGACAGGCTGTAACCTGATTTGCCTTACAACTCCCTTAAACACCTCTGTCGGGTAAGCATCTACATTAAAATCCACAGGTTGTCCCGTTTTCACCTGACCTATATCAGCTTCATCAACATTTGCCTGTACCTGCATCTGGGTAAGATCATTTCCTATGGTAAAGAGATTTGGTGTATTGAAACTTGCTGCTACAGTCTGGCCCTGATCTACGGCACGATTCAAAACAACACCATCAATTGGTGAATAAATTGAAGCATAGCTAAGATTCACAATTGCTTTATCATATCCTGCCTGGGCCGTCTTCAGGTTTGCACGTGCATTATCATAATTGTACTTAACCTGGTCAAAGTCAGCCTGCGCAACAAGTTTTTTATCGAGCAGAGCCTTGTATCTTTCATAAGTGGCTGTCTGAAACTCCACCTCACTTTTTGCATCATCAAGAGAGGCTTGCGCCTGCTGAACCTGGGTTTCAAGGGGCGTTTTGTCAATTTGAGCAAGTAATTGCCCTTTTTTGACTATGGAGTTGAAGTCTACATAAATTTTTTTGACTACACCCGATACCTGTGTTCCAATTGATACAGTCGTATCTGCTTCTACAGTGCCTGTTGCAGTAATTGTATTTATTATTGAACCCTTCTTCACAACTGCTGTTACAAATGAGTAAGAACCTGACCCTCCATGACATGAACTTACCACAAACAACAGGAATGATATGATTGTGAGAGTTACAGCTCTTGCCATATTTTTTCTAAGTTTCATTACAGCTCTTTTAATTGATTACTACTACTTTATGTTTTTGAATGACAGAGGTTGACCTGAGTAAAAATCAAGAACCTTATAACTAAAAATCAACCTGTACTTTGACTGAAGAAATGTGCTTTCAGCAGAAATATAACTCGTTTTTTGTATCAGAAAATCAACTGAATTCATCAGACCCTGAAAATATTTTTCAGAAGCTACTTCATAGGATTCCCTGACAGCTTTATAGGCTTCTGCACTTGCTTCATACTCTATCTGGGATGATACAACATCCTGGCATGCCTGTTCTATAGATTTCCTGAGTTGATTTTTTACGTTTAACTCATCAAGTTCTGCATTATTAGTGTTTTTCCTTGCAATTTCAACATTGGTTCTTACCTGCCTGTTAAGGTAAATTGGAATAGAGGCTGTAATACCTATTGCAGGACTTAAATTGTCCTTAAGCTGATATCCGAAAGATGATCCTGTTCTGGAATCCGAATACAGTGTTGAAACTCCGGCGTTAAGAGAAATATTTGGGTAGTAATTTGCTTTAGCCAGATCAACACTGATCTGGGCACTTTTTCTTGCGAGCTCAGCATTTTTTACTTCCGGCTTAATACCCAGTGAAATTTGATATACCTCCTTAGGATCAGGCATGCGTTTCTGATTTATCAGGCTGTCGAGGTTCGGATGTTCGATTGTAAAATCGCTGGTTTCAGCAAGTTCCATCAACTGCATAAGTGTGATCCTGTTTATTGCAAGTTGACTCTGAGCAGATGCAAGTGTTTGCCTTTCTGTGGCAAGTTGCGATTTTACCTGTAAATAATCTGAATTTGCTATTGCACCTAATTTAAGTCTCTCATCAGCAAGATTCAATTGTTCTTCAATCGAAGTAATCTGATCCTTGCTGTTCTTAACGAGTTCCTCTGCATAAAGAACCTGAAGATAAGCGTTTAAAATATTCAGACTTACAGACTCTTTAATGACATCGGTATTATATTTATCTGCTTCATAATCAGTTTCAGATTTCTTCACTGAATTACGAATCTTGTTACTATTATAAACTGTCATTCCTGAGTTTAGAGAGAGATTAGTTCCATTGGTTCCTTTAAAAACCGTAGATCCGGTCGTTGTATTGACCTGATTGCTCCAGTCAAAATTTTGTCGTACTGATCCGCTTAATGATGGATACCATGCTGATTTTTCAAACATGACATTTAATTCATTAATGTCATTGCTGACTTTGGCTTTCTGCACCTGAATGTTCATATCCAGAGCGTATTGTATACAATCGTCAACAGACCATACCTTACTCTGTGCAAACAAAGTATTACTGCCTGTTATGATAAAGAAAGCAAATATAAAAAGTGTGAGAAACCAGGTTTTCATTTATTCGTATTTTTATCCCTGATTTCGTTTGCCTGAGTCATTCTGGTTCGTCTTCTGGAAGTCTGTTTATGAGAGATACGCGGGATTACTACCCGCTTTGTCTCTAATAATAACATATTCGTTTCGGTCAGCTGTTCAGTTAAGTCGACGACCTGCAACTCCAGCCCGTTTACCTCATTTTGTATGAATGTATTTATCGCTTCGACTGCTTTTAATGCACCAGATAATTCTGATATCTGATTCCAACCTGTGGAGCGTAAATCATCAGAATTAAAACTTGACATTAGAATTGCCATGATCTGTTTGCTGTAATCTTTCATTATTATTTTTTTATGATTAAATAAAGGTTTCCATAACATTTTTCCTGTGCTTACATCAACTTTCATATTCTTAAATTAAAGATCATCTTCTGAACCCAAGTGTTCATTTTAGTTTTTCCTGGATTATCAGGTTAACGATTTATATACATTAAGTATCTGTCTGCCTGTCTTTTCCCATCGGAGTTTATTAACCTCTCTTCTTCCTTTCGTAGAGAGTAATTGAGACAGAGTTGCATAATTAAGCACACCTGAAATAGCATCGGCAAGAGCATCTGTATCCCAGTAATCAACCTTTATGGCATGCCTGATTACTTCGGAGACGCCTGATTGTTTTGATATTATAACCGGCACTTTAGACCGCAAAGCTTCTAGAGGTGAGATACCAAAGGGTTCCGAGACAGAAGGCATTACATATAAGTCTGTCTCTGAAAATAACTTTGTGACCTGATCATTATCAAGAAATCCCGTGAAAGTAACTTTGTCTGAAATTCCCAGTCTGTTTACCTGTCTGATGACTTTGTCTTTCAGATCCCCGCTTCCGGCAATAACAAACCTGACATTTCGTTGTCTTTGCAAAACTTTATAAGCTGCATCAATGAAATACCCGGGGCCTTTTTGAAAGGTAATCCTTCCTAAAAAGGTAACAATCTTTTCCCTGGAAACTCTTTCCGAATTAATAACCGGCCCATTGCTCTTATCTATTGCATTGTGTATAGCAACTACTTTTTCTGGTCGGATGCCATAACGGTTAATGATGATATCTTTTGTAAATTTGCTTACAGTGATTGTTTTATCTGAGAATTCCATGCCTTTTTTCTCAATATCATAAATATCCTTATTGACATTCCCTCCTCCCCTGTCAAATTCTGTTGCATGAATATGAACAATAAGAGGTTTTCCTGATATCTTTTTTGCAGATATTGCTGCAGGAAATGTCATCCAGTCATGAGCATGAATAACATCATATTGCTCGTTCCTTGCCAGGATTGAAGTCACCATTGAGAACCTTTCAATTTCATTCCACAAATCAATGCCATATCTGCCTGAGAATGGAGTAAAATCTTTATCTTCTATATGTTCATCAGATAGTAGATTCAGGACATCCTTTTCGAGTTTTTCTTTATAATCCTCAGGTGTTGTATATGGAACAAGACTCGAGATTACTTCTTTATACAACACTCTGCTCCAGTACTCCTTCGGGTTTGCTCCAAGATATTTTGAAGGGATCTCCCCGGCATCCTGAAGAGTGGCAAAGCTTTTATCTTCATTGCCGAATGCCTTTGGAACAACAAACAAAACCTGCACTTTTTGTTTTGCCAGGCTCTTCGTTATTCCGTAGCATGCGGTTCCCAGTCCTCCGGTAATCTGAGGTGGAAATTCCCAACCAAACATTAAAACTTTCATTGTCTAAAAATTGAATATTTTTTATTTCAGTTCTCTGATAAATTGAAAACGTTTCAATTTCCTGTTAAACATTTCCCGGAAAATCACGACACAATTCTTGTGGTTCTTGCATGACCAGGTACCGTTACATTCCGGAACTAGATCGTTCAAAACAAATTCTATTTCAAAAAACAATAGTGAAAATTCAAGTTTCCAGGCATGTTCTCTTAATTATCTGAGAGATAGAAAGCAGTTTCAAATGTCAAATTCAAGAACTTTCCTTATCAAATTTATGGTTATAAGATTGCTGTCCAATTAAGACAACATTAATTTTAGATTAAGAATACATTAAACTCCTTACGATCTGATGTTCAGTATTTAAACACAATTCCATGCAATCCGGGAAGATCAATGATCTCAGCATCTTCCGGTAATTTCCCGGAAGATGTTTTCATGGAATCGTCCAATAACAATTTAAAAAAACCTGCTGAACAATAATTGCCAGCAGGTTTTCACAATTAAAAAATTATGCCTGAAACCTTTTACCTTTCAGTAATTGCATCTCCTGTTTTTGTGAAATAAAGGTTTTTCGTCATACCGTTATTTGACACCTTTATAGCATAATGCTCTACAACTTTTTTCTGATTGCTTACAACCCGCATTACATCTCCGACAATTTTCCAGTCTTTATACGGACCTTTTTCCAGATTATTCATAATAACCCTTGGAGGCGCTGCATCCCTGTTTATAACTTTGTAACGTACCAGTTCTCCGTTAGCTTCAAATACTGCATATATATCTGATCCATCTTTCGCCTTGAACTGTACTTCATAATGGTCTATTGGTAACTTATAGTCTTTATCAACTACCCATCCGTAATCTTTTAACTGGTAGGGAAATTTTCCCCATGCTACTTGTTTCATACCCTCAAACAGCTTATCTGCAGCTGTAATTATATTTGGAGGGATATCGCCTTTCTTAAGAACAAGTGTTTCAACTGGTATATCTTCTGTCTGCATCAATTCCTGAGCAAGTATCGGAAAAACAGGTACCAGTAATGTCAATAATAATAATGATAACTTTTTCATAACTCGAAAATTTAAATTGTAATAAATAAAAAACATCCTTAAAACATTTTGTATTTTTTACTTTACATTAACAAATATCATCCTTTAATTCATTCATTTATGCAGGGCAACAAGTTCAACACTGTTCCCAGCCAGACCATTTTATAGATTAATATCTGTTTTATGTCAAGTATATATATCACAGAACTATTTTAAATACTCAACAAATATATTTCTTAATAAAGCATGAAGAATTAAATTTCAATTAAGGTCATATTAAGAAGAGGTTAAGAGTAACAATGACCAAAGAAATCTGACTCTGTTTATAAGGAATTTTTGACAAGCTCAGAAATTTCTGAACTTAAAATATCTCATAAGTTTATAGAAGTCAATTCTCTGGCTTACCCGTATAAGGCAGATAAATTCTTATCTGTTTTCATCCGTTCAGAAACAGGCTAATTCCGTACTACATAAGACAGACTGTAATAAGAATCTTATACATTAATCAATTCTTAATTTACCCTTAATTTCAATTTAATCAATTCAATATTTTTTGAAAATATCTTTGCACCGATAATCAGTAAGGATCAATGATTGCTGTTTTAACTTTCAAATTTTATTCCTGGAAATTACATATAATTATCTATCTGATAATCAATGATAAATTAAATAAATTGTATTGGTGATATATATATTGAATAATTAGTTACATAAAATCGATGGAGGGTAAAACATGAAAAATTTAGTAAATGAAAAGTCAGTCAGATATTTGTTCTTAATGGGAGTAAGTTTGATTCTTCTTCAGGGCTGTGCAGTTTACAGTCCAGGCAGATATCCTCCTGTAACTGTTGCTGATATTGTGCAAATGTCTAAGAATAAGGTTCCTCCTGATAAAATTATAAGCGCAATCAGGAAATCTCAGACAGTGTACAATCTAAAAGCGGACCAGCTGGCAAAACTGTCAGATGAAGGAGTATCAGATTTGGTTATCAACTACATGGAAAAGACTCATATGGATGCTATAGCACAGAACCAAAGACTTGAAGACTCATATTACTGGTGGCCCGGATGGGATGGATACCTGTATGGTGGTCCTGCCTTTGGCTGGCCGTATAATTACTGGCGATTCAACTGGGGACCATCTGTTATCATCAGGGGTCATGAAGGAGATGAAGAAAGAGAAGACCATGGTTCGTCCAGAGGAGGTGAAAGGCATTAGAAGCGCAAACCAGACATTTGACAAATAAACTGAGGCTGGACTTAAAACCAGCCTCTTTTTGTTGTTAACAAGAAAAATAGGGCATAAATAAATAACCATCTTGACAGTCCGGGGACTATTTTACCTGACTACAGAGCGCAGATATTCAAGTAAATTTCTGGCCTGAGTCTGATTAAGAGCAGGATCGGTCATCGGAATATGGTTGAATTTCTTAAATATATCCTGCATAAGCGGATCTTCCTTCAGCATCTGCGGGTAATTTACCATCAGGTTCATAATAAATTCAGGACTACGGTCTTTCGTAATATTTCTCAAAGCCGGCCCCACTTTCTGCTGATCCAGATCGTGACAGATAATACATTTACTGTTGAAGATATTTCTACCCTCTTCAACCATTTTTTTGTTTATCGGACCCAGCTCCACTTTTTTGACCGGACCTATTCCAAGATCCTTTAACTGAGCACTTATCTGCTGTACGAGCCCGTAAGCTATCGGTTGATCAAATACCCTGGATTTTTTTTCAAAGTCCGGAGTGCCATGGTTACCTATGAAACCGGTACTTATACCAAGAACTGCAATTATTGCCGGTAATAAAACAAATATTAGTAATCGTCTTCTCATAATGTATATATGTTAGTTTAAATTAAAAATTAAGCCAGGCTAAAACATACAAGGTATTATTATTTCCTGCATTTCTGCCAAATCCGTCATAATTTCCGGAACGCCCATCGAATTTATTATACATAATATATTGAACTAGGAATTTAGTATTGTACCAGGGAAGAAATTCAATCTGGAAAATAAACCCGTCGCTATTGGGTTTGCTGTTAAAACTGTCAATAGCAGGGTCCTCTGAACCTGATGTGGTAAAATAGCCTAAAGTTGTACCCAATCCGTTTTTAAAGTAAAGACTGCCGTCAATCTTATAGGAGTTGAAATTAAGTTTTATTTTCTGATTGACAGAGATATCCCGCCATTCGGTCTCTTTAATAAGTGAGGTATGCAATATAAAAGCACCAAAGGGCAGACTATGCTCATATTGAAGGTCAAACCCAATATCTGTAAAATTATCCATGATCCCTGAGATCCCGGAAATGTATTGATTTGTAGCCAGACCAAAAGTACCTATGGCAGCATAGCTGTCTGACCACTGATGCTGTAATGCAAACCGCCAGTATGGAGCAATACCTCTGATGGCCATGGAGCTGCTGGAATTTGACGGGTTTGCTGCTCCTTGCTGTGCTGACCTGTAGAGAGTCAACTCTGCAAAAACAAGGTTATTAAACAAAGTATAAGCCCCTAACCCGGCCACCTGCATACCCAGATTTTCAATGATCGTTGATTTTGAAGGATTTACCGCTGCATCGGAAATTGCGGAAGGAAACCGCCAGGCCGGCGATGTATTCCAGACATCCTGAACAGCAGGGTTGTTATTTAAGGTAAGTCCATAAATAACATTCTTTGACCCTATGCTAGTCTGGTTTGTAAACCTGATGTCAGCATTATCCATACCAAAGGTCTGACCATCATAAGTCATCTGAATAAATGTACCTATATGTGGCGTTACCTGGCCAGCATAAAAGACGCTTAATTGCTGGGGAAAGGCCACTGAATTATTCTGGGTGTCCTCTATATTTTTTGCAATTCTTGTGAATGATGATTGTACCATCGCTGATAATGGCAGAAAAGTGAGCAGATTCAACCTTACAATCTTGTTGCTGTCAGTAGTAGCTTCGATAGTCTTCATTCCGGTCATTGTATAACCATTCAGTTTGAATAGTCTGCCAAAAGCAGTGAGTTCCGGAAACGAATAATGACAGACAGTGCATGAAATACCCAGCTGCCTGGCATAACTGGGCAATGATCTGGATATGCCGACATTCATAAAAGAAACCAATGCTATAAGAATTATTTTTTGAATGCCTGGAACAGCTTTCATGGCCTTAATACCGGAAATTATTCCGGATATGTGGCTGGTCCTGTTTAAGATGAATTTTTTTTCCATAATCAGGTTTTTAAACGGAGAAACCGGGTTTATAAATATATCAAATAGTCAATTGAACTTAAGCGATTTAATGTTTTCAAACATGATATTCATCTTCGGGATGATAATTATTCTGCAACTCTTCAAGTTTACTTTTACCGTAAGCAACCCTTGTTATAAGGACAAACAGAACCGGAACCATAAATATACCGATAAAGGTGGCTGCAATCATTCCGCCAAATACTGTCCATCCAATTGTCTGACGTGCAACAGCTCCTGCTCCCGACGCAAAAATCAAAGGGGAGATGCCGAAAATAAAAGCGAGAGAAGTCATCAGGATAGGCCGTAACCTGAGCCTGATAGCTTCCAATGTAGCATCTATCAATGGCATTCCGTTGTCCACCCTTTTCTTTGCAAATTCCACAATAAGTATTGAATTCTTAGCCGCAAGTCCGATCAGGGTTATCAGACCAATCTGTGCATATACGTTATTTGTCATTTTTGTGACAGCTGTAAGGGCAAGTATTGCACCAAAAGCGCCCAGTGGTACTGCCAGAAGAACTGAGAAAGGTACCGACCAGCTTTCATAGAGAGCAGTGAGAAAAAGAAAAACAAACAGTATCGAAATAAAAAAGATCAGAATGGATTTCGATCCGGCATCAATCTCTTCCCGGCTTAAACCGGAGAACTCATAACCATATCCCTGAGGCAGAACCTTGTCAGCTGTTTCTCTCAATGCCTGAATAGCCTGGCCACTGCTATAGCCAACTGCAGCATCGCCGTCAAACTCAGTGGACCTGTACAGATTATAATGAGAGATCAAAGGTGCACTTTCTGTAACCCTGTAACTGACAAAAGCCCCGAGTGGCAGCATGTTTCCTTCTTCATTACGCACATAATATTTGTCAATTACCGAGATATTGTCCCTGAAGGAGGTGTCAGCCTGTGCCATAACTCTGAAGTTTCGGCCATACAGAGTGAAATCGTTAATATAATAGCTTCCAAGAAAAGTCTGAAGAGTATTGAAGACATCTGACAACTGTACTCCCATCTTTTTGCACATCGGCCTGTCAATGGAAATAGTGTACCGGGGTGTACTGGCTGTAAAGAAACTAAATGCGTTACCAATTTCAGGGCGCTTGTTTACCTCAGTCATAAAATTTCTCACAACACCCTCAAAAGCCTTAATATCATCTGTACTTTCCCGTTGCTGCAGAATAAAGCTGAAGCCTCCCGTGCTGCCAAGACCAGAGATTGCCGGAGGAGCAATCACAATTACCCTTGCCTGAAGGATTGATGAAAATCTTTTATTCATTTCAGCAATTATTCCATCCAGCTGTTCAGATTTAACCTTTCGTTCGCCCCATGGTTTCAACTGGCAGAAAACTGTTCCTGCATTTGATTTTGATGAAAATGTAACAACGTTCAATCCTGCCACTCCTGCAAAGTGTCCAACTCCCGGTATCTCTTTGAGTATATTCATAACATTTTGCAGAACTTCAACCGTTCTTGCTGTGGATACCGCTTCAGGAAGCTCAAAAGTAATATAAAGCCTGCCATTGTCCTCAGTTGGAATGAAGCTTGTAGGTTTGTATTTGAATAAAACCACAGTGCCAAATATCACTAATACAAGAAGAATAACAACATAACGTGTATGCCTGATAACCTTCTGTACGCTTGACGAATAAGAATCCACACCTTTTTTAAATATCTTATTAAAGAAGGTAAAGAACTTATTGGTAATGCCCTTTCTTCTGAGCGATTTCTGTGGTACAAGCAATATTGAACTTAAAGCAGGAGTGAGAGTCAATGCAACGAATGCAGACAGCAGTACTGAAACTGCAATTGTAACGGCAAACTGCTGATAAAGCTTCCCGACAATCCCGGGGAAAAAGCCAACCGGGACAAAAACTGCCGCCAGAATAAGAGCAATAGCAACAACGGGAGCTGAGATATCCTGCATCGCTTTAAAGGCTGCTTCTTTGGCTGTAAGATTTTTGTCATCAATATAATGCTGAATAGCTTCCACCACAATTATTGCATCATCAACCACTATTCCGATCGCCAGAATAAGGGCAAAAAGGGTAAGCGTATTGACAGTAAAACCAAGGGGTATAAAAAAAATGAATGTTCCGATAATTGACACCGGAATAGCCAGGACCGGAATCAATGTTGCCCTCCAGCTCTGTAAAAAGATGAAAACCACTATCACAACCAGGGTTAATGCAAGAAGCAATGTTTTTACGACTTCCTGGATTGATACTTTTACAACTGAAACCGCTTCAAAAGGGATCATATAGTCGATATCTGCAGGAAATGACTTTTTCAGTTTATCCATTTCTGCATAAACTCCCCTGGCTGTTTCCATGGCGTTACTTCCGGGCAACTGGAAGATCAGAAGAAACGAAGACAGTTCACCATCAACAAAGGAACCTCCGGAATAAGTAAACTTCCCAAGCTCCACTCTCGCAACATCTTTCAGATATACTAAAGTTCCGTCAGAAGGATTAGTCTTAATGACTATATTCCCAAATTCCTCCTGGGAAGCCAGCCGTCCCTCTACAAAGCAGGTATATTCGAAAGCCTGATCAGATGGCTGGGGCGGTGATCCTATTATTCCGGCTGCAACCTGTACATTCTGTTCACGGACGGCCTGAATGATATCAGAAGGAGTAAGATTCAGATTTGCAAGCTTATCGGGATTGAGCCAAAGTCTCATTCCAAACGGGTCTGCTCTGGTAAACACGTCGCCAACCCCTTTTACACGCGACAGAGCTTCCCTGATATAAATATTAGTGTAATTATCAACGAACTTTATACCATGTGTTTTTTCAGGAGAATAAACGGCAACCAGCATTAAAATACTCGGTGTTCGTTTACGAACGATAATCCCCAGGTTCTTTACCTCATCAGGTAGTTCCGGAGTAGCAGCATTAACCCTGTTTTCCACATCAAGGGCTGCAATATCAATATCTGTGCCGACATTAAAAGTCACATTCATCGACATACTTCCGGTGCTGCTGCTGTTTGTCTGAAGATATGACATACCAGGTACGCCGTTAACCTGTGATTCAATAGGGGTGGCGACAGTTTGTTCCACAACCTGTGCATCGGCACCGATATAATTTGCAGAAACCTGCACAACAGGTGGGGTTATGTCAGGATACTGCCCTACCGGCAGATTCAGAATTGAAATAACTCCCAGAATAATAATTACAAGAGAAATTACTATAGCTGTATTTGGTCTTTTGATAAATGTATCGGCAATCATCTCGTAAATTCTATATTCTGTTACTTAACCCGA
This sequence comes from uncultured Bacteroidales bacterium, assembly GCA_963760915.1. GTDB lineage: Bacteria > Bacteroidota > Bacteroidia > Bacteroidales > VadinHA17 > LD21. Next base: position 93,110 of record CAVXEU010000006.1, on the reverse strand, counting down.
CTGGTTGTTTTAGCATCCGTTGCTGAATCTGAGGTTATGACAGCTGATCCTTCATGAACCTTTTGTAATCCTTCAAGAACTATTTTATCTCCAGGGTTTAATCCTGTCTGCACAATAACAGTTTCTCCAAGGTTGGGGCCAAGCTCAATTCTCTTCTGCCTTACCGTGCCGTTATCGATAACATAGACGAAGTATTCACTCATTTGCTCAATCAGAGCCCTTGTTGGGATTGTGACCCGTAAACCTGAATTTTCATTTAGCACCATGATTTTGCAATTCATGCCCGGTCTGAGACGTCTGTCCGAATTGGGAAATATTACTCTGATCCTTATTGTTCCTGTTAGCGGATCAACAGCCCTGCCTATAATGCTTAGTTTCCCCGTGAAGTTATAATCAGAATTATCAGGTAATACCAGCTTAAATGCTGAATCGCTCACTTGAATTTCATTATTAAGCATTCTCTGAAAGTAAGGTAATGATTTCTCATCGGTAATAAAATCAAGCCCTATCGGATCATCAGCAGACATTGTATTTAAAAGAGTCTGACCTGCTGTTACGAAAGCTCCAGGTTTAACCTGTGAAAAACCTATTGTACCTGTGAAAGGGGCATTGATCAAAGAATAATTGAAATCTGTTTCTGCATTTAACAGGCTGGCTTTCGATGAAATATACTGCATCCGGGCATTTTCCAGAGAGGTCAGGGCATCATCAAGTATCTGTTTTGCAATGGCATTCTGTTCATCAAGTTTTTTATATCTGTCGGCATCACGCTGTGCTTTTTGAAGATTCGCAGAAGCTATCTCAACATTTGCCCTGGCTTCTTCAAACGCTGCCTGGTATTTTCTCCTGTCAATCTCATATAGTTTCAGGCCTTTATTAACCTGGCTTCCTTCCCTGAAAAACATACCGGTAACAAATCCGCTTACTTCGCTTCGCAACTGTACCTCATTTAAAGCTGTGGCAGTTCCCGGATAGGAATCATAATAAACAATCTTTTCACTTTGCACAGAGTAGGGTACAACAGATACAGCAGCCCTCCCGGACTGTCCTTCCTTTTTTGATTCTTTACAGGATACTGCCAGGAAAATCATATTCAACGCAATACATGTAACAATCAATATTTTGCTTTTCATTATTCAGAAATATAAGTTAATAGTTTACAGATATTTTGCCAAGAGCCTGCTGAACATCAGTCTTACTGAACATCAAATTTATCAGTGCACTCAGATTATCAATCTGAGCCTGGCGTAAATCAGTTTCTGAAATGATTACTTCCAGGTATGCCTTAATGCCCTGATTGTACTGTTCCTTTACAGTATTATAGACATCACTTGCGATAATCATATTTTCCTGTGTAATTTTATATGCAACCAGATTACTTTTATATGAAGTAACAGCAGTGATATATTCAGTGCTCATTTCGTTTCTCATATTGACGGTATCAAGGACCATGCGATCATATGATAATTTTGATTTCTTCAGATTATGTAACCTTCTGGTCCCTTCAAATATCGGGAATGACAAAGTAAGTCCCGCCAGTGAGTTGGGGAAAGAATTTTTATATAGGTCTCCGAAATTATCGTTCTGATAAACTACATTATAGTTGATAAATCCTGATAATGACGGAATGAAACTTTGCCTGTAATAGCTTACTGACAACTGTTGTAACTGAAGGTCAGTCTGAAGTAACTTATATTCAATACGATCATTATATACAATACCCTGCAGGGTATCTATCTGAATATCCTTTTGCATCTCACTGAAGTTGTATTTCAATGCAAGCGGCTTATTATCAGGAAACCCCATGAGCTGTTTCAGATAGCTCATTTTTGCTGTGATCGAATTTGAGACACTGATTTTCTGTGATTTGGCATTATTCAATGACATAGTCGCCCTGCTGTAATCAATCTTATCGGTTGTACCGTTTTTATACAGAGCAAGAGCATCATTCAGACTCTTGGTCAGCCTGGAAATTTCCTCATCCAGAATATTAAGCATTTGCCTGGAGAGCAGAACATCATAAAATGCCTTACGGATATCCACAACAAGCTGTATGATCTCCTTCTGAGAAGTCTGAGATACCTGCCGGCGATAATATTTTGAAGTTCTTCCGGCAAAATAAAGATCATTTGTAAAGATATTCTGGGTTGCACTCAATTGTAGATTTGAATTGTTTTTAACTCCGGTTGTAACCTGAATTTTCGGACCGGCAGGATCTGAAAAGTTAGGAAAAATTGAAACTGGTTGTTTAAGATAATGCTGCAATACGGCACTTGAATTTATCTGGGGAAGCCAGTCAGAGAGTGAGATTTTTATATTCTGATCGGAAATTTTTTCATCCAGTTTAAGCTGCCTTACGAGTGGCTGATATTCCATGGCATACCTTAGACATTCTTCAACAGTCACACTGTCAGGGAGATTTGATTTCTGACTCTGTGCCATTAAAAAATCAGGGATTATCAAAAACAAAATAAAGAGAACAGGATAACCCAGGTTTTTAACAAGAATATTTTCTGTCATAAAAATTGTTTATAAACTACTGAACATGGAATTCACCGAATTAACCATCTTCCTGTAAGAATGTTATTTTCGGGTCTGTTTAAAGTCTGAATCGTTTCCTGAATATTAAGTGTATGATTCCAAAATTACTCATAAGAAAACCTGTGATAATTAAGGATAAATTAATAATATATTAAGAAAGCATTAAGAACCAATGATTATTTTTTCTTAAAACAGCCAATTGAGTCTGTACTGCCATGTCACTATTAAGTGTAATCAGCACACTTAATTTCCATAAGATTATTCGGAACGATTAAGCTATTATAAGAATCTACTTATGGAACAATATTAATGCAGGATGACAGAACTCTATTGGGAGCAGAGGGGGATGTCTAAAAAGTCAGAATATGTACTTTGTTTATCTCAGTGTAACTCGTTGCTCCCGATGGCTCCTAAAATCCGCAGGATATTGTTAATAAAGGCTGCAAAACTCTAATAACTAAAGCTCTGCAGCCAAAGTATTTTCACCTAAATTGGTGTTGCACAAAATACCAGAGATGAAAGTAATAAATAGTAACACAATATCCGCATTCGGTGGAATAAATTTTGTTTTTGAACACCTTGAAGAAGGTAATTACAAAAATTTGTTCGACAGATATCTTCCAGAATTAGCCCCTCAAAGTACTTATAACTGGAAAGACATAATCTATTCAATATTAAGTATTTATTTATGTGGTGGTGATTGCATTGAAGATTTGCAGATACACTTGAAGACACATTTTCAAAGGAATCCATTTATTAATGTGCCAAGTTCTGACACAGTTTTAAAAAGGCTTAAGGAAATATCTGAAGATAGCAATCATTGTTTTACCAGGAGAGGAACTGTAGAGCATATTTATAACAGGAACTCAAAATTGGAGGAACTTAATGTAGAGTTACTTAAAAAACTTGGAGCTTTTTCTAAGGATGAAATTATTATTGATTATGATAATACAATCATATTCAATGAGAAAAGTGATAGTAAGATGACATATAAGAGGAATCCCGGATATCAGCCTGGGGTATGCACTCTTAATGAAGAACAGGTATTATATATTGAAAACAGGAATGGAAACAGGAATGGAAACAGTGATGCAAAATCCTTTCAGGCAGATACTATAAGACGCATTTTTACCCTGCTTAAGTCAAAAGGGATTAAAAAAGCTGATCATTTTAGAGCAGACGCTGCTTCCTATCAATATGATGTTATAAAGCTTCTGGAGGCAGAAGTTAAGAATTTTTATATTGGATGCAGGAATAGTTATATCGAAAAATACTTTCCTCAAGTCAATAAGTGGATGTCCATTACAGATACCTCTAATGAGATTATAGAGGTCGGAGAGATAACTATAACTCCCTTTCAGCGACAAGCAAGTAATAATAAAAAGTCTGCTCATGAGTATAGATTGATTGTTAAAAGAAAACCGAAAAAAGACGGCCAACTCAACCTTTTTACTCAAGACGCTTATGAATACCGGGCTATACTTACAAATAATACAGAGTGGAGCACTGTTGAAATAGCTAAATTCTATAACCATCGTGGTAATATGGAAAAACAGTTTGATATACTGAAAAATGATTTTGGCTGGAACTATATGCCCTTCTCAAAACTAAACCAGAACACCGTATTTTTATATATAACAGCAATTTGTAGAAATCTTTATCATAATATTATTGGCCACTTCTCAAAAATAATCAAGTCATTAAAACCTACGTTTAGAGTTAAAAAGTTCTTATTCCGGTTTATCATCCTGCCTGCAAAATGGATTAAAAGGGCCAGACAAAACTACCTTAGAATATACGGAAAAATAAACTTCTCAACATAGAGGTAGTAAACATCAATCTATTAATAACCTGATAATAAGGCACAATGTGTCACAGGAAACATATGCCCTAAGAAAGGAGAATCAACTATAATACTGATGCTAATCTCGAATCTGAGTAAAAAATGGGATAACTATTTTTGTTTTTTTCTGAATTGCACCATCTAAATCAATTAAAATAGTAGAAATCCATAAAAAAAGACTTCACAAAATCCAACATGCGGATTTTAGGGGCTATCGGGACTCTGTGAATCTCTGCGTAACAATATGTCAAGAATTTACACAGAGGGCCACAGTGGTTACACAGAGTTCCACTGAGGACTTTTCGACAGCTCCACCATTGACCCGGATTGACAACTCATTACGAGCCGAAGCCCAAAGCGAAGCGAAGGGGCAAGTGAGGAATCTCTCCTGATAGCTTTTTCGAAGGATCAGGTCATGAGTTTGTTGATTCAGTCAATACAGTTATGCAGCCGGACGTTCAACAGGGACTATCTCAAGTTCTTTCATTTTAGTCTGCCTTAAAATCTTAATCGTTGTGGGCTTCAATATCAGGCCGCTGCCTGTCAGATGTTTCGTCAGGTCGGCTGAGCTTTTAACAACATCGCCATCGAATTCTATGATTATATCTCCTTCACGCAATTCTGTTTGAGCTGCAGGAGAGATAGCTTCAACACCGGTAATCATAAGTCCCTTCTTTGAGTCAAGTCTGTAAAAATTTTTTATTCTGGGATGAATCTCAATTTCATGGATCATTAAACCCAGATAAGCTTTTGTTACTTTGCCGTCCCTGATAAGGTACTTTATTATTTCTTTTGCAGTATCGATTCCAATTGAAAAACTCAATCCTTGTGCCATAGGTATTATTGCAGTATTAATACCTACCACATCGCCATTTGTATCAATCATTGGTCCACCTGAATTACCCGGATTCATTGCAGTATCCGACTGTAAAACATTATCTACCAAATGACCATCAGGAGTACGCATTGTACGGCCAACACCGCTCAATACACCCGCTGACACCGAATGCTGAAAGCCAAGCGGATTACCTATCGCGATCAGAAGCTGTCCGAGTTTCAGATCGCTTGATACTCCCAGATTAAGGAAAGTATAACCGGACCCGAATATTTTGATAACTGCAATATCGGTATCATTATCCTTACCAACCAGCTCTCCGGTAAATTCATCACCGTCAAGCAATGTTACATTTATACGATCGGAATTTTCAATTACATGCGAGTTGGTAAGAATCAGTCCGTCGCTGGAGAAGACAAATCCGGATCCAGTACCGGTAGGTCTTTCTTTCTCATTTATCACATTGTATCTGTCAATTCTGACAACTCCGTTTTTTACTTTCTCAACTGCGGAAACTATTATTTCAGATATACTATCCATAATCCCTCCTTTATTTTGCAATAAGTAAATTACAATATTGAAGCCAAAGGGATAAATAATAAGATTTTAATTGTTTCCCGGGATTTTTAAGGTATAAAATCAGGAAATTCTCCATATCCGGATTAAATAATCAGTCAAATTGACTGCCATCTGGATCATTATGTCAGATTTTCTGCTATTTCATTCCGGAAGTTCAGAATGAAATATCAGTTAATCTGTTGTAACGTACTGATTACATGACTATTCATCTACACAGGGAAGGTGTATAAGTGGTTCCCATTACTTAAAATTGAAGCTTTTCCCTGAAAATGACTGATATAATACCAGCGGGGATTCAAAATTCGCAGATCAGACATACTTAACTTCTGTAACCTGATCCTGGAGACCAACAGAGGGTAAGTTATGATTCTTTCTGCTTTTCGTTCAGTGAATTAGTGATCTTATCCACAAAATTCTTGCCTCCAATGGCAGTAATAACAATAGAAATGATCCCTATCGTGATAAAAATCGTTGCAAATCCTATTATCACAATTTCACGGGCCACATCAAGTTCAACCAGAGCAATTGCTGAAAAAAACAGAAGAAGAATGATTTTAATGAATCGTGCTATTAATGAAGCCCTTGGGATTTCTTCTTTGTATAAAGATTTAAACATAGCCTTTTCAGAAAGATATGCTATCAAATAACCCAGTCCGAATATAGAAACGGCGACAAGTATTTTTGGCAGGAACAGGATTCCTTCACTTAAAAGGTCGGACAACATGGTTAATTTCCATGCTATCAGGGCATTTGTAAGAAAAAGCAAAAAGACCAGAGCATATCCGATATTCCCGATGAAATTATATAACCCGTAACGCACATCAGCCCTGGCGAAATCTGTTTCCCAGCGCGATCTCCTGAGAAACCGGTCGATCCTTAGAAGGATTGATAGCTGCACAAACACTCGCTTGACAAGCCATCCGGCAATCCACCCGATTATGACTAAAGTAATACCTGCAAGCAGATTAGGAAGGTAAGCAACAATATTATCAGCTAATCCGATAAACTGATCCTGAACTTTAGTTTCCATATTTTGTCTCCTTTAATTTTTTTTGTGTTTTAAAAAGTGATAAAAAGAAAGATTCCCTTTCCTGAAATTCTTTTAACCATAAAACAGGACAAGCCACCCGCTCGGTAATTTCCCTGACAAGAGATTTTGAGAAAAGAAGTTCTATGAAATCGCCCGTCTGGCCTCCCATAACCAGAAGGTCGTAACCGGCTGATAATTTTAAAATGCCCTGCAGAATGTCTGAATCAACTATTGTTACGATTTTTGCTGAAAGCTTATTTTCGGTTATTAATGTATTAATTTCCTCAACCTTTTTCTGTTGCTTTATCTTTGGAGTATCCGGACTGAACACTATTCCGAAACTGATTTCGGCGTTAAAATACTCTTTAAAAGCCGGTGTTATCTCTGCAGCCAGTTGAGTATTTATATCTCCTCCGAAAGGAATAATAATCCTTTTTATTTCTTCCGGCTTTAATTCACCATGTAATATAGCGACCTCGTTTGTTGACTTTTGCAGGACTGAGTCAACCACTGATGAAAAAAACCGTTCAAAGAAGGTGCTCCTTTTGTTTCGATCCATCAGAATAAAATTGCATTCCTCCTCAATAGCTGTATCTGAGATCCCTTTGGAGATCCGGTGAGAAATTTTTATTATTGATTTTGAAGGGATCCCTGACTCCTCAGCATAATTCTGTGCCTGATCCATCAATTCGTCAGCTTTATCTGTCAGTTTCATTCCATATTTCAGCTTTTCGCCTTCCATTATTTCAATCACATAAAGGAATATTATTTTTGCATTATGCTTTCTGGCTAAGGCAAATGCAATGTGCGACACGCTTTTTATATTACTTTGATCTGAAATATAAACAAGTATGGTAAATTCTTTCTTGACAATCTGATCTAGTGTCCTGACTTTCCTTATATGCTCAATTTCACGGTCATACGCATAAAAACGATATATCAGCAGTCCAATTGAACTCCAGATAATTGTGACTATCCATGCCAGTATGCTGTATTTAAACATATAAATTGCAATGAACAGCAGCATAAACACACCAGCGATCGAGAGGTATGGGAATATAGGTACTTTAAAACCTCTGTCAAGATCAGGTCTCTTTTTTCTTAACCTTATCATTGCGATATTTACCTGTAAAAAGAGCAACAGAAACATGATATCGGCTGCACTTGCCACAGCTTCAATAGGCAGCGATACAGCCATTACGACAACGATTGACAATGAGACCAGTATTGCCCACTGCGGAGTAAAATTCTTAGAACTTACTTTACTGAAAAATGAGGGAAAATTACGGTCACGCCCCATGGCAAAAGCTACCCTGGAGGAAGAATAAATGGTTGCATTCAATGCAGATATCGTTGATATCAAGCCTCCAATTAATATCAAAACACCGCCTCCGACAAAAAAATTCCTTGCCACATCAATCAGGGCCGTTTCTTTTTTCATTGCAAGATAGTCCCATGGTTTCATACCTTCAGACGGGACTGTACCAATGGCTGTTATTGCCACAAGAATATATATCGGCACCACAATGATTAATGACAGAAATACAGCTCGAGGAATATTCTTTTTTGGATTTCTGATCTCCTCGGAGCTCTGGGCGATTACCTCAAAACCCTGAAATGCAATAAAAGTCAGGCCCATTGCCTTAAATACACCTCCAAAACCATTAGGAAGAAAAGGGCTGAATGTTGTACGCCAGTCTCCCTGACGAAGAATAAGTTCGAGTCCGAATCCTATAAAAATTATCAGAATAATAATTTTTGTGAGAGTGACCAGATTTCCGATTTTACTGGTTTCAGAAGCACCTCTGTAATTGACATAGGCAAAAAGAATAGCAACACCAGCTGCAAGAAGTTTCTGGGGAGAGAAAAACCCCCACTGAGGAATTGTTACTGAAAATTCCCTTAAAAGATGTTCAAAGTATGCTCCGAAACCAAGGGCATACAGGCTGCAGGCAACTGCATGGGCAAACCAGCTCATCCATCCCGATAAAAAACCGTTCCATTTTGGCAATCCTTCTTTAACCCACAGGTAACCACCACCGGCATCATGGTAACAGGAACCAAGTTCTGCATAGGACATTGCTGTAAGCAAAGCAACCATAGCATTCAGCAGAAAAGTAATGATCAGTCCCGGGCCCGCAACACCTGCAGCAATACCTATAAGAACAAAAATCCCTGCACCGATCATTGCCCCAACGCCAATTAGTGTTGCATCCATTAAACTCATTTCACGGGCAAGCCGCACTTCATTATTAAATGTTTTCACAATAATCTGGCATTAATAGGATTAGTCAAATTTAATTTGCTGCGCATCTATCTGTATCAGAAAAATCAGCTCAAAATATATCAGGGCTTCGCTTTCTATTTAAGAGTCAATATTTTGTTCAGGAACTAACCGGGAATATTTAACCGACGACTTACAACAGGCTATAAAAATATAGATACTGATTACCACATATAATAGAACCTTCAGATAAATCCCATACCATGACAAACCGAGACAAATAAACTGAGATTTAATCTGTTTCAGATATTGGCTGACCCGGGATAACATAACTTATATTATCAATTGTGCAAACCTGTTAATACAAATATAAATATTATTGAGATGAAGTTTATTAATCAGCCAATAATTTAAATTAAAATTTAAAAATACAGACCGTACCTGAATGTTGCCTGGTTTTTGTTCCAGACTTTTGCATGATATTTCAGACTTGATTTGCATAAGCGTGGAGGCTCGGATAAATTTGTAATAGGCTGAATCTGACAGTAATAAACATGCCTAACATGTGTTTACATCTTAGTTGAGATGTTTGTTTTTATAGCTTTTTCATAAAGCTTAAGGTACTCTATTACACTGTCATCCCATGAAAAATGTTGTTCCATTGCATGCAGAATAAGTTTTTTAAAATGGGGCTTTCTGTAAAAATATGTTCCGAGGGCCCAGTCTACCGTATTATATATTGCTTTCCCGCTGGCTTCATGGAATTTAAAACCTGTTCCCTCACCTGTTTCCTGATTATAGTTTTCGACGGTATCATTTAAACCTCCTGTTGCACGTACAATAGGAAGCGTCCCGTATTTCAGGGAGTATATCTGATTTAATCCGCAAGGTTCATAGATTGAAGGCATCAGAAAAAAATCGCTTCCCGCTTCAATTAAATGTGCCAAATCGTTATTATAGCCTATAAATGATCCTATTTTACCAGGGTACCTCTGGCTTAAACTTCCGTAATATTCTTCTAACTGGTTATCGCCGGCACCTAATATAACGAACTGAACATCCATATTAGTTACAATTGCTTCAATGCATTCCCTGAGTATATATAATCCCTTTTGTTCAACAAACCTGCTTATAATCGCAATAACAGGAGTTTCAGCTGATATGTTCAACCCAAGTTTTTCCTGAAGTACATTTTTACATACGGATTTTCCACTAAAGTTATCTGCGTTATAATTAGCCGGTATTAATGCATCATTCGCAGGATCCCACTGCCTGTAATCGACTCCGTTCAATATTCCGGTATAATTCTCTCCTTTCCTGAGCAAAAAATAATCCAATCCATAACCGCCTTTTTTTGTTCTGGTTTCCTCAGCATATCCCCGGCTCACAGTATTTACAGCATCAGCAAAATAAATACCTCCTTTTAAAAAATTAATTTCATTAAAACTTTCAAATTTGTCCTGGGTGAAATCTTCTTCCCCTAACCCTGTAAACCTGTAATAGTATCGGTCGTAACGACCCTGATAAGCTAAATTATGGATTGTTAAAACACTGACGGTATCCCCCAGCAAGGGGTCATCAATATAAAGTCTTTTCAGATAAGCAGTTAGAATAGAAGTATGCCAGTCATTTGCATGTACTATATCCGGTTTAAAATCAAGTACCTGACATAATTGAAGTGAAGCTTTTGATAAAAATGCAAACCTTCGTGGATTATCATGATAATCATTAAAATCTTTATCATGATAAATACCTGGTCTGTCAAAGAATGGTTCATAATCAATAAAATAAACAGGAAGGTTGTCATCCAGGTATGTTTTAAAAACTTTGCATATGATATGTTCATTACCCATCTGAACACTCATTCTCTCAATGGCAATATTAATGTTAAATTTTTCACAATCGATAAATGAATACTTCGGAATAACAATCCGTATATCATTTCCTGATTTTTTTAAAAACAGTGGCAATGCTCCTGCAACATCTCCCAAACCACCTGTTTTTGCAAAAGGAACGCACTCTGATGAAACAAAAAGTATTCGCAGTGGACCACTCATTTACAATTTCTAATGTACGGGTAACTTAAGCTCAATTTTTTCCTCGGAACCATACAGCAATGCTACAACAAGTGTAAGATATTCCCTTAAGTGACGGGTAATAAGATAATTATCCAGAACAAGCTGTCGGGCATTCACTCCCATTGTCTTTATGATATCAGGATGCTTAAGAAGGTACCGGATCCGCATAGCGGCTCCTTCCGGTGTATTTACCCTGAACCCGTTATAATGGTTAATAACCTGCAGTTTAATACCACCAGTATCGCCGGCAATTACCGGCTTCCCTTTCCACAATCCTTCTGTAACAGTAAGCCCGAATCCTTCCTTAAGTGACTTCTGTATAATTATATCTGATCCGCGCTGCAGTGCATTAATAGCCCTGTGAGCATCAGAAGGAAGCTCAAGGATATGGATATCCGGATCGTCACCGGCAAATGCTTTTACTTCGTCAAGCACAGCTTTCCCTTCAGGATCATCCGAAGCGCCACCACCAGCCAGAACCAACTGAACAGGAACATATTTCCTGACTAACCGGTAGCTTTGTATCACGCCAATAGGGTCCTTAAAACGGTCGAAGCGTGAAACCTGTGTCATTATTGGAGAATCTTCTTTAATGCCCCATGAATCAAGATAGCCCGATATCTCCTTTTTGGATAACTCTATATTTTTCTCGCTCAATGGATCAATACTCGGGGGGATCAGATACAAAGGATGTGAAAGTTGCTGTGCAAATGCTGAAAGAGACCAGACACTGGCATCATAATCTTTAATAAATTCTCTCAGATATTTCCAGACAGGGCGATAAGGGTGGCTTACATCAATATGGCAACGCCATACCCATTTACCTTTTCTTTCTGTACAATAACGAAGAAATGCGGCTGGTTGAGGATCGTGTATAAATACCACATCCGCTCTTTCGAGCTTAGTCCGCAATCTTTCAAAATTACGAAGATTGGTCTTTTCGTAAATGTCTAACAGATACGATGAAATATCGTCACGGTTACCCTGAAGGGAATTATGCATTTTTTTGGTACACTGGTAAAAATCATTTTCACCTGTGATAACCTCCCATTCAGCATCTATACCTAATTCCCTCTTTAATGGAATAAGCCGGTTCAGAATTTCCGCCACACCCCCTCCTTCCTTTGTGGAATTTACATGGAGTATTTTCATCCCCTTTAAAGGATACGCCAGCTGACGAAGGTGGTTAATTACCTCATTACCTACAACTTTTGCGTATTGATCAAGTAGACTTTCCATTGGCTCCTCCTTTAATGTTATTTTGAAAAAGTAAATAAATTTCCTGCCGAAGCTCTTTTAATGTTGTAAAATAGGGATCGATTTTATCAAGACTTTCAATAAGTTCTTTGTACTTATTACCAAAACTTTTTAACCAGATTGAAAAATCGTTCTTATTTTCAGGCGTTCTTCGTCTAGAATCGATGAAATGATAAAAAACGCTGCCGAGAGACATATTTGGTATTATACCAAGTAGCTTTTTCGGATCATTCAGGCAAACCCCGGTATCGAAAACTACTATCTGTGAGCGGATAAAGTGGAATTCCTGACCGGTTTTAGCCCATGGGACATATTCCGACTCAAAAAGTCTTTGTTCAATAATTTCAATAACCTCCTTCCGAAGATCTTCTATGTTATCGAAAACATTAGGATCGATAATCGATAGTTGCTCTGAAACTTTTGCATCATGCAGATTCCGCGATGCCCATACAGCAAAATCGTTTTGAAACTCCGGATCATCAAAATCAGGACGTAAAAGACCTCCCCAAAAATGATAATAAAGACAACCGGGATGAGTGTTTTTTAAAAGATTATTCAGCTCTCTCAGGTTTTGAGCCCTCTCCCCTGTAGCAATAGCTATCAGGGCACAATCCATAATATTAAAGTCTGAATTTGTCATATTCATTGTTTGTCATATTCATTTTTGTTACCTGGAAATATTTTTGTTTTTTGCCCGAGTCTGTTTCAATACTTGTTTCAGAATAGCTCATTGATTAATAAAATTAATAATTTGTTCTTCTTCTAACCGGTGAAAATCCGTTTTTTCATATAATTCAGCTTACCTGAATGCAATAAAATCCATTAAAAACATTATAACAGTTTCTCTGAAAGATCTGTTTAAGACTGTGCCTTACAAACAAGCTAAAAATATAACGTAAAAGTCAACCAATAGTTCTGTTTAACCTGATCAAAAATTACAGTGACAAATGAATTTCATCCTCTGATGCTTCAGGAATAATACCTTAAAAACTAAAACCGACCTTGTTGACTAATTACACATAAATGCATTTAATCAGTTAACAATAAGCATAATTTTAACCTGAAGTGATAAAATTACTAATTAATATGTTGAATAAGCCTGAAACTTAATATTTCTTACCACATCTGTCAAACTTTGTCAAACTAAATCTGGGCAGATATGTTTATCTTTAAAGAACGGATTAATCTATAGTTGTAGGAATCAAATCAAATAAATTATGGTAGAGGATATGTTAACATTTTCATTAACAGTATTTACGGGGTTTTTTGCAATCATGAATCCTATCGCAAATACCCCGATTTTTTTAGCTTTGGCCGGAGACAGGAACAAGTCAAAACAAAAGAGAATTGCTAAGAGATCATGCTTAACAGCATTCATAATTGTTGTCTTTTTTGTAATTCTCGGGAAATATATCTTTGAACTATTTGGAATTACCATTCCTGCATTCAAAATTACCGGTGGAATAATCCTGTTTTTTGTCGGATTTGAAATGCTTCAATCGAGAAAATCCACAATACATCAACAGGAAGATCTTGATCCTGATGAAGGAATTGCCATATCTCCGCTGGCTATACCAATACTGGCCGGACCAGGGACAATAGTTACAGCTATGAATTATGTTACGTACGGAAGTTATGTTCATATCGGGATAATTATAGCAATTTTTGCGCTAATGATCTACCTGACCTATATGGCATTCACCTTAAGTGATTTGATAATAAGAAAGTTAGGCAATAACTTAATCACAGTTATCGGTAAAATAATGGGATTGATTCTGGCAATTATGGGGACTGGAATGATAATTGAAGGAGTGAAAATAGCATTCAGTTTATGAATTTGCATATCCCAAAAAGCCTTAGTTTAATAACCATTTGGCAGCCTCAAAATAACGGGTACTGATAATATTTGAGTATCGGTTTTAATAAATAAAACTTCAATAAGTATGATGGTGGCTATATCGGGGACATTGATAATAGGTACACGTCATAAATTAAAGTCCATAATCTCCTTATTATCAACAAGGGGCTGTTGAAAAAGTTGAAATCCATTAACCACAAAGAGCGCCAAAGAAAAGCGCTAAGAACGCAAAGAGGTTAAATCCAGTGTTTTAACTTTGCGACTTTTGCGCCAACTTTGCGCACTCTGCGGTTAAAAATAACTTTGTCTACAGCCTCTAAGCAAGTAGTCTTGATAATCAGGCTTTAGCTCAAAATAATTTTTTATTCAAGATTCGCAATACTCCAATCGGGGTACATTTTATATGCAGGGTTCCTGATTATCATTTTAATAAAACTACTCCCCCCTTCCCTTTTTGAAGAATTCTTTTATTGAAGTAATATTTGATTCCATTGCTAAGGCAAGAGTTCCTTCAAATATTTTCTTTCCTTCTTCGATAAAAACTATCCGGTCAGCTATTCTCAGAATACTGGCAACCTCATGGGTTACCATAACTACGGTCATACCCAGAAGTTTCTGTAAATTAACAATTAACTGATCAAGCGATTCCATGGAAACAGGATCCAGTCCTGCCCCGGGTTCATCACAGAATAATAACGGCGGATCCGTTACAATTGCTCTGGCCAGTGCAGCCCTTTTGAGCATCCCTCCGCTAAGGTGGGATGGATACATATCATAGGCATCCCCCAGGTTAACAAGCTGAAGTTTAAGCCTGACTAACTCTTCAATCAGATTGGGAGGAAGATCGGTATGCTGTTCAAGGGGGAGGGCAATGTTTTCGCCAACAGTAAGTGAATTAAGTAATGCTCCTTCCTGAAAGAATACACCTAACTGTTGATAGAACTGAACTGATTCAGTATCATCAAGCTGTGAAGGATTCTTGCCAAGCACTGTTACTGTCTCCTTTCCGGAAGGATAAAGTCCAAGCAGATGTTTAAGAATTGTTGTTTTTCCCGATCCGCTGCTGCCTAGTATAACCAGAATCTCACCACTTTCAGCATGAAAACTGATGTCAGACAAAATAGTCTTACCATCTATGATCGCAGTTAGTCCCTTTACTTCTATAAGCCTTTCAGATGTCATACATGCTGTACTTACTGATACTATCAATAAAAAATCAGACTCATTATACTATCGGCAATAATAATAAGTGAAATGGAAACCACCACTGCAACGGTGGTTACCTTACCAACGCCCTCAGCTCCCTGCTGAGCCCTGAAGCCAAAAAAGCTACCTGTATTTATAATTATATAGGCAAATACAATACTTTTTATGGTACCGTACAGGATATCTTTCAGATCAAAAGACTCCTGCATACGGTGCATAAAAACAACCGGAGATATACCCAGATATGTCACCGCAATTACCAGGCCTCCTGCAATTCCCATTATATCAGCTATTATTGTAAGAAAAGGCATGGTTACAATCCCTCCATACATTTTGGGAACAATAACAAACCTTACCGGATTTATTCCCATGGTCTTAAGAGCGTCTATCTCAGAAGTTACTTTCATTGTAGCTATTTCAGCCGCTATTGAGGATCCGCTTCTTCCTGCTACCATAATAGCAGTGATAAGAGGTCCCATTTCGCTCATCATTGCAATAACTGTCAGATCAACAATGTAGATATTTGCTCCAAAAGAACGCAACTGAGCGGCAGACTGTAATGCAAGAACCAGTCCGATTATAAAAGACATAGCTGCTACGATCAGGACTGCATTTACTCCGATAAGTACAGCCTGATTAAAGAATTCCCCTTTTCTGCGTACCTGTCTGCGAAAAATGTCTGCAACCGACCAGTAAGTAATATCAGCCATCAGCTGCAGAAATCCCGTGATATATTCATTATACAGAAAATTGGTGCCAGTCCCCAGCCTTTCAAAGTAACCCGGCTTGTGAACAGGTTCCGCATCACCTGGCTTTTCCAGTCTGAACAGATCGAGCTTGAGCTGAATATTATTATTTCCACCGGTTATCTCAACCTCAATTCCCCTGATTAAAAAGCTTTTTTTCAGATAGTAAATTGCAGTAATTCCGGCACTGTCAACATAATCAAGCCCGTCAAGATCAATCAGAAGTTTCCCTCCCTTGTAATTTTGCATACTGTTTTCCACATCGGAGATAAACAAGTTAACCCCTTTGAGAGATAATTTTCCCTGCAATTTCAGTTTATTATCCTCCAGTAAAAAAGCGGCAGATGCCAATTCGTTTTTTAACACAATCAGCTAATTTTGGAATTAAATCTTTTATCAGTGACTCCCGGAAAACAAATACTTTTTATCCTTAATCAGTATGGCAAATTTATTCAGTTCCTCAAAAATCAGGTTACTTACCTGTTCTGCAAACAAGTTAATATCTTTTTGCTGGAGGGCCCTGGTCCTGTCTGCTTTCTGACTGATAATTACCTGATTATCCGAGTTGTCAAATATTTTAAATTCCAGGTTTATATGTGCCGTGAATGACTTTTGTATTTCCACAAGCTCGAGAATGTTTATTGAAGTTACCATGGTGTAATCAGATGCTGTAAGTATACTTCCTGAGTTTACACTTTTAAATATGTTCGTTGCCTCAAGGTATCCTGTTATAAGATTTTTAGCTGCCTCTGCCGGTTGTACAGCCCATTGATGGTAAATAAAATAATTGATCTCATTTGAGTTGATCCGGTTAACAATCTGAGTTTTCTCATAAACAGGATTAATTTCAACCTGACTGACCTCCAGACTTTTATTAATCAATGGAGTTGAATCATTGCTCACAGGAAACTGCGAGGCCGGTATCTCAATTGTATAATATTTCCTGTCAATCTTTTTTTCAGAAATACAGCCGGTCAACAACGAAATGGATATAAAAAGAATGTATTGTTTCATCAAAATAAGGTTTAATATTATATTTCAAAAAAGCTTTTTATCTGTCCACTTTTTTATCAGGAATATTCTTTTGGCGGATACCTCTTATAAGTATTGAAGGGTCGCTATTGATAAGATTTGAGGTCTCCTCAAGGTTTGAAAGAGTGCTCCTCAGCAACCTTATGCTCTCAGTTACTTCCCGGCTATCAATATCCAGATTCTGATCTAATTTATAAAGGAGTTTTCTGGTCTGATCCGTCACATCAGCCAGATTTTGAATAAACTGTTTCAGATCGGTTTCTTTGAGTTGCTGCATAATATCACGAGCATCACCTGCAATCTGGCTGATAGTGTCACTTTGAACAAGGTTGTTGACTTTGTCAATCGTAAGCTTTAGAGTCTGACTTGACTGCATGAGGTTTGAAACTGCGATATCAGCTGATTTTACCGTTTCATTTATTGCGGCCTTGTTTTCCCTGATAAGCGTATCAATGCTATGGATAGTAGAATTAAGCTGTTCGGCAAGTCTGTTAATATTGCCGGCAGCATCGGAGAATTTATTCATATTTTCAGGTACGGTAAATAACTGAAGATTATTAAGAACCTTTTCAGCCTTTTCGGCTATTATGTTCGCTTTTCCGGTTATCTCTTCTGTTGCTGAGCTCCCGGCCTGAATGTACTCACCTTCCTTCAGATTTTCAGCCTGATTGGTGCCGCCCCGAATCTCTATCGATTTCAGTCCCGTAATACCAAGAGAAACTATATCGGCATAAGCATCGACTTTTATTGGGGTACCCTGGTGAAGTGCAAGTTCAACAATGATTTTATTAATATCCTTCGGATCAATAAATATTTTCGAAACTGAACCGATATTTATTCCGAGATAATTTACGGAACTTCCAACCTCCAAACCGCTGACCGATATATTATGATATGATACGTAATATGTATCAGTTTTCTTGAACAACTTATTTGCTGCAAAAAACACTATCAGGGAAAAAAGTATTAATGTGGAAATAAATACAAAGATCCCTAATCTGATCTTTTGTGTCCTGGTATTCATCTGTTCATATTTTTACGGGGTAATTATAATTTTCGACTATTTATTTAATCCAGTCTAAAATTATATGAAATTAAAGTCCTGTTATAATGATATATTTGAATTGTTAATGATCAGAAATAAGCATTACATAATTGATAATCATGTTTATGTTGAAACATTCCGGTTTAATTTCAGCTGTTATAACCATAACAGTAACCGGTCTAATTATAGAAACAGTGAAAATGAAATTAAGTTTATTTTTTTCAAAAATCCCGGTTCCATGATTGCAGATTATTGGTCAATAGCATCTTAAAACCATGTCTGATCAGGAGAAACCTTTGCCCGGTTACTTTCAGGCAATGACGAAACACTCATTATTTCTATGTGACACACCGTTTCCTTTAAGCATAATTACTATATTTGATTATCGAAATATTACCTGACAGGCAGCATTTTAAATGATCCTGTTCTTAGTTTGAATTTATGGCTAACCCAAAAAAGTTCGGGACTTTCGGCGGGGTATTCACACCCTCAATACTGACCATCTTAGGTGTTATTATGTATATGCGACTGCCGATGATTGCCGGTGAGGCAGGATTAGTAGGCACCCTTGGAATCATTCTGGTTGCACATCTGATCTCTATTACAACAGGGCTGAGTGTATCTTCCATTGCAACCGATAAAAAAGTGAAAGAGGGAGGTACTTATTATATTATATCAAGAAGTCTGGGTCTTCCAATCGGGGGAACTCTTGGACTGGCATTATTTGTCGGATTATCCTTCAGTGTAAGTCTTTATCTGATAGGATTTTCCGAAAGCTTTCTTGACTATTTCAATCTGCCCCGAGATATTGATCATATCAGGATTACCGGAAGCATTATACTACTGGTTGTAACTATAATCACCTTTATCAGTACTTCTCTGGCAATAAAGACTCAGTACCTTATTATGGCGGCCATTTTTCTCTCACTTCTTTCAATATTTTTTGGTCACCATAACCTTAAGCCGGTTTCACCTAACTTTTTCGGGGTTGGCACCGGTGTTCCCCTGATGGTTCTGTTTGGCATTTTTTTCCCCGCTGTAACCGGGTTTGAAGCCGGAGTATCTATGTCGGGTGATCTGAAGGATCCAAAAAAATCCATCCCTTTAGGTACCATATCCGCTATAGCTATTGGGTTACTTGTATATATCGGCCTGGCATTTTTCTATGCCTATACTGTCGATGGTAAATTGCTGGCAACTGACTCCAGGGCATTGTTCAAGATTGCACTGGTTCCACAGCTGGTTATTGCGGGCATATGGGGCGCAACATTGAGCTCAGCACTCGGAAGTATTCTTGCTGCTCCAAGAATTTTGCAGTCGACAGCCATAGATAAGATCACTCCGAGGATTTTCTCCAGGGGTACCGGGTCGTCTGGCGAACCAAGAAATGCTCTGATTCTCACTTTCTTTATTGCCGAGGCAGGAATTCTCATCGGGCAACTGGATGTTATAGCCAGGATCGTATCTATTTTTTTCATCACTACCTACGGCTTCCTAAATCTGAGTGCTGCATTCGAGTCTATTACAAGTGCTGATTTCCGGCCCTCCTTCAGAACACCGGCATGGGTAAGTGTAGTTGGTTTTCTGGCCTGCTTTCTGGTTATGATCCAGCTTGACTTTATTGCTATGATCGGAGCGGTTGTAATTCTGGGTATCCTGTTTCTTTTTATCAAACAGAGACAGCTTGTCCTTGAAACAGGTGATACGTGGAGCAGTGTGTGGTCCACCCTGGTCAGAACCGGTCTTGACCGGCTGGACCGATCATCAATGCATGCCCGCAACTGGAGACCGAATATTATCCTTTTCTGCGGTCAGGATAAAGCACGGCCTCACCTTATAGAGCTGGCAAGTGCTTTTAGCGGCCGACTGGGAATGTATTCCGCTTTTGAAATGGTAGAATCCGGGGAACAAAGGCTGGTTAAGGATAAAAGATACTACTCCGTTTCCGGAAAGGATGACAAGCTACTGATACGTCAGCATAAGTGCAGGAACATATATGATGGAATGGATGAGATTTCACGCGTATTTGGATTTACCGGAATTGAACCCAACACAATACTGATGGGATGGAGCAGGAATGAAAAGAATAAAGAGCAATTTTTACGCACAATCAGAAATTTTGAAGAGAGCGATTATAATTCGATACTCCTGAATTATAACCCATTGAAAAAGTACGGGAATAAGAAAACTATCGATGTCTGGTGGAGCGGATGGGGTAGCAATCTGACCTTCACTCTTTTCCTCCTCCGGCATCTAACCTCTTCAGGAGACTGGAAAGATGCCCGTATCAGACTTCTTGTAATAAACAATATTCACAATCGCACGGAATTCATTTACAAAACGCTTCAGAAAATACTGACCCAATACCGAATTGACCTTGAAATTAAAATAATTAACAATAATATTGAGGGACAGTCAAAAGAAGATATAATCCGCAGGGAATCTTCCGGTACTGATCTCACATTCATCGGAATCCCCGACAAGCAATATCAGCATATTGACAATACCTATCAGGAGGTAATGAACCTCTCGCAACATCTCGGGACTTTTTTGCTGGTGAACAGCTCTTCAAGATTTGAATCCTTCGACGTTGGACTGGAATTCAAACAGGAAGAGGACCGGAGTGTATCCCCTGTCAGTGAACCGGAGCTCCCGGAATTGCATCCCTCAAAATATACCGTAATCAATGATAACATAAAAGTATTGGATACTGACGGGCAAAAAATTCTGACTCTTTTTTTCCAGAAAGCAATTTCTCCGGTTTTTTCAGGGGTAAGGAACCTGTCTGATGAATTACTCTCGGTAATTGATGCAGTTTTTTTACAGCTTAATAAACTTAATGGCATCGAAGAGACATATCGCAGAAGAAAAACCCTTATCAAAATAAAAAACGACTTTTATTTCCGCACCAACCAGATTTTTACCGATCTGGATCAGAAAAAGCTTGGTGTTCAAACGGAGGAGATAGCTGCCGGTCTTAACTGGTATATTGATCGTCTTGAGCAGGATTTACTGAAGTTACCGGTGAAACTGATCATTCCTTACGAAAAAAATGACCTTATCCTTAGAAAAAATGACCCTCTAAGGTTGAAGTTGTTCATACTCAGGAAGCGGCTTGCTCATCCTTTTTCAAAGAATATTATCCCCGGAAAAATCCGCTACAATGAAATCGCCGCCTATTATTTAAGAAATAACCGTCATTACTATCTTTCTTCTTTTTTGAACAGGTTTCAGTCGGAACTTTACGGCCAATTTACTGAAGTCAGGGCGCTTATAACCTCTGTTGACACAATGCTGGAGACCCTTTTTGAAAAAGCAGTAAATAAAGATGAACTCATTAGCTCTGTAAAAACGGCTCAGAAAGCCAATAAGAAAAAGACGGGCTCGTTGATTTCCGGAATTAATCAGCTGGAGGATCAGATCCGGCATAGTCTCATGCAGGAATTCCGTAAAAATCTTCAGTTGATGAGCTACGATATGGGAAAAGCTGACATAAATTTCCGTATAAGACGAAAACAGAGGAACAAAAAGTATTATGAAAAGCTGGTACTGAGAAATTCAAGTTTTGCAGAATCATGGCAGGAACAAACTATACATCAGATCAATAAAATCCGGATGGACATAATTCTGCAATCATTCAAGAGCAGGATCAAAGATAAGATCAATGAGTTAAACCTGAATATAGCCCAGCAACTGGATTACCGGTTCAGCATGGAATTACAGTCATTGAGGGCAAAACTGGAAAAATTCTCAGAAATGCCTGAAAAAATCTCTGAGTTAAAAATAAGCATAAGTTCTTTCGAAGAAAGCATAACCATATTGAAAGATTTTAATCAGTTCGGAAAAGAAATACTCCTGTTAACCGAATCGTTGCCTGAAAATATCATTATTGCCTTATCGGTCAAATCAAAGCCGTCAATTGATTCTGATGAGGATTGTATGAATGTTCCCCTGCGCAAGATCACCCGCTTCTATATCGAATCAAGGTTCATTGGAGCAACCTATGATGAGTTGGAAAAGATTGCCGGATATATAAAAAATTCTATCTTTATTATACACGATCTTCTTAATCTCACCCGGTTCAACCTTGAAAATATCCCGGCAGACCTGCCTGATAAACATCAGGTAATCATCTCTATCAATAAAGATACTTCTCAGAAAATCATGGAGGAGGATGAAAAGATAGTAATGATTAAGAATAATATCAATACTTTGATTGAAAATTCGTTAGAAGAGGTTTTCGATAAACTTTCATCATATAAAATTCCTTTGACAGTCTCTGAGTATTCAGGATTTATCCGCGAACATCAGAGTCAGCTGGTAAGAAAAACATTTGCTGCATATTTTGATCGTCTTAAATCTTCTCTACGATATTTAGCCACCTGGGCACTTTACTCCAGAAGTGAATGGATACTGATGGCCAGAAAGATTATGGAATCTGATCAGAAAGTCTCCGGCAACCAGAAAATACTTGACCTGATTGAATCGGTCAGTCCCAGGGGGAAAGTCATTGACAGACTTCCTCAGTTTTACAAAAAACTATTCAGCGGCCGTTCAATCATCAGTGAGGACTTCTGGATAAGCAGGGGTAAGGATGAGGAATTGTTTAGTACTGCTTTGCGGCGTATTAATTCAGGGTACAAAGGAGGCATTATGATAGTGGGAGACAGAAGCTCCGGTAAAACGGCTTTCTGTCGATATGTGGCCGAAAGGCATTTTAAGAAAGAGAATGTTACCCATCTTTTCCCTATTTATAAAGGTTCAGCTCAGGTATCGGATTTTGTAGATGAAATCAGAAAGATCACGCGTACCCAGGGTAGTATAGAAGAAATTATGGAATCACTTCCCCAGGGATCCGTTTTTTTTATACATGATCTGGAACTATGGTGGGAACGTTCAATCAATGGATGGGATGTGATCAGGCTTCTCGTCAGTCTGATTAACCGCTATAGCAAAACGATCCTGTTTGTGGTAAACATGAATCCCTACTCTTTCAGCCTTATGAATAAAATGCTTAATCTGCAGGACTCATTCATAAGCGTCATTGCCATTAAACCTTTCGATTCTATGGATATCCAGGAGATAATCATGCGAAGACACCGATCAAGCGGACTGAAGTTCGTACTTCAAAAAAGAGAAGAGGAAGATCTTTCAGAAATCCGTATGGCAGGCCTGTTCAATAAATTTTTTAATTATTCGGAAGGTAATCCCGGAATCGCACTGATAGCCTGGCTCGGAAATATAGTAAGCGTTTCGGAAAAGAGGATATCCATTCGATCGCCGTATCTTCCTGATACAAAAATCCTGGCAGAACTGGATGAGGACTGGAAAATAGTACTTATTCAACTTATTCTGCATAAACGCCTGACTTTCGAAAGGATCAATAAGATATTCTTTCTTGAGGAAACCAGGTCACAGGAGATGGTAAATTCTATGCTACGTGCAGGCCTTATTGAAGAAAGAAGAGAACACCTGTACATCGTGAACGAATTCATTGAGCCGCACCTCATCAGGTTCTTTAAAAAAGAAGGATTGTTATGACATGCATTGAAATATCAAAATAACCGCAGTAGATGAAATTTATTATTGCTTTTCTTGTTGCAACGATGTTTTTTCTGGTTCTGAAGCTCATCAGAATAGGGATGAAACGCCTCTTGAACCGTTACCCAGGATTAAATTCCATTGGTAATTTACTGTTGGCAATCGAACTTTTTCTCTGGCTGATCTATATTTTCTGGGCAACAGATTTCCTTTTCAGGGATAAATTCTATTATCCCTATCTTGTTTACTCTCTTATGCTCATAATCACGGGTTTTGTAGCCTGGTATCTTCTCAGAGATATATTTGCGGGTATAGTTTTCAGGGTCAAACATAACCTGAAACGCGGTTCATTTATCGGAGCCGGAGATTTATCTGGCCAGATTAAATCTCAAAATCTCACCTATTTGAAGATCGTGACAGGTGAAGGACAGCTCTTGAGAGTACCTTATTCCAGGATAGTCCATGAAGTGATCATAGAACTGACCTATCCCGGGGCGCTGGCGGAACATATGCTACATCTTCAGGTTGACTCTTCTATAGGAAAAACAACTGCCGCCGAAGCTTTAATCCGTACGGCAATTCTGAACACGCCCTGGAGCAACCTGAAAGAGGAGCCAACAATAAAGTTCCTGAACGAAAATGAGACAGGATACTTTTTTGAAGTTACCCTTCTCTCAATAAACGTTAAGCAAATAAAATTTATTGAAATGGCATTGGAAGAGATCCCTTACCTACACGTTATTCCATGAAATTAATCAAAAAGCATTAATATACATATAATTATCAGCAGGTTCCCAGACAGACAAAGTTGACCCGCCAGCCTGATTATGATGATTTAAGTAATACCTGCGAAAGCGAGGGAAGTGAAGAGATCATTAACCTCTATTCTCCGCCTATTCTGTACAAATACTTTTGCGTCCTAAAAATCACTGAATTTCTCAAAACGGCAGGTGTTGCCCATATTCCTGAATCCATTTGATTATTTGCAACTACCTCGTATTTTTTTCCTGCTTTTATAGCCATTGCGTCACCTTTAACAGAGAAAAACCAGATATTGCCGTTTATATAGATTGGGGATGCATCATAATTTGATGTCACATGTGTCGACCAGATTTCGTTACCTGATGCTGCATCGATACACTTGAGCATGTTCCTGGTTGTGACAGTGTATATCAATCCGTCTTTGATTAAAGGTGTAAGGCTCTGGTTTCTCGACAGTTCATCTCGTTTCTTCCAGATAATATTTGTACCTGTTATATCTCCGTTACCGTCAGGATTAACTGCAAGTAACTCGTTAAAATTTGTACCATCAGCAGCAACTTCGAATCCTGTGTACCAGTATACTATTCCATTTTCTGTTACAGGCATGGAAATTGTAGATTCGGCTCCACCAACCACCCGCCATATTTCTTTGCCGTTATTGGGATCATAAGCAATACATACAGCTGAGCCATTTGATATCAGCATATCCCGTCCTTTCACATTTATTATAAGAGGCGTAATATATGCTTTTCTTCCTATAACTGTTAAGTGTTCATATGGTTCCGCTGGTCTGTCTGTTCTCCACACAAGCTTTCCGTTCGATTTATCGAGAGCAACTATATACCTGACATCAGTTCCTTCGAAGTGAAGGATCAACAGGTTTTTATAAAGCACAGGTGAAGAGGCCGGACCCTGTACAAACTTGCATTTGAAATCGTTGCGCTTCCACACGACAGATCCATTTTCAGTATTAATACAGGCTGTTCCTATACTTCCGTAATGAACATAAACAAAGCCCTTTTCGATACATGCTGTCGGAGAGGCATAAGTATTTAGCGAATGCTTACCTTCAACCTCTTCAGGAGAAAATACCTTTATATCATAAATAATCTTGCCGGTTACAAAATCGGTACAAACAGCATATACCTCCTTCCCGTCAGCTTTTGCTGTTGTAATCCATACCTGGTTGCCATAAACCACCGGAGATGAGTAACCCATATCATGAATCTCAGTTTTCCATTTTACCACAGAGTCATCCCATTTCAAAGGAATATTTTCAGATACTGCCAATCCGTTAAGATTACTTCCCCTGAAATGAGTCCAGTTCTTATCCTGAGAATATGACTGCTTTGAAGTAAAAGCTAAAATAACTAAGAGTGTCAGGCTAAGGAGAAAATATTTTGCTGTCATATAAAGTATTTTAAACTGTTAAGAAACTTACATCAAATAAAAGGAAATTTCATCTGAAATAAGAATAGAATGACAATTTCATTCCCGAAACTTTATTGCCTGCTCTTTTGGATATAAATTATCTTGAACGGATCTCTCTTCTCATAAAGGAAATATATGATAGTACGAAACAGAGTATTGTTGCCGCGATCAATCCTGTCACCTGTGGCCATACCAGCAATAAACTCTGACCAACAGGCAGCGGACCCGGAACTGTTCCAATGACCTGTTCCATGGTTAATGGTCCAAGACTGCGAACGGATGGCATCAACAAGGTTGAAGTTGCCTCGCTGAACAACTGGTTAGGCATTAACCTGAGTAACATCAGTTTCAACCCCTCATAATTCAGTATATGGTTTCCAGGAGCCATTTGAGCTGGTGTCAATGCCTTGAGCACTAAATTAACTATAATGACATAAAATACGCTGAAAAATAGCCATACAGCTATCCCTGATAATGCAGAGGTTGCCGGCTGACGAAACTGCACTGAAAACAGAATCGATAAATTCAACCAGAATGCAACATAGACTATGCTAAGTACGATAAAGAATATAATGCGCATAAACTCCTCAGCTGTCGGAGGAATACCGATAGCAATCAGCCCGAAGCCCATTACCAGAAATCCCAGTGCAAAATACAACACGCTTATGACAATCAGAGGTGCGAGGAATTTTGCATTTAGCAGATAATCGCGGTGAATTGGCTGTGATAAAATGCGACTGAGGGTTCCCCTGTTCTGCTCAGAATTAACAGCATCAAATCCAAGACCTATGCCGAGTAAAGGTCCGAGAAAGCTGACAAATACAAAGAATGGAGGCATTGAACCATCAGAAATGGTGAACAGTTTCAGGAAAAAGAAGGCACCCTCCGCATCATTGGTTTTAACTGCATTCCCGATATTTGATAATGCAGTGTACATTGAACCCATACAGGTTAATACGGTAATTATTATCAGAATGATGAAACGCCAGCTTCTTACATGATCTGAAATCTCTTTGTTCAGTATAACCCTGAAGGGATGAAGGATCTTTTCTTCCATGCCCGACCGGTTCGCATCTTTGAACCTGAAAAAGACAGCATTCAGTCTGGTCAGCAAAGGTTCAAATATGCCTGTTGAATTTTTTGAATAACTATTCATGATCATCACCTCCTTCGAAATAACGATAGTAAATTTCATCAAGACCGTATTCTTTCTTATTCAGATAGTTCAATCCGACTCCCGACCGAACAATTGTGTTGGCAATTTCGGCAGTTGCATCACGTAAACATTCGATTTGAAACAGCTCTTTAAATTTCTTAACAGCTGTTATGCCTTCAATATCCTTCAACAGCTTTCTTAACCATACAGAATCAGAGATATTAACGGATAAATCCGTTCTGCTTGTCGGATCGATAGATAAACCAACTTCAACTATATAAGGACTACGCGTGAAAAGTTTTCTGGAAAGAGTTGGAATATCACCTTCAGCAAGCAGTTTTCCACTGACAAATAATCCCACACGGTCGCAAACCTGCTGTACCAGATGAAGGTCATGAGATGAGAACAGAACTGTAATGCCCTCATCTTTACTAAGGTCTGCAATTAATTTCAGAAATTCCCTTACTCCTTTCGGATCAATACCCAATGTTGGTTCATCGAGAATAATTACTCTGGGATTTTTTATTAGTACATCAGCCAGTCCAAGTCGTTGCAGCATACCCCGCGAATATTTTCCTGTCTTTTTTTCTGCAGCATCCATAAGACCAACACGTACAAGAAGTTGTTCTGCTTTATGTTTAGCTTCTCCCAGGGGGAGCCGGTTAAGCTGTGCGGTAAACAAGAGATTTTCCCACCCGCTGCGGTTGTAGTAAAATCCTACATCCTCGGGCAGGTAACCAATTATTTTCTTGACATCTATCGGGTTTGTTGCCGGATCAATTCCCCTAACCCTGACGGATCCTGAGGTAGATTCTGTCAACCCGAGCAGCATCAGGATAGTTGTTGACTTCCCGGCGCCATTCGGTCCAAGCAGACCGAAGATTTCCCCCTCACGGATCTGCAGGCTTAGATGATCGACCGCTGTAAATGATCCGTATTTCTTTGTCAGATCAGTCAATTCAATAATATTACCGGCCACGGCTACCTCCTTCCATATTTTCGGAACAGATAATATACACTTCCCAGTGCTGCAATAATTACCAGAACGCCAATCCAGCCCCAAAGTAATGGCGTCTCCACAGAAATCCTGAAAGTGACTTTGGAAGAGGCTTCAGGTGTACTGGCATCAATATTAGTTACATAATCGCCGGGTATAGCTTTCTTAGCCGCTTTAACAGTGGCATAAAACCTGGCTTCTTTTCCGGATAACAAAATATCTATATTTTTGGGATCGAAAATGACATCCCAATTAACAGGTGCGGAAAAGTTTAGTTTAATGTTATCAAGCTCAGATGAACCTGTATTTTTAATAATAAGTTCAATACGTTTTTCTTCTCCCGCTGTAATATTTGTGCTTAACAGACCTGTCGGAGTAGTCAGTTCCATGCTATAGGAGCCGGTAATAACCACTTCCAGATCGAGATTGGCAGATGTAGAACTGGTTGTGGCGCTAACGGGTATCTTATACCGGCCTGCTTCAACCTTTTCAGGAGGCTTTATTTCAATTACGATAAGCTGAGTACTGTTTGGTTCAGTATTGACTGAAGTTACCTGCTGAGCATTAGATTTGAAAGTTACAACCCATCCTCGTGGTGAATTTGCCATCAATGCATATGTCTGTTTGTCAGCAGTAAGGTTTTTCAGATTTGTATTGAATGAAAAAACAGCGCCAGCGTGGCCCTCCCTGTTTGGCTGTTCAGTGGTAAATTCTGTTTTAAAAGTACCCTGCTCTGATATTATCACTGTTAATGGCAGAGCATCGATCCCATTTGCTAAAACCTTGAACCTGTAAGTACCCTTATTGACTTTAAGCGGAACTCCTATAGTAAGAGAAATGGTCTTCTTTTCGTGAGGGAGTACTGAAAGTTGTCCGATTTTCCACCCCCCCCGATTTTAAATCATAAGTCCATCCTTTTGGAATACCTGCAATTGATATATCTGCATTTATGATCTTGCTGCTATTGTTTATTACATCGATAGCATAATCAATTGATTCACCCGGTGGAACAGAAATTCTGGTATAAGGGGTATACAAACTTATGCTATCTGATCCAACAGCGGCAAAACTGTCAAGGGATATTATCATAAGAAACAATGATAACAACTGACTCCTTAATTTAGATCGCTTTGACATTTTAAAATTCTCCATAATCTTTTAAGTGTTTACTTTATTACTTGTAAATTAAAAATCAGACTAAACAAGCAGAATCCCATGATTTGTTTTATAATTGAACGAAAATGATGTTAAAAATAAAATCTCTCTATTTTCGGAAATTTTAAAAGTTCGTTAAAATTTTAAAAAAAAACTTAACAAATTTTAAGATTCTAAAGCTAAAGAACAGAGAGTATGATACTTCTGTTATACCAGGACTTATTTCCCCACATCTGGTAAATATTGTATGAGACAATCCGAATTTACCATATTGCTGATAAAGTATAACTTATATTTTGTGGAAGTTTGGACTCACCCGGGTTAATCATACCATCTTTAAGCATTTTATGATGTGACTCACCGACTGTTCGGAAGCTTCGATTTATAAAATTTATAAACTATTTGCTTGACATTCAATAACTAAATTGGTATTTTAGTATTTTCAGGCTTTACTGTAGGGCCAAAGGACCTCAGAACCACAGCTACAGATACTTTTATGAAAGAGTCAATAATCATACTTTCAAGTACCTGGAAATTTGCAGCCACTTTTCCGGTTGCCATATACCTCTTTAGAATGTCATATGCAGAGACAATTCTTTATACCAATACCGGCGGTATAATTGGCATTGTTGTTTTTGCATTTATTTCAAAAGGACTTCTTAAAATTGCCGATTCTTTCAGCTCAAAAAACCATAAATATCTTAAGCGGTCAAAGAAAATATTTACCAGGCGAAATAGACGCCTGATATTCCTGAAAAACAAATTAGGACTTCCGGGAATTGTAATATTGACGCCTGTAATATTATCTATACCTGTAGGTGTATTTTTGATAACCAAATATTTCGGACGAAAGAAAATCAGCTATCTCTATCTGTTAGCCGGACAAATTGTATGGTCCTTTATATACACTATCGTATATTTCAAAATGGAAACGGTTATATAAAAACCCGATAAAATCTTTGTAGCCCGGTTACTTCATTTTATGATATATCTAACCTTTAATCCGGTACAACAAGGTATATACCCGGATAGGTGAAACGTATGAATCTAAAACTTTTAACTGTACTGAAAATTTACACTTTAAATTAAAAGAGTAAAGGTAAGATACTTTGAATCAGATCTAATTAAAGAAATGAAATGACTATCCGCAATCATGAATATAATATCCCATATCTCCTGAAAATCAATTAATTTATATGTATGATTACAGAACTTATTAAAAATAAAATAAAATTATCTGAATTACATAACTACCTTAAATACAGATCATAACAAAATACTATATTAAATTATACATGGCAGGGTATTTTTTAGGGTTCAGTGCATCCAAAGATTTAGTCAAAAAGCAGGAATATTAAATTTTTTGATGACTTTTACCATCCGAAAAAATAAAGATTGATTTTTCCTGTATTTTAGCTGGCAATAATTTTTTTAATAAATTCAAATTAAATAAGAACCAAAATATATTGCATATGAAACCAGTATTAATTGCCGGCACAACGATAGTCAACCTTGCTCTGATTTCTTATACCATATTCATTTATTATGAACGAAAAACAAGGCATGCCGCTAAAAAGGTACTTTGGTTCCTGACTATAGGTGTCACACTTGATGCGACTGCAACCATATGTATGATAATCGGATCTTCCAAATCTCCTTTTACTCTTCACGGAATTCTTGGATACTCCTCACTGATCGGGATGCTTACAGATGCGTTTCTTATATGGAAAAGCAGATTAAGGAATGGCATTGACAGCCCTTTATCAGCAACTTTGCACAATTATTCTATCATAGCTTATTTGTGGTGGATAGCAGCTTATGTTACAGGAGCATTACTTGTTA
The DNA here is from genome assembly GCA_963760915.1 of uncultured Bacteroidales bacterium. GTDB lineage: Bacteria > Bacteroidota > Bacteroidia > Bacteroidales > VadinHA17 > LD21. The sequence continues at coordinate 61,952 of CAVXEU010000006.1, read as the reverse complement.
TGCTGAGGTAAATATAATTTGAAATCTCTCAAGCTCTAAAATGAAAATTATACTTGTTTTTGTATCAACACTTGATGGCAAAGTGACTAAGTGGGATGATCCATATGTAAGAAAGTGGTCATCAAAATCGGACCAGGAGTATTTCAGCAAAATCTGGAATGATTCAGAAATTATTGTCATGGGGAGCAGTACTTTTGATGCAGATCCTCCTCTGCCTTCACCGGAGCGTCTTCTTGCCATTATGACTCACCGGCCATCAGATTATAAGAAATTTGAGACTGCTGGCCAGCTGGAATTCACTGATGAATCACCCTTGAAATTATCAAAACGATTTGCCAGGGAAGGTTATGAACAAATGCTTGTGGTTGGTGGCCCGCACATAGCGACTTCATTTTTAAAAGAACAGCTGGCAGATGAGTTATGGCTGACTATTGAACCAAAAATATTTGGGAAGGGAAATAGTCTGGTTGCAGAAATACCACTTGATATTGATTTACAGCTAATAAGCTGCGAAAAGGTAAACCATAAGGGAACTCTGATTACAAAATATTCAGTAGAAAAAGGATAGTTTAATACCTATACTGTTGTATAAAGAATATCCTGAAACATGAGGGATATCCTGAAAGGGGTAGAAAATTGCCTTAAGTGAGCTCGCTATTCTTCGGGCCCACTCAGGTAATCTTAAAATAAGTTATAGAATATATTATAAACTAGTGCAGAAGCATTTTTATTAAGCCTTCATGTTATTCATGACCGCCTATTTTCATTTAACCTGATATATTATATAACAATAACAAGGCATTTTGATAATTCCCAGAACTTTGCAGGATTCGTGATGGTTAACACTACGGAACCCGGATTCACCTCCTTAATTTCATAACTGCCGGCGGGGTGATGCGTTATGAATTCAATCTTTTTTAACGTCGCATTTAGCGTAAATGATGTCTTTTGGCGCATATCTATCTTCTCAAGCACCTTCATGTCAAGATTCGGATTCAGTATGTTTACACGTCCCAGAAATCCAAGGAAACCCCCTGTTTTGATTATAACATTCCTGTCTATAAGATCCTCTTTTGTACCTGAAATATAGTAGACTATATTCAACTGGTTGGTAATCGCAGTAAGCGTATCACTTTTAGTCCGGCTCTCGTCAGTCAGGTTTGATATTTCTGAAGACTGAGCATCAATGGTATTGTTAAGCCCCTCAATTTTAAGGTTCAGGCTGTTAACTATGCTGTCATTCTTTACTATAAGTGCATTAAGGTTTTTGATTTCTGCATCCTTCATTAAACCACTGGAATTTGCTCTTGCAAGCATATTTCTTAATGACTGATACTTATCCTTGTTATCGTTAAGCAAATCATTGACTTCATTCACCGTCTGGTCAAGTCTCGTCTTCAATTCCGTTCCGCTTACCATTTGTCCCGGTTTTTTACCTCCTGACAAAATGCTGTCAATTCTGGTTTCAAATTCTTTGACCAACATCAGATTCGCTTTCAATGTTGAATCGCTTTTTGCAAGGTTTGCAGTCAGGTTTTGGTTAGAGATCTTCAACTGTTCAGACTCTCTCTTGTATTTACAGCCGGTAAGGGATATAACCACCATAACCAGAAATAATATTTTTATTGTTTTCATTTCTCTTTATTTTAAAAGGTTAAAATGTATTGTTGATTTAATTGTATATTAATCATTGATTTGATCGGCAGAACTAAACTACCATCCTTCTGATTATAAAAAACCGATCCATTTACATCATAAATTCGAGTTCCATTCACCATTTGAAATTTATATCCATAATTTTCAGAATTATCTTAAAATGTTTATGAATCCTGTGTTACCAGTTCCAGTAAATCCGGAAATTTATTTGAGAATTGATTATTTCTCATCCAGTCTTCAATTACGATGTACTCTTCTTCCGGAACCCAGCCAAGCGTTTTGATAAATTCTTTTCTGAATAAGGTTTCATCAAAACTAATCGATTCAAGAATTTTAAGAAATGCTGCTATCATCTGCTTTAATTTTTATACCGATATTACACTAATTTAATAATTTCATGATCACCCTACGGGAAAAATAATCGGAAAAACAACCACTATCTCATTTGCAATTGCCGGTGAAATTTGATTAAGGGTAAATTCCGCATAAATTTCCGGTACTGAATATTTATTATCTGCTAAATTATTGCGGAATAATGAAGGCAGAGTTAAGATAAAGTTAAGAAAAGATTAAGAAACGATTAAGTTTCATTCAAATCAGTTGATCATTTTGTCGGGCTCCTCTCCCACCAGTATCAGATCTTTGAATGATATAGTTTCAATTGAAATTCAGTTTTCCTCTGCAGGCTCGATTCCCCCGGGAACTGATGTTTAATGCTATTGCAGATGGAGGGCAACTGTACTCTAAATCGTTTTTTTATTCATATCTTTGTCAGAGAATTAAGGATTTTCAACATAATGCCGGCCGGGTCAGAATTTCTTTATTATCCCAACAAATGTTCGAAATGTGATCATAAATTACATAACCAAATATATAAACCTGAATAATAAATCTTTAATCAGCCGGTTAAGTTACCGGGTGGAGATATGATGGTCTGTTATTGAGTGAAAAGTAAATTCCGGGAGATATTCTGAATCCCCGGAAATTAATGCTATGAAATATGATAAAACAATTATTCAGATCACTTATTAAGCCAGGATTATCAGCATTTATGAAAGTGCTTGCCGGAATCAACCTGATATCCTTTCCAACAGTTGCAGGAAGTGACCAAAGGGCATCATTTATACATAATGATCTTGAACGGACATATCATATTCATATCCCTTTAATATTTGAAAAATCGAAACAGATACCACTTGTCATTGCTTTGCATGGCAGAGGTGGAAATGGAGAAAGCATGATTCTTGTTACACGGAAAGGCTTTGACAAACTGGCCGATGAGGATGGATTCATTGTGGTTTATCCTGACGGAGTCGAACTGAACTGGAATGATGGAAGAATCGACGAGGAATCAAACGACCGTGCACACCGGGAAAACATTGATGATGTTGGCTTTATTTCTGCACTAATAGACACTATGATTAATGATTACAATATAGATCCAAAACGGGTTTATATTACAGGTATCTCAAATGGCGCTATTATGTCATATCGTCTGGCATGCGAATTATCTCAAAAAATTACGGCAATTGCCCCGGTAGACGGAAATATTCCTTCGATGCTTTTGGGTGAATGCAGTCCGATGAAACCTGTTTCATTATTGGCAATTAATAACTTAAATGATCCTCTTGTCCCCTATGACGGAGGTGAAATTTATGGACATTTCCACAAGCTTAAATTGGGGAAGGTTTTATCAGTTAATGAATCAGTGGGCTTCTGGGTAAAAAGGAACCGGTGTTCTTCTGTACCTATAATAACTGAGGAGCCGGACAGGGACCCCAGGGATGGCACCAGGGTAACCAGGGAAGAATTCACCAATGGGATTGATGCAACTGAAGTAATCCTTTATACAGTTGATGGTGGCGGTCATACCTGGCCCGGAGGCTTTCAGTATCTGCCTGCATGGATTATTGGAAGGACCAGCAGGGATATTGATGCTAATATTGTTATCTGGTCGTTTTTCAAAAAGCATACAAGGCAACAGGAACTTGCTGATACCATTTTTTCCGGGATAAAGAAACAATAAAACCTTATCTTATACTACATAGACGGGATGTTACTTCAGACCCGACAACCTGTAAGTTCAATATTCAGAATGCAGGCTAATCTAATCTTATCATGAAAACCTAGTCGGCTTTCAGTGAATATACTGCCATATAATCTCCATGCCTGACAAACAGTCTTTTCTTATCTATTACCGGATACGCCCAATATGGGCCTTCGCCTTTAGTGATCCTGAATGAACTTATAATATCCAGTTTTTCACTATTGGGTCGGACAAGTGCTAAATTACCATTCTTCTCTTCATACAAATACAGCAATCCTTCTGCCGATATTATTGATCCCTTGTTATTCCAGCTTGTTATCCACATAGTTTTTCCAGTTGTCCAGTCAACACATATCCAGCGCCCTTTTGAATTGCTGTCGTGAGTAGAACCATATATGTAATTTCCTATCAGCACCATGCCTCCAACATGGGGATTGATATCCTTATTCTTCCATAACAGGGAAGGATTGCTTCCATCAAAGTTTAATTTAATCTTTGCAGAGGTCTGCCCGTAGCCGTTGGCAGCAAAAAGACAACCATCGAAGTATAAAGGCGTCTGAATGTAATTCTTGCCACCTTTTTTGTCATCGTTTACCTCAGCAAAATTGAATTTCCATAAAAGCTTCCCATTAGTTGCATTTACACCAATTATGTATGTTACAGTATGAGTAACAATTATCTTCATCCCCTTGTCCTCGATCAGCAAAGGATTTGTATATTGAGTACCTTCGTTGAGAGCAGGAGTTTCCCATACAACTTTTCCGTTTTCAACATTGAACGCCACCATCGAAGCCATATTTCCACCAGGTGTTGCAATTACCTTATTATCAACAACTAATGGAGATTCTGAAATACCAAACCGTTGTATCGGAGCATTATATTTCTGATAGTAATTAACGGTCCAGGCTATTTTGCCATCCGTTGTGACACAAGCAAGGTCACCCTTTCCACTGATAACAAATATTCTCCCTCCCGAGAAGGTCGGAGTACAACGACTTTCAGGAGAGTTTACGTTTTCTATAATATCCCCATATTCCACTTCCCACTTTTTTTTCCCGGCCTGTGTAAAAGAAGAAAGTACATCCTTCCCGTTTTTCGTCCCGGTAATATAAATGTCACCATCTGTAACTGTTGCACTGGAATATCCCTTACCTATTCCTGTCACTTCCCATAGTAGTGATGGACCTTTTTCAGGCCAGGATTTCAATAATCCTTTTTCATTATATACGGCGGTCCTTCCGGGTCCCCTGAATCCAAACTGCTGTGCGGATGCAGCCAACAAGACTGCTGTGGTCAATACTATAGTAACGATCAATTTTCTGCAATGTTTTTTCATATAAGTGCATTTTTTTATTAGAATGTGCAATATAAAAAAAATAATAACCTTTCACGCAGTTCATATAGAATGCAAGTTTCCTGTAAGGCATCTCAGGTACCTAGTGCAAGATGCGTGCCATAGATCCGGTATAATTAGTGTTTTGGAAGTAAAGTTTTTAAAACTGCTTAAGATATAATTGTTGTTCCATGGATCATATAACCCCTAATAGCATCAACCCTGCGTTGTTCACTGTTTATGAGATTACTGCCATTCAGTACTAAAACAATGCAAAACCTGACAGTTTACGCACATATTCATTTCAGCAAAAATTACAACACATAGATTATCAGGCTGATAATATATTTATTAGAAGTTAGATAATCCAATTTATTCTTACTCTATATAGTATATTTGTAGTTTAATTATAAATCACAATTACCAGCTATGCAAGTTACATTGAACAGAAAGGATACTATATTTTCCCCTGATCCCAGCAGGGTAATCGCCCGATTCCTTTATACTTCCGATGAAAGAAGTAAAGATATTATCCGGAATGTGATGGCTATGTCTGATAATGAAGTGAATATAGCATTAAGTCAGGTTCTGAGAGGTTATGCCAGACGTCATAGAAATATTTCATTAATATTTGAGACGCATTTTAAAAAACTGGATCACCTGTTTAAGGAGCTGAAAATAAATCAAACCAATAATAATAAATCACGGAAAGCGCTTATAGGCTCATATTTCACAATGGAATATTCTATTGAATCGGCAGCTTTTTTTAATCCATCAGTTGTAGAAGATCCCGATCAGTCGGAATTATGGCCCGATGAAAAGAGACTGATTTTTAGTTTCAGGGCAACAGGTGAAGGGCATATTTCATCGATTGTTTTTCGTTCCGCCGTTATTGACAAAAACTGTAATCTGACTATAGAACCTGTGGGTAAAATGCTTGCAGAAGCTGAGCGAATAAAAAGGCATATTTACAATAAGAAATTATTTATAAAAAAGCTGGACGAAATGCATGATTTCAACAACAATATTTCTCCGGTATTTGTATTAGAGAAATTGGGGGGAAGTTTTACTTATGGCGAATTGAAGAGAGCTGTAGAAGAAACCAGAAAAACTCATGACCTTTCAGCTAATAAAGAATTACTCATTGGTCAAATGATGTGGCTGGCGAAATCCCAATACGAACTTGACTTTTCTCTTGATTCATCAATATCTGAGAGAGTTATTTTCCCAACTTCTGATTGTGAGAAAAATGGCATTGAAGATGCCCGTTTTGTTAAATTCACAAATGATAATGGTGAAATAACATACTTTGCTACTTATACCGCTTATGATGGTGTTACCATTTTACCAAAGTTACTTGAGACCAAAAATTTTTACCACTTCAATGCTTTATCCCTCCATGGTGAAATTGCCCGTAATAAAGGCATGGCATTGTTTCCAAGAAAGATCAGGGGTAAATATGCAATGCTGTGCCGGATTGATGGAGTGAATAACTATTTAGCCTATTCCGATAAAATAAATGTCTGGCGTGAAGCCCGACTTATTCAGGAGCCAAAGTTTCCCTGGGAGCTGATACAAGTTGGAAATTGTGGTTCACCTATTGAGACAAAAGAAGGCTGGCTGGTAATTACACACGGAGTCGGACCCATGAGAGAATACGTTTTAGGAGCATCATTATTTGATCTTGATGATCCTGAAAAAGAGATCGGACGGCTTAAGACACCTTTATTGACTCCAAACAGTAATGAAAGGGAAGGATATGTGCCCAATGTTGTTTATTCCTGTGGTTCTATTCTCCACAATGGCAATCTCATTGTTCCTTATGGCATGTCAGACTGCGCTTCTACTTACGCTTCTATTAATCTTCTGGAGCTTTTGGCAGAATTGAAAAACTCAAAATAGCAGCGATATTGTACAGTCCAAATTCGAAATCAGTTGCAGTTATTTGTTGCTCACCCTGATTATGAAACATTATGGTCCGGTGGAACTATAATGAGAAATCCGTCATGGAAATGTTCTATCCTTTATCTATTCAGGTGTAGCTAAAATGATAGTGCCACTAAGTTATTTTAAACGCTGCAGATTTTATAGATCTGCCATCTAAGTATCTGTTTTAAGAACTCTCTTGTAAACCTCCAGGTACCCATCAATCATTTTTTGTCGACTGAATTTTGACGCAGCATACTCCCTGCAATAGTTCCTATCAATTGAGCTGATACTATTTACAGCCTCCATTGCCTCGTCAATACTATTGATCAAAAATCCGGTTTTACCATCAAGAATTAATTCCGGCATTGAACCTTTGTTAAATGCAATAACAGGTGTTCCACAAAGCATTGATTCTACAACACTTAATCCGAAAGGTTCCTCAAAACTGATCGGGTGTAAAAGTGCATAAGCTTTGCCCATAAGTTTATCTCTTTCCTCTGGTCCTGAATTACCAACATATACAATATCATCATCATTAATGAAAGGCCTGATCTTATTGTCAAAATATTCCTGATGCTGAATTAAACCGGAAATGATCAGTCTCCTCCCGGATTGCCTGGCTATCTGAATTGATTCAGAGGTACCCTTGTCGGGATGGATCCTGCCGAAAAAAAGCAGATAATCTTCAGGGTCATCAGAGAATGTAAATTCATCGGTATTAATCCCATTGTATATTGTCGCAGCGTAATCAAGCACGGAGCTTCGATCGGAATTACTAATAGAAATGTAGGTACTGGTATTATTATACTTTTTATAAACGTCCAGTATTTTTTGAGAAGAAAAGCCATGAATTGTAGTTATCATTGGTGTTCTTATCAAACGCGAATAAGTTAAAGGCAGAAAGTCAAAATTATTATGAATTAAATCGAATTTATCTGCCTGCTCCATCATATTGCTTATATGAAGGCACTCGCATACTTTAGGATCAACATCAGGGTATTCTGAATAAGAATGATCGCATACAGATTCCAGTTTACCTTTTGTAATGGAATCAGATGTAGCGAACAAAGTAACATCAATTCCCTTTGCAACCAGACCCTCAGTAATATTTGAAGCAACCTGCTCCCAGGGTCCATACTTTCTGGGAGGAGTCCTCCATGCAACAGGTGATAATACTGCTATCTTCATCTTTAAGTTCAAAAGGGATGACATTAGGTTTAATCATTGTTAAACCGATATCTATAATGCTTTTCTTGTGTTATTCAGACAATGATCAACAAGATCTTCAATATTTGCTGTACCCACACACATCACTTTGTCAGCACCACCCCAATAGATTTTAATGCTTCCATCTTTTTCGGGAACAGCACCGCAGGTGAAAACCACATTATGCACATAGCCAGTTATTTCATAAACTTCTTCCGGCTGCAGAATCCATTCATCGCCAACAGCAATTATTTGGGAAGGATCTTCAAGGTTATGTAAAGCTACGCCCAATCTGTAAACGCATCCGTCCATAGTAGGAAATACACCGTGATAGATGCTTAGCCATCCTCGTGCAGTTTTAACCGGAGGTGCTCCGGGACCTATTTTCATTTCATCCCAGTGATACTGGACAGGTTTCATTACCAATTTTGACTCGCCCCAATACCTGAGATCGGGAGAATAGGAAATCCAGATTGACCATGGTGATATTTCAGAATGAGGACGGTCGAGCCGTGCATATAGACCGTTAAATTTTTCCGGAAAGATTACAACATTACGGTAATCGGCCTCTGTGATAAGAGAAAATCGTTCAATAACCTTAAAATCCCAGGTTTTTGCAAGACCAACACGTACCCCATGCCTGGAATAGGCGCTATATGTTATAAGATATTCATCATAGAGAAAAATAACCCGGGGGTCTTCAACACCATACTCCTCATATTCTTTAAATATCCCTTCTGTAGCAGGAACCATAAAAGGTTCTTTATCAACTTTAAAATTATATCCGTCATCACTTTCTGCCTTGCCTAATATACTTCTTCCATTAAGCTTATGAGACCTGAATATCATAACATACCTGTTGTTGTACTTGACAACACCGGCATTATGTACAGTAACAACCGGATAAGGGACATCATCTTTTGTAAGGATGGGGTTATTATGATATCTTTCTATCAGCACAATTTATTGTATCATTTTCATTTCAATTGCTCTTGAAGCTATCATTAATCTAATTTTTCAAATTCCTCAAATGCCTGAAGAACAGTTAAGTGAGAAATCAGATAGGCCAGGGAACTTTCTGCACCCTGGTTTCGATTAACCCCATACCTCTCAAAGCCATCACAACATCCTTTGGTTTCAAAATCGAACAAACTCATCCTGAGATCATTCTCGCCCAGGAACCACATGAAGCAGGCAAATAATTTATTAAGATATTCCTTTCCCTTTGTCAGATGAAAGGCCTGATGGTACATCAGGACCATTGCCATGGCATCTATCGGCTGTTGAGCAAACATAGAACGTTCACCATCTTTTTTATACCATTTTTCATTGCCAATGATCGATAAATAACCATCCTTAATTGTATGTTCTGTTAAGAACTCCATAGACTCCAAAGCAGTCTTGATTATTTTATCGTCTTTTAGTATTTGCGCCGAATGTAAAAGAGCAAGGGGTAATACCCCATTATCATAAGCCATTAATGATTCAAACCATCTCCAGTCAGGAGATCTGTTTTCATCATAATGATTGATTAACTTTAAGCTGAGATTCCTTAATATTTGAGTCATTGAGTCATCCCCAGGATTACTCCGCAGGTAATAACTGATACCAACCATGGTATTAGCAATACCTCTTATAGACTTAAGTTTTTCAAAATTTGGATATGCATCAGAAAAAACTAATCTGCCGGCCTGAAAATAAGCATCGTTAGGGGCGTTACCAATAAGGTATCCAAGAGCCCAAATGGTTCTTCCGAAAGAATCTTCTGATCCTACCTTATCGAGAAAATTCCGGTTGAAACTTAGAAAATTCCTGAAAGTCCCGTCTTTATTTTGCATATAGTTGATGTAGCTTAAATATATGGGAGCTAATTTCAGTGCTTCGGGATCCTTTTTTTGCCTGTATGCCATCAGTACCATAAGTAAGGCTCTTGAATTATCATCCAGGCAGTAGCCTTCTTTTAAATTTGGGATACCAAATTTTGCATGTTGAATAATCCCAGTATCATCTGTTAACCTTAAAATATGAACAAGTGAAAATGGAGGCAGAATATTCAGATCAAGAATGGTTTCTTTTTTAGTTATTAATTCAGGCTTATCGGAAAGAATTTTTTCAGCAACTACACAATATTTTTCTCCGGTTTTAGGCCATGTTATTTCTTTGCCATAATCATATGCTGCTTTTTGGAGAATTTTCAATTCTTCCGGCTTATCAAATAACCCTGATATAATTGCCGAAAGCTCATCAGAATCATTAAAATTAAAGAGCTTTCCCCTCCCATCTGCCAGTATTTCTGTCGCATGCCAGTAAGGTGTAGAAACAACTGCTGAACCAACACCTATAGCATAAGAAAGTGTACCACTGGTAACCTGGGCTTCATTCAGGTATGGTGTAATATAAATATCTGATGCTGATAAATATTTAAACAATTCCTTCTGATTAAGAAACTCATTCAGAAAAAAAACATGTTCACTCAGCTTAAGGCTTTTTACTAATTGTTGAAGATAAATACGGTATTCCTCGCCGGAATATCTCATAACATTCGGATGAGTTTTCCCCAAAACCATATATAAAACTTCAGGATATTTTTTAATAACCCCGGGTAAAGCTTTTATTACTGTTTCAATCCCCTTATTCCGGCTGATAAAGCCAAATGTAAGCAGTACCTTTTTATTTTCGAGATTGAATTCCTTTTTGGAATATTGCTGGTTATATTGAATATCCGGAACTCCGTGCTCAATATATACAATTTTCGCTTTATCCACGTTGTAGATTGTTGTAAGGAACTCGATGGCTTTATGGCTCATAACGACTATTTTAGTAGCCATTTTACATATTTCCACCAATACAGCTTTTTCGTCGTAGGAGGGACTTTTAATAACTGTGTGAAGTGTGACGATCAGGGGAATTTCTAGCCGGTGAAGCAAAGGAAGAATATATACGCCATTTTGTCCGCCAAATATTCCAAATTCATGTTCCAGTATACAAAGGTCAGCACCGCTGAGATTAATAAACTTCACTGCCGATAAATAATCTCTTTGATGCTCCTGTCTTATAGTCAGTTTTACTTCTTCAGGGTAATCATAGGTCAATTCATGGTCGTTCATGGCTACAATGAATCCATCTACTGAATCTCCTGTTGTTCCATTATTCATTACCATGGAATTGTACAGGTTCTTTGTAAAAGTCCCGATTCCACACTCCCGTGGAGGATATGTTCCTATATATGCAAGTTTCATGCTGTCAAAGATACAACTAATAAACTATCTATCAGTACATCTGACAAAGTATCAAAAACAATACAGTTGCTGATTCAGGTACCAATTGAGTGTTTTGGAGAATAGCTGATATTCAGAAAAACAAATGAAATCCATAAAAGAACTATTTTAAAAATATAAAGTAATGGACTACTTCAGAATTATAGCGGACCTACAATGAACTGACAACCTAAATTTGTTAAATCGGGCTACAAATCAGTCAAAGAGAAAATTAAAGACCTTGCAGATCATTGATTTAAATTGGTAGCTTAAATATTTTTCAAAATGATTGATTATGATATTGAGTTTTAAGAAAAAGAGTCAGAAACACAAAATGAAAGTGTAATGTGTAAAATATCAGCTTAATGTATTATTTTGGCGGGAAAATTCGAAGCTGTTGTTAAATTGACATAACGTAATAAATATCACCTTTCCTGACAATCGGTTAAATAAAACAATTTAAATTTCTATTTTTAGCCTTTAAGATAAGAAAATGTTTACAATAATACGATAATCGGAATGAAAATGAAACTAAGAAACTTTATTAAAACAGCCAGCCTTCTTGTTGTTCTTGTTTTTTCAGCTACAACTATGAAAGCTCAGGTACGAAATGATGTACTAAAAGCATACAATGAAGGAGCCAAAGAAGTTAAATCGGATCCCAGGGCAGCAATTAAATCTTTTGAGAATGTGGTAAGCCTTTCCGAACAAGTCGGAGATTCTGCTGCTGATCTCAGGCAACAGGCAATAAAAGTACTACCCAGCTTGTATTATAATGTTGCCGCTAATGCCTATACCGGGAAAAAACCTACATCCGAAATAATACAGGATGCAAAAAAGGCAGCTGCTGCTGCAGTGAAGTACAATAACCCGTCAATTAAGCAGAACGCTGATATAATTCTGGTAAAGGCTTATAATAATATGGCAGGTGAGTATTTCTCCAAAGATGATTACAATGGTGCACTTTCGGCATTTGACAGTGTTTTGATGATCAATCCTGATTATACTTCTGCAATCTATAATAAGGCATTAATATATATTAAACAGGGCAATTCGGACGATTTTGAAAAAACTATCGATCAGTATATTGAGAAGATGAAAGCAGCTAATGATGAAGCTAAGGTCAAACAGGCGTCAACCATGGCTCTTGAGTACTTTCGTTCCTCCGGATCAAAGTCAGACCAGGCAGATAAACTTGAAGAGGCCCTTGGCTTTCTGAATAAAGCAGCCAAATATGGTGAAGACAAGGATCTGTACTATTACTTTGCAGAGGTTTATAACAAACAGAAGGATTTTGATAAGGGATTAGAATATGCCATGAAAGGTATGGCACTGGAGACTGGTGATGCAGAAGCCAAGGCCAAATTCTACTTTCAGATGGCGCTTGCCCAGGAGGGCAAAGGTCAGATTGCAGAGGCCTGTGAATCATTCAAAAATGCTACCTATGGAGTTTTTGCTGCGCCATCTAAAGCAAAGCGGGCTAACCTGAAATGCAAATAATCCGGTCAAAAGTCAATACAATGCCAGTCAATCAATATTCTTAAAAACTGACTGGCATTTTAAAAATTTATGGCTATTTTGAGGTAACTTCATGTATAGTGGTTGATCTGGCTGACATATCAGATTCAGTTATTTTCCTCCACAATCGTCCGTTTCATCAAATTTTATCCCAAAGCAACCTCAATTCTCTTGTCGGATCATTTTCCGTTCTGCATTCAGTATTGAATATCATAGTAGCTCTCGATTCAATATTATATGCAGGCCAATATGGAATCTTATCACAGTTAGGATTCCCTGTTTTCCCGAATGCAACAACTGCCGAACCGACTATTGCGGCCATCTTACGGGCCTCTGAAGTATTTCCGGCAATTAAGTCGCGTGGATTACCCAACACCAGTCCCAGGTCAACGCCATGAACTGCGCCAAATCTGCCTTCAAAAGCCGGGGATGGCCATTCCATAAGATAGAGGTATGCACTGGCTCTCTTTTGTAATGACTTCCTCTCAACCATTGTAGTTGCCCTTTTCCGTGTACCTGAATCTGTTTTTATACGCGATTGTACCTGCACCGGCGTAGCATTAGGATACACTTTTTTATATGTTGTGTGAACAAGAGTTGCATTATCCTTATACGTATCCTTAATCCATTTTAATAATTCCTCTTCAGTAAGTTCCGGGGCAGAAAGGTTCCTTATACCTGCATCCTCACGTGTGTACCCGACAATCATTGGAACATCGGCAGATATTTCCGGTGCTTCCGGATCGAAAGGATTTTTAGGATAACAACTCCATCTACAATCGGGCCAAAACTCGTATTTGCCTTTGCTTCGAGGATAGATGTCCATGGAACTTTCTGAATATCTTCCAGTTTTGGTTTTTTAATGCCCAGTTCTGCTAATAAGAGTTCAGTCTGAGCAGTATTCCTTTCTCGCGGACCAAGGGTCAGAGTAGAGCCGCTCTGTACCATTGCTTTATGGAATAATCCATTTGCGGAAGGCATTACCATAAGTGTAGACACCTTAGCTCCGCCACCAGACTGACCAAAGATCATTACATTATCCGGATCACCACCAAATCTTGCTATGTTATCACGTACCCACTCAAGTGCTGCAACAAGATCAAGCATACCGGCAACTCCTGCCGTGCCGAATTTTGAAGAACCTCCCGCCTGACCGAGGTCGAGAAAGCCGAATGGGCCAAGCCGGTGATTAACCGTTATAACTACCGCATTACCCATACGTGCCAGGGGATCACCATCAAATATTATTCCTCCGGAACCATTGGTATATCCTCCGCCATGTATATAAAAGAATACAGGTCGTGCAACATTGTCATCGACAGACGGTGTCCAGATATTTAAAAAAAGACAGTCTTCGCTGATGCCCGACTTAACATGTTCATCCCAACCGACCGATTGAACGTACCCGTCAGTCGGATCAACCGGCATTTGAGGCGATGCAGGCCCATAAGCAAATGCATCATAAATATCCTTCTGCTTTGCCGGTTTTACAGGAGGCATAAATCTGTTTGCTCCGGCAGTGCTGGCCCCATATCTTATACCCCGGAAGGTCATTATACCGGCAACATTCATACCCCTAACCTTACCATAAATTGTTTCTACAACAGGAAATCCGTCAGACATTGCAGAATAACCGCTCCAGGGGAACAGTATTCCCGATGCTGCAGCAGCTCCAAGGATTGAAGATTGTCTCAGAAATCTTCGCCGTGAGATTCCATAATGATGTATAGATTCATTTTTAAGTGACATAATTTCAGGTTTAATAATAAACAAAATTAAAAATATTGGAATAAGAGCGAAATGAAAGTATAAACATTTTAGTTATCAATCTCCTAAATATCCTGAAACGCTTATTTTTTCAAGCTGAGGGAAAAGTAAAACTGATGATGATTAACCATTTTTTAGTTTTGTCATTTCCATTTAATAATTTATGCGATATTTTTTGTTAATTTTCCTGCCAGGTTTATACTACAATCAACTACTAAAATAAAGCGATATGAATGCAATAAATCGTCGGCGTTTCCTTAAAACCTCGGTAATAGGTAGTTTAGCTGCAGCATTTTATAATCCGTTGAATGGGATGTCATCTTTTAAGATTCAGGAGTATATGCCATCAAGTGTTGCAATCACTACAGGTAACAACAGGGCAGATATGGCTTTCCGTGCACTTCAACCCTACTCAATCCAGATAAGACAGGCCATCGGCGATCGCCGGGTTGTACTGAAACCCAATATGGTTTCAATTGAGGTGCCATTATGTGCCACTCACGCCGATACCATGGAAGGTGTACTTGAATTCTTGAAGTCGATAGGAAAACTTAATAATGTAATAATTGCCGAATCAGCCGGCAACGGACCGGCTTTTGATGGGTTCAGTAATTACGGATATCAAAGGCTGGCTGATAAATATCATGCAAAACTTGTTGATCTTGATCAGGATGGTTATGAAATGCGATACGTATTTGACGAAAAGGATTTCAGCCCTCATGCCGTAAGGATTTCCAGAGTGATCCTTAGTCCCGATTCTTATATAATATCATTAGCCAGGATGAAAACTCACGACAGGGCAGTGGTTACGCTTTCACTGAAGAATATTGTTTTCGGAGCTCCTGTTAAGGACCCGGGATATAGCTGGGGAAGAAACAGCAAACCGAATACCAGGAGTGATAAACCTGTTGTTCATGGAAGCGGTTTCAGGGGGATCAATTACAATCTTTATTCCCTTGCATCAATACTTCATCCTCATCTGGCTGTTATAGACGGATTCCAGGGAATGGAAGGTAACGGGCCTATTTCAGGTACTGCGGTTGATCACAGGGTTTGTGTTGCCAGTACTGACTGGTTTTCTGCTGACAGGGTAGCTGTTGAACTTATGGGAGTTGAT
Organism: uncultured Bacteroidales bacterium; assembly: GCA_963760915.1. Classification (GTDB taxonomy): domain Bacteria; phylum Bacteroidota; class Bacteroidia; order Bacteroidales; family VadinHA17; genus LD21. The sequence goes on along the minus strand of CAVXEU010000006.1, from coordinate 46,122 downwards.
TTTGCCAAAGTGGCTTATCTCAATTTTTGTGCACAAACCTGGCTTGGCAATAAGGATCTCAGTAAGATTGAGATAATCGGTGAAAGCATTGGCAATCATATAAAAGCCTACAAATTGAGTGATAATATTGACGACCAGCTGGCCTGGATGCGATCTGTCTAGGCTTTAAATCCCGCCAGTAAACTACTTACCGTAACTATAAATCTGATTTTCATTTTTTGTTATTCATACCTAAGAGCTTCCACAGGGTTCTTTGTAGCAGCCCTGTAACTTTGTGTCATAACCGATACTGTTGCAATAATGAACGTAATCAGCCCGGTCATAACTAGAATCAACCAGCTGAAAGCAGACTGGTAAGCAAATCCCTGTATCCATTTGCGCATGATTAACCATGCAAGAGGGCAAGCCAGAAGGAAAGCAGGTATCTCAAACCTTATGAAATACGAGAACATCAGCAGCAGAATGTCTTTTTCAGTAGCACCATTCACTTTTCTGAAACCTATCTCTTTTGTCCGCTGCTCTGCAATTGAGCTGACCAGACCAAACAAACCAAGCGAAGCAATAATTATAGCAAATAAAGTAAAAGCAGTCAGAATCCTGCTTAAACGCTTCTCTTCATTATATTGCCTGTCGAAATATTCAATACTGAAAAAGTAGTCAAAAGGATCACGGGGATAGTGTTTTGTCCATACAGACTTAAGCTGAGTCAATTGATTCTGAATATCGCCCCGGACCCTGAAAGAATAAAATCCAAATTCAAACGGATGCCTGTGAATGAAGATTACAGGTTCTTCAGGTTCTTTCAATCCCTCGTGATGAAAATCGTTGACCACTCCCTTAATGATATAGTTAATGTTTCCTATGCGTAATTGTTTTCCTACAGCCGATTCGGGAGAGGGAAAGCCGAGAATCTGACCAAGCGATTCTGTAATAATTACTTTGGATGTATCGAGTGTGATCGGCTGCCCGAAGTTTCTTCCTGCCAATAACTTCAGTCCGTATGTCGCAATAAAACCATCATCAATGTTACCTAAGCTTACTTCCCGTTTCAGATCACTTTGCATACCGGCGGTCGAAAGGTCGCTAATCCTAAACCTGACAGGCTGACCCGGGACATTCATACTTGCAGTTCCGCTTAAAAAACCTGGATGCTGAAGAACTTCTTCACGAAATGCGTTAAAATGTTCTCTTCGAAGAGAATCGGTATGAGTCGATGCAGCTCCTCTGAGTACAACTACCTGATTCATATTAATACCAAGATCGGCTTTCTGCATAAAACGTATCTGCCTGACCACAGTTAATGAGCAAATTACAAGAAAACATGTCATGAAAAACTGAATTCCAACCAGCCAGAGAGAACCACTGTTTTTCGAAATCTTCTTCTGATTTAATAGAGCAGGATTTACCTTTAAAGCCGGGATAGAACCTATCGCGGCCATGACAATAATTCCTATTATGATTAATACAACAGTCAGGATGATGATCTTTGAGTAGTTAATCAATCCTGTCGAAATGGGTGTGTCAATAAGCCTGCTGAACAATCCTGAAGTAAGAAAATATGTAACCAGCAAAAGTATTACAGCTGCCGAATTGATAATTATGCTCTCGATAACTGACATATGGAATAATGTGAGTCTGCTGGCTCCGAGTTTCCTGTAGATTGAAAAAACATTGAGTCTCTTCCGGGCAATTGCTGTTGACAGGTTTACATAATTCATCCATATCACGACCAGGATAAGGGCAGCTATCAGGATAAGGGCATCAACCGTTTTTTCACGCGTACTTGTTCCGAATTCACCTTCACGGTCAGTACTGAAATGCAGCTTATCAAGTGGCTGCAGAGTAAATTTTCCGGTCCGGTTCTGTCTCTCAAGAAAAGTAAGATATTTATGAGAGACCTGCTCAAGGTCCTTTTCAACAGTCAGTGGATTTGCCCCTTTTTTTGTTCTTATATAGGTCCACCAGCCCGAACCAAAGAAATTTTCTTCACGAGGAATCCCTCCTGACTCCACCCATGTCTCGATTGGCATGAAATAGTCGCAGTGGATGTGGCAATTGGTGGGCAGATCCTTAAAGATTCCTGTTATTTCATGCTGCATACCCTCGTTTACCCGGATGATTTTACCAAGAGGATCTTCATCACCAAATATTTCCCTGGCTTTTGATTCAGAAATAATGCAGTTCCATGCATCATTTAATTTTGCTTCTCCCCGAATCATCTCCAGATCAAATATCCCGGTAAAATCTCCTTCAACCCAGAGATCGCTTTGATCGCTGAAAAGCTGCTCTTTGTATCTGACCAATACATCCTCGTAATAAGTTATGGCACTCATTTCAATCTCAGGTATCTCATCCTTTAAAACCCTGAATAACCTGCGCGGGGTTTTGGCAGAATGAAGCACTCTTTCCCCGCTCTGGGTTATATCGTAATTTATGCGGTATATGCAGTCACCTGACCTGAAATATTTATCATAACCTTTTTCATAATCAATATATATAACAAGCCGGACAAAAAACAGTAATCCTAAACCAAGCCCAAAAATATTAAGTATTACATGAAATTTGTTTTTCCTCAGATGATTCCAGGTAGACCGGAGATTTATCAGGTTCATAACTAAACATCAATTATAAAGATTGTCTTGCTTAAAATTAACTGATAATTAAATATATTATACATTACTACACAAAAATATTGCTATTATGAGTCCGGATTCAGGGGAAGAGGGAAACAGCAAAAACAATTTATTTAGTTCATATAAAGATGTACAATAAAATACATCCTTCTGGTTAGTTTATGCACTCCGGGTACCCTTATTCATGCAGCCAAAACCTGAAGGTGTATAATTCTGAAAGTTTGTAAACGGTTATGTACTTATTTTGTTTGGGAGTAACAGACGGGCTGCAGATTTATACTAATATGAAAAAGCGTAAGGCATTTTTCATTATTTCTTATAAAAAATGACGAAATTTGTCCTGTCGCTGATGTCCTTTTTGATAAAATCAATCTAAAATTCAATTGAGAATAAAGTTTTTATTCACAATTTTAATATCACTTGCACTTTCTGTAAATATATTGACAGCACAAAAGAAAGTTAAGAAAATAATTGTTTCAGGTTATGTTCTTGACAATAATTACAGACCGGTTGCCGGAGCTATGCTCTATGTTGATAATGAGAATACACGGATAATCACAGACAACAATGGCCATTATAAAATAAGTGTACGACCGGATGCTGCTGTCATCTCAGTACTTTATCAAAACAAACAGGTTAATGCGGAATTAGTCGGGGGACAGACGGCAATTAATTTTACTATTGGAGGAACTCCCGATGCAAATAAATCGATGCAGCAGGCAGGTGGATCCGTGGAATCATCAGATAAAGGCAACATAAGGACAGACACAATAATCAATGCTGTTCCTGTTGGTAAATTGGATGCTGTAACCATTCAGTCTGATGAAAATTCAAATTATCTTAATATTTATCAGATGATTGAAGGAAAGGTTCCGGGGGTAGGTGTTTATGGTAAGGAAGTACGTATCCATGGTATTAATACTTTTAAGGAAAACAATGATCCTACGTTTGTTGTTGATGGAACACCTGTAAATTCAATTGATTATATTCTACCAAGTACTGTTCAATCCATCACTGTGCTGAGAGGACCGGCTGCAAGTATGTACGGATCAAGAGGAGTTAACGGAGTTATTGTGATTACCCTGAAGAAGGATAGCCACAAAACACAATAATCACACCTTAAAGACAGGGGTATCTTATTGGGATTCATGACCTCCTGAATATTGAGAATTGAGGAAAACTCAGGTTATGGTTACTTTCTGAAATCCACTGTTACTTGTCCCTGCTCCCTGGTCAGATCAATCTCTTTGGAAATACCATTAACTGTTACCTTATATTTTCCAAAGAATGCTTTAGTTGAAAATTCTCCTTTTTTACCGGTAAGCCCCGAATCGTTGGTCCACCATTCCTTAAAAATCAGGTTATGATAAGCCTCTGCTGAAGGTGTCGGTGACCAGTCGCGTTTATACATCGATGAAGACGGTATCCAGTTGGCCCCTTCCCAGAATCCCCACATCAGTATACCTTGAACTGCCGGGTGAGCAAAACATATTTTATAATAATCAACTATCTCCTTTGCCTTAGATTCCTCTTGTTCAGGTGTAAGTTGAAGTTGCTTGTATCCGGAACGCATACCTGGCATATTAAATTCAGTGATACGAATCGGTAATTTAAATACTGCCAATGAATCCAGGGCATTTCTAAGCACCTGGCGGTCGAATGTTTCCAGATGGCTGTGCCCCTGTACTCCAATACCTGCAATTGGAATACCCTGTTTCAATAATTTTCGGATATGAGCCATATATTCAGGTAGTCCTATACCTAACGGAGAGTCAGTAATTAGTACATCATAATCATTGACGAACAGTTTTGCTTCGGAGTCGCCTTTAAGAGCCCATTGAGCCATTATTTTAGTTATTTCAGGACCAAGCCGTTCCTCGTAATAGTTTCCATGGATCATCTCATTGTTAAGGTCATATTCGGCAAACCGTCCTTTATAGCGCTTAGTCATTTTCTCAGCTCTTTCCTGAATTCGTTGTCTCAGTTCATTATCATTCAGTTCTGTAACCCATTGTTGTACATATTGCTGACCCGTATTAGGCGATTTGAAAATCCCCCAGAAAAGGTTATGTCCTCTGAGAGGGATATTGTTTTTCTCCGTCCAGCTTAAGATTGAGTCTATTACGGTATAATTCTCCTGGTCCTTCCTTGGCTCCATTATCATCCACTTTAAAGCATTTTCTGTTACAGCTGAATTGAAATTCTCCAGAAATTTTTTCTTGAATTGCTTTAAATTATCTGGCGACATGCCACCAGCCAGACTATTTGGTATTGCACATCCAAACCAGAACTCATGACTTTTCTGTTCTACAGTCACCTTTGATCCCCTCTTTGCCTTTACAATGAGTTCTCCTTTCCGGTACTTTGCTATCGAATCATTCAGGCTGTTAACCTGTGCATTCGTTTCCGGGCAATTTACCAACCAAAATAACGTAATCGTAAGTAAATAGACTGTCAGTTTTTTAATTAAAGAATTACTGTTTCTCATTTCGAAGGTTTTACTGATTTTCTTAAAACAATTATTTGACTAATAATTAAATTGATTTTTTCAAAAATATACTTTTTCTCATTACTGTCCGGTTAAACATCAAAATAACTTTTCATTTAATATTGCGCTCTATGCAGCTTTGACATGTTTGTATAATTATATCCCTACAAATATTTTGCTGCTTTGCAGCCTTTATTGCATTCGTAATGGTGCAGAGCACCGTAATATTTGTAGAATAAGGTTGGCTTAAGAGTTCAGAGGTGCAGCGCACCGGAATAGAATAATAAATTGACATGTAATAAATTAATAAACGGAATTTTAACATACAATATACAAAGAATATTCAGGATTATTTTTCTGGTGCTGCAACACTGAAAATAGAAAATTACTTCCTGAAGTCTATGGTAACTTTGCCTTTTCCCTCTGTCAGATCAATCTCTTTTGTAACTCCATTAACAGTCACGTTGTATTTGCCAAAGAAAGCCTGAGTTGAGAATATACCATCTCCTCCTGTAACTCCGGATTCTTTAGTCCACCACTCCTTATAAACAAGATTATGATAAGCTTCTGCTGCGGGATAGGGAGACCAGTCGCGTTTATACAAAGATGAAGCAGGTATCCAGTTTGCCCCTTCCCAGAATCCCCACATAAGAATACCCTTAACAGCAGGGTGGGCAAAACATATTCTGTAAAAATCAACAATATCTTTTGCTTTAGTTTCCTCCAGTGCAGATGTTAGAACAGTTTGTTTGGCCCCTATAGGATAACCCCTGCCCGGCATGTTGAATTCAGTAATAAGGATTGGAATATTAAAGACTGCCAATGAATCAAGTCCTCTTTTTAAAGCCTGGCGGTCGAATGTTTCGAGATGGCTGTGCCCCTGTATACCTATCCCTGCAATGGGAACTCCCTGTTTCAGCAAACTGCGGATCAATGCCATACAGGGAGCCAGTCTGTTGCCTGAGGGAGATTCCCGAATCAGGATATCATGTTCATTCAGAAATATCTTTGCATCGGGGTCTCCGTTAAGCACCCATTGTGCCATGAGCTTTGTTATATCAGGGCCAAGTCTGTCCTGGTAATAATTCTCATCAAGCATCTCATTGTTAAGGTCATATTCAGCAATCCTGCCCTTATAACGCTTTGCTACAGATTCCGCCCTGTTTTGCAATGTCTGTTTCAGCTCTTTGTCGCTCATTTCCATTAACCATGGCTGAATATATTTTGTTTTACCCCAAAATACGTTATGACCTCTAAATGGGATATGGTTTCTCTCTGTCCAGCTTAAGATCGAGTCTGTAACAGCCCAATTCACTTCACCCTTATGTGGTTCCATTGTAATCCACTTTAAAGAATTTTCTGGTACGGCTGCATTGAAATTTTCCAGAAACTTCTCCTTGAATTGTTTCATATTTTCCGGCGACATACCACCGGCCAGACTGTTCGGTATGGCACACCCGAACCAGAACTCATGCCTTATCTGATTTACAGTTACTTTGGAGCCAGGTTTTGCTTCAACTGTCAGATGACCTTTCCGGTACATGGCAATCGAATCATTAATTCCAACCGACTGAGCTCCGGATTCCGGTAAATAAGTCATACTTATTACTGAAGTGATAAGGGTACAGAAAGTCAGCTTATTAATGAAATGAATAAAATTTTTCATTTTGTCTGTTTTTATAATATTTATATAAAGCGTAATGAGTACCGGATACTATTAAAAATCTGTTGAAAAAAACCTTGGTATACCTTTGTGGTAAAAATATAAACAAATAACCAAAAAGGATCACAAAGTATCACAAAGGTTAAAGTCAAAGCGAATCTGCTTTCGGAATTACTTATTGATTTCAACTCTATCCGAAAGTAATAACTTTTCGACTGAAAGGGCCATAAATAAACACATTCAGCATTTACAGGCCAGTTACCGCGTAAGTTAATTTTTTTAACAGTTGTTTGCAATTACTAATTTTTTTATAATATCTTAACATTTTAAATCGTTGATTTTTGTGATGTGCAGATTGGAAAATAATAAAGTAAAGGTTATAGGCTGATGTAGAGAAACTTATTGAAACAAGAAAATAATTATATAAAAATATCCTAACTAATCTGTCTATTAACCCTAAATTTTTTTTGCCTATGAGACACTTTTAATACAACAAAAAAACAGGAAATCCCTAAAATTTCCTGTGCAATTTATTTTTTTAACTAACCTAAATCTTAAAACTTCAAAAAGTTATGGAGAAAAATTTTACTTCATGGGTATTATTATTCCCATTGTTTAGAAAAATAATCACGGTAATCAAAATTTCCTTTTTGATTATTGTGGTTATTACTCCTAATGTATTGGCTTTACCTGGAAATCCAGACGTGATTGCCATTACATCCGAATCTGAACTGCAGCAACTTGCTGTTTCAGGAAAAATCACAGATGCTTCCACGGGTGAAGCATTGGCTGGTGTAAATATAAGGATTGACGGAACCAATACTGGTACCATCTCTGATGTAAATGGTGCTTACTCCTTTCCTTCTGTTGATCGGAACGCATCAGTCGTATTTTCATTTATAGGATATATTTCACAGACTATTCCAGTAGCCGGAAAGAGCGTAATTAATGTTGAGCTGGTTGCTGAACTGAAAAATCTGGATGAGGTAGTAGTAATCGGTTATGGAACACAAAAGAAAGAAACTCTTACCGGTTCTGTTGCCAGTATTAAAACAGATCAGATCCTTTCAACAAAAGCTAATAGTCTTGCCAGTTCTATTCAGGGTAAGATTGTCGGCGTTAAAATTCGTCAGCAGACCGGTGAGCCGGGTGTATTTAACAGCAGGATAAGTATAAGGGGCTTTGGTGAGCCTTTACTTGTTATTGATGGTGTTGTACGTGACGGAATGTCAGATCTGGAGAGACTTAATCCTGAAGACATCGAGAGTATGTCAGTCTTAAAAGACGCATCTGCTGCTATTTATGGGATGAATGCTGCAAATGGAGTTATTATTGTCACAACTAAAAAAGGATTTTCCGGTAAAACCGTATTTTCATTAAATACTCTTTATACAACTAAACAACCAACAAATGATTTTAGCAATTTAACTGTGGATGCTTACACATTAAGAGTAATGCAAAATGAAATGCTTAGGAACTCTAATCTGCCTCTGACTACCAGTAATTCTGACCTTGAAAAATGGAAGGATAATGTTGAACCAGGCTATACTGATTTTAACTGGTGGAATGAGGTGGTAAAAGGATGGGTCAATACCAGTGATTTAAATTTTACAGCCAGAGGAGGCAATGATGTCATTACCTTTTTTACCAGCATAGGATATATGAATGACGGTGGGTACTTTAGGTATAGTGATGCAGAGAGTTATAAAAAATATACTTTCCGTACCAATGTTGAGGCTAAACTTACCAAAGGATTATCGTTAAAGGTATCTTTTTACGGCAGGAAGGAAAATACTGTTCAACCATCTGTCGGTACTACGTGGGCTTTCAAACGTATTATTACCAATAACCGTGGGGTTGGCGCATACACTCTAACCGATCCAACTCATCTCAGCATTGTCCCGGCCGAAAATACTAATATAATTGGTCAGCTTTCGAAAAATATATCGGGATATAACCAAACTCTAGGTTTTCAATATCAGACAACTGTGAATCTGAATTATGAAGTCCCGTTTATAAAAGGGTTATCGTTGGATGTTCTGGCCGCTTACGACGGAAACATAGATGATAACAGACTTCTTAGCAAAGCTTTCCAATTGTATGACTACATTACAGGCGCTCCTTCAGGCTCTCCTGGCTTATCTACCTTTGCAAATACCCTAACAGATTATGTCCGGAAGGATATTCAGAACAGGATAACCTACAGTACCCATATAGGGGACCATAATATTATTGCTACTTTTGTAAACGAAGTCAAAAGAGTTGATAATAACAGATTATTTGGCAGGAGACAATACGATGATCTTTATACAAGGGATATTATTGATCAGGGTAGTTTGACAAACCAATCAACTACCGGATCTCGTAGTGAACAAGCATATGTTTCTTTTTTGGGACGTATCAACTACGATTATAAGTCGAAATATCTGCTCGATTTAACCATGAGGGCAGATGGTTCATACCGTTATGCACCAAGCCAAAGATGGGCATATTTCCCATCCATATTAGCAGCTTGGAGAATAAGTCAGGAACCTTTTATAAAAGATAATTTTTCCGTTATTTCAAACTTGAAACTCAGAGGATCATGGGGTCAGTCAGGTATGGATACCGGGGATCCCTTCACATATATTGAAGGCTATACGTTTAGCTCAGTAAGTGGAGGATACGTCTTAAATGACGGCGTACTAACAAAAGGAATGATTGCTCCAGGTTTGGTAAACAGCAATTTATCTTGGGTACATACTAAAACAACAGATTTGGGTCTTGATCTAGAATTATGGAAAGGGAAAGTGGGCTTTACAGCTGATGTTTTCCAAAGACTGGAAGAAGGATTGCTTGCTACCCGAATTGCTACAGTACCTAATACATTCGGTGCATCTTTCCCCTCGGAAAACCTTAACAGTCAAACTACAAAAGGCATAGAGTTCAGTGTATCTCATAATAATACTGTTGGGAAGTTCAATTATCGTATTGACGCCAACATGACTCTCTCACGGTTATATTATTTACATAGGGAGAGGGCTGCTTTCTCAAGTACCTTAGATGAATGGAAGGCTGGTAATTCATTTTTTAGTCCTTCCAATGGTAATCGTATTACAGGCAGAGTATGGGGATACTCCAGGGATGGGATCTGGACGAATTTAAATGAATTGGAGACTGCTCCGTTGCAGGGAGGAACTAACGGAAACTCACTTGAACTGCCCGGCATGGATAAAATAGTTGATGTTGATGGAAATGGAATCATAAACGGTAATGATCAGTTACCCAATATGTGGTCTGGCGCAGGAACAAACCCCCCACTTCAGTTTGGTCTGAATATGAATGCCAGTTATACGAATTTTGATTTCCATCTTGGAATGGCAGGAGGATCAATGTTTTCAATGGCTAAAAGCCGAGGCGATCAGTGGGGATATGGTATGCAATACCCTATGTTCCTGGCAGAATTTCTGGACCATTGGCATACACAAAATGTAACAGATAATCCTTTTGATCCGGCAACCGTCTGGATTCCGGGAAAATGGGAGGCTCTTACAGCGAATGGAACAGGCAATTCCTCAGGTCTCACAACTGATAAGTGGAGAATGGATGCAACCTATCTGAGAATTAAGACTCTTGAACTTGGTTATACCTTACCCACAAATTTAACCCAAAAAATCAGGATTAATAGTTGCAGGGTATTTGTTAACTGCTACAACTTACTTACTTTGTGTAATCCATTTCTAAAAGATATGGACCCTGAAAGGGATGAAGGGGCTTATTCAGCTGGCAACACTTATCCCATTATGAGATCATATAATTTTGGTCTGAACATTCAATTTTAATAAGTTAAGAGATGAGAAAAAGTTTAATTTATATATCGATTTTTGCTACCTTTTTATTTTTGGAAGCATGTAAGGATTATCTTCAACTTGAACCTTTCGACAAGGTCTCTGCCGATGTACTTTTCTCCGATATGTCAGGTGTAAAAACAGTTTTGGCTACAATCTACAATGCAATGCCGATGGAGGATTTCAATTACAGACCGGCAGGGGGATTTAATCAGCATCCTGGACCCGGAGGTGCAGGTGATGGTGGATGGAGTTTATCATCCAATACTGATGAAGCTGTTATCTATGGTCCTAATGGTTATACAAGTAAACCAGGAGATGCTCTGGCAGACTATTGGGATTATACAGGGATAAGACAGGTAAATAAATTTTTGGAGACTATACAGGCCCTTAAGACGAAGGGTACTCTGACAGAAGATGTTTATAATCACCTGAGTGGTGATGCCCACTTTATTCGTGGTTATATGTATTTTCAGTTAGCCAGGCGCAAAGGTGGAGTCCCTATAATTGAGAACGTACAACAAATAACTGAGGATAATTCAGGACTATTTGTTCCGCGCTCCACTGAAAAAGAAACCTGGGACTTCGTTATGAGCGAGCTCGACTTAGCCATAGAAAATCTGCCGCCTGCCTTAACTGCAGATGACGGTATTTACAGAGCAACTAAATGGGCAGCTCTTGCCCTTAAGTCAAGAGCAGCTCTTCATGCAGCCTCTGTTGCAAAATACTGGAACAAAGCTCCTCTTACAGGTGAAGCTGTTGATGCCGGCCTTGTTGGTGGTATGACTTTAACAGATGCTAATAACTACTACCTGCAGGCTATAACTGCTTCTAAAGATATAATTGATAACTCCGGAAAAACTCTCTATAAGCCTGATCCGGCAAGTAGAGAAGAGGCTGCTAAAAATTATCAGGATATGTTCGAGTCACCGTCATTATCAAATCCTGAAATTATATTCCTTAAAGCATATATCGATGGTGCCTCTACCGGTCAGCAAGGCCATATTACAGATTTTTGGTTTTATCCACAACAGACGAAAATACAGAATCTTTACATGGCTGCAAGGTGGGGTACCACTTTAGATATTGTTGACGATTTTGAAGATTATACTGATGATGGTACTGGTAAAAGTGTTCCTGTTGCGACCCGTTCTGATGGAATTGAAGATGACTATGTGGCTGATCCAAAAAATTTAACCACAATGACCAAGCCATATATCTTATATGATAACCAGAGCGAAATTTTTGCTGATAAAGACGTAAGACTTGGGGCAAGTGTATTATTACCAGGTTCTACATTTAAAGGAGTTCTTATTAATATGCAGGGAGGTATGGTGACATCCACTGGCACACCAGTTATCTATACTGAGAATTCAGCGGTTGGACTGGACGGAAACACATACTACACATATGGTTCGAATAACTCTGGAGGATACTCAGCATTTGGAGCGCTTGGTACAGCTGCCGCTAATTATAGCAGTACAGGTTTCGCTTTGAGAAAATTTTTACAGGAATCCAAAGCTCCTAGCAGCCTGGGTCCTTATGGCTCCTCGCAGTCATGGATCGATATGCGGTTAGCTGAAGTTTATCTTAATTATGCTGAAGCAGTCATTGAAAGTGGACAAGGAGATGCAGCCCTGGCGGCTAAATATCTGAATGATATTCGTCATAGGGCCAAACATACCGATAATATTCCGGCTACAATAGATAACATATTGAAAGAAAGACGCGTTGAATTAATATTCGAAGGTCAACGCTATTGGGACCTAATCCGTAGAAGAGACTTTCATACGAGATTTAGTACGACCAGAAGGCACTCTTTGATTCCGGTACTTGATTTGCGTCAGAATCCTCCCAAATATCTGTTTGTAAGAGCATATAACTATTTTGATCAGGTCGCTACTGGGATAACGTTCAATCAAAGGACCTATTATCAATCAATATCTGGGATTTCTTCTAACATGTTAATTCAGAATCCTGAATACTAAACTGTAAATCATTATACTTATGAAAAAGATATATTATTTGATATTACTAATTGCAAGTTTGCTTCTTGGCGTAACTTCATGCAAAATAGATGATTATCCCACACCGGATGCACAAGTTTATGGAGCAATAAGGGATAGTATCGGAGGAGGACTTATTGAAACTGATTTAAATACTGGCTCAACAATTGGAACATATGAGCTCGGAAAATATGCAACTACTCCTGTTTTAAATAGCTGGTTGATAATGCAAAACGGAGAATATCGAAATAACCTGGTATATTCAAATACATACAGAATCGTATTTTCGAGTTGCAATTTCTTCCCGTATACCATTGATGAGATGGTCATTAATCCTGGGGGTAATCAAATTGACTTTGCGGTTACGCCATATATTCGTATTAAGAATCTTACGATTACTTATGATGCGGCGGCTAATAAAATCAATGCTTCATTTAATCTGGAACCCGGAAGACCTTCAGTAAGGCTGTCCAAGCTGTCTCTATATGCATTTACCGATATGTATGTTGGGGAATATGTTAAGAAGCCAATTGTAAACGGAACCGGGCAGGCTACCAGATCTTTTAGCCCTGCAGCAGTAATCGATCCTGCAACTGTTTACACCTTATCAATTGATGTGGCAGCTAATGCCAGTGTATTTGCTGTGCATAGGAACTATTATTTCAGGGTGGGTGCTATGGCTTCCAGATCTGGTGTCGGAACAATCAGAACCAATTATGCTCCGTATGTAGTGATACCGCTCTAATATTTTGTATTGTTAGAACCACTAATTAACAATTAACGTGCCTTAACCGATATACGGTTAGGATACAACAGAAAGGACAGGCAGTGCAATAAAGATCAAATGCACTGCCTGTTTCTTAATTATCTGATAACCTTCATTGTCCTATAGAAATTTCAGCATTACGTTGCATATATATATCTAAATCCTGAACAACGGTTAAATAGATACAAAAAAAAATCTATTTGTATATATTTATAACATAATTTTCAATAAACTTACAGGGGAAGAGAAATAACTGTAAAAAACTTTAATTCAAATACATTGATGAATTTCTCTGCTACTCTTTATTCAAGTATTGAGATTCTTCTTCATTCGGACAAATGATTGTTAAAAAGCTGCCGCGAAAGTAAGATAAACGAAATGTTAAAAAATGGAATAAATAAATTCAAAAATTAAATAAGACTATATATGTTACAAAATCTGAAGAGATTGCTGTTTTTAATGTGTGCTTCATGCCTGCTTGAGTTAACTTTACCGGCTTTTTCACCACAAGCTGTAAGCTCTTCCGGCGAGCCTGGTGTTGCCGTACTGTTAATCGATACTGACAGAACTACAGGGAAAGTGGAAGAAGCAATTTACGGTCAGTTTCTTGAGCATATTAACCATTCGGTTGTCGACGGACTATACGCCGAACAAATCCGGGGTTGTGGCTTTGAAGGAAAGGATTATGAAACTTACTGGAAAGCATTCGGAGAAAAAGGTGCTGCAGATGTTGTGGAAGGCAAATTCAAAAATGGAGAAAAAAGCCTGCGACTGACACCAAACGGAGGTAGTGCAGGAATCCGGCAGGATCGTATTTTTTTACAAAGCGGATATAATTATTCCGGTTCGGTTTGGATTATGCCCGGAAAGGGATCCGCCAGATTGTCATTAAGGGTAACGGATTCTCTCGGAAAACAAGTTGCCGATTTACCACTCAGAACTTCAGGCACCCAATGGCAGGAGATTAAGTTTTCTTTCCCAGGTAAAATAACAGATAGCCAGGCTAAAGTTGAGTTAGTTGCCCACGGTAAGGGTTCTGTACTGGTTGATTTTATTTCTATGATGCGGAGTGATATCCGAAATACCGGGGGAATGCGCCCTGATCTTCTTGAAGGAATGAAAGCTCTGAAACCACCTTTTATAAGATGGCCGGGGGGGTCATATGCCTCAATTTACAAATGGAAGGATGGTATCGGACCCCGTGTATCACGTAAATATCATCCCAACTCAATCTGGGGCGGATATTCAGATTATTATGGTTTTGGTACTGACGAGTTTATGGAACTGTGCCGTCAGCTTGATACTGAACCGCTTGTCGTTCTGAGTGCAACAAATACCGAGCCGGAACAATTCAGGGATGCAATGGATTGGGTTCATTATCTTAATGATCCTGCAACGACCGGTTGGGGGAAACTACGTGCATCGAACGGACACACCGAACCCTACAATGTCAAATACTTTCAGATAGATAATGAACCGATGAATCACGGCCTTACTCCTGATCAATATGCGGAAATTGTAAATCTTTACGGAAGTGAGTTAAGAAAAATAGCTCCTGAAGCAAAAATAATTGCCTGTGGACAAAAACGTTCCAACGATATGAACTGGAGTCAGAAATTAATTGATATATCAGGTGAAAATTTTGATATCCTCGGATGCCATAATTATGAATATGAAAATGAAAATTTCCAGAAAGGCCTTCAGAGGATAGAGGATTACCTGATAAAACTCCGTGATTATATCGGTAATTCAAAACATCCCGATATAAAAATTGCTGTTTTAGAGTGGGGCCTTTGCCGGACTTATGACTGGAGGGCAGGATTGCATACTGCGGGAAATCTTTTAATGTACGAAAGACTGAGTCCGGAGCTTGAGATGAGTTGTCCTGCATTGTGGATGAGAAACACAACCGACGACCCTACATGGAGTGGTTTTATGTATCACGATCATGTTTCATGGTTTCCCGGATCGGGGTATGTTGTTGAAAAGCTTTTTCGTGAACATTATGCCGAAAAATTCCTGGCCTCAGCTAAGGGTACATTCAGGGATATCCGTAACAGGGCTCAGTTCTTTACTGACATCTCACAGATGAAACCGGAAAACTGGAAAGCCGGAACATTTGAAGCTGTAGCTACCTGCAGCGAGGATGGCAAACGGATTGTTATAAAAGCCGTTAACTACGATAGTATTAAGAATACTTTGCTCATAAGGTTACAGGGAATTAATGTGCCTGAAAAAGCACAAGTAAAGGTATATACTGTGAAAGCAGGCTTGACCGACGCTCCCTCTCTTGAAAATCCTGATCTTATAAAAACCGTTGAGACAAAGGCAGCATTTAGCACGGACATGTCCTTTGAAATGGATCCCTATTCAGTTGCTGTAATTGAAATCACTAAAGAATAAAAGGCACTTGTATTTTGATGACTGGTGCCGGGCAGATAAAAATGAGCTGACTAAAATTTGAGAATAATCTTAAATTAAGGCCAGGTATTTCCTGTGAAAGTCAGTTAGTGATCCAATACCGATCCGTCAAAGCTATCCCACATTTCGGGAAATTCCCACTCCTCCACACCACGTTCATTTTCGACCAGGTCGTCATCCAGTTCAAGGCCCAGCCCGGGGCCATCTATATTTCCGACCAATGTTATATGTCCGTCATGGTCCATTACCAACGGCTTTTTAATATAGCTTTTGCCAAGAGAGCTGCGCTGTACTCCGTCATCTGGTGCAGCCTGGAGGCTGGGCAGTTCATGAGCAAGAAGATTCGGAATGCTTGATACTACATGCAGGGAAGCCACAGCGCCCACTATCCCTTCTTTCGCGTGTGGAAGCATAGCAGCATAATATGCCTCGGCAAGTGATGAGATAGCTTTCAGTTCTGTTATGCCGCCACAGTGAGTGATGTCAGGTTGAAGAATAGATGCTGCTCCCAGTGACAACAAATCGCGGAACTGCCATTTTGTTACCATACGCTCACCGGTGGCAAAGGGAATAATTGTTTTTTTCGCCATTTCAGCCATTAAGGGCAGATTCTGGAACTGTATAGGTTCCTCATAAAACCATGGCTGTAAAGGTTCCAGTGCTTTGATAATTTGCATGGATGTCTGAGGTGAATGATCTCCGTGAAGTTCAATACCCATATCAACTTTTGGACCAATAACATCCCTGATTGCTGAAACATTTTCAACAATGCCCTGCACAAAATCGGGATTTTCCACAAGACGAGATAACCTGCCACGGCTCGATGTAACGCCAACTTTTAAAGAAGTAAATCCCTGATCAATTACCTGTTTTGCTTCTTCAGGAGAACCAGCCTGGCCATATACGCGTACCCTGTCACGAGTAGGTCCTCCAAGCAGTTCATATACAGGGACCCCAAGTGCTTTTCCTTTGATGTCCCACATTGCTATATCCACTGCCGACAAGGCGCTGGTGAGAATGATTCCTCCCCGGTAGAAGGCATGCCGGTATATTGCCTGCCAGTGGTGAGCCGGTCTTCTCGGGTCTTTTCCTATAAGGTATCCTTCCAGCTCCTTAATAGCTGCCATTGTTGTGGTTATACGTCCTTCCACAGTGCCTTCCCCGATACCAATTATCCCGGCATCAGTATGCATTTTGACGAAAATAGTGCGAAGGGTGTTCACAGGAATTATTTCCAGTTTGGTGATCTTAATCGGATCGCCCGGTGCCATTAGTGCTTTGTTGATGTTAAATTTACTCCCTGCTTCCGAAAAACTGAAAGACCTGGCGGACAGGTGCTCTGTAGTTAAAAGCCCTGCCATTCCTGCTGTCATGTTCCTAAGCCAGTTTCTTCTGGACAGATTCTTTTTCATAGGTTTGTATAATTTATGATTGTATTGTTAATCAATAATAAGAAACATTTAGGTAATATTTTTATCAGGGTCTGATTCCAAAGTTTCCTGAAGATCGAAAACCAGCTGTCAATTGAATATTTCCTGAAAATTTTAATCTTTTATTTAATGTCTCTTCTTAAGGATTTTATTATCACTTTTCCTGTACTGCATTTTTAGCTATCTCAATATCAAAAGCTACTTCAGGCCTTATCCTTGACCAATGGAATAAGTTATTATTATTTCTATCCTTACTGCTTCCATTATAATGCGTTAACGGCATGTCTTTATAAATAG
The DNA here is from genome assembly GCA_963760915.1 of uncultured Bacteroidales bacterium. GTDB lineage: Bacteria > Bacteroidota > Bacteroidia > Bacteroidales > VadinHA17 > LD21. The sequence continues at coordinate 28,591 of CAVXEU010000006.1, read as the reverse complement.
GCCGTGTTATCTCAATAACTTTGTCCCAGTATCCTAAGGCTTTTTCAAGATGCCTTATGGATTCCCGCCTGTTTTTCTCACTACCGTTTATATAAAATCTTTGCAGTTCCATAGCACCTTCAAGTTTTTCTGCCAGGTGCAACCCCAGATTAGCCCAGGTCATTATATCCGACACCTCATACATCAATGAGGCATTCCCCTCTGTATCGATATCATCCACCAGCTTAAGAGCTTTCCTGCAATCCTGGTTAAGCATCTTTACAAGTACAGGTGGAGTTATCTTTTCATCTGAAAATGAGCCTCCCACAGCTATTGTTTTAATGTAGTTCTCAACTGAGACATAATCAGGAGCCATAGGAGGATGTGACATTAAGTTCTGAACCGAAATATATTTTGTACTATCGCCTATAAGTGCCATAAACCCTTCTCCATATAAAGTGAAGTCCCAGCCGCAATCATACAATGATGCTAAACGCAACTGAGTTGAAGAAGCAAGTGCATAGGCCTGTAGCAGATTCTCACCGTTGGCGCCATAACGCCTTATGAATTCTGATTTAAATACTTCATCAGATGTTTGAGGATTGTAAAGCAATCTGCCCCAGAGCTTATAAAAAAGCCATTGCCTCTCGAATGCAAATTTCCAGTCAACCGGTGCCTTCACTGCTGTAAAGTAATCAAGAGCAGGAATATAGGTCTCAGATCCTATAAAATAACCTCCTACATAACTCTGGCTGTTCTCTGCAATATGGGCCCTTACAAAATCCGGTACACCCCAGCGTAAAGCGAAAAAGTCTTCATTACGAGCTGTATAAGTAACTTTATAACCTGTCGGTTCGGGATTATAGTATGTATCGAACATCTCTCCCCCATGCACCTTGACTAATTTTGGTGTTGAGTGGGCATGCGACCAGTTGTACTTCAGATCTGCGAAAACCGGCCCCTCAATAAATTCCTGACCTGCCTCTTTTTCAATAGCCTTCCTGGTAAGTCGTTCTACCTCTACGCTTGTCGCCCCTAACGATTCCGTGGTACTTGAGAACGGGATACGGTGAACGAGCTTACTTTTCCGTCCTGCCAGACGCATACCTTCAATATATGTATCAAACATCCAGTCCTCCCGCTGCTGTGGTGACATTCCTGCCATTCCTTCTCCCAATGTGAGTCCAAAGCCTGTCAGTTCGGGATATTCCTCCAACACCTGTGTAACGCATTCCCGTGTATACCTTTTGACAAGTTCTGAAGTATCCCCGGCACAATAATAGTGAGGATAGAAATTTGTTAATGCAACGTTATGGGCCTTTGAAAACTCCTCACTCACAAATATATTAAAGGGGATTATATAAGTGTCAATAGCTCTTTCAGTTGCCATCCTGAAAATCTCCCTGTGAAGATTTTTCCATTCTTCCATCTCTTCGGGGGAAAATGGACTCGCCTCAGGAAAATTATTTGGGGTTATCATATAAACAAATGGATGAAGATTAAATATTGACAGAGCATTGAAACGATTTTCCGCCATCATATCAAGAAATGCTTCCCAGTATTCAGGGTTACGCAACGTCTCATAATGTTGATCAAGTGAGGAGCTTGGGCGATATGAATACCACGAGGTATTATGCTTGATAGCCCTCAGAAGGTAATGAGGCTTTTCGCTTCTTGATTTTACATCTCCTATATCAACTCCATTCCGGATATCCTCAGCAAGGGAGAGACAGCCATATATCATTCCCCTTTTATCACCTCCCGTAATGTTTATCGCATTACCCCCGGATGTAAGAGAATAAGCTTCCTCTTCGAGATTTAAAGTATCAACCGTAATAGATATCCGAAAAATGTCTTCCACTGATTCATCAACCAGGGTATAACCATTCATGATCAGTGCCTCTGTCAGCTTTCGTGAGCCATAGATCGCCTGTGGCATCGCCTTATCAAATTCCAGATAAACATTTTTAGAGGAGGTATTTTCAGACCCGTTTTTTTGCGAACAGTTAAAATTTAAGACCCCGATGGCAAAGATCAGTACTATTATATTATTTTTTCTCATGAGAATTAATATCTGAAATGTTTCACCTGAAAAACCCTGTGCAAGTAAAACAAAAATAACCAATTAGAATAATCTTACAAACTTTGCCACTATCAGCAGACAGATATTTCTCCAGGGGTATAAGAGTAAGAGTGAATTGCCTGCTCTATCTCATACTCTCAGTATTTTTTCTGGTGCCACCGGTGCCTGCTTTAACTCAATTTTCTTCTGCATTCATATCTTGAATAATAGTATTCATGATACCTCAAAGGATTTCAAAAATAATGGTTGTGTAACTGCCAGTTGTTCTTTCATTTAAAACAGCATTTCGATTATGTGTCAAAGTGGTTATCATTTCTTTGACTTTCCCCATACAACGGCACCGTTAGTCTTATCATTAACCCAGGTAGTGTATCGTCTTGGAATGCAGGAATAACATAATTTTATTCGGAACCCATACTCATGACCTGCTTTTAAATCTATTTCTATTAATCCCTCTGGATGCATGCCAAATTCAGCCGGATAATAGGCATATTCAATTACATGGCTGCCAGGCAATAATTTTGCCTTTTTATATCCACAACCTACACTATCTCCGTCAATAAAGGTGATTATGCCGGGTAACCTGGACCAGTCAAATATTGCAGCAGAATTATTCCCGACACCGGAGACTTCCGGTCCGGACCATTCTCCCCATCCCCAATATATTGGTGAATAATAAGCACAGGAAGAAAGCATTAAAACAAACAGTAATATAGAAATTTTATTCATCTTCTTCTTAATTCCAGGGCAGTTGCTTTGCCAGGTAAATATTATATAAGAGTATATTTTAATAAGTAACAGGATTTGTCAATTTATTCTTTCAGCGGGAAAGGTCTTTATAAAATATCTATTAATCGATTCCCACAAATATTGTGAGATCTATTGTTTGAAACTTTCGTCCATGTAAACTGTTTATTCCGGAGAGATCAGTAAATTTTAATGCCCCGATGGTGTAAGAAAGTTGGATGCCATAAAGGAATTCACTTTTCCCAATTCCTTTTTCATACCCAAGTGCAACCATAGATGCATTGCCGATACCGGAATCCTTATCAGGTCTCAGATTTGTATATTCACTTATACCATATGCACCTTTTAAGAAAAGTCTGTTATTATTAAGCGGGTAAAACTGAAGGTGTAACATACCATTTGAAATACTTTCACCTTTATAGGCATTTGCGATCGAACCATACGGCTCAAAAAGCCAGCCATTAAATGTAATTCCTGCCTGAACTGATTTGATTATAAATATTCCAACATTTAAATGCATCGCAAAATGTGAGCTGGTATTTATTTCTTCGCTTGTAATATTTCCATTAACCAGGCCCAGACCAAGGTTAATGGAACCATAAAACCCTTTCAGCTCCCCTGATTTCTGCGCATCAAGTTGAAGATGTATTAATAGAACCGTAAGAATAATTTCTGCCTTTCTAAGCATAACAGCTAATTGATAAATTTCTATAGTTCGTTTACATCAAAATGTCAGTAGTTCGTTTACATCTAAGGTTAAAATTTGTTTCACCAGTTCGTTTACAAAAATATTTTTAAAATCGTTCTTTGAAATTTTGGAACTTCGTCAAAAAAAGATGAAAGACGAAGAGATAATCAGAAAACAGGCTGTCGAATTACATCTAAAATGCATCCCTATTAATGACATTGCTGACAAATTAGGTAAAACTCGTCAGTGGGTTCATAAATGGCTCAAACGGTATAAGACAGGAAGCGATGTTTGGTATCAATCACTGTCCAATTCACCGAAGAAGCCAATTAGCAGGATCCCTGAAGACATTGAAGAAACAATCGTATCTATTCGTAATAATCTTAAAGAGCAGAAATATGCACAGAAAGGTGCTTTGAATATACTTTATGAGTTTAAGCGATTGAATATTATCCCTCCTTCAATGTCTACAATTAATAGGGTCATTCACCGAAATGGTCTTCTAGGCAAAGGGACAAAAAGAGAAGCAAAAAAAAAAATATCCTGATTACTTCACTAATGTTCAGCAGATGGACCTTATTGGACCAAAGTATCTCAGAGGGGGCTGTAGGTATTACATACTTAATATTATTGCAATTGAGCCACATTATGCCGGGGTTTACCCTATCCCAAATAAAGCTTTACAAAGCGTAATGCCTGCCGTATGCCAATTCTGGATAAACTTTTCAATGCCGGATTATTTACAAATGGACAATGAGTTGTCTTTTAGAGGGAGTAATCGTTATCCAAGAAGCTTTGGCCCATTAATACGACTTGCTTTGTCAGAAAACATTACTCCTATATTTATCCCACCTGCTGAACCACGGCGCAATGGCGTGATTGAAAAGTTTAACGACAATGTGCAAAAGTATTTCTTGAATACCCAAACCTTTGCAAACTTTGAGCAACTAAAGGAACGTGCTGCTGAGTTTATGGCCTTTCACAATCAGAACCATCGATATTCAACCACCGGAGAAAACACACCCAATCAAAAGGTGTCAGACTCTCAATGCTTTAAACTAAATACTATCCCCGGCCCATACCAGCGGATCCCAATGACTGAGGGTTAAATAGTTTTTATCAGGTTCATCCGGAATGATTGTATGATCAGAATCCTGGATATGAAATTTGAGCTTAAAAAGGAATTAATGTACAGCTATGTAATCGCTCGGATTGTTATAAAAAACCATATCCTACTAATCGAAAGAGACCATATTATTTTTCATGTATTCCCTTTTCTTATGCCTGTTGACTGAAATTCCAAAATGTCAATGAACTTATGATATTTTGCTCTCCTTAGAGCCGACGCCCCCTTGGGGCAATGTCATATAGTTAAGTGTTAAAAGTATGAAACCATTGAGTTACGAACAGTATTTCTACAGTTCTTTGTAGTGTCGAAATACAAAACTCAATGGTAGAAGCAAATGTAAGAATAATAGAGGAACTAAAATATTTTCTGGAAGCAGTGTCCAAAGATCCATCGTTACGTAAGCTGGTAACAGAAACGGAAAAAGATTTTACCCGGGATAGAAAGCTTCCGCTGGAACGTATTGTAGGACTTATAATTAATATGCCAAAACGAAGTTTGAGCATAGAGATACAAGAGTTCTTTGAAAGTTTGGGAAAAGATTTGGCACATTGTACCAAGGGTGCTTTCTGTTCACAAAGGTCTAAATTAAAAGCCTTATTCTTTGAAGTGTGGAACCAGTGGCTGGTAAGCAATTTTTATCATTATTATGGAAATAAGGTAAAACGCTGGCGCAACTTTAGAGTACAGGCAGTAGATGGTTCAACGGCCTATTTGATCAATAAAAAAGAAGTGGTTGACTATTTTGGAACTCAGGACAACCAACATGTGCGTATACCGATGGCAAGGATTATGCAGGTGCAAGATATCCTGAATGATCTGACAGTTTGGGAGCAAATCAGTCCCATTAAAGAATCAGAGCAGGCGATAATGGCCAGATATGTGAGCCGTTTATACGAAGATAGATTAACTCTCTTTGATCGCGGTTATCCGGGTTTTGCTCTGATGTACCTGATGAACAACCAGGAAGTTCCCCGCCACTTTGTGATGCGTTGCAAAGCCGGGTTCAACAAAGAGGTGAAGCAATTTTTGCAAAGCAGTAAGAACAGTAAGATCATTGATCTGAAGCCAAACTCAAATGCAATAGCAATGCTTCTGGAACATGGGTACATCATTACACCGGAGACAACAATAAAAGTGCGGATGGTGAAAGTAACTTTGAGCAGCGGTGAAGTTGAGATTCTGTTAACCAATCTGTATGATAAAAACCTGTACACCAATGATGACCTAAAGTTTTTGTATGGTCTTCGCTGGGGGATAGAAACTTCATATGGCAAGCAGAAAAATCAACTACAAATGGAGCAATTTAGTGGGCACAGGGTAATATGCATTCAACAAGATTATGCAGCAGGTTTGTTTGTAGCCAACCTACAAAGCCTGATAGAGAAGCAGAGTGAAGATTATCTGAGTTTTATAAATCGAAAACGCATCTATCAGTACAAAATAAACCGGAATGTAAGTTGGGCTTCAATGAAACACTCCATCGTTAAACTGTTTTTAGATAAGAATCCCGAACAAATACTGTTGCAACTGCAAAAAGCTTTTGAACGAAATCTCGAACCAGTCAGGCCTGGAAGACATTACCTTCGAAATAAAAAAGTGAAGCGATTAAACGGTAAATACCAAACTTTAACAAACTATAAAAGAGCTATATAATGACTAACTATATGACATTGCCCTGATGAGGGTTGGGGGTCAAAATACGACAATAATTGGTTTCCATTACTTACAATAAGAGCATCACCTTTTTCACAGTGATGCTCTCTAAGATCCTAAATTATTCTTCTTTACTGATTTCTTATTTTCACTATATAAATGGTTACTAACTTACCTGAGCAACCCAATCCAAAGGATTGTGCAGTCCAAGCTCCAGATGTATTTCCACCGGCTCATTCTCCGGCAAGTGCAGTTCACAGTCTGCTTTGCCCTTTTTGAACGCTCCTAAAACTCCTGAAGGTGCAGTGACATTTTCAATTCCATAGCGGGCAATCAATGTAATGTCCTGTTTTTTCATGGATGTGATGGTAATATCTACTGTTCTTGCTTCCATGTCCCAGGTTAGCTTATTGATTCTTGCAAAAGTACGGGCCAGCATTCCGTTGATTGCTCCCTTTACCAGCGTGGGAGGAAGCGCGGGAAGCACCTCGATCACACCTGGACGTGAGTAGGCAAGCATTTCCATCATAATTGCCGGAATCCCTCCCTGTGCATCAGGTATGGGTATGCCATATGTCTCACGTGAACAACGCAACGTGGTGCTGACCTGGCCCTGTTCCATCATTTGCCTCAGCTGGGTGTCAACGATGATGTTGTCCTTGAGACGCGCCCCAACCAAAGCCCTATGGCAGCGGGCATAAGCAGCTATTGTTTCACCCGCTACTGCGGTGGACATCGTATCAAATGTGCGCCTCCGGTTGGCTATCTCTGCAGAGCGAGCCAGTTGTGGTGTGCGATCCGGATCAATTTCATCACCCGGCCAGGCGCCGTAAAGATGAGAGATATGCCGATGGCTGTAATGTTCCTGAATTGAAGGCCAGGCCCATTCCTTAAGGGTGCCGTCTATTTCCAGCAGGTAAGGTGGCAGCTTGGTCAGTATTGTCTTCCATTTTGTCACACTGTCGGCTTCAATATCCAAAGACTCACAAGCTGTAATCAAATTTGTCAGTACTTCCCGACATACTGAAATATCCATTGTGGCATTGAGCATCGTCGGTCCCGCTGGAAATGCTCTGGCAGGCGCATTCTCCGGCGAGATGGATGGGACAAAAATATAATTCCCATCTTTGTCGGTGACTGTCAGAAAATCTTCATAGAACAACGCCAATTCTTTATAGGCCGGAACTATACGATTGCTTAAAAATTCCATATCTCCGGTGACCAGATAATGTTCCCAAAACTGACGGATTAACCAGCCTCCGGCAGAAATCCAATAGGGCCAGATTCCTATTTCGGAAGCGCCGGTATAGTAGAAATTGACTCCGAATCCCTTATCTGGAAAGAGGGGATATGAAGTACCCCGAAAACCGAAGATGTTCTTTGCATTGCCCCGGCAATCCGGTGCGATTTCTTCCATCCATTTGAAGTAGGCCTCCATGCCTTCCTGTAAATCACCCTGTACAGCACCCGCTGTTTGCAGGTTAATAGTAGAGTTGACCCCAGCTGCGATGCTCGGATACTTACCGCTGTTGATGATAAACCAATGCCGCCCCATTTCAAATATCTTCTCCAGCAAAGCAGGCGAATAATCTGGCCTTGACCGCTGGTCTGACAATAATTCTTCCACTGACATGCCATATTGTGACGCTCCTCCAAAATCAACAGTGACACGGTTAAGAATTTCTGACTGAACCTTTTGATGCCGCTCCAGCAATGCCGGATAGTCGGGCGTGAGTCCTTCCAAGGCCTGTCGAAGAGCTTCCACTTTATCCTCACTGTAGTCAGAGAAATGCTCAATGCGTGTAAGTAACATTACCGAGGATGCATTATCAATAACCAGAGTGCTTCCATCCATCCTGGCTGAGCCACCATTGCGAACCACGCGGACAACTCCCGCATAACCACTGTTGTCAATGGAAGGGTCTAACCGACATTTGTAAACCAGTTGCTGCTCGTTGGAGTTCTGCTTAACGTCTCCGGCTTCAACACCCTTTGGAGCAAGTTTTTTCTGGTCTGCTGCAAGTGATACAAATGCTTTCAGGTCAGGATCGGTGGTGCCAATCCCCCGACGGGCGCCCCAGTCCATACCGGTAACCATGCTCCACTCCGCAGATTTCTGCAAAGAGATTCGGACATTCATCGTCTTACCTTCCGGGGCAGTGAGCCATTGGACAACGACATTGTCGGGCCGGGAAGTGAAAGTTTGACGAATCCAGTCGCCTTGTTCGTCTGTCCAGATAACCTTAATCTCGCTGTTCTCGAAATTTACTGTACGCAAATAGTTTCTGACCGACGCAGTTTTAGGAAGGTCGAGTTTCATCAGGAATGCAGGAATGGTGAGGTGTGGCTCAGTGTCCTGTTTGATTGGGCTTTCATTCATATGCTGAAGCGCCAGAGCAACTGCTTCTCTGTTTTTTCCATCAAGCGCCATTTGCCGCACTTCCGAAAATATGCCTGCAACGTTGGGGGCCTCCAAAGGCTTCTTCCATGGCATTAGCAGGCTTTCCTGGTGGAAAAGGATTTGCTCTGCGTAGGGATCACCCATCAATTCTATATTCATCATACCATTACCAGAGGTGAGAGCCTCCCTGACCAAATCCCCGGGGGCAATGCTGCAAAAGCCTCTCTGCGGCACAATTTTCTTACTGACCCGTTCCTTCAGCGGCATCGGTGTGATCGGATACGTTCTCCCGGCTTCAGGTGGCTTGGGTAAGAATGGTACCCCTTTCACGCGGTTAAGATATTCTGCCGGACGATTGTCCGCCAATGGCGCTCCTGTTTTTTTGGTTTCCTTTTGAGCCTTCGGGGGCAATGGCAATAACTCCAAAAAACCCGCCAGGCTGGCAGCGGCTACACTTGTTTTAACAAAATTTCTGCGTTTCATATTATTTTATTTTGATTTTTGCTTGTTGATTATACCCAGTTAATCCAATCCAGCGGGTTGCGCTGACCTATTTTTAAATGAATTTCAACCGGCTTTCCTTCCGGTAAATGCAAATTGCAGGTAGCCACATCGGATTGGGGCTCCTCTGCTAAAACTCCCGAAGAAGCGGAAATATCTTCAATGCCATAACGCGCAATCAAAGTCACATCCTGCTTTTTCAAAGAGGTAACCGTTAAATCCACGGTACGTTCATCCATATTCCAGGCCAGTTTGTCAAGTTTCGCAAAAGTACGAAGAAGCATTCCGTTGACGGACCCTTTTAAAAGCGTGGGAGGAAGAGCAGGTAGTACCTCAATAACTCCGGGACGCGAGTACGCAAGCATCTCCATCATAATTGTAGGAATACCGCCTTGTGGATCTCCCATTCGCATTTTGGTATATGGGTCGTGAGAACACAGGAGAGTGTTGCCGACATTGCCTTGTTCAAGCAATTGCCGTAACATGGTGTCTACCATAAAATTGTCTTTGAGCCTTGCCGCAACCAAACCTCGTTGGCAATAACTATGTCCGGCCAACCGCTCCGGCACGCGTTTCCGGTCTGCCAATACAGCAGCCCTGGCCAGTTGAGGTGTACGATCCGGATCAAATTCATCGCCGGGCCAGACCCCGTAACATTGAGAGATATGACGGTGGTTATAACGATCATCCAGATCTGCCCATGCCCACTCTTTCAAAGTACCGTCGGGATTGAGCAAGTAGGGCGGCAGCTTATCTAGCATTGCCTTCCATTTTGGTATGTTATCAGCCTCAATGCTCAGTAGCTCGCATGACTCTATCAAATTGACCAGGACCTCCCGGCATACTGTAATGTCCATAGTTGCATTAATCACTGCCATACACCCGGGGTTCAGGTTGCCGGGATTATTCTCCGGAGAAAATGAAGGGACGAAGATGTATTTTCCGTTTTTGTCCGTAACTGTCAGGTAGTCCTCGTAAAACAGTGCAATATCCTTATAGATCGGCACCATACGATTGCGGAGGAAATCCAGGTCGCCGGTTACAAGATAGTGGTCCCAGAACGGGCGCACAACCCAGCCGCCTGCACTTATCCAGTAAGGATGTGCCCAGGTCTCACCGGTATTATCAGCATAATCATACATGTTAAAAACGCCTGTATCTTGAAACGGCGCAATGGGATAAAATGTGCCACGAAAACCGTATATATTCTTTGCATTAGTGCGGCAATCCGGAATTAGACTTTCTATCCAGTCAAAATAGGCCATCTCGCTTTCGAGGTAATTGCCTATGGATATTGGCGCAACCTGCAGGTTGGTATTAACATTGGTCAGTGCCGACAGAGTTAAATACTTTCCGGTAATAATAATGAACCAGTAGCGGCACATCTCAAAAAATGTCTTGAGAAAAGCGCCCGAATAGCCTGTACTGGAACGTTGATCAGACAAAAGTTCTTCTGATGACAGCCCATATTTGGAATCGTCTCCAAAATCTACAGTGACACGGTTGAGCATCTCGGACTGAACTCTTCGGGCCCGCTCCAGCAACGCCGGATAGTCAGGGGTAAGTTCTTCCAGCGACTGGCGGACAGCTTCCACCTTGTCCTCGCTGTAGTCAGGTAAATATTCATAGCGAGTGAGAAGCATTACGGAAGATGCATTTTCTACCACCAATGTGTCGCCATCCATGAGGGCAGAACCGCCGTCGCGGACCACACGGGTAACGTTGGCATAGCCCCGGTTGTCAACCGATGGGTCCAAACGACCCTTGATAATCAGACGCTGCTCGTTGAAATCCGTCTGGGAGTTTTTGGTTTCTTCACTTATCCCCTGCGCTCTTCCGCGGCCACGTATTCCTGCAAAATCCTGACCCCCACCACCCATACGGGGTGCTCCACTACCTTCCGACACAGTGATACGAACATTCAACGATTGTCCGGCCGGTGCTGTTAACCTCTGGACAACAACATTGTCAGGCCTCGAGGAAAAGGTTTCGCGAACCCAGTCTCCGCGCTCATCCGACCAGTATACCTTAACTTCTGTACTCTCAAAATCTACCGTTCGAAGATAATTTTTAGCTGATTCACTCGCCGGAGATTCCAGAAGCATGGAGGATCTTCCGCCGCCAAAACCACCCCTTGACTTTGTGACAGGATTTTTTTGCCATTCATTATAGCCTACCATTGCAGCTTCGTGGTATTTTCCGTCCATTATCATTTTCCGGACCTTTGGAAAAACATTTGCAATCTTGGCTGTCTCTGACCTATTACGGGATGCAAATAAACTTTCATGACTGAAAGCGATCCGTTCGCTATAGGGATTACCTACTACCTCTATGGTTACGGCTCCATTGCCGGAAAGATGAGCCTCACCACCTGGGGCCAGGCTACAAAAACCCCGCTTCGGCACAATCTTACGACTTATCCGTTCCTCTAAAGGCATTGGAATAAATTGCCGGTTGGCAAACTGTGGTAATTTTGATAAATAAGGATCAGACTGCGCACGGCGAAGATATTCAGCGGAACGGATTTCTTCTGGTGTAACTCCGGAAATCCGGGATGGCTTTTGAGCACATCCCTCAGTTGTCGTTAACAACAGGGATGTTGAACCAACCAGTCCGACAGTTATCGCACTGTTTTTAATAAAAACTCTACGTTTCATAATTTTTTTGTTAGTTTGACTTCAATTTTTAAATTGTATATTTTGGTTTGATAATAAAAACATAATGGTATTGAGTAAAATAAAAGATAAAAAGAAATACAGCTTGAAAATAAGCTTATTTTCGCAGAGATAAAAGATGAAATTTAATAAAATAAAAAGAGAAGATATTTTTCATTAAGTAGTTACAATAGTGAGATTTAAGGATTTTATATTTATTAAAATAAAAATTAAATTTATCTTTAGTGGTTTAATTATAAGTAGCGAGGATGAATAAATGTCGTATTCCTTTCTTAGTTTACCCCTAAATCCCCTGAAGGGGACTTTCGCTGAATACTAACATTGACAATGCTTGGAGCGTGAGCCCCCATCAGGGCAATGTCATATAGTTAGTCATTATATAGCTCTTTTATAGTTTGTTAAAGTTTGGTATTTACCGTTTAATCGCTTCACTTTTTTATTTCGAAGGTAATGTCTTCCAGGCCTGACTGGTTCGAGATTTCGTTCAAAAGCTTTTTGCAGTTGCAACAGTATTTGTTCGGGATTCTTATCTAAAAACAGTTTAACGATGGAGTGTTTCATTGAAGCCCAACTTACATTCCGGTTTATTTTGTACTGATAGATGCGTTTTCGATTTATAAAACTCAGATAATCTTCACTCTGCTTCTCTATCAGGCTTTGTAGGTTGGCTACAAACAAACCTGCTGCATAATCTTGTTGAATGCATATTACCCTGTGCCCACTAAATTGCTCCATTTGTAGTTGATTTTTCTGCTTGCCATATGAAGTTTCTATCCCCCAGCGAAGACCATACAAAAACTTTAGGTCATCATTGGTGTACAGGTTTTTATCATACAGATTGGTTAACAGAATCTCAACTTCACCGCTGCTCAAAGTTACTTTCACCATCCGCATTTTTATTGTTGTCTCCGGTGTAATGATGTACCCATGTTCCAGAAGCGTTGCTATTGCATTTGAGTTTGGCTTCAGATCAATGATCTTACTGTTCTTACTGCTTTGCAAAAATTGCTTCACCTCTTTGTTGAACCCGGCTTTGCAACGCATCACAAAGTGGCGGGGAACTTCCTGGTTGTTCATCAGGTACATCAGAGCAAAACCCGGATAACCGCGATCAAAGAGAGTTAATCTATCTTCGTATAAACGGCTCACATATCTGGCCATTATCGCCTGCTCTGATTCTTTAATGGGACTGATTTGCTCCCAAACTGTCAGATCATTCAGGATATCTTGCACCTGCATAATCCTTGCCATCGGTATACGCACATGTTGGTTGTCCTGAGTTCCAAAATAGTCAACCACTTCTTTTTTATTGATCAAATAGGCCGTTGAACCATCTACTGCCTGTACTCTAAAGTTGCGCCAGCGTTTTACCTTATTTCCATAATAATGATAAAAATTGCTTACCAGCCACTGGTTCCACACTTCAAAGAATAAGGCTTTTAATTTAGACCTTTGTGAACAGAAAGCACCCTTGGTACAATGTGCCAAATCTTTTCCCAAACTTTCAAAGAACTCTTGTATCTCTATGCTCAAACTTCGTTTTGGCATATTAATTATAAGTCCTACAATACGTTCCAGCGGAAGCTTTCTATCCCGGGTAAAATCTTTTTCCGTTTCTGTTACCAGCTTACGTAACGATGGATCTTTGGACACTGCTTCCAGAAAATATTTTAGTTCCTCTATTATTCTTACATTTGCTTCTACCATTGAGTTTTGTATTTCGACACTACAAAGAACTGTAGAAATACTGTTCGTAACTCAATGGTTTCATACTTTTAACACTTAACTATATGACATTGCCCCTAGGGGGCAAGTATGAAGAATGTAAACGAACTCTTGACACAGTATTTTGCTTAGAAAGTGTAAACGAACTTATGACATATTACAGCTAATCATTAAAGATAAAATTAATCCTAAATTTTTATGCAAACAATTTTATTTAGACGATAAGAACTCTAACAATTCTAATAATTTGACTCTTGCTGACGGCTTCAAAATGATTTAATGTTTGTAATGGACTGACAATGTGAACATTTAAAAGATCAGCACCAAATCCATTCCTGCTGGCAATGCAGGTGTCACCTACATAAAAAACAAAAACCCGCAAGACGTTGATCTTACGGATTTTGCGATTTAAAGAAGTGGTGCCACCAGGAATCGAACCGGGGACACATGGATTTTCAGTCCATTGCTCTACCGACTGAGCTATGGCACCTCCTTTTCGGACTGCAAATATATATTTCAAATCTGAGTAAGCAAAACTTTAACAGAATATTTTCTATTTGGAATCATTTTAATGTTGTGGTACATTTGCATCCTTACTTATTTTACAAGATGGATCTACTCCTTCACACCCTCGATAATGGGATCAGGCTCGTTCATCACAGGATCCCCGGATTGGTTGGGCACTGCGGTATCATAATAAATATCGGCTCCCGTGATGAATCAGATCATGAACATGGTATTGCCCATTTCATTGAACATATGCTTTTTAAAGGCACAAAAAAAAGGAAAGCATATCATATTCTGAGCAGGTTAGAGGACGTAGGAGGTGAACTGAATGCCTATACTACCAAGGAAGAGACCGCCGTGCATGCCTCCTTTCTAAAAGAAGACTATGAGAGAGCTATTGAGTTGATAAGCGATATAACATTTAATTCGGTCTTCCCGGAAAAAGAGATTGAAAAAGAAAAGGATGTAGTTATTGAAGAGATAAATTCATATCTCGATAATCCATCAGAACTTATATTTGACGATTTTGAAGAGCTGATCTTTGTTAACCAGCCTATTGGCCATAATATACTGGGCACTCCCGAATCAGTAAAATCCCTTTCTCAGAAAAAAATTTCTGACTTTATCTCGACAAATTACAATACGCTAGAGATGGTCTTCTGTTCTGTCGGTAATATACCGGATGAGAAGATCCTTAAATTGTTTCAAACATACTTTTCTGACATTTTAACGAATAAAAGGGAAGCTGGCGACAGGAAGCCATGGTTATACAGACCGGCTTACCTGACAAAGAAAATGGATACTGTTCAGAATCACTGCATTATAGGCAACCTTGCATATGATATTAAAGATGACCGAAGGATGGGAATGTTCCTTCTTAATAACATCCTTGGCGGACAAGGACTTAACTCCCGGCTCAATATGTCGTTGCGTGAAAAAAACGGACTGGCTTATAATGTTGAATCAAGCTATAATCCGTACTATGATACGGGAATATTCTCAATATATTTTGGTACAGACAGCCAGTATCTCAACAAAAGTATTTCCATTGCGATGGCTGAACTTAAGAAGCTACGCACATCAAAACTTGGAACCATCCAGTTAAGCAAAGCTAAAAACCAGATTATGGGATACCTTGCGAGAGGTTATGAAAATCATGAAAGTCTTATGCTGAGCCTTGGAAAAAGCCTTCTGATATTTAATAAAATTGATTCCATCGAGGATATTGCCCGAAAAATAGATGCTGTTACAGCCTCTGAATTGCTTGAGACAGCCAATGATATTTTTGAACCTGCAAAGTTGTCAACTCTGATTTACAAGTAGTAATCAGACGACAGGTGTCCGGAATGAGTCTTGAAATCTTGGAAAAAGATTAAATTTCTCAAACATACAAAACAAGAATCGCACAACGAACATAGAGTAGCAATGAACCGCAAACTGGAACAGTACATTCTCGAACATTCCTCCCCGGAAGATCCTGTGCTGGAAGATCTTTACAGGCAGACCCAAATCCGTTTTGTCAACCCAAATATGGTAAGCGGTCATCTTCAGGGGAAATTTCTTGAATTTATTTCTTTGATGATTAATCCTGAAAATATTCTTGAGATCGGAACCTTCACAGGTTACTCGGCTATTTGCCTTGCCAAGGGATTAAAACCCGGAGGCAAGCTCATAACCATTGAAAAAAATGATGAGCTTGCAGCTTTCGCACACTCATACTTTCTCAGGGCCGGAGCCGGGTCCAAGATTATTCAGCTCACCGGAAATGCCCTTGAAATAATACCTGGTCTCAACCAGATGTTTGATCTGGTTTTTATTGATGGTGACAAGAGGGAATATATCGAATATTTTAAACAAATATTCGAAAAAGTAAAGCCCGGAGGATTGATACTGGCTGACAATGTGCTATGGGGAGGAAAAGTGCTTGAAAAAGTAACATCTGATCCCCAGGCAAACGGAATCATAGCATTTAATGAAATGATTAAGACTGAGAGTGGACAAGAGAATGATTATGTAATATTACCATTAAGAGATGGTTTAATGCTCATTCGGAAAAAGTAAAATAAGTGGTACAATTTTTGCTTTATCCGAAATAAACAATTATATGAAAAGAATACTATTATCTACACTATTGGCAATCTTGATTCTTCCTGCCATGGCACAGACACAAAGATCAGATCAGCTGGAGAACATGGAAAATACAATGTCTTCCAGTCAGAATATTACAACCACTGCAACCCTAAAATTTTCCAGCCGACTTTTTGAAACAAAAGATGATCTTACAACCGTCATTCTTATAATACCATCAGGTTCAGTAGTAACAGTGCTTGACTCTGACAGCACATATTATCATGTTATTTATGAAGACTATGAAGGATATATTTTCAAGCGCCATGCAGTTTTAAATAAGACCACCACTGCTCCATCAAAAATTGATCAGCAAAAGCCAAATCAACAGGAACAGCCTTCTCTGCAACAACAAGAGAACCGTTTTTCATATCTTGAAAACAAATATGGTTCAAGTATGGCTGCAAGGCTTTATGCCGGGAAAATCTGGAAGGGAATGAATTCTGAAATGGTTAAGGACAGCTGGGGTACACCGGGAAAGATCAACAGGGTAATCAGCGGAGATATTATCAAGGAAGAATGGATCTATAACAACACCTGGCTTTATTTTGAAAATAACGTTCTGCTTGAATGGGGTCCTGTAAAAAATTAACCGTTTCAATATATTTTCATCACAGGTTATTTTGTCTGCAGCTATTTGCAGATAAAAAAAAATTCTTATTTTTGCCCGTGGAATTGCGGGAGTAGCTCAGTTGGTAGAGCACGACCTTGCCAAGGTCGGGGTCGCGGGTTCGAGTCCCGTCTCCCGCTCAAATAAAAAGGAAGCTGCATGTTTCCTTTTTTCATTTGTACTATTTCGATTTCATACTGTACTCCAGGTCGACTACTTGCTTTCATTAGAGTTCAAGGTGCAGATATTATTGACAGGATTAAGAGGCACAACAGGAAAAAGTTACTAAGGAAAACAGCTGCAGGAAAGGAAGAAGGGATGCCAATCTGGATGTTATTCCCAAATTTTAACAACACTTCCTTCAGATTTTAACTCATTTTGCAATTCAACTTAAATAAATTGTTTTAACTTTCGCGACATAAAGACAAAACATTGAACATATCCTTAATCAATTAACTATGAAACATTTTATTTCATGGATCATGGCTTTCATGATCATTACGTTATTCTCATGTAAAACACAAAACAAAGAGACCGGTTTATCAATCCCCATTGAGAAGTATTCATTATCTAACGGTCTTACTGTTGTATTGCACGAAGATCATTCAGATCCAATTGCTGCAGTTGCCATCTACTATCATGTTGGCTCCAGCCGTGAAGCTGTTGGTAAAACCGGTTTTGCGCATCTCTTCGAACATATGATGTTCCAGAAATCCGAAAATGTCGGAGAAGATCAGTTTTTCAAAAACATACAGGGCTCAGGAGGTTCTCTAAATGGAAGTACCAGTCAGGACCGGACAAATTATTATGAGGTTGTCCCTAAGAATGCTCTTGAAATGGCCTTGTGGATGGAGTCTGACAGAATGGGTTATCTCGAAAACACTGTAACAAAAACAGCACTTGCAAACCAGCAGAATGTTGTTCAAAACGAGAAACGACAGAGTGTGGATAATGCAGCTTATGGATTTAACCAGGAGCTCATACTTAAAAACCTGTATCCAAAAGGACATCCGTACAGCTGGACCGTTATTGGTAATATGGAGGATCTTACAAATGCCTCTGTCGGTGACGTTGTTGCTTTTCATAAAAAATACTATTCACCCAATAATGCTACTCTTGTCATCTCAGGCGACATTAGTGTTGATGAAGTAAAAGCAATGGTTGAAAAATATTTTGGAGAAATACCGGCAGGTGAAAAGATCGAAAAAAGAGGTCCAATGCCTGTAAAGCTGGCATCAACAGTAAAACTTTATCATGAAGATAATTTTGCAAGGGCACCACAGCTGACTATGGTCTTTCCATCTGTAGAACAGTTTTCAAAAGATTCATACGCCCTTGATTTTCTGGCTGATCTTCTGGCAAACAACAAAAAAGCTCCCCTTTATACCATACTCGTTAAAGATAAAAAACTCACGTCCCGCGTTTCAGCGAGAAGTGGTGCTCAGGAGCTTGCCGGCGCTTTTACCATATCAGTTACAGCAAACCCTGGAGTAAATCTTACTGAAGTGGAAAAAGCTATTTTTGAAGGTCTTGATAAATTTGAAAAAGATGGATTTTCTGAAGAGGATCTTACAAGAATCAAGGCAGGTATTGAAACCGGTTTTTACAGGAATTTTTCCAGTGTTCAGGGTAAAGCTTTCACTCTTGCAGAATATTCTATGTACGCAGGTGATCCTGAATTTTATAGTCAGGATCTGGCTAACAGCCTGGCAGTTACTATGGAAGATGTCAAAGCAGTATTCAATAAATATATTAAAGGAAAGAATTTTGTCGAAACCAGCTTTGTCCCTAAGGGGATGGCAGATCTTATTGTTGAAGGTTCGGTAAATGCAGGCATAGTAGAAGAAGATGTTACAAAAGCTGCTGAAGTTAAATTGGCCGATGTTACTGAAGATGCTATTATAAAAACACCGACTAAAATCGATCGTAGTGTTATGCCGGCAATCGGGGCGGACCCTGAAGTGACAATACCACAACCCTGGTCTGCATCGTTAGGAAACGGAATGAAGATATGGGGTATCCAACAGACTGAACTTCCTGTTATTCAATACTCAATTGTCATTGATGGTGGTCACATGCTTGATAAAGTTGAGAAAGCCGGTGTTGCAAATCTAGTTGCCACAATGATGAATGAGGGGACAAAGAACAAAACACCCGAACAGCTTGAAGATGCCATTGGATTGCTGGGTGCATCTATAAGAGTATCATCAGGTAACGAAGATATTTCAATTGAGGTTAACTCTCTTGCAAGGAACTTTGAAGCTACACTCGCTCTCGTTGAAGAGATCCTTCTTGAACCACGGTGGGATGAAGAACAGTTTTCTTTGGCAAAGAGCCGGATAATAAATGGACTTAAACGTAATGCAGCAAACCCTAGCTATCTGGCTTCAAGCACGTTAGATAAACTTATTTATGGCGATAACATCCTGGCAATAGATGCTTCAGGAACAGAATCATCTGTTTCTTCAATTACATTGGATGACCTCAAAGACTACTACAACACTTATTTCTCCCCTTCAATAGCCAAATTTCTTGTAGTAGGCGATGTTGATCAGTCAAGAGTTGAAAAAGCACTTGCAGATATAAACCAGAAATGGCAGGCTAAAGATGTAGCTATACCGGAAATAACCGTTCCCGGACCTCCGGCTAAATCACAGATATATTTTGTAGATGTACCCGGGGCCAAACAATCCGTAATATCAATTGGGGCTCCTTCAATTTCAAGATCTGATCCTGATTTCTATCCTGTTACAGTTGCCAATTACAAACTTGGAGGTTCTTTTAATGGAGTATTCAACCTGATTCTGAGAGAAGAAAAAGGATTTACCTACGGTGCCCGATCGGGCTTTTCCGGTGCGAAAAATTATGGCGCTTTCACAGCCTCATCAATGGTTCGTACAAACTCTACACTTGAGTCTGTTACGATCTTTAAAACAGAAATGGAGAAATACCGTACCAGCTTACCTCAGGAATATATCGATTTTACAAAATCATCGCTTCTGAAAGGTAATGCCCTTCGCTTCGAAACATCACGAAGCCTTATTACCATGTTAAATACAATGACTTCCTACAATCTGCCCCCTGATTATATCAAACAGGAAGAGGCTTTTGTAAAAGGACTCACTGTGGATAAAGAACTGGCTTTGGCGAATAAATATATCGACCCTGCAAAGATGTACTATGTAGTTGTCGGAGATGCAAAAACTCAACTAAAGGATCTTGAAAAAGTAGGTTTGGGGAAACCAATCCTGGTAAAAGATTAAATTCTTTCCTTAATGATCCTCTGTGAATTCTCTGTGGATCTTTGTGTAACTTATAAATTATTAAGAACTTACACAGAGGTACACAGAGAAAACACGGAGTAAGAGCTGAATAAACACAGGGATATATCTGGAAATACATATCTCTTTATCAATCTGCTGTTTTAATTAAGAATTAATTGTTATAAATTTGCCGCACTGAAATGGTCCGCCCGGATGGTGGAATGGTAGACACGCAGGACTTAAAATCCTGTGACCATTGCGGTTGTGCGGGTTCAAGTCCCGCTCCGGGTACAGAAAAAGAGTGAGAGTGTGAGCGAGAGCGAGCACTCTCTTCACTTTTTCATCACCCCAACTCCCTTTCTCCTTATCTCTCCCTCTCTTTTCTGGCACCATTGACTTCCTGTAAAATTCCAGGAGGTTCTCCATCAAAGAACTTCCTTCTGAAGTTTATTATTAAGCCATTTGATTGCTTAGAAACATGGCAATTTTTAGAGCGGGATAAAACTGTAAGACAATCTTAGGATTTATCCAACATACTTTGTAACTTTAAGCTACGGTAGATCTCAATTATTAATTGGGAAAGCAGTAATGACCTGTTGTGCAGTTAGATAATTCAGGCACTGAAAAAACTATGAGGTAGCTCTATTCTTTCTCTTAAACAATAAAATGTCAGACTCTGTCAGATTATGAAATCTTCCATCATTAATAAGGCAGACAAATGGATTACTAAAATACTTGGTTATCCTGGTATTGATGAGAATAGCCTTACTCAGAAAAAAATCAACTGGATTGCAAGTGTGGCTGTCGCATTTATGATACTCTGTCTGACAGTCATATACCATATTATCTTTCCTCAGTTAAGGATTCTTATTTTCTATGGCTTTTTCATTTCTTTTGTTTTTTTGCAGGGGGGGGTTCTTGTACCATTATTTAAAAAAAAAGTCGCGAAGTGGCATCTCTTTATTGATCAGTTCCTGGTTGCTTCGGCAACTTTGATTTGCATACTGAAGCTTGGAGGAATCCCCAATTCCGGCGGACTTATCTTTGTAGGGCTGGCCCTTGTATTCTTTTCTCTCAGCTTCAGGGAACGCAGGTTTTCAATCCTGATATTTATTGTGTATATTATAACCGTCATTATTGCAGGAGTCTTAAATCCATGGCTTACAGTTCCTCCTGAAATGACACCAACAGTAAATATTTCCCTGTTTGTAATCAACTTACTTTGGATTTCAGGTTTTGCAATGGTATTCATAATGAGTTTTATCACTCAGAGTGTCAGACTTGAAAAGCTTGAGACGGGTAAGTTGAAGGAACTTGACGAGGCGAGGACAAGGCTTTATACTAATATAACGCATGAGTTCCGTACTCCGCTGACAATAATAAAAGGCATGACAGACCTGATCAGGAATGAACCTGACAGATGGTTAGAGGAGGGATGTGAAAAAATTGACAAAAACTCCGGAATACTCCTCAATCTTGTTAACCAGATGCTTGACCTCTCAAAACTTGAAGCCGGAGCCATGCTTGTCAGGATGATCAGGGCAGATATTAACAATTATATTAATCTTATCGTCGAGTTATTTCAATCTGTAGCAGAATATAAGAAAATTTCGATGGATTTCAGTCCCTGTAAATATAATCCCGTTATTGACTATGATCCGGATATACTTTTACATATCGTTTCAAACCTGCTGTCAAATGCCCTTAAATTCACCCGGGAATATGGACATGTTAAGGTAAGTACCAGTTTAACGGAAAGAAATGAATTCATAATCTGTGTGAGTGATAACGGGCCTGGAATACCTGAGAAATACCTGCCTTTCATCTTTGACAGGTTTTACAGGATTAATGAAACTGAATCCTATTACATACCCGGTTCAGGTCTTGGTCTCTCACTGACAAGAGAATTGGTTAAGCTTGTGAACGGCGATATAGCAGTTGAAAGTGTTTTTGGTAATGGCACGGTATTTACCATCTCTCTTCCGGTAACATCTAAAGCTCCCATGAATAATAACCTGCGATTGGATGGACTTAAAGAATCAATGTCGGGTTACTTCATTCCTTTTAATGAGACAAATACACTGCCTCCAGAAACTGATGTTGCTCATGGAAGTAAACCACTGTTACTTATTGTTGAAGACAATCGCGAAGTTATTTATTACCTCCATTCGCTATTGGAAAATGATTATCAAATACTTACAGCGGTAAACGGAGAAGATGGCTGCAACAAGGCTATCGAATCAGTGCCTGACATTATAATCAGTGATATCATGATGCCTGTTATGGATGGAATTGAAATGCTTGACAAATTAAAAAAAAACCTTCGAACAAGTCATATACCGGTTGTTGTTCTGACTGCGAAAGCTGACATTGAATCGCGTCTTAACGGGATTGAATGCGGAGCGGATGCCTATCTTGTAAAACCTTTCAATAAGGAAGAACTCATGGTACAGTTGAGATCACTTATCAGGCTGAGAGATAGACTCCGGGAGCGCTATTCTGCTATCGGCAATCTTAATCTCAGGGAAGATAAGGTGTTTCAAAAAGAGGATGAATTCATGAAAAAAGTCATGGAGATAATGAATGCCAATCTTGACAATGAAAAATTTGATATCCAGACGATGTGCAGGGAAATAGCCATGAGCCGGACACAACTTTACCGCAAATTCCGATCGCTTACTAACAAAACAATAAATGAATATCTGCGTTCCCTGCGCCTTCAAAGGGCAAGGCAATTGCTTTCTTCATCTGACATTTCTGTTGCCGAGGCAGCATACAGGACGGGGTTTAAAAATTTATCTCACTTCAGCAGGGTCTTCACCCACGAATTTAAAGTAAATCCCAGCGATATCCGTAAATAATATCTTCTGGTCATTTTGGCACGCGTGGCAAAATGATCGGGACGCCTGGCAAAACCGGTTTCGCACCGTTTCTTTAACTTTTCATTTTCTAATGTTTAATCTAAAACTAGGATTATGAAGACAAAAAGTTTGATTATCGGAATCTGCCTCATCCTCGGAATCTCATTGATGCAGGCAAAATCGCAAGACACAAAATCAATACAGGGCTGGTTTACATCTTCATACTGGTCTCCTGTGTATTGCAATGGTGATTTGGTGGATATCCTCAACGGAGGTGTTATAAGAGTTCATTGGGTTTTACATTTCAAGGATGGTGCAGATGTGTGGGAAACTGACCAGCTGAAAGGTGAAGTAACCAGTACAAGCGGTGAGGTGTTCCGGGTAAAAGAAGTTGACAAATATTACCATACTGATACATGGTATGTAACATGGCACTATAACCTCATGGGGGACAGGGGAAACCATTATACAGGCTTCATAACAATCAACTATTTTACAAATGAGGTTGTCGAAATTGGCAACACACATTGCAACTGATACCAGGAGATCATCTCCTGCTCAATTTTCAAAAGTCAGGAAAAAACAGGCCCACTGCCTGCCAATCCATGTCTGACACAATGGATTAACTACTAAAGCCAGTATCTCTGACCACCTTCGTCGGATAAGATCTGCCTCTTAAAACCATGGGTAATTTTATGATGTACAGAAAAATAAGAAAAGGTCATTCGAACCGGTAGAATGTGGTCAGAATGACCGGCTTTTGTAATATATATTCATTCTTGATATTCTAATATGCAGTAAAATTATGAAAAAGAAGATTGGATACTTTTTAGTAATTCTTTGCTGTTGTGTTGTTTGCCGGGCACAACAGGTAGTCTCTTCAGGAGGATATGCAGTGAAATCAGATGTTTCTGTCAACTGGATTCTTGGTGGTAGCTTATCTGGCATATCCACCATCGATCAAAATACTTTAAACAAGTTACAAAAGGAACAAATGATGGAATCTGAGATTTCCCTTAAAGTTTATCCTGTACCAGCAACTGATTTCATTAATATTGAAATCACTCCAATTGACACAGGCCGACTCATCCTTGATTTATACAACAATTCAGGAGTTAAAATTCTAAACAAGATAACTGTTTATCAGCCTGTCCTGCAGGTAAATGTCAGTGATATCCCGTCTGGGATTTATTATTTAAAAATATATCAACCTTCTTCTCCAAATCAGCTATTCAAGGTTGAAAAAATAATTAAAAAATAAAACTAATACTATATGAAAAAGATTTTTACTCTTCTAATTGTGATCGTATTTTCATTAACGGTCCTCGTTGCACAAGAAGCCCCACCTCAGGCATTCAGCTTTAAAGCCACTATTCAAGGTGCTAATGGTCAGACAGTAGTCAACAAAATGATCAGATTGCGAATTAGCATCTTACAGGATGATATGAATGGTTTCCCTACTTATTCTGAGTTTTTTACTCCTACTACTAATCATTATTCCCAGGTTGACGTGGAAATTGGTCGGGGCAATGTGTTATCAGGGATTTTTCCTTCAATTGATTGGTCAGCCCATAAATACTTTCTTAAAATTGAAGTGGACGCTAAAGGGGGTACCGATTATCAGTTACTATCGGTTACAGAACTGTTATCAGTTCCTTATGCAATGTATGCTGGTGCAGTTGCAAATTTAAATGAGTCTGATCCGATTTTTTCTATTAGTCCTGCATATGGAATAACAAGTAGTGACCTATTTAATTGGAACACTGCTTATAATTGGGGTGACCATTCAAAGGTTGGATACTTAACAAGCGAAGTAGATGGATCAATAACCAACGAAATACAAGATCTTATAATAATTTCTGACAAACTAAAAATTACCAATAATCCTGACGCAACAGAAATTGATCTTACACCTTATAAAGCAGACGGTTCTGAAACTAAGATAATGCCAGGAACCAATGTGACTGTTGATGGAGTAGGGACTGAAGCAAATCCTTATATTATTAATTCAACTGGGGATTTTGGTAATTTGACACTTGAACAGGTACTGATAAATGGGAATGATGCAAAAGAAAAGAATATCAAGAATCTTGCAAATCCGGTTGCTAAAGGAGATGCTGTTACAAAAGCTTATGTTGATGAACTAAAAGATAGAATTGAAGATTTAATGGGGTTAGTGGTTTTGGGAACAAAAATAAGTGATGTTGAGGGCAATATTTATGATATCGTAACAATTGGCAATCAAGTCTGGATGGCAGAAAATTTAAGAACTACTAAACTTAATGATGGCACTCCCATGGTTTTAATAGATGATGAGCATGACTGGAACCAATTTCAAAATTCACATAATCCGGAATGCCAAGTTTGCTGGTATGCTTCCGAAACTGCTAATAAATTGATATATGGTGGTTTATATAATCTTACTGCTGTTTCAAATAGTAAATTATGCCCAACTGGATGGCATGTACCTTCATTCAATGAATGGGATGCTCTAATAGATTATCTTGGAGGACCCGAAGCAGGATACAAAATGAAAGAGACGGGAACTACACATTGGTTTCGTACTGATCATCGTGTTACTAACGAAAGTGGCTTTACAGCTCTTCCAGGTGGATTTATTCATCCACCTTCCGAAGATCTGGGACGCGTTGGCTATTGGTGGGGGATACTTCTATCTCATGGAATGCCAATGAATCTTGTTTCTATTTCTCTTACTGATAGCGGTCATGATGCACAAATAGATACTTCTCCGGACACACGTGAAGGTTATTCTGTTCGTTGTATAAAGGATTAATGAACTAAATTATTAACTTACTGTAAGCCCTCGGATTAGCTCCGGGGGCTCGCTACGGGGCATACTTAAAGTCCCGGCCAATAGGTTGGCAATTCAAAAACATAAAGCCCGGGGGCCAAAAGCAATTTTATTTTGTATAAGAAGTGTAAGAGCTAAGAATTATTTTAAAAAGGACATTAAGTCTGTTATTGTCATATCCCAGCCGGGATTTATTATTTAAAAGTATTTCAACCTTCTTCTCCAAATCAGCTATTCAAGGTCGAAAAAATAATTAAAAAATAAAACTAATACTATATGAAAAAGATTTTTACTCTTTTAATTGGAATCCTATTCTCAGTAACGATTCTCAATTCTCAGGTAGCACCACCACAGGCATTTAGCTTCAAGGCAACCATTCAAGGTACTAAAGGCCAGACATCGGTCAACAAAATTATCAGACTTCGTATCTCAATCTTACAAGATGACATGAATGGTTTTCCCGTCTATTCTGAGTTTTTTACTCCTACCACTGATCATTATTCACAAGTCAACGTGGAAATTGGTCGGGGCAATGTATTATCTGGGATTTTTTCTTCAATTGATTGGTCAGCTCATACATATTTTCTTAAAATTGAAGTGGATGCAAAGGGAGGGACGAGTTATCAAATGTTATCTTCTACACAATTATTATCCGTTCCATATGCGCTTTATGCAGGGAAAGCTGGAAATACTTTTAGTGGTGAATACGGTGAATTGATTGGAGCACCTGTTTTATCATTAGTTGCAACTACAGGACAATACAGCGATCTGTCTGGCAAACCAACTTTGTTTTCCGGATCTTATAATGATTTAATCGACAAACCTACCTTTTTCAGTGGTAATTATAATGAATTATCAAACAAACCGACTCTATTTGATGGTACCTGGAATTCGTTAACTGGGAAACCCACTTTCTCTGCCATTGTGTTAAGTGGCAGCTGGAAAGACCTGATCAGTTTACCAACTACATTAACCGGATATGGCATAACTGACGCTATTAACACTTCTCACCCAGCAAATGGCATCTCTGCAACCAATATTACCAACTGGAATACAGCTTTTAGCTGGGGTGACCATGCCGGGTTATACAAACCGCTTAGTTACGTTCCATCCTGGATTGAAATTACAGGTAAACCAACCGGTAACAACCAAGGTGATATGCAATATTGGAATGGAACAAATTGGATATTGGTAAATGTTGGATCAGATGGACAGGTTTTAACCCTAATCAATGGTATTCCTACTTGGAGATCACTATCATCACCATGTGCGGACCCCATAATCATTACAACAGCAGTAACTTCAATTACTCCATACACCGCCCTTAATGGAGGAAGTATCACTTCGGACGGAGGATGTCCAGTGACAGCCCGAGGACTATGTTATGGCACTTCTCTAGATCCCACATTAGCTGGACCTAAAACAGTTGAAGGTCAAGGTACTGGTACATTTACTAGCACAATGATTGGATTATCTCCCGGGACTCAATATCATGTCCGTGCCTATGCAACAATCAGCAATAGTACAATATATGGTAATGATATGACATTTACTACCAATATTGATCCAAATGCAAATTGGCAACCAGGTAATCCTTGGATTGATCCACTGGATGGGCATAGTTATAAAACTATTCAATATGGATATTCGACTTGGATGGCAGAAAACCTTCGTGCCACGAAGTATTGTGATGGTAACTCAATTGCTCTGATAACAGATAGCCATGAATGGGAGCTTACTAATAAAGAAGGGTATTGCTGGTATAACAATGATTTTACCACTTATGGAAATACTTATGGTGCCTTATATAACTGGTATGCTGTTCAGACCAACAAATTATGCCCTTTTGGTTGGCATGTTTCAAATATTTCGGAATGGGAAAATATGATAATCTTATTAGGAGGTGCAAATGTGGCAGGTGATAAACTAAAAGAACTGGGTACTACGCATTGGGAATCACCAAATGCAGGTGCTTCAAACGAAATAGGTTTCACAGCATTGCCATCCGGTGAACGTAACTTCAATGGAAATTTTATGGGTCTTTCCGGTTTGGCAGTATGGTGGAGTTCTGACCGACATACTATTTCCGGTAATTACTATTTTATAGACTCAAGTAATTCGGTTGTTCGTACTGGAACACCTTTTGGAGAATATCCTAATGATGGATATTCAGTTCGTTGTGTTAAGAATTAATTTGAGGTTAGGACCAACATCTTATTACTAGCCCTTGGAAATCACCTCTGGGGGCTTTCATTGAACATGCAAATAGGTGTTCGGATTGCTCTCATTATGTTGAATGTTGAAAATCTTGTCTTACCCCCCAAATAGCTGTACATAATTTAAAAAACAAATTAGGTCAGACAAAATTGATAACTATGACAACAACACGACGAGTATTTACACTTGAGAAACGTCTCTCTATTCTTCTGGAATGAGAACGGAAAGGACAAGCATCAACAATCAGAAAGTATCACATCTGCAACAACAGGTAATGTTAATTGACCGGATAATATTTCATCGACCATAAACTGATTATTTAAATAGATTGATCTTAAAGATTTTATGGATTGTATTATTGTCGTTTGAGTATTTAGTACAATAGTAAGTCACCTGGCTGGTTGCAACTTTTGTCCGTTCGGGTACATTGTCCTCCGAAGCCTTGACGAAGGAGGACTGAAACAGAGCGAGTGTGGGAGCGTGAGCGAGCACTCTCGTCACTTTTTCATCACCCCAACTCCCATTCTCCTTTTCTCCCCATCTTTTTATGGCACCATTAACTTCCTGAAATATTCCAGGAGGTTCACAAACATCGGAACTTCCTTTTGGTGAT
>CAVXEU010000005.1:0-394740 GCA_963760915.1 uncultured Bacteroidales bacterium | reverse complement strand
GTACTATGTAGTTGTCGGAGATGCAAAAACTCAACTAAAGGACCTTGAAAAAGTAGGTTTGGGGAAACCAATCCTGGTAAAAGACTAAATTCTTTCCTTAATGATCCTCTGTGAATTCTCTGTGGATCTTTGTGTAACTTATAAATTATTAAGAACTTACACAGAGGTACACAGAGAAAACACGGAGTAAGAGCTGAATAAACACAGGGATATATCTGGAAATACATATCTCTTTATCAATCTGCTGTTTTAATTAAGAATTAATTGTTATAAATTTGCCGCACTGAAATGGTCCGCCCGGATGGTGGAATGGTAGACACGCAGGACTTAAAATCCTGTGACCATTGCGGTTGTGCGGGTTCAAGTCCCGCTCCGGGTACAGAAAACAGAGCGAGTGTGGGAGCGAGAGCGAACACACTCGAAATGTTTTCCTCGCTCCCGCTCTGACACTCACACTGGAAATTTTCTTAAATTTACTCTTAGTCTCGCTGACATAGATTATTATTTATTAACCAATTAATTACTCGTGCTATGTTTGATTTTTGTAAACTCGAAGTTTATCAGAAAGCAAAAGTTTTCTGCATTCTGATAACTAAATTGATTTCTTCAACAAAATTTGACAGGACAACTAACGATCAGCTCCGACGGGCTTCATTCAGCATCATGCTGAATATAGCCGAAGGATCATCCAGGTTCAGTAATAAGGACAGAAGAAATTTTATGGTTGTTGCCAGAGGAAGTGCATTCGAGTGTGCGGCAATTCTTGAATATCTTTTTGAAGTAGCTGAAATTAATAAGGATGCTTATTCCAATTATCTTGAAAATTTGGAAGAAATTTCAAAAATGCTTTATGGCCTAATTCGTGGATTAGATAAATAATTGTATAAATGAAAGCAAGCTCACTCTTCTCTTCTTACTCACGACTCGCTCACACTCTCACACTTTCTTATGGCTCCAGAAACTCTTACAAATTCAAAGGATGAAATGTATCGGAAATTTGAAGGTGAGGGTTGCAACTAATAAATTCTGTTGACATAACTTTTATCAATGCCTGTGCTTCCTGTAATTTGGAATAGAGCTCAAAATATCACTGAAAGACTGGCCTCTTTTGCTGAGGTAAATATTGTGATGGAAATAATCAAGTTTTTTAAGGAGATATGAAAGGGTGTTGATCTCTTCAACATTGAGATTTCCGACTACTATTTCCGTTACTGTGGTCATCAGGGGAAGTATCCTTAGTATTTCCTCTCTCCCTGATTCAGTAATTGAAACTCTAATGCTTCTTCTATCACTCTGATCGGCAGTTTCAGCTATCATTCCTTTCCTGACAAGCCGATTTATTATTTCTGTACCGGAAGTCTTTTCCATTACCTGCTTTGTAATAAGTTCACTTTTATGCAAACTGTCGTAAGTCATAAGCGTGATCAGGAATGAAAACTCATCGGGAGTTTGTAAAAGACTATCCATGAGTACCTTTTTAATATACCATTTTGCATAACGATTCATCAGAACAATCAAAATTGAGATTTCTCTGATGGCACTTGCGTGTTCATATTTAAACGACTCTTTGTTTTCACCCGACAATTTTCTGATTTCCAAATCTTGTCTCTCTGATTTGGCATTCAGGTAACCTATAAACTCATCAAATGAATACTCTTCCTGGTTACCCTTTTCAGTATCAAAGGAAAAGAAATGGTTTATCAGGGTTGTAAGTAATTTCATTCTTTTTCATAACGATCCTTTCTATCCAAAAACAAAATTACACAAATTTAGTTCATTTACGTATTATTTATTTGACTTTTTGAACTATATTTGTTCTTTATTTGTTTAATTGTCAGACCAACGGAAACGGTCTCTGAAAATGTTGACATATATTATTTCGCATTAATAATTCAAACCTGTTTTTAATGAAAATTGCATTTAGTGTTCTTCTTATAATCAACTTATCATCAAATCTATTCAGCCAGACAAACTCCGGCATAATAAAAGGAAAGGTAATCGATTCAAAAACCAACCAGGGAGTTCCCTTTGCAAGTATTGCTATATGGGAAACCACTATTGGTGTTATAGCCGATCAGGACGGGAATTTTACATTTTCAGGACTAAAGCCCGGATTCGTTGTGCTCCGTGCCTCATGTATCGGCTTTAAACCCTATGTTTCAGAAGGTATAATGGTGACAAACAGCAAGACGGTAAATATCGATATACTTCTTGAGGAATCAACGCTTCAGATAAATGAGGTTGTTATAAAGGCTTCCCCTTTCAGGAAGACTGCTGAAAGTCCTGTTTCTGCACGTATCATCGGGATCGATGAAATTGAACGTAACCCTGGCGGAAACAGGGATATTTCAAAGGTAATAGAATCATTCCCCGGAGTTGCCTCAACACCAGCTTTCAGAAATGATGTCATTGTAAGAGGTGGGGGCCCAAATGAAAACAGGTTCTATCTCGACAATGTTGAGATACCGTATCTTAATCATTTCTCAACGCAGGGTTCTTCCGGCGGACCTGTTGGTATCATAAATGTTGACTTTGTCCGCTCCGTTGACTTTATTTCCGGTGCTTTCCCGGCGTCGCGCGGGAATGCACTAAGTTCAGTGCTTAGTTTTAACCTTATCGATGGGAATAAAGAAAAAATGAAATACAGGGCCACTCTCGGAGCATCTGACCTTGGATTGACACTCGATGGTCCTGCCGGGAAAAACAGTTCTATTATAATGTCAGTAAGGAGATCATATCTTCAGTTTCTGTTTAGTGCCCTCAAACTGCCATTTTTGCCTACTTATACTGATTTACAGTTCAAATATAAATGGAGAATTAATGCCAGAAATGAACTTACTTTGTTAGGGCTTGGTGCTAAAGATGACTTCAAGCTTAACCTTAAGGCAGATCAGACAGAATTTCAGAAATATATTCTCGACTACATTCCGGTTCAGACTCAGTACAGCTATGTTTTCGGGGCAGTATTTAAACATTTCATAGAAAAAGGCTATGATACATGGGTTCTAAGCAGGAATTATCTTAACAATAACCAGTACAAATACATGAACAATGTAGAGGTTGATTCCAATAAAGTACTTAATTATCTTTCAGGTGAAGGCGAAATAAAAGCAAGGTATGAGAAAACCATCATAGGTGATAATGGATTCAGGTTAAATTTCGGTGCGGGGTTAGAGTATGCGCATTACAGGAATTCAACATATAATAAGATATTTACAGGCACAGGAACTGAGATAATTGATTACACCACAAATCTGAAACTGATCAAATACGGGTTATTCGGACAGATCAGCAAGTCTTTTTTAGGTGAAAAACTTACGCTTTCGCTTGGAGTGAGAACGGATGCAAACAATTACTCATCTTCAATGGCAATCCTGCCAGCCAGATCTCGCCCAGATTCTCAGCTTCATATGCAATCACAGGAAAACTGAATCTTAACATGAATGTTGGAAGATACTACGAACTTCCGCCATATACTGCCCTCGGTTACGCCGATAATTCAGGTGTACTGGTCAACAAGTCAAACAATCTTAAGTATATCAGGGCTGATCATCTGGTTGCAGGCATTGAATACATTCCTATTGAAAATATTCAGCTTTCCATTGAAGGATTTTATAAACATTACACTGATTATCCATTTTCTGTAAGGGACTCTGTACCGATATCCAGCAAAGGTGCCGATTATGGCATCTTTGGTAATGAGGAACTAAAATCATTTTCCCAGGGACAGGCATATGGAGTTGAGTTCCTGGGAAGAGTGAAAGAATTTAAGGGACTCAACCTTGTTTTTGCTTATACATTTGTAAGGAGTGAATTCAAAAACTATTATGGAGAATATATCCCGACAGCATGGGATAACAGACACTTATTCAGTCTTACCGGCACAAAGAAAATCAATAAAAACTGGGACTTAGGGTTGAAGTTCAGATATGTTGGAGGAGCTCCTTATACTCCTTACGACGTTGAAAAATCTTCGCTTAAAGAAGCCTGGGATCTGCAGGGACAAGGGTATCTCGACTATACCAGGTTTAATAGTCTGAGGTTGAAAGGTTTTAACCAGCTCGACATAAGGGTCGACAAAAGATATTTTTTCAAAAAATGGTCATTAATGCTTTATGTAGATATTCAGAATGTTCTTAATTCCAAAGCTGCTCAACCGCCAATCCTGATAAGGGATACCGACAGCAACGGCATTCCGGTTACTGATCACATCCGATTCCTCAAGGTATATCATGAAATATATCAGTGGAACTTCCGGAACTGTTCTCCCAACTGTTGGTGTGATTGTGGAATTTTGAGCCTTCACCGGAATGATGATCACATTTATTCTTATGTTCCATTTAATAAGATCCTCGAAACAATTTAAACTATAATCAATATTGCATCGGCAGCATTAATTGGAGCCAGAGGCAATTCCGGTGTTATTTTGTTCAGCTTTTGCATTGATTAAGTCGTGAAACATTTAGCAAAGCATTTTTCACCTTTCCTGAATTTTCAGAAAGCTTAAAAGAATCAATTCCTCACAAGTATGATGGGATTAATAGCTCGTGCACTTTGTTTAAATCCGGTTATTTCAATGAATGATAATGGGAAATCATTCCTTTTTGGCAAAACCTTCATTCAGGAAGCAAGTTTGAGCAAGATTTACTCTCATATTTTAAAAACAGGGGGTGGAAAAACAGTTTGGAACTATATAATCCTGCATGCGCACAATTTTGATTGTGCTCAGAGGGCAGAAGAAAAAATGATGATAATTACCAGGAAAAAAGCTGTTTCAATTGTTTTGGTGAAATAGCAGGAAGGATGTTGTTCCCGGTTGTAATTAATAGGGTTCGCTAAAGCCGAGCCTGCTTCTCGTCAAAACCTAAATTGAGACTATGCTGAAAAAGGGAATAAATCAGAATCTGTAAAAAACTGTCGAATCATTGTTTTTTAAGATAAAATAACAAATATTGCACAAAATAATTTTCAGCTCATTAAAAGTAAACTTACATTATGTTGAAAATAGGTATATTTCTCTTTATGGTAATTCTTGCCGGGTGCAGCAACCAACATGCACCAAAGGAAATAAATGTCAGGCCTGCTTCTCCGGTCAAATCCAAAGGTTCCGCCATTAAAACATCTGCGAATCCCTGGACAATCGGTTCATTTGCACCTAAAGAAGGAAAAACAGAAGGAATAAAGTTTGTTAGATTTGTTACTGAAGGTGATTTTTCAGATTCTACCCAAACTAAAAATTACCTCTATGCTGAGGTAATTGTTAACAAATCAAGTGCAGGAATATTTCTGCACGAGCTGAAAAAATCCAGTCCTACTGAGGAGTTCAGTGAACCTGTTCAGATTAAAATTACAAATTCCTCGGGTCAGGAACTTCAGATGATTTCTACCAGAAGATGGAATAGCTCAGGTGGTATTCTAATTGAAAAAAACAATAACGACTACAGCCAGTTCAGAATCTTTCTGCTGCAAAATAAAGGTAAAGTCACAGTCGAGATTAAAAATTCGGGAGCAAAAATTTATCATTTCAGTATAAATGCCGACGGGTTCAGTGACTCTTTCACCAGGATATGATATTTATTCCAAATGTTTGTCTCCCTGGAATTCGCCATAATAAAAGCAGCAGATATCATCAGAACAATTTAATAAAAAAGCTTGCAATTTTAGTCTTTCCGGGGTAAAGAAAATAAGCAACTGTGAGAGTGTTTGCCTGAGCTGACAATTCCCTCTTTTTTGGCGTCCCGGTCCATTGCTTATTATAAAAATATAAATACTTTTTTGTTAGTCTCTCCAGCTGCTTTAGCCACTATATTTGAGGGTAATATAATACGAATTGAATAGAATTAAGTTGAATTGAACAAAACATAAATATTATAGTTATAACTAAAATATAAGATTTGGAACTGACGAAAGAAGCTAAAAAAGAGATATTCCTGAAATATACATAAATTCTTTTTGGGAAGGATTTTAGAATTTTAGTTCTCATTTAAAAATAACATACGGTATGAAAACAAATGTCAGAATACTAAGAAAAATGCATTTCGTAAACGGCCGTTACAGTTCAATTAATAGCAGGTTTCACACTAATGCAGCAAAGACAATAAAGAGAATATGTTTTCTTTTTATGTTTACCGGTATGGCAGCAATATTTAATTCCTGCGCTGTGGGTTGGGTTGCAACAGAGCCATCATATGGAGTTGAGATTGAAAGACCGGCACGTCCGGGCGATAATTATATATGGATAGAAGGTGGCTGGAGATGGGATTCCGGCAGAGATAGTTATGAAAGGGAGCCTGGTTACTGGGCACGGCCGAGACCAAACCATTCCTACGTTCCTGGTCACTGGGAGTCAGGTTCCCGCGGAAAATCATGGCAGAAGGGCCATTGGGAAAGGAAACACAGAAGGGATGACAACCACGATAAAAAAATGTA
Source organism: uncultured Bacteroidales bacterium (assembly GCA_963760915.1). Taxonomy (GTDB): domain Bacteria; phylum Bacteroidota; class Bacteroidia; order Bacteroidales; family VadinHA17; genus LD21. Next base: position 388,311 of record CAVXEU010000005.1, on the reverse strand, counting down.
TAGGGATAATAAAGAGCGGTAAACCGGCTTAGAATTGATATAAGCTCTAAATTCGTATGCGGATTTTTAAAACCGGCAGCTAACGAAAATCAAAAAACTTCTGCAAAGAAAATAGTCTGACTCTGAAAGCAATTAGTTTTGACATAAACACTGACGACCAATTACGCAGAGATTTTTTCAATATTATGTTACCTCTAATTGAAAGAATTTCAGCGTTTAGCAATCAGTAAAGAAAATTTTTTTGCAGAAGCCAGAGTAAGCGTTTTTACTCGCATATTCAGCCATTTAAGGTAGGGGAAGTCCATTATCTCTTTAACAAATTCCTGATGAGAATACAGATATAGCTTTTCACACCTTAGTTGCAAAGCCGAGCCTGATGTTGAGGTGAGACTGAAGTTGAGGTTAATGTTGAGATTGGGATTAATACCAGGGACGACGACCCCATGTACGTTTAACAGGATAACGACTATGCCAGATACCAGCCTGTACAGCTATACCAACAACAACCAATCCAAGGAAAATCAGCCAATAAATGGAACCGGAGATGTGCAGATGCGGCATAAGAATATCAGCCCCCAGCAACGTGGATAGAATGATAATTGCCCAGTCGAATAAGACAGCCACCAGCAGAAGTCCAATAATGCCTCCAATGATGTAGATTACCGAAGGTTCAACTGAGACCGAAAAGCCGATGGGAACTACTAATGTAGTCATTAAATAACCGCCGGCCAGGAAACCGGCGATCAGGATAGCCAACCCTTCCAGCATAACGGCCAGAAAGGCACCAATAATTCCAGCGATTATGGCTATTAATAGAATGACCAGTTCTGACTGGCCGCTTATTAATTGCGGAATAAGGGTTAGTCCTGCTATAAAACCAGCCACTCCCACAAAAAGCCAGAAAAGCCTTCTTCCAAAGAACAACAAAAGTATCCCCAAAACCACTGAGAAAAATACCGTAATTGTCATTTTGCCTTTATTAATAAAAGAAACTTAGAATTTGAATCTAATATATTTTCTGTTGCCAATTGCTGAATAATATCCAATCACAGATTAAACAGAAATCGAATAAAATAGTTCAATCCTGAATAATTCCATGAATATGTTTAAGACTTTGTTTCCCATTGAATTGCATCGTCATGATTCTGGTGTTGGTCAATATAATCCGGCGAAAGGTGATCAGACCTCTGTTTTTTTACACCTTTTCCAAACCAGCCTTAAAATCAGTCAAATATTAGAGGTTTGTAAAGTGACACTAAAAGAAGTCCCTTTACCAACACTGCTTTCAACAGCAATTGTGCCACCAAGGGTCTCTATAAATTCTTTACAGATAACTAATCCTAATCCCGTTCCCGCCTCATTGCCAGTTCCTACTGTTGTAAATGTTTCCTCAATTTTAAAGAGTTTTTCAAGAACCTCATGACTCATGCCTATACCCGTATCTGAGATCTTTAGAACAGTGTTTTCAAATTCCTGATAAGCTGTCAGAATAACATAACCACCTTTTTTGGTGTACTTTACCCCATTTGAAATCAGATTCCTGATTATTATGGCAAGTATTTCGTGATCAGCAAAAACAGTTAAATTGTCAGGTATTTCATTTTTCAAGCTTATTCCTTTTGTTTCTGCCTGAGTCAAATATATTTTCATGACATCATCTGCCATATTTTTAAGAATAAGATTTGTTTTAACAGGTTTCAGTGTACCTGTCTGGCTTCTCGCCCATTCCAGCAGGTTATCAATAAGTTGCAACAACTTATGAGATGATTCATTTATCATTGAGATATATGAGTTCATTTCGATTGCATCAAAAGTATCTGCTTTCCCTTGCAGAACTTCTGTAAGCCCTGTCAGAGCAGTAAATGGATTCCGAAGGTCATGTGCAATAATTGAAAAAAGTTTGTCTTTTGTTTGAACTATTTTCTTCAGCTCTTCTTCAGATTTTTCCAATTTTTCATTTGCATCAATTAATTTCCTGTTTTGATGCTCAATGCTGTTGTGCTGTTCTATAATTTCATGATTATTCAACTCAAGAATTTTTTCGTGATCTCTCCTTTGCTTAAGAAGTATAAGCAATACAATAAAAACTGCTATTAGAAGCGCAATTATTGAAGTCAGACCTATGCTAATGATGCCTATACGTTTAATCTTAAGCTCCTTTATTGCGTTGTCTTTATTCAGGAGATCAATTTTAGTATTTCTTTGTTGTCTTTCTAATTGATATTCAAGCAAGAAGATCTTTTCAGACAAATGCTTGCTGAACAGTGTATCATCATATTGAATTACTGTTTGCTGGAAATCCGATGCTGACTTATAATCCTGCGTTTTTAAAGATACTATCACCAGAACCTGTAAAGCATCTCTTATAGCCATATTCGCCCCTATCTGACTGGCAATTTTCAGGCCTTCATGAGCCATGTCTGAAGCTTCCTTCAGATTATCCTCTTTTACAAAAATCAGCGATTTCTTAATAAGCAGGTTCGCATATAGATCTTTATCATTTTGTTTGTCAACTTTCTCAAACGACAGATTATAGTTTTTACTTGCAGTTAAAAAGCTACCCTTTTGGAAATATATATCTCCGATATACTTGTAGCAGGTAGCCACTTCAGGCAATTGATTAAGTTCCTGCCTCAATAAAAGAGATTTTTGGTAGCATAATAAAGCGCTATCAAGTTTACCACCAAGACTATAGATTCTACCATTATACTGATTAACATAGGCAAGCATAGGTTGATTATCAATTTCCCTGGCAATTGCATCAGCTTTTTTTACATTCTCAGTAGCCAGCGAAACAAGTTCCTGATAAATATATAAGTTTGCAAGATTCAGATGAGCATAACCAGCTTGTTCGGGGATTTTATGTTTATCAGCTATTTCAAGTCCCATGTAATAAAAGTCAACTGATTTGGAGTAATTCCCCATTATCCTGTATGCAACACCCACAAAACCGTATGCTTTTGCGAGACTATTATAATCTTTGTATTGATTAGCTAAATCAATTGCCTCAGTTCCATATTTTATTGATTCTTCAGGGGAGGCATTTCTAAGCTCCCAGCACAATGAGAGAAGAGCTGAAATCCTGGAAGAATCTCTTTTACTTTGAAGGAGTTCAGTTAAACTATCTTCCTTATTCTGTTTGTATGATAACTCATGAGAGCCAAGAGACAGGTGAATTATAAAAAAAAGAAAAACTATTTCCTTCATTAATCACAGTTCATTTATTTATTATACTGTAAATGTATGGATTCTTTTAATTTTGTTTAAGGGTATTTACCCTTTTATTGAATTATCATGAGCAGATTACAAGTGAAAATTCCCTGCTTGTCTATCTGATATTCCTTTTCAAAGGCATCAGGGATATCACATGTCTGGCTGTTAGTCTCTTTAACGATGTCGGTCTTACCTCTGATAATACATTAATTATTAAAACTTTAAATCACTTACAACTGGTTGCGTCTCTACCATTTCTGCCGAGCGGAACTGCGTCTCTGTCATCCGGCGGATCCTTGTATCCAAAATGAGTTTTTTCAGAAGGTAAGAAAGCTTACTTATCTCTTCAGCATTAAGATTCCCGGGATATTAACCTGCTTACCAATTTTCTGGCAGAAGAAATGAAATTATTGTGTCAGTTGACTGGAAAGAAAAACAACAAATACGGTTATCCATGTACTTTTTGCAGGAATAATAAATTGAAAGGTTTGTTATTGAATGTTAACCTATTATCGTAAATTGACCATTAATTGGTTTTTACTGATGAGGTTTCTATGAAAAATTATTGATTGTAAAATAAATATAAAATTATGAAGAATAAATTCTTGCTGCCAGTGACCTGTTTTATGATTATCCTGTCATTTAATGTTTTGTCCCTGAATGGCCAGGCTTCTTTAGACCTGGAAACAGGTGCTGTCGGGACAGGGTATAATAATGTCCGTATTCCCGGGGACCAGGGGACACTTTTTTCATTGAAAGATGATTTAAAATCAAAAACGGAGATTTATTTCCGGATAAGGGTTAACTATACAATAAAATCCCGTCATACTTTATCATTACTATATGCTCCCCTCGAAACTGTTTCAAATGGGAGTGTGCCAACTGACATATTTTTTGAAGGAGTAACCTTTCCTGCAAATACTGCCCTGACAGGCACTTACATATTTAATTCATACAGATTAACATATCGCTACGCAATTATACTTAATCCGAAGTTTGAATTCGGACTAGGTTTTACTGCAAAAATCAGAGATGCCAAGATATCACTGGTTTCTGCAGGATTAGAAAGTGAGAAGGCAAATGTGGGCTTTGTACCAATTATCAATTTCATGATGTTATGGAGTCCTTATGAAAAATTTGGAATCCTTATGGAAGGCGATGCCCTTGCAGCGCCACAGGGCAGAGCAGAAGATATTCTGATCGCAGCAACTTACAGGTTTTCTGACCATTTTGGTTTAAAAGCCGGATACCGTATGCTTGAAGGTGGTGCGGACAATGATGAGGTTTACAATTTTGCTCTGTTCAATTACGCTTCGGTTGGCCTTTCTATATACTTCTGATATAATTATTTTTATATATATCTGTAAATTAGTAAATTTACTATATTATATTACTGCAAATAAAGCAGAAACACTCAACTTAATAGAATTATACTGTTGCACAAAAACATCTGGCTTGTAATATTCATTATATGGGGTTTGCCTCTGGCATTCTACCGGAGCAAATTTCGTAAAATAGTTTACCGGACCGATAAGTGGACCATAAACATCAAACCACTTTTTACCAAAGAACTGAAAGCCCTTTTCGGAAACATGTATCCTGATAATCGGAATTACTTGAAACTTAGAAATTTTTATCGTTTTTATCTAATCATTTACCTGCTCTTATTTGCATCTTATTTAACCTTTAGTCAAAAAAATAATATGAACGAAATCAAAATCGGAAGCATTATTCCAACATTTACATTGCCTGATCAGGACGGAAATCTGTTTGACATCAATTCTGTACTTGGTAAAAAGAACCTTGTGATTTATTTTTATCCTAAAGACGATAGCCCCGGATGCACCAAAGAGGCCTGTTCATTTCGCGATCAGTTTGATGTTTTTAAGGAAGCCGATGCTATTATTATTGGAATCAGTGGCCAATCAGTAGAAAGTCACAAAGAATTTGCTGAAAAACACAGGCTCAGGTTCACACTTTTAAGTGACGAAGGCAATAAAATACGCAAACAATTTGGTGTGCCCACTAACTTGATGGGATTGTTACCCGGCCGCGTGACATACATTGCTGATAAGACAGGCAAAGTGACCTATATCTTTAATTCCCAGATACAGTCTACTAAACATGTAGATGAAGCATTGAGAATATTGAAGGAACTTCAATAAAAAATATTGTTTGTTATAAACCTCCGGTCGGTTTATCGGGTCGTATTGCCAATACTCGTATCATTAAAAATAAATTAAATGAAATATTTGATTGCCGGACAAAGTACTTGAAAATATATATACATTATGAGGATCTGGTCCATACATCCTAAATATCTGGATGCTAAAGGTCTGGTTGCACTTTGGCGAGAGAGCCATTCTGGCGAAAAATGTATTGGATGAAAAAACCAAAGGGTATAAAAATCATCCGCAATTAATACGCTTTAAAAAATCAGACAATCCGCTCGAGGGGATTAATCAATACCTGGCAGCAGTTTACCAGGAATCGCAAACACGCGGATATCATTTTAATAAAGCTCAATTCAACATTTATTGCGAACCGGTAACTTTAACTGTTACCCGAAGGCAAATAGAATATGAGATGCAGCATCTGTTAAAGAAATTGAAAACCCGGGATGCAGAGAGATATCATAGATTATTAAAAAAAACTAATATTGAACCCCATCCTCTTTTTGAGATAATTGAGGGTGAAATAGAAGAATGGGAAATAGTCTGAGAAAAGCCATTAACCTTAATCATACTTACCCGCATCATATTGGCCACTAAAAATTGGATCTACATGCCTTTTGCCAATTATTTAATTAAACTGTGATATTACCGGTTTAATGTGGTCAACCTTCCCGGCTTTAAAACTTTTTTGAGTATCGGGAATCAAGCATTTCAAATTGTCCTTTTCAATTTAATTGATTTGTTTTTGTATTTTGAGAGATTCCTCATTCATCCATCTCTGGCGGGATTCATTCGGAATGACATTTTATTCCGGGTCAATAGTTTGAATCTTAAATTCCTAGCCCTGGCAGACACCTAATTTTACCCCCTTTTCTCTGATCTTTCAACAGGTAACTACTATTATCCGTTAGGGGGACCAAATTGTTTTAAAAATTCACTGTACTCCTTCCTGACAGTTGTCTTTTAAGGATTTAAAACATTTAATAATTCAGATAAATTCATAAAAACTTTCGGTAATGGAGACAAATATTAAAATTCACAGAATATTTTTACTAATTTGGTTTCATGTTAATGAATAATAATCAGGCAATAGAATATGAAAAATTTCAAATCTGACATAGTAGTATTTTTCCTTTCCTTACTCTATGGGTGTACTGTTCAAAATCCGGTTCTCAATATAGAGGGAGGACAAATTCAGGGTGTCGAAACTGAAACTCACGGAATCATTCTATATAAAGGCATTCCCTATGCAGCTCCCCCTGTAGGGGATTTACGCTGGTGTGAGCCACAGCCGGTTATTCCATGGGAAGGCATCAAAATCTGCGATACATTTGGTGCCGTTGCACCTCAAAAGCTCACAGATCCTGGGTCATTTTACGATAAAGAATTCTATTCTCAGAGTCCGCATGTCAAGAACGAAGATTGCCTGTATCTGAATGTTTGGACTCCGGCTGCCGGTAAAAATGATGCAAAACTGCCAGTTGCGATGTGGATACACGGTGGCGCTTACAGGAACGGTTTTGGTCATGAAAATGAATTCGACGGCATTGCCTGGGCAAAAAAGGGAGTTATTCTTGTAACCATCAACTATCGTCTAGGAGTTCTTGGTTTCCTTGCTCATCCTGAACTCACAGCTGAAAGTCCACATCATTCGTCGGGCAACTATGGCATTCTGGACCAGGTAGCTGTATTGAAATGGATCAAAACCAATATTAGCCAGTTCGGCGGGGATCCTGATAAAGTAATGATTTTCGGACAAAGTGCCGGAGCCGGAAGCGTTCAGGCACTTGTTGCATCTCCATTAACAAAGGGGCTTATCAATGCTGCAATCATGCAGAGCGGTGGTGGCATTAGTAGCAGGCCGGCAAATATGTTAGAAGATGCAGAACAGACAGGTAAGGGTATTATGAACTTCTATGGCTGCAGTTCAATCGAAGATATGCGGGCTGTACCGGCTGACAGTTTAGGTGATTTTGAAAACAGAACTGCTGACTTTATGAAGTCCTGGAACAGAAGGGTTGACTTGTCTCCAAATGTGGATGGTTATCTCCTGAAGGAAAGCTTCAGAGATGCTGCCGTTAGCGGTAACCTGGCTGATATCCCGTATATAATTGGTGGTACAACAGGAGATATGATGGGTAACAGCAAACCCATAGCCGATTTCTGCCTTGTTAGGGAAGAAAATAAGGGAAAGGCTTATGCTTATCAGTTTGCACGCCCACTACCGGGTGACGATGCCGGGGCATTCCACTCGTCAGAGTTGTGGTTTGTTTTTCATACCCTTGACCGTTGCTGGCGACCATTAACTAAAGGAGATGAAGCATTGAGTAAGTATATGGTCGACTGCTGGACAAGTTTTGCTAAGTATGGCAATCCTAACGGAAAAGGAGATGAGATCTGGAAACCTTATACGAAGGATAACCCCCAATTCATGTTGTTTATGACTGATGGCAGATCCAATTCATCCGAACCTGGACAACCATTGGGTCCGACTGTTAAACCGGCAGAGGCCACCTCAAAGTAAACATTCAGGCGTCAGTGCATTAAATTGTCATATTTACCTTAGCATATCAAAGGTTGGGGTTGTTATGGCCGGTTTTCAATTGTATTTACACCATTTCAGAATTTGAAAGCGGGCTGCATCATAAACTGTTCCTGAAACATAAAAAAGCCACTCATTGATTTTTAGCGTATGGTTTTCGTGTGTAAAGAGGTTAGCTTCATATGTTTCTTGTTTCATTTATCCATCCTATTCAATAAAAAATGTACTTTTAAATAATATTGTATGTTCTTAATAACTTAAACTGTGAACAGAGACCTGATTTTATTAATCGCTCTCATACGCGTAATCTTATTTTCATCATGTAAAGATAAATCCATTATACTTACCAAATCGTGGGATACTGACAGTATAATGCTAAGCCCTGAGTCTATTGCTTACGACAATATAAGAAACGTACTATATGTAAGCAATGTTAATAATGGCAGGGTGCTTTACCTTACACAATTATGTTAGAGCCCGGAGGAAAAGTTATTTATAGAAAACAGGACACTATTGACCCGCTTTCAATGAAAAAGCTTATTGTTGGAAGCAGTTATATTGGAAGGTACTTTTAATCTTGAAATAATTATGGAAAATCATTATAGCAGACGCCGGTTTATAACGACAAGCGCCATTATAGGTACGGGTTTAGCTATCAGACCGTCGATTTTAAAGGCTGGAAAAGTCCGTGCAACAGGTAATTCGATAAGGCTTGGGGCACCCCTGTCTGGTAATTTTACTGATCCTGTCGAATGGATAAAAGCTATTAAGTCATTGAAGTACAGTGCAGCCTATTGCCCTGTTCAGCCTGGAGCATCAGCAGAGATGATAAAAGCCTTCAGAACTGAAGCAAAAAAAAACAATATCCTGATCCCTGAAGTGGGCGCATGGAGTAATATGCTTGATCCTAACGATTCGGTGAGCAAAGCGGCAATTCTGAAAAATGTTGCATCGCTCCAGTTGGCAGATGAGATAGGAGCTAATTGTTGTGTTAATATTTCCGGTGCCAGAGGTGAACAATGGGATGGACCTTACCCTGAAAATTATTCGAAATCAACATTTGATCTGATAATAGAAACTGTCCGTCATGTCATTGATATGGTAAAACCTGTAAACACTTTTTATACACTTGAGGCTATGCCCTATATGCTCCCAGATTCTCCGGATTCTTATCTTGAAATAATCAAAGCTATCAACCGAAAGCAATTTGGGGTTCACCTGGATCCGGTAAATATGATTTCAAGTCCTCAGAAATACTATAAGAATGCTGCATTCCTGAAAGAGTGTTTTAATAAACTGGGCCCTTTTATAAAATCTATTCATGCTAAAGATATAGTCATTGTTCCAAAATACACAGTTTATTTACAGGAATGCAGACCTGGAACAGGGTATTTGGATTATACTGTCTTTTTACAGGAAGCTGGTAAGCTTAAGGATGTTCCATTGATGCTTGAGCATTTGGAGAAACAGGAGGAGTATAAGTTAGCATCAGATTATATTCGTAAGGTTGGAGCGAGAGCGGGAATTTCTTTTCTGGAATAATTCTTATAATGTACTACTTAAATGCTCCACTAGAAACCTTTTTTAAAAAGGAGAATAAAACACTTAAGAAGATTTAATTAGGTTGTGTTATAAGGAGCTTTTTATTGGAGCAAACTATTAAACTTAAAATCTGCAAACTGGTTGCTGCTTTTGTCCCGCTCCGGGGACCATATAGAGCAAGAGACTAAGCGAGGGTGGGCACTTTTATCCATTAAGTTCCACACTGTCTGGAACAGCCAGTGACCTTGCCCCTACTTAACCATCAACGACCGGAGTTAAATACCTGTTATTAAGTTCTGTATATTAGTACCATCTGACTGGCAAGGTATGGTAAGGGTGCCTGGCAATGCAGATAGATAATACTGTTTTCAAAATATCATTATAAATTTTACTCCACTTTTCTGACCGGCAACGAGGTCAAGCCTCCCGTGATGCAACCCCATGATTTGCTGCGAAAGGCTCAGCCCGATACCCGAACTGTTTAGCTTTGAAGAATAAAAAGGCAGAAACACTTTACCGATGTCATCTTCCTTTATGCCGGGGCCATTATCGGAAACTGTAATCTGAATATGCCTTGAATCATCTACGGCAGAAAGAATAAGTTCAGGGTCAGGTGTCTCCAGCATAGCATCAATTGAATTCTGTATCAGGTTAATTATTACCTGTTCAATCAATTCCAGGTCAGCATTTAAGCTCAATTCTGGTTGATCAACCGAGGAAGAAAATTTTATGTTCTTTTCTTTGAACCTGGCTTGATACAGAATCTTTATTCGTTCAAAAAGTTCTGCAATTCGGAAATCCCTGAAATTAGGTTTGGGTATACTAGTGAGATTTTTTGTTGCTCTGACAAAATTTATCAATGCCTGAGTACGGTTCTCAATAATTTTCAGACTGTGGTGTATGTCTTCCACTGTTTCTTCCTGTAAAATGTCTGGCTTCAGAACAGATCCGGAATCATCTTCAAGCATCTGACCGGTCATTCCGGCAAGATTTGTTATCGGGATTGCCGAATTCAGTATTTCGTGTGAGATGATACCGACCAGTTTCTGCCATGTACTTATCTCTTTTTTCACCAGTTCATCTTTTTGTCTGTCAATTTCATCTCTTTGTGATTTAAGCTCAATATTATGGCTTTTAAGCTCAATATTTTTGGCCTCAAGCTGAGTTTCAAATCTGAAGTTAAGTGTCCTTAGATAATAGATATTTACATTTATAAAAAGGAATAAACCAATGGGCGCAATTTTATAATATGGATAAAATGTATATATCCTGTGAATGATAGGATAATCTATCGGACTATACCAGACCATCAGTTTATCAATTACAAGAATAAGGATAAAAAAATAAGAAAGTGCAGACCAGAAGAGTACTTTCTCTTTCCTCGGATTAATCAAAATCTGAGCTACGACTGAGATTCCTACGACAATGTATGGATAGTAAGTGAATCCTTCTTCCTCAACATATCCCATATATGTAGGTAGCAGGAGGAAAATGACTGAAGGCAGGAAGATCAGGGAAATCATGCTGGTTCTTGTAAACCCCGCCCAGGCTAAAAGCAGGTTAATTATACTTAAAAGCAGGGTTAAAAAGACACGGAAAGTACCAACTGACATCCGATCATTAATTGAAATCTGTGTAATAATGATAAAAAGCAGAAGAAGGAATGTCGTGATAAACAAAAGAAAATTTAGCTGATTGCTCAGCATAACAGTTCTGGGGGTCAGGCGGGAGTCGCCCTTTCCAATTCCCATATTTGAAATATATCTCCATACCTTCTGGATGATCCCAAATACTCCAATTTTCATATTTAAACAGATTTTAGCTCCGTAATAAAAGGAAATCAGCATAAATTATCCAGTCCAAAATGTGCTATCTTCCTATAAAGTGTACTTCTTGAGATTCCAAGTTCCTGAGCGGCTTTTGAGAGATTTCCCTTATGTTTGATAAGAGCGTTGCTGATAGCCTTTATTTCAAAGTCCTTCACACTAACAATGGGTACTTCCTCCAAGGAGGAAGACCTGGCTCTGTTGTTAAGTACAAAATCCTCTGCAGTGAGTATCCCGCTCTTGTTTAGAATTACAGCCCTTTCTATAGAATGAGAAAGCTCTCTTATGTTTCCAGGCCAGTTGTAATCCATGAGTTTCTGAAAAACATTTTCATTTATTAAAATACCCTGCCTGTCATATTTTTCAGAGAAGATATTAATATAATGATAAGCTATGGGCATGATATCTTCTTTCCTTTCACGCAGTGGGGGCAGGACAATTTCAACTGTATTGAGCCGGTAAAGAAGGTCCTGCCTGAAGAGGAATGATTCGGCCATTTCATAAAGAGCCATATTGGTGGCAGAAATCAATCTTACATCTATCGGAATTGATTTATTACTACCGATCCTTATTATTTCCCTTCTCTGAAGTACCGTCAGCAATTTGGCCTGCAAAGGCAAAGTGAGATTTCCTATTTCATCAAGAAAGAGGGTTCCTTCAGATGCTGACTCAAATATCCCTGTCCTTTCGTCTTTTGCATCAGTGAAAGCGCCTCGTGTATGCCCGAATAATTCTGACTCGAACAGAGATTCGGGAATGGCACCCAGATCAACATGAACAAATTTACGGTCCTTTCTTAGTGACTCGCGATGCAAGGTCCAGGCAGCCAGCTCCTTTCCTGTTCCATTTTCTCCTGTTATAAGTACATTTGCATCCGTCGGAGCAACAGTCCTTATAGTTTCCAGGACAGATGACATAATAGCTGACTTACTTATTAAATCAGGATAGGTTCCCCGACTGGATCTAACCTCTCTGGAATTTTCTGATAAGTGATCATCTTCATTATGCCTCTCCTTTTCTTTATTTAATATTTTAATGGCTGTATTGATCAGTTGAATACTATTCCACGGTTTTGTAATGAAATCAGAAGCTCCCAGCTTCATACTTTTAACAGCAAGTTCAATTTCTCCATATGCTGTGGTTGCAAGAATATGAACATCAGGATCCATCTGACGGATTTTTTCAAGCCATAGCAGACCCTCCCGACCAGATGTCACGCCCTTCGAAAAATTCATATCCAGCAGTATAAGGGCATATTTTTCCCTTGCCATGTACTTTGGTAAAAGGGATGGAGAATCGATAAGATCAACTTTATTAAAAAGTCTTTTAAAAGCAAGGCCTGCGGTATAAAGGACATCCTTATCATCATCGACAATCAAAATATTTTCAGAACGTTCAGCGCTCATCCGCAATTTGATTCTAATTATTCTCCACCTAAATGTAAAGTTAAGAAGTGAATCATTATGAAACAATGCATTGTATCAAAATGCTGCAAAATTTAATTTCCCCCTGATCGGAATGATTTTTACTAAACTGATTATCTGATAAATACAACAAATGGTCCCAATATTGGTTAGTCACCTTTGCTCAACAAAGATGAACTTAATCAGATTTAAATGAAAGATCCAGCGGCACATATGAGAGTAGGTAAAAAAAACAAGCATCTCTTCTCCCTGTTACTGATTCTGACCACAATCCACATGGCCAGCGGCCAGTCTGCACTTACAGCTTACACTGAATTTGGTGAAAATAATGTCTCAAACGGTTTATATATAAGACCTGCAGCACTTTTAAATCTCGCAAAAGCGAAATACTCATTCGGAATAGGTATCCGGTCAGGCCATTTAATTCCAGGTGTATTTAAAATTTCCGGTTTATCTTTTAACGCGGCAAGAACCATTTTTATAAAGAAGACCACTGTCCAATTTCAAGGTTTTTACGTCATAACAGATTTGACAGGAATAGTTAATGAAAAAAACTGGGGAGGTACTCTGAAAATGAAGCTGACTCATTTTGAAATGACCATAGGAACAAATTTCAAGACCCTTTCTTTCAGCAGCAAAGCACAACAGGAGTACAAAATAAGTAACGATGCAGCTTCCATCCATGAGACCTTCAATATTATATATTCATTCGATTACAAAATCAGGCCCGCCGATAATAAGTGGAACATAGGTTGTGCGATAACTGATATGGATTATTTTCATTTTAACCAGGAGACAAATCCCATTTTTAAAATAAACAGTTATCTGAGGTTCTCCGATAAATTCAGCATTAATGCTGATCTCTCATATGAATTGGCAGGGTTGACCAATTTTGCTATTGGATATTTTGGTTTTAACTTAAAAACAGGAGTAATATGGAATTTCTGACAAATAGTAAGGTTACTATAATCTTAGTTTCAGTAATGATTTTGGAAGGTTGCTCAAAAGATGAAGGGTATTTTTCTCTGAATGAAACAGTTGACAAGCGAGTGGAGCAGTCACTCGACTGGGACTCTAAAAATCCTAAAAACGATCTGGAAATAAACACTGACGAATACACTATTTTCTGTATGAGTGACAGCCATGTTGGTTCAACAAACAACCTTGACAAATTCTTCAGTCTCGCGAAAAAATCGAATGCTGTTGCAGTGGCAATGGCTGGCGATTTGTGCTCAGGCAGAAAAAAAGATTATGATGTCCTGGAAAAACATATACCTTCAAGTGATTCATTGCACATATTCATGGTTGCCGGAAATCACGATCTGCATTATGCAGGCTGGAACGAGTTTTTTAATCGGTTTGGCTCCTCGACCTATGTTTTTACAGTCAAAACTCCGGGAGGTTCGGATATTTTTATATGTCTCGATACATCAGCCGGGACACTGGGCAAGATTCAGTTCTCATGGCTGGTAAATACACTCAAAGATATACGTCAGCATTATCGGCGTTGTGTAGTGATTACCCATAATAATTTTTTCAGAGTAAAGCAGGCAGAAAGCACAAATCCCCTTCCTGAAGAAATTTGCGCTCTTGTTAAACTGTTTACAATAAATCATGTTGAAATGATGATAACTGGTCATGATCACAGAAAAGATGACAGACTCTTTGGAATAACAAGGTTTATCGTTATGGATCCGCTTGAAGATACAGCTGATAACCCCGGATACTGTGTCCTCAACGTAAGTAACGGAGAACTAAAGTACAATTTCAGGAATTTTGAATAGTAGTTTTAAACCTGTTGGAGCCGGAGACTGATCGAAACTCTTTATGGATGATCAATATAAGGAGCTGTTATGCAAAAAGAGTTTTTGACTCAGGGATTCACTTATAATGGAGAAATTATATATCTATTGGGTCAACCAGATATTTGGAAACCTAAAATAATGTCTCATCCCTATCCGGTACTCTGCTCAGGTGAAATTTTTAACCGCATATTACAAGTGATGCCAAGCGATTGATTATATGTTGTTTCCATTCGTCTGGCACTCTTTTTTTTAGATTAACAAAATCAAGATTCAGATCAAACATCATTGATCTTATTATCTAAAAATTGTACATTTCACCTCTGTTTTAACAATTCAGATGATTACCTCAAAACTGAATCCTTATTGATTATCATGAAATACAAAATCCTAAAAAAACAAAACATCTCAAAGATGTGTTTTGTCTGCGGTGAAAGGAATGATTTCGGCTTGCATGCCAGATTCTACGAGACAGACGCCAATGAACTTGTAACCCTCATTACTCCTGCTGAGCATCACCAGGGTTATCCGGGACGAATGCATGGTGGCATAGCCGCAACGATTATTGATGAAACAATTGCCAGGTCTATATGTAACGGGAAAGATGAACAGATATGGGGTGTGACAATTGAATTGAAAACCAGATTCCGGAAACCCGTACCTCTCGGACAGGAATTGAAAATCGTTGGTCGTGTTACCAGTGAAGGATCCCGTTCTTTTGAGGGGACAGGAGAAATTATTCTTCCAAATGGTGATATCGCTGTTTCTGCGGAAGGGAAATACCTGAAAGTGACCTCAGAAAAAATCGCTCTCGATCCGAATGCAATTGATGACTGGTTTTATGTTGAAAGTACTGATGATCCTTCAGAGATTGAAGTACCCTGAAGCAATAACCTGCACTGCCATAATCCTTATCACAAAAATTTATCTGAAGCATGATCTGAATTGCAGACAAACTCTTGACAATAACATTATACCTGTCCAGATAGCAACCGTTGAAAGTTATTTTGGTTGTATCTTTTGACTTGTTGGAAGAAAAAGAACCCTTACTGAAAAATAAGGTTTCTCTTTCTTATCCATAACAGTAACATATCTGACTAATATGGCAAAGGAAAAATCCCGTAGACCAGCTATCTCTTAAAAATTATCAAGAGTCGCATTTTTCATTTGTCCCTTATTTTATTGCAATAACTGCACTTGAGGGCCCTGTCAATGGTATTACTGAAGTTTTGGTAAATCCTGCTTCCCGGGTCCACTCATTAAAATCCGCAGCTGTAAAGTTGAAGCCTTCGGGAGATTCTATAACCATATTGAGAGACATCATTAATCCGAATGAGTTTTCACGTCTGTCATCATCTATAATGTTTTCAATGACTACAAGAGCTCCTCCCTTCGGTAAAGTATCATAGACCTTCCCTATCAGCTTTTTCTTATCAGCTAATCCATAACCATGTAAAATATTGCCCATGGTTATAACATCAGCAGATGGAAATGAATCAACGAAAAAATCTCCGGATTGTACTTTTACCCTTTCAGCCAATCCCGTTTTACTGGTGTTTTCCTGTGCTATTGGACCTACCGGAGGGAGATCAAAAGAAATGCATCTCATATGAGGATTATAAGCTGCAACCTGAATTGACAACTGTGCACCGGCACCCCCAAGATCGCATAAAGTCTTGTAACCCGAAAAATCAAATTCAGTTGCAAACTTTATAAAATTACCCAACTGGATACCTCCCATGGCATTTACGAACTCACGTGTTTTGTCAGCATCCGAATATATTTCTTCAAAAAGGGGTTTCCTGCCAATCCTTGTCTCATTCTGAGGCGTACCAGTTCTTAATCCATCTTCGAGGTAATTCCAGAAAGGATACAACCTGCTATTTGCCATTTCGAGCATCCCTCCTGTATATGATAATTTGTTTTTATCAAGATACATATCTGTATCAGCAGAATTAGAATACACGGCAGTGCTTTTGTAGCCTTTTCTTTGTAAGAACCCCAACGCAACCAATGCATCTAAAAAATCATACAAACCTCTTTCATTCAGACATATTTCAAATTTAATTTCCTTTGCTGACAGAGGCCTGTTTGCAAGAAGTGAAAATAGATTCAGTTTTACAGCAGTTAATAATGTCTTTGAAGCGAAGAATCCCATTCCAACGTTCAGAATATGAGTAGGATCTACTTTCACTTCCTCTTCTACTTTGAGAACCCGTTCATCTTTCATAATTATTAAGTTTTATGTTAATAATGAGTTGCTTAAAAATGAAAATCAAATAAATAATATTTCATTTAACTGATAAGATATTACTAAGCTTTATTTAGACTGATTCTATATAAAACATTTATTTCAACTAATAGTTCACCTGAAGTTTCATATTTAACCTTCATATCCGGAGAATTCTGCGGTGTGACACAATGGTAACCAGTGATTGATCCATCAAATTCAGGACACTTTAAGTATCCTTTCATCCGAAAGGTTCATTCTCTGATCTACAGGACCTACAGCTTGAGGGACCATTCAACTACTCATTTCTAAGGGCATCAGACGGATTCAGATTTGCGGCTTTTACGGTGTGAAATACCAAAGTCAGCGCTGAAATAATTACAATAATCAGAATCGATGCCAGGTAATAGTCCGGAGTTAACCTGACGTGATTTGCATAAGAGTTCAGCCATTGGGTTATAATATAATATCCTGCAGGCAGAGCTATTAAAGATGATATAAATACAAGTTTGCCAAAATCCTTTTGGAGCATAATTATTATAGCGGGGATAGCTGCTCCAAAGGCTTTTCTGATACCTATCTCCTTGCTCTTTTTACCTACTGTAAAGGCAGTCAGACTAAACAGGCCAATACATGAAATTACTATTGTGAGAATGGTAGCTGCATTAATCAGTGTACTTAATTTCCTTTCATTATCGTAATACTTGTCAGTTTCCTGATCAAGAAATATATAATCAGCAGGAAATCCGGGGGTGTACTTTTTCACGACTTCAAGAATTTTGCCAACTACCTGAATATGATTTCCCGGATCAAGCTTAACAAATATCCACTTAGCCCACCAATCTTTATTTTTAAAAATAAACACCGGTTTAACTTCTTCTTTCAGTTGGTGGAAATGAAAATCCTTAACAACTCCGATAATTGTATATCTTACATCGCCCAACCATACTGATTTTCCCAGAGGGTCTTCCATTTCCATCTTTTTCACAGCAGTCTCATTAATTATCACTTCAGTCCCAATTGTACCTTTAAAAAATTGTCTTCCCTCAGAGATCTTTATATCAAGGAGATCCAGATATTTGTCATCAACCTGCATCATAAAAAACATTAACGGCTTACCCGAGATATTACCATCCCATTTATTTATTGTACTGAAGTTACCCATATTCACGGGTACATTTCCTCCAAGCGCAACCCTGGTTACCCCTGGTATCTTTTCGATCTGTTCTGCGATTGCATCTGCAACTTCAGGTTTGACATGCGGATACATGGTCATAACCCTCTCTTTATCAAAACCAAGGTCACTCTGTTGCATATAATTTGTTTGCCTGTTAATGACAAGGATGCAGAAAATAAAAATAATTGCCAGTCCAAATTGTATTATTACCAGTACTTTTCTTAAACCGGAGCCTTGAACCAGATCCTCCGGCATGGGCTTGAAGACTTTAACCGGATTAAAAGAGGACAGGATAAAGGCAGGATAAATTCCGGAAACAAATCCTGTAAATAAGGTCAATATCAGGCAGATCAATAAATTTCTCAATGAAAACAGGTCTGAAAGATTAAATTTCACTCCGCTTACCTTAACAAAAACAGGAAGTAAGAGGATCACCAAAATTATCGCCGCCACTGTTGCCATAAATGTCTGAAAAAGAGATTCTCCGAACAACTGGAGAATCAGATTTGTCCGGCTTGCCCCATTAACCTTTCTGACGCCGATCTCTTTTGCTCTCTGGGAAGCGAATGCGGTCGACAGGTTTATGAAGTTGATACAGGCTATCATTAAGATCACAATACCAATAACAGAAAATAAGATGACCCTTGTTATTGGACCTTTATCGCTGTAAGGGTATTTTATTGATTCGAATCCGGGATTTCTGTAAAGATAAAGCCTGGTTAGAGGATTAATGAAAAGAGTTCCTGAAAAGCCTTTCATTTTTCTCTGCCAGTAGCCCGACAATTTATTATTGAACTGAATTGCATCGGTGTGTTCTTTTAGCAAAATATAAGTTATGAAATCAATCCTTCCCCAGCTTTCCAGATCATTCCCTTCTTTTTTCAGAAGCAGGAACGGAACCAGATAATCCACTTTCAGATGTGTATTTGTGGGGGAGTCTTCAATGACCCCGGAAACGGTAAGTAAATCCGTATTGTTAAACAAAATTGATTTCCCAACTGCTTCTGTATTTCCAAAAAGCACCTCAGCTATATGTCTTGATATAACAATCTCATCGGGACCAGCAAGCAATTTTGAAGGATCACCTGATATGATATTTGTTGAGAAAATATTGAAATAGGAATGATTCGTATAGTACAGATTATCAGCAGTAAACAATTTATTGCCAACTTTTATAGCTCTCTGGTAACCGGTCTGGAGTACCACTGCATCCTGAACCTCCGGAAAATCAGCAAGCAGAGAGTTAGCTACAGGAGCTGGTGTAATCTTCCAGACAGACGGATCACCGGTAAAATTTATAAGTGATTCTATCCTGTAGATTCTGTCTGCATTCTTAAAAAACCTGTCGTAACTTAGTTCATGACTGACCCAGACAGCAATAAATATTACACTTGCTAATCCAAGTGCAAGGCCCGAGATATTGAGTATCACCAATCCGTTAAATCTTCGGAATAACTTATTGAATTTAAAAACAGAGTTTCGTTCCATGAAAATGTTTATTCTTAAAAATATTTTTCTAATGACGGTTAACAGAAACTTTTGCTGCATTTATCTTCGCCGAACAGTTCACCTTTACCTTTCTCAGTCATTCAATAATTTAATATAGCTTCTTACTTCCTGGTTTTAAATCCGTTACAGATAGTGTGATCTTTAAGTGAAGTGAGCAATAATGTATGAGGCTGAGGGTTGATATTTAGTCTGCTTCTTTTATCTTTATACCTGCGATCTCCCTATTTTAAATATGGAGTTCAATCACCTTATCCAATCACTCAATAGTACTGATATGAAAAAGACCATATTCCTTCTTTCAATTTTTATTTCAACTGTTTCATCCGTTGGCCAGGAAATAAATGACAAAGATCTTATGCAGTCGATGCACTCAATATCAGGTAACGATCTGCTGGATTATGTTAAAATCATGTGTGATGAAAAATATGCAGGAAGACTGACAGGAACTAAGGAATACCAGGAATGTGCTGAATGGCTGGCCGGGGAATTCTCAAGATGGGGACTCTCACCCGCTGGTGATAACGGTAGCTGGTTTCAATGGTTCAATGTTCCGTATACACTTGTTCTTCCGGATTGCGGAGTTTCGCTGAACATCCCTCTGAAAAAAGGAGGAGTAATATCAAAACAATACAGGTATGTAACTGAATATGTTCCAGGATCAACTTCAGGCAGCGGTATAGTCACAGGAGATGTAGTATATGCCGGATACGGAATTACGGCACCGGAACTGAATTATAATGATTATGCTGGAATTGATGTCAGAGGGAAAATAATCCTGATCGAACGGGAATCGCCGGTTTCACCTGGAGCAGGGGCAGAAAAATTCAATCCATGGTACAACTATTCATTCCATCAGTATAAGCTTGAAAATGCTTCAAGGCATGGGGCTATAGGTATGCTGTACAATTATGGACCGATTGCCAATCCGAACAACTCATATATTGAAAATTTCGTTTATGTGCATGTAGGTGACTCCGTCGTAAAGGATATATTTTCAGGAACAGGGATCAGTTACAGGGAAAATTTAGAAAAGATTAATAAAACTCTCAAACCAGCGAGCTTCAATACAGGAAAGAACGTTACAATAAAAATGAGTACCCGGCACTTTCCTGACGGGAAAGGGAGCAATATCATTGGACTCCTGAAGGGATCTGATCCGGAATTGACCAGGGAAGTCATTATTATAGGGGCTCATCTCGATCACCTCGGCAAATGTTATGAATTGATGCCGGGTGCTAATGACAATGCATCGGCAGTTGCAGTGATGATGGGAGTTGCAAAAGCTTTGGCTCAGAATCATATTCCCCTGAAAAGGTCAGTCATGTTCATTTCATTCGGATCTGAAGAGCAAAGCCTTCTCGGATCAAAGAAGTATATTAAAAATCCTGTTTTCCCTCTGGAAAAAAACGTCTTACTTAATATGGATGGCGTGGGTGTCGGTAAATCAATAAGCTCAAATGCAGGGGAGAATTATCCCGCATTGTGGTCGTTCTTTATGGATGAAAATTCAGCTTACATTCATGCCAATCTCAGAACAAATTACTTCTCAAATCTTGGAAGACCACGTCTCGATGCTTCTATTTTCATGAGTGCCGGTGTCCCCTCTGTAAGTTTTTCAACCTCCGGCTCGCTATCTCCCTATCACCTCCCCGGTGACAATGTTGAAATTATAAACCCTGAAATAATGGAAGAAGTAAGCAGGCTTTTATTTATGGCTACAGTGAGAATGGCTAATAGTCCGACTCCTCTTAGATGATACAGTTCCGGTTTGTAACTTTTTTCCGTTCCGGTTATTAAAGCTTCACCATAAAGTGAAGCCATTATTATTAGCAAATAATTTCAATAAAAAGATGATATCGGAACAGTTTATGCTGAGTGCCGAAAGAGGTCACAAAGTGCAGCTTTAAACCTGCATCCCGCACCCTGATATTAAAATAGTTTCAGGTTAATACAATCAACCATTTTTTTGTATTCTGACAAGGCCGGGTGTAAACCATCATTCTGATAAGATGACACAAGGCTTATGGTATCCGACGGGTTTCTCAACACATAATCAAAGTCGAAGACAGCATCAAACATGTCACTCTTTCTGATCCATCCATTAACCTCATTCCTGCACGATTCGCTATATTGATTATAGTAACCATTACCTTTAAAGGGAGTAATTGTAGCACCATAAATCTTCAAACCTCTTGTATGCGCAGAGTCAATCATCATTTTGTATGCAGAAATAAGTCCATTGGCGACCGATACTGCGGCATCAGCAGATCTGACTCCTCCAATATCGTTAACACCTTCAAAAATTATTACATATTTCACCCCGGCCTGGCTGAGGATGTCCCTTCCGTACCGGCTTATGCCGGAGGGTCCCAGACAATTTCTGAGAACGCAATTACCCCCTATCCCAAGATTGAGAACACCTACCTGACTGGTACCCGGGTTTGCAAGAAGTCGTTCTGACAATAGATCCGGCCATCTGTTTTGCATGTTTGTAGTTGAACCACGTCCATCGGTAATTGAGTTACCCAGGATAGCAATGCATGATGATGTTGATGGCGCGAGTACATCGATACCGTTTATTGCATACCAGTGCTCTGTTGTGACAGAACCTGTAAAATCAGTCACAGAAGCATCATTTCCTGGCAGCAGGTATGAAGTGGTGCGGGACCCGGGGTGCCCGGTTATTTCAGGAGAAGTACCGCCAAAATATATTGTTACCGCCATATCCATCCTCGGTTTCAGATTGAACGAAACAGGATCTGAAGTAATTGTGGTACCTGGTTCCATGGTAACTTCCTTACTCCCATTAAATGTCAGAATTACGTTAGTTGACGGGTTAATGGCGCTTCCTCCTGCTGATTCAGCAATTTGAACAGAACGCATGGTAACAGGGCTTTTGCTGAACTCATTGGAAAACTTTACCCGAAGGACCTCTCCTCCAATTGAGACACGCAATACCTGACGAAGTGAATTATCAGTCAATCCAGGTAAAGGTGGATTATTACGGGTTTCCACAAGCTGAACTCCGGTGCTCCAGGTTCCTACCCATTTTTTTGCCGTTCCATTACCTGACTGCCCTGAAAGACTCAATGTATTCAATAATATGAATGATAAAAATACAATTGAGTACAGGTGCAGAGATCTTAAAAGTTTGTTTCTGGACATATTAACTGGTTTTAATGAACTAAGCATTATTTTACTAAAATAGTTCATATTTTGAATACTTTAACGAAATTGACGGCTTTCTGCCTTTTGAAATTGACAATTTTAATTCGGATTTAATTAAATTTATAAAAACATTAGCAGCAGAAGAATCCGTAGCAAATTTTTATTCAGGACAGCAAGGTCTTATTCAAATCCGTCAGTCGGAAAATTGAAACTTAAGTTATTTTTTGTCGTAAACCAACGTCGTATTTATATCTCCCATCGGGCTTGTCATAGCTGTTTTCACAGTAAGATTTTTACCATCGTCAGAAAGTATCCAGGCTTCAGTGGATTTCATCTCCATCTTGTCACCATTCATATCGAAGGTAATGTTCTTGTCAAATTTCAGCTCCTTCATTTCATCCGACCAGGTTGCTATAGTCTTAACGGTTGAGTTCATCATACCCTGGTTAACTGATTCTTTACCATCAAGAGTATATTTTTCGCTTCTCTTTTCCTCGCTCCCATCAAACGAAGGTTGAACAAGGTCAATTGAAAGCAAACCTGCCTGCTGGTTAACAGTCATTGATGTTGCAGACATCATCGGTCCGTCACCGAGAATACTTTTAGATTCATTGAATACCCAGGAACCTGAATAGTTCGCCTGTGCAAACAGGCTTCCCGGAATAAGACTAAATGATACAAGTGCGATCAAAACAGGCAATGCAGATTTAATAAATCGCATGCCAAAACTGAAATTCTTTTTATTATTCATATTATTTGGTTTTTGTTAAATATAGTAAATATGTTTGGTAGCTACCTCTCCTTTATCAATAATAAATTTCCCGGAATAGATGCGGTCAGAATTACTCTCCTGCAATTCAGCCGGCAAATTATTGCTTGATTATTTGGTTTTAATATCTCAAAAAATTGGACCAAATTTTGATTGGACCAGATTAAGGAAAGCCGACACTTTCTATATATGTAAAAAAATGCATATTTTTATTGTAGCAGGATGGCCATATATAATAAAGTATCAGACTTATTTCATGTCTGTAAGATATTTATGAATATAAAGTCATATCAGGTTAAACATTTGTAATCGGCAAAATGTGATTTATGTCACATTTTATACATCTGAGATTAGAACAAATCCATAGATTATAATCCTGTATATTAGTACTATATGAGCATTTATAATTGAGATCACAATCATAAGAATTTTCAGCTTAAAACGCTAACAATTATTAAGTATGGAATAGTGAACAGCAAATTGGAGATTTAACGGACAGATATTGCCTGCGTCACATTAAAAATTACAGATAACAGTTGCTACATATAACAGTTGATAACCGTGATTTTTTGCTTTAAGCAGGCTGGTTTTCCTTACCTCCTTCCCAAAAAGATCCGGTAGCACTCAAATGACTAAAACAGATAAATCTATAGATTAAATCAAACGTCATTGCTCTTATCGTCAAAAAATTGTAAATTTCACCTCTGTTTTAAAAAGCCAGATGATTACATTAAAACCTGATACATATTGATTATCAAAATAATACTGAAAACGATGAAAAAATTATCAATTGCAGCAACAGGCATTCTCCTGTTATTTTTGGTAGCATGCAACTCAAATACAGAACAAAAGAAATCAATGGAAAAAACGAATGATCTGGCATCAAATCCATTTCTTCATGCCAGCACCCTGCCATTTCAGGCACCTGATTTTTCAAAAATCAAGGATAGTGATTTTGCACCCGCTTTTGAAGAAGGCTTCAAACAAGATCTGGCGGAAATTGAAAAGATTGCCAACAATCCCGAGGCCCCTACCTTTGAAAACACTCTTGTAGCCATGGAAAAGAGCGGAGAACTTCTTCGTCGGGTTAATGGGGTTTTTAACATGCTCTCGGGAGCAAATACCGATTCTGTTCTGCAAAAGCTGAGTGAAGATATTGCTCCAAAACTGGCAGCTCAACAAGATGCAATTTATCTGAACAAAAAGCTTTATGAAAGAATCAAAACAATCTACCAAATGAAAGACGAGCTCAACCTGGATAAGGAATCAGCCCGATTGCTCGAATATTATAATACTGAATTCATACGTGCAGGTGCAAATCTGTCCTCAGATGACAAAACCAGATTAAAAAAGCTGAATGAAGAAGAAGCTGGTCTGAGCGCCAAATTTACCAACCAATTGTTAGCAGCTGCTAAAGCTGGTGCTTTTGTAGTAAGTAATAAAGAAGCTCTGATGGGTCTTTCAGAAGGAGCTTTAAACTCAGCTGCACAGGATGCTGAAGCTGCAGGGGAAAAAGGAAAATGGCTGCTGCCTCTGCAAAACACTACCCAGCAACCTGCGCTGCAGTCATTGGAGAACCGGGACACTCGTCACCAATTATTTGAGGCGTCCTGGAACAGGGCTGAAAAAGGTGACAAAAACGATACACGTGCGACAATCAAACGCCTGGCTGAAATTCGGGCTGAAAAAGCAGGCCTGCTTGGATTTCCCAATTATGCAGCCTGGACCTTACAGGATCAGATGGCCAAAACACCCGAAGCTGTACAAACTTTCCTTAAGGAACTGGTACCGGCATCTACGGCTAAAGCGCGCAAAGAAGCTGCTGACCTTCAGACAGTTATTAATAAAGAAAAAGGCGGGTTTCAATTGCAACCCTGGGACTGGAATTATTATGCTGAAAAAGTTCGCAAATCCAGGTATGATATTGATGAAAATCAGGTAAAACCATACTTTGAGTTGTTCAATGTGTTAGAGAACGGGGTATTTTATGCGGCTAATCAGTTGTATGGACTGACGTTCAAACGCAGAACAGACATTCCAGTCTACCAGAACGACATGCGTGTTTATACCGTCTATGATAAAGACAGCAGCGAGCTTGGTCTATTTTACTGTGACTATTTCAAACGCGATAACAAATCAGGAGGTGCCTGGATGAGCAATGTTGTGGATCAATCAAAATTACTGGGTACAAAACCGGTTATTTACAATGTCTGCAACTTCACTAAACCGGCACCCGGTGAACCTGCACTAATCAGTTTCGACGATGTGACCACTATGTTCCATGAATTCGGGCATGCCCTGCATGGTTTCTTTGCAGACCAGACTTATCCCATTTTATCTGGCACTGCAGTAGCCCGTGATTTTGTGGAACTGCCTTCACAGTTTAATGAGCACTGGGCTATAGAGCCACAAGTATTCCATCATTATGCTGTGAATTATAAAACCGGGGAACCCATGCCACAGAATCTGGTCGATAAAATTAAAAAATCACTGAAATTTAATCAGGGATATGCTCTGACAGAAATACTGGCTGCTGCAGACCTTGATATGGAATGGCATACCATTCCTGCCGGTGATTCCATAAAATCAGTCGATAACTTTGAAGTTGCTGCATTGAAACGCACAAATCTTGATCTTCCGCAGGTGCCTCCGCGCTACCGCTCAAGCTATTTCCTGCATATCTGGAGTAATGGTTATGCGGCAGGTTATTACGCCTATTTGTGGTCAGAAATGCTGGATGACGATGCCTACAACTGGTTTAAAGAAAATGGTGGAATGACACGAGCCAACGGACAACGCTTCCGTGATATGATCCTGTCACGGGGAAATACTGAAGACTATAACAAAATGTTTTACGATTTCCGTGGGCATAAACCTGATATACGGCCGATGTTGGAAGATCGGGGATTAATAGAATAATAATACCTTAATCCGATTCCTTTTTAATCCTTGTAAAGAAGCTGCACAAACACATGCAGGCACCTCCTCCATGTCTGGAACTAATGTTCAGTGCCTTTTAATATAAAAACTATGCATTGATCCCGGATTTCTCGAGGATGTATTGAAGTTCAATCTGGCAGTCGTGGAATGCAGTTTCATCATAAAATCTGTCTGGGAAACAGAATATTTAACGTTTAGCATTATCAAAATAGTTTCTCATGAAAAGCAACTGAAATTTCACAGAGTTTGTCCAATAAGGCCAGGTGTGAGCTCCGGGACGGATTATAAAATCATGTGGAATATTTCTGTACAGTAACTGCTGATGAAGGTTTTCGTTTACTTTATAGAAGAAATCATCCGTACCACAATCAATGATAATCGCCAGCGAATTAGGTGTCAGAAGATTCAGCATGTTTATCACTGTGTTTTTTTCCCACCTCTCCGGCTGTTCAGCATATGTATCGAGCTGTTTGGCCATATCCCAATTGTTTGGGAAAGGTCTGATATCAACTCCTCCACTCATGCTTCCGGCAGCTCCGAAAACATCCTGATGCCTGAATGCCAGATAAAGCGCACCATGACCACCCATACTAAGCCCGGTGATTGCCCTGCCTGTCCGGTCTTTAATTGTGGAATATTTAGTATCAATTGATTTTACGAGTTCCTCTGATATAAAAGTCTCATATTGTGATTTCGGGTTAACCGGACTATTCCAGTACCAGCTATTGTAACCACCGTCAGGACAAACTATGATCAGATTGTACTGATCCGCAGTTTTTTCAATACCCTTATCCTTAGAAATCCAGTCGAATTGATTTCCACTATAACCATGCAACAGATACACAACAGGCAGTTCATTTGCTGAAGTATAACTATCGGGTTTAATTACTACCACCGGAATATTCTTCTGCATTGATTTACTGAATACCTGGATTGTATCAATTACAGCAGCATCAATTGGTATAAGAGACCAGCCTGCAAATAATAAAATAAGAATACGTTTCATATATTTTGGATTATAAAATAAAGTTAATTAATATAATTGCATGATTAAAAATTATCCGGGTAAATATAAGAAACCCCTGCATTTTCTGGAAGCCCTATATTAAATTGTCAAAACATGTTTTTAATTATCAGAAATATAACAGAACCGGTTTATGCGTAAGTATGCTTCTTTTAATAATTTGAAGCCAGGAAACTTCAGCATACACTGGAAGAGCTCCCGAGCTGGTAATAACCTTAATAAGCCGGACAACTCTGGTACCAGTAGCATTCATATAGAACCTGATAAGTGATACAGGAAGAAAATAAATGAGTAAATTAGCAGCATTGGCTGATGGTCTAAAAGTTTAACTTTGTTAAACTCAAAAGAGATAGATGGTAAATTCCCGGAAGATTAAATTAACCTGTAAAAAAGGTAATTCAGGAAAAATGAAGTATAAAATGAAGTATAAAATTTTAAATAGGTATCTGAGATCATGAGAAAACCACTTTTTTTAATTATTACGACCCTGATTTTGGCAGAAATGGGAGTTGCCGGTCAGAACTCTTCTTCCAAAAATATAGAAATTACCAAAAATGACATCTTAAAAGCAGGTACTTCGATCGACGTTTCTGCTATCGGAGAGCCTGTTGGCTCGGTTAAGCTCTATACGCCTAGATGGGTTGAAGCAACCGATGTCACTCCCGCATACGCTGTTGTTGAAGGATCAATTTTCCCGGTAGATCCGAATGGCTGGCCAATTAATTTCCGGGTACTTCTACCGGCCAGCTGGTCGCACCGTGCTATGCAAGCCGGTGGTGGAGGTATGAACGGATCGATCACAGTAAGAGAAGGTAAAAATCCTATGATCAATAGGGGATTTGTTATGTATGGCAGTGACTCAGGCCACCAGTCTGGGATGGGAGGCAGAAGTACATCTCTGGCTTCCGGTCCTGCAGGAGCAAAACCTGATGACTGGGCTCTCAATGAAGAGGCAATCCGTAACCTTGGTTACATGCAAATGAAAAAGACTCACGATGCCGCAATGGTAATAATGGAAAGAATATATGGAGAACGTCCCAGCTTCAACTATTATGTTGGAGGTTCACAGGGTGGACGTGAAGGACTTATGGTTGCCCAAAAATACCCCACTGATTATAACGGCATAATATCTGATGTTCCGATAGTCAGCTTTTCAACACTTATGCTCGCTCCTGAACTTATAAGGATTCAGGAAAAACCCCTGGAAAACTGGGTGACCCCTGCCAAGGTTAATGCAATCAGGGCTGAGTTCCTAAGACAATGTGACAATCTTGACGGACTGTCTGATGGGATTATAAATAACTATATGGCTTCACGTGCAATTTTTGATGTAACAGACGGTTCTGGTCCTGTTGATCCTTGGGCTGCCCTTCGTGGTCCAAACGGCAGGGATCCGGAACCTGAAAATACGTCAACTACAGCCAGGCTTACTAATGGACAAATAAAAACTCTTGAATTTGTCTACAGTCGGTATAAGTTCCCGGCACCTCTTGCAAATGGCGTTAAATCGTTCGGCATGTGGCTTCCGACAACTGATCCTGAGTCTTTTGGAACGATTGCCCCTTCCCGGTATAAGGGACAGGAAGGTGCTCCTGAAAACGCTCCGGTACATTCATCCCTGGGCATTCTTGGCGTGACCGGATTCCTGATGCAGAATCTGTCAGCTAACCCGCTCGATTATGTTGAAGGAAAGTCAATGATTGAGCGCCGTAAACTTATTTCAAAATGGCTCGATGCCACTGATCCTGATCTGAGTGCATTTTATAAGCATGGAGGAAAAATAGTATTAACTGTCGGAACACAGGATTTTATAGCCTCTTCCGGTGCTCAGCTTGACTATTATCAATCTTTGATAAATAAAATGGGATCAAAGAAACTGACAGAGTTTGCAAGGTTATATGTTGTTCCGCAGGCAGGCCACGGATTATCAGGCAGGAGTTATAAGATTAACGGAGATGGTAAAAATGTCGAAGTAAAAAACATTCCGGCTCCAAACTCCAACGACAAAATGGATATTATAATATCCTGGGTTGAAGAAGGCAGTGCTCCCCCGAAAACACTTTTTATTAACCCGGAAGGACGAATCGGAGTGAAACCTGAAGGTAAAGGATATATTCTCTGCTCATATCCGAACTATCCAAAATATGTAGGAGGGCCGCAGGATCAGGTATCTTCGTATATCAGCTCTTCAAAATAGGTCACTTTAAATACAGAACCCTCAGCAAATAACTACTGCTGCACAGATTGGTTTTCAATTTCCCGGAATAATGAAAGGACTTTCGATAACGGAAGTCCTTTCATTTTTAGTATTCCTGTTTATGTAGTCAGCGGATAACTACTCCCACCAAATATAGAGTTACAAAAAATATACTAAAACTCTATTCACCAATGATTATCCTGTTTTATTCAAAAAAAGGCACGCCACGGGCAGCATATTTCTTCATTGCCTCTTGGTTAATATCCACTCCAATTCCCGGATGCTTAGCTACTGTTACAAAACTGTCCTTAACCCAATCTCCTTCATCGAAAGTGACAATTTCTTTATACATCGGGTTGGTCATGAAGTAGGATTGCCATTCCATAATTAAGAAGTTGGGTACAGCTGCACATACATGGGCACAGGCCATGGCGCCAAGAAATGAAGCAACCATATGCGGGGCAAATGGAATGTAATACAGGTTTGCCAGGTTGGCAATACGTTGTCCTTCTCCCAATCCACCACATTTTTGCAAATCAGGCATAACAGCATCAAGTCCGCCTATTTCCAGAAGCCTCCTGAACCCATAAGCCAGATAAATATTTTCACCTGCAGCTATTGGTGTCGATGTTTCCTCGGTGATCTGCCTGTATGCCTCTATATTCTCTGCTGGCACCGGTTCTTCAAGCCACATCAGGTTCAGAGGTTCTACTTTTTTGGCAATTGCATGTGCAGTATTTACATCATACCTGCCATGCATATCCACACAGATATCAATTTTGGGTCCTACAGCAGCTCTTACAGCAGCAAGCTGGTCATACATCCTTTGCAACTCGCCCTGGCTTGCAGTCCAGTTATACCTGTCATATTTATTGGGGTCGTTGGCTTCATCCAGATCAAACTTTACGGCATTGAATCCCAGTTTTACCGCATTAAGGGCAGACTCAGCAAAAACGTCGGGAGTGGGCAGGTTATTCCGGTATAGGGCTGTGTCGCTATATACCCTTATCTTATCGCGGAATTTGCCACCAAGCAACTGATACACCGGCAATCCAAGTGCCTTTCCTACCAGGTCCCATAATGCACACTCAAAAGCTGAAAGGACGGCTACATACATACCTGATTGTCCCCCGCCGAAATGACCTCCTCTGCGGAGGTCCTCAAAAATCTTATTTACATTTAAGGGGCTTTGTCCTCTCAATCGCCTCCCAAAATTTTGTACCATGTAATAAGTTCCGCCTACGGCATCAACTCCTTCGCCACAACCATAAATATCCTGATTTGTGTATATCTTCACAAAAAGACTTCCACCAACATAACCACACTTAACATCTGTAATTTTCAGATCAGATGGAGCAGAAGATTTTTGAGTTTCCTGGACAGCCTTTTCCAGTCCATTTCCAAAACCAGCAAGAGGAGAAACAGCTGCAACAGCAGCAAGACCAGCAGCTTTGCCTATAAAAGCCCTTCTTGAATTTACTTTTTTCATAATCGTAATTTAAATATTTATTTTATATCTAGTTTGTTACATTACACTATGTTTAACCCACTTAAAATTTTTTTAATTTACTGATAAATAATCTGCCGGCAAAGAATATCAGCATGAATACTTACAACTTGATTTTTGTTAATATGAATTAATATTTATTGATTTAATATCTTGCCAAGATACTAAAAAAGTGAATAAAAATCTTTTTTCCTGACTTTTCCCTTGATTGATTTATATAACCTGTGCAAATAATTAAAACAAGCCATAATGATTATACTAAATTTCCTAGTCAGATTTTTCTGAGAACGACTTCCTCCACTATATACGGTGTTCCGTCTGAAGGAAAAATCGCCAGGAACCAGAGTAGCGCTTCTGAGCCATCAGGAACAGGCTCATCCCGGGCATATAAGGGGTTTGATTTACCGGCAACAAGACCTCATTAATTGCTATGGTATCGTTCGATTTCAGAATCGGCATAGCATTGGCAAATAGGCTGTTATTAAAGTACAGACTTTTCCAGGAAATCCCCATTTACTTTATTCAACCTGATAAGCTAATTACCGGTCTCATAAGTAGTTTTATCTTTTATTGTATCCAAAACTTTCGGTAAATTTAATTGTTATAATACTAACACAGTCTGGCAAATAATTGAAATAACCCTGTATATATCATGAAATCTATGTTATTGCTATTACCAATTTTAGGTTTATTCTCACCGTTTAGAAGTTTTCTGCATGATAATCTGATCAGCCATCAGATAGGCTCTTTTAAAGAGATCCGGAAAGTTGATCATATAATCCATATTATAACTGAAGATAATATGGAAGTGCAGCTTAGTGTATATACCCCCGCAATAATAAGAGTTAGAGTTGCTCCTTCAGATCTGGCTGTCAGCCCTTCATATGCGGTTGTTCAGAATGGCGGAGCAGAGTTCAACAAGATCATAAATGGGAAAAAGGAATTAATATTA
The DNA here is from genome assembly GCA_963760915.1 of uncultured Bacteroidales bacterium. Lineage (GTDB taxonomy): Bacteria > Bacteroidota > Bacteroidia > Bacteroidales > VadinHA17 > LD21. The sequence goes on along the minus strand of CAVXEU010000005.1, from coordinate 356,315 downwards.
AGTACGGACTCCCTCAAAGTTGTTGTGCAAAAGAATCCATTACGGATCGATTTTTATAATGCAAGCGGTCAATGGCTTGACGGAGATTTACCTTCTCTCGGTGTTTCCTGGCAAGGAAAAGAGGTTACAAGTTACCGTAAACTTAAAGATGATGAGAAATTTATCGGACTTGGTGAAAAGACGGGACCCCTGAACCGCCGGGGTTTATCATACGTAAACTGGAACAGCGACAAACCTGGTTACGGACTACAGGAAGATCCGATTTATTCTACCATGCCTTACTTCATGGGAATACATACCAATAATGTTTTCGGAATATTTTTTGACAACAGCTACAAATCATTTTTCAATTTTGGTGGTTCTACCGACAATTCGATGTATTTTTTCGGTGCAGAGGGTGGAGACATGAACTACTATTTTTTAGGAGCATCAACAGTATTACAGCAGATACAGGATTATACATGGCTTACCGGACGAATGGAAATACCTCCATTATGGAGTCTCGGTTATCAGCAATGCCGCTACAGCTATTTAAGCCAGCAGCAAATACTTGATGTAGCTAACAGAATGAGGCAGGACAGCATTCCCTGTGATGTTATCTATTGCGATATTGATTATATGGAAGGTTACCGGATATTTACCTGGAATCCGGTTAATTACCCTAATCCAAAAAAGCTGGCTGATTCACTCAAATCCTTGAATATGCACCTGGTAACCATCGTTGACCCTGGAATCAAGATTGATCCAGATGGCTACCAGCCTTATATTACCGGTCTGAAAAATAAATATTTCGTTCGCTATCCCGATGGGAAACCCTATACCGGAAGTGTATGGGCCGGAAGAAGCCATTTTCCTGATTTTACCAGGGAGGCAGTAAGAAAATGGTGGGGTGAGAATTTTTCAGTTCTTGTGGATGCCGGCGTGACCGGCTTCTGGAATGACATGAATGAACCTGCTGTCTGGGGGCAGGACATTCCGCCACTGGTAGAATTCGGAGAAGGAGATAATACAGTAACCTTGAAGAAGGCACGTAATATTTATGGAATGCAAATGGCACGCGCCACATTTGAAGGAACAAGGTCATTATTAAATGGCAATCGCCCCTTTATACTGACCCGTGCTGCATATTCAGGTATCCAGAGGTATTCAGCAATGTGGACCGGTGATAATAACCCGACTGATGATCATATGTTACTGGCTTACCGTATGATTAACAGTATGGGACTGACCGGAATGGCTTTTGATGGTGTGGATATAGGCGGTTTCACCGGGAATCCCACCCCGGAACTGATGGTACGATGGATGTCACTGGGAGTTTACACGCCTATGTTCAGGAATCATACCGAAAAAGGAAATACATCTCATGAACCATGGGCATGGGGTGAAGAGAATGAAGTATTGATGCGGCATTTCATTCAAACACGCTATCGTTTGTTGCCATATATTTATTCCTCATTTTATGAAGCTTCACAGAACCGGGTTGCCTGTTAACCGCAGCTTAGCAATAGAATACACGCATAATAATGAAGTGTATGATCCCCGCTTTCAAAACGAATTTTTATTTGGTCCCTCTATGCTAGTGGCTCCTGTCGCAAGCACTGATAAAGCTGTACAGGTTTACCTGCCCGAAGGTACCTGGTACCGGTTTGGAGTCGATGAAAAATTTGAAGGGGACAGAGTGATCTGGGCCGCATCTCCCCTGGATAATCTTCCGGTATTCATAAAAGCAGGAGCAATAATCCCGATGCAAAATGTAATCCAGAGCACCGCAGACAAGGGAAACGGCACTATGTATCTTAATATCTGGTTTAGTGAGTTACCTGACAGTTATACGTATTATGAGGACGATGGTACAACATATCAGTATAAGAGTGGCAATTATCATGAAAGAGTCATCAACTTAAATCCCAGTGAACATGAGATAATAATGAATCATGCAGAAGGTAATTATTCCACACGATTTAAGACTATTGAATTGGTACTCCATGGATTCCCGGAAGAATTACAGCTTACTGTAAACGGTAAACCGAAGAAGGCCCATAAAGATGGGTCAATAAAAACAGTTTCCTTCCAGAATGAAAACGGGAAAATAACGGTTAAATGGTGATAACCACAAAATTTGGTTTCGTTCCGGACCCAAATCGTTAACGGAATGGATTGGAATTATTCAGCGCATAATCTGTATTCACATTTTATGTTCATTATGATGATATCGGAGTTCCTTCATCCTGTCCAACTTTTGGCAATGTGAAGACATATCTGACTCTCGCCTTGCCCCTTCTGACCAGTTTCATTTTCCCAAAATTATCTATCTCGATTGCTCCTGACCGGGTATTTTGTGGAATATTCAATCAAGTATTTTTTTTATTGCAACGGGTATGTAGAATTTGTATTTTTGCCATTTGGATTGATAATTCAATTTTCTTAAAGACAAATATGAAATATTCAATATCTCTCCCCGGATATAAGATCATACTACTGAACATAGCCATAAATTTAGTCAGTTTAAACTGTATGTCGGCCCAGACAATTGCATTTCCAGGTGCCCAGGGTTTCGGAGCATATTCCAGAGGTGGCAGGGGTGGTGACGTCTACACAGTTAGAAACCTGAACGATTCAGGAGCCGGCTCTCTGCGCCAGGGAATAGAAACTGCCAGAGGTCCCCGTACAATTATCTTTTCAGTTTCGGGAATAATCCGGCTCAAATCTGATCTTACTGTTAACCATGATAATATAACTATTGCAGGTCAGACAGCCCCAGGTGACGGAATATGTCTCAGAGATGCTCCATTAATAATAGAAGCTGATCATATTATTGTACGATATATCCGTTCAAGACTGGGCGATAAATCCGGGAAGGAATCTGATGCCATTTCTATTACGGCCGGACACAATATTATCATGGACCACTGTTCAGCCTCCTGGTCAGTTGATGAATGTTTTTCATGCTCCTCGGGACATAAAGGCCAGATAGACAGTATTACTGTGCAATGGTCAGTCATATCAGAGGCACTGAATAAAAGCATACACAGCAAAGGGGCACATGGATATGGGGCCCTGATAAGAGGCGGGTATGGTGCAAAATATACTTATAATCATAATCTTTTTGCTCATAACTTTTCAAGGAATCCAAGGCCTGGAAATTATGATTATAACAATTACCGTGTTGATCCGGATGGTCTGCTTTTTGATTTTCGCAACAATGTATTATATAACTGGGGAGGTAACCATCCGGGATACGATGCTGATACTGCCAGTGTATGCAGGTATAATTATGTTGGCAATTACGGTAAACCCGGACCAAATTCCGCAAAGAGCGGATTTGCTTATAATGCATCCAGTAAACATTTCAGGGCTTACTTCAAAGATAATTATTTCTATGGAAGAATACCTGCTGATCAATGGAGTCTGGTCAATTTTGGCACCAGATGGAATAAATCTGAGATCGCAGCATATAAAATGACTGACCCTTTTCCTGCTGGCCCATTGATAACCGAATCAGCTGCTGATGCCTACAATAATGTATTGGCACAAGCAGGTGCATCACTTGTACGCGATGCAGTTGATGCCCGGGTTATTAAAGAGGTAAGGGATGGAACCGGCTCTATAATTAATCATGAAGATGAGGTTGGCAGCTGGCCGGTTTACAAAACGTATAATGTACTGAAAGACACTGACATGGACGGCATGCCTGACAATTGGGAGGTAAAGAATCAATTGAATCCAAACGATCCGAATGACCGGAATAATGACAGGAATGGAGATGGTTACACCAATCTTGAGGAATATCTGAATTCCCTTGTATCTAATCATTAGTCAAAAAACACTGTTCCATCTGTAGAATATTTCAAAAGCTCTGATTAAATCCTTATCTCCTGGTACTTTGCAAAATTTACAAATGCAATTGTTGAGGCTGGAAATGCTTCATGTAAGCTGCCATCAGTTTAAATGTCTTTAAACATGGAAAATTGGAAATACAAGTACAATATGGTGTTACTTTGAGATACTAATATAAATCAGGAAATGACACAATGAATATTTGGAAGTGCTATCTTTGTTAAAACCTGCAATAACAGATTCTATTTAGCAGGTTAAGGATTAGGGGCGACATTCAAAATATAAACTATTTATCACTAAGTATGGTGATATTAAAAGTTGATGAGGGTAAATTTGATAATTTTAAAGACCGGAAAATAACTAGTAATTTGAGAGGTAGTCAGACATAAAAGGGAAAACATTTTGCAATATTACTTGATGATTATTCAATTCTGAAAGTTGAACTCTGCAATTTTAACTTAAATGAAGAAGCTGATTAAGAGGCTTCTAATAACCTCTCTGGTAATTATATTGTTACCAATATATTTACAGGCTAATGTAAGGCTTCCTGTTCCGGTAAGTGATGGTATTATAATTGCATTTGACCACATTGGCAATGGTTTGACAATAAATGGGGAGGTGATTCATGCAGTTTTGCATCAGCCGGATCAGACGGAAAGTTTGTATGGGCAGATGCAAAGATTGAAAATAATCAGGTGATCATATGCAATGATGAAATAACAGATTGAAATATGTGAGATATGCACGGACATATAATGCGGAATGTGTTAATTTATATAATATTGAAGGATTAAAAGCTTCTTCTTTTAAAGCTACGGTAATTAAACGGAAAAATTAATTTATAAAGTTAAAAACATGAAGAAATCGCTATTGGTTATCTTGATTTTAATAAGCAGCCGGTTTTTCGCTCAGAATCCGACAGGTTTATCCGGGCAATACCCGCCTCCTGTTAATTTCACAGCTGAACAGGACCACCAGAATATGATGGACCAGCTTGGGATAAAAAGCCTTCGTCCCGGACCAAGTGGTAACGAGTCGGCTCCTAACCATGCAAACTATGATGAATCTCTTGCAAATCCATACCCCGATCTGCCAGATTTGCTGACCTTAAAAAATGGGAAAAAAGTGACGACAGCAGATGCCTGGTGGAAACTTCGTCGTCCTGAAATTGTCGAAGATATGGAGAAAGAAGTATATGGCCGCCTTCCTGAGAAAATTCCTTCTGTCAGTTGGACTGTTGATATTTCAGAGAGGGAGATGCTTGGATTTATGCCTGTTATAGCGAAGAAACTTACCGGACATGTTGATAATTCAGCTTATCCTCTTATTGATGTAAACATTTCAATGGTTGTCGTTTTACCGGCTAATGCAACAGGTCCTGTTCCGGTATTAATGATGTTCGGTATGCCAAATCTTCCTGCTCCTGCCCAACCTAACCGGGATGAACTTAATCAGATCAATCAGGCATTAAGGAAACTGCTTTCGGAAAAAGATCCCGAAATAAAAGCTATATTAGACAAATACATGGCATATACTCCTATTCAGCGTGCTGCTGCTTCTTCCCCATTTGGAGGCATGGGAGCACAGGCTAATGCAAATGCAGATCCTCCTTCAATACAGCAGCTTATTGCAGCCGGCTGGGGTTATGCTACAGTAGATCCATCATCAATCCAGGCAGATAACGGAGCCGGTCTGACCAAAGGCATCATTGGACTTGTAAATAAAGGTCAGCCTCGCAAACCTGACGATTGGGGTTCACTGAGGGCCTGGGCATGGGGTGCTGCACGCGGACTTGATTACCTCGAAACCGATCCTGCTGTTGATGCAAAGCATGTTGGGATTGAGGGAGTATCACGTTATGGTAAAGCAGCGCTTGTTACACTTGCCTTTGAGGATCGTTTTGCTATGGCACTGGTTGGATCATCAGGGAAAGGTGGGGCTGCACTTCACCGCCGTAATTTCGGAGAGGCAGTTGAGAGTCTTACCGGAACCGGGGAATATCATTGGATGGCTGGAAATTATCTGAAATATGGTGCTGCTGAATCAACTTCAGGAGTTGGAAATGCAAGCCAGATGCATGTCGATTCCCATAGTCTTATAGCTATGTGTGCACCAAGACTTACTTTTATAAGTTATGGAATTCCTGAAAAGGGTGATGCAAAATGGCTTGACCAGAAGGGAAGCTACATGGCTACTGTTGCTGCAGGTGCTGTATTTAAACTCTTAGGGGTAAAAGATATCGGAGTAACAAATGATTACAAAAAAGAAGTTATGCCGCCCTTCAATACAAGCATGCTTGAAGGAGAACTTGCCTGGCGTCAACATGATGGAGGGCATACCGATGCACCAAATATGAAATATTTCATTGAATGGGCTTCTAAAAAAATCCATTATTCTCCCCCAATACAGGGAAGAAGATAGAAATTACAGAGATTATTTTATTACGATAATGAGCTGAAGAACATAGTTTTAAATCATTTATGGTCACACGATTATGACATAGATGCAATTTTTAACATACATATATCTTACAATTTGATTATTACTTATGATCCATAACACTGATTGTAAGGATATTACAAATTCGATTAATAGCCTATTGTAAACCGTTCCCGATGGTGTACCGGGTTTTCGAGTTCATCAATCATTGCCTTGGCATAATCCTGTACAGATATTTTACTTTCACCGGATTCATTGACAATAAGATCATCTTTGCCGAGTCGGAACTTTCCGGTCCGTGTACCTGGTTCCAGAATACCTGCAGGAGAGAAAAATATCCAGTCGATGCTTTTTTCAGCTGTCAGGTACCTCAGATATACCTCTGCCAGGGCTTTAACTGCCGGCAGGAATGCTTCCGGCATTGATCCGTTATCCATAAGTCTTGTCCCTGGCGATACAAATAGAGATCCGGCACCACCGACTACCAGTAACCGGTTTACACCCGACTGTCTTACACCATCAATTATAGTCCTGTAAACACTTGTTGTTTCTTCAGCAATTTTCGGGTTCATCCAGCCAGGATTGTATGCACTTATCACTGCATCAGCACTTTTACACAATTCAATTACGGTATCAATTGAAGAAACATCTCCCTGATTCACTACCAGATTTTTGTGCACTTTCGGTATCTTTTCCGGATGACGAACAACCGCTTTGACCATATGACCACGTTCGAGAGCTTCAGTTAAAATAGCCGAACCTACAAAACCACTTGCTCCTATCAGTACAATATTTTTCATATCTCGTTTGGATTACAATTAATAACAATTAAACAGATAATATGATAAACGGTTGGGATAAAATTGTACAAAATTAAATAAAGCCCGAAAAAACTGTATAATTTACTGATTATCAAGTGTGATAAATATCTATATTTATACAAAATCTATAAATTGCACTTAACCGGTTGCCTCTCATTCTTTCTCCGGAATGAGTTTTTCTGAAACAATTCCAGATAAACGATTCGTGTCCTGGTTGTCAACTAATTTAGGTTATGGTTTCCGTCATGGATCCTTTTGAATGTCGGAATTTTTATCTTTAAAATATTTTTTTTAGCTTTATCCTGATTTATCCGTAAATCTCAAAAACAAAGGTCCGGATAAGATGAATTACCACCTAACTATCCTATTCATATGAAGAAAATTATTCCCTTGTTATTATTGATATCCGGTTTCGCCGCTTTATCCGCACAACAGGATTATGAAGGTTGCAAAGATCCTGTTCTGTTTACCAGAATGCCAGGTTATCACATATACAGGTGCGATGATCTGCAATTCGACAAATCTGAATTCCAGATCAGCAGTGAGAAAACTCAGACTGTTGAGGGGCATCATCTGAAAATATTATATGACCTTAATGACAACGTTCAGGCTCCAAGCCCTCTTCAAACCGTCCGTAATTATTCCAATGCGATAAAGAAAATCGGTGGACAGGTGCTCTATGATTATGAAGATGGAGGAATCTGGTATACAATTCTGAAAGTAACCAGTGGCGGGAAGGAAGTATGGGCTACTGTTACAGCCAGTTCTAATGGTCAGTACTCACTTGATATTATTGAAAAAAAGGAAATGAATCAGGATGTTGTTGCCGATGCCAGCAGTCTGGCAAACAGTATTAGTGAAACAGGGAAAATTGCGGTGTATGGAATATATTTTGATACAGGAAAATCCGTATTAAAACCTGAATCAGCTGAAACTTTGAAGGAGATTTCAAAATTATTAAAAAACGATCCTGTCCTTAAACTTTTTGTAGTCGGGCATACTGACAATACAGGGACCTTCGATGAAAATATGAAACTTTCTATCGATAGGGCAACAGCTGTAGTAAATGCTCTTATAACACAGTATTCGGCAAACCCGGCAAATCTTAAAGCCTGTGGTGCAGGACCAATAGCACCTGTCGCAAGCAACGCCACTGAGGAGGGAAAATCTCTGAACAGGAGAGTGGAGTTGGTTAAACAGTAACCAGGGACAAATACATTATTATAGATTCAGAGAGCATCTTCATTTCGGTCAGCCGTAGCTGGAAATATTGACCTTCCAATAATAATCCCGGAATTGAACATTCCGGATATCTACGAGATTTATACTTGGGAACTGCCAAAATACTACTGCTTAGAAAAAAATACTTTTCAGTGTAATCTTTAAAAGTCAATGTTTCTTCTCCTTAATTATTATTGATTTCCCCGTAGAATTTGTTTTTATTGCATCTCCCCATTTTGCATATATAACTGCCAGGAATAAAATGACAAGCATTACCAGATTTTTAAACATAAGTGGATAATTCTTGTTTAAATAATAATTAATAATAAGAGGATTAAGTTTTAATTACTTGGATATCCAAAAGAAAGAATCATTGATGGATTCCGGTATTATCAAAAGCTAATGACAAAAAAATTGTAACAGACATTTTGCTGTATCAGGACAAATTCATTATAAGTTTGAGCATCAAATAATGAGAAAATGAAAATCATAAAATCAAATAAGAGAATATCCCTGCTGATGTTATTGCAATTATTGACAGTCTTCACATTGTTTTTAAGTGCATGCGGGGAAACAACTAATAAAGAAAAGCATATGGAAAATAATGATAAATTGAATTCGATGGATTCTGAATTGAATAAAGAGGCTAATTCATCAACAATTGATACTATTACCTTAGGAGGTGGTTGTTTCTGGTGTGTTGAGGCAGTATATCAAAGACTGGAAGGGGTAATAAAAGTGGTATCCGGCTATTCAGGAGGCACTGTTAAAAATCCGACTTACCAGGAAGTTTGTACCGGGCTTACAGGATATGCTGAAGTTGCTCAGATTGTATTTGACAGTTCAAAGATATCAGTCGATGAGATTCTGAAAGTCTTTTTTACTGTTCACGACCCCACATCCCTAAACAGACAAGGAGCTGATGTAGGAACTCAATACCGGTCAGTAATTTTCTACAGAAATGAACATCAGCGAAAAATTGCAAAGGATATTATTGATGCATTAAATAAAGAACAGGTGTATGATAAGCCGATTGTAACTCAATTGGAACCTTTCACTAAATTTTATAAAGCTGAAGATTATCATCAGGATTATTATAATCAGAACAAGAATGCACCTTATTGCAGGTTGGTCATACAACCTAAACTGGAAAAATTTGAAAAAGTATTTAAAGACAGGCTAAAAAAATAATTCTGGTAAACTGTAATACAGCTGACTATGTTATTTATATCCGGGATACCTGAATGGAAAAAGTTTAATAAGATAAATGTTAAATTATTAACAGTAAATTATCATGAAAACACTTAAATCATTACTTAAATCATTATCATATAAGAATATAATATTAATAACCAGTATAGTAATTATCACAATAAGTTTGTTTGGACAAGGCAAAAAAGAAAATCAATCGGATAAAAATATGAATACCTCTAGTAAACCCATAAATCCTTACTATTCACATACCGATACAACCAAATTAAATCTTTCTGATGCTGAATGGAAAAAAATATTGCCAAAGGATCTTTATGAAGTATCGCGCCATGGTGCCACAGAAAGACCATTCACCGGTAAGTATTGGAATGCAGATGCAAAAGGTACCTATTATTGCGCTGCTTGTGGCAGAAGACTATTCCGTTCGGAGGCGAAATTTGCCAGCACCTGTGGCTGGCCAAGTTTTTTTGAACAGGAAGATAAGACCAGTACCATATTCAGACCAGATAATTCATTAGGCATGGAACGAACTGAAGTACTTTGCGGAAGATGTGGAGGACATCTGGGTCATATATTTGATGACGGACCCCCACCGACAGGAAAGAGATACTGCATGAATTCAATTGCGCTGGACTTCGTACCGGATAAAAAATAGGAATATTCTGACTGTTAAAGTCATGAGGGAATTCATCATATTCCCATATATTATTCCTGAAAGAGTCGTGCACCCTCACGGAGGACCTGAGGAAGATTATTCAGGAGACTTCACAAATGGCGGATGATTTTTCTCTTTCTTGGATCATTTCATTGGGAAAGTAATGTGCTTACATAATAAAGTAGATTAAAAATAAACCCGAATTGGAAAGCATATTAGTACATATATTTTGTATTTAAACTTTCCAGCTAAATCAGTCGATCTCAAAAGCAAAGAGAGAAACGTTACCATCAATATTAATTTCAAAACCGCCCATTACTACAAACATAAATTCGCCTTTTGGTAGTGGTTTATCTATAACCAGTTCATAATAACCAGGTCTGATCTTGCGAACAGTGAAAGAATATTTTTTACTTTCCTTTGTCTTTCCCAAAAGTCTAATACCTGAACCAGATTGGAGCACAACTTTTCTCGTACCCTGATCGGGATAAGAGTTGTAGAGGCTGGTCGTCTGGGATGGATTATTCATATTTTCCCAACTGCTGAAAACTGATTGCTCAGTTCTATCTGACTTTGCATCCGTATCGAAACTATCTTTTCCAGCAGTTTGGGATTCCGCTGTATAATAGATAAATGAAAGAGAATTGCTTTGCTTAATCTGAACCGGAGATTTTTCATTTTCCATTTCAAAACTATTCTCAGAACCTGCAAATCCACCAAGTTTCAGTTTTGTGTTTAGCTCTGAATTTCCCTTCTCCAGTCGTAACAGAGTGTTATTTTCTTTGTTCAAATAATAAATTTCATTTTGAAATTCAGGTGCGGGATACTGTTGTTTATTGAGTCAGATTTGAGTCGATTAGAGGGAACAACCTGCCCTGTGAAATTAATGCAGGCTCTTTAGGAATTGTGTCCTTAATTCTGGCATTATAAATTTGCTGCCTCATCTTTCTATGGAACTCCTTTACAAATTTTAAATGAAAATATGGATACAGGATATCATCCCGAATCCATGAGTTGCTTTTAAAATAACTCCTGTGCACAATTCTGGTACCACCATCTTCACTGGCAAAAAACTGTATAGTTTGTTTGCCTCTTGATTTATTATTATCGATATAACTTATCTCGAGCAGATCCAGCTTAGTGTCAATATTAATTATCTCGAAGGCTACAGGAACATTAAATATGCCTTTTATGAGTTTTAAATTCAGAAAATATACCTGACCTGTATCAATTACATGAAAAGAGCTATTATTGATATATATGGCTGAATCTTGAGATTTCAAAATCAACAATCCTAACTGAAGTGATCTTCCGTTCCATATTTTAAGCGGATCAGCATGCCAGTAGTGTTCCCAGACATTTGCAAGTTTATCTTTCAGATAAAACACCTTTTCGTTTACCTTAAAATCCGATTTATTGGTTCCTCTCTTCCAACTGGTGCGAATAGAAGAAAAGTTCTTCATACGATCAATTTTTTTAGATACAATGTAGTTACGGACTTTTCTTTGAGGTATCTCCTCAAGGTTAATCTTTCTTAGATTTTGTGAAAAAAGAGGTAGCATTGAAAGTCCTAAAATAAAGGATAGGGCTCCTGCTTTTGCATATATTAAGACTGAATGGAACATTCTTAAAAATATATCATATAATTCGGGTGAAGGTAATACTTAAGTGTAATATTTCTATATATTTTCAGTCAATACTGAATTTACACAGTCTCACTTTAATTGAATGCTAATATGCGCAAACAGTATAGATGCTGAATCTTTGTCCTTTAATGCTTCGGGAAAATAAATATCCTTCCGGTAAAAACAAGTAACAATAGTAAGGCTGTCTGAATAAAAAAGCCCCTTTCATATTAAATATGTCAGGGGACTTTTGATTCAGGAAAAGATTGCAGAATTCACGGTTCAGGTTAATTTCTTTTACTCTGATAATCATCTACTTTAAGTTCAACACATTATTATACTTTTAGCATTCAGTTATACTACTTTATTATAAATTTTTTTGTAACCAATATGTCCTTGTCCTTGATCATTAGAACATATATTCCTGATTTACTGTTAGATAAATCAAGTTGTTTTGTTATCTCCTCTTTTAAAACCGGCCCATGATAGACCTGCTTACCAGCTATATCGGTAATCAATATTTCACTTTTTTCACTTTGAAGAGGATTGATAAACTCGATTGAAAAGTGACCGTCACTAGGATTCGGATAAAGATTAATAATCTCTGAACCGGCATCATACTTTACAATTGACCCTACCTCAAATTCTATGGGAGTTGAAACAGTGGATGCATTCAGATTGTCAGTAGCAACAGCTGTTATACTGTAACTACCGGGCCCCACATTTTTCCAGGTATATGTATAAGGTTCCGAATTCAGCTCAATCAGCTTTTCAATACCATTGTAGAATTCAACCTTGCTAATTGAACCATCAGGATCAGAAGCGATTGCATCAATTGTGACTGAAGCAAATTCCTCATATTTATTTCCTTTGCGGGGATTAGAGATTTGGATAAAAGGTGGCTGATTTGGAGCCGGATTCACGCTGGCAACATTAATAATTACTGCTGATGATCTGGTTGTGGCATTGTAGTTATCTGTTGCAACAACCGTTAATATATAAGTTCCTGCTCCTACATTGCTCCAGGTAAACGAATATGGTGCTGCAGTCTTTGTCCCTATTTTATTGTCATTACTATAAAATTCCACCGTACTTATTGAACCGTCAGAATCAGTGGCAGAGGCAGTAATTGTAATATTTGCACCGGGTGTAAATGAGCTGTTGCTGGCTGGAGAAGTAATTACTGCAACAGGGGCAGCATTAATACAATTATTACTTACGGGTTGATTGCTGATATTTACCACAACTCCTGATGATGATCCCTGCAGTGGATTGATAGAAGGTCTTGTATATGATACGGTAACTTTATCACCAAAGACTACCGGCGTTGAAAGGGTTAACGTAACCTTTGTTCCTGATACGGCAACAGTACTGACAGTTCGCACTACAGAATTTACAGTGACCCGAAAAGCGGAAGCAGCTGGTACTATATTTGCCAGGCTAAGATTATATGTCATCTCCAGGTTAGAGGGTGTGGCATTTTGTATTACTGAACTGACATAAACAGGTTGAATAACAACAGCACTTACATTATTAGTCACCGGTTTTGAAGTAATATTGTCTGCTTCTCCTCCTGTTGTTGTCTGTAATGGATTTGCGGAAGGTTTTGTATATGAAACAGTAACTACATCACCATTGACTACCGGGGTTGAAAGGGTTAACGTAACCTTTGTTCCTGATACGGCAACAGTACTGACAGTTCGCACTACAGAATTTACAGTGACCCGAAAAGCGGAAGCAGCTGGTACTATATTTGCCAGGCTAAGATTATATGTCATCTCCAGGTTGGAGGGTGTGGCATTTTGTATTACTGAACTGACGTAAACAGGTTGAATAACAACTGCACTTACATTATTAGTCACCGGTTTTGAAGTAATATTGTCTGCCTCTCCTCCTGCTGTTGTCTGTAATGGATTTGTTGAAGGTTTTGTATATGAAACAGTAACTACATCACCATTGACTACCGGGGTTGAAAGGGTTAACGTAACCTTTGTTCCTGATACGGCAACAGTACTGACAGTTCGCACTACAGAATTTACAGTGACCCGAAAAGCGGAAGCAGCTGGTACTATATTTGCCAGGCTAAGATTATATGTCATCTCCAGGTTGGAGGGTGTGGCATTTTGTATTACTGAACTGACATAAACAGGTTGAATAACAACAGCACTTACATTATTAGTCACCGGTTTTGAAGTAATATTGTCTGCTTCTCCTCCTGTTGTTGTCTGTAATGGATTTGCGGAAGGTTTTGTATATGAAACAGTAACTACATCACCATTGACTACCGGGGTTGAAAGGGTTAACGTAACCTTTGTTCCTGATACGGCAACAGTACTGACAGTTCGCACTACAGAATTTACAGTGACCCGAAAAGCGGAAGCAGCTGGTACTATATTTGCCAGGCTAAGATTATATGTCATCTCCAGGTTGGAGGGTGTGGCATTTTGTATTACTGAACTGACGTAAACAGGTTGAATAACAACTGCACTTACATTATTAGTCACCGGTTTTGAAGTAATATTGTCTGCCTCTCCTCCTGCTGTTGTCTGTAATGGATTTGTTGAAGGTTTTGTATATGAAACAGTAACTACATCACCATTGACTACCGGGGTTGAAAGGGTTAACGTAACCTTTGTTCCTGATACGGCAACAGTACTGACAGTTCGCACTACAGAATTTACAGTGACCCGAAAAGCGGAAGCAGCTGGTACTATATTTGCCAGGCTAAGATTATATGTCATCTCCAGGTTGGAGGGTGTGGCATTTTGTATTACTGAACTGACGTAAACAGGTTGAATAACAACTGCACTTACATTATTAGTCACCGGTTTTGAAGTAATATTGTCTGCCTCTCCTCCTGCTGTTGTCTGTAGTGGATTTGCGGATGGTTTTGTATATGAAACAGTAACTACATCACCATTGACTACCGGGGTTGAAAGGGTTAACGTAACCTTTGTTCCTGATACGGCAACAGTACTGACAGTTCGCACTACAGAATTTACCGTGACCCGAAAAGCGGAAGCAGCTGGTACTATATTTGCCAGGCTAAGATTATATGTCATCTCCAGGTTGGAGGGTGTGGCATTTTGTATTACTGAACTGACATAAACAGGTTGAATAACAACTGCACTTACATTATTAGTCACCGGTTTTGAAGTAATATTGTCTGCCTCTCCTCCTGCTGTTGTCTGTAGTGGATTTGCGGATGGTTTTGTATATGAAACAGTAACTACATCACCATTGACTACCGGGGTTGAAAGGGTTAACGTAACCTTTGTTCCTGATACGGCAACAGTACTGACAGTTTGCACTACAGAATTTACCGTGACCCGAAAAGCGGAAGCAGCAGGTACAATATTTGCCAGACTAAGATTATATGTCATCTCCAGGTTAGTTGGTGTGGCAGCCTGTATTACTGAACTGACATAAACAGGGATCACCGGACTTGTGGAAGTGGTAGAAGACTCAAAGGCTCCCATGCTTGGAGGGTTGGCATATAAATTAGAGCCCATATCGCTCACTACAGTTGAAATAACAACACCTGAACCGATAGCACATGAACCTGATTTTAATGTAAATTCATTCCCACTTACATCTGTAAATAACGGATCATCCTTTTTTGCAGTTGGTTCCCATGAGGTAATAGTGCTCTGATATTTGCTGCTGCCGCCTTCTGACACCAGAAATACATCACCCGTACCTACCCTGTAATATAAATTATTGCTGTGAACAGTTGATCCCGCTGAGCTTATTATAACGGGATTGTCAGTGCTCAGTGTGCCAGCATGATATATGATATTATTTTTAAATGTACAAACACCTGTTAAGTGGGAATCATCTTCATATGATCTTCCGGTTCGTGTATAAAAGGTATTATTATAAAAATTCAATTTTGCCCCGGTATATGTCCCGTTACTGATAATCCAGATATTACCCCCGGAGGTATTGGAAGAAGAAGTATGAATAAAAATGTTTGAATATGCAGTCATTGTCATTGCCTGCCCCTTTTGTACAATAACGCACCATTCATTTGTTCTGTTAACTGTAAGTTTGTTATAGCGGAAAATAACTCCGGTAGGGTAATATCCTGCAATTGGCTCATTGGATTCAAGATGGAAAGCGTCGCCTTTCCCGCTTGCTCCCTGAGTCAATGTATTGCCTTCAATTAACACATTGGTAGCTTTATTATTAATCTGCATCCCGTACCCGGTGGATTGTCCTCTTCTGCCCCAGTTGGTAAGGGTATTGTTTCTGATAACGACGTTACGGCATTCCCTTGCCTGTGCATCCCACTCATCGGTTCTTCCTCCGTAAAAGGTTAACTGTTCATCATCTGCACCATCTAAGGTACAGTTCTGGATTGTTATATTCCAAATATCAGTATACCAGGTGCCACATAAAAATCCCTGATTATATGCAGCTCCACTACCTATATTAAGAATTGAACAGCCATCTATAGTTATATCATGTTCATTGTTTTGTGCATTGCCGGATATTGCCGAGTGATATCCTATCACTATACCAAAACACTGATGATTCCCTCCATCTGCTATTATATTTTTAAATACCACATCATGACTACCGGATGTTATGAAATGAACTAAAGCATTGTTACCATCTCCCCTGTCTTTTGTATTCAGGATCTTACCATTAGCTCCACTGCCCCATAATGAACCATCCCATGTGATAGGGCTTCCTGTGGTACCTCCATGCTTAATTACAACGCTTGTGGCCAGAGACCATGTATCACCTTTCTTCAGGGCTATAATATCTCCTGCAGCTGTTGCATGAGATTCAGCCCAGGAAAGTGTTGCCCAGGGGGAGGAAGTTGATAATCCGTTATTGGAATCAGATCCGGAAGTACTTACATAATATGTAGTGGCAGAGACTGAAATACTCAGGGTCAAAAATATGATTATTAATGCATTTTTCATAACAACAGATATTTGACGAACATGACTTTTTCATTGACTAACACTGCTTTTTAAACGTCCAATGCACGTTATTGTTACACTACAAATCAAATATCTGTGATTAATTTATTGACAAGGATCCCATAAATTTCATATAATACTGAATGCTAATACTCTACCTCTCCAGCTTCAAAATGAAATAAACTTTTAGAATTGCTTCTTATGAACCGGGGTATTACATTTATAAATAAAATTGATGTTCCGGTTCTTTACAAGCGCATTAAAAACAGTTAATATGGAATGTTAAAATTCTGTGAACGACGATATTAGAATGGTCTGCAGACCAGCAGGCGGGTTTCGGTGCCGGTCAATATACTTTGGAAATTTTTTTACTAGTTGTAATCAAGGGACAGTTTTGCATAGATATACTGGTCAAAAATAAATGCTATATTGCAGTTGAGTGAAACCTAACCTGACTTTATGGTGACTCTCCTGAATATTTCTTTACATTTTGACTACCTGCCTCTTCTGATTGTGGTAGGTCTCGCATGGATTATTCCCATGTCCTTATCTATTCTCAGAATCAAAAAAATACCTTCAGTAATTCTTGAGATTTTCTTTGGTTATCTGGCAGGAAAATTTCTTCTGAATGGCATCAGTCCCGAGAATATTAATATATTGGAGTTTCTGGGGTTAACAGGGTTTATCTTTCTCATGTTCCTGGGCGGGCTGGAGATAGATATGGATCAGGTCAAGTACTCTTTTCCCGGAAAACGAATTAATTTTGCCAGAATTCTTAAAAACCCACTGATCATAGCAGTTGTCTTTTTCTGTATTACATTAGTACTTTCTTATGGTGCAGCAAAAGCTCTCTCATCCCTGGTCGATATTAAAAATTCCTGGTATTTCTCACTTATAATGGTTACAACATCGGTAGGCATTATTCTACCCGTTCTGAAGACACGGGGTGAAGCAACAGGAGCATTCGGTCAGGTAATCATTATCGCTGCAGCTGTTGCAGACATCCTTAGTATAATTCTGTTTACATTCACGGCCTATATCTTAAAAAACGGCTTTCAGAATTGAGATCTTATTTGTCCTTTTCCTGTTTGCTTTCTTTTATCTGTCGTACTGGATGGGAAGCCGTTTCAGAGATTGGTCACTCTTGAAAAAAATAACATTCCAGTTATCGCATGCAGCATCGCAAATCAGTATCAGAGGGACAATGCTGCTATTATTGATATTTGTTGTTTTAAGCCAGTATATAAGTCCTGAGGTTATTTTGCTTGGAGCATTCCTTAGCGGGATACTACTTTCGTTGTTTCTTCATAAGGAAAGATCAATTCTGCTCGTAAAACTGGATGGAATGGGTTATGGGTTCTTTATACCCATTTTTTTTATAATGGTCGGGGTGAAATTTGATCCCTCCGCACTGAAGGAATTTGAAGTGACCCTTATTCCTTTTCTAATAATATTGTTTGCAATATTGATTTTTGTCAAATTTATCCCGTCTCTTTTATTAATCAGGCGATTCGGATCCAGAAAAGCCTTTTCAGCAGGCTTTTTACTATCTTCCCGCCTGAGCCTTATAATTGCTGCCTCTGCTATCGGACTAGAACTGGGAGTTATTACTCCCGGGATCAACGCCAGTTTTATAATAATGGCTGTTTCAACCTGTTTTCTGGGTCCGTTATTATATAACTCCATAAACCGTCAGGACAAGCAACCTGTTGACCGAACTATTATAGTGGGTGGAAGCAGCAAGGGTGTTCTGGTTGCAAGGAGACTGAATATCCATGGAAAGGCGTCTATCATTGTTGAAAACAATAAAAACAGATATAAAGACCTGTGTTCCAAAGGATTGATAGCATTACTTTCTGATGGACTAGATAGGTCAACGTATGAAATCCTGAAACTGGCTGAATCTAACTATGTAGTTGTAGAAACCGGTTCAGACGATTTAAATATCCTTATATGCGAGATGTTAAGAAAAGAGTTCGGTCATGAGAAAATTATTTCAATGGCCAATAAAAGAGGTATTGAGCAGCAACTTAAAAGACTTGATGTTGAGACAATCGATGTAAGGAGAGTAATGGCCACAACAATAGAAACACTGATCGTTAGCCCGACCACTTATCATACTCTGGTCGAATCATTTGATAACTTCAGGGTAGAGGAGATACATATTTTAAATTACGATATGGATGGGAGAAAGGTACGTGAAATTCCGTTTCACAAAGATGCTATTCTTATTATGGTGAAGCGGGGTACCAACCTCTTTATACCTCATGGAGAAACATATCTTAAGACCGGCGATGTACTTAATATCTTTGGAACAGATTCCGCACTCGAGAATACCAGGAGTCTGCTTGGATAACAAAGTATACAGGGGATAAGAATTGCTGGCCGTACTGATAACATCTCAGTATATTTCAACAAAACCTGTTTTAATTTTGTTTATATAAAATACTAAACAATGGAGGTGAATATGAATGGTTTTTTATGTCCGAAGTGTTTTGAGCACATCCAGGTTGGTGATCATATCATCTTTAAAGTTAAAAACAGCAGAAAGCAATCTGCACTTCTGCTTCTCAGCCCTCAAATAGGTAATTATTCCAGTCTCAAACATCCTTCCTTTGAAATAAAGACAGGTGAGTACCTTGAGTATTATTGCCCATTATGCAATGCTCCACTTGTTTCAGAAATTCACAAAAACCTGGCCCATGTTATTCTCCATGATGAGTCCGGGAAAAGAAATGACGTATATTTTTCCCAGATAGTTGGAGAACACAGCACATTCGAGACAGATGGAGAATCTGTACGTGCAACCGGGGAAGATGCTGGCAGATATACCTTTTTCAAAATAGGTGATAAATTCAGAAAATATTTCTGATATATCTTTCTGACTCAGTTTTTATGTAATTTTGAAAATATCTTACCAATAATCACCAGAAGACAAGTTATGTTAAGTGACAGGTCATTTAAATCGTTTACATACAGAAACCAGAAGATTTGTTACTCCTTTGCCTGGTATGGCGATTGAAAGGAAAGCTAATCAATATATTCAAAACCGGATTAATATTAGGCCATGACCAAAGCTAAATATTTACCGGGAATACAGGTCTGTTCTTGCCCGGGCCCAGTATTTCATCAGCAGTGTGTTCCTTTTTGTAAAAAATATTACCCACCATCAGAACAAAAATAGTAAGTAAAATGACAAGCGTAATCACCCCTTCACTTATCAGGGAAATCCGCGAAGAGAAGGGAATGCTTAAAAAGAGCAGAATCGTTATCAGTCCGCGAGGGGAAAAAAAGAGTAATGGGACTATTGGCACCCTAAGGATAAACTTTAGATATATAAACCGCAATAAGAAAATGCCAGCTGTAATAATTATTCCAGCAACAATATTATGATAATCGAGCAAACCTTCAATTTTGGTATAATAGCCAAACATTATAAAAAAAAATGATCTTATCAGAAATGTAAGTTCAATCAGAATTTTCTTGAATGACTCCAGGTCATTCCGGAATTTTTTGAAATCAAAAAACTTTTTGGCTACTGTATGTTCCAGTATCTGGTTATTTGACAACACAAGTCCAAAAGTCAATACAAGCAATAAGGCAGGAAGGTGTGACATTTTTGCCAGCACATAAACCAGTATAACAGATGCCATTATAATTACATAACTAACATGATACCTTATTTTGTGAAGAAGAAATGCAAGTACCGATGATGTAACAATCGCAATAACAAGTGTAATTATACTGATGACGCCAAAATTGAATATTCCCCTAAGAATGGAATCATTGTTGATCAATACAAAATCAAAAACTATTATGCCAAAAATATCTGAAAATGAACTTTCATAGATTATGAACTCTTTTTCGTCAGAATGCAGAAACACAGAGGAGGGGATTGCGACAGAACTGCTTATTATCCCGAGAGGTATACTGTTAAGAAGGGAATCCCTGATAGAAAAATCATAAAATGCTACCAGAATATATGTAAAAGCTGCAATAAATGCAACAAATAGCACCAATGCCGAAGATATTGAATTGCCAATCAGAATTTTCTTTCTCATCTCAAGTTTCAGGTCAAGACTGGCTTCCATAATGATAAGTATAAGTCCAAGAGTTCCCACAACGGGAAGGACAGGTTGCAGGTTTGGAATCTCAAGCTTTGTCTCTTTTCCAATAAGTTGTATCCCGATCCCGAGTAAAATAAGCAGAATTACCCCTGGTATTTTTGAATATTTGCTGGTAATATCAAATATATAGGACAAAATTACTATTATACAAAGAGCCAGTATTATATAGTTTGTCATTTAAATGAATAGTTTTTGCTCTCTTTTTGTATATCAGGCTGAGGAAATGGTCATCAAATCAAAAACATGTCAGAATTCAGGCTATTTCAGGAATATGGCATATCATCATCCTCACAAGGACCATATCCAGTTCAATATTTTTATAATAATTTATATATCATTCACTTATGATCGCAATAAATTTCAACACTTCCCAAATATATGAGATTTTGCAGAACAATAGTGCTAATCACTGCCTTATAAACAATTACTCTGGCTATATTGTTCCATTATAGGAATCGCTCTGAGTTTATCCTTATACACCCCGGTGACCAACTTATCATAATAACATTCAGGAAACTGGAACTAGCCAGGCTGTTTCATTATCCCTGATAATACATGTTATTATTAAGCCGCATTTCTGCAACCCTTTATCAGGTAATTTATAATGATAATTGTGAAAAAACCGATTCAAGATTTGAAGAATACAATGACTTCATTAATTATGACAATTACCGGTTTTTCTGATTGAGAGTATCTTACAATATATGCACCTGGAGGAAAACCTGAGAGGTCAGCCTCGATAGTAAATGTTCCGGTTTTTTCTGTAAGATCAGAATATACCTTTTCACCCTTGCTATTAAAGATGTCAAACCTAACGGGATTAGTTTGTATGTCTCTGAACTTCAAATGGATTATTCCGTCAGTAGGGTTAGGATATACCGTAAGGCCTGGTGTCAGCAGTTGAAGGTCCGTCAACATCCATTATTTTACAAAGAATACTGACGATCCAGGTACTTGAAGAAAAGCCGTCTTCTGCCACAACTGTATATTCTACACTATGTGAAAAGTCAACAAAGCCTGTATTACTGTATTGCTCTTCCTCTCCTATCCACGCACTTGCACCCTGAGATAACTCGAACCGGACAGATAGGCGTGTCAGATCGGTACCTTCTGCCAACTCAACAAAAATAGTCTTTTTAGTCTTGTTGATATTTACTGTTTTGGTTACTCCCGGTACCTCAAATGATTCAAAGTCACTGTCAGAATTTTTTGTAAGGGAAACATTTACTGTCCATTCTCTTTTGATATCTCGGTTTTCTGCATAAACTTCATATACCACCGGTTCTGAAAAATTGTTTAAAGTACTTCCGTTAACCTGCTGTTTATTAGAGACTTTTGCATAAGCGCCTGGAGACAATGAATATGTTGCCACCAGTGAATTTAAGTTGGTTCCATAGGGCATCTCCACTGAAATAGCTGATCTGCTTTCATTTATTGATGATGATTTTTGTCCTGATATTCTGAATGATTCGAAATTTGCAATGGTTGAAGCTTTATGCCAGTGAATGGGATGAGTAAGTATTATTACCCGGTCACCGGGATGAAGGTCATCAAGATCAAGCATTCCGATATCCCAGCGGATCCCGTTGATAATAGTGGCATCGGAGAATGCTTTGTTATTATTCAGAAAATATGCCTCATATCTGAGATCAAAATCGCTGAATGTTCCTTTCTTCATAGGTATCATTGCCCCTCCTATCGGAAGAGTCAGATTATTAACAAACTGACCAACAACGGGGTATGTACATTCAACAAAAAAATAATAATTAAGGTAGTAATATATGTAACAATAATTTGATCCATGAGATGCAGTTCCGTAAATATTAATACCATTTGATCTGAGCCATGATAGTTCTTTATGCAGAAAATTGACAGGATCAATATTATAAACTGCCTGCAGTGTAACGAGATCATTGTGAAAGCCTATTTCAAAGTGTTTTTCATCCTGCATAAACTTTAATACAGGAATAATGCTGTCCGTATGGACCGTTTTAATATCAGGATTTACCAGGTAATAAGGTGCCGTATGTAATATGAAGTAGGTTGAACGAAATCCAAGCCTGGATTCACTTTCCGAAAACCGTAGTGCTAAATTCAGGTCATTATCAACATCATGTCTGAGCCCAATAACAATCTTTTTGTTATTAATAATTGTCCTGAATTCGTTTAAAGGGAGAACAACATACTTGCTTGTATCGCTTATTTTAGTAAGAAATGCGGCATATTTTTCATAAGTAAAATTCGTATCCGGCTGTTGAACTGATAAAATATACCTGTTTCTTAATTCAAGTGCCGTATCCTGCTTAATGTAATTTCCCTTATTTGAATAATTTATTGAATCAAGATTTGTCTTCTGCCCAAGGACCGTAGTTACAAATACAGAAAAAACAAATAAATAAAAGGAAATGAGTTTAAGTTTCCGGTATTCAGTGATCATAAATTCTTATGATTTGACCAATTTTTATACTAAAGTAATGTAGTTATTGATAACTGGATCTTTTTAGCCTTAGATTCTTTTGTCAAGATTAAAATTAAAAAAAAGAGCTCGCTTTAATTCGAGCTCTTCTCATAAACAAAGTAATAAAAAGAAAAGGTTTCTATATGATTATAACTATTCAATAAGCTGAATTATTGTTATTGAGGGTGGCTGATTCTTAATCCCTGCAGACAATATTTTGTATTATCATGTAGTGATGTCAGCTCTCAATTCGTTGTGTACACATCTGACCTTCAAATTTTCTGAAGGTAACGTTTCAGTATCAGGTATTTTATCCTCCGTTTTATAACTTTTCATGAAAATTATAATTATGAGCATAAAGGTCAAAAGAATTCAATCTGATTTTTACTACGGCCTAAATATATAAACCTTTCTTTTCATACGTGATCACTATGGATCAGGAAAACTGCAGAGCAATCAGATTATGCTGAAATTCAATGTATCATTCACAATGCAACTATTTCAGATACTTTTTGATATTATACAGCTTATTTAGAGCTTCCATTGGAGTCAGATTATCAATATCAATTTCCAGTATTTCATCGCGTATCTGTTTCAGCACCGGATCATCTAACTGAAAAATGCTCAGTTGTATCCCCTCCCTGTGTCCTGCGATGTCACTAAAAGGTTTAGTAAAAGCTTGTTTCTCATTGCTTTGTTCAAGTTCCTTTAGTATTTCATCAGCACGGTTAACCACGCTTCTTGGCATTCCTGCCATTCTTGCAACATGGATCCCGAAGCTATGTTCACTTCCTCCTCTTTTTAGCTTTCGCAGAAAAATCACCTTATTATTAAGTTCCTTAATCGATACATTGTAGTTCTTTACCCGTGAAAAAGATGATTCCATCTCATTAAGTTCATGATAATGAGTCGCAAACATCGTCTTCGCTCTCAGTTTATTCTCATGTAAAAATTCAACCATGGCCCAGGCAATCGAGATCCCGTCATATGTACTTGTCCCCCTTCCAATTTCATCAAGCAATATCAGGCTCCGGTCCGACAGATTATTCAGTATGCTTGCAGTCTCATTCATTTCAACCATAAATGTTGATTCCCCGAGACTTATATTATCCGATGCCCCTACTCTTGTAAAGATTTTATCTACCATGCCTATTTCAGCTGCCTTTGCCGGAACAAAACAACCGGTCTGTGCCATAAGAACTATAAGAGCTGTCTGCCGTAAAAGGGCAGATTTTCCTGACATATTCGGACCTGTCAGAATAATTATCTGTTGATCGTCTGTATCAAGGACAATGTCATTCGGGACGTATGCTTCGCCATCAGGCAACTGTTTTTCTATAACAGGATGGCGTCCTTCGGTCAAATTGAGTTTATGGGAATCGTTCAGCAATGGCCTCACATAATTATTCTCAACTGACAAAACAGCGAAAGACCTGAGACAATCGAGCTTTGCTATCAGTGAAGAATTTAGTTGAATGGGGGTAATAAATTCCAGAATTGCAAGTACGAGATCTGTAAAAAGTTTTGTCTCAAGGGTAATGATCTTATCTTCAGCCCCAAGAATTTTGCTCTCGTATTCTTTTAACTCTTCGGTAATATATCGTTCTGCTCCTACAAGTGTTTGTTTCCTAATCCACTCAGGAGGGACTTTATCCTTATGTGTATTTCTTACCTCAATATAGTAACCAAAAACATTATTAAAACTTACTTTGAGTGATGTAATTCCGGTGCGTTCACTTTCACGCTTCTGCAATTCAGTAAGATAATCTTTACCGCTGTAAAGAATTGTCCTTAGTTGATCAAGTTCTTCTGACACACCTTTTGAAATTGTATTACCCCTGTGCATTTGAATGGGGGGATCATTATTTATCTCCCTCTCAATCTTATCAGCGATTGATTTACAGGGATTCAGCTGCTCGGCAAGCTCCATCAGGGGTTGACAGCCACTGCCGTTACAGAGTTCTCTAATCGGCTCTATTGCCTTCAGGGCTCTCTTAAGCTGAACCACCTCCCTTGGATTTATCCTGCTTACAGCAACTTTCGAGATCAGTCTTTCAAGGTCACCAACCTGGTGCAGATGAACAGCTAAATTTTCCCTGAATTCATTGTTCTCAACAAAATACTGAACAATATCGAGTCTTTCATTTACAGGCTGAATATCTTTCAGAGGCAGAGATATCCATCTCTTAAGCAGTCTTCCTCCCATTGGGGATATAGTGTTGTCCATTACATCAATAAGTGTTCTGGCACCTTCATATGGAGAATGGAATAGCTCAAGGTTTTTAATAGTGAACTTATCTAGCCATACATATCTGTTCTCCTCAAGCCTTGAGAGGCTTGTAATGTGTCCTAGCTGTTCGTGCTGAGTAATATCAAGATAATATAATATTGCCCCGGCAGCAATAATTCCAAATGTAAGATTCTGAATGCCAAAGCCCTTTAATGAACTGGTTTCAAACTGTTTGAGCAACCTGTCTGTTGCAGCATCGCGAGTAAAGATCCATTCATCAAGCTTAAAAGTATAGAATTTATGGCCAAAATATTCGAAAAACAAATCCTTCTTACCTTTTTCAAAAAGCACCTCTTTGGGTTGAAAGTTATTCAACATCTGATCTATATATTCTACAGTACCTTCCGAAGTAAGGAACTCGCCGGTGGATATATCCAGAAAAGCAACACCTGCAATCTTTTTGTCAATATGCACTGCTGCCAGGAAATTATTCTCTTTATGATTAAGAACATTCTCATTCAGAGAGACTCCGGGGGTAACCAGTTCAATAATCCCACGCCTGACTATTTTCTTGGTAAGCTTCGGATCCTCAAGCTGCTCGCAGATGGCCACTCTTTGTCCAGCCCTTACCAGCCGGGGCAGATAGGTATCAAGGGCATGGTATGGGAACCCTGCGAGTTCAATAAATGTTGCAGATCCGTTAGCCCTTCTGGTAAGTGTAATCCCCAGAATATCCGAAGTCCTGATTGCATCTTCTCCGAAAGTCTCATAAAAATCACCCACTCTGAATAACAATATTGCATCAGGGTGTTTGGTCTTGATGGCATTGTATTGCTTCATCAGCGGTGTTTCTGCATACTTTGGCAAATCAGACATTTTAGTTTACCGGGGATTTTATTACAGACTATAATAATATGATACTTAACAAAGATACACTCCCCGTAATATTAATGAAAGAGTTTATGAATTTTATTACTATCAGAATTTGATTAAAACCTGATTCCTACCCGACCACTAACTTCTATCAATGTCATTCGGCGTAACAAAAAAATCATCACAGATACACAGAAGGAGAAAAGGTTAACAAAGATTTCATTTAGAATATCATTGAATCTATCGAAGAGTTTCCTTAACTTGTTATCATAAATGTAAGAATAACATATCTTGATAAGCTATGAAAAGGGTATTAATACTCGGTGCAGGCCTGGTTGCCAAACCTATGATAGAGTACCTGCTGAAAAATAATTTCAGGGTAACTATTGCCTCTCCAATGATGGAGAGAGCACTTGAAATGATAAATGGAAATCCCCTTGGAACTGCTCTCGACTGGTCTATGGATAACACCTCAACACTTGAAAAACTGGTAGATGAAAATGATATAGCAGTAAGCCTTCTTCCTTTTAAATACCACACCGATGTTGCCAGAATATGCCTCATTCACAGAAAATCTCTGGTAACAACATCTTATGTCCAGAAGGAAATGCAGGCTCTGAATAAAGCAGCAGAAAAAGCCGGCATCCTGATTCTGAATGAAATCGGACTTGACCCTGGCATAGATCATATGTCAGCAATGAGGATCATTGATCATATACATACCAACGGCGGCAAAGTTGAAGAATTCTACTCAATCTGTGGTGCTCTTCCAGCTCCTGAGGCTGCAGATAATCCCTTAAAATACAAGTTTTCATGGAGCCCAAAAGGGGTAATCATGGCAAGCCTGAACAGCGCCTTATATCTGAAAAATGGCAGGAAGATATTTATTGAGCCGGCAGATCTGTTTAAAGAAAGGTTCAGTTTCAATGTTCAGGAAATAGGAGATCTTGAGGTTTATCCAAACAGGGACTCAATAAGTTATATAGATATATACGGAATACCTGAAGCTACTACAATGTTCCGGGGAACTTTTCGATACAAAGGTTGGTGTGAAGCCCTCGATGCGATGAAGAGCCTGGGGATGCTCAATAACACTATAAAGAATTATCAGGGTAAGAGTTATGCAGAATTTCTCGCAGAAAGAAGCGGTTTGGCTATTGATGATCTTAAGAGGAACCTGGAATTAAAACTTGGCGCTTCCACTCAATCTGCAGCTATACAATCACTTGACTACCTGGGGTTTTTTAGTGATGATAAACTTCAGTATGACGAAACAACGCCTTTTGAAATCACCTCCGACACGATGATAAAAAAAATGATGCTGTCTGATAATGAGCGTGATATGGTTCTTTTACAGCATGTTGTGAAAGCATCTTACATTGATGGAACAAAAGAGGTAATAAAGTCATCAATGCTCGACTTCGGTTCGCCCTCGTCAAACACATCTATTGCCAGAACAGTCTCTCTTCCAGCTGCAATTGCAGTTAAGATGATACTCGAAAAAAAAATCAGTGTTAAGGGAGTTCACAGACCTGTTGTTCCTCAGATTTACAAGCCGGTTCTTGATGAGCTAAAGAAGCTTGGTATTAAGATGAAGGAGGAATTCGGTCTGCCGGAAAGCGAGATGATACAATAATTGCATTACATTTTCTATATGCCCCCCTTCCACCTAAAAGGGGCAATCTTCAGTTATTATGTAAATTTTCGTTATGCAGGGAATGTTGTCACTCTTTAAGCGGGGACGTGACCAAAACTCACAACTTCAGGTAAAAATCTTTCGTGAGACTGATATACTCTTCAGTGAATTCATGTCTTCTCTCCATGTTCTATAGTAAGAAATCCTTCCGCTGTTTTCGACTCTTCGCCTGCTGAATGTAAGTATTAGTCTTCTGATCTCGGAAGCATGGCAATGGTTTTATTTTTAGCATATTATTACAGATATAATCCATGTCTCGCGGCCTCAGCTATAAAGATATTACCCTCAACATAAGGCATGATCAGCTGAAACCGACCTTCACTATCCAATAAACGGGATACTCCCTTCAATAACTCTTCAGGAGATATAGATACATCATGCCTTGCAGATTGATTTCCGTTGATCAGGGCTTTTCAGAGAATTAACGTAATAGGGTGGATTTGTAACAATCAGATCAAATTTATCCACTTCAGGGTAATAGAGTTGAAGGCTGGTATGTTTAATTCTGATTCTGCTGGTCCATCTGGTCAGGGAAGCATTATCAGAGGCCTGAAGAAATGAGTTAAGATCCGGTTCAATAGCATATATCTGCGCATCACATCTCTGTGCGATCATAATGGCAACCAGTCCGGTACCACAACCTATATCAAGAATTCTTCTTGCGCCCCTGACATCTGCACTGGCCCCAAGCAGAACACCGTCGGTTCCCACTTTAAAAGCTGATTTGTCCTGATAAATTGTGAATTCCTTAAATCTGAAATAATTATTGGCCATTTTCAGAACTTTTCATTAACTCCCAGACCAAAAAGTGCGAAATCGTATTTCACAGGATCAACCGGATCGAACTTTTGAAGGACGTGAGTCAGTTCTTCAACTGCCTTCCAGTCATTCATCTTTCTTGTAAGCAATCCAAGTCTACGGGCCGTATTTCCTGAATGAAGATCCAATGGGATGTATAAAATAGATGGATCGATCTTATCCCATAGTCCGAAGTCGACGCCATTTTTATCATTACGGACCATCCATCGGAGAAACATGTTAAGCCGTTTTCCTGCGGAACCACCTTTTACATCCGCAAAATGCTTTTCCGTTCTTGCAGGATGGGGTATAGAGAAGAAAACCGAACGAAGGAGTGACAACCCTTCCTTTAATGTTCCACCCATTTTTATTCCCTGAAGTAAAATATCTTCCATACTGTTGTGTTCAGAATAAATTTGTCTGAGCCCTTTAATAAAGTAGGTACAATCAATACCGTTGAAAGTCCTGTGAACGAATCCGGATAGTCTGTATATTTCATCTTCGCTTGCAGACATGACAAACTCATACGGACAGTTTTCCATCAACTCAAGCATCAAACGGCCACTTCGGAGAATAAGATCTCTTCTTCCCCAGGCGATTGCAGCAATAAGAAAACCTGAGATCTCTATGTCCGGGCGATCGGTAAAACTATGAGGAATTGAGATAGGATCGCATTCAATAAATGAAGGATTATTATACTGTATGTATTTCTCTTCCAGAAACAGTTTAAGATCATCTGCAGGAATACCGTTGTATGATTCCTTAAGACTCATTTACAATCAGTCCGTCCTTAATCTGAAGTATCCTGTCCGACATGGAAGCAAGCTGGCGGTCGTGGGTTACAATTATTATAGTCTGGCCAAATGTATCCCTGAGCTTAAAGAAAAGCTTGTGAAGCTCATTTTTATTCTCGGTATCCAGATTACCTGACGGCTCATCCGCAAGAATGACTGAAGGGTTATTTACCAGTGCCCTGGCTACTGCAACACGCTGCTGCTCCCCTCCGCTCAACTCTGAAGGCTTATGTTCGAGTCTTTCAGAAAGGCCCAGAAATCCCAGCAGTTCTGTAGCCCTGCCTTCAGCCTCACTTTTGTTTTTACCTGCAATATATGAGGGAATACAAACATTTTCAAGGGCTGTAAATTCGGGGAGTAACTGATGAAACTGGAATACAAATCCTATATTAGTGTTCCTGAATGCTGCAAGGGATCTTCCTTTGAGCCTGTTAATATCAGAACCGTTATAGATAATTGTACCTGCGTCAGGCCGATCAAGTGTACCGATTATCTGAAGAAGAGTGGTTTTCCCTGCTCCGCTTGCTCCGACAATAGATACCACCTCTTTATCTTCAACCCTGATATCAATCCCTTTCAGAACTTTAAGTTCTCCATATGCTTTTGTTATACCGGTGGTTATTATCATGGTTCTTCCGGAAGACTAACAATATTATTAATCTGTGAATAGTAATCAGGTCAAATGAAACTAATTCAGAGTTAAATGAATATTTCTAATCATTAATCTCTTTGTAATACCCGTTAGAATTGTCATCACCTTCATTCTGGATATTATCTGCAATATCAGTTGCATCCTTCTGAATTGTATCAGTAACCTCACTCATATTCTTCTGCACTTCCGAGGTAACATCATTTATATCCTTTCTGATACTTCCGGATACCTCGTTAGCATCTGCAGTTATTTTATTTGAATAGTCGGTTACATCTCTTTTTATAGAATTGGTAACTTCGTTAAAATCCTGCCTGATGTCACTTGTGCTTGTCTCAATCTCTCTTCTTATCTCATCAGTGGCCTTTTTAAAATCGCGCATCCCCTTTCCAACCGTTTTAGCAATATCCGGAAGCTTCTCAGCGCCAAAAAGAAGAAGGGCAACAATGATGATAACAAATATTTCCTGTCCGCTCATATAAAAATTTTAATATATGTTCCTTCACTTTTATACGACAAAGTTAGAAAAGTTTAATGATATTCATAGAACTTAAATTTCATTCAGAAATAAAAAAGGGACATGAAAATCCATATCCCCCTTATTCAATCAATATATAATTTATAACAGTCTGAACCTGTTATTTGCTTTTCGATTCACTTCCGTGATCTTTGTTCCGGGTTGTATCGTACATAAGCATTGATGCAATAAATATCGATGAATATGTACCTACCATGATCCCTATCATCAATGCAAAAACAAATCCGCGAATAACTGCACCGCCAAAAAGGAATATGGCAAAAACAGTGAGCAATGTTGTCAGAGAAGTATTTATAGTACGACTTAAAGTAGCATTCATAGCCATATTAAGTACCTCTTTAAACGGACGCTTTCGATAGATAGGGATATATTCCCTCAGCCTGTCAAAGACGATAACTGTATCATTAACAGAATAGCCGATAACAGTAAGTATTGCTGCTATAAATGCCTGGTCAATTTCCATTGAGAATGGCAGTATTCCCCACAAAAGCGAATAAATACCAATTACAAATAATGTATCATGGAATAAAGAAGCCACTGCACCAAAGCCATACTGCCAGTTACGGAACCTGAGGAAGATGTAGAAGAAGATAATTATCAGAGCAATCACCACAGCATAGATAGCTTTTATTTTTATGTCTGTAGCTATTGCAGGACCAATTGTCTCAGAGCTTTGTCTGTATTTTGAAAGAAACTCCTCCTTTGTTACATTAGGTCCGATCATACTTTTAAGGCCATCATAGAGCTTTGTATCTACTTCATCATCAACGCCCGGCTCATCAATTTTGTACTTTGTTGTTATTTTAACCTGATCTACATTACCAAATGTCACTACCTGTGGTAAATTTCCAAACTCCGCGGTAAGATTCTTTGCAACATCTTCTGTCCTGACAGGATGGTCAAACCTTACAACAAAGGTACGGCCTCCTGTAAAGTCAATGCCCTGGTTAAGCCCTCTCACAAACAGAGAACTAATTCCCAACACAGTAACAATTATTGATGCTGCATAGAAATATTTTCTCATTCCAATAAAATCGATCTTTGTATTCTTCAGTATATTGGCAGTAAGCTTGATCGAAAATGTAATATTTGCATTTTTCTTAAGAAGATATTCATAAATAAGCCTGGTAATAAAGATTGCTGTAAACAGCGAAGTAAGAATACCTATTACAAGAGTGGTAGCGAAACCCTTTATTGGACCTGTACCAAATACATACAGTACGACACCTGTAAGCAGGGTAGTTACGTTAGAGTCAATAATTGCCGAATAAGCTCTTTTATATCCGTCAGCAATTGCCAGCTTAACACCCTTTCCTGCTCTTAGTTCCTCCCTTATGCGTTCATAAATAAGCACGTTTGCATCAACAGCCATACCCATGGTTAAAACAATACCTGCGATACCGGGAAGAGTAAGAACCGCGCCCAGAGATGCAAGAACTCCGAACAGAAGAAATATGTTGCCAAACAGAGCAATATCGGAAACCAGACCAGCACTCTTGCTATAATAGAAAATCATGTAAATAAGAACAAGGGAAAATGCAATAACAAATGAAATGACCCCTGAATGAATGGCTTCTTTTCCCAGTGTCGGACCAACAACGGTATCGGAAATTATTTTTGCAGGTGCAGGAAGCTTTCCGGATTTAAGAATATTTGCCAGGTCGTCTGCTTCCTCTATAGTGAAATCGCCGGTAATTTCTGTGCTGCCTCCTGTAATCTCATTCTGAACTCGTGGATAAGAACGGACATATCCATCAAGAACAACTGCTATGCAACGACCAATATTCTCACGTGTCATTCTTGCCCATATCTTTGAACCCTCGGCATTCATTGTCATGTCAACTTTAACCTCCGAACCGGTTACTCCAGATGAGGTTCTGGCTGAAGTAATTACATCACCATCAAGCGGAGGGCGGCCATCGCGGGTAGTAATTTTTATTGCATGAAGTTCATACAATGATTTTGTAGGGTCATACTTATAGGGATTCTGACTCCACATAAATTTGAGGTCGCGCGGGAAAAGAGCTTTTATCTGCTTCATATTCAAATAGCTGTCAACCCTTGCAGTATCTTTTGCGCTTGCCAGACCAACCATGCATGACGGAAGCGGCTGACCTTTTTCATCAACACGCGGTGCCAATATTCCAAATAAAGGATTCTGAAGAGTGAACTCTTCACGCGTGGTGGCTTCAGGAACTTTCGTGGTATCTTTTGCAATAAGATCTAAAAGTGACTGATCCTTTTTTGAAGTATCGGCAACAGCACTTTCAACTTTTGAGGCTTGTTCTTCGCTTTTTGGTTTTTCTGAGTTAGCCAGAATTTCTTTTAATAAATTATTTGCCTGTGATAAATATGGAAGGATCTCACTATTTTCATAGGTTTCCCAGAACTCAAGATTAGCTGTTCCCTGCAGCAATTCTCTTACTCGTTTCGGATTATTCTGTCCAGGAAGTTCTATAAGTATTCTTCCTTCTGTTGCAAGTTTTGTAATATTCGGCTGTACAACACCAAACCTGTCGATCCTTGTACGAAGAATATTAAATGCATTTGTGATGGCATCTGAAACTTCTGCGCCAAGTACCTTTAAAACCTCTTCATTTGTTGAATTGAAATTGATCTTTTCTTTTAATTCGACAGTACCAAAAATAGACGCAAGCTTTGCGTTAGGATCCAACTCCTGAAAAGCTCTTCCGAAAAGCGTAAGGTAATCAGCCTGACTCTGCTTCTGTTCTTCCTTAGCCTTGGCAAGTGCCTCATTAAATGTTTTATCAGGATTGTAGTTGGAAAGTGCTTTTAGAATATCTTCGACAGATACTTCAAGTATAACATTCATACCTCCTTTAAGGTCAAGTCCGAGGTTCAGTTCCTTTTTCTGGCACTCCTTGAATGTATTTCCAAGGAAACTCCATTGATCTTTAGGTAATGCGGAAATTGAATCAATGTAGTTGGTTTCCTTTACCAGGTTTCCTTTTGCATATTCTCTGGCTTCTTTTCCAACCTTATAGGTCGCAACTGTAAATGAAAGTTGGTAAATAGAGACCAACCCTAATGCAATTGCCAGAACGACGATAGCTGCTTTATTCTGCATTTGTCTGTACTTTTGGGATTATATGGATATTTATTTCCTTATTATTCTTTATTGAGGCGCAAAGATATTAAATTTTTGCAAAAACACTCGAATTAAAAAGATATGAATTGAATAGATTAAAGATTAATACCCATATACATCCAAAATTGGGTACAAGCCTCCTAATCGGGTACGTTTGGAAGACTCGTTCAAATATCAAATTCAGATAATCAAACTGCACATCCTTATTCAAAGATCAGGTAAGGTCCACCCCTGAGGGGTCAAAGGAGCGATAGACATATAAAGTAAAGTGATTAGTCACAGGAAGCGGATAAAATAAAAAAGGCTGAATGCAAAAAATCAGCCTTTTTACAATATCATTAAGGAATTTATTACTCAATCAGTTTTTCATAATCTGTTTCAAGTGGTTTTCTGATAATGAAGTCAAATAAAGTGAGTGCACGAAGATTATAAAAATAGTTCCAGTAATCCTGCAGTGATTGGATATAGGCCCTTTTGTTCTGGTCCTTCCTTGAATCAGCATCATTAAGGTCAAGAACAGCAATCTTTCCAATAAGGAAACGCTGTTTAGTTACTTCGTATCTCTTCATTGCAACTGTGTCAGATTTAGCGGCAATAGCAACCTGTGCGGCCTGCAGATTGAACTGCTCCACATCAAGTAAAAGATTCTGCTGAAAGTCAACAATTGCTTGTTGTGACTGGACCTGTGCAAGTTCAAGACTTGATTGTGCAAGCTTGTATTTGCCGCGGCCCAGGCCCCAGTCAAGAATAGGTAGAGTAAATCCAATTCTGACTCTTTGCTGTTGATTGGGATCTGAATATGCCAGATTAAATTTAGGGTCCTGATCCCGCAAGCCGAAAGAAGCAACCAGGTTTGCGTTTAATCCTTTTTCCGCCTTTGCCTGGGCAACATTACTCTGGGCATTCAACAAAGTGAGCTGCTGGTTCATGATATCAGGGTTATTAGCCATGGCCAGATCCGATACCTCCTGGGAATTGACCTGCAATGATGGAATTTGAGTCGGAATAACAAGTTCAAGCCTTACCTTATCATTGAATCCCAGAAACGACCGCAGGCGGATCTCCCTGTCTCTCAGGTTCATTGCTGCCTGCTTTCTGGCTGTTTCGGCATTAAGCCATGAGAGTTGCATCTGTAGCAATTCATCTTCAGCAATTGTTCCAAGATCGTAACGACCCTGAGCAATTCTCCAGAGAGTGTCAGCATTGGAATAGTTCATCTCTGCAATCTGCTTGTTTATCTGCGCCTGAGCCAGAGAAAAGAAGTTCATTACAGCCTGTTGATGAACAGCTTCAATGTTTGCCAAAAAAGTTTTCTTGGCTGCTTCATATTTTAATGGTTCGGTTTTCTTCTGCCACTTCAGGGCATTATATCTGAACAATGGCTGATTCAAACCAATACTCAGGGGAGCAGTTATGTATCGACGTGTGTCATTTTCAAAATCATTGAATATAGTCAGATCCGAATTCAATGATATTGATCCACCAGTGAAACCGATATTCTGTGCCAGTGAAAGTGATCCAAGATTGCTGAGAGTATTGGTTGCCTTGTAATCATAACTGTTTGTCTGTGAATTCCAGACTTTATCATAGGCAGTACTGTAATCAGGAGTTGTCCCCGTGAGAGTAAGCGCCGGCCGGTATTGGGCGACGAATGTTCTGTACTGCCAGTAGCTGCCACGAAATCTGTGCTTTGCAATCAGGGCATTTGGTGATTGTTCTTCAGCAAGCTTAACTACCTCATCAAATGTTAGGGACTTAACTTCCTGAGCATTAATTTTATTAGCTGACAAGAAAAGTACAGCTATCAGGGTAAACAAAAGTAATTTCTTCATCTTAAATAATTTATTCATATCTCAATGATTCGATCGGGTCTTTTTCAGATGCTCTTTTTGCTGGTGAATAGCCAAAAATAACTCCAACGGCTGCCGATACACCGAAAGCAATAAATACCGAAAAGAATGATACAATAGTCATAATCCCGGCTATCTGTTCTATAAGTTTTGCCATTATTACTCCGAAGAATACTCCGATAAAACCACCTGAGACACTAATAAGAACTGCTT
This sequence comes from uncultured Bacteroidales bacterium, assembly GCA_963760915.1. GTDB lineage: Bacteria > Bacteroidota > Bacteroidia > Bacteroidales > VadinHA17 > LD21. The sequence goes on along the minus strand of CAVXEU010000005.1, from coordinate 320,236 downwards.
CAGAGAGAAACTGTACAACAATATCCATTTTCTTTGCTCCGATTGCCATCCTGGTCCCAATCTCTTTAATTCTTTCCATAACGGAAGCAAACATGATGTTCATAATTCCTATACCCCCTACGATAAGTGAAATACTGGCAATTGCCCCCAGGACAATATTGAAAATATCTTTGGTTCTCTGCTGTTGTTTCAGCAGTAACTCCGGTACTGTTATTTCGAAGTCTTTTACGCCTGTATGCCTTCTGGTCAACATCCGGCTCAGGATTTCAGTAGTTGGTGCAAGTTGTTCTGTTTCACTCACCTGTACAACAATCCTGTCGAGCTGGTTATAATTAGTTTCCACATCGGTTGATGCGTCAGAACTGCTTACTACAACTCTTGACATACCGCCACCACCTCCACCTCGTCCGAAAAGCTGAATTGATGTTGCCTCAGAAACAAGTTTCGTATTAAGAAGAGCCCTGTTCTGATATCTTAGTAACATTGTCTGAATAGGAATGTAAATATTATCATTATAAACATTCACCCCCTTTTCTTCAAATCCTGTAAGGCTTACATTGGTTTTTTGAAGTACACCAATAACTTTCAACCAGATGCCGTTAAATTTGATATACTGTCCCAGCGGATCAACTTTACTGAAGAATTTTGCCCTGATATTTGCACCAATAATGCAAACCTGTATACCATTCTGTTCCTGGTAATCATTGAAAAAGGCTCCTCCAACCAGTGGCAGGTTATACAGGTAGAAATAATCATTTGATACCCCGACAAGTTTTGCAGTATATTTCACTCCGTTAAGCATAGCGGTTGAATTGAATGAAATCTCCGGGCTAATCCTTTTAACGGAAGGAAGAGTTTCTCTGATAGCATCTACATCAAGCAGGTTTAATCCTCTTGAAAATTTCTTTTGCTGTTTCTCTCCCTGATCCGAAGAGGAGGATTTGTCAGGAATTACCGGATTGATAAGAATATTATTTACCCCTACCATCTTCATCTGTTCCATTATTTCCTGCTTTGCTCCCTTTCCTATCGCGAGCATGGCAATAACTGCAGCCACACCAAAAATTATTCCAAGAGCCGTAAGCATTGATTTAAGCTTATTAGAAACGATGGATTCTACGGCAATTTCAATATCGTGGAAATATCGTAAGATAAATTTAAACATTTTATTTCCTGTTTAATTATTAATTATTATTTGAAGGCTGAGCCGGAGAAGGTCCATTTTGTCTGGCAGGCTGCTGACCACCTGATTGTGAGTTTACTCTGCGTCTTGCTGAAGTATCCCTGGGTGCTCCCTGCTGTCCGTTACGATTGTTCATCATACGTCTCATTGCTGAAGTGTCTCTGACTCTTCCCTGTCCTGGCTCTCCTCTCATATTCTGAAATTGCTGCATCATTTCAGGCGTAATATTCATTCCGCCACGACCACCAGGCATTCCTCCACCCCGCATATCTCTTGATTTTTGAGCTTCTTCCCTTACACGCTGTTCTTCAGCCTTTTTAGCATTCTCTTTTTCTCTGATTATTGATATCAAGTCTTCACCAACCAGTTTAAAGTTTTCTGCATTTTCAGGTGTGCTCAGGTAAACTTGAGTTCCCGGAGTAATTCCCTGCTCAACAATTACATTATTTTCGTTCGATTCACCGAGTACAACAATCTGCTTATTACCATTCTTCAGATAGACAAACGGAATACTGTCAGGTCCGGCCTGTACACTTTCAAGAGGAATATAGGTAACATTATCGATTGTTTTTGTAATAATCTTATTACCTGTCGTCATTGATGGACGCAGTATAGGGTCAGATTCATTAACTTCAATATTCACCTCAAATACTTTGGCGTCAGCATTTGGCAGTTGCTCACCAATATTTGCAACACTTGTCACAACACCTGTATAAGATTTTTCAGGAAAAGCATCAACAACAATTTCTACTTTCTGATTGGGCTTAACTTTGCTGACATCAATCTCATTGACATAGGTTTTTGAGATCATTGATGACATGTCTGGCAAGGTGGCAACAACGTTATCCCATGGGCTGATTGATGATCCGACTTTTCTTTTTGCCCCCATCCTGTCTCTTTTGTATATAATCATACCTGAGGAAGGAGCTGTAACTACAAACTTGGATAAAACAGTTTGCAGATCACTTACCCTGGTCCGTTCTTCAGATACGTTATTCTTGGCTGTTCTCATATCTGATTTGGCCTGTTCAACTTTGAGAGAGTAACCTCTGATAGCCTGATCAAGAGAACGGTTTGCTTTATCAAGAGAAATTTCAGCCTGACGAATGGTTGTAGGAGGCTCGTACTTCGATTGCTGAAGAGTTATTGAAGCCTCTTCAACCGAAAATCTCAGGTTCTTTATATTATCCCTCAGGTTACTTAGAGTAACAGCTGTATCAAGAATTTTCATTTCAAGATTTGTCTCATATGTTGTAAGCCTTTCAAGCTCATCCTTCAGGCTATTATCAAAAGCCGTCCTGTCAAGAGTTGCAACATAATCACCGGCTTTAACTTCTGTTCCCTCCGGCACCAAATCTGTTATTTTAATGTCCTGTGCCCTGATATTCCGGCTCTGCGTAATTTCCGGACCAAAAATATCAGTCGATTTTTTTGCCTGTAATTCACCTGTTGTGGTAACTACTATGTCAAACTGGCCCTGCTTAGCTTCAGCATACAGATTCGATATATCTTTCTTGGCTGAAGACCTGCTGATAACAACCAGGATTATGATCGCTGCTACAACAACAATACTTGTAATAATAACTGTTCTTTTCATCTGAATTTTTAATAATTAATATATTCAAAAAAATCAGCCACAAAAGTATTAAAAAGGCTTAATGCTTTTTATTAGTTAACAATATTTAACTATCAATACTTTTTTGCCTTTATGCTTTAAAGACATCCATTCATGCGGATTTATTCCGGTTGGCCTGAAAAATAAAATCAAATTAGGCTTTTTTAACAATTCCAATAACCGTATTAGCCAGATCCTCTGCCTCTTTAGATGTTCTCCCTTCTGCATATATTCTAATTATTGGTTCTGTATTTGATTTTCTGATCTGAACCCATCCATGCTGATGTTCAATCCATAATCCATCTCTGTAGTCAGACAAATGATCCTGAAAATGTTTCCTGACCAGACCGACTATATGACTAAACTCAGTTTCCGGGTCAAGGGCAAGTTTCTTTTTTGCTATAACATAATCAGGATAAGACTTTCTTAAAGAGGAGCATTTTGTTTTGGTTTTTGCCAGATGCGACAGAAAAAGAGCTATCCCTGCCAGTGCATCACGTCCGTAATGAAGTTTCGGATAAATTATTCCTCCATTCCCTTCTCCCCCTATTACAGCATTTCTCCTTTTCATCTCCTGCACAACATTTACCTCCCCCACAGCAGAGGAATAATGTGTGGATCCATACTTGGATGTTATATCTCTTAGTGCTCTGGTGGATGACAAATTAGATACAGTATTGCCGGGTGTGTGTTTAAGTATATAATCAGATACTGAAACAAGTGTATACTCTTCTCCAAACATAGATCCGTCTTCGCATACAATAGCAAGGCGGTCAACATCCGGATCTACAACAAATCCTAAATCCGCCTTCTCCTTTAAAACCAGATCAGAGATGCCTTTCAGGTTTTCAGGCAATGGTTCAGGGTTATGTGCAAAATTCCCGTCAGCACTGGTATTTATGCCAATCACTTTTGTTACTCCGAGAGACTTTAACAACTCTGGCAGGATAATCCCTCCCACAGAATTAATGCAATCTATAGCAATAGTGAAAGAGGCGGCGCTAATTGCTTTCACATCAACAAGATCCAGCAAAAGAATCTTTTCTATATGCTTTCCCCCCCATGAATTATCCAGATCCAGGTCTCCAGTCAGATCAGATGAAATAAAGTTGAAATTTTCCTCTGCAGCTATTTCCAGCACTTCCGATCCATCCCGGGAGGATAAAAATTCACCTTGTTCATTAAGCAATTTCAGGGCATTCCATTCGGCAGGATTGTGGCTTGCAGTAATAACTATTCCTCCATCAGCTTTAAGCCCGGTAACTGCCAGTTCAACTGTTGGTGTCGTAGCCATTCCGATATCAGTTACACTTATTCCCATACTTCTCAGTGTGGTAATTACCATACTGTTAACCATAGGTCCTGATTTACGGGCATCGCGTCCGACTATGATCCGCAGGCTGTTTCTTTTATGCCTTTGCTGAATCCAGGCTCCAAAAGCTGCTGTGAATTTCACTATGTCAAGAGGCGAAAGGCTCTCACCTGGTTTACCACCAATTGTTCCCCTAATACCTGAAATAGATTTTATTAGTGCCATACAGATTAGATTTTCACGCCTGCAAAGGTGCAAAAAAAACATCAAATTATTATATTACCAAATAATTGTACCTTTGCACCCTGATAATTTATTGATATGGAGAACCGAAAACCTTCAGTGAAGCCTTATTCAAAATTTGAGAAACCAGTTGTGAAGGATAGGAAAATAAGGAAACCAGGTGAAAAACCAGTATTGAGGTATGGGAAACAGGTCAAGGGAGGCTCAATAAAGGAGACGACACAGATCAGACTTAACAGATTCATAGCCAATAGCGGGGTATGCTCCCGCAGGGATGCTGATGAGCATATCAAAAACGGACTGATAACCGTTAACGGCAGAGTTGTAACAGATATGGGAACGAGGGTTACCTATGATGATGATGTACGTTTCAAGAACAAAAGACTGTCCGCTGAAAAAAAGGTTTATATCCTTATGAATAAACCGAAAGATTATGTAACAACTGTTGAAGACCCTCATGCCGAACACACTGTTCTTGATCTTATAGGCGACAGTTGCCCGCAACGGGTATATCCTGTCGGAAGGCTTGATAAGGCAACAACAGGGGTCCTTCTGCTCACAAACGACGGTGATCTTGCCGGGAAACTAACACATCCCAAATATAAAAGGAAAAAGATCTATCATGTTTTTCTAGACAAACCAGTAACCAAAAATGACCTGTTCAAGCTTACCGAAGGGATTGAAATCGATGGTGTAACGGTAGTTTCAGATGCAGTCTCTTATGCTGATCAGGACGACAAAAGCCAGATTGGCATAGAACTCCATTCCGGACAGAACAGGATAGTACGAAGAATGTTTGAAACAATGGGCTATAAAGTTAAAAAGCTCGACAGAGTATATTTTGCAGGACTTACAAAAAAAAATGTCAAGAGGGGGAAATGGAGGTTCCTTACCGATAAAGAAGTAAGCATGCTTAAACGGGGAATATTTTAATCACTGGAGATGGATCACAGATCTGGATTTGTAAACATACTGGGAAACCCCAACGTAGGGAAATCGACTATTATGAATTCTCTCGTCGGTCAAAAGCTTTCCATCATTACCGCCAAAGCTCAAACCACACGTCACAGGATAATGGGGATTGTTAACGGTGATGATTATCAGATAGTCTATTCTGATACTCCCGGAATACTCAAACCTCAGTACAAGCTCCAGGAGACCATGATGAACTCCGTTAATATAGCGATCACCGATGCCGATTTGATAGTTTATATTTCAGATGTAACAGAACGTAATGCCTATGAGGGTGATTATATTGACAGGATCAGTAAATCGGATATACCAGTAATTATTGTAATAAATAAAGTTGACCTCACCAATCAGACTGATCTTGAAAAAATTGTGGAGCTATGGTCCCATGCTTTCCCAAAATCGCCTGTAATACCAATTTCTGCTCTTAAGAATTTCAATCTCGATTCTCTTCTTAGTGCTATTCTTACCAAACTGCCTGTTGGTCCTCCTTTCTTTCCCAAAGATCAGCTTACAGATAAATATGAGCGATTTTTTGCATCAGAGATAATACGCGAAAAAATTCTGTTAAATTATAATAAAGAGATACCTTATTCAGTTGAAACAGAGATTGAGAGTTTTGCTGAAGAAAAAAATATTATCAAAATCAGGGCACTTATTCATGTCACCCGTGATAGTCAGAAAGGCATAATTATAGGTCATAAGGGATTGATGCTAAAAAGAGTGGGAACTGAAGCAAGACATGATATGGAAGATTTTTTCGGAAAAAAAGTTTTTCTTGAATTATATGTGAAAGTAACAAAAGACTGGAGAGATAAACCATTAATACTTAAAAGATTTGGCTATCGATAGACTTTTTTTTATAAAGACTTATGAGTAGAATAGTTGCAATAGTTGGCAGGCCCAATGTTGGGAAATCGACACTCTTTAACAGGCTGACGGATTCAAGGGAAGCTATTGTTGACGAAATAAGCGGAGTAACCCGCGATCGTAACTATGGGATGTCGAACTGGAACGGTATTGATTTTTCAGTTATCGATACCGGTGGTTATGTTAAAAATTCTGATGATATATTTGAAGAAGAGATAAACAAACAAGTACTTCTTGCTATTGAAGAGGCTGATATAATTCTGTTTATGGTTGATGTTACAATTGGTATTCATGAACTTGATTCAGCCATTGCTTCGCTTCTTAGAAGAATAGACAAAAAGGTAATGCTTGTCGTTAATAAGGTTGACAATGGTCAGAGATTACTGGATGCAACAGAGTTTTATAATCTTGGACTTGGAGATTATTTCCCGCTAAGTTCAATGAATGGAGGCGGTACCGGTGAGCTTCTTGATGCTGTTGTAAAAAGTTTGCCTGAAGAAGAACCCGGAATAATACCTGATCTGCCAAGGATCGCTATTGTCGGTCGGCCAAATGTCGGTAAATCATCGCTGGTTAATTCACTGCTGGGAGAAGAAAGAAATATCGTGACACCTGTTGCAGGAACAACCCGCGATTCAATTTACACCAGATTTAATAAATTTCAGCACGATTTTCTTCTGGTCGACACCGCCGGTTTACGTAAGAAGGGAAAAGTCAGTGAAGATATCGAGTTTTACTCTGTAATGAGGGCTGTGAAAACAATTGAGAGTTCCGATATATGTCTTCTTCTTATTGATGCCACCAGGGGAATCGAAGCACAGGACCTTAATATCATGTCGTTGATCCAGAAAAACAACAAAGGTATGATTGTACTTGTGAACAAGTGGGATCTTATTGAAAAAGAAAATAATACGACTATCCTTTTTGAGAAGGACATAAGAGAAAAAACAGCACCTTTTACCGATTACCCCATACTTTTTATATCGGCTACCAATAAACAAAGGATTCATAAAGTATTGGAACTGATCGAAATGGTAAATCAGAACAGGAACAGGAAGATCAGTACATCCGAATTGAATGAAGTGATGCTTCAGATAGTCAAAAATAATCCACCTCCGGCTTTGAAAGGCAAATACGTTAAGATCAAATATGTTACCCAGTTGCCGATTTACACTCCGGCATTTGCATTTTTCTGCAATCTGCCCCAGTATGTGAAAGACCCTTATAAAAGGTATCTTGAGAACCGGATGAGAGAAAAATTTGATTTTACCGGAGTTCCTTTAAGAATATTTTTCAGGAAAAAATAACCAGATTTGGTGTGGTTTTTGTATAACGAAAATTATTACCTTGAAAGTATGAGAACTATAAAGTACCTTGCAATAATCATAATAGCAGTGTTAACACTAGATTCGTGCCGTAAAATACAGACCTTACCGGCGATTCCTCATATTGAATTCAGAAGCTTTGCAGTATTTGATACCATTGATATTCTCGGAAACGTTACTAAAGGGGGAAGACTAAAATTCTATTTTGAGGATGGTGATGGCAACATTGGATTACAGCCACCTTCGGGAGATCAGCCTGACACCACAAACCTGTTTTTTACTCTTTTCCGTAAATCGAACGGACTTATGGTACAAGCTCCGGATAATGACCCGTTAAAACCCTCACCATACAGGATACCTTATCTGGAAAGACTTGGACAGAACAAGATATTAAAAGGTACGATATCTGTTACCTTTCTTTACCTCTTTTATACTTCTGCAGATACAATAAGCTATGATTTCTATTTAACCGACAGAGCCATGAATGAAAGCAATATAGCTTCAACCGGCGAGATAATTTTATCCGAAAATAATATTTATTACAAATAGAGTAACTATACCTTTACACCAATCAGAAGTATATCATCTACCTGATCGTAATTACCTTTCCACTCAAAGTAGAATTTAGACATTGCATCTTCCTGCTTATCCATAGGCATTTTAGAAATCTTCTCTATCATCTTCTTCAACCTGGCAATTTTCAGTTTTTTCCCGTCAGGACCGCCAAACTGATCTGGTAAACCATCAGAAAAGAGATAAATCGTGTCTCCCTCCCTTAAATAGTATTCCTGATCATCGAAGAACTTCTCCACAACAGATTCGCCTCCGATAGATGACCTGTTGCCCTTAATATAATATGATTCACCATCCATAACGATTATCACAGGCCTCATGGCAGATGCAAACCTTATGTGCCGTGTTCTTACATCAAACTCGCACACAACCATATCCATTCCGTCATTTGAAACACCCAGTTCCACATTCTGATTAAGAGTGGAAAAGATCTGTTTATCCAGGAGCGAAAGAATTTCCGATGGTTTGGATATTCTCTTTCTTGTTACTATATCCTGCAGGAGCGTGGATCCAATCATTGACATGAATGCACCCGGTACGCCATGCCCGGTAGAATCAGCACATACTAATATGAATTTATCTTCATCAATAGTATCGAACCAGTAAAAGTCTCCACTGACTATATCCCGCGGATAGAAAAGTATAAAAGCATCTTTAAATGACTCTTTAAGCCGGCCAATATCAGGAAGGATACTTGTCTGAATCCGTTTGGCATAATTAATGCTATCGGTAATCTCAATGTTCTGAAGTTCTATCTCCCCTTTTTGCTTCATTACAACACTTGTTCTGGCTTCAAGTTCACTTTCAAGGTAATCCTGAATTTTCTTCTGAGCTTTGTCCCTTTGAATTATTATAAAAATTACAATCCCGGTCACAACGAGAATTACTACTAAAATAAACCACCATGTTCTCCAAAAGGGTAGTCTGATAATCAGGTCAAATGATGCAGGATATTCCTGCGACATGCCATTTTCATTAACAGATATAAGATTGAATTTATACTTACCTTCGCTAAGACTATATGTAACCTCCCTTAAACTGTTCAATTTGCTCCAGTCATTGTCAAAGTTTTCAAGATATGTGCTGTAATATACTTTATCGGTAGCATTAAAATTTATTCCGGAGTAACTTACCGTAATACGGTACTTACTGTATGGAAGTGTGTATGATGGCTGATAAGGATACAGTACATCATTAATGGTCACATAATTAATATTATTAAAAGGGGGTATAGTTGTATGTCTGTCCTTACGTCTTTCGTAAACAATCAGGCCTGAAGTTGTTCCAATGAAAATCATTCCGTTGCCCGATTCGAACATTCCTTCAGGATTGCATATACCTGTAATAGCAAAATCGGTCCCGAAAACTCTCATTGTTCCATTTTCAGGATCAAAACTGGACAGTCCCTTATCATGACCAACCCATATATATCCTTCCGAATCTGACAGTATACTGTAACAGTAATTTGACCAAAGATCATTTGATCGGGTAATTGCTGTTACCGAATCATTTTGGAATTCAAATATCCCATTACCATTGGTAGCAGCCCAGATTTCTCCATTCTGACCAAGTGCAAGTGAGAGAATCTTATTTTTAATGCTGCCGTACATAGTGGATTTGCCCGTATGAACACTAAAGTCACTGTCAATTGAATATAACTTATCACTCTCTGTTCCAATATATGCTGTTCCGTCATTGGTTAGCAATATCTTATTGATACTGTTATGAGGTAATCCGGAACTGATATCAAATGGACCAGCCTTCACCTTTTCAGTTATCCGGTCAAGTACAATTACTCCATTAGTCGTGGCAAGCCAGATGTTCCTGCCATCCGTTTCAATATCCCTGATATTATCGGCTCCGGTATCTCCTGATCTGTAGAACAGCGTTACCTTACCGGAACTGCTTCTGACAAACAAGCCATTTCCCTCAGTTCCGATCCATAGGTTTTTCTCCTTATCAAGGTAGTAAGAAGAGATCAGAACTTTCCCTACCTGACTTGCAAGTGAGGTGAAAGAGAGCGATTTACCCTCACGTGGATCAAATAGATGGAAACCTGTAGGAGTACCAAGAATATATTTGTCATTAAACTTATTAACATACAGAATGTTATTTTCCAGGGAGTTTTTACCGGGGTTATAAGAGCTGAAAGCATATGAAGTAAGCATAGACAGACCTTTACCATACATCCCAAACCAATAATTCCCTTCAATATCCTGAAAGACTGTTTTTACATCATTCCCGGTTAATCCTGTTTCAGTATTATAATTTCGTACAGATTCAACTGTTTTGTAATTATCTGATAACTTAAACTCTATTACGCCGGATCCGAAAGTGGAAATCCAAAGATTTTTTTCAGAATCTTCGAAGATAGACTGAACATTGAGAGATTCCCATTCAGGATGACCGGGGAACCGTGTAAGCTCTTCGTTATAATCAGATAGCAATAATTGAAATAAGCCATTATCATCCGTACCTATGACAAATCTTGTCGAATCGTCAATCATATGAATCGCATTTACTCCCGAATTGTCGAATCCTTCAACAACCCTTATCACTGATACGGAATCTTTCCTGAGCCTGCATACCAGTATACTATCCCTGACCCCAATAAGTAAATTGCCTGACCTGGTAAAAGAAGCTGAATAAATCAAAGGATCACCTGAGAACGAATATTTATTTATCTCCTCAGGATAGTCCGGATTGATCCCAAAAAGTGCCTTACCCTGTGGAATAATATAGATCCAGCCATCAGGTCCCTCTATAAGATCGCTGATAATATTTAAATTATTAATAGCAACTGGGATAAGTTTATTCTCTTTTGAATAGAATACTGTGCCATCGCTGCAACCAAACCACAGGACACCTCTTTTATCTTTAATGCTGACTGTAGGGTATCGAACAATAGATGAATCGGGATATGGCACATTAAAAAAATCATAACCGTCAAAACGTGAAACTCCGTCGCCAATACCGGTACCTATCCAAAGAAATCCATTGTCCGACTGGCTGATCGTATACACAAAACTGTTTGGAATGTGATCTTCACGGTCATAATTCCTGAAGCTGTATGTCTGACCGTTAGATATTAGAGGGAATAATAACAAGTACCCGAAAGTACTTATCAGCATTCTTAAAGCATTTTTAAATCTCATCTCAGGCTTTACTTATTTCTTTGGTTTCAGGGGTTCTATAACCATTTTGGGCTGATAAACCGGAACTCCGCCAATTGGTGAGCTATAGAACTTCAGAGCATCGTTTCTCTGGTTTTTAAGAGTTATTACTACGTTATTGTTTTTTACCAAATCTCCCTGTCTTTTATGAAACTGAAAATCAAGTGAAGCGCCTATCTCTGCTGGTTCAATCGGGATATTGGAACTCACCCAGTTGTCCTCTCCCGAGATTTCAACACTGATCCCCTGTTTGTATTTTGAAACAACTAAAATACTTCCATCAAAATCCCAGTCAAAGTTCGTCTGCTTTATATATACTATACCTGTATCTATGTACGGGTAAATATGAGCAACACTCTTAAAATCATTCCACATACGAAAGGTATATTCATAAGTAAATGCATTGGCACCTTCTATCGGAATATTGCTGTTTGGAGAACTGCTGAGAAAGTACCTGTAAAGATTCCCATCATCACCGCTTACGCCTTCACATACTACCTTAAAAATATAACTGTTCCATCGTTCGTTAAAATCTCCCTCAGTAGGGTTAAATGGTCCGAAAGTATAATATTTGTTGTCATACCTTGCTTCGCTGGCAAAAATCTTTGAACCCAGCAGGTTGCCCTTTTTATAGTCAGCTCCTTTAATAAGACCCTGAGATTCTTCGTTCTTTTCAGGATCCACCCCTTTCCCACCATATACTGAGAACATCGTTTTGGTATTAAAAATTCCCTGTATCTCATCATTCTCTCCACCGCAATCAGGGTCAAATACCCTGACATAAAATGGCTGTTTATAATCCTTCATTATTGTGAAGAACCATATCTCATAAAAATTGGCATCGCCCCATGATGTCTTTCCGTCTTTCCCAAAAGTTACTAGAAAAGGAATGTTCTCATCTTTACCCGGCACTGCCTGTCCGGATAGATTAGCCCCGGCTGGTAATCCAAGAAAAAATGTCAGGATCAGGATTCTATAAAATTGTTTACTCAATTCCATTTAAACTCAATATTAATATAATTTCAGAATCAGGGCTTAGGTATCACGATAATATTTTTCGATATACATGCTTCCCTGACCACTCCTCCCTTTTCAGGTTCAGTTGAAACAATAAGCTGAACATTGTAGGTGCCTGGCTTTGAATACATCTTAACAACATCCTTGCCAATTTCTATTGATTCGTCATCGAAGTTCCAGTAATACTGTGCAATTTTCCATCCCGGAAGATTTGTACTGTCAGCACTCAGTTTTATCGGGATACCTGCTGTAACCTCATCAGGTCCTGAAATATAAGGTTGTACAATAGCTGTTATTAAAAGAGTATCGGTCTTTTCATTATACTTTACCTCCTTTGTTATAAGGTTTACTACATCAAGCTGAACCGTATATTTTCCAGGTCCGCTATAGCAGTGTTCCACAACAACTCCTTCAGCTTTATTCCCATCGCCGAAGTTCCATTCGTACCGGAAAGGCATTGAATCGTATTTAACTGCATTCTCCTCAAGAAAACGGTAACAATAACTATTTTCCCGGAGCGTGTCGCATGTAGCTTTCCTTATAATTGTTGAAGTAAATTTAAAAATATCGTCTGATTTTCTGCGGTTTGTAGCAAAATAACCGTTTTGAAAATTACTTTCAGCAACTAACCCAAAGTCATCAAATGTGGAATTTATCGGTTCAGGAAGACGCACAGGATCGTCCCATTTATCTAATGTCTTAGAAGTAAAATAGACATCCAGATTACCGATACCTCCAGGCCTGTCAGAAGAGAAATAGAGTCTGCCGGTAGGGTGTAAGTAAGGGAAATTTTCAACATCGGATGAATTCACTCCGGGGCCAAGATTAACAGGAGATGCCCAATCACCGTTAATAAATTCACAGTACCAGAGATCCGACTTACCCTGACCTCCAGGCATATCGGAAGCAAAAAAAAGAAATTTGCCATCGCTGCTTATCGAAGGCTGAGCAACCTCATACTGTGAACTATTATACTTAAACGGACGAATAGAGTCCAGATTGGTGCCTGACATCGTTGCCACAAATATCCCGCTATGATTAACAAAGTTCCTTTTCAGTGCAGCAGGGCCAGTCTCAACTTCGCTTGTGAAATATACAGTTCTGCCATCAGGAGCGATACATAAGGGACCGTTATTGAACCTGGAATTCCTCTCGCTGTTAAACTCTTCTGTTCTGCCCCAGTCTGAAGAATCTTTTCTTTCAGCCATATAAATATTGTAAAGCCTGTGACCGTCATAGGCTGTGAGATCTGTAAATACGCTGAAACGTCTGTTTGAACAGAAGATTATTCCATCTTTAACTATCACAGGGGATATGTCGCTGAATAGATCTGAATTGAATGGCATCCTCTTAACTATATAAGTAGAAGGTTGTTGTGCAATGATCTTCTGTGAGACAAACTGAATTATCAGACAACTTATTATGATATAAAAATAATTTTTCATCATAAAATTAGAAATACCGCGGATTAGCTGCACTTACCTTATAACCAAATTCATATCTTAGTACAAATTCACTTGATCCCTTTGAATAAGAATTCATCATTCCGACCGGATAATCATAAGAAAAGCCGAACATAAGCTGTGGATTAAGCTGAACCTGAAGAATACCGACTGCAACCTCCTCTGAAGTTCTCCAGGCTCCTCCTATCCATATAAGATCCGCTAAAATAAAATTACCATTTATATCCAACCGGGTAAGTTTCTTTGGGTTCTCTAAAGAATAGTCAATAAGAAACGAGGGTTTGAATTTTAAAAAATCTGAAAATATAACAAGTCCGCCGGCTGAAAAGAGAATATCATATTCATTGAAGCTATGATAAGCCTGAACGGATCCTGTCCCGGTCTTTCTGTAACTCAGAAATGAAGGTACGGATACTCCGGCAAACAGCCTATCGCTGTAATAGTACATTCCAGCACCAACATTAGGAAGAATGTATGGTTTATCATTTACAAAGACAGGGTCATTTGAGGTTGTAAGAAATCTGTCAGTGCTGTTATCAGGGTAAACGGTGTTTGACATATCAGCACCTGCTTTAAGCCCAAATGAAAGTTTCCCGTTTGCAACCCTGATGGAGTAAGCATAACTGGCATATAAGCTTGTTGCCTTCGTGAACCCGAATTGCATGAACTGAGCCATTAAGCCAAGTGCTACCCTGTCATTTTTCATAGGAGTATGCAGCGATACAGACTGGAGAACAGGAGAATCCTTAATACCCATCCACTGAATTCTGTAAGATAAGAAAGTGCTGAGCGCTCCCCTTGAGCCAGTATAAGCAGGATTAATAACAAGACCATTCTGAAGGTATTGACTATACACAGGATATCCAAGACTTATACCCGTAGAGTCAGGAATAGCCTGACAAGTAGCCTTCAGGAAAGCAAATAAAAACAGTGAGAGTAATATTAGCTTTAACTTATTCATTTGAAGAAAATCATTGAGCAATTTTTAATTAATATTTCAATCAATACCTCTTAAGCATAATAAATCCGCTTCGCTTGAAAACCTGACCGGTGATTTTCGAAGTTACCTTGAGCAAATAATAGTAGGTACCTTCAGGAAGACCTGCACCATTTGAATTCTTTCCATCCCAGTCCTTCCATACCTGACCATTTAAATTGCCTGTTGAAAACACCTCTGTACCAGCTCCGTTAACAACTCTGAATTCAGCTTCCAGATCAGGTGTCAATCCTTCTATAATAAATGTATCATTTATCTGATCATCGTTAGGCGAAAATCCCTTTGGTATAAACTCATTATGAACAAGAATATTCACCTGATCCTGATTGTGGCATTCTCCGTTAGTAACTGTCCAAAGGAAAATATTCTGCCCTGTCGCCAGATTTGAAACTTCTGCATGGTTACCTGTTGCAGGATTAATAATGCCTGAACCGCTTTCAACAGTCCACAGGCCTGTCTGCCAGGATAAAAGAGGACCGGCAGACATTTGAATTGTATTATCAAATGAGTAAATACTGGTGTCAGCTCCTGCATCAACAGAACTCACCCGCTTATCGAAAGTGATAGTTACAGAATCTTTGTTCCTGCACTGCCAGTTGATCTCCTCCCAGTAAAATTTATGTGAAATATCACCACCGCTGAAAGTTGAATCTATTGTAACTGTAATTGATGAAGGACTATTGATTGTAGAAGCAATAACAGCCGAAGGATAATACCAGGCTCCTGTTCCTACCGATGGAGTTGCTGCCAGATTTACAACCGGCCCGCAGACTGATCTGTCAATACCAGCATCGGCTACCGGAACCTTATAAACGGTTGCCTTCCTGCTCCCGTCAAGAACGACAGCATTACATCCATTCCTGTCCACAACAGATTCAAGCGAATAATTAAAAATGGTAAGGGCAGTTCCTGTTACAGGACTTACAAGTAAAGTTGTATCGGTTGCCGCAATTGATACAGGGTTGCTCAGAACCGAGTTTTCAAGATATCTTACATTCCATTTTGTCTGACCCGTTAAATGAATATTTAAACGGACTTTGGAACCTTCACATATCGTAGTATCGGCAGTACTTGTAATTGTACCTGTTGGTAATGGCGGGTATATTGAAATATCAATAACATTTGATACTGAAGTACAACATCCGTTTGCTCCTGATGTTGCTGTACGTCTGTACTTAACAGGAACAGTAAGTACCGGTGGAGAATATTCTCCCGCCGGGGAATTATTTGTACCTGATGCAGCTGTCCATGTGATCCCATTATTCAGGCTCTGCTCCCAATAGAACGTGTAAGACCCTGCGCCATTTCCCCCACCCAGGATATCAGCACTTGTCAATTGAGCTGGGGATGTATTATAACACACTGTCTGATTGGCAGATATTGTATTCCCGGTTATTGAAGGAAGGACATTAACCGTAATTACATTGCTTTCTCCCGGACAGGTTCCTGATGTGACCTCCCTTTTGAAATAGGTTGTTGCTGTGAGGGAAAGGGGCTGATAGCTGGCTCCAATACCTCCTGAAGGTACCGGAATGAATATGGAATTATCTGTTGAATATTTCCATTGATAAATATAATCTCCGGGCAAATCTGTCCCACCTGTCGGAACAGTTCCCAGAAGCTGATGAGGTATCTGTCCGTTACAGATAGTTGTATCAGAAAAATTGCCGGAAATTAATGATATATTATTATTTTCTATTGGCTTATGAACGGCTATCCTTAAAAGAGGACTGGTACTTGTACATACTGGCAATGATTTGTAAACACCTGAGTATACAATCCTTCTGTACCATGTTGAATCAGTGAGGGCCGGAGGAGAAAAGGTCAATGGTGTTGTGGCCCTGGTGGTCCAGACTCCCTGCCTGATACTGTCCTGCCAGACATACGTATATTCCCCTGCTTTGCCTTGTGCCGGAGTCAGACCTGTGAGAGGAAGAGGAGTATCACCGGAACAGATCGTCTGATCGGCAAGAATGGAATTATTAATTATTTTATGATACCTCGTGAGAAGAATTGGCTCACTCTGGCTTTTACAGACATTTAACGGTCCGGAAAACACAACTCTTCTCAGGAATCTTTGCTCAGTAACTGCAAAGGTTGAGGTGTCGGGAAGATAAGTAATACCGGTATTGACTCCTGCAGCAGGCAAAAATGATACTGAAGAGGCTGCACTGTCCTGCCACTGATAAAGATAAGTTGCATTGCCACCTCCGGCAGCTGATGCGCTGAGAGGGACGAACTGAGCCCCTTCACAAATCACCGAATCGGAGCGTGTGGTTATGTTTCCCGTAATTAATGGAAGAACTGTTATTGTCACTGTAGGACTGTAATCAATACAACGGCCTGATGTTACAACACGCTGGTAGTAAGTTGTATCGGTCAGTGCCGGAGGATCGTAACTTCCTGAAGGTGAATTATTAATACCTGATGCGTCAGGTGATGTATCCCAATTTGCATTAGTATTATTCTGAATCCATTTATAATAATAGTAATTATAACTGCTGCCATTTGCCGGTCCCGCATTTAGAGGGACTAAACTGACAGGAACCTGATTATAACAAATCGTTGCGTCGTTCCCAACCAGGTTACCTGTGATGGCTTGCTGAACTATGATTTTAACAGGATTGCTTATATCGGTAATGACAGGGGTACCCTGGTCTGTTACAGTCCGCCTGAACCAGGTTGTCTGTGATAATAATCCGGGAGAATAATTCTGCTGGTTATTGATTCCGGCTGCGGGGCTGAAATTAGTAGTGTCTGGCAGTATACTTCTTTCCCATTGAAAAGTATAAGGAGAGGTACCTCCAACCGGCACTGTTCCCGTAATCTGACCGAAGGGTACATTTGAACATATCGAATCGACCTGATTTCCGGTTACCGATGAGCGGATTGTGTTAAAAAGGAATCCGTTGAGTTTTGGAATAAAATTGTATCTAATATCGCCATTACCATCTGTTGTTCCCGGCGATCCATAATTGTAGTCCACTGAAACTTTTGCAGGCTTTGTTGGTGTACTCAGCCATACCAGGCCACCACCGCCACCACCGCCATTTCCATATCCGGCCGGGTTAATACCTCCGTTGCCTCCCTTTACTGAAACTGTCAATAAATCGGCAGGGTCAGATGAAAAGCTTTGTAAAGTAAGAATTACGGACCCGCCTGCTCCTCCTCCTCCTGCTCCACCGTCTCCATCCGCATTTGCTGCTGTTTGTCCATCTGCCTTAAGAAAATGACCGTTACCGGATATAGTATCGGCAATGATGATGATGATTCCTCCACCGTTTCCGCCGGATGATCCTGATGATCCTAAAGCATGAGTTGATGATCCGCCACCTCCTCCCATGAAAAAGTCATTCTCTATTACGGATGCCAATACCGTGGTTCCACCAAAAGCCCCGGGCTGAAAGTCGGGACAGGACCCAACTCCCAGGTTTTTTTCATAGGTACCGTCACCTCCTTTACCTCTGTTCGATCCGCCACCGCCGCCCGAATACTTGCCATTACCGCCGCCGCCACCAGTCAGGTTTATCCCTTGTCCTTTAGCATGAAGCGGGTATAACAGATTTCTTAACTCATCATAATTTGCGATTCCTTCACCCTTGTAACCTGCATTTAACCATGTACGGGGATATGAATCATGGCTGTTGGCTGTCTGATTGACCATTACACATTCGCCAATCCCGATAGTATCTTTTCCCCCTTTGAAGCCTTGCCCCGAAACATCAATATCTGCATCCAGCCTGAGCTTCCCTCCCACGATCATCGCTACAACACCACCCGTCTTGTCAGTGTCGTCCCACGATTTGGAGGTAACAGTCGCCGTAACTGTGGCTGCGGTATAGCAAGGAACCTGTATAAGCTGAACATTCCCTCTAACATCAAATGAATTAAGAATATTCCTGGTAAAAAAAACCTTCTTTGTACCATTATCTACTGCCCCGACAAGAAGAAATTCATACCCGCCGGGCTTTCCGATCGTATCAATTACACCCTGTCCGTATATACCGTCTGAAGTACTGATCCCTACCCCCTGCATCTGGATAAGAAGTACTGTATCTCCGGATGTTATGCCATCGATATTGTTTAAAGTTACATTATCAGTACCCGGGCCGACCATTGTAACATGTTTGTAACCATTTATTATTCCACCTATTTTTACATCCTGAGAAAATACGGATACAGTTAATCCTGAAAGAATTAACAGACTAATAAATATCATTTTTATATTGCGGTACGACCTTCCTGGCATTAAAACCTTATATGAACTGCTAATATAAGTAATATATTGAATAATTCAATTGCAAATATTCGGTGAACCCCTGATTATCTCAATTTTTCAACAGTATATTTCAAAGGCAGTTCAACATAAAAGACAGCACCTTTATCAGCTTCCGATTCAAACCATATTCTACCCTTGGCACTTTCAATATATTTTTTAACTATCGATAATCCCAAACCCATCCCCGAGGATTTGGTTGTGAAGTTAGGCGTGAAAAGCTTTTTCTGCAGCTCTTCAGGTATCCCGGTCCCATTGTCCGCTATTGTAACCACTACTGTATCTCTTTTCACTTCTGTGTTAACTTTTATCAAACCCTCCCTGCCCTGGGGAATTGACTGTATGCCGTTCTTTATGAGATTAGAAAAAACTCCGTTTAGGTGCTCTTTATCTGCATAAACCATTACCCTGGTCTCATGAGGCCAATGCACTTCGAAAGTAATATTGTCGGTATTCTTGAAAAGCTCAAGGGTTGTTTTAATCTGATCAAGCAAATTTATCTCCATGGGATTTGTTCCCGGCATTTTTGCAAAAGCTGAAAATGCTGACGCGATAGACGAGAGGTTATCAATATATTCAATCTGGTTCCTTGTAAACAGCTCAAGCTTTTTTTCAAATCCAGGAGCTCTATCGTTCCACGATTTGAACAGCTGCTGAACATTCAGCTTCATAGGCGTAAGAGGATTCTTGATCTCATGTGCTATCTGCTTGGCCATCTCTCTCCAGGCATACTCCCTTTCCGAATTGGCAAGCTTATGGGTGCTTTCTTCGATCTCATCAACCATCCTGTTATATTGTTTAACAAGTTCCCCTATTTCATCATTCCCCCTGTATGCAAGATGTTCACTTTTCTTACCCACACCGACAGATGCAAGGCCCTCGCTCAGCATTGCCAAAGGTGCGGTGAGCCTTCCGCTTATAAACACGGCAAGACTCATTGTAATAACAATAAGAAGTAGTGTGAAATTAATAACAGCAACTATCAGATTTGATATCTCCTTTGCCAGAACACTTTGCATTCTGAAATATGGCAGATTCAAAAATGCAAGAACATTGCCGTCTGTATTAAAAAAGGGTACATAAGCTGATAGATATTCAAGATTGCCTATTTTCTCCTTCTGAAAAAATTCACTTCTGGTTAGTTGTTTGAGATTTATCAATGCAGTATTATTTATCCTCTGACTCGTCAGATCGCGGTAAAAAATCTCAGGGCGCGATGTACCTATTAGAAAACCACTCTGATTATAAAGATTGATATCAGTATTAAATATATTGGAAAGTGATATAAGCAACTCATTCAGTGATGAATAACTATTATTTCTCCAGTCAGCAGACAGATACTTCTCCATCGAGAGCTTATTATCAAGCTCAAGATAAACCGAATTTAGTTTCTCCTTAATGTTTTCTATATGTTTCGACCTGTACTGGCTTATTGTTAAAAATGCAACAACAACTCCTATAAGAATGAAGGAAAATAAAAGTATCACTATATACGATAGTTGCAGCTTTTGCCGGAAATTAAAAATATTTACACCCCTGACCAAAGGCCGTCTTATCAGAAGAACAGATAAGTTCGAAAAAATAAGAATAAATCCAAACAAATAAGCAAAGGAGATTATCATATCACCTGCAGTCAGGACTGGGCGTGAAATTATAACAGTTGCATTGCCATTCTTGTAAAGAACATGTTTATATCCGTCTTTTTTAAAGATCCTGTATTCTGAATTCTTATCTATATATTCCGCATCGGTCTTATCATATGGGAATTCACCTGTTCTCAGAACCATCTCTCCGTTTATATATTTCGCAAAGGAATAGTCTTTCAGTCCTGCATATCCGTGATATTTTTTATCAAGCAGCAGAGCAGAATATCCGGGCTGGAAGACATTTACATCACTGTACAGTTCGATGAACAATCCATTTGTGACTTTCCATTTTGTCTTATAGAATAAACGGCCCAGGTAGTATGACCTGCCACCCTGATTATCAATAAAATAGAAATTGGTGCCGGTAAGCTTATGTCCGTCTCGTTTTATTCGTTCATCGAAAAATCCGAAACAGTTTTCAGACTGATCGTTACCCGGACCAATCCGGAGCGACTCATCATTACGGCAAAGTACAATGCTAAAATTAAAATTACCCCAATACCCGCTGAAATATGTTTCATGAAGATATTTGTAAATTCTGTCAAAGTCCTCCTTATAGAATTTTTCAGCATTCATCATATTGTTAAGAATAGTGTCAGCTGATATTGCAGGCCACAGATCAAGTAAAAGGTGCTCAGCTTCCGGGTCGTTCTCTGTAGAAAAAGAAACAGCCTGAATCTTAAGGTTATCGGTTGTCTTCTCTTCTGAAAGAATAGTAATAAAATAGAGAGAATATAAACCAAAAATCATTGAGAAAATAACAGTCGTATTGAATATACCTACATTTTTTTTACCTGAAATCCATATACTTCCAGTCAGAACTATATAAAATATTTCAAGTGGAATTAAAATTTCAGTATCATTGTGGAATATGGCTGCAATGACTAACAGTGAAGGGATGGCCGATATGAATATGGTACGGGTCCGGAAATTTTTCAGAGCATGAAATATTTTTAGAAGAAAAAATATCGGAACCATTAGCAACAGGAATACTGATACAAAACCAGCAATGCTGAATATACTGAGTTCAAGAACCTTATAAGTTTCAAAATTAATGTTTGAGGTAGAAATAAGCTGGCTGAAGATCAAATGAAACAGACTAAATAGAATTGCTCCTGCAATCAGCAAAACTGATACTAAAAGGTATTTCTTTATCCCTGTACTTTCCTGCCGCTCTTTAAACGGAAAATGTCTGTAACACACGAAGGAAAATATCACAGCAAGAATACTTAACAGCAAAAGATGTCCCAGGGAGGGAATAATATAATTATATGAAAATACGTAAGGAGAAAAAAGCTTGGTCTGCAGTAATACCAAAGGCCTGTCTGTCAGGAGTATAAGCAGATATATTGAAGAAAATACTAATAACACAAAGCCAGTTGCCAGTCGATTCATTCCTTTACTCACAAACCATTTTACAAATTCAAGAATCAGCAGTATAAAAACAATTAATGCAAGCGACCATAAGCATAAGGGAATGAGAATGAAATATGTATTTTCCTTTGTTTCAGGGAATACAATCGAAAAAAGGAAATCACCTTCTCTGTCAAAAATATGAAAAGCTGATGCTTTTTTATCCGTACTGAAACCTACATTTTGGGGAATCCTGAACTCTTTGTCAAATCCACTCTTAATAATATCATTTTCAAAACCATAGTCGGTATGTAATCTCAGCAAACCAACAATAGTTTCATTCCCTGCCTGTATTTTTTTTGGCAAAAACCATCCGTTCTGTAAAAAGACCAGAGGCTTATTGTAAGTTGTGTCTGTAAGATGCCTGGGCACATCAAACCCGTTATCAGACCAATAAAAAAGTGTATTGTCAAGATATTCGAGAATTGTGATATTATTTTGTCCTGCTTCTGAAAAAAGGTTATTTTCTGATACAGATCCGTGATGGTTTTCATTAGCAAGGATTGGTCTCATACCTTCGAGACAATCCTCCATAATTTTTTCCTTGGAGCTGAGCTCTCTGTTAAACATCTTAGTTCTGAACCGGTATTCAAAATCGCTGAAATAAACTGATTCTGCAGCAATTGCCATTAATACCAATGCAAGAGTAAGAATGATCAGAAATATCCTGAAATGTTTACCCCTCATTTTCTGATTTTAATAAGTTATTCATGATGATAAGGCTCTCCATTGATGATTGTAAATACCCTGTAAAGCTGTTCAAGAAACAATAATCGTACCAGTTGATGAGGGAAGGTCATTTTCGAAAGTGAAATTCTGAAATCGCTCCTGTCGTAAACTTCTTCCGAAAAACCCCACGACCCGCCAATAACAAAAATTATCCTTTTTTTCGGCAACATAAAAATTTTTTCAATCCATCCAGAAAATTCAACTGTTCTGAATTCTTTACCTTTCTCATCAAGCAATATAACAAAGTCATCTGCTGTGACCGACTGAATTATTTTTTTCCCCTCCCTGGTTTTCTGTTCCTGAACGGACATGTTCCTGGTATTTTTCAGGTCAGGCAGAGTAATTAAATCAAAGCCGGTATATTTCCTGATACGGGAAGAATAAAGATCAACTATCGCTGAAATATTCTTGTCTGTGGTTTTGCCTGTTTGCAATAAAGCGATCTTCATAGAAAGTGCCTGCTCTTTTTCATAACCGATCTGCCCGGTATCTGCAAAAATAGCAATTAAAACTTCTTAAAAAGATCTTTTCACAGCAAAGTAAATGCTGTCCATATCAATTATTATATATAATGAATCAGGCAGATATCAGTTCTGATACTTAAGACTAATACCCTATTTTTCTGTAATTTAGAACCAGTAGAGTAAAATTAGTCTCTGTGGAAAATGGCCTCCGTATGAGGGCGTTGATATGTGGCCCGATAATTGTTGCTCAGTATTTATAATGAGATTGATCGTTTCCCGAAGGATATCTTATTCAAATTGTATTAAATTTGTATTGTATTTCTTATAATGGTCGGCAATAATTAAAATTAATTGAAATGAAATCCTTAAGTATTATTCCGGTAATATTTATAGCCATGTGCAGTATCACTGTCACTGCACAGGATGAGGCGAAAATACCCGGTGGAATTTCAATTGCCATAAAGGCTGGGAATGCTGCTGAATTATCAAAGTACATGAATTCAACGATCGAGCTTCTACTTCTGGATAAAGAAGATTTCTACAAAAAGAATGTAGCTGAGACAATCCTGAAAGATTTTTTCAATGAATACCAGACCAGGGATTTTAATATCAGGCACCAGGGTGCAAAAAATGATGCTCAGTATGCAATAGGCAATCTGAAGACCGCGAAAGGGGATTTCCGGGTATATTTTCTTCTTAAGAAAGTCGGTCAGGAATTACTTATTTATCAAATTCGTATTGAATCTGACAATGGAAAATAATGTTCTCAGGGAATTCATACTGAGAGTTCTCGCTGAGGATTTAGGGGATGGTGATCATTCTTCACTGGCATGCATACCAGAAAAGTCTTCAGGTAAAGCAAAACTGCTTATAAAAGAAAAAGGAATACTTGCAGGAATAAGGGTAGCAGGTGAATTCTTTTCTGTAATTGATAAAGACTTAAAATTCGATGTTCTCTTAAATGATGGATCCGTTGTGGAACCCGGTGATATTGCGTTCTTCCTTTCAGGGCCGGATCAGTCAATTCTGAAGTCGGAACGACTGGTTCTCAATGTTATGCAAAGGATGAGTGGTATTGCTACCAGCACACATGAATATGCAATGCAATTGGAAGGACTTCGGACCAAAATTCTTGATACCCGAAAGACCACTCCGGGAATGAGATTCCTTGAGAAAGAAGCTGTAAGGTTAGGTGGAGGAATGAATCACAGAATGGGATTATATGATATGATCATGCTTAAGGATAATCATATTGATTATGCCGGTGGGATTGAGAAGGCAATTACCAGAACCCATGACTATCTTAAAAAAAACAAATTGAATCTTAAAGTCGAAATTGAAGCAAGAAGCCTTGAGGATGTAAAAACCATTCTTGCTGTAGGTAAAATTGATCGTATTATGCTGGACAATTTCAACGTTGATGAGACTCTTTCTGCAGTAAAAATTATTTCCGGCAGGTACGAAACAGAATCCTCAGGAGGGATAACTCTGGCTACAATAAGATCGTATGCTGAATGTGGTGTGGATTTTATTTCTGTGGGTGCACTTACGCACCATATCACCAGCCTGGATATGAGCCTTAAAGCTATATAACCAATGAACCTAAAGGAAGTTGCAGCTTTCAATGGTAAGGAGAGGATTAAGAAACTGGTATTGCCTGGATTTGACGGTGTGCCAATAAGCCATGTAATTACCTTCATAATTAAAGGTTTCACCAAAGGAGTGCTTGTAACCAGGGCATCCTCAATTGCCTTTAATCTCCTAATGGCCTTGCTTCCTGCTTCAATTTTTCTTTTTGCGCTGATACCATTTGTTCCGATTCCTAACTTCCAGGAGGAGCTGATCAGACTTTTTGAGAATATTCTTCCTGCAAATGCTTTCAATTTTCTGGAAACAACTATTATAGATGTAGTTACAAATAAGAGCGGGGGGCTGCTTCTGATCATGTTTGTTGCAACAGTCATTTTCTCAACAAATGGAATTCATGCAGTTATTCATGCTTTCGTTGTCTCGGCACATTCCTTTAAAAGAAGATCATGGATTAACCAGCGGAAAATTTCGATTGTATTGCTTTTAATAGTTGTTTTCATGATCTCCGCAGCAGGGTTTCTGGTGATCTCTGGAAAGATGCTGATGAACCAGTTATTGGAGCGCCAGTTAATCGAAAGGAATCTGGTTATTTACCTGCTGACCTTTCTTAAGTGGATTCTGATCATTCCTCTGCTCTTTCTTGCTATTTCATTTTTATATTATCTTGCGCCGGCCAAACGAACTGACTTTAGATTTTTCTCTCCCGGCTCAACTCTTGCAACAATGCTTTTTATTCTTACTTCTCTTGGATTTTCAGCATACGTAAATAATTTCGGGCAGTACAATAAACTATATGGCTCAATTGGAACTCTTATGGTTATTCTTATCTGGTTGTACCTTAATTCAATTGCCATTCTTATCGGATTTGAACTGAATGTCAGTATAAAAGCAGCACATGCTGAAGGCAGTGAAAAAGTTCTTATTGTCAGCCGTAGTGAATAAACTGCCTTATGAGCTGACCTATCTCATCACTTCTGCCGGCCAGTTTTTCACTTAGCCCCTTGTCATCAAATGACTAAATTTTTTTAGGAATCTTATCAATTACTCCGGGTAGAAGAATTCCATCTCTTCAAAATAACCTCATATTATCAGGAATACAATCAGCAGATTACCAGTAAGAAACATATACAAATTTGAACTCTGCAGGCTTTAGTATCTCCATGTCCTGCACGAACTTAGCCTCAAAAAAATCATTAATCCCTCCTGAATTACTTTTATAAAATAACCCGGGTCATGAAATAAACCGGAAAGTGCCTGGATTTGACTTCGCTTATATAAGGTTTGAATATTTGCAATATTTTTCATTACTTTCGGGCCGACAAACCGGACAGAATGAAAAATTGGATATACATCCCGATCTTCCTGTTTCTAATAAGTTGTCAGGGAGAGAAGACTCAAACATATTTTACACCTGATAAAGCAGCCTTGTATTTTAAGACAATTGAGGATAACTGCAATCGCGATAATGGTAACCTGTGGGGAAAAAACCTCTACGGCCCGATAATGATTGTTGACCGCACCAGCAGAAGGATTGTATCAAACACACCTGATAAGGAGGGTCTCCTCAAAGGTAATGAAGGTATTTATACAGGATTGTATCCCAAAGAACTCCTGATAAATAATGCTCCTGTAAAATTTGGAGGAGCACAGTTTGCAATGGCTGCACTGCCGGCTGAGGAAGAAGCTTACAGGATTGAAACCAGGGCAATTCACAGCCTTTTTCATCGATTCCAGGAATCTGAAGGAATTATGCCAGCCAGTTTCAACACGAACAATATGGATGAAAAGGAGGCCAGATTGTGGATAAAACTTGAATGGAAAGCTTTACGAAAAGCAATTAATTCCGAAGGTGAAGAGCGACATCTTGCAATAAGGGATGCACTTATTTTCAGAGGTTCCAACAGGGAGCTCTATCCCAAATATGCATACGATGAAACCCGTTTCGAGACGTATGAAGGCCTTGCCACTTTTACATATACCCTTCTTTGTACCAATTCACCGGAGGATTTCAAATCGAAGCTTTTCGAAAATCTCGACAGGATTTATTCAATGCAATCATATGCAAGATCTTACGGATTCATTCATGGTGCATTGTATGCAACCTTGCTGCACGATAAAGGATTTGACTTTCAAACAATCAAAACCGATAGTTTTGATTTGGGGAATGCTGTAAAAGAACTTTATAATATAGAGTTGCCCTTAATCTGCAGAGATGTTGCAGGAAGTCTTGCGGTTAATTACGATATTGATGTTATAAACAGGGAAGAGGAGAAAAGGGTTGCAAGTATTAAAGATAATATTCACAGACGGACCAGCACATTTACTGAAAAACCTGTTGTGTACATAGAACTGGAAAGTCCGTATTTTGACTATGAACCAGAAGATATCCATTCACTCGACACGCTGGGCACGATTTATAACTCAATGAGAGTGTCTGATAACTGGGGGAAATTAACTGTTGAAAAAGGCGGTTGTCTGGTTTCAAATAATTTCAAATATATCAGAATTACCGCAAAGGGATATAAAGCAGATAAAAACAGGATTACGGGTGAAGGATGGCACCTTATGCTTAACCCGGAGTGGGAGGTAATCCCTGTTGAACAGAATTATTTTGTCAGGAAGCTAAGACCGTAATATTTATTTACAGACTTTTCAACTCCTTCAATCTTTCCTCCAGCGATCTAATTTTCATCTCAGCATCGCTTTTTTTCTTTCTTTCCAGCTCGAGTACTCTGGAAGGAGCATTCTGTATAAAACGCTCATTTTCAAGTTTTTTGTCCACTGATTTCAAAAATCCCAGGTGATATTCGAGTTCCTCCATAATCCTGGCAAGTTCACTTTCAACATCAAGTTTACCCCCCATAGGAATAAAATATTCTGTTGTACCTACCATAAATGAGGCAGCTCCCTCAGGTTTTTCAGAAACGAATGATATCTCCGATAAATTACATAATTTGGTAATTACCGGAAAAAACCGATTTGAAAAATTATCCTCGTCAGATCTGATAAGAAGAACCAGGCTTTCCTTATTTGCAATATTCTTGTTTTTCCTGGCAGTTCTTAACATGCTGACTGTTTCTTTAACCGACTCAAATAGGTCAGCCACTTCACTTTTGAATTTTTCAGGCTCAGGCATCATGGTAACCATGAGGCTTTCACCATCTTTTCTCTCGAGCAGTAACTGCCATATCTCCTCAGTAATGAATGGCATAAAGGGATGGATTATCTTTAGGAGCCTGTCAAATACAGATACAGTTGCTTCATAAGTTATCATATCAATCGGTTTCTGATATTCAGGTTTGATGATCTCGAGATACCAGCCCGAAAATTCATCCCAGAATAATCTGTATGCTATCATCAGAGCCTCTGAAATCCTGAATTTCCTGAAGTTCCTGTCAATCTCGTTTATGGATTTCCTGATAACCTCTTCCATCCACTCCACTGCAACTTTAGAAGAATCCGGCTGTTCAATTTTATTATCAATATTCCAGCTTTTTACCAGCCTGAATGCATTCCAGATTTTATTTGCAAAATTTCGTCCCTGCTCAGGCAGACTGTCCTCATATAATAGGTCATTACCAGCCGGTGAACACAAAAGCATTCCAACTCTTACCCCGTCAGCCCCGTATTTTTCAATTAGTTCAAGAGGCTCCGGAGAGTTTCCCAGCGATTTTGACATCTTTCGTCGCTGCTGATCACGAACGAGTCCTGTAAGATATACATTATTGAAAGGTTTTTGCCCGCGGTATTCATAGCCGGCAATTATCATACGAGCTACCCAGAAAAACAGAATCTCAGGTGCAGTGATAAGATCATTTGTTGGATAATAATATTTTATATCAGGATTATCCCGGTTATTGATACCGTCAAAGGCTGTTATCGGCCATAACCACGATGAAAACCATGTGTCCAGCACATCCTCGTCCTGGTGAAGATCGTTTTCAGTTAACGAATAATTGTTACTTTTCTTCCTTGCAAGATCAATTGCCTCTGAAATATTCCCTGCTACAACAAATTCGTTATCATTATAATACCATGCAGGGATTCTGTGTCCCCACCACAACTGACGGCTTATGCACCAGTCCCGCACATTCTCCATCCAGTGTCGGTAAAGATTCTTGAATTTTGCCGGATAAATCCTCACATCATCATCCAATACGGAAGACAGGGCAGGCTTTGAAAGCTCCTTCATCTTCAGGAACCACTGCAATGATAATCTTGGTTCAATAACCGCATTTGTACGTTC
This sequence comes from uncultured Bacteroidales bacterium, assembly GCA_963760915.1. Classification (GTDB taxonomy): domain Bacteria; phylum Bacteroidota; class Bacteroidia; order Bacteroidales; family VadinHA17; genus LD21. The sequence goes on along the minus strand of CAVXEU010000005.1, from coordinate 291,132 downwards.
CGATCGGCCTATCTTATTATTATAAGCTTCCACTTTCACCAGATCGCCGGATTTTAGTAACTCCGTTTCAGAAAGCTCTTTAGCTTTAAACCTGTCAATCCCGACAAACATTCCTGCTTCCCGACTGATTGTGCCATCTGCGTTAAACACATCAATAGACGTTAATTTATGCCTGAGACCGATCTCATAATCATTAATATCATGAGCAGGAGTTATTTTAAGGCAACCAGTACCAAACTCCGGGTCAACATAGCTGTCGAATATAAAAGGAACCTCGCGGTTGGCCATCGGAACAATGACCTTCTTCCCTTTCAGATGCTTATACCTCTCATCCTTCGGATTTGCACAGACAGCTGTATCACCCAGTATTGTTTCAGGGCGGGTTGTTGCAACCGTTACATAACCATCCTCTCCTACTATCTTATACCGGACATAATAAAGCTTTGATTTTTCATCGGTATAATTAACTTCCTCATCAGAAACTGCAGTCATTGCCTGAGGATCCCAGTTCACCATCCTTACTCCTCTGTAAATAAGCCCTTTATTATACAAATCGACAAATACCTTTATTACAGAGTCATATCTCTTTTCATCCATGGTGAATAGGGTTCGATCCCAGTCACAGGAAGCACCAAGCCTTTTTAGCTGCTCAAGAATAATTCCACCATGTTTATTGGTCCAATCCCAGGCATGTCCGAGGAATTCTTCTCTGGTAAGATCGCGCTTTTCAATACCTTCCACTTTAAGCTTCGCTACAACTTTTGCCTCGGTAGCTATTGATGCATGATCAGTACCCGGAACCCAGCAGGCGTTTTTACCCTGCATCCTTGCACGACGCACCAGGACATCCTGAATAGTATTGTTGAGCATATGACCCATATGAAGAACACCTGTGACATTTGGAGGTGGAATAACAATTGTGTAAGGTTCTCTGTTGTCGGGAGTGCTCTTGAAAAATCCGTGGTCCATCCAGTAACCATACCATCTGTTCTCGGCTTTCCCGGGCTCGTACTTTGAAGGAATATCCATATTATGTTGATGGTTTTATCTAAAATAAATGAACTGCAAAATTACAAAAATTCATTACATAAGGTGAATGCAAATCTAAAAAGGTCGGCTGTTACATTCAAAAAGGATCTTGTATTCATTTTCAAAATACCGGATATGAATACCATTTATTAAGTGCCGCACGAAGATGTAACTTTTAAAAACTGTCTGCTTTCTGTATTATCAGCTCCGAATAATGGCCCGCCATTCCGGGCTTCAGCGGGGAATCCCATAATCAATTAAGGGAAGATTATTAATAGGGGCTGTTGAAAAAGTCGAAATCCATTAACCGCAAATACCGATAGCTATCGGTACGCAAAGAGCTTAATTATAGTGTCTTAACTTTGCGTGCTTTGCGCACTCCCGACGCTTCGGTCGGGATCTTCTCTTCGCTTCGATTTGCGTTCTCTGCGGTTAAAAAGGTCTTTTTCGACAGCCCCTGAGCAAGTCGTCCTGATAATCGGGCTTTAGCCCAAAATGACTCTTTGTTACAGATTCCCGATACTCAAATAATTTAATTATTTTTGTCGTCAGTTTATTAAGATCCTTATAACTTATAAATATGCCAGCAATATCCAACAAAGGAAAAGCGATGCCTTCATCACCTATCAGAAAGCTCGTACCCTATTCCGAGGAAGCAAAACGTAAAGGAAGAAAAGTTTATCATCTCAATATAGGTCAGCCTGATATCCCGACTCCTGAGGTTGCTCTTGATGCATTACGGAACATTGATCTTAAAGTGCTGGAATACAGCCATTCTGCAGGTAATGAATCATATCGCCGCAAACTTGCAGCATATTACCATACAATAGGCATTGATATTGATCATACTGAAATGCTTATAACTACCGGAGGATCGGAGGCAATATTATTTGCATTTATGTCATGTATAAATCCAGGTGAAGAAGTAATAACTCCGGAACCTTTCTATGCAAATTATAATGGATTTGCAACAACTGCCGGTATTAAAATCGTTCCGGTTACATCATATATCAAAGATGATTTTGCTCTTCCTTCTATTAATGAAATAGAAAAAAAGATCAATGAGAAAACCAGAGGTATAATTGTATGCAATCCTAATAATCCTACAGGATATCTATATTCAGGGGAAGAACTTCAACACCTGAAAGAGATTGTAAGAAAACATGATTTGTTTCTATTCTCTGATGAAGCGTACCGCGACTTTTGCTATGACGGTGCTGAACATTTTTCAGCGATGAATCTTATAGGAATTGAAGATAACGTCATACTTCTTGATTCTGTTTCAAAACGTTACAGCGAATGCGGGATAAGAATCGGTGCACTCATAACAAAAAACAAGCAGGTCATTTCAACTGCTATGAAATTTGCACAGGCGCGTCTCTCGCCTCCCGGACTTGGACAGATAGCAGGTGAAGCTTCGATCGATACTCCTGACCAGTACTTTAAGGATGTTAACAAAGAATATACGGCCCGCAGAAACTATATGGTGGAGGCTCTTAATAAAATTCCGGGAGTATATTGTCCTAAACCAAAAGGAGCATTCTACACCGTAGTAAGACTTCCTGTTGATGATGCTGACAGATTCGCCCAGTGGCTTCTTGAAGAATTTGAGTATAATAATGAGACAGTTATGGTCGCTCCTGCATCCGGTTTTTACTCAACACCTGGTTTTGGTAAAGATGAAGTGCGCATCGCATATGTTCTTAAAATAGACGATCTCAGGCAGGCAATGATGATTCTTGCCGAAGCCCTTAAGGTTTACCCCGGAAGAGTATAGAAGTTTTACCTTTGAACCAGCAGCCCCTCCTCTCCCGATGGGCTTCAAAATAATTTATACTGCAGCCGGTTATCTGTATAGAAGATACTTCTCTCTGATTTTGGAGAATTTCTCAAGTCCTTCTTTCCACGAATCACGTATCTGACTGGCGGTCATTCCATTCTGTATTTGTTCTCTCAGTACTGGACCACCTGCAAGAACATCAAAATAAGAAGTAAAGAATTTATCCTTTTGCGGAAATTCATTATATGCCCCTATAATCCATTCCAGATTAAGTCTGGGCACTGGTACAACCTTCCTCTTTATTGCATCCCTGAGATCAATGCCGTAACATTTAACACCAAGCAGTGGCGGATTTCTTGCGCCGGCAACACTTTCAGGAGTAAAGCTAAAACCGCTGTGAGGAAGGTCAGGACTGCCAAATATCTGAAAAGGGAATTGAGTGCCTCTTCCGCATGAGATCACAGTCCCTTCAAAAAAACAGAGCGAAGGATAAAGATATACTGATGTCTGGTTTGGTAAATTAGGCGAAGGTCTTACAGGCAGTTCATACAAAGTATTATGAGTGTAATTTTTACACTTAATAACTGTCAGGTCACATTTGACTCCACCTTTTAGCCATCCCTCTCCGTTTGCCATAAGGGCATATTCTCCCACAGTCATGCCATGCACAACCGGTATCGGATCCATCCCTACGAAAGAGCGATAGGCCGTATCCGGAATATTTCCATCGGTATAGAAGCCATTTGGATTAGGCCTGTCAAGAACTATACACTTAACATGGTTCTCAGCACATGATTCAAGTATTAAATGAAGTGTTGATATGTATGTATAAAATCTTGCCCCAACGTCCTGTATATCAAATACTACTACATCAATGCCCCTGAGATCGTCGGGAGTGGGCTTCATATGTGAACCATACAGACTAATTATGGATATTCCCGTACCGGGATCTCTGCCATTTTCAATCTGATCACCTGCATCAGCCATATTTCTGAATCCGTGTTCAGGTGCGAATATTACTTTGATATTAACCCCATTTGCTACCAGATTATCAATAAGGTGTGCCTGCCCGACCATGGAAGTCTGATTTGCTGCAACAGCGATTGATTTCCCATTAATCAGACCGAGGTACATTCCTGTCTGATATGAACCGGGAACCGGTATTTTCTTTTCAACAGATTGCGTAAATGATGATATAACCGAAGCAATGAAAGTGATTAAAAAAAGAGATTTTTTCATGCGTCAATTTGAATTTAAATGTAAATCTATGATTATTTTTCTATTTCAAATCAATGCTTCATCTCTGCTGTCAGATCCGGAAAAAATAACCTTCCCTTTTCCACTTGTAAAGCAGTTTTTAAAATATTCATCATAAATCTTATTAAATATAGACATCCTTCTCAGGGCTTATTCTTCATTTAAATATCTCTCCGGGAAAAAGAATGATCTATTTTCTTAAATTTGTGAATCAGTAAAAAGATGAACTTTCCATATTTTGTAGCTCAGAAATTAATTAAAGGAAGACGCGAGGGCACATCATTCTCACGTCCTATAAATGTGATTGCCATAATCGGAATTGCAATGGGCCTTGCAGTAATGATTCTGGCGGTTGCAATACTAACAGGTTTCAAACAACAGATAAGGGAAAAGGTTGTTGGCTTTGGATCAAATATACAGATCACAAACTTCGATTCGAACCTCTCACTTGAAACTACACCTATAAGCGATACCCAGAAATTTGTGTCTGTTATCAAAAAGATACCCGGTATTAAACATGTACAGGTTTTTGCGACAAAAGCCGGGATAATAAGGACTGCTGATGAGATCCAGGGTGTTGTACTGAAAGGCATTGGAAGTGATTTTGACTGGACATACTTCAAAAGCAATATGGTCGATGGGTCTGTTTTTACGGTAACAGATACGGGGCGAACTGATAAAGTGATCATTTCCAAAAAGATCTCCGATATGCTCAGGTTGAAAACAGGTGATTCTTTTGCAATGTATTTTATCCAGGATCCTCCCCGTAGCAGAAAATTTACAGTAAGCGGCATTTATGAAACCAGCCTTGAAGAATTTGATAAAATCTATGTCTTTTGTGATATCGGTCATATAAGACGGCTCAATGGCTGGACTGATGATCAGGTGAGCGGATTTGAAATATTCATTTATGATTTTGATAAACTCGATGCCCTTACAATGGCTGTAAGAGATGCAATTGGTTACAGGCTTACAGAGGAGGATACCAAGTATAAGGTGACCAACATCAGGACAAAATATCCTCAGATATTCGACTGGCTTAATTTTCAGGATATAAACGTGATAATCATTATAATACTTATGCTTGTTGTTGCCGGCTTCAATATGATTTCCGGTCTTCTTATACTGATCCTAGAAAAGACAAATATGATAGGTGTCCTGAAAGCACTTGGTTCTGAAGATTCCACAATAAGGAGAATTTTTCTTTATCAGGCTGTTTATCTAATTGGTAAAGGATTATTATGGGGTAATCTTTTTGGTGTCGGACTTTCATATCTTCAGCTTAAAACCGGTTTAATAACTCTTGATCCAGCCTCTTATTACATTAAGACAGTACCCATAAATCTTGAACTTTCACATGTTTTACTGCTCAACTTCGGAACAATGGCCGCAATTATTATTATGCTCCTTGTACCCTCGCAGCTTATAAGCAGGATCACCCCTGTAAAAGCTATACGATACGACTAAAAACTAAGACAAAACTGTGTCTCTCTGCCAGGTACTGATTTTACTTTCAGGTTCCCTCCGTGTATCCTCATAATCTGTTTTGATATACTCAGACCAATACCAGAACCATCTTTGCGGGTGGTAAAAAACGGAACAAATATTTCATCAAGATTCTCTTCCGGGATGCCCGGTCCATTGTCAATAACACATATCTCGGCCCGACGATCATGGTTTACACCAGCCAGGATTTCAATTTTCCCGTCAGGATTATTCTCATTTGCCTCCAGGGCATTCTTTACAACATTGATAAGAACCTGTGAAATCAGATTTTGATCTGCAAAAATTTCAAGATCAGGATCTTTCAACGAAAACGAGAGTTTTATTCTATCGCTTTTATCAAGGGAACTGTAAAGGATCATAACACGGTTCATAAGATCAGCCACCCTGAATATTTTCTTTACAGGTTCGGGCACCCTGGTCAGCTTTCGGTAAGATTCAACAAATGACATCAGCCCCTTACCCTGTTCCTTTATTACGTTAAGTCCCTGCAGGGTTGTAGCAATTGTCTTTGAGGTCACCTGTTCCGGTAAAACTGGATCTCCGCCTTTACTGTATATATGTGCAAGACTCTCTGAAAGCGATGTAATAGGAGTTATCGAATTCATGATTTCATGCATCAGTACCCTTATAAGCTTCATCCATGATTCAAGCTCCTTTTCATCCAGCTCATTCTTGATATCCTGAATCGAAAGAATACCCAGTTCAGCATTATTTGCCTTAAATGAAGTGGCTTTTAATGAAAGCTGAATTTCATCCTGTCCTGAGCCAATAGCTACAAGCCGTCTTTCTGACGGTCTGATGCTTTTAATGGTCTGGTAAAGTCTCTGATCTATTCTTCCTATCTGATCAAGGTGTGTCAGAACATCAGATGAAAGAAGTCTTTTAGCCGATGAATTGGCATGCAATATGAATCCTTTATTGTTATAAGTGATGATTCCAGTGGCAAGGTGTTCGAGGAGTATCTGAAAATATTGCTCCTGGTTTCTGTTCTCTATCTTTAACTGCTGAATCTGTAAGTTCACCCTGTTCAGACTCTTGTATATCTCCCTAACGCTTTTGTTTTTCTCCTCAACAGGGAAAGAAAGACTTGAATCATCGTTTCTTACAGAATCGAAGAAAAATCTGATCTTTTTATTGGTTGTGTTTAAATATGATATAAGACTGATTGTTAGAAATATAATGACCAGCAAACAGATAAGGGCATAACGGTATGATTGATCCTTTACAATTAAATATCCGAGAAAAACCGATAGAATCACAATAAGGGTTACCCGGAGTATAATATTAAAATACAGGTTCTTACTGATCATATGGAGGATTTTTTAAATCTGTTGTAAAGCGTTTGCCTTGTTATTCCGAGCTGCTCTGCCGCTGCAGAGAAGTTACCATTATTTTTCTCCAGAGCCTTCATAATCATCTGTTTTTCCATTTCTTCCAGGGTAATAACAGTATCATTGCCTGTAATGGCACTGGTGTTCCTCAAATATAAATCATCTGGTTTTAAAATAGTTGTTTCACTTAATATCACTGCCTTTTCAATTGTGTGCTGAAGCTCCCTGATATTTCCGGGCCAGGAATATTTAATCAGTCGCTCAATAGCCTGCTGATTAATTTTTATATTCGGCTTATTATATTTAAAAATATATTTTTTCAGGAAGAATTCGGCCAGGATTATTATATCATTGCCGCGTTCACGGAGAGGTGGCAATTCAATCTGAATGGTGTTTATACGGTAAAGAAGGTCTTCGCGGAAGAGTCCTGAATTAACCATACTTTCGAGATTACTGTTGGTTGCGCTTATCAGACGTATATCGATAGGAATGAGCTGATTGGAACCTATCCGTGAAATCTGTCGGTTCTCAATTGCCGCAAGCAGCTTCGCCTGAAGAGGAAATGACAGGTTCCCTATTTCATCAAGGAAAAGAGTCCCTCTCTCAGCTGTTTCAAATTTACCCTGACGGCTTTCATGAGCGTCGGTAAATGCCCCTTTAACATGTCCGAACAGCTCGCTTTCAAACAGGGTTTCGCTGAGTGAACCAACATCAACACTTACCAGAACTTCATGGGACCTGTCAGACAAACGGTGGATTTCCTGTGCTATCAACTCTTTTCCGGTTCCGTTTTCACCTGTGATAAGTACGTTGGCATCCGTTTTTGCTACCTTTCTGACAAGATTCAGCACATTCGTAATCTGCGGTGAAGAGCCGATAATAAACTTCTGTTCACGGTTGATCTCTCTTTTTAATTCAGTTTCTCTTTCTTTGAGATGCCTTACCTCATTTTTTGAAATATTAAGCTGGATGGCGAGTTTCAGAGTCGCAAGTAATTTTGCATTGTCCCATGGTTTGAGAACAAAGTCTGAGGCTCCTGCCTTTAAGGCTTTAACTGCCACATCGATATCCCCGTAGGCAGTAATCATAACAACCGATAATTCCGGATTAGTCTCTTTTATCCTTCCAAGCCAGTAAATTCCCTCATTCCCGGTATTAACACCAGCCTGGAAATTCATATCAAGAATAACCAGGTTATAATCTTGTTTCCTTAATTCGGCAGGAATCAGGTTTGGATTAGAAATAAGTTTTACATCTCCGAATTCCGGAGTGAGCAAGATCTCAAGTGCACTGAGAATGCTCCTGTTGTCATCAACAACCAGAATATTGCCTCTGTGTGTCTGCATTTAAATGTATATCTGTCTTTTCTTAATTCTTTCGGTCTGATTCAGTCTCATTCCGGATTCTTTCATTAGGTTAATAAGTCAGTTATAAAAATAACTGATATTAAAGACATAATCAATATAGCGTAAAATATTTTTACAGGAAACTGTAAAATTTATTTACCAGCATTCTCGACAATAAATTGTATGATACTGTATATCTTCAATATACAATTATGGCATAATTATGGTAATAAACGAATACTGATTAATGTTGCCGATATGCATAAAGAAGAACTCTGTCATTACGTTTTCAAGGTGAATACCGGAGCTATAAAGTTCACAGGAGCAAAACAGCCGGTAACACTGTTGAGTTTTATCACTGATGCATTCCTGTTCTTTCCGGTACCGCTTTTAACAGCTTTTTACCTTTTAAGTGCGATCTTCAGCTATTCTGACTGTAAGCTGGCTGTGCCGGAAATCAGCAATGATGAATTATGTGGAATCTTTAAATTAAGGATGATCAGAAGGATAATAACCCGGAATTGAGTATGATGATAAGTATAAAGTAAGTCCAAAAAAGGCAGAATGAATGCAAAAATTATAATACGTAATCTCCTTCGATATAAACTTTTCACCGGACTTAATCTTCTCGGATTAAGTATTGGACTGGCAAGTGTGCTGCTGATTGCAGCATGGGTCTACAATGAATCCTGCTATGATAAATTCAATGTAAATTTTGATCGTATCTATCAGATAAACTTCAAAAACAATAAAGGCGAATTTAGTATGGCTGGAACTCCTGCTCCGCTGGCACCTGCGATTATTAACGACGTAGCTGCAATACAGTCGGCGGTCCGCCTGAGAAATGCACCGGGTTTTGCATTTAAATATCAGGACAATATGTATTTTGAAGAGAAAGGGATTACATCCGACCCTCAACTATTTGATATATTTAGCTTTAAAGTCGTTGCTGGTGATCCCATAGAAGCTCTGGATCAGGTAAACAGCATAGTTATTACCCGGTCATTTGCTAAAAGATATTTTGGGTCATCTGATCCTTTAAATAAAGAAATACAAATTGAGGGGGAAGGAAATCTTCAGGTGTTGGCACTAATTGAGGATGTTCCTCTTCAGTCTCATATTCAGTTTGATTATATTCTTCCCCAAAAGTTCGCTGAAGAATTTCATTTATGCGGAATGGAGTGGGGAGATCCAAATTTCAGAACATACGTATTACTTAAAAAAAACACAAATTCCGAAGATGCCGCTAATGCAATTAACTATGTTGCTAAGGAAAAAGGTATGCCTCACGTAAAATTCGGAGGAGTTACTGTACTTCTCAGGCCTTTAAAAGCCATCTATCTTGATTATAAAGTCAATAACAGACTAGGTAAAACCGGTGATTACAGATACCTGTATATTTTCAGCACTATTGCTCTTTTAATTCTGATCCTGGCCTGTATAAATTACATTAACCTCACATTATCGCTTCATATAAAAAGGTATAAGAGCACCTCAATAAAAAGAGTATTTGGAGCAAGGGGGGCGATGATCTTTTGGAATAGTTTCGTTGAAAGTGGGGCATTGGTCTTACTTGCATTCATCCTCACGTTGATGCTATTATGGTTTTTAAGCCCGTCATTTCCTGGTTCACTGAATAAACTGGTAAGTGACGAGTTATTCACCCCGGCTTTTTTAATACTGACAGGTTTCATATTTATGCTTACTGTGATTTTCTGCTCAGTATATCCCTCACTGGTTTATAAAAACTCGCAGGCCATAGAACTTATTAATGGTTATTCCAGAAAGAAAACCGGTCTTTTAAAAAGTCTCGTCATTTTTCAAAACATAATTGCTGTCATAATGATCATAGTTGCAGTTGGTATCAATAAGCAAATGCACTATTTAAGAGAAAAAAAACTAGGTTTTAGCACAGATAATATCGCCTACACATTTTTGAGAGGGAATATTTATACAAAAATTGCAGCTGTCAAAAATGCCTTGCTGCAAATTCCGGAGATTACTGATGTATGTCTGAAAGATTGTCTCCCGTATCAACAAGTGAACGGAACAGTAGGTCTTTCGTGGAAACTTAACGGTGAGTGGCAGAATCAGGGAAATACCGATTTAATTGCGATGGAAACTACACGTATTGACTATCACTATTTTGATATGATCGGTGTAGAATTTTCATATGGACGGAATTTCTCAAAAGATTTTGCCAGCGATAAACAGGATTATATCATAAATGAGAAAGCAATGAAATTAATGGGACTGTCCGATCCGATCGGAACTGAATTTATGCTATATGGAAAGAGCGGCAGGATAGTCGGGGTAATAAAAGACACCTACTTTAAATCCCTGCATGAGAATATAAATCCCCAGGTTTTTCATCTGTACCAGGATGAGTCGAAAGAATCATATTTCAGTGCACTGTTCTTTAAGATAAATGGTGATATTAGCGGGACAATTGCAAAAGTTAAGAAAATCTGGATAGAATATAATCCCGGAATTCCATTTGAATCTCATTTTCTTGATCAGGACTACGAAAAATTATATGATGCCGATAATGGTATTGCAAAAATGATCAATCTTTTTTGTTCACTTGCCGTATTTATTGCATGCCTTGGATTGTTTGGACAGGCAGTTATTTCAAGTGAAAACAGGATAAAAGAAATCGGGATCAGGAAGGTGAACGGAGCAACATTAGTTGAGTTGATGGTGATGCTTAATAAAGACTTTATCAAATGGGTCGTCATCTCCTTTTTAATTGCTTTACCTTTTGCCTGGTATGCAATACATAAGTGGCTTGAAAACTTTGCATACCGAACCGATTTAAGCTGGTGGATATTTGTCCTTTCAGGAGTATTGGCTCTCGGAATTGCATTATTGACTGTAAGCTGGCTGAGCTGGAGATCAGCATTAAGGAATCCGGTAGAGGCTCTGAGATATGAATAATCAACCCCTATCCCGATAGCTGTCGGGACCCCAAATGGGGGACTTAATAGTGTGATAATAAATTAGATGATAAATAAATGAGAGTTTATTAAAAATATAAGTTTTTGACTTCAATCTGGCAAGGACTAATAATAATATGGACTGTTAAAGAAGAAAAGGATAAACCCAAATTAAAAAACCGAAAAAAATGTTGTTTTATAATTTAAAACTAATCATAAGAGGCTTGAAAAACAACCGGGTCTATTCGTTACTGAATATATGCGGATTTGCTATAGGATTTGCTGTAGTGTTGATTATATCCCTGTTTATTTTCAATGAAACTACAATTGATCATAACTTTGACGGTTATAAGAGGATCTACAGGTTAATTGCATCGGATAATAATGACTGCAATATAAATTATAAAGTCGCCCAACAACTCAGGAATGACTTTCCGGAGATTGAATCCGTAACACCTGTACAATACCTTACAGGATGGGATTTTAATATTGCCTGTGAAGATAAATATGTAAAATTGAAAGATGCAATTTCAACTGATAACCAGTTCTTCAGGACATTCAATCTCAGGCTTATTGAAGGATTTACATCTGAACCCTTTTCGGAGGCAGGCTCTGCAGTTATATCAAAGAAACTGGCCATAAATATGTTCGGAGATGAAAGTCCGTTGGGCAGAAATATTGATATCGGGGGATTCATAAGTGCGAGGATAACAGGTGTCATTGAGGATTTTCCCGATAATACAAGTTTCTATTCCGACCTTTTCGTCAACATTGAAGGTGAGAAAACCCGTATAATGCAGGCAGGCGATAATGGCATTATCTGGTATCCTGCAAACATCTATGTAAAATTAAGAGAAGGCAACGACCCGGCGCAATTTAACAATAAGATCAGTGAAATAAAAGACTTCTCCACCAGGTCGGAAGGGCCACTGATCATTCAATCCCTGAAAAAAATTTATTTCGAGAAAGGTATTGTCAACAATATGAACCGTCAGGCAAACACATCAATGATATACCTGTTTACGGCTATTGCTCTTTTGATCCTTCTTCTTTCTATATTCAATCATGTGAACTTCACAATCTCACTCCAGTTTTCAAGATTACGTGAAACAGGAATTAAAAAAACACATGGGGCAGGAATCCGTCAGCTCTCCCTTTTTCATATTACTGAAAATACCGTGAGCACTCTGCTGGGATTTATTATCGCATTATTCATTGTATTACAGGTATTACCATTTGCTTCGGAATTATTTGAACGGGATTTGAAATTACATAATCTCTATTCATATCCTGCAAACCTCGCTGTTGCGTCAATTATCTTAATGGTTATCCTCATTACTTCCGCTGCCCCCATGTACATGGATGCAAAATTTGATATTCGTAAATTTCTCCATGCTGATATAGTTAAAACAAAGGGAAAGGGAATAAACAGTGTTCTGTCAATTTTCCAGGCAACTGTATCTATTATATTAATGGTATGTGTCCTGACAATATATAAGCAGATCACTTTTGCAAAACAGACGGATCTGGGATTTGATAAAGAACACCTGGTAAGGGTAATTCTTCCGGGCAACTTTGAAAAGGGAGATCTTGTAAAACAGGAACTTGGCAGGTTTCCATTCATTAAATCAGCCTCTCTCAGCATGGGGGTACCGGGACTTATAAATTCGAGGTCAGGAAGTGGGGAGAGTAATAACCAGTTCTGGCTGAATTGTCTGGAGGTCGATGAGGATTTTGTTAATACTTTCGGATTAAAGCTTATTGCCGGACGCAACTTTCACGAGGGCGAGGAAGACAAAGTCTGCATTCTTAACCAGGCCGCTGTGAAAAAATATGGTTGGACAGACATTGAAGGCAAAACATTTAAGGAACATGGAGGATTGCAGGTAATAGGTGTGGTTAATGACTTCTCGGTTTCTTCTGTTCATTCCGAAAGAGAGCCAGCTGCTTTAATATTTAAAAACAGGTTTATGAATGCCCTGAATCTGAGGATTGAACCCGGAAATACCGAACAGCAGCTTGCACAGCTTAAAGACGCCTGGGATGCCATTCTACCTGACTATATGTTTGACTACACTTTTTATGATCAGTTTTTTAACTCTCTGTATCAGAAAGAAGAACGTCAGGGTCTGGCAGTAGCAATTTTTTCAATACTGGCTCTTATACTAACCCTTATGGGAATAACCGGTCTTACTTTCCAGCATTGTATTGCAAGGTCAAAAGAGATTGGAATTAGGAAAATAAACGGCGCCAGTATCTCGGAAGTGTTAACAATATTAAATAAAGATTTCATTAAGAGAATTGCAGTCTCATTTTTAATTGCCGCCCCTGTTGCATGGTACGCTATGCACAAATGGCTGCAGACTTTTGCCTACAGAACTGAACTCAGGTGGTGGATATTCGCACTTGCCGGGATCGCCACAGTTTCATTTGTCATAATTACAGTGAGTATGCAAAGCTGGTGGGCAGCGACGAGGAACCCTGTTGAGGCTCTGAGGTATGAGTAATCAACCCCCAAACCCCCCAAGGGGGGCTGATCCAGGTTAGTACTAATTTAAGGATATGAAAGAATTAGAAAAATCAATGTATTACGGGGCCTTGCCCGAGACTTTTTCGGCAGCCAAAATCCTTAGAAATAACATGACAACTTGTGAAAAACTACTCTGGGAAAAATTGAAGATGAGGTTAAGAGCAGAATCCAAAGTCCCCCCTGGGGGATTTAGGGGTGGTTCCTGGCAGAGCCTGATGGCAGCGACGAGGAACCCTGTTGAGGCTCTGAGGTATGAATAGCACCGAAATGACGGGACAGCATGAGTATTGAAGTATTCAGATATGATTGAATAATGAACAACTGACCCACAACCTGCTTGCTGTAAAGACAATACTGCAGGGACTCAAGGTTGATTTTAGATAAACAAATTCATTAATAATAGTGGCATAACTTTAATAAATTTCTACTATGAAAACTCAGACAAATGTAAAAACGTACACGATGATTGCAATGCTGGTAACACTGCTTTCATGTAAAGGATTTACCCAGGAAAACAGGACTCCTACCATAGTAAAGACATACAATCTGGATCAGCCCGGTACATTGAATGCAAAGTCATCCGGCGGAGGAGTACAGGTAAGAACTCATGATCAGAATAAAGTAGTGGTAGAGTTATATATAAGAAAAAACGGAAAGCTTTTATCTCCGTCAGATCCGGCGGTAGATGATGTTCTGGGAATTTATAATTTGGATATCGGGAAAGATGGTTCCGTAATTACTGCAAATATTGAACGGAGGTTACGTATAAATCCATGGCAGAATACTGGTATCTCACTTACAATTATAGTCCCACGTGAAATGTCATGCAATGTATCCTCAAGTGGAGGAGGATTAAAAATTTCCGGTGTGAAAGGCACTCATAATTTTTCGAGCAGCGGAGGTGGTGTACAACTGGAAGATATCACTGGAACCACAACGGCAAGTTCATCCGGTGGCGGAGTAACAACAAATAATCAAAACGGTGATGTTCACTTGAGTTCCAGCGGAGGGGGTATCACTTTGGATGATGCACATGGCAGCGTTTATGCCCATAGTTCCGGAGGTGGTGTACACCTTAATAATATTCACGGTGATGTGAATGCCGGCAGCAGCGGCGGCGGAGTGAGCGTTTCCGGGGAGGCAGGGTCTGTAAAAGCTACATCCAGCGGTGGTCCGGTCCGTATTAATATTGCTAACTTAAGCAAGGAATTATACCTGCAATCCAGCGGGGGAGGAATCAATGCAACTATCAAAAATGGGAACGACCTTGGACTGGATCTGGATCTGAGCTCAGATAAGGTTAATATTGAACTACGTAATTTCTCCGGAAGAGTTGAAAAGAATCGTGTAAAAGGAACTTTGAATAATGGAGGAATTCCTGTTTATATGCATTCAAGCGGTGGAAATGTAAATGTACGGTTTGAGGATTAGCCCCAGTGTGTTTCGGGGGGTGAAAGAAAATATGGTAACCGTATCATAAATTTGGTGGACGGGATCATCTCGAGTGATGATAAAATCTAGAAATTCATGCTCATAATATAACTTCAAATAATGTTTATGACAGGAATTATAAAGGCAGCAACAAGGAATCCGGTTGAAGAATAATCAACCCCCAAACCCCCCAAGGGGGGCTTAACCAGGTTAGTACTAATTTAAAGATATGAAAGAATTAGAAAAATCAATGTATTACGGTGCCTTGCCTGAGACTTTTTCGGCAGCCAAAATCCTTAGAAATAACATGACAACTTGTGAAAAACTACTCTGGGAAAAATTAAAGATGAGGTTAAGAGCAGAATCCAAAGTCCCCCCTGGGGGATTTAGGGGTGGTTCCTGGCAGAGCCTGATGGCAGCAACAAGAAACCCGGTGGAGGCATTAAGGTATGAGTAATCAACCCCCAAACCCCCCAAGGGGGGCTTAACCAGGTTAGTAATAATTTAAAGATATGAAAGAATTAGAAAAATCAATGTATTACGGTGCCTTGCCCGAGACTTTTTCGGCAGCCAAAATCCTTAGAAATAACATGACAACTTGTGAAAAACTACTCTGGGAAAAATTAAAGATGAGGTTAAGAGCAGAATCCAAAGTCCCCCCTGGGGGATTTAGGGGTGGTTCCTGGCAGAGCCTGATGGCAGCAACAAGAAACCCGGTGGAGGCATTAAGGTATGAGTAATCTATCCCCAAACCCCCCAAGGGGGGCTTAACCAGGTTAGTACTAATTTAAAGATATGAAAGAATTAGAAAAATCAATGTATTACGGTGCCTTGCCTGAGACTTTTTCGGCAGCCAAAATCCTTAGAAATAACATGACAACTTGTGAAAAACTACTCTGGGAAAAATTAAAGATGAGGTTAAGAGCAGAATCCAAAGTCCCCCCTGGGGGATTTAGGGGTGGTTCCTGGCAGAGCCTGATGGCAGCAACAAGAAACCCGGTGGAGGCATTAAGATATGAATAATCAAATATTTTGTGTAATGTTTTACATGAAAACCAGATTTATAACAAACAATAAATTTTAGGATCAAATTTACATTTGAACTATGAACGGACAAAATCTAAAAATTGCGATACGGAGGATTTCACGAAATCTCAAATCAAATCTACTGGTATTCACAGGTCTGGTAATAGGATTGACCAGTTGTCTGATTATCTATACTAAAATTAATTATGAATTGAGTTTTGATAGTTCTCATTCACAAAGCAAAGATATCTTCAGGATTGTACGGGTTACTTCCGGACTTGATTACACTACAGGCGGACTGGAATACAGGACCGGGGTTTTTTCTGCTTTACCGGGTGAGTTTAAAAGAAATATCCCTGAGATACAAAATGTTGTATCCATGTTATATGTGTATGGACAGAAAATAAACGTCCTCTCAGGCGATAGCAAGGATGAAAAGTCGTTCTCGCTAGATGATGGCATCGTATTCACAGAACCTTCATTTTTTGATGTTTTTGATTTTGGTAAAAGTGGTATAAAATGGCTTGATGGCGAAGGTAAACAGGTTTTGGATAAACCATTTACTGCTGTAATTACCAACGAAACAGCAAAGAGACTTTTCCAGAACCAGGATCCAATAGGCAGAGATATCAGGTTGTTTGGAACTACATTTTCAATTGCTGGTATTATCCAGGATTTCCCGGAAAATACCGACCTGCCTTTTAAAGTTATTCTGTCGTTGCCAACATATACTGAAAAGCTTAATCCGGGATCAGTCACTGACTGGGGTAACCTGTCCGACAACTTTCAGTGTTATGTTGTTCTGAATAACAAAAGCGACATTAAATCTATTGAGAAAAAGTTCAAAGATATCTATTCCCCCCATGCTGATGGTAATTATGCTGAGCGACGATTGTTCAAGCTGCAGCCTCTGTCGAAAGTACACAAGGAAAGCAGTTTCGGAAATTTCAACAACCGTACTGTAAGCGGAGGCCTGTTATTAGCACTGACCATTATAGGCAGTTTTATATTTCTGATCGCATGTTTTAATTACAGCAACTTCTTTCTGGCAGAGACAATCAAACAGAAGAAGCAGATTGCGCTGAGGCTTATTCTTGGAAGCAATCCCCGTACAATTTTCTTTCAGTTTCTTACTGAATCGCTTCTGTTAAACTTCTTCGCTCTTCTGTTGAGCGTTCAGCTGGTATTTTCTGTAATCGGAAATTTATATTCTTTCATAGACATACCCAGGGGATATATTCCGGAAATTAATTTTTCCGCGTTTCTGTTTGTCCTGGCACTTCTGTTCTCCGGAGGTTTCCTGGCTGTAGTATTCTCCTCGTATAATTTAAACCTGAAATCGCTATCCAGAATGTTAAAAAGCGGTGATTCCGGCATCTCAGGTAACAGAAATAGTTTCGGAAAAGCAAGCGTTATACTTCAGTTTGTTGTGGCACAGGCAGTTATAATTGCTACTCTGTTTATAGTCAAGCAGATATATTACATTAATCACAAGGATCTGGGGTACAACACGGATAATATTATCTACGCCAGATTGCCTGAAAATTCAGGTTCAAAACTGGCAGCGTTATCAGGTGAACTTTTATCTTTTCCCGGTGTAAAGGAGATAAGCTTTAGTTCTGTTGTGCCAGCCGAATCCCAGCAATGGACTTCCTTCAGCTATTTTAACAATAATGCTGAAAAAAGAATTGATGCAGAGATTAAAATGGCCGACAGTTCATATCTGAATTTATATTCATTCAGACTTGCAGCAGGACGCAATTTTTCTTCCGGTGATACAGCCGGTGCAATTATTTTAAACAGGGAATTTCTGTTTGAAATAGGCCTCAATAAAGATGAAGCTGTTGGTAAGATCATACAAGGTCCGGGCGCGAGCAGGCTATATATCAAGGGTGTTGTTGAGGACTTTAATTCCGGTTCACTTCGCAATGAGATCAGACCCTGTGTTTTTTATAATAATCCGGCCGGTTTCAGGACTTTGAATATAAAACTTTCAAATTCAAAGACTGTCGGCAGCCACAGAGCTGAAATTTTACCAGGCGATCTGGATAAAATAGATAAAATATGGAAAAATGTCTTTCCCGGCGAGGTATTTCCATACATATTTCTAAGTGACAGGATTGCCGGGTATTATATATCTGACCATAAAGCACTGAATCTCCTTTTGCTGTTTGCTTTTATCACTGTCTTTCTATGTATTCTGGGGATTCTGGGGCTCTCGTTGAGTATGAATGAAAGAAGAACCAAGGAAATAGGACTTCGAAAAGTAAATGGCGCAACAATTATTGAAGTTATTGTTCTCCTTAACAAAGATTTCGTGAAATGGATAGCGATTGCGTTTGTCTTTGCTACACCGGTTGCATGGTACGCAATGAATAAATGGCTTCAGAATTTTTCTTTTAAAACAGAGCTTAGCTGGTGGGTTTTTGTTCTATCCGGAATTATGGCGCTTTTATTTGCCATGCTGACTGTTAGCTGGCAAAGCTGGCGGGCAGCGACGAGGAACCCGGTGAAGGCCCTTAGATATGAATAGTCTAAATTATTACAAACAAAATCATTACAATGGTAATTAACAAAAATATCAGGCTGGCAATCAGAAACATCCTGAAAAACAAAGGGGCCAGCAGCATTAATATACTGGGACTGGCAATAGGCATGATGGCAGTCCTGCTTATCTTCCAGTATATCGGCTTTGAAAGAAGCTATGACAGGTATTTTGATAAAGCGGACCGGTTACAACGACTGGTGTTTTACAGATATTATCAGACCGGACTCGATAAAAGTGTTGGTAACAATTATATGGTCGGACAGATTGCATATGAAAAAATACCTTCAGTCGAAAACTTTTGCCGCTGTAAGCTATTAACCCAGTATGTACAGGCAAATGAACAGATATATAAGGAGGATAGAACCTTGTTTGCCGACAGTTCTTTTTTCGACCTGTTCTCCCATACAGTCATTTCAGGTGATAGAAAAAGCTTTCTCAGACAACCGGATGTTGCAATAGTTACCGAATCGACAGCACGCAAGTACTTCGGGAACGAAAATCCTGTGGGGAAAACAATTTATGGCGTAAATCCGGGTAAAAAAGCTCTTACAATACAGGGCGTTATAAAAGATGTCCCCTTAAACTCACATCTCAAATTTGATATTGTAATATCATTGTCAACCATAACCGATAAGAACTATTGTTACACCTGCAATAACACCAATACCTATTTCCTTTTACGCAAAGGAAGTGATCCGGAAAATGTTGCAAGCCAGATAACTGCGCTGGCAAAGGATTACCTGATATCAAATAAGGTTGAACTGACCTACCCTATTGAGTACCATCTTCAGCCAATTACAGACATCCATTTACATTCAAGTTACCGGTTCGAATATGAAGCTAACGGAAACAGCAAATACTTATCTGTCCTGCTGGCTATAGCATTTCTGATTCTCATAAGTGCCGGACTCAATTATTTTAATCTTTATTCGGCACGTACAAGCAGAAAAATTAATGCAATAGGAATCAGAATTATCAACGGAGCCTCACGAAAAGAGATTATTGCAGATTTTGTAACGGAAACCCTTTTTACCGGGCTGTTAAGTCTGGCCCTGGCTTTTGTATTTTTATTCCTGTTCTTTCCTGCTTTAAAATCTTTTCTGAATCTTGATTTCACTCTTGGAACCCTTTTCAATGTAAGAACATGGTTGATCCCGGTCTGCATCCTGGTAATATTAAGTCTTATTACAGGGTTGATTCTTGGTATGAAAATTTATAATGTAGCTCCTATATCCTTTATAAAGAAAGAAATACAAACCGGCGACAAAAAATATTCCCGGAAAATTCTACTCATCAGCCAGTTCACAATCGCTATAATACTTATCGGCAGCACTATCGGAGCATTGAAACAGATCAGATATATGCAAAAGGATGCATTTACAATGGATATCGATCAGGTACTTGTCGTTAAAAGACCATCCTCCAGTGAATTCAACACATCCCAGGTGACTTTTCAGGAGAGTATTATGAAGTACCCCGGAATAACAGGCGTTACCTTTTCAACAGTTATCCCGGGAGAAAAGAACGGATGGGTAAAAGGGGGAATTTCCATAAAAGGCAGGAACAGACTTGATTATCAATTCTTCCAGTCGGATGTGGCTCCCAATTTTTTTGACTTTTTCAAAGTGAGACTTCTGGCCGGAAGGAAGTTCTTCAGCGATGAAACAAACTGGCTCGGAGGATCGCGCCATGTTATTCTTAATAAAGAAGCAGCTATGGCTTTCGGGGAAGATAACTACAGAGACGTTATTGGCAAAACATTATATGACTCTGACAATAAAGAAGATATAGGAGAAATTGTAGGGGTGATTGACGGGTACTTCCAGAATTCACTCGATCAGGAGGTCAAACCAACCATTTTTAATTGTGACCAGATTGGAACTTTTATGTTTTTTAAGATCAGAAATGCGAATATTCAGGATATTGTGAAAAAAGTAACAGTTGAATATCCTAAATATTTTAAGGATCAGTATTTTGAGTATTTTTTCCTTGACGACTATTTCAATTCGCAGTACAAATCGCATATCCAGCTTTTCAGATGCTTTATTCTGTTCAGCCTGATGGCCGTAATAATTACCAGTCTCTCACTGTTCGGACTTGTAATGATGATCGCTGTATCGCGTACCAAAGAAACCGGAATCCGTAAATTAAACGGAGCTAAGGTTTCAGAGATTCTGCTTCTGATAAACAAAGACTTTATAATCCTGATTACAATAGCTTATCTAATTGCTATTCCTCTCACCTGGTATGCTTTGCATAAATGGCTGCTTGGCTTTGCTTTTAAGACTGGATTAACATGGTGGATATTCGGATTAGCCGGTCTGATTGCCTTTGGAATAGCATTGTTAACGGTAAGCTGGCAAAGCTGGAGAGCTGCAACAAGAAATCCTGTTGAAGCACTCCGTTATGAATAGTGTTTAGGGTAAAGAATCCTTCCAGATAAACTCTATTTGTGCTTTAACTGTAAATACTTCGGGACATTAAGAGTTGAATAATTATTACCTTAGCAGTATAGCAATAATCGAATCACAAAACGGAAATTTAAAAATGTTAAAAATTCATTTTTTGTCAGCTATGCGGACTCTGTTGAAAAACAGGGGGATTTCAATTATAAATGTTTGTGGGCTTACCATGGGCTTAACAGCATTCCTGTTCATAATTCATTACCTTTTTTATGAAATTTCATTTGATTCATTTTTCAAGGATTCATCCTCCATTTACCGTGTTAATATGGACACTAAAAATGGAAGTGAAAAATTTTATCACGGCACTAAAACATCAAGAGGATTATACTTTGCAAGTAAAAAAGATGTTCCGGGAATTGAGGCAAACGGTGACGCATACTTTGAATCCTGTCTGATCAGGTACAAGGATGCACAGCTTGCGCAACAGAGGGTCCTATGGGTAGATGAAGGGTTCGAAAAGGTATTTTCATTAACATTAATAAAAGGTAGTGTAGATTTTACCAGGCCGCTAACCGGTATAATTGCCCGGTCTAAAGTACCGGCAGTTTTTGGAAATGAGGATCCGGTCGGTAAAATTATGAAAGTAAACGAAGGAATGCCGGTTGAGATTACAGGTGTCTATAACGACCTTCCCTCCAACACTCACCTGACGGCTGATTATTTTATTTCCCTGAAAACGTGGGAACAGTACAACTGGATCAGCAGAAACCCAGACTGGAATTATAACGGCTACTGGAATTATATAAAACTACAACCCGGCGTTTCAATAAAAAGCATGGAAGAAACACTGACAAGTCTGGTAAATACTAATACTCCCCGAACCGTAAACCAGCGTACTGCCACAATTTTTCTCCAGCCTTTATCCGATCTTCATTATTTACGCGGACTGGAAGGTGAACTGGGGTCACAAACAAACCAGAAGTCACTGTTTTTCCTTTTTGTCATTGCGATGCTGACCATCTTTATTGCCTGGATCAACTACGTCAACCTGTCAACGGCACTGGCGGCTAAAAGAGCTGATGAAATAGGTATGAGAAAACTTATAGGAGCTTCAGGTTTACATATTTGGATACAATCTTTTCTGGAGACTCTTTTATTAAATATTATTGCCATGCTCCTGGCTTTCATTTTGTACCGTTCCCTTCTGAACGCATTTGCCGGATATTTCGAAATTCCATTGTCGCAGGCCGTATTCCCGGGTAAATATATTATATGGTCATTAACCGGCATTTCGCTGGCAGGGATATTTTTCTCAAGCATTTACAATACTTTAACCCTGGCAGGGCTAAATCCATTTAGTGGTAAAAAAACAGTAAGACACAAACGAAGCTTCCAAAAAGGAATGGTGATAGCCCAGATGGCACTATCAATAATCTTTATCAGCATCACACTGGTGGTTTACAAGCAAATTTTATACATGAAGAATGCCGATATGGGTATTGACTTTAGTCAGGTAATTACTTTAAACGCCCCGGCTTCATTAAATAGCGATACAACAAGACGCACAAAGTATCTGGCTTTCCGGGATGATTTGCTTCAATACCCCGAGTTTAAATCAGTTACGGCAAATACTTTTACTCCCGGACAGGCACCCAGGTATGGTAATGTCGAATATGTACGGCCTGAAGCAGGAATTCGTCCGAATACTACATTTTTTGAGAATAATGCCGACGATGGACTTATTGAGACTTTCGGTTTAAAGCTTATTGCCGGTAGAAATTTTTCTCCAACACCATCTTTTAACAGGCGCAGGGTTATTATAAATGAAAGAAGCGTGCAGGAACTTGGATTTAAAAGTGCCGAAGAAGCGATAGGTAATTTTATTTACCGGTCTAACAGGGATACTGTACCAATTGAAGTAATCGGTGTTCTGTCTGATTTTCACAACGAAGGACTGCAGAAACCCATTTATCCTATGATATATAACAACGGTCATCCATTCGAATTTGGTTATTACTCTGTCAGACTTAATACCCCGGATATTAATAAAGCTTTGAAAATCTTAAAAAGTACCTGGGCAAGTCATTATACCTCCGATCCTATGAATTACTTTTTTGCCGATGAATTTTTCTTCAGACAGTACAAGTCCGAAGCAAGGTTTGGGAAGTTTTATACATTGCTGACCGTACTTTCCATTACAATAGCATGTCTTGGTTTATACGGGTTGATCATATTTTATCTGAGTCAGAAACGTAATGAAATCGGCATGCGAAAAATAAATGGCGCAAATGTGACAGAGGTCATTATTATGCTCAATAAAGAATTTATAAAATGGGTAACATTTGCTTTTATTATTGCTGCACCAATTGCATGGTACCTCATGAATAAGTGGCTGCAAAACTTTGCCTACAGAACAGATCTGAACTGGTGGATTTTTGTTTTGGCCGGATTGCTTGCTTTGGGACTGGCACTGCTTACAGTCAGCCGGCAGAGCTGGCGGGCTGCAACAAGGAACCCTGCGGAAGCACTTAGATATGAGTAAGATATCTTTTTGTTAAATCCCCGGCAATGAATAAATAACATGATCCACTTAAAACTCATACTCCGGAACCTTTTCAAGCTAAGGATCTTTACCATATTGAATATTACAGGTCTCACGATTGGCTTTGCATGTTCATTTGCTGTTATAGTATGGGTTAAAAACGAATTCAGCTACGATAAGCACCTGCCCGATTCCGACCGTATATACAGACTGACATTTGAGACCATTAATTCCGGGAACAGGCTTCATTTTGCCCGATGCTGGGAGAAATGGATAAGGCAGATACCCGCTGATTTCCCGCAAATAGAAGAACTGGTCAGGCTTGAACCCTACCGCCATACTGCAATTAAGGCAGGAGAGAATAAATTTTATTCGGACAGGATATTTGCTACCGATACAAATTTTTTTAAAGTTTTTAATATCGGGCTGCTTTCAGGTAATACCGCGAAAGTATTAAGTGAACCATACTCGGCTGTAATTTCGTCTTCTCTTGCACACAAGTGTTTCGGGAACTCTGATCCGATTGGGCAAAACATTTGGCTATCTGGCGAATACGATACCAGGATGGTGCTTTTTACAATTAAAGGAGTTATGAACGATTCTCCTGTAAATTCCCATATTCACTTCGATATCCTGACCTCTTTTGCACGACCCGAAGAATCACCCTCATGGGCATATGTTTATCTTCTGTTAAAACAAAACACTGCTCCTGAGAAAATTTTATCGCAATTCCCCTCCTTTATCAGGAAAGTCGTTCAGGAAAAGGATCAGACCACTTTCATACCCTATCTTCAAAAGATCACAGACATTCATCTCTACTCGGACAAAGACAGGGAATCAGAACCAAACGGTAATATTACAGCTATCTGGCTTTTCATAATTGTTGCACTGGTTATGCTTCTGGTTTCGTGGGTAAACTATTATAATCTCAACAAAGCCAGACTGTTTACACTAAGGAAACAGATACAGATACAGCGGATAACAGGATCAACAACCAGGCTCATAATTGTGCAGTCATTGACAGAATCAGTTATTTGTGTTGCACTGGCACTCATATTTGCTGTAATATTACTCGATCTGTCTGATGGTCCGGCTAAGGCATATTTCAGCTTCAGCCTTCTGCCAGTCGGAATTTCTGACTTAATTGCCGGTTGGCTGGTTTTATTAATATTAGTAGTTTTACCGGTATTAGCCGGCAGCCTGCCTGTTATTTCCCATGTATTAACAATACGTAAATCATTGCCGGGACTTAAGGAAAGTCACCATAAAAATATTCCTGGACTTTCATCTTATGGCATATTAATGACCGGGCAATTTTGCATGTCCATAATTCTTCTTGTAGCAGCAATATCGATTGCCAGGCAGAATAGTTTCATGCTATCCCACAGTATGGGGAATATGAGCAGTGATATTCTCGCTTTTAAAAAGCAAAACTGGGAAGTCAGGTTTAAATACAACGCATTTCGTATAAAAGCATTACATAACCCTCTTATACAGAGTGTTACAGCCTCAATAGAGGAACCTTCCGGTGAAACAGTCGATGCCTTCAGTATCGAATCACCGGGAATTAAGGATAACACTGTGGAAAAAAAACTTTATGTATTATCTGTTGAGGATAATTTTCTTGATTTTTTCAATATTCCTCTGGTTGCTGGCAACAATTTTCCAATTTATAATCCAGACAAAAAAAGAGAAGATTACATATTGAATGAAACAGCTGTCAGGATGCTTGGATGGAGTCCCGATGAAGCAATTGGCCAGCCTTTCAAAATAAAATTTGACTCCCCCGATATTTTTTACGGAGGAAATGTTGTGGGTGTTGTACGTGACTTTAACTTCAATACTCTGAAACATGAGATAAAACCTTATGTTCTGTTCCAAAAGCCAATATTCTACCTATGCTTTCTGGTAAAAGTCAATTTGGCCCGAAAAGATGAAGCTATAACGTATCTGAAAAAGGTTTGGGAAGAGGAATTACCTGATTACCCTTTTAATTATGAATTTATCAGCGACCTTTATAATACTGCTTACAGCAAAGAGCTCTCGCAGGCTAAGATAACCGGATTTTTTTCCCTTCTCACAATTTTAATCATCTGTTCCGGACTATTCTCTGTCACCTCAGTATTTATTGCAAGACGAACAAAGGAGATAGGCATACGGAAAGTTAACGGAGCAGGAATAACAGATGTATTGTTAATGTTGAATTCAGGATTTATTAAGTGGGTCGCAATTGCATTTATTATCGCCTGTCCTGTTGCCTGGTATGCTGTTCATAAATGGCTTCAGAACTTTGTGTACCGGATCGAA
Source organism: uncultured Bacteroidales bacterium (assembly GCA_963760915.1). Taxonomy (GTDB): domain Bacteria; phylum Bacteroidota; class Bacteroidia; order Bacteroidales; family VadinHA17; genus LD21. Next base: position 265,158 of record CAVXEU010000005.1, on the reverse strand, counting down.
ATGCGATTATGGGTATTTGCATTTGCAGGCTTTATCGTGCTCATAATAACGTTAATGACTGTATTTTATCAGAGCCGGAGGGCAGCAACAAGAAATCCGGTCGAATCCTTGCGATATGAATAGTAAACTTTTTAAAAAAACAACATTATAATTACTTGTTTAGTTGCTTAACTAATTTATTCGTTTTATATTTGGAACTCATGAGAAGAATAAAGAACAACCAAAAGCGGATCTGAATCTAAAATTTGACCCCAATGATAAGTTCAGTTATTAAAACAGGTATCAGAAATATAACCCGTAACAAAATACAATCTGTCATAAGTATTTTTGGATTAGGGCTAGGATTGGGATGTATTATCCTTCTCTTAGCGCTGGTACTTCATGAAAAATCATTTGATAAATTTATTCCTGATCACCAGAATATTTACCGTATAATGTTCGGAGAATCAAGCAGTACACAGTATCCGCTGGCAGAAGCAATGAAAGGAGAATTCCCTGAAGTAAAAGATTATTTCAGGTTCTATCAGGCAAATGAAATTCAGTTACGTAACCGGAAAAACGATCTTGTAAGAGATAAAAATTTTGGATTCTCTGATCCCTCGATCTACACAATACTGGGGATCAGGTTAATTGCCGGAACTGCAGCACATTCATTATCTGAGGTCGCGATCTCGGAGGAAACAGCATTAAAATATTTTGGTAATCCCTCCCCAATCGGGAATATTATATCTGTAAAACTTAATGATGAATTTATTGATCTCTCGGTATGCGGAGTTTTTAAGGACTTCCCCTCAACCTCCACCCTGTTTCCATTGTTTATTGCCAATATTAAATTGTCTGAAAAGATGTTCAGCCAATTTCAGCGATCGTTAGGTGATTTCGGAAGTGAGAAAAGAACAGCTTTAAACTGGGAAAATGGCAGCTTTTTATCATATGTTGTTCTTGATAAAAATACGGATCGGGATGCCCTGGTATCCAAAATGGCAAATTATAAAGAACTTATAAAAGATGAAAGGTCAAAGGATTTCAAGTATATTCTTCAGCCCGTGACTGATATTTACCTGCAATCCGGTGCAAGAGGAGGCAGTCCTTTCTGCAGAGCCGGGAATCCGATTGATTTAAAATATTATGAAGCAATTTCATTGCTTATTTTACTGATATCGGTAACCAATTATATTTTTCTGACCAGAGCAGGAACCACCGACAGGCTTCGCGAACTTGGTACAAGGAAAGTTTTGGGAGCTTCGCAAAATTCTCTGTACCGACAAATAATAATTGAATCAAATCTGGTTACCATTATAAGTCTTTTCCCCGCATCTATTGTTATTGGTTCAGGAATATCCTTCATAAATAACACCCTTGGAAAATCCTTAAGTCTGGGAATCTTTTCCAATCCAATTATGTGGTTTCTGATTATTTCGGTAGTACTTTTTACCGGAGTAATTTCAGGATTGATAATCGGTTATAAAATTTCACGCATACCTTCGCTCCTCCTGCTATCTGGAAAAACTTCCGCACTAAACCGTTCAGGCAGATGGAATTACTCTTTTTTAATATTCCACTTCAGCATATATGTTATTCTGGTCGTTTGTGTAATAACTGTATCCAAACAAATAAAATACTCAATGACCAGTTTTAAAGGTATCAATCCTTCAAACGTAATTATAAGTGATCTGAACTCAGCTGAATTAAAAGCAAGTTTTAAGGCAATATGTGACGAAGTTGAAAAGATACCGGGAGTTATCATCACTGCTGGTTCGTCATTCATCCCTCCATTCGATGCATATCTTCCGGTAAACCTGGCAACTACTGCTGGCGATAAGGTCAGGTTCGATGGCCTGATTATGGGAGAAGGAATGACTGAATTGCTGGGCATTCAGGTTATCGACGGAGAACCTTTCGGAACATATAAGTCCGACCGCATGGAAATTCTTTTTAATGAGTCAAGTGCATTGAAATATAATGTCAAGGCCGGGGAACAATACCTTGGGTTTAATGTAAAGGGAATTGTAAAAGATTTTCACGCTCATTCACTCCACACTCTCATTCAACCGATGGTAATACTCCAGCAGAATCCTGCCAGAATGGGTCTTCTCGCTATTAAAACCGATGGTACAAATGATCAGGCAGTTATAAATCAGCTCCGGGTACTTTACAGTCAGATATCACCAAATGAGATATTTGAGGTCCGTTATCTTACCGATCAGATAAGTGATTTTTACAGTAACGAGAAAAATCAGAAAAAGATTATCGGAGCATTCTCATTACTGGCAGCTATATTGTCAATTATGGGCCTTTTCGGAATTGCGCTAATCAGCATCTCAAGAAAAACCAAAGAGATTGGATTAAGAAAAGTCAACGGTGCTTCAATAGCGGAAGTATTGTATCTTCTGAATATCAGCTTTGTTAAATGGGTACTACTGTCTCTCCTGATTTCAATTCCGGCTTCGATGTATATTATTTCCGTGTGGCAGGACAGGTTCGCTTATAAAACTGAGTTAAGCTGGTGGATTTTTGCTTTTGCAGGATTGTCAGCGATTCTGGTTGCATTATTGACAGTTAGCTGGCAAAGCCTTACAGCTGCTACCAGGAACCCTGTCGAAGCTATCCGCTATGAGTAGAAAGGAGATCATGGACACTGACCAATTTCTGATCATGATCAAAACCCGGAAAGCCTCATTATGAAGTCGTTGAAGCAGGGAAAAAATGAAACTATCAAAATATCTAGTTAAGACCTTATATACTTTTTATGAAACTAACCCAGATTTTCAGAAGCCTTATAAGAGACAGATTGAATACTTCAGTAATAATAATCAGTCTTGCTATTGGCATAGCTGCTTTTAACCTGATTATCATCTTCATAAGCAGGGAATTGAAAACTGACCATTTTCAGAGCAGGAATGACCAGATCTATGCACTGAAATGTGATGATCCATGGATACCCGGCGGAAAAATGTACCATTGCCGATTTGGATCTGCCGAATATATGAAGGAAAATTTTGCCCAGGTGGAAGATTTTTGCCGTATTAATGGTGCCAGCTCCCAACGGATTGTTGTCAATAAGGAAGAATATTTTGATAAGCCGGCATGTATTGCCGCCAGCAGTAATTTCTTTGATTTTTTTTCTTATAAACTGTTGACAAACAACCCGGGATCAGCCCTGGAAGCAGCCAACAATCTGGTGATATCAACAACACTGGCTAAAAAATATTTTGGTTCAGAAAATCCTGTGGGAAAGGTAATTACCTTCTTCAATGGTGAGAAAGGGGAGAATATGGTGGTTACCGGAATCTTTGAAAAGCCTGCAGATAATACCCAGATCCGTTTTGACATGGTACGTCTTATCAGGGAAACCGATAGCCGTTGCTATGTAAGACTAAAAAAACAGGCTAATGCACAGGAAGTTGAAAAACTCTTTAAGGAAAAGAAGGGGACAATACCTATAATAAACACCGGCACCCCCGGTTCATATTACCTGGAACCTTTTATGAAAACTTATTTCAACATAGCCAGAGGAGCAAGTTTTGAGGTAAGTCGCAATAAAAATGATCTGTTGATTGCTTTGATCATAGGACTTATGATTTTAGGTGTGGCCTCATTCAATTATCTCGGATTGCTTACCAATAAACTGATCAGGAAAACCAATGAGAATAATATACGCAGGATAAATGGTGGTTCAGAATTTAGTCTTGTTCTGGATTTTATGGTGGAGAATCTGATTGTAATTGGTGTGTCATTTATCCTCAGTCTGGTATTAATGGCGGAATTGGTACCTTTTTTCAATAAACTGACAGGCAGCACTATCACAAACAATTTTATTCTGCAGAGCGGACAGTTAATGATCCTTACCGGTATCGTTCTGTTCTTATTTATTGTAACCTTACTGTTTGCTTTTTATAGAATTCATTCAAATATAAATACAGGTTTTTTAAAGTCAGCACAGAGTCAGAAGGTTAAACGTGTTCAGTTGCCGGCTTTCAATATTTTGCAGATTGCAAGTTCTATAGGACTTATAATTTGTTCTATGGTTATTATACGTCAAATGAATTTTATCAGCGATCGTCCGATAGGGCTGAACAAACAGGTGATTGAGGTTAAATTACCAGGGCAGTACGCAAATAAAGCAACAGTTTTCAAGGAAGAATTGATGAAAGATATCTCAATTGACAAGGTGTCTGTGGTTAGTGCATCTCCCGTACTGGAGCATTTTTTACTTTTATTGAAATACAGGGAAGATGGCGTTGAAAAGGAATATTCTCCTGCCGGTTTTACCGGTGATGAAAACTATTTGACAACGATGGGTATAGAGCTGATTGATGGGCCCGGATTTTCTGAAAATCTCACATCTGACAAGAATAAATTGTTGATAAACGAGTCAATGGTACGCTTATTCCCTAACCAGTCATTGATCGGAAAAAGCTTACCGGGAATGGACGACAGGATTGTGGCGGGAGTTGTAAAAGATTTTCATTATTCAAGCTTAAAATCGACAATAGAACCAGCTTTCATAGCATTTGACAATAAGGGCAGCCATCTGATGGTTAAACCAGCGGATAATCAAGTTACCCGTGCAAGGCAGACAATCACTCTGGTCTGGCAAAAGCTGATCCCTGATTACCCTCTAAATATTGAATCCGTCGGTGACCGTTATGAATGGCTCCACAAGGAGAATAAAAACTACATTATGCTTATCGGATCATGCTCATTAATCAGTCTGTTCCTGTCTATGATCGGCTTATTTGCTGTCTCTTATCAGACCAGCCGATATCGTACCAAAGAGATTGGCATCCGCAAAATTAACGGTGCCCGAATCATCAACATACTGCAATTGCTGAACAAAGATTATCTGAAATGGGTTGCCCTTGCCTGTGTACTGGCCAGTCCGGTGGCCTGGTATTTCATGCATAAGTGGCTGCAGAATTTTGCCTATAAAACTGATTTTGGGTGGTGGATTTTTGCAGTATCAGGTATAATTGCATTGTCAGTCATCCTGCTGACAGTAAGCTGGCAAAGCTGGCGTGCAGCAACAAAAAATCCGGTCCGGGCATTAAGGTATGAGTAATTTGCCAGCAGGTGTTTTAGGATATTTACTTCACCTGTTGCCGACCCTCTGAATATACCTTTTTAAAAAATCCGGTTCTCAAGTGAACAAATTATGAAGGAAGCTGATTATATAATTACTTTAACATAAACAGTTATTAAAAAAATGTTGTTTAAATCAGGTTAAAGCCAAATGTAGGAATAATTGAGGGGTAGGAAAGATGGTTTTAAAGGTAAAAGCTTCATAATGCAAAACTTCATTAACTTATTAAAAACTGAGATTAAAAAAGATCTTCCCGGAATCGATGTACAATGGTTTATGTCATCTTACAGAATGTTAAAGGATTTCGCCCGGACTCCCGGAAAAGATTCCCGTGAAGCTGCGGTTCTTATACTTCTTTATCCTTCTGACGGATCAGTTCATACAGTACTGATGCAACGTCCCGAGTATGAGGGTGTCCATAGTGGCCAGATAAGTTTCCCGGGAGGGAAGAAGGAAGCATCTGACGTAAGTATTATTCAGACAGCTGTACGTGAAGCAAATGAAGAGACCGGTGTGGATACATCTGAAATAAGTGTAATTGGTACACTTACTCCATTATTCATTCCTTTAAGCAATATGATAGTCACTCCCGTAGTAGGCTGGGACAAAAAAGAGCCTTTATTCCAGCATCTGTCAGAGGAGGTTGTATTTCTGATCGATGCTGATCTCAGAAAATTTATGGATCCGGCAATAATCAAAACAAAGCCTTTTGAGGTAAGAGGTGAAACAATTGATATAAAATATTTTGACTATGATGGATATGTCATCTGGGGTGCAACAGCGATGATACTTTATGAATTACTCACAATCATAAAAAGAGCAGGTATCAAAATAGAAACCTGAGATTGTAATATCGGTACTCCTTAATTCATTTTGTTGACTCACATATTTGGAAACATTGCCTGCAGATATGGTAAATAGTTATCTTACTATTCATTACCTGCGGTTGAGTTGCGAGATCCCCAATGCCACAGGTTTGTTTTCAACCTCAGGTATGATGTTCTTATAATGTTCATACCTGTTTAGCACTTCTGTTACAAAAGCCACCGATTCAGTGCCCTTGAAATACCCGTTTTTCACAACCGTATCATTATAATACAGAGGATCAGATTTTCTCAATAGCCATACAGCCACACTGGCTTCCCATTTCTTCGGATCCTGGCCGTTCTTCTCAGCCAGTTTCATTGCATCAAGAACATGTCCTGGTCCCGCATTATAAGCAGCAAGAATAAAATTCAGGCGTTCCTTTTCATCGGGGATCCTGGGATCGAATATTTTATGAAGCCATTTTATATACATTATCCCTGCTCTTATATTATTTTCCGGTGACGAGGTAATATCAACCCCGAAATTTCTTCCGGTAACCGGCATTATCTGCATTAACCCATACGCTCCTGCCCATGATGTAACATCAGGATCAAAATGCGATTCCTGGCAAATCAGAGAGGCAAGAAGTCTCCAGTCCCAGTTAATACTTACGCTGTATTCCCTTATGATATCATCGAACCGTGACACTTTTCCCGTATTAAGAGCATAATAGTCGCTTTTTACAATTTTACTTGATCTGGAATTCCTGTAATATTTGGCATAAAGCATTGCATACGAACCGGTCTTTTTATAAGCTGTGATCCAGTTATTCAGTTCACTCAGCAGAGCTTCGGAATTGATTTTTCTTATTCCCCAGGCTAGATTCTGGGTAAAACTAACAGGTGTACTGACATCTATATCAGTATAATAAGTTGCATTTACCAAAGCAACATTCTCATCACAAACGGTATAGTCAATCTCACCCTTTGCAACATGTTTTATGAGAGTCTCCGAATCATATGGTACCTCTATAATATTTATCGAGTCTCCAATTTCTCTGGCAAGAGCAGCCAGGCATTCCACATGTGATGATCCTTCCTGAACATATACTGTCTTTTTGGCAAGATCGAGCTGGTTCCTTATAAGCTTTTTATCAATGTCATCGATTGTTAATGAGCGCCAGTTATGAGGTTTCCGCTGAATAAGCACCTGCCTGGTTTCATCAATAGGATCGGTAAAGAGGATATCTTTTTTCCGTGAAGCATTGACTGTCAATCCAATTGCCAGAAGATCTGCACCTCCTGTCTTAAGCATTTCAAATGCTATGCCTAGGTTGTTTTCCGTAACTATCTCAAGGTCTATTCCAATATGGTCTGAGAACGACTTTAAAAGTTCGTAATTAAATCCCATTGGTTCTCCTTTATAAATGAAATAATTTATTGAGTTGAAGTCAGTTACAGCAATAAGTTTTCCCCTCTTCCTTATCGAATCCAGATCAGGAGAGACATAATTACCATTATTGCTTTTTGAACCGGGGTGAAAATAGGAACAGGAAATTAATGCTGCTAAAAGAAACGTGTATAGAGGTATGAACTTTTTAATCAAAGGTGTTGTATTGGTTAATAATGTTTATTACAAAACGGGTGCAAAGATACAACAATTTTTCTAATCATAGAAAGTCCAGGCCAATCCGTATCGTAACATCCTTATATTCATAGGATAAGTGGGTACCATATCATAATTATAACCCATCAGTCCGGCATTCACATGATCGAACATAACAAAGACTCTTGTTCGTTTGACTTTAAGATTCAAAAAAACATTAATGAATGGATAGTTACCGGCGCTGGCCAAATCCTGCCGGTAAAACCTGCCTGTTGCAGGCATGTATGAATAAGGGTGATACAGGGTGTTGAAAATCACATCGGCTCCCAGCTGGGTATTCAGCCTTCCTCCGGTCTGCTTAAATCTGAAAAGATGCTCAAAGTAACCAGCTGAACGCAGAGTGACCAGTGGCAGATCCAGCACATCAGGTTTACTGCTTTTTTGAATAATAACGTCGGAAGTAAGATGAAATTTCCAGGCTGTCAGCTCCTTGCTTACAGTAATTGCAGCAACAGACAAACCACCGGTATATTGTTCCGGATGCGCAGTCAGTCCAAAATCTGTATAATTTTTTATTATGGTATAATTTAATTTGACATTTGTTTTACGTGCCGGATATGAGAAGTCAGTGCCGACATTTATTCTGAACTCCTTATTCATATTTACATTCCATTCAAAATTGTTGCCTCCCCAGTTCTGGTACCAGAATGAAGGCAGTTTATTTGAAATTCCGCCAGTAGTAATCCATGAGGCTCTGCCCTTTTTCCAATCGAAAAATTTGGAGATCTCACCATTAAGATTGAAATCACCGATTCTGTATCCGGTCAGATACAATTCTCCTGTCGCTACCCATCGGAACTTATTACCAATATTATTATACAGTCTTCCAAGTAGAATATTGCTGTTTTTGTTCCATTCCGCCTGGTTAGGATGAAGTGTGTAATGAACCGGTATATAGTAGTTGTATTTTGAAATTTCATTCCGTATCCCTACACCCCCGCCAAGTCTGAATTTTCTTGTTTCATCAGTTGAAAAATCGAACCTTACTGTATTTTTAATGGTTCGTGAATGAAGGGTATCTGAAGTGAGCAGATCAGATACCATTATAGTATCATAGAATCCTGAATTCGGATCCAGATCTTTATAGGTCCGTGCATTACTTTCCAATAACAGTATGTGCGAAAAGGTACCGCTTAAACCAAAAAATCCGGAGCGTTTCTTCTTCAGGGTGTCAGTTTTGTTTACCGGATTACTGCTTATGGTATAACGCTGTACAAGAAGAAGATTACGGTTTCGCAGGTCGCTGTTGGCCTTGTCAAGACCGCCGAGTTTTACAGGAACATCCCTGGTATTAGGCTGATTGAGAAGACTATCAGAAATGACACCACCGTTCTCATACGACAAAATGTTATTAATTCCAACCGAAAAGTATAGTTTATACTTTTCGCGCCTGTATGCAGAATAAAGAGTAAATGACTTATCCTCTGCCCTTTGATAATTGTACTGACCCAGGCTGTAAACAATATCATAAATCAATCCAATGTTGAAGAACCTGTTAATGTTCTGCGAATGTCTTATCCTGAAAGTCTGTTCTGATGTCGTTCTGGGACCGGCAAAAGTCCATACCAGTTCAGTAAACGGAACCTGGGTATTGGTAAATACGGCATTTTCGGGAACATGCATAAGAGGATAATAGTAGGTGTACAGGAATTTATCAGGATCGGTAATACGGTCAAAAAAGCTTATCTGATAAAACGGAAGCCCGTAATTGCCCAGCCACGCATTAACCGGAGAGTATCTGTCTGCAAGTTTGAACCTGTTGAATAATGAAAATACCGTATCGAACGGGATATTTACCTCCTCAGTGAAATCACCTGAGAGGCTGTACTGTTTTAAAATCCTGTGTTTTACTGAATCCTGCTTCTGGGCAAACAAACCTGAAGAAAGGACCAGAAAAAATGCTATTGATAGGTGTCTTAACATTGACAGCAAATATAGAAATTAACGGCAAAGGCTGCAAAGGATTGCTTAAAGATCGCAAAGAAGCTGAAATGTCCTACCTATCCTGAAATTCAATCTTTCCAGAGGAGAAGCCGGATCAAGCCCGGTAACCATTGTGGCTTCGCGGCAATATTCCCGCAGCGGAGCCGCGAGACTGCATCAGACTATCAGTATATTAATCGACATTATCATTAAGATAGGCGTTGTTTTCCCTTAACACAGGCTCATCATTATCGTTGGATGTTAAAGTAAACTTTGATAATTTGCTTTCCGAAGCATTCCCGGCTGCACCGATAGACATATTTCTGCGGACATAGGCCGGGACGTCTTCGAAAGAGTCGATATTTTCCTTCATGGTCTTGTTTGAAAGTCCTTCCTTTTTCAGGAGGTTCTGCATATGTTTCACCTTTCTCAGAGTTGACTCCGATTTCTCACGCTGATCTCTGTCATTACCCGATCCCCTGTTGCTGAAATCTTCAAAATCATCACTATGCTGCAGATTGAAATCGATAATACCCTGTGATTCTTCTTCCATATCGGTAATTATTGACTTTTTGCCTTTTTCATGTACAGAGAAGACATCATCTCCTGTTTCCGGAACTATACGGCTCGGAATTGCATTCTTATTTGGCATTAGTTCAACTTTGGCAGGTTTTTTAGGCTTATATGGCTGGAAAATGCTATTTGATTCAAACCCGGTAGCAATAACCGTGACACAAATTTCCTCGCTAAGGTTTTCATCTTTCGACAATCCCCTGATAATCAGAGCTTCATCCGATGCTGCTTCGTACATATAATCAGTTATTTCACCAAGCTCATCCATGGTTATTTCATGCTCGCCAGTACCTGAAGAAATATTGATAAGAATACTGTTTGCTCCTGTTACATCGTTAGAATTCAGCAAAGGTGAAGCCAGGGCATTTTCAATTGCCTTAATTGCCCTGTTTTCGCCGGCTGCCTTTCCCATACCCATGATCGAAACACCCGAGTTTTTCATTACTGTTTCCACATCTGCAAAATCAACATTTATATATCCGGTCACCGTAATGATCTCAGCGATCCCCTTTACGGCAGTTGTCAGAATATCATCAGCTTTTGCAAAAGCAGTTGAAACAGGCTGGTTCCCGTATATCTCCCTCAGCTTCTCATTATTTATGACCAGAAGTGCATCAACATGGTCCTTCAGGTCGGTAACCCCTTCAATAGCCTGGCGTATACGAACTTTCCCTTCAGATTTAAACGGGATGGTTACTACAGCGATGGTAAGCAGTCCGGCATCCTTGCATGCTTTTGCAATAACGGGAGTAGCTCCTGTTCCTGTTCCACCTCCCATACCTGTGGTGATAAAAACCATTTTAGTATTTCCCGATAAAGCATCCATAACATCATTGATGTTTTCGATGGCTGCCTGCCGGCCAACTTCAGGTTTGCTTCCGGCACCCCTGCCTTCAGTAAGGGACTCTCCGATCTGGACTTTAATTGGCACCGGACTTGTGGTAAGGGCCTGATGGTCAGTATTGCATACAACAAAGTTGACATCCCTGATGCCCTTCTCAAACATATGATTAACTGCGTTATTGCCGCCACCACCTATTCCGAGTACCTTTATAATTGACGATCTTTCCACAGGCAGATCAAAGTTCATTATATCGTCTGACATAGCATTGATTTTTAATTGATTAAGAACAGCATATAGAAAAATATAATACCAGATTTATAATCAGTTTATTGACTGATCCTCAACCTCAAACATTCTTGATAACATAATCTTGATCTTTTCCGTAAGAGGTGTTTTTTCTTCTTCGTGAACAGGAGGTTTTATTGGCTCATCTTCTTCGTGCTGTGCCCCGGTAACAGGAACCCTGGTTTTCACAAAATCATCGGAAATACCAGCATTAAATGTCTTTTTATAGGTCTCCAGATACTCGAAGCCACGCATTATCAGCCCGACACTTGTTGCATACATTGGCTGGTTAATTTCATTCTTCGCTGATCCGGCCAGATGTTCATTTGGAATGCCAATTCTTACATCCATTGCAGTTTTGAACTTCATAAGCTGAGGAAGGTGTTTAAGCATTGCTCCTCCTCCGGTTATAACCACACCTGCCGCAAGCTTATCAGCATAACCTGAATTCTGTATTTCAAAATTCACTGCATCAATAATTTCTTCCATCCTCGACTGTATTATATAAGCCAGGCTTTTGAACGATATCTCTTTTGGTTCTCTCCCGCTGATACCCGGTATAGACACTACCTTGTCCTCAGGTGCAATATCTCCCAGAGCTGAGCCATACTGGATTTTAAGTTGCTCAGCATGCCTCTGAAGAATCGCACAGCCCTCTTTGATATCTTTTGTAACTACATTCCCGCCAAAGGGGATCACAGCTGTATGACGTATTATATTATCGTAATACACAGCTACATCTGTAGTTCCTCCACCTATATCGACCAGAACCACTCCGGCTTCTTTCTCATCATCGGTAAGAACGGCGTCTGACGAGGCTAGCGGTTCAAGGATCATATCCTTTACAGTAAGGTTTGCCTTACGGATACATTTTTCGATATTTTTTGCAGCAGCAACCTGGCCTATAACTATATGGAAATTGGCTTCCAGTCGCCTGCCACACATGCCGATCGGACTTTTAACACCTGTCTCATTATCGACAATAAAATTCTGAGGTATTACATGAATAATTTCCTCTCCTATATCGATATGTATCTTATGCATATCTTCTATCAGTTTAAAGACCTCCTCCTTTTTTATTTCATCATCATAGGCGTCGCGCATGATATAGCCACGGTTCTTCATACTTTTAATATGCTGACCGGCAATCCCTACGAACACTTCCGAGAATAGAATTCCTGATCTTTTCTGTACGTCTTCCACAGTTGTCTGAATAGCGGTTACTGTCTCTTCAATATTAAGAACAACTCCTCTCTTCACACCCTTTGAAAGAGCTTTGCTGAGTCCGAGAATCTCAATCTTTCCATTCCCGTTTTTCTTACCGACAATTGCCACAATCTTTGTGGTCCCGATGTCGATAGCTGCTACATACTGTTCTTTTTTGTTCATAATGTAATTATGGTTATTTCTGGTTATCTCCTTTTACAAACTATCTGATCTTTAAACTCCAGGTTAATCTCAGAATATTTATTCCATCCTACCTCCGGCAATACCTTATCATAAAATGCTTCAAGGTTTCTAAGCTTTCCCTCAAAATTTTCCGTAGTTCCCAAATGTATAAGCTGGTTCCCTACTCGGGGTATCAAGTCAATTTCATCATTACCGTCGACATATATCTGATCGATCTGGGCTGACCAGAATTTGTCCTTATTGATATAATCAACCAGATAATAGATGTCTCTTAGTATTGTGTTTTTAATAGTTGTGTCAAATATGCTTACTCCGTTCAGCATTGCAGATGTAATAGTTACATTTCCACCGACAATATGTAATCTTGGCGTATAGAGATTTCTTTTTCTCACAACAATTCCATCTTCATCTATAAAAAAGTCTCCGCCTCCGTCAGGAATGACTCTCATTACCGGATCACGCTGATCTACATACACATGCATTATTCCGTCAACTGACATATATACTTCCGCGTCCCTGAGCTCTCTCAAATTATCTAATCTGCTTTCAATGGCTGCCACTGAAACATCCTTTAAAGGCTGACCCAGAATTTTTCCGCTACTTTCATATACAATATTCAACAGCTGTCGTCTTGTAACAAAATGATAATCAGATGAATCCTTAATATCAATAGATACCCCTCCGCACCGGCTGGAATTTGTCGACCTGGCCAGGAATACAGGCATTATAATCAGGTATAATACCGGTATCAGAAACAATATCTTTAATAGCTTCCTCATTTTTCTGATTCATTGTTAAGCTTATCCTCAATAGGTCTGACCAAAGTATCTATATCTCCGGCCCCGATAGTAAGCAGAACATCAAGTTTCCTTACGTCAAGTTTACCGGGTATATCTTCTTTTCTTAAGAGCCTTTTTTCAGTCAACTTCATCTTATTGAGTATAAGTTCAGATGTAACTCCCTCAACAGGTTTTTCCCGTGCCGGATAAACAGGAAGCAGAATCACTTCGTCCAGATTATCAAGTATCCCTGCAAAACCTTCTGCATGATCACGTGTTCTGGAAAAGAGATGCGGCTGGAAAATTCCGGTAATCTTTCTTCCTCTGAAATACTCTTTAACGGAACTGATACAGGCTCTTATCTCCTCCGGGTGATGAGCATAATCATCAATATATGCAAGACCGGGCCGGTTGATCCTTATGTCAAATCTGCGCCTTACACCCTGAAAAAGGATGGCAGCCTTCCTGATTTCCGCTTCGCTTACACCACACATCAGGGCAACTGAAATTGCCGCTGTAAGATTCTCGATATTTATCATCCCCGGGAAAGCAAAGTGAATATCCTCAACGATTGTCGTCGGGGTTATAATGTTGAACGTATAATAATCACCGGAAAATTTAATATCCTCTGCCCGGTAATCGGAAGCCGAATCAAGACCATATGTAAAACAGTTTATTCCTTCAGGAGGGAGAATTTCGTTCTGTATTTTACTGTTAATGACAAGATTACCTCCCGGTCTGATTTTGGAACAGAATTCATTGTATGCTCTTACCATTGTAGTACGATCGCCGTATATATCAAGATGATCGGCATCAAGAGATGTGACAACTGCCATATATGGTTTGAGACGATGGAAGGAACGATCGAACTCGTCAGCTTCAATAACCGTAAATCTTCCACTCCCAGTCAGCAGGTTTGAATCATAGTTCTTTGAAATTCCGCCGAGAAATGCAGTGCAATCAACAACAGACTGCTTCAACAGATGTGCAATCATTGTTGAAACAGTTGTTTTTCCATGCGTTCCGGCAATAGCCAGAGTGTCAGTACCAGCAGAAATTTCTCCCAGAATCTCTGATCTTTTATAAAGCCTGTACCCGTTCTTCCTGAAAAATGAAAGAATGTTGTTATCATCAGGTATTGCAGGGGTATAAACAACAATAACCCTGTTTCTGTTTGAAATATTACTGAACAGATCAGGCAGACCAGTAATATCATCTTCATAAGAGATACTACAGCCACTTTCAATAAGAGAATGAGTTATTCCTGTTTCCGACCTGTCGTATCCGGCAATAGTAAAGCCACCTCTGGCAAAATAAAGAGCAAGAGCACTCATGCCGATACCGCCGATCCCCACAAAATATAATCCTTCTGTATTTCTGAATTCAATCATTTTCCTGAAAGCTTGATTATTTCCTCGGCTATTCTCAAATCAGCATCCCTGTCTGCCATCATATGTATATTTTCAGAAAGCAGTATACGCCTGTTCGTATCAGAAACCAATTTTATTGATTCATCAACAAGGCTTTTAGCTGCCTGGGAATCTGTAATTAACACGGCTGCACTTCTCTCTGAGAGAGCTTTTGCGTTCCTGGTCTGATGATCTTCAGCAACATTAGGAGACGGAACCAGGATAACAGGCTTTCCAACCAGGCATAATTCTGAAATGGTTCCGGCACCTGCTCTCGATACAATTATATCTGCAGCTGCATAAGCATAGTCCATTCTGTTTATAAAATCGTGGACTGAAATATTATCACTGAATGAGACCGATACAAGAGCATTCACATTCTCAAAGTATAGCTTACCTGTCTGCCATAACCACTGACAATCAGAATCTTTCAGCAAATTTATATTTGCTGACAGGCTGTTATTAATACTTCCGGCACCAAGAGACCCTCCAAGGACAAGTATTACAGGAAATTCTTTTTTGAGCTTGAAAAATGAAAGTGCTTCATCGCGCAGACTGTTAAGGTTAACAAAATTATGACGTACCGGATTTCCTGTCTTTATTATCTTATCTGCAGGAAAGTATTTTTCCATTCCATCATATGCCACACAAATGACAGAGGCTCTTTTAGCCAGAAGTTTATTTGTTACACCGGCATAGCTGTTCTGTTCCTGAATCAGGGTTGGTATTCCCATTCTGCCCGCCTGCCTGAGAACTGGCCCACTGGCATATCCGCCAACCCCAACAACAACATCCGGTTCAAAGTCTTTAATAACTTTCCTGGCAAGCCTGAGGCTTTTAAGAAGTTTAAAAAGTACCTTGAAATTATTCAGGATGAGTCTCCTCTGTATCCCTGCAACCGGTAAGCCGATTATCCTGTATCCTGCTGCCGGAATTTTCTCCATCTCCATTCGGCCTTCAGCACCTACAAAGAGGATCTCGGTATCAGGATCTGTTTTCATGAGAGCGTTAGCTATAGAAACAGCAGGGAAGATATGTCCTCCGGTACCACCTCCGCTTATTATCACCTTTCTATGCTTTTGCTGGTTCATAAATTTTTTCTCCTTCATCCGAAATCTCATCTTCAGGTAATTCTTCATTCTTTATCCTGGCATTCACCACCCTGCTTACACTAAGTATAACGCCAATTGAAAAGCTCATCATCAGGATAGAAGTCCTCCCCCAGCTTACAATGGGAAGGGTCTGCCCTGTAACAGGAAACAACCCCACAGCGACCAGCATATTCAGCATAGCCTGAATAACAATCATTACAATCAAACCCATAACAAGGTAGGCAGGGAATGCTGTTTCACATTTTTTGGCTATGGTAATACCCCTGAATAACAATATCATATAAGCCAGTATGAGAGGAATAGCGCCAAAAAGCAAACCGTACTCCTCAATTATAATTGCAAAAATAAAATCAGAGTTAGACTGGGGCAACATGTTACGTTGTGTACTCCCACCAGGTGCCTTGCCAAACAGCCCGCCGGTTGAGATGGCAATTTTTGCCTGGTTTGACTGATAGTCTCCATCCTCGTCTGCTGCTCCTGAAAAAAAATGTTCAATCCTGTTTTTCCATACATCTACCCTGTTGTCCTTTTTTACTACTGTAAGCAGCATCGCAAAAAGGAGTACAGCAACAACTGCCATACCTGCATAAGCCAGTAGAAATCTGAAGGGAATACGTCCTATAAACATGATTATTAAGCTTATACCGAATACCATCAGTGCTGTGGAAAGGTTTTCAGGTAAGATAAGGCCGCAAACAATTGCTACAGGAAACATAAAATACTTTGTAACAAGCATGAAATTATTGTTCTCGTTCTGGTATCTTGCCAGTGAACGTGCAAGATATATAACAAGAGCAACTTTGGCTACATCAGAGGTCTGAAGACGGAAACCAGTTCCCGGGATAAGTAGCCAGCGGGTCGCTTCATTAACTCTCGATCCGAATGCATAGGTAAGAATCAGCAAACCTACAGCTACAATAAAAATCAACCCTGCCAGGGAAAAGTAAATCCTGTATGGAAGGTAAGAGACAATTACTATTATTACAAGGCTTAATGCAAGCATAAAAAACTGACTTCTCAGAAAAAATGTGGTATTCCCTCCATATTTCATAAAAGCTACTCCCACTGACGAGCTGTAAACCGCCAGGAGTGAATAGATCATCAAAAGAGCAACAAGACCCCATATGGTCCTGTCTCCTTTAAATGTCTTTGTCAGCCATCCTTTATGCATTTGATTCCCAAATTAGAGGTTTCGTACTGCCTGTTTAAACTTCCTGCCTCTGTCTTCATAATTCCTGAAAAGATCAAAACTGGCACAGGCTGGCGACAAGAGAACTGTTTCACTCTTCTTTGCAAGGTAATAAGCAGATCTCACCGCCTCTTCCATAGATGTTGTCTCCACAATTGTTGGAACCTTATCTTTAAAGGCCTCAACTATTTTCCTGTTATCTTTACCCAGACAGACTATAGCTCTGACCTTTTTCCTTACCACTTCGAAAAGCTCTGAATAGTCATTCCCTTTGTCGATCCCTCCGACAATCCATATTATATCATTTTCCATGCATTCAATCGCGTACCATGTGGAATTAACATTTGTGGCTTTTGAATCGTTAATGAAATTAATGCCGCAAACCGTTATCACCGGTTCAAGCCGGTGTTCGACTCCCTGAAAATCAGAAAGACTTTCCCTGATTACCTCTTTACGGATATTTACAACTTTCCCGGCAATGGCTGCTGCCATTGAGTTGTAGGTGTTGTGACGACCTTTAAGTGCAAATTCATGAATGGTCATAAGATTGGTTTTATTTGGGTAATCGACTATCAATTCATCGTTTTCTATATATGCCGCCATTCCTTCCTTCTTTTCATCAGAAAAAGGAAGGAGCGTCATACCTAAGTGTCTTTTTGCTAACTCATTTCTAATGACCGGATCTCCATCCCAGTAAATGAGGAAATCTGCTTTTCCCTGGTTCTGCGTTATTCTGAATTTTGAATCAATATAATTCTGAAGCTTATAACCGTACCGGTCGAGATGATCAGGTGTAATGTTCATAAGTACAGCAATATCAGCCCTGAAGTTGTACATGCCATCGAGCTGAAAGCTGCTAAGCTCAATTACATAATAATCATATGAACCATCTGCAACTGCCATGGCAAAACTATTTCCCACATTCCCTGTCATAGCGGCATTCCTGCCTGCTTTTTTAAGAATATGATAGATCAGATTTGTAACTGTGGTTTTACCGTTACTCCCTGTCACACAAATCTTTATACCAGATGCGTACCTTCCGGCAAATTCTATTTCAGATATTACCGGGATACCTTTTTCATGTAGTTTTATTATAAGAGCGAAATTTTCAGGTATTCCGGGGCTTTTTATAACCTCATCCGCTGAAAGAATGATACTTTCAGTATGATTCCCTTCCTCCCACCTGATACCATATTTCTTAAGGATATCCTTATAATTATCCTTTATAATACCCTTATCAGAAACAAACACCTCAAACCCCTGTTTCTGACCAAGCACTGCTGATCCTGTACCGCTTTCACCTGCCCCGAGTATAACTAACTTCTTCATTTTTACCTGATCTTTAGCGTTACAATACTTATAACTGCCAGCATAATTGCCACAATCCAGAACCGGATGACAATCTTCGGTTCAGGATAACCTTTTTTCTGATAATGGTGATGCAGGGGAGCCATAAGGAAAATCCTCCTGCCGGTTCCATATTTTCTTTTAGTTCTTTTAAACCATGCAACCTGAAGAACTACCGACAGATTCTCTACCAGGAAAATCCCGCAGAGTACAGGTATCAATAATTCCTTCCTGATTATTACTGCAAACACAGCTATAATACCTCCAAGAGCCAGACTGCCGGTATCGCCCATAAAAACCTGTGCAGGATATGAGTTATACCACAGGAAGCCTATTGTAGCTCCTATAAATGCACTGGCATAGATCACAAGCTCCTCAGAACCTGGTATATACATTATTTTCAGGTAATTAGCATAAATAACGTTACTTGACAGGTAGGCGAGTATCCCCAATGCGGTACCGATTATTGCGGATGTACCGGTAGCAAGTCCGTCAAGTCCATCAGTAAGATTGGCTCCGTTTGATACCGAAGTAACGATGAATATTACTATGACAACAAATGCAAGCCATGTCCAGAACTGCCTGTGATCTTCACTTATAAATGAGACAAGCCAGGAATAGTCAAATTCATTGTTCTTGATAAAAGGGATAGTTGTCTTTGTCGATTTTCTTTCCATCTGGATCTCAACCTGAGGCTGATACACAACAGCCGGATCAAGTAGCTCAATTTTCTCTCTTGCAGAAAGATCTGATACACTTACCCTTTCCACAATTTTAACATCCTTGCTTAAGAAGAGCGTTAGCCCTACTATCAGACCAAGAGTCACCTGTCCGACAATTTTAAACCTGCCTGCAAGTCCTTCTTTTTTCTTCCTGAAGATTTTAATATAATCATCAAGAAATCCTATTAACCCCAGCCAGATGGTTGTCAGGAGCATCAGAATAACATAAATATTTTCGAGTTTCGCGAATAGCAGAGTCGGGATAATAATAGATGCCAGAATAATCAGACCGCCCATTGAGGGAGTACCTTTTTTCTGGTATTGTCCTTCTAGACCAAGATCCCTGACTACTTCACCGATCTGTTTTTTCTGAAGCAGAAGGATTATTCTTTTTCCGATAAGAAGCGATATCACCAGTGAAGCGATGACTGCCATAGCCGACCTGAACGAGATAAACCTGAAAACCCCTGCTCCGGGGAAATCAAGTTTGTCAAGATAGGTGAATAGGTAGTAAAGCATTTCCTTCTTTTTATTTCAGTAATAATGCATTTTTCAGTTCTTCCCTGTCGTCGAAGTGATGTTTCACTCCCATAATTTCCTGGTATGTTTCGTGACCTTTTCCTGCAATGAGTATCACATCACCCTTGCCGGCCAGCATGACAGCTGTTTTTATAGCTTCGCGTCTGTCAGCAATTCTCAGTGTCTTTCTTTTCAGATCAGGTGTTATACCTGCTTCCATATCGTCGAGGATCTTTTCGGGATCTTCAGTTCTAGGATTATCAGATGTAAGTATGACTTTAGTGCTTCCTTCAGCTGAAATAGCTGCCATCTTCGGACGCTTTGTCCTGTCTCTGTCGCCACCGGCACCCACAACAGTTATAAGCTGCACACTGCCCTCTCTGATCTTGTTAATTGTTCCTATAACATTAAGAAGAGCATCCGGAGTATGTGCATAATCAACTATTCCTGAAATACCTCCGGCAGATTTCATTACCTCGAGTCTGCCGGCAACAGGGTTCAAATCACTTAAAATGGTCAGTATTTCTTTTTTTTCAGCACCGAGAAGTTCGGAGGCAGCATACACTGCAAGCAGGTTTGATGCATTGAAATCACCGATAAACCTTGTCCAGACTTCATCTCCCTGTATTTTCAATTCCATACCTTCAAAACCCTGCTCGATGATGTTGCACCGGAAATCGGCCATTGTCCGCACAGAGAATGTGTAAGGACGTGCTTTACAGTTCTGAAGCATAACCATGCCATTCCTGTCATCAATGTTTACCAGTGCAAATGCACTTGCAGGCAGAAAGTCAAAGAATCTTTTCTTGGCAGCCAGGTAGTTGTCGAATGTCTTATGATAATCGAGGTGATCATGCGTAAGGTTGGTAAAAATCCCACCATCAAAGTCAAGTCCTGCGATCCTTTGCTGATCAGAAGAATGGGAACTCACTTCCATGAATGCAAAGTCGCATCCTTCAGCGACCATCTCAGACATGATGCTGTTGAGTTGCACCGGATCAGGAGTTGTGTGGGTGGCAGGAAGTTCCTTATCGTTTATATAGTTACATACTGTTGAGAATAATCCGCATTTATATCCTAATCTCATGAACATTCTGTAAAGAAGGGTAGCAATGGTTGTTTTGCCGTTTGTCCCGGTTACCCCTACAAGTTTCAGAGAAGCTGACGGATGCCCGAAAAAGTTTGAAGCTGCTATTCCAAGGGCTCTTGCAGAATCAGGGGTTTTTATCCAGCAGATGTTCATTTCAGGATTTTCAGGCAATGTTTCACAGATTACTGCTGCAGCACCTGATGAAATAGCAGATTTAATAAAATCGTGTCCGTCGGTCTTGTTACCTTTTACTGCAACGAACATTGATCCGCCGGTTACTTTCCGGGAATCAAATTCAACTCCTGAAATCAGCGCAGAGTGATCTCCTGTGAGAGAAACAACATCAATACCTTTTATCAGTTCATTAATCTTCATCATTTCACATATTCATTTCCAGTGAGACAACTGTTCCATCAAAGTATCGGGAACCATGTTCCGGTGATTGCCTCAATACTCTTCCTTTTCCGGTGTATCTGACTCTTAATCCGTAATTTTCAAGAAGATAAATAGCATCCCTAAGGCTCATTCCCCTGACATCAGGTACAAGACCCTTCTCAAGGCTGACCCCTGCCAGTGTGATTGTGTCTCCATGTTCGCGGGTTGCAACCCAGTCATCATCAGCAGTTCGTCTATACCGTACTCTCAGGGTTCTTAGTACTTCGTTGATATCGGACCTGTATCCGTTGCCTGCCTCGGGGGCATCAGGTTTCGTATCATCTTTACTGGCAATTTTATAATCACGGAAAAAACTTGTTGAATAAACTTTATCAGATATCTCCTTGAACACGGATCCGGCCACCAGGTTTCCATAATAGACTCCGTTTGAAGGAGCATTCACAACGACAATACAGGAATAGAGAGGATTTTCTGCGGGAAAATACCCGACAAACGAGGCCTGGTAAGAAATTCTTGAACCTGATCTGTAGCCTAAATTATTTCTGGCAATTTGTGCTGTTCCTGTTTTTCCTGCGATTTTATAATTGGAATTCTTCAGGTTTGTTGCAGTGCCATGCTCTACAACCCCTTCCATCATCTTCCTGGCTTTTCTTATCGTTGATCGTGAAGCTATAGAGTTGATTATAACCTCTGGTTCATATCTTTTGATGACATTCCCGTTATGAAGGATTGAGGTAACAAACCGTGGACGCATCATTTTTCCGTCATTTGCCACAGCATTATAAAAGGTCAGTATCTGCAAAGGTGTCATAAGAACTTCATAGCCGTGCGACATCATAGGAAGTGAAAGACCTGACCACAGTTTATCACCGGGGTATCTGATCACAGGAGTACCTTCTCCCTTAATCTGCAGATCAAGTTTTTCATTAAGTCTCATTGCATACAGCCTGTTCACGAATTCTTTAGGATTGTCTTTATAATGCTCGTAAATAAGTTTTGATGTGCCGACATTCGACGATTTTTCAAAGACTTGATTTACTGTAAGCCTGCCATTACCTCCCTCTTTGGTATCCCTGATGATCTTATTATAAAATTTAATGCTTCCTGTTCCCGTGTCGACGATATCTCCGGTATCGATCACCCCATCTTCAATTGCAGCCATAAGAACCGGAAGTTTAAATGTTGATCCGGGCTCTGTACTTTCCCCGACTGCATAGTTATATGTTTCATGATAGCTTCCATCGCTGCCGAGTTCAAGATTAACTATGGCTTTGATATCGCCGGTGGCTACCTCCATCAGAACAGCACAGCCATGATGAGCGTTGAATTTCCTAAGCTGATTCGACAGGGCTGTTGATGCAACATCCTGAAGATCAATATTTAATGTTGTAACAACATCATTTCCGTCTTTCGACTCCACGCTATTTGGCCCATCGACTCTGATCCAGTCTCCTCCTGTGAGCCTTTGTTTTATTGCCACCCCGTTTTTACCTGCCAGTTCTTTATTAAAAGAACCTTCCACTCCGACCTCATTGCCTCTCTCGCCAAGGTTCAGATAACCGATGGTACGTGCAGCCAGATCGCTGTTGGGCAGTATTCTTCTGTTCTCAGCCAATGCAAGCATACCCCCTTTGTATTGACCTTCTTTGAAAATCGGTAATTCCTTTAGCCTTTTCAGAGTCTCATAATCAACTTTCCGCTTAATGAGGAAATAGCGGTCACCCTTTCTTCTGGCCTCGGTTATCACTGATTTCCAGCCACCTGCAGTTCTTTCACCTAAATACCGTGCCAGTCCCGCTGATAATCCTTCTATTCCATTTGACCATGTTGCGCCTGACATCCCGGTACTACGGGTATCCATATAGATCGTATAATATGGCACCGAACTTGCCAGAAGGCGACCGTCATTAGTAAGGATATCCCCCCTGTTAGCGGGCATTTCTGCGGTTTTATATACAAATTTTTCACTCATATCCGCCCATTTACCCCTCTGGAGATATTGGAGGATAAGTATTCTGATAAGTATTGTCACAGCAAGGACAGCAATTGCAAAATATACAATGCCACTACGCCAGACTATCTCATCCCTAACTGCCATTATGCCTATTTTTTATCAACCAATAGTTTATACGGGGGAGTGCTAAGTTCCTCAAGGTTAAGTCCCCTTTCCCTTACGAGCCTGTAGACCTCCGACTGCCTGCTTACATACATAAGATCGGCGGAGGTTGAAAGCGCTTCTGCTCTCAGGTCTTTTACTTCCCTCTGAAGGCGGCTTGTTTCACGGGTAATTTTTTCAGCATGAAACCTGTTACCTATATAAATTGCCGCAAGAAAGGTAACCAGAGCAACATAGCCGAAATTCCTCAGTATGATCTTTTCAGAAACCATACTTCCGCTAAGGAGTTCCTTCATGAAACTACCGTTCTTTGCCTGTTTTTTTGTATTTACCTTACTATCTGTCATCTGTCAGATCTTTTCTGCTATTCTCAGTCGTGCACTTCTCGATCTGTTGTTGACTGCAATCTCCTCATCCGCCGGGGTAGTGCCATTCCTGTTAATTATTCTGAAAGGAGTATCCGAATTTCCATAAAAATCTTTCTTCAAAATCCCTTCAAAATTTCCAGTCTTCATAAAACTCTTCACTACCCGGTCTTCAAGTGAATGATAGGTTATTACAACCAGCCTGCCTCCCGGTTTGAGAACTATAAGTGCCTGTTCCAGCATCTCCTTCAGATAATCAATTTCATGATTTACCGAGATCCTTAAAGCCTGAAATATCCTGGCATAGAATTTATGTTCCTGTCTTTGGGGAACAAGTTTTCCTACAGAATTAATTATGTCATTTACAGTTGCCAGTGGCTTCCTGCCTCTTGCAGTCACTATTTCACGTGCAATTCTTCTTGAATTTGTAAGTTCACCGAACCTGAATAAAATATCAGCCAGATCCTTTTCATCAAGTGTATTGAGAAGCTGGGCAGCTGTTATCTTACCGCTTTTGTTCATCCTCATATCCAGAGGAGCGTCCTGCCTGAAAGTAAAACCTCGTTCCGGTTCATCGAATTGATGAAATGAGACACCCAGATCAGCAATGAGACCATCTATTTCGTCAATGTTATTGAATCGGAGATTGTTTTTCAGGAACCGGAAATTCTGGTTAAGAAATAGTATTCTGTTATCAGCCGGGACGTTTATAACTGCGTCTTCATCCTGATCAAAAGCAATTAGTCTACCTGTTTTAATCCGTTTAAGAATTTCCATTGAGTGGCCTCCTCCTCCAAATGTGACGTCAACATATATCCCGTCAGGCCGGATATTCAGCCCATCAATACTCTCATTGAGCAGTGCGGGGATATGGTAAACCATTATAATTCAGACTCATTTATACTTCCACCCATCAGTTTTTCGGCCAGGTCAGCAAAATCCTCAGCAGGCATATCAATTTTTTCATAAATATCTGATGCCCATATTTCAATACGACCATCCTGTCCGGCAAGAACAACATCCCGTTCAGCACCAATGAGATCCATTAATCTTTTGGGAATCAGAAGACGGTTGTTGTTATCAAGCGAGAGTTCAGCAGTTCCTTTAAAGAAATTCCTCAGGAACATATTATGCTCACGGTTATAAGGGTTGATTCTTTTCCGTATCTTGTCCAGCTGCCTGTTCCAGTCTTCAATGGAATAGAGGACCAGGCAATTTTCGAAGATATCCTTACGTACCACAAAATGATCCTGTGCATCAGCAGGCATCTGCTTTTTAATTGCCATGGGAAGTATTATCCTTCCCTTAACATCCGCTTTGCATGTGTAATCACCTATGAATGTGGCCATCCTCTCTTTTCTGAATAAAAGGCTAAATTAAGTAAAAAATATCCACTTTACTCCACTTTACTCCACTTTTTTTATATGGTTGTTAATAACTTTTAAAAGAATCAGACCCATTGGCTGGTGAAATATTTATATGAGGCTGTTGAAAAAGGCTGAATCCATTAACCGCAAATACCGATAGCTATCGATACGCAAAGTACTTGAATACAGTATCTTAACTTTGTGTACTTTGCGAATACTTTGCATCCTCTGCGGTTAACAAAGTCTTTTCAGCATGCTCCCAATTTTCAAAGTGATATCTGTGGTTGAAAATGTGAATGTCTTTGCTGACATTTAAGGTTTCGGAGACCAATATATATGATCACCACCACAAGAAATCATTCGGCTGTTTATCAATGTATTAATCCGGCATTTCAGGAGTTTTAATATTATTGAATCAATACCTTTTCGGTACACAATGTCTGTCTGATTTTAATACCTCTGGTATTATGTGATTTTAATGACGGTTCTAAATTTTCCGGCAGCTTGCCTTCCTCCGGGTTTTTTTTGATAAATTTGATCCTGCTATGATTCTTAATATTTCAGGCTATGAGTAGTGATCCGGATAACGATGAAAATCAGAAAATTGATGTTGAAAAAGTCCTGTTCTCGAAAAATCCGACTCTGGCAAAGGCTGTTCCGGGATTCGTAATAAACTATCTTAAAAAGATTGTACATCAGGATGAACTGAATGATTTTCTTGTGAAATATGGTCATCTGAAAGATTCGGATCTGATAGAGGCAGGGTTGAATCATTTTGAGATAAAGTACAGGGTAATCGGAAGTGAGAATATACCCGGGCCCGGCAGATATATTTTCGTTTCAAATCATCCGTTGGGAGGACTTGACGGACTGGTATTCATAAATGAACTATCAAAATATTTCGGTAATATTAAATTTCCTGTTAATGATATCCTGACAAATATTGAAAACCTGTCGGGAATATTTCTTCCTATAAACAAACACGGAGCACAGGCAAAAGGTGCAGCAATAATGATTGAGAAGTCATATGCTTCTGACGATCAGATCCTTTATTTCCCGGCTGGATTATGTTCCAGAAAAAAAAATGGCATCATCCGGGATCTTCAGTGGCACAAAAGCTTCATAACAAAGGCAGTTCAGCACAAGAGAGATATTGTACCCGCTTATTTTTCAGGCAGAAATTCCAATTTCTTCTATAACCTGTCAAATATCAGAAAATTCGCCGGTATCAAAGCCAATGTTGAGATGCTCTATCTTGCTGATGAAATGTTTAAACAAAAGGATAAAGAGATCAGCCTGGTTTTCGGAAATACAATTTCGTGGGAAACCTTTGACAGATCAAAGTCCTTTCCGGAATGGGCAGAGTGGGTTAAATCCAGATGTTATGAACTCAAATCATTTATTTCCGGATAATTACAGAATAAAAAAAAAGAGTAAATTGCACATATTTTTTTGAAGAGAAAATTCCGCCATTTCTACACATCCTATCTGCACTTAATGAAACCTATTGTTGCACAATTGCCAAAAGATCAGATTATTGCTGAGTTGACACCTGATAAACTTTTAAGGAAGACCAACAACGGCAATAACGAAGTTTATGTGTTTGACAACAATAGTTCTCCTGCACTGATGCACGAGGTAGGTCGGGTTAGAGAGCTTACTTTCAGACATGCCGGTGGTGGTACCGGAAAAGATGTCGATATTGATGAGTTCGATACTGCTGCCATCGATCCTCAAAAACAGTTGATCGTATGGGATCCTGAGAACAGGGAGTTAATTGGTGGTTATCGTTTCTATTTTCCTGAAAAAGGTTGCACAAGCTGTGATATTACCAGGCTTGCTTCATCTTCTTACTTTCATTTCTCTGAAAAATTTCTTACCAGGTATTATCCTCATCTGATGGAGCTTGGACGTTCTTTTGTTCATCCCGATTATCAATCGCGTTCGATGGGCAGAAAAAGCCTGTTTGCACTGGATAACCTCTGGGATGGGCTTGGTGCAATAATCATTGATAATCATCATCTTAAATATCTGTTCGGCAAAGTTACTATGTATCCTCATTTCAATCCAAAAGCCAGAAATATGATCCTCTATTTTCTGAACAGGCACTTCAGGGACCCCGATCAGCTTGTTGTACCCATTGACCCTGCCATGATCGATATTCCGCAGGATGAGATGAAGAAGATATTCAGAGGATGGAGATATAAAGAAAACTATAAGATCCTCTCAAGAGAGGTCAGAAATCTGAATGAGAATATTCCGCCGCTGATTAATGCATACATGAATCTGTCGCCTACCATGCGCACTTTCGGCACATTTATCAATCATAAATTCGGCGACGTTGAGGAAACAGGAATTATGATCACTCTCAGGGATATCTATGTTGAAAAGATCAACAGACATCTCTCATCATATAAAAAAGACTTTGAAATCAGGTGGTTCAGCCACGAGAATCAATAAGCACGTATATTCCTGCCTTCCATATAGTTAATAAAAGACTGATTTACAACCTTGTTGCCTCCCGGCGTGGGATAATTGCCTGTAAAATACCAGTCTCCCAAATGACCAGGGCATGCCTGATGAAGTCCTTCAATAGTCTGAAAAACGATTTCAACATTCGTTTTTATCTCCTCTGATTTGAGCATTGATGATATTTTCGCTGAAATCTCTTCGGGTGTGAAAGGCTTGTAAATCTCCCTGACAACATTTTTTATCTCATCCACCGGTTTCCTGAGTTCTTCAACCGCCTCATCAAATACTGTTTTGATCACTGATTCCCTCCCTGTATCCTTAAGAAGTTCAATAGCCGCTCTGAAAGCTATAAAATCTCCCAGTTTAGCCATGTCAATACCATAACAGTCAGGATATCTCAGCTGTGGCGATGAAGAGACCACAACTATTTTTTTAGGGTCAAGCTTATCAAGAATTCTTATGATACTTTTTTTCAGTGTTGTACCCCTGACAATAGAGTCATCTATTACCACAAGATTATCAACTCCGCGCCTTATAACCCCGTATGTAACATCATATACGTGCCCCACAAGATCATCACGGCTGGTATCTTCTGTTATAAATGTTCTCAGTTTGGCATCCTTGACCGCAATTTTTTCAACTCTTGGCCGCTGGATTATTATTTTTTCAAGCTCTTCCCTGGTAATGTATCTTCCCCTGCTGATT
Organism: uncultured Bacteroidales bacterium; assembly: GCA_963760915.1. GTDB lineage: Bacteria > Bacteroidota > Bacteroidia > Bacteroidales > VadinHA17 > LD21. The sequence goes on along the minus strand of CAVXEU010000005.1, from coordinate 236,980 downwards.
ATATGTTCGATTTTTACCTGGTTAAGATAATCTTCAACACCCTTTATCAGACCATAAAATGCACTTTCAGCTGTATTTGGGATATATGAAAAAACTGTATGATCAAGGTCATAATCCACAACCTTAAGAACCTGATGTGTAAGAAGTTCACCGAGTTTTTTTCTTTCCCTGTAGATAGCCTTATCAGTACCCCTTGAAAAATATATTCTTTCAAATGAGCATTTTCTGAGTTCTGCCTCATCCCTGATCTGCTCAACTGTTGTTTCACCCGAAGTCTTTATTATAACAGCCCCTCCCGGAGGAAGCTCAATAACATTATCTGTCCTCACGTTAAAGATGGTCTGAATGACCGGTCTTTCAGAAGCAACTACAACTACCTCATCGTCAATATAATAATACGCCGGTCTGATCCCTGCCGGATCTCTCATCACAAATGCGTCGCCATGACCTATCATACCGGCCATTGCATATCCGCCATCCCAGTTACGGCTTGCTTTTTTCAGAATAGATGAGACATCAAGATCTTTCTCGATCATTGGAGATATCTCCTTTTTCGAAAATCCTTCATCCTTATACTTTCGGAATAATCTCTCGTTTTCCTCATCAAGGCGGTGCCCGACATTCTCCAGAATTGTTACAGTATCTGAAAAATCCACCGGATTCTGACCTAACTCGATAAGGCTGCTGAAAACTTCCCCTACATTGGTAAGGTTAAAATTCCCGGCCATAACAAGATTTCTTGATTTCCAGTTATTCTCACGGCTTACAGGATGCACATAGTCAATATTATAATTCCCGTAAGTACCATACCGCAGATGCCCAAGATAAATGTCGCATGCGAAAGGGACACTTTCCTTAATAAAGGCCGGGTTATCAATATTGTTGCGGTTTGTGCGTGTTACTTTATCGATATCAGCATAAATGAGGCTGAAGATTTCTTTTAAAGGATTTGCCAGGTTTGACCTTTGTCTGAATATATATCTGTTTCCTGGTTGAACGTTTAGTTTTATTCCTGCAATTCCTGCCCCATCCTGACCCCTGTTGTGCTGTTTTTCCATCATGAGGTACATCTTCTGCAGACCATAGCTCCACGAACCATATTTTTCAATATAGTACTCCATCGGCTTACGCAATCTTAACATTGCAATGCCGCATTCATGTTTTATACTTTCGCTCATAACTATTTTGTATTCAGGTCCGGGAAATTAATAAAATCAGGGACGAGATATGAATTTGGGAAGGACTTGCTGATTATCAAGTATAGTCGTATTGCTTCAGTTTTTGACCTGAAATCGCCAACCCTGACTTTAAAATAGCCCGGATTTTCAAATAATAAATATGAAACAATATCCGGAAATTTACTTATGAATTCCTGTCGGACCTTGCCTGATTCCTCCCTGGCATTTCTGCTGTTATTGGCATAGATCTGAATTCTGAAACCTTTCATCCCGTAATGACCATTTATCTCCCTGAGATTTTCATTTAACAGCCTGTACCTGTAAATCAATGTATCTACGGCAGCATTCTGAATGATGCTGAGCTGGCCCATGCTGTAGGTATTATCAGTCCTGCGGAATAGTTCTGATGTTTTGATAAAAGATTGTGATAAGCCTGAACCGGCGAAAAGTCCCAGAAAAATGACTAACCAAAGAAGTTTTCTGATCATGCCGCAAAAATAACAATTCGCTGACATATTTAAAAGTGAAACACGGGTTTTATTAATTTCTTTCATTTCGGCCTGCTATTATGAAAGTAACAAGACAGCTCAAAAACTGTGTTCGAAAAACCCTGCCAAAATGATGGTTTATCATAATCATTATTAAAAACCTCTCCAATAGTGTCGGGAGGTTGTAAATCACAATTATTAATATTCTGACTTATTCCTGCATCATCACTGTTAAAAGCGCCTATCCCAGATCTGCAGCAAGCTCATCGGTCATTTCAAGGTTATGATAAACAAACTGTATATCATCATCATCCTCAAGTGCATCAACAAGACGGAGAACTTTTCTGGCTGATTCCAGATCGAGGCTTTTGGTATCGTTTGGAATTCTTTTTAACCCGGCTTCTTCAGGTTCAATACCCAGATCATTAAGTTTCCTGATTACACTTCCGAAATCTTCTTTTGCACAGGTAACTGTAATCAAATCACCATCAACATCAAAATCTTCTGCGCCTGCATCAATCATTTCAAGCTCAAGCTCTTCAAGATCAAGTCCTTCATTCCTGATAGTAAATATGCCTTTACGTTCAAACAGAAAACTGAGGGATCCATTAGTTCCCAGGTTACCTCCATGCTTATTGAAAGCTGATCTTACAGATGCAACAGTTCGGTTGTTATTATCAGTAAGACACTCCACAAAAACGGCAATGCCGCAAGGTCCATAGCCCTCAAACGAAGTTTCAATAAAACTTTCAGCATCTGCGCCGGTTGCTTTTTTGATTGCCCGGTCAATATTGTCTTTAGGCATATTGGCACCTTTGGCATTCTGGATAGCCAGCCTGAGCCTTGCATTGGATTCGGCATCACCGCCTCCTTCTTTAGCTGCAATTATTATCTCTTTGATGATTTTGGTAAATTTCTTTCCCCTTTTAGCATCTATTGCGCCCTTCTTCCTTTTAATAGTTGACCATTTACTATGACCTGACATACATAATTTATTTAATATACAGAATGCAAAATTAAATAATTCTTTCAATCCTCATTCATACTTTATACTTTTGTGGGCAAATTGAGGCGTCGGGCGTTGGGCGTCGGGCGTAAGATTTAAGGCATGAGGCGTCGGGTATGAGGTGAAGCCAGCCTACTGCATAAAAGTAGTTTATTAATTTTAGTGATCTATGTCAAAAAAAGTTTATATAGAAACATACGGTTGCCAAATGAATGTTGCTGACAGCGAGGTTGTTATATCAATACTGTCTGAAGCAGGGTACGAGTCAACCGAAGATATTAAAGATGCCGGACTGATATTAATTAACACATGTTCAATACGTGATAATGCGGAACAGCGGATTTGGGGCCGTCTTAAAGCTATCAGTCATCTGAAGCGGCACAATAAAGGTTTAAAGATCGGAATAATCGGCTGTATGGCCGAGAGATTGAAAGAAAAGCTTATTGAAACAGAAAAGCTTGTCGATATTGTGGTCGGTCCCGATGCTTATCGTGAGCTACCTGTGCTTGTTGCAGAAGCTGAGGCAGGACACATAGCTGTAAACGTACTGCTGTCGAGGGAAGAAACATATGCAGATATTTCTCCTGTCAGGATGGACAAGAACGGAGTATCATCCTTTGTTTCCATAATGAGAGGATGTAATAACATGTGTTCTTATTGTGTTGTACCGTATGTCCGCGGAGCTGAAAGAAGCAGGAACCCTGAATCTGTTCTGAAGGAAGTAAGGCAACTTTTTGATACAGGTTACAGGGAAGTGACACTGCTCGGTCAGAATGTTGATTCATTTAATTGGAGCGGTAATCAGAAAATTACACGTTTCCCTAATCTTCTTGAAGAAGTGGCAAAGATTGATCCTCTCTTAAGGGTAAGGTTTTCTACCTCTCACCCGAAAGATATATCGGATGAACTGTTGCATACTATGGCAGGGTATAATAACATTTGCAGACATATTCATCTCCCTGCCCAAAGTGGCAGCAGCCGGATCCTGAAACTTATGAACCGCGAATATTCGAGGGAATGGTATATGGACCGTATAAATGCCATCAGAACAATAATCCCGGAATGTTCCCTTTCAACCGACATGATCACAGGGTTTTGCACGGAAACAGATGAAGACCATATAGAATCTTTATCACTCATGGAATGGGCCGGTTTCGATTTCGCGTATATGTTCAAATACAGTGAAAGACCCGGAACAAAAGCAGCCAGGAAATATCCGGATGATGTACCTGAGTCTGTTAAATCTGAAAGATTAAATGAAATGATTGCACTCCAGAACAGACTTTCAAGCCGATCAAAAAAAATGGATATCGGCAAAGTCTTTGAGGTTCTGATTGAAGGATTTTCGAAAAGATCTGAGGAATATTTTTCAGGTCGCACATCGCAGAATAAAGTAGTTGTCTTTCCCGGGGACAGTCTGAGAAAAGGAGAATATATAAAGGTCTGTATTGAAAGATCAACTTCAGCAACCCTGATAGGTAAAAGCATTTAGCTTATTAAAAATTTGCACTTCTTTCTGTTTCAATATAACTTGCATGGTTAATATAAATAATCTAAAATGAAAATAAAAATTTTATTGCTTATCCTGCTTTCCGTTTTGTCTTTGTCAGATTCATCAGGGCAGAAAGCAAATAGAAAAACAGTGATATCAGGTTCAGTAACAGATCTGCAGCATAAGCCTGTTAAAGGGGCCTGGATCCTTATCGATGGCACTAAAACCAATATGAATTCCAACCATAAAGGTATGTACAAAATAAAGATACTTCCTGATGCAGACTCAATTACTGTTATCAGTTTAAATAACGGAATACGGACTGAAGCGATAAACGGAAGGACCATTATTAATTTCACTTTGGATGAATCTGTCCCGGGAAAACAGAGTTTTGCGGGCAATCCTCACAAAAATGAATCAGTGAATATCGGATACGGGTATGCTGATAAAAAGAATCTTCTTACTCCTGTTAACAAAATAGATGGGAGCAACAGCAAGTATGCCAGCTATTCAAACATCTATGATATTCTAAGAGAGATTCCAGGTGTATTGGTAAACGGGACCAGTGTTCAGATACAGGGAGCAAAATCCCTTCTTGCAAGTAATGAGCCTCTATATATACTTAATGGAACACAGGTACAAACCATCGATTGGATTTCTCCGGTAACTATAAAAAATATTTCGATCCTTAAAGGCTCATCCGCTACAATATATGGATCAAGAGGTGCAAACGGTGTGATATTGATTGATCTCGTAAAATGACCAGGGTAAATTAGATTCAATCAGGATTATCTGCTTTTAAAATTAACCTTAATTCCTTAAGCTGCTTATCTGATATTGGTGCGGGTGTATCAAGCATGACATCTCTTCCAGAATTATTCTTTGGAAAAGCAATAAAATCACGGATTGAATCCTGACCTCCAAACATTGCAACCCACCTGTCAAAACCAAAGGCGATACCACCATGAGGTGGAGCCCCGAATTTGAAGGCATTCATCAGGAACCCGAACTGATCATTTGCCTCATTATCACTGAATCCGAGAACTTTAAACATAAGCTTCTGAACCTCAGAATCATGAATTCTAACGGATCCACCTCCTATTTCAACTCCGTTTATTACCAGGTCGTATGCATTTGCCCGTACCTTTCCAGGATCCGTTTTCATCAGTGAAAGGTCTTCAGGTATAGGAGAAGTGAACGGATGATGCATGGCATAAAATCTTTTTGATTCTTCATCCCATTCAAGAAGTGGAAAATCGACAACCCAAAGAGGTATGAAAATGTCTTTCTTTCTTAACCCGAGACGGTTGCCCATTTCTAGTCTCAACTCGGAAAGTGCATTAAGGGATTTCTTTCTTTCACCTGAAACTATCAGCATCAGGTCACCGGGTTTAGCGTTCATGGTATCAGCCCATTTCATCAAATCTTCAGAGGAATAGAATTTATCAACTGATGATTTTATAGTGCCATCCGAATTGTACCTGGCAAAGACAAGTCCTTTAGCTCCTACCTGTGGTTTCCTGACAAATTCCGTCAGTTCATCAAGCTGTTTTCTTGTATACTCCGAACATCCTGTGGCACATATTCCACCGGTATATTCAGAAGTATCAAACGGAGCAAAATCATGCCCTTTTACAATCTGGGTCAGATCAGTGAATCGCATTCCGAATCTAAGGTCAGGTTTATCTGATCCATAGTATTCCATCGCCTCACTATATGGCAGTTTTTTAAAAGGTTCATTGAATTCGACCCCTTTTATCTGTCTGAACAAATACTTTGCCAGCCCCTCAAATGTATTCAGTATGTCATCTCTTTCCACAAAAGACATCTCGCAGTCGATCTGTGAAAACTCCGGCTGTCTGTCAGCACGCAGGTCCTCATCCCTGAAACATTTCACAATCTGAAAGTATTTGTCAAAACCGGCAACCATCAATAATTGTTTTAATGTCTGAGGTGATTGTGGCAGGGCATAAAAAGCACCGGGTTGCATCCTGGAAGGAACAACGAAGTCACGGGCCCCTTCAGGTGTTGATTTTATCAGCACAGGTGTTTCAACCTCAATAAAACCGACCGAATCCATGTACTTCCTGACCTCCTGTGATACACGGTGACGAAGAATAATATTGTTTTTAACAGAAGTCCTTCTGAGATCAAGATAACGGTATTTCATCCTGATATCCTCGCCTCCGTCAGTATCCTCCTCAATGGTAAAGGGGGGGATCTCGCTCCTGTTCAGGATATTTACTTCAGTTACATCAATTTCGATTTCCCCTGTTGAGATTTTCAGGTTCTTATTGCTGCGCTCCCTGACTCTGCCCTTTGCCTGTACAACAAACTCACGCCCCAGCTTACGGGCCTTCTCACAAAGTTCACGGTTTGTCTCCATGTTAAATACCAGCTGGGTTAAGCCATATCTGTCGCGAAGATCAACAAACGTCATTCCTCCCAGATCCCTGGATTTCTGAACCCATCCGCACAAAATAACTTCTTTGCCTGTATAATTCATGTTTAGCTCGCCGCATGTGTGTGTCCTGTACATTTCCTTGTTTTTAATTTCATCAAAAGTACAAAAATATTCACATAGCAGGCAGAAAGGGAATTACCAATTTTCTTTCTATTTTTGGACTTCAAATCCCAGAATTATGGTTCCAAATGAAAAAGAATATTACATGAAAGCTGCTCTCGCTGAAGCTAATAAAGCTTTTGACAGACAGGAGGTCCCTGTTGGTGCAGTGGTGGTATGTAAAGGGATTATCATTGCCAGGGCTCATAACCTTACCGAGACTTTAAGGGATCCGACCGCTCATGCAGAAATGCAGGCTATTACTGCAGCCACAAACTGGTTGGGGGGTAAATATCTTACTGATTGTACAATATATGTCACAATAGAACCATGCAGTATGTGTGCAGGAGCTATCGGCTGGAGCCAGGCTTCTGAGCTGGTATTTGGGGCAGGTGATGAAAAGAAAGGATACAGAACCGTATCAGACAAATTGTTGCATCCGAAAACAAAAATTGAAAACGGAGTACTGGAAGAGGAATGCAGGGAGCTGATGATGAGGTTTTTTAAGAATAAAAGGCAATGAGCTTTGTATTACCGAAGGATAATGAAATAAAAAACATTAATTTTATATTAAATATCATTGTCAGACAGGTAGAATTAAAATCTCTTAAGATTCAGAGAGAGATGTAAAGGGTCTCCCTGCTATATCTGCTCATTAATTTTAACACACTTAATATGACATTCGACAACAGTAAAACAATTATCCAAATCAGAATAAGGCTTTTTGCAGCTACTGTTTTATTTGTTGCATACATAATCCTTGCCTATTTTGCAGAAATAATTAAATTCCCACTGCTTGGAATGAGCGATACAACCTGGACCCTTATCCTGGCCGGAATTTATCTGTTTATTGCTTTTATCCCGGTCTTCCTGAATTATCAGTTCATATTCTACTCAGATGAGGCCGAGAAAATTATTTTCAGATATTTCAATGCAGGAATTGTAGGAGGAAGAAAAAATTCAGTTGAGATTGATAAAAGACTATTTTCAGGATATAAGACCGAAAACAGTTTTTTCGGACTTATACACAGCATTACCCTGTTTCAGAAATTCAATGAAGGTATAGCAAAATATCCGCCTGTATATATAAGTGCTCTTTCAAGGTCAGAGAGGGCCAAAATTACTAAATCATTAAACTTATATGTTCCTCCGGAGTGAAGGTTATCATTTGATAACATGAGTTTTATCATTTTTAATGATATTGAACAATCTCAAATTTGACACACTGTTTTCCAAACATGATCTTAACTTAATAATTAAAATAATGAATGTAGATAAAATCCTTAATAACCTTGAAAAGAAGCATCCGGGAGAGGTTGAATATTTACAGGCAGTCAGAGAGGTTCTTGAATCTATTGAAGAGGTTTATAATGAAAATCCGCAGTTTGAATCTGCAAACATCATTGAACGGATAATTGAACCCGATCGCGTTATTACATTTAAAGTTCCATGGGTTGATGATGAAGGGAATGTTAAGGTAAACCTTGGCTACCGCATTCAGTTCAACAATGCTATTGGGCCATACAAAGGAGGGCTTCGTTTCCACCCTAGTGTTAATCTTTCAATTCTTAAATTCCTCGGTTTTGAGCAGATCTTCAAGAATGCACTGACTACTCTTCCAATGGGTGGCGGTAAAGGAGGATCTGATTTTGATCCGAAAGGAAAATCAAATGCTGAAGTGATGCGCTTTTGCCAGTCCTTTATGCTTGAACTCTGGAAATATATAGGTCCCGAAACTGACGTTCCTGCCGGTGATATCGGTGTTGGCGGACGTGAAATCGGTTTTCTGTATGGTATGTACAAGAGGCTTGCAGGTGATCATACCGGAGTATTGACAGGCAAGGGAAGCAACTGGGGAGGATCGCTGATCCGTCCGGAAGCAACTGGTTTTGGATGTGTTTATTTTGCCAAGGAAATGCTTGCCACAAGGGGAGAAACTTTCAAAGATAAACGGGTAGCAATAAGTGGATTCGGCAACGTGGCATGGGGTGCAGCCCTCAAAGCAACAGAACTGGGAGGAAAAGTCGTAACAATTTCAGGTCCTGATGGCTATGTTTATGATCATGAAGGTATTTCGGGTAAAAAAATCGAATATATGCTTGAACTACGGTCCTCAAATGAAGACATCGTAAAGCCTTATTCCTATGCGTTTGAAGGTGTGGAATTCCATGAAGGAAAACATCCATGGGAAGTTAAGGTTGATATTGCCCTGCCGTGTGCAACACAAAATGAGCTGAATGGTGAAGATGCTGAGAGACTTATAAATAATGGTTGTATATGCATATGTGAGGGCGCTAATATGCCATGCACACCTGAAGCAATTGAGCTAATACAGAGAAACAGCCTGCTCTTTGCTCCGGGGAAAGCTTCAAATGCAGGTGGTGTTGCAACATCAGGACTGGAGATGACCCAAAACTCAATGAAACTCCGGTGGAACCGTAAGGAGGTGGATGACCGGCTTCATGAGATCATGTCCAATATTCATGGACAGTGTGTTAAACATGGTACAAGGGAAGATGGCTATGTTGATTACGTTAAAGGGGCCAATATCGCCGGATTTCTTAAAGTTGCAAATTCAATGCTTGATATGGGTGTAATATAAGGTGGCAGGCGGCAGGTAGATTATACCCGGTTTCATCTGATTGATTGAATATTTTTAATAAAGAAAAAGCTGAATCTTCAGCTTTTTCTTTATATTTGAGTGTCTCATTTTCCTGTGCTATGTCAGAAGTATCACTAAAGCATAAAATTGCTCTGGGTCTGATTCCACGTATCGGAGATATTAATGCCCGGAAACTGGTTTCTCATTTTGGAAGTGTTGAAGCAATTTTTCATGAACCTTACCGGAATCTGATTAAAATACCTGGAATAGGATCCGGCCTGGCAAAATATATAAGTGACAGATCTTATCTTGAATCGGCAGAACAAGAAGTTGAATATCTGACAAAACATAACATAAAAACCTTTTTCTATCTGGATAATGATTATCCTTTCAGGCTCAGGCAATGCGATGATTCGCCGGTTGTATTTTTCTTTTCCGGAAATTGTGATCTTAATGCTTCAAAAATATTAAGTGTAGTAGGTACACGTAATGCCACCTTACATGGAAAAGAGATGTGCGAAAAAATCATAGGGGGTCTGGCTGAATCTCATCCCGATCTTATAATAGTCAGTGGTCTGGCTTATGGGGTTGACATTGCAGCACATAAAGCTGCACTTTCCAACAATTTACAGACTGTAGGAGTCCTTGGGCACGGTTTAAAGACAACATATCCTTCCATCCATGCCTCAACAGCAAAAGCTATGAAAAGTCAGGGAGGACTGCTGACTGATTTCCTCTCGGATGCACTTCCTGAACGCAATAATTTCCTGAAAAGAAACAGGATTATTGCCGGCCTGTCTGATGCCACACTGATCGTCGAATCAGGATCAAAAGGGGGAGCACTCATCACTGCCGATATTGCCAATTCTTATAACCGCGATGTTTTTGCTGTACCGGGCAGACCTGACGATCAGTGGTCTACTGGTTGCAATAGTCTTATCATGAACAATAAAGCTTCTCTGACAGGTTGTTCTGAGGATGTGGAATATTTTTTAAACTGGAAGCGTGAAAAACCAAAATCCCCTGTCCAAAGGTCTCTCTTTTCCGAACTCGACGGAATTGAAAGAGATATCTTTGAATTAGTCTCAAAGGAAGGGGAGATAAATATAGATTCTATCTGCAGGTTACTTAATATACCTATTCATAAGTTATCATCTTTGTTACTGCAGATGGAATTTAAGGGTATTTTAAAATGCTTCCCGGGGAACCTGTACAGACTTGCATGAATACAAAATTCATTTTGATTAAGTGATAAAATAGGAATAACTTGCTTAAATAATAACACTAAATTCTGAACTACATGAAAAAAATTGCAGCATTTCTGGCACTCTTACTTCTGGTTTCCGGGAGTACGGTTAAATCTCAATCGTTGGATGACATCCTTAAGAAGCACTTTTCAGCTATTGGGCAGGACAATATGCTGAAAGTTAAAACTCAGAAACTTACAGGTAAAATAATACAGACCGGGATTGAGATTCCTTTTATTCAGATGTCCAAGCACCCCGATAAAGTCCGTGTTGAAGGCACTTTTCAGGGTTTAACCTTTATTCAGACTTTTAATGGTAAGGAGGGATGGAGCCTGAATCCTTTTACCGGAGTAACAGATACCCAGCCTATGCCTGAAGATCAGCTCAAATCTATGCAATACCAGGCCGATATGGATGGAATGTTATGGAACTGGAAGGAAAAGGGATATATAGTTTCCTATGAGGGTAAGGAAGATATGGAGGGTACACAATGCTATAAAATCGATATTGCAACTAAAGAGGGTGACTCTTTTACATATTACATCGATGCCGATTCATTCGTTATAATCCGTTCACATTCAAAAATAAAAGTGATGGGAAATGAAACCAACTCTGATAACTATTATAGTAAATACATGAAAGTTGAAGGAATTGCCATACCAGGGAAAATTGAGAGCAAAATGAATGGACAGCTCGCAGGAACTATGGTTGTCGATAATGTTGAGTTTAATCCCGAACTACCTGATAATTTATTTGAAAAACCAGTAAAATAGCCATATTTCACTGAACAAACTCCATTCAATCCTTATATCATGAAACTTAAGCTACTCAATACTGGCTTGTTTGGGCTGATCCGTCAATCCCTCAGGCTCAGATTTCCGGTGCAATCTTTGGTGATTTTGAAGGCAGACAGATTGATCCGGCCCAAATGAGTAGATTTCATCAGCCAGGCAGGGGAAGAGAAATCACTGTTCATCCGGGAGTTCCTGAAAACCTTTCAGAAACTTATGATGCTGCCTGTAACTACCCCGGTGATTAAATCATAGAGCAAATAAAAGTACCGGAGAATTATAATAGACAGGTTAGAGATTTCGGGAATAAAACTGATACAATAATTAATAATGATATTCAAAAAACAATCAAATAATTAATGCCTGTTCTCAAGGAGTAAAATCTGCATTGAAAGTCATTTTAAAAGTCATCAATTAATTACTGTTCCAGTAATCATTCCTGAACCATACTGGTCATATTCCTGTTAATCGGGTTTAGGGAAATTAATCAGTTACTCTTTTTATTTCCCGAAATTGAAATAATATATGGCATTGTTTTTATAATTTTAGACCTCCAATTAATCTTTTAACTAAAACACTTTATTATGGATCCGAAAGTACAACAATTTATGGCTATGATCAAAGCCAGAAACCCTGGGGAGAATGAATTCCACCAGGCTGTTCAGGAGGTTTCAGAATCCCTGATTCCCTTCATTGAAGAAAATCCAAAGTATAAACATGCAAAGATCCTTGAAAGGATAGCAGAACCTGAACGTACAATTATCTTCAGGGTTACCATGGCTGGATGACAAGGGCGAGGTTCAGATTAACCGTGGGTACAGAATTGAGATGAATAGTGCGATTGGACCGTATAAGGGAGGTTTAAGACTTCATCCGACGGTAAATCTTGGTATTCTTAAATTTCTAGCCTTTGAACAGGTATTCAAAAATAGTCTGACCACTCTGCCAATGGGTGGTGGTAAAGGTGGTTCTGATTTTGATCCCAAGGGGAAGTCAGATAACGAAGTTATGAGATTCTGCCAGAGTTTCATGTCAGAGCTTTATCGTCATATCGGTGCCGATACGGATGTTCCGGCAGGTGATATAGGAGTGGGCGGACGAGAAATCGGATATCTGTTCGGCCAGTATAAAAGACTGAAAAATGAATTTACAGGTGTTCTTACCGGAAAAGGTATTGAATGGGGAGGATCGCTGATCCGTCCGGAAGCAACCGGTTACGGTGCAACATATTTTGCAAAGGAGATGCTTTCTACCCGTGGGGAGACTTTTAAAGGGAAAATCGTATGTATTTCAGGTTCAGGCAATGTAGCGCAGTATGCGACAGAAAAAGTTACCGAGCTTGGTGGCAAAGTGGTTACATCGTCAGACTCAAACGGATTCATTTATGATCCCAAAGGCATTGATTCAGAAAAACTTAAGTTCATAATGGAACTAAAGAACGTGAAGAGGGGAAGGATCAAGGAGTACGCAGAAAAATTCGGCGTTGAATATTTTGAAGGCAAAAGGCCATGGATAATTAAGTGCGATATTGCAATGCCTAATGCAACTCAGAATGAAATAAGTGGTGAAGAGGCTAAACTGCTTGTTAAAAATGGTTGTATATGTGTATCTGAAGGTGCAAATATGCCTTCAACCCTTGAGGCTGTATCAGTTTTTCTGAACGCAGAGATACTATATGGCCCGGGAAAAGCCGCAAACGCTGGAGGAGTTGCCACATCAGGACTTGAGATGACACAGAACTCCATGAGACTTCCATGGTCACGTGAAGAGGTTGATGAAAAACTTCACACAATTATGAAAAATATTCATAAAACATGCGTGAAGTATGGAACCAAGGATAACGGATTTATTAATTATGTAGACGGAGCAAATATCGGAGGATTTGTGAAGGTTGCAAATGCCATGCTGGCTCAGGGAGTTGTTTAATGCAGCTTATTGATACTCATACACATCTTTACCTGCCGGATTTTGATGGAGACAGGGATGAAGTGGTGAACAGGGCTGTCAACAGCGGAATTGTAAAAATGCTGATGCCGAATATTGATGTACACTCTGTTGACCAGATGCTGTCTGCAGGTAGCAGATACCGTGATATCTGCTATCCAATGATAGGACTTCATCCCACTTCGGTAAGAGAGGATTACATTTCACAGCTCGATAAGCTTGAAGAACTCTCTGCCCTATATAAATTCGTTGCTGTGGGGGAAATAGGGATAGATCTTTACTGGGACAAAACTTTCATCAAAGAGCAGGTAATAGCACTCAGAAGACAGATAGAGTTTGCATTAACCAGAGATTTGCCGGTGGTAATTCATTCAAGGGAATCATTTCCTGAAGTTTTTGCAGTATTAGACCAATATAAAGGAAAGGGATTAAAAGGTGTCCTCCATGCTTTTTCAGGAAGCATTTATGATGCTGAGAAAGCAATTGGATTGGGTTTCAAGCTGGGTATAGGAGGCATTGTAACTTTTAAGAACTCCGGACTTGACAAAATAGTCAGGGAGACAGGTCCTGAGCATCTGATACTTGAAACAGATTCACCTTATCTGGCCCCTGTGCCCTGCAGAGGAAAAAGGAACGAGAGTTCATATATTTGCATAATAAATAAAAAGCTTGCAGAAATTTTCGGAATAAGTGAAGAAGAGGTCGGTTTAATTACTTTTACTAACTCAACCCGGCTTTTTAACCTTTAAAAGAAGATCCGGAAAGAGACAAATCAGTGACAAATTATAATTCTGATGATGGCAATTTTTTTGAACTTACGCTGTATGATGCCAGCCAATTATGAAAATCATGAGTATTTATGAAAACCAGTAAGGAAATCTCATTATTGATCATATATACAGGAGGAACAATAGGAATGGTACAGGATCCCGAAAACGGATCGCTGGTACCAATCGACTTTCGCCATATAACAGATCATGTTCCGGAACTAAGGAAATTCGGGTATGATCTTCATTCGATATCATTCGATCCGGTTAAGGATTCGTCAAATATTGATCCCGGAGTCTGGATTAAAATGGCCGAGATCATTGAAGAAAGCTATAACGATTTTGATGGGTTTGTGGTATTACACGGGACTGATACAATGGCATACACTGCATCAGCGTTAAGTTTCATGCTTGAGAATCTTGGGAAACCGGTAATTCTTACAGGGTCACAGTTACCAATCGGTCTGCTCAGAACAGATGGCCGGGAGAATCTTATTACGGCTATTGACATTGCTGCTGCCAGGGAGAATGATTTACCGGCTGTACCGGAAGTGTGTATATATTTTGACAATAAGCTTACCCGCGGTAACCGTACGACCAAGATGAGTGCAGAGCATTTTGATGCGTTTTATTCGCCTAACTATCATACTCTTGCCGAAGTAGGATTGCATCTGAAATATTTTAAAGACCTGATAAGTTATCCTTCTAAAGAGAAGAAACTTATTGTTCATAAATCATTCGACACCAATGTAGCTATTCTGAAACTTTTCCCGGGGATCAACAGGAAACTGGTAAAAGCGGTGATAAAGACTGAAGGATTAAGGGGATTGATCATAGAGACTTTTGGGTCGGGAAATGCTCCTACTTACCAGTGGTTCCTGGATGATCTCAAACAATTTATCGATAATGGAGGGATAATACTCAATGTGACACAGTGTCAGGGAGGAAGCGTGGAAATGGGCTTATACGAAACAAGCAGACAGATGCTGGCTGCCGGAGTGGTAAGCGGAAGAGATATTACATCTGAAGCATCTGTTACCAAACTGATGCATTTGCTTGGAAGATTCTCATCAAAAGACAAAATTGTAGAGTCATTAAACAGGTCACTGGCAGGAGAAATTTCCAGTCAGGACAAATTATAAAAATATTTTCGTATTTTGCGCCCCTGTTTAACACAGCATGCATTTATAAGGAGAGATGCAGGAGTGGTTTAACTGGCACGCCTGGAAAGCGTGTGTACCTCAAAAGGGTACCGGGGGTTCGAATCCCTTTCTCTCCGCAAACCAAATTACTCCCGCAGATTACTGCGGGATTTTTATTTCAATGTATCACGCAGGTTTTAATTTTTATACATATTTAGATATATAGTCTTATATTTTGAGCAACTGTAAGATTCCTGGTCTCTGATAATAGATTAATTGGATGAAGTGCAGTAGTTAAAAGAATATGTAGTTTATGGTGCAAAGAGGCATATTTCTCAATTAGCTGATGTCAGAGAATCAGAAATATTATTTTTCAAAAGAGAATAATGGACTGCAGCTGATGCCGTATAATATGCTATGTTACTGTCAATAAAGACTAACTGCTAATCATCGTATGAACGGGTTTTCTTGGAAAATTAAATTCATCCGGACCGTTTCTTTATACGCCGAACGCCACAACGAATCTCATAGATGGCAACTCAAATATTATGAAAACACTGTCCTTATGCTGGTGTTCGAAATAAGATAATTGCCCTCCACAAAAAACTGTTCAGGATCGGACCGCAGACCTAATGACTTCCTCACGGCAGGCAGGATGAGCCAATTTGGTAAAAATCTGATAATTATCTTTAGATTTACAAGCACAGACCTCAGGGGTAATTACTTATCCCCGGCTCCGATCAGCGTTATCATCACTACTCCGTTTGCTCCTCTTGAACCATAAATAGCTGCATCCGAGCCTTTAAGAATCTCTATAGACTTTACCATTTGTGGGCTGATATAATCTATTGATGAGACTATAATTCCATCAACAATCAGCAGTGGATCCGTACTATTAATTGAGTTAACACCCCGGATAACAATCTTATTTCCGTTTACCTGAATACTTGGATCCTCCTGGAGCAATTCATAGATGTTTTGATAATTTTTATTTTTGCTGTCAATTTTGCGGACAGAAGTTGTAAGATTTTTTTTAGAAGCAGATCCATACGCTATATTTACCTGGTCATTATCGGGATTTCCCTGTTTATCCTCTGCCTGAAGTGATATCCCTTTTGTTAACTTGAAATTGATAACTGTTCTTCCATTTATTACTTCCTCACTTTGCCCGTAAAGGGGGTGAAAACAGCGAGCCTGTCTGCATTTTTTTTTACCCTGATCTTAAACATGCCTCCTTCATCAGTGACAACTTGAGTATTCAAGTCATCAACAAATAAAATGGCACCGGATACCGGCCTGTCATTAATGTCAATTACCTTTCCTGTAATATAATATTTCTTCCCCTGGTTTTGAGCTAACAAGTTGCAGGAGATCAACAGCATCACTATCATCAAAAAAATAAGTCCCCTTTTCATTGCCTGCAGATTTTGTATTATCTAAAATAATCATTTTATAAGAATCTAAACTGGTTTTTATGATGTTTATTGTTGTTCAATCAGTTAATTAATTCCATTCCCCAAAGCTTCTTATCTTAAATCACCTGCTATACTAATACTTTCGCTGGCCGCATATTATAATACTAAATCCACTTTCATCAAAGTCAGTCATGAACACATAATTTACTAACTCCCCGTTGCAGGTTCTGAAATGTTCAGATCAGAAGTATTTATTTCTTTAAGTTTTTATATATAGGCAGCTTCACATCCTCCAAAGGTTCATACTTACTCATACATGCCCAGTAAATTCCCCTTTTTTGAATTTCAAGTGCCTGAGGTACCTTAAAATCAGCAGCAACATGACCCAGTGAAGAATAAAATACCCTTCCGTTTCCGTACATTTTTTTCCAGGCAACAGGAACTACATTCCCTCCGATCCATGGAGCAACTTTATCGCCGAAAGTAGTTGTCGCAAGAACTTTAATATTCGGGTCAACCTGAACATAGTACTGTTCGGAATGCATATCAAAATCAGAAAGTCCCTTTGTAACCGGATCCTTATGATCAACTATGTTCACCCTGTAATCAATAACCCCACCCGGATGAGCGACCCACTGACCTCCAACCATGAACTGATATTCAGTGTTATTACGGAATGAATCGCCCAGTCCGCCATGCCAGCCGGCTAATCCAACCCCATTCTTAACTGCATCAAGCAGAGCTCTTTCCTGTTTTGCTCCAATTGTCCCCATAGTCCATGTCTGGACAATCAGGTCAAAATTGTTCTTCAGATCCAGGGTAACATATGCATCCAGGGTATCAGAAACGGTAACCTTCGCCCCTTCCGACTCCATCCATGGAACAAAAATATCCCTGCATTTATCGGGTTCATGACCCATCCAGCCACCCCAGACAAATAAAACTTTCTTTCCTTCAAGCGCTGATTTATTAGCCGGAAATAAATTCCGTCCATGTAGTGAAGGAACAATTAATGCTGTTGTAGCGACAACTGCACTTTTTTTAATAAAAGACCTGCGTGTAATCATAATATAGAATTTGAAGCTAAGATAAACGATTTCAAATAAAAAAGACCATTTAAATATTATTTACTGTCCACAAGTATAGGAAGGTTTTTCCCGTTTGTCATAAAGATCAGTTTGGAGTTGGGTGAGGTAGAAATTGCTTTTATCATCTCATATTGTAAAAGCTTATCGCTTAAACCGGTACTTAAAATCTTCTGGTAATCAGCAATACCTTGTGCCTCAACTCTTTTCCGTTCTGCTTCCTGTCTTTCTTTCTGAAGAACAAAGGTCATCTTTTGTGCATCCTGTTCGGCATTTATTTTTGATTCAATGGAAGCTTTTACAGACTCGGGTAAAGAAAGATTTCTTATAAGAAGTTGTTCCAGCATCAGTCCTCTTTCTTTGAAATTTGATTCAATAGTTGTAAATATTCTATTTTGAAACTCATCTCTTTTCGTTGAATACAATGCAACCGCATCATAATAAACTGCATTATCCCTGATTTTTGTCCTGCAAATAGGACGAACAAGAACATTTCTGTAATCTGTCCCGACTTCTCTGAGTATCCTTGGAGCTTCAGATGGAATTACTTTGTATAAAACAGTCAGGTCAACCACTACCTCAAGACCGTCTGCCGAAAGTACCCGGATAGCATCATCGCCCAATTTACTACCTTCATCGCTCGTCCCTGACATAGTATAATTCTCAGTTCTTGTGTCGAACATAACCACCTGTACTAAGGGGTTAACAATATTTAATCCGCTTTCCAGTATAGTATTATTTACTTTTCCGAAAAGCTTCTGCACTCCAACCTGTCCCGGCTCAACCTGAACCACACATGAAAGAGATATTCCTATTAACACAACAATCACTCCAGCTATTTTTATAATTGATTGATAAGGTCGCATTGCAGGATCGGCTTTAGCAGCCACGAATCCAATAATTAATATTACTATTCCTACTATAATTACTGTCATAATTTTATTGATTTTAATGATTAGATTATTTTCCGAAAGAAGGTGTAAATGTAGTCAAATAAAACCAGACAGATGGATTTTAGGGGTTATTCAATAATTAAAACAGATAAACTACTGAAATACAAGCTGAAAGATCATTAGGTAAAAATGCAAGCTATAATCTTAATGAAATCCTTTAAACTATTTCATATAACTACATATCAGACAATATTGGAATACCGGACCATTACCATTCCTTTAATGTCATTCCCTCCTACAATAAACTGGAGTTTAGTTTATGTAGATATGAGTATTAAAAGTAAATTGATAACAAACACCTGTATCTTTATAATTAAAATAATAATATCATTTTATTGATATTTTATTAATTATAAAGGTATATTTAATTATGATTATGATTATTATTTCTATATTTGCTTCAATTAATTCAATACTTATTAATATATCATAAATTATTAATTATTAAATCGATTATTAATGATAAAGGAACCTGTTCAGATTCAATCTTCAGCTATTTCAGGTAAACTAAAAACAGAGGAAGCGATATTTTATATAAAAGAGAGATTTACCCGTAGGTTAGCCAGGCATCTTAATCTGGTGAATGTTTCGGCTCCTATTGCTGTTTTAGATGGAACGGGTATAAATGATGACTTAAATGGCATTGAAAAGCCTGCCAGTTTTTCTGTCAAGGGAATGAACGGACAAAAAGCACTTATTGTACAGTCTCTGGCAAAATGGAAAAGGCTCAGGTTGATGGAATACAATATTGAACCAGGAAAAGGAATATTGACCGATATGAGAGCTCTGAGACCCGATGAAGATCTGAGTCCTGTTCATTCTGTATATGTTGACCAATGGGATTGGGAGAAGCATATCACTGAGAGTCAAAGATCGTTGAAGTATTTAAAAATGACCGTGGAATCTATTTATGAAGTTCTGAAAGAAACCGAGCAGGATTTTTGTAAGGAATACTCAGAAATTAATCCGGATTTACCTGATAAGATATTTTTCATACATGCTGAGGAATTGTTGGAATTGTATCCGACACTTACCGTCAAACAACGTGAAACAAAAATTGCTGCCAGATTCGGGGCAGTATTTATTATAGGTATAGGAGCCAAACTTAGTAACGGTGAACCTCATGACGGACGTGCTCCGGATTATGACGACTGGAGTACACTAAATGAAGATGGATATTATGGTTTGAATGGCGATATCATCCTATGGAATCCCGCTCTACAGTCTTCATTAGAAATCTCTTCCATGGGAATTCGTGTTGACAGGGAAGCTCTTGAAAAGCAGCTGGAAATAAGAGGGTGCACTGACAGAAAAAATCTTAAGTTTCACAGGATGCTCCTTGACAATCAGTTACCTCTCAGTATTGGAGGTGGAATAGGACAATCGAGGTTATGCATGTTCTTCCTCAGAAAAATGCATATCGGCGAGGTACAATCGAGTATATGGCCGGATACTGTTCTTCAGCAACTTGATAAAGAGGGCATAAGACTAATATAGTGAATATCTATTTGTTAAATTTCAATCACCCGCAAAAAACCATTTTTTACCCATCTGCAGGATACTCACTTCTTCCCTTATAACTTTTTACTTTTATCCTGAATCTTTTTACATTTGTCTTTTTACCGGCATATGATATCTGGTTATCATATTTCTGAACCCTACCTGTTAAATCCTTTGAAACATCATCTTGGATTTATAAGAGAATTCATTTACAGAAGAATTGACAAGCCCCCGGCCGAAACTAAAGAACTCATCAGTGAGCTTAAACACCTCGGCTCATCAGTAATGGATGTCTATACCGGAGAGCTGTCGGTAAGGAATATTTGTGATGAAGTTGAAGAATTTCTTAAGTTGAAAGATCTCGATAGTTTAGAGTCATATTCCAACTGGGTCGGGACTAACACTAATTGTTTCAGAATAATTTCATTATCAGACGGTTCCATGTGGACCTTGAAATATTTTGATAACAATCAAAGGTATGTACATATTTTCCCTGCACGGTCCAGTCAGCATACTTTCAGGGTAAAATCCAATGCACTAAAATCAGCTCTGATATATTACATTTTAATTGGTAAGGATCTGGTTACAGGGGACGATCTGAATAAGGTCAGGCTGCTTCTTGGATTATCTCCAATTAAAGATTCTGTTGATACCATGGCGATACATGAGATGATCGATATATTAAGGGACTTAACCGAACAATAATGCATATACCAAAGATATCGTTGTTTGGCACACATCGCGCTCATGGTTCAGATCGATGAACTTTCTCTATTCATAAGTTACCACACATAGTTCTCCCTGCCAAATATTTATTAAAATTATTCCTGATCTTATTTTTTCCCGTTTAAGAAAAACGGCAGCCAGTGCGGCTGCCATTTCTGTGATCCCGGGGCGACTCGAACGCCCAACCAACAGAACCGGAATCTGTCATTCTATCCATTGAACTACGGGACCGGATCAATACTGCAAAAGTATAACCAAAAGCCCGGTTTTACAAGTTATTGATAAGAATTAAAATGAAATCCATTAACCCGGCACACCGGCAGGCAGGCGCAAAGGTCGTAAGGAATATGCAAAGTTCGTTAAAGAAACAAAAACTTAAGAAGAGGAACACAAAGAATCTCAGAGTTCACTATGGTTTTGCATGATTTGCAGACCGGTATTTTCCTAAACCCTATAATCCGTGCCCTATGCACCAAATCATTGACAATCATGGAACGTCTATAATACATAATACATTACTGATAATTGCCAAAGTTTTTCTATTTTTGCCCTCTTAAAATCAGGAGTATAACTTATTAAGTAAAGAGCAAGATGGATTACAATTTCCACGAGATAGAAGAAAAGTGGCAGAAATATTGGGAGGAGAATAAAACCTTTAAAACACCTGAAGATCTGTCAAATCCGAAAAAGTGTTATATCCTCGATATGTTCCCTTACCCTTCGGGAGCCGGACTACATGTTGGTCATCCTGAGGGATATACGGCAACAGATATCTTTAGCAGGTATAAAAGAATGAAGGGATTTAATGTACTTCACCCGATGGGATGGGATGCATTTGGTCTGCCTGCTGAACAGTATGCAATCCAGACCGGAACACATCCTTCCATAACTACCAGAAATAATTGTGACACATTCAGAAGACAAATAAAAGAACTGGGATTAAGTTATGACTGGGACAGAGAAATCAACACCACAGATCCGGGATATTTCAAATGGACACAATGGATCTTTATCCGGCTTTATAATATATGGTTCGATGAAATATTGCAGAAAGGAAGACCGGTTTCGGAACTGAAAATTCCTGATTCCATTGCTAAAAAAAGTAAGGATGAGATAGTAAGATACATAAATTCAAAAAGGCTTGCTTATTACGATAATGCACAGGTATGGTGGTGTCCGAGCTGCAAAACAGTATGTGCCAATGAGGAGGTTTTAAGTGATGGTTCGCATGAGAAATGCGGGAACAAGGTTGAAAAGAGAAATCTGAAACAATGGATGCTTCGTATTCCACAGTATGCCGAACGTCTCCTGAAAGGTATTGACAATCTTGACTGGCCTGAAGGTATCAAAGATATGCAGCGTAACTGGATTGGTCGTTCCACGGGAGCTGAAGTCGACTTCGGTATTGAAGGACTCGATGAAAGCCTGACCGTATTTACAACGAGACCCGACACTCTTTTTGGTGCAACTTATATGGTTATTGCACCTGAACATCTCCTTGTTGAAAAGATTACCACAAATGACTGTAAGAGTTCAGTAAACGATTATATTAAGGACACTTCACTCAAATCTGACCTCGACCGTACTGATCTTTCAAAAGAAAAAACAGGGGTCTTTACAGGAAGGTATGCCATTAATCCTGTTAACAGGAAACTGATTCCTATATGGATAGCTGATTATGTATTAACAGGTTACGGTACCGGTGCAATTATGGCTGTACCTGCCCATGACACAAGGGATTTCGAATTTGCCCTCAAATTCGGTCTTCCCATCAACTGCATACAAGACCCTGATGTTACCGATCCGGAGCAGAAGAAAAGAATACTTACGGGCAAAGAATGCTGGACTGAAGACGGGAAATATATTAATTCATCTGATGAATCAACCGGAATTGATTTAAACGGTCTTGATAAGAAGGCCGGCATTAGTAAAATGACCAGATGGCTTGAATCCAGAAAACTGGGGACAACAAAAGTAAATTACAAGATACGCGACTGGCTTTTCAGCAGACAGCGGTACTGGGGCGAACCATTCCCTGTAATTCACTGGGAGGACGGGGAGGTTACTGTGATGAATGACAATGAACTTCCTCTTGAATTACCTGAGCTTGAGAATTACCTGCCCGGTGAATCTGGTGAATCACCCCTTTCGAATTCGGTGGAATGGCTGAATGTTACCGACAAGAATGGTCGTAAAGGACGAAGAGAGACAAATACAATGCCTCAATGGGCAGGATCGTGCTGGTACTATCTCCGATTTATAGATCCGAAAAATGACAAAGTAATTTTTGATAAGGAAAAAGAGAGATACTGGATGCCCGTAGATCTTTACATAGGTGGTGCAGAACATGCAGTACTTCATCTTCTTTACAGCCGGTTCTGGCATAAGGTACTATTTGATCTTGGGATTGTTTCAACTGATGAACCCTATAAAAGGCTATTCAATCAGGGAATGATCCTGGCCTTTGCATTTGAAACAAAATCAGGTTCAAAGGTTTCCGGTGATTTGGTCGATGAGAGGGAAGGTAAATTTTATCATAAAGAGACCGGCTCTGAACTTAAACAGATCGTGGCCAAGATGTCGAAGTCGCTAAAAAATGTGATCAACCCCGATGATGTGGTTTCGAAATATGGTGCCGATTCCCTCAGATTGTACGAGATGTTTATGGGTCCTCTTGATGTTACCAAACCATGGGATGATAAAGGGGTGAAAGGAGTATCCGGATTTCTTGGCAGAACATTCAGGTTCCTGTCAGAATCCGCAAATATTTTCAAAGGAGAGGAAGATGTAGAAGTTCTGAAAGGACTGCACCAGGTGATAAAAAAAGTTGAAGGTGATATTGAAAATCTTCGATTTAATACAGCAATATCGGCAATGATGATATTCATTAACCTTGCAACCAGAAAGGGTAAAGTCAATTTTGAAACAGCTTCTTCATTTATTAAGATACTCTCGCCCTTCGCACCTCACATGGCTGAAGAACTATGGATGCTACTTGGACATTCGAAATCCCTAGCTTATGAACCCTGGCCGGCATTCAACGAGGTATTCCTGAAAGAAGATCTCTTTGATTATCCTGTATCATTCAATGGTAAAATGAGATTCAAAATTGAGCTTCCGGTAACCGTGTCGGAAGATGAGATCATTAAGATCGTGCTGTCTGATGAAAGAGCAAAAAAATGGATCGGGACATCCACTCCTTCCAACATTATTGTAGTTCCGAACCGAATTATTAACATTGTAATTAAAAACTAACATAATTATAAGTTGATGTTATCCAAAGCAAGCATTTTTATCCTGATTTTTCTAATTCTTCTTTCAGTTTCATGTAAAAATTCCACTATCAATAGCCCGCCAATTATAGCTCCATCACCTGACTCATCTGCTTTTCAAAAGACAAAAAGTCCGGTGTTAACGTACGGGATCCCATCTGATTCGTTTGATCTGGTACCCGGACATATTAAAAAAAATGGATTTCTTTCTGAAATTCTTATTAAAAATGGGGTAACAATGCAGGAAATTGATCAGGTTTTGAAAAATTCCCGATCTGTTTTTGATGTCAGGAAAATTAAGGCTGGTAATAATTATATACTTTTTTGCGATCGTGACAGTACTGCACGGGCCAGGTACCTCGTTTATGAAGATGGTCCCTCAACCAGTTACGTATTCAGTTTCAACGATTCCCTAAATATCACGCTTTACAGAAAAGATATAAAAAGTGAGATTAAATACGCATCAGGTACTATAGAAACATCTCTTTGGGAAGCGATGACTGCTGAAGGTCTGCACCCGACACTGTCATTTAAACTGTCTGAAATTTTTGCATGGACAGTTGACTTTTTCGGATTACAAAAAGGCGACAGCTTCAAAGTAATATATGAAGAACTATCCATCGATGGAAAGTCACTGGGCGCTGGTAAGATATATGGAGCACAGTTCAATCAGGAGGGTAATTCAATAACTGCAATACCATTCGTTCAGGATGGTAATGAGTCTTTCTTCGATATTGAAGGGAAAAGTCTGAGAAAAGCATTTCTTAAGGCACCGCTAAGGTTTTCCAGAATTAGTTCCCGTTACAGTTCGTCGAGGTTTCATCCTATACTTAGAATACGAAGACCACACTTAGGTGTAGACTATGCAGCGGCATACGGCACTCCTGTTCAATCTATTGGCGATGGAAGAGTTACTTCAGTCAAAACCGAAAGCGGATCTGGCAGAATTGTAAGAATTCAGCATAATAGTATATATGCTACTGCTTATATGCATCTGAGCCGCTTTGGAGACGGTATTACACAGGGTGTATTTGTAAAACAAGGACAGATAATTGGTTATGTTGGTACTAGCGGATTGTCAACGGGACCACATCTGGACTTCAGGTTTTATAAGAACGGTGACCCGGTAGATCCTCTCAAAGTAGACGCACCACCTGTCGAACCAATATCCGAAGAAAACAGCATTAAATTTGAGAAAATAAAGACTGTTATACTAAGTCTCCTCGGGACCTTTAATTAAGAGATCTGGCAATTTTACTACCAGCTCCTCAATTACTCTGGGATAATGCTTATATTCAAGAGAATGAACTTTTTCAGCAAGAGATTCTGGTGTATCTGAAGGATCTACACTGCATCTGGCCTGAAATATTATGTCTCCCATGTCGTACGACTTATTAACATAATGAATTGTAATTCCCGACTCCTTGTCATGATTTTCAATCACAGCTTTGTGAACAATGTCGCCATACATTCCTTTTCCACCATATGAAGGAAGGAGCGCAGGGTGAATATTAATTATTCGTCCCGGATACTGATCAATGATATTTTCGGGTACAAGCCATAAAAATCCTGCAAGCACAACAAAGTCTATTTTATATAATGCAAGGTATCGAAGTACTTTTCCTGTAATATAAAATTCTTTATGTTCGAAAAAAACAGTTCTTGTATTATGCGCTTCGGCCCTTTTTAAAACCATTGCCTGACGCTTATTTGACAAAACCAGACTCACCTGAGCGGTATTTCTATTCGAAAAGTATTCAATTATATTTTCCGCATTGGTTCCGGACCCTGAAGCAAAAATTGCTATATTCCTCATTATATGATAATTAGACTATTTGTCAACAATTTATAATAATTCATTAAAATAAGATTATTTTTCTAATTATCAACACATTAAACTGTAGCATAAATAAAAAAACATCAAATCATTTGAAAAATAAGGTACAAATATATTTCTTTGCATGGTTCAAAAATTAATATTAATTAAAATTTATTATTATGTCGGACATTGCCACAAGAGTAAAAGAAATTATAGTTGACAAACTTGGAGTAGACGAATCAGAAGTAACTCCCGAAGCCAGTTTCACTAATGATCTGGGTGCAGACTCTCTTGACACTGTTGAGTTAATCATGGAGTTTGAGAAAGAATTCAACATTGGCATTCCTGATGATCAGGCCGAAACTATCGGCACCGTTGGTGATGCAATCAAGTACATTGAGGAGAATGCAAAATAATTTGCATTTTTAAAAAATCATTTATGAGAAGAGTTGTAGTAACAGGCCTTGGAGCTTTAACTCCTTTAGGTAATAATTTGCATGAATATTGGGAAGGACTAAAAAACGGAATCAGCGGATCAGTTATGATTACGCGGTTCAATACTGAAAAGTTCAAAACAAAATTTGCATGTGAACTGAAAGGCTATGACTCTAAAACTTATTTTGACAGAAAAGAAGCCAACAAACTTGATTTGTACTCTCAGTATGCACTTGTTGCAACTGATGAAGCAATAAAAGATTCCGGGTTAAATCTTGATAAGGTTGATAAGGAAAGAGTTGGTGTTATCTGGGCCTCAGGAATCGGGGGAATTGAGACCTTTTATCTTGCTATTAAAGATTATGTCCTTGGGGATGGGACACCCCGATTCAGCCCCTTTTTTATACCCAAAATGATCGGGGACATTGCCGCAGGGTCAATTTCGATAAAATATGGCTTTATGGGGCCGAATTTTGCTACCGTATCAGCATGTGCCTCATCCACAAATGCAATAATTGACGCTGTTAATTATATCAGGTGGGGAAAGGCTGATATTTTTGTTACCGGCGGATCTGAAGCAAGCATCAATGAACCAGGGATAGGTGGGTTCAATGCTTTGCAGGCACTTTCCACAAACAATGATGAGTTTAAATCGGCATCGCGACCCTTTGACAAAACCAGGGATGGTTTTGTTCTGGGTGAAGGCGCCGGAGCATTAATCGTTGAGGAGTACGAACATGCCAAAGCAAGGGGGGCAAAGATATATGCGGAACTGGTCGGTACAGGATTAACCGCAGATGCCTATCACCTTACTGCACCTCATCCTGAAGGCCTCGGTGCACGTAATGTAATGAAACTGGCAGTCAGTGATGCCTGCCTGAAAGTTGAGGATATAGATTATATCAATGTGCATGGAACTGCTACTCCCCTTGGTGATATCTCTGAAACAAAAGCTATTCTGAACGTTTTTGGTGATCACGCCTATAAACTTAATATCAGTTCAACAAAATCCATGACCGGGCATTTGCTTGGTGCTGCGGGCGCCATTGAAGCTATTGCTTCAATTATGGCGGTTGTTCATGATATTATTCCACCTACGATTAACTTCAAGGTTAGTGATCCGGATATCAATCAGAACCTGAACTTAACACTCAACAAAACGCAGCACAGAACGGTAAATGTCGCCATAAGCAATACATTTGGATTTGGTGGCCACAATGCTTCTGTCGTTATAAAAAAAGCTGAACTTTAGTGTCGTTATTCCGTAAAAGAATTAATGGTACCTATTTGATTGATAAACGGGAATTTTCTGCCCGCTTAAAAAAGATACTGGGATTCAGCCCCGGAAATCTCAAATTATACGAGGTCGCTTTTATACACAGGTCGGCCTCTTTTACATTACCCAACGGCAAAAAAGTAAATAATGAGCGCCTTGAATATCTGGGAGATGCTGTACTTGATGCAATCCTCTCAGACTATCTTTTTGAAAAATTCCCCGACGCAAATGAAGGATTCCTGACAAAGATCCGTTCAAGGATAGTAAACAGGGATGTGCTTAATCAGCTAGCAATATCGATGGGAATTAATAAGATTCTTATTAGTAAGATAAGCTCATTTCATGCTACAAAAAATCTCTACGGTGATGCATTTGAAGCTCTGATAGGTTCAGTTTTTCTGGATAAAGGCTTCAGAAAGACCAAAAAAGTATTCCTTAAGAATGTACTTAACAGGTACCTCGACCTGAATTTCATAGTAAGTACTGATACAGACTATAAAAGTCTTGTTTTTGAATGGGTACAAAAACACAAATCAAACATCATATTCACTTATAATGAAGAATATGATTTCAATCAGAAAAAATCTGTTTTTTCGACTGTTCTCAGCATTGATAAAAAAGAATTGGGAATAGGGCATGGTTCGTCTAAAAAAGAAGCAGAACAGGAAGCATCAAACCAGGCCTGGAAAAGACTGAAAGATAATTTGGACTGACCGGATTAAGTATCTCAATTTTGCTTAACTTTATCGATCAAGTCTTCTTAAAATGAAGAACAGTCAAAAGATCACCCGGGTACAGCTTAAAATAAACAATGAAGATGAGTTTTTCCTGTTTGGATTGGTATGTGCTGAACCTGATTATAAATTATCTCTTACCTTAAATAAGAAATTCCGGTTTTCTCTTAAGAATGTCTCTCCTGTAAAAATCAGTGATAGTACCGGAAAGGAAAAAACCTTCAGCAGGTTTTCAGATATAGACAGCTCTTCCGGTACTGTGTTCAATCTGATCTCCAACAGGTCAGGTACCGATTTTTTTCTCAAAAATCTCAGGAATGTGGATTATATTTTCCAGGTACAGGACCCTGGTACTGAAGATAATATCAGCCAGTTTACTGCCAGGTTAAGAGAAATCGAATCTGTAAATGCAATCTTCAATATTGATTTAAATACCTTTAAGGATAAGAATCTACATTATCTAACCCAATAGAGTATGGAAAAGCTGTTTTACAATCTGTCAGAAGAGGAGTTTTCAAAAGGAAGAAAAATTCTTTTATGGGGGTTTGCTGCAATATTTTGTGTTGGCGGAATATATATCTTAATAGCAAACAAAGTTTTTGGTCATAAAAGCATTCCTGCATTAATCTCATTAGTCCCTTTTGGGATTAGCCTGTTTGTTTCGATTATTGCTGCTTTCGCAACAATCAAAAGAAAGGATCTGTTTTTTTCCATCGATAATGAGAAGATAGAGTTCCGGTATGGACTTCTAAAGCCAAAGAAACATTCCTTTAAATGGATCGATACAAAGGAATTAATAATGCCTCAACGACAAAAAAAGGCAATGCTGCTTTTTAACGATGGATCCTCATTTGTGATAAATCTTACATGGCTGCAAAAGAAAAAATCAGCCAGGATCCGAAAACACATCTATTATGCTGCAAGAGAAAAAAATCTGAATGTTAAAAAGGTTAATAACCTTATAAGGAAAAGCTGAATTAAACACCAACAGGTATTTAGAAGGATTATTGAACTTATTATGTATTTATTATTCAAGCATATAAAAGAAAGGAGCCGCTGTGAAAGCGGCTCCCATTTTGATAACCCTAAAACTAACCTAACCTATGAAAAAAACCTCTATATCTTTTGAGTCAAATATCATGCCAAATGCATATACAAATATATAACCAGTAATCTTAAAAAAAAAATGTTTTAACCTATATATCTGAAAATTAACAATATTTTAAGGATATGTTAAAATAAATAAAGTGCCTAAAATGTCTTAAGTGACCAGAGTTCCAGCTGTTGTCTGCAATATCACAGATTTCGCTTTTTAACGTTAGGCACTCCCGACTCTTGCTCAACCTAGACTTCTTTCTGTTAAAGAAAGTTAAACAATGGCATTATAAAATATATACAAGTAATTTTGTATTAGTATGAAGCAGAAAACCATTGTCTTACTGGCCATCTTTTTTTTTCTGGCTATATCTGGACTGATTCTTATACAATTATACTGGATCCGTAATGCAATTGCTATAACAGATAAGCAATTCCGATACCTGGCAAATAAAGCCCTCGAGTCGGTGGTTCTTGATCTAGAGGAGCAGGAATTAATTAAAAATATTGTGGACGTTATCAATCCTGCTTCTACTGATTCTGTTACAATAAAGGTGCCGGCAAACTCGCCACTTTCCAGAAGACTGCTTACAAATTCAGAATTGCTTGAATCATACGGGCTTAATAAACCGGGAGAACCAATAGAAATATTCAGTTCGGGTCATAAGATATTCATCTCTTCCGAAAATTCATCTCCCTTTGTCACTGAAGAATCGATTGAACCCTCCCAACAACTTATTAATTCAGAAATATCGGGAAGAGTTAGTAATAAAATTGTCTTCCTTGAGAATATTATGGAGAAAATTCTTCGTAATACCCCGGATATCAGAGATAGAATAAACACTGAATATTTAAAGCAGCAACTCCGCAAAGCTCTTAACAATGTTGGAATATATCTTGATTTTGAATTCTCAATCCGTTCCGGACGATATGGGAATATCTGGAAAACACCCGGTTATACAGACAAGAGGGGTCCGAACAAGTTTATTATACAGCTGTTTCCAAATGATCCTGTTCCCAGTCAGAATCAAATTGTTATGTACTGTCTTCAGGAACAACAATATAAATTCGAGAAAATAGGAACCCTTGGTTTCCTCTCAATGCTCTTCATCCTGCTTCTTCTGATACTTTCAACCGGTACTTTTATCGTCATTTTCCGACAGAAGAAAATTTCTGAGATCAGGAATGATTTTATTAATAACATGACCCATGAACTCAAGACACCTATTTCAACCATTTCGCTGGCATCCCAGCTGATGGCTGATAAATCTATCCCTGACAAGGATAAGAACATTGATAATCTCGCAAAAGTCATATCTGATGAAAGCATGAGGCTTAAATTCCAGGTTGAGAAGGTTCTTCAAATGGCTATTTTTGAAAAGATGAAGTTAAAACTCGAACTTGTGGAGATGGATATAAAAACATTAATTGACAGAGCTGTAGAGAACTTTGACCTTCAGATCAGTAACAGCAATGGCTTTATTAAGAAAAATTTTCAGGCAACCTGTTCACTTGTGATGGTTGATGAAATCCATTTTCTTAATTCAATATCGAACCTTATTGATAATGCAATTAAATACTCAAAAGATAGACCTGAAATATATATTTCTACGCGCAATATAAAAAAAGGGATATTAATTATAATTGAGGATAAAGGCATCGGAATTAGTAAAGAAAACCTTAAAAGGATCTTTGATAAATTCTACAGGGTACATTCCGGTAATCTTCATAATATAAAAGGATTTGGCCTCGGACTTAGCTATGTAAAGAAGATAATTGATGAACACAACGGAACAATTAAGGCAGAAAGCCAGATTAATAAAGGTTCAAAATTCACAATTTTCCTTCCGCAAAACGGTTTAAAATGAAACCATCTATATTTATCTCTGAAATATACAAATATGTGATAATCAGGCTTCATCTGACTATTTTAATTAAATTATGT
This sequence comes from uncultured Bacteroidales bacterium, assembly GCA_963760915.1. Lineage (GTDB taxonomy): Bacteria > Bacteroidota > Bacteroidia > Bacteroidales > VadinHA17 > LD21. The sequence continues at coordinate 205,505 of CAVXEU010000005.1, read as the reverse complement.
ACCAATGAACAGTATAAAAATTCTTCTTGCTGAAGATGATATCAACCTGGGCAACCTGTTAAAGAATTATCTTAATGCAAAAAACTATGAAACTACACTATGTGCAAACGGTATACTGGCACTTGAAGCTTTTTCTTCCGAACCATTCGGATTATGTATCCTTGATATCATGATGCCCGAAATGGATGGTATCACACTTGCCAGGGAGATACGCCTTTTAGATCATGAAATTCCTGTTATTTATCTTACTGCCAAAAACCAGAAAGAAGATATTATTGAGGGATTCCGGTCAGGAGCAGATGATTACATAACGAAGCCTTTTTCTATGGAGGAGTTGATATACCGGATCGAGGCTATTCTAAGAAGAACCAACATAACTCAGGTAAATAAGAAAGAAGACTTCTATCTGATCGGAGAATACACTTTCGATCCTCTGAAACAAATTCTTGTTTACAAGGATCAATCAATTAAGCTCACTACCAAGGAGTCGGAACTGCTTGACCTGTTATGTCGTCATGGGAATGATGTTCTAGAAAGAAATTATGCTCTGAAAACGATATGGATTGATGATAACTACTTTAATGCCAGAAGTATGGATGTCTATATTACCCGTCTGCGCAAATATCTCAGAAAAGATCCCGAAGTAAAAATATTAAATATTCACGGAAGAGGCTATAAGCTTATCAGTTGATGCCATTTTCTGTTCAACTCTGTTCTGCCTCTGTGTATCTCAATGTAAGTTCTTATTCCAAAATTACACAGATGGGCACAGGTAGAAAAAAATCAGTCAAGTTTTAAAACTGCCAGAAAAGCCTGTTGAGGAACTTCTACATTTCCGACCTGCCTCATACGTTTCTTCCCCTTTTTTTGTTTCTCCAGAAGTTTCCTTTTCCTGGTTATGTCGCCTCCATAACATTTAGCCGTCACATCCTTCCTGACCGCTTTTACGGTTTCACGGGAAATGATTTTTGCACCTATTGCAGCCTGTATTGCTATGTCGAACTGCTGCCGCGGTATCAGCTCTTTAAGCTTGACACACATCTTTCTGCCAAAGTCATAGGCATGTCCCCGGTAAATTAGTGTGGAAAGAGCATCTACCATTTCACCATTCAGAAGGATATCGAGCCGTACGAGATCAGCTTTTTGATATGAGGTATAATAATAGTCAAAAGAGGCATAACCTTTTGATATGCTTTTAAGTTTATCGTAGAAATCAAATACAATTTCGGCAAGTGGCATTTCAAAAGTCAACTCCACCCTGTCTCTGGTTAAATAGACCTGATTTTTCAATATACCTCTTTTATCAATACACAGATTCATGATTGAGCCTACATATTCAGACAGAGTAATCACCTGTGCACTTATATAAGGTTCCTCAATCCGATCAAGATGATTCACTGGAGGTAAACCTGAAGGATTATGAACATCAATCTCCTCTCCTTTTGTTGTATATGCCTTATATGAAACATTAGGGACTGTTGTTATCACATCCATATCAAATTCCCTGTCAAGGCGCTCCTGTATGATTTCCATATGAAGTAACCCCAGGAAACCACATCGGAAACCAAACCCCAGTGCTGCTGAAGATTCAGGGATAAATGAAAGTGAGGCATCATTCAACTGCAGCTTCTCAATTGATAAACGGAGATCTTCATATTCATCGGCATCAACAGGATAAATGCCCGCAAACACCATTGGCTTAACATCTTCAAATCCGGAAATGGCAGTCTTACAGGGATTCTTAACGTGTGTAATAGTATCACCAACCCTTACTTCAGCTGAATTTTTTATTCCTGAAATAATATATCCGACATCACCCGCCCCCAATTTATCCCTAGGGTCCTGTTTCAGTTTCAGGACACCTATCTCATCAGCATTATATTCATGATCCGTATTCACGAATTTCACCCTGTCACCTTTTCGGATTGTACCATTAACAATCTTAAAGTAGGCTACAATACCTCTGAATGAATTGAAGATAGAATCAAATATAAGAGCCTGAAGAGGAGCTTCAGGATCGCCTGACGGAGCAGGTATACGACTGACAATATCAGTAAGAATTTTCTCTACTCCCAGTCCTGTCTTAGCGCTGGCCTCAATAATATCTTCCCTGTTGCACCCGACAAGATCAACAATCTGATCCTTTACCTCTTCAGGCATGGCAGATGCCATATCCATTTTGTTAAGAACAGGTATAATTTCAAGGTTATGTTCGATAGCCATATACAGGTTTGATATTGTTTGTGCCTGTATACCCTGAGTGGCATCGATTACAAGAAGGGCTCCCTCGCATGCTGCAATTGATCTGGATACTTCATAGGAAAAGTCAACATGCCCCGGGGTATCAATAAGATTAAGTATATATTTTTGTCCTCCCTCCGAATATTCCATCTGTATGGCATGGCTTTTAATAGTAATGCCTCTCTCTCTTTCAAGGTCCATATCATCGAGGACCTGGGCCTGATATTCACGTGAGGTTATTGTATTGGTCTTCTCCAGCAAACGGTCGGCCAGTGTGCTTTTACCATGATCAATATGAGCTATTATACAAAAATTCCGGATATTGTTCATAGAACAAGGGTGGTTAAAATCAGGTGCAAATATATAAAATTATCATTTGATATTTATAAACAGATAGAGCCAGCTCTCAGAACTGGCTCTACTAATGAATATATGATAGAATGTAGTTTTTACATCATACCTGGCATACCACCGCCCATACCCTGTGGGGGTCCGGCAGGATGATCTTCCTTCTCCTCAACTACTACGGCTTCTGTTGTCAGAAACATACCTGCGACTGAAGCAGCATTTTCGAGCGCCACGCGGGCAACTTTTGCAGGATCAATTACTCCGGAGGCATAAAGTTTCTCATATTTATCACTCTGAGCATTGTATCCATAATCACCTTTCCCTGACTTAACATTCTGAGCTACAACAGCACCTTCTTTACCTGCATTAACAGCTATCTGGCGTAATGGTTCTTCAATTGCGCGTTTTATAATTTCAATACCGGTTGTCTGATCCTCATTATCTCCTTTCAATCCTTCGAGTGCGCTTATTGCCCGGATATAAGCAACCCCTCCTCCGGGAACAATTCCTTCTTCAATAGCAGCACGGGTAGCATGAAGTGAATCATCAACGCGGTCCTTCTTCTCTTTCATTTCAACTTCAGAAGCAGCACCAATATAAAGTACAGCAACACCACCTGCAAGTTTTGCCAGACGTTCCTGAAGTTTTTCCTTATCATAATCTGAGGTAGTGGTTGTCATCTGCTGTCTGATCTGAGCTACACGGGCTTTAATCATATCCTTATCGCCTGAACCATTGACAATTGTAGTGTTTTCCTTGTTAATTGTGACTTTTTCTGCTGTTCCGAGCATATCGAGAGTAGTACTTTCTAGTTTAAGCCCTTTCTCTTCTGAGATAACCGTTCCGCCTGTAAGAATAGCAATATCTTCAAGCATCTCTTTTCTTCTGTCACCGAATCCCGGAGCTTTAACGGCACAAACTCTTAGAGAACCACGTAAGCGGTTAACAACAAGCGTCGCGAGAGCCTCACCTTCAACATCTTCTGAAATAATCAGCAGAGGACGTCCGTTTTGTGCAGTAGATTCAAGAACAGGAAGCATATCCTTCATTGTAGATACCTTCTTGTCATATATAAGTATATAGGGGTTTTCCAGTTCGGCTTCCATCTTCTCCGCATTGGTTACAAAATATGCTGAGATATATCCACGATCGAATTGCATTCCTTCAACAACTTCAACTGAAGTAGAAGTTCCCTTAGATTCTTCAACGGTTATGACTCCTTCTTTATGAACTTTCCCCATTGCTTCTGCAATGAGTTTCCCGATTTCCTGATCATCATTTGCAGAAATTCTTGCTACCTGTTCGATTTTGTTAAGATCGTCACCGATAACCTTTGCCTGTGATTTTAGATGCGCAACAACTTTTTCAACTGCCTTATCAATACCTCTTTTAATATCCATTGGATTTGCACCAGCTGTAATATTCTTCAATCCTACATTGATTATAGACTGGGCAAGTACAGTGGCAGTTGTTGTACCATCACCTGCAATATCGCCGGTTTTTGATGCTACTTCCTTAACCATCTGGGCACCCATATTCATGTACGGGTCCGAAAGCTCGATATCTTTTGCTACCGTTACTCCATCTTTTGTGATCTGGGGAGCTCCATATTTTTTCTCAAGAACTACATGACGCCCTTTAGGACCCAGTGTTACCTTAACTGCATCAGCCAACTGATCAACACCTTCCTTAAGAAGGGCTCTTGCATCGATATTGAATTTAATCTCTTTTGCCATATTATTAAAATTTAAATTTGTTTGCGAAAAATTATGCTATAAATAGAATATCCGATTGAGAAACAAGAAGATAATCTTCACCATCAATTGTGAGCTCCTGACCGGCATATTTACCGTATAGAACAACATCGCCTTTCTTTACTTCCATCTCTTCATCTTTCTTTGCTGCACCAACAAGAATTACTTTCCCCTGACGAGGTTTTTCCTTTGCTGAATCAGGAATGATTATTCCACTTGCAGTTTTTTCTTCAGCTTCATTGGGTTTTACAAGAACCTTTCCTGCCAAAATTTTGCCTTTTAATTGTGCCATTTTTTATCTAGTTTTAAAGTTAAACATCATTTTCCGACTTCATCCTTTAGCATATTCTATGCCAAAAACAAAACAATGCCATTTTTGGAAGTTAACCGGATTTTTTATTGAATCTGTATGACACAGTACCTGATCAAATAATTGTTACTTTCAATAAATGTCTGATTTACAATAGATAAGAAATAAAATAAAAATAGTGTCAGTATGTGACAAACTGACACTAGCTTAAATATTTGAACAGATGAAATTCTATTTTGCTGGCTGATCCTGTGATCCTGCAGGGGGAGTTGTTGATGGATTTGCAGGCGGTGGGACTGCTGTAGGCAATGTCGGTATTGCATTAGGATCAACAGCATTCTGTATCTGGTTCTCTATCCTGGAACGTCCGTTTCCTGATCCGCGGGGTATTGTTCCGGTCGCAACTACACAAAGAATTAAAATTGCAGCGGCAAGTGTCCATGTTGACTTCTCCAGAAAATCAGCAGTCTTCCGTATACCCATTGATTGGCCCGTTGATGTAAAATTAGCGGCCAGCCCTCCTCCCTTTGAGTTCTGAACAAGAACAATCAGAATCTGGAGGAAACAAGCAATAATTACTAATATTGAAACAAAAATATAAATTCCCATATCCTTACTTTTTTAGATATTCTTCAACTTTTTCAATTTGAGATGCAAAGTAACTGCTTTTTTCCGGGAATTTCAAACATAATTTTTCATAAATATCTATCGCCTTTGAGTAATATCCCTGAGATATATAGATTCTGGCTAGTGTCTCAGTAACAAAACCACCTTCTTCTTCAACAAATGGCTTGGAAATATCCTCCGCCTCAATATTGCTCTTTTCCCTGTTTGGTTCTATTCTTGGATTGGTATTGATGAATTTATCAATTAACTCCGATTGCATCTTCTTTCTCGAATTTATTCCCTCCTCTGATGAATAGTCCTGACCATGATCCAGATCAAAATCAATTTCTTCAGCGATCTTTCCGGGCATTTCCTCAAGATCAAGTTCCAGAAGATCAGTCTGTTCCGGAACAGAAAAACCGGGATCCATATAGAAAACCTGTTCTTCTTGTTCAGTTGCTTCTTCATTATTCAGAAGCATAATTCCTGATGATTCAATGTTATCTGACTCAGATGAAATCAATATTGTATGACCTGATCCATTTTGGCTGGCATCAATAAATCCATCGTGCGACTCTCCTGAACTCTTCTCAATTTCAATAATCAGATGTTCACTGTTCTTTGCAGATTCTATAACAGTTTGATGTGTATCTGAAATAACATCATCAGCATTAACCTTTTTCGATATTGTCTCATCCTGGCTGATAACAAGAGATGTGTTGGCATTAAGAAGATAATACAAAACCTCTCTGTCAGCTATATGAATCGCAGAATTTCTTAACTGGGCCTCGAATTTTACGTCAGCGTTATTCTGAAGTCCTTTCAGCAGCAGCATATGAGCACTCTGAAAATAGGGAAATATATTGATAAGTTCATAGACCTCTCCGATCATTCGGTAGTTTACCGGAACAATATTTTCGATCATATTTAAAAAGTCATTCCTATTCATAACGGTTACCAATTGACAAAAGCCTGATTAAAAATATCTTCCACAATCATTTCAACAATTTTATCAGAAAGCTCCTTTTCGACCTGGCTCAGGTCGAGATTGCTGTCGTAATCTTCATATCGTGAAAATGTCTGGTCAAAGCTCAGGTCAGGATCCACTGAGTTGGTGAATTTTACCTTCACAGTTATTGTAAACCTGTTCATGGCAGCCCTTGCATCAGCTGCAACTGTCAGAGGACGAGTATTATAATCTGTGATTTCACCTTCAAAATTTACATCTCCTATCCCGGTTACGAATTGCAGGTTAGTCTGGGATTTGCATTTATCTATCAGGGCATCTGTTATATATTGGCTTAGACCTGGTTGTACAAGTGATGCCCTGTTTTGAAAATATTGTACACTTACAGTCTTGACTAACGGAGATATACTTGCCCCTGAAAATGAATATGATACTTTACAGCTATTCAACATAATCCCCGCCAGTATTATAATAGTCCCTATACCTTTAAGTTTAAAGCTGAGATTTCTGTTATGATTCGATTCCATACTCTTTGATCTTTCTGTAAAGGGTCCTTTCAGAGATTCCAAGTTCATTTGCCGCCATCTTTCTTTTTCCACTGTATTTCTGAAGAGCCTTTTCTATCATTTCCGCTTCTTTGTCAGAAAGAGAAAGTGATTCTTCAATGATCTCCTCTGTATCCTGAATATCTTTTCTGGCCTGATGCTGTGTGAAGTCAACCGGAGTAGCCTCATTTTCCCGATTAACACCTTCTTCATGCTGAACCTCCTTAAAAAGATTTTTAATAACGCCTGAGTTTGACTCCTGGAATGATATATCAAGTTCACCCTTCCTTATAAGTTCAAAGACCAGTTTTTTAAGGTCATTCATGTCACTTTTCATATCGAAAAGAATCTTATAGAGGATTTCTCTTTCCGAAGAAAATGACTTTTCATCATCTTTTTTAATAAGGGCAGGAAGTTTAGCTCCGCCATATACCGGGAGGTAATTGCGAAGAGTATGAGCTGTGATCTCCCTTTCGCTTTCAATAATGGATATCTGTTCGGTAATATTCTTTAGTTGTCTTACATTACCGGGCCATGCATATGCCAGAAGTAAAGTTTTTGCTTCAGAATCCAGCTTTATTGCAGGCATTCTGTATTTCTCAGCAAAATCCACAGCGAATTTCCGGAAGAGCAGATAAATATCTTCACTTCTTTCTCTTAAAGCCGGTACTTTTATCGGAACGGTATTCATTCTGTAGAAGAGGTCTTCCCTGAATTTGCCATGATCAATTGCTTTAGTCACATCAACATTACTGGCAGCAATTACCCTTACATTGGTTTTCTGAACCTTCGATGAACCGACCCGAATAAATTCACCGGCTTCCAATACCCTGAGCAGACGAACCTGAGTGGACAAGGGCAGTTCAGCTACTTCATCAAGAAAAATTGTTCCTCCGTCAGCAACTTCAAAATAGCCTTTCCTGCTATCAGTTGCTCCTGTAAATGATCCCTTTTCATGTCCAAACAGCTCAGAATCAATCGTTCCTTCAGGTATAGCACCACAGTTAACCGCAATATACTGTCCATGTTTCCTGGTACTGTAATTATGAATTACCTGGGGAAAAATCTCCTTCCCTGTTCCGCTTTCACCAGTGATAAGAACTGAAAGATCGGTTGGAGCCACTTGAACAGCTATGTCAATTGCCCTGTTAAGCCCTTCGAAATTTCCAATAATTCCAAACCTCTGTTTAATATTTTGCAGATCTTTCATATCTCGTTTAACAATCCTGCGAATTTAAGGTTTTTTTAAAACATTGGGAAATGCATTTTTCGTAAATTCGCAAAATGAAAGAAGTTCCCGGACTCCATTTTGCAGGGATTATCCCTGCCAGATATGCATCCTCCAGATTCCCTGGCAAGCCACTGGCTCTTATAGGTAACAAACCTATGGTACAAAGAGTTTATGAACAAGCCAGCAAGTCACTTGATCTAGTTTATGTAGCAACCGACGATAAAACTATTTACGAAACGGTAAACAGCTTTGGTGGTAAAGCAATAATGACTTCTCCCGATCACCGGAGCGGAACCGACAGATGTGCCGAGGCTGTAACCCTGATTGAAAAAGAGACTGATTGTCTGATAGATATCGTAATTAATATCCAGGGAGATGAACCTTTTATTAAGCCAGAACAAATTGATCTTCTTAAGTATTGTTTTAATGCAGAAGGAGTGGAAATAGCAACGCTCATAAGGCAGGTTGAACCTGGTGAAGATATTTTTAACCCTAACCAGCCTAAAGTTATTATAACCACTGCCGGAGAGGCTCTGTATTTCAGCCGGGCTGCAATTCCTTTCATCAGGGATGTGGAAATGGGCAATTGGTCGAACAAACATATTTATTATAAACATCCGGGCCTATATGCGTACAGGAAAGATATATTGAAAAAAATCACTCAGTTGCCTCCCAGTTCCCTTGAAATTGCAGAATCACTTGAACAGAACAGGTGGCTGGAAAACGGTTTCCGGATCAGAACTGCAGTCACAAAATCTGAAAGCCTGGGTATTGATACTCCTGAGGATCTTGAGAAGGCAAAGCTGCTTTTAAAACATTTTATTTAAATTTTATTATCTTTAGCACAATATTTGTAGCAGGTAATTAAAGAGAATATATGAAGAGAAGTTTACTCATCTATTTCTTATTAATTTTCACACTAATACTTCAAGCCCAGAAGGACACTATTTCTGTTGCCGGCACTCATACCAAAAATGACATTTCGAGAACGTCCGTAAATATTAATGTTACCATTTACCCTGTGCCTGTAAGGGAAAACAGTTTTACAATAAAAGCTGACAGGGAGATCTCTTTTGTAAAGATCACAAATATTATCGGTCAGGATGTTTTCAGAACTCAATTTAACAGTCCGCAGCAGTTAACAAAGATACAACTTGATAATCCAAAAAGAGGTATGTATCTGGTCACCATCATTTTCAGTAATGGAATGAGGGTAGTGAAAAAAATTATGGTCGAGGAGTCTGACTAGCAGAATTTTGCTGTTTTCGCATTTTGTTGGGGATTATCAGGGAAAGATTCCGCAAAATAACTGTCAATCAATTTTATAATAAATGATGGAAGGTAAACAATCCTGCCTGATAATTGTTTCTCTTTATTACAGTGATCACCAATTGTCCGAAATTATTTTTGAATTATTGCCATGGAAGACGGTCTGAATGTTTTTTCAATAAAAGATCTTGAGAATTTCTCGGGTATAAAGGCTCATACTATAAGGATTTGGGAGAAGAGGTACAAGATTCTTGAGCCTGACAGAACCGATTCAAATATAAGAACTTATAGTGAGGCCGAGCTTAAAAAAATTCTCAATGTAGCTTATCTTAATCGTAATGGATTGAAAATATCAAAAATTGCCCGTCTCGATGAGGATGAACTCACCCAGCAGGTAATGACGGTCAGTAGCAAACATGATGATCTTGATCAGAATTTCCAGCCGGGAAAGATCCTGATGTCTGCTATAAGATTCAATGAAACTTTGTTTAAGGAAGCACTTATTCCATTTATAAAATATCAGGGTATTGAAGAAGCCTACTCGAGGTATCTTTATCCTCTGCTGGAAAAAGCCAGGATTTTATGGCAAACCGGAAGTCTTTCAAGAGCACAGGAACAATTTGTAAGGAATACAATCAAACAGATTATTATAATTGAAGATAATTCACTTAAAGTGCCCCCAGGAAAATCCAAGTCTTCGATTGCAATGATAAATACGTCAGATAATCTGACAGATAACAACTTTCTCTTTTACAAATATGTACTAAAAAAGAGAGGATATGATGTTATTTTTACCGGAGGAATTTTGCCTGCATCAGAGGTAATAGAGATTCATAAGATAAAACCGTTCGATTATCTTGTTGTAAATTCAAGTGCTTTTGATTTTGCTGAAAAGAAAATCGGTTATTTCAGCAGTATCGGAAAATCTTTAATGATAAAGAAGATTATACTCACCGACTCACCGGAAGAATTTACCAGGAAGAGCTACGACAAGCTGATTATAACAAAAGATCCTGCACATTTTATAAGGGTGATCGATTCTATGCTGTAAATCATTTGATCTTACCAATAATCCTGTTTTCAATTTAACCGGCGAACTTCCACAGGGTTTTTATCTATTTTGTCAGGCTCAGAAAATAATCTCTTTCGCGGGAGAGATCCAATTTGGGAATTTTATTCTCGATTTGAGAAATCTGCTTAAGCATACGATCAGCAAAATTGATTCTGTCATTTTCCGAATCGGTACTGATTCGATGTTTAAAGGCTTTGTTTATTTTTGCCACCTGATTCCATGTATTCAAAGTAGAGTTTTTCAGATAACATGATGTAAAGGCATCCCATATATACTTTACAGCTATGGGAGAAGGATGAAGCATATCCTCATCATAAAACCTGTAGTCGCGCAAGTCATCCATAACCAGCTCATAGGCGGGAAAATACTGAGGACAGGATGGATGATTCAGTAAATCCTCAACAGCAAGGAAAAGTGCCGATTTGCTTACCTGGTTTCCATGGGCTCCGTTTTTCATGTGCCGGACAGGACTGATAGTGAATATAACTTTCAACCGGGGAAAGAGTAAATGCAACCTGCTCAGGAGAGATGACCATAACTGCACTATTTCACTGACTGACAGCAGACTGTTCTCAAAGTGGTCAGACGGCAGCTTATGGCAGTTTGACACTACTTGTCCAGTCTTCTTCAATCTGTAAACCCGTGCAGTTCCGAATGTTATAAAAAGGAACCCGGCATTCTTCAAGAAACCTAAAGCATCTTTTGTCTTTGTATTGATCTTATCAAGCACATTCGAAGGATCAGATGAGGAAAAATCTGTATAGTGATAGAAACTGAACCAACTACCGTTATAATAATTTAAGTCATCAGAATTAAACACCTCTTCAGAAATAACAATATCTATTGTATTATAAACTGAAACCGGATTGAATACGGTTCCTGCAGGGTTTATCATTACCGGCATATGTCCGGTCTCAAACTGCGAACCCATTGAATATGCAAAACATGATCCAATGAATATTACGGGATCGTTATAACTGATCTTATCCGGAGAGGGTTCAATATTTATTGTAGTCCTGAGTTCCATTTTGTTTAATTTCAATCTTGACTGCGGAGATTATCTGTTGATCCAGTTCATGATAGTGTTAAATACCTCGTGTTTAAATGGTTCATTATGTAGTTCATGAAACCCGCCTTCCCAAATTTTTAATTCAGCCAAATCTGCTTTCCCTGCAAATTCCCTGCTTCCTTCAGGAGAAAGTATCTGATCATCGCTTCCATGAATGATCAGTGTTGGGATTTTAAGTTCTGAGGCATGTGAGAGTGAATATTTTGCAGCAGTCGCCGAAGCATTGAAGAGGCTCACCGATATTTTTCCATGAACAAGAGGATCTGTCTTGTATTTTTCAACAACCGCCTCATCGTGAGAAAGTTGGCTTGCAATAAGTCCTGATGGCTGTATAAGCCCCGGAATGACATACTTCAATACAGAAGCAATAATGAGCTTGTACTTCGGAGGTTCGAATGCAAGACGCAGGTACGGCGAAGTAACAATAGCTCCTTTTACCTTTGGATTTTTTCGAAGGAGATAATCTAAAACTACTCCACCCCCCAGACTGTGCCCGTAAATATAAACCGGAACACCGGGAAAAGTCCGTATACATGTTCTGATAAGGATATCTATCATTTCGTCTGTAAGTGAATAACTTTTTATATGGCCTCTTCTTCCCGCGGAACGTCCATGGCCGGGAAGATCAACCCCGGCAAAGCTTATACCTTTTTTTTGAAACAGTTCTGCCCAATAGATGTACCGCTGTATATGTTCTCCCAGTCCATGAACAAAAATTATTACACCCTTTGCATGCTCTCCGGGACTTTTAATCATCCCTTTTAAAATCTGCCCGTTGTGTAGCTTTATATTAAAATCCATAACTAATTTTCTTTAAAAGTACGAAAGATGATTAAATAATTAATATCCGACAAGATTTGATTCTTAATCTATTCTTAATTCAACCTTAACAGGATCTTAATCCCCTCTGATTCAATATGGCTTAATTTCGTATCAAACTTAGAATCAGATACAGAAATAATGCTAAGCAAATAATAAAATTTTAACATAATAATCAGAAATCTTGAAAAAACAATTTATACAATATTTAGAAAACGTTAAACAAAATTATTATAATCCATTGTATTTGTTACAATTAAGATTAAGAGTTATTTATAATAAGAATAAAATATTACGATTTTAAGATATTAAGATTTGCTTATCCTTTTTTATCGGTTTAAATTTGTTTCAACAATAAAAATTCTAATAGCTATGACACAATTTGAATTTAACAATAGCCTCATCGAAATGAAAACCAACCTTCAGAGATTTGCGATGAGCCTCACGTCGGATCGTGATACTGCCCTGGATCTTGTTCAGGATACATATCTTAAAGCCATTACATATAAAGATAAATTCGTAGATTTTACCAATTTAAAAGCATGGGTTTTTACAATTATGAAGAACACCTTTATTAATAACTACAGGAGAAATGTAAAGGAGAATACAATAATTGACGGTACACAAGATCTATATTATATCAATCAACCCCACGACAAGGGATTTATTTCGCCGGAATCGAATTACTCGGAAGGAGAAATAGAAATGGCTATTGATTCTCTGGGCGATGAATTCAGAATACCGTTCAGAATGCATATTGAAGGTTATAAATATAAAGAGATTGCAGATGAGCTTGGTTTAAAAATAGGTACTGTTAAAAGCAGAATTTTTTTCACTCGGCAGAAACTGATGCTTATTCTGAAAGATTATGTCAGATAATATGGTTATTAGCAGGTTAATAGGTTAAATAGCAAATTTTTAGGTTTGTAGGTTAGTAGGTTTTTAGGTTAGTAGGTTTTAGGTTAGTAGGTTTTAGGTTAGTAGGTTTTAGGTTAGTAGGTTTTAGGTTAGTAGGTTTTAGGTTAGGTTAAAAAGGCTGAGTAACATCAGCCTTTTTTTATTATTCTTATTATAACACCTGTCATTACAAAGAATAGAAATAATCCTGAAACAATCCATGCCCATGTGTTAGGGACCTTCGACTCAGCCCACATTTTATATGGTTCGGTAAGAAAGTAATCTGATTTTACCGGCCATAGAAGTACTTTAGTGCTGTCAATAAATCCATTTGAACCTGTCAGTTTACCTGGCATTACAATCCGTACGGAATATTCTTTAAAATTTATCATAATTTTTTTTGTGGCAACCGAGATGGCTGAATCGGCTTCATCCCTGAATTTATTGGCATTGGCTTCTCCAATGAAATCTTTGAGTATAATGCCATTTGTCCATAAACTATCAAGTTTATCATCATTAGCCTCAACAATTTTGAACAGTTCACCCTCCCGGGCTTTCAAGGATTTCAATGAAAGATAATCACCCCCTTTCCCATTAACAAGCAAAGCAAATTCTCCAATCCACTCAGAAACAATATTTTTAAGAGTCCAGGCATCAGTTTTTTGTTTGACTGAATCGCTCAGAATCTTGAATTTGAGACTATCAGGACCTACTTCTTCATTATACTGCACATTTTCCGGAGAATAAAAATACTGGAGTTCCTCCTTATTGAGAAAATCTTTCAAAGGATAGCCGAATGATAAGGTCTTATCAATTTTCTCAGCGAACCGGAACTCTGTATTGAACCACCTGAATCTTTTCTTAAAGGACGCTTCTCTTGGAATCTCCCTGTTCGCTCCTCTGTCGATTTTATAAGAAAGATTGATCTCCTCTGCATTTTTGAATAATTTAACAGCTCTTTTTATCCAGGTTGTATCTCCCTTGGGACTTACTTCAATGGAATCCGTAACAGTCCAGGTACTGTCAAAGGGAACCTGAAGTTGAGATGCTTCGAACTTGTTCTCAAGATTTCTCATTTCAATCTTTCTGGTTATTGTGCCATCGGAGTGAACATAATCAGTTACAACAGTTTCCGGGTTTTCACAGGATGCAACCATCATCAGTATTAATGAGACAAACAGTTTAATTGGTTTTCCTTTCATGAGCTTACAGTTTAATTTTTGGGTGATTAGCTTCATTCAGCTTCTTTTCAATTTCCTTTTTCAACTTTGGATTTTCTTCAATCAAATCGAGCAGATTTTTGTATTTAATCTGTAAATCATTGACTTTTTCAAGCAGATCATTAATCTGTTTTTCCGAGATTTTTATTGAATCTGAAGAGAAACTATATCCCGAAAGCTTATACAGCATAATCCTTTTTTCCAATTCATCTGCCGTACCTGATATGTATTCTCTGTTATTTATGATAGCATTGCTGCTTAGGTAATTGATCTGCTTCAGAATTATGCCCTGCTGATATATAAAAACAATGACAAGCAAAACCGAAACCGCTATCATGCTCCTCCTGACCCACCCGATATAAATCCAGCCAAACAGGAAGTCAACTGCATCAGAAATAAAGAAATCTGACCGATGCGTTTCAGAAATACGTCTGATCACTTCGTTTTCAATATCCTCTGTTGAATGCAGTACTGGTTTTGATTTCCTCAGCATTTGCAAAACCTTACTGTATTTTTCACTTTCCTGCACCATTTCTATAAATATTTTTCAGCCATTTCAGATATTCTTTTTCTTGCATAATACAGGTTTGCTTTAATCACCGATTTATTCATTCCTGTTATTTCAGATATTTCATCAGTTGACATCTCTTCAAGATCGGATAGGATAAAAACTGCTTTTTGTTTTGGACTCAGGTTGATTGTCATGAGATTTAGAATACTTGCATTTTCACTGTTCTCAAGTTCGGAAGATGTTTCATCCGCAAAACTGTCTGATATGTATTGCCAGGTCTTTTCATCAGCTGCAAATTCCGGATTTCTCTTACGTTTTCTTAACTGGTCATAACATTTGTTCATCACAATTCTGTATATCCAGGTCTTAAAAACTTCAGATGTCCTGATCTTTTTAAGTTTCTGCCATATCGTAACCATTGTTTCCTGTACAACATCCTTAGCCAGGTCTTCGTCACCGAGCATCCTGAAGGCTACCGAGAAAGCGAAAGGAGATGTCAGTTCAACAAGTCTTCTGAAGTTGGCCAGATTCCCTCCGCGACACTCTTCTATAATTTTAATATCTATCAAAATTCCTTACTGTATTGTATAATTAAGACGATAATTTAAGAGCAAGGTAAAAAACATATGGTAATTTTATAGTGAAATTTAAATAAACAGCTATGCAGAAGATAATTACATTAAGAACAGACCGGAAAAACGGTTTGTACGATATTACCCGGGAGGTAGTGGAGGCAATCAGGGATAGTAAAGTTCAGACAGGTATCGCATCTGTGTATGCCAGAGGATCAACAGCCGCAATTATGATTCAGGAAAACTGGGATGAGTCGGTGCAAAATGATGTTGTTACTCTGCTCAACAGGATGATCCCATACGGCATATGGGAACACGACCATCAGGATAATAACGGAGATGCACATCTTAAAGCTGGTCTTGTAGGGCCTTCTCAAACAATACCTGTAGTTGACAACAGCCCGGGCCTGTCAACATGGCAGAACATCTTTTTTTGTGAATTTGATGGACCGAGGGTAAAACGGGAGATTGTCATAACAATAATTGCTGACAATTAAAGCAGATTTCAGCCGGGTGAATTTGTAACAATTGTTACATTTTTTTTAAAGTGGTTAAATTTTCTTCTTTCAATCGGAGATCCTTTAAAAAGTCTGTCAAACTGTTCCTCCGAAAGATTCACCCACTTATCAAGGGTTAATTTTTTCAGTTCCTCAGAAAGCTCAAACTCCGGGACACTATGCTGCCTTGCATTTTTGTTCCATGGACAATTTTCCTGGCATCTGTCACATCCAAAAACTTTTCTTTCCATTTTAACG
This sequence comes from uncultured Bacteroidales bacterium, assembly GCA_963760915.1. Taxonomy (GTDB): domain Bacteria; phylum Bacteroidota; class Bacteroidia; order Bacteroidales; family VadinHA17; genus LD21. Next base: position 189,319 of record CAVXEU010000005.1, on the reverse strand, counting down.
GCAAGCTCTTCTGGTACAGGCCTTTTACTTTCCACCGTCAGATATGAAATACACTTTCGAGCATCAATTGTTCTGTTTTCATTAATTGCACCAGTCGGACATAAATCTATACATAATCTGCAATTGCCGCAAAGATCCTTAGAAAAAGGTTTATCATACTCCAGTTCTGAATTAAGAATTATGATACCCAGAAAGAAGAATGATCCTATCTTATCATTTATCAGTATGGAATGTTTACCCGGCCAGCCCAGACCTGCTTCTTTTCCCCAGGCTTTCTCAAGAACAGAAGCAAAATCTACAAAGGATCTGCCTTTTGAAGCTGGATTAATGCTTTTTATATAATCAAGGATCCTGTTAAGTTTCGCAATAATAACTTGGTGATAATCTGTGCCATATGCATATTTGGAAATAATGGGAGTTTCTTTTCCTTCCTGTCTGTCCTCAGTATAATAATTTAATCCTGTCACAATTACTGATTTCGCATCCGGGAAAAGAATTCCAGGGTCAATCCTTTTCCGGATATTACTTCCCAGATAACTCATTTCACCATTCATGCCTGACTCGCACCAGTTTCTTATAACTGGTTCATATTCCTGCAGAGATCTTGAAGGGGCTATTCCACACAGGTCAAACCCGAGTTCAATAGCTTTTTCCTTAATCAGTTGGGAAAGTTGTTTTGTCGATAAAATTGCCATAAACAGATAATTCTAAAGAAATCCAAGCTCCAGCTTTGCCTCTTCACTAAGCATGCTCTTATCCCAGGGTGGATCGAATGTAAGTGTAAGAGCACAGTCCTTCACCCCTCTAGTACCTGTAACCTTATATTTCACTTCCTCAATAAGTTCTTCTGCCATCGGGCAATTGGGAGCAGTAAGTGTCATTGTAATATGGGCAATATTATCATCATCAACATTTATCTCATAAACGAGTCCAAGATCATAAATATTTACCGGGATCTCCGGATCAAAAATACTCTTAAGTACATTCACAATCCTCGTTTCAATTTCCAGTTTTTCAGTCGGATCCATAGGGAAACATTATTTATTAATTGCATCATATGCCATTGCATATAGCTTTATCTGGCGCACCATCGAAAGAAGTCCGTTTGATCTTGTCGGAGAAAGATGCTGCCGAAGACCTATCTTTTCAATAAAATAAAGATCTGAAGACAGTATCTCCTCAGGCGTCCGCTTCGAAAGTACTTTTATAAGAAGAGCTACAATACCTCTTGTAATTATTGCATCGCTGTCAGCTGTGAATGTAATCAGATTGCCATCAAAATCGGGATGCAGCCATACCTTCGACTGACAGCCTTCAATAAGAAAATCTTTAACTTTAAATTTAGGATCAATTACAGGAAGGTCCTTCCCTAAATCAATAAGGAGATTATACTTGTCCATCCAGTCATCAAACAATGAAAACTCATCAATAATATTGTCCTGTATCTCGTTGATCGTCATATAATAATATTATCGAAACATGCTTAACACCTTTTCAATTCCTGTAACCAGGGTGTCTATTTCTTCGATCGTATTATAAAAGCAAAGCGACACCCTCACTGTTCCTTCGATCCCAAACCTGTCCATAACAGGTTGTGCGCAATGCGTACCGGTTCTGACTGCAATTCCCATCTTGTCAAGGATCATTCCGGTATCATATTGATGGATATCTCTCAGCAGAAAGGAAATTGTTGAAATCTTTTTGGTTGATGTTCCATAGATTTTCAATCCGTTTATTCCCGAAAGTTTTTCATTGGCATAGGCCAGAAGTTCCATCTCCCGTACTGCAATATCTTCCAGTCCGACACCCAGAACATAATCAAGGGCACTTGAGAGTCCAATAGCCGCGGGGTAATTCATAGTTCCGGCTTCGAATTTAAAAGGAAGTTCGTTATAGGTGGTTTTTTCAAAAGTAACCTTATTAACCATATCGCCGCCACCCTGAAACGGAGGCAGTTCCGAAAGCCATTTCTCTTTGCCGTAGAGAACCCCTATACCAGTGGGCCCATAAATTTTATGCCCGGAAAAGGCATAAAAGTCACAATCCATCTTAACCACATCAACTTTGCCATGCTGGATTCCCTGGGCACCATCAATCAGAACGGGAATATTCAAAGAATGTGCTGCAGCTATCATCGCCTCAACAGGGAGAATTGTTCCAAGTGAATTTGATGCCTGAGCAACCGCAACAAGCCGCGTCTTTGAAGAAAGCATCTTCAGGTATTCTTCAAAAATGATCTCTCCTGAGTCATTTATAGGGATAACCTTCAAAACTGCACCTTTCCTTTCGCACATCATCTGCCATGGAACAATATTTGCATGATGCTCAAGATAGCTTATTACTATTTCATCTCCTGATTTTACATATCTTTCACCGAAGGAGAATGCAATACCATTTATAGAACCTGTTGTTCCGGACGTAAAGATCACCTCTTCTCTGCTTCCGGCATTAATGAATGACCTTACTTTCTCCCTTGCATTCTCGTACGCTTCCGAAGACAGATCACTCAGGAAGTGTACTCCTCTGTGTATATTGGCGTTATATGTTGTGTAAACCTCGTTTACTGCGTCAAGTACACTTTGTGGTTTTTGTGTGGTGGCACCATTATCAAAATAGACAAGGGGCTTGTCGTAAACCTTCCGGTTCAGAATTGGAAAATCGGCTCTTATTTTTGTTATATCTATCACTTCGCTTTAAGATTATCCGCAATTTACCATACAACTTGCACACCTTGAAAGCTCCCCTTTAAGTCGCTGCATCACCAGGTTATCCATCCTTTCGCGAAGCGGTTCAATTCTGATATTCTGAATTACTTCATGTGCAAATCCGAACATAAGCATAAGTCTTGCTTCGCGCTTGTCTATCCCCCGTGATTGAAGATAAAATAGTGCATCATCATCGAGCTGTCCAATTGTTGCACCATGACTGCATTTCACGTCATCTGCATAAATTTCGAGTTGCGGTTTGGTGTCCATTTTGGCATCATCGGTTAGCAGTATGTTATTATTTTTCTGATAGGCTAAAGTGCCCTGTGCATCAGGCCGGACAAGAATTCGTCCGTTAAATGCACCTGTTGACATATCATCAAGAACACCTTTAAACAGCTGATTACTTGTGCATTTAGGGAACGCATGATCAACATTTACGTAATTATCGATATGCTGCCATTTATCAGCGAGGAATAAACCGTAAGAATTGCATTCAGCACCTTCACCTCCAAGGTAATGATAAGTGTTATTCCGGATAAGTCCCCCATGAAGCGTTAAATTATTTGAGGAAGCAACGCTGTTACTTTCCTGATGTATAAAAGTGTGGGTAACTTTGCCAGCATTATTATGCTCATTCTGCACCCTTATTATGTCGAAATGTGAATTTTCACCGACATATACCTCAGTTACAGCATTTGTCAGAAACTTCCGGGGTGAAAGCGTATGATCACAGATGAGGATTGAAAACTCAGCGTTTTTCTCAACAATTATAAGGTTCCTGTGCTGGCTAAACATATCTTCATCCGACAGAACCAGGTTGACAATCTGTACCGGTTTTGTCAGGCTTACTCCTTCAGGGACATATATAAAAACACCATCTGAAGCCAGTGCTGTATTAAGATGAACCAGTCCGTCAGAATCGCTTTTTGCATACTTCCCGTAATGCTTTTCAATCTTGTCGGCGAATTTTACAGCAGCTTCAGTGAGGCTGCCAATCCAGACCCCGCTGGACAACTGACGAAGTTTATCATTGATGGTCGGGTAGAAACCATTTAGCAGAACAATGCCATGTGTATCAAGATCTGTAATATCACACCTGAACTCTTCAGCCTTAACAAAGTCCGAAGTTTCAGGTAAAAAATAGTTCTTATAATCGTGATCAAAAAAAGGATTCAGGTTGGTATATTTATAACCTTCATTCTTCCTTGCAGGAATACCCAACTCTTTGAACTTTTCAAAAGCATCTGCCCTGAAAGAATTTATATAAGAGGAAGAGTCGCCTGAGATCTTCACAATATTTTCCTGATAAAGATTCAGGTATCTGTCTGCAATATCAGGTTTCCCGTTCATACCACTATATTATTTTCAACCTCTTTTTTGATCCAGTCATATCCTTTTTCTTCAAGTTCCTGGGCAAGTTCCTTACCGGCTGTTTTTACTATCCTTCCATCATACAGAACATGAACAACATCAGGGATTATGTAATCGAGCAGCCTCTGGTAATGTGTTATAACGATAAATGAGTTATCAGGACGTTTAAGCCTATTTACTCCATTGGCAACAATTCGAAGTGCATCAATGTCCAGGCCCGAATCAGTTTCATCAAGTATTGCGAGTTTAGGTTCGAGCATGGCCATCTGAAAAATCTCATTCTTTTTCTTTTCTCCTCCGGAGAAACCTTCATTGACTGATCTGTTTGCAAGTTTCGAATCGATTTCTACCAGTTCTTTTTTTTCGCGCATCATTTTAAGAAAATCCGAAGCAGTGAGCGGATCCAGTCCTTTATGTTTACGATGTTCATTAACAGCTGTTTTCATGAAATTTACCATACTCACTCCTGGTATTTCAATAGGATATTGAAATCCCAGAAAGATACCTTCTTTTGCACGGTTTTCAGGTGCCATATCAAGCAGATTCATTCCCAAATAACTGACTGTTCCTTCAGTTACCTCCACAAATTCCCTTCCTGCAAGAACTGCAGCCAGGGTACTTTTGCCTGATCCGTTCGGACCCATAATAGCATGAATCTCTCCGGGTTTAATTTCCAGACTTATACCTTTTAAAATAATCTTACCAGCAATTGCTGCTTTTAAGTTTTTTATAATCAACATAACTATATCTGAGTATATAAAATTTGCATTCTAACCTACACTGCCTTCAAGACTTATCTGAAGAAGCTTTTGAGCTTCAACAGCAAATTCCATCGGCAGTTTATTAATCACTTCACGTGCATAGCCATTAACTATCAGTCCTACTGCATCTTCAGTGGAAATCCCCCGCTGATTACAGTAAAATATCTGATCCTCACCGATCTTTGAGGTTGTTGCTTCATGTTCAACTATGGCACTTTGATTATCAACTTCAAGATATGGGAAGGTATGAGCGCCACATTTATCTCCAAGCAACAGTGAATCGCACTGGGAGTAATTCCTTGCATTTGTGGCATTCTTCAGAACTTTAACCAGTCCGCGGTAACTGTTCTGTCCGTGTCCTGCAGATATCCCTTTGGAGACAACAGTGCTTTTTGTATTCTTACCTATATGAGTCATTTTTGTTCCGGTATCAGCCTGTTGATGATTGTTTGTAACAGCAACTGAATAGAACTCACCTGTTGAATTATCACCCCGTAAGATACATGAAGGATATTTCCATGTTATTGCAGACCCCGTTTCAATCTGTGTCCATGATATTTTCGAGCTTTCGCCTTTACACATGCCTCTTTTGGTAACAAAGTTAAAAACCCCTCCCTTTCCCTCCTTATTACCGGGGTACCAGTTCTGAACAGTTGAATACTTAACTTCGGCATTCTTCTCAGCAACTATTTCCACTATTGCAGCATGCAGCTGATTTTCGTCCCTCGAAGGGGCTGTGCATCCCTCAAGATAACTTACATAACTTTCCTCATCGGCAATAAGAAGCGTTCGTTCAAACTGGCCTGTGTTGGCAGAGTTAATTCTGAAATAGGTTGAAAGCTCCATGGGACATCTAACTCCTTTGGGGATATAACAGAAAGAACCATCGCTGAAAACAGCAGAATTCAGTGTGGCGAAAAAATTATCAGTATAGGGAACAACCGAACCCATATATCTTTTAACAAGGTCGGGATATTCCTGAACAGCATCACTGAATGAACAGAATATTATTCCAAGTTCAGCAAGTGTTTCCTTAAAGGTAGTCTTGACAGAAACGCTGTCGATCACTGCATCAACTGCCACACCTGCAAGATGTTTTTGCTCATTGAGAGGTATACCAAGCTTATCAAAAGTTTTTCTAAGTTCGGGATCGACATCGTCTATGCTGTCGAGAAGTTTTCGCTGCTTTGGAGCTGCATAATAAATAATATTCTGATAATCAATAGGAGGTATTTTCAGGTTTGCCCATGTAGGCATTTTCATGGTCAGCCAATGGCGGTACGATTTTAGGCGGAATTCAAGAAGCCAGTCGGGCTCATTCTTCTTGCCGGATATAATTCTTACAACATCCTCACTAAGCCCTTTTTCGATCCGGTCCATCTTAATATCGGAATAAAATCCATATTTATATTCCCCTGAAGTTACGTCACTTAATATTTTATCCTGATCTTTTTCCATCTGCTTATTTATGAGCGATATTTAACTATAACTAAAAACAATCCTCATTACCTTTTGTTATTGCTTACTTTGATTATATTCGTTTGACTTACACAGTAAAGGAGTCAGGAAGTCGTCATTCCATAACCCACAAGTACAAAGCAATCAAAAGCATGTCAGCCTAAAAGGTTGAATTCCGGAAACTGAAATTCATTTAGTCAACAATAAAGAACTGATAAACATCGCCATTTATTTATGTCTTAATTATATTTAATCTAAATAAACATGCAAAAATATAAAAAATATAGGATTTGTGACAGAATCTGTAAGGAAATTTAAATCAGGAAAAATTGTTGATTAATAGTTGGAAATGATAACTTTTTCAGAGGTCCGGAATGCAATAATATTTCTAAATTGGTGGCAGCCATTTTTCATGATAAGAGTATAGTTTCAAAACAATATGTATGTTAAACTACATTAAGTCTTTTGTCATCAGCCACAGTAAAAAATTATTCCTTTCCTCTTTAATTTTATATCTTCCGTTATCCCTTTTTGCTGCAGGAGGTAAGATTCCGGCAATCGGACCGGTAAGATTTGAATTTATCATTTTCGGATTCGTACTTCTCGGAGTAGCCTTCTTTCATAAACATACCTTCAGGGTAGCATTAATAGGGCTATCAGTATTACTTCTTTTCAAGATAATTTTTGATCCTTCATTTAATTTCCAGGAACATTTTTTCGGGAAGAATCCATTCATTAATCAGCTTATGGATAAAAACCTCAGGCAGGGAGAATGGGGAATTATACTTAATCTGCTGGGGTTGCTGCTTGGATTTTCTATTTTATCTAAAATTTTTGAAGAATCGGGAGTACCTGATGTACTGCCCAAATATCTTCCTGATGACTGGAAAGGTCCTTTTATTCTTTTGATTTTTGTATTCATTCTGTCATCATTCCTTGATAATATTGCTGCAGCACTTATAGGAGGAACCATTGCATTGGTGGTGTTCCACAAGAAGGTGCACATAGGATATATTGCTGCCATTGTTGCTGCCAGCAATGCGGGAGGCAGTGGAAGCGTGGTAGGTGACACTACCACGACAATGATGTGGATTGACGGAGTAAGTGCCATAAATGTTTTACACGCTTATGTGGCTGCCGGACTGGCTCTGTTATTTTTTGCCTTTTTCGCCTCTCATCAGCAGGATAAATACCAGAGAATACAGAAAGATGCAGATCCAAATGTAAGGGTTGACTGGGTTAAGATCTTTAATGTCGCCCTTATACTAGCAGGAGCAATTATAGCAAATATACTTTATGATATGCCTGCCCTGGGAGTATGGATTGCCATTATTCTGGGAGCAGCTTTCAGACGTGTTCCCTGGAAAGAGGTGCCTTCTGCTATAAAAGGTACTATCTTCCTTCTGTGCCTTGTCACATCTGCTTCCATGATGCCGGTTGAGGAACTGCCTGATGCGTCCTGGATAACTGCTTTTGCTTTGGGATTCCTGTCAGCAGTATTTGACAACATACCTCTTACAAAACTTTGTCTTGAGGAGGGTTATTTTGACTGGGGAATGCTTGCATTCACCGTTGGATTCGGCGGATCAATGATCTGGTTCGGATCATCAGCAGGTGTAGCAATTACCAACAAATTTCCTGAAAGCCGCGATGTTGTTCAGTGGGTAAGAAAAGGATGGCATGTGGCAGCTGCTTATGTAATAGGTTTCTTTGTGCTTTATCTTGTAATGGGATGGGAGCCTGCTGACAATAAAGAACATAAAATAATTAACCATCCGAAAACTGGAAGCCCGGCAGGGGTAAAATCAAAACCAGCAAACAAAACAGGACCAGTAAGTTACATCAATATTATGAAATAATCCGATATCCAGACGAATCAGATTTTCATATGAATCCTGAAAATACCGAATAATTGGTTATTTTTGGCTTCTCAAAATCAAATCCTGAAATATTTAACTATATGATAAATAACCTTTTACCTGCTTCAGTAAAGTCTGCCAAAAAGATTTCCCTTCTGATAGTACTGCTCTTTTCTTCAGTTGTTATGTCGGGGGCGACAGGGCAACCTCCTTCAATAGGCCCCATAAGGGGAGAATTTATAATTTTCGGAATGCTCCTTCTTGGTGTAGCCCTTTTCCATAAGCATACATTCTGGGTGGCTATTACAGGATTGACAATCCTTTTGATATTTAAATTTGTTTTTGATCCCGGTTTCCATTTTATGGAACATATGTTTGGAGAAAATTCATTTGGAGGACAATTGATTAATAAAGAACTCCGACAGGGTGAATGGGGAATTATCCTGAATCTTCTGGGACTGCTGCTCGGGTTTGCTTTACTCTCAAAGATTTTTGAAGAATCGAGGGTTCCAGATATACTTCCGCATTATTTGCCTGACGACTGGAAAGGGCCTTTTATGCTGCTGGTCTTTGTTTTTATCATGTCAGCCTTTCTCGACAATATTGCTGCAGCACTTATTGGCGGAACAATAGCCCTGGTTGTTTTTAAACATAAAGTTCATATTGGTTACATTGCTGCAATTGTGGCTGCAAGTAACGCAGGAGGTGCCGGAAGCGTTGTTGGTGACACTACCACTACTATGATGTGGATAGACGGAGTAAGTGCTTTTAATGTATTGCATGCATTCATAGCTTCCATATTTGCCTTCCTGTTTTTTGCCTGGGTTGGCTCACATCAGCAGGACAAATACCACAGGATACAAAAAGAAGCCAAACGTGGAGTTAAGGTTGACTGGACCCGGATATTTGTTGTGGTTCTTATACTTATCGGAGCTATAGTTATGAACATTGTATATGATATGCCGGCTCTTGGAGTATGGCTGGCAATTATTATTGGTTCATTTATTATTAAGGTTCCATGGAAGGAGATCTCAGGAGCAATAAAAGGTACAATTTTTCTTCTATGTCTTGTAATGAGTGCCTCATTGATGCCCGTTGAAGAGCTTCCGAATGCTTCATGGTTTACTGCTCTCTTTCTTGGATTCCTTTCCGCTGTTTTTGATAACATCCCTCTTACCAAACTTTGCCTCGATCAGGGTCATTATGACTGGGGTATGCTCGCTTACAGCGTGGGATTTGGTGGTTCAATGGTCTGGTTTGGTTCTTCAGCCGGTGTGGCTATAACGAATAAATTTCCTGAAGGGCGGGATGTAATTGAATGGGTTAAAAAAGGATGGCATGTTGCAGTAGCATATGTAATAGGTTTCTTTATGCTGTACATGATTATGGGTTGGGAACCAGCTGATAATAAAGAACATAAGGTAATTAATTGCCCAGTGCCCGGATGTCCTATGGCCAATAAGGCAGAAGCTGTTAATGTTCCGGGAACATTGAGTTACCTCGAATTACTTAATTAACCCTGAGAAGAGTAATATTGGAATCCAGCTTTCAGGTTTCGTGTACTTACTTGGTTTCTGTGTATTCTCTCAGCAAAGCTTGAAATGTCTCCTTTACAGACTGGATCTTTGTTGCCCTGAAAGCATTAGCACCCGCAAATGCATATCCGCTTTCAAAATTGCCCTTGAGAGCATTGATAAGGGCTACTATTATACAATATGGACTTTTGGAAATATCACAAGTTTTGATACATTTAAAAGGACACTTTTTAGGCTGCCTTTTACCTTCCCGTACTTTTGTAATAAAATTGCTCAGAATCGCCCTTCCAGGCATACCTACCGGGCTCTTAATAATTTCAATATCAGAGCTTAATGCATTTATATACGCCTGTTTAAATGCAGGTGATGCATCGCATTCATCTGTAGTAACAAAACGCGTCCCCATCTGGACACCCGACGCCCCAAGTTCAAGAATTTTATGAATATCTTCGCCGGTATAAATACCCCCAGCAGCTATGAGCGGTATTTTCTTATTATACTTTTCCTCAAATATTTTAAGTTCACTGACAATTTCCGGTACAAGCCGCTCAAGGGAGTAATCATTATCAAATATCTGATCCTCCTTGAATCCCAGATGTCCGCCAGCTTTAGGACCTTCAACAATAACAGCATCTGGAAGATAATTATAATTTGCTATCCATTTTTCGCATATAATTTTAGTAGCCCGGGCTGAGGATACAATCGGGACAAGCTTAGTGACACTGTCCTTTTTCAGAAATGATGGAAGATCAAGAGGAAGACCTGCTCCGGCAGTTATTAAATCGACCTTTTCAGAAATTGCGGTTTTGATCATATCGGTGAAATTTGTCATTGCAACCATTACATTTACACCGATAACTCCCAACGTTTTTTCACGTGCTTTCCGTATCTCTTCTTTGAGTCCGAGAATGCTTGCCTCAAGAAAATCAGAAGAAAATTCCTTATACAGAAGACCTAAGCCGGCACTTGAGATAACTCCTACTCCTCCTTCATTTGCGACTGCTGAAGCAAGCCCTGAGAGAGATATGCCTACTCCCATTCCACCCTGAATAATTGGAATCGCTATGGAAAGATTCCCGATTCTTAGTCCCTGCATTTTTTTAATTATTAAATTGTGGCAAAGGTACTCTAATAAAATGATCCTATGCAGAAATCATGAACTTTAACATTTGTTAAGGATGGCATTTCCGGATATGACGGATGAATTACTACTGCCGCATGAATAAAAATCTTAACTTTATCATACGTAATTTTTTGTAAAACACCAGCAGGCTTGATTACAAATAAATACTTTTGAGTAAAATGACTACAGAACTCCTTGTTAATGGTATTATCAAATATTTTAAAATTATTATGAAAAAGATCATGATAACTGTGATCCTCCTTATTTCAATTGTTTTTAATGCTGTGGCTGATAATGAGAAGGATATAAAGGCCGATATAAAGCAGGTCACTGTTTTTCCCGACAGGGCACAGGTTTATCGGGAGACATCTGTATCGCTATTGACGGGAAAAACAATTCTTAAGGTATCCGGACTGTCGCCGTATATAGATGTCCAGAGTATTCAGGTAAAAGGTTATGGTGAATTCACCATACTCTCAGTAAATCATCAAAATAATTACCTGCAGAACCTGGAGGATTCACCGGAAGTAAAAAGCATAAAGAGTCAGATCGAAGCTCTAAGTATAAAAGTTGAAGATGAAAAAGCAGCGATCAGCATTCTTAAGGAGAAAGAAGCCTTCCTTATTGCCAACAGGTCAATTCTCGTAAAGGAGGCAACCTTTAATATAGAGCAACTCAAAGGAGTTATGGAACTGTATACAAATAATATGGACCAGATAACCATGACAAATCTGAAAAAAGAAAGAGTGATAAGCGAATATGGGAAGCAGATTGCTGCACTTCAGAAACAGCTTGCAGATAAATTAGACAAGCAACAACTTCCTTCAGGAGAAATATCAATCGTTGTCACATCTGATAAACCAGTTTCCGGCAGATTGACTTTCAGTTATGTAGTATTAAATTCCGGATGGTATCCTTCATACGATATCAGGGTGGATGACATCAATAATCCAGTTATGATCTACTATAAAGCAAATGTCTTTCAGAACTCAGGCATATCATGGAAAGATGTCAAGCTAAGTTTCTCGAATGCCACTCCCTGGGTGGCCGGTAATGTTCCCGTTTTATCTCCATGGTTTATCGATTATTATATTCCCCGTTCACAGATGATGATAAGAGGAGCCGCAACTATGAACCAGAGCCGTAGTGAAGCACCTGCAATGATGGAAAAGGCAGATCAGACATTTATGAAGGCTGCTGAAACTGCCCCTTTGGTGGTTCGGAAACAAGTTGGCCAGACTACAATCTCATTCGATATCGCCCTCCCTTATACAATACCCTCAGATGGAAAGATACAGACTGTTGAGATACAGCGCATCACTACCCAGGCAGATTATAAATACGTAACCATCCCGAAATTATCTCAACTTGCATACCTCACTGCAAATATAACCGACTGGGCAAAATTAAGTCTGCAGAGCGGGGAGGCTACTTTATACTTCGAAAATTCTTTTGTCGGAAAAACAAATCTTGATGTCAATCAGCTTACTGATACTCTTTCAATATCACTGGGGACAGATAACAGCATCCTCGTAAAGAGAGAAAAACGTAAAGATTTCACAAGCAAGAGGACAATTGGAAGCAATAAGACTGAGACCTATTCCTTTTTAATCACAGTAAGAAATAATAAAACAAATCCGATAAAAATCACAGTTAATGATCAGATACCTGTTTCATCAAATAGCGGCATAACAGTTGACCCACTTGAATTATCAGGAGGAAGACGCAATTCCCAGACTGGTGAAATCAAATGGGATCTTGATATTAAACCACAGGAAACAAAACAGCTTGTTTTAACATATTCAGTTAAATATCCAAAAGATAAAACTGTAATTCTTGAATAATAAAATCCTATAAAAATGAATATACTGGGAAATCTGGTCTGGCTATTATTTGGCGGCATTATCATTGCGGTCGAGTATTTTATTGGAAGTATCATACTTATGTTAACCATAGTTGGAATACCGTTTGGTATACAGACCCTCAAAATGGCTTCTCTTTCTCTATGGCCATTTGGCAGGGACACCCGGGTACATGCAAGAGCCTCTGGTTGCATTTATGTATTGATGAACATCTTATGGCTTTTAACCGGTGGATTGTGGATTGCTGCCACACATGCAATTTTTGGAATTCTACTTTGCATCACCATCATAGGTATTCCCTTTGGCCTTCAGCACTTTAAACTTACGGCAATAGCATTAAGCCCGTTCGGACGGGATATTGTAAATAAATAATATGGATAAATCGCATAGAAAGAAGACGTCTTTAGGAGAGTTTGGGAAGTTTGGTCTGATCGACCACCTGACAAATAAAGCTAAAAAGAAGAATAAGACCACAATAGCCGGTATAGGAGATGATTGTGCGGTTATTGATTCAGGCAAAAGCTTAACCCTCGTTACAACCGATCTCCTGCTTGAAGGAATCCATTTCAACCTTATTTATACACCATTAAAACATCTTGGTTATAAAGCTGTTATAAGGGCAATTTCTGACATTTATGCAATGAATGGGGTGCCGGGACAAGTTTTGGTTGCCATTGGCATCAGTTCAAAATTTGACGTTGAACAGATTGAAGATATATATGAAGGAATTAATCTTGCCTGTGAAAAATACAAAGTGGACCTGGTTGGTGGTGATACTACAAGTTCGTTGACTGGTCTCACAATTGGAGTTACAGCATTAGGTACAGTCGCAAGGGATGATAAAATCATGAGAGACGGAGCCAGCCCAAATGATCTTATTTGTGTAACAGGTGATTTCGGTGCGGCATACATGGGGCTTCAGCTACTGGAAAGGGAAAGGAAGCTATTTGAAAAAGGAGAAATATCACAACCCGATCTCACGGGATTTGAATATGTTATTGGCAGGCAGCTTAAGCCCGAATTTCCCATTGCAACTCTGAAAGAGATTAAGCTGTCTGAAATCCGTCCCACCTCAATGATCGATGTAACTGACGGTCTGGCATCCGATCTGATTCATATATGCAAACTTTCAGGCACTGGCTGCAGGATCTTTTCAAATAAGATACCAATCGACTATGAAACATCAAAATTAGCGGAAGAATTTAACATTAATCCTGTGATCCCTGCTCTTAACGGAGGGGAAGATTATGAACTTCTTTTTACTGTTCCGCTTGAATTATTTGAGAAGATCCAGCTTTTAAAATCAGTGAAAGTGATTGGACATATGACATCCTACGGTTCAGGCAATATTCTCACCGGAGATGGCGGATCAGAAATTGAGCTGTCAGCCCAGGGGTGGATGCAAAACAAATAAAAGAGCCTTATCTGGCTCTGATGATTCCTCTTTCTGATTTTCTGATGAAATCAACTATATAATCTCTGTCAGGTGATGCTTTGAATTCCTTTTCCACGTTTTCCAATGCATGCGAGAAGTTCAATCCTTGCTGATAGATAACCCTGTAGATATTGTGAATTTCATCAATTCTTTCCTTTTCGAAACCGCGTCTTGTTAGTCCAACGGAATTTAATCCTAAATAAGAAAGCGGTTCACGGTCAGCTTTAATAAAAGGAGGAACGTCTATCCGAACCTTTGCACCCCCACCGATCATTACATGAGCCCCGATATGTGTGAACTGGTGAACAAGCGAACCTCCGCTAATAATTGCCCAGTCGTCAACCTTAACTTCACCAGCCAGCCCTGTCGTATTTCCAATAATAACATTATTGCCAATCCTGCAATCGTGTCCTATATGGGTATAAGCCATAAGCAGGCAACCGGACCCCACAATTGTAGTACCGACTGCAGCAGTTCCACGGTTTATGGTAACTCCTTCTCTCACGGTTGTATTATCGCCAATTTCAGCGATTGACTCCTCCCCTCTGAACTTGAGATCCTGAGGAATACCTGAAACAACTGAAGATGGGAAGATTCTGCAGTTCTTCCCTATTCTGGCACCATCCAAAACAATTGCATTAGGACCTATCCAGGTTCCATCGCCAATTACAACATTTCCTGCAATATACGCAAATGGGTCAATTGTCACATCTTTTCCAATACTGGCATGTGGATGGATAAAGGCTAGATTTGAGATCATTAATCAATTATTTATTTTTTACAACCTGAGCAGTCATTTCACCCTCCAGAACGAGCTTATTACCCACAAAAGCCTGTCCGAACATAGTAACTATTCCTCTTCGCATAACGTCGGACAACTCCATTTTAAGAACCACCGTATCTCCGGGAACCACTTTTTGCTTGAACTTCAGCTTGTCTATTTTAAGAAAATATGTAGAATATTTTTCAGGTTCCTCAACAGAATTCAGAACAAGCAATCCGCCGGTCTGTGCCAGAGCTTCAACCAGCAGTACTCCCGGCATAACCGGTTCATCAGGAAAATGTCCCTGGAAAAAAGATTCATTAAATGTGACATTTTTGACACCAACAATAGATGTTTCATCCAATGAAATTATTTTGTCAACAAAAAGAAAAGGGAACCTGTGAGGAAGACGTTTCCTGATTTCATCAACAGTAAATATCGGAGGTTTTGAATCATCATAAACCGGGATATCACGTTTCGAAGCTGCTTTTTTCATCTCCTGCCTCATAACTTTTGCCAGTCGGGTATTTGCATAGTGGCCGGGTCGTGTAGCTACCACTTTTCCTTTTATTGGATGCCCCACCAGTGCCAGGTCTCCGATAATATCAAGAAGTTTATGACGCGCCGGTTCATTAGGGTAACGCAATTCAGTATTATTTAGGACCCCGGCGGTATGGGTGTTAATTCCAGGCCTGTTGAAGAGTTTGGCAATCCTGTCTATTTCAGACTGAGCAACCTCCTTTTCAAGGATCACGATTGCATTATCCAGATCACCACCTTTTATCAATCCTCTGTTGAACAGAGGCTCAAGTTCATGAAAAAACACAAATGTCCGGCTTTTGCTTATTTCCTGTTCAAAATCTTCAATGGTATCCATAATTGCATACTGATTTCCCAGTATCCTGGAATTATAATCAATAAGAACGTTAATACTGAAATTTTCATCGGGATATACCATCAGATCCACTCCATGCTCCTCATCAGAGAAGACGATCTTTTGCTTGACAACAAAATAATTTCTGTCTTCTTTTTGTTCAACTATACCTGCTTTCTTAATTGCTTCTACAAATTTACCGGCAGAACCTCCCATAATCGGAGCTTCCTGCCCATTCATCTCAATTAATGCATTGTCGATACGCAAACCGTGAAGTGAGGCAAGAACATGCTCTATAGTAGATACGGTGGCGTTGTTTTGTACAAGTGTCGTTCCCCGCGATGTATCAGTCACATTTTCAGCCAGTGCATCAATAATTGGTTTCCCAGGAAGATCCACCCTGCAAAATTTATACCCGTGATTTGCCGGCGCGGGTTTAAATGTCAAAGTTACACTTATACCAGTGTGCAACCCTTTACCGGTTAGACTTGTCTCATTTGCCAGAGTCCTCTGTTTTTCACTCATCAGTGTCAAATATTAGTTTAATTTTCGGGTACAAAAAAAATAAAAATATTTCGAACAACGCAAATATTTATCCTTTAACTCTGTTTATTCAAACAGTTTCTGTTCCGAATATACTGTAAAGCTACTTCTTTTTCAAAGACTCTACTTCTTTTTCGAGTGAATCAACTGTTCTTTTGAGTTCAGGCAACTTCCTGAAAATAATTGTAGATTTGAAAAACTGTTTATAATCAATGGCTGGAGTACCAAGAATAATGGTATTTTCCTCCCTGACTTCTCCAAGAATTCCGGATTGAGCTCCGATCTTTGTGCCATTTGCGATTTTAATATGCCCTGCCAGACCAACCTGACCACCGAACATACAGTTCTTCCCGATTTTAGTTGATCCTGAGATACCAGACTGGGCAGCCATTACCGTGTTCTCCCCAACCTCGACATTATGAGCAATCTGAATAAGATTGTCAAGCTTTACTCCTCTCCGGATAATCGTTGATCCCATTGTTGCCCTGTCGATTGTAACATTGGATCCGATCTCAACATGATCCTCAAGGACAACATTGCCTAACTGCGGAATTTTCATGTATTCATTATCTGATTGAGGTGCAAATCCGAATCCGTCGCTTCCAATTACTGACCCTGCATGTATAATACAACTTTCGCCGATAAGACAGTCATGATATATCTTTACTCCGGGATTGAGGGTACAATTCTTTCCCAGTACAGTGTTATCACCAATATAGACATGGGGGTATACAGAACAGCCATCACTTATGACACAATTCTCACCAATATAGGTATATGGTCCGATATAGACTTCATTTCCTATGGTTGCAGTTTCTTCTATAATTGCTGTCGGATGAATTCCCTTCTTTCTTGGCCTTGCCTGATCGACAAGCTGAAGAAGGGCTGCAAATGACTCATATGCATTTTCAACTCTGATGAGTGTTGCATTTACCCTTGCTGAAGGTACAAAACTTTTATTAACCAGCACAACAGATGATTTTGTTGTATATAAATAATGTTCATATTTAGGATTGGCAAGAAAAGATAAAGCTCCTGCCTCTCCTTCTTCAATTTTGGCAACTGTACTGACCTTTATATTGGGATCCCCTTCAATTTCTCCCTTTAAAAATCCTGCAATTGTCACAGCATTAAATTCCATTTTATTCAATTTTTAGTTATCTGCATTCTTTTGGATAGCACAGAAAATATTTTGTAATTCTCTCTGAAAGAAATTTGTGTTCGAACATATCTGAAACAACTGATATATCAGCAGTTTTTCCATTCTTGAGAAGTATTTTCACTTCGGGGGCGTCTGGTGTATAGGCAAGGTTAGAGATACTATTTGTAAAAACATAATATTCTTCCAGGTTCTTGCCTACTTTCATAAGAATTCCAGCATTGGTACTTAATTCCCTGACTCTTTCTTCGCCAAACGGGTCATTCTGCAACTCTATAGCAAAGAGGTCTCTGTTCAACATCCGGCCTGACAGATCAGAAAGAACCTTATCGGAACTATCGGCCCAGTATTTTGCGGATACCTGAATATCTGTATCATCGAGTCTGGTAAAATTTGCAGCAATCAGGCCCGGAGTAAAGTTTCCGTCAGCCCTAAGATCTGATAAACCAATCCTGTTATAAAGAAAAAATTTTAATGCTGGTGTTGCATAAAGCTCGATACCTTCATTAGCAAGCTCTTTTGCGCGTTTAAGTATTTTTACCAGCAGGCTTTCAGATGACAGCACTGTTTTATGCATATATACCTGCCAGTACATCAACCGTCGGGCAATTAAAAATTTTTCAACTGAATATATCCCTTTTTCATCTATAACCAGGTTATCTTCAACCACATTAAGCATCCTGATTATCCTGTCGGAACCCACCGATCCTTCAATAACTCCGGTAAAAAAGCTATCTCTTCTAAGATAATCCAGTCGGTCCATATCTATCTGACCTGAAATAAGCTCATGGAAGAATTTCCTTGAATATGTGCCCCTGAAGATCTCAATTGCCAGATCAAGTCTCCCTTCATACTGCTCATTAAGCTTTCTCATCAACAGAAGCGAGATATCTTCATGAGTAATATCGTTGATTAAAGAATTTTCAAGTGCATGTGAAAATGGGCCGTGTCCTACATCATGCAGCAAAATTGCAATACATGTAGCTTCCTCCTCTAAGGGAGAGATCCTAACCCCTTTGCTTTTTAATGTACTGATTGCCAGATCCATCAGATGCAAAGCTCCGAGGCCGTGCTGGAAACGGCTGTGATTAGCGCCGGGATATACAAAACTTGTCAGTCCCAGTTGCTTTATATTCCTTAACCTCTGAAACCATGGATGTTCAATGAGATCAAAAACAAAATCACCAGGGATACTTATAAAACCATAAACCGGGTCATTAATGATTTTTCGCTTGTTTGTCAGATATGCCATCTGAAAATTTTTATCTACAAAAATAGAAATTAGTTTTACATTATGTCAATTGTAAAATTTAACTGAAATCCAGAATATTTATCTCCTTTTGTAATAATCATAACTTCATTTTAAAAATAAATATGCAACAATTGAAATAAAAATCGTCTTTTGATAGTCAAATGTTACATATGATATAAAGCCAGCAAATAAATAGTATATGAAAATTCAAATTCAAGGACTAAATATGATTTATCCTAATGGTAATCATGCGCTTAACAACATTAATCTTGAATTCGGAACTGGGATGTTTGGTCTGCTCGGACCTAACGGTGCTGGCAAATCGAGTCTTATGCGAATTCTTGTAACGCTGATGAAACCGAGCTCGGGTATAGTACTGGTGGATGGTAAGGATATTCAAAAAAACAGAAAAGAGGTCAGAAGTGTTCTGGGTTATCTTCCACAGGATTTCAGGTTTTTCACATCATTAAAGACCTGGGAGTTTCTTGATTATGCCGGCTCGCTTGCAGGTTTGAAAAAGAGGAAAGAAAGAATGGCAGAAGTTGACAGGTTACTTGAACAGGTAGGGTTGCTTGAAGCCCGCGACAGGCAAGCCAACAGACTTTCTGGGGGTATGAAGCGCCGTCTCGGAATAGCTCAGGCTCTTATTGGCAATCCGAAGATAATTATTGTAGATGAACCAACAACTGGTCTTGATCCTGATGAGAGGATAAAATTCAGAAATGTACTTTCCCGGTTAAGCCAGAATGATGTAATTATTATTTTATCTACACATATCGTTGGCGATATCTCGTCAACATGCCAGGGGATGGCACTCCTTAACAGAGGAGAAGTTGTCTATTATGGCTCTCCGGAGAACCTTGTAAAACATGCTGCAGGGCACGTATTCAGACTGAACCTGACTCCTGCTGAATATGAAAAAGCAAAGGAGGTATACAATGTCATCTCAACAATACCCAATGAAACAGGGTGGGAAGTGCAGGTAGTGTCAGATGAGGTACCTAAGTACCCATCTGTAATAATAGAACCTAACATAGAACATGCCTACGTATATTTCATGGAGCATAAACTGCAAACCACATTAATTGACTGATAATTTATCAAGTTAATGGCTACCTTACATAATATCAGGACTGTTGCCCGTTACGAGGCAAAAACACTCAGGCGAAGCTGGTTCTTTAGGCTTTTTTCCCTGGGTGCAGTGTTTATATTCACCTTGATCAACATCGGCATGTTCTCACCTGTGGGAAACGAACAGTGGGAGGTCATTGCAATTTCCTCTTCTCTCCCCCTTATTAACCTTTATCTTCTTAATATCGCCCAGGCGATCGTGATTATTTTCCTTGCTGCTGATTTCCTTAAACGTGACAAAAAACTTGATACCAACGAAGTTCTCTATACAAGGTCGATGTCTAATTTTGAATATGTCCTTGGAAAATCATGGGGGATACTAAGGCTCTTTCTCAGCCTGAACCTGGTTGTACTAGGTATAGGCCTGATTATTAATATTATTTCAAAAAGTATGTCGGTAAATATAATGGCATACTTATACTATCTCCTGATCATTACAATACCGACTATCCTTTTCAGCCTTGGTCTGGCTTTTACTTTGATGTCATTAATCAGAAATCAGGCAATAACATTTCTTATTCTTCTGGGTTATGCCGCCCTTAATATATTTTATCTCTACTTCAGAGCAGGTTCTATTTTTGACTATATGGCATTTGGAATCCCGGTTTTCAAATCCGGGATGATCGGTTTTGATAATTTAAGTGTTATCCTGAATCAGAGGCTTATTTACTTTTTCGCCGGACTTTCACTTATTATGGCAACAATACTACTGTTCAAACGATTGCCACAATCGAAGTTTCACAGGGCTCTGACAATAATATTTATGTTTACCTTCTTTACGGGAGCCGTCATTTGCTCGTTTAATACCTATTCAACTTATATCAGAAAGGTTAACGATAAAAAGCTTGTAATTGAAACGAACAAGAAGTTCGAAAACAAAAGATTTGCGAGTATAACCGATGCTTCAATTGATTTTACCCATAATGGGAATTCATTTGCAGCAACTGCATTCATAAAAATCATTAATGATAATACTGAAGCTCTTGATCAATATTATTTTTCACTTAATCCTTCACTTACTGTCTCCGGAATAAGCCGCGACGGACAAAACCTGAGCTTTAAAAGGATAAACAATATAGTTGAAATAAACCCTGGCAAGACCTTAAATTACGGTGAT
The DNA here is from genome assembly GCA_963760915.1 of uncultured Bacteroidales bacterium. Taxonomy (GTDB): domain Bacteria; phylum Bacteroidota; class Bacteroidia; order Bacteroidales; family VadinHA17; genus LD21. Next base: position 168,368 of record CAVXEU010000005.1, on the reverse strand, counting down.
AAGGATAGTCTGATCTTTATTTATTCAGGAAGAATCAATGAATCTTTTTGTTATCCAAATTACAGCGATAATATTAAGGATAATCCTTACAGAATTTCGATGGTAAATGTTAATAAGCGTCAGGCTTTCTTAACAGGTGATTATGTACTCCTGACTCCTGATACCCACTGGTATCCCGTTGCCGGGCTCAATTATTATCCATCCAATCCCGCTCAGATAAAGATCGATTTTATAAATTTTATTCTAAAGGTAAAAACGAAGAAAGATCTCGTCCCTGTAGCTCAGGGAACTATGAGTAAGAGTGATGGCTCTTATACCTTTAAATCTGAAACTCCTCTTACAGGACTTACCCTTGCAATTGGTAATTACCTTACTGACAGCTTAACAGTTGGTTCCGTTGAATATATCTCCCATCATTTCCCGGGAAATGATTATTATAAAAAGGATCTTGAAGCTCTCAAAGATACCCTGCCATTGCTTATCTCAGGACTTATGACCGATCTCGAATCAAATTTTTCGACTAAATATCCTTTTAAAAAGCTAAATTTTATAGAAGTCCCTGTTCAGTTTTTTTCATACCCTAAGGAGAGCACACAAACAAGAGCTGAAGTACAGCCATCACTGGTTCTGCTCCCTGAAAGGCTGGCAACACTAAACCAGGCCGGATTCAGCAAGCTCTTTAAACAACAGAAGAAAAGAATGACCCGTAGCGGGCAGGTCATAACAGATAAAGATCTGGATGTCAGAATATTTAACAGTTTTATGAGAAGTACTTTTATAAGTGGTGAAAATTTCAGGTTTGTTAATGGTGTTGCTGCAAATGCCCCTACCAGATATCTACTCGGACCAAGCTTTTATTTTTTCAAAAACAACTTTTATTCACTTGAATACCCGGTAATTAATGCAGTTTTTGAATCTCATCTTCAAAAAGTCAATTCCCCTGTGGCAGCAGGCATGCAGGCAGCTACAGGTACTCTTTCAGATAACGACAAGGCTAATCTTATCCTGAAAGACCTCAGTTTTAAGGAACTTCTTGCAAAGAATCCTGGGCCTGATTCCCTGAACGCTGTTCTTACTCTCAAGGGTGATTACCTTTTTAACCTTATCAGGTCAAAAGCAGGTATTGATGAGTTTAAGGACTGGTTTTCCGGTTATATTGATAATCATCGTTTCAAAAGAGTTAATATTAAAAATTTCAATGACGATATAAAAAACAGGTTCGGATTTGAATTTTATTCATATTTAAATGATTGGTTTTATGGCAAAAAACAGCCAGGATTCCTTTTTACTGATCTGAAGGCTAGTCAAATTGTGGTTGGTAACAGGTCAAGATACCAGGTTACTTTCAATGTCTCAAACCCTGAAGATGCAGGCGGGTTGTTCAATATCTCCTTTCGTACTGTCGGGGCTGGAGGTAGTCGTGGCGGAGGAGGTGGCGGTCGTGGCGGAGGTTTTGGCGGCGGCGGCTTTGGTGGTGGCGGCTTTGGTGGTGGTAGTGGCAGGATGCAAATATCTTTCCAGGGACGAGGGATGGAAGCTGCTGACATTTCAAAAATTGTCTATACCGGTCCACATGAATCAAAGAAAATTGGTATAGTACTGGATGCCCTTCCAAGAACAATGATGGTAAACACGCTTTTCTCAAAAAACATACCCGGAGAATTAACTCTGTCTATCGATGAAATAGCCAAATCTGATAACCATGCTGAAGAATTCACCGGAGAAGAATTACTTACCCGGGAATCAGTTACTGTAGATCCGAATGAAATAATTGTTGATAATGAAGATCCAGGATTCTTAATTACAAAACAGAGCACAGAGAACAGACTGAAAAAAATTCTAGGTATTCAGAACAATGTTTTTACAACTTATCAGCAGTTAAGCCTTATGAGGATACCTTCTTTCTGGCAGCCTGTCGTTGAACCTTCCTTTTATGGTAAATATGTCAGATCAGCTGTATATACCAGAGCCGGCACAGGTGATAAAACAGTAACCTGGTCTACAGTTATTAAGACCCCCGGCTATTACGACGTGTATTGTTTTATAGGAAAAAGCACTGACCGTCTTATGATCAGGGCAGGGGGAGCTGGTGGTGGCGGTGGACCCAGATCAGGTGGTGGCGGTGGCGGTGGAAACGGTGGCCCTGGAGGTAACCGTTCAGGTGACGCTCCCGGTCCGGGTGGTCCGGGTGGTCAGGGTGGACCCGGTGGAGGACGGGGAGCCAGGGGACAAATGGCCCAGCCATACAAAGATTTTCATTACCGCATTTTTCACGAAAACGGAGTTGAGGATATATCTCTCGATTATGAAAATACCGAAAACGGATGGAACAAGCTTGGGACATATTACCTTCCAGCTGATACTGCTAAAGTTGTTCTCTCAAATCTCTCTTCGGGAAGAGCAGTTATAGGCGATGCAATAAAATGGGTAAGGCAGAAATAAAAGGTTCAAAATTTGAAAAAAGTATTAAGTAAGAAGTAATTAATATGGAAATGAAAAAATCACTATTCTTATTAAAATGGGGTTATCCACTGATCCTGCTCTTTTTTAATAGCACTATTACAAATGTTTCAGGCCAGACAGGGCTTACCCTTGAACAAGCTCTCACGACAGCTGAATCAAATAGTCCGGCAATTATAAAGACAAGGCTTAACCTTAAAAGAAGCCAGGAGAATCTCAATGCACAGAATGCAGCTCTAAAATCAAATTTTTCCTTATTGATAAATCCGATAAACTACGCTCAAAACAGGGCATATTATACCAATTCAGGGTTTAATACAACCAAGGATATTCAGAGCTCAGGGTCGTTTACTATCAAACAACCAATTTTATTTACTGATGCTACTCTTTCTTTGACTAACAATTTCAGCTTTACAAATACTGTTTTGAATGATCAGTTCCCGAATCAGCAAGGGATAATATACAATAATGACCTTTCCATTAACCTTACACAACCTCTCTTCACCTATAACAGGACCAAAATGAGTCTTAAGGAACTTAAACTGTCACTGGAAAATGCACAGCTTAATTATGCCATTCAGCTTCTTGCCATGGAACAAAATGTCTCTCAGGCTTTTTACGCTGTATACCAGGCACAGCAAAGTCTTGATATAGCTGACCAGGCTTATGAGAATATGGTAAAAAGCTATGAAATATCCAAGAATAAGGTTGGTGCAGGCATTTCTGCCCAGTCTGAAATGTTCCAGGCTGAACTGAACCTTGCTACAACCAAGTCAGATTATGAAAACAAGCAGGTTGCATATGAAAATGCCAAGGATAACTTTAAGAATCTGGTTGGCATAACCCTGTATGATGATATTGTAGTTATACCAAATATCAATGTGGATACTGTTAACATCGATGTGGCATTTGCTATAGACCAGGGACTCGCAAACAGGATGGAGCTGAGACAGAGTGAGATCACTATTGAAACTGCCTATGATAATCTTATACAGACTAAAGCACTCAATGAATTCCATGGGAGCCTGACCCTTTCCTTTGGCATTAATGGTAATAATGAAAAGATAAAGGATCTGTATTCTGACCCAAGAAATAATGAAAACGTTGGATTAACATTCAATATACCTCTCTGGGACTGGGGGGAAAACAAATCAAGGGTAAAGGCATCGGAGGCTACTATCGAGTCAAACAAAGTTGACCTGAGTGTTGAACAGAATAACATTATTTTAAGTGTACGTCAAAGCTACAGGAGTCTTAAGAACCTGCAGAATCAGATCGAAATTGCACGTCAGTCGGTAAATAATGCACAGCTGACCTATGATCTTAACCTCGAAAAATATAAGAATGGAGATCTTACCGGCATGGATCTCAGCATCTATCAGAACCAGCTCTCCCAGAACAAGCTTAGCTACACAAATGCTTTGATATCATATAAACTGGAACTTCTAAACCTTAAAATTCAAACTCTGTACGACTTTGAAAAAAAACAAGCTGTAATACCTGTAAAAACTCTAGAACAATAAAAATAATAACACATGAAAAAGAGCTTAATAATAATACTGGCAACAGTTTTCGCAGCAGTCAGCTGCAAAAACCAGACTCAGAATCTTGCTGCTGATGTTGAAATTCCGGTTTCCGTGCAGGAAGCCACACTCAAGGCAATTGAAGAATATGTCAACACTTCAGGAACTGCTTATCCTGAAGGCGACATTATTGTAAAATCGGAGATCACGGCTAATTATTTTCTTGAAAAAAATCCGCGTACCGGCAAACTATGGAAACTGAACGACATGGTAAAATCAGGTGACCTAATTGCAAGGCTTGAAGATAAAGAATATGTTAATTCCGTGAAGCTTGAAACAACAGAACTTAACCTCCAGTTAACTGAGAGTGAGCTCAAAAAACAGCAATCACTTTATGAAAAGGGAGGAGTAACACAGAATGATCTTACCACGGCAGGCATAAATTATTCTAATGCTAAGACCGCTCTGGAAACGGCTCATCTCCAGATGGCCAAAACACGGATTGTTGCACCAATTGAGGGTGTTATTGTTGATCTGCCATATTATACGCAGGGAACAAGGGTTAATACAGGCTCAAATATGGTTGAGATAATGAATTACAAAACGATGTATATGAACGTTCAACTGCCTGAGAAATATATTTCAGTAATTAAGCCTGAACAGAAAGTAAAACTTACTAATTATACAATCCCCGGTGATACAATTATAGGCAAGATAACACAATTATCACCTGCAATAAATGCTGACACCAGGACCTTCCAGGGAAATATCCAGATAGATAATCCAAACTTCATGCTCCGGCCTGGAATGTTTGTTAAAGCTGATATTGTTGTAAATCATAAAGACTCGGTTATTGTAATACCAAAAAGCATCATCCTTTCACGCCAGAGAGGGAAAACGATTTTTGTTATCGACCGCAGCGGGCTTGCTTCAGAACAGATAATTCAGACAGGGCTTGAAAACCTTACAGATGTTGAAGTAACTAGAGGTCTGCAGAAAAATGAACGTTATGTGACAAGTGGTTTTGAGACACTCAGTAACAGGTCGAAAGTTAAAATCATTAAATAATTAGTATGGAAAGGATTGCCCGATTTGCTGTAAAATATCCGGTTACAGTTTTAATGCTGGTACTCGGTATTATCCTTCTTGGGTTCATTTCTTTTGGAAAGCTGGGAACTGATCTTTTCCCCAATCTCAACAACCCGAAGATATATATTGAGCTCTCAGCTGGAGAAAAACCGCCTGAAGAAATAGAAAAGAATTATGTCGACCAGATTGAATCACTCTCAATGCGACAAAACGACGTTATTCAGGTTTCTTCTGTTTCTAAAGTAGGTAAAGCCACCATAACAGTGGAATATGACTGGAAAAAGGATATGGATGAAGCATTTCTGGACTTGCAGAAAGCTTTAAACTCATACAGCCAGAATACTGACCTTGACGAGTTTAACATTTCCCAATATGATCCTAATGCCGACCCGGTGATGATCGTTGGTCTTAAGAACGACAAGATCAGTAACCTTGACGAGATACGTACCGTTGCTGAGAATTATATCAGGAATGAACTTGTCAGAATAGAAGGTGTGGCTGATGTAAAGCTGACCGGACAGGAAGAGAGCGAAGTAGTAATTGAAACAAGCAAATATATCCTTGAATCGTTCGGTCTTAGTGCTGATGTAGTAGCTGCCCAGATTGCAAATTATAATAAAAATGTGTCCGGAGGGTCCATTGTTGACCTGGGACTGAAATATGTTGTTAAAGGTGTAAGTGTACTGGAGAATATGACGGATCTGGAGAATATTATTGTAGGTTTTAAACAGGTGGCCAACCAGACTTCAACTACTTCCTCAACTGGAACATCAACAACTTCTACCGAAAAAGTACCGGTATACCTTCGCGATATTGCTTCGATCAAATATGAAAATAAAGAACCTCAAAATATTGTTACGATAAACGGCGAACGGTGTATAGGTCTGTCTATCTATAAAGAACCCAAATATAATACAGTCGATGCAGTAAAAAGCCTCAATGAAGCAATTACCGGGCTGGGTAAAGCACTTCCCGGTTATGAGTTTATCAAGGTACAGGACCAGGGAAAATATATTCATAGTGCAATTACCGAAGTGCAGAATACTGCACTGCTTGGAATACTCCTGGCAATATTTGTCATATTTATCTTTCTTAGGAGAATAGGAACCACGCTGGTTATCAGTATTGCAATACCAATCTCAATAATTGCAACTTTTAACCTTATGTATTTTAATCACCTGACTCTGAATATAATGACATTAGGAGGGCTTGCCCTTGGAGCTGGTATGCTGGTCGATAATGCAATTGTTGTTCTTGAAAACATCTCGCGGAACAGGGAAGAAGGAATGCCTCTGAAAGAAGCTGTAATAATTGGTACAGGTCAGGTTGGTGGTGCTATCACAGCCTCAACAATTACTACTATTGTAGTATTTCTTCCAATTGTATATCTGCATGGAGCCTCCGGAGAAATGTTCAAAGATCAGGCATGGACTGTTGCATTCTCGCTGCTCTCATCATTACTTGTGGCATTGCTGGTTATTCCGATGCTGGTCTCTACGGTGTTTTCAGACAAGAAAAAGAGTAAGCATACTTCTGCTCCTTTAACATTTCCATGGTATAAGGAGACACTAGAAAAGGTCATCGAGAAAAGATATCTCATTATTATTTCTGCCGTTATACTTCTGGCAGCTTCTGCAATGCTTATACCTCATCTGGGCAGCGAATTCATGCCAAAATCAGAGTCCGCAGAATTCACTCTGGAGCTAAAATTACCAGAAGGGACCAGCCTTGAAAGAACTGCAAGCACAGCGGATAAGGCAGAAGGAATAGTAAGGGAATTGCTTGGTGATAAAATAAAATTGATCTACTGCCAGTCTGGTGCTGTATCAACCTCATCAGTAAGCCAGTCAAGTATAAATGAAGGAGAGAATACTGCTTCCATGATGATAATTCTGACAGATGATTTTGCTTCCAGGACCGATGAAGCAATAAGACTTGTAGAGAATCAACTTCATGAGATACCAGATGTTGAGGTAAGCTTTACTCAGGAGGAGACAGCCTTGCAGTCATCTCTGGGTACTTCTGAAGCTCCCTTTTCTCTTGAGATTGCAGGAAAGGACTATGATGAACTCAGTAAAATCCTTAGCGAAGCTAAAGCAAACCTGATGAATAATCCAGGATTGTTCAATATTACAACTTCAATGGATGAGGGTACTCCCGAAGTAGAGGTTGTCATCGACAGGTTCAAAACAAGCTATTATAACGTTTCAGTTGATAACGTCGTCAACCAGTTGAAGGGTTACCTGGAAGGTGCCTCAGCAGGTAGTTTTGAGAAAGATGGGGAGATGAAGGATATTACTATAAAGCTTGGCGATATTTCCTTACATCAGCTTGGCGATTTGATGATAACCGCAGGAAGTATTAAGGTGCCCCTCAGCGAGATAGCAACAATTAAGACTGTTATAAGCCCCAGGGAGATCACCAGGAGGAATCAATCCAGAACATGCTATATATATGCCATGGTTAACAACAAAATACCTTTCGATCATATTATCAAAACATCCAGGGATTCTCTTAAATCAATAGTATTGCCGGCAGATTATAAAATGACCTTCACCGGAGAGGAACTTAAAAGGAAAGAATCAATGTCGAATCTGTCATTTGCCCTATTACTTTCACTGGTTCTTGTATTTATGGTTCTGGCTGCCCAGTTTGAATCGGTTATCCAACCATTTGTCATTATGCTTACAATACCACTGGCCGGAGTAGGAACAGTCCTTACATTCTTTATACTGGGCAAATCGCTCAATATGATGGCCTATATAGGGATAATAATGCTGGGAGGTATAGCGGTCAATAATGCCATAATCCTGATTGACCGCATTAATCAATTAAGACAGGATGGGTTAAACAAGAAAGAAGCTATTGTAATTGCGGGCTCCCAGAGGATAAGACCTATTCTTATGACAAGTCTTACTACGATACTTGCCCTTCTTCCAATGACAATAGGGATTGGTGAAAGTGCGTCACTTAGAGCTCCTATGGCCCTGGCGGTGATTGGTGGAATGGTGACTTCTACCCTTCTGACCCTGGTTGTAATACCATGTGTTTATTTTGTCATGGATAGCGTAAGTGAATTTTTTACAGGTAAGAAAGAGTTGGTTGATTAGCATGAAAATTCTTCATACAAGAAACAAATGGACTTTATATTAAAGAGAAAGGTTCTGATCAGCATGCTCTTTTTAGGGCTTACAATGCTTGGTTACATATCTTATAAGCGACTTCAGATTGAGCTTCTTCCGAATTCCCAGCTTCCAACTCTGATCGTTCAGGTTTCAGCAACACAGGAGCTTGATCCTAAATATATTGAGTCACAGGCTATTGTGCCACTGGAGGGTGCTGTTGGTACTCTTGAGGGTATTGATAAGATTGAATCAAATATTAATTCCCGTTCCGGGACTATAATACTCTATTACGATCAGAATGCAGATATGAAATTTGCAAATCTGAAGCTGCAGGAGAAAATAAATCTTGTAAAGGCAACTATACCAACAGAATTCAGAATAAATGTTGTAAAAATAGACCTGACACAGATCACCAGCCAGTTTATGGAATTGCAGATAAGGGGTGAAGGTGGTATAGACAGAATACGCAATGTTACAGATAAGGAGATAACTCCGGAGCTTGAAAATATTAATGGCATTGCCGGAGTACAGGTTTATGGAGGCCAGCAAAAATCCATAGAAATAAGATTAAATGAAAAAGCATGTAAAGCCTACGGTATCTCGATGGCTCAGGTTACAAATCTGCTTAACAATAATGGCAAAGACAAGGCATTTGTCGGTTCTGTGAAAGACGGAAACAACCGACTCTTTGTAAATGTGTCTTCTGAATATACTGATATTAAAGACATCGGGAATATTGCTGTAAAACAAAACGGATCCATTACCCTCAAGGATATAGCACAAATCTTCTTTGGAGTAAAGGAACAGACTTCTTACAGCAGGGTAAATGGTCTCGATGCAGTAACAGTCACTCTTATGAATGATAATCAGTCGAACCTGATTGACCTGTCCCATCGTACTCTTGCCCTTGTCAAATCTCTCAACCAAAATCTGAAATCGGAAGGGGTACAGATCGTTGTGCAGAACAACAATGCTGAAATAATGGAGAATAACATTAACCAGATTATTCATCTTGCTGTTATCGGCGGCTTGCTCGCAGTTCTTATCCTATGGTTCTTCCTGCGCAATTTCAGGCTTGTTTTTATAATCGGACTTTCTATTCCAATTTCAGTCTATGCAGCCTTCAACTTTTTCTATGCATATAATATAACGATTAACAGTCTGACCCTGGTTGGTATGGCTCTGGCCATAGGAATGCTTGTTGATAATTCAGTTGTAGTGCTCGAGAACATTTACAGGCTTGTCAGCCAGGGAAAGAACATAGATACAGCTGTTAAACAGGGTACCAGTGAAGTCTGGAGATCAATTGTTGCAGCAACACTTACAACTATAACTGTTTTCCTGCCATTTATTTTCTCAACAAATTTCATGATTAAAATAATGGGCAGGAATATAGGAGTATCAATTGTATCTACACTTCTGATCTCATTATTCGTTGCTCTGCTCTTTATACCGATGGCAACGCATTTAATCCTGAAGCTGGCAAAACGCTCTGAAATTGGGATCTTCAGAAAGCTTTCTATTCATAACCGTCTTATCCAGTCATATTACCTGGTTCTTAAGGCCAGCCTCAGGAATCCTGCTGGTACAATAATAGGCACCCTGGCAGTATTCTTTGTAGCACTGTTGGTCAGTCTTACTCTCAGTATAAGCTCAACTAAAGAGATAGAGACACCAAGTTTCAGGCTCTCTTTAACAATGCCCAGTGGATCTACTCTTGATAAAACGGATGGAGTGGTTACCGAGGTTGAACAAAGACTCAGCAGTATTCCTGAAAAACAGGATATCATAAGCAGGATTGAAGAAGCTGATGCAACCGTTACTGTAAATCTGTCCAAAGACTGGGATAAGAATAGTAAAAGATCTCTTGCTGAAATCAAGAATGATATCCTTGATAAAGTCAAGAATATAAGAACGGCAGAGATCACTATGAACGAAATTTCTTCCAGTGGAAGCTATTCACAGGCAGGCAGTGGTGGCGGCGGATTAAATCCCGGAGCCAACTTCATGAATCTTCTTGGTCTTGGATCAACTTCCGAAAGTATTAATATTAAAGGTCAAAACTTTGACCAGATGAAGAGCCTTGCAGATGATATCAAAGCCTCCATACAGGATCTCTCCTCGATCAGTAGCGTGAATGTCAATGTTCAGGACAACAGCCCGGAGGTACATGCAATTTTTGATATGGACTACATCGGTCGTAATAACATGACACTCAGTAATATTTCATCAGCACTGGGTACACTTGGCAGGGAATATTCATCAGGAGCAACCTTCATGCAGGGAACCGACAGCTATGATATTACTCTTAAATATGCAGATGAGTCGGGCCAGGTAAAGGAAAATACCGACAAGACAATCGAAGATCTTAAACATCTTGAGGTTACAGGTGCAAATTCCAATATAATGGAAATGCAGGAACTCGCAAACATTGTATTTTCATCCGGAATGGGTAACATCCACAGGGAAAACCAGGAGAAAAAAATTACTGTTTCATACAGTTTCAATTCGGACATTACCAGTTCGAAGGATCTGCTGGAAGGTGCCAGGGCAGAAATTGAATCTATAATTTCAAATATTAATATACCATCAGGGACAGCTGTTGAGATCGTTCATGAAGAGGATCCGCTGACTGATTTCTACTACCTTATCGGGATGGCCTTCCTCTTGATTTATATGATCCTTGCTTCAGTTTTCGAATCACTTTCAACACCGGTTGTGCTGATGTTCAGCATACCTCTTGCTGCGTTGGGTTCTCTTATTGCATTGATTATCACAAACAACTCAATACTGAATGCCAATACTCTTATAGGATTCCTGATCCTTCTGGGTATCGTTGTCAATAATGGAATTCTCCTTATCGACTATACAAATATATTGAGGAAGAGAGGCGACAGACTTTCCCGTGCATTAATGACAGCAGGAATAGCTCGTGTGAGACCAATTCTTATAACCGCTTCTACCACTGTTATTGCTCTTTTTCCACTAGCTATGGGACAGGCTGAATTTGTTACCTCAATAGGTGCCGCATTTGCAATCACTGTCATAGGGGGATTGTCGCTAAGTACATTGCTGACCCTTATTTTTATCCCTACCTTCTACTCAGGTCTTGAGAATTCGCTTAACTGGATCTACTCGCTTAACTGGAAAACAAAAATAATTCAGCTTGCAGTATTTGCTTTGCTGATATTCCTGATTTACACTTATATAGATCAATTTCTCTGGAAGCTGATAACTACTATATTAGCATTGATCCTCGTTCCCTCATCAACATGGTTCTTTATCAGTACACTTAAAAAAGCAAGAGAAACATTAATAGCTGCTGATGAGACAATCAATATAAGGGTTCAGAGTCTTGTCAAAATCTATGACAGAGACAGCCGTTTTATGAGAGAATGGAAAGCCGGGGCAAAAATAAGGAAAAGGCTTGGGCTTGAAAAAAATTACACCTCATGGAAAGATATGGATCACCTTATATGGCAGATTCCCCTCATCGGCTTTGTTATATATTTTACCTATTTCTACCTGAATAATGGCTTCTGGATTTTTATCTTCAGCCTGACTATCTGGTTTTCCTTATTTGGGATATGGATCCCTTTCAAAAAATTACTGATAAGTTTTCCATCTTCCGGGAAGAAGAAAATATATACAGGGATAATAAAAATCTTTGATTCTTTAATATTCTGGTTTATACCTTTGGCAAATATTTATCTTTTCCAGAAAAGGTGGCAAAATCTGGTTATTGTTCTGATTTTAGGATTACTGTGGTTTTTCGGCCTGGTGATATATAAGGCAGGTATAAAAATGTCCAGGGATAATGTGGACATCTACCGTCTGAAAGGGAGATTCAAAAATATCCGTAAAGCTTTCTATAAAATCGTTGTTGCAATTCCTTTGATAGGGAAAAATAAAAAGCCCTTCAAAGCCTTAAGCTGTGTCTCTCTAGATATCGGGAATGGTATGTTCGGACTGCTGGGTCCAAATGGTGCAGGAAAAACAACTCTCATGCGTATCATCTGCGGTATACTTGAGCAGAGCTATGGTAAAGTCTGGATAAATGGAATGGACACTCAGAAAATGAGGGAAGAACTCCAGGGACTTATTGGCTATCTTCCTCAGGAGTTTGGTAGCTATGAAAACATGACTGGTCATGATTATCTCGATTATCAGGCAATACTTAAAAATATTACTGATGCAAAGACAAGGGAAGAAAGGGTTACATATTGCCTGAAAGCAGTGCATATGGAAGACCGGAGACATGAAAAAATAAGTTCTTATTCCGGCGGAATGAAACAAAGAATGGGAATAGCCCAGATCCTGTTGCATCTGCCACGAATATTAGTAGTAGATGAACCTACGGCAGGCCTCGACCCCAGGGAAAGGATCAGGTTCAGAAACCTTCTTGTTGAGCTCAGCCGTGACAGGGTAGTAATTTTCTCTACTCATATAATCGAGGATATTTCTAGCTCATGCTATAAAGTGGCTGTACTAAATAAGGGAGTAATGATGTATCTAGGTAAGCCTATTGATATGACGAAAGAGGCTGAAAATCATGTCTGGCAGTTTAATATCCAGGCCACTGACTTTAATACTTTTATTCAGAATCACCTTGTGGTGCATCACATGTCTGAAGGCTTGAATGTAAGGGTAAGATGTATATCAGCTGAAAAGCCGCATCCTGACGCAATCAGCGTCACTCCAAATCTGGAAGATGCCTATTTATGGCTCCTGAGAAAAAAAGTAAGTACAGTATCTTGATTTAACTGGTAAAAATCTTTGCAATGAAAAACCAACGATTACATAATTTTTTCCTGCTAATATATAAGATGATCATATATAACCTGCGAATCATCTTTGCAAATAAGTTTATATGGTTTCTCTTCGGATCTGTGGTTTTCTATATAGGTCTATCTGTGATTTATTCATTCTCAAATGACATTTCCAGAATGGAAGACCTTTTTGGAATTTTCCTTTTCTCAGGGATACTGCTTGTTTTCTACCCATCCGTCTTTGGCATACAGAATGACCAGGATGCCAGAACAATCGAAATAATATTCGGTATACCCAATTACAGATATAAAGTCTGGCTTATAAGAATACTGCTGATTTTAGTCATTACTTTTATTATCATGCTGACATTCACAATGTTATCTTCGTTTTTTATTGTAAAGTTCAGAACAGTAAATATGACATTACAGGTGATGCTGCCAGTTACTTTTCTCGGAGTAATGGCATTTATGGTTTCGACGGTTATCAGGAGCGGAAATGGAACCGCTGTCATAATGATAGTATTTGGTATTATATTCATGATTCTTTCAGATGCTCTTAGAACCAGCCAATGGAATGTTTTTTTAAATCCTTTCAGCACACCTCGCAATATAAGTGAGGCAACCTGGGCTATAATAACTCTTAAAAACAGGATCATCCTGATTACCGGAACAATCCTGTTTCTGCTGGCGGCAATGTATAACCTTCAGAAAAGGGAAAAGTTTATGTAGGATTCAGGGTTGAAGTCCTATCTCATAAGTGACAATTATATTTCTTTGATTATTGGGCATCTAGCCCTATCGTTGTAGTTCCGTTCACTCAAACGGATGCTCCTTGCTGAAATCAGGCCGGTAGTTCTGACTGCTATCCATTTTCTGAAGCCAGCCGTTTCGGAAACCAAGTTTTTCCATCTCCTCAACAACTGACTCATATTCTGCCTGATATAGCGACCTGTTCAGAAGCGGATGATCTCTGACAAAACTGGTAGGATGGTACTGGGACATTAGTGAAATATGGACACCTGTCGACAACTCTTCTGCAAGAGATCTCAATACTTTTTTACTTTCTTCCGCTTTTCCTGGCAAAACAAGGTGCCTGATCAACATGCCGTTTTCTGCTCTGCCTCTATCATCAATACGAAGCGTGGATCCTTTCTGATAATACATCTCCCTGATTGCTTTCAAAGCCACAGCCGGATAATCTGAAGCATCAGAATACTCTGATGCTAATGCTGATGTAACATACTTATAATCGGGCAGATACACATCTATTAATCCAGAAAGACTCCTTATAGATTCAGATTTGTCGTAACTATTTGTATTATAAACCGTCACAGGATGAAGACCTCTCGAATGAAGCCCCTTAATTATTACTTTTACCTGAGGAACAACATGAGAGGGAGAAACAAATCCAACAGCGGTTATCCCTTTAGACATGATGTTTTCTATCTTATCCAAAACCGTTTTAAATTCCAAATCTGACTTACGAAAACCCCCAACAGATCGGCTTATTTCGTGGTTCTGACAATAAATGCAATTAAGATTACATCCGGCAAAAAAGATATTACATATACCCTCTTTTCCGCTTATGACCGGTTCTTCACCCCGGTGAATACAGATTGAAGCTATATTCAGGCCTGCGTCCATTTCACAATATCCGTTATCCCCTTCAACCCTGTCTGTATTGCATTCCCTTGGACACAAAGTACAATTCTCAAGAATTGACCTGTCATTATTATCATATATATCTACCTGTTTCACAATGATACGTGATAAAACTTGTATAATTTTCCCGATGTATAAAGCCGAATGCAAATATCGAAATGTTTGCCGGATATCAAGCTACATCTTTGAATTACAAGTACAATACTTCAAATTATTGGTAAATATTTTGGTGAATTAATATTAATCCCTACCTTTGCAACCGAAATGAGTTGAATTGAGTGCTAGGGGACCAGAGTCCCCTATTTTGTTGGCGGTTTTAAGAAAATGATTGAAAAACAGACAATACAGGGATTAGTTGAGGAGTTCATTAAGGGAACCGGCATTTTTCTTGTAGCTGTAAAAGTCAGCGGATCGAACAGGATCATTGTGCTTGCCGATAAGAATGAAGGCATAACTATTGATGAATGTGCTTCAATACATCGTCATATTGAAAATTGCCTTGACCGCGATAAAGAGGATTTTGAATTGCAGGTCTCTTCACCGGGTCTGGATTTACCTTTTGGAGTTATGGAACAATACTATAAAAACGAAGGGAAAAGAGTGGAGGTTATTGAAAATGAAGGTTCAAAATACTACGGGATACTTAAAAATGTAACTGATGGAGGATTTGAACTGGAGACTGAAATCAGAGTAAAAGGGAAGACTAAAGAATTGAAAGATATTTCTTTCAATTATGACCAGATAAAGTCAACTAGAGTTATTTTAACAATTAAATAATAAAAAAAGGTTTACACCAAATGGAAAATGTTAATTTGATCGACACCTTTTCGGAGTTTAAGGAGCTTAAAAATATTGACCGTCCTACTATGATGAGTGTTCTTGAAGATGTGTTCAGGGGCATGCTTGCAAAGAAGTACGGTTCTGCTGATAATTTTGACATCATTGTCAATATAGATAAAGGTGACTTCGAAATATGGAGAAACAGGGTTGTAGTTGAAGACAATGAACTGACTGATCCTGTTATTCAGATTCCTCTTTCAAAAGCTAAAGAGATTGATGAAGACTATGAAGTTGGGGAAGAGGTATCTGACGAAGTGAAGTTTCTTGACTTCGGAAGAAGGGCTATACTATCGTTAAGACAAAACCTTACTGCAAGGATTCTCGATCTTGAAAAAAATAATATTTATATCAAATATAAAGACAGGATTGGTGAGATTGTTACCGGAGAAGTATATCAGGTGTGGAAAAGAGAGATCCTGGTTCTCGATGATGATGGCAATGAGCTGATCTTGCCCAAAAGTGAACAGATTCCCTCTGATCATTTCCGAAAAGGAGACTCAATAAGAGCGGTAGTAATTAAGGTTGAAATGAGAAACAATACTCCGTTTATTATACTAAGTCGTACCTCCCCGGTATTTCTTGAAAGATTATTTGAACTTGAGGTTCCGGAAATTTTTGATGGCCTGATAACCATTAAGAAGATCGTAAGGGTTCCGGGAGAACGCGCCAAGGTAGCTGTTGAGTCATATGATGAGCGAATTGATCCGGTTGGTGCATGTGTTGGAATGAAAGGGTCAAGGATACACGGTATAGTCAGAGAACTACGTAACGAGAATATTGATGTCATTAATTATACTTCCAATAATCAGCTTTTCATTCAGAGGGCATTAAGTCCGGCAAAAATAACCTCCATAAAACTGGTTGAGGAAACTAAAAGAGCAGAAATATATCTGAAGCCAAATGAAGTATCTCTGGCGATTGGGAAAGGCGGGCTTAATATTAAGCTGGCCAGTCAGCTGACCGGTTATGAAATTGATGTTTACAGAGAACCGGGCGGAGAAGATGAGGAAGACGTTAATCTGGAGGAGTTTGGAGATGAGATCGAAGACTGGATCATCGATGAGCTTAAAGCAATTGGGTGTGATACTGCAAGAAGCGTTTTAAACCTCTCTATTAGTGATCTTGTTAAAAGAACTGATCTTGAGGAAGAAACTGTCAAAGAAGTTGTTAATATTCTGAGAGCAGAATTCGAATAGTATAAATAATTAATAATCAGATTTTTTTTGAAGTTATAATAAAGGCAAAGCATATTTATGACAGAGGATATTAAGGTTACGAGATTAAGCAAAGCAGCCCGCGAATTCAATGTGGGAATATCCACTATTGTGGAATTCCTGCATAAGAAAGGGTTTGATCTTGATCCCAATCCAAATACTAAACTTCCCCATGAAGCGTATTTTTTGCTTGTAAAAGAATACAGTACTGATATCAGCGTAAAAAAGGAGTCTGAAAAGCTCATACTTAAGGATCTCCACAGGAAAAAAGAGTCCGTTTCAATAGATGATTTTTCAGAAAAAGCTGATGCTGAAGACACTGAAAAGGATTTAGATGTTCTGGTAAAAGACTCTTCAGGTGTTAAGACCACTGTAGATATTAAGACAGAGATCAAAAAACCTGATATCAAACTTGTTGGTAAAATTGATCTTGAAAAAACCTTAAAGCCAAAGGTTGAAAAACCCGCTCCGTCACAGGAAGAGCCTGAACATAAAACCGTTGTGACTTCTCCTGAACCTCAAAAAGCCGAAGAGAATAAAACTTCAGCCGAAACAACGGAACCTGAAACAACATCTCCGGTTGAAGAGAAAAAAATCAAATCAAATATTGACATCCATATAGTCGGTAAAATTGACCTCGGAATAATCGCCAAAGAAAATAAACCTTTGAAAAAAGAGAAGTCAAAGGAGATACCGGAAGAGAAACCAAAAGAAACAACAACAGAGAAAAGCAAGGGGAAAAAACTTCCAAAAGCTGAAGTGACAAAACCTGTGGTAAAAGAAGAACCGAAGATTGAAAAAGAGGTTGTCAGTGAACAGGTAGTTGAGGAATCAGCTGTCGATGATAATATTGAAGACGTTATTATACCTGAACCGGAAGAAGATATTGTCGCTCTTTATAAAACCGACTTTAAAAAGCTTGCAGGACCAAGAGTCGTCGGAAGAATTGATTTACCGGTTGAAGAGAAAAAGAAGGCAACTCCATTTCAGCCGGTAAGAGTAGGCGGTGATTCTGATTTCCGAAGAAAGAAAAGAAGAAAGAGGATACTGAAAGAAAAAGAAGGAACACCAGTAGTAAAACCTGTTACTACAGATAAGAAGGATAAACCGGGTGCCAAGAAGGTCATTAAGAAGAGACCTGTAAGGGCAGAGGTGAATGAGGAAGAGGTCCAGAAGCAAATTAAAGAGACACTGGCAAGACTTACAACAAAAGGTAAATCAAAAGGGTCAAGGTACAGGCGCGAAAAAAGAGAAGCCATAAGTCAGAAACACCAGGAAGTTGTTGACAAGCTGGAACTTGATAAAAATATACTTAAGGTAACGGAATTCGTATCTGTTAATGAACTGGCATCGATGATGAATACACCAGTTACAGAAATTATTTCCACATGTATGAATCTTGGGCTATTCGTATCTATAAACCAGCGCCTCGATGCTGAGACAATGGCCCTTCTTGCTGACGAATTTGGATATAAAGTTGAATTTGTGAGCGCTGAACTTCAGGAAGCTGTCAGAGAAGAGGATGACAAAGATGAGGACCTGAAGCCAAGACCTCCAATAGTTACTGTAATGGGTCATGTTGACCATGGAAAAACCAAACTGCTGGATTATATACGTAACACCAATGTAATCGCGGGTGAAGCCGGTGGCATCACTCAGCATATAGGGGCATATGGTGTGATACTCGGCGACGGAAGACAAATCACATTCCTTGATACACCGGGTCATGAAGCTTTTACAGCGATGCGTGCCCGTGGTGCTCAGATAACTGATATTGCCATAATTGTTGTAGCAGCAGACGATGGTATTATGCCTCAGACAATTGAAGCTATTAATCATGCATCGGCAGCAGGAGTACCAATAATATTCGCTATCAATAAAATTGATAAAAGTTCGGCTAATCCCGAAAAAATCAAAGAGGCTCTGGCAAATATGAATTACCTGGTTGAAGACTGGGGAGGCAAGTACCAATCACAGGAGATCTCCGCAAAAACAGGACTCAATATAGATCTTTTGCTTGAGAAGATACTTCTTGAGGCTGAAATGCTTGATCTTAAAGCAAATCCGGAAAAACCTGCCCTGGGAACAGTTATTGAGTCCTCTCTTGATAAAGGAAGAGGCTTTACTGCTACTGTCCTGGTTAAAGCAGGGACCCTGAGAATTGGTGATATTATGCTGGCAGGAAGTTGTTTCGGGCATATTAAAGCTATGTACAATGAAAGAGGGCACAAGGTAGAGGTTGTTGGGCCTGCCACTCCTACTCTTATACTTGGACTAAACGGTGCGCCACAGGCAGGTGATAAGTTTAATGTTATGGACAGCGATCGTGAAGCAAAAGATATAGCAACAAAGAGGGCGCAGCTTCAGAGGGAACAAGGACTTCGCACTCAGAAACATATTACACTTGATGAAATCGGAAGAAGAATAGCCATTGGCAATTTCCAGGAGCTTAACATTATTGTAAAAGGCGATGTTGATGGTTCTGTGGAAGCTTTAAGCGACTCACTCATCAAGCTCTCAACCCCTGAAATACAGCTTAATATAATTCATAAAGCTGTCGGACAGATATCTGAATCAGATATTCTGCTGGCAGCAGCATCAAATGCCATTATTGTTGGATTCCAGGTTCGTCCTTCATTAAGTGCACGTAAACTTGCAGAAAAGGAAGAGATCGATATCCGTCTGTATTCTATCATTTACAACGCTATTGAAGAAATACGATCCGCTATGGAAGGTATGCTTATTCCTGAGGTTAAGGAGGAGATTGTAGCAACCCTTGAAATACGTGAGATATTTAAAGTAACCAAGGTTGGAACTGTTGCAGGTTGCTATGTTAAGGAGGGAAAAATTACCAGAAATACCAGAGTTAGGATTATTCGCGATGGAATAGTCATCTATACCGGTGAACTTGGATCACTAAAACGATTTAAGGATGATGTAAGAGAGGTTGTAGGCGGATATGAATGTGGACTTAACATTCACAATTTCAATGATATAAAGGTAGGAGATATTGTTGAAGGCTATCAGGAATTTGAGGTTAAAAAGACTCTTTAGCTGACTTTATCAGAGTTTTCTTTCAACTTTGTAAACTGATCCGGCTCCTAACTGGCTTCCATGTTTTTGTCAATACAGTCTTGTACTGACTAAATAAATCCTGATTCTCAGTACCTTCCATTATCGATAATCTTGAAATAACAGATTCATCAAGACAATTTGTTTATACTACTGTACAGGTATATAGTGCAAATCGGCTTCCTCCCGAAGTTAAATATCGCAGATTAATCCGGAATAAAAAGGATCAGCCGGATGGGTTATTCCCCTAACAGTGTTTTATACTTCTCAAATGATAACAGATCACTGATCTCGGAAGGGTCGGAGATTTTTATTTTAACCATCCATCCTTTTCCATAAGGATCTTTATTTACTACTTCGGGCGATTCTTCCAGGTCAGGATTTACCTCTAGTATCTGCCCGCCCACCGGCATAAACAGGTCTGAAACAGTTTTGACTGCCTCAACCGTGCCGAAAACCTCTTCCTTATTAAGAGATTCACCGAGTGTTTCAATTTCAATGAAAACGATATCGCCCAACTCTCCCTGTGCAAAATCAGTAACGCCTATATAACCTATATTGCCTTCAACCCTGAGCCATTCATGGTCTTTGGTGTACAATAAATTTTCGGGAATGTTCATTTGTCAGATGGTTTTAATTATGATAAATATTCACATTTATATTCTACCGGAACAGCCAAAAATAAAGATTTTTTTGTTCATACCAGCTGATAAATGTCTTTTTCAATTATTGAAAATGAACATCGTAATCATTGAACAAGGGTGAACTTAAGACTGAATCCGAAGTTGGTATTTGAAGTCGGGAATGTACTTGCAACAAATGGATTATTCATAGTATGATCAGCAAATATCTGAAGATTAAATCTGTCACTAAGTACATAGTCGGCACTTGTGCCAATTGTAAATACTTTTATTCCCACAACAGGTTGATTAACATTTTCTATCAGCTTTCTTGCCAGCGTTTTATTATCCCGGATTGAAAGATCGAGTCGCAGGTTAAGGTCACTTTTCAATGCTCTTTGTCCGTTGGCGGTTTTAAGAATTATCTGCACATTATCAAACCTGTAGCCTGCCCCGAATATAAGCTCATTTATTCTTGCGTCAGCAACCTGGTTACTTGTCAGATTAAGAGATACCGTCCGTGATTTTTTCCATTCAAACCTGGTAGTAAGGCTGTTTTTCCAGTTGAGGTCTATATTAATCAACGGACTGAATTGCTCACTGATTGTTACAACATTTATTTCATACTGCTGGATATAATTGTTCTGAAGATCTCTTATCCGGCTTATCCCATTATTGTCGGGGGAATAATTCATGTTAGTGGTATAAGAACCGATCTGGTAGGTGCTCCTGTATTGATGCATCAGGTTTATTGACCGGAATACACTTTGAACAAACTCGAATTTCGACAATCCGTCAAAAGTAATTCTCCAGTTTGGCATCATTCTTAAAGCTGATGGAAATGGATCCAGTCCTACTTTTCGAGGATTTGATTTTGTATATGCCGCAATGAATGCCGGGATCAGGACTTCACGAGAGGTTTGTCCATAACCACTCTTAAATGGTCCTTCAACAGGGTTTCCTGTCATCGGGTCAGTGTCGGGATCATAACCCGGATCTATCTTTTGTCTTTCGGCAGCTCTTCTTTCCGATATAATGATTGAGTTATTTTTAAAAGCTTCAAATGTAGGAGATACATAATCATTGTCCTTCGATATTTTCTCGAAGGCAGTTCCCCAGGAAATAACTGATATTGAAAAGTTTCCGGATATTAAGCGGTTCCTTGTACTATCAGGAAAATTTCCATTATAATCAGCTATATAATAAGAGCTTATGCCTTCCATGAATCGCCTGTCTGCATTAAGATCAATCCTCATACCCGGAAATGGTTCAATAAGACTCCGTAAGCGATATATCAAGTTTATTATTATATAATGCCGGAGTATTCAGCAATGTATCTGTGGAAAGCCAACCATTTGTTACTGCTTTATCGAAGAAATTCCTATCGCTGTATCCAAGAACAAACGGCCAGCCAGGTGCAAGACTGCCATTAAAATCAGACATTCCCAGATATTTTGTTGCCGGTGTATAACCAGGAAGGAATTGTCCCTGAGCTGAGGTAACTGTCAGACTCACTGATCTTATACCCATCAAAGCTCTTATCATATATTCTCCGGTCACTATAAACGGATTTCGTTTTCTTCTTACCTTACCCTCTACCGACACACTTGCACCATTTACCTGTTCTGCTGCTGTGAAATTTACCCTGTTCTCATTAATTATGACCATTTTCCCTTTCACCTCATTACCGCTCTTATCTACTATTCTGACCTTTACATCTTTTGTATTAAGATTATGAACAATAGCCCTGACGGCGTTGGGTTTAAAACTGACATTATCGCGTGTATAGGTAACGGTTTTCATTTCAACATTCATTCTCTGAGCTGCATCCGGCCGGGTATTATTTTCAATATTTTTAAGAAAATTCGATTTGCTGTAAAGTGTCGACATGTTTGCCATAGCAGTTAATGTCAGCTCATTATGGTTTTTAATTGAATTCCCCAGGTTTATTTTCATGCTGTCAGGGAAAAGCGGACCAGCCAGCCATGTATAATCTGCGCCATATCTTGCATTTGCATTGAGCCATGACAGCAGAGGCAGTTTATTTACAGGAATCGTGTATGTAACATTAATGAAATGATTGTAAGTTGTTGTCCTGCCAAAGTTTTTCAGGTTGACCATAACCGAATCGCGCCAGAAATCATAACTGTTGCTGTACCTTTTTTTGTCAACTCCTCCTGCTGGTTCATCTATACGAGCAAGATTTGTTGCAGTAAAATCAAACTTAAGCTGACGGGTAATATCATATTTAAAATCATATATCCTGCTCCATTCAAAATCCTTTCTGAAAGAAGGTGTTACCCTCAGGTACGGATTATTGATATTCCTTGTTTTTACTTCATTATAATTCCTGCTGAGATCAGTCCGGAAGGCTAAGCTCTTTGGGAAAACATAGAAGTTAAAGTCTTTAATAAGTTTAAAAACCGGTGAATTCAAAAATCTGACATTCTTAAACGGCATTAAATTAGCCGGTTGTGCTTCAAAATTATAATTAATCCCTCCACGGTAGTTCTTTTCAAGATTTATCTCCGTTTTCGTATTGCTGCTGTAAATTTCATTATATGTGTAGTTTACAGTAAAGTTCGCGAGGTCCCATACATGGGGTTTTTCGCCACGCTTAGTAATACCGGCATTGCTTATTGTAATTGTTTTTCTCCTTGCATAATCCTCTGAAATTGACTTTATGGAATCTCTTACTTCTTGATTTTTAGCAGCATCTAAAGCATCTTTTAAAAGGATATCAGGATCAAGAGGATTGTATTGAGGTTTAATCCTGGTTTCCGAATACCCAACATAAACCGGTAGTCTGACACCAAGCTTTTCAGGGAAAAATTTCCCAAGTTCCACGCTTGATGAAAGATCATACTTCATGATCTGTTCTTTACTCCTCTCATTCACTTTCTTATCAATGCTACCCCAACCCGGAGTACTGGTCTGCCCGACCATATCAATAGTTCCCAGGTCTGCAAGACGTGCCTGTAAGTGTGCATTTGCAGCCCATCCTCCGTTTTCAATAAAATCACTGAGCCGAAGTTCATTTACCCACACCTCACCATATTTAGGATTTCCATCATCAAGAATGCGGTTCCTTGTTTTAATAGGATTCCTCACCCCAATCATTATTACCCGCACATTGCTTAAATTAGGGTTTCCAGATACTGAAACCCTGGCATTATCGTGAGTATAGACAAATACATCTGAAACACTGAGAGATGATCCTGGTTCCTGCATCTGAAGGTTTCGCGCCTGTTTAGCATCCTGCAGAACTGAAAGGTCAATATCAAACCTGTTATCCTCCGGCCATACCAGCTCTCTGTCCGAATCTGAGTTATTATCGTAATGCCTTGGTGCAGTAAGTTTTAAGGGTATTTCATATTCATAAAAATTACCTTTATAATCCGAACCAATCCTGATAAAGGCTGTCAGTTCATCATTCTGCAAGGGCTGTCCGATCATAGCTTCAGCATGTACCTCCATTCGCAGCCTTCGGTATTGTCTTATATCGAGATTTACATTTCTGAAGGCTGCACGTGCATCACCGTCCTCAAGATTCTGTACTTTAAGGACCATCGCCTGTTCGTTAAGTTGCCTTAACTGAGGATTCTGCGGATCGGTAATCCTGTCAAAGCCGGGAGGAAGTACATAGTTAACCGGCACCTTCCCCGAATTTTCTTCAATACTTACGGAACTTATTTCAAAGGTCCCGTCGGTTGCCTCCGGTAAAGTCACTCTTTCACCGCCTTCCATAAAGGATATATTGTATTTTCTCCATTCGGCCCGAACAAGGTCAAGCTTTGCAAACCTCATAATGACAGGTTCACTGAAATCTTTCAAAAACATCCTCATAAAACGGATTGATTTAAAGTCCTTTATTGGACCAACAACTTTCTGATAGTCGGTTATCGGGATTTTGAACTGGTACCACTTTACTTTTGATTTTGTGCCATTCGCAAGTGTGGCTTCATATTCAATTTCGTCAACAACATAATTTGATCCAACCTTCATATCACCGGGTCTCATGCTTACTTTATACTGATAATAGCTCTCAGTTTCACTTAATGTATTATCACGGTTAATATCCTCCATATCGGGTAATGTTGATCCTGAAGTTGGATACGACTCACTTGACATTTCAGATGTGGGTGAGTTTCCCTCCTGTCCGTTATAGTTCTTATATCTGTCGAGTATTCCCAGTTGCTGAGAGTCATAGTCAGACCCTCTGAAATAATGAAAATCATCACCTGAAGGATCCTTCAATATCTTCTGATAAGCGTCTGGATTGGTAAGAAGTAATGATTTCTGCAGATAATCTGAGAAAAATGTTTCTTCATCCTGGTCTCTGAGTCCATCAAGTCCTACATCCTGGTATAATCTGGATTCAGGTGCATTATCGAATGCATTTACTACTGCCTGTATTGTCGGTACTCTTCCCCATGCGGTTGTATCAATATTCTTTGGAACGGGAGAACCCGGCAAACCGTTTTCAAAGCTTTTCCTTGAATCTCTGAGAATATCTTCTGAGATATTTCCAAGATTAATATAGAGATCTCCTCCCTCCTGGTTTGGGTTTTCAACAAAGGGATCCATTACCCAGAACTTGACGTATTGAATATTTGCAGTTTCGAAATCGCTCGTCAGCACCTCTCTCATTATGCCACCCCACCTTGATTTAGGATCATTCAGATTGCCTGATGAATTAATTCCTTTCGAATAAACTCCGGGATCGGTATCATAATTATAAGGACCTTTTTCTTCCGGGTAATAAGCCAGGTTAAGAACTGCTATATTAGTGGGTATACCGCTGGGGCTTTCTCTGTAAGGGAATATTTCATTTTCAAAGACCTCCCTTACAAAGTGGCTCGATTGTTCATCAGCATGTTGTCTTATGTAATCCGGAGTCGATGAACCATTACGTAAAAAAAGCGGATCAATTACGTACCATGCCAGTTTTGCCCTGTTAAAACCGCTGACAAGATTATTATTAAACCTGGCTTCAGGGAAAAGCTGATCCTGGCCCTGAGGAATACTGGCGATCGACCATGCATTAAAAGATTTCAGATCGAGAGGTATCTCACTGGCTTCAAAATCATCGATATATGAATTGCCGGTATTTGATATTGCCCGGGAATGACCTGGTATAAGGTTTGCAAATTCACCAAAAAAGGAGAATGTTGAAGGCGTTTTTGTATTAAGAAGCGGAATTTTGTCAATGATTTTTGTCAGTAACTGAGATTGCGATTTATATGAAGTATTTATACCCCATATTGTATTTGATATTGGTTCCTCCCCAAAATTTACTTTCTGGGTATATGGTCTTTCTGTAAGGTGAAGTATTGTTCCACCTATATCAAAATTATCAGATATCCTGTAATCGAGATGAGTACCTACCAGCGTTTTTGTCTGGAATCCAAAAAACTGATTACTTTCCAGCGAAACCTGAATAGGTGTCTGCGATTCAATGAGGGCAGTATTTATTATCCTTACAGTTCCCATATTGTAATCAACTGTATAATCTATGTTCTCAGTAAGGGGAACGCCCCCGGCTGTTACCTTAACACCACCCTGGGGAATATTTATTGCATTAAGCCTGATCTCTGAACCTGACTCAGATGAAAACTGTCCGGCAAGTTTGAATTTATTCTTCTCTGCCATCTGACGGGCAACAGTCTGAGTGGAATCATACAACTCCTGAAAGACATATTTTGACGCCAATCTTGAATCACCGATCATTGAATACAAATGACTCCCAAAGGGTTCAATCACGGGAAAGACTATCTTTCCCCTGTCAGACATTACCGTAACATTATCAATGAAATCAAAATACCCGTCGGATTCCCTGTCGAGTTGTGAATTAAGATTATCGAGACCCATCACCTGCAGAAGTATCTGATTAGCAAGTTTCCTTTCAGGCAGATAATTAATTGAATTACCTGTTTTATCATCCTGATAAAGAACATTTAATTCAAAGTCTTTTCGGTCGAGCTTACCTGATCCAAGTGAATAAATGTTTTTCATCATGAGGTTCCATGTAGGTAACCGTGGACTTAATGTTGTGCCTTTCAGAAGTTTAAGAATAAGTGTCTGAGGAGCACTTATTCCATCGGTGGAAAACTCTCCGACCTTATACAACTTACCTCCCAGAGTATATTCGTACGCCACAGCCAGAACCTCATCTGTATTAAGGGCTGTGTTCAGTGAGATGTACCCGAGTTGCCTGTTGAAATCATATTCTCTCTCATTAAGCTTTCTGGCGTTTTCAATCTTCTCAAAATCCCGTCCGACCTGAAATCCGGGAAAGAGAGGTTCAAATGTGTTTGTAACCTGATTGACATCCCTGATCATTCCATACGAAGTTGTGAGCTGATCATACATATGATTAGTGCTGTTATCAGGATAGATCATAGTTCCGGGGGTCTGCTGAAATGCCGGTACTTTGTTAAATATATGCTGACTGTTCTCCCCAAGATCCATAAATGCAACAATATTTCTGTTGCTCGCTTCCTCAAAACGGTTTGACTTATTAGTTACCCATACTTCTATTCGTTCGATGTTAATTCCTGAACTTACGACCGGAAGGTTCTTTAATGCATCATCATAAATGTCCCTGAAATATTGTGAAAGGAAAAAATGCCTGTTTGCCTCGTATTCATCTGCATATATCTCATAATCTGTCAACTGTGCACCACCTTTAACCTCAATTACTGATGATTCTCCCTTCTGCTGCGAAAGCACTGTTGTAACCGTAAGCTTTCCGAACTGCATTTCTGTCTTAAGTCCGAAAAGGCTGTAGCTTCCTGTTATCAATGTTCCGGTAAGAGGAAGAGTGACATCTCCTGCCTCAACTTTTCGAAGAATCTCATCCTCCTTGCCAGCATATTGAAGTTTGGTTCTGTTCTCAAAATCAAACATAGCATCGGTGTTATAATTGACGCCCAACTGCATTTTGTCACCAATTGTTCCTGTGACATTCATCTGAATTTTTTCCTTAAAATCAAATGTTGGTATTGTTCTCAACTTCTCAGAAAGAGTAGGATTTTCAGTGCGGGAAATGTTAATGCCAAAAATAAGTTCAGCTGATCCCTGGGGGATAATATTTATTGTATTGCTGCCGAATATCTTGTCAAATGCTGCTCCCCCTACTTCAATCTGAGGGATCAATGTTGATCTGAACCCTGTTTCATTGCCTGCTGCCCTTGATTGCCAATAGTCACGCATAGCCCTTGTGTACTCATATTTCCGGAATTCTTCAGGGCTCATATGAACAGGTGTACGATAATCGAATGAACCTATTTTCTCATAAATAATATACTCATTCTTCTCAGGATCATAAATTACCGTTGATTTTAAATTTGATGGATTATTCAGAAAAAGCGGAGAATTCTTTTTTGGTTCCCAGGGGATCCCGGAATCATCTTTTAATTTCAGAATGGATTTTCGGGTTGTATCCGATGGAACTGTATTTTGCGTAGCAGCCTGACAATTCACTTCTGTAGACCCAAGGAGAAAAGAAGCGAACAATGCAAGATACGAAAATACCAGAAGATTTTTATATGATATCCCTGATCCCAATCCGGCTTATATTCAGAATTACAAGTTTTTAAGCGCTCTCCTTATGAGATCCTCAACAGTCTGGCCTTTTTCTTCTCTGACTATCTTATCAAGGACTTTTGAGACAACGCTTTTGGCAAATCCAAGCATTACTAATGCTGATAACGCTTCTTCCCGGTTTGTATTGTCTGCAAGAGCAAATATTTCACCGCTTCCTGCATGTTTGCCAAGTTTGTCTTTCAGGTCAACAATGATCCTCTGGGCAGTTTTTAATCCAATCCCTTTAATGCCTTTTAAAATATTTATATCTGATCCGAGAATTGCTCTCTCAATTTCTCCCGGACTGAGTGAAGAAAGCATCATTCTGGCAGTATTTGCACCGACACCTGAAACAGAAATAAGTAACCTGAATATATCCCTTTCACCACTGTCAGCAAATCCGAATAATTGATGACTGTCTTCTCTGATTACCTCATGGATAAGAATCCTGTAATCGCTTTTTCCCTCAAGACTCGAAAAGGTGGTAACTGAAATATTAATAAAATAACCAATTCCACCGGTTTCAATGGTAAGGTATGTTGGTGTGATACTGGTAATTGCCCCTTTGATGTATTCAATCATGATTGATGTTCAGCATTAAAAATATCGGGAGGTAGTTCATCAAAACGGTCGCTATGGAATTCAATATCCTGATGTTTAAGAGGGTTACTGGTTATTTCAGTATAAATCTGTCTGTTTCTGAAAATGTCACAGGCAAGATAAATAGCCTGCCGAAGTGAATTTTCAGAGGCTTCTCCTTTACCGGCGATTGAAAAAGCTGTTCCATGAACCGGAGAAGTCCTGATAAAGGGCAGTCCGGCTGTGAAATTTACCCCTGAATCAAATGACAATGCCTTAAATGGAGTAAGTCCCTGGTCATGAAACATTGCCAGTATGCCGTCGAATTTACTGAATGATCCTGCTCCGAAAAATCCGTCAGCCGGAAATGGGCCAAAAGCAAGAATTCCCTCTTTTTGAGATTGGTGGATGGCAGGCGTAATGATCTCAGCCTCTTCTAATCCTATTAATGAATTGTCGCCAGCATGTGGATTTAACCCAAGCACTGCAATACGAGGTTTTCTGATCCCGAAATCCAGAATGAGCGATTGATTCATCAGCTTGATTTTATTCATCAGAGTTTCTAAGGTAATGAGCTCAGGAACCTCCCTTATTGGAACATGCCCGGTGGCAATTCCAATTCTCATGCTATCACTTATCATAAACATGAGAGCTTCAGCAGCATCAGCTTTCGCTTTAAGATACTCTGTATGCCCGTTAAACTGAAAATTTTCTGATTGGATATTATGTTTATCAATAGGGGCTGTAATCAGAACATCAATTTTACCGTTTTTAAGATCTTCGACAGCTTTTTCGAGTGAAATCAACGCTGCTTCGCCTCCCTGTGTAGTTGACTTTCCAAGTTCAACCCTGATATCGTCATCAAGGCAATTTATCATGTTTGCCTTTTTCGCATGAGCTTCTGCTGGTGTACGGATATTGTTAAAATTAAAATTATTGATATTCAATGCTTTGCGATGATATGCAGCAACTTTGGGTGAGCCATATACAACTGGTGTACAGACATCATTTATCATCGGATCAGAAAGAGCCTTTATTATAACTTCATATCCTATTCCATTAATATCTCCTTGAGAGATACCGGCAATTATTGTTTTCTTCTCCATAAATAGTTAATTTTTCCAAGAATATTCAACAGCAACTCTTCTCAGGAATGTCGAAAGAAGCCTTAGTCCCGAAGCTGCACCGTTTTTTAATCGGTAATAATCATCCTTTTTCAGCATTTCTGTACCGGCTATATCCAAATGAATCAGAGGGAATTCAGCAAATCGTTCAAGAAATTTTCCGGCGATAATCGCTCCTGCTTCACGACCACCAATATTTTTCAGATCAGCAACATCTGATTTTATAAGTTCGCCATATTCATCCCAGAAAGGCAGTTCTGCAATTCTTTCATATACATCATTCCCACACTCTTCAAGAAGTCTGATATATTTTCTGTCTGCATTGGTCATAACTGCAATTGCCTGGTTTCCAAAAGTCATTGCAGCAGATCCTGTCAGAGTAGCAATATCGATTATAAGTTCAGGTGAAAATTTTGATGCGTAGCTAATTGCATCTGCAAGAATAAGTCTTCCTTCAGCATCGGTATTCCCTATTTCAACACTCAATTTATTAAACATCGTAATAATATCGCCCTGTGCATAGGCATTTCCCCCCGGCCTGTTATCTGTCGACGGAATCAGGCCAATTATATGAAGCGGCAAGCCTGAACGGGCGGCTGTGTACAAAACACCTGTAACTGATGCAGCACCAGCCATATCGGCATTCATTCCGGCCATAAATTCCCCCGTTTTTATATTCAGACCACCCGTATCATAAACTATACCTTTCCCAACGAGCACAATTGGATTCTTATTGAGACATTTTTCCGGATGCCAATCCAGAATACAGAACACAGGAGGATCGACACTACCTTTATTAACAGCCAGAAGACCCCCCATTTTCAGGGCTTCTATCTTTCCCTTTGTCAATACTTCAACGTTAAAACCCGCAGCTTCACCAATTTTCCTGATTTCCCCGGCCAGTGCAGATGCATTCAGATGGTTTGCAGGTTCATTAATCAGATCACGCGTGAAATAAACTGCATCAGTCAAATCAATCAGCCATTTAATGTCTGAATCAGTAATATCCCCCTGAAGGAAAAGCTTAGCCGGGTAATTATTTTTATGGTCGTCTTCACTCCTGGTTTTGTATTTTTCGAATGAATAAATGCTGAGCAGAAGTCCTTCGGTAAAATCTTCAGAAGCCCCCTTATAAGCACTATCGGAGGTAATAACCAGTTCAGAATGATTGTTCGACTTTATTAATTGTTTCAGGGCGGAAGCTGTTCTGCGAAGCTCTTCCTTTACTTTATGCTGAGTAATTCCTTCTTTTAATCTAACCAGATAGGTACATTTATTGTAAGAATTGACAAAAATCGATACTTCCTTTGCCCGCAATTGTTTCTGAACATATTCCTTTTCTGATTTACTGAAACCTAACCTTTCCGGAATATTGTCACTTCCCAGAATACAAACCACAGACTGACCAGATGAAATATTCAATATTTTCGAAACTAAAGGTTTCATACATTTATAGATGGTTTCCTGAAGATGCAAAGTTAATTAAATAATTGACAGTTTCGTTTTCAAAGCGTTACCTTTGCACTGATTCATTCATACTAAAATATGCAAACGTTGAAGTATGTTGAAGTATATTAGTGCATTTTAATAATTTGTTAATTACAATGATCCTGGAACAATTATATGAAAAGGCTCTCCGACTTACACCCTTGAATTCAGAGGAGGGAACAACGCTTTATATGAAAGCTCCGCTTGAAAAGCTAATGTTCATAGCCAATAAACTCAGACAATTTCATAACCCCGGGAATATTGCCGGCTGGATGATTGACAGGAACGTCAATATTACCAATATTTGTTTTTCTCAATGTACCTTTTGTAATTTCTGCAGGAAAAAAGACTCTACAGATGGATATATCACCTCTATTGATGACTATGTTAAAAAAATTGATGAACTCTTCTCACTTGGAGGAGATCAGTTGCTACTGCAGGGGGGAATGAATCCGGCTCTTGGAATTGATTTTTATACAGATCTTTTTAAAAGTCTTAAAAAGCTCTACCCCACAATCAAGTTACATGCTCTTGGGCCTCCTGAGATTGTTTACCTGGCAAAGAAAGAGGGATTATCCTACTCTGAGGTTCTGTCGCATCTTAAAGATTCAGGACTTAACAGTCTTCCCGGTGCAGGGGCAGAGATTCTTTCCGACCGTGTACGACGAATTGTCTCCCCGGCAAAAGCAACTACTGCAGAGTGGCTGGGTGTTATGAAAGAGGCACACAGACTGAACCTCCCGACATCGGCCACAATGATGTTTGGACATATTGAAACAATTGAAGAAAGGATCGAACATCTGATCTTATTGAGAGAGCTTCAGTCAAACAAACCTGCCGGCAATTACGGGTTTATTACATTCATTCCTTGGCCTTTTCAGGATGAAGGGACCGTTCTATTGAGGAAACTTGGCATAAAGAGCAGTTATAGTGGACCTGATTATATCAGAATGATAGCACTCAGCCGGATAATGTTAAATAACATCCGTAACATACAAGCTTCAATACTTACAGTCGGTAAGGAAATAGGGATGCTATCGCTTCATTCCGGAGCTAATGATCTGGGGTCTGTTATGATCGAGGAAAATGTAGTCAGCGCTGCCGGGTCAGCCAACCGGTATAATGCAGAAGAGATGCAGTCGATAATAAAAGAGGCAGGTTTTATTCCGGGGCGCAGAAATCAAAAATATGAACTATTATCAACCTGAAACATCATTTGCCAATCAATAAACAGTCATTTGCGGAATAAATGTACAATTTACACTTAATCGCACTGAACTTTTTGCCAGATTTATAAAATGGCAGATGTTAAGGACAAAAAAACCTGCACCTCGATGCAGGTTCCCTGTAAATATCGTAATATCAGAACTTATCTTTATCAGCTACCTCACCTTTATCTTCAGCATCAAATTTTGAAGCTTTTTTGAACTCTTTCATTCCCTGACCAATCCCCTTCATAAGTTCAGGAATTTTGCGGCCTCCAAAAAGCAGTACTACTACAAGCAGAATCAGAATTATCTCCGTCAAACCTAATTTTCCCATCACTTTATAATTTTAGAATTTAGGCAAAGTTATAAATACTTTATTTATTAACAAGCCGGTCTGGATAATTTTTATTTCCTCAGAAGCCGCAGTATATCATTGCCATTTGCAAAGATCAGAAGTGAAAGCAATAAAATCATTCCTGCAATCTGTGCATATTCAAGAAACTTATCACTCGGTTTTCTTCCTGTAATAACCTCAAATAATAAAAACATCACATGCCCGCCATCAAGGGCAGGAATCGGAAGAATATTCATGACTGCCAGTATAATTGAAAGAAAAGCTGTAAGATTCCAGAATGCCTGCCAGTCCCACACTCCCGGGAAAATACTTCCAATAGTGATAAAGCCGCCGAGCGATTCATAAGCTTTTGAATGTTTAGAAAATAACAGTTTGAATTGCTTCAGGTAATCGGAAATGGTCTTGAAACCTTTGTCAATTCCCGCGGGAAATGATTGAAGAAATCCGTATCTAAGAGTTTTAAAATCAAAAATCTGATCAAGTGAACCAGATCTCCCGATACCAAGCATGCCAGTAGAGTCGGGAGTTACACTGACAGTGACATTTTTCCCATTTCTTATAAGATCAAGATCAACGGGATGACTCTTATTCTCATTAAGGTACTTTTGAAACTCATCGAAGTATTTGAATTCTTTGTTGTTAATACCAATAAGCTTATCATCCAGATGTACGCCGGCCTTTTTGGCAGGGGAGTCTTTTACAAATAAGGATATAACATAGGGTCCGAAAGGCAACCTTGGTTCAATTTTACCTTTACCTTTAAGCATATCAGGAATATACTTCCGGGGGATTTGTATATTAATGATCTTTCCATCACGATCAACCTGAATTGTTTTGCGGTCGTTTAATAAAATATCTGGTGTAATCTGCAAAAAGTCTTCAATATGTTGATTGTCAACTGAAAGTATCTTATCGCCATTCCTGAGACCCATGTCATAGCCAACAGAATCGGTTACGATACCATATTTTACATTTGCGGTAGGAAGGTAGGTCTCACCCCAGATAAAGAGCACAAATACATAGATCAGCATTGCAGATATAAAATTAAAAAGCACCCCTCCTGTCATAATCAGAAGACGTTGTACTGAACTTTTTGATCTGAACTCATATGGCTGGGGAGGTTGTTTCATCTGTTCCTTATCCATCGATTCATCTATCATTCCTGATATTTTAACGTAGCCGCCTAGAGGCAACCAGCCTATGCCATATTCAGTTTCGCCTTTCCTGAATTTAAAAAGTGCAAACCATGGATCGAAGAAGAGATAAAATTTTTCAACTCTTGCTTTGAATAATTTAGCAAATGTAAAATGTCCAAATTCATGTATAATTACAAGAATTGAAAGGCTCATTACAAACTGCAGGATTTTGATAAGTATTGTCATCTTTTTTTATGAAGTTTATTAATAAATTTGATAGCGGTCTCCCTGGCACTGCTATCAGTTGCTTCAAGGAAATCCAAATCAGGCGAAGGAGCATACAAACATTTTTCCATCGTATGCTCAACAACATCCGGCATTTGCATAAAACCAATTTTTCCTGTAAGGAATGCATCTACTGCCATTTCATTAGCAGCATTTAAGATACACGGCATATTACCTCCCTTTTTAAGTGCGCTATAAGCAAGAGACAGATTCCGGAAATTTTTAAAATCAGGATCAACAAAGGTAAGTGATTTACATTCACTCAGGTTAAGACGAGGCAGGTCAGATGAAAATCTGTCAGGATATGATAAAGCATACAGTATTGGGACTCTCATGTCAGGTACTCCAAGTTGTGCTTTAACCGATCCGTCACCAAAATGGACAAATGAATGAATTACAGACTGTGGGTGGATAATAACTGATATCTGTTCCGAAGTAAGGTTAAATAACCATTTTGCTTCAATCACTTCCAAACCCTTATTCATGAGTGATGCTGAATCAATAGTCACTTTACAGCCCATATCCCAGTTAGGATGTCTGAGAGCATCATCCGGTTTAACATTCTGCAACATCTTTTCAGTCCAGTTCAGGAATGGCCCGCCAGAAGCTGTAAGAGTAATCTTTTCAAGCGGATTCCCTGTTTCTCCCACAAGACACTGGAAAATTGCCGAGTGCTCCGAATCAACAGGGATAATGCGGCTTCCCGATTCTTTGGCCATTCTGCTAATTATTTCACCCGCTACAACAAGTGTCTCTTTATTGGCCAGAGCTATTTTTTTCCCGGCTTTAATAGCTGCAACTGTTGGTCTGAGTCCTGAGTATCCGACAATAGATGCAATTACCACATCAACTGAAGAAGAAGTTACGACCTGTTCGATAGCTTCATAACCGGCAAATACTTTAATATTTGTATCCCTCAGGTTCTCCTTAAGCCGGATATAATGATCCGAGTTTCCGATAACCACTGAATCAGGTTGATAAAGAAGAGCCTGCTGAGTAAGAAGATCTACATTATTCCCTGCGGTCAGAACTTCAACAGTGAATTCTTCCGGAAAGCGTGAGATGACGTCCAGTGCCTGAGAGCCTATTGACCCGGTTGATCCCAACAATGCAATTCTTTCTGGCATATCCGGCATTGTGGTTATTAAAATAAGATATGTTTTTCAGGGTCAAGAGGTGTGCCTTTGTACCAGATCTCAAAATGCAGATGTGGACCGGAAGTATATAGTTCACCCGAGTCACCCACAATAGAAATGGCCTCCCCTGCTCTGACAAGATCACCTGTCTCTTTAAGCAGACTTGAATTATGCTTATAGACAGAAACAATATTATTCGGATGCTGAACCTCAATAACATAACCTGTTTCCATAGTCCATCCGGTGAAGATTATAGTCCCGTCAAGAACAGCGGATACAACAGCTTTAGGTTTTGTAACGATATCTGTACCAAAATGTTTAGTTCTTACATCATATCTTCCTGACACTATTCCCTTTACCGGAGGAAAAAAATGCAGTCCTGCAAGGCTGGAAACCGGATTGTCCATAGATGGCCCCAGCGTAAGGTTGTAACGTTCTTCATTTTCGACCCTGGCTCTTAAAACAGAATCATTAGTTGAAGCACTAAATTTTATTGCTTTATAGTTCTTTGTGCTATCCTGTCTGAAATTCATTCCAGGTGGCTGATTGCCGGATATTATTGCATTCAGGTTAGCAAAATATTTATCTCTAAGAGCCAGTTCCTGATCAAGGGAGTCAAGGCGGATTGCATTCATAAGAATATTACGTCGCATGTTAACATCGGGATACCCGGGAATAAATTCCCTGAGGTTTGTGAAAGCAATTAATGAAGCGGTAGCTCCAATAATAAAAACAATCAAAAACGTAATCAGGAGGAACGCATTGTACCTTGTAAGCCTTACTCGCCAGATCTCGGCAAAGGTATGGTCGTTTGAAACTGAAAACCTGTATTTATCCCGCCAGTTGCTTTTTTTCTTATCGTTTTTGGCCATACTCTAATTAATAATAGAACCGCAAAGATAACAATCCTGCATCATCTATTAAGTTAACGGAATTAAAAAGGGTAAATTACCTTGCTATACTACTTTAACTGCCTTGTCTTCACTTTGCCAAAGTCCGTGTTTTGTACAAACAGCCATTGCTGAAAGATTCATAGATACTTCAGGTGCAACAATATAGAAATCGATCTCAAAATGAGATGGTTTATTTCCATAGACTCCTGCGGTATAGCGTGCTTCGGCAAGAAGGGTTTCCCTGTTCCAAAGCTGGATGACACTTATGAAATGGTCAGCTTCATCGGGGTGTGGATAATCTTCACCAAGCTTCACCTTAATCTCAAATTTTTCTCCTCTTATAACTTCATCAGGACAAAAAACATGTGGCATATGCCTGTCGAGGTAATCCCGTTTTACCTCTTTATCCTCTTTCTCTATTTCAGTAGCTTTAAATACTCTTGGCATAGTAATTGATTTTCAATTAATAATATAGAAAATAATTCCGGCTATCACCGGTCTAATAAATTCTCTAACAAACTTAATAATAATAATTTAAAAAAAATGCACAATTGTTTTGCTAATTGTCCCATATGTACTACATTTGCCCCTCGATATTGCGGGGTGGAGCAGTGGTAGCTCGTTGGGCTCATAACCCAAAGGTCGGAGGTTCGAATCCTCCCTCCGCTACAAAGAAAAAGCCCTGGCGCAAAGCGCCGGGGTTTTTTGTTTTTGGACCGTCAAAAGCTTGCATTTGTAAGGGACAGCAAGAAAAAAGCCCGAAGCCACGCGTCAGCGTGGCAAGGCTTTTTCTTTGGGCTGTCACTCACTGAGGATCAAGCCGAGTGTAACGAGGCTTAATCCTCTCCTTTTTTTACCCCCAAACCCCCCAAGGGGGGCTTAAAAACAAATCATGAACTCAACCCATCTTTCCCTTTTTCTTAACCCATCCCCAACCCTTAGCGGCAGTCAGGCTCCTTCGCTAAAATAGCCTTCATGACTATTTTTTCCGCTCGGCTCTCTTAAACAAAAGGGAAGGGAGGTCATATACAGGTAAGCACAGAACGTACAGGGTGACTTTTTCTTTGTTAAGCACCCCTAAAGGATCACGCGACTGAAAGGAGCGTAATCCTCATCTATTGCCCCCAAACCTCAAGGTGGGCTTAAATTTGTTACATCATACTAATTAATTCTATGAGACAAACCACTTAGATCGCGTCAGCGGGGCAAGGCTTTTTCTTTGGGCAGTTCCCCCCCCGAGGATCAAGCGAGCAGAGCGAATTTAATCCCCCTTATTTTTTACCCCCAACCCCCCAAGGGGGGCTTAAAAAAATCCCTTAAGTTCATGCATTCTGATTCGCGACAAGGCATTTATTTTGTCAGGCACTCCGAAGGTGGATGCAGGGCTTTTAATTTGTGCTGCATCCCTTAAAGGATCATAAGAATAATCCAGCCTCCGCTACAAAGAAAAAGCTTTGTTGCGACAGCAACAGGGCTTTTTTGTTTTGCCCTTTATGCTTAATTTCGTATAATTAAGCCATGTATTCAGAAATTACATATTACAGACAGTTACAGGAACATCTTGATAAGCTGCCCATTGGGTATCCTAAAACAAATTCAGGAGTAGAATTAAGGATTCTTCAATTACTTTTTACATCTATTGAGGTAAAAGTGGCTCTCTGCCTGAGCCTGGGAAATGTTTCCGTGGAAACGGTAAGGAAAAGACTTGAAAAAAAATTCAAGATTTCGTATGAGACCGAAAAGGTAGCAAGTATACTTCATGATATGTTTATGAAAGGTGCTATTAACAGGTCTCGTATGGAGCCATTCAAATATAGTAGTGCAATGCTTGCCATCGGAATGTTTGAACATCAGGTAGGTGACTTAAGCAGGGAGATGATGGAGTTGGTTCATCAGTACTTCGATGAGGGTTTTGATGATGAATTTTTCAGGTCTTCATTGCCACAGTTACGTACAAGTCCCCATATGAAGGCTATTGTGCCTGAATTTAATATCGCCACCTACGATAATATGCGGGAAATTGTAAAGAAGACAAGCAAGTCCATACAGGTGGCAAATTGTGTATGCAAGGAAGGGGAAGCAATACTTGGTAAGCCCTGCAAACAAACTAAAGATATCGAAGTTTGTTTGATGTTTGATGCGAAAAATTATTTAGACAGGGGGAAGGCCAGAACCATTACTAAAGACGAGTGCATGGAAATAATTAACCGGGCTGAACGGGAAGGATTGGTACTTCAACCCGGTAATTCACTTCAACCATTTTGTATCTGTCTGTGCTGCGGGTGTTGCTGTGGCGTGCTGACCTCAGCAAAAAAATATGAAAAACCTGCTGAATTGATTGCGCATAACTTCTATGCAAAAGTAGAAGAAGAATTGTGTACTGGCTGCACGATTTGTGTTGATAGGTGTCAGATGGAGGCTATTCAGATTGAAAATAAAAAAGCAATTATTGACCTTTATCGATGCATTGGATGTGGCCTGTGTGTTAGTACTTGTAAAACAGAAGCGCTGAGACTGATGGGAAAAACTAAAAAAACGATCCCTCCCAGAAATGCTGCGATGTTGTATTTGGGCATATTGAGCGACAAAGTAAGCAAACGAAAGATGATGGGAAATATGTTAAAACTGCTTACGGGAAAGCAACTTTAATAAGAACTGACTATTTTTTCAATATTTTTATTTTTAGCCATGCAATTTATTGCAAATTAAGAATTTCCCTTTTTATGGAATTAGAAATACCAGTGACTAAACGACTTCCATCAAACCCTTCACCATATCAAGGTTAGATAATTCAGACCTCTTGTCTACAAAGAAAAAGCCCTGTTGCTTTCGCAACAGGGCTTTTTCTTTGTTAAGCATCCCCTAAAGGATCAAGCTGAGTGAAACGAAGCTTAATCCTTCCTTTATTCACCCCCAACCCCCCAAGGGGGGCTTAAAACATTCTGTAAGTTTATAAATTCTGACCCGGAGCAAGGCTTTTTCTTTGGGCTGTTACCCTCTGCTTTTTGTCACCCGTCATAGCAAAAAATTATTGTATATGCATTATTGCATATTGTAACTCTTCTTAATAATTTCGTGTATCGCTTAATTAATAAAAGATTGAAGTTCATTTTCAGATGCAGAATGAAATAAGACAATATCCGGTTCAACATCCTTTACTCAGGAATTATATAAAATTCTTCTGGGAACTTCATATTGAGAATGCGCAACTTAATCATAAGATTATTCCTCAGAGAAATATCAATATGAGATTCAATCTGAATGAAACATCTCATTCTGTATACACTGATGGTATGGACCACTTACTAGAAGATGTATACTTTTCAGGCTTGCAGGATCGTTTTAAGAACATGCATTTAAAATTAAACGGGAAGGTCGATGTGCTTGGAGTTTGTTTTTTCCCTGACGGATTCTACCCTTTTTTTAATATCCCTGTTTCTGAATTTAAAAATCAATTTCTGGGAGTCAGAGAAGTCGGATTGAAGCTGGCTAAAACTATTAATGAACAATTGAAGGAAGCTCATGATATAGCTGCCCGATTGACTATTCTTGAAAACGAGCTGGCCCTGCTCCTTGTTAATGGAAGCCAGACTCCGGTTAACTTTCGACAAGTTTTTAATAACCTTAAAAAAAACGATAACACACTTCAGATATCTGAATTTTGTGGAAAGAATAACATCAATATGCGTAACCTGGAACGAATGTACAATAAATATGTGGGCGTATCGGCAAATACCTATAGTACTCTAAATCGCTTTCATACCAGTTTAAACCTACTTCTTATTAACGATTACATGAAGTTATCTGACATAGCCTTTGACAATGGCTATTTTGATCAGATGCATTTCATTAAGGAATTCAAACGTTTTGCAGGAAATTCGCCTAAAAGCTTTGTCAAACAAAACGATTCCATATTACAAATAGGAAAATTATCCTGATTGTCGTTTTTGTACTATTTCAATGATTGATTACCTCATAATTTTGTCTCATTAACTTTTAAATCAAAAAAATTATGAAGACAATTATCACAGAATTTGTAAAATTTAAGGTATTGGAAACAACAACTGATGAACAGCTGATTTCAAAAACAGATATCTTAAATGAATTTCAGAAACAGCAAGATGGTTTTATTGATGCTGAACTGGTGAAAGATGTTAAAGAGAGTGAATGGTATCTCATCTACCATTACGATAATATGGAAAAAGTAAAAGCAATTGGTGAAAAAATGCGAAACAGCAAAGTGTTTGATGAATTTACACCTTATACTGTTCCCGGAAGCCTGAGCGTGACTTTCTATCAACAGTTAAAAAAGTGGTAATTTCCTGATTTTGGCATAGAAAGAATTTAAGCGCCTGGTAAGTTTTAAATAATGCTTCTAAACTACTCATCAGCTTTGATAATTCAGAAGATATATATCAATAACAAGATCCATGTTAAATGAAATAGTTCCGGGCATTTTCTATAATATATCCTTTCAATATCATGAAATTGGGGATGAAGATTTTTTATTGTGCTACAGGGACAATCAGGTGTTATTACAAAAATCGGGAGATGATTACAACATTCCCAGAAAAAGAGATTTCATTGGAATTACAGAATCACCGGTATATTTGTTTTCTATCAATTCAAATCATTTTTTTGGATTAGTCGAATCTGATTTACATCCTCCATCATTTGAATTCCATGATATTTTTATTTTACGTAACCTGAAAAACAAAGAGTTTGCATGGCTTGGGTCTGTTGGTTATCAATTGATGAACTGGTACCATAATAACAGATATTGCGGAAGATGCGGTTCCAAAACAGAAATGAGAAAGAATGAGAGAGCACTTGCTTGTCCCGAGTGCAACCTGGTTATCTTTCCTAAAATATTACCGGCAGTCATTGTAGCCATCACATGTAACAATAAAATATTGCTGGCAAAAGGCAAAAACTACAAAGGTGATTTTTATGCACTCATTGCCGGTTATGTAGATGTTGGTGAATCAATTGAAGAAACTGTTGTAAGGGAAGTTAAAGAAGAAGTTGGATTGAATATTAAGAATCTGAAATATTACAAAAGCCAGCCATGGCCTTTCTCCTCTTCAATAATGCTTGGCTTTACTGCAGAGGCTGACGATACTCAACAAATAATAATTGATGAAAAGGAAATTTTTGAAGCTGGCTGGTTTACAAGAGAAAATCTGCCACCACACGCCTCCGGCATAAGTATATCAGGTGATTTAATCGCTGCTTTTGAAAAGGGTATCTTTTAATTCAAAGGAGGAAAAATTTAAAAATGCATGTTGCCTTTGACTGGATAGATTACTTTTAATTTACATTTACATATTTACTACTTTTATAGTTTTTACTGCACAAAAGAATTGCCCAAAATATGAGATTTGAAGTCTCTGAATTGTTAAACAAGAGGTATCCTCAGAACTATATCATTAAGAAACCTTTTATAGGTTCTCTGGTGTTTCTTGGATTCTGTATTTTTTTCTTTGTCATCTACAAACCGCTTGAGATACATGAATCCCGCTTCTTTGGCAATGATATAACAGTTGCAATCTATTGTCTCATAATAGCTATACCTTTGTTCGTATTGATAAGGATTTTGAAAAGGATAAAATATTTTTCAAAGCCCGATGAATGGACGATATTTAAAGAACTTCTATTTATTATTCTTTTGCTCTGGGGAATTGGAATAATAGTCTACTTTTCAGGTTTCCTGCTTGAACCACCTATCCAAAGATGGAACATAATGACTTTTTTTGATTCAGTTTTCTCCGCATTTCTGATCTTTTCCGTGCCACTTGGGTTTTTTTCCATTATTAACTACCGATATTTATTGGTGTCCGATATCATAAAACACTTCAATACCAATTCAGTATTATCTTCACCTGAACGTGCTGAAGAGTTGATCCGGATCGGGTCACAGCTAAAAAAAGAGGAGTTGACCTTCTTACCGGGCCAGTTTATCTATGCGGAATCGGAAGGAAATTACATTGTTTTTCATTTGAATATTGAAAACCAGATTAAGAAAAAGATAATCCGCAACTCCATAAGTAATGTAGAACAACAGTTATCTTCGATTCCATTTTTTTTCAGGACACACCGGGCATATATTGTAAATTTAAAGAGGGTTTGTTCTCAGAAGGGAAACACTTTAGGCTATCGTTTGAAACTAACCGGGACTGACAGTGAAATTCCGGTTTCAAGACAAAAGACCCACGACTTTGATCTGATTCTGGAACAATATCACTGATCCGTTCATCACAGAAATTTACCATTCATCCCAACTTTTTACCTTTTATTCCCCGCCTGGCTTCATTTCGTAACAAATTCTTGCTATAACTCCCAATTAGTTGTAAAACAATTTGATAGTTCTTCAATTTGCTGAATAACTTTTTAAAAATTATAGCAATGAAAATGTCAAAGAACCTTTTATTGAAAAGAATTGTAAGCATAAAATATATGCTTCTGGCACTGGCGATTGTAAGCTTCAAAGGAGTATATGCTCAGGAGAAACAATCAATTACAGGAAAATTAATTGAAGTAAAGAGCAACCAGGCTGTTCCTTTTGCTACCGTTACATTGATAAAGGCATCAGATTCCAAAGCCATCGGTGGTGCCATGAGTGATGAAAATGGGATATTTAATATAAGCCCTGTCATTTCAGGCAATTATATACTTAAGGTGTCAAATATCGGCTATAAGCCTGAAACAAAGAGCATAGAGGTTATAAATAAGGGTGTTACTGACGCCGGGGTAATTTTACTACAGGATACATCAATTATGCTGAAGGAGTTAGTTATTGTTGGTGAACGGATAAAGGCAAAATCGGAAAGTGACAAAACCACTTTCTTCGTAACAAAAAAGATGATAGATGTTTCAAATACCGGGAGTGACCTCCTGAAACTTGTTCCAGGCATACAGGTTGACCTTATGCAAAACATTTCAATTGAAGGAAGCTCAGATATTCTGATTTTTGTCGACGGGAAAGAGCGTGATAAAAGTTATATCAGCCAGCTTAGGCCCGATCAGATTGACCAGATTGAAGTAATCAGTGCACCTCCCTCAAATTATGATGGAAATGTGACCGGAGCAATTAACATTATCTTAAAGAAAGATCGGGATTCAGGATTAAACGGACATATACTTGCTGAGATACCTCTCTCGTCTTCGCAAGTATATATTTTCCCTTCATACAGCCTGGACTTTAGTTTTAAAAAGTTTAATCTCTATACTTCATATAACGGAGAGCTTACCTACCTGGATCTTCATGAAAATACCAGCCGAAAGATGTGGAATGAATTTGGAACCAATGAGATCACGATAAACCAGGATTTAAGGCAGAAGGACTGGTCGCACAGATTC
Organism: uncultured Bacteroidales bacterium; assembly: GCA_963760915.1. Lineage (GTDB taxonomy): Bacteria > Bacteroidota > Bacteroidia > Bacteroidales > VadinHA17 > LD21. The sequence goes on along the minus strand of CAVXEU010000005.1, from coordinate 124,844 downwards.
CATTACGGGTTTGACTTTTTTGCAAGTGAAAAAGACCAGTTTAATTTTTATGCTTATTTTAATCCCTATTCCCGGGAACTTGACGGGATTGTCAATTCTCAGATCTCAGGTTCAATTAGCGACAGCCGGAAATTGCAAAAAGAAGATACGGATGTAAATACCAGTAACTTTTATTCTTTATATTATAAACACAACTTTGACAAGAAAGGAAGTGAAATTACTGCTGATATAAGCAATTATTCTCTGAGGGCAGAAAACCGGACAGACTATATTGACAGTGAATCAGGAGATAAATTGATTTCTGAAACAACTACTGTAAGACCAACAGAAAATGCGTTTAGCTTAAGAATAGATTATAAAACGCTGTTTGGTGATAAGTTAAGTTTAAGTACAGGAGTTAAGGCAAAATTGCAGCGGTCGCAGGACAGAAACAATGAATTTGAGTATAAAGAAAATACTTATTCGATATATGGAATTGTTACCTGTAAACTGGAGAAGACAGATCTGAGTGTTGGCTTACGTACTGAAAAATCAGTCACAGAGATGAAAGATGCCTTCACAAGTCCTTTTCTCTATTTTTTACCAAATGCTACTTTCAGATATAAAATTACATCACGGCAAAACATTCAACTTTCTTATAATCGTACCATAAAACGTCCTAATATATACCAGCTAGATCCATCTGTATCCCTGAGCGATCCTTATACAATGAGCAAAGGCAATCCTTTTCTCAATCCGGAATTAAAGGGAAGTTTGTTTCTCGAACATTCAATCCAGTTTAATGGTAATTATTTTGCTTCACGACTTTTCTTTACCAGAACGACTAATGAAATTAATAACCTGTTGTTTATTAACGACTCAAATGCTTTTGAAACACAAGTACAAAATATGGGGACAATTAGTCAACTCGGCGTTCAGTTTTCCGGTACCATGAAAATAAGTATCATTACTTTAAATCCGTATTTAAAACTATTCGACCTTCAGACTAAAGGCAACAACATAGCAAGATATAATTCTATCGATAACAAAAACAGACCGGGGTTGGAATCCGGGCTGTCTGTAATAGCATCATTCAAACATGACATTGCATGTTCGCTCAATCTTCAATATAATAGCACAAAATATGATATGCAGGGCAGCTCATTTTCCGATATACTTTATTTCCTGTCGGTCGAGAAAACTTTCAAAAAGAAGATTAAAGCAGGAATTGTAAGTGCTATGCCATTTACTAAATCATTTACATATAATGGCTCTAAAATCGATGGATCAAATTTTCTAAGTTCTTATGAAGGAAACGTAAGAATGTCGGCGATTCCCTTCTGGTTCAGACTGGGTTTTCAATTCAATTCCGGTAAAAGCAGGAATAAGATAAGTCGTGAAAAAGAAGAGATTGACAATCTGCCGAAAAAAGGATTTTGATTGGCAGAAGCTATAGATAAAAATACAATACAAATATGGTTAACTTATGAATCGTGAAGACACAAAAATGAATTGGCAAAATAGAGCTTTGGCATCCTCGATTTTCAAATAGTGTTCTGTTTGTTTAATTTCATTACTGGAGCTCTTTTAATCTTTACTATTAGTGTACTGACTACCAATAATGCTTATCATATACACTATTGTTAAAAACATAATATTTTTTGTTAAATCGCGTTTGTTTTATTTTGACATCAGAAAAAGATTATTTTTGAGACCGCTTGTATTAGTTTAAGAAAACAAAAATGTCCAGATAATAATCCCGGTTTATTAATTACAAATAAGACATGACTGGAAAATACAAATTCGACATTCCGAAGCTTAAAGGAAAACTCGGCAAAATCAGAGACTGGATGTTTATCCATCATATTCCTCCCAGGCTGCTTTTCATTATTCTTGGAGTTTTATCAACCATCTGGTTTCTTATCAGAGTCATTCCAAAACCATCCAGGGCAACTTACCCATGTATGAGGGTAGCTGCTCCCTTTATGTCGGGAATGATTGTTTATCTTTTATCCGTTGGAGGACTGACTGCACTATCAAGAAGATTTAAAAGACTTAATGTAAGGTTTTTATCTACTATCATGCTTGTTTTTGGCGTTATTGCTGCAATGGCAATTTCACCATCGAACAACTTAAATTCTGATCTGGATACTACCAAATCAGGTCCGGATGATGGCCCAAACCAACCTATTGGAGTAGGTCAGGGTATCACACCGGGACAGGTAGTTTGGGTTTGGAATCCGAAAGCTACTAATCCCGATCAGACCAATAATTACACCAGGTACCTGCCGGAAAATACTAATCAGGCCATTGTCTTCGAGATGGTTCAAAATGCAGTAAAGAAAACTGGTGGTAATAAAGACCTTAAAAAATCATGGGATGCGATATTCCGCTATTTCAACAATAAGAAAAACAACTCGAATAAAGGCTACACCAAAGGAGAAAAAGTATTCATAAAAATTAACCAGACAAGCATTAACCAATACAGGGCAGGTCAGTCCAATGGTTATTTCCTTCCGGAAACTATGACTCAATCTGATAATGCAAAGGCCGGTAAAACAGGTACATGCGAAACACAACCATTTATTCCGCTTGAAATAATCAGGGAGCTTGTTAATATTGCAGGTGTCGATCAGAAAGATATTTATATAGGAGATCCAATGGTGCATACATATGGATACCTATGCGATATATGGCGTGCCGAATTCCCTGATATACATATTGTTGACAGATTGAGCTCTGATTTTGGCAGAACACTTATAAAGCCTACTGAAAATGAGGTTCTTCATTTTTCAGACAAAACCGGTGGCGACAAATTATTTGATGTTGTTGAAAATGCAAATTATCTTATTAACATAGCCAACCTTAAACCTCACGAAAGGAACGGGATAAGCTTAACTGCTAAGAATCATTTCGGCTCACAGGCACAAAATAGTGCAATGCATCTTCATTATTCCTTAATATCTCCTGTTGTAGCAGGAAGACCTACAAACGCAGGTTATCATAAATATCGTGTCCTGGTAGACATTATGGGAAGCAAATATCTGGGACAGAATACTTTGTTATATATTGTCGATGGTTTGTATGCAGGTGGCTCCAATGAGTCAAGAGGTTCCGTTAAATATTTTATGGCTCCATTTAACAATAACTGGACAAATTCTTTGTTCATTTCGCTTGACCAGGTAGCACTTGAATCAGTCTGTTACGATTTTCTACGCAATGAATGGGACGGTACTAAAACGCACGATGCATCAAATAACAAATATGAATACATTCCTAACGTAAATGGAGTAGATGATTATTTACACCAGGCTGCTGATCCTGCTAACTGGCCGAAAGGAATTTCTTATGATCCTGATAACAGCGGGAAGCCTTTGAAAAGTCTGGGTGTTCACGAGCACTGGAATGATCCTGTCAATAAACAGTATTCCCAGAACCTTGGTAAAAAGAATGGAATATTGCTTGTTTCTATCCCTGACACACTTGTCAGAATTGAGAATTCAACAATGAAATAATTTTTTTTCCTTTTTTCCAAAACCCTCTTCTGGTGGGAAAAATGGATTCAACTATTAAGCCCCCTTCTCTGTAAATACAAAGAAGGGGGAGTATATCATCTTACAATTATTTATTAAAAAACAGGCGTGCCTGGCTTTTACTTCCTGGGCGACGGGCCTTTGAATTCTGGAGTGGCGGTCATGGTGCATTTAGCCTTGTCTCCATCCACATCAAAATTCATAAAATCGGGTTTTTCGACTGTATAAGGCGTCCAGATAACTTCTCCCTTTCCGTTCGGATCACCGTATTTTGCAAAATTAGTATAGAAATCAACCATCTGCTGGCTTAATGCTTCATCGCCAGCAGTAAATGGTCTCCAGCTATGTCTGAATGAGTGAAATACATACCACAGGTCAGAGGAATGCCATGCTCCATTATCATCTCCCGGCAGCTGACGTGAGAATAGATAAGCATAAGCAGGTTTGCTGCTTTTTTCTGCCCTTAGTGCACAAAAATCACCAATAGCCTTTGTCATATCATTCATATCATTTGCCGTGCCTCCAAAAATATAAGGAATATCGGCAATTTCATTAGCCATAGCAACGGTGGAAAATGTGCCAGTAAGAAGATAGTTATCAATTACCGGGCTCCACATAACGCGTTTTTTGGTAGCAGCCGTGTAGTCAGCAGACATTTGTCGAAGTTCCTCAAACGAAAGAGCACGCATTTCTTCCAGGGTAGTCTTATTAAAGTAATCCATCATCCTCTTGTTGGCTATCTGGGCAGAATCAAGCAGAATACCTGGTCTCGATTCGCTTAATCCGCCACCGCTCATACTAATTGCATGGCTGATAAGGTTCTTAGACAGCGGGGAGGCACATAATGACTGCACACTGCCTGCGCCTGCACTCTGACCGAAGATGGTTATGTTGTTGGGGTCACCTCCGAACTGTTCAATATTATTACGAATCCAGTTAAGTGCTGCAACCTGGTCAAATAAACCATAATTGCCGGAGACACCATGAGGGCTCTCAGCCGATAAAAGAGGGTGCGAGAAGAATCCCATTGAACCCAGACGGTAAGTTACCTGGACTAAAATTACACCACGTGAAGCCCATTCCTCGCCCCCATCCATTTCCGGTTCATAGGCAAAGCCTTCCCGGTAGCCTCCACCATGTATCCACATTGCCACGGGGAGTTTCTTGCCAGTTTCGCCTGCAGCAGGGGTCCAGAGATTAAGATAAAGACAGTCTTCTGTGAACGGAACAGAGCCGCTGGCACGCCATTCCCTGCCGTAAAAACTCTCGGGATCCCATGTTGTTTGTGAGGCAGCGTCACCATAAGTGTCAGCTTTCTTTATGCCTTCCCATGGTATAACCGGCTGCGGCTCTTTCCAACGAAGGTCACCTGTGGGAGGTGCTGCAAAAGGAATACCCTTATATGCAATAACCCCTTTTGTCGGAGTCTGCACACCAATAACCTGACCACCAGCAATGGTAAGTACGGGATTCGTATCACTGCATGAAGCCAATGCCAGTGAAATGAAAATCAAAATGAAGGAAGATAAATTTTTCATAAGAATTAAGGTTTATTGATAATTGATAATTGGTAATAGTATCAGTTATAAAATCCGGCGTTCCGTTTATTGATATTCAAATATAATCAGAAATGGGATAATTTCAAACCTTGCACCTTCGTTTAAATACCAATTACCAAAACAGCAGGTAGTTTGTCCCTGAAATCGGATTATTTTGGATTTTATTTTCGTTAAATATATTGTAATATAAATTGGGTTTGTTTTTTTTTAATTTTAAATTACCTTTAACTGATCATAAATAATACTAAATTAAAACTGAGCACATTTTATTGCAGATAAATATTAAAAGTCTTGTGTTTAAGTTATGTCCGAATCAAATCAATAATGTATCACAATAAAAAACCTTAGCAAATTATGTTCAAATTTAAATTAAAAACAGTTATTCTGCTGGTAATAGTAACTCTGATTGCTGGGACATCATGCAAGCAGGCATCACAAAATGCAGGCAAATCAGGGACTTTTACTGTACAGATTTCAGACAAACCGATGACTTTCTGTAATCCTCTGACCCTTAGTGTAGGTTCTGAGAGAGCACGCAGGGCCGGAGAGCCTGTTGTTGTTCTATATAAAGATGATTATTATCTGTTTATAACCGGAGGCGGAGGATACTGGTATTCAGGTAATATGAGAGACTGGACCTATGTCACAGTCCCAGATTTTCCAAGAGGCTGCCCCTCGGTTGCAACAGATGGGGAGACTTTATACGCATGTGCAATGAATGCAAAGGATGTGCTTTCAAGCACTGATCCCAAGAAGGGAATTTGGACAAAGGTTGGCACTCTAGATAGTGATAGATATGGCGATGCGGACATGTTTATAGATGATGACGGCCGTTTTTATATGTATTGGGGGTGGTCGCAGATTTTACCATTCCAGGCTGTTGAACTGGACCCCAAAAACGGTTTCAGGGAGAAAGGAAAGCCTGTTATCTGTTTCTTTGGTAACTATGCGGAACATGGTTTTGAACGCAGGAGAAGTGAAGATGTAATTTTTCCATTCTTTACGCACAGACCCTATTTCCCTGAAGAATCGCCCTGGATAGAAGGGCCCTGGATGATAAAACACAAAGGGAAATATTATCTGCAGTATGCTGCAATCGGCCTCGAATTTTTGTCCTATTCCCACGGAGTTTATGTAGCTGATAATCCCCTTGGGCCATTTAAATATTCCGAACATAATCCGCTTACATTCAAAACAACCGGATTTGCTCCGGGTGCAGGTCATGGGAGTACTTTCCACGACAAAAACGGGGATTTATGGACCATTTGCATGATACCTTCATTCTACGGCGGAAGAGGCGGAGGTGAACTTGCTTTGTTCCCAACAGCCGTTGATGCTGAAGGGGTAATGCACTCTAATACTGCTTTTGGAGATTACCCTCAATTTTATCCCGGAATTAAAAAAGATGCAGTTGATAATAACTTTACAGACTGGATGCTCCTGTCCAATAAAAAATATGCTGAAGCATCCTCAATACTCGAAGGATATGATGTTCAAAATGCTGTGGATGAAAATTTCATGACACACTGGAGTGCCCAAACAGGGAATCCCGGTGAATATATGACAGTTGATCTTGGCAATGAATGTAAAATATATGCTGTACAGGTCAATTTAGACCAGCAGGATGCAAAGATACAATTTGGCAGAGGGTTTGGCATGGTCAGTGGCCTTAGTCGTTATGAGTCATTTACAGTCCAGATTTCAAACGACAATAAGAACTGGGCAATGCTAATTGATAAAAGTAATAATGCAGTGGATAACAGACATGATTATACGGAGCTTTCAGAACCGGTTAAAGCCAGATATGTTAAATTAACCAATGTATTCACTCCTGACAGTGGAAAATTTGCTATTAAGGATTTACGGATTTTCGGAAACCCTGATAAGGCTAAATTTACTGAGGTAACTGATGTTATGGTTGTCCGGGATCCGGACGATCGCCGCGATGCAACTCTTACCTGGAAACCTGTTGAAGGAGCCGATGGATATATTGTTCGTTACGGCATTGAACCTAATAAACTTTACAACAACTATATGGTCTATGATAAGTATACTCTGACAATCCATAGTCTGAACAGAGATCCCGAATATTTCTTTAAGGTTGAGGCATTTGACAGCGGAACAGATTATTACAGGGAAAGAACAGAACAAACGATGGGCAGAGGTGCTGAAATTGAACTTATGAAGGATAGACAAATGGTTGAGCGAAAAATGATAAAAGAAGGGCAGAATGAGTATATTTTTGATAATATTGTACCAGGCCAATACACGTTCAGACATACCTTCGGTCCTGTATTGTGGAAAGGTGAGCTGACCAAAGCTGAATTGACAGGTACAGGTGAAAAGGCTACAGTAACTGATACTCTCGCCGCTCTCGGAGTAGGAACAAAAGTTACCGGACTGATGGAAATGAAGGTTTTCCCCGGAAAGGAAAGCGGAAAATTTGTTGTGATACTTAACTATAATAACAAGTAGTGCGTCAGATATCTGATGGAATATAATCATTTTGTTTGAAGCTTCACAAAATAAGCCCTGGCATAAAACCGCCGGGGCTTTTATTTATCCTGCAATTCAAACAAGTTCGTAAAAACATCATTAACTTTGAACTAAACAAGATCTGATTTCGATTATATATATGAAGTGAAAATCATGAGAGTCCGTAATAGGATCATATTAGCTGTGATGATCGGATTTATTTTTGTGCTTTCCGATAGCTGCAAAAAAGAGACTAATCCAATAATAGCTAAGGAATATGATCTGAATATAGATCCTGAGACACAGTTTCAAACAATGGAAGGATTCGGAGCTTCATTAGCCTTCTATGAAGGTTGGCTGACAGCGCACCCAAATAAGAAAGAGATCTATGATGCAATTTTTGGTGAGTTAAACCTTGAGATTCTTCGAGTCAGAAATGCTTATGGTTATGATGATGGAATGATTGACAGGGTGAGTGAATTCGCAACTGAGGCTGCAGCTGTTAAAGGTAATCCAATAAAAATCTTATCAACCTCCTGGGGTCCCCCGGCTTATTTAAAAAACAACCACGATCGTTCGAATGGAGGTACCCTTAAGTATAGCGTATCAAATTCAAATGTTCAATTTGACTATTCCGGATTTGCAAACTGGTGGGAAGGAGCTCTGGATGACTACAATAGTCATGGGATTTATCCTACATATATAAGTATTCAGAATGAGCCGGATTTTTCAGCCAGTTATGAATCCTGCCGGTTTGATCCAATTGAGAAAATAACCGGCACTGACACAATTGCAGGATATGACAAGGCTCTGGAGGCTGTATATAATATGGTAGAGAGAAGAACTGCAAAACCTGAGTTGCTTGGTCCTGAATCTGTAGGAATTGGATACAATATTTTAGAAAATTACATAAATGCTTTAAATACCTCATACCTGTATGGAATTGCTCATCATCTTTATCATGGAGTGAATAAAGATGATCCATGGAGCAGTACAGATATTCCCAAAGTGGGAGCATTCCATCCTGAAATTCCTCATTTTCAGACAGAATACAGCCTGGGTGGCTGGTTTTCCCTGGCAGGATTGATTTATAAATCTTTAAATGATGAAAATGCTGTTGCCTACTTATACTGGGAGCTGATCTGGGATAGATCCGGACTGGTCAGTCTGGATTATCCCTGGGATCAAAGTCGCTGGAGTACGTCAAAAGGATACTCAAAAACAAAGGATTTCTATGTTTTCAAGCAGTTCTCAGCTTTTATCCATCCCGGATGGAAAAGAATTGGCACATCTAAAAATAATCTGGTGGCATCTCTCGCTTTTATCAATTCTGCAAATGATTCTGCATCAATTGTATTAATTAACCGTTCCTCTAAAGATCAGTATTCGGTAAAAATTTCGATTGCTGGTCATACAATTGACACAGCATCTGCATACAGGACATCTAAAATTGATGATTGTTTAAATACCGGTATTTTAAACAGCCCGGAGGTTTTACTTCCAACACAATCAATTGTTACATTAGTGATGCGTCTTAAATAAAAGAGTTCACTTTTCCAAAATCAACATGAAAATGCAGCATTTTTATATACTAACCGTCTTTATTCATAACCATTTAATTTACTCAAATGACTAAGACCAGACTTTTTCAGGGCATAGCAGTTCTGATAGCTGTATTATTCGTTAATATAACCAGCCTTAGCGCTCAGAACAATCCTGTTATAAATGATTCAATATTTTCCAAAGTACTAAATGAGGAAAGAGATGTAAAGATTATTCTGCCTGATTCTTACAAGCCAGGTTCAGATGAAAAATATGAAGTTATTTATTTAACTGACGGTGAATGGGTGTCTGATCTTTTTCCATTTATTTACAGGTTCGCTAAAGGTGAAAATTATGTTCCACCTGTAATAATGGTTGCTATTCCTAACACCTACCTCAATACGGTTAATCAACGCGACAGGGATTTCCTTCCGGTTCACGTTGATAATCCTGCCATCTCAGGAGGGGGTGATAAATTCATTTCATTTCTTAAGGATGAACTTATTCCGTATATCGACAAGACTTACCCGACAAATGGCACTAACTCACTTTACGGTCATTCCTATGGTGGACTGTTTGTAGTATATACCCTTCTGACTGAACCGGGTTTATTTCATACTTACTACGCAACTGATCCGTCATTATGGTGGAATAATGATTTTGTAATTAAGCTTGCCTCCGAAAGGCTGGATAAGCTGCCACAAGATAAAATGCTTTGGATTGCCGGAATTACCGAAACTTATAAAAACATGGGAATTGAACGCATGGATTCCATCTTAAAACTCAAAGCACCTCAAAGTCTTATCTGGAAAATAGCTACATTCCCGAATGAAAAACATAATTCAGTGAGGTTGAAGGCTATCTATGACGGAATTAAATTTTCTTACTCAGGATATTCAGGTGGTGATATACAATTTCACCCGATGAAGGGATTTTTGCTAAAAGACAAACCAGCGACCATCTTTCTGATGGATAATTATCCTGATCTGCGATATACTCTTGACGGTACAGAACCAAACAGGTCATCAACCAGGGCCGGAATGTCCATACAAATAAACGGACCTGTTCAATTGGTTTTTAAATCATTTTCTGCAAGTGGGAAATATGACCATGAAGCCAGAGTCAGCTTTCCTGTTGGAGAGGTTCTGCCCGCAATACAAAAACCTAAAAAGACTAATAACGGGGGATTAAAATATTCCTGTTACACGGGATCCTGGGATAAAATACCGGATTTTAAAGGTTTAAAACCCTTTCAGACCGGGATTGCTGATAGTCTTTTTTCCCTTAAAAGTCTGACTGTAAAGCCCAATTTTGCATGCACGTTTGATGGATACATTGAAATTACCGAGAATGGCTATTACATCTTTGCAACAACCACCAAGAACGCTTCAAGGTTCTATCTTGGCAATAAGGTATTAATTGATGAGGAAGGTATCCATTCGTCACAGGTACCAGTTTCTTATATTGTCCCTCTTGAGAAGGGGTTCTATCCGGTCAGGCTGGAATATTTCCAGAAAGACGGAATTCCTGATATCCAGTTGTTATACCTTAAACCCGGAGCAGGAGAACCTGTATCAATTCCATTTCAATTTCAATATCATTGATAATACCATCAGTTACTCTTTCTTTATTTTCAATGCCCAGTCAATATCGGAAGGATTTTTAGAGTCAGGGAAAGAAGGAATTGTCATTGATCCCCGGGCATCTGTTTTTGCTGAAACAGGTTTTTGCCACTCTCCTTTTCCGGGATCATACCATATCAGGGAATAATCTTGTTCAGGTAAGAAACCTGACAGATCTGGCTTGACAGAACTGTTTTCAAAATATAATAATGCAAAATCTTTCTCACGATTCCTCATCATATACGACCACCCGTCTAATCCATCATCAAAACTGCCGGCAGCCTTCCTTGGATGAAGGTCCTCCTGAACCGGCTCAAGAGTCTGGTACTTTCCGCCTTCTGACAAAATAAATTCACCTAAATATCTCATAAAGTTAGCCGATTCATATCTCATGGCATCCCATATATGTGGCCGGAAGCCTGCCGGTTCACCGGTAGATGTAAAATCATATGCTGCCGTTCCATGAACATGTCCAGATAATCCACCTGAAAGAACAGATACGTACATCATTGCCCTTGTGAAGTAGTTATCCCTTACAGAATTAGCAGGAGGGCGCTCTCCATGTGGTTTATTAAGGGAATGATCCCATCCGGTATAATATGGTTCAAAATTAATGGCAGGGTAAGCTGGTGTAAGCTTAAATAAAGTATCAATCATAGCTGAAATACGATGATCACGAGGATTATTACCCACGCTCTGCATCGTAAGCCATGGACAGTCCTTGCCCTGACCGAATTGTGTGTAGGTTGAGTTATTTATAAGTGTAGTATACGGTTGTCCGAAAGGCATCGGACCGTACTTATTTAAGTGATATGTCAGGGCTTCATTGAACTCATCTGCTGTAAGACTATATTCTTTGGGGATCCAGTCAAGATGAATGCCGCTGAAAAGAATATTATATGCCCCATATCTCGAAATAAGATATTGAATATACCTTGAGAATGATTCATTAAAATCAAAGTATGCTTTCCAGGTAGGACAATTATCACGTCTTACACTTTCAAGCAAAGGGACAAATCCATGTTCAGAGAGATAATCCATTTTTTTGTCAAGACTTTGAAAATATTCAGGGACAATTCTGTCAAAATCAGCAACACCGATGTGTAGTTGAGACATCTCGAAAGGTTTATTTCCGCTTTCATCCCTCATATCCTTGGAAGTCATCTGTCCGTTTTTGACGAAATAACCGAATTTTTCCCACGCATTCCTTACAAATATCCCATTTGAGTCTGCATAAGTATTTGCATTTTCGTCTGCTTCCCAGTTAGGGAAGCTGGCAATCATACTAACAGAATTAAATCCCTGCTTCTTCCTGTATGTCACAGCATCTTCAAAGCCTATTCCCGGACCTGGTTCGTAGTTTTCCGGTGAAACTGCATTTCTGAAAGGTAATCGCCATGTCGAAGCTGCGAGCCAGGTATCTCCTATCATAAAAAACGGTGTCCCGTCGGCATACTGAAGAGCATGTCCATTTTTTGAAGGTCTGACAAAACCATGTCGGTTTGGATTTTTTCCAATTTCATCCTGCTGCCATGTGACTGCCTCAAAATCACCCTGTTTGTTATTCAGTCCCTCATCCTCAGGCTGATTGGAAGAACTTTGCCATTGCCATTTTCCGGGTTTTGTTGCAACAACTCTTACCTTAAAAATATTTCCTCCATCCCAGAAGCCGTAAACACGCTTCGAAAAATCAGGACCTTCCAACTGAACCCAGCAGGTTACTTCAGTATATGGGTTGTTGTATTCCTTTTCTGCCAGGAGTGTTATCTCGAAAATTTCCCAGGGATGAAGTTGTTTACCATTATGGTTATCTCTTATACAAGATATACCAGTAATTGAAAAAACGCAAAAAACTGCTATGATAAGCTTGCTGCAAAGGTTATTTTTCATGATATATAATCTTATAACTATATTCAGTTTACTTAACGGCGATCTGAAGCTGTGTTATTGAATGTGCAGGAAAAGTGTAACGAATGGTATTTCCCTTGAACTTAAGATCCTTAGTTACTATCATAACATCCTCCTTCGTCCTGGTATTGCTTGAGTTGATTGTTTCTCCGTTTATCTCATTGGCTTTGGCGCTTCCTGTATAATCACCCGATTGCAAAACAATATCAGTAGTGATTGATTTCGTTTCATTCTTGTTGATAACATTCACAACCACCTCTTTTGCAGATTCATTCAATGCAGCTGAAACATCAAGATATGGGATATCCTTAAAAATGTCATTGTTGTATTTTTCGCAGTTTGTAAATACATCGAGAGATATACCCTGGCAATTTTGCGAATATAGATAGAACGGATAAAAGAGAGTATTCTTGAAATCACCATCAGGTGAGCTACCTGCCAGACTGGTAAGAAAAGTAAGATTTGCCATTTTAACAATATCGGCATGACGGATAAAAGAGTTTAAATGCTGAGCCAGCATCAATGACCCTGAAAGACTGTTACCACGTGCACTGTATTCATCAAATGCGATATATATCGGTCTTTTTGATCCTGATTTAATCATAGTCTTCTCAATCAGACCCTTGACAATATCAATCTTTTGATCAATCTCAAGACCTAAGGACATCTGGTTAGAGAAACCCTGATCTGCCAATCCACGCAGTGCCTGAGTCGCATACCTGTGAATAGAAATATAATCAATAGAACCAACCATGTGATCCAGCACATAATCATTCCAGTCAATCCAGCCATCCTTTGGATCATAATCTGATGTAACCAATGGATAATTCGAAGAACCTGACGCAACGAGCTTGATGTTTTTGTCAACTAACTGCATCATCTTGGCTGCCTGAAGAGCGAACTTGACATAATCTTCTTTGTTTTTATGTCCCAGTTGCCATGGTCCGTCAATCTCATTTCCAAGAGCCCAGTATTTTACTTTATAGGGTTCTTCATTACCATACTTCCGTCGGAGGTCAGAATAGTAAGTTCCTCCGGGATAGTTACAGTATTCCACCCAGTGTCTTGCATCGTCGAGGGTGCCTGTTCCGGCATTTATGCAGATATAATTTTCAGCTCCTATAAGTTTACAGAATTTCACATATTCATCAGTTCCCATCTCATTGGTTTCAAGCCTATTCCAGGCAAGATCCTGCCTTACCGGACGCTCTCCCTTCGGGCCAATCCCATCCTCCCAGTTATAACCTGATACAAAATTTCCGCCCGGCCATCGAATAACAGGAACTTTCAATAATTTAATAAGTTCGATAAGATCTTTCCTGAATCCGTTTTCATCAGCTAACGGGGATGAAGGTTCGTACAAACCCCTTTTGGGAGATTCAAGAAAACTACCATAGATATTCGGGTCGATTGCACCTATTTTACGATCAAGATCAATTTTTATGACAGCCGTTTCCTGTGAAAGAAGATTTCCGGTAATCATACCTGATAAAAGCACGCAACTGAGTAATGTTTTTAGTGGTTTCATGGTTTTTAAATAAGATTTTAATTCTGTTTGACTATCTACTGTAAATATTGATATATTATTGTTTGATACATTATTCAGATTGTCTGCAAAATCAGATACCCAACCATTATATTTGTTTTCCTTCAGGCGGCAGGGGTGAAAATATTGGAGTTTTATCCCCGGATAAGACTTGCCATTTTAGCAGTTTATTGTGATAAAGATACAAAAGTGAAAGATGGCAATCAAATAAATATGGCAGTATTTGGATGAGTATATGCACTATGAATAAATCTGCTATTCGTCTTTTTTAGATCTTAATTTTTTAAAAGGATATTCGTAATTACTATGTATAGTTAAGTACCTCAGCAATAGTATAACAGGAATGAATACCTGTACGTAAACTGCAGACTTAATTATCAGGTGGTAGTGCTATATCCATATAATTAATTTTTGAGGATGTAATAAACAAGCCTCATTCCAATGTTCATATATTATTGTTATATTGCATGTTACATATGCACGTAAGGAAAAAACACTACCTCTAAATGGACAGGTTGCCCATTCTGCAACATATTGCTTTGGGATAAAATAACCAGGATAACTATTTGGAATTAAAAAGAGGAGGACCCTCCGGTAATCTCCCTTATCAGTTAAACGTATAAAAATTTAGCTTATCTTTATTTTAACCCGGGAAAATCGGTCTGCTGTGTGCAACTCCTTTTTGGAGAATATATAGCGGGCTCTCTTCGGACCGATAGTTTGTTCTCCCGGTCAAAGTCAAAACTTAATATTAACTCTGTAACAGTATGAAAATAAAATCCTTGCATTTTCGGGCGCTTTTCACCTTGTTTCTTGGGTATATGTTTGTATTCGGTTGTTCCGATTCCCTTCAGTATTCCAATGCGTATAAGGACGGGTTGACGAGAAGTACTCCCGAGGAACAGGGCGTTCCTTCGGAGACCATTTTCAAATTCTTTAAGCTGGTTGAAGAGAAGGGCTATGATGTGCACGGGTTGATGATGATCCGTCATGGCAAAGTGATCGCCGAACACTGGTGGGCGCCATACGCCCCTCAGTATCAGCATGCCATGTATTCAGCCACAAAAACCTTTACCGGTACCGCTGTCGGCTTTGCGGTACAAGAGGGTCTGCTGCATATTGAGGATAGGGTGACTTCTTTTTTCCCCGATCTGCTGCCCGATACAATTTCACCTCAGTTGGCCGGACTGACTGTTAAACATCTCCTGACTATGTCAGTCGGACATGCCTCAATGTCATATGCAGGTTCAGGCGACAGCCAGGTCCGTTCGTTCCTGGCAGCTCGTTTTGCTCATGAACCCGGAACATCCTTTGCTTATAACATAACAGCTTCTCATATGTTGTCGCACATCATTACAAAGGTAAGCGGCGTATCTCTTTATGAGTACCTGAAGCCTCGTCTTCTCGATCCTCTGGACATTGAGGATGTTATCTGGGAAATGGATAACGACGGTTATAATATGGGTAATGGTGGTACCCACATGAAGACTTCTGATCTGGCTAAAATGGGTCTTTTCCTCCTTAATAAAGGAAAATGGAACGGGAAGCAACTTCTGGATCCAAAGTGGATCGAGGCAGCCACAACACCACATATCTATCAGCATCCTGAAAAAACCCCTGATGAGATTGAAAATGCTGCTGACGATGGCTCACAGGGCTATGGCTATCAGATCTGGATGGGACGTAACCACTCATACCGTGCTATCGGCGGACAGAACCAGCTGATTATGGTAATCCCGGAATATGATTTCATACTGGTTTGCCACAGCAGCATTGGCGATGAAGCAGGTTTCAATAAACTTATTTACGATATGCTGCCATCAATGAGAGATAAAAAACTTAAGGCCGACAAGTCGTTCAACCTGAACGAAGCGATTGCAGGCTATTCAATCAAACGCCCGTTCGAGGGTGCCAGCGCCTCTAAGGTAACAATGAGTACCCGTTGTTACCAGATGAAGGAGAATACACCCGGCATCCGTTCTGTCCTTTTCCGCTTCGATGCTTCAGGGAATTGCTATCTTACTTTTGTTACTCCAGGTGCCATCCATAACATCCCCTTCGGCCTGGACAGCTGGTCATATGGAATGACAGACCGTTCCCTCTCCATTGCGCGTACGGTTTATCCCAATACGATGGGAGTCACTCCTGTTCGTACTGCAGGTATCTGTTCCTGGACAGATGTAAATCAGCTTTCAGCCTTCTATCTCTCAATGTTCAATCCGGGCTCCACCGAAACTTTCCGATTTACGTTTGAGGGGGATACACTGAAAATGGAGATAGTGGCTCCCTCAGGGCGTCGCCTGGGTCCCCCCGGGATGGTACAGCCGGAACCGGTAAACCTTATCTTTACAGGAATAAAAATGAAATAATGATCAGGAGAAGAAGGAATATAGCTACCCGCAATCCTGCCTTACTATAAACAGAAAGCCATGATACATGCACCATGGCTTTCTGTTTTGAATCCGGACCCGCATTTCTTAGTCACATTTTTAACCAGGACAACTGAAGGATCCGATAGAGTACGCTTACAAGCTTACTTCATATAGACAGATTTTACACTATAATATGCCTTCTTGGGTTTAAGCTCTTTATCAAATAGAAGTGGATAGTCTGTACGTCCACGAACAGGGAAACCACTTAACCATGTTCTTCCGTCATCAAGACCCCAAAAAGTGACAGATGTGACCTTATCGGCATTCTTATGAAGTACCTCAAAGAAACGTTTATAGCTGTCAGCGAGATTATCCTCAACTTCTTTTGAATATGGTTGTGTTTGCTGAACCTGATTCCTGGCTCCATCACCATGGTAGGCTGTATAGGTAGTTACGTCGAGCTCAGTAACCTGAATCTTCAGTCCAAGAGCTGTGAACCGGTCAATAGCTGTCTGAATCATATTCGCAGTTATATCATTGCTCCAGTGAGCCTGCAATCCTACAGCGTCGATAGGTACGCCGGCATCGAGAAGTTCTTTGAGCACAGTGCAGGCACGCTCGAGTTTGGCAGGATTAACAAGGTTATAATCATTGTATACAAGCTTAACATTGGGGTTAATGCTCCGGGCGGTACGGAATGCAAAGGCTAAATAATCTTTCCCGCATGCCTTGTACCATGGACTTTCTGTCCGATAAGTCTCACCTTCCTTATCTGACACAGCCTCGTTAACAACATCCCAGCAAAAAGTGACATCTTTGAAATGATTCATAACAACAGTCATGTACTCTTTTAATCTGGCAAAAAGCTGATCTTTAGTAAGAGGGTTGCCCTTGTCATCATTGAAAAATGCAGCAGGCGTCTGACTATGCCATACAAGAGTATGACCACGCATCTTCATATTATTGGCCCTTGCAAAATCAGCAATACGGTCAGCTGAGGCCCAGTTAAAAACAAGACCGTTAATAGTGTCAAGTTTAAGCGGTCCCTGGGAAAACCCGCCCATGCCCTGTCGGGGCTGTCCGCCCTGAGGTTGAGCAGGTTGGCCTGGTTGTCCGCCCTGAGGCTGAGGAGATCTCATCGGACTCTGCCTCGGATAATACAAAAGACTCTGAGGTTTCATTTCGTTTTCGCAGGTCATAGTATTGAAATTCTCAATAACGAACTTACCTGCATCACCGGTAATACTTCTTCCGTTTACTGCAACGCCTATAAGAAAATCTTTCTTAAAAAGTTCTTTCAGTGGTACATAATCCGATTGCGTCTGTCCGGAAACAAGCATGCATTGGAGCATGCCAACAAGAAGTCCAAATAATTTATTCATAATTACATAATTTAAACGGTAAAGTTAAGACTACAAAATTCAACAAAAAAAGATGATATTAATTACCACATAAAATAAAGTTAAAAGTTAAATAAAATTTAGTTAGAGTACACTATATATCATTACTTTGAGTACCATTCGTGCATGGCAGCTCTAAGTGCCTCCCCTTTTAAACAAACACAAAGGTTGTTAATAACTTGATTCAAACCCGCTTCAGGGGTTCGGATAATTATCGAGATGGGGTCAAAAAAGATCGAAGATAAGAGAAGCTTTGGTAAAAAAAGAGGCTGTCCTTTTGAGACAGCCACTTAAATTTAGTTAAAGAGGCAATTGTAATAATCTAAAAAACGTAAGGTGTGAATGTCTCAAACTTCATTCCTCTATCTCTTAAAACAATAGTATCACTAAAAGAGTGAATTGTTGTCCCAAAATTAATCTGATATTTGAGGCGTATCACATCACGTTTTTTACCTCCCCACATATCACCATCAGTTACATATTCACCTGTACCGGATACGGTATATGTTGGTGTTGTATCTTCGACAGAGGTAACTGTAATCTTCCCTTCATTATCAACATTGAGCTGAAGGTCATACGGAAGATTAGTCAGGCTTCCTTTATTTCTGGTCGTGAGTGAGAGTTTAACGGCACTCATCGAAAGACTGGACATACTAACCACCTGATCATATTCAACATATTTCTGGTGATAGTTCATAGTTGTATCCAGACCACCTCCGGTAGCAACATCCTGCCCACGGCGTAAATAATTACCATGCCATGCATTGATATATTTAACAGCATAAAGTATGTAATCTTTCGGCACGGTAACCCAATTTGAGGCTATAAGTGGATTTGGATTCGTCATAGATGTTCGTCCACTTAGAATTGAGTCGGCATTTACAACATCAGTCATTCGTAAAGGAATCACATACGTATTCGTAAGTGATAGCGGATCAGCAAAAAAAGCATCGGTCAGGTGAACGCTAATTCCATCCGACATTTCTCCAGGTTTAATAACAATCTGATTAGAAGCATCCAGTTCATAATAGCTTGCTGGCATTGGTAATACTAATGCTCCGGCTGCATTTCCAAATTTTACATTGGTGGGCAACGTATTATCAACAGCAACTGTGATGGTAATGTTTTTCTTGTTGGAGTAAGCACCACCCATTGTTGCTTCAATAACACAATTATGTGCATTGTCGCCAGAGTTGTCAACTATATAATCCTTTCCGAGTTCAATCGTCCTTACCGGTGTTTGGTATGGAAAATATACTGTTGTATATGTAAAATCCGGAAAGTCGTTTATCTTATTCTTACACGAAATAAAGAATAAGAACATTATCATTAATAAAAAAGTTATCTTCTTCATTTATTCAATTTTTAATTAATTGTTAACCTTACCACCCTGAATTTTGAGATAAATTGGATTTCAATACTTCCTGATATGGAATCGGACCATAATACATATTATTTGTATAAGGTCTGTCTTCAACGACACCATATGTAAACGTAAGATTATCGGCTGAAATATTTACACCCTTTGCAGGTTCAGTTAAATTAGCTTTCCAACGTCGTAAATCCCAAAAACGGAAACCCTCAAAACTTAATTCCAATCGCCTTTCGTTACGGATCAAAGTTCTCATATCCTCGGGAGTCGCGATTGAAGCCAAATAGTTGTCTGGTTGTGCGATTCCGGCTCTTTTACGAATTGCTGCTATGACATCCCTCGCTGAAAAAGTATAAGTATCTGTTCCGTCGGGGCCATAAGCTTCATTAGCTGCCTCGGCATAGATAAGTAACAGTTCGGTATATCTGATTTTGGGTACGTAATGAGCCTTAGTTACCTGTGATGCAGGGTTTAAATTAATATCTTCCCGACACAATTTCTTCATGTAATAACCAGTTCTTGTGGAAGTTTTAATATAATTAACCTGATCTCCGGTAGTAGAAGCTTCGTTGATAGAAATTGTTTTAGTGGCCAAGGTAGCTCCATTATAAACAATGTACTGGGCTAAACGTGGATCACGGCCTGCATAAGGGGTAGCAGGATTATAACCACTGGCAGGATCTGTAATTGGATATCCGTTTGCCATAGGAAATGCATCTACCAGGTTTTGTGTTGGGTTAATTCGTCCATTTCCAAAGAGTGACGGAGGAAAAGCATTCAGTTCAAATGAATTGGAAACTCCTTGTTTGGCACCTCTCCATAACATTTCTTTTTGATCAATTTTATTCGCGAGGTTAATGGCATCAATATATGTATTTTTGTAAAATAAATGGCCATTAGGGTCTATAACACCGGGGAAACCAACCAAATTAATAACATCACCGGAATAGGTTGCCACATTTGCCCAAGTTGTTGTGGTATTGGCTGAGTATGCAGGGCTGGCAGCAAGTAATGCGGCTTTGGCTCTAATTGCTTTTACTATACGTGATGAAATACGCTGATTCATAAAGTATCCGAATACCCTGTTGTACTCTTCCATCGAAACACCCGCATATTTAGCAGGCACTTGAGAAATGCTGGTAAGATCTACATAATCGAGCGGTAGAAATGTTTCAGCATCATTTAGATCACTGTAAATCTGTTGCATACACTCTTCAAAAGTGTTTCTCTGTTGTTGGAAATCCGAATTTGCATCAAAATCGGTGGTAATAATTGGAACTCCTAACAACTGTCCTGCATCATTATAGCCGCCATGTGCCTGCAGAAGATAAAGGTAGTGGAGTGCGCGCAGTGCATAGGCTTCACCTTTATGAAAATCAGCATAAAGCATTTTCGCATTGGGGCTGATATATGACCAATCGATTTTATCGTTTTCAACCAGAAATTTGTTGAGGTACATAATAGCAGTATAGGAATTTTTCCATTGTTCCATCGGATTGTTTAGGGCTGACCACATACCGGTACCCATTTGCAGCAATGAACTGAATTTATCATTTGTCACTGCGTCGTCTGTTGCCACCTCGCTAAATGAATAGCTGTTCAACGGCAGACGATTATAGGCATTTATCAGCAAACCATCGGCAAAATTAGGATCTTCATAGATTCTCTGCAATGTACTATGGTTGTCGTCAGCGGGCGTGAGCATCTCTTTTAAGCACCCGGTAAAGACCAACATAACCATAAATAATATTAGAATGTTTATTTTACGCATGTCAATGTTTTTTAATGTGAATCATAATCATTAAAATTTAGCACTTAAGCCGAGGTTAAAGTAACTCATCTGTGGAGTGTTACCGACCGTCAGGTCAAGAATTTTCCTTTCTTTGGAAAAAGTGAACAGGTTGGAACCATTGATATAGACTCCAAATTCCCTTATGAAAGAATTTCCCAGAATATTTCTTGGCAAATCGTAGGTAAGCTGAATTTTACTCAATCTCAAAGCGTCGGTTGAATAGAGCCAAAAGCTGTTAGTTTGGTTATTGTTGGTATTCGTGATTGAACTTAAACGTGGATAGGTTGCAGTTGATGCAGTCGCCTGAGTCCAGCTGTTTAGAACCTCTGAAGAATATTTCACGTCGCCATCAATCCAATAATAACTTCCATTTTTAATACCACTACCTCCACTATTTCCTATTCCCTGAATGAATAACTTAATGTTTTTGTAAGCAACAGAAAAATTCAGGGCGTAATTGAATGGGGCAACATAACGACCAATCATCCTTTCATCCTGTTGATTGATGATATTATCGCCATTTTGATCCTGATACTTTAGATCACCAGGTTTCACAGGCCCAAAAGCCTGAACATTACTATTTGCAACATCATCAACATCTGAAAAGAAACCATTACTAACCAATCCAAATATGGCATCTACAGGCTGACCCACCCGGTTGCGGTAAGTATCAGCTCCATACAATTCATCTCTTTTGATTACTTTTGAAGTAATATAAGAAGCACTAATCCCAAAATTGTATTCAAATGCAGCTACTTTCTTCTGAAGATTGAATGTCACATCTACCCCTCTGTGGGCATCACTGTTATAATTAGTATAAGGCACAAAGTCACTAAAATAACTTGGATACTGATTAAACCTTTGAACAGGTATATTATCAATTCTGTTTGTGAAAAGGGAAGCGTTGACGGTAATCAATCTTTTGAAAAATGAACCTTCCAGACTGATACTGATCTCTTTTCTTTGAGCAAAACCCAGATTAGGACTTGCACCATACCTTGAAGCAGTGCCCTGATAGGAGTATGTTCCTTCATACCATCCATAGGACTGACCATTACTTGAATAGGTGCCATCATAAAGGAAATAATTGGAAAGTTCGAGGTCCTCATTGAGTATACCAGCCGCAGCAGAGAGTTTTAAATGATCTACAGCGCTGCTTCCTTTCAGGAAACCCTCATCACTTACTAACCATCCAATACTTGCAGTTGGTGAAAATGCAGTTCGGGAATTAACGGGTAATTTCGTAGAGCTTACAAAAGCGCTGCTAAAATCAAACCAGTATTTATGCATGTAATTGTAAGCTAACTGTAAACCCAGATTCGAATTTGTTTGATTCTGATAGACTCCACTCTGAGTTATACCGTAATAATTTCCCAACAAAATAGCCGCAAAGTTGTGAACATCATTGAAAGTTCTTACATAATTAAACTGTAATTGAGCGCCGATATTAACAGATTCCGCCGTAGCGCCAACATTTTGTGTTCCTGTTCGTGCATCAGTCCCGTATTTTGTCAATCCGGTTATTGAATCGCCCACGGCACTCCAAACAGGAGCATAGGTTGAATAAGAATTATTGATGGACTGGTTGTAAGAACTGAGAAAGTCAAGAAAAATTTTGGATTGAAAAGATAACCCTTTTACTGTATTTTTCAAGTCAACATTTACTCCGTCCGAAACATGGAATGTACGGCTGATATTTGTGTTGTAGCTATTTGAAAGCAAATCGGCAAAAGGATTTGTCTGGTATTGCTGTGTACCTCCTAAAATGCTGTTACCGTTGATTATGTACTTACTGTTTTGAGCTAAAAGAAGAGCAGATGCACTTGCAGTTTGCCGGCTTATCAGATCTATAGGTAAAAGCGGGGAATACTGCCATGGCAAAATGGTTGTTCCCTGAGCCCAATAGTTACTTAGTGACGCGGAACCGCTTACAGGTGCAACATTAACCAAACCTGTTTTATTGCTCCCGACAATTAACGAACCGTCAATGGTGCTGGTTATATTACTGTTAATTCTGATATCTACGTTTGCTCTGATATTAAAACGACTGTTTTGTTCGTAATTTCCCTGACCTACTTTAAGTAATGAAGTATTAGTTGACCATCCCATATTCGAATAGAATTTTGCATTCTCATTACCTCCGGTAAATTCGGTGACCACATCTGTATTAGATTGATACTTTTTAATATAGTCAGGAGAAAAATAATCAATGCTTGGATATCGGTATGGGTTACCATTTCGATAACTGTCGATTGTCTGGTCAGTATAGGTTACAGGGAAGCCATCATTAATACGAGCCTGGTTATAATAGGTCATATAATCTGCAGATCCTAAATAACCGGGTAATGCTTTTGGCGTTGAAATGCCAGTGTTAACCCGGACATTTATTTTCCGGTTGTTTGCATCGCCTCTTTTTGTCGTAATCAGTATTACCCCTTTTGCAGCAGTGCTTCCATATAAAACGACTGCATTGACACCTTTAAGATAAGATACCTGTTCAATTTCGTCCATTTTTATATCATTATAACTTCTGGGTATCCCATCAATCATAACCAGTGCACCTTCCATTCCCCAAATATTGTCCGAACCGGTTATACCTCCGACCTGACCTGCCAGTTCGCTGACAACATCGCGTCCATAGTTAATAGGTAAATAGTCGGAAGGGTTAACTACATTAATCGTTCCCGGCAGATCTTTATATTCGACTTGTTTAAAAGCAACATTTACTATCCGATCTCCCATATCTGCATCCAGAACAATGCTCTTGAATCCGGAACCAACTTGTAACGTTTTCGACTGAAACCCTTTTGCGGTAACCAAAATAGAAGAAGTTGCCTGAACAGTAATACTGAATTTTCCCGATTGATCAGTATACTTTACAATTCTACCTTCATTTCCATATACTGCAGCATCTGCAACAGGATTTCCATTATTGTCAAGAACAATTGATTCGATTGTTACTTGTTTGACACCTTGCCCTCTCATCGTTAGTGGTATGAAAGTCAGCATCACACATAAAATTGCTAATATCTTTAAATATTTCATTTTAAACTTTTTTTAAATTATGAAATCTCTGGTTGGTCATTTCTATTGTGATTAAATAGTCTGTCACAATATCAACAACTCTACTTTTACCATCCCGGGTTTTGTCCGAAACCAGGATACAGGTTCACTTGATTTGTCGGTAATGGCATCCAGTAGTGCTTCTCTTCAACTAACCGGGTGACAACAACCCTTTTCGAAATATTGAGTGGTTTCCCGGTTACAGGGTCACGGTCAAAATCAAGTGCGGTTTTAAGACGGTATTTCATATCAGTAGCCAGCAACCATCTGCGTAAATCACAGAAACGGATATTTGCTTCACCCATTAATTCAACAGCCCTTTCTTTGATCAGCATATCCATGAAGTGCTCCTGGGTGTCGAGGTATCTGGCATCTACATCAGGTACTGTAGCTCTGCTTCTGACTTTGTTCACAGCAGCAGCAGCTGTCAGGCTATAACCGGGTGCAGTGGCAGTTGTGGCATTTCCATAACCCCATAATACTGCTTCAGCATACATGTAATATACATCAGCAAGACGCAAATATGGAGGATGTACTCTTCTTCCAATATTATCAGTTGCATTCCCGGTCAGATTTACAAACTTACTGATCATGTATCCTGTTCGGTTTCCGGTATTTTCTAAACGATAATTTCCACCGGTATACAGATTGGCATAACGGGCGGCAGCATTTCCGGCTGCCTGAATGATACGCACACCATCATAAACAACAAATTGGTAAAAACGAGGGTCACGACCCGTCCATGGATCATCAGCGTTATAGCCTGAGCCTGCATCGGTAATTGATAATCCGTTGGCCATTCCAAAATTCTCCACATAATTTGCGGACAGACTTACACAGTTACCGGCTCCACCTAAAGCAGAAGGGAACCAGACTCCGCAGATATCGCCTGTACCACCATACAATGGGGTCGTAAACAGGGCCTCTTCATATCCTGGTATTTTGTTGTTCGAGTTAAGGACATAAAAATTGGTCATGTAATCTGCCCAGCTTGCCAGCTTATAGTGTGCCTGTCCGTTATCTGTTAAGGTAAGGCATTTGGCAAATGCGGCTGCAGCTTGTTTGCACAAGTCCTGGTCATAAGCGGCAACACCTTTTGATTCCCGATTCATCAACGGACTGGCTGCAAAGAGTAAATCTTTACCCAGGTATGCATAAGCAGTTGATTTGGTGATGCGTTGCTGATTATTTCCAAGCGTTGCCTGACCCACTACGGTGTTGTCCCAGTTTGCGGGAAGCAATTCAGCTGCGGCAGCTAAATCTTCGGCTGCTTTCGCCGCTGTTTCCTGATAGCTCAAACGGGGTAAAGTGAGGTTTCCCACAGTCAGAACTTTGTCAATGTAGGGAAGTCCTCCAAAGAACTGCATGAGTTGAAAATGGAAAAATCCACGGAAAAACAAAAGTTGTCCTTTGATGATATCTTTTTCCTCCTGAGTGGCGGTTACCAGCTTGTCAAGATTTTCCAATCCAAGGTTTGCTTTACGAATGCCATACCAGGCACCGTCCCACATCGATTTGTTACCCCAGCTATCCGAATTGGTCCATCTTCCTCCACTACAACCTCTCAGATAGCTTTGGCTCCATCCGTTACCATTATACCAGCACCAATAATCTCCATTGTCCATATGGGTAACCATTCGCCAGTCGTTATTTGTCGTGGCAATAACCTCATCCCCAAGTTCCCAGTCGGCATCATAGGTTGCTTTCGTGTAATCGGGGGTACACATATATAACTCTTCCGTAAAACCCTGGAAGCTGGTGAAGGTACCGTACGCTTCAGCATCGGAGATACTGGCTTCAGGAGCTTTGTCCAAATATTTGGTGCATGACAACATCCCTGTTCCCAGGAACAGGGCAAATGTCAATATTATACTTTTTAAATATATTTTCATTGCTTTTAAGATTTACAAAACAATATTAATTCCCAGATTAAAACGACGTACGGTTGGGTATGCCCCTTGCCCAGCATTACCGCCAAGGCTTGATTCGCGGTCGTCAGGTAATTTAGTCCATAATAAGAGGTTGTCTCCATTTAAAAAGATTTTTAAGGATTTTAATCCCATCTTTTGGATAAACATATCCTCGAATGTATAGGCTATTTCCATATTTTTCAAACGTAAATAGGATCCATCATAAGCGTAGTAATTTCCGGTACCATTTAATTTAGTCACGAAACGCGGGATATAGGTTTGGGCATCGGGGTTATCCTTTGACCAAAAAGATCCCTGTTCATAGACACAGTCTAACTGATTACCGAAACTGGATAAACCCACATAACGGGTTACATTGTTTACGCCATAAAATTGTACATATACACTTAGACCCTTATAATCAATGCCCACTGATGTGCTGTAGGTATTCTGTGGTCTTTCCGGATAGCCGTTGGGAGCTGAATCATAAGTATCGATTACACCATCACCGTTAAAATCAACAATGTTATAGAAACCAGGCAGCTTTTGGTTATCCTGCGCATTCCACTGGGTACTTCCATATACCTGATCCCAGTTATTGTAAAAATTACCAAGAAGCTGCGAGCGATACTGACCAATCTGAAAGCCTTCGGTTTTTTGGTATGCAGGTAACAGTTTAGGCTGATCCTGAGCAATGACATTGTCTACAGCATGTGTTATACTGGTATTGAGAAATACGCGTAAGCCGTTAGAAAAAAGTTTATTTAACCTGACTTCCAGCTCGTATCCTGTTGTTTTCGTCTTACCAAGATTAGCTGAAGGGGCCGAACCACCAAAATAGTTTGGTATCGCCTGCTGTGAACCGGTCATCGCAATATCGTAACGATAATCCTGGAAAATATCTGCAGTTACATTAATAAGGCTTTTTAAGAAGCCCAATTCCAATCCAATGTCGGATTTCCGAACAGTTTCCCAATGGATGTCCGGATTTCCAATGACGGATTCTCTGTACCAGTTGTAAGGGCTTCTGGTACCACTGGTAGCACCCAGTCTTGTTCTACCTGAGTTGCCGCTTACATAAGCCCATTGCGATGCATATAACCAACGACCTGAAATATTATCGTTTCCAACCAGGCCGTAAGATCCTCTTAGTTTAAGTTTGTCGAGCCAACTGATCCCTTTCATGAATTCTTCCTGTGAAATGGTCCATCCTGCAGCTGCAGAAGGGAAAAACTGAAAACGGTAGGCGTTGCTGAATTTCTCCGAGCCATTGTAAGAACCATTAAATTCAACGTTGTATTTATTTGCATAATTATAGGTTGTTCTGAAAACCCAGTCCTCGCGATAAGTAGGGAAAGAACTTCCTGTTGCACTATTGTCACGACTGAAAAGCCCCAGGGCAGTAATTTCATGTTGCTGGATCTTTTTGACATAGTTAAGACGCATCTCATAATATAACTTCCTGTATGTTGAACCATTATTCATCGATTCAGCACTCACACCCCAGGGTGAAATAACATAATCATAATTGTTGGTTCCAGTGGTATGAAGCCAGGTCACCTGACCAGTAGGTGATATATATTTCTGTATATCGCCTCCATCATTTAAGCTTTTCGAAGAAACATACGTATTATCCATCGCCACCTTTCCGTTAAAAGATAATCCTGGGATTATCATTTTCAAGTCCTGGTTTAGGGTAAAGTCGGTATTAAACCGGGTAGTCTTTGTATTGAGGATTCCGGAATTGGACATTGCCTCAATCGAATTGACCTGCTGAACCGGTTGTGCCGACCAGTAGCCCCAGGCTCCATCACTGTACTGTACCGGATAAGAATCGGGTGCATTACTATAAGCAGATTGCCACATGGTATATTCAAATCCGGTGTTGGTTGTAGTTTGCCTGTTACCATAAAATCCGGAAATGTTTGCAGACAATGTGGTGGTGGATGTCAGATTAATGTCAAGGTTACTGTGGAAGTTCAACGCATCATATCCGTATGCCGGAGTGTACCCTTTGCCATTATCCCTCATATTCATGATATCGCCTTCATGCAAATAGTCCAGCGAGGTAAAATATTTAACATATGCAGAACCTCCTGAAACGGTAATGTTCTCCTGATTCGACATCGCGAAATCCTTGAACGAAGCTTCCTGCCAGTCTACATTGGGAAATTGTTCCGCTTCAGCCTGATTTGAAGGATTCCGATATTTATTTAATTCAGGTATAGGAGTCATCCTGTCCCATGAAGCAGGGCTTAAACCTAATTCATTTTCAACCGCCATATTTCGAACGGTCAAAGCATCGTAGGAGTCCATTTTGCCCGGCAGTTTTGATGGAACCTTCATAGTGGTATTCACTTTAATGCTGATATTTGCTTTCCCGGTCTGACCTCTTTTGGTGGTAATCAGAATTACCCCGTTAGCCCCCTTAACTCCAAATACGGCTGTGGCAGAAGCATCTTTCAATACAGAGATGCTTTCCACTGATCCGATATCCAGACCGGCCATTGGACGTTCAATTCCGTCAATTAAGACCAGCGGACCGGCTGCGTTCCAGGTCCCTTGTCCACGAATATAAATCTGAGGATCCTCAGATCCCGGAGCACCGTTACCCGACAGGGTAATAACACCTGGTACGTTTCCGGTTAAGGCAGCGCCAAGTGTAGTGATACCTCCTCTTTTTTCCAGAGTTGCGGCACTGGTTTGAGATATCGCTCCAACAACACTCTCCTTCTTCTGCTGTCCATAACCAACAATAACTACTTCCGAGATCTGTTTTACTTCCACTTCTAAGGAAATGTTAAGATCTATACCAGCGGTTACAGCCACTTCCTGAGCTGTGTAACCAATAGAAGAAATAGAAAGAGTAGCGTTTCTGGATGGAATTTCAATTGAAAATTTACCATTTATGTCAGTAATCTGACCTGTTGTGGTACCTTTTACTATGATTGTAACTCCGGTTAGAGCTTCTCCTGTTGTAGCATCCTTAATTGTTCCTTTAACGATATTCTGCTGAAAATTGCCTGAATCACTGGCAGATACCATACTTGCTGAAGCCGGTGTAATATAGCATATCAGAAATATAATGCATAATGATGCCATAATCAATGGTTTAAGCCATAGACTACTGATATAATGCAATCGCTTTTCATTAATTTTTTTCATGCATTTAAAATAATTTAAACATTAATACTTTTTCTTTTTAGGTTTAGTAAATAAGGATAAAGAACTTATCCGTTATCCGGGGTTGAATGGTTTTGGTCTCTATAGCATAGTAAAATGTAGGTTAGTTAGTTAGTTAATTAGTTAGCTGGGAATTTTTTCAATATATATTTGAAAGTTTTATTACATACTTTGACACTACCACTAGAAGGCAGTCAAATAATATAATTGTTGCTGGTAATCAGGTATATGTTTTCAATTAATAATAATATCAGATTAAATTTTGTTAAATCAGCAAGAGTTTTACGCCCCGAACTGATAGGAGTCTGTCAAAAAAGAGTTCAGAAAGTATCCAGACTATCAGGTTAAAGTATTTAAGAGATCATTATTTATTCATGATTCTTGATGGTTTGATATCCATTTACATTGTACAGTTTAAAAACAGGATTTGTAATCAGCATGAACAAAACTCAACAGGTCAGTTTAAACATTTCTAAAGATGCGTGCGCTGGGAATTTCTCTAAGATGATTTGCAAAGTTTGATAAAACTAAGTCATACCTAATGAAAACAAAAAGATTTCAAAGAACATATGTTACTAACAATCACATTGTTATAATATTTTTTAAAATCTATTCTATAATAAGTGTATTTTTTACATTTAAAATTAATGCGAAAATCTAAGCATAAATTTTCTGGAATATGATATATCATTCAAATAATTATATATTTTTAACTAAACCATACTTCCACCTCAAATAAACCCGACCTCTCTAAAGATTTCGAAGTGAATTATGATGACTTTGCAAGTCAATAATTTATTTCATTCAAAATCAGTACAACCAGTAGCCTCAAAAAGTATTTTGTGGTTTCCATCAGGCTGTGAAAAGAAAGTTTGTTTCAGGGAATGGTTAAAAAACTCTTAAGTATCCGGGAAGGAGTATCAGTGATATGAGATCTAAAGACAATTCCCGGCCCAACAGTAAGTACCATCAATTCAGACGAAATATACGTTGCTGACAAATGCATGCTGCTATTACATTGTCAGTAATACCTGCAACTTTCACCTTGCCAGGGTGACCCTGAGCAAAGTAATAACATGCTATACAAAAACAAGGACAGGCATATACCATTCCCTGCAGAAAACAGAAAAATATAACCGCATTTGAATTATTGAAGTTTGATTTATTTTTGTCTTTAAAATATTTAACCCGGAAGATCGGAGAAGCTTCTTTCCGGATACCAGGTTTTTCAGAAATTGGTCTCCCGGCCAGTAACAGCATGTAGAAATATATTTTTCAGTGGGCCGGCAGAATAAGTTAATGATCAGCCTGAATATGAAAATGACAGAATTGGCCTCATATTGAATTTTGTGGACATCATATTTTATAAAATTTAAGATGACTAAAGTTATTTTTGAATTTTTATTGACCCCCTTCCAGAAATGATTCTTCCTTTTCTGGTTATCCCCTGTACAATGATGTCGTAATCCGAAATAAAATCTGAGGCAAAAAAATCAAGGCTGATCCTTTCTGATGCTGCGGATAATGGAAGTGGATTCCAGTAAAGTGTATTCCTGAAATCAGGCACATGTCTTTGTAAAGATTCACCTGAAGAATAATCAGGGTAATTGAATGTACTTTCCGGTTCATAGTCTCTGTACCTCAATCTTATTGCTTCCTCAGGAAGTCTTATGTTTTCGAGAAGCCCTTTGGTTGTTATAATATTAATCAGGCAGGAGAACATGCAATCACCTACAACATACCGGGACTTAATAACATCAATTTTCTCAACTGACTGTGGATCCAATTCATAAATAACTGCAGCATCACTGATTATAACGCCATCGATCAGCAAAAGAGGATCATCACTGATCCTTTTATTTTCAGGATCCTTTATGATTACCTTGTATATTTCCTTTTCTGACTTTATTGAAATGCCCGGCAGAAGCTCGAAAAAAACTTCCTGCATTGTCGGTAATTTTATGTAGTCTTCCATTATCAGCCTGATGTCTGGCTTACCATAATAACTCTTCTTTCCGCTGGTAAGTTTTTCCTGAACTCTCACCCTGGTCTGCTCAAAGGTTTCGTAAATCTTCATTACACGGTAATTAATGCCAAGTTTCGGCACAATCGCCGGAATAGATGTTAAATTGCGTTCCTTAAAGCTAACAACTGAGTATCTGTCAGCGTAAGAAGACCTGATTATTAGTTTATTATGATTTATTTTCTCATCCATCATAATTCCAGGTAATCTTAACATCCTCTTGTGCCCGCAACAGATCGCCGGAATACAATGCAATTACAGCAAATAATACTATAATTTTACCCGCAGAATAACTATTTTGCCTCTGACTCATAATATTCTATTACACGACTGTAGCTTTCAGGATCATTCCTCGAAATGATTATTTGTTTACTTCTTATATATTTTTTTATTGTTACCTGCTCTTCCCCTTTTGCGAATAGATTCAACAGATCTTTCCTGTTATCTGTTCGGTGAATCTTACCATCCTTAAATAAGTATATTTTATTGATCTGACTGAATTTTGGCAGTCCGTAAGTAATTGTTGTGGGTATTAGCTCCTTTAAATATTTAATGTAGATTTTAATATCGCCATCATACAGTAATTTACAATATCCATTTAAATTACCCATGAAGGCATTATCAAGATTTTTAAAATGATATATCTTATCATTATAAAAAAGACTGAAGGAATTTATCATCTCTTTGTTAAGTATGATAATTATACCGTCATTTTTTTGTATGAGAAGTTCGTCATTAAATATATCATACCTAATTTTAACACTGTCGAATTTATAGCCATCAATACCTACACTCCCGATTAAAAAATCTGACGACAGAAAAAACTGGTTTCCATCAGTATTATTAAACTGATTTTGCCAGACCCGGCCATTATACAGAATCTGCCGCAAAATGCTATTCTTCGATTTGTCCTGGGTGGATATAAATATATTGCCAGAAACACCTTTATATCCGAAATCAAAGACTGAGGATAATATAAAGAATAAGGAAAAGAAAGTTTTTATCATTTCTAAGATCAGATTATAATACAAAATCAGTTGCTGATAATTTCTACTATTGCTTCTTTCCTGTTTTACGCACTTTTTAAAAAAGCTTCTGAGACTCTCAAGTAATGGGGAATGATTTTTTTATTTGGGTGTTGCATCATATATTTATGATGTATTTTATTTGAATTTTTAATTTACAACACCATGGCAAACACTTATACTCAATGTTATTTCCATATGGTCTTTTCAGTAAAGAATCGCGATGCGCTGATAAAAAGAGAATGGAAAGATGAATTGGAAATGTATGTCACAGGAATTGTCCAAAACCATAGGCATAAAATGCTGGCAATAGGAACAATGCCTGACCATGTTCATATTTTGATAGGTTATAATGTAAATCAGCTGATACCAGATATTATTGAAGAAATTAAAACATCATCTAATAAATTCATTAAAGGAAAAAAGTTATCAAAATTTAAGTTTGAATGGCAGAAAGGTTATGGAGCTTTCACACATTCTCATTCCCAAATAGACCTTGTGGCAAAATATATCTTGTCTCAGGAAGGGCATCATGAAAAAAAGCCATTCAGTGAAGAGTATTTTGAAATCCTGGAGAAGAATAACGTGCAATTTAAAGATGAATATGTTTTTGAATTCTTTGATGACGTTCATGGTTGGGATTAAATATCGCGGTGCTCTGCACCTTCTGTAATGTCTTTCAAATGCATTTCTACAAATATTATGCGGCTCTGCCGCTTAATATTAGCCCGGAATGTGCAGCGCATCAACTATCAATAGATGAATAGCTGCATTGAATAGCCAAAGAAGGTGCGGAGCACCATAATATTTGTAGATAAATTATTATTATAGAAGACAAAGGTGCATCGCACCGGAATATAATTATTTATGAGTATCGGCAATTATGAATATATACTTATTGATTTTCTTCGTTTACCCCGACCCCATGGGGTGCGAAGAAAATCAATTTACTCCCCGTGGGGCTGGGGTAAATAAATTGATTTTCAAGCAAATTACCATATCTCATGCATGATTCCCGATACTCATATAATTATTAAATAATAAATTTTTAATTCATTAGTAAACAGTTATTTAGAAATAACAAATAATAACCATTTAGAATTAAAATTCGGGTGTTGCAACGCTGAAAACAGGAGAATAACTATTTTGCCTCTGACTCATAATATTCTATTACACGACTGTAGCTTTCAGGATCATTCCTCGAAATGATTATTTGTTTACTTCTTATATATTTTTTTATTGTTACCTGCTCTTCACCTTTTGCGAATAGATTCAACAGATCTTTCCTGTTATCTGTTCGGTGAATCTTACCATCCTTAAATAAGTATATTTTATTGATCTGACTGAATTTTGGCATTCCGTAAGTAATTGTTGTGGGTATTAGCTCCTTTAAATATTTAACGTAGATTTTAATATCGCCATCATACAGTAATTGACAACATCCATTTAAATTACCCATGAAGGCATTATCAAGATTTTTAAAATGATATATCTTATCATTATAAAAAAGACTGAAGGAATTTATCATCTCTTTGTTAAGTATGATAATTATACCGTCATTTTTTTGTATGAGAAGTTCGTCATTAAATATATCATACCTAATTTTAACACTGTCGAATTTATAGCCATCAATACCTACACTCCCGATTAAAAAATCTGACGACAGAAAAAACTGGTTTCCATCAGTATTATTAAACTGATTTTGCCAGACCCGGCCATTATACAGAATCTGCCGCAAAATGCTATTCTTCGATTTGTCCTGGGTGGATATAAATATATTGCCAGAAACACCTTTATATCCGAAATCAAAGACTGAGGATAATATAAAGAATAAGGAAAAGAAAGTTTTTATCATTTCTAAGATCAGATTATAATACAAAATCAGTTGCTGATAATTTCTACTATTGCTTCTTTAAGTCCAGGTAATTTTGCTTTTACCTTAATCAGTCCCGTTTTTGAGTCATCAGCACGAACTATGACAAGCACCTTCCCATTGAAAGCTTTCCGTTTGTGTGAGGGGAATGGCATCATATCTGTCGGGTCGCCATTATCGGTGGCGACAATTTCTCCGGGACCCTCAATGGTAAAATCAATCTGATTATCAGAACATGGCACCATACGATTACTATTATCAGCTACCTGTACAGTAATGAAAGACAGATCTTTTCCATCGGATTTTATAGTGCTCCGATCTGCTTTAGCTTCCAGCTTAGTTGCAACGCCGGTTGTCTCAACCAGGTCTTCAGCCCATTTCTTACCATTTTTATACGCCACTACTTTGAGTGTACCCGGTTCATATTTCACATCGTCCCAACGCAGGCGATATTCATATTGTCCTTTTTTCTTCCTTCCAAGCGACTGTCCGTTCAAAAAAAGCTCTGCTTCATCACCTGATGTGAAGACATGTACCGGAGTAACCTTCCCGATACGTTCCGGCCAATTCCAGTGGGGCAGTATATGCGCAGCAGGCAGCTCGGGTCTCCAGTATGACTGATAAATATAAAAGCGGTCCTTTTTAAATCCCGCAAGATCAATTATTCCGCAATATGAACTACGGGATTGATAATATGGCGTCGGTTCACCCAGATGATCCCATCCGGTCCATACAAACTGGCCGGCAACGAAGGGATTCTGATCCTGGTACAGGAACACTTTGTCTGCAGAAGAACCAAAGTCAACTGCATAAAGCTCATATGAGCTGACCTGTCGAATCTCAGAGTCGCCTCCTCTGCCATCTCTGACCGGAGAACTAATCTCTTTCGTTACAGGGAACAAATAGATCCCGCGACTGCTGAAAGCTGACACTGTCTCACTACTAAGGACCACCTTGCCCGGAAATTTTGTGTGGAAAGCTGAATACTGTGGTTCAGTACGAATGCGTGTAGTCCCTTCAAATTCGGAAGAATTGCGAATCCCTTCTCCCTGATAGTTCAGGCTTATTAAGTCCATCGATCCAGGAAACGGCATATCCGGTTTGGCATAGTTCATCGCGATGGTTGTGGCCCGGGTATTATCCTCCTCCTTTATAATATTACTTAGCTCCTTTCCCAGGGCAGCACCTTCCTCACCGGTAAATTGCTCTCCGACTTCATTCCCAAAACTCCAAATTATCACTGAGGGATTATTCCTGTCACGGCGGACAAGTGCCCTTAAATCCTGCTCATGCCAGTCGGGAAATATGAGACTAAAATCGAGCGGGGTTTTTCTCCTGACCCATACATCGAAGACCTCATCCATAACAAGGAACCCCATCCGGTCTGTTAATTCCAATAACTCCGTAGCAGGGGGATTATGTGACATTCTGATCGCATTACAACCCATCTCCATGAGAATCTCAAGCTGTCGCTCTGCAGCGCGAGTGTTAAATGCTGACCCTAGGGCGCCCAGGTCGTGGTGCATGTCAACACCTTTAATCTTTATCAGCTCTCCATTGATGTAAATACCTGAGTTCGCATCGAAACTAAGTGAACGGATTCCACAGGGAGTCTCGTATTGATCCACCGGTTTGTCATCCTGAAATATTGTGGTAACTGCAACATACCTGTTAGGAACCTGTCTAGGCGGAGGTCCCCATAATCTAGGGCTTTTAATAATGGCATAACCTTCGATTCTCAATTTTCTGCCAGCTTCGACAGTACCTGTCGAAGGCTGAAAAGACAGCACAGCATCTCCGGTTTTGTTATTGTTTGTGTCCAATATGAAGATCCGGGTAACAGCCTTGATATTTGCATTTTTCTTTGAATCATTATCAACATTTACCACCAGATTAATTGTAGCGGAGGCTCCGGAAACATCCCGGGTTGTTATATTAAGTACCCCATTGACCTACATGAACAGGATTAGTTTTGGTCAGCCAGACATTTCGGTAAATGCCTGCTCCGGGGTACCATCGGGAAGAATTTGGCGGATTATCAAGACGGATAGCCAGCTGGGTTTCCCCTCCCGGGACAATATAAGGTGTCAAATCAAGACGAAAAGATGCGTAGCCAAAGGGCCAGCCTCCAACCAGGTTGCCGTTTAACCAGACAATAGCATAAGACATTGCGCCGTCTATATCCAGGAAGATTGATTTGCCCGCATCTGATTTCGGAATCTCCAGCTTCTTACGATACCATTCCACACCCGGACTCGGCAGACGACCCATGCTACCCCCAACTCCTGCATCTGCACCGGTAATAAATGGACCCTGGATAGCCCAGTCGTGTGGTAGATTTATACTCTTCCATGAACTATCATCGAAATTGCTTTTAACAAAAGGAAAATTGCTGCCCGGATTTCCATCAGGACGGACGTAACGCTTAGATTCGTCTCTGATGAAATCATTTCCGGAAGGTAAAATCCAGGATTTCAGAACTTTTTGGTTTGCTTCAACATCCTCAGCCGCTGTTGGCTTAGAATCAGCAGGTCTGTCATCTCTATAGCCACTTACGGTAGGGCGAACATCATAGATAAGGTTATCAGGTAATGAATCACACTTAAAAAAACTCCAACCTTCATTAATCGAAATACGTTCCCGTGTTATATTGCTTACTGCATCAGGCTTATCGTATTTAAGATTTGACATGGATACAAAAAGTATGAAACATCCCATGGAGGCAAATGCAATCCATACAAAAAAATTGAAATAACATTTTTTATTAAATACTCTCATAGAGATCATTTAATCATAATGACGAATATCCAATTCTTTTTACAAAGAATCAATACATCATACCAAAAATGAGAATAAAAATCGGAATTCTAGTGAAGTAATTGTCTTGAAATTACGTCGCGATTAGGAATTGACGGGAAAGACTTTGTCATTATTGCTCTAAGGTCGCGATAATACGAATTATTGACGGATGCCAATAAAACGGGACAAGTGATAAATATCTATCTGACTGTTAATTATACAAAAATGGTTTCACAGTTAAAGGACAAATCTATATCTTGATATTTTTAAAGCTATTCTGGTACGTTTTGAAACAAAAGCTGTATATTGGAAAGCATCAAATTTATTAGAATCAGTGCAATTTTACAGTGTAAATTTTAAACATCTTCTTCTTAAATAAAATTATTTTAAAAATAATATCTAATAATGAAAATAAAGATTACTGTTTTGTTTTGTTTTTTCTTTGCTGGTCAATCACTCTTCTCCCAGAATAATAACGAAGGACTTAAACAAGATGAAATGTGTTGGTGGTATAATATACCTGCAACAAAATTCTGGGAAGGACTCCCCATAGGGACAGGACGGTTTGCCGGTATGGTTTTGGGTAAGACTTCAGATGAAGTTATCTCCTTCAATGATGAAACATTATGGACCGGGGGACCATATAATCC
The DNA here is from genome assembly GCA_963760915.1 of uncultured Bacteroidales bacterium. Classification (GTDB taxonomy): domain Bacteria; phylum Bacteroidota; class Bacteroidia; order Bacteroidales; family VadinHA17; genus LD21. The sequence continues at coordinate 87,218 of CAVXEU010000005.1, read as the reverse complement.
GAATAATCCGGCTGGCCCGGAGATCACAAAAAATATCCGGAAATATGTTATAGATAAAGATTGGGTAGCGGCAAATAACGAAGCAAAAAAACTTTCCAGCGATCCAATGAGCGTGCAATACTACCAGCCAATGGGACGACTAAATGTTCAATTTCCCGGACATGATCAGGAAAAAGTGGCTAAGTATACCAGAAAGTTAAGCATGGACAGTGCTTTGGTAATCGTTTCATATCAACTTGGTGGCGTGGATTATAGAAGAGAAGTTTTTGCCAGCTATCCCGATCAGGTGATTGTCATGAGATTAACTGCCAGTAAAAAAGGTTCAATTAACATTAACGCATGGTTATCCAGTCTCCAACCCTCAGCGACTACTCACTTGGAAAACGACATAATCATTATGGAAGGAACAACCATTGAGAACACTACAAACCCTTATAATTTGCGCATATTACCTGCACAAATGAAATGGCAATCAAGACTAAAAATAATTCAGGAAGGGGGAAGTTTAACCAAAGATTCAGGTGTAGGGGGTAATAAGATTATGGTTAAGAATGCAAGTACAGTCACTTTTATTTTAGCAGGGGCCACTAATTGGAAAAACTGGAATGACATTTCAGAAAATGAAAAAGAAAAATGCAGTGAGTATATTTCAAACGCTGCACAATACACTTTTGCCCAACTTAAGGCACGACACATTAAAGACTATTTTCCTTTATTCCATTCTTGTAAAATTGATTTAGGCAAGAATGAAAATTCAAAGCTGACTACCTCAGAAAGGATGGATAAGCTAAGAGCAGGAGAAAATGATCCATTATATATCTCACAATACTTTCAATATGGCCGATATATTTTGCTTGCCGGGGCTAGAGAAAATACACTTGCTTTTAATAACCACAACATCTGGCTGGATGATATGGAAGGACGTTGGAGAGGCAGATGGACCTTAAATATAAACATTGAAGAATGCTACTGGCCAGTTGAAAGCACAAACCTTCCGAAAATCAATGAATCGTTATTACTATTTGTTGAAAATTTAGCTGAAGCCGGAGCCAGGACAGCTAAAGAGTTATATGGTTGCAGGGGTTGGACAGCCCATCATGGAACAGATATTTGGTTTAATACGGCACCAACGGATGGAGATCCGCAATATGCAACATGGCCTATGGGAGGAGCTTGGCTAATGGAACAATTATTTGAGCATTATAAATATAATTATGATACTACATATCTTAAAAGAATATACCCTTTATTAAAAGGAGCTACCGAATTTTTTCTTGATTTCCTGATGACAGATCCTAAAACAGGATGGCTTGTGACATGCCCGTCAACCACCCCGGAAAATAGTTTCATTACCGATAAGGGAGAAATTTGTTCTGTTTCGATGGGAACATCTATGGATAATCAAATCATCCGGAATTTATTTCGTAATTGTATTATTGCATGTAAAGTACTTGATAAGGATAGTGAAATGCGACAAAAACTTGAGGCTGCTTTGCCAAAATTACCTCCACATCAGATTGGAAGCTTTGGACAGTTGCAGGAATGGTTGTATGACTTTAAAGAAGTAGAACCCACTCATCGGCATTTATCACACCTTTTTGCAGTATATCCCGACGATGATATAACACTACGCAAAACGCCGGAACTGGCAAAGGCAGTTGATGTAGTGCTTAAGAGAAGGGGGAACATAAATCTTGGCTGGTCAGGCGCATGGAAAATAAACCTCCATGCAAGATTAGAAGAGCCACAATTAGCTTACGAGGTACTAAAAACTATGTTAACAGATGTTAGTATTCATCCAAGGAAAGAAGATAGCCGCATTACACCTTCTTTTGAAGGAAATCAGGCCATCCAGGGGGTGACTGCAGGTATTACAGAGATGTTAATGCAAAGTCATTCTTCCGAAATATCACTTTTGCCTGCTTTGCCAGATGAATGGAAAGATGGTGGCATTCAGGGACTTGTCGCAAGAGGTGGTTACAAAGTGAATATCTTTTGGCATGATGGCAAGTTAACTAAAGCATTTATATATCCTAAATTCAATAACAAGTGCAGAATCCGAACCAAAGTCAATGCAGCTATATTTTCCGAAGGGAAAGAAATAAAAACTGAAAATCCTGAATTAAATGTTCTGGAATTTAATGCTGAAGCGGGTAAAACGTATGAAGTAGTTAGTATGTAGGAATAATCAAATCTATTTCATTAAAGACACTAATATTTTATTTGGTTCCTCATTTCTTAAAATCCCTTTGTAAGTGTAAGCACTCCTGCAGATAATGGTGCAATTTCGATAGTAACCACATTGCTTACCGGAGTAATTATTTTCTTTTCAACCGATACTGCATCAGGTGATTCCAAAGAATTGGCCGCGCTCAATGAGCCCGGAGCGATAAATTCGTAACCTGCGCCTGTCAGCGACTTCCAATCTCCGCCAATGGTCAGGTCAACAGTATTTTCAGAGGGATTTACTATCTTAACTATCACAGTACTGCCATTTTCCGAGAGAGTGGTGTTTATGCTCATGTTACCTGTTTCACCGGTATAGTCCAGACGGTATTTTGAGAAGTTATCATGCCACAGCTTGGTAACCAGGTAATTAGGAGCCACAAATAGTCCTTTATAATCAAAATTTATAAAAGCGTTGTTCCATTCCGGAGCATCCGTACGTCGGATAAACAATGCAGCAGCTCCCATTTCAACAACCGGATGTTGTTCACACATATTCAGAAATCCTCCGGCAAAAAGACCGGTACGCCAGTCTATACTATTCAGGTTCCACTCTGAGATATACAGCTTAATATTCGGATTGGGACATGCAGCGATAATATCTGCATATTGTTCATATTGGGTGGCAAGTCTTGCCGGACCAGTGGCATATCCGTTTGATCCTTCATAATGATGAAGACTTACATAATCAAAATAACTGCCCGAGCGGTTAAAGAACTCTTTGTCGGTAGTATTACCGAACCCGCCGCACACTATGATCTTTATATCCGGATCAACTTTACGCATCGCAGTAGAAAATTCTCTGACGGAAGCCTCATATTTCTCAATTCCATACTCCCACATCTCATTGTCTATCTCCCAATATTTAACGTTATATGGTTCCGGATGTCCGTTAGCTGCTCTTTTGCTGCCCCACTTACCACTTGCAGGTTCGTTACAATAGGCAACCCAGTCGATGGCTTCCTGCAGTATCATTGAATGTTCTGATTGAGGTCTGTCAAATCCTATACGTACGACAATAACCGGTTCAGAATTTATCTGACGGCATAATTGAATAAATTCATCAGTCCCAAAATCATTCTGATCATAGTTCATCCACATATAATGAGGCCAGCGTTTACGATTTTCCTGCGGACCAACTCCCCATAACCAGCTGTATTGTGCGGCATAGCCACCGCCAGGCCATCGGAGACATGTCGGACCGAGTTGCTCTACAGCGTTATATATATCGGGTCTGAATCCTCCCAGGCTGATTGCCGATCGTGACATCATGGTTACCTGGTCTGCCTGGATGCTACCTCCCTTCGCATCTATTTGAAATTCAGCATCTCCTTCATATCCACCTGCATCGAGAGAAAAGTTATATTTTTTCCAGTCAGCTCCGGGCCGGCCGATTACCTGTTGTGTTATATTTTTACCTCCGGAGGAAAAAGCAACAGTCAATAGTGCTTTACTGTCACCTTTTGCCCATAATGAGCCTTCATATACTTCGTTTTTCCTGATAAAGAACGGACCCTGCGAAATGCCGGATGATTCTGTTCCTGCTATTATTTTCTGTGAGTATTCCATATTCACAGCATCGCCTTTTATCATTTCAAATCTGCCGTTTCCGAAGGATTTCCATTGAGGAGCCACATCAGGATTCTTAACTACTGCCGGCATGCCTTCCAGATAAACCCTTTTTCCGTCAGCAGAGGTGATTTTAATATTTTTATATAATGCTTCTGTATTATTGACTACAAAAGTTATATCGTTCTTTATCAGTCCGTTCTCAATACCCGTGTACTTCAAAACCTGTTTGCCATCCCATAACACTTTAACATTTTTCCCGGTGCAACTGATACGCAGGTTATGCCACTCTCCCGTACTGTCGATCTGACCGGTCTTCACTGCAACACTTTCAACCGGTTCCCATACAGAGACTGTCATGGGTTTGCCGTCTCGTCCCTGACGCTGGGTAACTGTTTCCTGTTCTATAGCAAATGTGGCATCCTTCGGAGGCTGCGGATTTCGAGGATTCACACCTTCATACTGTGGATCATGCAGGCGGAAACGATAGCTTTTACCATCGGACATGCTTTTGAATACCACGCTCATATCGGCATAACCGCCACTCCACATATGTCTGGCAAATTTATAAGAACGCCATTTAATATCCGTACTTATCACATAGCTGCCGGCATCTACAGTCACCATGGGGATAGGCTGTTCAAAGAGGGTCGGGGAATGGAGTATGTTTTCATCATCTTCGTACCATCCGTCGAAAAAGCCAGCCCGCGGGGAGATCCCGGCGTACTGCTCAGGCTCAAAAGAACGCTCGGCTAACATTTCACCCCATAATCCACCGTCGGCTGAGAAGTAAATGTGTTCAAAAAGCTGGCCGTAAATCCTGGAGTCAATTATTCCTGAAGGGGCTCCGGACTTGATGTTAATATCAACTTTTTGAGCCTGCTGTCCTGAGATAAAACTGCTTATAGTTACCAGTGCTACTAGTAATAGTACTTTTTTCATAATATTAAAATTGCGATTATGCCTTTCCGGGAAGAAATTATCTCCTTTCCGTTTTAACGTTTGAAACCGTAAAAATCAAAATAAAAATATTGAATATCCACTAAAAATTTCCCTTACATAATGGATGCTTTGATGTCCTGTAATTCAACAGATGTCAGTTTGAAAGAATGGACTTTATTTTAAAAAGCATACAATTTCCTTTATTTTTTTACTGAAAACCTGTAAATAGTCCTTGATTTGAATTTCTCACCCGGATTTAAAACAGTGGATGGAAAATTCATATGATTAGGACTATCGGGAAAATGCTGTGTCTCCAGAGCAAATGCTGATCTTGTTTTTACATCAGTGCCAGCGGTTCCGCCGGTTTTTTTCCAGGCAAGCCCGTTTCCAGTATATAACTGCAGAGCCGGCTGGTCAGTTATTACATCCATAACACGTCCGCTTTCCGGGTCATAGACTTCTGCAGCCACCTTAGCCTTGTTATCCAGAACAAAATTATCATCATACCCGCCAAAAACAGCATTATTATAGGTTTCCCCTATCCTGTCACCTATTACATGCGGAGTTGTAAAATCAAAAGGAGTTCCCTGTACCGGAATTATTTCGCCTGTCGGGATTTTAGTTGCATCCAGCGGTGTGAAAGCTGAAGCATGAATAGTAAGTATATGGTCAAATATATAACCCTTCCCGGCACCGTGAAGGTTGAAGTAAGCATGATTTGTAAAATTTACTACTGTCCGTTTGTCAGTAGTTGCAGCATAATCGATTATTATCTCATTTTTATCGGTCCATGTATATATTACATTGACAGTCACAGTTCCGGGAAAACCTTCTTCCATATCCGGACTTACATATGAAAATTTTACTGCAGGTTGTTTGGAATTGTTAAGAATCTCTGCATTCCAAACCTTTGAATACCAGCCGTTACGACCTCCATGCAGAGTGTTAGGTCTGTTGTTGATCGGCAAATTATACTCAACCCCGTCAAGTGTAAACTTACCATTAGCTATCCGGTTGGCATACCTTCCAATAACTGCTCCTCCAAAAGCGTCTCCTTTGATAATTGCATCAAAAGTTTCTGAGCCCATTGTTACATTATCCCTGACACCGTGTTTATCAGGAACTTCGATACTCTCAATTCTGGCTCCGTAATTTGTCAGCTTCAACACATTCCCTGCTTTGTTTGTCAATGTATAAAGATACACTTCACTTCCATTGTGATTCCCCAACAGCTCTTTGCTGACCGGCTTATTGTCCCTTCCAATCAGATTACCTGAAATTAACATAGCCGGTAAAATGACCAGTGATAAGAATTTATTGCTTTTCATAAAGTTCTGTATTTAATTAATGCATTTTAATTTCCAAATTTAGCAGATAAATAAAAACTTATACCAGATAAGGATTATAAAAAAAACCTGAATCATAAAAAAAGTAATGATATGTAACACAACTGATATTTTTACCCTTGATTATCTGATTATTACAGCTAATTTCCAAATCAATGAAATTAATATTAATTGGGTATTATATAAAAACATTTTTAACTTTAGGCCGGGTAATCTTTAAAACTGACAGGAAGGTTATAAAATGCAACCATATTCCTGAGCAGTAATGGTTTTCCCGCATAATATGGAAGAAGTGAAACAAACAATAAGATCAATACTTTAAAATCAGCACAATAAAAATATTATCAGTCTTTGTAATTGAAATGAAAATTTAATAATCAATTTTATTTATATGAAAAAGATAATTTATTCGGGCTTGTTGTTGATAGTTATTTGCAGCTGGTCTATAGCTGCCGTGACAACACCCGATGAGGATTGTACGAAGGATATCAAAGATAAAAGGGGGAGTATGAAACCCTGGACAAAAGGTGCCTCGGAGACGGGCAGATATCGTAACGTGTTTCGCGATGCCGGATATAAACAGGCTGATATAGATGCTAAGCTTGCCAAAGCATATTATGATGTTTTTGAGGGTCCCAACAGAGTCTATTTCGAAGTAGGTGATTCTATGGCTTATGTATCTGATCTGAAGAATCATGATGCCAGGACCGAAGGTCTTTCTTACGGATTAATGGTTGCAGTTCAGTTAAATAAAAAAGAGGTTTTTGATCGTTTGTGGCGCTGGACGAAGAAATATATGCAACATCAGGGAGGAGGACGCGATGCCTACTTTGCATGGAGCGTAAAACCGGAGACAGGGAAACACAATGCTGAAGGATCTGCATCAGATGGAGAATTGTATTTTGTTACAGATCTGCTGTTTGCTTCCAACCGGTGGGGTAATAATACAGGCATAAATTACTATGGAGAAGCCAGAAGAATTCTGGATGCAATGTGGAGCAAAGACGGGACAGATGGCCAAATGAATGTAATAAATGTAGAACATAAACAAATAACCTTTGTACCTGATAAATCAGGCTATGACTGGACTGACCCTTCATATCATCTTCCTGCATTTTTTGAAATATGGGCTAAATATGCCAACGATGGCAGGGAACAGTTCTACAGGGATTGTGCTGATACTGCCAGAGCATTTTTGCACAGAGCCTGTGATCCGGTAACAGGTCTGAATAATGATTATACTGAATTTAGTGGAGCTGTAAAAACACGAGGCCGTATGGGCAGTGCTTTCCGTTATGACTCCTGGAGGGTGCCAATGAATATAGCTATGGATTATTCATGGTTTGCAAAAGACAAAAAATGGCAGCAGGATTACAGCAAACGGTTTCAGAATTTTCTCTTCTGCAGGGGGATTGACACTTTTGAAGATCAGTTTAATCAGGACGGGACTCTTCCAACCTTTATACTTCAGGCCGGGGGATATCAGAAATTGCGTCACTCCCTGGGACTAATTGCTACTTCAGCAGCAGCTTCTATGATGGGAACTCAGGCCAAAAGCTGGAAATTTGTTGATGCTGTATGGAATGCTAAACTGGAACCATACTCCGACGGATATTTCGATCCATACTATGACGGATTACTATATCTGTTCAGCTTAATGCACCTGAGTGGTAATTACCGGATCATAACACCCGGGATGAAGTGAACATTGTATGAGTAATCTGATGATCTATTCCCTCCGTCAGGGAAAAGGATTTCCTTCAAATATTCTGAGAATGAGTGAGATTTTGAGTTATAGGTTGCAAGTACAGTATCAGAAATCACATCTTCCTGTTTTATTATGATTATAAAGATGTTTCTCATCGGATCAGGTGTGGATTTTTCAAACCAACCGTTAATAAAGAAAAAGCCTTATTACCGCAGCAACAAGGCCATTTTTTGTACTAATCCCGACAGGATTACCTGTGATTCGGATTTTTATCCCCGAATTAAGAATTTCCCGACAAACAAATAGTGAATGCAGAAATAACATCTGCTTTCACTATTTGAATATTCTGTGTTTTTACATCAGGAACTCATGAATTTTCTCAATTCTCTTCCTGTTTTTGCTCCCAATTCTTCAACATTTACGCTACAGGTCGTTAAAAAATCTATAGTTTTTTATTAAACCTGGCTTAATTCAATGACAAAACGGCAGTAAATAAATCTTTGCAATTTTCTTTACCTCCTATCGCCACCATGAGAGCCTTCTCCACCACGTTCACCTCCATGAAAGCCACCGTCAAAATCCCGGTGTGCGTGTAGAATTATGGTAGGTCCACCCCAGCCATAATATCCATATGGCGAGCCCCAGCCAAATCCTCCGTAATATCCATATCCGGGCCATCCGTAATTTCCGTAATATGAATCGGACATTCGCTGATCGCGGCGGATAGCATCAATATGAGTTTTTTCCATATAATTGATAACTGAGTCCTGGACTCCCTCATTCCTTAGCTTAGCCAGTTGATCTGCCTTAAGCCCATAGACCGTATGAGAATGTCTGATTTCCTTTATAATTGCTTTTGAAGATAGTCCGTCCTTGCTCATCTGGACAATATCTGGCACTGTTACCTGTGGTTGCTGGGCATATGGACTGTAAACCACACAACTTTGCAAAATAACAATACCGACTGCAATCATAAACCATTCTACAATTCTTTTAAAATTTATTCTTTTTTTCATTTTACATCCCTCCTCTAATCTCATTTTAAAATCCCTGCACAATTGTCAGTAATAATTCACGAATGCAAAATTTATGCCTGATTGTTGATAAATTGTCGAAATGTTGTTAATAAAATGTTAATTAACATAAGAGTATTGAGGATGATTAACATTTTATTACATAAGGGCACAATAAAAAAATTATCTGCAGTGTCTAAAGACTTTAATCTTTTATTTGTTCACAACCATAACATTTACGAAATTTGATATTCAGCAATATTGATATTATTGTGTTTTAAAGAGAGACAGTCAAGAGGGTTATAAATATATCATAATGGAAGAAATTCATATTTTACCTACTAACCAGACTCCTGAGTTCATTTTCAGGCCTGATGGATTTATTAAGATTCGGGGACGAGGGTTGTTCAGCGACAGACCTGAAGGGTCCGAACGGATAATAAACTGGATTGAAGCTTACCTTAAAAATCCTGCAAAAGTGACTCATGTCACAATTGCATTTGAATATCTGAACAGCTTAAGTACAATTTTTTTGGTTTCTATACTTAAGGACCTGTCGCAAGTTTCCATTCAGTCAAAATACCTGTTCATTAAATGGTATTATGAAGATGACGATGAAGATATTCTGGAAAGGGGAAAATATATTTCATCATATGTGGAAGTTCCTATTGAATTTATAATTACTGATAATATTGCAGGTCATTGAGTAAGATGTGGCAATGATCCCGGGAAGATCGACAATTAATCTCAATAACTTTGTTGAACCTGGCCTGATCAATAATATCTATTTAAAGATAATTTGAGTTAATTAATCTGATATTTGCCAAATATCATAAAATTCTGAATTCTTATTTAAAGCAATATTTGTATTATTGTACTTTAGAACGGGGAAAATAACTTTTTTTATTCAGACGAAATGATAAAGGGTGAAATTCATATTTTACCTACTGACAATACTCCTGAATTCCATTTTAATCCCAGGGGAGTTATTGACATCAGGGGTCGTGGCTTATTTGGAAATAATAAGGAATTTTCTGCAAGGATAATGAATTGGATTGATGAATACCTTATTAATCCTGCCGAGATCACTAATGTAAGTCTGGAATTTGAATACCTTGACAGCTTCAGCACAACCATTTTAGTTAGTATCCTCCGGAAATTATCACAGGTCGGTCAGCAGTCGAAAAAGCTTATTATTAAGTGGTACTATGAAGAAGATGATGAGGATATACTGGAGCGCGGAGAGTATATTTCAGAGACATTCAATATTCCTATTGTATTTATAATGATTGACAGTAATTCTCCTGTTTTTAGCGTTGCAACACCCGAATTTTAATTCTAAATGGTTATTATTTGTTATTTCTAAATAACTGTTTACTAATGAATTAAAAATATATTATTTAATAATTATATTCCGGTGCGATGCACCTTTGTCTTCTATAATAATAATTTATCTACAAATATTATGGTGCTCCGCACCTTCTTTGGCTATTCAATGCAGCTATTCATCTATTGATAGTTGATGCGCTGCACATTCCGGGCTAATATTAAGCGGCAGAGCCGCATAATATTTGTAGAAATGCATTTGAAAAACATTACAGAAGGTGCAGAGCACCGCGATATTTAATCCCAACCATGAACGTCATCAAAGAATTCAAAAACATATTCATCTTTAAATTGCACGTTATTCTTCTCCAGGATTTCAAAATACTCTTCACTGAATGGCTTTTTTTCATGATGCTCTTCCTGAGACAAGATATATTTTGCCACAAGGTCTATTTGGGAATGAGAATGTGTGAAAGCTCCATAACCTTTCTGCCATTCAAACTTAAATTTTGATAACTTTTTTCCTTTAATGAATTTATTAGATGATGTTTTAATTTCTTCAATAATATCTGGTATCAGCTGATTTACATTATAACCTATCAAAATATGAACATGGTCAGGCATTGTTCCTATTGCCAGCATTTTATGCCTATGGTTTTGGACAATTCCTGTGACATACATTTCCAGTTTATCTTTCCATTCTCTTTTTATCAGCGCATCGCGATTTTTTACTGAAAAGACCATATGGAAATAACATTGAGTATAAGTGTTTGCCATGGTGTTGTAAATTAAAAATTCAAATAAAATACATCATAAATATATGATGCAACACCCAAATAAAAAGATCATTCCCCATTACTTGAGAGTCTCAGAAGCTTTTTTAAAAAGTGCGTAAAACAGGAAGAAGATGATGAGGATATACTGGAGCGCGGAGAGTATATTTCAGAGACATTCAATATTCCGATTGTATTTATAATGATTGACAGTAATTCTGACCAGTAGTAAAATTATGATCAGTAGCATAGATGGAATAATCTGATCGGCATTTTAGCTTCATGCTTCATTTATTGGCATTAATACTGATTTGATACCATAGTTTTGCCCAGGTTCCGGCTGTATTTTTTCTCACCGACATTGTTCCAATGCATGTAAGTATCCGTTTTAATACATAGGTTTATCGGGATAAAATTAATAAGACAGCACTTTTTAAACTAATGTAGAATATTATTCAAAACAAAGGCTGTCATAAAACTGAACAGCCTTTGTTTAACAATAAAGTTTGTATAATACTATAATTTAAAGCTTAATCCCAGTGTTAAGTATCCAAGACCGTAACCTAACTCACCAAAAGCAGCCAGTTTATCAGTAAAATAATATCGACCTCCCACATATAAGGCAAATAATCCATGAGTATAATTATCATGTGCTTTTACATAATCCAGATTAGCATTATATGTATAGTAAGAATAGGATTGCAATCTTACACCTAATGCAACACCACCATATGTGTCTAATTTATCTACCTTAAAAAGATCATAATGAATTGCACCACGGGCAGCAATTATAATATCGTTCCAGGACCAATTGTAAGAAGTCTGCCATGCGTATGAAGCATGCTTAAACCCCACAATTCCTCCTATTGAGAGCGGACCAATATTTTCAATGTCCTTAATTCCCTTTTCTAAACTTAAACTAAAAGCAGGTAAAGACGTTGCCCCATAACCATAACCATACCATCCAAATCCAACGCCAAGGTTTCCTACCATGTCTCCGGTCTGGAATGCTTGTGCTTTTAATTGGGTCAGAGAAAAGCCTACAATCAACAAAAAAAGCGAAATTTTTTTCATAATTTTTAGTTTTAATCGTTAAATTTAATAAATAACAATTTTTTAAAAGTAATGTTTATCCGGGATCAATAATTTATAGAATTACATATCAAACCAGTGTTTCACAAACCATCTCCCGCAATCAAGGTTTTTTTTGGAATACAAAACATATGCAATATAAATTGTTCATACTTTTAAGCTCTTAACCTAACCAAAAGTAAATCTAATTTATTAATTGTATTTCAGTAAATGAAAGAAACTAAGCGTTTTTTTATTAAGATTTTGATAAATTCCTTAAACATGTCTTTTATATTGACGAACCAGCTTTTCTTCCGTTATCTGTTTCAGGCTATTTTAAGAATGAGATACATTCCTGCTGCAATAGCGGCTCCAACGAGCGGTCCGAGAACAGGAACCCAGGAGTATGCCCAGTCGCTGTTTCGCTTGTGATGAATAGGCAAAAGAAAATGTATTATCCGGGGGCCAAGATCCCGGGCGGGATTAATGGCATACCCGGTTGGTCCACCTAGTGAAAGGCCAATGCCCAGCACCACTAAAGCTACAGGTAGTGCATTTAAGGCACCCAACCCAACCTCCGGTTCTGCCATATAAAGCACGGCCTGTGCAAGTACATATGTTCCAATAACTTCAGTTAAAAAATTATACCAGTAGCTTCTTATATTAGGTGTTGTAACAAATACGGCCAGTTTGGAATCTGCATCCTCTGTAGCATCGAAATGTTTCTTATAAGCCAGCCATACAAGAGCAGACCCGAACATTGCACCAAGCAACTGTGCACTAATATACAGAGGTGCATCAGACAAGGAAAACTTATTGGCCAGAACCAGTGCAAGCGTGACAGCAGGATTCAGATGAGCCCCGCTATATGGAGCAGCAATTAATACTCCTGTAAATACTCCAACGGCCCACCCAAAACATATAACTATCCAGCCGCTGCTGTTTCCTTTTGTTTTATCAAGAAGAACATTTGATACTACTCCACCTCCGAATACGAGGATAATGGCGGTTCCGAAAAACTCAGCAAAAAATGCATTCATCACTATAAATTATTAAATTATCGACTAAAACTATCTCGCAGTATTTTTAAATTATTTATCGCCTGCTCTTTTAAGTACCTGTAATACTTAAGTTTATGGTCAATGTTTTTGAGGTAATTCTCTTCAACTTCAGGCATTCCAAACTCTGGCTCAATTTAGTCACCTAGGTTGCATCATCTGCCCAGGCTTTAGCTGCATTAACTGCCCTGTGCCATCCTTTTATAAGCGATACCGTTTCTCCGGCATTCATTTGTGGCGAAAAAGTACGATCAATCTGCCATTGCTTCTTAACTTCTTTGATATCGCTCCAGTAACTTACGGCAAGTCCGGCAAGATAAGCAGCTCCCAGTGCAGTGGTTTCTGTAATCTTCGGACGTACAACCTTAGTCTGTAACAAATCAGACTGGAACTGCATAAGCTGGTTATTAACAGTAGCGCCACCGTCTACACGCAGCTCGCGGACATCTATACCGGAATCATTTTGCATTGCCAGCAGCACTTCCAGTGTCTGATATGCAATGCTGTCAAGGGCGGCCCTGGCAATATGTGCTGATGTTGAACCTCTGGTGATACCCATCAGGGTACCCCGGGCGTGCTGATTCCAGTGTGGCGCACCGAGTCCGGCAAATGCAGGTACAAAATAGACTCCTTCGCTGCTTTTAACCTTTGCAGCCAGTTTCTCCACATCACCCGAATTCTTTATAATTCCCAGACCATCACGCAGCCATTGGACTACTGCCCCGGCAATGAAAATACTTCCTTCAAGGGCATATTGCGTATCATTTCCTATTTTCCATGCAATTGTAGTAAGAAGTCTGCTTTTGGATTCTATCGGCTTACTGCCGATGTTCATCACCATGAAGCAGCCCGTTCCATACGTATTTTTAACCATACCGGGTTCAGTACACATCTGGCCGAACAGCGCGGCTTGCTGGTCTCCGGCAATGCCGGCTACAGGAATTGCTGTGGCAAACTGTCCTTCGGTTGTACCGTATACTTCACTTGATGATCTGACTTCCGGAAGCATCGCTGCAGGAATGTTAAATATGCTGAGTAATTCATTATCCCATTTAAGAGAGTGGATATTAAACAACATTGTTCTTGAAGCATTTGTGACATCAGTAATATGCAATTTGCCCCTGGTAAGATTCCAGATCAACCATGAATCTATTGTCCCGAAAGCCAGATGTCCTTCTTCAGCCAGCTTTCTTGCACCCTTCACATTATCCAGAATCCACCTGATCTTTGTGGCAGAGAAATAGGCATCAATAATAAGACCTGTTTTTTCAAGGATATTCCTGCTCAGTCCTTCATTTTTCAACCGGTCACAGAACTCTGCTGTACGTCTGTCCTGCCACACAATGGCATTATGTACAGGTTTTCCGGTCTTTCTGTTCCAGACGACAGTAGTTTCCCGCTGATTGGTAATACCAATTGCGGCAATGTCTGAACTTTCAATTCCGGCTTTGGTAATTGCTTCAAGCGCTACTCCTGCCTGTGTCGACCAAATTTCTTCAGCATCATGTTCAACCCACCCGGGTTTGGGAAAGTACTGTGTAAATTCCTTCTGTGCAACTGCTACCGGAACACCATTATGCTCAAATACAATTGCACGGGAACTTGTTGTGCCCTGATCGAGTGCTAAGATGAATTTTTTCATATTTACCTTATTATTTGTTGAATGACCTGTTTTTATTTGTAATTTTTAACTAACTTATGATATGACTCCACCTGGGCATTCTGCCAGCTCATATCGTATCCGAATTGCTCCGCCATTATTCCGGCAATCTCTGTGGCGATATCAGCGCTGGCCTCCGCATTCAGAAATAGCGCCCTTGTTCGTCTGGCCAGTATATCCTCTATTGAATAAGGCATCTCATTTCTGCAAATCCAGATTATTTCAGCACGGGTATATGGCAGGCGGGGATCAATGGGAACACCCAGCCGTGGGTTTTCACCTATCATCTTTTTAATCTCCGTTAACCCTTCTCCATATATATATAACCGGTCCGGAGGGTTGTCCATCGATATTGCAGTGAGCCTTAGTTTTGATGTGATACATTTTCTTTTATCAAGAAAACCTGACCTTATCGCTTTGTCAATAGTCTCTTCAGCCATTCTCCTGTATGTGGTCCATTTCCCGCCAATAATCGTCAACAGTCCTGAATGTGAAAGTGTGATTTTATGACGTCTTGACACCTCTTTTGTGGAAGCCGGATTATCGGGTTTTGCTGCCAGTGGTCTCAATCCGGCAAATATGCAGAGAATATCTTCCCTGCGGGGCGGCCTCACAAGATACTTTTCAGCTGTCCGGAGAATGAAACTGATCTCCTCTTCCAGTGCAACAGGTTCTAAACTAATATCATTTAATGGAGTATCTGTTGTACCAATGACTACCTCATTATACCATGGAATGGCAAAAAGGACCCTTCCGTCGGATGTCCTGGGAATCATGATTGCAGAGTCACTCTGAAGAAATGATCTGTCAAGCACAATATGAACACCCTGACTTGGTTTTATCGTTGTTTTCGCTGCCGGATCATCAAGTCGGGCAACTTCATCCGCGAAAACACCGGTAGCATTTATTACCAGATCTGACCAGAGGGTAAATTCTTCACCCGATGCCAATTCAATTGCTTTAACACCGGTTATCCTGCCACTGTCGTTCTTCAGTAATCCGGTTACTTTACAATAATTCAGCACCCTGCCTCCCTTTTCAACACACGAGCGGGCAAGGGCAAAGGCCATGCGGGAATCGTCAAACTGTCCGTCATGATAAACAATACCCCCTCTTAATCCCTTCTTTGTCAAAAGTGGTAACCGGTCGGTCACTTTTTCCCTGTTAATAAAATAAGATCTACCCATGCTTAACCGTCCGGCAAGCAGATCATAAAATTTTAATCCGACAATGTACATTATGGCATCCCAAATGGTATATACGGGGATTACAAATTCCTGGTTAAAGGTCAGATGAGGAGCATTCTTAAGCATTAATCCGCGTTCATGCAAAGCTTCCATTACAAGTAGCAGGTCACCCTGGGCCATATAACGAACGCCTCCATGGACAAGCTTAGTACTACGTGAAGATGTACCCTTGGCAAAATCAGATTGTTCTAAAAGCAGTGTTTTATATCCCCTTGACGCACCGTCCAGGGCCACACCAAGTCCAGTTGCTCCTCCCCCTATTATAATAATATCCCATACCGGTACTGACTTATTCCGTAAATCCTCAACAATTTGAGCGCGATTCATGTTCCTCTGATATTTATAATAATTATACGGAGATATTTTCTGAAAACAAACCCATTTAACAGCAAAATTTACTTAGCTGGTTCTAAACTGACTGAAATGCCCTATAACAGGTAATACTCCTTGTTTTTCACAACCCCGGAAGTTTTGAAAAACACCTTTTTACTTCAGATTATGCAAAGTAGAGTCTGACCATAAGAACTTATGATCATGATATTAGTCGTAATATGGCAAATGAGTGACTACAATAGTCAACAATATTTAGCGAAGCATCCCCTGAATATGTTTGGGATCGCCGTCATTTTTCGCAGGAGTTATAGCCAGAATTCTGCAGATGAGATTATAAACATCAACATTATTAAGTTCATTGACTCTGTAGTTCTTTTTAAACGCTCGTCCCGAGGCATAAAAAATTGAAAACATATCGGAATTATAATTATCATAACCATGTGCTCCCCCCCTGATTGAAGATCCACCGGGTCTGGTGCCGATGCTCCATGAACTGTCGGCAAGGACAACAATATCTGGTATCCGGGGATTAGAGCCATAATGCCATTTTTCAGGTACATCCGACTTTTTCCATGCTTTCAGTCCCTTCGCTTTACCGAGCAGCAAGAGCACACTATCCTGTTTCCCTTCTGCCGGATTAATCAGATAAAAAGGATTCCCTCCCGTTATTGCAGATATCATTCTGTCCGGAACAAGATCCTTAATGTTTATATATCTGGCTGATGAAACAGGAGCCATTCCATGATCGGATAAAATTATAAGGTTGATTTTTTTTGCATCGGGCAGCATCGAAAGTTTTGACCGTAGGTCACCCATCAGACTATCAAGGTACTCAACTGTCTTTCCTGTCTGAGGTGAAACAGGTCCGAAATCATGGCTGACAGCGTCAGGTTCGTCGAAATATAAAGTAACAAGTTCCGGACGTTTTTCAGGAGGATAACCCAGCCATTTCACTACAGTATCTATTCTGGCTGAAAATGTAACTGAGCCGTCATATTTTTTCCAGTAAGTCGGTGACCTCCCCGAAACAGGAGCTTCAGAACCAACCCAGAAGAATGAAGCGGATCTGACACCTTGTTTTTCGGCTGTGACCCAAATCGGTTCTCCTCCGTAAAAAGAAGGATTCTCAACCGCAGTCCTGTCGCCCATGCGATAAAACAGCCCAAGATCCGGAGCTGAGAAGCTATTATTTATCAAACCATGATGATCGGGAAAAAGTCCTGTGGCAATCGAATAATGGTTTGGAAAGGTATTAGTCGGAAATGAGGGAATCATTCTGCCGGCTTTCACCCCTTCATGAGCAAGCTTATCCAGGTTAGGAGTCTTATACAATGAATTATAGTCCCACCTGAAAGCATCGAGAGAAACAAGTACCACATAATTTTTAAATGACCTTCTTCCATCACTTCTGAATCCGGAAATGGCAATAAAAAGTGCAAATATTGCGAGAATTGTACCTGCCGAAGTTATTTTGTAAAAAGAGACACCTGCAAAACCGGTATATTGTTTCATATTTAAATTGCTTAAAAACTTGTTAAATATACTGTAAAAAACAATTTATAAAATTGATCAATGCATTGGTAAATTCTAAGACAGATTCACAAGAAGATAATAGCAGTGATGCGTTAACTTTTTAATAATTTATATAAAGTATTGAAAATAAAATTAATATAAGCGTTCTTTGATTTTTTGAATTGAAATGATGTGTTAATCCCAAAGGGGTTTAATTTGAATAACCGGGGGTGCAACCCATGGTTATTCAGATTGTGCCACTTCGCGGCACGATTTATATTGAAACCAAACGCATCAGTACTAAGAAGATAACAATTATGAAATATCTTTTTAAAATATAACTATTTTACAATTTGAGTACCGGATACCATTAATAAACAATCATTTGGGGTTAAAGCCAGATTATCAGGACGATATGCCCGGGGGTGTTTAAAAAGACTAAATCCATTAATAATGTCCCCGATACAGTCACCTTCATAATTATTGAAGTTTTTTAATCAAAACCGATACTCCTATTTTAGAATATTATATTTTTAGAATAAATAAACTTCAGGATATACCAACTTTAGAATATATCTTTTGCAGATCATTAAACTAACCAAAATATGTTCCTATGAAAAAAATATTTCTGTCAATAGCAATGCTGGCATTCCTGCTTATAAATATTTCAGCTCAGAACAGCAATAAGGCCCTGCTGATAATTGATATCCAGGATTTTTATTTCCCGGGTGGAAAATCGGCTCTTGTCGAACCTGAAAAAGCTGCTGCAAATGCTGCACTTCTGCTTGATAATTTCAGGAGGGAGAAAATGACAGTAATTCATGTACGCCATAATTCCGAACCGGGAGGAAAAATCAATGATATCGTAAAACCCCGGCAGGGTGAGAAGATTATATCAAAGGATGCAGTTAATTGCTTTGTTGGCACCGATCTGCTTGACTACCTGAGAACAAACAATACAGACACTCTCATTATTTGCGGTATGCAGACTCATATGTGTGTTGAGGCCGCTGTCAGGGCTGCCAGTGACTATGGCTTCAAATGTATCCTTATCCATGATGCATGTGCTACCAAGGATCTGACGTTCGGAGATAAAACAATAAAAGCAGAGGATGTACATTATTCTACTCTGAGTACTCTTAAAAATTATGCTCTGATTCAAAGCACTGCCGGGTACCTAAAGAAATAATCAAATATATCCTGATATTTGAGTCACAACAGGAAGGTATTACCGGATGGATCAATTGTATAATTTCCTGGAACTTACAGTACCTTCAAACTTTATCCTGCTCTGGTATCAGAATGTAGACAAATACATGAATGGTAATATTTTGATTTTTGGATCTTATTCCGGTCCAGCCAATCCGCTTATACTGATATGCAAGCCGTTACAGTATTGACAATACAATCTATTTATTGAACTCATCAAAAAAGTCATTCCCCTTATCATCAGTAATAATAAAGGCTGGCATATTCTCCACCCTTATCTTCCTGATAGCTTCCATACCAAGATCTTCAAAATCAACCATCTCCACCGATTTAATATTTTCAGCCGCAAGAAGTGCTGCCGGTCCGCCAATGGATCCGAGATAAAAACCACCATATTTTTTACAGGCTTCAATAACCTGTCTGCTCCGGTTCCCTTTGGCAAGCATAATCAATGAACCTCCCAGGCTCTGAAAGAGATCAACATATGAATCCATTCTCCCGGCAGTTGTTGGTCCAAAACTGCCGGATGGCATTCCGGCAGGAGTTTTGGCAGGTCCTGCATAGTATATAGGGTGATTTTTAAAATATTCAGGTATAGGTTTGCCTTCATCTATGATTTTCTTAATCCTTGCATGGGCTATATCCCTTGCGACAATAAGAGTTCCGGTAAGGCTCAACCGAGTTTTAACGGGATATTTTGTGAGTTCGCCAAGAATCTCTTTCATCGGGCGGTCAAGATTGACAGCGACAGGTTTTTCCAGTTCGGGAGCTTTCGCTGGCAAAAAACGGCCGGGATTTCTTTCAAGTTCCTCAAGGAATATTCCATCTTCAGTTATACGGGCTTTTATATTTCTATCGGCACTGCAACTGACTCCTATTCCAACGGGACAAGATGCAGCATGACGTGGAAGTCTGATCACCCTTACGTCATGAACAAAGTATTTGCCCCCGAACTGTGCACCTACTCCATATTCATGGCAGATCTTTTCAATTTTCTTCTCCCATTCAATATCACGGAACGCACGTCCGCTTCCGTTTCCTGTAACCGGAAGCTGATCGAGATAACCTGCCGATGCTTCCTTTACCGTCTTAAGTGTCGATTCTGCCGAGGTACCTCCTATTACGATTGCCAGATGATATGGTGGACATGCAGAGGTCCCAAGCTCTTTTATCTTCTCCTTTACAAATTTTATAAGCGATTCTTCATTAAGTAAAGATTTGGTCTGCTGATAGAGAAATGTTTTATTTGCTGATCCGCCTCCCTTTGTAATAAAAAGAAATTCGTATGAATTGCCTTCAGTCGAATAAATATCTATCTGAGCAGGAAGGTTTGTTCCTGTATTTTTCTCATCGAACATCGAGAGTGGCACCACCTGTGAAAATCTGAGATTCTTGTCCCTGTAAGTCTCGAAAATCCCCTTTGACAGATGCTCTGCATCCTTTCCTCCCGTTAAAACATTCTCTCCTTTCTTCCCGATCACAATCGCTGTGCCGGTATCCTGGCACCAGGGAAGATCTTCTTTCGATGATATAACAGTGTTTCGGAGCATCATATATGCAACAAACCTGTCATTATCAGTGGCTTCAGGGTCATCAAGAATCCGTGCAAGCTTTGCGAGATGAGATGTCCTGAGATAGAATGAAAGATCGGAAACAGCTACCCTGGAAAGAAGTTCCAGTCCTTTAGGATCAACCTTAAGTATTTTTCTTTCACCTTCCTCAACAACGCTTACATATTCTTTAGTAAGAAGTCTGTAGGATGTTAAGTCATTTTCAATCTGAAAAGGTTTCTCATAAATAAAATCTGCCATCGGTTCTGTTATTTTGTTAACAATGAATTTATTAAGGATACAATGTAAAAATAATTTTTGAGATTTTTCCAAAGAATTCAGCAAACAAACTTATAAAACAAAAGAATGTGCCAGGGTCAAAATAATAATTCATTGAAAAATAATCTGCTATTTGTTACACTGAATCCTTATAGCTTTCGGGACAGAGAGTAATTACAAGAGCCACAGAGTAAATCAGTTATGGAACTCCCTGACTATCCTTTCAAATTCATTAATTCACGCCTGATAAAAAATATCTGAAAAATCAGATTTTTCTTTCGCCCTGATTCCTTTGGAAGTCATCTCAAGTGTACAGCATTCGATATGCTCGTCGTGCTGAAAAACAAGAATATAATTTTTTTCAAGGGCATCTTTCAACACTCTTCCCTTTTCTTCAATAGTCTTAAGTGATTCTATATCATAACTCATATTCCAGATAAGAGGAATATGTGCAACCGTTGGAATGAGATCTCCGGCGTACACCATGGTCTTATCATCGTAATTAATAACAGGAAGCATTAATCCAGGCGTATGTCCGTAGCACATTATTATTGAAAACCCGGGGAACAGCTCACTCTCCTCATCAACCAGGTTCAGATGGCCGCTCTGACCAATAGGTAATATATTCTCTTCAAGAAATGAATCAGCCTCCCGTGGATTATTTCTTACAGCCCACTCCCACTGTGTCCGGCTGACATGATAGGTTGCCCCGGGGAATGTGAGTTCAAAACCATTTCCCTTCCCGTTTGTTTTTATTCCTCCACCACAATGGTCTGCATGAAGGTGAGTCAGGAAAACATCGGTGATATCTTCGGGTCTGTATCCTTCATTCTTGAGGCCTTGGATGAGTCCTTCTCCTCCATGCAGATGGACGTGTCGGAAGAATTTTTCATCCTGCTTATCGCCCCAGCCGGTATCCACAAGAATGATATGCCCGGATGTTTCCACCACAAGTGATCTAAGTGTCAGTACTATAAGGTTATTTTCATCAGCAGGATAAACCCTTGACCACAGTACTTTGGGAACAACTCCAAACATTGCTCCGCCGTCGACTTTAAAATTTGATATATTGAAGAGCTTTACTTTCATAGACAGTTTTTTATTCTGCAATAATAAGAAATCCTTACCTTTTATCAGAGCAAAACAGATTAAACCGGACAATGTTTACACCCTCGGTGTACCTCATAAACTTCTCTGATGATCCCTCTGAAACAAAATAGGTCAGAACATGCAAATAACCACGGATGGGTCACAGAGGACTAAAGAAAAAAGAATTTAGATATTTCATAATTTTATAATATCTTTCCAGTTAATAGTCAAAAGATTCAAATTTAAATCTGTTCAACCTATGAAAAAAACAGCATCTTGTCTGTTAATGTTAATAGCCACGTCGTACCTAATGGCACAGACAGGCAAAGTTTCAGATAATCTTTCACTTCCGAGTAAGATATTAAAGATGGACCGGAAATATGCTATCTATTTCCCACCGGATTACGAGACTTCACTCAGAAGTTACCCGGTTCTGTATCTCTTGCACGGATCAGGTGATGATCAGACCGGATGGATCCAGTTCGGCGAAGTTCTGAATATTGCCGATGAAGCAATAAAAACCGGAGCCGCGACAGCCATGATAATTGTAATGCCAGATGCCAATACGGGAAAGCGCGGCTATGTAAATGATGTTAAGGGTGAATGGCGATATGAGGATTTTTTCTTTCAGGAATTCATCCCGCTCATTGAAAGAACATACAGAATCAAGCCGGAAAAAAGATATCGTGCAATCTCAGGGTTATCAATGGGAGGTGAAGGTACTTTCATTTATGCCCTTCATCATCCTGAACTTTTTTCATCTGCCTGCCCTCTGAGCGCTGCTACTGGTCCCGCAAGCCTTGAGGATCTGAAGAATTACAGGTTATGGCAGGGAGTAGAAGGCATAACTGACGCCGAAAAGGAAGCTTATTTTAAAAAATACAGCGTTCTGAATCTGATCAATACAATGCCTGACGATCAGAAGAAAGCCGTAAGATGGTATATCGATTGCGGTGATGATGATTTTCTTTATGAAGGGAATTGCCTTGTTCATATTGCAATGCGTAAAAAAGAGATACCTCACGAATTCAGAATTCGCGATGGAGCTCACAACTGGACCTACTGGAGGGCATCATTGCCAAAAGTTCTGGAGTATGTAACAATGAGTTTCCACCAGTTCTAGCTGAAGTCAGGTTAAAGGTTTTTAACCGCAAAGTTCACAAAGGATCAACATTTCCTGATCACGCTTTACCTTCTTTGATATGTCTTCGCATTTGTGGTAAAAAAGGTGTTGGAAAAACATCAGGCTGAATTAAAAGTCTCAAGGCTTAAAATGAATGCGGTTTGGATTTTCTTGTTGTAAGCAGGAACATTAGCCTCATCATTATCCTTATCATCTGATATGAAATCCAGTCAGTAAACTGGAAGAGCCATGTTTTGCGTTTTGTATACTCATTAAAAGTAACCTGCCTGCAATCCTTTTCAATGATCCCAAGAAGCTGTTGTTCAAACTGACGGGTAAAACCTGTATCGATAATATCAGCATTTGTCTCAACACTGCCATAGTCGCTAAGGTGATTCATGTTATAGCTTCCGATGGTACTCCATTTCCCGTCAACAGTAGCTACCTTTGCATGCAGGTTTGATGGCAGATATTCGAAGATCTTAATATTATTACGCAGAATAAAATCGTACAGGAAATTTGTAGCTCTTTTAAATACAGGGGCATCCGATTCAGCAGCCAGAACGATTTTAATGTCTACCCCGCGACGGCTTGCAAGTCGCATAAGTTTACGCTCATTCCGTCCCGGAAGAAAATAACTGGCCATAATAATCATTCTGTTCTGTGCATGTTTCAGAGCATAGCGGTAACTTTTTAAAATTTCAATTTTATTCCGGTACCAGTTATTCTGAAGGATCTTTACCCTGACATCTTCATCGTAATATGTCGGGTTATGAACGCTTTCATGCGATCGTTCCTTTCTGGCTAAAAATGCTTTGTTCCATAGTCGTTTAAGAATAAAAAGTACCCGTGCACACTCCGGACCCCTTATCATTATTCCAAAATCAAGCCATTCCTTCATTTTGGGAGTTCCATGGTAACGATCTGCAACATTCATTCCTGCTATAATTGTAACATTACCGTCGGCGAGCAGTACTTTATGATGGAGCCTGAGACTTAACTGAAAACCTTTTGTAATAAGTCCCGGAGAAAATTTCCTGAATAAGATGCCGGCTGATTCAACCAGGTTTAAAAGGTCATTTGAAAAACTGCTTCCTCCATAAGCATCAAGCAGAAAATATACTTTGACACCTCTCTCAGCAGCCCTGATCAATGCATTTGCAATCCTCCGGCCTGTTTCATCATCATCGAAAATATAAGTCTGAAAATGAATATATTGCTTTGCCTCATCAATAACTTTCTCACATACTGAAAAATAGTTTTCACCGCTTCTCAGCAATGTTACGGCATGGCCTTTTACATAATCATGTCGTGAAGGAATTTTCATTTTTTTATTGTCGGTCTGTGTCCCTGATACAAATATATGACATAAAAAACAAGATTGCTATTTTCGCGATTTTAGCTTTCCTTTCTTCCAGCTATAAGGTAAAATAGCATGAGTTACAAAATCCATGCTTTTATATGATGCACAGTATCCCGGTAATGAAACAGACAGATCCGAATCCCAACTTACGGCTGAAAAAATTACGATATGAAATATTTATCTTTCCCTTCAGGTTCTGATGAATAATGTTTTGTTTCAGGATAAACACAAGAGAACAGGGCTAAGACATCCCTTTTAAAATCACCCACACTTATCTTCTGAGAAAGTCTAAATAATTAATATCCATAGAATTAATTCATTACTTTGCTGATTGAACTGAAATGTGGAATCATGAGTTCAAACTGCATTTTAATTAAACTTAATAGAACTTGTTTTTTATTGACCCACAATATTTTAACAAATAATATCAGATTTAATTTCCGTTAGCTTAGGCAAATTACTATTTTTAGCATTGTTTTTCCGAAGGAATATTTAGTATGAACAGAAGAAAAATGATAGAAAAAATGGGCGGGGCAGCTGTTATAGCTGCAGCATCTCCATTACATGGTGTTTACACTGTAACGAGTGAAAAATACGCTCCGCTAAAGGGTAATTTACATCATTCAGTCAGTCAGTGGTGTTACGGTGATATCAAGGTGGAATGCCAGGCCGCCATGAACCTGATGAAAGACAGGAACTATATTATCCTTCCATTATGCAGGCTGTCGTGAATACCGGTTATAAAGGATATGTCGGTCAGGAATTTGTACCTGTTAAAAAAGACAAGCTGGAGTCATTGAGAAGAGCTATTAAAATATGTGATGTCTAGAATGAAAGTACATTTAATTGCCATTGGGGGAGCAGTAATGCACAACCTGGCTATTGCCCTCCATAATAAAGGTTATATGGTGTCCGGTTCAGATGATGAGATCTTTGAACCCGCAAGGACACATCTTGCTGATTATGGACTTCTGCCTGAAAAATCCGGATGGTATCCGCGCAGAATAAATTCCGATATCAACACTATTATTCTTGGAATGCATGCAAAAAATGATAACCCTGAACTCATAAAGGCACGTGAAATAGGATTAAGGATTATGTCATTCCCGGAATATCTCTATGAACAGACCAAAAACAAAAAAAGGATCGTTGTTGCTGGAAGCCATGGAAAAACAACTACCACTGCAATGATAATGCATGTCTTCAGATTTCTGGGAATGAAATTTGATTACATGGTAGGCTCTTCCATTGACGGGTTTGAAACTATGGTTGGTTTGTCTGATGCAGCAAATATTGCTGTCTTCGAAGGGGACGAATACCTCACCTCTGCACTTGATCCCAGACCAAAATTTCACGTCTATATACCTGATATAGCTATAATTAATGGCATTGCCTGGGATCACATGAATGTTTTTCCAACCCTGGAAAATTATTTCGAACAATTCAGGATTTTCGTCGAAAAAATAACCCCGGGAGGTACACTTATATACTTTGAAGGGGATGAGAAGGTAAAAGAGATCGCCCATGATTCCCCTAATAATATCAGAAAGATTTCATATAATATTCATGGTCATTTTCAGAACAAAACAGGATTTTATGCTGCAACATATAATCGTGTAGTACCGGTAAAAGTTTTCGGTGCACATAATATGCAGAACCTATCTGCAGCCAAAGAGGCATGTCTTGCATGCAGTATTTCCGAAGATGATTTTTATAATGCGATAAAAAGCTTTGAAGGCACATCAAAAAGATTACAGAAACTTAAAGAAAACGAAAAAGGAGTGGTATTTCTTGATTTTGCTCATTCCCCGTCAAAGGTGAAAGCTACAGTTGAGGCTGTTGTTTCAAGGTATCCCGGTCGGAAAATAATTGCCTGTCTGGAGCTGCATACTTACTCCAGCCTTAATAAAGACTTCCTTCCCCTTTATAAAGGAACTCTGGGAAACACTTCAGCTGCATTTGTCTATTTTAATCCGCATGCAGTTGAATTAAAAAAGATAGCTCCTCTCACAAGGGAGTATGTGAGCAAAGCATTTGGAAATGATAATATCAATGTGTATGATGACTCTGAAGCATTATTCTCTTATATTAGGGAACAGAACTATACATCACCTGTATATCTATTTATGAGTTCCGGCAATTTTGATGGTTTTGATCTTACAGGGTTGCTTGAATAGAGCAACCCGGGAAATCGGAAAGTTTTTTAATCCAAAATATTTTGCAGATCAAAAAAAACATCCTTTCTTTGCATCCGCATTTTAAAGTTCTTTACTCGGTCCATTCGTCTAGTGGTTAGGACGTCAGGTTTTCATCCTGGTAACAGGGGTTCGATTCCCCTATGGACTACACAAAAAGAAGCGCAAACAGTGAACAGATAACTGAATGCGCTTTTTTATTTTAGGTATTACTGAAACTATACTAAAACATTTCGGAGGTATAAGCTGGGATGTAAATATATCCCAGGTTTCCTGAGAATGTGAAATATGGGATTTTGGGGTTGGTAGAAACTATTAATCATTGCCCAGTCTATTTAGTGTATCTAGTTTGGGACCAGAGAGTCGCAGGTTCAAATTCTGCTCTGCAGACAATTAAAAGACCTATTTGTCATAATATCAGATGGATGAGATTTTTGTATTCCCACAGTGTTTCCGCAATTTAAAAACTGGCCTTTTTTCACAGTTCATTTTGAAAATAAAGCAATAATTGAAATAATAATTGCTCCGGCTGATAAAACGAAGGGAATCCACCTCCATTTAAAATAAAACTTATTTAATTTTAAGTTCCATTCAGTATCTTCTAACACAATTTTATTAAATCGGTCAGAATTTACCCTATCAGATTCTAATATTTCAAGGTACTTGATATATCCACCATCCTTAACGACTTATCTTCCAAGAGGAAGAATTTCTAGTACACTCGTATCTAATCCCTTTTTTGCCATTCCTGTATGTACCAATGTGTATATTGCTATATTAATAGAATTAGCACTGATATCGGAAAACAATTTACTAAAATGCCTTTTATAATTCAGCAACCCGCTTTGACTTTTATCTAATTCAGATAAAATTATTCAAATTATTTCGTTGTCAGTCATCTGTCTTAAAGTTTGATGAATGAAATTTATTAAATTAGAACGGCTTACACAAAAAAAATCCACCTTCCTGTGGAAATCAGTGGGTATTTCGCTGTGGGTTGTGCTTACAGTGCTGGAATTTATGCTTTTCACAGAACTAATTTATAAGGTTGCTCAATCCAGAATAAATCTTTTTGATATTAGGAAAATTAAGATGTAAATTTATATTTCCATTGTCTTATAGAGGTGAATTTCAGAATAAATAAATATTATAATGTCTTGCTACACCAATGGTTATTACTGAGGATCAATTAAAATATACTGTATAAAAACTATCAACCTTATCCTCGAATAATATTTGTGCCATTTTTGATATACTGTCTAAGCTAGATTTGTCTAAAGTGATAGAATAGTAATCATTCTCATTCCTTTGCTGTTGCCAAATATATGCTTGCCCAGTATTAAGTATTTTTATACTAGCAAAATAACCAACATAAAAGGAATAATCTATATATTCAAAATTGTCAGGATTGGTCTTTTTCCCGGCACAACCACAGAGGCTAATAGTCAGAATTAGGACCGTAATTAATCTCATATCATAGTTTTAAGTTAATAGATGTTGTCGGTTTAGTATATATCAGATATTCAGAATGTTGTACCAATCGGGTGTGTATATGAAAAGTAGCGGATTTTATGCAGTAACTTTTCAGATTAATACTGACTTTATTTTATGTATTTGCTTTTGATAAAGCACTTAAACCGCTATTTTTTATATACGTTGTTGGCAGTAGTTTTTTTATTTGTTTTTTACTTTTTCCATTTTAACAGGGGAATAATCTTTTTTCATCTCTCCATTTACTATAATGTTTTCAAAGTAGGGTATAATACCTCTATTTCTCTTGACCATTTTTAATTATCTTAATTATACGACCATATTCAACATCTGCTAAATTCCAATAATACAATTTAGGATCAGTCGTATTTGTAAACTGAACAACTACTGCATCTATGTCTTTGTGGTATTTTGCGATGCTTTGGTATCCAGGAACCCATCCCTTATGCTCATATTCGTATATAGAAGAATAAATTATCTTTTCTTCTCCATCAAAAAGGCTTCCATCATTTAATGCCCTTAAAAATATACCCACATCTTCGGCTGTAGCTACCATTCCAATATCGTCAGTCTTTAAATCAAATGGATGACCAATATGATACCCACTCATTACATCATCTATATTGACATACTTAACTGATTGAAAGGTGTTTTTTAGATGTAGTCGGTTTAAAATTTCTTCCTGAATGAATTCAAAGTAAGGATATCCCAAAACTTTATCCATAATCTCGGAAAGCAACAAATAATTGGTATTGCAATATTCATACTTTTTACCAGGCTCAAAATCAGCTGGTAAATCAAGAACTAATTCGAGTTTTTCTTTGTTGCTTTCTTTGGGGCTAGCCCAATAATCCTTGGTATCTGTGAAATTGGGAATACCGCTCCTATGCTGAACCATCATTTTTATAGTGATTTTATCTGCATTTTCAATTCGTCCTGAAAGTTCTGGGAGATAGTCGGCCAATGTCTTATCTAAAGATAGTCGACCATCATTAACCAATTTTGCTATCGCAACCGCAGTATAGAGTTTGCTTATACTACCAATTTTGAACAATGCATGGGGATTGGCCGGTATTTTATTGTTTTTGTCGTGCCAGCCAGCAGCATAAAATTCAGGCGGTTTGTTTGCTTTATCCACATAGATAATTATACCATCAAATCCATTTTCAACAGCTTCGTTTGCCTGCTCTTGAATGGTGTCTGGTAATGGTAATATCCACGCTTTGACAACAATCCACGGAACAAAAAACAAAGAGATAAATGTTCCGGTTAGTAATACTATTTTAATTATTCGTTTCGCTTTTCTCTTTGTCATGATATTTCAAAATGATAGTCTTTTAATTAGCCACAACGTGTTTGTATAGGATACGGTGTTGGCAGTAGTTTTCTATTTGTTTTTTACTTTTTCCATTTTAACTGGGGAATAATCTTTTTTCACCTCTCCGTCTACTAAAATGTTTTCAAAGTAGGATTTAGTTCCAGTAGCCTTATTAATATCTTCAACATTTTGAATGTGAAAATGTATGTGTGGTTCTGTAGAATTTCCAGAATTTCCACATAGACCTAATAAATCTCCTTGTTTTACCATTTGGCCTTGTTTACAACAATGGAATGTTGTTTAAAATGTGCGAAGAACAAATATTCATTGTTTTTGGTTTTTATAATAACTGTATTTCCCGGAACATATAATGGATTTGGTATTCCTGGATTGTTATCTTTAATGCCATCAACAACTAACACAATTTCTCCGTCTGTTGGTGCAATAAGTTGTTTTCCGAAGGCATAAAAATCTTCATTGGTTTTTCCATCATTTTCATAGCTCTTGCCTTGTGGGTTGGTAATCACAAAATCAAAAGCATTTTTTTGTGCTTTGTCAATTACATGATAGTTCAGTTCTTTTGTGTCACCTCCCCAAAGTACGGTCCACTTTTCATTAAAAGGTAGTTTTAATGAAGAAATATTGCGAGTAAGTTCTGGTAATTTTTCTTCCTTAAATGGTTTTACCATTAATCCGTTAATGTTAGAATTTTCATCCACAGAAATAAAAAGAGCGACTACAACACGTTCAAAGTTTGTTTTGTATAAAGCAACGTTTGGTTGTTCATATTTTACAAAGGATTTTGTTTTGATATCACCAGCTTCCGATTTTAAACCGCTTAAAAAAGCAAGCGTTTTATCGTGTGGCATAAAGTTTTTCATTTCGTTGGCAAACATTGTATAAATACCTTCATAATCATTGGTATTGTACTTTTGTTGAAATTTGCTTGCAACAGTTTTTGAAACTTCACTTTCCTCTTGAGCAAAAGTGTTATTGGTTACTAAAAAAGAGATTAGTATAAATAGGATATGTTTCATTGTTTGTATTTTATTTGTTGCTGCATTTTATCAATGCTCTTTATAATAGGATTTACATCCTTGTTTAAGGCTCTTTTATTTACCCAAAAAGTAAATGCATAAAACAATGCTAAACCTATTATTGTTATTGTTTTTAAATTAGAAGTAAGTGGTAATAAGCTTTCTGCTATACTATTAGTCCAATTATAATCAGTTGGGTTTTCTAACCCTAGAATGAATATAAAATTCATAATAAAAGGTGGAATAGCATACCAATACAAAGCAGAATCTAATAGTTTTGCTTGCTGTACCATCATATATTTCTGATGATTAAGTTGTTCCGTTAATGATAATGAAAAATCAGTTTTAATGTTCTGTGTTTTTGATTTTCTGAATTTTAAAATAACGAATACAAACCAAGCAATTGCCAAACCACAAGCGACTTTAGTAATAGGGAATGGGATTTCGAATATTAAAAAACCAAAAATGAGTATTCCAATGATTGAAGCAGAAATCTCTATACTATCTCTTCTTCTTATGTTTTTCTGGATACTATTTATTTTAGTATTCAATTCGTCTACTAACTGGCTTGTTTCAATTGATATTTCTGCTGTTTGAGAAGCATTATTCCAAATATCTTTTAATTCTTGTTCTAACATTTTAGTTGATTTTCGGATTTATACATTCAAATAATTTTTTTCTAATTCGCCTCATTTTAACAGCGATATGATTTTCTGATAATCCTGTAATTTCTGCAATTTCTCTATAGGATAAATCATCTAAATAAAGGACAATAAGTGAAGTGTCCGTTTCATTTAATGTTGAAATACATTCTTTTAAATATTGAAATTTTTCTTGTTCAGAAGTGTCAATTTCTTTTTCTATGGGTATAAAATGAATAGATTCAAATCGGTCCGTTTTGCTATTGCTTTTATCTAATTTCATTTTTTTACGCAAGCAAACATTAACAGTAATCTTGTATATCCACGTATCGATGGATGATTTACCTTTGAAGTTTTTAAGAGATTTCCAAATTTCAAAAATAACTTCTTGAAAGAGATCTTGAGGTTCTATTGGAGAAACAGAATAAATATTACAAATCCTGTATATTTTATACTTATTCCTTTCAAGAATTTCTTCAAAAAATTCATCATCTTTATTTTCCCCCATTGTATTTAGATGTTTCAGAATATCAATACTTTCATTTAATTATATTTCTAGCTTTTTTCTTTTTTCAAATTGTTTTTAGATGAACTTATAAGTAAAAATTCAATAAAGAAACCGCAGAGTAATATAAGGCTAATCTCCTTATTTGATTCACCCAATACTTGGTAGCAAACTATGAGCAAAATAGCCCAAACTATGCTACTTATTATTTGAATTTTTGTTAGAACTTGAATTAATTTCTTTGTGTTTTTCATTTTCTTAAAATTTAAATTATTGATTTTTAATGTCTCTATAATAATTATAGTTAGTGACAGGTTTTAAGAAGATATGACAGAAAATAGTAATTTTTTGTTTTGGAGAGTTTTTTCAAATTACTGCCAACTAGTTTATAGAATCTATTAATAATCAAGTCACAAAGTATTTTGAATCCTGGTTGTCAGGTTTAATTATGCCTTTTCAGTTAGGCCCTATGTTTGTAAAAACATAAGTTTCAGAATAGTTACTAGATTTGAATAGTTACCAAGTATTCACCCAATAATACCTGAAACTTATGGAAGCACAAGTTAAGAAAATTGATTTTACAGGACAAAACATTTATGCAGGTTTTGATGTCCACAAAAAGAGTTGGAAAGTTACAATAATGGCAGAAGACACTTTTTATAAGACCTTTACTCAACCGCCAAATCCGGAAGTTTTGTATAATTATCTTAAGAGCAATTTCCCGGGAGGTAATTATCATTCAGCTTATGAAGCGGGATTTTGTGGTTACTGGATCCATGATAAATTGAAATCTTTTGGTATAAAATCTATTGTTGTTAACCCGGCAGATATTCCTACAACTGACAAAGAACGAGTTCAAAAGGAAGATAAAAGAGATAGTCGAAAAATTGCCAGATCACTAAGCTCCGGGACACTTGTTCCAATTTATACGCCAACTATTCAAACACAAAGGGACAGAAGTCTACTAAGAACCAGGGCTATGCTGGTGAAAGATATGACCAGATATAAAAATAGGATTAAATCTTTCTTGTTCTTTTATGGGATAAATATCGATGACGAATTCACTCAATCCAAGACTCATTGGTCAAAACGGTTTGTAAGCTGGCTTGAGAGTCTGGAGTTTGATGTAGATAGCGGTAAAGAAGCATTACATCTATTAATCTCAGAATTTAAAAATCTACGGTCTTCGATCTTGAAAGTAACCCAACAAATCCGTGCGCTTTCGCAAACACCGACATATAAGGAACAGTCAACGCTATTGAAAAGTATTCCAGGAATAGGATTATTAACTGCAATGACAATATTAACAGAACTTGAAACAATGGATCGTTTTCCTAATCTGGATAAAATGTGTGGCTATATTGGACTGGTCCCATCTACAAAATCATCAGGTGAGAAAGAAAAAAACGGAGATCTAACTTCACGAGGTCATGGTGTATTGAGGAGTGCTATTATAGAAAGCTCATGGATAGCTATAAAAAATGATCCCTCTTTGACGAAAAGTTATCTCACATATTTGCACAGAATGGACTCAAACAAAGCAATTATTAAAATAGCAAAGAAGCTTTTAAGTAGAATAAGATTTGTATTAGCTAATAAAGTACCATACCAATGTTTAATTGAGAAATAATAATATTAATTACTAAGACTCTATAAAAGCAGACAATTAGGTGAGACTGTTACACAAATGCTGCAGTTCTTTCAAAGAATCTGATCCCGTTAGGCTACAGCTCACTTTATATAAAAATTAATAAGGCAATGCAGTTCTATCATCGAATCTGCTCATAGAAGGTTGTTTTTATAGATATTGTAACTTAAAATTTGAAAATATTAGTCTGAAGTCTTGTTTTACAACATAGAAGCATTTGGGTCATTTTCATGTATTATACATTATTGAAAAGGAATGAGTTTGTAGCCCTCTATGGACTACAACAAGATTTTTTAAGTCTTTACAAAATGCAAAAACCCTCGCTTTGAGGGTTTTATTATTTTAATACTTTTTTTATAACTGATCTTTTCAGTATTTCTCATTCTTTGTTATCAACTTTTTAATGATTTGTTATTCCAGATGTTTTATGTAAAGATTGATAATTTACTGGCATTTCAACAATTCTTAATTTCCTACTTAATCAATTCATTACAGTAATCAACCAGTTTTATCAAATCGTTCCGGTTATACATTTTGATCCTGTTCTTTTTGATATACTGATTTATATTAACTGCCTGATCCGGAAATATATCAAGGAATTCCTTTTTGGTCGCAAAGCTGGTCATAACATTAGATTTTCTTATCCAGTAAACAGGATCAACTTTGACCTCATAAGCATCCGGTAACTTAAAATTAAAGTAACCGGCACCAGTATTCACACTCGAATAAGTTGTAGTGCTGGTAGTCTGCGATGTAACACCATACGCTGACGGCTTCCCCTTTGGCTGCAGCAATGCTTTATGCTGGATAAAGAATGAAACAACACCTGAAACAACGACCTCCTGGAAGGCTTTTCCAACAGGTATAAACTTGCTGTTTTGCATAACAACTGTATCAATAAGCTCAGTGTTCATTAAATCCATAAGCTTACCATCCTTTTCAAAAACCATTTTTTCACTGACCATATTATAATTCATCATGGTACTTTGAGTTTTTCCGCTTTTCAATTTCACAGAACTATTTGAAAATTCGGGATAAAGATATTGAGGCAAGGGACCACTGGAACTTTCCTGTGGAATTAACCGGATGGGAATTGACCAAAATACAACCGCAAAAGGGATCAGCTTCAGAAAAAAATATTTATTTAATGGCTTCATATCATTTGATTTTAATGTTTAAAAAGAATTAAGAAACATTTAAATTTTTCATCATATCTACATATCAAGATCTATAATTTATACCAAAGTAACATTTTAAATTATAATAAGATAAGACTGGGATAAATATTATGATAATCTGGTTATATTCAATCTCCGTAAATTTCCAATCCGATCCTTATGGCAGACGAATGTAACTTCAAAGTCACCAAAAATAACTAATTTACATTTCGAAATAAACTATTTATCAAATTAAATCAAGATATCTGAAAATCATGGATCAATAGAACAAAATTAACGAAAATAATCCCGGAGATCATTACTTAGTGCTTGTTTTTAAAAAGTATCCATTCAGGTGAGAAACTTGTCCGACGTGATCGTAATAGCATCTGCTTTTCAAAATATACACCAGTCGTATTAATTGAAAGGCTTGCATGTACCATGAATAAAAAAGGTACAAAAAGTTTGCTTTTAAAAACTTTATCAATACATTTGCAGCCGGATTAAAATCTACAACTTTTATAAGGTCAGGTTAATTTATTTAAAGATATGGCAAATCATAAATCGTCAGAAAAAAGGATCAGGCAGATCGAAGTAAGAAAAGAAAACAATAAGTATTACGCTAAAACAACCCGCAATGCCCTTAAAACACTGCGGGGCACCACCACAAAGGAAGAGGCTGTTGTTTTACTTCCAAAATTGACTTCGATGCTCGATAGGCTTGCAAAAAAGAACATAATTCACAAGAAAAAAGCCTCAAACCTGAAATCCTCTCTCGTAAAGCATGTAAATAGCCTTTAATATTAACCATCAACATATCAGGAGGTTGTATCAGCTATGGTACAGCCTTTTTTATTTTTAAACATGGCACCGGACCGGCAAAAAACAAAGCATTGAATCAGGAATCGATTGCACCGGAATGTTCGAAGTGCATTGAGAGTTATGAGTCCGGTGAGGTGCCTCATAAATGATAACTCAAATTTTAATTTGGCATTTAACTGGTTTTGTTTATATTGCATATGCATTTCAAATATGTTGCTGCATGTCTCTTAAAATCACCGACTGGGCTGCTGAAGACAGACCCAGGGAGAAACTTATTCAGAAAGGTACCGCCAGTCTGAGTGATACCGAATTGCTGGCTATACTGATCAGTTCAGGAACCAAGAATAAATCGGCTGTCGATCTGGGTCGGGAATTACTGGGTATTGTAAATAATAACCTGAATGCCCTGGGGAAACTTACCATATCCGACCTGAAAAAACTTCACGGAATCGGCACTGCACGGGCTGTAACAATTGCTGCAGCACTTGAACTGGGTCGAAGACGCAAACTGGCTGAAGTTGAAATAGTTCCGCAGATCAAATGCTCAAAGGATGTTGCGGATATATTCCAGCCGCTTCTTTCTGACCTTTCACACGAAGAGTTCTGGATATTGTTCCTGAACAGGTCGAATAAAGTGATTAACAGGATGAAGCTGAGTCAGGGGGGAATAAGCGGAACTGTAACAGATGTGAGGATAGTGATGAAAAAGGCCATTGAATACCTCTCGTCAGGCATTATTGTTTGCCATAATCATCCGTCAGGTAATCTTAATCCAAGTGAATCAGATACCAAAATAACTCAGAAAATAAAAGATGCCGGAAATCTTATGGATATTCAGTTGCTTGACCACCTTATAATCTCCGACAAGGATTATTACAGCTTTGCAGATAACGGGTTGCTGTGAAACATAGAATCCACTCACACCCTGAAATATGTTAACTATAAGATATACTTTCTGACTTCACTCCTGTCGTTACTTGAAATAAGCAGGGAAGCAAATGATTTGTTCATAACCGGATGAATCAGATCGGGTGCTATCTCACATAACGGGACAAGTACAAACTTCCTTTCAGGAATACGCGGATGAGGTATTATAAGATTTTTCGTATCAATAATCAAATCGTCATAAAGAAGAATATCAATATCTATCAATCTCGAGGAGTACTTCTTTTCAGATCTGATCCGGCCCAATAATGATTCGATTAAAAGGATTCTCCCCATTACTCTGACTGGCGTAAGACTGGTATCAACTTCTACCACCATATTAAGAAATTTATTTTCACTACGAAATCCCCATGGTTCGGTTTCATAAACTGACGAGGCTGCCACCACAGGTCCAATGCTTTTTATTATACCTGCAACCGCATCTTTAAGAATGCTTTCCCTGTCGCCCAGATTAGATCCTATACCTAAAAACAGCTTACTCATACTCAATAATATCTTTCCTAAAAGTATTAAATAGATAAATACTATTATAAATTCATTTTGTTTTTATATATTTAGGTTCCGTTTCACTAAAGTTTCCAAAAAATGAAAAATTTCCTAAAGTACACCCTGGCAACCATTACAGGTATTATAATCACATCAATTCTTTTCTTTATTATAATGCTGGCAACATTAAGTGCTCTTGTCGCATCAGGAGAAAAGACTGCAACTATCGATAAAAACTCTATCCTGGTATTAAAGGCAGGAGTGGTTATCCCGGACAGAGGCAATCAAAATCCTTTTTCAGGTATTGATGTCTTTAACCTCTCATTTGCACCTGCACCCGGGTTAAACCAGATATTAAATAATATTAAAAAAGCTGCTGTTGATGATAAGATAAAAGGTATCTTAATTGATAACGGAATACTCCCTTCAGGATGGGCCACTACTGAGGAGATAAGAAATGCACTTGAGACCTTCCGTAAGAGTGGAAAATTCGTAATATCCTATACAGACTATGCACTTACACAGCAATGTTATTATCTGTCCACTTCTGCAGATAAGATTTATATAAATCCGAGTGCAGCTCTGGATTTTAAGGGTCTCAGTGCCGAAATTATGTTTTATAAAAAGGCATTGGACAAATTAGGAATTGAAGTACAGGTAACTCGTCATGGTAAATTCAAGGGTGCTGTTGAGCCATTTATTCTTGATAAATTAAGTGAAGCAAATAAGATGCAGATAAAAGATTATACCGGTGCGATATGGAACAGGGTTATAGAAGATATTTCTGCATCAAGAGGCATCTCTCCGGAACAGTTAAATAAGATTGCTGATAATCTGGACGGTAATCTGGCATCTGGAGCACTGGCTGCAAAGCTCGTTGACGGCCTGATGTATCGCGATGCATTAATTGATACTCTTAAGGTCCTGAGCGGGATAGACAGTACAAAAAATCTTAATCTCGTTTCTATGACTAAATACACAAATGTTCCTGAATCAAACCGGAACTATTCGGGTAAAAACAAAATATCTGTTGTATATGCCTCAGGTTCAATTGTAATGGGTAAAGGGAATGAGAATAATATTGGAGGAAATTACTATGCTGAGATTATCAGGAAAGAGAGACTCGATACCTCAGTGAAAGCAATTGTTCTAAGAGTTAATTCACCCGGGGGAAGTGCCAACGCTTCAGATATGATCTGGAGAGAACTGGATCTTGCAGCCAGGGTAAAACCTGTAATCGTTTCAATGGGAAATTATGCTGCTTCCGGCGGTTATTTTATTTCTGCACCGGCAACAAAAATTTATGCTAATCCGGTTACTATCTCAGGTTCAATCGGTGTATTCGGATTGCTCCCGAATGTGGGTAAACTTCTTGACCAGAAACTCGGTATCACAACTGAAACAGTGAACACGAATGAGAATTCTGACTTCCCATCGGTTTACAAACCAATGACGAATTACCAAAAGGAGATTATGCAGATGACCATCGAACAGATTTATTCTGATTTTGTCAGTAAAGTTGCAGAAGGAAGAAAAATGACAAAAGAGGCTGTGGACAGTATAGGACAGGGCAGAGTATGGAGCGGTGTAAGTGCGCGGAAAATCGGACTTGTTGATGAAATCGGGGGACTTACAGATGCAATAAAGGGAGCTGCAGATCTTGCCGGGCTGGAGACTTATTCGATCAGAGAACTTCCTGTTATTGAAGATCCGTATACCAGGCTGCTATCACAGCTAAGTGGTGAGGTAAGGATGAATATATTAAAAAAGGAATTGGGAGAATCGGTAAAGTATTATAATATGATGCAGGAAATAAGGGATTTATCAGGGATACAGGCAAGGCTCCCCTATTTTATCGAGATCAATTAATAAATGCGAAAAAGAAAAAACATTCTTTTTTATCCGCTATCTCTTATTTATGGGTTGATTACCGGAATCAGAAACTTTCTCTATAATTCAGGGATCCTTCCATCTGAGGAATTTGACCTTCCCGTTATCTGTGTAGGAAATATTACTGTTGGAGGAACGGGCAAAACACCTCATACAGAATACATAGCAGAATTACTTAGAAAAAATTTCAAAGTTGCCACGCTTAGCAGGGGATACAAACGAAAAACCAGGGATTTCAGGATAACATCATCATCATCACTGGTAAGTGAAATCGGGGATGAACCAATGCAGATCTCCCGAAAATATCCGGATATTATTGTTGCAGTTGACAGAAACAGGGTGCATGGGGTTAAGAGGATCATTGAGGAAGACCCGCACACTGATGTAATTATTCTGGATGACGGATATCAGCACAGAAAAATTACACCGGGATTTTCTATTCTTCTTTCTGATTTTGAAAGACTTTTTGTAAGAGATCATATGCTGCCCTATGGAAATCTGAGAGAAAGCATAGGAAATATGAGAAGAGCTGATATAATCCTGATAACAAAATCACCTGAGAATTTATCTCCTATCGATAGAAGACTGATTGTAAAAGAGGTTAACAAATCTCAATATCAGAATCTGTATTTTACATCACTTGTTTACAAAACCCCTCTGCCGGTTTTTAATACAATACCTGACAGGGAGATATTGACAGATATATCACAATGTAGTGATTGCGGAATTGTTCTGATAACCGGGATAGCAAACCCCGGTCCGTTTAATGATTACCTGCAAAGATATTTCTCGGAGATAATCCATCTCTCATATCCTGATCATCACCATTTCAGGGAGCAGGATATCCTTAGTATTTCTGAAGCTTATAATTCGCTTAAGTCTACTGGGAAATACATAATTACAACTGAAAAAGATGCTGTCAGGTTGCAGGAAATTACTAATATTGCAGAACCGATCAAATCTGTATTTTATTATATTCCTGTTGGCATATATTTTTTGAATGACGACAAGGAAGAGTTTGACAACCTGATAATTGACTATGTTAGAAAAAATTCTCGAAACAACAGTATTCCTGAAAGAAAAAGGAATAATTGATCCTGATGCAGGGATTATCCTTGGTACAGGTCTTGGAGGTCTGGCGACAAAAATTGAGAACCGTATTGAGATAGATTATAAAGATATCCCCCATTTCCCGTTGTCAACAGTTGAAGGTCACGCCGGGAAGCTTATTTATGGTGAATTCGGAAAGAAAAAAATCGTTGCCATGAAAGGGAGGTTTCACTATTACGAGGGTTATGGGCCTGAACAGGTTACCTTTCCTGTCAGGGTATTAAAATATCTTGGCATTAAGTGCCTTTTCCTTTCAAATGCAGCTGGCGGTGTTAATCCCTCCTTTCAGATAGGCGATATAATGGTTATAACAGATCATATAAATCTGCTGCCCAATCCTCTTATCGGACCAAATGACGACCGGATCGGAGTAAGATTTCCGGATATGGGTGAGGCATACGATAAATACCTTATAAATAAAGCATTACTCATTGCCGGGCAAAATAATATAAGGATTCACAAGGGAATATATCTTTCAACAAGCGGCCCTACTTTTGAAACACCTGCCGAATACAAATACTTCAGAACGATAGGTGCCGATGCAGTAGGAATGTCAACCACAGCCGAAGTTATAATCGCCCGTCATATGAACCTTCCTTGTTTTGCTGTAAGTGTCATAACAGATCTTGGTATTGAGGGTAAGATTGAATATACGACCCATGCTTCTGTTCAGAATGAGGCTTCCAAAACTGAAGCCCAAATGACTACTATTATGACGGAGATGATTTCATCATTATAATACATCTGAGGCTGAGTTCAGACTTTAGTTTCTTATTACCGTACATACTTTTTTCCATCTTTCTGTTTTACCTGAATCGTCAAAAAGGGTGATTAATACTATGTAGATCCCTGTTCTTACCAGTGAGCCGTCATCGGCTGTTCCATCCCATATTAGAGAAGTTTCGGGTCCGGCATATATGTTTGATGCGATCTTTTTTAAATAATTACCCGTTTCATCAAAGACAAGGACAGAGACAATATTTCCGTTACCGGTGAGACTGAACCGAATTGTCAGAAAATCTTCATACCCGTCATTATCCGGAGTTATCCTTAAGGATGAAAATTCAACCTTATCAGAGCGTGAGGGCAAATCAGCAAATAATGAATTGGCTGCCCCGGGAGTACCCCCTCCGGCACTCTCCGCCGCTGAGTGCCAGTTATGCGGATCTGCAGATCTGTTTTGAGGTCCGGTTTTTTCTAGAGAGATACCTTCAAAACCTGACAGAAGAGAATAATGCATTTTCTCATTGTAATAAACTTCATCTATCCAGTCGAGTTCCCTGTTATAAAGGATCAGATGTCCTTTATCATCAGACATCGACGGCAGATATTCTGTATTAAAGAGATGATCCGGGTCTGATGAGAAATATCTTTCTGATACTCTTTTCCTGTTGGTGGTAACAGCATAATACGAACCAGGCATTATACACCTTTTTTCATCTGCGACCCGATAAATTTGTGAAGTATC
Source organism: uncultured Bacteroidales bacterium (assembly GCA_963760915.1). Classification (GTDB taxonomy): domain Bacteria; phylum Bacteroidota; class Bacteroidia; order Bacteroidales; family VadinHA17; genus LD21. The sequence continues at coordinate 46,108 of CAVXEU010000005.1, read as the reverse complement.
GCCCGCTCCGTCATTGACTGAGACCAGAAGAAGTCTCGATGCATCAACAATCCTGGGCGAACAGTTGACTAATTCAATATAGTCAGGATCACCGGGAAACGGATTGAAAAGAAGTTCGTTAAACATAACATCCCCTGATTGCGGAGTCTCAGGCAACCCAAACGAACCTATATTTTTTTTCATCAGATTACCAGCAAAATCTCTGATACTGTCAGAAATTTCAAGCTGATAAACCTCACCTCTGATGATCGGATCCGCCATTTTAACAATGAACTCCCGGAAAAGATGATCATCGGGAACAATTTCAATTATCTCCTTCTCACCGATCTTAATACAATTTCTTACAAATGGCAGACTTAGAACTGGCTCAGAAAACCTTACTCTTACATTTAAGCTGTCATCCGGAAAAACATTTTGCACACCATAAAACGCATTATCCGGATTACTGCATGAAACTGAATTGGCAGTACCCGGAGTACCGCCTGTGCGGGACCTGGAAGCCGTCCAGTTTTCTGCTGAATAAAACGGGAAATGAGTATCTTTCATCTCAAGAGACCAGCCTCCTGCGGATTTTAGCTCATCTCCATACCACTCCGATGAATATTCAACACCATGAATAAGAAAGCCTGAACTATCGGAAAGATATAGTAACCTTCCGGCATCGGTCAGTGAAGGGAATTGTTTCAATCCGCTAACTTTTCCGTATTTTGAAAATAATGATGTATCCTTTATCAGGCAGAGAATTACTACCTCTTCAGGTTCGATTACGGTTTCAGGAATAAGAAAACTCTGATCTTCTGTTGAAAGATTCCAGTTTCTCAGATTTAATGAATAACCGGACCGGTTCATTATTTCAAGATACTCTTTTCCCGGGAGGGAGACTTCGGGCAAAGGATCAGGCATAATCTCTGATATTATAATGTCTCCTGACTCAGCCCATACAGGCGTAAAAGTAATCAGAACATCACGGGTACAATTGCCTGAATTGTCACATATACAAGAGATCTTTAGATTATTAATAGCCTTGTTCATAAGGTTATCTGCAAATTCAACTTCATAGGTAAAAGCGTTTTTCTTAATTACTCTTAAAGAACCGCTTAAACTGCCGTTAATTAAAAAGTTCCCCGGATCAGCAAATTCAGCGGAAGGGGATTCGTTGAGAGTCATTTCAACTGATTTTTTACCCGAAGAGTGATATCCGGTGATGAAAGGGACTTCATTATCATCATAAAAGATACCTGTTATGGATATATCATCTACCCATAAAAGCCGGTCGCGTGTTGATGAATACCTGTAATAAAAACCGAACCATGCCTGGCCGAATAATTCGCTGTCGGTACCTGAAGCTGACCCTATCAGGTTGCCATCCGGTCTGTAAACCCACACGGTCCATTCTCCTTCACTGGTTCTTTCAATGTTCAATCTCACAGCATCATTAATCCCGATAGTTGTTTGCCAGTTTATCCGGCAATTGACCACGGTTGTTAAAATATTACCTTTTACTTTCCAGAGACGAAGAGTGTCATCATATCCTGTCAAATTTACCCCTAAAGCAAATCCATATGTGTCTCCATCTGCCGACATGGCATATGGTCCGGCATCTGACATCAGAAATGCTGACCAGTTATTTGAGGATGATGGATCATATCCATGCCTGATAAGAAACGACCACTTTGTAACACCCGCATCAGGATGCATGTTCAGTACCGGTATTCCGACTTTGTCAGTTCCGGCTTCGGGATTATCATAGGAATGGTGTAATGAAAATCGTCCGGAAATTGCAGAGATTGTATCGGCATTCCACTTTCCTTCAGTACTTTGCACCCAATTCGTAGCATTTCCTGATTCAAAATTTTCAATGATCTGGCCAAATGCCGGACAGGGCATTAAAAGAGCCAGTAAAATAACTTTTTTCATGCAGCGGGACGAATTGAAAAAAAAGTTAATTTTGACAGCTTTAACGTAAGAGTAAATTTACAGAAATACTTAATTTATTCCAAATAAAAAGTTATGAACCCTGCATGTTTCATGAGGAAAAATATTACAAAAGAATATCAGTTAACATGCGGGCTCCATTCTACCTTTAAAATCAATATTGCATTATTATGAAAACTGCTGTTGTAGGAGCCACCGGTATGGTTGGCAGAACAATGATGAAAGTGCTTGAGGAGAGAAACTTCCCTGTATCACAATTATTCCCTGCTGCTTCGGAGCGATCGGTCGGGAAAGAGATCCTTTTTAAGGGTAAACCTGTAAAGGTAGTTACTGTTATGGAAGCAGTTGAAGCCAGACCTGATTTCGCAATTTTCTCTGCAGGAGCATCAACTTCAAAAGAATGGGCCCCTGTTTTTGCAAAAAACGGAACAGTTGTAATAGACAATTCTTCATATTGGCGAATGGATAAAAATATACCTCTGGTTGTCCCTGAGATTAACAGTCATGCGATCAAAAAGGGAGACAGAATAATTGCGAATCCAAACTGTTCCACAATACAAATGGTTATGGCACTTGCACCGCTACATAGAAAATTTAAAATCAAACGTCTTGTTGTTGCTACATATCAATCAGTTACGGGCACAGGTGTAAAAGCCGTTACCCAGATGGAAAACGAAAGACATGGAATAAAAGGTGAAATGGCCTATGCTCATCAGATAGATAAAAACTGTTTCCCTCATGGAGGTTCCTTTCAACCAGACGGATACACAACTGAAGAACAAAAGTTGCTTGATGAAACACGAAAAATTCTTGAAGATCAGACAATACAGGTAACTTCAACAGTTGTAAGAATTCCCGTTGTCGGGGGACATTCTGAGGCAGTTAATATTGAGTTTGAAAAAGATTTCGATATCGATGAAGTAAGAATGCTGATTAGCAGTTTTCCTGGAGTAGTCGTATACGATAATCCTGCCGAAAATAAATATCCTATGCCGATAATGGCACATAACAGAGATGAGGTCTTTGTTGGAAGAATAAGAAGGGATCACTCAAGGGAAAAATGTCTTAATCTCTGGATAGTTTCGGATAATATAAGGAAAGGAGCTGCAACCAACGCTGTTCAGATTGCAGAATATATGGCCGAAAATAAACTATACTAGAGTTTGACCCTGTACCCCATAGCCGTCAACCTAAGGATTAAAGTTTAGTAAATATATATAATATAGGGGGGTATGCAAAACGCAACTCTCTGATTTTAAAAATTCTTTGGCTGAAGTTTTTACTTCAGAAGAGTTAGAGTCTACGGCCAGAGAGACTGGGTTTTATAAACGAGCATCTAAGGTAAAACCTGCTGTGTTCTTTGATTTATTAATGTATGACATGAGTTCCGTGGCATCTAAAAGCCTGAGCCAGCTTTCAATTGAAGCAAGGTCCGAACATGACATTGGTGTTACAAAACAAGCAATCGACAAAAAGTTTAATGAACACACTTTGTCTTTCATTAAGAAGCTGATTGAAAAGCAGCTATCGGTCGAATTAGACCTTAATATTGATGCAGGATGGATGAGTTCATTTAATAGGGTTCCTATTAAAGATGGAACACGTTTCCACCTTCCGGAAGAATACAAGGATTATCTCCCTGGTTCTGGGGGTAGCGGTTCCAAAGCAGGAGCGTGTATTCAATTTGAGTTTGATTTAAAAAGTGGTCAAATAGAAGTTATGGATCTTACAGCTTCCAACAGGCCGGATGTTAAAGATGCGCAGGAGTCAATGGACAATGTGAAAAAAGGTGACCTGATCATAAGAGATCTTGGATATTATGCTTTTAAATCGTTGATCAATATCATAAAAAAAGAAGCCTTCTTTATCTCCAGACTAGGAGCTAAGGCGAATGTTTTTGAGATGAAAACAGAGAGTTTAAAAAAACTTGATTTTAAAGTAGTCTACAATCAGATGAAGAGAGGTAAACTATCGAGGATTTACAAAGATGTATTTATTGGTTCTGAAGAAAAGATCCCCGTCAGGTTGGCAATAGAACTCATGCCTGATGATGTTTATGAGGAGCGAATGAGAAAGATTAAAAAGCTACATAAGAAAAAGGGACGTCAAACCAGCGAAAAATATAAGCTTTTAGCCCGATTCAATCTCTTCATTACCAATGTTACCAGAGAAGTATTGCCGGATGAAGTCATATCTTCTCTTTACAGGATGCGCTGGCAGGTAGAGTTGATATTCAAGATATGGAAATCTGTATTTGGCATACATAATGTTCGTAAAATGAAGTATTATCGTTGGTTATGCCTATTGCACTTCAAGTTACTTATGATGATAGTTAATTGGAACATAATCATGACACAACGTAACTATCATTATCGATGGAAGGGAAAGTTGTTAAGTCTTAATAAATGTTTTAAGACCTTGTTTGACAATATCTATCGATTACGGGAAACTCTCAGACTTGGAAGGAAAGGAATAGTTAAATTTATTCAGTGGGCAAATAGAATATTAAACGAAAATCATTGGCTGGAGAAAAAGAAAAATAAAGTGGGACTAGAAAATATATTTTATATAATGTTTTGCAAATCAAATGTATATGTGTATATTTAGAAAAGAAAACGGGACGCACGTCCAAAGTAGCATCCCGTTAAAAATCAAAAAAAAGTTCTTTAATATGAGTAAAATTACAACATTCAACCCCGTTCTCCAAAGGGATGGGCAAAAAAATAGTCATGCCGTTAATTATCAGACAGATATAAATTTTTATCAATCCTTAAGTTGACGGCTATGCCCTGTACCCCCCACCCCTCTATATAGGGGGCTCATTCACTCATATAGAAAAATATTTAAAAAAATTGAGTATTTGGGGGCAGTTGAAAAAGTCCTGTTTAACCGCAAAGAACACAAAGAAGGCGCAAAGCACGCAAAGGTAAAATACATAATTTCAGCGCTTTGCGATCTTTGCGCAAAGTCTTTGCGTACCGATAGCTACCGGTATTTGCGGTTAATGGATTTGGACTTTTTTACCACCCCCCCAAAAAAACGGGCGGGCAAATAGTCAGGCAAGGGAACTCACTCGTACAGAAAATCATTATAAGGATACCTTTTTATATGTATCTTTTTTACCTCTTCATAAAGCAGTGTTCGCAGCTCTTCAAGATTCTCTTTTGTTTTTGCGGAAATGAAAACAGTACGATGATGCTTATCATAAGACATCCATGTCTTTTTAAGGTCAGATAAGGAATAATTTTCTTTCAGTACAGGTGTAAGGTCATCCTGATCCCTGACTGTGAATGAGAATGTATCTATCTTATTAAAAACTATAATTATTGGCTTATCAAATAATCCAAGATCCCTGAGTGTTTCGTTTACCACTTTTATCTGTTCTTCAAAATTTTTGTGTGAGATATCGACTATATGGACCAGAAGATCTGACTCCCTTACCTCGTCGAGTGTTGATTTAAATGACTCAACCAGATCGTGTGGAAGTTTACGGATAAATCCGACAGTATCGGAAAGCAGGAACGGGAGATTTTCTATTACCACTTTCCTGACAGTAGTATCTAGTGTTGCAAAAAGTTTATTTTCAGCAAATACAGACGATTTGCTAAGCAGGTTCATAATAGTTGATTTACCAACATTTGTATAACCCACAAGCGCTACTCTGACCATTTTCCCACGATTTTTCCGTTGGGTTGCCATCTGTGTATCTATCTTTTTCAATTGTTCCTTGAGCAACGCAATTCTATCCCTGATAATCCTTCTGTCTGTTTCTATTTCAGTTTCACCCGGGCCTCTTAAACCTATGCCTCCTCTCTGGCGTTCAAGATGTGTCCACATACCCGTAAGTCGTGGAAGAAGATATTGGTATTGTGCCAGTTCCACCTGCGTCCGTGCATGTGATGTTCTTGCCCTGTGAGCAAAAATATCGAGTATCAGGTTAGTCCTGTCAAGGATACGGCACGAAAGTGCCTTTTCAATATTTCTCAGCTGACTTGGTGACAGCTCATCGTCAAATATTGCAATATCAACACTATTCTCCTGAACAAATAAAGCTATTTCGCTGATCTTACCCGAACCGACAAAAGTACGGGAGTTTGGAATATCGAGCTTCTGGACAAACCTTTTTATCGGATCTGCTCCGGCAGTTTCCGTAAGAAATGAGAGCTCCTCCAGGAATTCATCAGACTCACCTTCAGCCTGTCCCGGATATATTATTCCGACAAGAATTGCCCTTTCATGCGGTTTATTGGTTTCAATCATCTACAAAATGTACCTCCTGTCATTCTGTATTGCACCTCTTATTGCCATTTTGAGCGATTCCGAACACCTCACGACCATTTCAATATCCGAGGGGAATGGGACCTGAGCGGATTTTGTTCTTTCAAGCTGCTGGGCATTAAGGGCCTGGGTATCTCCGAGAGCTCTTGATGAAATATGTTCAAAATCAGACTGAGCACCTATCGGGTCCTTTTTAAGGACTTTGTTAGGGTTCATCTGTATCACTTCAACATCACCTTCTATGCGGCATGTTTTGGACTGTACCGATTCAACAAGAGCACACTGCAGAGTCTTATATTTTTTAAGCTTGAGATCATTACCTAAAGTATCTTTCATTACATTGCCTTTTTTATCAAGAACATATGTAAAGCCATCTTCGACATCCCTTTTAATAACTGAATCTCTCTGCACAGTATTATCAGGACTTACAGCAATATTTTTAACAGTAACGTTTATAAAATAGTCGTACGTGGTATTATCGTTTAGGTTCTGGGTATGGTACTCCACCCATTCCGAGTTAAGACCCGGAAGGTCAAGTGCCAGAAGATCCTGTTCAAACTCAGGTGGAAACTTTATGATGGAATTGTTCTGAATCGATATAAAGACTCTGCTCATACCGAGGTATTTTGCATCCTGTATCTTATTGTCGATCCCTTCATAATCGCCAACATATTGTTTGGCTCGTACGAATTCAGCATAAGCCTGTCTGTATGAATCTTTCAGATCGTTTTTCATCAGTTCATTGCCGTGAGCATAATAGAAATCCGCAGCTTTACGCTTTGCTGTTACCATTTCAGGCAAATAATCAACATACGGAAAATCAATAGACCTCCCGTTCATACTTAACGGAGTAACTGTCCTCACCAATGATTGCCTATCGTTTAATGCCTTATATACCAGATATATCTCGTCCCAGTTACTGGGCCTTCCCTCCATTTTCAGGTAACGGACTCTTTCTTTATCCTGATCATTTGCCTTTTCATATGATTGGGTAAGGATGTCTATCTGCTTTGTATCGGTATTATCTTTGCGTAACTGTTTCACTGCCTTATCAATAGCAGCATCAAAATTTCCTTTCTGAAGTTGTTTTTTAGAAGATCCGCAGCCCGCAAGAATAATTGAGAAGATGAAAATAAATGGTAAAATTTTTTTCATATGATTAGAATAATTAAGATTATAACCCGCTAAAGATAAGAAAAACATGCAAAAAACAAAATGTAAACATGCTAACTATCCTTACTGTTAAATCTTTAAAAAACAAAATTAAGCCACATGGAATATCTTACCCTGACAGGCTGCCCTCTTTGTAACCCGGGGCTCCATTTGGGTGATGCTGCAATGGCTTTTACTGCTTCATCATCAATAATGGGATCAACCCCTTTAACAACGGTAACACTACTTACTGCACCGTCGGGTTCAATAATGAATGTCAGGAATACTTTCCCTGTCAATTTCCTGTCGATTGCACTCTGTGGGTAATTTGTACGTTTCTGTACCCATTCTCTGAATTTGTTTATATCCCCACCTTTAAATGACGGCATCACCTCAACAACAAAAAACGGTTCATCAGTAACCAATCCGCCATCTCCTGACAGAATATCTTCGCCCCCTCCTGTACCTGGATTCAGCTTAACACTTAATGACTGATCAAGGAACTCATCTGCTGTTGACATTGGTTTCTCAATCGGAAGTATACTGTCAACTACCACAGGGGGAACATATTTTACAATATCCTGCTCTTGTTTGGTTTCAGGAGGAGGAGGAGGTGAAGGAGGGACAATTATCTGTTCATCCGGAGGTCGAAGATTTTCCATCTGCACACTGACGAATCTTGATCCACCGGTTAGTACATGATCGGAATGTGAAGTTAATATATATGGAAGTATTACAACTGCACTAACCAGGAATGAGGACACAAGGATACCAGCAATCAATATAGAATTGTATTTTTTCCGGAGCTGGTATGCTCCATAATCCTTATTGCGTGATTCAAACAGAAGATCATCAAAATCAGGTACTTTTTTCAAATTCTCATCTATTCTTCCGTTCATTTTAATCTGCTTTGCCAATATTTGCTTTTCAGCGTTTTAGAGAAATTAATAAATACATATTATCAAAATCAATAATCAAGCCATTCCAATCTTTTTAACGTTAATATCAATTAAAAATTGGTATGGTCAATTTAACATCCGGCAAAATTACAAAATAGTGGGTTGGTACCAAAACTATATATCGACGATTTTATTTTGTTTTATTATTTTCATTTTTTAGTTACATTTGCTGGCGCCCGACAGAAGTGTTGGTCAGTTGGTTCTGCAAAACAGCAATTCTGAGATTTGTCTGGTTTTGCGTGGATCCCCGAAAATCAAAACCTTTTTATGTACTGAGATTTTTGGGACTATGGCTTGTGAAAATTTTAATCGTTCTTCGTATACGGGGGTTTAGCTCAGTTGGCTAGAGCGTGTGACTGGCAGTCACAAGGTCAGGGGTTCGATTCCCCTAATCTCCACACATTCAATATATTGACAAAATCAGGATCCTGTAAATATTGAATTTACAGGATTCATCGTCTTATTCCTGTTACATAAACCCAGTCTATTTTCATTCGTAGCATGCATTGAAGGAGGGATGTACTTTTGCCTTCTTTCCGGGAATATTGTCGATAAATCCGAATGTTAATTATGAATGAATATAAAAAGATTTGTATTGTATTAAGTACCTTCATAATTTTGAAATTGTCAGAAAACTAAATGTATTTCATAAAATATAAAATCATGAACAGGATAATTCTAATCTGTTTTTTTATATTTTCCGTACTTTCAGCTAACGGACAGTCAAAAAACTCGTTGGTATTTAGTAATGCTTTGGTTAAGGACAGGAAGATGCAAATAACAGGTACAGTTATGACAGTGGCAGGAGGGATAACCCTGTTTGCTGGAAATATAATGTACAATAAGGTATATCATGATTTTGGCAATATAGACCCTCCTGAAGATAGACTGAAGACATACAGATATGTTATGTTTAGCGGAATTGGATTAATAGCTGCCGGAATCCCTATATGGGCTGTCGGAGTGCTAAAAGAGAGACATATTAAAATTGAAGCCAGCCTGGTCAGGTTTAAAGGTTCAGCTTCATTAAATGGCATAGGATTAAAAGTTATGTTTTAATATCAGATACCTGATTAGGGATCGCCGTATATCCTCTTTTAAGATTTCTGGCAAGGTCGTCACATAGTAATTACTACAATCTGACAGACATTTGACTCATTTATAACACTGTACATATTTGCACATGCAACATATGCCTTGACAATAACTCCCTCTTTCTGCATGGCAGTAACTTTTTCCTTAAGGCCTGCAGTTTCTGCCAGCAGTTTTACACATGGACCTTATACAAAAAGAATCAATAATAACCTGGTATAAATCATTCTTCCCAGTTCCATAATATAAGTTTTAAGGTAACCCAATACTCAAAAATATGAAAAATAAATACTTCCGGGCATAAAATCCCGGTTTCTCTTACAAAGGAATTAATTGCATTTAATCCAAATATTTTTCATCTTTATCATTTTGGTGCCATTTAAACTATTGATAGTGTAAGAGAATCTGCCTCGTTACCAGCTTTCCAATATGCCAATTATGTAAGTGATAATTCTATGCAAGAGTCTTCATAAGATAGAATACCAGATGACCAAAGACAGCCAATATGAACTTGTAAGCAAACTCAGACCCAGAAAGGTTATTTTACCTGTTTTACTGGGCCTGGTTGTCGTTGCCTGGTTTATCATCAAGGATCTCAACACAGATGTTATGAAAGAGATCTCATTTCAGTGGAAGTCTGTTTTCTGGTTACTAATTGCATTTCTTTTTATAATCCTGAGGACGTTCGGATATATGGCCCGTATCAAGATTTTGACAGACAATGAGTTAAGCTGGAGTCAAGCCTTCAGGGTGATAATGTTATGGGAATTCACATCTTCAATAACTCCTTCAACTGTAGGAGGTACAGGGTTTGCCGTGATATTCCTTCACAAGGAAGGGATAAGTCTTGGCCGCAGTACATCAGTAGTTCTGGCCACTTCATTCCTTGATGAATTATATTTTGTGGTTATGTTTCCCCTATTACTTATTCTGGTAGGAGGTAACGTAATATTTATTACATCACTTCATGGGACAGGAGTTGCACTTTTGAACAATCTTGTTCTGGTTGCCATTATTGGATATTCTATTATCCTTGCGTGGGTACTGTTAATCGGGTATGGACTTTTTTTTAAACCCTCAGCCATTAAAAATCTGATCGTTTATATTTTCAGACTGCCTTTTATCAATAGATGGAAAGAATCTGCAATAAGGGCCGGTAATGATATTGTTGAAAGTTCTAATGATCTTAAAAAGAAATCAGCCTGGTTCTGGACGAAAGCCTTTATGTCAACTTTTCTGTCATGGACATCCAGATACCTGGTACTGAATGCCATCCTTGTGGCATTTTTCGTGATAAATGATCACATCCTGATTTTTGCCAGGCAACTTGTTCTGTGGATTATGATGATTATCAGTCCTACCCCTGGAGGAAGCGGATTTGCAGAGATAATTCTCGGGAGATATCTTTCTGATCTTATACCTGTAGATCCTGTGCATGTCGGTGGAGTAGCACTTGCGATGGCATTGATATGGAGAATTATTACATATTACCCCTTCCTGCTCGTCGGGGTTTTAATCCTGCCGGGCTGGATTGACAGAAAATTTATTAAACCGGTTAGTAAAAAGAAGTAGATTTATTTAACTTCGATTTTTTCCCTGTTAAGCTGATCGGAACTGATTTATGAGTGAGGAGATATTAAAAGCATTGATGGAGCTGTTCGCCCTGATTGTAAAACAGGACGGAGGGATACTCATGAATGAACGTGAATATGTTTACGGTTTTCTCAATAAACAATTAACCAGAGAATCTGTCGATGAGTATCTGGCACTTTTTGATGAGTACGCCGGACCGGTACTTTTAGGATCAGCCATAAAGATCCAATCAACTCCCACGGTAAAAGACTCTGTAAAAATTTTCAGTATATGCAGAAAGATAAACAGGACACTTAACCAGGAACAAAAGGTAGTGGTTCTGATGCGGTTGTATGAACTGGTAAATGCTGATCGCCAGTATACATCCCAGAGGATGAATATAATAAATACTGTTGCTGACGTTTTTAATATTTCATTGGCCGAACTGGCAGCAACAGAAAAATTCGTTAAGAATGATAAACCGGAAGAACTGAATAATCCTGCAATATTAGTGCTCAGACCGAATGAAGAAGAGTGTGAATTATGCAAAAGAATGCTTCTGGGTTACGAGGATACAACAATTGTTGTCTTAAGGATTGCCAGTGTTGATCTGTATTTTGTAAAATATATTTCGAAGGACCAGTTGTATCTTAATGGCCTTCCTATCAGGTCAGGAATTGTATATACATTCGCTAAGGGTGGATCTATCAAATCTTTACATGGGCATGCTATTTACTATAGTGATATAAGTTCCAGTTTCTTATCTGATAAGATTATTCACAAAATTTCATTTTCGGTCGAAAATCTGACTTTTAATTTCAGGGAAGATCATCCAGCCATTGATAATATAAGCTTTTCAATCGAAGAGGGAAAGCTTGTAGGGATACTCGGAGCAAGTGGTTCCGGAAAAACAACCCTTCTGAACCTGATGAGCGGAATACAAAAACCTACATCCGGGCATGTCTGGATAAACGGATTAGATGTGATCAGGGATAACAAGATTCTTGAGGGAGTATTTGGATATGTGCCACAGGATGACCTGCTGATTGAGGACCTTACAGTATTCGAGAATCTTTACTATGCTGCCTGCCAGTGCTTTAATGACAAGACAAAAAAAGAAATTACAGACCTGGTTGACCATACACTCTCAAATCTGGGATTAATCGGGAAGAGGGAACTGAAAGTGGGATCACCGCTAAATAAAGTGATAAGCGGAGGGCAGCGAAAAAGGCTTAACATTGCCCTGGAATTAATAAGGGAACCGTCAGTTTTGTTTCTCGATGAACCAACATCCGGTCTTTCATCAAGAGACTCTGAAAATCTTATGGATCTCCTCCGGGATCTTACTTTAAAAGGAAAGCTGATATTTACAGTAATACATCAGCCATCGTCCGAAATATTCAAAATGTTTGACAAAGTAATTATACTTGACCATGACGGCTGCATGGCATACTATGGTAATCCTGTTGATTCAGTAATTTATTTTAAAACTTTCGATGCCCAGATCAATTCCAATCTGGGAGAATGTCCTTCCTGTGGAAATGTTAATCCTGAAACAATATTTAATATTATTGATACACAGGTTGTTGATGAATTCGGAAAATACACTGAAAAAAGAAAAGTCAGACCAAAGGAATGGGCCGAAGCCTTTAGTTCAAAACACCCTTTCATCAGGGGAACAAACGTGAAGGAATCACCGCATAATAATCTCAGGAGGCCTGGAATATTGAAACAATTCAGGATCTATTTTTCCAGAGACTTAAAGAGCAAAATAGCAAACAGGCAATATGTACTGCTTACTTTGCTTGAGGCTCCTGTGCTTGGATTTATTCTCTCCTTTTTGATCAGGTATATTCCTGACCCGGACTCCACTGTTTACATTTTTTCGGAAAATGAGAATATACCTATTTATATTTTTATGAGTCTGATCGTGGCTCTTTTCCTGGGACTGACTATAAGTGCTGAAGAGATTTTCCGTGACAGAAAAATCCTGCAAAGAGAGCATTTCCTTAATCTGAGCCGGTCAAGCTATCTCTTGTCCAAAGTGGCAATTCTGATTTTAATATCTGCAATCCAGGCATTCCTGTTTGTTGCTATCGGAAATCCCATTCTCGGTATAAAAGGAATGTATCTCAATTACTGGTTAGCACTTTTCACAACTGCTTTTTGCGCAAATATGCTTGGACTGAATATCTCTGCATCATTTAATTCTGCAATAACTATTTACATTGTCATCCCCCTTCTGATAATTCCTATGATGGTCCTGAGTGGTGCAATGTTCCCGTTCGACAAGCTTAACCGGAAAATAGGAAATGTTGATAAGGTACCGTTAATTGCTGAAATGATGATTACTAGATGGACATACGAGGCGTTAATTGTTACACAGTTTAAGGATAACAGCTACAGCAAAGTTGTGTATGACAAAAATGGAGAAACATTTTATCAGTTAAAAAAGATGATCAGCGAAGCCGACTTTAATAAAGTTTACAGGCTCAAAGTACTTCGTGATGCACTCAAAACGACACTTTCTGAATATAGAAGTGATCCTAAAATTATTGGAACTGTAGAGGATCTTCGTCTTAAAAGGCCAGTCCGGAATTTCAGCAGGCTTAAGCTCCTCCAGAATGAGGTTGCAAAAATGCCTTCATTCAGTCATGTGCCTGAATTTATGTACGTCGCTGATCTTACTCCATATAATTTTACTCCTGAAATTGCAGATTCTCTTACAAAATACCTGAACAGGTTAGATAATATTTTCAGTAATATTTCAAATTCTGCCAGTGACAGGATGGACAGATTTTATAATGCAAATGACATTATACTTAAGAAACTCGAAAATGAATATTATAATTATAAACTTGAAGAAATAGTTACAAAACCATACGAACGCAAAAAAATACTGGTTTATAATAACACTCTTGTACAGAATACAGATCCAATCTATCTCGATCCTTCCAAGAAAGGTTTCCTGAATTTCAGAACCCATTTTTATGCTCCTTCGAAATATATTTTCGGACTTAAAACAGATACCTATACTTTTAATATTTCATTTGTACTTCTAGGGACAGTATTACTATATATGACGCTTTATTTCGAGCTTCTGGGTAAGGTGGTCCGGTTTTTCGAAAAATTTAAATTCTGAAAATGAATATTTTATATGTTCTCGATATATTTTTTTGTATTTTTGTTCTAATCAATGATAATCCTGTATGAAAGGAATAATGATTTTATTGTCAGCTCTTATGTTTGTAAGTTTCTCATGCAGGAATTCATCAAACAAAACAACCCAGTTCGTTTTTCCCGAAGCTGATTCTGTACCTGTTTCCGAAGCTGAAAAGTTGAGCCCTGAAGCTATCGCAGATATTGCCAAGAACATCTCATCTCCTGTTGAGATTGCAAATCTTCTGCAGACATTAAAAGTTCCGTTCTCGCAAACCTATCTTGCTTTATCAATAGATGCCAATAAGCAAAGTACAAATTTTGATAAAGCACTTAAACTTGGCATTCTCGGAGCTGACCTTGGATATCTGAATATGTATGAAAAGACCGGATCTTCTCTTGAAGTTCTTTCTTCTATAAGGAAACTTGCTGAAGATATAAAGGTCGGCCAGTTTTTTGACTTCGATGCGATAAAAAGATTATCGCAGAATAAATCAAATCTTGATTCTCTCCTCTTTATCTCGATAGACTCCTACTCTCAAATTGATAAATATCTGAGGAGCAATGATCGCGGACAATTATCAGCTCTGATGATAATCGGCGTATGGATTGAAGGTCAGTATCTGGCAACTCAGGTTGTTACTCAATACCCCGATAAAATGCTCAGTGACAGGATCGGTGAACAGAAAATCATTTTAAATGATCTTCTTCTTCTCATAAGTCCCTACTGTAACCGTGATCAGGAATTTACTGATCTTTGTAAAGACCTTCAGGATATTAAAGACAAATATCGTTATATAAGAATAACCTATACTCAGGGTGATCCCATAAGCGTCGAAAAAAACGGACGGCTTGAAATTACTCA
Organism: uncultured Bacteroidales bacterium; assembly: GCA_963760915.1. GTDB lineage: Bacteria > Bacteroidota > Bacteroidia > Bacteroidales > VadinHA17 > LD21. The sequence goes on along the minus strand of CAVXEU010000005.1, from coordinate 31,096 downwards.
GACAGAAACAAGCGTTGTTGATATGTCGCAAGAACAGCTTGATGGTATTATTGATATTACCAGAAAGATCAGGGACAAACTAATTATAAATAATTAGCATGAACCATGTATGTAAAACAATTACAAATTATGGAATTCAACCTGAGGGTGGGTGTCATTGTACCAATAATTTTAATTATAAGATGATGAAAAAGTATATTATCAGCATTATTTTTTTTCTGACACTCGGATTATTGTCCTTCGGACAGACTTCAGATCCCCTCGTAAGTAAATGCATAATGAGCACCGGTGACAATGCCAGATATCTGAAAGATTTCAGGATCCAGCTTGGAAAAGCTTCTGTTCAAACTGCAATGAGGTATAAAGCAAACATGCCTCTCTGGAAAAATACAAAATATCGCTTCACTTTGTGCTCTACCGAAGATTCAAAGGGACAACTTATTCTTAGTATAACCGATGCTACAAATAAGGTAATTCTATCCTCTTTCGATAAAAACACCGGTAAATCATATCCTTTCGTTGATTTTATATGCAAGAAGAGCGGAATATATCAGCTCAATTACGATTTCACAAACGGACAACAGGGATCAGGAATCGGAGTTGTCTCAATGATAAAATAGTCCTGTCACTTCAGATACCAGACCTGTATAAGAAATATGAGTATCAGAAATACTGAAAAGAACATATCCGGAATAAGATTCTTTTTTACAAATAAAAAATAGTGCGTCAGTAAATAACTCACCGGTATTGCAGCTATCCAGACTATTTCTACAGAAACCGAAGGCTGAAAAAAATAAATTACCAACGAAATCAATAATATCCACAATAGCATATAGAATGTTTTTCTTGATTTGATCTTTTTGGTATTCATCACCATAAGCAGATAAACAATACTTACTAAAAGATTAAATCCCGCAAATATAAGTGCTGCTATTGTTAAAGGGGTAAAAACATAAATTTCAGGTTTGCCAAAAAGATTATAATCGATAACTGACCATAAGTTACTTAGATCATATCCTAATACATAATAAATCCCAAAGGTCAGAATATATGGAGTTATTAAACCAATAACTGAAATTGTGATTTCCTTAACATCAAGGGTACGGAGCAATGAGATCCCGATAATGACCAGCAGACCGAACCAGATAAGATTGGCATAGAAGAGACTGCCGGTTCCGATCAGGATGCCGGCATCGAAAAAGCTGTGTGCCGTACCCTGTACCCTGTACGCATCCATTATCCGCCTTATTGCAAGCATAAGGAACATTGCACCAAAAATAGCCGGATTCAATAACTGATATTGAGGAAAAAGTCCGCTGAATAAAATATAAATTACAGCAGGAAGAAATGTACTCTTATTTATAAAAAACAAAGTATTATTCAGATTTACTATTTGAAATGCCATAAGAGATACCAGCAATAAAGTGAAAATTATTCCGGGGAATGGATGAGTTCCTATCAGGGATGACAGGACGCCATATAGTGGCATTGGATCCAGATCAAAGTACAAAGAAAAGTGTCTTTGAAGTCTGATGAATGAGCTGGCCCAAACAGCCAGAAGGGTAACACTAATCAAAAATATTACTCCCGGACCGGTTCCTTTATATAATCGTAAGAACATTTATACTATAAATCAAATCCTATATCAGATCTGTAATAACTTCCTTCAAATCTTATAATACCGGCATTGCTGTAAGATAAATTCAGAGCATCTCTCATTGTAGCTCCCCATGAGCTTACAGCAAGTACACGTCCTCCTGCCGTAACTACATTATTCTCTGCCTTCTTTGTTCCGGAATGGAACACCACACTATCCCTGATTAGATCGAGCCCCTGAACTTGCATTCCTTTTTTATACTCACCGGGATAACCACCGGAAACCATCATTACTGTTGAGACAAATCTTTCATCTATCTCAATTTGTCTTTCATTAAGATCTCCCCTGGCAACTCCTTCAATCAGCTCAAACAGGTCTGATTTAATTCTTGGTATAACAGCTTCCGATTCAGGATCACCCAATCTTGCATTATATTCAATTACAAAAGGGTCGCCCTCTACACTGATAAGCCCAAAGAAAATAAATCCCTTATATACAATACCTTCTTCTGCTAATCCATTTATAGTCGGATCAATTATCCTGCTTCTGACCTTTTCCATAAATACGGCATCAGCAAATGGTACCGGAGAAACAGCTCCCATACCGCCGGTATTAAGGCCAGTGTCTCCCTCCCCTATTCTCTTGTAATCCTTTGCCTCCGGCAAAAGCTTATAGGAGGTACCATCGGTGATAATAAATACTGATAATTCAATCCCTTTAAGATATTGTTCTATTACAACTTTTTGTCCTGCAGTCCCGAATTTACCCTCCAGCATAGCACCAACTTCTTTTTCAGCATCATTAATATCATCAATGATCAGCACTCCTTTACCGGAAGCCAACCCGTCTGCCTTGATTACATAAGGCGGCGAGAGTGTTCTGAGAAACGCTGGAACCTCGTTACGTGATGACTTGTTAAAGCTCTTATATGGGGCAGTTGGTATATTATGTCTGAAAAGAAACGCTTTAGCAAAGTCTTTGCTGCCTTCCAGACGTGCAGCAGATTTATCCGGACCGATGACCGGAATCTTATTAAGTGTCGCATCTTTCAGAAAAAAATCATGTATCCCCCCGACCAGTGGGGCTTCGGGACCAACAATGACAATATCGATTTTATTTTCCAGAACTGCCTTCCTTACCTCGGGAAAGTCTAAAGGATCCAGCTTCAGATTTATACCTGATTCTGAGGTGCCTGCATTTCCGGGGCCAATAAAAACCCTTTTAACCTTTTTGCTTTGGGCCAGTTTCCATGCCAGAGCATGCTCTCTGCCTCCTGATCCCAGAATGAGAATATTCATTTTCAAGGAAATATTTTATCCTTTCAAAAGTAACATTTCATTCCGACAAACAAAATTGATTGATTGAAATCCTCAAAAGATCAGCAAACATACCTGCATCTTTCCAATTTCCGTTCACATCATTCTTTTTATACATCTGGCGCCAATTCAAATCTATAACCCGACATTAAAGAAAAGTTTATAAATTCATCTATGATCTGGTTTGCACATGAGTATGGTGTGTCATGCATAACAATTATTGATCCGGGTCTTATTTTTTTCTTAAGGATCGTCAGGGAATTCTCACCTCCGAACGAATTATCATAATCATAAGGCATGATATCCCAAAACACAATCTTATATGATCTCTTCAGTCTTGTCATCTGTTTTAGGGACAATCTGCCATACGGGGGGCGGAATATTTTGTCGGATGTGAAACCAGAAGCTTCTTCTATATCGTAAATATATTGTTTTGCACTGGTTCTCCATCCGTTAAGATGCCTGTATCCATGATTGCCAATAATATGACCTTTAAATCTGATCTGTCTTATCAGATCAGGATATTTTTCAGCAGCTCTTCCATCGCAAAAAAATAAAGCCCTGATATCATGCATATCAAGAATTTTTAAGAGCCAGGGAGTGGATTTGGGATCCGGGCCATCGTCAAAAGTCAGGTACAATATTTTTTCAGTTGTTTTTATCCTGAATATTGCCCCACGATAAAGCCAGCCTGCAGTTGCAACCGGCCTGAAAAATCTCATACAGATTTATTTTGTCGAATAAAGCTTGCCGTAATAGTTATTCAGTTCAGGTTCAACAATTAATATAATATTGTCGAGTTTAAGCTTCAGAGCTAAATTATAGATGTCGAGCATAGCCTGCATATTAATACCAATAGGATAATCCATTCCGTATCTGTCTGCCGGATTAATACTTATTGCATATTCCAGGTATGACTTTGAATACTGCAATATATCATTCAGTAATTTCTCACCCTCCTCCTTTTTCCCGGCTCTGATAAGCACTTCAGCTATATTGAGACTGAAAAAATCGTTTGGTATTTTTGAAGTCGGAACTATTTCAAGTCCTCTGTGTGCTACCTCAACTGCTTTTATCGTATCTCCCCAGACCAGGAGCTCTTTTCCCAGATTTCCGAAGATTCTTCTGAAGTTGCTGAACATACGCCGGTTATTCTCATCCAGGTAAACTGATGGGTCTTCTGCATTACCCCATGTGAACTTAGTCATCATGTTTTCGTACATAACAACTGGATCGATCATTCCGAATTCACCCTGTTCCGGTGGATCTATTCTTATAGGAACAAGCCTGTAAGCCAGTCCTTCCTGGACAAAATACTTCTCAAGACCCTTATACTGCTCAGAGGGAACTGTGGTTGAATAATAAACCGGCCTCACCCAGTTATTGGTTGATATAAGATCCATTATAGCCAGATCACCCTTGAAAGCATCCGTCCCAACATAATCCCATATTATAGGAGACATTAACCTGTTCTTATAATAACTCTTTACAGTTCCATTCGCCAGTACCTCAGCCGTATCAACCGGAATAATAAATTTGTTCGTTGGCAGATAATTCACATAGTCTCCCCTGCCGCTGAGATCAATTTTATATCTTCTATCATCTTGTCCGGCAAACTGAACTACTTCTTTCAGGTCAACCGGTTTGTCAACCCTGTTGTTAACCGGCAATTGTTCCCGAACACCTTCAATATACTTGTCGGGGCCTAGGGTAAAAGGTAACGGATCAGATTTAAAAGCTTCCTGCCTCATCATTTCAATGTACCATCCGGCCTGAATATAACTAAGGTTAGCAACCCTGACATCGGTCCTCACATTTTCTACGTCCTGTACATACCATAACGGGAAGGAATCGTTGTCACCATATGTAAATAAAATAGCATCTTTTGCACATGATTTCAGATAATTTTCACCGATATCTCTGGCTGTGTAACGTCCTGAACGATCGTGGTCATTCCAGTTCTGTGTGCCCATAAGGACCGGAACCGCAGCAATTAGGGCTACAAAAGTAACAACAAGAGATCCGTTTTTCCCCAGAAATTTCTGAAGTTTCTCATAAACGAACATAAATCCGATTCCTATCCAGATTGCGAATGCATAAAATGATCCAGCATACGCATAATCCCTTTCCCTGGGTTGATTCGGATACTGATTAAGATATAAAATGATTGCCAGGCCGGTCATCAGGAAAAATATCATTACAAGCCAGAATCCGGTATTATTCTTTTTATATTGCCAGTACATCCCGGCTAAACCTAACAGGAGAGGCAGAAAATAATATTTATTATTCCCCGGGTTTGTTTTCAGATCCTCCGGAAGCTTATCAAGGTTCCCCAGTCGAGCTTCATCAATAACTTTAATTCCGCTGATCCAGTTTCCATAGATTGGATTCCCGTTACCCTGAATATCGTTTTGTCTCCCGACAAAATTCCACATAAAATATCTCAGGTACATAAATCCGACCTGATAACGGAAAAAGTAGCGCAGGTTTTCACCGAAAGTAGGGCAGACAACAGTCTCTTTTCCCGATCCTACACTATATTTTCTTCCTACCACATTTCCCCAGTACTTATATGCACTCTCATGGTCAGGTTCCGAACTGTACATGCGTGGAAAAATTGTTTCAAACTGCTTACTGTAGGTATATTCCGGACGATAATAAGGAGCATATTTCCCATCTACTTTATTATATCCTGCAATAACTTTCTTTACATCAATAACAGGAGCACTATAATAGTTCCCGAATAATTTCGGAGAACTTCCATACTGTTTCATATTAATGTAGTAGGAAAGTGAAAATACATCAGAAGGATTATTCTGATTCATCGGCGGACGGGCAGAGGACCTTATCATAATCATTGCATATGACGAATATCCTATCATGATGACAATCAAAGAGGTCATTATGTAATTAAGCAGTACTCTTTTTTTCTTCAGAGAGTAATGGATACCATAAGCCAGTGCGCTGAAAAGCAAAACCAAATAAAAAAGGAGACCACTGTTATAGGGTAATCCGAAAACATTTACAAACAGAAGTTCAAACCAACCTGCAACCTGAGGAACCCCCGGCATAAGCACAAAAACCATAAGCCAGAGCAGAAGAACTGCAACAAAAAATGTTTTTATCACCCCTCTGGTTGTTATTTCATATTTTTTAAAATAGTAAACAAAAACAAGAACCGGAATAATGAGAAGGTTCAATCTGTGGATCCCAAGACCCAGACCCATTATATAGGAAATAAGGATTATCCACCTTCCGGAATAAGGCTTATCAGCTTCCTCTTCCCATTTTAACATACCCCAGAATACCAGGGCAATAACAAGTGAGGAGAGAGCATAAAGTTCACCTTCAACTGCAGAAAACCAGAACGTATCTGAAAAGGTATAAGCCAGAGCGCCCACAACTCCGCTCCCGATAATTGCAGGAACATGTTTGGACTCGACTTCTTTGCCATTGATAAAAACCCTGCGCACCAGATTGGTAATGGTCCAGAAAAGAAACATTATAGCAAATGCACTGCAAAGACCCGACATAGTATTTACCATCAGTGCAACCCTGGAGGTATCACTTCCGGCAAAAAGAGTGGCAATCCTTCCCATCATTAAAAAGAGGGGAGCTCCCGGGGGATGACCAACCTGAAGCTTAAAAGCCGAAAGAATGAACTCTCCGCAATCCCAAAAGCTGACCGTTGGTTCGAGAGTTGAAAGGTAGACAATTGCTGAAATCACAAACAAAAGCCATCCTGTCAGGTTGTTCCAGCGACGGTAATTGCCCCATATTGAACTCATAAACTTGTTGTTTTTGATTAATTTGGACAACAAAGAACGCAAAAAAATATCACATGAACTCATTTACTTTTCTATTTAACATCATTTTAACCTGAATTAATTATTACATTGGGCCAAATTTTAAGCATGATAAAATCACTTACAGCTACATTTTTCATAATCTTCATATTTAACTGGCACATAACCGGACAGATCAAAAATGAGAATTCTAAACAATCCGGAGAATTTTCCCTGAGAATTAAAAGCATAAGTTTTGTTAAGAACAATGAGTATTTTAATCCGATAGGCGCATCAAAGTTCATATTAATGTCAAGTCTGCCCGGATATGTTGATAAATCTGAATGGATTGAGGGATATACCCTCCTTGGATATTTTTTTCAACCTGAATTAGTCTTTTCTCCATCAGAAAAGGTGACCATAAGTGCCGGTGGTCATTTTCTCAAATATTCCGGCACTCGTAAATTCTCACAGATCAGACCAGTATTCTCTACTTCAATTAATCTATCGGAAAAAACCACCCTGACTATAGGATCACTTTCAGGTAGTGACAAACACCAGCTGTTTGATCCTCATTTCAGTACGGAGCGATTTTATAAAGATTATGTTGAAGATGGCTTTCAACTTACAAGCTCAAATGACCATATTTTTAATGACACCTGGCTAAGCTGGGAAAATTTCATTTTTAAAGGTGACTCAACCCGCGAAGTTTTTACTTTCGGGGAATCATTTAAATATACCTCTGCAACAATTGCTAAATTATTCCGGATTGAAATTCCAGTACAAGTCCAGTTTAAACACTACGGCGGACAAATAAGCAATTATCCTGAACATGTTGAAACCTATTTTAATTTTGCTACCGGACTGAGGATCAACACTATTCCGGCTGATAGCAGATTCGGCCATGCAGGTATTGAATATCTGAAGTTTATCAATAATGAATTTCCTGTAAGATCAGCTTCTGTTGTATCAAAGGGAAAAGCATACTGGGTAAGACTACATTACACTTATAAAGCATTCAATATCGGGGTTGCATATTGGCGTGCTCACAACTTTTATGCTCCAAACGGCAATGAAATTTATGCGAGTGTAATTGATCCACATTCAGATTATATACTTCATAATCGCCGGATAATAACAAACTCATTCTCTCTGAACATGTTTCCTGAAAGTTATGTTGAGCTATTTCTGGGGCTTGAGACTTATTATGATATCGATGTGAAAAGGATGGATAACGCAATCACCCTGCACCTTAATTTTAATAAATTAATCCAATTGGCAGTTTTAAAACACTGATTATCAAACCATCCGGAAAGCGGGGATTATATTTAACCTTTTAGCCCCAATTGATGATTTCCAAAATCATTACAGCTGCAGACTACTGAATATAGTAACGCCAGAGTTTTGTCCTCCAGTAATCACCCGCATAGTTTATGCCAATTCTCAGGCCTGTTTTTACCTCTGGCACTATTCCCCTGTCTTCAAACCAAATTCTTTCAGAGGTTATGAGATCTTCTCCATAAAAAGACCTGTCAATGCCTAATGATCTGGTAAGTTTCCCCGGACCCGTAAAATTTCCGGCACCCCTTATTAATACTGCCTGTGGATTATTTTCCTCGCCGGTAACAATATTAAGCATCCAGTACATTCCATAAATCAGATAGACATACAACCTGCCTCCCCAGTGATACATGATCTCAGTCCTGGCAGTTCTTCCCCTGCAGGCATGACAAGCTTCATCCTCAACACCACGGTAGGCCTCAACTTCAGTAACCGGAAATCTTCCGAATGTCCCGTCACCCATCCTTATAACCATTATTTTGCCTAAAATATCCGGAGCAACATCCAGAACATCGCGGATAAAAAATTCTCTTGATAATCTTGTCAGGGAAGTCATCTTATCAATAAGGGATTTTGTTTTCCATTTCATCCCACATCCTGAAAACCTCTGTACCTCCCATATCTTCTATCCTTACAAAAGTCAATTTCCTGTCAGGCGGGGCAAGAACAATCTCCTCGTATATCATATTATCGCTGAATCCGGCTTTTTCAGCATCAGTCCTGTCACATGAATAAACCACTTTTTTTATACGTGACCAGTAAATAGCTCCGAGGCACATAGGGCATGGTTCACATGAAGAATATAATGTACAATCACTAAGATCGTGAGACATTAGTTCAGCAGCAGCTTTCCTTATTGCCAGCATTTCGGCATGAGCTGTCGGGTCATTGCTTAATACCACTCTGTTGAATGCCTCGGCAATTATTTTTCCATTCTTAGTTATTACTGCCCCAAAGGGTCCTCCGCCATTATGTATTCCTGTCCTGGCAATTTCTATCGACTTCCGTAGAAAAAATCTGTCATTTTCCATTTTTCACAGAATCATTAACAATTTTCACATTTTGAGGATATAAAAATAAGTTAGTTTTGGATATCACAAATAAATTATATCCAATATTCTTTTTTTTTAGGAAATATGTTGTATTTTTGCAGACCCTAAAATATAGGGTAATTACATTAAATATAAGTATATCAATTAAAAAATAAGTACAAGTGAACACCTTAAGCTATAAAACAGTTTCGGCAAATAAAGCTACTGTAAACAAGGAGTGGGTAATTATTGATGCTGAAGGCAAGGTTCTCGGAAGACTTGCATCAGTTGTTGCCTCGATGCTCAGAGGAAAGCATAAGACCAATTTTACACCTCATGTTGATTGTGGTGATAATGTAATTGTAATCAATGCTGAAAAAATTGTTTTAACAGGTGAAAAAATGTCGGATAAGGTCTACATCCGTCATACTGGTTTTCCCGGAGGTCAGAGGATTACAACAGCTGAAGCATTGCTGAAGAAGAATCCTATAGGGTTAGTTGAGAAAGCAGTAAAAGGCATGTTGCCTAAAAATCGTCTTGGAAGTGCACTCTTCAGAAATATACATGTATACTCAGGAAGTTCTCATCCCCATGAAGCACAGAAACCAAAACAAATTGAACTTTAAAATATTTTAAGCAACAGATATGGAATCAATTAATGCTCTTGGAAGAAGGAAAGCAGCTGTAGCCCGGGTTTATTTAAGCGATGGTAAAGGCAAAATTACTGTTAACGGGAGAGATTATAAAGAATATTTTGGAGCTGAAACACTTCAGTATGTTGTGACCCAGCCTCTGGTTCTTTTAAATGTTACCGATAAGTATGATATAAATGTCAACCTCGATGGTGGTGGAGTTAAAGGTCAGGCCGAGGCGCTTCGTCTTGGTATTACCAGAGCACTGATTATAATTGATGCTGAGTACAAAGCCCAGCTTAAGGCCGAGGGATTCGTAACACGTGATCCGCGTGAGGTTGAAAGGAAAAAACCCGGTCAGCCGAAAGCACGAAGAAGATTCCAGTTCAGTAAGCGTTAAAAATTAATAAGTCAGTCGTTATAGATGCAAGTTTAGTATCTAAATTACGGAGACTCCCGCCAGCTTGCGGGGCTACTTTGTAATTGATTGAAAGAATGTAAACTTAATAAACAACAAGATGCCAAGAACAAATTTCAAAGAATTACTTGATGCTGGTGTGCATTTCGGACACCTGAAAAGAAAATGGAATCCCGCAATGGCTCCTTACATTTTTATGGAGCGTAACGGCATTCATATTATAGACCTTGAAAAGACTGCTGTTAAAATTGATGAAGCTGCTTCTGCTTTGAAACAAATTGCCAGATCAGGCAAGAAAGTACTCTTTGTTGCAACGAAAAAACAGGCAAAAGAGATTGTAGCAGAAAAGGTCAAAGCAGTAAATATGCCTTACGTCACTGAACGCTGGCCAGGTGGTATGCTTACCAACTTCCCTACAATACGTAAGGCTGTTAAAAAAATGTCATCTATTGATAAAATGGCTGTCGACGGAACCTTTCTGAACCTGTCTAAACGCGAGAGACTTCAGGTTACCCGGCAAAGAGCCAAACTGGAAAAAACGCTGGGAAGCATTATTGACCTTACAAGACTTCCTTCGGCGCTTTTTATAGTTGATGTCAGCAAAGAACACATTGCTGTAAGAGAAGCAAAAAGACTTGGAATACCTGTATTTGCAATGGTTGATACCAACTCTGATCCTTCCGATATTGAATTTCCTATTCCTGCAAATGACGATGCATCAAAGTCAATTTCATTAATCATCGGAATTCTTTGTGAAGCAATTGAAGAGGGCCTAAATGAAAGGAAGCTTGAGAAAGACAAAGAACCCCAGCAGAAAGACAAGAAAATTATGAGGAAGGAACTCGAAACCAAAGATATTCCTGCTGCAATAATTGAGGCTATTGTTGAGGAAGATGAAGAGGACGAAGAGGTTGAGACTGATGATGATCTGATTGATGTATCAGATGATGACGATGAGGAAATTGTCAAACTGATTGACGAAACTGAAGAAGAATTATAGAAAATATTTTTCACAATAAAATAAAGAATATATTATGGCTGTTATAAATGCTGCTGATGTTGCAAAACTGAGAAGGGTGACCCTTGCAGGAATGATGGACTGTAAAAAAGCTCTTGAAGAGTCCGAAGGCAACTTTGATAAAGCTATTGAGATAATACGTAAAAAAGGACAGGCTGTTGCTAACAAGCGTGCCGACAGAGAAGCTTCAGAAGGGGTTGTTTTGTCAAAAGTTAATTCCGCCGGAAATGTCGGGGCAATGATCGTTCTTAACAGTGAAACTGATTTTGTTGCAAAAAACGCTGACTTCATGGCACTTGCCTCCAAAATACTTGATATCGCAGTTACACAGAGTCCTGCAACCCTTGAAGACCTGAAATCCCTCCCAATGGATGGCGGGATAATTGGAGATAAGATTGTAGAATATGTTGGAATTATCGGGGAAAAGCTTGACCTTTCTTATTTTGAAAAAATTGAAGCTGCTCATGTACAGGCATATATTCACCCTGGTAACAAGCTTGCCACTCTTGTTGGTTTTACAAAATCAGGCGCTGATGTTCAGGTCTATAAAGATGTTGCAATGCAGGTAGCGGCTATGAATCCGGTTGCAATAGATAAAGATTTTGTTCCTGAGTCAGTTATTGCTCAGGAGATTGAGATTGGAAAAGAACAGGCCAGACGCGATGGGAAACCTGAGGAGATGCTTGAAAAAATTGCACAGGGAAAACTTACAAAGTTTTTTAAAGAGAGCACGCTTCTTAATCAGGATTTTGTAAAAGACAACAAAATGACCATCGGTCAGTATCTTAAATCTGCGGATAAAGACCTGACAGTTACCGGATTCAAAAGAGTATCACTTAATTCGTAATACGTAAGTTCATAATTCAATATTCAGGTGGCGCTTTTTGCGCCACTTTTTTTTTATTATTATATCTTTACATTAAAGAATAGAATAAATGACATACTCAAGGATCTTATTAAAACTCAGCGGTGAATCTCTTGCTGGAAAAGAGAACAGCGGGATAAGTTCTTCAGTCCTGGAAGAATTTGCCAGACAGGTAGTCGAAGTTGTGGAAAAAGGCTGTGAGGTTGCCATTGTGATGGGCGGAGGTAACATTTTTCGAGGTATAAGCGGCACAAAAACCGGATTTGACAGAGTAAAAGGTGACCAGATGGGTATGCTGGCAACTGTTATAAACAGCCTGGCTTTCGAAAGTTCGATAACAAGGCTTGGAGGAAAGGCAAAGGTTTTCACATCAATAAGAATGGAACCCGTTGGAGATCTTTATAACAGAGACAGGGTAATTGAAGCTTTGAAAAGCGGTGCGGTTTGCATTCTGGCTGGTGGAACAGGAAATCCTTTCTTTACAACAGATACTGCCGCCGCATTGAGAGCTATTGAAATAGGTGCTGATGTTTTTCTGAAAGGGACACGGGTCAATGGAGTTTATACCTCCGACCCGGAAAAAGATCCTGAAGCAGAAAAATTTGAAAGGATAACTTTCAGTGAGGTCATTGAAATGAGATTAAAAGTGATGGATTCTACAGCATTTACCATGTGCAGGGAAAATAATATGCCTGTAATAGTATTTGACATGAATAAATACGGAAACCTGAATAAGATTATCAACGGAGAAAGAATTGGAACGATTGTCAGTAATTGAAAGTATTATTGCTATTCCAGCTATTTTACTATTTTTGTTTTAACTGTTATAAAAATAACTACAGGTGAATAACCTGACTAATATAGAAGCTGAAACTACATAACCTTCAATATATGAACGAAGAAATCGAACTTATTACAGAAGAGACCAGGGAAAGGATGGAAAAAGCCCTTGAACATCTGGAGCATGAACTTGCCAGACTCCGGGCGGGAAGATCTAATCCAGCTCTGCTCGATGGAGTAACTGTTGACTATTATGGAGTTAATTCACCTCTTACTCAGGTATCTAATATTAATACTCCGGATCCAAAAACAATATTGATCCAGCCGTGGGAGAAAAACATGCTTGGACCGATAGAAAAAGCAATTATGGCTGCAAATCTCGGATTAACGCCGGTAAACAATGGGGAGGTTATCCGGATTAATATACCACCGCTTACCGAAGAAAGAAGGCATCAGCTTGTTAAACAGGTAAGGAATGAAGGTGAAACTGCCAAGATCAGTGTACGGAATGCACGTAAATGGGCTAATGACGAACTTAAACAATTACTCAAAGATGGATTGCCAGAAGATCTTGAGAAAGAGGCTGTAGAGGTTGTACAGGAAATGACACATTCCTATAATGGAAAGATCGACAAGGTAATGGTCCTGAAAGAAAAAGATGTGATGACAGTATAATTACTCCGTAAGCAGGGGTTGTTTAATTTAAATAGTCAAAATCCGTTAACCTCAAATACCATAGCCTCGTAACGCAAAGGAGTAGCTCAAATATATAAAAGGACTTAATTTCAAGGCTCTGACTTATCGTGCATAGCACTTACCTGTTGTACTCAACGGTTAAAACGGACTTTCCCAACAGCCTCAAAACAAAACGGTTAATATCTTACACCTCTCATACCTGAGGTGCAATTCCTGCAAATCTCTATCATATGCCGGCCTGTCAGGATACTTTTTCTGAATATCCTGTATTTCGGACCATCCCAAATTTCTCTGAAGGAATCGTGGTTAAGATCCCCCATTACATATGATGCATCCTTGTCGAAACAACATGGAATTACTTTTCCATCCCACGTAATTACAGGGTTAAACCAAAGTCTGGCACATCTGTCAGGTAAAGAATTCTTAATGGTATACCCGCCGTTCTTCATTTTATATCTGCTGAATATCCTGTTTACCGGCAGCCATGTTCCGATATCTTCTTTTGATTGTACCTGCATCGATTTTAATTTAAGTGTAGATTTTACACTTATTGCCAGTCGCTTCATTTTCGGAATCTGATTCTCATTAAGTCTGTTCACCAGAAACTGTAATTCAATCTTAAGATTTGAATTGAACCTCTCTTTTGCAATTGTAACATTTCTGATTCCCTCAATAACAGTTGCCAGGTCACCATTTTTCCTGTAAGCTGAATAGGTATCCTGATCAGCACCATCCAATGATATAATGAGTTTATTCAAGCCTGATTTCACAATTTTTTCTGAATTTGCCTCAGATAAAAAATGACCATTTGTCGATACAACCGTATGAATGTTTCTGTTAATTCCCGCGAACGAAAAAAACTGAGGATGAAGCATTGGCTCACCCTGAAAAAACAGGTTTATATTATAAAGATATGGAGTGAGCTCACTCATAACCCTGTTAAAAAGTTCAATATTCATAAATCCTTTTCCCCGTTTCATACGGCCTGATCCTGACCAGCACTCAGGGCACTCAAGGTTGCAGTTATTTGTAAGTTCGACCCCTATTGACAAAGGCATACCAATTACAGTCGGCTTCCTGGTAACTGAGCTTTTCAGATATGAAAATCCTCCGAGAAATACATTAGCAGGCTTATTAATACATTGAAACATTGACAAATAAAAATAATAAAGTAATAAAATAAAATATTTATCACCTGTATAGTAGGGTATATTATCTTTTAAGAGGTCATAGTGGTGAAAAGAAAATTATACCAGATCTGATAAAGAATCAAAAAAGGTAAACTTAACTTAAATAAATTTATGTCATGAAAACTTTTAAACAAATTTCAGTTGTTGCAACCTTTCTCATACTGATAATCACAGTACAGGCAACATCTGCCGGCGACCTTTCAAACAAAAAGAAAAGCAACCAGCAGAATTATGTTACAATCAAGGGGAAGGTAGTTGATGCAGAAAGCGGGACTCCTCTTGTGTTTGCAACTGTGGCAGTGAAGGAATCCAATGTTGCTATTGTTACAAACATCGACGGAGAGTTCACGCTTAAGATCCTGGATCCTTCAGTCTCAAAAAATCTTGAAGTCACTTTTCTCGGTTATAAAAATAAGACGATCCTGATAAGTGACCTGAAGGATAATGGTTATAAAAATATAATTTCACTTGAACCGGCTCCTATTCCAATCAAAGAGATTATTGTAAAACCTCTTGATCCTGTTGCTATAGTCGAAAAAACTATCGACCAGATCAATAAAAATTATGAAAGTGTTCCAAACCTTATGACAGCTTTCTACAGGGAAACAATAAGGAAAAATCGTACCTATGTATCAATTGGAGAAGCTGTTGTTGAGATATTCAAAGCACCATATGACAATGATACACGATTTGACGGTGTGAGAATATATAAAGGAAGAAAAAGCGCTGATGTTGAGAAAATGGACACAGTGCTGTTTAAACTGCAGGGCGGACCGGTAAGTGTACTACAGCTTGATCTTGCTAAAAACTCTGAAGATATACTTACAAAAGATGCCATGAAATACTACAACTACTCGTTATCCGGGGTAATTGAGATCGATGGCAAACCACATTATGTAATTGATTTTGTTCAGAAACCATCAGTAGAAATTCCACTCTTCATGGGTAGCCTCTACATAGAAATGGATTCATATGCTCTAACCGAAGCTGAGTTTGGATTTAACCTGGCTGACAAAGAAGCTGCCTCTTCAATATTTATCAGGAAAAAACCTCTCGGTATGAAAGTAACTCCTGAAATTGCAACATACAGAACCAAATACCGCGAACAGGATGGCAAATGGTATTTTGCATACTCAAGGGCTGAAGTCAAATTTAAAGTCAACTGGAAAAAGAAACTGTTCAATACATTTTATACAACTATGTCTGAAATTGCTGTAACTGATCGGACTGACCAGGAAGTTATTAAATTTGCAAACAGAGATAAAATTAAATATACTGATGTGTTTTCTGATGAAGTCAGTTCATTTACTGATCCGGAATTCTGGGGAGACTATAATGTCATTGAACCCGACCAGAGTATTGAATCAGCTATCCGTAAACTTAGCAGGAAACTCAGATTCATCGACAGGGAAGAAAATAAATAATCAGAGTCAGATTAATGATCAGGGATACTGAAATAATCAGGAGGATCAGAAAAGGTGATATTGGTCAGTTTGAATCACTTTTCAGATCCTCCTATGTCTCCCTGGTACGTTATGCAAAGACCCTTATAAAGGATCACGATACTGCTGAAGAAATAGTACAGGATTTGTTTTACAGGCTTTGGCAGAATAAAGAAAAATTGCATATTGAAAGTTCATTAAATGGTTATCTTTTCAGGTCTGTTCACAACAGATGTTTGCATTATATCGAACATAACAGGGTTGTGGAGCGACACGCCCAGGAGATGTCTTACAGCCAGTCAGATATTCAGGAGAGCCCGGCAGACATCATTCATTACAAGGAGTTGCAGGAAAGAATAGCAAGAATCCTTGAAAGATTACCTGAGAGATGCGGGAGGATTTTTTACCTGAGCAGATTTGAGGGACTTAAATATACCGAGATAGCAGCCAGATTGTCTGTTTCGGTAAAAACAGTGGAATCAAACATGGGCAAGGCTCTGAAAGCATTCCGGAAAGAATTAACAGAATAATGGAAGAAATGAAGAAGATAGTGAAATATACAGACAGGGAGTGGGAAGAACTTGCTTCACTCCTCTCGGGAGAACAGGATGATAGCAATGACTTTGTCAGCCGGTTTATGGATGAAGACAGCTATAATACCGTAGAACAATGGAAAGAATTAAAAGATATGAGTGATCAGAAAATAAATGTTGACAACGCCTGGCATAATGTATATTCCAGGCTTAATGAGAACGGAATCAAAACGCATAAAGGTATAGTCAGAAGAAGTTCATTAAAATCGATCACCCTGAGAATTGCTGCAGTTGCTCTGATTTTGTTAGGTCTGATATCTGTAATTGTCACAATGAATAATTCAGGCTATCTAAGTAAAAAAATAACTGTCGTTACCGGAAATGATGAGAAAAATATTCTGGTAGCCCTTCCCGATGGAAGCAAAATATATCTGAACCGCAATTCTGAACTCAGTTATCGTGGAAATTTCGGGAAACGGACGAGGAATGTACACCTTACCGGTGAAGCGTTCTTTGATATTGCTTCTGATGCCTCAAAACCATTTGTTATTGATGCAGGCAAAGCCATGGTGAAAGTTGTAGGAACATCATTCAATGTGATAACAAAAAATCCCGATTCTGCTGTTGAAGTCTATGTAAAAACAGGTAAGGTTCTTCTGACTGATGATTCCGGCTCACAATCTCTTACTCTCGATCCCGGTTTCGTGGGTAGAATGGATTCAAAAATATCTGAAAAAAATGTTAACAATGATCCGAATTACCTCTCATGGAATACCGGCGTGCTTGTTTATAGCGGGCAAAAACTCGATGTTGTGTTCAGGGATCTTAAGAGGGTTTATAATATGGATATAGTTGCAGACAACCCTTCAATTCTTGATAATCCCTGGACAATTACGATTGACAACAAATCACAGGAAATCATTATCAATACAATATGTGAAGTATTTAACCTGAGCTATACAAAAGTTGGAAATGTTTACCATCTTTCAGAAAAATAGCTCAATTTTGCATAATGTCGTGCTTAAATGGTTATATTTTCAAAAGGTTACTGGCCATAGCATTTTTTATTTTTCTGTTAATGCCACAACAGGCAGAATGCCAGCAAAGTATACTTGATTCTACATTTACAATCAGAGCTGGGACAGTAAAAACAGGGAATGCACTTGACATAATTACCAGGAAAACAGGTTACAATTTTACCTACGACAGCCGGATTATAGATCCTGAGAGAAAGACAGAGATGACTTTCAACAGGATAAAACTCAGGATAATACTCGACAGCATTCTCCGAAACGACTCCCTTTCTTATTCTGTTCTGGATAAATATATTATTATCTCGCGCGTCACACGAAATAATGTATCGCATACCGACACATCATCAACTCATAAAATTAAATACATTACCGGAATAATAGTTGATGATGAGACAGGCGATCCACTCTCATTTGCTACAATTGCACTCATTAACAGTGGGAAGGGAACAGTTACAAATAATTCAGGTGAATTTGGACTGAAAATCACGGAAGATCTCTTAAAAGACACTCTTTCAGTTTCATATCTGGGATATTATGCGCGTGAAATTCCTATTCAACAGGCTCTCGGCAATAACCTTACAATTTCAATGCAAAGGGAATTTATTTCCATTCCCGAAATCATAATAAGAAATCAGATACCCCAGGAAATAATATTAAAGGCGCTTAAGGCAATACCCCGCAATTATGGAAACACTCCGGCTCTGATGACTGCCTTCTACAGGGAAGGTGTTATGAAAAAATCGGAACTACAGACATATTCCGAGGCTGTGTTAAGAATATATAAAAGTGCCTATTCCGGTACTCTTCTTGGCGATCAGATCAAGGTGCTAAAAAGCAGGAAAATTGAGAACACCGACCGAAGTGACACTCTTGCTGTAAGGCTGAAAGCCGGTCTAAGCACTTGTCTTGATCTTGACGGGGCAAAGAATATTTTTGATTTCCTTTCCGTGGAAAACATGCCGGATTATGTTTACAGGATAACCGATATTGTAACATACGATGAAGAAGCGGCTTATGCAATAGAATTTGAACAACGCGATAATGTAGACAGGCCTCTTTATAAAGGAACAGTGTATATTAATACTTCCGATTATGGTATACTTAATGCTGAATTTGAACTAAATCAGGAACAGATACAGAAGATAAAGGATTCATTTATTACAAATTCTTCCCGAGGATTTAATACATGGCCCGTCTCTGTAAAATATTCAGTGAGTTATCGTAAAATGAATAACAGGTATTTTTTAAGTCATGTAAGGGGTGACCTTATATTCTTATCAAAACAGAAAAAAAAGCTGTTTCACAGCCAGTTCAGGGTTTTCTTTGAACTTGCAATAACCGATATTGATCTGAATAATGTAGCACGGTTTGACCGGGAAGAACTCGCCCCCATTCATTCTATCTTCTCTAAAACAATTAACAGTTATGATCCGACATTCTGGGGGAGCCAGGATTTTCTCCGTCCCGAAGATAATCTGCTCCAGGCTCTCAAGAATATGAAAGTCAATCTTCAGGAATTCTCGAAATAGAAACCTAGTATTTATCAATAAGCCTGTATAATTCAGTAAGGTCCGGAGTAAGAACTATTTCTGTCCTTCTGTTTTTCTGGCGGGCATCAGAAGTATTCCGGTTATCTACAGGTAAATACTCACTTCTGCCTGCAGCAGTTAACCGTTTAGGATCGATCTTTGTTCCTTCAAGCAGTACTCTGACGACAGTAGTAGCCCTTTTAACGCTTAAATCCCAGTTGTCTTTCAGTTGGCCGCTTCCCGGATTATATGGCACATTATCGGTATGCCCCTCAATGGTAACCTGGATATCGGGATTTCTCTCAAGAACGCCTGCCAGTTTCCTTAAGGCATTTCTTCCGTTTGCATCAATATCCCAGCTGGCCGATTTAAATAAAAGCTTTTCATCAAGTGATACATATACTTTACCATTCTTCATGGTAACCGTTAATCCGTTATTCTCAAATCCGAGGAGAGCTTCTGATACTTTCGATTTCAGATCCTGCACAATTTTTTTCTGCCCGTCAAGTATCTTTTCAAGCTCAGCCATTCTGGCGTTCTTCTTGTCAAGTTCAAAAGTGAGTTCATCCAGGGATGCTTTTTTTGTATCGAGGTTCTGCTCAAGCTGACGAAGAAGATCCTCCTTTTTCTGCAGATTGTCCTGAGCAATCTGAAGTTCAGCAAGCAATTTCTGTGTCTCTTTGACATTTCCCCTTACAAGATCTTCCTGGGCATTCTGCAGTTCATCGTATCTGGCTGAAATCCTTCTATAATCATCAACTGCTTTATCCCTCTGGCTTTGAGCAGTAGCTATATCTGCCTTACGCTATCTATCTCTTTCCCTATAGAGGCAAGCTTTGTCTCAAGTTCCCTGTTTTGCATTTCCAGACCAATATTGTCTGTTTTGAAAGCATCCCTCTCATTCATGAATTGCCTGCTTGTATCCTGCAGACTGCTGTACTTTCTTCCTGATACACATGATACAACAGACATTGCCAGGAAGGCAACACCCAGTATATAAAAGATTGATTTTTTCATCATCTGAATTGATTTATTATAAAACACCTGATAAGCATAAAAAATTGTAGCTGAACTCTGATTTCCGAAACAAAAATAAGAAAATCCCGGGGATGGCCCGGCAATCACCGGGAATAATAATTGCTATATTTGCAGGTTATTTGTTTTAATCATTTCCAAATGGAAAAGGAGGAAAATTTACTCTTTAAAATAACAACTCCTGAAGATCTCAGGAAACTCGATCCAGCTGATCTTGTGCAGGTTAGTTCGGAGCTTCGTCAGTTTATTATAGATGTTGTCTGTAATAATCCCGGTCACTTCGGAGCCAGCCTTGGAGTTGTTGAACTGACTGTAGCCCTCCATTATGTGTTTAATACTCCGTATGATAAGATCATATGGGATGTAGGACACCAGGCTTACGGGCATAAAATTCTTACAGGAAGGAGGGAAAATTTTTCTACCAACAGGAAATATAAAGGGATAAGCGGCTTCCCTAAAATGGCTGAAAGTGAGTATGACGCTTTTGGTACGGGTCATTCGTCTACATCGATATCAGCAGCTCTGGGGATGGCCGTGGCTGCGCGCAGCAAGGGAGAATCCAGGCATGTTGTTGCTGTAATCGGAGATGGAGCCATGACAGCCGGACAGGCGTTCGAAGGCCTTAATAATGCAGGTATCGGCAAGTCTGATATCCTCGTTATACTGAACGACAATAATATGGCAATAGATGCAAATGTCGGGGCACTTAAGGAATACCTACTTGATATAACAACCAGTAAGACATATAACAGGTTTAAGGACAGAGTATGGAATATGCTGGGACTATTCGGCAAGCTGGGGCCCGATGCACGCACCATGGCTTCACAGCTTGAAGCAGGTTTTAAAAGCACAATCCTCGACAGAAGCAATCTTTTTGAAGGAATGAATTTCCGTTACTTCGGTCCTATTGACGGACACGATGTGATGCATCTGACCAAGGTACTTGAAGATCTCAAGCGCATACCCGGACCAAAACTTCTTCACTGTCTGACAGTAAAAGGCAAAGGGTTTAAACAGGCCGAAAAGAACCAGACCACCTTTCACGCACCCGGAAAATTTGATAAAAAAACCGGCAGGATTTTAGACACCTTAAAAGACAATCCGGTGCTTACCTATCAGGATGTTTTTGGAAGAACAATTCTTCAGCTTGCAAGAAATAACGACAGAATAGCTGCTGTTACTCCGGCTATGCCTACAGGAAGCTCCTTAAGTCAGATGATGAAGGAGATACCCGAAAGAACTTTTGATGTTGGCATTGCCGAGCAGCACGCTGTGACATTCTCAGCTGGAATGGCAACACAGGGAATGATACCTTATTGTGTCATTTATTCATCATTCCTTCAGCGGGCATATGATCAGATTATACACGATGTCGCTCTTCAGAATCTTCATGTTGTGTTCTGCATAGATCGGGGAGGTCTTGTTGGCTCTGATGGAGCAACACATCATGGATTTTTCGATCTTGCTTTTATGCGCACTATTCCCAATATAATCGTTTCTGCTCCCATGGATGAGATTGAATTACGGAATCTGTTATACACCGCTCAGCTTCCTAAAAACAATTTCCCTTTCTCAATCAGGTATCCACGCGGCCAGGGAAAATATGCCGACTGGGAAAGACCATTTGAGGAGATTGAGATTGGAAGGGCACGCCTGATTAGTGAAGGAGACCAAATGGCAATTTTAACCATTGGCTACCCGGGAAATACTGTTGCAGAGGTTGTAGCTGAAATGGCAAAAGAAAATATTACGATTACTCATTACGACATGAGATTTGTTGCACCACTTGATAAAGAATGTGCTGCATTCGGTCTTTAGGAGCTTTAAGCATATAATTACTGTTGAAGACGGAGTGCTGAAAGGTGGGTTTGGAAGCGCAGTTATTGAATTCATGGTTGATAACGGGTATAGTTCTGAGGTAAGACGGCTTGGAATCCCTGATTATTTTGTCGAGCAGGGAACAAGGAAGAGCTTTACAGAGAATGCGGGTTCGATGCGGAAGGTGTGGAACTCGCGATCAGGGAGATAGTGGTGAAAATGAATGCCGTATTGCACAAGACTCATAAGGCATAGAAAAGAAATTACCTGTCAGCAATTATATTTTATATAATTTTTCCTATTTTCGCACTCCTGTCATTTGAGCTGCCTGACAGCAGAAAGTGCTTTGCTTTGCCCGGATGGCGGAATTGGTAGACGCGCTGGTCTCAAACACCAGTGGCAGCAATGCTGTGCCGGTTCGATCCCGGCTCCGGGTACAGAAAGCCTCGATTTATCGGGGCTTTCCTCGTTTAGTAGGTGCTAATCAGGTGCTAAAATATTTTTTGTAAAAACTCTAAATTGACTTATTTTTAATAATGGAAGTCAATATGAGTAAAACGAATTTTAAAGAGCTACTTGAAGAGTATATTTCAAACCTCGAAAAGGATTATGATTCAAATCAAACAGGCAACAGTAATCATCCTATTTTTTCTGTGATTCAGAACACATTCCAAAAGCTTGAAGGCAAATATTATTATAGGAGATTAGGCTTTACCCTCTCCTATTTCTTAATCTGCATTATATATTTAGCCATCACAATAGTCTTTCCTTTAATCCCTATGGCTTTCTTCATAGTATTGCCATTTTTGATCCTGCTATTTTTTTATTTAGTTGTAACTATATTCATTAAAATACCAGACTTAGTTGATATTACAAGTCTGGGTGATAGAATATTACTAGTAAGAGAAAAAATAAAAAACTTTGATTTTGATTACTTTGTAGTTAAAGAAATGATCATTGACATCGATAAGATTTACCACTTAGAACAACTAGCTTACTTAAGAAAGTACTTTGAATTAATGAAACCATCATTTGATGGCAACAAAAATAAAAACACAAATTATGAATCAAATCCAGTTGAAAGATTGATCGCAATTAATCAAATTATTGAAACCACCAAGATTCCAATTCAGAATGAGGAAAAAGTGTTATTGCTTTCAAGCATCCTCAGGATTAGTGATACAAATTTCCAAAATGTACAAACATCATTGAATGTTTTAAACAAAATCAAAAACAAAGAAGAGTTAAAAGAGAGTGAGTTAAAAAAACTTGAGATAATAAAGAAGTCTTTAAGCAATACAATTACAATACTTCAGGTTGCTACCAAAAATACTGAAAATTTGTTTAGTGCATTGGATAAAACTACCTAAAAACAAAGTCTTTTCAGACCTGAATTTGACTTAAATAGATAAAATATTGTCATTTTTTTGTACTGGACATTAAAAAAGTACAATATGGAAAATATCATAATTGTTAATCCTAACGACTTTTGGGATAAGCATCGTGAAATAACCAAGCAAGCTATAAGGGAAGAATTAGATAAAGAAAACCCACAAAAGGAAAATGGTGAAGATATCCTGGTTATTGAAGACGTTTGTAAACTCCTTAAAAAATCCAAGCAGACAATCTACAACTGGATGGAGGCCGATATAATTAAAGGCCATCACATAAATGAAAGTCTTTTCTTTTTTAGAAGCGAAATAATAGATCTACTTAAAAACGGTATTAAAGAATATAAGAAGAGATGATGGAACTTGCTCATAATCAGTATAGCAAAAGTATCTATGTGATACTTTTAAAGTATGCACTAGATACTAATAAGGTATTTATTTTAATCTAAATGGATACTTTTCAGGTATATAGAAGTTGTGCGAAAAGTATCATTTTACAGTAAAAAAGTTACTTGTATGAAATATATCCCTTTAAATAAATTCCCGGAGTATGACGAAAATCCATTCATGGAGAATGCTCTTCAGGAGATAAACAAACATTCAATTCAAAAAAAGGTATTTGTCAGAGGGAATAGATCAGTATTAAACCAGGTAATCAACGATAATGGAGAGGTTGTCGCACATAGTGCCTTTTTGCGAACAATAGAAGTGGATGAAAGTCAATTTGTTAAGGTATACTTAAGTCGGTTTGCTGCTTTCTATGATTTGAATAAGGCTGCAATGAAGGTGTTCGGTTATATTCTTACAAAATGTGTAATACCTAACAAGGATATTTTATATATAGACTTTGGTGAAGCAAAGGACTTTACAGGCTATTCTGCCAATAATATAATTCGTGCCGGATTGTCTTGTCTTGTAGAACAGGGAATTATTGCCAGGTCAACAAATCCTTATAAATACTATATGAATCCTTTAGTTGTATTCAATGGTGACAGGATAACGTTTGCTGATTCTTATATCAAGAAGAAAAAAAAGATTTCTGATTCAAATAAAAACCAATTATCAATTTGGTCAGAGGAGCTTTAAATCATTAATAGGTTCAGAATGAACTGTAACGAAGCCAAAAAAATTGACATAATTAGTTTCCTTGCAAAAAATGGAATTAATCCTGACTATAACCAAGGGGTCAACTATTGGTACAAATCTCCTCTCAGGGATGAAAATAATCCTTCCTTTAAAGTAAATTCTTATAAAAATCTCTGGTTTGACTTTGGAATCGGAGATGGCGGGGATATCATCAAACTTACAAGCTTGCTTTTTAAGACTGACAGTTCGGCTGCGTTAAAGATTCTATCTGCCAATCATTATTCAAGTCATCAAAAAGACTTAAATAATGTAGATTCGAAGGTATTAATCACAAACGTTAAAGAAATATCAAATATTCAGCTAATTAATTACTTAGAATCACGAAAATTAAATCTCAAATTGGCAAAAGAGTATTGCAAAGAAGTTTCGTTTATACTTAATGATAAAAACTTTTATGCATTAGGATTCCAGAACGATTCCAAAGGATATGAACTAAGATGCAAATACTTCAAAGGTTCCTCTTCACCTAAAGATGTAACCCTAATTAAGAATAATGCTGACAAACTTTTACTATTTGAAGGCTTTATAGATTTTCTATCATGGTTCAGTTGCAAGCAATTCTTTACTGGTAACCATGATTACTTAATTCTAAATACTCTTTCATTCCTGAACAAGAGTAAAGCTTTGATAAAGGAATATAATGAAGTATTACTCTTCCTGGATAATGACGAAGCCGGGAATAAGGCTACTGCTGAACTTATTGGAGCCGGTCTTTCTACATGTATTGATATGTCCAAAGGGTATTCAGAATTTAAAGATCTGAATGATTCGTTATTCAGAAGATAAATTGTCACACCTTCTTCCAGGCAAGTTCAACGATTCTGGCATTTTAAATAAATAATATATTGTTTTTAAATATTTATAATATTTTATTATGTTATAATATTTATAATATATTATTTTTATGTAATAATTAAAATATTTACAATATTTGCACTTATATAAAGAAAATAAATGAAGAAAATAGTTATCGCAAATCACAAAGGTGGAGTTGGAAAAACCACTTCATCAATAAACATTTCTGCCGGGCTCGCAAAAAAGGGAAAGAATGTACTTATTATAGATACAGATCCTCAATCCAACCTTACAGAGAGCTTTGGCGTTTTTGATCCCGTTAAAGATCTATACCTTTCTTTCAGTAAAGGAGAACCGCTCCCAATAATAAATGTCAAAAAGAATTTATCCATAGTCCCAAATTCTTTGAATTTCTCAGGAATAGAATTGGAAATTGCAGGAAGAATGCCAAGAGAGATTATTCTAAAAGAACTTATGGCAGGGCTTGACAAAACCTATGACTATTGTATTATAGATTGTCCTCCATCTCTAGGTTTAATTACCCTAAATGCACTAGTTGCTGCAGACGAGGTCTACATACCAATGGAAGCAGAATTTTTGGCATATAGGGGAATTGATTCGATTGTCGGAATAATAAACCTGGTCAAAAAACACTTTAATCCTGGTCTTTTAATTAAAGGGGTATTTTTCACAAAGTATAATGAGCAAAGGGTTCTTACAAAAGAAATCAAAAACCAGATTAAAGGATATTTCGGCGACAATCTAATGAAAACAGCGATACGAGTTAACGTAGCATTGGCCGAGGCTCAATCAAGTGGAAAAGATATATTTGAATATGATCCTAAAAGTAACGGAGCAAAGGATTACATGAGTCTGGTAAATGAAATCATAAAAAATTAAGTCATGGCAAAGAAGAATTTTGATAACCTCACTAAGAACAGTCACTTGGGAGGAGGTCTGAGCAACCTGATTCCTGAAATGAACGATGAGCAAAAATCGAAAAAAACGAAAGTTGCTTACAAGGATGTTCCTAAGACTTTTCTAATGGTACTTGAAGATTATGAATACCTGCATACTTATTCAAGATACATGGCTTTTCATAGCAACTCCAAATACCCCTTAAAGAGGTCCCTGAGCGATGCTATTAAACTTCTAAGGGAAGCGCACCCGGAAATACAATAGAATAAAAAAAGCCCCAGAGATTCATTTTTCAGGGGTTTTTTCTTGGAGTAAAAAGAAAGAGGTGGCAGATGTGAAAGTTTGAAATTGTGAAAGTCAATGTCTGCAATACAACCATGATCGAGTGACCGGGTTTATACCACCTCTTATATGCTAAGGTATTTAAATTTTAGGGTTTAAACAAAAAAAGGGGGTGTTTACCCCCCGTAATTTACTTTTCTTCAGTTTTTACTTTACTTTGAAATTCTACTGTATCAACAGTACAAGTAAGAACCGCAATTGCTTTTTTAGCATCTTCTTTGTCGATGTATGCCCTTGCTGAAACGTCTCCCTGTATGGTAACTTGCGTTCCAACTTTAAGGAAAGGGAAAACTTTTTCACGGTTCCATAGTGAACACTCGAACCATGTAGTTTCAGTGACTTTATCACCGTTTTTGGCTGTGAAGTGTTTATCACAAGCAACGTTAAAGTTAAGAACTTTAGAATCACCAACCTGTGCAACTGGCTTCACTGAGCCGATGTTGCCTGTAAAAATTGTTACGATCATAGTAATAAATTTTTAAGTAAATAATAATATAATGCTGTAAACCAGCAATTTTACGTGAAGTGCAGCCTATAAGAGTAAATAAGGAAAAAAAGGAAACGCAATAAATAACAAAGTGGCTTTATGGCGTAGTCTTTTGAGCGGGGCGGAATGTATTGCATTGGCCTCCATTTTAATCGTTAGGCTAAATTTATGGAAAAATCTGGTTAAATGACCATGAGGCTAAGCCGAATACCGCTATTTCTATATTTGATTTTTAAGCAAAAGCTGGCTGAAGCTTTCCCCCTGTCGAGCGAGGAACACACAGCGAGGAACTTTTTAATTCACAATTGGAGCAAAAGGAAAGTGTTAGCCTTTTTGAAGCGTAGTAGAGCGAAGGACGGTCCTGTTTCTGCGAAGTGAAACAAGGGCTGACGAGAGCGAAAACGGAGCGGAAAAAGAGGCGAACTCTTTCCAGGCAAAAGGGAAGGGGTTTTCAATTTGTAGTTTTTTTCTTTCTACAAATTGAAATCTCCTTTTTAGACAAACATTCTTAATCTCCTGTGTTTGGCTAAAAACCGTTCGGGGAAAGGTTTGTTAAAAGGGCGGTACAAGTTGTCTCGCTGTATTTCCTTGTGCTAAAAGGACCTCGCTTCGGAGGAAAATGAATGTACCGCCCTTGATCTTTTATATCTTCTATTCAAAGAACTTTTAAAAGAGGGCGACACTCGTGATGTGAAAGTCAATGTTTGTCTGCAATACAATTTCTGATTTATCTATTGTCTGATAAAGGAGAGAGTGTCGCCCGGGGAATCTTTATATATTGTTAGTTAGTACACGTTTAAATGCAGCAAATCAAATTTAAATATTTTGATTATCATTTCATAATTTTATTTCCACAAAACCTTGCAGATAAAACATAGCTTTTTAATTGTCTGCTGCTTATGAAGAAGCTAAAGAAGTTTTTAGGGGGAAAAACATTGATTAAGAATTTTTCCTGGAACAAAAGCGATTTTTACAATTATTTTAATTTTACACCTTTCTATTCTTGTAAAACTTTGATTTTAATTTAGCTTCTCTTCTTCTGCCTTCGGCAATTTCATGTTCACTCCACTTTCTTGCGAACTTCACTCTGTTTTTAATGATCCAGTAATGTGACTTGCATTCAAAATTCCAATTTCCTATTGAGGGATAAAGTGAAACACTTCTACCATCAAAAGTAAGTTCCCAATCAGTAGGAGAAAGAGGTGTTACAACTTTATTTCCGCAGCCACACACACATTTGTGTATGGCTGAACAATACTCAATGGATATGTAAAGCACCCCATCTTCCAAAACAGGCGGAACCAACTCAATAAATTTATGTTGTAAAATCATCGTTTAATAATTGTCCTGTGTTTACTGTGTAAGTAGTGTTGTATTCTCCTTTTAAATCTTTATAGAACCCAAATAATTTTTTCCACTTCAAAACAGCCAGTATTGCGTTCATCGCATTAAGATCAGCTATTTGAATATTTGTAGAATAATCATTTTCATCTGTATCAATTGTACCAATCCTTTGCGCCAAGTGGTCATGTTTATTAATAGTGCCAAGGGTTGTTCTAATAATGGCACCAAGTGAATCATGAATAATTTCAACACCTAAGCCAACATCTACAAACGGAATTCCAAAATCAACAAGCTTAGAAATAATCATTCCTCTGGCGGTATTACTATCAACACAAATAAATACAAATGAAAGTCCTTTGAGTAATTCAATATTTTGCTCGGTTATTCTTTGCGCATGAGGAAATATTCCTCTGCGCATATGTGAATAAATAGATGCAAAATAATCTACTTTTTTATATTTGGCGTTCAAGATTTCTATTGATGCAGCACCTGGAGCACGAAATGAATTATGCATTAAAAATTCATCATCATCAAACAACAAAATTTGATCAACAGGGGTTTTGGCAACGAGGTCCAAAACGTAAGAGCCAGTACCCCCCAAACCAATAATCCCAACTTGTTGACCTTTGAATTTTTCGTTGATAAAAATACATTCGCTCTACTTGAATTTGTATCCAAGTAATGAAATACGGATTCTTCTTCAGTACATTCAACTACCTTAAATGTTGTAGCAGTAACATCAGGATTAATCGATTTGGCAGGGGCAACTATCAATTCTACATATCGGATTACTTTATCGTAATAATTCCCATAGCCTTCGGACGGCTTATTTGAAAAATACTGATTCAAAAATAATGTCGTCAAATAATGTTTGATTGACCACAGAATGTTGAATGGAAGAAAGAATGCTTCCATCATTAATTACATGGATGTTCGCCCATAAAATAGATTTGATGTGTATCTGGTTTTAAAACAACATCATTGTTTACTACAAGTGTTGAAATTAGTTTGCCAAAATTTGACTTCCAGAATCACCGTTCAGAGGGGATATGGTGTGCAATCAAACGCCCTCCTCGGACCTCAATTTCATATCCCTCATCTCTGAGGCGCTTTAAGTCGTTGTTACGATCTACCAGTTTGTTCGACATTTAATATCATTTTATTTTTTACAAAAATCCTTTCGCCTTTAAATTGTCCCCTCTGGATTTTGGTGTGGCCACTTTCAAAGTGACAGTATATCCCTTCGCTTCGTTGTTATCATAAGTTCCATATGCAAGTACAATTACTTGTTCAAAGGTGATTGTCTTCTCAGCCCACGTCCGTTCTTCCAGGTTTACTAAAAGCACCACTTTAAAGTGGTTGTCTTTGGAATAAAAGTGCTCAACTTCAGGACGAGCGAGGTTGATTTCTTTTCTGTTCAGATTAGCTCATCTTTCCACGGTTTACTAATTGCGACTAAAAATTTCGTCTTCGGCAGGGATGTCCCCCAGTCTGCGGTATTTCTGAACCAGTTATGAATTCTTGATGCCATTCATAACGTTTGTCATTAATGCTTAAATGAAAATCGGGTTCCCGTGTCTTTCATCTTTTTCGTTTTCGTTTGCGTTTACCATCTTTTATAAAATTTAATTTTAATGATTACACCGACTCATACCAAACCCGTTATTCTTTATCTTTATGTAGATTTTTGCTAACTACTATAAACGTTACTAACGCTTTTAGGTAGTATATATATTTTACCTTACAAATGATAGAACCAGATTTAAAAACGGAGAGATATATAAAAACCTTTTTACATATCAAATGGAAGGAAGAACCAGAATATTTAGAAAACGCAAAGCAAGCATTTCTGATCTTCGACTTTTTGTTACCAGCTGGATCTTCACAAAAAACTTATCCGTATCTGCATTAATTGGGGCTACGATGAACAGGTTGCGAGTGAAATAGCCTATAGGACTTTTGATAAAGTTTGTGAAATCCCGCGAAGTTTGATATTTCAAAAGCCAATGCAATGGATAGACAAGGCCCGTTTTATATTATTTGTATAAGATAGCAAGCCGCTTGCTAGCGGATTACAAGCGAACTCGAAAACGAAAAAACCTACTCCGTTTAATGGGGACGAGGAAATTATTTGTGATTTCCCTGATGTAGAAAAAATGTCGATAGGGAAGGAAAGGAAAGCCGTTTTGCAGGAAAGATTTGAACATATTCAAAATGCGTTAGGCAGACTTACACCAAAACACAAAATAATTTACCTCACTTACAAGCAATATGAAGAAGAGACAAAAGAGGTTTTACTTTGCCAAGGAGCTTACTTAAAGATTTAAGAACAGAGCTTGACCTAACGCAAAATAGTATTCGTGTATATAAGAAGGAAGCAATTAAAGAAGTAGATAATTACTTAAAAAACTATGACTCAAAAATAAAAAACATATTACTGAACAACATAACCGAATGGTTATCTTCAACAGGCTTTCTTTTCCCAAGAACGAAATTGAATTGGAAAGATTTGAAAAACTTTTCAGCGATGATGATTTCGGCTTGAAAGGAACAGAAAATTGACCCAGATAAAATCATTAACGGGAGTTTTAGTGAAAATATAAGGTTGCAAAT
>CAVXEU010000004.1:0-490413 GCA_963760915.1 uncultured Bacteroidales bacterium | reverse complement strand
AACCTCCTGATGGCAGGGGATTATATGAAATAGCCGACGGACGGGAAGAAAAGTAAGCCGGACTATCGAATTGTTGTCCGATCAGTTCACTTCCTATTACTTTGTTGTCTTTTACAACTAAACTTCCATTTGCTTTTACAGGGAATAGAAATTGAGCCATTCCGGTAACGAAAAGCGGATAAATAATTCCTGTTAAAAGTGTAAAAAAAACAAAGATTTTTAAAGATATCATGAGTGTTTTCATAATTTATCCGGATTACAGATTTATCAGAATATCAATTAGTTTAATTCCAATAAAAGGAGTTATAATGCCACCTAAACCGAAAATCAGCAGATTCCGTGTTAAGGCAGTGTTTGCTGATACCGGTTTATACCTAACTCCCTTTAATGCAAGTGGTACCAATAAGATAATAATAATAGCATTAAAAATAATTGCACTAAGTATTGCACTCTGAGGGGAAGCAAGGTTCATAATATTTAAGACAGAAAGAGGACCAATGCCTGATTTTCCGGAATAGAGTGAAATTGCAATAGCCGGTATAATGGCAAAATATTTTGCCACATCGTTTGCTATACTGAATGTAGTGAGAGAGCCACGTGTCATCAGTAATTGTTTACCTACTTCCACAACTTCAATTAATTTGGTTGGGTTACTGTCGAGATCAACCATATTTCCTGCTTCACGTGCAGCCTGAGTACCCGTATTCATTGCAATACCGATATCGGCCTGTGCAAGCGCCGGAGCATCATTTGTGCCATCACCAATCATCCCAACAAGGTGTCCTTTTGCCTGTTCTTCACGTATTCGCAGCAGCTTATCTTCGGGAGTTGCTTCAGACATAAAATCATCAACCCCGGCTTCAGCTGCAATTGCTGCAGCAGTTAATTGATTATCACCAGTAATCATTATGGTTCTGATTCCCATTTTACGAAGCTCGGCAAAACGCTGTTTTATACCTCCTTTTACGATGTCTTTAAGATGAATAACTCCAAGAACCCTGTTATCATCTGCAACCACCAAAGGTGTTGCTCCCTGCCTTGCGAGGTCTTTTACTATATCCTGAATTTTCTGAGTATAAAAACC
Organism: uncultured Bacteroidales bacterium; assembly: GCA_963760915.1. Classification (GTDB taxonomy): domain Bacteria; phylum Bacteroidota; class Bacteroidia; order Bacteroidales; family VadinHA17; genus LD21. The sequence continues at coordinate 489,329 of CAVXEU010000004.1, read as the reverse complement.
ATTATTATTTTGCACAAAAGTACGAATGGCTTCTGATGAACCTTTTCGAATTTTCCGTATTGTACCATTATTGTCGCGTAAATCAACTCCACTCATCTTTGATTTTGCTGTAAAAGGGACAAAAGTGGCATTTATCTGGTGAACTTTCCGGCCACGGATATTAAATTGTTCTTTAGCCAGAACTACTATTGAACGCCCTTCCGGCGTTTCGTCAGATAATGATGAAAGCTGGGCTGCATCGGCAAGCTCTTCAATGGTTACTCCCTCTGCCGGGATAAAATCGGTTGCCATACGGTTTCCAAGAGTAATTGTTCCGGTTTTATCAAGTAAAAGCACATCCACATCGCCGGCAGCTTCAACAGCATGTCCGCTTGTAGCTATGACATTACGCTGTATGAGTCTGTCCATACCACTTATACCGATAGCACTGAGTAATCCTCCTATGGTTGTCGGAATAAGGCAAACCAACAAGGCAATTAAAACGGGAATTGTTAAGTTTTGTGACATTGGCAACCCTGATGCTGAAAGGCTATATCCAAAAAAAGCCGGAAGTGTGGTTACTGCCAGAAGAAATATGATGGACAAGCCGGAAAGGAGTATGGAAAGAGCTATTTCATTTGGAGTCTTTTTACGTTTAGCTCCTTCTACAAGAGCAATTATGCGGTCAATAAAAGTTGTTCCTGATTCGGATGTAATACGTACTAATATACGGTCGCTGATTACTTTTGTACCTCCTGTAACAGCTGAACGGTCACCACCGCTTTCACGAATAACAGGGGCTGATTCGCCGGTGATTGCTGATTCGTCAACGCTGGCTATACCTTCAATAACTTCACCATCAGAGGGTATTACATCTCCGGCTTCACAAATGACAATGTCACCTTTTTTAAGTTCAGTTGCCAATACCGATATTTCCTGCTCATCAATAAACTTACGGGCTTTGGTCTGTGTACGGTTTTTTCTGAGACTTTCGGCTTGCGCTTTTCCTCTTCCTTCTGCAATAGCTTCAGAAAAATTCGCAAACAACACAGTAATCCAGAGCCAGAGTGATATCTGAAGATTGAAAGATGAAAATTTTCCCTGAATAATACCCAGAATAACGATTATTGATGTAAGATACGAACCTAATGACACAATAAAAATAACCGGGTTTTTGATCAGAAATGCCGGGTTCAGTTTTATGAAACTATCCTTTACAGCCTGCAAAACCAGCTTTTTATTAAACAGACTTATATTTTGTTTTGTACTCATGATTTTCTGCAATTAGAAGGTGATACCACTATTCATTAGCAAATGTTCAATAACAGGACCCAGGGATAAAGCAGGAAAATATGTTAGTCCGCCAATAATGAGTATTACCGATATAAGCAAACCGATAAAAACCCAATTATCTGTTCGGAAATGTTCCACCTGAAAAAGGTGTGATTTTCTTTCCTGACATGCTTCCTGCTATGGCTAATACAGGAATAATCACCCCAAAACGACCAATCAACATTCCGGTACCAAGTGTCAGATTATAAAATAATGTATTTGCATTCAGTCCGGCAAAAGCACTACCGTTGTTTCCTGCTGCCGAACTGAAAGCATAGAGAATTTCGGAAAGCCCATGAGGTCCGGAATTATTAAGGCTAGCCAGACCATAATTACTTACAGCGGCCCAGGCTGTAAATATTAGTATCACAAGGTTGGGAGCCAGAATGGCTATTATCGCCATTTTAACCTCAAACGCTTCAATTTTTTTCCCTAAATATTCAGGAGAGCGTCCAACCATCAGACCTGCAATAAATACTGTAAGAATTATAAATATTACCATCCCATACAATCCTGCTCCTACCCCTCCGAAAATAACTTCACCCAGCATTATGTTTAACATTGCTATCATTCCTGCAATTGGTGAAAGACTATCGTGCATTGCATTAACCGAACCATTAGAGGCCGACGAGGTGGCTGTTGACCACATGATACTGTTGGTGATACCGAAACGTGTTTCCTTGCCTTCCATCAGAGGTAAATGTCCAAAAACAGGATTGGCTGAATATTCAGCATAAAGCGAAATGCTTAGTCCTGCCAGGAATAAAATCATCATAGCCGTAAAAATTGTCCAACCCTGGCGCGATGAACCGACCATTTTGCCATATGTAAATGTTAATGCGCCAGAAATAAGTAATATCGCAAGCATTTCAAGAAAATTGCTTATTGGAGTCGGATTCTCAAATGGATGTGAACTATTTGAATTAAAAAATCCCCCACCGTTTGTTCCAAGTTGTTTTATAGCAATTTGTGAAGCTGCAGGCCCCATCGGAATTACCTGCTGTGCTCCCTGTAAAGTTTGAACTGTTTCATACGATTTAAAATTCTGGATAACACCCTGACCAACTAATATTATAGCAAATAACATTGAAAGAGGTAAGAGCACATATAATACAGACCGCGTAAGGTCCGTCCAAAAATTACCAAGTTTATCAGTAGTATTCCGTGAGATACCCCTGATAAGTGCCAGTAAAACTGCTATTCCGGTTGCTGCACTTACAAAATTCTGTACAGTAAGACCTATCATTTGAACGAAATAACTGAGTGTTGTTTCCCCTGCATATCCCTGCCAGTTGGTATTGGTCATAAAACTTACTGCAGTATTGAAAGCAGAATGCCATGATACATTTGAAAGGTTTTCAGGATTCAGGGGTAAATATGACTGAAAGAGTTGAATAAGAAACACAAACACAAATCCTATCAAATTAAATAATAGTAAACCCCAGGTATATGATTTCCAGTTAGTTTCTTCATCGGGATTAACACCTGTGAATTTATATGTAAGCTTTTCAAGCCAGCCAAAAACAGGTAACATGAAATGTTTATTCCCTGTAAATACCTTGAACATATAATTACCTAAAATCGGTGTGAGACCAATTAATACAGCAACAAATAATATTATTTGAATTATATCTTGTGCGGTCATGGATAAGCTATTTAAAATATTTATCTAATTTGAAAATGTGGGTAATTAAAATTCCAAGTCCAAAAAGAAGAATTAATCCACCAAAAAACTCTAATATCAATAAAAAGACTCTCATTATTCTTCATATTTTCAAAATGTTGAAATAAATAAGTGCTCATAACCGGCATCCGGGAATAAACTGACGATTTTGGCTTTAAGACTGTGCATTGGAGATAAATCATATAGAGACATTTAATTATCGTTTCTTTTTATTAAAAAAAATCTTATAAAAAAAATTCATAACCCATCTGTACATTAGTATGACAGAAATAAACAGGAATATCAGATAAAGAATCCAAAATATCAACATGGATTGAAATTGTAACTTGATTCACCTGAATAACAACATGAATTTTGTTCAGATCTCACTTTTTATAATTTTTTGTATATTTTATCACAAGCCAGATAGCTTTGAATAATATAAAAAGAAAAACCACAATAAGGACTATCGTTCCGATTATTTGCCAAAATGTTAACTCCATGATTTTGTATTTTTGTTTATCATTTGATAATCTGAAATTTATTAATTACGACTCTAGGACTGTTTTTCCTTTAATGAGTCCCCTATTTTTTCAATAAAGTTTTTACCTCCAATTATAGTAATGACAACAGAAATAACACAAATGGTGATAAAAATGGTAGCAAATCCAATTATCACAATCTCACGTGCTACATCAAGTTCAACAAGAGCTATAGCTGAAAAGAATAACATCAGTATAATTTTAATAAATCTTGAAATTAGTGAGGCTCCTGGTATCTCCTCCTTATGTAAAGATTTAAATATTGATTTTTCAGCCAGAAAGGATAATAAATATCCAGACCAGCATCCGGCAAGCAGGCCAACGAATATTAATACAATTCCGGCAAGCAGATTTGGCAGGTAAGCAAATATTTTGTCAGCTAACCCAATAACCTGATCCTGAACTTTTGTTTCCATATTTTACCTCTATTATTTTTTTTGAGTTTTAAATAATGATAAAAAGAATGATTCTCTTTCCTCGAATTCTTTTAGCCAAAGAACCGGACATTTAACCTGTTCTGTAATTTCCCTGACTAAAGATTTTGAAAAATGGAGTTCTATGAAATCACCGGTTTTACCTCCCATTACCAACAATTCACTGTCTACAGATAATTTCAGGATGCCCTGCAGAATGTCTGAATCAACTATTGTAACAATTTTTGCTGAAAGGTTGTTTTCTGTTATTAATGAATTAATCTCATCTGTTTTTTTCTGCTGTCTGACCAGAGTTGTGTCAGGACTGAATACTACTCCGAAACTGATTTCTGCATTGAAAAAACCGCTTAATGCCGGAGTAATTTCGGCTGCCAGTTGTGTGTGAATATCCCCGCCAAAAGGAATAAGGATTTTCTTTATTTGAGCTGGCTTTATTTCACCATGTAATATGGCAACCTCATTAGTTGATTTTTGAAGAACAGAGTCAACCACAGAGTAAAAAAATCGTTCAAAGAAGCTGCTTCTTTTCTTTCGGTCCATCAGTATAAAATTACATTCCTCTTCTATAGCTGTGTCATATATTCCCTTGGAGATCCTGTGCGAAATTTTGATGATTGATTTTGAAGGGATCCCTGTTCTTCAGCCAAATTCTGAGCCTTATCCATTAATTCGTCAGCCTTGTCTGTCAGTTTTATGCCTTTCTTTAATTTTTCACCTTCCATTATTTCGATTACATACAAAAAGATAATTTTTGCATTATGCTTTCTGGCGATTGCAAATGCAATCTGTGAAATGCTTGTTATGTTGCTTTCGTCTGACAGGTAAACCAGCAAGCTATACTCTTTCTTTAAAATCTGATCGAGTGTACGTACCTTCCTTATGTGTTCTATTTCGCGTTTGGATGCATAGCTTTTAAATGCAAATAATCCCAATCCGATCCATACAACTGTAATTACCCAGGCTATTGGACTGTAGTTAAACATAAAAACTGCAAGGAATAATTTTGTTATAACACCTATAATAGGTATCCAGGGAAAAAGAGGAGTTATGAAACCTCTGTCAAGATCAGGTCTTTTTTTGCGAAGCGTAATTACTGCTATATTAACCTGAAGGAATAACAACAGGAACATTATGTCAGCGGCGCTGGCTACATCCTGAATAGGAAGAGAAACAGCCATTAAGACAATGATTATTAACGAAATCAGAATTGACCAGTGGGGAGTATAATTTTTACTGTGTACTTTGCCAAAAAATGATGGGAAATTTTTATCACGCCCCATTGCGTAAGCAACACGAGACGATGAATATATTGTAGCATTTAATGCCGACATAGTTGAAATTATTCCTCCAAACAAAAGCAGAATTCCTCCACCGATAAAAAATGTTTTTGCAACTTCAACAAGAGCGATTTCTTTATGAGATGCAAGGTAATCCCAAGGGGTTAAATTTCCAGGTGATACAGCTCCCAGAGCCACAAATGCAACCAGTATGTAAATCGGAACGACAATTATTAATGAAAGAAATACTGCCCTGGGTATGTTCTTTTTAGGATTTATTATTTCTTCTGAACATTGAGATATTACCTCGTATCCTTCAAAAGCGATAAAGGTTAATCCCATGGCGCTAAGAACACCACCAAATCCGTGTGGCATAAATGGAGTAAACGCACTTGCCCAGTCTGGTTTATTGAAAATTACATGTAAACCAAAAGCTATGAAAATGAGAAGAATAGTAATTTTTGAAAGAGTGACCAGGTTTCCCGTTTTGCCGGTCTCCGAAGCGCCCCGGAAGTTAATGTATGCAAACAGCATGGCAGCACCAACCGCTAAAATCTTATCAGGTGAAATATAACCCCAGCTTGGCATGTGAAATCCGATCTCTTTAAACACTTCTGAGAAATATGCGCCAAAACCAAGAGAATACAAACTGCAAGCAACGGCATGGGCAAACCAGCTCATCCAACCGGCAAGGAATCCGTTCCATCTTGGCAATCCTTCCTTTACCCATAAATAACCTCCGCCCGCATCATGAAAACATGAACCAAGCTCAGCGTATGCCATGGCGGTAAATAGTGTAACTACTCCATTTAAGACGAAGCCAAGAATTAAGGCAGGTCCTGCGACCCCGGCTGCCATTCCGATAAGAACAAAAATTCCTGCTCCAATCATTGCTCCTACTCCTATCAGAGTGACGTCCAATAAACTCATTTCACGCGCAAGCCGGACCTCAGTGTCAAACTTTTTCATATTTAATTGACATTAAAAGTTATCTCAAAACGGCGAATTACTGTCCTTTCCTTTTGAGGGCTAAATAAAAGCTTAAGATAATCCGAATATAACCTCAGGAAATGTACCATTTTGTCAGATATATAATTGCTTATATTTCTTGTATCTCTGACATTAGGTTTTTGAAGAATTAATACAGATTCCTTAACAAGTAATAATATTTGAATTATATCTTGTGCGTTCATGGATAAACTATTTAAAATATTTATCTAATTTGAAAATGTGGCTAATTAAAATTCCAGGTCCGAAAACAAGGATTAATCAACCAAAAAACTCTAATATCAATAAAAAGACTCTCATTATTCTTCATTCTTCGAGATGTTAAATTAAGAAAGTGCTCATAACCGGCATCCGGGAATAAACGGACGATTTTGGCTTTAAGACTGTGCATAGGAGATAAATCATATAGAGACATTTAATTATCGTTTCTTTTTATTAAAAAACATCTTATAAAAAAAATTCATAACCCATCGGTACATTAGTATGACAGAAATAAACAAGAATATTAGATAAAGAATCCAAAATAGTAACATGAATTAAAATTTTTCCGCTTTTATAAGTGCATATAAAAGATATGAGAAAATAAACAGAGCGATAATTGCTCCAATAATATACTCTGAATGCATACTCAATTCGTAGTGATTTGATAATGTCAAGAAAATTGATGCAATCATAATTACTGATTTTATTCTGAAACAAATTTACATCAGGAATTATAAGGATTTTATAATAATCTGTCCAGGTAGTATAAAGAATTTATAAAGATGGTGAAGTCTGTCCATAATGTCATGTTTGGAAAAAAAGAGGAGAAATTTAATTATTATCATTTCAGATTTTAATTAAAAATCTTTATAAAATCTTTATACTTTTTCGTAACTCCTTTATTATTCAATATCTAAATTTGCAGCTTTATTTTCTGAGATGTTAATAAATGATGTAACTGAAATACCATATTCATGGATAATAAGTTTCAAAAGATTTGTGAGCAGTTGGACGGTTATTTTTTTGTAAAATCCTTATTAAGAAATGGAAAGAACAGGTAAACATCTTGATATTAAGAAGCTCTCATTTGCCGGAGTAATTGTTACACTTGGTATAGTATTCGGCGACCTGGGAACCAGTCCGCTTTATGTAATGAAGGCTATCGTGAACGGGGGAAGTGAGTTTAATGATCTGCTTATTTATGGCTCATTATCATGCATATTCTGGACAATTACTCTTCAGACAACAATAAAATATGTAATAATTACCCTTAGGGCTGATAATAAGGGAGAAGGAGGAATTTACGCTCTTTTTGCTCTGTTGAAAAGAAAATCTTCATGGGCAGCAATACTGACTATGATTGGGGCCAGCGCTCTACTGGCTGATGGTGTAATAACTCCTGCAATTACAGTTACATCATCTATTGAAGGTTTGAAGTTGTTTAATCCTGAAGTACCTGTAATCGGAATAGTTCTTTTAATATTTGTTGTGCTTTTTTTTATGCAACAGTATGGAACTAATGTAGTAGGAGGCTCTTTTGGCCCACTAATGGTAATCTGGTTCTCAATGCTTGCAATATTAGGTATTACACAACTTGTCCAATTTCCGGAGATATTAAAAGCTTTAAACCCCTATTATTCTGTAGTTTTTCTTAAAGAATATCCGGGAGCTTTTATTTTGCTGGGAGCGGTATTTTTGGCTACGACAGGAGCAGAAGCGCTATATTCTGATCTTGGACACTGTGGTGTGAAAAACATAAGAATTTCATGGATCTTTGTTAAAACCGCGCTGTTACTTAACTATTTTGGACAGTGTGCATGGATAATCAGCAAAGGGGGTCTCCCAAATGGAATAAACCCTTTTTATGGAATTATGCCGGAATGGTTTCTCATTCCCGGAGTAATTATTGCAACTATTGCAGCTATTATTGCCAGTCAGGCACTTATTTCGGGTTCTTATACGCTTATAAGTGAGGCGATTTCACTCAACCTGTGGCCAAAAGTCAAAGTGTTGAATCCTACTTTTTTGAAAGGACAGGTTTACGTACCTTATGTAAACTGGTTTCTCTGGATTGCCTGTAGTTTTGTTGTGATCTTTTTCGGGGAATCAGCGAAAATGGAAGCAGCATATGGTTTATCTATAACATTGACAATGATAATGACCACCCTGCTTTTGTCAAATTACCTGTATCAAAAAAGGGTATCCCGGATGTTAATACTGCTATTATTGGTTGTCTATCTTACGATTGAGGTCAGTTTCCTTATGTCAAACCTTCATAAATTCAGCCATGGTGGGTGGTTTACACTACTGCTGGCATCACTGTTTTTTATAATTATGTATGGTTGGTATTTCGGCAGAAAATTAAAAAACAGATATGTAACCTTTACAAAACTCGACAAATATCTGGAATTGTTTAAGGATTTAGCAAAGGATAATTCAGTGCCAATGACAGCAACAAATCTTGTTTATATCATAAAGGCAAACAGAGCTGAGCAGGTTGAATCGAAAGTTATATATTCGATCTTCAAAAAACAACCTAAAAGAGCACAGACATATTGGTTCCTTAATGTTGACATTAAAGATGATCCGGATAGTTTTGAATACAAAGTGACACATATTATACCAGGAGTTTTAATAAGAGTTGATTTTTACCTGGGTTTTAAGATAGAGCCAAAAATTAACTCTTACTTTAAGGAGGTGCTGGAAGATTTAAAAAATTCTGGAGAAATAAGTCTTGAAAGCAGTTTTGATACAATAAGGAAAATGTCTCTGCCAGCAGATTTCAAATATATTTTGATTGACAGGGTGATGCCTCGTGACTATAAACTTTCACATTTTGAAAATATTACTCTTCTACTTCATAGTATTGCCAGATTACTATGCATTTCCGATGTAAATGCATTACATCTTGATTCAACTAATACTGTTGAAGAACAGGTCCCTATTAATATCGATCAACATAAAGATGAAAGGATAAACAGAATTATCTAAAGCTACTTATAATATATTAGTATAAATTATTAAGGAACATGAATCCATTCTGAATATAATTTTACAGAGTTTAATGCTGACCTGACTCCAGGAAGAACAAGCATTCTGGAAAATATATGAACAAATACTGGTTGACTGGAATGCTATTTAAAGCTTGGTTTTAAGATGGAATAGATCAAGCTGCAATTATTTCTAAATGAGGAAGAAGGATTAGCAACTCGTTTTAAGATTATAATCATGATAAAATCCCAATTAAAATTAATTAAAAAAAATCTTTATAAAGGCTTACTTATAAACTGTCAAATCTTTATATAGTCTTTATAATATCATTTTAATTTTGCTATGTTATTAAATAAAGGAAATTCCAGATAATGGACTTAACATTATTGCAGAATATTGATGTAATTATTTTGGTCTTAATATTCCTGATAATTTTTTTTACAGCAATCAGGCTTTTAATCAATTAATATCCAATGTTGTCATTTCGGGTTTCCCTTTCTTAGATTAAAACTTTTCCGGTTTAATAAGTGTGTAAACAAGATACCCCAGAAGAAAAACTGCAATCAATGCCCCAATCAAATAATCATTATTGGCATAAAAATCTAATTGTCTGGATATTATAAATGATATTATTGCGTTCATTGTATAAGTCATTATGACGAATCAAAAATACACCCTGGTTTATAAGTGTTTTATAAAGATTTGTCATGAAGTATAAAGATTTTATAAATAATTCTCGATCACTGTCAGAACTCCAATGAATTGACCACTATTTTCCTTATCTCACTCGTTCTGAACATAAACAAAATTGCCAACCGCCATAAAAACAATTGAGGTCCATCCGAATGTGGCAACAGTGAAGTAACAAATTGAAATAATTAATTTTATATTTGCTTAGCCAACCAATGATTTTTTATAATGCCAGTATTTACCAGAACGACCAAAAACCTTATAATCAAGATTGATGAATTTTTCGATAACATCGATCTGGGGTTACTTGTCTTCAAAGAGGCAATAAAAGCCTATCTCGAAAAAGATATTGAATCATTTCAGCGACATCTGAAAAAAGTTGACAGTCTTGAAAATAATGCCGACAGGCTACAGCGTTCAATAGAAAATGAGATGATAACCCACTCCATTTTACCTCAGCACAGGGTTGAAGTAAGCACACTTATAGATGAACTCGATGAGATCATAGATGCACTAAAAAGTTCATTGAATGAGATTAATATTGAGATTCCTGATATTCCATCCTCACTTAATAAAAACTTTATCAGTCTTGCCGAAACGTCAGTTAACGCTGCTGAAGAACTTATCCCGGCAGCCAGAGCTTATTTCAAGTCGCCACATACTGTCAGGGAAAAATTGCTGAAAGTTTATTATTTTGAAAGTGAGACTGATAAGATATCATTAAGCACTAAAAAAATCATTTTCCAGGAGATGAAGGAATTAGACCTGGCACATAAAGCACATTTAAGATATATCATTCACCATATTGAAAATATATCTGATCTGGCTCAAAAAGCGGCCGACCTGCTCTCTGGTATGGCAATAAAAATTGTAATGTGAAACGATATCCGACACATATTACCTATGCAGGGCAGAAGATACTGTTTTTTCTTCCTGCAGTCGGGAGTGAGAAGTCGGGCATCAAGCATAGTCTGGAAATTTAACAGGTTAATATCTGATACAGTATGATCCTATTATTCCTGATAAGCGGCCTCTTCCTCGGCTGGTCACTGGGAGCAAATGATGCCTCAAATATTTTTGGCTCTGCTATTGGTTCAAAGATGGTGACGTTCAGAAAAGCGGCAATTATTGCTTCCATCTTTGTAATTCTGGGTGCAGTGATACAGGGTGCCGGTGCCTCACAAACTCTTGGGAAACTTGGCAGTGTAAATGCAATAGGTGGATCTTTCACCGTTGCTCTTGCTGCGGCTGTCTCAATATACCTGATGACAAAATTTGCTCTTCCCGTTTCAACTACCCAGGCAATTGTCGGTGCAATTATCGGATGGAACTTTTTTACCGGTAACAGTACAGACAGCAGGATCTTATCGCAGATTGTTGCCACATGGCTATCTGGTCCTGTAATTGGTGCAGTTTTTGCAATACTCCTGTACATGCTTTTGAAAAAATTCAAAAGATCGGCAAAAATACACCTTGTCAGATTTGAATCATATATTAAAACGGGTCTTATCATTGTCGGTGCATTCGGTGCATATAGTCTTGGAGCCAACAACATAGCCAATGTGATGGGTGTTTTTATTCCTGTATTCAATCTCAATGATATCGATCTGGGAATAATTACTCTCAACTCCAGCCAGCAACTTTTTCTTCTTGGCGGACTTGCAATCGCGGTTGGGATTATGACCTTTTCAAAAAAAGTAATCGAAACCATTGGTGTCAGTATAGTTGAGCTTTCCTCAGAAGCAGCCCTTGTGGTTGTTCTTGCCCAGGCTCTCGTTCTGTTTATATTTTCATCTTCCGGACTATCAAACCTGTTTGTCAGGATCGGACTTCCTCCTATTCCAATGGTACCCGTTTCAAGCTCACAGGTAATGGTAGGCTGTATTCTTGGAATAGGTTTATATAAGGGTGCAAGAAATATTAATTTCAGGATAATGGGAGAAATCGCTGTTGGCTGGCTTTTAACACCTGTTGCATCAGGATTGCTGGCTTTCTTTTCATTATTCTTTATGAAAAATATTTTCGGGGTAAATGTCGGATCACCTGCCGGTCAGACTGCCAATTCCTCAATTGCAGGCAGCAACCTGATTCAGGTCGGAGCTAATGTATCCGGAATCATGAAGTACATTTTCCTTGGCATTTTAATCTTCGGTACTTTTGGAGTTATCTACTATGTTCTTCTTGAGAGAAAGAAAAAAATAGGCCTGCAGAAAGCCGAAGAAAAATTCTGGATGAATATGAAATAAAGTCTTTAATTTATTGGAGTAAGAAAAGAATAATTCTTGCCATAGTACAACATCTGCCCCAGATAATCATCTGTATATTTTACTGTTATATCAGTTATCTCTCCTTTAGAATCTCTGACAGGTATCAATACGGGATTTAAAAAACCGGTATAGGGTGCAAGATTCAGTTTTGCATAACGGTCAAGTATTTCAGTATGCAGCTGAGGATTAATTCTGACTCCATAATCTTCAACAAGTTTTTTTCCGGCTTCAAAATCTCCTTCTGACTTTATTCTTTGAATCTCCCTAAGCAGATTACCGAATAGTGTCCTTAACTTTTGATAATCATTGATTTTAACAAAAGTTTTTCCATCACGTTTGAAAAATTCCACAACATTATCACTTTTCCCCTTTTCATATACCCAGTGGCATATCAATGCCCTGTCGCGCATATGAGCTTCCTCAATATCTTTTCCAGGCTTTATCCTGACAATCTGTGTCAGCAAACCGTTACGAATATATGCATCATACCCTGCTTTAGCTGCATCTTCATTTGGAAGCAGTCCAAGTTCAAGGACTTTTTTATCCATCATGAAATAGAGTGCAAAAAGATCAGCACGTGCCTCTTCCAGAGTAGAAGAATAATTTTTAAGAGCATTAGGATCAGTTCCTTCTGCAAGTTTACCGCTTGCATGACCAACACACTCATGGAGATCAGTATGCAATGCATCAGCAATTGTGCCATATTTTTTAATCCGGTCAATTTCTGACTGATCAGCAGCAAATTCCTCGAGAAACCCATTTCCCTGAGACGCGATATCAAAGGCATTGGTGATGTTAGCCAATGTAACTGATTTTGAACCAACCTCTTTCCTTATCCAGTCTGCATTGGGAAGATTAATCCCAAGCGGCGATGTGGGATAACAGTCACCACCCAGCATTGCAATATCAATAACTTTTGCAGCAATACCAGTGACTTTTTCTTTCTTGTATTTTTGCTGGATAGGTGAATTATCCTCAAACCACTGGGCATTTGCCGTTATTATTTTTGTGCGTTTTGTTGCTTCAATATCGGTATAATCTACAATTGCTTCCCAGGTAGCCTTCATCCCAAGCGGATCTTCATAATTTTCAATAAATCCGTTTATGTAATCAACCATTGGTATGGTATCAGTTGCCCACACAACATTATATTCATCCCATTTTTTCAGATCACCAGTCTTATAATATTCGATGAGAAGCTGCAGTTCTTCTTTCTGGGTTTCTGTGTCGGTCACTGTTATAGCTTTTTCAAGCCATGAAATAATTGTGTCTATAGCCGCACCGTATAATCCTCCGGATTTATACACCTCTTCCATAACCTTTCCGTTTATTTTCTCCACTTTTGAATTTAGTCCCAGAGAAACAGGATGCTGATCATTAGCGACTGTTTTTCGGGCATAAAAATCCTCAACCTCTTTCTGGGTAACATCGTTATAAAAGTTGGATGCTGATTCTGCAACTATGTCTGCTCCTTCACGCCGTTCCACCTTGCGGGCAAAGAGTCTTGCCTGAAACATTACAGGTGTCAGTAAATCAATAAGTTGCTGAGTTGTCTGACCCTTTGCAAGCGGTAGTTTTCCCTGGTCACTTCTTTTTACCAGGTCTGCAAAATATTCAGCGGAAAAAGCAGGAATGAATTTATCGCTGGAATAGTGATGATGAATTCCGTTTGCGAAGAACATTTTTTTTGCGTAAAGCAAAAAGGCTTTATAAGCAGGAGAGTCTTTATCACCCTGATAGCTCTCAAGAATGGTTTCTATGGTTTTCCTGATAAGAAGGTTGTATCTGAAGTTCTGATCCCATAAGATATCTCGTCCGGACAATGCAGCCTGACTCAGGTAGTATATGTACTTTTTCTGTTGAAGCGAAAGAGATTCAAATTCAGGAAGTTTATACTTCAGTACCCGTATATCATCGAACTGTTCAACAAAATATTTAAAATTATCTGTTGCTGCGGGAGCAGGTTGTTTACCGCTGCGACAGGAATTAAGGTTCATTATCATCATAAACAGAAGAATTAAGAGTTTGGAATAAATTTTCATGACAGTTAATTTTTGCGCGTTAATCAATTGCTAATTTATTAAAAATGCAATTTCATCTTAGTGAAAAGGATTCAATTATTGTATCCAAAGCCCGTACTGAATTAAAATTATTGGATTTAACTTTGCATATGTTAACTATATAACAACCTTTGCAGTAAAAAGATCAGTCAGAATGAATAATATTATCGAAAAAGTCAGACAGGAACTGATACGGAATTCAGATGAAAAGACTAAAAAATCAGGGGAAAGATTCTTCAGGGAGGATGTTAAACTGTATGGCATCAGATCTGCATTGGTAACCAGTATAGGTAGAGAACACTTTAAAGCCATCCCTGACAAAAACAAAGCTAATGTCTTTTCATTATGCAATGAGCTATGGAAGTCAGGGTATATGGAAGAGTCATTCGTTGCCTGTAACTGGTCATACTTAGTCAATAAACAATATAGTCCGGAAGATTTTGAAATCTTTGAAAAATGGGTGAAAGAATATGTCAGTAACTGGGCTGAATGCGATACCCTCTGCAATCATACTGTCGGCACATTGGTTGAAATGTATCCTGAGTGCCTGTCTGGACTGAAGATATGGGCAAAATCTGCAAATAGATGGGTAAAAAGAGCATCAGCTGTTTCTCTTATTATTCCTGCCCGTAAAGGTAAATTCCTTGAATATATTTTCGAAATAGCTGATATTCTGCATTCTGACAAGGATGATATGGTTCAAAAGGGATATGGATGGATGTTAAAAGCTGCCAGTCAGGCACATCAGAGAGAAGTGTTTGAATATATCATGAAAAAAAAGAATACAATGCCAAGAACTTCTCTCAGATATTCAATAGAAAAAATGCCGGCGGAATTAAAAAAGATAGCGATGGCGAAATAGTATATTCTGTTTTATACCTTTGTACCATAAATCAAACAGTTATGGGAAGAATTCATTCTATTGTACTGCTCTTCATTTTTATCCCTGCATTTGCCTATAGTCAGGACAGAATCACAGGACATGATTTTGCTACCCGATCCGAAGTAATAGCCCGAAACGGGATGGCAGCAACAAGTCAGCCTCTTGCTACCCAGGTAGCCCTTGATATACTTAAAAAGGGTGGAAATGCCATTGATGCTGCAATCGCTGCAAATGCCGTTCTTGGTGTTGTTGAGCCGACCGGAGCAGGTGTGGGAGGAGATCTGTTTGCAATTATATGGAGTGCAGATAAAGGGAAATTGTATGGTCTGAATGCCAGTGGCAGATCTCCAAGATCACTAAAGTATGAATATTTCAAGGAAAATGGTTATCAGTTTATTCCGTCTTATGGCCCTCTTCCCGTTTCAGTACCCGGATGTGTAGACGGATGGTTTGAAATGCATGATATGTTCGGCCGTCTTCCGATGAAAGATATTCTTCAACCTGCCATAAATTATGCAAGAGATGGATTTCCTGTAACTGAAGTCATTGCTTATTATCTCAATAAGGGCACATCTGTTTTGAAGGATTATCCGAATATCAAAGAGGTTTATATGCCCGGAGGTAAGGCACCTTCGAAAGGAGAGGTATTCAAAAATCCGTTACTTGCCAATACCCTGGAAAAAATTGTCCAGGGTGGCCGGAATGAGTTTTACAGGGGAACTATAGCCAGAAGTATTGATGCATTCATGAAAAAACAGGGAGGATTCCTCTCCTATGACGATCTGTCACGTCATCATTCCGAATGGGTATCACCGGTAAGTACCACTTACCGTGGATACGAAGTATGGGAACTTCCTCCAAACGGGCAGGGAATTGCCGCTCTTCAGATTCTTAATATACTAGAAGGCTTTGATATTGAATCAATGGGCTTTGGATCGGCTGATTATATTCATGTTTTTACCGAAGCAAAAAAGCTGGCCTTTGAAGACCGTGCAAAATATTATACTGATCCTCATTTCTTTGAGACACCGGTCGCTCAGCTTATATCTAAAAAATATGCTGCAGAGCGACGTAAACTTATAAACAGGGAAAAAGCTGCAAAGATCTATGATGCAGGTAAAATTGAAGCAGGAAATACAATTTATCTGACTGTTGCCGATAAATTCGGTAATATGGTCTCTCTAATCCAGAGTAATTATAGAGGAATGGGGTCAGGCATGTGCCCTACCGGACTGGGTTTTATTCTTCAGGACAGAGGTGAAATGTTCAGTCTCGAAGAGGGTCATAATAATGTGTATGCACCAGGAAAGAGGCCATTTCAGACTATTATACCCGGTTTTATTACGAAAAACAATAAGCCATGGATTAGTTTTGGTGTTATGGGTGGCGACATGCAACCACAAGGTCATGTGCAGATCATCGTGAATCTCGTCGATTTTAAAATGAACCTGCAGGAAGCTGGTGATGCTCCAAGGATCCATCATATAGGATCATCTGAACCAACAGGTCAGCTGATGACCGACGGAGGAATTCTCCTTCTGGAAAGCGGAATACGGTGGGAGGTTATTCAGAAACTCATTAATATGGGACATACGGTTCAATGGGATCTTGGAGGCTATGGCGGATACCAGGCCATTATGTGGGACGATAAAAATAAGGTATGGTTCGGAGCTTCCGAATCGCGCAAGGATGGACAGGCTTCCGGATATTAAATCGAAAGTAAATCAATGATACCATTGATAAATGTCAATGGGTGAATCGGATTACCCGGAACATAAAGATCAATAAGATTTTCTTTAATAAATTTCCTGTCAATGACAGGACTTCCTTCAAAAATGCCACCGCTTATCGCATCTGTACCTGCCAGGATAATAATTTTTGGAGATGGAATAGCATCATAAGTGATCCGTAATGGTTCAGCCATATTTTTTGAAACGGGACCAGTTATTACAATTCCATCTGCATGCCTCGGTGAGGCAACGAATTCTATCCCGAAGCGACCCATATCAAAGTTAACATTTCCACAGGCGTTCAGCTCAAGCTCGCAACTGTTGTCACCAGCAGCTGATACCTGCCTTAGCTTAAGCGATCCTCTGAAATATGATCTGATCTCTTTTCTTATCTGACCAGGATCAAGTCGTACCGGTTCAATGGAACCTTCAGAAATAATGAGTCTCTCCCTTTCATTTGAAGATAATTTATAATCCTTTGTAAAATGAATCTTTCGGGGATATTGCCTTGAACATTCACCACAGAAGGTGCACTTACCAATATCAATTCTTACCGGTCCAGTCATTATTGCGCCGGTAGGGCACATTTCTGCCAGAGCCGGTTCATCAACCGCTTCAAAGCTTATCTCAGGACGGCCTCTGTATATCCCCGGAACGACTGCTTCAGTAAGATCAGGGATATATTGTTTTCCCTGATGATATAGTATTTTAAGTGTATTTAACATTGTCTTTCTTCATTTTGGTTTTAAAGATCATGTCCGCAGTACGACAGATCAAAACTTTTATTGCAGACAGGGAAATCAGATATTTCATTATTTCGGACTGATAATGCCAGGGCAAGCCAGTTATGAAATGATGGATCTTTAATCTTGTATATCATCAGCTCACCCTTATCGTTGGTCAAAGCAGCATGGCATATTTCGCCTCGCCAGCCTTCTGTAAGTGAAAGTGCGAAGGAATCTGGCTTAAGGGAAAGTTGCCCCTCACTCGTCATATCAGCATCAGGAAGATGATTCAGCAACTGACGTAAATAAGTTATCGACTGTAATACCTCCTCCTTTCTTATCTGTACACGCGAATAGACATCTCCATGATGCTTTATTACAGGTTCATGATTCAGCTCAGAATAAATGCCATAAGGATGAGAGGTCCTGATATCTCTTACGAGGTCATTCATCCTTGCAGACATTCCCACAGTGCCAATTGATAATATCTGTTCATAAGTCAACGCACCTGTTCTTTCGAATCGCGATAAGGAACTTGGTAATCGTGAGAGCTCATTATACATCTCAACAAAATCCGGTTCAAACACATCCAGGATTGTCGTTAATCTGCCAGCCAGATCTCTTGTAAACGGATAAGGATTGTATCCGGCACGTACCAATCCTTTTGACAGACGATTACCGCACCATTCCTGAAAAAAGTTGATAACAGGTGTTCTAAGTCTTCCAAACACCGAACTGCCTAGCTGGTAAGCGACATCATTGCATATTGCACCAAGATCGCCTGTATGTATGGCAATACGTTCCAGTTCCTGGGCCAGAGTTCGTGAATAAAGAATTTCGCGTCCTGGAATGCTTCCTGCCAGACTCTCCCACAAATAGGCAAACGCAGAGGTATGACCTATAACACTGTCACCGGCAACAGACTCTGCCAAAGTTGTACGTTGAAGAAGCTTTGTTTTTTGAAGAAACAACTGTTCAATACCTCTGTGCTGGTATCCCAACTGAATTTCCAGGTGTAATATCTGTTCCCCGTTACACACAAACCTGAAGTGGCCGGGTTCTATAATGCCTGCGTGCACAGGTCCGACACCAACCTCATGGAGCTCTTCGCTGTCGATATTAAAAAAAGGATACCCCGGGATTGTTTCGGAGCGGTTTGCCCTGTTTTCAGAATACCTCACAGGCTTTAGCCAGGGATGATCTTTATAATCAATACCGAAATTTTCGTGTATTTCCCGCTCAAATTTTTCGAAGAAGAGATTTCTGGCAGCAAAGGAATCAAGTACTGAATCACTCTTTACTACGGATGAAGAAACCATAATGGAATGCTTAAGATCATCTGCAATACAACAGATCAGGCGTACACTGTTTCCTGCCCTGTAACCAAAATATAAAACGCAGTGCCTTTCAGGACTATTCTTAACTAAAGCGATATTTGTATCGAAGAACAACTTGTATTCCATTTCCGGAATTGTGCCGGAAGGAACAGACTGGTGATTTTTTATTGCTATATAGCTCATATCAATTTGGTAAAATTTTTACTGCATCCTGAATTAACTGTACAAAAATTGAAGGAGGATTAAGACCAAGCCAGACAGCTGCAAAAAGTAATACATACTGGGTTAAAGATTCCCAGGGGTTTATTTTTGGAATTTTTGTTTCATCCAATCCCTGAACAGGAAGAAAAAGTATCTTCAATATATTCTTTCCAAAGGCCCAGATAACAATTGTCAATAAAAGCAATACAAGCACCAGAAGTATTATGTGGTTACTTTCAAAAAGAGATCTGAATATAAGGAACTCACTGACAAACAATCCTGACGGAGGCATTGCTGTGGCACTTATAAATCCGAATAAAAGCACTATTGCACCTGTTGGATTGTATTTAAAATAATTGCCGACATACTGAATACTCTTGCTTTGAAAAGTCCTGTAAAGCTGATTGTATTGAAAGAAGATGCCGGATTTAACAAAAGTATGAAGCACGATATGCAAGATCGCAGCATAATAGCCAATCCCTCCCGCTGCAACTCCCAGCATGACTATTCCCATATGCTCTATTCCTGAATAGGCCAGCATTCTTTTAATATTCAAAACCTTGGTCATATAAACAGTTGCAACGAAAACTGAAAGGAAAGCGGCAATGAAAATGATCAGGTTAGCCCAGTGGAAAAGGGATGTATTGGCAATGACTGTATAAAGCCTGAATATACCCACAAAGCCCATGTTCATTAAAACACTTGCAAGCAGTGCACCGGCCGGAGCCGGAGCCTTGTCTTTAGCATCTATACCTGCAGTGTACATTGGCACTAATCCCAGTTTTGCTGTAAAACCTGTAAAAACAAAGAGGAAAGAAAGTCTCAGCCAGAATGGATTCAGCTGATCTTTATGTGCCATCAGGTTGGAGAACGAAAGATCAGTCGATCCGGCCTGCTGAAGCGAAAGACTCAGAAACAGGATGCCGATAAACACGAAAGTGATACTGATAGCACATATAAAAACATATTTCCAGGTGCCTTCCAGTGCAAGCTTATTCCTGTGATGATATATCAACATGGAGGCAGACAATGTTGTCAGCTCGGTAAAAATCCATATCACCGCAATATGGTTTGCCAGATATGCAGCACTGATTGAAGTCAGCAGAATTATCATCGCGGAGAAATATATTGCTCTCGATTGTGGTGTCTCATCGTGACGCTTAATATACAGGTAGCTGTGAAAAAGAGCCGGAATAGATACAACGCTAAGGGTTATCAGGAGAAGCAGGCCAAGAGAATCAAAAGAAAAATATTCCAGCGATGTAGCCCTGTAACTGGAAGCGGCATAGAACGTAAACCCAGTCTGAAGAATACCAAATAAAATAACCAGTACATAGTTGAAAACAGTATTTCGGTTTGCAAAAATTGATCCTGCAATCACAAAAGCACCAATAAGATAAACAGCTGTCATCAATTATTCGTTTAATAATCTTTCAAATTGCTGAGCTTGTCAACATCCACATCTTTAAAAACATCACCAATCTTGTTCAGGAATATACCAAGGATCAGGACGCTGGCAAAAACATCAAGCATTATTCCCAGGTTTACCAGATTGGGCATCTCATTTCCCACAGCCAGCGATAATACAAATACTCCGTTCTCTATCATCAGATATCCCATCACATGTGTAATGATCTTTTTCCTTGAAGAAATAAAGTACAACCCGGTAAAAAGAGTCGACAGCGATACGATAAAGAAAATTTTATCCAGATAAGGATCCTTAATTGAATTGGCCAGCAATACTGTAATAACAATTATAACTGTAATGATTATCAGTGAAATGAAATGAGGTAAATATGGTTCAGACTCACGTGTAATCTTATTTCTTTTAATCAGATAGCTTAAAAATACTGGTACTGCAACTGCTTTAAAAACGATTGTCTCAAGCATGATCAGAACCAGGTTCCACGTCTGAATATCCTTTAGCTGCAGGAATGTAACACCAAAAAGGATAAATCCCTGTAATGCAAGAATTCTCACATAAGTTATTATTCTGTTTGCTATCGAAACATACAGAAGACTAATTATAAATATTATCAATAAGACATTTGTCATTTTCCGGATTTTTTAAAGAAATTTCCCTAAAACAAGGAGAGCCCCAAGGAATATTAAAAAGCTGACAGACGAAAGAGCTAAAATAAACTGCGGGTTATGACTCATCCTGTACCTGGCCATAAATGATTCAACCAGGCCGACAATTACAGCAAATAATATCTGTATAGTCAGGAACAGAGGAACAGCCAGAATTAATGACAATCCGCCAAGAAACAGATCAGCAATAATTGCTCCGTACATCGCAAATTTCAAATAACCGGCAGAAAGAATTAATCCAAGATCAAATCCGCTGTTATCAAGTACCATAACTTCGTGTATCATAGTTAATTCCAGATGGGTTTTCGGATCGTCGACCGGCATTCTGCTGTTTTCAATCATTGCAAGCATAATAAGGACAAATGCGGCAAGGGCAGCCAGCGTATATGTAATTGATGATCCTAAATGCAATGATGAAAAAATATCATAAAAAGAGGTGTTCCCGGTAAGCAAAGCAAATGAACCGATGAGAATAAAAAAAGCAGGCTCTGCAAACATTGAGTATAATGCCTCACGGCTCGCTCCCATTCCTTCAAAACTACTGCCGGTATCCATCGCAGAAATAATACTGAAAAACTTACCTAAAGCAAGAATATATGCGAAAAATATAAAATCACCGTCAAAGCTTACTATTCCCTTGAAAGGGCCAAAAGGTATGACAAGACAGGCCATGAGGACCGAGGAAAAATATATCACAGGCGCGATCCTGAATATTATGCTGGTTGTTTCACTGTAAACGGTTCCTTTCTTAAATAATCTGACCACATCCCTGACAGGCTGAAGAATAACTGGTCCTTTTCTACCTGATGCAATGCTCTTGGTTCTGATAATAATCCCGTTAAAGAAGACAGCTGTGAACAGAATTAATAGTATGCTTAACATTTTACAAATTATTTAAGAAATGAAGTATTGTCTCAATTTTCTCCACAATAAGGGGTATGCAGATTACTGCCGTAATAAATATAATCCCATAAAGAATATACCTCTGAAGATGGCCATTCTGAAGAAATGTGAACAGTTCAGTAACTTTATTAATTAATTTCAGGGGCTTATCAATGAAGATTCGTTCTATCTTGTCATAAGGGTCTGTCTCGTAATGTTTCTTTCCTGGAAAAACTTCGTCAATCTCAACCTCCTTCTTTTCAATATCAAGCAAAGGCTTGGCAAGTTTTGAATAACTTCTCACATATGAATTGGCAGTGTACTGAAGTTTACTGCTTACAGAAGCATATCCGCATCCCCATGTCGGACCAGTTTCAACTACTTTATTCCTGCTTGAAATTTTTCTTAGTATGACAAGAAATGAAACAAATAATATAAACCCAAAGAATAACCAGGTTATAGTTTGAAGCGAATCAATAGCCCCAACTTTGATAAGATTGAGATTAAATACGATATGATGAGAAAACAGGTTTACAGGTCTCTGCAAGGCATCGATAAAAAGAGATGGAAACAAGCCGATAAATATCATCAGGGATACAGTAAGGTACATTGGCAACAATTGCCAGAAACCTGTTTCATGAAGCTCGTCCTTATTATCATTCCGGGAATTCCCAAGAAAAACAATACTGAAAGCCTTTGTAAAACACAAAATGGCCAGTCCGCCGATCAGTACCAATCCTACGAGGGCAAATACAATAGTTATCAGGGATATAAGACTGGCACTATATAACCAGTTATATATACCTCCGAAAATCAGAAATTCGGAAATAAAACCGTTGAGGGGAGGAAGTCCGCAAATTGCCATCGCGGCAACCAGAAACAATAACGATGTCTGAGGCATCCTTTTAATTATCCCACCAAGGCGCTCAATATTAACTGTATGAGCTGCCTTGTAAACATTGCCTGTACTGTAGAAAAGCAGCGACTTGAATAAAGAATGGTTAAGTGTATGAAGTAGTGCTCCTGAAAATCCGAGTATAGCCATCCACTTGTTAACCGAACCCAATCCTATGCATCCTATTCCGATACCTATACCTATAATTCCTATATTTTCAATACTATGATAAGCCAGCAGTTTTTTCAGATCGTGCTGGATAGTAGCCAGCATTACACCATAAATTCCGGTGAAAATTGAAATAAACAGGATAATATAGCCTATTGTGGTATAATCGGTTTTAATTAACAGCAACATCCTTAGGATACCATATATACCTATTTTAATGAGAATACCCGACATTATAGCCGAGACATGTGATGGAGCAGCCGGATGAGCATAAGGGAGCCAGGTATGAAACGGAACAAAGCCGGTCTTAATGCCAAACCCGGTAAAGAAGCAGAGGAAAAGCGCTGTCCCGGCAAGTGTTGATTGCTGGCCTGTAAAATCAATGATTGCGTCGAAGCTATAACTCCCGGTTTTGTATGCAAGATAAATGAACCCCAGCATCAGGAATACAATGCTAATATGCGACTGCACAAGGTAATTTATGCCAGCCTTGACAGTCTCAGGCTTATGATGATCAAATATTACAAGAATAAATACTGTTAAAGCCATTAATTCCCAGAACAAAAGAAAGATAAATCCGTTCTGTACAGTACTTATGCCCAATAGGGCAAAATGAACAAGTATAAAAGCAATGCAGTGCATTGTTAAATCACTTCTCCTGTCACGGTAGGTCTTCATATAGTTTAACCCGTAAATCGCCGCCGTAATCATTGTGAAATTGATCGTAAGTATAAACCAGGCTGACAGAGAATCAATCCTTACCGGTACTTTTCCGAACAACATAGTACCCGGGAAAATAACTTCATAATCCGTTCCGAGAAGTGCTTTTCCTGATAAGTAACCACTGATAAGTCCAAGGAGAATAACGGCTGAGACCGTAATAATGCCCTTGCTTTTTGTATTAAGTGATAGAATGCCTATCACGGCCAACACTACTATTATGATCAGGAGATTAATCAATGCCATGGATTTAAAACTGTTCCGCTGAAAATAACCAGAATGAACACTATCCCATAGATAAAATATTCCCGGACCTTTCCATTCTGAATAAACTTAAAGGTAAACCGATTAATCCGCTGCCTGCAATAACCATCGAATTTCAATTTGCCCATAGTACTGATTTAACAGGCTGCAAAGTAAATAAAAACAACGATCCGTTTGATTGTTGATCAGAATTAATTTCTGAGGGTCACAAAAAGACAGGAGGTGTTGAAAATGACCCTATTAACCGCACACCGCAAATTCCGCCTTTGCTAAAGCTCCGACGGACATCATCGCAAAGCTCGCAAAGTTAAGACACTGTATTCAAGTTCTTTGCGTACCGATGGCTACTTAACATTCAGCTGCATTTCCTCTTTAACCTTTTTCACCTCAAGCACTTTGGTCGTGCCTCCTGTTTCAAGATTTATACCATGAGGAATATTGGATTTCCATGATCCTCCGGTAAAGTCGGGAACATCAATTGATTGTGACCTGTTGGCAACCGACCACTCACTCAATGGAGCTATTGAGCTCCAGAGAGCACCGTCATAAACATTCTGGTCAGGTGGTAGACCGTTCCTTAAACAATCCATTAAACGCCAGTCCATTATAAAGTCCATACCTCCATGACCACCAACCATTTTAGCCATCTCCCCTACTCTTTTTACTATTTCAGGTGTGTATTTTTCGGAATATTGTTTCATCAGATCATTATCTGCCCAGCTTTCGCCGATCGCTATAAGTTGTTCAGGATATTTAATTGCCATACCCCTGGTTCCTTTAACAAGATGTATTCTTGAATATGGCTGAGTTGAAGATACATCATGCTGGATCAAAATTGTCTTCCCAAGTGTGGTTCTTATCATCGTCATATTCGTATTTCCCCTGAACCTTGAATCTTTCCATGGAGCATAAAAAGGATCCTGGGACGAAAGCTCCTTTTCCCTGGGACCCATAGTAAAATCTAATGTTGACATTGAAGACAGATAATCCATCTTATCGCCGCAGTTTATATTCATTACCTGGCTTATAGGTCCCAAACCGTGTGTTGGATACAGGTTCCCGTTCCTGGTGGCATTCTCTTTGAGTCTCCACATATCTGTATAGGCACCATCGGTCTGCATGTCATCCTGTGGTTTCTTGAAATTGTAACCCATAAGGTTGTGTATATAAGCACCTTCACCATGAATGATATCACCGAACATTCCCTGACGGGCCATATTGAGTGTCAGTAATTCAAAGAAGTCGTAACAGCAATTCTCAAGCATCATGCAATGCTTTTTTGTTTTTTCAGATGTCTCGACAAGCTGCCATGCTTCATCAATAGTCCGTGCAATAGGTACTTCACATGCAACATGTTTGCCGTTCTCCATTGCATAAACTGAGATGGGAGTGTGCATCACCCACGGTGTACATGTATAAATAAGATCCAGATCGGGAAGTTCAACAAGCTTTTTCCAGATATTCTCATCACCAAAGAATTCCTGTGCAGCAGGCCTTCCGATACTGTTCAGATACTCCCGGGAACCTTTTACTCCTGCTTCTCTTTTATCACATAAAGCCTTTATTTCTACACCCTCAATATATGACAGCCTCTGAACTGCCTCGCTTCCCCGGTCGCCTAGTCCGATGATCCCGACTCTTACAGTCGGCAGAGCAGGAGCAGCATAGCCCGACATATTAAACTTCTGCTTATGAGAAATTTTCACTGAATCAAGGATAACCGGCAGGTTTGATTCTGGTTGTCCCGGAGAACAGCCGGAGATTAATCCTCCTGCCATTGCACCAGCACCAGCGAATGTTGCTGTCTTTAAGAAACTGCGACGATTGGTAGACATGATAGGATTGTTTCAGATTAGTCCAATAAAATTAATTACCAGCAAATTACTATTTATTTAAATATAAAAGTAACCGGATTAACAGGAAAATGAACTGATCTGATCATTGTGATTTTCAATGGTATTTCTGCGCACTAAGAACTGAAGTCACACAGAGGTATACGGAACCTATACAGATCTGCCAAGAAAAAAGGCTGCCATTAATAAAATGACAGCCTCGACACTTTGAAAAAAATCTACTCGAAAAATCCTTATCTGACTTATACTAACTGATTCTAGCTTTCATTTGAATTCTTAATGTCTTCTAGTTTCTTCCCCTTTCTCTTCATTATCAGCTCTTTAATAAGACTTCCAGCCAGATATCCGAATGCCATCCCCCACAAGGTACTAAGATACCATACAGATTTGATCGGACAAGTACCTGACTGGCAACCGACAAACTTCCAGTACAAAAATCCTGCTATTGCTCCGGCAACCGAAAAAATGATAATAAAGTGGTGTTTTTTTATATAATCTTTAATCATAAAATTTTCATATTAAACTGTTTGATTCAGACCGATCTGAATAAGCTCAACCTGATCAATACCATTAACTGACTGCAAAATTAACGTCCTTAAACAATAAAGTATGTGACTAAAGTCACAGAGAATATGTTTTTCACAATAATTTTGAATATTCCACATAACCCCTCCCGGTTATAACAAGTTTTTTCAATTCAAGATCCCGTAACAATCGTGATATCACTTCACGTGATGTATTAAGCTGATCAGCAATATCCTGGTGAGTCCCGTTAAATATGGTTTTCCCTGTAGATTTAAATCGTTCTTCAAAAAACCGAACCAGCCTTTCATCAAGTTTCATAAATGCTATTGAATCTATAGTATCAAGAAGCTCGTTGAACCGGTGACGGTATGAATTCATCATAAACTCTTTCCAGGATCTAAATTCCGACATCCATTTTTCAGGCTTGTCTACAGGAATTGTAATAATCACTGACTCTTCTTCAGCAATCATTTTAATATTACTCTTCTGGGGAATCATGCAACAGGTAAGCGACATACTGCATATCTCTCCCTTGTTGAGGTAATATAATAAAAGCTCACTTCCATCATCAGAGAGCCGGACAACCCTAAGGCATCCCGTAAGAACCATTGGAAATGATTTGATATAATCACCTTCCCCCAGGATACTCTGATCAATACCAAGCCGGTAAAGAGTTGAAACATTAAATATCTCAGCAATCAGCTCCTTCTCTAAAAACGGGTATATTTTTTTAATTAAATCCAACCTGTCCATAATACATTAATCTTATTTAGGCTCTGTTAAAATTTGTATTTAAAGCACTTTGATAAAAGCTGCGAAAAATCATTGATCCGTTTAACTGAATTCAAAATGCCGCTACCCTGCAGCATGACTTGGGTGAACTCTGCCTGCTCAGTGCATCCATGGGGATTCAATGTCATTTTCAAAAAAATTATCGATCAATTTCATTATTCAGCACATTTTCATAAAATCCGGTCACTTTTTTCCCTTCCATTTCCCAGTTAAGCTTCATCGAGGCAACAATTGCGTTCCTTTTTAGTTCAGCAAGTTTTAAGGGGTTATCCCGAAGGGCTGAAATCGCATCTGAAATTAATTCAGGAGTAACTTTGTCAATAATTATCCCGCAACTGTTTTCCTTGAGAACTTTTCTTACTTCGGCAAGATCGCCTGCAATAACTGGTATTCCTGCAGATATATAATCAAAAAGTTTATTCGGCAGACTGAATTCATAATTCATGTTGGTAGGCTTATCCAGACTTAACCCTGCATCTGCTCCTTTAGTATATCTCATAAGTTCTTCCCACGGAACTTTTTGAATGAACTTAACCCGATCAGAAAGATCCAGTTCTTTCACTCTGGTTTTCAGATTCTCAATAATATCACCCGATCCGATAATAAGCAAAGATACATTCTCAGTCAGGTAAACAGCTTCGATAAGCTCCTCTCCTCCTCTGTCTATGTTAATTCCGGCTCCCTGAAGTAGTAATAATAGATGATCCGGTCTGATCCCGAGTTCTTCTCTGGTCAATGGAATGATATGGCTGGTACTGCCTGAACAATTCCTGATGGTTATCGGTCTGATGCCATATTCATTTTCATACTGCCCGGCTATTGACTCACTTACTGTCATTATATATTTCAGGTGAGGAAAAATCATTTTTTCAATAGTTGTCCAGACCCACTTTACCAGAGGTCTTTGCTGGATTTCAGGCACACCGGTGAAATACTCATGTGAATCATACACAATTGGAATATGCTTAAGTTTTGAAACAAGAAAATTCGGTAGAAGTGTATCAAGGTCATTTGCTACCAGCAGGTCAAATCTGTTAAAAAAAAGGTAAAAGAAAAGTCTTAGATTGAAAAATTTATAAAAAAGGAAGCCTCTTCTGAAAAGCATCCTGAATCTTCTGGTTTTGAATGGCACTTTATCATCATTACAGCAATTGCCTGTTGTTCTGCCGATTATAGTAATAGTACAATGCAAACTGCTGACTTTATCTGCAATTTTCAGAACCCGCTGATCATAGCATATACAGTTTGTAACTGAAAAAGCAACCAGGATCTTATTTTTATTTAAAGGCATGACTCAAAATTAGTAAAATCCGGCAGAACGTTAGAAAATGAATAGTTTTTGATAAAATACTGAGGTGGCAGGTGGCAGGCGGCAGGCGTCAGGCGTCTGGTTTCAGGTGGCAGGAGGAAGTTTGCAGCTCCGGAATAATTCATTCAGGTAAACAAATCCCGGATAATTAAATTCAATTAGAGCTCTTTTTATACTTTTGCATCAAATTGAGCCTCCATGATTTCAAGAAATGTTTCTCTTAAAAAGTATAACACATTCGGAATGGATTATAAAACAGATCTTCTTATACATGTCCATACAGAAGATGAGGCAATTACATTGATTAAAAAGAAAATTTCAGTCAAATACCCGCTTTTTATTTTAGGAGGAGGAAGTAATCTGCTGTTTACAGGTGATTACAAGGGAACTTTGCTTCATTCCGAAATTGATGGTATTTCAATTGATGAAAAACACAGGGATTATCATATTGTGTCATGCGGGTCAGGACTGGACTGGGATTTTTTTGTCGAGTGGAGTGTGAATAACGGCTATGGCGGTCTTGAAAATCTTTCTCTCATACCCGGTCAGGTAGGTGCATCCCCTGTTCAGAACATAGGTGCTTATGGAGTTGAGATAAAAGATGTGATTGAGAAAGTCAGGGCTGTTTCGCTCGAAGACGGATCGGTCAGGGAATTCACCCGTAATGAGTGCTGCTTTGAGTACAGAAACAGTGTTTTTAAAAATGAACTTAAAGGTAAATACCTGATAACCAGAGTTTATTACAAACTGGCTACCAATCCTATACTTAAATATGATTATGGTTCACTGGCAGTTGAAATAAAAAAACTTGGAGAGATTAACCTGCGAAATGTCAGAGATGCCGTAATAAATATACGGCAAACCAAATTGGCTGACCCGAAAATTACAGGTAATGCCGGAAGTTTTTTCAAAAATCCCGTTGTAAGCCGTTCTGCAGCGTCTGCTCTTAAGAAAAGATTTCCGGAAATGCCTTATTATGAAGATCCGTCAGGTGCTGCCAAACTTGCAGCCGGCTGGTTGATTGATCAGGCCGGATGGAAAGGAAAAAGGATTGGCGATGCCGGAGTTCATGATAAACAGGCATTGGTTCTGATCAATTTTGGAAATGCCACAGGAGATGATATACTTAAGCTTGCCGATGCGATAAACAGATCTGTTCGGACTAAATTTGGTATTGAACTGGAGCGCGAAGTTGAAGTAGTGGAGTCTATTTGAAAATCTTCCTTTTGTTTAGTTCTCTCTGGTATAATGCGGCATAATGATTATGCTCAGCCAGAGTCCTTGAGAAATTATGATACCCTGAAAAATCAGATTTTGCAGCAAAGTAGAGATAATCATGCTGTTCAGCATTCAGTACGGCATCGATCCCATCTATTGAAGGACAGCCAATGGGACCGGGAGGAAAACCTTTATGCTTGTATGTATTGTATGGTGAATCGACAATAAGATATTTCTTTAAGATCCTGGTAATCGTAAAGTCGTTTAATGCAAATTTAATTGTAGGACATGCCTGAAGAGGAATCCCTCTCTTCAACCGGTTAATGTACACGCCGGCTATACGCGGTTTCTCGTCTGATTTGGCAACCTCGTCGTCAATTATTGAAGCCAGTAT
The DNA here is from genome assembly GCA_963760915.1 of uncultured Bacteroidales bacterium. Classification (GTDB taxonomy): domain Bacteria; phylum Bacteroidota; class Bacteroidia; order Bacteroidales; family VadinHA17; genus LD21. Next base: position 459,117 of record CAVXEU010000004.1, on the reverse strand, counting down.
TGCCACTTCCATGGGGTCAAGCCCTTTTTCTTTTGCCTTTGCCAGTCTCTGATTGTTCCAGAATAATCTGTACTCTTTCAGCATCCTTAAATAAAGATCTTTGGTGTCGGTATTCCAGTAAAATTCATAAGTATTCGGTAAAAAGAGTGCTATGATATTTTCTTTTTTAAAACCGTCGGACTTGTAATTTGAATCGTCAGAAAAAAAATTAATTATCTGAGATGAGTCAGCCTCGATAAGCTTACCGAACTTACCGGCTATCTGATTGAGGGTCCTTACATTATTAAAAGTAATTTTAACCGGTATTTGCCTTCCGGACCTGAGCATATTTATTAATGCATTATAGCTTATTGCATTACCGACAGTATATTTGCCAGGCTTTATCAGTAAGGGATAGTCCTTCCTTTTTGCCACCCAGTTCAGAACCTTTATATTTTTTATTTCCAGATTTGATTCAAGTGTATCCAACACCTGTTCATATGAAGAACCGTCTGGAATAAAAATAATCCTGTTGGGTGTTTTTGCCTTAATGCTGACCCCAAAAATGATTCTCCCGGCCACTAAAACAGAGAACATTAATATTGTTGCTATCCCTGCTGAAATGTATAATAGGTGTTTCTTCTTCATCGCTTTCAAACCAGCTGCAAAGTTACTTATAATGTTGCAAGTGACAAAATAAACGGATCAGTACTCTGAAACTGTATTGCTGCAGACATTGTAATTCAATATTAATTTAAACATTATAATGTGTAATTTATTATGAGCTGCATTCTCATATTTTTAATAAATTTGCGCTCATTGTTATCAAACTAATTTTCAATGAAAATGTCAATTTCAATTCTTTTATTACTTATTGCAATCGGACTACTCACCGGGGTTATGGCAGGTATGCTCGGGATTGGAGGTGCAATAATCATGATTCCTGCCCTGGTATTTCTACTTGGATTCAGTCAGCAGTCCGCTCAGGGGACCAGTCTGGCTGTAATGTTGCCTCCCATAGGGATAATTGCTGCATACAATTACTATAAAGCAGGAGAAGTAAATTTAAAATTTGCAATGATTATCGCTTTTGCTTTCATTGTAGGTTCATATTTTGGATCCAAGCTTGCAATAACCCTGCCACAACCTCTGCTTAAAAAAATTTTCGGAGTTCTTCTGCTGATAGTTGCTGCAAGAATGCTTCTCTCAAAATAAAAATGCATCACATATAAAGCAAAACAGGGAAAGTTATTAGCTTATCCCTGTTTTTTGACTTGAATTCAATATCACTAGAACATAATACCAACACTGAATAAAAATGCATTTGGACGGTCGTCGAGAGTGAACTTCGTTCCTGTCAGGTTCTCGATCTGATTCTGGTATTTCTTAAGACTTCCTTCATATCTCAGATCAAAAGTAAGGAATTTTAGTATGTCAAAACCCAATCCGGCCTGATAGCCTATCGTCATCCTGCTGTACATAGTTTTAAAATCCGGATTATTAATAAGGTCCTTGGGGGAATTAATCAGAAGTGAAGCTGATGGACCTGCATTAAGCCTGAGCGGCCCAAGTTTAAATCCAAGCATTACAGGAATATCCAGTTTATTGAAATTCTGTTTCACAATACTTGCCGCTGTTGTCTGTCCGGTTGTAATATCTGTTACAGTATACTCATTTGTTCTTGTTGAGAGTAATACTTCCGGCTGAAGGTAAATTCCCAAAAGGGAAAGCCTTAAAAAAACTCCGCCATTAAAACCATATTTCGCTGCTGTCAATGCATCAATAGTATATGAGGTCGTCCCTGATGTAACGGTTTTAAGGGTCGCCATTGAAAGATTAGTTGTACTAACACCAGCTTTTATACCAAATTTTATCTGAGAGAAAACCGGTATAGAAATAAGTACTACGAGGATAAATACAAAAATTTTTTTCATCAGTTTAAGTTTTAGTTATCAAGATCAGTATGTTACTAAACGTTCAGGACTACATAGTACTGAACTATTGTATAACGGACTTTAAGACAAAAATGTTACATATCTCAGCCGGTTTTTCACATATTCTTCTACCGTCATCATTATCACTCGACCTGTTTGGCATCCAGTTCAGCAAAGATCACCTTCTTCATCCTGTCAAATTCATCCCTGTCGAAAAGACGTGTAAGAAACACTATTTTGCCACTCCTGCCTATTATCACATTTCTGGTTACACCGGCTTCTTTCCTGGCAAAAAGTGCGAAGATATCTGCACCCGGATCCAGGGCTAATGGATAAGAGATCTTGATATCCTTTTTGAATTTCAGAACTTTTTCAACAGGCTCATCACGGTCAATACCGACAACAACAAGCCCTTCCGAACCCTTTTCCCTCCATATCTCTTTTTCTATAAATGGCATTTCAGTTCTGCAAACACTGCACCAGCTGGCAGTAAACTGAAGCATCACAACCTTCCCTTTCAATTCAGAGAGCTTATAGCTCTTCCCTCCTGCTTCTTTTATTGTGAAATCGGGTGCTTTATCGCCTACTTTTACAATATAACCCACATCCTCCACCTTCTTATCCTGTCCAAAAGAGAATGAACCGACCATAAAGGTCAGGAAGATACAAAATATACTATTTTTCATAATCTGATCATTTCAATAATTTTTCCAAAGTTAAAATACTAAATCAATTTGCAATAATTAATTACCTTAGTAAAATCTGCAACAGGAATAATTATTAAGAAAACTCCATTAAAATGAAAAAATCGTTATTAGCAATTTTCGTCTTATTTTTTATTTCAACATTACAGAACAATGCTCAGTTAACGCCCATAGAGAAGGGACTACAGTCAATTACAACGGATGCAATTAAGGCTCAGCTCGGCTTTCTTGCTTCAGATTGGACCGAAGGCAGAATGGCCGGTGAGAAAGGAGCGTATCTTTCAGCTGATTACATTGCCGGAATTCTAGGGCTGTATGGGGTGAAACCCGGTGGTGACAGATTAGAGAGCCGGAATCTTACTAATAGTTCCATAACCGCTGAAAGATCCTACTTCCAGAATTTTGTAATGCTTAAAACCGTACCGGGGGAAATACAGTTACTTAAAGTCAATTCAACTGAAGGAGAGACAATAAGAACCAGCAACTTCACCTATAATGTAGATTTTATATGGAATACATTTCCTTCAGGCAGAGAGATTGAAGCACCGGTTGTTTTTGCCGGTTACGGTTTTAAAAATGATAAACTAAAGTTTAATGATTTCAGCAAAATTGATCTTAGAGGCAAATTCATTTTGAAAATAGCCGGAAGTCCCGGTTTTGCGTACGAGAAGCTTTCACGAGCTGAACTTACCGCATCAGAGCGGGAAATAGAATCTCTTGCAATGACAGGTGGTGCTGCCGGTATAATTGAATTCACCCCCGGTTCAGGAACTGTTGGTTATCCTTTAAGCAAAGCTTTTAATAATATGTCGCCGGCAGAATATCGTCCGAGGCCAGCAGGATTTAGTGCCAGATACTCACTTCCAGGTAAGACAAATCCTGAGAATCTTATCAGGATAACCGTATCAGCAAAAACAGCAAATGAAATTCTAAACGGGACGGGAATCTCCATCGAGGAATATATAAAGAATGCTGACCAGAATTTGGTCTATCAAATGCCGGAAATTACAGGTAAATCGATATCCCTGAATTCAACGGTCAATACCTCGACTGTAGCAGTAAGAAATGTTATAGGAATTATAGAGGGAAATGATCCCAATCAGATAATTGTTCTTGGAGCACACTATGATCATATGGGTATGAGTGACGGCTTCATCTGGAATGGAGCCGACGACAACGGATCAGGAACTGTTGGCGTAATGACAATTGCCAGGGCAATTATGGAATCCGGCAGGAAACCTCAAAAAACTGTAATAATAGCACTCTGGACTGCAGAAGAAGAGGGGCTTTTAGGATCAAGATTCTATGTTCAGAACCTTCAGTATCCCCTTAAAAATCTCAGGCTGAATGTGAATTTCGATATGATCTCGAGATATATTTCTGAAGATGAGCCTAATAAGGTAACAATGACCTACACCAGCACATGTCCCGGATTTAAGGAGATTACCATGGCTAATCTTAAAAAGTATGGGATTGATCTTTCCGTTGATTATCAACCTTCGGCTGATCCCCCGGGAGGTACTGACCACAGGTCTTTTGTTGCTGCAGGTATACCAATAATGAGATTCAAACCTGGTCACAGGGAAGAGTATCACACTCCTGACGATGAAATAAGTACCATCAACTGGGACATAATGAAAAAAATTATCATGATAAGCTTTACCAATGTCTGGGAGCTCGCTAACAGCGACTGGTAGATCTATTCGGAATTTAACATTCCAGAAATGCAGTCAGTTGTTTTGTTAATCATGATTGCACTTCTTTTTGCGTTTCCGGTAAAACAACTGCCGGGATAAGTCGGAAAATTGCATGTCTGAATTTTCAAAACTCAACCTGATGATCCGGACTGGTCAGGGAAACATCCTGCAAAAGGGCTCACATGGATTATGGATCTTCAGCATAAGTCGCGGTAAATAAAATCAAAATTACTGCTTTCCTTTTTTAAAAGATAAAGAGCTATAAGTATAGTTGAATGGCATGATATTTGAATGTGTACTAATTAAATATCATGCAATGAAAAAAATATTAGCGATTTTTGTAACGATAATAATCTTATCGTCCTGTGCAACAACCAGAGAATCCAAAATTGAACGTTCTGAACTCAGAAATGAGAAACAGCTGGCTGAACAGGCAGTGATAAAGAAAGCTGTTGATTCGAGAAGATTCATAATAAAGCTCGACAGGATGTATTTATCACGGGGTGGAAATATTGACCTTGTACCCAGGGCCAATTATATAATTATTGACGGGGATAAAGCTATCATCAGTGCTGCCTATATTGGGAGACAGTATACTTCCAGACCGATTGCAGGAATAAGTATGCGGGGAAAAGCTCTGAATTATGAATTGACCAATGAATTATCTAAAGGGATATATGACATAAAAATGGAAGTCAGCAATGGAAAGAACACATTTGACGTATATCTCCAGATTGGTAAAAATGGATTCTGCAGCGCTTCCTTATCAACACTTAAAATTGATTATGCAAGGTATTCAGGCAGAATTGTACCAATAGACGATCAGACTGAACTACAGGTTAAAAATGGTGTCTCGATCTGATAACCGGTTACCTGAGTAGCTGCTTTTCCCCAGAAGAGATAATTTTACTGATATTCAATATAATGGATATTTTCTCTTAATTCCAGGAAGTCATCACCGGTTTCCCTGTATCCGTATTCAAAGCAATAATGGAACTTATGCCCCTGGGAAGTCTCTATGATATGAGTAAAGAAGCTGAAGTTGTAACCCAGGGCAAAAAGAGCATCTTTATGTACTTTTACCCTGCCTTCGGCATAAAGGTCGGCTAAGATTCTTCTGTTCTTTCTTAACAAGCCGTGCACATTTCTGACGAAATTGTTTGAATCGCGATTAAGCCTGTTGTTATAGTTATTTCTACACTGATCGGAACAGAATTTTTTATCTGTACGGCCACGTAAGGTGTCGCCGCAATCGAGGCATTTCTTTTCCACAGCACTGATGTTTTGTTAAAGATACAAAAAATACAGATGATATGTATGAAGTTGATACAGAAATATAAAAACGTTTTAAAACGGTTACAAATGACTATAAATATTTAGAAACCGTGTATAAATGATTATTAACCGGAACAGAATGTGGTCCTGTTTTAAGTTTGCATAGAAATTAATCTTATGTCAAATTTAAATGTTAAGTCATGAATTCATTAAAAAACAGAGTAACACTCATCGGAAATCTCGGACAGGATCCGGATACCAAAACAACCGAATCAGGGAAGAAAGTAGCACATTTTACGCTTGCAACAAAAGACGGTTATAAAAATGCTGAAGGACAAAGGGTAAGCGAAACAACCTGGCACAACATTGTTGCCTGGAATGGATTGGCTGATATTGCCGGAAAATTTCTGAAAAAGGGCAAAGAGGTTGCCGTTGAGGGAAGAATCGTCTACCGCAATTATGACGATAAAAAAGGAGTAACCAGGTACATAACGGAGATTGTATTGAATGATCTTATCCTTCTCAGGTCAGGAAAAGACAATGGTAAAACTGAAGAGGGCATGCTTTAAAAAGTACGTTGAAGGTGAAAAAGATCGCTGCATTTTCAATGTTAAGGGGACATGCTTCTGCATGTCCCCTGATTTTTTTAAAGCTTTTCAGTTTCTGCCACACCGGATGTATGATCTTCGTGATGGCAGTACGATTTATGTAATTCCGGTCTATTACTGATCAAAGTCAAGCAGATCGACATTTGTTCTGTAATCGCCTAAAAGATGTTCTGCAAAATAATACCACATCAACCTGTCAAAGTAGGGAACATCGCTTCCATAGGCATGACGCTGACCAGGCAGCATCATGAAATCAAATCTCTTATTAGCCTTTATAAGTGCATCAACCACCCGAAGGGTATTTCCGGGATGGACATTATTATCAATATCACCTGTCACAAGAAGTAAGTGGCCCTTGAGGTTCCTGGCAATATCCTCGTTGTTCTTAACGGGTGCTTTGAATGATATCTCAACATCTTTCTTCCTGTTAAGACTATCTTTTGCAGTAACCTTAGCGGTCACCTTTTTATCTGCCTCTGTTACACCATTATGAGTTTCACCCCACCATTGGTTGTATATATTATTATCATGATTACCGGAAGAAGATACGGCGACACTATAGAATTCCGGATATGACAGTATTGCAGCTGTAGACATGAACCCACCTCCTGAATGGCCATATATTCCCACTTTGTTTATATCTATAAACTTATACATATCAGCCAGTTGCTCTATACCATATTTATCATCTGCGAGTGCATAATCTCTTAGATTATTATAGCCAAATGTATGGTAATAATTACTTCGCATCGGACTTCCACCCCGGTGACCGAAGTTGACCACAATAAATCCAAGCTGGGCCAAAGCAACATTCTTGCCACCGGTAACAGTAAATGAGTACGAAACCGATTCTGTCTGAGGTCCCGGATAAACATAGGAAATAACAGGGTATTTTCTGGTTGAGTCAAAATTAAATGGCTTATACATTACACCGTACAGGTCAGTTACACCATCCTTTGCCTTGACTGTAATTGTTTCCGGCATCTTCCATCCAGTTTTAAATAATTGAGAGAGATCTGCCTTTTCCAGATGCAGAATTATATTCCCGTTATTATCCCTTAAAACAGCTTCCGGTATTTTATCCACTGTTGAAAATGTATCAACAAAATATTTATTTGATTTTGACATTGACAATGTATGGTTGGCGCCCTCCTTTGTAATCAGGGTCAATCCTCCCCTGTCGATTGAGGCTTTGTATTTCATGCTGTAATAAGGATGTACACCGGGCTCCCTTCCGAAAGCTTCAAAATACAGCATCCTGCCAAGAGTATCAATCCTTTCAATTTTTCCTGTCACAAAATAACCATTAGTTATCTGGTTCTTCAAGTTTCCCTTGCCATCGTACAGATACAACTGACCCCAGCCGGTTCTTTCGGACCACCATATAATGTCATTTCCTTCATTAAGTACTGATAGCTGTGAATATTCATTGTTAAAATATGGCCAGGTCTGCTCTGAAAAAAGCACCGAAAGCGAACCAGTTTCCGTATTAACGAGGCATACATCAAGGTTCTTCAGAAGCCGGTCTTTACGTATAAGTATTAATTTATCAGCAGCTTTTTGAGATGCCCATTCAACACTAATTGTCTGGTCCTTCCATTTCTTCAGATCAACATTAATCCTCTTCCTTGTGGCTACATCAAAAACAGAAAGCTCTGCCTGTGGTACAAATTGTTCACCGGGCATTGAGTATCTGTAGGTTTCAAGTTTGGGACGTGGCTTTGCCAGTACATCAATAACAAACAAATCCTTGACTTTCCTTTCATCCTCCCTCTCTACATAAAACTTCTTTGAGTTTTTAAACCAGTCGACATTTGCCCTTACCCTTTTATTCCTGATAGTGTCTTCATAATTTCTGACACGGGCAAAGCTATTATATCTTTCTCCATCTGTGGTAAGTTGAATTTCAACACTATCCTTGTCCTTTGCTTTCATAAGGTAAAGATTGTAGTTTTTAACAAAAACAATCCAGGTGCTGTCGGGAGAAAATGAAGCCCAACCCGGGATCTTTTTTTCCTTACCAATGGTATCCTTTATCGTAAGCTTTTGTGACGATATATCAAAAATGAACTTTATTGAATCGACGATGAAAGTAAGTTTATTTGTGCTCTTTTTTTCAAATTTTATCTCCTTGAGCGGAAGATCAAGATCGTTATAAGGATGGTGAGTAAGCTTGCGCAATTCCGCCGCCATATACCTGCTGTCGAACATCAGTCGTTTTGACTTCGCGGCAGCATTGACATAATAGAAATTCTTCCCGGAAGATGTTTTGAATGAATACCAGAAATTATCTGACTCCTCAATCCAGTTTGCGTTAACTGCAAGATCACCATATTTTGGAGTCAGGTTTTCTGCCCTGAATTTCTCGGCAGATTTAAAATCTGCTTTCTGACCATTTGAAATACAGGAAAAGGTAACAATGGCAAAAAATAAAAGATGATGTTTCATATAGTACATTTTTGGATTAATATCTTTTCCAAATAAAACAATAATTATCCTGAATTACTCAGTATTGTTTTGATAAAATGACACTAAAAATCCTGAGAGTAATAAGTGTTGATTTTACACTTATGAATGGTGAAGGCTATTCGGAACTTTAGCTCGATAACAGCGTTAAAACATCATTAGTTTTCACAATTACCCCGGCTAAAAAAGTAGCCATAAGATTATATAGTGATATTAACAGACCAGATGGAATATGGCAGAATACTCTGATAGGATTCATAGGGTTTAAAAATGACCTGTTAACCATCGGAGGTGAGTTAAGTTACAAATCCAATCTCGACAAGATGAAAGGGCACAATGCCTGGGGTATATCTGCAACAGGTTCATTCGTCATATTTGAAAAGACTGAATTTTTTGCAGGATACGACCATTCCTTCTCAACTATTTCATCTGTTGATAACAGGCCATGGAATTACCTCCTGGATGGAAGCTTCAAAGTAATTGGCGTTCAGTATACCTTCAATGAAAATGTAAAAATTGCCCTGGATTACCAGAGCACAATTCCATACAATCCGGGAAGTATGATACCAGATGCCATTTACCTTAATGCCCGTTTCAAATTCTGAATATCATCACCAGATCACTTTCCGCCCTGGTAGGGCGTATACATAACTTCAAACTTTGGCTGAAAATTCTCTTCCGTTTTTAAGAGCCTTCAGATTTATTTCAACAATTTCTTCACCTTTCTTTTCAAAGAGCTTCCTTATAGCATTTTCGAGACTTTTAAATGGCATATCAATAAAGGGTGATGCAGCTCCGAGTATAACAATATTCCCTGCCCGCACTGATCCCGACTCTTTAGCTATTGAATCTGCATCCAGAATAATATGTTTCTCAATCTTGCTTATCTCGCTTAATATCTCATCAACAGGAGGATAATCAGGGATATTGGCAAAAGGGTTTGAGTTTGTAACCAGCCAGCCATTTTTTGCCAGCCATGGCAGGTACCTTAATGATTCCATTGGTTCAACTGAGATTATCAGGTCAGCTTTGCCGTAAGGGATCAAATCAGACAAAACAGGCATTGTGGAAAGTCTCAGATGAGACTGAACATCGCCGCCACGCTGGCTCATTCCATGAACCTCTGATTGTTTGAGAAAAAGGTCATTCTCGACCGCAGCCAAACCAATGACTGCTGCAATGGATAAAATTCCCTGTCCTCCCACTCCTGACAATATAATATCATTCTTCATCTCAATATATTTTGTATTTATTTATCTGAACCAGCGGATCTTTTTCTTTTAGTGGTAGTTTGAATACATTCCCGTGTAGCAATAATTACTGAAACTCCTTTATATTCGAACTCTTCTTTCATTATACCTACATTCTCTTCATGGTTCCGGCGTAATGGTACAAGTACCCTGATATGTTCATGCAAAACACCTATTCCTTCACAGATCTGCTCAATACGTCCGGTAGCCAAAGATTTCTGTCCGCCGGTCATCCCTGTTGTGGAATTATCGGAGATTATTATAGTTACAGATGCATTTTTATCAACGGCATCGAGCAGTCCGGTCATTCCGGAATGAGTAAATGTAGAATCTCCAATAACGGCAATTGAAGGAAAAAGGCCGGCATCAGCAGCTCCAACCGCCATGGTTACGGAGGCACCCATATCGACACAAGAATTTATCGCATTATATGGTGGCAAGGCAGCAAGAGTATAACATCCAATGTCGGAAAATACCCGTCCCTGACCAAAAGGTTTAACTGCATCGATAAGCGAACTGAACATATCGGCATGACCACACCCTTTGCAAAATGACGGTGGTCTCGATTTTACCATAGACGGGACATCCATTCCATAACTTACCGGAAGACCCAGCGCTTTTGCCACAATTGCCGGGTTTAGTTCACCGTCGCGCGGAACAGAACCATCAAGTCTGCCATAGATTTTTATACCATTATCAAGAATTCCCCTTAAAGCATCTTCTACAACTGGAGCTCCCTCTTCCAAAATCAGAATTTCCCTGCATCTTTCTGTTATATCCTTTATAAGATCTTTTGGAAACGGATATGCTGAAATTTTTAATACAGGAATATCATCCTTAAAATCTATAATATTCTCCATAAGGTAGTTATATGCAATACCACATGCAATAACCCCAATATCCCTTTTTGATCCGTCTGTAAAAGTATTGTATTTTGAAAGTCTGATCTCATATTTTAATAATTCATAGGTATTCAGCAAAGCTTTGTACTTTTTCCTGGCAATTGAGGGGAGAAGAACAAACTGAAGCGGATCGGAAGGAAGCAGCAGATTATTTTCGGGACGTACTCTCCTGAGTAAAACATTTGCCCTTGAATGAGCCAGTCGTGTTGTTATCCTGAATAATACAGGGATCCTGAATTTTTCTGAAACATCGAAAGCATCAAAAATCATATCATAAGCTTCCTGCTGGTTCGATGGCTCAAAACAAGGAATTGAAGCGAACTTTCCATAAAATCTTGAATCCTGCTCATTCTGAGAAGAATGCATTGAGGGATCATCAGCAGATACAACAACCAGACCGCCATTAACCCCTGTCAATGCTGAGTTGATAAAACCGTCGGCAGCTACATTCAGCCCGACATGTTTCATGGCTACCATTGAACGCTTTCCGGCGTAAGACATCCCCAGAGCAGCTTCCATAGCAGTCTTTTCATTTGCAGACCAATTTCTGTGTATATTATGTTCAGCAGCATATCCTGATGCCTGAACATACTCCATTATCTCGGTTGAAGGAGTACCCGGATAAGCGTACATACCGCTTAAACCGGCATCCAATGCTGCCTGGGCAATCGCTTCATCTCCAAGCAATAATAATCTTTTCATCTATACTTAAAATTAATTTCTGTAAGAATTAAAATCGGGGTTGACCAAATATTGCAAATCATTAATAAACAGCCCCTGATATACGAAACAAATATTAAAATATTTTCCATAAATAAAAATGACGAATGAACGAGTTAACTAATAATCTGTTACACAAAATGAATTTATTTGGAATAACTCTATTATTAAGACGTTAAAATATCGTTAAATGTTTTAACGTTACACTCAATAATGCTTATTTTGCATGCGAAATTCGATATTATCGGTTTAATACAAGAAATCCTGATTGAACAAGTTAGTCTATACAATCACATTCGTCATTTTATCTGCCTCAGCCATATATGGTCAAACAGTTGAAAATGAGTTTTTTATTCAGGTTTCGGGAATAATTACAGATGTTACAGACAGACCTGTATCCGGTGTGGCCGTTGTTTCCAAGAAACTGCGAAGAGGAGTAATCAGTGAGCCATCCGGTATTTATTCTATAACAAGCATACCCGGAGATACCATTTTTTTCAGAGCATTAGGATTTAAAAGATATCATACAATAATCCCCGAATCATATAAGGAGCGATACTGCAAGGTTGATATTGTTCTTGAGATTGATACAATACAAATTGAGGAGATTACCATTCTGCCATGGAAAAGTTATAGTGATTTTCTTAAAGATGTAACTAAGGAGAAAAAAGTTGATCCGCTAATTGAAAATATGAACGACAACCTTGCCTCCATTTATGTCGCAGTAGCAAATCAGACAGGTGCAAAATCTTCACCAGAAGCTGGGTTCAGATATGCGATGGAACAAAATTTCAATTCTATGGCAACAAAAAACCAGTATCCATACAATAACCTTCTTAATCCTTTTGCCTGGGCTAAATTTATTGATGGTATTAAACACGGGTTGTTCAAAAATCAGAAATACAATAAACCCATCAAAGCCAGGATCAGGAAAAAGAACAAAAGGAGTGAGAAATAATATAGAACAATTCCGTTTTATCCGGAGATCCGGTTCATAAACCGGGTTATTAAATACGTACTGCCAACTCTATATTTCAGTAACCAGCCCGATAATCAATACTTTTTTTATCTTTTTTCATTTTGTATTTCGGAATAAAATATTCTGATCATTAAAATCTGTATCTGTAAATTGCAATTATCAGGCTTATTATAAAATGTCAATTTTTTAAGATACGAATGCAATAATTTATAATTTCGCACTATATGAAGAAAAATGATGGCAGATTAGTTGGTATTCTTGGTACAATAATTATTCATCTTATTGCCGGAATTATATTCATGTCATTCCAGATCAAATCATTACACAAGGAAAGCTCAGACGAATTTGTAGTGGAATTTGTTCCTGCCCAAGAGAATGAGCCGAAAGAAAGGCTGATTGAATTACCTGCAACGTCTGTTGAAAAGATTCTTCAGGGTGACCCGGAGATGTTAAATATAGCACGTAATCTCGCAAATAAAAGTGAAGAGAAAATAAATCCTGCCGATTATATTGATATGGTTAAGGAGGAACTTATTAAAAGCGGGAAACTTGGAGTTGATAATTATATAGATGAGCAAAAGAGGCTTGCTGAAGATAAAGGTGACGAAAAAATTGCTCTTGAAAATGACACTATCAGGAAGAAAGAAAGGGAATCTCCGGATGAATCCCAGAAAATGGCTTCAAATTATAAGGGACCTACACGAATTTACTATGATCTTACCGGCCGGACACATACTTATCTGCCGATACCGATATACATGTGCCAGGGATCAGGAAAGGTAGTGCTTTCTATTGAGGTCAACCAGAAGGGAGATGTGGAAAAAGCTCAGATCATTTCAGGTGAAAGCACCGCTTCGGATCCCTGCCTTTTTGAAACAGCTGTAAAAACAGCGTTGATATCACGGTTTAATGCTGATATCAATGCTCCAAAAATACAGAATGGTACTTTGTCCTACCTGTTTGTTGCCCAATAATATAAGAATGTATTATTCAAACAAAAGGTTACCTGATTGATAATTAAAAGGTCTGATGACATCAGGTGTATTTCTGTCCGATGTTCTGTCATTTACCAGAGGACCTACAGTATGGGCTTTAAGAAATTCTGAAGGACAGGGTTTAAGCAGGTCAAGAACTACACCGGTTGCAGCTGAAATGTCAATCCAGGTATGTTCAGCAGTCTTATCCAGAATAACAGGCATCCTTTTAGCTGAGTTATGAATTTCAGCCATAAGATCATTTGCGTCAGTGGTAAGTATTGAGAAGGTATTAAATACCTCACCTGTATTATTTTCTGTCCAGACATCATATAATCCTGCAATCGATAAAACCTCATTTTCAGAATTATATATATACCATGGGATTTTTTCCTTTCCGATATGCTGCCATTCAAAAAAGCCCTTTACAGGGATAATACATCTTTTTGTCCTCAATGATGATGAAAAGGAAGGTTTTTTGGCCACACTTTCTGACCGCGCATTAAAAGTCTTAAAGCGTATTGAATTGGCATCATCAATGTTTTTTGTCCAGGAAGGGATCAGACCCCATTTTAGCAGTTTAATGACCCCAGGGCTTTCCGAACAGACTGCAGGAATTTCAGGTAATGAGAATGCATGATAGTAGTAACTTGGCCTGTACTTATCCCAATCGATCAGGGTAGCTCCATACCTGTGTTCAAGTTCCTCCCTTACAAGATTTACATTAACTGAAAAGCACATATCTAATTGTTTCGGTAATCTGACAGACTTGTATTTAAAGGCACCGGCAAAGAATAATTAAAAAGATCGTACTCAGGCCATTTTCCAATTTGCGATATAACCCTGTACATCATGTTATTGATATAAGAATATATTTCCGGTCCGTTCCATGCACTTGAATTAAAAAGAACCACCCATGCAATACCGTCAGACTGGCGTTTCATCATACCTGCACTCCCGGGGAATGAACCGGTTCTCCACCATGTGCCGTTATAGACTGTCGTTTTCCATCCCACCGGTGCAAATCCATTGTCGGTATCGGTCATAAACCGGATACTTGAATCACTCAGAATATCCGTCCGGGTACTAAAACCATCAACAGCAAGTAACAACCTCATAAGATCAGGAGCAGTCGCAACCCATGCTCCTGCCCCGCCCAGAGCCGTTATATCATTGCCACCATAAGCAGGGCTGACCAATTCACCGGTTCCATATATTGAAGGTTTAAGTACCACATCTGCAGGCTCATAATAAGTTACTTCATTTGGAGCTTTCTCAGAAGGAAGGTTTCCTGCAATCGTCATATCATAAATTCCCAGCGGTTCAAGTACAGTTTTCCGGCAAAAATCCATATATGACATGCCAGATACTTTTTCAATAATCAGTCCCAGTATGCTGTACCCGAGGTTAGAATATGCACGTCCGGTTCCGGGTGTATAATGGAGCCTTCTGTCCAGTGCAAACCTTACAATTGTTCTTGTATCCACAGGTGGCTTAACTCCCATCTTTTCAGCAACAACTATTGGCATAAACATCTGGTCTCCATATCTTTGCGTCCAGCCAGCTTCATGACTCAAAAGATGGGCAACGGTTATGTCATATACTCTTTTGTCTTTAGGATCATTGTAATAAGGATCATTAAGAATTCCATCGGGACCAAATACCTTATCATTGAGAGATAAGTTGCCATCTTCATTCAGTTTCATTATACCAATAGCCGTTACAAGTTTTGAAATACTTGCTATCCTGAACTGATTATAAGGCTGAACCTCAGTGTGTGTTGCTGTATCAGCATATCCGAAACCTCTTGCGTAAAGAAGTTTACCGTCCCTGGCTATAGCTATAGACGCTCCTGCAATTGACCATTTCCGGATAAAGGAATTTACTGTTTTTTCAACACGCAGGAATTCCTCCCCGGATGAATTGGCATTCGTCAGCCTTACATTGTTTGGCACAAATTTCTCGATTTCCACCACACTATTCTCCTGCGCTCCAGGATTAAAGCTTACCAGAGATACAAGCATTGTAATCAGTAATATTTTTCTGTTTCTGGACAAGAATTTTAACATTTTCACTGGCAAAATTAAAAAGTATTCTTTTTCTGAGCGCAAGTATATCAGAAAAAATGAAAAAATGAAATAATGAAATGAAATTACTCGTTAAAAAATATTTATTCTATAAATCTGGTTCCTGCATAAAAATAAGAAGCAAAAAATTAACTTTGTATTCATGTCAGCAGTAAGGATAACTATATTCAGGCTCATATCATTTTTTGCCCTAATATTTTTCCCGGGAGTATTATCAGGGCAGTGGAGGATTGTTGACAGTATTTTATACGCCGGAAATATAATTGATACTTCCGATTATATTCCTTCTTTTTATTCCGGTGCACTGGACTATAATCTGATGATTGCTTCCTCAAAAGGTTATACTACTGAAATAACAAGACTTATAGGAAAAGGAGCTGATATTAATGCAGAAACAAATGAGGGAGCTACTCCTCTTATTTTTGCAGTGTCAAATAACAGACTTGAGGCAGTCAAAACTCTTCTGGAATATAATCCTCAAATCAACAAAGCTACCTCCAGTTCTGAAACTCCGTTGCTTATCGCAGTAAAGAACAGGAACTTTGATATTACTGAAGTATTGATACGTGCCGGGGCCGATGTCAATTATTCAGACAGGTATGGTGCCACAGCCCTTAATCATGCTGCCCTATACGGATATCTTGATATTGTTGATCTGCTACTCTATTATGATGCTTCAATCGATACAAAATCGCTTGAAGGCGTCACTCCCCTTCTGGCTTCAATCAGGGCAGGTTATGATGATGTGGCTGACCTTCTTATCCAGAGGGGAGCGTCTCTGGAAGAGAGTGATAATAAAGGTTTTACTCCGTTTCTTATGGCGTCCTATTATGGTGACACATTAATAATGGATATATTGTACAAAAAAGGAGCTGATATATTTGCAGTTACCAATTCGCATCACAATGCATTAACACTCACTATATTAGCCGATCACAAAATCGCAGCCGAACTTCTTTTTAACATGAGCAGTAAATGGGCCGAACAGGAGAATAATGCACTAAATCCATACAGGGTGGCCTCAAAATACCAGAGATCAGATATGATAGACATTCTGAAGAAGAACAATATGCCCGGTAAATTAAAATATGAGATTGACCAGGTATCGGGTAATCTGTCCTCAAGGTTTTTTCTGCATGATATATATTCAGGCTTAAGTCTTTCATTTAAAGAGCCTTATCTGAATGGAGGGTTTATTATTGGATGTGACACAAAATTATGGTATACCAGGGTTCTTATAAAGAAATCAGAGGATCTGTTTTATCAGTACTATGATAAAGGTTCTGTAGCATATGCAGGATTATTTAAGGAATTTACATTAACCAATCGCCATGACAGATTAAACTATTCATTTTCAACTTCATTAATGGCGGGTTATTATTTTGGAAACACCTTAAAAGGGACTCTTATGACAACAGATAACATGCTTAAGATTATCCCCGCCATCTCGTTTAAGATTTCTAAAATGAATTTCTCCTTAAATCTGGGAATGGAGTATATCAGGACTGATTTTTATCATAATGGCCCTTTATGGTTTAGAGCCGGCTGTTCCTATAACTATTTTTTCGACAAGGTAAGAACTCTGGTTAAACCAATAAAATGGTATTGACAGATATGAGAACTTATTAAAGACCTGATGCCCACCGGGCTTAAGGAACTTTGACGGTAACTTTTGATGAAATTATGAAAGCTTCTTTTAAAATACTATTACTTTCTGCAGCAGTTATATTTTTCTCATGCGATAAGCAGATTTTATTTATTGATGATAACCAGATTTTTACAATTAATTGCACCGAATGTACTTCTGAAGAGCCGGTCTTTGCCAACCTTGAAATTAATCTTGAAAGAGCTTATGAGGGTGGTATATTAATAAATGTTTATGAGGGAAACCTTGAAGATAGTGTATTATATATTAAATTTACAGGTACCGGAGCATCTGTTACGCCGCGGGTGATCCTCAATAAACAATATACCGTTACCGCCACATATATAATATCTGGGAAAAAGTATATAGTTGTTGATTCTGCTATGCCAAGGGTAAAATATGATAAGAAACATTGCAATGATCCATGCTATTTTGTTTATGACAATATTCTGGATCTCAGGCTTAAAAATAGTATCGGGTAATTTATTACTGTTCAATGAAAATTGCTGTTAAAACATTACTGTTTATTACATTATGCATCTGTTTCTCATGCGAAAATCAGATCATTATTGTTAAATGTTCTGATTGTACAGAAGAAGAACCATTGAATACAAATCTTGAAATAAAAACTGATGTCAATCAATCAGGAGGCGGGGTATTGATAAAAGTCTATGAAGGGAATCTTGAAGATAGTATTCTGTACAGCTCATTTGTAGTTTCAAAGTTAAAATCTGAGATTCCTGTAACAATCAATAAAAAATATACGGTCACAGCCAGTTATTACATTGCAGGGAATCATTATATTGCTGTTGATTCTGCTATACCCAGGGTAAAATTTGACAAGGATAAATGTGATAATCCCTGTTACTTTGTTTATGACAAGGTTTTAAACCTCAGGTTGAAGTATATGAAATAGGCGGCAGGTGTCAGGCTCCCGATAGCTACCGTGGAGTCGTCAGACGACTTTCGGGACCTATAATGGAATATTGGAAATAAATTCCTGATAAAATATTATTCAGATATTTATTATTGGTCTTGTCAGATAGCTGATCTCTTCATTTTTGTAATATACCTTTTCCAGAAACAGCCCACTCGGAGGAGATGTAAGCTTAGCAGGAATATCTGATTTAAACCTGAAAAAAGAAGCTACCTCAGAAGGTGTCAGTTTACCTCTGCCAACTTCAACCAGCACTCCGGTCATACGCCTGACCTGCTTCCACAAAAAATGAGAGCCAACAACGTGAAAAATGAGCATATCGCCAAAATCATTTACTTTGGCATGCAGTATCTCAACTTTGGTAGATGTCTGTTCTCCTGCTTCATCAGTAAAATATCTGTAGTCCTTAAGACCAGGAAAATGTTTAGCAGCTTCATTCATCTTATCAATATCGAGCTGATCTTTAATCCACCAGACATACTTTTTTCCAAAGGCTGTACGTCTTCTGCTGATCTGGTAGATATAACTGCGGGCATTTGCATCGTGCCTGGCATGAAACTTCGGATGAGCTTCCTCAACATCTATCACACAGATATCATGAGGAAGACGATCATTGATGCCATATCTGATTTTCAGCGGAGCAAGTTCTGTGTCAACACCAAGATGTGCGACCTGACCAGAAGCATGAACACCTCCGTCAGTTCTTCCGGCTCCGAAAATATCCAGCTCCTCTGTTCTGAATAGTTCCCTGCAGGCGTCAAGCAGTTCACCCTGAATAGTTTTTCCGCCTTTCTGCATCTGCCATCCCGCATAACGGGTACCTTCATACTCAATTGTCAACTTGAATCTGCTCATTTTCCTGAATTAATATTTCCTAAAGGTAGTACAAATATCCGAATGACCTGATCGGGCACGGCAGTCCAATGATCATGAGAGATCAGAAAACTCCCTTACTCAGGCAGGTATTTGCCTGTTTGACTAATCAATCACATTTGCTATTTTTGTATTTTAAACCGATAAGTTAAAAACTGACATTCAGAATAATGAAAAACAGATATATGAATCCTTATGTGGCAGGAACCATGCTGGGGATAGTACTTTTACTTGCAATGTATATTTCAGGCAGGGGACTGGGTGCCAGCGGAGGTATTAAATATTGTGTTGTTTCAATAGTTGGTGCTATAGACCGTCCCCATGCTGAAGGTTCAACCTATTACAGCAAATATTTTGAGGGAGGGAAAAAACCTTTAAAAAACTGGCTTGCTTTTGAAGTTCTGGGAGTAGTTGCTGGCGGATTTATCTCAGGAGCTCTTTCAAAGAGACTGAAATTCAGGATTGAAAAATCCCCCCGTATCTCCAACACAAGGAGACTTATCTTTGCTTTCCTTGGGGGTCTCTTCTTTGTATTCGGCGCTCAGCTTGCCAGGGGATGTACCAGTGGTGCAGCATTATCAGGAATGGCTGTTCTTTCGGTAGCCGGTTTTGTTACGATGATCGCAATTTTCGGTTCAGCCTATATTTTTGCCTGGTTCTTCAGGAAGAATTGGATTTAGACAGGATTAAGGTGTCAGGCTTCCAATAGCTATCGGGAAGGCATCAGGAAAACGGGAAAGCAGGACAGATATCAGATTAATGTACTGCAAAACACCGGGATATTTAAAAATTCAGACAAAAAGACAACAATAATGGGACCTTTATCAACCTTACTGACAATACCTGAATGGCTCGATTTGCTTATCGCTCTGCTGATAGGCATTGGATTCGGATTTTCACTCGAACAGGCTGGCTTCTCTTCAAGCCGTAAACTGGCCGGGATGTTTTATGGATATGATACCACGGTTATAAAGGTCTTTTTTACAGCTGCTATCGTTGCACTTATCGGATCGCAACTCTTAAGTTTCTTCGGACTACTGAACCTGAATATGGTATTCGTGAATGAATTCTATGTAAATGCCTCAATAGTAGGTGGCATTATTATGGGTGCCGGGTTCATTATGGGCGGATTTTGTCCGGGTACAGGCCTGAGCGCTCTTTCAATAGGCAAAATCGATGCTATGTTCTTTTTTGCCGGTGGTCTTGCAGGCGCATTTATTTTTGCTGAGGTCTATCCGTTTATTCAGCACTTTGCCAACAGTACATATAAAGGACCGGTTAAAATAAATGAAATACTGGGGATTTCTCCCGGCCTGTTCATCTTTCTTCTCATCATTGCTGCGGTGGTAATGTTCTGGCTTGCTGAGGCCGCAGAAAAGAGATTTTCGAGGCCCGATATTACCAACGAAATTTAATCTGCAAAACTATGAACGTAAGGGAAAAATTTACTGTCGGCCTTCTATGCCTGGGATTAATGCTGGCTCTGTTGCCTCTTTCAGCAAACCGGTCGTTCTCGGTAAAGCCCGGAAAGTTGCTTTCTGAGGTAATTGATGAAAAAAATTACTTTACAGCTGATCAGGTTGCAAGATTTGTTGTATCGGAAGACAGCTCCGTTCAGATCATTGATCTCAGGACACCGGAAGAATACAAAGCATTCAATATTCCCGGGTCAATTAATATTCCATACAATGAAATCCTCAACAATGACCCTGCTGCTTTTCTGAATAATGGAAATGTTAAAAACATTTTCTATTCTAATGGCGAATTCGATTCAAACTATGCTATGGTAATTGCAAAAGGACTGCACTACAGCAATGTTTATGTAATGAAAGGCGGGCTGAATGAATGGTTCAGCACAGTGATGAACAGCAATTTTACAGGAGACAGGATCTCAGCAAGGGAAAATGCCCTCTTTGAAACAAGAACCCGGGCCAGAAAATTATTCACTGAAATTAATAGTCTGCCCGATAGCCTTAAAAGAAAATTTGTGGAGGCTAAACATATTGCTGCCAAAAAACTGGACGGAGGTTGTGAATAATCTAAGATAGGGATCAGGGATCAGGGATCAGGGATCAGGATTTAGAAATTAAGAAATATGAGATTTTTAAACAGATACAAAATAATAATTGCGGTAGTAGGACCTATCCTGATACTTGTATTAATCAGGCAGTTTGGGAGTAATCATTTTCAGACTGATGCAAAAAAATGGGCTGAACCATCATTTGCTGGAACAAACATCGTGAGTACCGACCAGGCTTCTTCACTCCATGGGAAAAGGCTTATTATAAGTCTCGATAAAAAGATTGACATCCCTTATGATCTTGTAAAACAAGCGCAATTTATTCCGGCTGACTCAATACTGGCAGAAAAAAACCTTGATTTGATCAGTGATACCGGGCATGTTCTGTTATGGTCGGCAGATAATTCTGTCACATGCCGTATATGGATGATTTTAAGTCAGATGGGATATAAAAATATTTATATTCTCTCCGGCAGTCCTGACAATGAAGTCTTTAAATACAAATTCCGGCCCGACACACTGGTCAGTCCGGAATTATAATTTACTTTTTTTTTACTATTTGGCTATTTAACAACTTCGAAATTGTTTACATCAGCAGATGTAAACGGCAGCCACGATAACGCAGTTCTCTGCTTGACCATTTTGTCATACATAAAGCCGTTATTACCGTAT
The DNA here is from genome assembly GCA_963760915.1 of uncultured Bacteroidales bacterium. Taxonomy (GTDB): domain Bacteria; phylum Bacteroidota; class Bacteroidia; order Bacteroidales; family VadinHA17; genus LD21. Next base: position 437,395 of record CAVXEU010000004.1, on the reverse strand, counting down.
TTCAGGGTTCGTGCATCATATCCGAATAATCGAAGATAAGCAGTTGCAAAACCTGAATTATGGCCTGTACCACAATAGACAACGACAGTTCTGTCAGAAGGAATAGTAGCCATTTCATCTGTATAACTCAGGGTGCCTTCAGGTTTATATCTTACAGCACCAGGAATATGTCCATCTTCATATTTATCCTTTCTGTCGAGATTAATAATATAATACTTTTGTGGATCACTGAACACCTCATCTGCTGAAATAAGAATTTTTCCCGTGCCTTCTTCAAAGAGTCTTTTAAATCTTGCAGATCCAACCTCTTCACCAGTGGACATCCCGGTATTTAGATCAGGCATGCCTTTTGCACCTGGCCTTTCATTTACTTTGCTCTCCAGGCTGGTTTCATATTTGCCGGAAACACCTTTAAGCCAGCCTTCGCTGGCATCGTTTTTATCCCAGGCACTCATACCCCATCTCATGGAATAAACATTACCATAACCCATAAGCCTGAGCAGGGAGGTTGTATAACTCGATAACTGTCCATCTTCACTGACCATTATAATCTTATCATACTCAAATGGCTTGATCCCTGTTTCAAAATATGCCGGCAGATCTTCAAATTTTTTACTGACAGCGCCCTTAATATGCCCTTTAGCATAAAGATCAGGAGACCTCAGGTCAATAACAAGCATGTTTTTGTCAAGGTTCTCATGGACCACAGAAGCTTTAATCAAAGAAGGGTATACCTGACTGTTTACATAATCACCATTCTCAGCGAGATCTTTCAGCAGTAATGAAGTTTCATTTCCTATAACGACAGGTATCTTAGTTTCAGGAGCCACAGTCTGCTTGTTGTTACTCTTATTCCCGGAACATCCGGCCGATGAAATAATTATCAGCAGAGAAATTATGAAAATTGTATAGTGTTGTTTCTTCATGCCAGTTCGATTTCAGATTAATCTAAATAGCAACCGGATTTCTGTCCTTGTCAAATCTGAGCGTTTCAGTTCGGTTTCCTGTTTCATCATATTTGTACTCTGTGATAGCAACTCCGTTTTCAGGATTATTTATGAGATTTCTGTCTTTATCCATGCTTTTTACCTCTGTTACAGCACCATGGCTATCATAAACATACTGAGTAACAGGTACCAGCTTTCCTCCAACGTACTCATCGTCCTGGTCGAAATATGCAGTCTCCAGAACATATCCGTTCTCATCATATTTATTTATACGCTTTGACCATCCCCAATAGAGGTTTGACATCTGACCAATTACGTTAAAAACTGAAAAACTCTCAACATCACCATATTCGTTCGGAGAAAATGAAAAATAGGAGACACCAATATCGCCGCAGTTTTCAGCAGTGCAATTATAGAGAGTATCAGCTTTATAATTAGCCATTTTCACTACATAACCCTTATCATTATATGAAAACCTTAGTTCATAGAACGGACAGAATTCATTCATCACGGTCTCCTCACCCTTAAGATTATACCTGAGCTCTCTGACCATTCCATCAGGAAGAATGTTCCAGTTCCAGGAATGAATTTTATTTCTGTTTTCAATCATTGATCCGTCTTTCCCCAGAAACATCAGGCCTGTACGGTTCCCATCAGAATCAAGTGAATACTCAGAAGCAAATACACCGCCTGATTCAATGGGTTCATTATCCTTATTGAAATAATGTTTTGTCTGCATATTCGGCATATAATCATAAACTATTTTTGCTGCACCACTCATTGATGAATAGCCAAGAAGAACATTGTTGCGGACAAATTCCACAGATATAAGTCGCCCTGAATTATCGTAGGTGAATCTATAGCTGTTAATATCTTTTGCCTCATCAGCTGTGATTTGATGTGTACCTTTTTCAATATCATAAGGAGTCTCACTGAACTGAAGGTTTCTGTAATATTCTACACCGGTATGAATATTCTTCCTGGTTGAATTACCGGTACACGAAACAATACCGATCCCTATCACAATAGAAAGAAGCACTGGAATAGTCATTTTGCTTAATTTCATAACATTATCTTTTTTGGTTAAAACTAACTGTCAAAATTATTATTAATACGGCAAATATACTAATTAAGAATTTAAACCTTACAATCCGGATGTATGATGCAGATTGTATTGCTTTTAAACTGTATCTGATAAGGCAAATTACCGGATTTTAATAATTTGATTAAACCTTTCTTTCTAAATTGTATCAAAGAGATTAGATTTACAAAACATATTAATACAATACTTATGGGAAAAATAGTTAAAAAGGTCGTTCTGAACTTTTTGGCAATAATACTTACCTTAAATATGTTATCTGCACAGGCGATCACCGGCCCTGCAGATAAACAAAAAGCTTCAGTGGACAAGCTATCGGAAGAACAGATAGCTATTATTAAGGAAAACAGGGCAAAGCAGATTCAATTCAGAAATAGATTCAAGGAGACTCTTACAGGCAATCAGCTTGATATACTCACTGACCGGGGATTGACAAATGATGAGAGAATCAGGTTATTCCGCTCATCTTTATCAGGCAATCAGTTAAATATGATAAAATCGAACAGGAAACAGATACGGACTCAAAATTATTCTCTCAGGTCTGCCCTGTCAGATCAGCAGCGCATGCGCATCAGGAGGATGGCAATTATGAGAGCTCAGCAAAACGGCGTTCAATTTCCGAGAGCCCGCATGCGAAACAGATTTCCGAGATAATGTATATAATAATTTTTAAGATAACTATATGAAAAGAATAAGAGCTGTTGTAATTATGCTCCTGATAGCTCTTCCTGCGTTATCCCAGGAAGAGACAGTAAATAAGTTTCTGGATGAATTTCTTTTTGGTCAGAATTCCCGGGATTCAATAATGGAAGCTGTGCTGCTGAATGAAGCAGATATAAGTGATCTTACGAATGCAATTACAAAATTCAGGTTCATTTATGCAAGAAGTGAATTTGAGAACAAAACGTTTTTCTCGGGACAGGATCTTGGTATTGACCAGTTTAATATAGCAAATCAGATATTCTATCAGGGACCAAAAGGACTCAGTTTAGGACTCGCAGGGATACTATACAGCGGTTTCAATCCGAAGTATAACACAACCATATTATCAGCTGGCTATAATAACAGAATTTCAGCTTTAAACAAAGTAAGCCTGAGGGCGACCTTCAACCACTTTTTTTTCGCAAAGGTCGACTCAATTGAGGAAAATGCATTTAACAATTCAATAAATATCGGAGCCACTTATCAGCTTAAGAATATAGGTACTTCAGCCGATTTTTCAATGCTTCTGGGAAATGATCCTTCTTTCCAGCTATCATGGGATCTTTTTACTGATTTTACGATTATCAAATTCGGACTGTTCAGTAAACTTAAATTCGGGCCAGAGTTTTCGATGTATTTTGGAAATGAAACAGTAGTCTCAAGTCATTACCTGATATTGCCAAGACGCACTGCGGAAATATATTCCGAAAGCAATCCGTTCGGATTAAGAAATTCAGTTTTAAGGATGCCGGTCAGCTATTCTTATAAGAATTTAGATCTCAGGGCAGGGTACAACTTTAATTTTCCACGCATACCCGGACTTGACTCCAAACCGGGAAACACCTCATTTTTTAATCTGTCTGTCGGATATATGTTTAGTTTCTGATCCCTGATCTCTGGTCTCAGCCATGTTACCGTTGCGCAGTTATGCCGTTGTGCCTTTTTCACCACTGATAACACGGATTGGCACGGATTTTTAAATAACTCTTAATCCCTTAGTCGATCAGTCGCTTCGTCGCTTCGTCTTTTCGTCTCTTCGTCGCTTCGTCTCTTCGTCCATTCGTCCCTTCGTCTTCCTGGTGCCGTTGCACTGTTGTGCCATTATTCCTATATTTGTTACTATTCTAATCAAAACTCTGATCATCATGGAAACATCATTCTTTAATTCGGATTTTTTTGGCTATGCTGTAATTCCACTTTTTATTTTCCTTGCCCGCATATGTGATGTTTCCATAGGTACGATGAGAATAATATTCGTCTCCAAAGGCAAGAGAAATATTGCTCCTGTTCTTGGGTTCTTTGAAGTCCTGATATGGATAACCGCCATTAGCAAGATTATGTTAAACCTCGATAACTATATTAATTATGTTGCATATGCTGCAGGTTTTGCGACGGGGAATTTTGTCGGAATGATTATCGAAGAGAAACTTGCAATGGGTATACAGATGATAAGGGTTTTTGCACATGAAAGAGGACCGGAACTGGTTAAGACCCTAAACGTTAACGGATATGGAGCAACTGTAGTGGAGGCACATGGTGCAAGAGAGAAAGTTCATCTGATATATACCATTGTCAATAGAAATGAACTTGGCAAAGTCCTTGATCTTATCACCGGCTTTAACCCGAAAGCATTCTACACAATTGAAGACATAAAAGCAGTAAATGAGGGAATATTTATGGCCAAAAAACACAATACAATATTTCAGTTCAGTAATATTATAAGGAATTGGAGAAAAGGAAAGTAGCCTGAGGCTCAGAGCTCAGGACTCAGGGCTCAGGACTCAGGACTCAGGACTCAGCGTACATGACGAGACAAAAATTACAGAGCAATTAGGTAAAAAACTTTTATTTATCTGATACATTTACACAAATGAAGAACAGGGGCAAACTAATTTTGGGAATAATTCAGCTATTTGTAGCGGCCGGAGCTCTGCCTGCCGGATATTTAATGCTTGCTCAACCTGATGGTTCTGGGTTAGGTATGACTACTGCTATTTTATCAGGGTCGCCATTTAAGGATTTTCTTATTCCAGGATTATTCCTGTTCACAGTCAATGGTGTATTTAATCTGATTTCTTCATTATTATGCCTGTTTAAATACAAACATGCTGCCATAATGGGTACATTACTTGGATCAGCCCTTCTAATATGGGTATTGGTCCAGGTTTATTCAGTGGGATTAACTCATATTCTTCAACCGGTATATTTTACTATTGCCCTAGGTGAGATAATTTTAAGTATATTTATCTTTAAGGCAGAAAAGCCGGCTATGCAGAGTTAAGCCAAAAATAACTGTCCATAATACAACTTGTTAAGTAAAATAAAATGAAAAAATTCCTGCGTATGAGTTTATATTGTGGGGGAAGCCTTATCATTATGCTTATTGTTCTGCTTGCGGTTGTCGTGATAATGAGTCCGGGGAAAGCGAGGCCGTTCCTGACTAAAAGCGGTAAAAAGGTTCCCGGAAGTATTGCCGTAATTGAAACAGTAAAAATCAACGGTCTTGATCAGAGAATGATTATAAGAGGCAGGGATACAACAAAACCGGTACTTCTTTATCTTCATGGAGGACCAGGAAGCCCTGAATTTCCTTTTATAAGGCAATTCAACTCGGGAATTGAGAATCTTTTTGTTGTCTGCTACTGGGATCAACGCGGCGCAGGTCTTTCATACTCAAAAGATATTCCTCCGAACACAATGACACTTTCACAGTTTGTCGATGATGCAGGTGCTGTATCAGAATACCTTATAAGGAGGTTTAACCGGGGGAAAATTTATCTGCTGGGACATTCCTGGGGAAGCATGCTCGGTTCATATGTTATTAATAAGTATCCCGAATATTATTTCGCCTTTATCTCCATAGGGCAGGTTGCTGAACAGGACCTATCTGAAACTATTTCATATGATTTTGCTCTTTCAAGAGCCAGGGAACTGAACGAAAAGAAAGCTGTGGATGACCTTGAGAAAATCGGGCCACCTCCATATTCGGATCCAAAAGCTAGTATTGAGAATATGCTGATTGAGAGAAAATATGTAAACAGGTATGGCGGATCTGTTAAAAACGGACAGTTTTATACTGAAGCCATGAAAGCACTGTTCAATTGCAGGGAATATACCCTGAGAGACAAGATAAATTATATATCGGGCATGAAATTTACCCTGAACTTTTTATGGTCTGATATATTGAAATCAAACTTGTTCCTGGATCTTCCTTCACAGCAGATTCCTGTATATATTATGCAGGGAACATCTGATTATCAAACAGCTTATGTGATTGCTAAAGAATACTTTGATAGTCTCAGGACTCCTTTGAAGAAGTTTTTTCCGTTTGAAAATTCTGCACATTCTCCGATTTTTGAGGAACCTGAGAAATTTGAACAGATATTAAAGGAAATTCTTTTGGATCAATAAAATGGACGGATGCTTTTATTGGTTAAATTTGCCAACTTAAAACTAACTTTACAATGGATCAGTTCAACAACCACCCACTATACCGCAGGCATAATATTGACAGCGCGATGAGTGCCTTATGGGATTTTTACAAAAAGAAATTTTTGCCGCTTTTTATTATATCACTTATTATGTCGTTCGTGATGCAATATGCTTCGACTATGGTGAATCTAAAAGATTTCCAGTCAATTACCGATCCTGCGATTATGCTGGAAAAGATCAGGGGATTTATTGTTCCGATTCTTATAATAAGTCTTATAAACCTTCTGTTTTCTGTAATTCTCCAATACTATGTTATCTACAATCCTGTTAACAGCGAAAATACTATTATTTTATCGGTGTTAAGATCTCTTAAATATTTTATCCCATACCTCATTATAATGATTCTTCTGGCATTTGCGGGTTCAATAGCAATTATCCTTGGTCTTTTGGCACTTATCGTCGGAGCATTCTTTGCAATTCTATATATTTTTACCCTCTATCTTTTCATTTTGCCAATAATGATGGCAGAAGAAACCAATATCGGAAATACAATTACCAGAACGTTCAACCTTGCTCATAAGAACTTCTGGTCTAATATTGGTTGGGTAGCAGTCTTTCTGATCATACTGATTGTTATCTCCGTCACTTTTTCAGCAATAATATATCTTCCTTTTACAGGTAGTTTTGTCAAGACAATTATAAACTCTCAGGGTACTTCAGATCTGATTGATGTTACCACCAAACCTCTTTTCATTGTACTTTCAGCTATTGTGAATGCCCTTACTCTACCACTGATGCCAATCTTTGCGGCGATTCTATACTTCAATGGAAAGGCTGGGGAAGATCAGTTGTCACAATTAACGATGGAAAGTCCTGATAATGAGAAGATCAGAGTTGAAGATCTTTACGCAAAACCATATTCAGATGATCATCCTGAAAATCCGGAAAAAAAAATCTGATCGTAGTAAATTGCCTGGCATGGGATAAATTTAGCCAAGTTAATTATGCCAAACTCCTGATTAGTATATAAATAATCCACCATAGCTGTTATGAGTTACCAGGTTGGCTCTTTATCTTATATCATTTTCACCTTTTACATACCCGAAGTTAGCAAGTATCCCACCATCAACATAAAGAATATGGCCGTTAACAAAATCGCTTGCCTTTGATGCAAGAAAAAGAGCTGCATTTGCAACATCTTCAGGTTCACCCCATCTGCCTGCAGGTGTGCGCGTCATTACAAGGTCATTGAAAGGATGTCCGTTTTCGCGTATCGGAGCTGTCTGTGATGTAGCAATATAACCCGGACCTATTCCATTAATCTGAATATTGTACTTTGCCCATTCACAGGTCATCGTCTGTGTGAGAAGCTTAAGTCCACCTTTTGCTGAGGCATAAGCGGATACCGTATTTCGGCCGTAAATGCTCATCATAGAACACATATTAATGATCTTTCCGCTTCGTCTGGCAATCATTTTCGGTACAACCCTCTTTGAAATAATAAGAGGTGCAACAAGATCAACTTCAATAACCTGCCTGAAGACATCAGTTGCCATTTCAAGTATTGGAATCCTCCTGATAATCCCGGCATTATTAACCAGAATATCAATCGGGCCAACATTCAGTTCTATCTGCGAAATTCCCCTGTCAGCGTCATTCTCATCAGTTACATCAAATTTAATAGTATATACCTCAAGTTCTTCCTTTTTAAAAGCCTCTTTACATATCTTCAATTTATCCTCCCCGAGATCATTCACACAAACTCTGGCACCGGCTTTACCCAGGAGTATACCAATTGCAAGTCCAATTCCATGCGTACCACCGGTTACAAGTGCTACCTTTCCGGTCAAATCAAATAAATCCATCATAACTACTCAGTTTTAACAATTTCTGAAAAGTATTTCGAGTTCTTGTTGCACCATGCACCTTGCACCTTGCACCAAGCACCGTGCACCTGCTATTTAAGAGTATCAGGGTACCGCACATCCATATCTCCATAATCAAGGTTTTCTCCTGCCATTCCCCAGATAAATGTATAATTTGAAGTTCCGGCTGCACTATGAATACTCCATGAAGGAGAAAGAACTGCCTGTTCATTTTTCATCCATATATGTCTTGTTTCATCAGGGTCGCCCATAAAGTGGCAAACTGCCTGCTGGCCGGGGACCTCAAAATAGAAATAAGCTTCCATCCTCCGGTTATGGGTATGAACCGGCATGGTATTCCATACACTTCCTGTCTTCAGCTCGGTCATTCCCATCTGAAGCTGACAGGTTTCAATCACACTGTTCACCAGCAACTTATTTACAGTCCGGTGGTTAGATGATTCAGGATTTCCAAGAACAACAACATCAGCATCGGCAAGAGTTATCTTCTTTGACGGATATGAATGATGAGCGGGTGCTGAATTAATGTAAAGTTTCGCCGGTTTATGGCTATCTGCTGACCTGAAAACGACGCCAGTTGTTCCCTTCCCAAGATAAAGAGCCTCTTTGAAACCAATATTAAAAGTCTGGCCGGAGGTATCAATCACAGCTTCTCCTCCTACATTTATAATTCCCATCTCTCGCCTGTCAAGGAACTGTTCCGACTTAAGCTCATATGGACTTTCAAGTTTTAATTGATTTTTAACCGGCATAGCACCTCCTACCATATACCTGTCATACATTGAATATACAAGTGAAATCTCATCCGGGATGAAAACTTTTTCAATCAGGAAATCTTTCCGTAATTTTTTTGTTTCATAACTTTTTACATCATCTGGATTAGCTGCATATCTGAGTTCAATTTTCATAATATAGTTTTTTATTCATTAGTATCTTTCATTTAGTGTGGAAAGCCTATGGCAATGAACATCGCTCCTGTTATAATCAACAACGGAATTCCTTATGTCTGATCTCTGATCTCCGATTAAAAGTATCTGTTTATCAATTTACCTGGTTAATGATAAAACAAATTTACGACCTTTGAAAATAAACGCAATTTCATCCATTTTCATTTCCGTTCTTATTTACAAACACAATTTTAAAATGTAAACAACCGATTTATTTCTTGATAAATTGATCTGAAATTTCTATTTTCGTGATCGTTAACGATGAATTTATTTTCAAATTTATAAAATTTTACAATCCCAATATAAATTATGAAACCATTTATCAATGAAAATTTTCTTCTAGGCAATAAGACTGCAGTAAAGCTTTACCATGAATATTCAAAAAATCAACCAATTGTAGATTTCCATTGCCATCTTTCACCGGCAATGATATCAGACGATCGTCAATTTGGCAACCTGACACAGGCCTGGCTTGAGGGTGATCATTACAAATGGCGTTCAATGCGGATAAATGGAATAGATGAAATTTACTGCACAGGCAATGCTTCTGATGCTGAAAAATTTTTAAAATGGGCCGAAACGGTACCAGCAACTGTGGGAAATCCGTTATATCACTGGACACATCTTGAACTGGCCAGATATTTCAATATTACAGATCTGCTCTCCCCCTCAACTGCAAAAGCTATTTATGAAAAAACATCTTCTTTGCTGATGACGAATGAATTCAGTACCAGATCGTTAATAAGAAAAATGAAGGTGGAGATAATATGCACTACCGATGATCCTATAGATAATCTGGAACACCATATAAAACTTAAGGGATCATTTGAAACTACCGTATTGCCGACCTTCAGGCCTGATAATGTTATTAAAACCGAGGATCCTGTAAAATTCAACAATTATATTCAGAAACTTGAACAGGCCAGCGGCATTGAAATCAGGAATTTTGAATCTCTCGTTGAAGCTTTAGATAAGAGGCACAGATTTTTTCACGAAAACGGTTGCCGTCTTTCGGATCACGGTCTGGACAGATTCCATTTTGCTGTTTATTCATCATCGGATATTGACAATATTCTGAAAGAGCTTACCAAGGGGTATAACATATCAGATGACGAAGCTGAAAAATTCAAGACTGCAACAATGCTGGAACTCTGCAGGATGAATCACAAAAGAGGATGGACTCAGCAATTCCATGTTGGGGCAATGAGAAATAACAATGCACGCATGTTAAGGCAAATGGGGCCGGATACAGGCTGGGACTCAATAGGTGTTGCACAGGATGCATTGAAAATGTCGAAATTCCTGAGTACACTTGATAATACAGAACACCTGGCAAAAACAATTTTATATAACCTTAATCCTGCCGATAATGAGATGATGATTACCATGGCCGGTAATTTCAATGACGGTTCATCCGCTGCAAAAGTACAGTACGGACCTGCCTGGTGGTTCCTTGATCAGAAAAGCGGTATGGAAAAACACCTTAAGGATCTTTCTGCGCTTGGTTTAATGCGAAGATTTATTGGAATGGTAACAGATTCGCGAAGCTTCCTCTCCTATCCCCGTCACGAGTATTTCAGGCGCATTGTATGCAATTATGTCGGAGAAGAGGTAGAGAAAGGTCTTATTCCTGATGATGATGAACTTTTAAAGCCACTTATTGAAGGCATATCATACAGGAATGCAAAGGAGTATTTTGGTTTTAATAAATAAATTGACTCCTATGCAGTTTTTCTGACTATTATTAATAGAAAATAATCTGTAATGAACGAACTTAATTTAAAAGATAAAGTAGCAATAATCACCGGTGGTGCCGGTATTATCTGTTCAACCATGGCAAAATCACTTGCAGCGCAGGGTGTTAAAACGGTAATACTTGATCTTGATAAAAATGCAGCTGTTACTGTTGCCGCAGGTATCGAAAAAGAATTTGGGACATCTTCCATTGGTGTGTCTGCGAGTGTTCTTGACAAGACTTCACTTGAAGTTGTAAAAAATGAGATTCATGAAAAATTCGGAACAGTCGATATACTTGTGAACGGAGCCGGAGGGAACTCACCTTCTGCCACAACCAGGGTAGAGAAGATGGAGGATGGTGATATAGAAAAGCTTGAAGATACATTCTTCGGACTTCAGATAGAAGGATTCGATAAAGTATTTGATCTGAATTTTAAGGGTACGCTTATCCCGTCAATGGTTTTTGCAACAGATATGGTCAGGAAAAAATCAGGGGTAATACTCAATATTTCCTCAATGAATTCTTACAGGCCCCTCACAAAGATAGCTGCCTATTCAGCTGCAAAAGCTGCTGTTAATAATTTCACACAATGGCTTGCTGTTCATTTCTCAAAGACAGGCATAAGAGTTAATGCTATAGCTCCTGGTTTTCTCCTTACAAATCAGAACAGGTTTCTGCTTATTGATGAAAATACAGGAGCATTAACACCAAGGGGATTGAAAATCATTAACGGAACGCCTATGGAACGTTATTGCATTCCCGAAGAACTAACTGGTACACTTCTTTATCTTGTATCTGATTTGTCTAAATTTGTTACCGGAGTTGTAATACCGGTCGATGGCGGATTCAGTGCTTATAGCGGAGTGTGAAGCAGGCGTCAGGCGTCAGGCGTCAGGCGTCAGGCGTCAGGCGTCATGGATCTGGGATCAGGAAAATGGAAATTAATATTGTTTGAATAAAATACCATATAGCAAATATAATGTCAAAGAATGTAATAGTAGCTCAATCCGGAGGGCCATCACCCGTAATTAACAGTTCATTACGGGGGATAATTGAAACCTGCAGAATGTTTCCTGACAGATTCGGAAAGGTATATGGTGGCTGGCACGGGATTGAGGGAGTTCTTAATGAGGAACTCCTTGATCTGTCAGCTCAGAATGAAGAAGAAATTGCCCTTTTAAGGAACACACCTGCAGCAGGCAGCATCGGCACCTGCAGGTACAAGCTGAAAGACAGGCAACAGAAAGATTTTCAAAGAATTATCGATGTTTTTACAGCTCATAATATTGGCTATTTTTTCTACATCGGTGGTAATGATTCTCAGCATACCGCATTTAAAGTAAGCGAAATGGCTAAAACAAAAGGTCTTGATCTGATTGCTGTTGGTGTTCCAAAAACTATTGATAATGATGTTGGCGACAATGAATTCAAACTCATCGATCATACACCCGGTTATGGAAGTGTTGCAAGATACTGGTCTCATATCATTCAGAATGCAAATGAAGAGAACATGGGTTCTGCTCCGGCAGATCCTGTACTGGTCGTTCAGGCAATGGGCCGTAAGATAGGATATATCCCGGCTGCGGCCAGACTGGCAGATCCGGAAAGGAAGATGCCATTACAGATATATATGGCTGAATCAAAGGTGTCGATAGATCATTTGGTTGAAAATGTCAATGGTCAGTTAAAACTTGATGGAAGATGCATTGTTGTCATTAGCGAGGGATTTGATGTAGGAGGTATCGGAGAAGTTAAAGATGCATTTGGCCATACCTCATTCGGATCGAGCCAGAACTCTGTGTTCCAGACTGTTGTCAATTATCTCAACAGCAAAGGACTAAAGGCCAGGGGTGCTGCCCGTGGACAGGTTATGGGAACAGATCAGCGTCATACTACAGCTTTCGCATCCATCGTTGATCTCGATGAGGCTTATAAGGTTGGACAGAAAGCTGTTGAGATTGCATTATATGAAGGAAACGGATGGATGGCTACAATTCTCAGGGAACCGGGATTTATTTATAACGTAAGATATGATAAGGTTCCTCTCGAAAAGGTTGCGCTGTCAGAAAGAACTTTTCCTGAAAACTGGATCTCTGCAAACCGTTACGACGTGACCGATGAGTTTCTGGCTTATGCCAGACCGCTTATTGGAGAAGACTGGCCATCTGTTCCGGTAATAAACGGGAGACAAAGATTTGCCAGGCTTGAAATGAAATTTGCAGAGAAGAAATTGGCAGGATATAAACTGGAAGCATATGAAAACCAGTAACTGACATTCGCAATAGTATGAATTGTGAATGTTGAATTTCGGGTTTTGACTTTGAACATTTTCTTTACTTTTAACTTTTACCTTTTGACTTTTATATATTATGAATCCACACGAACAATTACTTGCCATTAAGCCTGAAAAAAATTTTTTTATTGGTATAGATTCCGACGGATGTGCCTTTGATACCATGGAGATCAAGCAGAAAGAATGCTTCTGTCCCAATTTCATTAAGTATTTCAGAATGCAGCCCATTTCGAAGTATGCCCGTGAAACATGGGAGTTTGTCAACCTCTACTCTACCTATAGGGGCTGTAATCGTTTTCTTGCAGTGAATGAGACCCTGAGACTACTGGCCACCCGTCCGGAGGTTAAGGCAAGAAATTTTACCGTTCCATCTGCTGCCCCGCTTATTGAATGGACCAGGAAGGAGACTAAACTTGGAAATCCTACCCTTAAAAAATATGCGGATGAGGTTAATGACCCATTTATTAACCAGACTCTGGAATGGTCACTCAATGTAAATGAGGATATTGCGAAACTGGTTTTCGGCATTACTCCTTTCCCGTTTGTAAAGGAATGTCTTGAAAAAATGAAATCAGATGCAGATATCATGGTAGTATCACAGACACCGTTTGAAGCATTGAAAAGGGAGTGGGACGAAAACAGGATCGATCATTATCTCAGGATGATTGCTGGCCAGGAACATGGTACAAAAAGTGAACACCTGAAGTTTGCCGCAAAAGGTAAATATCCTGATGAAAAAATTCTTATGATCGGGGATGCAAATGGTGATCTGAAAGCAGCAAAGTCAAACGGGGTACTCTTCTTCCCGATTAATCCCGGGAAAGAAGAAGATTCCTGGAAAAAGCTATTCATTGAGGGGCTTGACAGGTTCTTTTCAGGAACCTATAAAGGTGAATATGAAGAGGAACTAATAAAGGAGTTTGAGACTTTTCTGCCGGTGAATCCCACCTGGTAGTAAGTATCTGACCATTGATTACTGGTACCGATAACCCGGAATGGGAAAAGACATATGGGACAAGGTGACTTATTCGGGAGGCCAGCTTATTTATGATGAAGGAATAATGTAAATGTCAAAGTAATTTATTCATGATATACTTTCAGTCTGGTTCGGAAAATACCGTTCTTGGTCCAAATGAGCTGGAATACGGACTCTATTCTGCATTGAATAAACTTGGCTCAAGAAAGAAAGTATTGGTCGTACCTCCTGACATCACACGTTTTCATTCAAGGGCAGGTGAACTTACCACTCTGATTTCTAAGTATTATAATGACAGGTTAAAAGATATTCTTCCTGCTCTGGGGACTCATGCACCAATGTCCGATTATGAACTTAATGAGATGTATAAAGGTGTTCCCAAAGAACTTTTCAGGGTTCATGACTGGAGGAAAGATGTTGTTACAATAGGTACTGTTCCCGGAGAATTCATTGCCAATATAACCGATGGGGCACTCGACTATTCATGGCCTGCACAGCTCAATAAGCTGGTTATCAATGGAGGGCACGACCTGATTTTGTCAGTAGGACAGGTAGTCCCTCACGAAGTTATAGGGATGGCAAATTACAATAAGAATCTTCTGATAGGGACAGGAGGGCATGAAGGGATTAATAAAAGTCATTTTATCGGAGCAGTATACGGAATGGAAAGGATTATGGGCAAAGCTTCCAATCCTGTAAGAAGTTTACTTAACTATGCTGCACAAAATTTCATGAATAATTTGCCGGTAGTTTATGTTCATACTGTAATTGGAAGTGAAGAATCCGGAAAACTGGTCGTCCGCGGTTTATTCATAGGCGATGATGAAGAAGTATTCAGACTTGCAGCTGATCTGTCAATCAAAGTAAATTTTTCAATACTCGATAATCCCCTTAAGAAAGTAGTGGTGTTCCTTGATCAATCTGAATTTAAAAGTTTCTGGCTTGGAAATAAAAGTATTTACAGAACACGAATGGCAATGGCTGATAACGGAGAACTGATCGTTCTGGCACCTGGATTAACTGAGTTCGGCGAGGATAAGGAAATAGACAGGCTGATCAGAAAATACGGATACAGGGGAACCCCCGCAACATTGAATTCCGTTAAGGAGAACAAGGATCTCCGTAATAATCTGGGTGCAGCTGCGCACCTTATCCATGGCAGTTCGGAGGGCAGGTTCTCAATCACATACTGCCCCGGATTTCTGACACGACAGGAGATTGAATCTGTAAATTTCAAATATCATGATCTGACTGAAATGATGAAAAGGTACAATCCCGAAAAACTAAAAGATGGCATTAACAAAATGCATGACGGAGAAGAAATATTCTTCATCTCCAACCCTGCTCTCGGATTATGGACTTCAAAGGCCAGACTTACATAATAATCTTATCACTAGTATCTCAAAAATTATCAATTGGGAATAATTTGATGTGGTAAAGTAACTGAAGCTAAAAGCTGGCCTTCCTTATAAAAGGCTAAGGGCACGGGTAAAAGAAATGAAAGACAAAAGACAAGAAACAAGAATCTTAAAATATTAACTTCAATTATTTAAATATGAACAGATTATCAGACATAGGATTAATAGGTTTGGCCGTCATGGGAGAAAATCTTGTACTGAATATGGAGAGTAAAGGTTTCCGGGTTTCAGTATTCAACAGATCTACTGAGAAAGTTGATAAATTCATAGCAGGCAGAGCTAAAGGAAAAAACATTACAGGAACTCATTCTCTTGATGAGCTCATTGGAACTCTGCAACGTCCAAGAAAAGTCATGCTCATGATCAAAGCAGGGAATGCTGTTGACCAGATGATAGAAACTATCATTCCCCTTCTCTCACCCGGAGATATAATTATTGATGGAGGAAATACACATTTCCCTGACACAAACAGAAGAACTGCCCTTGTTGAGAGCAAGGGACTTCTTTATATCGGAACAGGTGTTTCGGGGGGTGAAGAAGGTGCATTGCTCGGGCCTTCAATAATGCCAGGCGGTTCGAAGGAAGCCTGGCCTGTAATCAAACCTATCTTTCAGGCGATTGCTGCAAAGGTTGATGGTTTACCATGCTGCGACTGGGTTGGAGAAAATGGTGCCGGACATTTTGTAAAAATGGTACATAACGGTATTGAGTATGGAGATATGCAGCTCATTACCGAAGCTTACCAGATAATGAGAGATCTTCTCCATATGAGTGCAGATGACATGCATATTGTGTTTAAAGAGTGGAACAAGGGAGAACTCGACAGTTACCTGATTGAAATTACCAGAGATATTCTTGAATACAAGGATACTGACGGTAAACCTCTTGTTGATAAAATACTTGATACTGCCGGTCAGAAAGGTACTGGCAAATGGACTGCAATTGCAGCACTTGACCTTGGTATTCCACTAACCCTTATTGGCGAGGCGGTCTTCTCAAGGCGTCTGTCGGCAGTTAAAAATGAACGTGTGGAAGCCTCAAAAATATTGCATGGCCCCTCCGCTGCATTTACCGGCGACAAGGTCAGCTTCATAAACGACATAAGGGAAGCGCTCTACGCATCTAAAATTGTGTCGTATGCACAGGGCTATGCCCTTATGAAAGCTGCGGCTGAGGAATACAACTGGAAACTTAATTATGGAGGTATTGCTCTCATGTGGAGAGGCGGCTGTATAATAAGGTCAGCTTTTCTTGGGAAAATCAAAGAGGCTTTTGATAATAATCCTTCGGTTACCAATCTCCTTCTTGATCCTTTCTTTATGGATAAAGTTGATAAAGCTCAAAAAGGATGGAGAAATGTTGTAGCAACAGCAGTCAGCAATGGGATTCCTGTTCCCGCAATATCTTCTGCTCTTGGCTATTTCGACGGATACCGATGTGAAAAGCTGCCTGCCAACTTATTGCAGGCTCAGCGGGACTACTTTGGCGCCCATACTTATGAACGTACTGACAGGCCTCGTGGTGAGTTTTTCCATACAAACTGGACAGGGCGCGGAGGAACCACTTCATCATCAACTTATAATATTTAAATGTTTTCAAATTAACCAACCTATAAATTATGTCAGAAGCTACAAAAATCGGGAACTACAGATGGACAATCTGCGCGTTGATTTTCTTTGCAACGACGGTGAACTATTTGGACAGGCAGGTAATAGGGATACTTAAACCTATGCTGGAATCTGATCTTGGCATTGGAGAGAAGGCTTATTCTCATATTATAATGGCATTCCAGTTACTGTACGCATTTGGAATGGTCATTGCAGGACGCCTTATTGATAAGTTCGGTACAAAAATCGGATATGGTGTCGCTGTAATATTCTGGAGTATTGCAGCTATGGGACATGCATTTGCCAGGGGTGCCTTAAGCTTTGGCTTCTGGAGAGGTTTGCTGGGAGTGAGCGAATCAGGTAACTTCCCTGCAGCGATCAAAACTGTTGCAGAATGGTTCCCGAAAAAAGAAAGGGCTCTTGCCACAGGTATCTTTAATTCGGGAACAAATATCGGAGCAATCGTGGCTCCTATTGCTGTACCAGCTATTGTGCTGGCCTGGGGATGGCAGGCTGCATTTATATTAACCGGGGCTATAGGATTCATCTGGATCATTTTCTGGTTTATCTTTTATGAGATTCCTGAAAAACAAAAGAGGCTTAAGGCGGCCGAACTTAAATATATCAATAGCGATGTAGATGAACAGCAGGAATCAGTTGAAAAGATTCCTTGGCTGAAACTTCTGAAATATCGTCAGACATGGCTGTTCTTCATTGGGAAAGGTCTTACTGACCCTGTCTGGTGGTTTTACCTCTTCTGGATTCCAGGCTGGCTGGCTGAAGTGAGAGGCACCGGTCTGGATGTCAAAAATTTCGGGTTACCGCTCGCTTTCATTTATACTGCAACAACTGTTGGTTCCATCGGCGGTGGCTGGATCTCATCTATTATGATAAAAAAGGGAATGTCACCATTCAATGCCAGAAAATATACTATGTTGCTATTCGCCATTCTGGTCGTCCCAATCATATTTGCATCATCCTCAACCATAAGTACATGGGGTGCTGTCGGACTAATTGCACTGGCCGCTTCGTCGCACCAGGCCTGGTCGGCAAACATCTTTACTACAGTATCAGATGCATTTCCTAAAAGAGCAGTAAGTTCAGTAACAGGTATAGGCGGATTTGCAGGCGCCATCGGAGGAGCATTTATTTCATATATTGCTGGTGCAGTTCTTGCGTTTTATAAAAATGCAGGGCATATCGAATCTGGTTATGTTGTAATGTTCTCAATTGCTGCCAGTGCATATGTTATTGCCTGGATTATAATGTACACCTTCGCACCTAAAATCAAAAAAGTGATTATTGACTGACAAAATACCAGGAGGATCAGAGATATCTTAATTATTTATAGTTATATCAGCTTTCGCCTGGCATAATGCCAGTCGAAGGTGGGTATAACTATACTGAAATCCATAAATATGCCCCATAAAAAAAAAGCGAGAATAAAAGATATTGCCAGACTTGCAGGCGTATCAATTGGTACTGTTGACAGGGTGTTGCATAATAGAGGTGAGGTTTCCGAAAAAACCAGAGAGAAAGTTCAGAAGATCGTTGAGGAAACGAACTATTCTCCGAATGTCATGGCACATTTATTGAAATCAAAAAAACGGTTCCATATAGCTTCTCTTCTCCCTGAACCAACAGAAATCAACTCATTCTGGCAAAAACATCGGGTCGGAATGATAAATGCTATTAAAGAACTTGAGCCTTTTCCTGTTGCACTAACACAGGTTACTTTCGATATGCAGAGTGAAAAGGATTTTCAGAAGAAAGCTTTAAGTGTCCTGAATTTAAAACCTGACGGAGTACTTCTCGCACCCATATTTAAATCTGAATCCATCACCTTCTGCTCGCAATTACATAAAGAGAAGATTCCATATGTATTTATCGACGGGCTTATTGAAGACACTGATTACCTGGCATATATAGGTGAAAATATTTTTCAGAGCGGAAGAGTTGCCGGGCAGCTTATTGACATGGTTACTGCTGAGAACAAAGATATTCTGGTGGTCAATATTGCCCGTAATATTCAGAATGTTCACCATCTTAACAGCCGTACTATGGGATTCCTAAGCTATTTTGAGAAATCCGGCAGAAATAAAGGTAAAAAACTGAATATAAGTATACCGGAGCCGTCTTCAGAATCTGTAAAAAGCGAAATGGATAATGCCTTTAAGCAATATCCCGGAATAGGCTCAATTTTTATAACAGGATCCAAATCGTACCTGATAGCCCTCTATCTTGAGGAAAAAAAATTAAATTCAATTAATCTGATTGGCTATGATCTTCTTGACCTGAATGTAAAATATCTCAGGTCGGGTGTTACACGGTTTTTAATTGGCCAGAGGCCTCAGGAACAAACATACAAAGGAATTAAAAAACTATTTGAATTCCTTTCACTAAATAAGGTCCCCGATAAAATTGAGTACCTTCCGGTCGATGTGGTGACTTCTGAGAATGTTGACTTTTTTTTATGACTGTATAGCTTATCATTGAATCAAACAATATTGAATTTCTGATATGAAAACACTTGGTAAATATTCAATAGGACTTGGCGACAGATTTGGTCACCAGGGTGAGGCACAACTTAAGTCAGTAATAGAAGCTGCCGGGAAAGGTATCGATATAACTCCTGTATGGAATAAATCAAACAGGGAACATATAACCATTGGAACCCAACCTGTGGATGTAAGAATTGAAGCTGATTCGGTTACTGAAAAAACCGGATTTAAAAAGCCATATTTTGTTGATGCTGACCATATTAACATTGATACGGTGGACAGGTTTATTGAAAGTTCCGATTTCTTTACTATCGATGTGGCATCATATATTGGCAGAAAAGCTGAAAATCAGGAGATTATTGAGTTTGTGAAGAGCGTTGAGAAATATACTGCTGACCTGAATATTCCCGGAACAAATATTTCTTCCGGAACACCAAAGGACCAGGTAGAGAAAATTGCTGAAAAGTACCTGTTCGCAGCAAAAAAGGCGTTTGAAATATTCAGGAAAATTGAAAAGATCAAGGGAAGAGAAAATTTTATTACCGAAGTATCAATGGATGAAGTCAGCCATCCCCAGACACCTGTTGAGCTGTTTTTTATCCTGAAAATGCTTGCCTCTGAAAATATTCCTGTGCAGACAATTGCACCAAAATTTTCAGGCCGCTTCAATAAGGGAGTAGATTATGTTGGTGATCCCTTGAAATTTGCGGAGGAATTTGAATCAGACCTTCTGGTCATTGACTTTGCCATAAAGGAATTTGGTCTTCCTGAAAATCTGAAAATGAGTATTCATTCAGGATCAGATAAGTTCGCTATTTATCCTCACATTGGTAGCATTATTAAAAAATATGATAAGGGCATACATCTTAAAACGGCCGGAACTACCTGGCTTGAAGAGGTTATTGGTCTTGCTGAAGCCGGAGGTGAAGCTCTCAGCTTTGTGAAAGGGATTTATATAAAAGCGCTGGAGAAAATAGAAGAACTATGTGCACCTTATGCAGATGTTATTGATATAAATTATTCTTCCCTGCCTCCAAAAGATATGGTTTCGGGCTGGAGCAGCCGAAAGTTTGCTGATTCATTAAGGCATATCCCGGATAATAAAGAGTATAATGCCAACATGAGGCAACTGGTACATGTGGCATATAAACTTGCAGCACAGCAAATGGATGATTATTGCAGGTTACTTGAAACAAATGAACAAACAGTTTCCCGGTGTGTATATGAAAATATATATGACAGGCATATTACCAGGTTATTCAGAACCGGTTTGTAATAGAAATAGTACTGCAAAATATGAATGGCATTTAGGGCAAAAGATGCCTGGGAACTTTTCTATAAACTAATTTAAATTATCGTGAGTTCGATATAATATTTAAAAGTTAAACTCATTGATTGATTGATTATTCCCAGGTTAAGTGATGGTTTTTAGGCAGATAGGATTATGCAATTAATCCGGATAACGGATTGATAAATCACAATATCACAAAATTTTTCTATTAGCTTGCTTTTAACGTATTTCATGGATTCTATGATGATCATTCATGCCTGATTGATTCTATAGGCCTTAAATCAGCTGCCCGTTTTGCAGGCAGATAACCAAAAGTAATTCCCACAATTACAGAAAATCCAAACGCAATGAAAATTGAATAAAGGGTAAGAGTGGTCTTGACTTCAGTGAAAAGACTAATTCCCATGGAAAGAACAATTCCAAAAAAAACTCCGATCAGACCTCCGGCAATACTCATGGCCATTGCTTCGGAAACAAACTGTCCGAGAATATCTGATCTACGGCCTCCTAAAGCACGTCTGATACCTATTTCCTTAGTTCGCTCAAGTACTGAAGCTAACATAATATTCATAATCCCAATACCTCCAACTATGAGCGATATAGCCGCTATAGATGCCAGCAGGAGGTTATAAATACGGCCTTCCCGTTTCTCCTGCTCCATCAGTTCATACGGAATGATAATGCTGAAATCATCGTTGTTGAAATGGCGCCTTATCAGAATGCTTTTGATTACATCTGCTGATTCCAGGAGCCTCTCCGATCCTTCCAGCCTGACCGTTGCCTGCTTCAGTTCACTTTGAAGGGGATTAGATTTTGGGATCCTTTCTCTGAATGTAGATAATGGAATATATACATCATTATTCAGATCGCGAGCGGCCAGTTCACCTACTGTTTCTGTAAAAAGAGCTTTTGTTCTGAGCACGCCTGCAATCTCGAACCATTGATCACCAAGTTTAATATTCTTGCCCAGAGGATCTTCATAACTGAAAAGCTCACGTGCAATATTTGCTCCCAGTACACAGACTTTCAGTTGCCTGTCATAATGGTCACTATTTATAAACAATCCCTTATCCAGACGGTAATTTAGAATTTCGGTCACTCCCGGTGTTACTCCTATAACATTAGCCTTCGACGACTTATCCTCATACATGGCATCGAGTTTTGCTTCAGATTGTGGAGCTACTCCCTTGACTCCGGGTAAGATTTTACTTATTGCCCTGGTGTCGTCGAGCGATAATCCTTTTGAAAATTTTATTCTGACCTGTTCAAGTTCACTTTCTGTTAAGTCCTTATCGCGGATAATAATATTATTTACACCCAGGTCCTGATATTTTGCCATAGCCTGCTTTTTTGCTCCCTCCCCGATCGATATCATTGTTATTACGGAAGCTGTTCCGAAGATAATTCCCAGCATTGTGAGAAATGATCTGAATTTATGGTCGCGCAGACCATATATTGCAACTCTTAAACTTTCTTCAATTTGCATGTTCAGACATTTTTATCTTGTTAATAAATTTTCAGGAAGAACAAGACTCTGTCCGGGATCCAGAGCGCCTGAAACCATTGTATACATATTATTTGAGGGGCCGGTCTTTATCTCGGTTTTTCTTATTTTCCCTCTTTTTCTGATGAAAACATAGAAGTGTTTGTTCTCCTCAATAATGCAATTATTAGGGACATAAATTTCACTGTCACCTGCGTAAGTGATGTATTCGCAGCTGACAGTCATTCCTGGTTTCAGTCTCGGGTCAGATTCCGATATCAGCACTTCTGTAAGAAATACCTTTTTCGTTGACTGTTCGCTGCATACCAGGCTTACTTTACTTATTTTACCATGAAATTGAACAGAAGGGAGAGCATCAAGCCTGACAATAACATTCAACCCCGATTTTATCCTGCTTATATCATTCTCCTGAATAATACCATTTACCTTCATGGTTCTGATATCCGGTATCCTGGCCACCGGATAGCCAATATACATTTCATCGCCGACTTTTACTGTCTGACCTGTACGACTGCTCTTTTCAAGTACAAAAATTCCGTCAAGAGGGCTGCATACAATAAGCTGGTTCAGAGTTGACTGGGCTGCTTTCAGTTCATTTTCTTTCTGGACTACCTTTATCTGTTGGATCCGGTAATCGAGACTGTCCAGTATTGGTCTAAGTTCAAAGTTCCTTTTTATTTTATTAAGTTGTATTTCGGCCTGTCGAAATTCAAGTTCAATTACTTTTCTTACACCTTCTGATTCAAAAGCTGATTTTTCCAGTTCCAGTTTTTTAATTTTGAAAGAAGCCTGCTCATTTTTAAGCTTAGCACTAAGCTCCTGCATATTATTGTCAATCTGCGCTTTAAGTTTGTTTGCAGATGCTATTTCATTTTCAAGAGACTCTTTTTTTTCAATAATGTATTTTTGAACAGATGAAGGATCCACAGTAATCACCTGATCGCCTTTCTTAACATTTTTACCATGTTCAGCAAGCCATATTATCTTTAGATTGGAACCATATATGTAATTAATCCTGGGCATTGACATAGTTGAAGAATGAACTGCCTGTAGTTCTCCTGTTTCAATAACTGACTGTCTGAAAGGTCCTTTAATAACTGTATATCCACCTTCCCTGTTTTTATTACAGGATGTGGCCGGAAGGAATACAACTATTGTCAGGAGAAGTAGTAAGTAACTCTTCACTGGAATATTTATGTATGTTCTTTTCATTTAGAGAGTCTCTTTTACTTTATACTAACCTTATTTACTTTGCACTCTTGTTACTGGCTGTACTACTTTTCATTACCTCTTCACTGTTCAGGAACGGATTTGAGAGAGCAACCAGATCCTTTTGATCAAGGCCTTCAGTAACAATAGCATAATCGGCATTAACAGCACCTGTCATAATATTACGGCGCTTAAATCCTGATCCTGATTTAACATAGACATAATCCATTCCCTGTTCATTGAACAGAGCTTCAAGTGGAATGAACAGAACATCATGAACCTCATTTACAATAATCCTGCAACTGACAGTAAGCCCCGGAAGGAGTGTGCTACTATGCCCTTCTATCCCGATTTGGACGGGAAAGATCTTTATTTTTGTTTTGTTGTCCAGATTCTGAGCCAGATTAGCTATTGTTTCAACTTTTCCGACAAAAGCGGAATCAGAATAAGCATCAGGACGTATTTCCACTCTCTGACCATTCATAACCTTTGAAATATCCACTTCATTTATTTTGACTTCAGCCATCATACTTGAAAGGTCGGGTAGTTCAATCAACTTGGAACCAGAATAAGGCTGATCGCCCTCTGCCCATTTTTGTCCGGTACTCCAGTTTAGTTCTTTTATAGCAATTCCGTTAGCCGGGCTGACGACAAAAAGATTGTTCATTGAGGAGTTTGCATCTTTAAGTGTAGCTGTAAGCTGATTGATTGTTAGAGATTTCTGAAGCAGATCCTCTTTATGTATCACCTTCTTGTTCTCTATCTGTTCCATTGCTCTGTTAAGGGCAATACCGGCAGATTCCAACCTTAGTTTGATTTCTTTTTTGGTTGCCTCCGGTTCATATGTTGATGTTTCAAAGTTAATGCCTGAGATCGCCTGCGAGATACGTGCCAGTTCCAGATCAGCTTCGAGATCTTCGATCTCTGATTGCTGAGTAGATTTCAGTTTCTCATACTCAGCCCCTGCAATTTCAAGCTGCTGTTCAGCCTGTACGATTGCCCTCTTAATCTCTGAGGGATCAAAAATTATTACTGTATCACCTTTTTCAACTTCAGCTCCGTCTTCAACTATACGTGCTATTTTAAGTGACCCATAACGATAGGAGATTGTAGGAGCAGTAACGGAAATTGAATTTACCGACTGAACAGAGCCCTGTTCGGTAAGGTCCTCCAGAAAAGTACCACTCCTGACCTCGGTTACCTGAACAGACGGTGAGTTTTCTCCCCTACAGGATGCCATGGTGATAAGCAAAATAAATAGTACTCTATTTGTCATATGGGAATGTTTTTAATAATGGCTAAAATTATCTGTTGTATCCTTACTGTTAATTTCATTTGCTATTAGTCTTGCCGGAGGTTCCGAGAGTGCTAAATTCTCATCACCCTTAAGTCCGCCTGTTATTATTGTAAATGAACTTCCTGAGGAACCTGTCTCAATCTTCACAGGGATGAACTTTTTTTTGCGTAATACATAAACTATTTTTGTACTATCCTTCTCAAAAATGGCAAGTGTAGGCACAAACAGAGTGTCTTTTTCCTCTTTAACAATGATTTCACATTCTGAACTAAGACCGGGCTTCATTCTTGAGTGGCAGCTGTCTATATCAATAATCACTTCATAGGATTTTACTTTCGAAGCTGAATATCTCTGTATATCACTGGTTGCCAGACTTTTTCTGTTTACTATTCCTGAGGTTACCAGCTTATCAGCCGCACCAACAGTTATGAATACTTTCTGTCCTTTTTCTATCCTTTTAAAGTCACCTTCTGCCACATCAACTGATACTTGCATCCTGCTGAGATCGGGAAATTGTAAAATGGGCACAGGAATTATGATAACACTTCCTTCTCTCACCGGTCCCCCGAATGTCCCGGTCCCTGTAGAGCTCATGACCATTATTTTTGGAGCTTCGCATCGTAATACCATACCTTCGCGTTGTGCAATGATTGTCATTGCGTTGATCTGGTCAGCTAATGTCTGAACCTGCATCTTTTCCTGCATGATTCTTGCTTTCTTCTGCCTTATGTCTGTTTCACCGATCATTTTGGTGGCTGCCAGTTTTTTCTCTGTCTTCTGTTTTTCGATCATTGCTTTCTCCATCTCAAGAGTAAGTAATCTCTGCTCTACTTTAGTTGCATACTTCATCTTCAATGAATCGAGGGAGGATATTTTAAGTTGCGCTTCACCTATTGCCAGGGTAGCTTCAAGAAGTGCAATTTTTAACCTGATATCTGCCTCTGTCCCTTTCAATTCTGCTTCCATAGTTTCTACGGATGTCAGCATTTCAGTGTACTTCGATTCTGATTCAGATGAAGAGAGAACACATAGAGTATCTCCTTTTTTTACAAATGCTCCATCCTGAACAATTCGTACGACAGTCATCAGTCCTATCTGATTCCTCGGTGGCATTACGGGGGTGTTTACAACAGCCTGAATAGTTCCTGTTGCATTTATTTTTTCTATATAATCTGCTTTGTTCAGTTGAAAAGTAATTACACCGATGTCTTTTCCGCCAGTGCAGGAAAAAAGTGCGACAACGAAAAATAAGCTGGTAAACAAAAAAACCTTCATCAGAACATGTTTTAGGAGATTCAGTTCAAAATTTATAAGCGGGATTTCCATTTCTTTATACCAGCAGGGAAAACTCAAAATAGTCCAAACCAGTATTCTTCGTTAGTCAGTATATCAATTACTATATAAAGTTAAACAATTTTAAACTAAAAACAAAGTTAATTCGATGTAATAAATCAGGAAGAAACATGAAATAAATAGTATATTTAAGTATCTAACGCATAAATATATAACTATTTTCTTCCTATGTTCAATAATGATAAAAATGCTGAAATATTCATTATAGCAGAAGAATTCTGCCTGGAATTTGAAAAAGTCATTCTCGGAGAGAAAAGTCTGATAAGGTATTTAATAATCAGCAACCAGCCATCAAAATGTGCCGCTTATGTCGAATTCACATTAAATTATATCACTCTAAACCTTAGTTTCAGATTAACATGTTCACTACTCCTGATAAACTTAAATAGCCGCTTATTACCTGTCCAGCTCTACAGAAGCCATGATAATTTTTCAAATCATCCTTTTTATTGACTTCTCTTCAGATTGACTGAGAATCAACTGCAGATACAATAAGTGTTCAAAGTACACTTTAAAAATCCATGACAACCGTTTCGCTTCAAATCATGACTTCCCCATTTCCATAAGCGATCCGAAAGCAAAATGATTTTGCCTGATAGGTAAACAAAAACTTGCAGATTAACACATATTCATGCATATATACAGGCACAATCTCTCACATCAACCTGTCAATAATAAAACATTTACCTACCGGCCAGTGGCTGACGTCTGAAGCTAAATCGCCTGAAAACTTCTCAGTTTGCTGTATACCCCATCACTTTTCTGCATCAGTTCAGTATGTGTGCCTGTTTCAACAATCTGACCATCATCAATTACAATAATGAGATCAGCATGTTGTATAGTTGACAGCCTGTGAGCAATAACCAGTGATGTCCTGTTCTTCATCAGGTTAAGTATTGCATCCTGAACAAGTCTTTCCGATTCGGTATCAAGGGCAGAAGTTGCTTCATCCAGCACAAGAATCGGAGGGTTAGCCATTATCGCACGCGCTATGCTTATTCTTTGTTTTTGCCCACCGCTGAGCTTATTGCCTGATTCTCCGACGAGAGTTTCATATCCATGATCTGTCTCCATTATAAAATCGTGGGCATTTGCAATGCGGGCAGCATTCACCACATTTTCCATGTCAGCTGTGGCAACACCAAAAGCTATATTCTCCAAGAATGAAGTATTGAACAATATGGGCTGCTGACTTACAATCCCCATAAGGTAACGCAGGTCTTTGATTTTAAGATCACGTATATCAACTCCATCTACAAGGATACTACCTTTGTCCGGATCCATAAATCTCGGAAGGAGATCAGCAAGGGTTGACTTTCCGGCACCAGATTTCCCGACAATAGCAACTGTCTGACCTTTTTTTATTTTCAGACTTATATTCTTAAGAACAGGTTCACTGTTATATGCAAACCAGACACCTCTGAATTCAATTGATTCATTAAATCCGCTGACCGGCAAAGAGTCAGCTTTTTCAACGATTTTTTCTTCAGCATCAAGAATCTGATCTATTCTGTCGATTGAAGCCATCCCCTTCTGTATGGCAAAATATGCTGTAGTGATATTTTTGGCCGGCTGAATGATCTGAGA
This sequence comes from uncultured Bacteroidales bacterium, assembly GCA_963760915.1. Lineage (GTDB taxonomy): Bacteria > Bacteroidota > Bacteroidia > Bacteroidales > VadinHA17 > LD21. The sequence continues at coordinate 409,608 of CAVXEU010000004.1, read as the reverse complement.
GAAAACTACCAGGTAAACAATAAGACTGGCAGGATTCATATTTCCTGATCCATTCAGGACAAGGTTTCCGCCAACAAACATAAGAACCATAATTACAATGGTTGACAAAAACTCGCTTAAAGGAGAAGCAAGATATGCTTTCCTTATTACACGTCTGAAAACCTTTGAATATCTCTCATTAGAGTCAGCAAACTGATCTTTCATCTTGTCCTCAGCATTGAAACCCTTCACTATTCTCAACCCGGTGAGAGTCTCCTCCACTACGGTAAGAAGCCTTCCGAGATTTTGTTGCCCAACCAATGAAGAAGACCGTAAAGTGCGACTTGCACGGCCGATCAGCCATCCGCTTAGAGGCAAAAGAACAAGAGCAAACAGGGTTAGTTCATAGCTTGATACAAACAGATAGATCACAAATACCAATATTAAAACAGGATCTCTGAACATCATGGTCAGGGATGACATTACAGAAATTTCTATTTCCTGAACATCATTCGAGATTCTGGTCATAACATCTCCTTTCCTTGCATCAGTAAAGAAAGACAGTGGAAGTCTGAGGATCTTATTATAGAGTTTTTTACGAAGGTCACGAACGGTGCTTGATCTGATAAGAGCCATACAGTTGTTGGCAAGGAAAATGAACCCGTTTTTAAAAAGGCTTGCACATATTACTATCAACACAACAAGCATTAAGGCACCTGACTGCCCGTATTTTTCAATGAAAACGGTCAGGTAGTATTTACTGAATGCATCAATATAATCTGAACTGAGGTGAAAAGGTCCGGGATTTGCTGCAGGCCCTTCAGTATTGAAGAGCACTGATAAAAAAGGTTTGATAAGGGTAAAGGTCAGGAGGGCAAACAGTGCACTCAGTATATTATAGATTATGTTTTTTACTGCAGATACTTTATATGGTGCAAAATACTTCAGCAGTAATCTTATATTCTTCATTTGCAGAACTTAATTAAATACCAGTGTAATTAAAAGGGTTAATTGACTTAAGCTCCTCCTTGATTTCATCACTCAGATCAAGGCTGTCGATGAAGTTCAGAATAGTATGTTGGGTGATCTTCTGATTTGTCCTTGTCAGATCAAGCAGGGCTTCATAAGGTCTGGGATAACCTTCCCTTCTCAGTACAGTCTGAATAGCTTCAGCAACAACCGCCCAGTTATTGTCAAGGTCATTTCTGATCTTATCTGTATTTACAATCAGTTTGTTCAGACCTTTGAGCAGGGAGTTAAATGCAATTAACGAATGTCCGATGGGTACACCGATATTCCTCATAACAGTTGAATCCGATAAATCACGTTGAAGTCTTGATACAGGAAGCTTCAGAGAAAGATGTTCAAAGATTGCATTTGCATAACCAAGATTCCCTTCGCCGTTTTCAAAATCAATAGGATTAACTTTATGAGGCATAGCAGAAGATCCTATCTCGCCCTGCTTTATCTTTTGCCTGAAATAATCCATTGATATATATAACCAGAAATCACGGGCCATATCGATGAGTATAACATTAATCCGACGCATATTATCGAATAACGCAGCCAGGTTATCATAATGTTCGATCTGGGTTGTCGGATGTGAACGTTGAAGTCCAAGCTCCTCATTGACAAAATTATTGGCAAAAGCGATCCAGTCAATATCGGGGTAGGCTACCTTGTGTGCATTGAAGTTTCCGGTAGCACCACCGAATTTTGCTGAATAGGGAATCTGTCCAAAGTATTTGATCTGACCATCTAATCGTGCAATAAACACTTCGATCTCTTTTCCCAGCCTGGTCGGAGTTGCAGGTTGTCCGTGTGTTCTGGCAAGCATCGGAATTTCCTTCCACTCATCAGCAAAAGTTGCAAGTGTTTCTCTTAATTCATATAAGACAGGGAAATACACATTAAGAAGAGCATCTTTAATTGACAACGGAACTGCGGTATTATTTATATCCTGAGAGGTAAGACCAAAATGAATAAATTCACTCCATCTGCCCCACCCTTCCTGAAAATATTTTTCCTTCAGAAAATATTCTATCGCCTTTACATCATGATTTGTTGTCTTTTCTTTCTCCTTGATCTTTTCAGCATCCGATAAACTGAAATCCTCATATATAGAACGCAGATCTTTGAAGTTCTCTTTTTTAAAGTCAATCAACTGAGGAAGAGGTATATTGCACAAGGCAATAAAATATTCAATTTCTACCATCAGCCGGTATTTAATAAGACCGAATTCTGAAAAATACAGGTCGAGTTCCTCAACTTTTTGTCTGTATCTACCGTCTAAAGGAGATATCGCAGTAATTAAATTTAAGTCCATATCCGGTCAGATTGAGTTGTCAGTTTTATAAGCAAATTCCAGAAGAATATCAGATTAGATATCGTTTATTCATCTGAACCCGAATCATTTATGTTCCCTGTCAACAAAGCCATTATATGTCTTTGTCAGCGTTTCTTTTGGCTTACTAAGATAGATAAAAAAAAGTTGCTGACGATAGTTCATAATTGCTTTCGTGGTTTCAAAAATTTATTAAGTAAGTTTCTTCGATTCCAATTATAGTAATATGGGTGTCCTACAAAAGCTATCATTTCGCGAACCAGAATACCTCAAAAACATTTTCTGCATATTTTATGGTAAGAAGGACCTCCGATCATCTTTATAAAAGAGGTTAATCATTGAAGAAGAATAGATATTGCAACTTAATAAAATCGTCCATAGCTTAAATTAACAAGATTGATCCTTTTCAACTTATTATATACTTCATTTTTAATTTTATATTACACTAAGTTCTCTTAATTTTATAGCAATAATAATAATAGTGAAAATGAAAAAATCATACATTTTGATTTCTCTTTTGCTTTTAACAGGATGTGCCTCAAATGAGGAGGATATGATCTTCCATTACTCAGTGCTTAAAGCTCTCGACAACGGAGTGCTCGAAGGCAATATGAAAGTTGGTGAATTAAAGCAACATGGTGACTTCGGACTTGGCACCTATAATAAACTTGACGGGGAAATGATTGTCCTGGACCATGTTGTTTACAGAGTATCACAGGAAGGTTCAATCATGCAGGCCGATGATGAAACCCATATTCCATATTCAGTAATTACATTTTTTCATCAGGACGACACCTTACATGAGCAAGGCCAGATTGATTACCCGTCGCTTAAAACCTACATAAACAGCAGAATTCCGTCCCGGAATCTTTTTTATGCTTTCAGGATTACCGGGGAATTCGAATACATAAAATGCGGAGGAGCCAGCATGCAGGAGAAGCCGTATGATAAATCGTTGATAGAAATGCTAGCTGACAGACCGGTTTATGAGGGAAGAAATATCAGAGGAACTCTTGTTGGTTTCTGGTGCCCCGAATTTATCGGTGACATAAATACTACCGGATTCCACCTCCATTTTCTTTCCGATGATTACAGTGTTGGCGGACATCTGATTGAATTTACATCCCGGTCACTTGAGATTGGTTATGATACAAAATCCGCTTACAAAATTCTGCTTCCTGATACAAGGAGCTTCTTGGATGCTAACTTCAGAAGCGAATCCGTAAACTATTAATACTTCATAATGTAAAATACTGGTCTCATTTATGAGCTGTAACCTGGTAATGTAACGAATACGGTATCTGCAATATCTTCTTTACAGTCAACTTCATACTTCGATGTATCTGAGCCAGGATATGGATTGACCCAATTAATTTGATATGAGTATATTTTTTCCTCATCGATATTATTTCCTCATCGATGATATGCATTAGCTGTACCTCCGGAATCAGTGTTTTACGAATGCAGATTCATTATTAATAATGAATTTTGGAGAAATAATAATAAAAGTGTTATTTTAGTTTTTTTTGGAAAAACAGCTAAATGATTAAATTAATCTCAGAAATATGAAAAAGTATCTTGCCTTTCTCCTTCTATTAATATCCTGTTCCTCAGAAAAACCTCAAAAAGAAATGAGTTTCTGCAATCCATTGAACCTGAACTATCGTTTCCAGTTCACTGACAGTACCTCTTACAGGGAAGCAGCTGACCCTGCTATGCTAAGGTATAAGGATAAATATATCCTGTTTGCATCTCATAGCGGTGGGTATTGGTATTCTGACGATATGCTCGCATGGAATTACCTTCCTGTAAAATCTCTGCCAATTGAGGATTATGCGCCTGATGCGATAACAATAAATGATACAACATATTATGCTGCCTCTTCGGGTGAACGCAAACCCCTGTATTACACTACAAACCCTCTGGAAGACAATTGGAAACCTAAGAGTGACACACTTTCCTTTGCGATATGGGATCCTAATTTTTTCCAGGATGATGATGGAAAAGTTTATTTGTACTGGGGCTGTTCCAATACCCTTCCAATCTATGGAGCCCAACTAAATTCAGGAATGCAGGCCATTACCGAACCTGAGGTATTTATTAAACATAACCAGGATATATATGGTTGGGAAGTCCCGGGTGAACAAAATGAATTAAAGAGGAATGGCTGGAACGAAGGAGCGTGGATGACAAAGTACAATAACAAGTACTATTTGCAGTATGCAGCACCGGGTACCGAGTTTAAAACATATGCAGACGGTGTATATACATCTGATGCTCCTCTTGGACCATTTAAGTATGAAACATACAGCCCTTTTTCATATAAACCCGGAGGTTTTGCCGGAGGGGCAGGACATAGTTCAACATTTCAGGATAAGTATGGCAATTACTGGCATATTTCCACAATGAGTATTTCTATACGTCATATGTTTGAACGTCGTCTCGGGTTATTCCCGGCAGCATTCGACAAAGATGGTGTAATGAGAGTATTTACAGCTTTTGGTGATTATCCGACAATTATGCCTGACCATAAAATCGATTTTGAAAAAGAGAATCTTTTCAGAGGATGGATGTTGCTATCCTACAATAAAAAAACAGAAGCCTCGTCATCAATGGAATCCTATCCTGTAAAAAATGCCAATGATGAAGACATAAGGACATGGTGGTCTGCAAGTTCAGGAGATGCAGGAGAATGGCTGAGTCTGGAACTGGATAATAATTCAATTGTGAATGCTATCCAGGTCAACTTTGCAGATAATGATTCAAAGCTTAAGCCAGACAGTAAAGACATATATTATTGTTATCGTATTCTTGCTTCCAACGATGGGAAATCCTGGAATATAATTGTTGATAAAAGCAATAATACAGTTGATGCCTGCCATGACTATATTGAACTTAAAGAACCGGTTAATGCAAAATTTATCAAGATTGAAAATGTAAAAGTACCTGATGGAAAGTTCTCAATTTATGATCTGAGAATCTTTGGTTCTAAGTCAGAAAAATCACCTGCAGCGATAAATGATTTTGTTGCAGTAAGGAATGCTGATGATTCCAGAAAAGCCAGGATTGAATGGCAGAAAGATGATAATGCCACCGGTTATGTAGTTAATTTTGGTACTGATGCAAACAAATTATATTCATCTGTAATGGTTTACGGTGCAAACTCGGTAATGCTTACCGGCTTGAATAAAGATGTAACATACTACTATAGCATCGACTCTTTTAATGAATCTGGAATTACAAAGGGTACAAAAATTCTTAAAAATTAGACATACCTGAAATAATCATAGATACTGATATATACCGGGCTTAATAAATTTACATATCCTCAAAGCAACTTTGATTTTATATTCAAATCAACAAATTACTGATTCATTTTTCCAGATTTGACATAAACTATATTTCTATTTCACATGAAGGAAAATAGAATACCGTCAGGATTTCATAAAATCAAGGGTATTGGAGTTTTGGGAACTATGGCTGTAACCTGCTTTAAACCTGCTTTTAGTCTGTGAATAAAAACTAAAAATCTTATACTATGAAAAAAAACACAACCGTAATGAATGCACTATTTATTGTATTGATGGCTACTGCATTTATGCAAACATCCTGTTCAAGCTCAGGATCTAAATCTCAGGATACCAGGGATATGGTCGTATGGTACGATAAACCTGCTGACAAAGTCTGGCTCGACGGATTGTTTATTGGCAACGGTTATATGGGCGGAAATGTATTTGGCAGGATAAAGAATGAAAGGATAGCCTTAAATGAATCAACCTTCTGGTCAGGGCGACCACACGATTATGACGATCCGGATGCTTACAAATATTTTGGAAAAATAAAGGATCTTGTCTTTGCCGATAAATTTCAGGAGGCAGAGAAGATGGTAAATGAACACTTCTATGGAATACCTGCTACACAGCAGGCATATCAGCCTATAGGAGATCTTCTCCTGAACTTTCCTGTGACCGGTGATTCTATCAAGGATTACCACCGCGAACTGGATATGGAAACCGGTGTGGTTAAAATAAGTTATACCGAGGGCAATGTTAAGATGACCCGCGAAGTGTTTATGTCGTACCCTGACCATGTAATGGTAATGAAAGTTTCAGCAAACAAACCTGGTAAGGTTTCTCTTGAAGCAAAACTTGCGAGCCCTTTTCTTGAGAAAACAACAGTAAAGGATGGTAAGTTGATTATGGATGGCATCTGGAGATATCTACCAACAACTACAATGTGGCTTATTGCAAAGGTTGAAGGAACTGGTCTAAGATTTCAGACTTCATTAGTTGCTATACCTGAAAACGGGACCATGGAATCAACCGATTCAAGTCTTGTTGTAAAGAAAGCCAATTCGGTGACATTCATCCTTACAACTGCAACAAGCTTTGTGAATTATACTGATATTAGTGGAGATCCGGCAGCCGCCTGCGAAAAAATCCTGGCCGGGGTGAATGGCAAGGATTTTAATACATTAAAAGACAATCATTTAAAAGATTTCTCAAACCTTATGGGAAGAGTCCATCTGAAAATAGGCGACCCGGCCATGAATAAGAAGCCAACAGATATAAGAGTAGCTGATATTAAGAAAGGTCTCCCGGACCCTGATCTTTTAGCCAAAATCTTTCAATTTGGACGTTATATACTTGTTTCCAGCAGCAGGCAAGGCAGCGAACCTGCTAACCTGCAGGGAAGGTGGGACGAATCTTTGCTGCCTAACTGGGGAAGCAAATATACCGTAAACATAAACACTGAAATGAACTATTGGCCCGCTGAGGTAACAAACTTACCGGAATGTCACCTTCCGTTATTTAATATGATCAGGGATCTTTCAGAGAGCGGAGCAAAAACGGCTAAAACCTATTACAATGCAGGTGGATGGGTACTGCATCATAATACTGATTTGTGGAGAGGTACGGCACCAGTGGATGCAGCCAGATATGGGATGTGGCCGGTAGGAGGAAGCTGGCTTTGTCAGCATATATGGGAACATTATCTTTTTACCGGAGATGTCGGATTCCTTAAAGAGTACTACCCGCTTATGAAGGGTTCGGCCCAGTTCCTGATGGATATAATGACCATAGAACCTAAACATAAGTGGCTGGTAATCCCTTTCTCAATGTCACCTGAACAGGGCTATTTTACCAGCGATAAAGCGCCGGAAGCATTTTTATCTTCCTCCACAACAATGAATACTGGGATAATCAGAGATCTGTTCCCACATGTCATAGAGGCAGAAAAGATATTAAATACAGATCTGGAGTTCGGTGAAAAACTTGCTGAAGCCCTGAAAAAAATACCTCCATATCAGATAGGAAAAGACGGTCTTCTCCAGGTATGGATTGAAGACTGGAAAAGGGGCCCTGAGGGTCACAATATGTCAGCAAACTTTGGATTTTTCCCTGGTAACTCAATTACACTCAGAGGGAATCCGGATATTGCGGCGGCAATTAAGAAATGGCTTGAACCAATTATAGCAAGAACCTCCTGGAAGAGTGCATGGGATATATGCGATTGGGCCAGGCTCGAAAACGGTGCCAGAGTTGATTCAACTATAAAAAATTTCTTTATTTCGGATTCGCCAAGAGGAGGAATTGGAAATAATTTCCAAAACACCAACAGTAACCAATCTGATGCAAATTATGGATATACCGCAGGTGTGGCTGAATCTCTTCTGCAAAGCCACGCTGGTGAAATTTCCTTATTACCGGCCTTACCTCCCAGTTGGAAAGACGGATCAGTAACAGGTCTTAAAGCAAGAGGCGGATTCGAAGTCAATATTGAATGGAAGGATGGAAAGCTTACTAAATCCGAGATCAAGTCACTGCTCGGCAACCCATGTGTTGTAAGGGTCAACGGGAAAACCACAAATTACACGCCTGCAAAAGGAGAGACAATTGTAATACAGGGCAGTTAATCTTCTTTTAATACACTGAAGAGTCGCTGAAAAATTATTTAAATTGTAAGCAGTTCATTTTCTTATAAAAGAAACTATAAGCTTATTCATTATTGTGAAACTCCATTTTAATAAATTAAAACATGTTTCTGGACATACGCTGGAATGTATAATAAGATTTATTCTAATACCATTAATTGTGACAATCAACCACTTGAGTTTAAAAATTCTTCAGAAGTCAATAACTTTCTTATCTGTTATTTCATTTTGTCATGAAGGATAATAAAGTAAAGACATTGCCGGAATATATTATTTCTTAACTTTAAAGACCTATTGTTTAACTCCTTAATTCCAAAAAAATGAAAAATAGAAATATCAGAACCTTTTTTTTGTTTCTAGCCTGTTTTGCCATAATGGCTTTCATGCCGGCAAGTGAGCAAGCAAAAAAACCTATCTACCTTGACACGGCTTATTCTTTCCGGGAAAGGGCTGCAGACCTTATATCGAGGATGACACCCGAAGAGAAGCAAAGCCAATTAGGAAATACCATGCCTCCTATTCCACGTCTGGGAATTAATAAATACGATATCTGGGGTGAAGCACTCCATGGAATAATGGGAAGGAACAACAACAGCGGAATGACAGCAACCTCATTTCCCAACAGTGTAGCTGTTGGTTCTACATGGGACCCCGAATTGATTAAACGTGAGACATCAGTAATCGCTGATGAAGCCAGAGGTTTTAACCACAATCTCTTATTTACGCTTACTTACTGGTCTCCGGTTGTTGAACCGGCCCGTGATCCAAGATGGGGAAGAACTGCAGAATCATTTGGAGAAGATCCCTTTCTCGTTTCAATGATAGGCGGCGGCTTTGTTCAGGGTTTAATGGGTGATGATCCGGTTTATCTTAAAGCTGTACCTTGTGGTAAACACTACTTTGCAAACAATTCAGAATTTAATCGTCATACAGGAAGTGCTGATATGGATAGCAGGGATATGAGAGAGTTTTATCTTCTTCCCTACAGAACCCTTATTGAAAAAGATAATCTTCCGGCAATAATGACAGCTTATAGTGCTGTGAACGGAGTCCCGATGTCTGCAAGTAAATTCCTTGTTGACACCATTGCAAAAAAAACTTACGGTTTGAACGGATACGTCACCGGGGACTGTGATGCTGTATCTGATATTAATTCCGGCCATCATTATGTACAGACTAATGCCGAAGCAGCTGCATTGGCATTGAAAGCAGGGGTTGACACAGATTGTGGCGGTATCTTTCAAACAAGCACTCTCGATGCTATTAAAGAAGGATTAATTACTGAAGATGATATGGACAACGCCCTGATAAATATTTATACAATAAGGATGAGATTAGGAGAATTTGATCCCCAAAGTATAGTTACGTATGCGGGAATTAAACCAAGTATAATCAATGATCCTTCACATAATGACCTTGCAATTGAGATTGCAACTAAAACTCCTGTGCTTCTGAAAAATAGTGAGGTTTCCGGGACCGGAAAAAAGGCTTTGCCACTCAATGCAAATGGAATAAAAAAAATAGCTGTACTGGGGCCACAGGCGGAAAAGGTTGAATTAGGGGATTATTCCGGACAAGCTGAACCCGAGTATAAAATTACACCCCTGGCAGGCATTAAGAATTACATTGCACAGAATAAACTTAATACAGAAATAGTTTCCAATTCAGGTGGAAATACTACAAGAAGGACAGATTTCTTTAACATGATCAGTTTTTCAACTGTCACTAAAAGTGGAGCTGTTAAGGAATATAATGCAACCAAATATGATGCATCTTCCAAAGGTTTAATTTCTTCGGTTATAGGTTACAGATCAGGACAAAATGCTGTAAAAGGTATTAAGGATGGTGACTGGACGCTATATAATAATGTTGATATTACCAATGTAGATTCAATAAAATTCAATATGACTGTATCCGGTGATGGTGGAGTTATTGAAGTAAGGGTTGGTTCTGCGACTGGTAATATCCTTGCCTCGCAAAAAGTTGCTGGCACTCAGCAAAGGGGTGGATTTGGGGGTTTTGGAAGAACAAGAATTGTCCCGGTTAAAATTAATTCACTTGGTATTTCAGGGCCACAAACTATTGTCCTTGTTTATCATGAACCGGAAGTACCTGCCACGGATAAAGAAACTCTTGATATGGCTGCTTCAGCAGACGTTGCAGTTATATTTGTCGGTACTGATCAAACCACTGGAAGAGAAGAATCTGACAGATTCTCATTGGGATTACCGGGAAATCAGTATGAACTCATCAAATCAGTTGCTGCAGTTAATCCAAATACCATTGTCGTAATACAGGGAATGGGAATGGTTGAGGTTGAACAAGTTAAAAATAATCCGAATGTTGCAGGGATAATCTGGACCGGTTACAATGGCCAGGCACAAGGCACTGCAATGGCTAAAATACTATTTGGTGAAGTTAACCCGGGAGGAAAAACTAGCCTTACCTGGTACAAATCGGTTAATGATCTTCCTGATTTTAGTGATTACTCTTTAAGAGGAGGACCAGGTAAGAACGGAAGAACATACTGGTATTTTGATAAGCCTGTTTCTTATGAATTTGGATACGGTCTGTCTTATACTTCATTTGGGTACAGTAATTTCACTATCAGCAAAAGTGCTATTACTCCCAATGATAAGATTAAGGTTACCGTAGATGTGAAGAATACGGGATTAGTTGACGGAGATGAAGTAGTTCAGGTCTATATGAGGACACCGGACAGTCCTGCATCACTTGAGAGACCTATTAAGAGATTAAAGGGATTCAAGAGAGTAACTATACCTGCAGGTCAGATAAAAACGGTGTCGATTGATATTGATTGTGCAGATCTTTGGTTCTGGGATACACAGAATAATAGGATAATGTTCGATCAGGGAAAGTACGTTTTTGAAATTGGAGCATCCTCAAAAGACATCAAAGGCCAGGTTGAGGCCCGAATGAGCGGTGCTTATACCCCTGTATTGCATACTGTTGTTGCAGAATGCGGCAGAGTAGTGCTAAGACCGGGTAATACCGTTCGTACAAGTGTATCGGCTTCTATGTCAGACGACAGCTTCTTCGATATCAAAAATGCTCAGGTAACTTATAAGAGCAATGATCCCGGTGTAGCAAGCGTTGATGATAAGGGAATAGTAACAGCAAAAGGAGTCGGAACAGTCACTATATTCGCATATGTTACAATAAATGGAAATACAGTATCAAACAGTTATTCTCTAAAGGTGATGCCTGATCTTAAGCCTGCAACAATTGCTGTTAACGGGAAAAATATTACAGGTTTCAATCCTTCTGTTAAAGCTTACAGTTTTCTCCTTACCGGTGGCGCAAGTGCACCTGTAGTAAGCGCGACTGCTGCCGGCACGAATGTTTCTGTAGATGTTGAACAGGCTACTGGTGTCCCAGGGACCGCAATTGTTACTCTTACTGATAATATCTCTGTTGAGAGGAATATATATATGGTGAACTTCGGAACTAAGTCCGTAAGTGATGAGTTCAACAGTGGTACTCTTGGCAAACAATGGAGTTGGTTAAGGGAAAATCCTTCAAACTGGAGTCTGTCTAAGAAATCAGGATCCATGTTGATCACAAGTGAGAAAGGTGATATTGTTTCGTCAGATAATGATGCTAAGAACATACTTCTTCAGAATGCAAATACTGACTGGACAATCGAATCAAAGATGGTATGCTCAAGAAAACCGTCAGGTGCTTCTCAGAATGCCGGAATTATTGCTTATCAGGATGACGATAATTTTGTAAAGCTGGTTTATATAGGCAGTTCCGGCAGAAGAGGTATGGGTTTTCCTCCCGGAGGAGGATCGGCTGCACCAGTGGCACAGCCTGGCTCAGTTGAACTTATTATGGAGAGTGATGGTTATCAGAAATCTATTGCAACCATTAATCTGACAAACATAATTAAGAATAATAATACTCTGGTACTGAAGCTTGAGAAAAAAGGAAGCCTTTATGCTGCATCATGCTCAGGTGATGGGAAAAAGTTCACAGCAGTTGGTACAGCCGACATTATGCTGAAGGATGTTAAAGCAGGAATGATCGTCTGCGATGGAGTTCCACAAGTAAGAAGAGGAAATAACCAGGCTTTTCAGCAGCAACAACCTGCACAGGCTGAGGCACCATTTGAGGTTGCTTTCGATTATTTCCACATCGTTAACAAAGGTTTAAAGTAATTGAACATAAATGAAATCTTCAATAAAATGAACTGATCCCATTTTTTTACTGAAAATAATCCTCTGGCATTTATTCTTATGCCAGGGGATTTTTTAAAAAGTCTTTGATTAGCAGCTTATAAATTACTAAGGACTTTTCTCAGGATGTCGGCAATTCATAATGGAACTGCCGCAAAGGCCTGGTATATAACAGAAAGAAGCCGATAAATGTTTAATAATGAATGTTATAAATACTAATAAGAATATTATTACCAGGCTTAATAATCTCCGCTGTCTTCATTAACTTTAACTGACGATAATTTTTCGGAGGTAACTTTTATTTTAATGAAATTATTTTCAAATTCATCTTTAATTCGTGATAAGGACCCGACTTTCAGCTCAAAATCTATGTCTCCACCTGACAACATTCCACTCACTCTTTCTTCCAAAGAGTCGCAAAAGATCTATTCCAGGATCACATGGCATATTATTCCTCTTCTGTTTATATGTTATGTTGTTGCCTATCTTGATCGTATCAATATCGGATTTACAAAGCTGCAGCTTCAGGAAGTTCTGGGCGTGGATGACAGTGTTTTCGGGGGAGTGTATGGTCTGGGAGCAGGATTGTTCTTCATTGGCTATTTTTTGTTCGAAGTACCCAGTAACCTGATTCTTCATCGTGTTGGTGCACGAATCTGGATAGCCAGGATCATGATCGTATGGGGTATTGTGTCGATGGGAATGATGTTCATTCACAGCATCACAACTTTTTATATTGCCAGATTCCTTCTTGGAGTCGCTGAAGCAGGATTTTATCCGGGTGTGATCCTGTATCTGACATATTGGTTTCCCGATAAGGAAAGAGCACATACTGTAGCTCTTTTTGCAACAGGAACTGTCATTGCAGGAATAGTCGGATCCCCGGTTTCCGGAGCTATTCTTGAACTTCATAATAAAGGAGGGCTGGCAGGCTGGCAGTGGCTTTTTCTTCTTGAAGGCATTCCGGCAGTATTACTGGGGGTTGTTGTAATCTTTATTCTTCCAAACAGACCTGAGAATGCCAGCTGGTTATCGTCTTCAGAAAAAAAATGGATTCAGTCACGTCTCGATGAGGAAGCTTCTCAGTCGATGGGCAAAGCACATCTCCGTCTGTCTGATGCTTTTACGAGCAAAAGAATATGGATGCTCTGTTTCATCTACTTTCTTTTAACTGTAGGAATATATGGCTATGAGATGTGGTTGCCATCAATAATCAAGGAATTTTCAGGATTAAGCTATTCTCTTGTTGGCCTGATAAATGCCATTCCATATATTGTGGCCATGGTTTTTATGGTATTGATAGGTTACCATTCTGACAAGACAGGAGAGAGGCGATGGCATGTGGCTGTCACTGCCTTCTCAGCAGCACTCGGATTCGGCTTAAGTGCATGGCTGCAAAACCCGTACTTTGCACTGGCTGCCCTGATGATGTCGTTAATCGGACTAAAATCTGCTATGGCTCCATTCTGGGCACTCTCAACAGTTTTTTTGAGTGGAACTGCGGCTGCCGGTGGAATTGCACTAATTAATTCTGTCGGGAACCTTGGAGGATTTGTAGGGCCAACCCTGGTCGGGGTCGTGATTGACAAAACAGGAAGTTTGTCAATATCATTATGGATTCTTGGTGGAGCCCTGCTTCTTATGGGGATACTTATCCTTACAATCAGACCTTCCCAGTTGAAGAATGAATCATGATCCTGAATTACCCGGCTGGTATTATTGATTTCAATGCCGGGAGGAATACAGAAGATCCAAAAAAAAACGAGAATTGAATAGTAATACAAACACGAATATTCTTAATTTATATTTCACTTTGTCATTAAGGATTATAATGAAAGTGATTGCCAGAATATAATGTTTCTTAACTTTAAGGCCCTATTGTTTAACCTTCTAATTCCAAAAAATGAAAACAACGATTTCCAGAATCTTTTTTGTGTCCCTTGCATGCTTTGTCATAATGTCGTTCATGCCAGGCAGTGAGAGTGCAAAAAAACCCATTTATCTTAACACTGCATATTCTTTCAAAGAAAGAGCTGCCGACATAGTTTCAAGGATGACTCCCGAGGAGAAGCAAAGCCAATTGGGTAATACTATGCCTCCTATTCCCCGTCTGGGAATTAATAAATATGATGTATGGGGCGAAGCCCTGCATGGAATTATGGGGAGAAATAATAACAGCGGGATGACTGCAACTTCATTCCCAAACAGCGTAGCAGTTGGTTCTACATGGGATCCGGCTTTGATAAAACGTGAAACTTCAGTCATCGGTGATGAAGCCAGAGGATTTAATCACGATCTTATTTTTACACTTACATACTGGTCACCGGTTATTGAACCGGCCAGAGACCCAAGATGGGGAAGGACAGCTGAAACATTTGGAGAAGATCCCTTCCTTGTTTCACAGATAGGAGGAGGCTTTATTCAGGGTTTAATGGGAGACGATCCTACTTACTTAAAAGCGGTTCCGTGCGGGAAACATTACTTTGCAAACAATACAGAATTTAACCGCCATAACGGAAGTGCAGATATGGATGACAGGGATATGCGGGAATATTACCTTCTACCATACAAAACACTAATTGAGAAAGACAAGCTTCCGGCAATTATGACAGCTTACAGCGCTGTTAATGGTGTTCCTGTGTCAGCCAGTAAATTTCTGGTTGATACCATTGCCAGAAGAACTTACGGATTGGAGGGATATGTTACCGGTGACTGTGGTGCAATATCTGATATTTTATCGGGCCACCACTATGTAAAAAACAACGCCGAAGCTACAGCTATGGGGCTTATATCCGGTGTTGATAACGATTGTGGAGGCGTATACCAGACCAGTGCGCTTAATGCCCTCAAACAGGGTTTAATTACGGAAGCTGATATGGATAAAGCTTTGGTGAATATTTATG
Source organism: uncultured Bacteroidales bacterium (assembly GCA_963760915.1). Lineage (GTDB taxonomy): Bacteria > Bacteroidota > Bacteroidia > Bacteroidales > VadinHA17 > LD21. The sequence continues at coordinate 394,248 of CAVXEU010000004.1, read as the reverse complement.
CGATAAGAATGAGACTAGGAGAATTTGATCCTCAAAATATAGTTCCTTATGCGGGCATTAAATCAAGTATAATCAATGACCCGTCGCATAACAACCTTGCAGTTGAAATTGCAACCAAAACCCCTGTACTTCTGAAAAATGAGGTAGTGTCTAAAACCGGAGAAAAAGCATTGCCCCTCAATGCCGGTAATATTAAGAAAATTGCTGTTTTGGGTCCACAGGCAGATAAAGTTGAATTAGGCGATTATTCAGGAGAAGCAGAACCTGAATATAAAATATCACCGTTGGCCGGAATTAAAAATTACATTGAACAGAATAAACTTAATACAGAAGTGGTTTCCAGGTCAGGTGGAAATACTGCAAAAAGAACCGATTTCTTTACCATGACCAGTTTTTCAACAGTTAAAAATGGAGTTGTAAAACAATATGATGCAACAAAATTCGACGCTTCTGCAAGTGGTTTAATTACTTCTGCCCGTTTTGGTGCAGCTTCTGTCAGAGGGATCAAAGATGGCGACTGGACATCGTATAATAATGTTGACATTACCGATGTAGATTCAATACGATTCAATATGACTGTATCAAGTGATGGAGGATTGCTCGAAGTAAGAGTTGGTTCTAAAACCGGTAATATCCTTGCTTCACAAAAAATTGCCGGTACCCCTCAGCAGGGCGGAGGTTTTGGCGGTTTTGGCGGAAGATCAAAAAATATCCCTGTTAAAATAAATACGCTTGGTATTTCAGGTCCACAAACCATTGTGCTGGTCTATCGTGAAGCTGAAGTGCCAGCAACAGATAAAGAAACGCTTGATATGGCAGCTTCAGCCGACGTTGCGGTTATTTTTGTTGGTACTGATCAAACTACGGGCAGAGAGGAATCTGACCGGTTCTCAATAACCCTGCCGGGAAATCAGAATGAATTGATTAATGCAGTAGCAGCTGTAAACCCTAATACCATTGTTGTAATCCAGGGAATGGGGATGGTTGAAGTTGAGCAATTTAAAAATAATCCGAAAATTGCAGGGATTATCTTTACCGGATACAATGGTCAGGCACAGGGAACCGCTATGGCTAAAATATTATTTGGTGAAGTTAACCCGGGTGGAAAAACCAGTCTGACATGGTACAAATCGCTTGATGACCTGCCTGAATTCAATGATTATTCATTAAGAGGTGGTGATGGAAAGAACGGCAGAACCTACATGTATTTCAATAAAGATGTTTCGTATGAATTCGGGTATGGACTTTCATATACTACTTTCGGATACAGTAACTTCAGTATTAGTAAAAGCAGCATTACACCAAACGACAAAGTTACGGTAAATGTTGATGTAAAAAATACAGGAAGTGTTGACGGTGATGAAGTTGTACAAATATATGTCAGAACACCTGACAGCCCTGCATCGCTTGAAAGACCAATTAAGAGATTGAAAGGGTTTAAAAGAGTGACAATTCCACAGGGCCAGACAAAAACCGTATCGATTAATATTGATTGTGCTGATCTTTGGTTCTGGGATACAAAAAATAAAAAAATGATTTACGATCAGGGCAAATACGTGTTCGAAATCGGTGCTTCGTCGAAAGATATCAAAGGAAAAGTAGAAGCTACAATGAGTGGTTCTTACACTCCTGTACTTGAAACAGTTGTCGCTGATTGTGAGAAAGTTGTTTTGAAGCCAGGCAACACAGTACAGACCAGTGTGACTGCCTCTCTTTCTGATGACAGTTTCATTAATCTCAAAAATGCAAAAGTCACCTATAAAAGCAGTAACCCCTCTGTTGTAAGTGTTGACGGAATCGGAAAAGTGACTGCCACCGGTGTTGGAGTAGCATCGATATTTGCAGAAGTAACCTACAATGGAAAGACAGTATCAAATAGTTACCCTCTGAAAGTAATGCCTGACCTGACTCTTAAGTCAATAACAGTAGACGGGAAAAATATTGAAGGTTTTAAGAAAGAAGTTAAAGCTTACAGTTATCTTCTGAAAAACAATGCAAAAATCCCTGTGGTCAAGGCAACTGCAATGGTTGGTGATATCAGGGTAGATATTGGGCAGGCCAAAGGAGTTCCTGGAACTGCTGTTGTAAAGTTTGTCGACGACATCACACTTGAAACGAATACTTACTATTTAAACTTTGATGTTCAATCAATTAGCGATGAGTTCAACGACCCTTCAATTGGAAAACCCTGGGAATGGGTAAGAGAAAACAAGGCAACCTATAACCTAACAAAGAATTCTGGTAACCTTACTATCACAAGCGAAACAGGAGATTTGTCAGAGGGAAGCAACAATGCAAAGAATCTTCTTCTGCAGAGTGCAAACAACGATTGGATAATTGATACCAAACTTGTTTGTTCAAGAACTCCATCGCAACCTGAGAATGCAGGAATTCTGGTATATGAGAATGATGATAATTTTGTAAAACTGGTACTCAGGGCTGTCACCAAAACAACCCGGCAATCAGGGGTGCAACCGGGAACAATAGATCTGATTATCGAAGAAAACGGAATTGCAAAGTCAACGGCATCCTTTAATCTCAGAAATGAAATTACCGGAAACAACTCGTTAATTCTCAGATTGGAAAAATATGGAAGTATCTATACAGCATACTATTCATTGGATGGTGTTAAATTTGAAAAAATGGGAGCTGCCGATATCTTATTAAAGGATATAAAAGCAGGCTTAATTGTTTGCGACGGAATAATAATTTCGGGAATGAAAAGCGTTTATTATTTTAATTCAGATACCACCAAACCAAATACTCCATTTGACGTATCATTCGACTACTTCCACATTGCAAATAAGGGACTGAAGTAGAATTTTAAATAAAAAACAACCCCGGCTCAGCTTTAACAAGCTTTCCCGGGGTTATTCTTTTTATCTTATATGTTAATCTAAAGTTTACTCCTGTTTTCAGCGTTGCAACACCCGAATTTTAATTCTAAATGGTTATTATTTGTTATTTCTAAATAACTGTTTACTAATGAATTAAAAATATATTATTTAATAATTATATGAGTATCGGGAATCATGCATGAGATATGGTAATTTGCTTGAAAATCAATTTATTTACCCCAGCCCCACGGGGAGTAAATTGATTTTCTTCGCACCCCATGGGGTCGGGGTAAACGAAGAAAATCAATAAGTATATATTCATAATTGCCGATACTCATCAATAATTATATTCCGGTGCGATGCACCTTTGTCTTCTATAATAATAATTTATCTACAAATATTATGGTGCTCCGCACCTTCTTTGGCTATTCAATGCAGCTATTCATCTATTGATAGTTGATGCGCTGCACATTCCGGGCTAATATTAAGCGGCAGAGCCGCATAATATTTGTAGAAATGCATTTGAAAAACATTACAGAAGGTGCAGAGCACCGCGATATTTAATCCCAACCATGAACATCATCAAAGAATTCAAAAACATATTCATCTTTAAATTGCACGTTATTCTTCTCCAGGATTTCAAAATACTCTTCACTGAATGGCTTTTTTTCATGATGCTCTTCCTGAGACAAGATATATTTTGCCACAAGGTCTATTTGGGAATGAGAATGTGTGAAAGCTCCATAACCTTTCTGCCATTCAAACTTAAATTTTGATAACTTTTTTCCTTTAATGAATTTATTAGATGATGTTTTAATTTCTTCAATAATATCTGGTATCAGCTGATTTACATTATAACCTATCAAAATATGAACATGGTCAGGCATTGTTCCTATTGCCAGCATTTTATGCCTATGGTTTTGGACAATTCCTGTGACATACATTTCCAATTCATCTTTCCATTCTCTTTTTATCAGCGCATCGCGATTCTTTACTGAAAAGACCATATGGAAATAACATTGAGTATAAGTGTTTGCCATGGTGTTGTAAATTAAAAATTCAAATAAAATACATCATAAATATATGATGCAACACCCAAATAAAAAAATCATTCCCCATTACTTGAGAGTCTCAGAAGCTTTTTTAAAAAGTGCGTAAAACAGGAAAAGCGTTTATTATTTTAATTCAGATACCACCAAACCAAATACTCCATTTGACGTATCATTCGACTACTTCCACATTGCAAATAAGGGACTGAAGTAGGATTTTAAATAAAAAAACAACCCCGGCTCAGCTTTAACAAGCTTTCCCGGGGTTATTCTTTTTATCTTATATGTTAATCTAAAGTTTACTTATTTGAACAGTATCACCCTTTTTGGTCGATAAATCATATTCATACACTTTCCTGAGTGTTGAAGGTGTAGAAGCAGTCTCTGTATGGATAAGCGGCCTGGCTACTTCAGGAATTATATAGAAAGGATTTACATTTTGACCCCTGGCAACTTTAAGTCCCTTTCCTTTAAGCGGAACATAAGATCGAATACGGCAGTTGCCTCCAAGGGCAGACTTAATCTGGGCGGATTCAAGTTCTCCATTACTCCATTTAATATCAACTTCGAAGCCTCCTCTGGCTTTCAACCCTGTTACACTACCCTTTTTCCAGGCATCAGGTATAGCAGGTAATAACTGGATGGCTCCATCCTGACTCTGTAAAATCATTTCTGCAATTCCTGAAGTACATCCGAAATTACCGTCAATCTGGAATGGCGGATGAGCGTCAAACAGGTTAGGATATGTACCACCTCTTTGTCTACCACCTGGCTGAATGGAAGGTGTTAACTGGTCTGTAATCAGTTTATATGCATGATTACCATCAAGAAGGCGTGCCCAGAAATTTACTTTCCAACCCATTGACCAGCCTGTTGATTCGTCTCCCCTGGCAACAAGCGAAGTTTTTGCAGCCTCAAATAATTCAGGGGTTCTGTAAGGAGATATCTGATTTGAAGGATAAAGTCCATATAAATGTGAAACATGCCTGTGGTTGTCCTTTGGATTATCCCAATCATACATCCACTCCTGAAGCTGACCCCATTTACCTATTTGCATAGGCGGAAGGCGTTTCAATGCGTCCTGAAGTCTAACTACAAATTCTTTATCGGTATTCAGAATTTTTGCAGTCTCGATGGTTTTTGTAAACAGATCAAATACCAGCTGATTATCCATGGTAGCACCGGCAGTTAAAGAGTACTGAGGATGTACGGAAGGAGCATTTTCAGGAGAAATAGCAGGACTAACAACCAGCCATTTATGCTCAGGTTCTTCAGTAAGGAAATCCAGAAAAAATACTGAAGCTTCTTTTACAACAGGATAAACCGATTTAAGATAATCTTTGTTCCCATTAAAGTCATATTTGTCAAATAAATGCTGAGAAAGCCATGCACCTCCCATGGGCCACATTCCCCAGGTAGCACCGTCAATAGGACCATTTATACGCCAAATATCTGTATTATGATGGAGAACCCAGCCCTGAACTCCATACATGTCTTTGGCCGTTTGTCTTCCGGTTTGAGATAATTCGCGTACCATCTGAACCAATGGTTCGTTCATGTCAGTAAGGTTAGTGATCTCAGATGGCCAGTAATTCATTTCAGTGTTTATGTTCACAGTATACTTACTGTCCCATGAAGGAGTGAGCTGATAGTTCCAGATTCCCTGGAGATTAGCCGGTTGTCCTCCAGGCCGGGAAGATGAGATTAGCAGGTACCTGCCAAACTGAAAATACAATGTCACAAATGACGGGTCGTTACCTTTGGCAAACTGTTCAAGACGGACGTTAGTCGGATTCTTAGCCGCATCGGTAACACCCAGATCAAGACTTACGCGATTAAAGTATTTTTGAAAATCAGCAATATGGTCTGTTAAAGCCTGGTCGTAATTCTTTTTCACTGCTTTCTGAAGCCATGCAGTTGCCCTTTCATCTGCATTGCCACTTATGTCATTGTAGTTATTAAAACTGGTTCCGATTGAAACATAAATAGTAGCTACATCAGCTTTTGTTACAATTAATGCTGTGTCTGTTGCGGATACATTTCCCCCGGTTGTCAAGATTTTGGTAATAGCTTCAAATTTAACGCCTCCCTTTACCTTTTCAAAATCACCTGTTATCCCCGACATTACAAGTTCGTCTTTCCCTCTCCGTGTAATATCAACTTTTGCCGGCCGGTCCATTGAAGCAGAAAAAGTTACGGAACCAGGTTTATCGGCAGAAATTCTTACAATAATTACCTGATCAGGAAATGAAGAAAATACTTTCGTTGTATAATTTATTCCATTCAGACTATAACTGGTAGTTGCTACGGCTTTTTCAAGATCAAGTTCGCGATTATAACTGGAATAATTTTCATGACCCGGAAAATAAAGTTTCAGGTTTCCGGCAGTCTGATAAGCCATTCCATGTGAAGTTTTAGTAATGACCTTCTGATTGACCAGATCATGAGCCTCTTTGTATTTGCCCTCGAAAATATATTTTCTGATCAAAGGTAAAGCTTCTTTGGCATCAGGATTATCATTACGGTTGGGTGAACCGGCCCAAATAGTATTTTCATTGAGTTGTATTACCTCCTTCAATGGATTTCCAAATACCATGGCACCCAAACGGCCATTACCTACAGGCAGTGCTTCAACCCATTGTTTGGCAGGCTGTGCGTACCATAGTTTCAGATCAGAGTCATTCTGGGCAGCTATATTTGTAATAAGCACCAGACCAAAAATGCAGTATAGAAATGTCTTCATAGAAATTTGTTATTTATTTATAAGTCAGTAACCAATTTAATATTTTACCATTTTTTAAAAGCTTAATCTATTATCTTGCAATGTAGAGATAATCTTTTGGAGTTGTAAAATAATCAAGGTAATTTTATGCATTATTAAACATCATTTAACATCTTTAATCTTTGAAAATAAGGGAACAAATTACTTTAGATATTTTAATTATAAATTACTGCTTCAATAGCTTTTTTTAAATTTCAATATATTAATAATATTAAGGATCGGTATGAAATTACTTTCAGGGATAATAATCCTATATATTGCTGTATCGTCAGCTTATGGGCAGGAATTGAAGAAAATGTTACACAGTATCTTTTCCCGGAATTTACCACAGGAAAAGTTCTTATGAAATCAGGTGTAATAAAGCAAATAAAGATTAATTATAATTCATTGACTGAAGAGATGATATTTGATACAAACGGACGTTTTCTTGCACTGGCAAATCCTTAATACGTAGACACGGTTTATATCTTAGACAGGAAGTTCATTCCTTCTGGAAAAATGTTTTATGAGGTACCGGTAAATGTAAATGTTCCATTATTAATAAAGTACATTTCCAGAATTATTCCTCCCGGAAATCCAGCTGCTTTCGGTGGAACCTCGGAAACTACTTCTTCGACTGTTGTCAGCAATTTATACCAGTCTGGGAGGGCATATGAAATGAGGTTACCCGAGGACTATAAAGTCACTAACACCGTCGCCTATTATTTGAAAACAAGCGACAATATTATCTGGGTGAACAATGTGCGACAGGTTATTAAATGTTTTCCATCAAAAGAAACTGAAATTAAGGAATTTGTTAAGAAGAACAAAACGGATTTCGATAAAGAAAAGGACCTTCTTGAACTTGTAATATTCTGTAACAAAAACTGATTACCTCAAATAATTATCACTAAATAAAGGAATCTGAATCAGCTGTTACAGCTTTTAAGAGAGGTAGTAATCAAACCTGCTGAAGAATTGGGTAAAAACAGGGAAAGTAAATAAAATATAATATTAATAAAAGTGGGATATAAAAACTCCGTATCAGAGGTTTTTCATATCCCATTTTAAATTTATCACCAAACTGTATCAGTTATATTTCCTGATGTTCCTGATTAAAATAAGCACTATCAGGATTTACCTTAGAAACTTATTACAGTTGAGTTAACTTAGCAACGAATCCACCAGCTGGTCGTAAAGAAAGCTTTATATGGTCTGATTTGCGTACTGTACTTATTTTTTTAACAATCCCATCACCCCTGTCCGCATCATCCTCATAAGCATTCAGTGTATACGATCCTCCTGACAGGAAACTGAGTGGTACATCAATATCTTTCTTATCACTTCCATTTATTATTCCAATGAACCATGTGTTACCTTTACGCCTTGCAAAGGCTGCACATTTCCCAATCTCACTATCATTGAGAACAATTGTTTCGTCCCATATTGACGGAATTGCCTTAAGGATGTCCAGGGCCGGGTTTTTCAGATAATTCTCAGGATGATCGGCATAACAAAGAAACGGAGAAGTAAAGACAATAGCCTGGGCTATTTCCCTTGGCCAGGTATATCCAAGTAATTCTGCAGGATTAAAGACAGTCGGTGTATAATCACCAAAACCCTGTACAAACCTATTAAACGGAAGTACACAATCATGATCAGGTAAAAGAACTCTCTTATATCTTATTATATGATACTCATGTCCTCTGATAGCTTCGCGAGTCAACTCGTTAGGCCAGGTACGGTCGCGTCCAGTTGGTTTTACAGCTCCGTGGAAATCAATCATGAGCTTATCATTCGCTGCTTCCCGTAGAGTTGCCTCATACCAGTTTGACCGTTCACGAGTGGATTTTGGAACAAAATCGATCTTAATACCTGAAATACCTGCTTTTACAGCATTATCAAAAATCCTCGTCCGGTCAGCCTCCTTTGTAACCTCATTTGAATGAACCCATATCCAGATATTAACTCCGCCCGACTTTGCATAACTTGCCACCTCTGCCAGACAATCAAAAGCATTCTTGGAACCATCCTTCCATCTGTTCCATCCAGCGTCTATCATATAATACTCAAAACCCATTTGCCTGGCATAGTCAACCCACTGATGCTGTTGGTTATAGATAAGTGTAGGTGTCGACCACCAGTTCCATGCAGCACGCCCTGGTTTTATCCAGTCTGCATTTGCCAGTTCAGGGGATGGAGAAGGACAAAGGTTGCGTATTATATCACTATTAACCAATGAATTAAGATCACCTGAAATAAGAGTTACTCTCCATGGCTGTATCACTTCATCATCTGTCGTCCATCCCTGCTGCTCAGCATGAAAAAATGACTTTAATCCTTTATCCCCGGATGATTTAACAGCGAGATCGGTATAATCAACCAGACTGGCTTCGGTTATCAAAACATATTTGCCCGAAGGCATGAGAGCTGTTACTGGTAATGCAATAATCCGATTCGCAGGAATTGTATCGACCAGGTTTTTCGAGAATGTCCCTTCATATGCAACAAGGTCGTTCTGGTACCATAGCAAAGTTTTTGACGGAACTTTCCATTCAGTGGCTTCGCCCTGGATAAGGCGATTCTTTTTTGCAGCTAAACGGCATCGTATGCCAATCCCATCATTATATGCGCGAACATCCAGAAACCATTTTTCTCCTGCAGTATGCATTTCAGTAGTGGCTTCATTGTATTTATTTAATGATTGACTATGAACTCCAAAAACCTTAAGAGTCTCATTTATCCGTTTCACTTCAGTCTTACCGATGCTGAAATCAGAACCCAAATCAACATTATCAGATATTATTCCAAGCCGAGAAGGGGTAATAATATCTTTGTTATTTGCCATAATTTTATAATAGAGCTTGGAATCTTGCCCTTTAGTTATATCAACACGGATTTTACTATCAGGACTTTTAACAGAAATAACATCACCAGGTCCGATATGCTGTGCATAAACCTGATTAACCAGAAATAATATGCTTATAAAAAGCATGACCTTTTTTAATGAATTCATATTTTAATTATTTAATAACGGTTAAAATACCTTTCAAGTCAGGTGGATTATTTGTAAGACAAAACTTATTTAAATATAAGTGGCAGAGTTTCATGCAGATACAACCTCCAATTAGTCCAGGTGTGAGCCCCTCCGGTTGGGTAGAATATGTGTGTAATGCCCTTTTTATTCAACATATCTGAAAAACTCTTGTTACCTGCAAACAACCCATCTTCGCTGCCGCACCCAATCCAGAAAACCTTCAGTGCCTTGTTTATTTTTGCCGGATCAGAAAGCAATCTCGAAATTATTGAATCTTGCTCAGGATTACGTATTGCAGAGCTATAAGCTAACACATGTGAAAATTTATCCAAATGGCCCAATCCAATATTAAGAGTTTGCCTGCCTCCCATTGATAATCCTCCAATTGCCCTGTCTTGCGCGCTGGATGATGCATTATAGTTAGTCTCAATAAATGGAATTACATCAGAGAGAAGATCTTTTTCAAATGCTGTTGCTGTCTGATTGAAGTTACCTGTCGAAGATGCACCACCGGGAAATGATGCATGTCCGAGTGGCATAACTATTATCATAGGCTTCATCTTCCCTGCAGCCAGCAGGTTATCGGCAATCCGGTTAGCCACTCCAATCTCAATCCAACCGTTTTCTGTATCTCCCACTCCATGCAACAAGTACAGAACAGGATATTCGTTTTTTGAGCGTGGGTCATAGTTTGGAGGGGTGTAGGTATATAGTCCCCTGGTAGTTCCAGTAGTTTTAGATTCGTACCTATGAATGTGGACAGTTCCGTGTGGAACTGATTGTTCTGAAAAGAACACAGGTTGTTTTCCGGGAATCTCCACCTGGCTTGTCGTTAATCCTACACCTCTCTTGATATTTGGATTCATCGGATCTACAGTGTATGTGCCATCTACAATAAATACATAGGCGTAAATATCAGGTTGAAGAGGTCCAACAGTAATACTCCACACACCGGACTCGTTCTTCTCCATAATCTTGTCGATCTTAATATCCGGTATTTGTAGATTTACCGTCTTAGCATTCTTTGCTGTGATCCGGAAAGTAGCGGTCTGATCAGGATGCACTTCCGGTGAAACAACAGCCCGGGATCTGATCTGCGCACTTACCTGAAAATCTACATTGATGGTAAGTATAACCATCAAGATACAAAGTGGACTGATTCCTGAATTTTTCATAGATATTATTTTTGATTAATAGTCAAATACTTACATAAGCTGGTTCAGTATAATAATACCAATGTAAATAATTATTATAGTTCTTTAACATCATCAAAACTATTTAACAAGTTTTTATATCGGTCAGAATTCAAACGAGCTTTACACGGGCTCATTTAAAAATTTCCATTACGTAACTTAACTAAGTGATTTTTTCCCGAACAGATAAAAGTGTTCACCTATTATACCAATGATGCTGGAAGTGCTAACCTTTAAAGAAGTTGACCCGGAAGTTTCCGGGGTCAACTCCGATAAAAATTTTAAATGTATTAAAAGAAGATTAACTGCCCTGTATTACTATTGTTTCTCCTTTTGCAGGCGTGTAATTTGTGGTTTTCCCGTTGACCCTTACAACACATGGGTTGCCGAGCAGTGACTTGATCTCGGATTTTGTAAGCTTACCATCCTTCCATTCAATATTGACTTCGAATCCGCCTCTTGCTTTAAGACCTGTTACTGATCCGTCCTTCCAGCTGGGAGGTAAGGCCGGTAACAGGGAAATTTCACCAGCGTGGCTTTGCAGAAGAGATTCAGCCACACCTGCAGTATATCCATAATTGGCATCAGACTGGTTACTTCCAGGATTATGAAGATTATTTGCAATTCCACCTCTTGCCGATCTGGAAAGGAAGAAATTCTTTATAGTTGAATCAACCCTTGCTCCGTTTTCGAGCCTTGCCCAGTCACATATATCCCATGCGCTGGTCCAACCTAATCGTGCCACACGTGGATTAAGCCATTTCTCAATGGCAGCAGCTATTTCCGGATTTCCGCGAAGAGTAATCGAATTACTGGGGAAGAATCCAAAGTTAGCAGACATATTGTGTCCTTCACTACCTCTTATCCAGTCTTCAATCCATACCTGTAGAAGACCGTCTTTCCCTATCTGATATGGAGGAATCTTTTTCAATGCTTCAGCAAGTTTTTCGCCGAACTCCTGATCTGTATTTAATATCTTTTCTGCCTCTATGACATGTGGGAACAGATCTCTGATCATCCCAAGGTTCATTGTGGTAGTTGAAGATAAAAATACCTCTTTTGCACCCGGTTTGGTAAAATATCCCTGTTCAGGTGACATTGAGAATGGAATTACAAGCCATTTATGCTTAGGTTCAATTGTCATTATATCCATCAGAAACTGTGCAGAGCCTTTCATAATCGGATAATATTCTTTCAGGAATTCCACATCACCGGTAAAAAGATAATGTTCCCATATATGCTGGCACAACCAGGTTCCTCCAACTGGCCACATTCCATATCGTGCAGCATCAACAGGAGCACTGCCGCGCCATAGATCGGTATTATGATGAGCTACCCAGCCACCTGCATTGTAATAGGTTTTAGCAGTTTTGGCACCACTTTCAGACAGGTCCTTTATCATGTTAAACAAAGCGGGTGTAGTTTCTGAAAGGTTTGTGACCTCTGCAGGCCAGTAATTCATCTCAGTATTTATGTTTATCGTATATTTACTTCCCCAGTTAGGCAGCAAAGATTCGTCCCACCTTCCCTGCAGGTTAGCAGGTTCACTTCCGTCCCTGCTGCTTGAAACCAATATATATCGACCAAATTGGAATATTTTGGACAAAAGATCAGGATCAGGAAGACCCTTCTTCAGATCTGCAATCCTTTCATCCGTTGGTTTCAGATTCATCAAGGGGTCCCCTATTTTCAGATGTACTCTTCCCATCAGATTTGAGAAATCAGATAGATGAGTGTCCTTCAGGGCATTAAAGTCCTTCCCGGTTACTCCTGTCATAACTTTATCGCATTTGGCTGCCGGATCTCCGCTTATATCTTTATAATTCACAAAGCTTGTTGCAATGGTAAGCTTGAATGTAACTGAGTTGGCTTTTTTAATAACAAGGCTTGAATCGGTTGATACCATGGTCCCATTTTCAGGAACCGCAACAAGCGAAGTCTGAAATCTGAGACCTGTTCCTTCAACCTTTGCTATAAGCCACATTGTAGTTGTTGGCAGATATCTCCAGATACCATCCATAATCAACTTACCATCCTTTACTGTAGTTTTCTCCAGAAAAGGGCTCGCAAGTTTTGCTTCAAGAGAAACCTTACCAGGTTTGTTTGCTGAAACTTTCATTACCATTACATGGTCAGGGTACGACATAAACACTTCTCGGGTCATCCTAACTTTGCCCTCAGTATAAGTAATTTTGACAATACCTGTTTCCATATCCAGTTCTCGATGATAGTCTGAAATTGAATCACCAGTCATGTCAAAGTTAAGGAGCAGGTCACCAACAGGCTGATATGCCTGCTGTGTAGCAGGTATTCCATAGAAATGTTCATCTACCATTTTCTCTGCTTCTGCAAATTTGTCAGCAAATACCAGATCCTTTATTTTTCCAAAATATTTGTAAGCATCCGGATCGTCATAATCGTGTGGTCGTCCTGACCAGAAGGTAGATTCATTTAATGCTATCCTTTCATTCTTTATCTTGCCGAATACATTTCCGCCCATATAACCGTTGCCAATGAACAATCCGTCGAGCCAGACCTTGTCGGCAGGTTTATTATACCAGACGACCATATCCCTGCTGTCAGAAGGTTTCTGGCCTGAGTCTGAACAGGATATTTGCGTAATTGAAATAGCCATCAATACTATAAATAAGGCATTTATGGCTGCGGTAGTTTTTCTCATAAAATAAGATTTTAGTTTTTAATTACAGAATTATTGCATTTTAGAATTATCAGAGTAACAATATGATGTCAATTTTTTTTAGACTAACAATATTCTGCCAGAAAATTCCGGCAGGATATCAGATTTCATGTAATATTCAAAATAGAATTTACCTTATGGCATAGTAATCTGAAAGACTTTACTGTAATTGTACCTGTTAAGACTGTTGTAACCGCTTCTTGTAGACAATGCACCAACTCTTACTTCCCAACCCAAAATTTTTCTGTTTCTTTATCCGCCATAAATACAAAAACTACTAATTCGGTAACTTTCGCGGTAACTTAATTTTGATTAAAGATAATAATTCTTTTAAATATGCAATATTTTTTAATTTTTTTTTGACAATAGTGAAATGGAACTCCATTCCAATGTATGCAATTGACTCAAGGATATTCAAGCCTCCGGAAATTCTAATATCTCCTGTTTTCAGCGTTGCAACACCCGAATTTTAATTCTAAATGGTTATTATTTGTTATTTCTAAATAACTGTTTACTAATGAATTAAAAATATATTATTTAATAATTATATTCCGGTGCGATGCACCTTTGTCTTCTATAATAATAATTTATCTACAAATATTATGGTGCTCCGCACCTTCTTTGGCTATTCAATGCAGCTATTCATCTATTGATAGTTGATGCGCTGCACATTCCGGGCTAATATTAAGCGGCAGAGCCGCATAATATTTGTAGAAATGCATTTGAAAGACATTACAGAAGGTGCAGAGCACCGCGATATTTAATCCCAACCATGAACGTCATCAAAGAATTCAAAAACATATTCATCTTTAAATTGCACGTTATTCTTCTCCAGGATTTCAAAATACTCTTCACTGAATGGCTTTTTTTCATGATGCTCTTCCTGAGACAAGATATATTTTGCCACAAGGTCTATTTGGGAATGAGAATGTGTGAAAGCTCCATAACCTTTCTGCCATTCAAACCTAAATTTTGATAACTTTTTTCCTTTAATGAATTTATTAGATGATGTTTTAATTTCTTCAATAATATCTGGTATCAGCTGATTTACATTATAACCTATCAAAATATGAACATGGTCAGGCATTGTTCCTATTGCCAGCATTTTATGCCTATGGTTTTGGACAATTCCTGTGACATACATTTCCAATTCATCTTTCCATTCTCTTTTTATCAGCGCATCGCGATTTTTTACTGAAAAGACCATATGGAAATAACATTGAGTATAAGTGTTTGCCATGGTGTTGTAAATTAAAAATTCAAATAAAATACATCATAAATATATGATGCAACACCCAAATAAAAAAATCATTCCCCATTACTTGAGAGTCTCAGAAGCTTTTTTAAAAAGTGCGTAAAACAGGAAGATAATAATTCTTTTAAATATGCAATATTTTTTAATTTTTTTTTGACAATAGTGAAATGGAACTCTATTCCAATGTATGCAATTGACTCAAGGATATTCAAGCCTCCGGAAATTCTAATATCTTATGTTAAGAAAATGATTGTGAATACTAATACAAGTATAATAGCTGTAAAAGCACTTTGTTCAGGATTAATATATTTTATTTGACAGAAAACCATTATTATCCCTGACTGTCAGATATCTATTATAAAAGCTATTGACTGCCGAGGGAAGTTTGCCTTTAAGCGTAACAAAGTATTATCTGACAACAAGACAAGTTTACCGGGGATAACTAATTATTTTATATTAATTGAGGCATTCCAATCAATATCTTCTTAATTTGAAGCTCGTTATATAAAATCTATGAAACACTCTGAATTTCCTCTATCAAAAAATCAAATGCCCAATCTCCTTATTTTAAAATGTAAGGTACAATTCAATAAGCGTAGAATGAATAAATAAGTCGTCAGGTAATACTTATAAAAAAACTATTCATTAAATCGTAACCAGTCAATTTCAACAGGATTGTTATCTTTTAAAACCACAACAAGATTGTGAATGCCCTTTTGATATTTCTTGATCTTACCATTAACCGTATTCAGACTGGTGCCGACAGGGATCTTTACTTCTGCAATAACGGCTCCGTCAGGATTATCCTGTCGGACCTCGATGGTACCACCTGAGGTGGATGATGCATTAACTGTTACAGACTTGATTTTATTACTTCCGAAATCAACCGAATTATATTGCATCCAGGCATTTTGCTTACTTAGTAATGTCTTCCAGCCTTTAAATGTGTTTAATGTATCGAGAAATGAAATTGTTGCTCCTGATTCACTTTTGGAACTGTATCTGTCGATCTCGATCTTATCGGTAACCGGTGTCAGACCAACTCCTCTTAGTGTCGGAATAACTTTCTTTATAGTACCATCAGCATTAAAAGTAAGACTATCTACCCTCACAGACCTGTTTTTATCGAACTTGGGCGAATAATCATTGTGATGATAGAACAGGTACCATTGATTTTTGTATTGTACCAGAGAATGGTGGTTTGTCCAGCAGCCGGTTGGTGATTCATCCATAATTACTCCGGCAAATGTATAAGGCCCCAGAGGATTGCCTGAAGTAGCATATTCAAGTCGTTCAGTCTTATCCTGAACATGTGGATAGGTCATATAATAAATGCCATTCCTTTCAAAAACAAACGGCCCTTCAATAAGTCCTTTGGTAGGGAAGTTTTGGAGTATCTGAGGTTTGCTGTCAATTTCAACCATATTGTCTTTGAGCCTGGCAACGCTAAAGCGACCCATGGAGGTATATATATACGCCTGTCCGTCTTTGTCGATAAGAACACAGGGGTCAATACCACCTATCCCTTCAACAGGTTTATCAAGAACAGTGTAGGGACCTTCTGGCTTATCGGCTGTAGCAACGCCAATTTTACCACCGACAGGGAAATAGAAATAATACTTACCATTCTTGAAAACACAATCGGGGGCCCACATATCATAATTGATACGGGTGAGCCATGGGACCTTAGTCTGAGTCACTATGACGCCATGGTCTGTCCAGTCGGTAAGATTTGCCGAGGAGAAAACATGATAATCCTCCATTACAAACCAATCTTTGCGGGTCATTTCTTTAGGTGCAGGGATATCGTGCGAAGGGAATAAATAAACTCTGCCATTGAATACTCTTGCTGTGGGATCGGCAGTGAATTGGTCCCGGATAATCGGATTTTGTGCAAACAGTCCATTCATTGAAAGAAAACTGATTGCAATGACTAGTAGTAAAAGTTTGATTTTCTTCATCTTATTTAATTTTATTCTAATTCACAAAATAACTTTTATATGGTCTATTATGTTCTCAAAGTTTGTTATTCAGGGCCTCATTAAATTTGGCATAATTTATCTGAATTATTTCTTAATGCTAACCTGATTACTTATATGGAACCAGTCGAAATCGACAAATCCACCGGGAGTTTTCGTCGAATAGTTGAAAAGTCCAAAACGATAGCCCATAAAGTGCGGCATCGAATATTCCATTTTAAGCTGTGAGCCGATTGGGGTCCATGTTTTGCCATCAAGGCTGTAAAAGAAATTTGCCACGTCAGTCTTGTCTGTGAAATCGCACTCAGCTTTCAGGAAAGCTGTTTTTTGTGTTAGAGGAACACTCTGAACTTCTACAGGCTTACCGCTTTGGGCGTTAACCATAACGATCGATTTAACTCCATTGTTAAATTTAACACCAACCTGACCGAATTTCCGCTGCAGAAGGGTCAGGCCTGCAAAATCACCATCTTTCATATTAGTGACATCAATACAAGTTGAGCCAGAACATACCGGGCCGAAAGTACGCTGAGTAAGTGTATTTCTGGCAGATGTAAGTATCGTATCTATTCGGCCTGTTGTAAGCCTCAGGTATCCTTTGCGCGCAGTGACAGACCATAGAGTATTGACAGGATTATGGTTCCATTGCCAAACCAGAGGGAGGGCAGGTTCTCCTTTACTACGGTTAAACTCATCAGAGGCAACAATACCCGGGATTAATCCCTTACTGGCAGGCAGGTCAAGAACATCGGGGACCTTCCCGTCAACGCCAATTACAGGCCAGCCGTCTTCCCATTTCATTGGTACAATATATGGTATACGGCCAACTGAACCATAATCGCGGAAGAGGTATGCAAACCATCTGCCATCAGGGGTATCAACCATCCCTCCCTGAGCTACTCCTTTGTCCTGGAAAATAAGTTTTCCTTCCCACGGGCCCGTTATTTTATCGGCCCGGTGAATTACAACGGAACGCATACCCCCTCTTGGCCATGTAATGTTAAACAGATAATATTTACCCTTAAC
This sequence comes from uncultured Bacteroidales bacterium, assembly GCA_963760915.1. Taxonomy (GTDB): domain Bacteria; phylum Bacteroidota; class Bacteroidia; order Bacteroidales; family VadinHA17; genus LD21. The sequence continues at coordinate 376,413 of CAVXEU010000004.1, read as the reverse complement.
TTTAAATATTTGGGAACCTTCCCCAAGACTGCTGTTAGGTGGTGAAGGCAGTGTTACATTTTCAATAAGAACCTGATCTGTACCCGGTATAGTACCCGATAGATCAGTCTTCAGTTCAACTATTCTAAGTTTACTGTTACCATAAATCATGTAATTACGTCCATCGTCATCGAATAATAGTGCATTATCGTGAAGACTTGGGCTGAAAGCAATAGTTTCCCATGGACCTTTTTCGATATTTCCGGTTGAAAAAATATAGGTCTTTCCTGTAGTAGAGGAAAAAGTAGCAACATAATAAGTGTTGTTGTGATAGTGTATGTTGCTTGCCCACGAACCTTTGCCATAAGCATTTTTCCCGTTAGTAAGTGTAAGAGCATCAATACTTGACAGGGTGTCGCAGGCATAGCTTACGATTTGCCAGTTAATAAGATCCTTTGATTTCATAATCGGTACTCCGGGGCTCATATGCATTGTGGTGCTGCTCATGTAATAAGAATCGCCTACACGCACAATAGACATATCCGGCACATCAGCGAAAATGATTGGATTCTGAGCCTTATTTACCTGTGCGGAAATGCTGGCAGGCAGAATTAAAGTAATCAATGTTAAAAATCTTAAAAAAATATTTTTCATGTTTTTAGCTTTTATAAGTTGAAGTAAATACTGCTGATAAAAATTTTCTGATCATTAGTTAAAATCGATTAAAGTATTCTTTATTTATAATCTTTCGTATTAGTAAATATACATGAATGATTGTATTTATTAATTTTTATTTGAGTATCTGGAATCATACATATAAATTTTAAAATATTGCAAGGTATCTTTTCTATTTTACAAGCGTCATATTTATTCAGATTCGTATCTGCTATTTTCCCTTTATTTTGGTTGTCTTTCCGATGTAAACCAGTTTCGTTTTAAGTTCGCCAGGGGTAATGCCAATTCCTGAGGATTCATTTACGAAAACTATGTTAAAAATTCTCTTTGACAGGCTCCCGGGATAATATCCCTGTTTTTCCCCGATAGTTAAGGTCTGGTGCTTTTCATCCCATTTAAAAGGTATAATTGTATAATTCCCTTTCTCATAGTTATAATTGTCGCCTTCATCTTCATATAAATCCATTCTTCCGTCTGCCCCTTTATAGACTCTTATCTCAAGAGTATCAAGCAGTTTTTGTCCTGTATATTGAATAAACTTTCCCATTGGAATGATAGAACCTGACTTGACAAACAATGGAATCTTGTCGAGAGGAGCCGCTGTTTTAATTGTCTGGCCACCATCAAACCGTTTTCCGGTCCAGAAATCGTACCAGGCCGTCTGAGCCGGAAGGTAAACATTCCATTCGGTAACATCTGGTTCGGTAATTGGCGCAACCAAAAATGCTTTGCCAAACATGTATTCCATGGATTGTTTCAAAGCAGTAGTGTCACTATTAAAGTCCATGGTCAATGGCCGCATCATAGTCGATCTGCTATGTGTAATCTGCCAGGCTTCGGAGTAAATGTATGGCATTAAACGATAACGAAGGTCGAGCATTTTTCTCATATTATCTTCAACCTGCTGACCGTATTTCCAGGGTTCGGTCTCGGACTGATATCCATGTATCCTGAATATGGGGTTAAAAGCACCCCATTGGTACCATCGGGTCAACAGCTCCTGATACTTTGTGTCGGTGTATTGAGTTCTTCCGGGACGAAAAAATCCTCCAATATCTGTTGTCCAGTAGGGTAATCCTGTAATAGTAAAATTCAAACCAGCAACAATTTGTCGTCTATATGTATCCCATGTACCTCCAATATCGCCTGACCAGTTTATTACTCCATATTTTTGTTGTCCGAGGAAAGCCGATCTCGTAAGGATACAAACCCTTTTGTCAGGAGAAGCTTTCCTTTGCCCTTCATACACGGCCTGGCTCACAAACAAAGGATATACAAGACGATAAAAATCACCTAATCCCAGAAATGTTTCTTTGCCTTTTAAAGCATCATTTTCAGGTTCAGTTGCATCCATCCACCACGAGTCAACACCAAAAGCAAATAGATTTTGGTTAAGAGCATTCCAATGGGTTTCCCTGCCGATAGGGTTAAATACATCTACCCAGGGACTATTAGGAATATACAGGTTTTTTGAAACATAATCCTTGCCGATATCGGATTTCTTATCAAGATTCTCCCATACCGAAACACTGAAATGTGCGTGTAAATCGTGCAATTCTTTGATAAAACCTGCCGGATCGGGGTAGTTAGCCTCATCAAATTTAGGGACACCCCAACCGTATTTGCCCCAGTACTGCCAATCCTGAACAATAACATCCATAGGAATATTCCTATTACGGAACTCCCTGACCGTTTCCACCAGATTGGTCCCGGAGGAATAGCGTTCACGACATTGCCAGAAACCGTAAGCCCAAAGCGGAAACATAGGCACATCACCGGAAAGACTCCTATATGAAGAAATTACACTATCTGCTGAAGGTCCATAAAAAACAACATAATCAATAGATTTTGCATTTGGTGAACGGAAAGTAGTTAAGTTACCGGTTAGTTTCCATGATACACCTGGCTTGTTACTTGATTTGCAGACCAATTGTACCTGGTGTTCTCCGGCTTTTAAATTTACCAAAGTACCGGCAGTTGGAGGCAGCCACTGATTAGTCTGATCAATACAGGGTTTCCCGTCAATAACAACAAACTGCTTATTTCCCATATCTCCCAGATCGAGGAATATGGAATACAACCCATTCGACGGAACTGTAAACCTGCCAGTATAAAGAGACTGGTTTTGGGATACTCTTTGTGTTCCGCTTGTTGTAGTGACTTCAGCCGTCTGGTTATTGACAGTTGAGGATTGCTGTCTTTCGAGCTTTACAAAATTATCGTCCGGATTAAAATCTGTCAGACCATACTGATGCCAGAGTAGCCCGTATCCTTTGTTTGAATAAATAAAAGGTATGGCTATCTGGGAATTGACCTGTGTTAACCGACGGGTAACATTCCTTAAATTATATTGTCCGTCCTGAAATTGCCCAAGTCCAAAGATAAATTCATCAGCCGGTGAGTCAAAACTCTGTTCTGCTACAAAACATGGTTGGCCCATAACCGAATCCGGGGTTAGTATTCGGGTTTTTGCCTTTTCGCTCAGGAAAACTTTACCGGAATTATCTGAAAATGATAATGAGCCGGTTTGTTTATCGATTTGTGCTGAAATATTTTTCCCTGATATCACTAGTTTTGAAGGTGAATCGGAAACTTTAAACTGAGGTACCGGAACCTTTGACGTAAAGACCAGTTCCGGAACTTTCATCTCTGTTCCTTTATAGAATCTGATGCGTACTGCATTTTCTGTAACCGGGTAAATACTTAATGTGCCATCAGTGAGAATGATGTCGATTTTATCAGCAGACTGTTTAAAGCTTTTCACGGCCTGACCCTGACAAACAAAAGGAAACAAGAGGATGAATAAAAAGAAAATTCGTCTCATTATTTAAATTTTAAATTATAAACTCTTACCGTATTTTAATCCAATGAAATTTTTTTTAAGATACTTTCTTAATCAGGTTTTTCAATAGTGAATTATTTAAATTAGTTTCTGGTTATAAATAATAATCTTAAAACAAACGAGTACGTGATTCCCCGCCATGTCGTTCCTAGCGTTCGCGGGGAATCCCCCTCGCCTATTTTGATATTTTGATTTAATTCCAATTAAATTATTATTCATTCCGGATACTCATTTTATTTTATCTGATTTCTTTTTCAGCATCAATCATCACAAAGGAATCCGGCAATCCCTCAGAGTTAACTGAAAGCTTAATGACGCCGGGATTTCCGGTACTTCTGATTACAACTAATGCACGTCCGCGCCAGGCTTTTCGTGAATTAGCATAATACGGATCCAGGTCTTTGATATCTGCATTATCAACACCGGCAATTACTCCGGGTCCGTTTATGCTGAACTGTAATTGATTCTTGGCATTTGGCTGTAGCTTTCCATCCTTGTCGGTCACTTCAATCGCTATGAAAGATAAGTCCTGCCCATCGGCCGTTATTTTTTTACGGTCAGGAACAATTTTTATCAAGGCTGCATCGCCAGATGTCTGTAAAATATATTTTTCTACTTCTTTGTTATCAATCACTCCAACTGCAGACAATATCCCGGGGGAATAGGGAACTGTAAATACAGCTTTGAACTCCTGATCTTCTGAAGTAGCTTTTTCGCCAATTAGTTCATTGTTAAGGTACAGTCTTACCATTGGATATTTGGAATAAACCTCAACCTGAAGTTTTTTTCCTTCGTATCCCGGCCAGGTCCAGCTCTCCCATGTTGGCCAGACAGACCATATTGTCTGAATAATTTTTAAAGGATCAGGCTCAGGTTCCCGAACTGCCAGATAGAGTTTTTCGGTATTATTGTACAACATGCTGCGATAATGGGAAATTGGTTTTCTCCATCCTGTTAAATCAATATCACCACAATAAGCTGCATGCCAGGGGAATAAATCACTTTCCCAATGTTCACCGGTTTTTTCACCGGTGTAGTACCAGCGGCCAATACCTGATTCTCCAAGATAATCCAGAGCAGTCCAGACAAAATCACCAATTATGTAATTATTATTTTGAATCATCTTCCAGTTAGTGAATGCATCTCTGGGATACGATTCTGTCTGAACCATAATCCTCGAAGGAACCCTCTTATGATCGGATGGAGCCCTGTTTAACTGATAATTATAACCACCAATGTCGTGTGCAGCAAATAACGGGTCGAATATTTCCCACTCCTTATCCCAGGTTGTCATTGCTGAAGTCACCGGACGTGTCGGATCATTCTTACGAATGCAATTTGCCAGCATTTTTGCTGTTTCAACAGCTTCAGGTTTCTTTCTCTCAATTATTTCGTTACCTGTACTCCAGATGATAATCGAGGGGTGGTTCCGGTCGCGTAAAACCATAGCTTCTATATCGCGTTGCCACCATTCATTAAAATAAACTGAATAATCAAAAGGCGTCTTATTGTCTTTCCAACCATCGAAAGCCTCATCCATTACCATCATCCCCAATCTGTCGCATGCATCTAGAAAAGCTTCAGAGGGTGGGTTGTGTGATGTACGGATTGCATTAAATCCGGCAGATTTAAGAAGCTCTACCCGTCGTTCTTCGGCCCGGTTAAACGCAGCAGCACCCAGACAACCATTATCATGATGAACACATCCGCCATTAATCTTTATGGTTTTCCCATTAAGCTGAAAACCATTTTCTGTTGTGAATTTTATCGATCGTATGCCAAATGTGTTTTGGGTTTTGTCGATTACCTTGCTATCTTTCAATATTGTTACATCGGCCTGATAAAGATGAGGCGTTCCGGGGGTCCATAAGAATGGTTTTTCAACTGTAATGGACTGATCAATTTCCTTTTCAGTATTTGCGGGAAGTACTACCTTTATCTGGTTGTCAGCTGCTACCGGTGAATCTTTGTCAAGCAGGCGAGTTCTTAGAATGATACTTTGCAAAAGAGCTGATTCGTTCTTAATAAGCGTTTTTATCCTGACTGTAGATTTTTCAGCAGACACGGCAGGTGTTGTGATATTCACACCCCAGGCAGCAACATGTACAGGATTTTTAACAATCATCCACACATGACGGTATATCCCTGAGCCACTATACCAGCGGCAGTTCATCTGTTTTGAATTGTCGACTTTAACCGAAAGAACATTTCCGCTGCCAAAATACAGAAAGGGTGTCAGATCGTAACTAAATGCAGTATAACCATATGGATGTATACCAAGAGATTTTCCATTGATAAATACTTCGGAATTCATGTACACTCCCTCAAAGTAAATTGATATGATTTTACCTTTCCAGGAAGAAGGAACATCGAATTTTTTCCTGTACCAGCCTATTCCGGCAGGAAAATAGCCACCTCCCCCCCCTGTCGGGTTTTTTTGATCTATTTTTCCTTCAATACTCCAATCATGAGGTAAATCAAGAGACCTCCAGTTTTTATCATCATAATCTTTATTACCAGCATTGGGGGAATCGCCCGGAAAAAATTTCCAGCTATTATCGAAAAGCTGTTTCCCCTGAATATTATTCTGGGCATTAACAGTCATTATGCATCCGGCAAAAAATAAAACCAGAAGAGACAGTGACCTCACAATTTTTCGCATATTTTTCTTTTAATCAAATAGGACTATCAGATTGATATCCTATAGTTTGACCACAACTTTCATTCCCTTATAATCTACCACCTTATTGTAATTTACAGTTGAATCCATTCCTGTTCCATTACCTGTTGAAACTTTTACAATATTAAATTTACGATCTGTAAGCATTCCGGGGAATGTACCTTTCCTGTTGTTGATAGTCAATACTTTTTTTGCATCATCCCATGAAAATGTAATGGTCGAATAAACACCTTTCTCATAGTTATAGTTATCATTCTCATCTTCATAAAGCGTGAATTCTCCATTTGCACCTTCATAGACCCGTATTTCGAGGTTATCCCACTTCTTCTCAAGTGCGTATTGCACTCTTGGACCTATTGGTAGAATAGAACCTGCTTTTATATACAAAGGCATAATATCGAGAGGAGTTTCCTTTTTGACAGTCTGACCACCGGTTAATTTATTACCTGTCCAGAAATCAAACCAGTCGGCACCTTTGGGTAAATACAGTTCCTTTGTTTTAACAGGGCCAAAATCTTCGTTTGTATCCTTCGAATACATTGGTGTTGTAACCGGGCAGACAAGAATTGATTTACCAAACATGTACTGGTCGTTTATATTCAAGGCTTGTTTGTCTTTTGGAAAATCCATCATCAGGGCACGCATCATACTCGACTGATTGGATGTAACATCCCATGAAGTTGAGTAGATATATGGTAACAAAAGATATCTAAGGTTTATGAATTTTTCAATTGCATCATACACCTTATCACCTTTTTTCCCGAACTGGTAGATCTCACGGGGAGCATCAGCGCCATGTGAACGCATCATTCCGCAAAACGTGCCGAACTGAATCCAGCGTGCATAAAGTTCACGGTATCCGGCATCAGCAAGCTTCTTCCTGAATCGGCTGAGAAAAAATCCGCCAATATCGCTGTTCCAGTATGGGATATTGCTCAGCGAAAAGTTCAAACCGGCAGAGATCTGGTTTTTTAATGCATCCCAAGATGCTGTAACATCACCGGACCAGGTATTGGCCCCATAGCGTTGTTGACCGGCAAATGCAGACCGGGTGAGTATAAACACGCGTTTGGCGGAAGTTACGGAGCGTTGATGGTCATATAGTCCGCCCACTGTCATCAAAGGGAAAGCATTTCTTACTTTCCGGAATGAACCAAGAAATGTCTTATCATCTAAATCGGAAGGTTTGAAATCAAGATGATCGGGTTCTGAAGAATCCATCCACCATCCGTCCATTCCAAGCGAGAAGATACCTTTATTCAGATATTTCCAATAAATATCACGGGCCTCAGGATTAAATGGATCATAGACTCTTACTCCTGAAGGATAATCTTTCATTGGTGGCCATTTTTCAGAACCTGATTGTGGCCATGTCTGAAAATTCATTAGTGCCCCTATTTTATCCAATTCTTTGTACTGTTTTGTCATTGGACCAAACGAATTCCAGATTGATATTATCATGTGGGCATTAAGACTGTGTACATCGTCAATCATTTTCTTTGGATTGGGAAAATCAACATTGAGAAATTCCATAGAATTCCACAGATAGTTATTTCCCCAGTATTGCCAGTCCTGAATGATACCGTCGAAAGGTACATCAAGTTCACGGTATTTTTTCACAACACCTATCACTTCATCCTGACTTTTATAGCGCTCTTTACTTTGAAAGTAGCCGAATGTCCACAATGGAAACATTGGTACCTGACCCGTTAAATCGCGCATTCCGGCAATTACGCCGTCTGCCGTAGCACCATACATAAAATAATAATCCATGCAATCACCGACATCTGACCTGAATGATGTTTCATCAGGATTATCTACAAAAAGAGTAGGTGAATAATTATCCCAATACAGCCCATATCCTTTTACAGAAATAAAAAACGGGACATAGTCATCAGTATTTCCCTGTATCATTTTAAGTTTCAGGTTTCTCTGAACCATTTTCCCTTGTTGTTGCTCGCCTAAACCATAGATGGCTTCATCTTTATCAAGTAGAAATGACTGAAACACACTGTAGGTTTTAACGCCTGCATCGTTGAAATCAGTAAAAAGAACACCCTTCTCTTTCTCACCCAAAAGTGCCTCGCCCCTGATGGTCGAATAAGAAATTTTCCCGGTTTTCAGATCCAGCATTACCTGAAGTTTCTCACTTTTCAATGTCAGCAGGTCCCCTGATTTTTTAACTCCGAAAGATGTTTTCTGTGGTGTCATAATAACAACAAGGCTTTCTTTTTTGAAGGTTTTACCTTCGGGCCATTTAAGTATCCTTACCATGGAAGGACTGTAAAACTGAATCTCGATTTCCACCGAGTTGATGACCGATTTTATGCCAAGTTCAGTCTTCATATAAGATTGAGCTTTAGCACTAATAGCCATAACAATTACAAGCGATGTGACACTTAAAATTTTTTTCATTTTACTCTATAATGTATTATATTGCTGATAAAAACCTAAATACTTTAGTGTTGTTAATTTCTGTTTTAAAGTTACTATATTTTGGAGATTATCAAAACCGCTTGCCCCATTGGCAATATATAGTACTCTAATCATTACTAATGGTCTAATAAATGTGACAAATATCACAATTTGCCATTGGGTTATTGTCTTCATATGACAGTTAGCATTCGAATTTAATCAGAAATTCCGATGTGTGGAATGCTTAGAGTCGGCAGTACTGTACCTGAAAACTAACTAATTAGCAGTGTTTAGCATCACAGACAATTTTCTGATATTATCAGGGCCTGCTTTTGATAAGAACGCACATATAAGTCTGAATTAAAGACAAATCCGAATTAAGTGATATATGTCTTGAATAAATGAATCCTCACATTAATATTGCAAGTTTCATTATAATAAAAAATATTATTCCTATTTAAACAATCTTGGAGCAAAATCGTTAAGAGCCCTGCGCCATGTAAGCCATTCATGGGCTGTACCTTTCGATTCATGATAAACGACGTTTTGATACCATAAGCTATGAGGGCATCGGATGATTGTTTTGCGCCCTGTCCTTCTTCGGATGCTGTACTGATGCTATACCATATATCATAATTGCTGTCGTAATAAAAATTAATCTTTTCATAATTTAAAATTAGTAAAAGTTAAAACTTTAAAAAAATTCTGATGATTATGGATTATATCTTTTACCAAGTATGAGCTTATCTCCTGAATCATCGACCTCATAAAATTGCGGTTTACGTGGCCCATTCCCTTCTACATGATGCACCACATATAAACGTTTGCCCTCAAAAGTGGTAAACAGCATTCCATGACCGGAATTATCGTCTTTGAAAGCTTCAGGTTCCTGAACCCATGGACCTTTGATGCTTCCTGAAGTGGAATAAGCTATACCTTGCGCATAACGGTGCTCACCCCAACTCGACCACAACATGCCGAGCCTGCCAGTTTTTGTGCGGAACATTTCCGGACCATCGGTAACCCATCCCGGCATTTTCAAACCAAAGGTGGCTTCACTTATGCTGTTCATCTCTTTTGACCATGCAGCCTCACTTGCACGGAAGATGGTAGTTGGCTCAGCTGTTCGATGAGTCAGATCCTTGGAAAGAGGCATGTAATCCATTGTTCCATCGATAAGTTGAGTCCATTCGTGGACGAATACTAAATAGGTGGTGTCATTCTCTTCATAGAGTGTACCATCGATAATATCCCAGTCTTCAGGTCCGAGGCAGAATTCATGACCGGCGACCAAAGGCTTGAATGGTCCATCGGGCGAATCAGCTACTAAAAGCTGTGTCTGGTTACGCGGCACATTATAACGGCGGGGAACAGCTTCGATTAATGTGCTGTGATCACTCCAGGTGCCTGCATAATAGTATTTATTCCCAATATGGTGAATCTCGGCAGCTGCTACAAAGAGCCCTTCCATCCAGGTTCCAGTAAGGTCAATAACTGAATAAGGGCCAGTCCACATTTTCAGGTCTTTACTTTTGTAGAGACGGCCACCCGTGCCAGTCAGATAATAAGTCTGGGACTTTTCGTCGGGATAGATATAGGGATCGCTCATGGAAATCTCATCCAGTGAAACTGTCTGGATCTTTGGTTCCGGACGTGGTTGCCTTATTGCCGGTCTCTGCCCCCCGGCACCAACAGCAGGGCGGGGTCCGCCGAAATTCTTTTGTCCCGGATCAGCCGGAGGTGCCTGTTCACCCGGAACAAGCTGTTTTTTAACTTCAGTGAGAGAAGTGTTATTTTGTCTTGAATTACAAGCCACCAGCATTGCAACAAAAAAGACAATTAATGAAACATTAATATTTTTTTTCATAATTCCACATAGGTATTTAATATTACTAATTGACTCAATGCCCGGCATTAAAATTATTCCGAAATCGCAAAGAAAATATGAATTAAATTTATTACTATAATATTAAGTAAAAAAGACACTTACTACAGAAGGATTTTATGTTTAATTGTTAAAAAATTTTAAATTTCGTTCAAATTTTGTACTGATCCAAAAATTATTCTCATCTGATAGGTCTTGTATTAAAATTTAACACAATCAAATTTGAAAGTTTCAACCAGATTGAATTCGATTTGGTTGTTAATCAAAATTAAGTCAAAGTAATTCCTATCAAGCGCCGGACCGGGTAGTAAAAAGAGTGAGTGTGTTATTTACCTGAAAATCGTAATAACACACTCACTTAAGAATTATAAAAAAATGATATTTTACCAGCCCGTGGTCTGAGTTATTGTATTGTTATTCTTGCGAATTTCATCAGTTGCAATCGGGAGTAAATACATTTTATCCAAAAACGTTCTAACAAGTAATTTAACCGGAGTATATGTTTTTACGTCTGTATCTACATCCTTTATGATTTGCATTCCGTAAATAGGCCTGTTTTCTACATCCGAAGCTATTTTCCATCTCCTAAGATCCCAGAATCTCTGTTCTTCGAAAGCCATTTCGACTCTTCGTTCATTATAAAGCCTTGCTCTAAGGGCCTCTCCTGTAACAGTTGCAGGTATCTCAGGCATGCCAACTCTTGCTCTTATTTTTGAAATATATTCCCTGCATGTAGGTTCATCCCCAAGTTCAAACTTGGCTTCTGCATAATTAAGGAAAATTTCACCCAGTCTGAATATTGGCCATGGCATGGTATAATGTTCCTGCCTGCTGATTGGAGTCTCGATACCCGGCATGAATTTCCTGAGTATATAGTCAGAACGTGGATTGTCACCACTTTGCTTGTAGGAATCATATCCCCAGCTGTTACCATCAGATGCTATCCACATCTCATGGAGATCTCCATGATATACTGATGAATCATGTATTACAGTTTGTTCAAGACGAGGATCACGATTTTTATACGGATGTTGAGGATTATACCCTGAAGCCGGGTTATCTGTTTTAACTCCATCTACCCAGATAAAAGGAGGTTCTCCGTTTGTCATATCATAATCATCTACAAGGTTTTGAGAAGGTCCGTTACTTGCCCACCACCCGCCATAAGCGCCATAACGGCGTCCTAATTGATCGCCAGGCAATCCGTTATAGTTTGTGGATGAGAAAGTTCTAGCCCAAATTAATTCACTGTTTGCTGTTCCGCTTACCTGGTTAAAAAGCTTTGTGTAATCGGGATACAGTGAATATTTAGTTAACAGAGCTTCAGCCGCATCTGCAGCTTTTTGCCATTTCTGAAGGTCATTTGATGAATTCCAGAGAGGAGACGCGACATATAAATACAGACGGGAACGTAATGCCTGGCATACATCCTGAGTGGCCCTGCCAAAGTTTGCATCACTTGCAGCGTATTTTTCAGGTAAATCCGGACTTGCCTCAGTCAGGTCTTTCTCTATAAATTGCACACAATCGTCGAATGAAGATCTGGTAAAAGTTGCAAGATCACCCAGTTCATAGGATTTATCAACAATAGGTACTCCTCCAAATCTTTTGATAAATTCGAAATAAATATATGCTCTTAAAAATTTTGCTTCGGCTACTAATCTTTCCTTATTGGCCATTTCAATTTGAGTAGTTTGCATCTTTTCAAGAAAGATATTAATCTTTCTGATGTATTGCCATCCTGTGCCCCAGTAATAAATATTACCGCCACCTGTCCAATGGGTATTTTCAACACTGGTAATATTATCAGCCGTAATTGCACCAATAGGAAACAAACCAATATCAAATGTTATACTACAATATGCTTCATCAGTTGCTTTTGATTGCATATGTATTTTAAACCCATGTTGTATACAATTATACAACTCTGTATGATAAGCGTTTATCAGGTTTTCATCTGTCCATACTGCATCTTCGGCAACACGATCCTTAGGTGAGATATTAAGAATATCATCACTGCAGGAAATAAGTGCCCACATTAATGCAGTTATAATAAGTATCTTTTTCATATTATTCAATTTTAAAATTTCACATTAATACCTAAATTAATTATGCGCTGCTGTGGATAATAAAGGAAGGATCCATTAAGTTCAGGATCGCACCATTTTATTTCTTTAGCCCATGTGAGCAGGTTAAATCCGCTTACATACACCCTGACATCTTCCAATGCGATTTTTGATAATAAATCTTTAGGCAGTGAATATCCAAATTCGAGGGTTTTAAGCCTTACGAATGTAGCATCATATAAGAAGAATGTTGTACTTCCAGGTTGAAATGCATCAGCCCTTGGCATTGTTCCATTTGGATTATCAACAGTCCAGTGGTTATTTGCCCGTGCAGTAATGGCATTATCAAATGCAGAATTTCCGAGCGCCAGGAAATCTCCGTCGTAATTGTAAGCGTTGGTTTGTCCCTGGAAGAATAGGGACAAGTCAAAATTCAGATATTGCACGCCCAGGTTTAATCCAAATACAATCTCAGGAGTATTTGATTTATCAAACCTGAATTGATCTTTTGAATCAATTACATTATCGCCATTTAAATCGAGTATTTTAATATCGCCAACCTGAGTTCCGTTAACATGCGGATAATCATTCAATTCTTCCTGAGTGCCAAAAATCCCGTCAGCTTTATAATATAACGATGCTCCTACCGGAAGGCCGGTCCGATCTTGATAGGGTTCGGCCTGTGGAGTTTCATCCATATATACTATTTTACTTCTGGCAAATGAGGTACTTGCTTCAATGTTATAATTCAACTTTTGAAAATTATTTCTATGACTTAAAACAACTTCAAAACCATGATTATCAACTTTCCCAATATTTTCACTCGGTAAAGCAGAAAAACCTAAAATGGCCGGTATTGACAGGTTTCTTTGTGCCAGGATATTTGATCTTTTTTCTTTCCAGAGGGTTAATTCCATTCCCAGCAAACCGTTCCACAACGAAGTTTCCAATCCAATATCGGTTTTCTTACTTACTTCCCAGGTAATATTTGGATTCGGCATTGTGTTAGCATAAATGCCAGGGAAGTCATTACCTCCAAATACATAGTTGTGCCCGAATGAATATGATTGTAAATATTGATATTGTCCTACCCGGTCATTACCTATCTCTCCATAGGATAATCTTAATTTCAATTGATTTACATACGGCAGGCTGTTTTTAATAAAATCCTCTTCAGACAAACGCCATCCCAGTGAAAATCCCGGGAAGAAGCCATAACGTTTTGCTGAAGGAAAAATCTGTGAACCATCATAACGGAACAAAAACTCAGCAAGGTATTTCGATTTGTAATCATAATTAAGACGGCCAAAATAGTTATTGTAAGCATTTGCTGATGCAGAACCTCCATTGTCCTTGTCTGCCGCAGCTGTGCTTCCTACGTTAATCTGGTCGATGGCCGGACTTACAAAATTTTTCCTGAAAGCACTTGCCCAGCTATAGCTTCCTTTCTGTTGTTCCTGACCCAACATGGCAGCAATATGATGGTCAAAGAATGTATTTTCATAGGTAAATCTGTAGTTAAACATCATTGTCGTCCACTTACTGTATGTATCAGTTAATGTAACAGTAGTAGTCCCGTCTGCTTGTCTCTTGTCGTATTGCTGAGTAATTACATTATATTCATAAAAGTAGTAGGGTATACTATACACTTTTTCAAACTGATTACGTACGTCATAATTGAAAGAAGCATCAACCTTCAATCCTTTTAGAAAAGGTATTTTATACGTTGCAGTAAATGTTGAAAACATCGGGCTGTCATTGATTTTATCGGTACCTCTCTGATCCAACAAAAGTGGACTTTGTCCTAACCTGCCGCCACCAAGTAATCCGTTTGGATACACAGCAACCAATGTAGGATTAGCACGCAAAATATTGGTGAAATTAGTCCCATTATTAACATGCGTGTATTGTCCGTCGTTGAATATGGCATTTAAGTTTGCCCCGAAAGTCAAGTTTTTAGTTAAATTTATATCAACTTTTAATCGCAGGTTATACTGCTTATAATTTGTTGGCATATGCCGAAAATCTGAGTTCTGATCCAAAGATGAAAAAGAAGCCAGATACCTTACAGCTTCTGTTCCTCCATTTACCTGTAAACTCAGACGTTGTTGAATTGAATATGGTTTCAACGTTTCACTCACCCAATCTGTGTTTGGATATAAAATGGGATTTGAACCATCACTAAAACTCTGAATGACATCAGGAGTATAAAAAGGCAGGTAAGTTGCAGGCCGGCCCTGCCTGTACCAATCTCCTTCGTTATATGCCTGTGCAAAAGCAACTGCATCCAGAACCTTCGGAACCATAGTCGGATGTTGGAAAGCGGTATTATTGGTGAAACTAAATGAAGGTTTTCCTAATTTTCCTATTTTTGTGGTCACAATAATTACTCCATTTGCTGCACGTGCACCGTAAATGGCTGCAGATGCATCTTTCAAAACAGAAACACTCTCAATATCTTCAGGATTTAGTTTGCCCATCTGACCACGTTCAACACCATCAATGATGATAAGCGGAGTGTTGTCCCCAAAGGTACCGTTTCCACGAATTAAAATACTTGGATCATCCCTCCCAGGTTCCCCATTGCGTTGGCTAACTGTCAAACCAGGTAATTTTCCACTAAGAGAATTTGTAACATTGCCCGTTGGGCTCTTCTGTATCTCTCCTCCGCCAACAGCTACAATTGATCCGGTTAATGTTTCCTTTTTTTGAGTACCATAGCCGGTCACCACCACTTCCTGCAGTCCAACAACGTTCTCTTTAAGTGTTGCATTCACTGTTGTCTGATTGCCTACAATCACATCTAATAATTCATATCCAATAAAGGAAAAAGACAGAGTAGAATTTGATGAGGCAACAGTTATTGAATAGGTTCCATCGGCACCCGTGAGAATGCCGTTAGTGGTTCCTTTTTCAACCACATTCACTCCGGCCATAGGATTGTTATTTGAATCCACAACACGACCAGTGATTCGTACCTGTTGTAAATTATCAGATTTGCTGATATCTACGTTTGAATCTGCCAGCACAGGAATCGAATTCTGCATAAACAGAAATAGACCAATTCCGCATGTCAGCAAAACTTTTTTAAAGCATCTTTTTAATAATCTGCTTTTTGAAGGTTTTTTAACCATAATTTGAAGGTTTTGAGGTTAGTAAATATTAGTAAATAATATAAATGAATTCAGGGTTACGTCATCAGTTACCTGGTTAATTCTTTATGACTAAAATTGACGTTAGATCTCCTCACTCCAGGTACACAGAGATGATGATACAATAGACTTTTCTTCATAGGCAATTAGTTTTATCATGTTAATATATTTAAGATTATCTGAGAATTATAAGCCGTTTTGAGATATATCAAACTAAAAACTCCATTTTATAAAATGTAAAACAAAATTTATTAAAATTTGCTTCTATAACCGGGATCCTAAAAGTAACATTCGGATCATGATGTACTTCAGTAGAAACAATGGCCTCTGCAGAGATTTGAGCACTACTTACGAGGAAAGGAATCATAATGAACAGGATAATCACTAAGTTATTTAATAAACCGTATTTCATATGAATCATTAAGAGTGTTATTTTAGTAAATATCAAGAAAACAGATACGAGGTATGAAAAATGTATTTACTTAAAGTTTTTCTACCCTTATATGTATTATTAAATATTTATGTTTTTTCCCAAAGCCTTAATATTATGCTACGAACCAAATATATTTTATTACCAATGACCCGGTGTAATAATCTGCTTAAAGAACAACTTACTCGGTAACTTTCCCGTATAAAGGTAAATTATTTTTTTTAATACCAGCAAATAATTTTAAGAAAAATCAAGTTGAATTTTATAAAAAATAAGTTGAATTTTACAGTTTTTTCAGAAGTACTCATACCGGAATAGACGGAGATCCGAGAATTGTTATAGTATGATATTTAAAGGGATAAGCTTGTCAATCGTCTCCAAATTTCCATTATCAGATGATTGAAAAAACCCTGATATGGCTTTTTTCCTGTTTTCAGCGTTGCAACACCCGAATTTTAATTCTAAATGGTTATTATTTGTTATTTCTAAATAACTGTTTACTAATGAATTAAAAATATATTATTTAATAATTATATTCCGGTGCGATGCACCTTTGTCTTCTATAATAATAATTTATCTACAAATATTATGGTGCTCCGCACCTTCTTTGGCTATTCAATGCAGCTATTCATCTATTGATAGTTGATGCGCTGCACATTCCGGGCTAATATTAAGCGGCAGAGCCGCATAATATTTGTAGAAATGCATTTGAAAGACATTACAGAAGGTGCAGAGCACCGCGATATTTAATCCCAACCATGAACGTCATCAAAGAATTCAAAAACATATTCATCTTTAAATTGCACGTTATTCTTCTCCAGGATTTCAAAATACTCTTCACTGAATGGCTTTTTTTCATGATGCTCTTCCTGAGACAAGATATATTTTGCCACAAGGTCTATTTGGGAATGAGAATGTGTGAAAGCTCCATAACCTTTCTGCCATTCAAACTTAAATTTTGATAACTTTTTTCCTTTAATGAATTTATTAGATGATGTTTTAATTTCTTCAATAATATCTGGTATCAGCTGATTTACATTATAACCTATCAAAATATGAACATGGTCAGGCATTGTTCCTATTGCCAGCATTTTATGCCTATGGTTTTGGACAATTCCTGTGACATACATTTCCAATTCATCTTTCCATTCTCTTTTTATCAGCGCATCGCGATTTTTTACTGAAAAGACCATATGGAAATAACATTGAGTATAAGTGTTTGCCATGGTGTTGTAAATTAAAAATTCAAATAAAATACATCATAAATATATGATGCAACACCCAAATAAAAAAATCATTCCCCATTACTTGAGAGTCTCAGAAGCTTTTTTAAAAAGTGCGTAAAACAGGAGTTGAATTTTACAGTTTTTTCAGAAGTACTCATACCGGAATAGACGGAGATCCGCGAATTGTTATAGTATGATATTTAAAGGGATAAGCGTGTCAATCGTCTCCAACTGTCCACTATCAGAGTAGTGTATAAAATCCTGATTAAGCCATTTTACAGTTCAGAGCTGTGAGTGCAAAAAGTATTATCAAAAAAGCAAAAACAACACGGCAGTATGACTATCATTTTAATTCCGTTGTATAAAATCGAAAATCCATTTCAAATAATAATGGTTTGTCAGCAAAATTGAAAACACAGTTCCAACTGTTGCAGACACAAATCAGAGAACAGTGAAGCTATACCTCCCTCTTTTTATATTTCTGATTCTCACTTATCCATGTATCCTGCATCCCGGTAATACTTCTCTGCTCCGGGATGCAAAGGAACGCCAAAGTTTTGCCAGACAGTCTTAGAATCGTAAGTATATACCCTGATGAACCATTTTAATTCTCCGCGATTTTCATCTATGGCTTTTGCAAGATCATAAGCAGCCTGTTCAGGAGTGTCGTCTCGGGCGAAGACAGATTCGCCTGACCGACCCAGAGTTTTTATCCTTCGATTAACTCCCCTGAGTAAGCCATTATGTGCTACAACGAATTCCGCATCAACATTTTGCTGGGCAATAAGTTTTAGCAGATCATCGGGCAACTCCATAAAATAAAGGTCAAATTTCTGGCTTAGGGTTGTCCATGAAGAAGATTCAGGATTCAGTGACGGACTTGCAAGAAAGCCGGCAACAATATCAAAATCACCTTTTATGGCTTCTTCAGCAGTAACACCGGTTTTTCCACCCCAGGCCTTAATGTCATCAGTAGTTATGCCATAATATTTCAGAATGATTGACATATTTCCATCTGCCCCCATGATCCTTACAGGAAGATGCTGCTGTTTAATACGTGCAAAGTCTTTTATACCCGATTCCTTTTTTACTGCAACCATATAATAGAACGGATCTTCGATTTTTGCAATCAGACGAAGGTTTTTATAGAGTCCTTTATAGGCAGAACTTAACATGGAACTTGATGTAACTCCAAAATCAACACGTGCATCAACCCGCATATTAACACCATCATTAAGATTGACTTCATCAAGAGGTGGCGGATAATCATGTTGGGAGACAAGACGTGCGCCGTACGACCTGTTACAATTTCGGCAAATAATTACAGAATAGCCATAGGGTTTCATTGCCTGCTGAACATAGTCGGCCAGTTCTCCCCACGGACATCCGTTATCACATGCTCCGGCCATTACCGGCCTTTTAACATCCCATCCGGTCTTTCCTACATCAATATCTTCCTGTGCTATGATAATATCTGGCGTCAGGAGTATTACTGAAATAAGAATTACATACTGAAAAATCTTTTGTCTGAATTTCATAATTGAAGGTTATTTTTCTACTGATATGTTAATATTTTGCCCATGCATCTCCTCTCGACCAATTAAAATCCTTATAAGACAATAATGCAATATGATCCATCCAATTCAACATGGTTGTTGACGAATGCATCTCCAGTCATTCGCCGTGAAAAAATTCCTTACTGTTATTTCCTCACCATGTGTAGTAAAAAGGTAAACAGTCCAGTTGTGTACCAATGGTGCCGGATCGGCAGTATAGTTGGTATGAACAATCGGGTTTTGTACTTATATTCCAGATGTTGAAATGGTTATCACAATAAAAACTGCAATAAAAAGCACTTATCTTAATGCTTAATGCTTTATTCTTCATGTTCCATTTATTTTTTTGATAAAATCCGGAATCATTTCACAGAAGTGAATTTATAGAGAAGGACACCGTGAGCAGGAACCTTGAGGGCAAGCTGGCCTGTTTTTGTGTCAATGTTGGCAATATTTTTCTGCCGCCAGAGATCACGTACCTCAAATCGTCCGTTAAAGCCAAGTTTATCGAAGTCTTTATATGGCAGATCAATTATGTCAAGTCCAAAGTTACAGAAACCAACAGCCCGGCCACCATCTTCGAGTTCTTTCACATAAATACGCAAATCGCCAATAATCTGAACACAGATAGCCTCCTTGCCAAGTGGATCCTGATTGATTTCAATAACTTCATCGTTTGTAAGCAAATTCAATGTGAAGTCATCGAGTTTCTCCATATCGCAACCAATCAGAAGTGGTGCAGAGAACAGACTCCAGAGACTGATGTGGAGGTACTGCTCATCTGGTTTAAGTTTGCTTTTATGCGGATTACCCCAACCGACTGTACCAACTACGAGCATATCAAGGTCGTTCCAGTTGCCCGGTTTGGCGTAGGCCGCAGATTTATCCTGATCCAGAGCTATGCTTTTTACACTTGCCCAGGTATCGGTTATATCATTGGTAGTACGCCAGCTATTTCCACCAACAGAACCACCCCATTTCCATACATCCGACATACCGTATTGACATAAGCTATAAACAATATCGCGGGGTTGCTGTTGAAGATACTCGCCCATAACTTTAAACGGAGCCATTGCAGTTTGCAGGTTATTTCCGCCCTGATACGACAACGATGACACTTTATATGGGTCGTTACCTGGCAGGCCATTGATAACGTTGCCATAACTGCACCAATCGTACTTCAAATAGTCGAAACCCCATTTGGCATAGGCTTCGGCATCTTGTTTTTCAAAACCGTAACTTCCGGCACATCCTCCACAAGTCCAGGGACCCGGACTGGAATAGAGTCCTATTTTTAACCCGAGGCCGTGCACATAATCGGCAAGTCCTTTCATATCAACGAACCTCGAGTTAGGAACAATGTTGCCAGCTTCATCGCGAAATTTGCCACGTAAAGATTGATCTTTGGAATCGCGGTGATTTTGCCAGAAATCGTCTATATTGATGTAAGTCCAGCCGTGGTTGATAAGACCGCTTTTTACCATTGCATCGGCAGCCCTTTTCACCTTATCTGCCGAAACCTCGCTGGCAAAACAATTCCAGCTATTCCAGCCCATTGCCGGAGTAAGGGCAATCCGGTCACCACATTCTACTCGCAGATTTTTTTGGGACTTGCCTAATGCATTTTTAGCTTCCAATGTAACAATATAAGTTCCTGCCTTAGAGAGCATGCCTGTTATAAGACCTGTATGATGGTTGATCACTAATCCTTTAGGCAATCCGGAAGCAGAAAAAGTTATTGGCCGGTCGCCTGTAGCTGTTACAAGAAATTGAAATGGCGAGCCGGGACGCACCCCAAAAACCCTGGCACCAGTGATTTTGGGCTCTGCAGGAGGGGCAGGTGTAAGGATATAGGGTTCACCTGGCACCGGATTGTAAGTATTAAAAGTATTTACTCCGTTGGTCTCAAATCTTGCATCAACCCAGTCAACATGGTCATAATAATTACCATTGTCTCCATCGCTCACAAACAATTCAAGTTTCTGTACCCCAACAAGATTCACAGAACAGGATCTGGCTGTATCTCCTAAATGCATTATCCCACTCGACCACAGCTTTTTACCATCGCCATAAACAATAAACTCAGCAGCCGGTTGCTGGCCGGTTACTTCGTCATCTATACCTGTCTTTGATATGAATTTAGTCGCTTTCCCATTAAGCAGAATTGTTAACGAACTCACAGCATGACTTCCAAAACCGCGCTTAAAAGTCTTACCTGCTATTGTTAGTACTTTATTATCAATAGATCTGTTCTTCATAGGTATTCCATACCCTTGAGTAGCAGCACTGAGATCTAACTGGTCGAGCCATACGGTTTGAGCTGATAACGGGGTTATCCCAATGAGGTTGAAAATGTAAATCAGAGAAGCAATGATTGCCAGTCTCAGGTTTCCTTTATTTTTAATTAATGCCATTCTATTGTATATTATTGTTTCTTAAACTTTTGATTATCTAATTCTAAAAATATTCAACTAGCGTTGAATTTCCACCAGTCGAAGTTAAACAAATCACCCTCCACTCCATTGAAAACAAAATACACATCGTGTACTCCATTTGCTTTTTTTTAACCGGTCAATAATTCAACCTGGTCCATTATTAACTTTGCCTTTTATAACCCAAGATACTCTAAAATAAATCCATAAGAGTAAGGCCTGTTTCCTGGATTGGTATATTTCTCCATTGTTTTAGCACCCCAGGTATCGTCGCCGCCAACGCCATGAACGTTCAGATCAATATTCAGATTTATAAAATCACGAACCGGGAGCTGGTAGTCATGTGTTACAGCCTCCAGATCATCCTCACTATATGGCCAGGCCCGGAAGCACAACGGCTGTAACCCGGTTATTTTTATGCTATTACTATTTTGAGTACTTATTGAAAACCAGCGGACATCGCAACGATTAGAGTTATCCTGAGGTGCGGGATAAGCAGTAATGAAATTCTCCAGCCTGGCATTGTATGTCCCTATGAACGACCCGGTTTTTCTGTCAGGATAATTTTCCCGGGGACCCCGACCATACCAGTCAATTGAATTGAATGTATACGGAATACGTATCCGCATTCCGAATTTAGGTATATGAGGAATTGTATCGCACAAGGGTGTATAAATCGCTTCTGTCTGTAATTGTCCTTTCCCGTTCAACTGGTATATCAGAGTATAATTTGCGCCAATTGTTGGCAATTTCATTTCAAATTTAACAGTTACAGGATTGTCTTGTTTTGAAATTTCTATTTTACTGACTACAATTTTTTCGGCTGCATTTTTCCATTTACCAAGTTCTTTCACATAACCACTGTGCTTCTGATTATCGTTAGGTGGTTTCCAGAAATAAGGCTCAAGTGCACCTTTAAGCAGTTCCGTTTGATTCACTTTCCAGCTTTTCAGAGTACCACTGGTTTTACTCAGGATAAAGGACATTGTTTCTGTTTTTAATTCTATTTCAGATGAACTTTCCGTCACCCTAACAGGCTTCCCAAAAGCAGCAATTCTTTTTATCGCAAGTGGTTTTATTACAAATTGTCCGCGGGCAATACAAAATCCATCTGAAGCCCACAGTGTGGCCGATCTTAGTCTTGCGTATATATTCAATATCAGTTCGGATGTCAGAGTATCTGCACCTTCAGGAAGCGGGATCTTAACATCGGCAACTTTCCCCGGTTGCAGATTGTTTAGGTTGAATTTGCCCCTCTGGAAAGGTTTTCCATTCAGATTATACTCAAATTCATAATCCAGATATTGGGATGAAAGAAAATCGAAGTGATTTGTTACTCTTACTTTTATCTCTTTGTCGCTTAGAATCTGAAAAGTTAATGGTTGATACACTTTCTGAACTTCAAAATAATGAGGATATGGTTTTCTGTCGGAAGATACCAACCCTTTGATGCAAAAATTCCCATCATTGGGTTTATCTCCGAAATCACCTCCGAATGCCCAAAACTCATCATCCTTCAAATCATAATTATCAGGGTTATCATTCAGTTTCAATGGAGATCCGTCCTTTTTCTTTGCAAGACCCTGATCGACCCACTCCCAGATAGCAGCTCCGGTTAAGCTTGAATCAGCATATATCACATCCCAATATTCCTGAAGATTTCCTCCTGAATTCCCCATAACATGAAGATATTCGCGCAAAAAGACAGGCTTATCTTTAATTTTTTCCCCGAGCTTTTTCAAATCTGCCGGATGCAGATAACCTTCATCATAAAGAGCTGAAGCATCGCGTTGCGTATCTGAGTAGATAAGCCGGGTTGCATCTAATTTCTTTATTGTGTCAGACATTGCCAGTAAATTTTGTCCACGACCGCCCTCATTTCCGAGAGACCAGAAGATAACACATGGATGGTTCTTATCACGTTGTACAAGTGAGACTGCCCGTTCGACATGCGATTTTTTCCATACAGGATTGTCGCCCAGGACTTTGTTTCCAATACCCAAAGCATGAGATTCCTGATTTGCCTCGTCCATTACGTAAATACCATATTGGTCGCAGAGTTCATAAAACAAGGGATCATCCGGATAATGACAGGTACGGACCATATTGATGTTTGCCTGTTTCATAAGCTCCAGATCGTGAACCATTGTCGTCCGGCTAACATGTCTGCCTGTTCGCGGGTGTTGCTCGTGGCGGTTTACCCCTTTTAACTTTACCGGTTTACCATTGATATAAAATACATCGCCACGGACTTCTATCTTTCGAACACCAAAATAACATTCCGCTTTATCAAGGATCTCCTTTTTATTGTTCCGAAGATATAATGTAAGATGATATAAACCAGGAGTTTCAGCTGACCAAAGCCTGGGTTGTTTCAATAATGAATTCATATTAACCAATATCTCGCCAGACTTCTCTATTTCCTGAACTTTTTCAGTAAAGGAGATATCAATAATGTCTCCCAAAATAGAATACCCGGTTACTTCAGATTCTAAGAACAGCCCCGAAACTGCTTTAGCTGATCGGTTTTCAAGATTAACGTGCACAGAAATATTTGCATTACTAAAAGTATTATCAGGTAATGCTTTTACAAAGAAGTCGCTGATATATGTTTTAGGTCTGGCAATCAGATCCACATCCCTGAAAATTCCGCTAAGGCGCCAGACATCCTGATCTTCCAGATAGCTGCCATCACACCATTTGTATACTTCAGCAGCCAGTTTGTTTTCTCCTTTGTGAATGTAAGGGGTGATATCGAATTCAGCCGGAGACATAGAATTTTCACTATAACCTACTTTTTGTCCGTTTACCCACACATACATTGCAGACTGAACGCCTCCAAAGTTCAGGAAAACAAGTTTATCGTTCCAGTTTTCAGGAATGCTAAATGTTGTAGAATAGCTTCCGACCGGATTTCTTTGAAGGAAACTTGTGAATTTTTTGTCGGGTTCACGTGTAACGCCTGGTGGATCGGACTTAAACGGATATGAGATATTTACATAGATAGGCGTACCAAATCCCTGAAGTTCCCAATTTCCTGGAACAAGGATATTATCCCATTTTTCGGTTGAATAACTTTCTGTATAAAATTCTGCCGGCCTCGATTGCGGATCGGGCGACCATCTGAATTTCCAGATACCGTTAAGCGATTTAATCAGTGGATTATCCGCTTTTTCTCCGGCTAAAAAGCCGTAAGCATGAGGCTTTTCCTTGTTTATACCGTTAACATCAGGATTCTCCCAATCGTTAACGGCTTGTGCTCCAAGCTTACCGTCTGGCAATAAAATACAAGCGAAAATCGTCAGATAGAATATGAACTTTTTCATTTTGCCCATGCATCTCCTTCGGAAGTACGTCGCCATGCAAAATAAGAATCAAGAATTTTGAGTGATTCAGCACTTGGAACCGGTCCAGTATGCGGCGTCTGACTGAAGTACATCACCACAGGATTTGCATCGCTGAAAGCCGGCCATTCAGGAACTCCTTCGCCACTTGGATCGCCACGTTTGGCAAAGTTTGTCCAGTAGGTGGCCATGGCATCGGAGATCTCCAAATCTGTTTTCGAGGTCTGAGGATTAGCGGCATCAAGATGCTTAAACACAAAAGCCACTTCCTGCCCGTGAGGTGAGCCATATCCAGCCCGCGGAGAATCAGCTGCATAATCCGGATGTTGATCGAAATAATAATAGAATGCTTTGGATTTGCCCATCTTAGACTGAAGTCTGGCCCATATCCATGTGTGCCAGCCGAAGGCAGCATCACGGGCCAGGTCACGAGCGGTTTTTAGAACAGTTCCGGTACCGGCAGGATAAGCCTTGATAAGGCTTTCTGCATATGTACCATAGCGCGATTTAACTCCCTCGATATATGCCTCTGGGGTGCGTGGTGGTGAGAAACTTGCCCCTTCGTCGGAGTTGTATCCGACCAGGATTGGTGTGTCATTAAACCGGCCTGCTGAATAAAGTTTGTATTGATCATCTGGTATCACATATCCATCTATAATCGGCCACGACATTCCACGTACTGCCGGCAGTTTATCAGCTGGTAACTTCCTTAGTTCAGAAATAGAAGATACACTTGCATTTTTAAGATATGTTTCACCGTCACGCTCTGCATCTGCAAGACGTTTCTGGTTCTCTCCCGGAAAGGTTGTGGGTCTGGGAGGGCCGAAATTACCTCCACTTTCTGATATGGCACCCTGGAATAATCCTTTTGCAAGTGGTGAGGCGCAAAGCATACTAACTGCTATTCCTCCTGCTGACTCACCAAATATTGTAACCTTACCTGGATCGCCTCCAAAAGCGGCGATATTCTTTTGTATCCACTGGAGACCTGAGATCATATCAAGAAGACCGTAATTACCCGAAACATGATTCGGACTCTCTTTACTCAACTCGGGGTGGACAAAAAATCCAAGTTGTCCAACACGGTAGGCAATACTTACCAGCACCACGCCCTTTTTGGCAAGATTTTCTCCACTGTAATTCTTTTCCGAGGTGGCTCCTGCACCGAATCCACCCCCATAGATCCAGACAAGTACGGGGATTTTTTCACTGGCAGATTTCGCTGGCGTCCAGACATTAAGATAGAGGCAGTCTTCACTTTTCCCGGAAGGAGGATTTCCTCCCTGAATAGGTCCAGGTGCAAAATCAGTTGCCTGCTTTACACCCTCCCATTTTGCCGCCGGTTGGGGTGCACGCCACCTGAGGTCACCTACCGGAGGTGCGGCGAATGGAATACCTTTGTAAACAGTTAACCCGTCTTCTGACTTACCCTGTAACAATCCACCCACGACTTTTACCGGAGCAGGTTGTTGAGCGATGACAAATACTGCAGAGAACACTATAAACAGAGCAACTAAAAATGATTTCTTTTTCATAATGTAAGTTCCAATTAGATAAGTAATATTTCCAATTTTAAAAATTAAAGCTATTAAACTTTCTTATCCTTCTTAAATTCCATCAGGATAATTTTTGCAGAAGATCTGAATCCGTTTGGTATTACTAAATCTCTTATTGCACAAGTATTGCATCAACAGCCACCGGCCCAGGTCCGCAATTAACAATGCTAATGACATGTTTTCCCTTTGAAAGATTCGTCTCATTGTATACCACCTGCTGAGGCTGGCGGATGCCGGTAGTGGAAATATCCACTTTTAAACGGGTTTTGCCATCTATCTTAACCTCAATCATTCCGGCTCCTGCTTCTTTTGGAGCGATTACTGAAACGTTGCTGCCGGTGAAGGAACAACTCCATATATCTCCAGGCATATCGCTGGTTGTGAGATCGTTGTTGAAGTCGCCTGTTCCAAGATTACAGCGACGAAGCCATCCCTGAGCTCTTGTACCCGGGTCATCGTCATTGATCCATCCTTTGTCGTGGGTAACTCGAAGAACCCGGCAGGTCAAAGCCAGCTGATGATCAGCGATCCCTGTTACAGGCTGTACTGAACCGTTGAAAGTTACTGTCAACCCCTGATCGTTCTGAATAAAAGTAAGTGGTTCATCAGAACCTACCATTTCGACTTTTGATACCTTTCCTATGGTTGCCCCACCATCAGACAGGGCCTTGAGTGTAATTGTACCACCTTGCCAATCCATGAGCGAAGCATAGACTTTACCGTTGTTGCGGGTATAACAAACTGAATTCTCTCCATAAACTTCAAAAGGTCGCGACCCATAAACAGCTTCACCATTTATTTTCAACCATGCTCCGATGTCTTTGCAGAATTGGGTTACCTGAGGATCAAGATCGCCGCGACCATGTTGGGTAATATTGAGCAACATAGAGCCGTTTCGTGAAACATTTTGCATCAACAACCCAATTGCCTTTTTAGCATCCATGTATTTCTGACCTGTTTGGTAGTGCCAGTCCGCAATACTTGTTTCAGTCTGGAATGGATAGGCCATAATCTCTGATTCTATAATTGCCTCGGTGCTTTTTACCAGGGAACGGTCAACCAGGGGAAGCAGTTCGGGGTTATTTTGAAAACTGTTATAACGCCCACCCACACCTTTGAGATTGATCACCACATCCATTTTTCCTTTGTTCCATTTCAAAGATTTGTTGTAGAAGTTAGCTATAAGTTGCGGAGCAAGAAACCCAAGTCCCATATGTACACCCAAATCCATTTGGGAATCGCCCGCATGCTCATCAAAATAGATTACATCCGGATGATATTTAGAGATAGCATCATCTATCCGCCACATAAACTGGTTGGCGAAAGGAGAAAGCAGAGGATCTTTCTTGTCATGAACCGGACCATAAAGATCCACAGGATCCATTCCTTCCCACCATTTTCCTTTTCCGTCAAGAATTGTTTGAAGTGCATCATAAGGAACTCCTTTCATAGTCCCGGTTTTATCACTGGTGTAGCGAACCGTCATAAATTGGCCCCATGTGCGCCCCGGAGTGTTGTGAAAACCAATGCCAAAACGCATTCCGCGCTTCCGTGCTTCTTTTTCCCAGGTTCCAACGATGTCGACTTTTGGACCAACATTTACGGAATTCCATGGCTGGTAAGCAGAATTCCAGCAATCGAAGTTATCATGATGAACGCCCATAGCCATGAAGTAACGGGCTCCCATTTCGACAAACAAATCCATTAACTCGGCAGGATTCCATCGATCAATTACCCAATTATGACAGATATCCTTATAACCATATTCAGATGGATGACCAAATTGTGCGAGGTTAAATTTATATTGTTTGCTACCTTCTACATACATACCACGAGCATACCAATCTCCCTGCTCAGGCATGGATTGGGGATCCCAGTGCGCCCATGCTCCAAACTTTGCTTCACGCCACCAATCTGGTACAGTGTAAAGCCGGCTCAAATCTTTCCATTCTGGTTTGTACTCACCTTCAGCCACTTTCAATGCCGGCAGGTTCCATATATCAGGTGGTAAACTCAGATCGCTGTCACCAACAATTATCTGATCAATATTCACAGTGATATCATTGGTAACCAGACTTATTATTACCGTGGCATTGGAGGGAATAGCGATGTCAATTATGGCATTGAGAAAGGAACCCGTAAGCTCTCCGGAAGAATGAATATTCAATTTTTGTATTGGCTGATTATTTACGGCCACAGTGATCACTCCCACTCCCAAAGATGCATAGCGCATTGCCAGCTTATTGGAAGCCGGAAGACCAGTGAACCTGAGCCCATCATCGGGTTTAGTTAAACTGACTAAAAACCCTCCTGATGCCTCTCTATCAGCCATTTTGGAAGTCCCTCCAATGAGCTGGGCAGATTCAGCTTCGAAATTTTGAGTTTTTTTGCCGGTATCTGTTGTGAAAGCAGTTAAAAATATAATGGAAAATACCAGCAAAAGCCAGATAGAGTAAACGGACTTAAATGCTATGAATTTATACTTCAGAATCATGGGACATTTTAAATCGTTCTCTGAATTCAATTTTGTTTATTTTATAAATCTGCCTATTGCAGTGAATTTAAAAAAGCAGATATCTTAACTATATTTCTTTAGTCTCCTTTTGCCAATCGTTGATAAAGTTCCTTATCGAACTCTTCGATGCCGGTGATACCATGGAGGTGGTTAACGGAGATCCAGGGTAACCAGCTCCTGTGTGATCCATAACCTCTGTTCCGTCCCATATTCCAGTTTTCCTGCTGCCATCCTGGTCCCAAAAGATCGTAAGTGCGTCCTGGTAATGCCAGCATGGCTTTTGTATTGAGAAGAAGTATTCGTGCGACATCCAGGTAATGTTCATCGTTGGTATATTTATACAATTTTACGTAGTCCGGTGCTCCCCAGGCCAGGTACTCGTCTACTCCACCTGATGCTTTGGCTGTTATGCCCTGAACTCCAACTGTGGGTACTCCACGCTTCCAGTTCAGAGTAGAATCGTTGGCACCAACTGGCATTGGCACATTCCAAATCCAGATCCAGCTTTCAGTGTAATTGCCAGCGGTTTTAGCATATTCAAGCCATCTTGGATCCTTTGTTGACTCAAACAGGCTTAAAAAAGCATTCAGGGAAAGCATACCGGCTTCTTTGTCTACAATATTCGGATTGTCGGTAGCTCCTCCCACGAAAACACCCTTGCTGCCATAGTTCATCCAGATGTAATCCGCGGCACGGATCGCCGTGTTAAGATACTTTTTCTGACCTGTCTCCTCACTCAGCTTCACAAGGAATGGTACCGGATTATAACTACTTGTTCCTGAAGCTTCATTCACAGTTCCTTTCCCTGCATTCCAACTCCTGGGAAAAGAGCCGTCTTCATTTTGATGTAATAAAAGCCAGTCAGCAAATTGAATACACCAGCTAAGCCATTCCGGATGTTCGTGTCCATTAATTTTCTCGCGGCGGTAAGAGTCTATTAAAGTGCGCATCCCCTCGGAGGGTGCTCTGAGGTTCATTACTCCTGTTGCCTGACATACAGGCTTCCCTGTCCACAGGTTGAATCCTTCTCCTGCAGGAGGTGACATCCCGACAGTACGGACAAAACTGTCGATGATCATTAGTCCCTGTTTCCTCATTTTCTGGCCACGTGTGCCGGCATCCCGGTCTCCTTCCAGCAATAACTGGTCAGCCGCTTCAATGCCCTTGGAAACAAAGCCCATCAGGATCTGCGGCCATCGGTACAATTCCTTCGCATTTGGATCCATCTCAATACCAAATTCAGCTGCCCACTTAGCCAGTTTTATATTAGTTTCCAAACTCATTTCAGCACTAATCATCGGATTATTATTTAATGGCTGGCTTGTCTGAGGTCTCTGGCTCCCGGCAGGCAATCTTGCGGGCATCCTTCGATAATATGAGCCTGGGTTTCCGGTAATAGCATCATAGAGAAAAGGAATTCCGGCCAGATTGCCTGCTACGAGAACATGATCTGACAGGTGATCTATCAATGAACGGCGAACAACATCAAGGTCCACAGATGCAACCTTAGGTTTCAGGCTCTCCCATGCCCATCTCCACACTTCTCTTTCAACATTTCTGAAAGAATCGTCATTCCCGAAGCGGAAAGCTACCTGGTAGCTCTGGGAAAACCCTTCATTTATAGGATTATAACGACGTCTCACTAATGAAGTTACCGGACCTCTGCCAAACCCGCCCCCGAATTCATCGGTGGTACCTGGCATCCGGAATCCGAATTCAACTCCTCCCCCGGAAACTTCATGTGCCCCCAGAGCTCCGAATTTCATATGCTCGTCTATCACTGGGGTACTCGCAGGGGAGGTACTCTCCGTCGAAGAGGTTTCACCATTTGGTGCAGGATCCAATACCGCTGTCCAGTTCCCATCATGAAATGAAAGCACAAACAACGGAGCAGACAATAAATCTTCACGTATAGAAAACCGTTTTGCCTGGTAATTCAATGTGCCACCCGGAGAATTGTCACCGTCGTATGTTGGATCCCCATAGAGCAGGCCAGGAGCTAAATATTCTGCATCCTCCCATTTGACTGTGGGCTGTGTTGACAGTCGGATCGCAGAATAGAATCCGGCACTGTCCTCAGTACCGGTAACATTCACTTTCCGGCTGAGAGACAACACATTATCGGAGATTGTCCAGGTGTCTTCTACATCAAAGTTTGCTCCATCGCTACCGGTCAATTTTGCTTTTCCTACTATTGAATTAGTTTCTTTTTTTAATGATTTGTAGCCGGCTTCAAGCTGATGCATGTTCTGTTCGCTACGAAAGACCTCAATCTGGGCAGGTTTATGTTGTATCAGCACAGGACCGGTACTATCAGATATTTCGATACCCCATTCACCTCCAGCATCACGGACAAATGAGACAGTCGACCCGATTTTCAGATTTCCAAGGTCCTTTCTTTGGACCTGTTGTGTGCATGCTGTCATAAGTGTAAGACAGATGCCGGGAATTACAAATTTTTTTAACATATGTTATTATTGTAAATCTATGTACCGTTTGTCTAAAATCCTCGTTTAATTATTACCTGATAAAAAATTTGCTCAAGTTTTCGACATCAACGCCTCTTCATATCATTTTCTATCAGATATTTCAGGTCATATACAGGTCTCTCTATATCATAAGGGATAGGCATACGACTGAATTGCTGAAAATATAGCAGGCATGCATCTTTCCATACCTGTGCATCCCTGCACTGAGTGCGTAATTTGCTTTGCACCAGAGAGAAACGTGCATTATCTACGTAAGATTCAACTTTATCCCATGTCTTTTGAAACTCACGAACCTTCTGTAGTCCTGATTCATAATCGTAACATATTTCATTCCACAAAATACGACCGCTTTTCATTTTATAATCCCATGGAAGATGATGAAACCATAAAAGGTATCTGTCGGGGCAGGTCTTCAGATCATTGAACTGCGAGCTCAGGGGTTCGTGGTACTGACTTACAGCATCACTCCCGCTATGAGTCCTGTCAAAGCCTACTCCATTTGTATCAGCCTTATGATAATAAGGAGGAGTCCAGTCCGGCCTTACTCTGGCAGGGGCCCACCATGGCCCCGGACCATAATGTTCATTTGCAGAAAAGATATGATGAAATCCAAGAGGCATCATGTAGTTGACTGCAGCTTCCCTGCTCTGAAGCATCATTTGCTTCACAGGCAGCAGGAAATGTTCTGTCCATTCGGTTGAGAAAAGTGTAAATTCGGCTTGTCCTTGAGGGACTTTGCTGAAAGTAAGCTTAATCCATTCATCTGCTATTTTTTCACTTGTCAATGAGTTATTCCAGGCCAGACGTCCGAAAGCATACCAGTTTGCCTGTGCAAATGGATGTCCACACCAGTTTGTATCCAGTCCTATATTTGACACACCTGCAATTGCAGTATATTTCTGTGGATAAATGCTTCCATCAGTACAACGGCCAACTGTACTACCCTCTCCCTCCTGGTAGGTTTCACTTTTCAGACATTCTTCCCACATCGTCGCAAGAAATACCAGATGAATTGCTTGTCCCAGATATTCCTGGGTTATCTGAAATTCAGGCATAACCGAAGTTTTTTTCATCGCTCCGAAAAGCGGACTGAAAGGTTCACGTGGCTGAAAGTCGACAGGCCCGTTTTTAACCTGAATAATAACATTATCACGAAACTGACCATCGAGAGGCATAAATTCTATGTATGCCTGTTTGGCACGATCGAGATCGGTCGGACTATATACAAAAGCGCGCCACATAACAATACCTCCGTAAGGTTTAAGAGCATCGGCCATCATATTGGCGCCATCTGCATGAGAACGGCCATAATCCTGAGGACCTGGTTGCCCTTCACTACTTGCTTTTACCAGAAAGCCACCAAAGTCAGGTATTATACTGTAAATTTCCTGAACTTTATCTTTCCACCATTTTATTACATCCGGACTTAAAGGATCGGAAGTTTTTAATCCGCCAATCAGTGAAGGAGAAGAAAATTTTACAGATAGATAAGTTTTTATGCCGTACGGACGTAGTTCTTCAGCAATTGCTTTTACCCTTTCAAGGTATTCTTTTGACAGCATCAAAGGGGAGGCATTAACGTTATTAAGTACAGCCCCATTTATTCCGATAGAGGCATTGGCCCTTGCGTATTCTTTCCATAAGGTCCTGTCGCTTTGTGTGACAGCCAGTGAATTTTCGCCCTTGCGCCAGAATATGGAACGGCCTGCATATCCGCGTTCAATGGATCCATCGGGATTATCCCAATGGTCCAGAACCCGGGCTCCATATGATGGGTTACTAATCATATCTTCAACAGGCTCTCCGGTTTGCTGACGCCTTAAAAGTTCAAAAACTCCATATAGAATTCCCGCATCAGTACCAGCCTGAATACCATCAGGGCTGAGTCTGAAGCCATCATTCCTGATAGCTTTGTCGTTTTTTAATGTCAGAACCATTTTAGCACCGTCTTTCCCCTGCCATCCCTTCTCTAATTCCTGAATTGCAATGCTGATTGTGGGTGACTTCTTTAAACAAATAACATTTACAGCCGAAGTAGTTTTAGCTCTAAGCCAAAGATTGTGGCCATCTTCTGCCTGAAGAAATACAGACTGAATTAATAAAAATGCACAGAATAATACCCTCATGATTTAAGTAATTTATTGATTAATTATTAACTCCTGACTTTGATATAATATCTTCATTTACAATTTATTTTCGAAAAATGTTATTTTATAACCCGAAATTAATAGCATCCCGGATTCATGTATCTTACAAAATTACCTGTAAGCCTCAGCATTAAATTGCATATTTTAAAGGAAATCTATAGTTCTGCTTACGTGATTCTTATTTCCAAAAAGTCCGAGATTAAATGATTTTACTGAATGTTTATGATTGCCATTTTCAGATCTCCGGCATCGGAACTGTTACCATACCAGATTTCATACTCCCCGGGTGCAACGGCTAATTTACCTCTTGTCCTGTCGAAGAACTCAAATGAAGCAGGAGGCAGGTTAACAACTACCTGACCGGTTTTTCCGGCAGCCAGTTCAACCCTTTTAAATCCCTTCAACGTTTTCAAAGGTCCATCTGTATCATTTACTTTATGCACATAAACCTGAAGTATTTCTGTTCCGGAACGTTTACCGGTATTTGATACAGGAATAGTAAGTTCTACATTTCCGTCCTTGCTGGTCATACTATTACAGATCTGGGCAGTCCCTACCGAGAAAGTCGTATAACTCAGCCCAAAACCGAATGGGAAGAGTGGATCAGACATATAACGATAAGTACGTCCTTTCATTGAGTAGTTCTCGAAATCGGGTAACTGTTTCATATTCCTGTAGAAAGTGATTGGCAGCTTACCTGATGGGTTAAAGTCGCCAAAAAGTACATCAGCAATTGCCTGGCCTCCAGATTCCCCGGCATACCAGGCCTGAATGATAGCTTCACAGCTTTCCGTCTCAGGTACTAAGCCAACGGCCGATCCTGAACAGTTTATAAAAATAATTTTCTTTCCGGATTCTTTTAATGTTTTTAAGAGATTACGCTGTGTTGCAGGAAGTTCTATATCAGTACGGTCACCACCCTTAAAACCAGGAAGTTCAACAGGCATTTCTTCACCTTCAACCTGTGTTGAAAGACCACCGGCAAATATTACCAGATCAATTCCCTGTAGTTTATTTACAAGGCCTCTGTAATCAATTTCCCTTTCTTTCCCAAAATTGAAATCGATGTTTGCCAGCCAATCGTTCTGTTGAGTAAGACTGATCTCAATATTATATTTTTTCCCTTTTTCAACTTTAAATGGAGTTTTTGCGATTACAGTTCTCCAGTTACTGTATTTTTTTATTATTTCGCCGTTTATTTTCAGTTCAAATAATCCTGTGGCACCGTATCTCAGGACAATGGTATCATCTCGGGTTGGTTCAAAAACTGTTTCATATTTAACAGAAAAATTATTCTGATCAACCCCGGCTGCAAAAGTATTCTTGCCTGAAACTGATTGCAATATCGGATTTACTATATATTGTGATAATACTGCATCTCCTTTAAAGTCAGTGTTATTCCAGTAAGTAGCCTTAAATCCTTTTGTACCGGCAAACGAACAATTCGGAATATAGCTTTCAATTGCATTATTATCAACCAGTTCACATCCCTTGTCGTATAGAATTTTGTCAGAGGGGATTTTGGAAGTAATTCCATCCAGAATTGTAATGGTCCTTACAGGAGTTCCGTTATAATTTCCCCATAACACGGGTTCATTATCAGCATTAGGTCCGATAACTGCAATTTTTTTGACTGATTTCTTCAGGGGAAGAATATTATTTTTATTCTGAAGAAGTGTTATCGATTCACGAGCCATTTCAAGAGCAAGTTTTCTATGATCCTCGTTATTTATTACCGAAACAGGTATTTTAGTCCATGGAACCAATGCATCCTCGTCCATTTCACCAAGGTCGAACCGGCCAATTAATGAGCGCATTAAATGTTTGTTGATTTCTTCTTCGGAAATCAATCCTTTTTCAATCGCCTCAGGCAGATCTTTAAACGCATACGACTGCCAGGCGCATTCAACATCAGTACCAGCCAAAACGCTTTTTGCTGAGGCATGTGTCGGATCGGATGAAACATTATGACCAGTATAGAAATCGGCTATTGCATCGCAATCTGAAACAACCATATATTTATAACCCCAATCATCCCTTAAAATATTCTGAAGCAAACGGCTGTTCCCGCAACAAGGTTCATCATCTAATCGCTGATAGGCGCACATCACCTGCCTTACATCTGCCTCCTGTACAAGCGATTTAAATGCCGGCAGATAGGTTTCCCAGAGTTCACGGGGGTCGATGTTGTTCAGGTTGAGGCTATGCCGGCTCCATTCCGGACCCGAATGAACTGCAAAATGTTTGGCGCATGCAAGCAGTTTCAGGTACTTTGAATCAGCTGGTCCCTGCAATCCTTTTACAACCGAAACTCCCATTCTCGAAGTAAGGTAAGGGTCCTCGCCGTAAGTCTCTTGTCCACGTCCCCAGCGCGGATCGCGGAAGATGTTGATATTTGGAGTCCAGACTGAAAGACTAAGGAACCGTTTGTTCTCTTTGCCATTTTGCATAGCCTCATTATACTTGGCGCGGGTTTCATCAGATACCGCATCGAAAATGTGATAGGTAAGTTCGTCATTGAACGAAGCAGCCATTCCAATCGGTTCAGGAAATACAGTAACTTTTTCATTATTTGCCAGGCCGTGGAGGGCTTCGCTCCACCAGTTGAATTTTTTAATACCAAGTCGGGGTATCGCATCTGACTGATCGCACATCAATGTAGCTTTTTCTTCAATTGTCAGACGCGATATTAGATCTTTTGCCCGTTCTTCAGAGCTTAAACCCGGATTCTGAAAGGGATATCTTTGTCCCCAGATGATTGAGCTCAGAGTCAGAGCCAGGGTGATAAATATTACTTTCCTCATATTTCAATATATTTATTCTTAACAGCTTAGCAAGCAAATGGTAATTATTGCATGGGACTTAATTTTGCAGCAAAACCTCCTCTGCGCAATAGTTTTACATTTACAGAACTTGCTTTATCCACAACTAAATACTGCGTGGCAAATTCTTTATCGTGCACACCATCAGATATCAGAGTCATTTTGTACTTTTTACCCTCAGGCAAAAATCCGAATTTCAAGGTCTTTGTTCTTTCAAATCTCTCTGCGCTCAACCCACCAATATACCATGAGTCACCTTTTTTGCGGGCAATAATTATATTGCGGCCAGGATATCCCTCGAGTAGTTTAGTGTCATCCCAGGCATTCGGGACATCCTTCAGGAAAGTTCTGGCAGGATCGGGTAATTCGAGATATCCTGAAGGGCGGTCAGCAAGGTGTTGCAGGCCCGATTCAAAAACAACACTCAGAGCAAGTTCGTGACCATATGATGTTATATGAGGATTTTGAGAATTTGTAAATGTTACCGGTGTATAATCCATTGGTCCGATAACATTTCTGGTAAACGGAAGTATGGTGTTGTGTTCAGGAGCAGTGGTGGTAAGGTCGGGTCCGTTGTTATACCATTCGGCTCCGCGTACCCCTTCAAGGGTCATAAGATTAGGATATGTACGGGACCACCCGCGTGGAACAAGACAACCATGGAAATAGACCATCATCTCGAAAGCAGCTGCATCGTCGAGAATATCAAGATAATACTTGATCATATCCTGCTTTTCGCTCTCGAAAAAGTCTATTTTAACCCCGGCAACTCCCAGCTTTTTCAGTTTTGTAAATTCTTCAACCCGATTTTCATGAGTAAGCATCCTGTCGCGTGGTGTTGAAGTAACACCTGTATGTGGTCCGCCTGAGTTATACCACATCAGTGGTGTTACACCCATTGAATGTATATATTTCAATGCATCTTCAAGATTACCACCATTGCCCATTGAGTCCCATTCCCAGTCGAGAAGAGTGTATGGCCAACCCATACTGGCTGCCAGGTCTGCAAAATCGCAAACAATTTTAAAATCTTTTGTACCATGGTTGCTTGACCAATAGTTCCACGATACCAGACCAGGTTTGATCCAATCGGTATTCTTTATCACAGAAGGCGGGCAAACATCTTCAGTCAGAGTGGATTCCACAATATCTGCAAGCCTGCCCAAAATAACTATCCGCCAGGGTGATTTCCATGGAAGATTAATTGTCGGTTGCGATTCACCCAGTCCTCTCCCGTCTTTTGGATCTGGAAAAGTAATTTTATAACTGGATTTATCTATAGTATTGCTAAGCTTTGAACCACAATAACTGCGGTTAATATCAGCTTCATGTATCAGATACCAGCAGTCATTGTCAGGTAAATTAAACAGGGCAGGATAACACCAGCCTTGTTGAGTGTTATCGTCGCTCATAGGAATATAGAGACCTTCATTTGCAGTATTCCATTTTTCCAACCATCTTTTAGCAGCAGGTGGAATACTATATGATGTGAATTCATCTTTAACAGTAAAGGAACCTTCCTTTTCCGGGAACTCGTAACGGAATGCCACACCGTCATTATATGCTCTTATGATTAAATTTAGCCTGTCTTTACCCGGATTTTCAAACGAAATTACTGCCTCGCTCGCATAGTTATTACATTGGCTTCGTTTTCCATGTAAAGCAGAATATTGCTCAGTTATTAGGAGAGGTTTTCCAGCTTTCAGAAATTTAAGATCCTTTGAAAAATCCTGATCGCTTCTCGACAACCCAAGACTGATGCGGGGTATTGCTTCAGTCTTTTTTTCACTATCAGTATAGATTACTTTTAGAAACCATTCGCCAACGTCAGTATTTTGAACATTGTAAAGAGCAACACTAACTTTGTTGTTTGGCGAAACTACTGTTACTTTCTGTGGTAACCCGATTAATGTAAATGAAATAAACAGTCCTGTTAATATTTTACGTTTCATTTGTTTATACAAAGATTAAATGGTTTATATTTCAATACTTATATTTTTTATCCGTTTCACAGTCAGTAACATCAACGGAGCATTATATTCAAATTCCGATCATCAGGGTCTATCATCCTTATTTAACCTTAGCACGGATCATAGTCAGTGAATGAGCAGGAAACGAGTAGGTTGCAGTATTGCCGTTTGCTTTCAGGTCTGGTTTTGAAACAGTCCTGACATTTTCGATACCAAAGTCGTTTGCAGCCTTGATATCAGGTGCGTTAATTTCGGAGATCTGAAGTGCGCCATTAAACGCTCCTGACTGGCAGATGATATCTGTTTTAACAGGATTATCCTTATGCCTGTTAACAACCACTATTACCACCTCCCCATTGTCGTATGTTGCTGATACATCAAGGTAAGGTACATTTGGCTGTTTTGTTGTTGCCTCCCCCAGTCCAATGTTAAATTCTTCAGTTTTATATGCCGGACAATCAACAAGCAGATCAAGTGATTTGCCATGCATGTTTTTGGCAAATAATTCCACCGGGAAATAGATAGTCTGTCTGAACATACCTTTTTCTTCAGCGAAGACCGGAGCAATAACGTTCACCAGCTGAGCCATATTAGCCATTTTTACAATGTCGGCATTACGTATAAATACATTTAGAAAACCTGCGATAACAAGCGCATCCTCAAGATCGTATTTTTCTTCAAGAGCTCTGGTGCCCTGCATTGCTTCAGTTGTTCTTGCCCTGTACCAAACATTGTATTCGTCCCAGGCAATATACATAGGCGGTCTGGTTCCTCTGTCAGCCTTTTGCATTGCTTCATTAATCATGCCTCTTACAATATTGGTTCTCTGTTCCATAACCAGAGGAGTTGAAAGAAAATCATAATAGTTATTTTCGGGATTACCAACATACATATGAAGGGCAATATAATC
Organism: uncultured Bacteroidales bacterium; assembly: GCA_963760915.1. Classification (GTDB taxonomy): domain Bacteria; phylum Bacteroidota; class Bacteroidia; order Bacteroidales; family VadinHA17; genus LD21. Next base: position 337,322 of record CAVXEU010000004.1, on the reverse strand, counting down.
AGCGACGTCTTTCAGGTTAGTTATAATGGTCCTGTTCCAGTAATCAGGATCTGCATGAGGTCTGTAATTTGATGATCCGGTTGCAATTAGTTTTATATCCGGAGATGTCAGCCTCATAAGTTTAGCAGCTTCCAGTGCTTTTTTGGAATAATCTTCGGCGTTCAGGTGACCCATCTGCCACTCACCGTCCATTTCGTTTCCGAGACTCCAGTATTTTACATTATAAGGTTCCTGAAAACCATGCTTCTTTCTGAGCTCAGCATAATATGGACCTTCCTTAACATTACAATATTCAACCCATCTCTGTGCCTCTTCGATGGTGCCGGTTCCCATATTAACCGATAAATATGGCTCACTTCCGACAGCCCTGCAATATTTTATAAATTCATTTGTTCCAAATTCATTTGTTTCAAGTCGGGCCCATGCCAGTTCCATCCTTGGCACTCTTTCATTCTTTGGACCTACACCGTCAAGCCAGTGATAATTTGAAACAAAATTACCACCGGGATAACGGATAAGTGATACATTCAGATCTTTTACAGCTGCCATTACATCTTTACGAAACCCATCAGGATCAGAAAGCTGTGAACCTGGCTCATAAATACCACCATATACGCATCTGCCCAGATGTTCAACAAAATTTCCATACAAATTCTTATCAACTTCTCCTATAATACGATCAGTATCAAATTTAATTCTTGCATTTTGACCCGATATTTTCTGAGAACTGAGAAGACAAATCAGAATAAAGAAGAATCCAAAATTAACTTTCATTATATTTTTCATACTCTTGAAATTTTACTGTTAATTATTTCACAAACCGCAAAGTCTTGATAATTACCGAACCCTCTTTTCCCTCCGGATATTTGATGAAAACATCATGATGCCCTGTTATATTTTTAACAGCTTTTGAGAAAACTTTCATATTGTTTTCGCCACCGGTCGGACTTACAGAAATAGTTGCAATCAATTTGCCATTCTTCAGGTCATCAAGCCAGATTTCAAGTTTCCCCTTTGCACCCGAAGATGCCAGCAACTCAACTGCTGATGGAGATTTTTTCCCTAATTCAACACCTGAAATCATTAACCATCCTCCACTCGACGATGTGTTGGTAACTTGTTTCCCTGATCCAGTATTAATAGTTTTTACACCATAATAATTGCTGTAACCTGCAACAGGAAGAGAAGAGTAACCATCTTTACAAACAAAGAAATCAAAATCAGCAGGCTTGCCTTCTGCAAATAATCCTACGCTGGTCCCAACCCATGAGTTATAGCTTGGCTGAGCCTTATCAAGGTTCACTGCACTTATCGGTTCCCCGAGTGAAATCCATGTACTACCGTCGCCGCTGCAGAAACCAGATAAATTATGTTCATTTCTCTCAAGCTTTAACCATACACTGTTGCCGGCCTGGTTAGGAATACTACGTGTTTGATTACCAAGAGTTAAAATGATTTTTTTACCATTATTAAAACCTGTATATAACTGACCAAAAACCCGTTGATTACCGCTGGTGAGGTAAATCCCTGCTTTAGTGGTAGAATCAGTTGCGTCCATATCCACTCTCGTTACTGCGGTATAATAATGGTCAGTTTCTTTCTGGACCACGTGTGTCCGGTCTTTGTCTGGTGTGATTCTGATCCATCCTTTCCTTTCGTTAAGAGAGTAACTGGCTTCGGCTTTTTTTGTAAGAAAATGCCAGTTTGCACTTAAAACATCAGAGTCAAATTCATCGCTCTGGACACTTCGCCACAGAATGCCGGACTGCGGCAGATTTGGTTTTCTGACCGGTTGCGTTGTGGGGGCTATACCCCAGGGACGGTCTCCTTCCCAGATTACCTGGTAAAGAGAGGTTTGACGACCCAGTCCTGACCAGTCATCTCCGTCATATTTTTCATAACTCTGTGCGATGGTCCACCATGTGCCATCAGCAAGCTGAACAGGTGCCGACATATGGTTAGGACGACGAAACCCAACATTAGGGTCAGTAACGGGTTTAAAGAAGTTACCAAGTCTTTCCCATTTTGTCGAGTCGGCTGTTAATTCTTTCGATCTCATGGCATATTGACCACCTGAAACATCTCCTGCAGGGAAGTAAAAATAATAACCATTACGTTTGCACATCACAGGTCCTTCAGCCCAACTGTACTGCAGTTTTGCGTTTATCCAGTCGAGGTTCATTACTGTACCTGCCAGCTGACCATCGCGACCAAGAGCCTGTATCCTGTTTACTTTCTGACCATTTTTTATTACCATGTATGGAGTGCCGTCATCATCAATAAAAATGGAATTGTCGTAACCCAGGGGTCCGGTAACAGGGTTGGTTTTTACCTGAACAGGATCAGACCATGGTCCTGCGGGAGAATCTGCCTTGCAAAACCATTGTCCGTTAGCAGAAAAATATATCCAGTATGATCCATAGAAATATGTGATTGCACCCTGCCAGGTACCTGTTGAAGGACGGTCAGTAACCCAACCGGCTTTTGAGGGAGGCAGTACCCTTCCAATTACCTCCCAGTGAACAAGATCCTTTGAGTGGTAAACAGGCATAAAAGGAAGGAAATGAAAACTGGAGCCGCAGTGATAGAAGTCATCTCCCACTTTTAACAATGTCGGATCAGGATGATCGCCGGGTAAAACAGGATTGACATACGTATTAACCTGATTATAATCTGAATTATCTGAATTATTCTGCGCCATTAGCGATGATGAATTCAACACTGCCAAACAAGCTAATACGATAATGCTGTAAAAGAATCTTCTCATTTAATATTTTTTTTAATTAATAAACTATTTCAAACCTTTCAAAAAGCGATCGCAAATATTATCCTCCCAGGATAAGAATGAACTTTCTTAAGTATATCTATATCAAATCTTACGATTTAATTCTGGCCAAACGTATGTAATAAACAGCTCCTGCAGTATTCCCGGGTATAGCCTGGAATTTAACCCTGATAATCTTTTTATCTTTGATCATTGAATCCGGAATAATATATTCCACGTTCTGGAACTTATTCTGATTCCATTTTCCTGTATTGTTTTCGGAAATCAACTTTTCCGTGTCTATGTAAATATCAAAATTTCTGTTTCCCCTTTCAGCCCCCCAATATGTTACAATCAGGCACAGATTTGCTTCTTCATTTGTTGCCATATTATAACTGAAATACCCTTCATTACGGGCATCTCGCCAGAACTCATCCTGGTTATTACCGGTATTGGAGTTTAGTTTCTGAATTGCATGATCGGCTTCAGGTTGCTGTTCCCCGGGCGCAACGAAATCAACAGTACGTTTCTGTAGTTCCATCTTCTCATTTTCAATAACTGCCAGTGAATCAAGGAATGTCCTGGATTGAGTACTTGTCAGCGACATCCAATACATCATATATCGTGCGTCATGAATCCTATAAAATGGTTCAAACACCACATTTACCGGATTTATCATTTTCATTCCCGGTGCTGTAAAATTCATTGGTTTCCCTTTAACAGGAACCAGTTCTTCAGTTATTTTGTTAATGTTATCCTGAATTAATACAGGTGCTTTGTCAACCGGAAGTTTTAGCCCGCTGGGAATATGGCCCCACCTGCTGTCGTCAGCAATCAACCCCTTAAGATCTTCAGTTCCGGTTTTTGCTCCAAGAAGAATCGGGCCATGCATAATTGCAATATAAGAAGGAACATTTGGCAATTGCTCAACCGTATTATGCATCGGTAACATAATCTGTACCTTGTCGCCGGTTTTCCACAATCTGTCGACAGCAACATATGAAGATGGTTGAGATTTATACGATACTGTTTTCCCGTTGATAATTATTTTCAGGCCACCATCACTGACCCATGAAGGGTATCTTACCATCAAACAAAAACGTCCCGATCCCTCTGTTACTGTCAGCTTAGTATGCTCCTCATCCGGAAAAACTGTCTCCTGTTTAATCTTAATTCCTTTTTCCTGCCAGTTAAGTTCCGAAGCTATAAAGAGGTTTAAATACAGTGAATCTTTATTATGAGTGTAAATAAACTGATTGTACTTACCATGATTTTCCATTCCGCTTCCCACACAACACCACATTCCCTCGTTAGGAGCAGAATAAACTCTGTAGGAACGGGGCCGGGCAGGAGTAAAATAAACGTACCCGCCGTGTTCAGGATGCTGAGTTGACAAAATATGATTATAAAGTGTCCGTTCATAATAATCAGCATATTTTGCAGATGGTTTAGTTCTGAACAGATCTTCTGTCAGTTTAAGCATATTATATGAGTTACACGATTCAGGTCCTTCCACATCATTTACAAAATCAATGCATGAAGCAGCACTCGGAAAAAACTCCCTTCTGCTGTTGCCCCCGAACGCAAGTGTTCGCTTACCTGTTACTGTTTCCCAGAAGAAACTGGCGGCTTCAGTAAAATTCTTTTCATGTGATAGTTCTGCAATTCTTTGAAATCCAACAACTTTAGGAACCTGGGTATTCGCATGTTTATTATCCAGATTATCAGTGTCGGCAGCCATTGCATCGAGTAACATTCTATGTGAGAACCTTTTGGCAGCAATAAGATATTTTTCCTCACCCGTCATTTGATATGCATCAGCAAAAATCTCGTTGATCCCGCCTTGCTCCACATCAAGCATCGATTGCATTTGTGTGTCTGACAGCGCTGATGTGATATTGATCCCCCAATCGCATAATTTTAAAAATATTTCCCTGGCATCCCTGTTTCCTGTATAAATCCAGGCATCCCGTAACCCGGCATACAATTTATGTACATTATACCACGGCACCCAAGCTGACCGATATGCTTTGAAATCACCTTTCTTCAAAGTACTCCATATTGCTTTGCTGTCAGGAACTCCGCCAACGTATCCCTTACCCCAATCACTGTTATTGATTTCATTTGCGTCCTGACAAGCTTTTAGTTCCGCAAGCATATAATACATACGCTTCTTACATTCTGCATTATTTGTAGCAGCATAATTCATGGCCAACGCAGACAAATAATGACCACCGATATGACCATCCAATCCTTCCCAATTGGGATAGAGTGCAGCTTTTACGGGCAAACCGGCTTCTTTTCTGAAAGGAGCCAGTAAACGATCTACATCATACTTTAAAAGAGTTTGTATATTCAGATCACGTGCATGTTTAAATGGTCCGTCAAGCAATTTGACATCTTTCAGAGGAAATTCATTAGGGTAAAGCATATCCTGCGCATGAATTTCGTTGCAACTTATTAAAACGAAGACAAGAATATAAAAAGCAGAATTTATTTTTGACATATTATTTTCATTATTAACATTTGTCTAAAAATTTAAACTTACATAAAATTTATTTTTACTGTATAAATCAATAATCTCTTTGCAAATTAAAGTCTTTTATTTAATCTGTTCAAAGCTTCAATGATACCCGACTAAAATATAAACCTGGTCTATCTTAAAATTTTATCCCTTAAACCACCAGTAAATAATGCCTCTAATGGCCGGAGTCGGGTTTTCCGGGTCGTGCTACTCAGGCAAAGTGATATTATAACCAAGTAATGAAAGCATTTCGACACCGTACCTTTTTCCCAGTATTCTGTAACCTTCAGCAGTGAAATGAAGATGATCGCGGGCAGAGGGACAACCACTTGACGATATGACGTAAGAATTAGGAATAGTCTGAGGTAATGTAGCAATAATTTTATTCATACTTGCACATGCACCACCCTGATCAGCATTCACAAGCTCACCTGCAAGCAGGGGCACTTTTTTGGCTTTGAGATGAAGATCCTTTATCAGATTGTTATATATAACTTTGACTTTTTGTGGCCAGATACTATCATTCGTATTTGATTCACCCTGATGTAAAAGTATTCCCTTTATAACACCATCTTTCTGGGCTAATTTTGCCAGCTCAACAAGTTGCGCATAAGGATCTCCATTATATTCCTTTATAATGTTTGTCATCCATGACGGAGCTGTTGAAGCGTAAGCCTGAAAACCATCTTTGTCGAATAATTCAATTTTGCATCCGGCAACTGAAACGTTGATAACACCCACGCTGATTTTATTCGGAAGATAATCAACAAGCGTCCTGCCAAAATAATCTGCAGGGGTCAGACCAGTACGACATCTGCACAAAGGAGGAACAGCCGTATACCACTGTCCTTTTACTCTGTTCAGGTTAGGACAATCAACTGCTTCCATTACCCTGAACCGGCTATTAACGGTTGTATCCTGTGGTTCAATCCTTGCATTTCCCTCCATATTTGATTGTCCGAAACACAGGAAGATATAAAAATTTTTATCCTGAGAAAAGGCTGAAGAACTAATTACGATAAGCAATAAAATTGCGAGTAATCCATGTTTTATTTTCATAATTTTAAGTTTTGATAGTTATTTTTTAATAAATATTTTGTTCAGCAGGTTCTGATTCTATTTAAATAATAGCTGGGCAAAGTTGAAAAGGTTGTTCCTCCATACAGGCCATGTATGACCGCCCGGATATTCGCTATAAGTATATCTGATTTTCAGTTCATCATATTTGGCTAACATTGCCCTGCAATTTGGATTAGCTGCATCTTCCCTGCTTCCTGTAGCCAGCCATAACAGTTTCAGATTATTGTTGATCTTATCGACGTTTTTACTTAAAAAAACATACTGGACTTCGGCAAGTTTATTGTCAGACGGAATTCTCCAGCCAGAGCTGAATACACCGAGGTAAGCAAATATCTCAGTGTTGTTCAAACCGGCATATAAAGTCTGTAGTCCACCCATTGACAATCCTGCCAGCGCCCTGTTTTTAGAATCAGTTTCTGCCCTGTAATTTTTTTCCACAAACGGTATAATACATTGTTTCAGTTCTCTTTCAAACATCCTGTATCCGGCATCACCTGAACCCTGAGCACTCATATTGCCATCAGGCATTACAACAAGCATTGGTTTTGCTTTTTTTGCAGCTATCAGGTTGTCAAGTATAAGATCTGTCTTTCCCTGTGTATACCATCCTCTTTCATCTTCCCCACCTCCGTGCATGATGTACAGAACAGGGTATCTTTCACTACCACTGACATCATAGCCGGCAGGTTTATAAATATAAAACTGTCTCCACTTGTTAAGAACCGTCGAATAATAACGTTTTATACTTACTTCACCATGAGGAACGTCTTTTAAAGCATAATAATCATCACCTTTAAATGGGACCTCAATGCCACTCGCCATCCTTCCCATACCATAAAAAGTTTCACTTGCCGGATCGGCAATAGCCATTCCATCAACAATAAGTGAATAATAATGAAATCCTTCGGTTAAAGAATCAGTTGTTACTTCCCATATTCCCTTACTATTTTTGACCATGTCGTATTTCTTTCCAAGGTCAAGTTGCATTTTTTGCACCGACGGTGCATTTACCTGGAATACTGCACGGCTGTCAGGCATTATCTGAGGAAATTTTGCATTCCTTACATTCGAAGCAGCTGTAACTCCAATGAGGCTGTATTTATTAAATTTTGAAACATCAACAGGTTTAAAGATCAATTGTGAAAACATGTACAATGAAGTTTTCCAGACAATAAAATCATGTACCCCTGGCATAATATAATAAATGTGTGGTACATCATTCCTGTTAAGATAATCATGTGTACGTTTACTGTAGGTGATTAAACCATCGGCATCGCCACAGGATATCCAAAGCAGCTTTAGTTTCTTTTTGGTTTCTGCAGGATTTGGCACCAATTCTTCAGGGGTTTTGGTATTTGGGGCAGATGAAAAACCGCCTATCCATGCAAATTTATCGGGATTACCAAGACCGAAGTTAAGTGACTGACCACCACCCATAGATAAACCTGCAATAGCTCTGTGCTCACTGTCCTTAATTACCGGGTATTTCTTTTCGATAAATGGTATCAGATCATTCAGCAGATCTTTTTCAAAAGTTGCAAAGGCAGTCACTTTATCGGGCGCCATTATATTTCCCTTTGCGCTGTCGTCTTTTGCAGCCCTTCCATTTGGCATCACAACAATCATTGGCACCAGTTTTCCTTTAGCATAAAGGTTATCTAGAATTACCTGCGGATTTCCACCATTAAGCCATTCTTTTTCATCGCCGCCAATGCCATGCAACAAATACAAAACCGGGTATTTTATATTCTTTGAATAGCCAGGTGGAGTATATATCAGGGCCTTACGTTTGGTGCCAACAGTTTTTGAGGTGTATACAATTGTATCTATTTTCCCGTGTGTTATACCTGTCTGCGGAGAATCAAACCCCTGGGGAGCCTGTCTTTCAATATCCTGTGAATATGCAGAAAAACTGAATCCTATCAGAACAGCAATTGCAATAATAAATGATCGTTTCATAATGTAATTATAATTTTTCAGGCTTAATCCTTAAATAATAGCTGCAAAGTATTTGTCAGATAAAGTTTGCAATTCATCCATGTATGCCCGCCTGACACTATAAGAGACTGAACATTAAGACCCTTTCCCTTATACATTGCAATTACCTCCTTTACATTTTCAAACAGAAAATCATCAGTGGCAATATAAATGCTGAATAATTTGAGCTGCTTATTTATTGCAGCATCATCGGGGGACCAGTTAGCGAAATTGTTTTTGTACTCGTCAGTTGCCGTATAAGGTGCATATGAGCAGACATAAGCAAATCTGTCTGTATTTGTAAGTCCGATATTAAGTGTTTGTCCTCCTCCGACAGAAAAGCCTGCAACAGCTCTGTGTTTACTGTCAGTGAGAACCGGAAAGTTAGCTTCTATAAAAGGAATAACATCGTCCATGACATCTCTTGTAAATCCGTCCCGTGCTGCTGGCATAACATTGGCATAAGGCATAACAATGATCATTGGCTTAGCCTTTCCCTGAGCTATAAGGTTATCGGCAATAAGATTTGCACGTCCGACTTTGGTCCATGTTTCCTCAGTATCCGATCCGCCATGAATAAGATAAAGAACCGGATATTTTGTTTTTCCGTTAACATCAAAGCCTGGAGGTGTATAAACAAGCAACTGACGTGTTCTCCCCAGTGTTTTTGAATTATAATACATGTAGCTTATCTTGCCATGAGGGACATTCTGAAGGGAATGAACAAGAGGCTGATCACCACGAATATCCACCAGACTATATTTAAAGCGCTCATTGGCGAAAATGAGAGTATTATTTGGATCAGCAACCTGTATGCTGTCAACCCAGAAAGCATAGGGATAAATGTCAGGTTTAATTGATGGTATCGTTATACTCCAAACCCCTTTAGCGTCTTTGGTCATAAGTTTATTAGCTGTTAAAAACTGGGCTTCCAGTGTTACCTTTTGTGCATTAGCTGCGTAAAATCTGAAGGTAACGCTGTTATCAGAATGTACTTCAGGTGAAATAACCATTGCCGGTCTCTGTCCTGTTGCTGTAAGGAAAGCCATGGTTAACATTGAAATTATAAGTATTGACTTTTTCATCTTAATAATCTGATTATTTGAATAGTAATTGTGCAGTTTCAGTCAGAAACACTTTTGTATTCATCCAGGTATGACCACCTGTAGTTACCAGGCTTTTATAATTTACTTTCTTTGCTTTCAGATAGTCCATAAATTCAACTGTGGATTTATAAAGGAAGTCTTCATTACCAACACTTATCCAGAATAATTTCAGTTGTTTATTGGTGCGGTCAGGATTTTCAGTCACGTTTTTATATTCCTTATCCATTTCATCGGGTGTTAGATAGGCACTGTAACAGCATATCCATGAGAATTTGTCCATGTTACCTAATGCAGTCCTCAGTGTCTGCCCGCCTCCCCTGGAAAAACCTCCGATAGCACGGTTATCTCCATTGTTTATTGTCCTGTAATTTTTTTCAATGTATGGTATTACATAGCTAACCAGATCATTGCCGAATGTTTTGGCTCTTGTTACAGCCTCAGCACTTTCTCTTCCCATAGGGTCAGCCGGTTTAAGTCCACCATTCTGATCAGCAATCCTTGCTTCAACATTTCCGTTTGGCATAACTATAATCATAGGCTTGGCTTTCCCTTCTGAAATCAGGTTATCGAGAATCAGATTGGCACGACCTACTTTAAACCAGGCCTCTTCAGTGTCCGTAGTTCCGCTGATAAGATAAAGAACAGGGAATTTCTTCGACTGATCCTTATCATATCCGGGCGGAGTATAAACAACGAGAGAACCGATTGTTCCGCCGGAAGCAGGATAATATTCATAAGTAACAGTACCGTGAGGAACATTTTTCATCGAATGAATAAGAGGAGGGTCGCCTGTAACATCCAGAAGGCTTCCCTTGAAGCGTTCATTAGGGAAGAAAGCCACATTTCCCGGGTCCATAACCTGTATGCCATCAACAATAAAATTGTAAGGATAAATATCAGGTTTTACAGGACCGACAGTGACGCTCCACATTCCTGAGGCGTCTTTTGTCATCTGAACGGGCGCTTTTTCAAACTGGGCACTGAGCTTCACGTCTTTTGCCAAAGGAGCAATATACCTGAAAACGACAGTTCTGTCGGGATTGATCTGTGGTGATCTGGCCAGAGGGCCTCTTGGCGGCTGACCTAAAGCAATGACAGATAAAGACAGAATGGCTCCGGAAATAAATGAGCGAAGCAGTGTTTTTGTTTTCATGGTTATATTCATTTTTGAACTATAAGTATCGATAATACTAATGATCGTTAAAATTCATTTAATCAGTTATTTACAGGAATAGGTACCTGTGCAGGTAATGATCCTGCCGGTTTACCAAAGATCGTGAACTCTAAAATGCCCAAAGGTGAAGTCCGTGGCCAGTCTGTAAGTGTCAGGCGAACAAAACGGCATTTCACCGGAGGAATTTCCTCAAATATGGTATTTCGTTCGATTGAGTTTCCTGTCTGATCAAGAGCCGGAAGATATGTTTTCCCATCCATTGACACCTCAATCTTATACTTATAAGAAGCGTTTGAAAGCTGAGCCGGAGCCGTTCCAGCTGCTGGTCTGCCAAAGCCCCTTCTCCCGCCATTGAACATAAGACGAACACCATCGATGCTGAACAATTGCACAACATCAAAGCGGGTTGCTGGTGAAAGCTCAATTGTGAGAGCCGGTAATGAATCGGTGGTTGCCGGTTCCCACCAGGTACCGCTGGAGTTATCCACAGCATAGGCAGCATCATGCCCGGGTTGCTGGGAAGAGAATTTTGAAAGAGCATTCATTGCATTGATCTTATTGATAGTAACAGGTATTGACCCGCTATTCCCTTTTGCCGGATCTATCATTGCACCCGGTCCCCATTGTGGCGTATCGGTAACAGTAACAGCCATGTTCCCGTTCTTATCAAACGTAACCCGGTCCATACCGATTCGTCTGCCACCGGGAGGATTCGAAAGGACAATTGTATAAAATTGCCATAATTTACCATCAGGACCCTCAACAATACTACCATGAGCGGGACCTGTTACAAGGCCTTCGGTTTTACGCAGCAGCGGATTATTAGGAGCATAAGTAAAAGGACCAAGTGGCGATTTAGAGGTATAATATCCCTCGGCGTAGGTCTTCCATTGGGTCCCTGAGGCTGAATACTGCAAATAATATATGCCTTTGTATTTTTGCATCCATGGGCCTTCAACCCATGCAACATCAGTGTACTCGTTCATCTCGCCGTAACGTTCCCAAAGGTGGTCGCTGTTAAAACCGAATAAATGTCTGACCGGACCGGCAAATCTGCTCAGATCGTTCGGGTCAAGAGGTACAACATAGATGCCGCTTACCCCCCGGCCAGGATAATAGAGATATGGTTTATTGTCTTCGTCGATAAAGATATCCACATCGAAAGCACCGTTCCATCCTCCTTTGACATCGGGGGTATTTTTCCATGCTCCGATGCTTGTATACGGACCTAACGGATTGTCAGCTTTGAATACAGGACCGTCGTTACCACACATATAAAAGCTGCCGTTGAACTTCACAACATGCGGAGCAACCGGAACATTTTCAACACGCCTGAATGACCAGTTTAACATATCTTCAGATATCCATGCACCTCCACCGGTACAAAACATATAATACTTTCCGTTCTCCTTTATTACAGTAACATCTCCTGAAGCATTTCCACCCTGACCAATAACCATGGGCAAAGGATTACAATAGCGCGCTGTTGCGCCAATTGAAGGGGTTTGTGCCTTGGAAGTTTCCACGGCCAGAATGCTGAAGATTGCACAAAAAACCAGTAAACTAAAATAAGTTCTTTTGTTCATTTTTTATATTTTTATGTTGCACAATGTTTTATACAGTCAAAATGAGCCATTATTATTATTGCCTGACAATCCAGCCAGAATTTTTCATCCACTCAAATAAAGGATCCATCCACCCTTTGTGGCCAAATACAAAACCATGTCCGCCTTTGGGATAAATATGCATTTCAACCGGAACATTATGATGTCGCAAGGCTTCAAAGAAAAATATACTGTTATCAACATCAACAAGTTTATCGTCGGCTGCATGTGTAATATAGGTTGGGGGAGTTTTTTCATTTACCTGTAATTCATTGGAATACAGGTCTATAATATCTTTTGAGGGAGCAGGACCCAGAAGGTTAGTCCTTGACTCGATATGAGTAAGATTATCCTGCATACTTATAACCGGATACACCAATATCAGGAAATCGGGGCGAAGATTTGTATTGTCCGGATTATCAATTAGTGACTTTTCAAAATGAGTGGCCTCTGTCGAAGCAAGATGGCCACCTGCAGAAAATCCCATTAAACCAACCTTCTTTATATCTATTCCCCATTTTTCTGCATTTTCCCGTACTACTTTAATTGCCTGCTGGACATCCTGCAGCGGACCTATTTTTTTATCGATCATTATAGCATCATCCGGAAGCCTGTATTTAAGAACAAAAGCTGCAACACCCTTTTTCGCAAATTCCATGGCAGTTCTTATTCCTTCACCCTGATATGATAAAACTTTGTAACTTCCTCCGGGGCATATTACTATAGCTGTACCGGTTGATGCTTCTTTCTCCGGCAAATAGATTTCCAGTTCAGGAGTTATAACGTTGGAAATTATACCGGACCGGGCGTTTGATGCAGCCGGCATAATATTAACTTCCTTAGAATTAGGTACCTTACCGGGATAAAGTGAAATCAGTTCTTGTGCTTCAAGACTCATTGAGAATAAAAGGAGTACCGGAAATACAATTTTAAGAGGATTCATATTTGTATATGTTTTAAATAAATAAAAAGGACATTCTTTTGCAAGTAGTTAAAAAATCAATTAAGAAACTTTTTTTCATCTAATCAGAAATTACCCTTCCTGAAAGAGGTACATTTGCACCCGGAAATCCAGGGCCACGCATTCCGACACCTCTGGCAGACTTCCGCTCTAAACTAACATCCAGATTTCCGTTTTTATCAGCAAATCTGAAAATCACTCCTTCCCCGCCAATTGATTCCTCTACAAAACGCGCAGTAAGTTCAAGTGTGCTTTCGTCAGTCCAGGAATAACTTGCGGCAGTCTTAATAACGGGTTGCAGAATACTGTAATTTGCATCCCGGGATTTCAATGAAGGTGGCCTTTGTCCTGACAACAGGGAGAGAAGGTATGTATCTGAGTATTGCCAGGAATCCTTTCCTGCTTTTATTGATTGTGTGCCGGAATCCTTTTTATATGTCACAAGGCAGTAGTCAGGATTAAATGAAAGCACCATCTCCTTAATGCCATAATTATTTTCCCCGAAAACAATTGGTTTTCCCGATATTCTTGATTCAAATGAAGAGGTAACTGATTTTGATAACGAAGGACTGATATAAAGCGAGGAGGACATTCTCTGCAATCTGTCATATGCCTCATTATCTTCTGACAATTGACTTTCTCCCTTGATTGAAGGTAAAAGATATTCCCAAACCAGGTCCATCTCTCTCTGTGTATTTTGTGCATTTGCTGTAAGTACAACAACAGCATCCTGATCAGGAAGCAGTATTACAAACTGCCCAGCCATACCATCAAGCCTTACACTGTTATGTCTTCCCCTCCACATCTGATAACAATAACCCTGGAACCAGTCGTTGACATCAGCAGGAATTTTTTCATTTCCCCCCCTGCTGTCAATTTTGAATGATGTAGCTTCGGAGACCCATTTATCAGGGATGAGCTGTTTGCCATTCCATTTCCCTTTCTGGAGAAGCAGCTGCCCGAATTTTGCCATATCCTCTGTGTGCAAACGTAATCCTATCATACCCAGATTAATGCCCTGCGGGCTCAGGTCCCAGTCAATGCCTCTCATGCCAAGCGGCTTGAATATCCTTGGTTGCAGATATTCATATAGTGTTTCACCAGAAACCTGTTGTACAATGGAAGAAAGCATAAATGAAGCAGTGTTATTGTACCTGAAAATGGAACCTGGTTTATCAGTCGGGGCTTTTAGCAAAAATGATCTTATCCAGTCATCATTCTGTCCGCGTCGAGGCTCGGCATCCTGTCCTGTTGACATCATAAGCAGATCCCTGACAGTCATTTCCTTCATGAACTCACTTAATGTATCAGGCACAGAAGCCGGGAAAAATGATACCACTTTATCAGTAAGTTTAAGCCGGTTCTCAGAAATTGCCAGACCAATACCTGTCGCAGTGAAGGTTTTGCTTGCTGAATACATAATATGCTTTGATACAGGTGAATACGGTTCCCACCACCCTTCTGCTATCACTTTACCATGACGGAGAAACATGAAGCTATGAAATTCAACTTTTCCAGTATCAATTGCATTCAGGAAGTCAATGATGCCTTTAGATGAAACTCCCTGCGATTCAGGAGTACTCCTAACCAATACTTCATTTGTCTGTTCAGTTTTGCATGATGTAATGAATAAGACCAAAACAAGTAAAAATGAGATAAATTTCAATTTGCTCATATTCAATATAATTATTTGGGTTAACGATAAATTACGATCCGTAAGTTATAAATTATAATTAAAATATACTGACTTTCTGCAATTAAGGATACTATTTTCTAAATGGTATGAAAATGGAATCATCAACAAAAACGATATGCGATACTTAAAAAACATAACATATGATATTTTATTTTATATGAGTATCCGGAATCATACATAAAAATTCATTGATTTTGACTTCGTCGAGCTTCGTTCCGGTTCTTCGTTTGCCCCGGCCCCACCTTGCTCTGCCTTAGTGGCTACGCGAAGGCGATATGGGGAGCAAAGAACCGAACACCGCTTGCGGTGGAGCCCGGCGCAGTCAAAATCAATTTACTCCCTCCTCGCCTTCGCGTAGCCGCTTCGGCCTTCGGTCGCTGAAGTCGACCTATGGCCGACAAAAGCGGCGGAGCAAGGTTGGGGTTGGGGTAAATAAATTGATATTCAAGCTATATGGAATAATATATTCATGATAGCCGATAGTCATTTTATTTTATTTATCTGGTTGAATTTATCAGGAATTTCATATTAATTTTATCATAAAAGTTAAAAACCACTCAGGGATCAGGTTATATGAATTTAGTTGCATATCAGACATTATAAAGTAATAGAATTTCTAAACAAATTTTTAATCATTTCTACCGTTATGAAACAAATAAATATTGAAAACTGGAAAAGGAAAGAACATTTTGCATTTTTTTACAGGATGGATTATCCGCAGTATAATATTTGTATGGATATAGATGTTACGAAATTTAAAAAACTCACAAAACAGAAAGAACTCTCATTCTATTATTCAATGATCTTCGCCGTCACAACAACTGTTAATCGGATGGAAGATTTCAGATATCGTATCCGAAACGGAAAAGTTATTCTTCATGATAAGATTCATCCCTCGTTTACTGATATGAGCAAGGATACAAACGATGATCTGTTTAAAATAATCACTGTAGAAATGGGAAATGATTTAATTGAATTTGTAAGAAAAACTAAAGAAGCAAGTAACACTCAAAAAGATTATTTTGGACTGGAAAAATTAACTGGCAGAGATGATCTTGTATATATAACCTGTTTACCTTTGATTTCATTTTCACATATTTCACATACAATTACTTTAAACAGAGACGACTCAGTTCCCAGAATTTCATGGGGGAAGTATTATGAAAGAGACAATAAAACACTTCTTCCTTTCTCTGTTCAGGTACATCATGCATTGATTGACGGTTTTCATGTAGGGAAATATATTAATGCTCTTCAGGAATTCATTAATGGATCATTACTATAAAAAAGCAGTCTCTGATATGAATATATGAGACTGCCCCTAAATTGTTAAAATACTCCATTATTTACCAGCATGCTAATGCATCAGCTCAGAGTTATTTGCATTAACCTATTAATTTTCTGAGCTCCCTGTAAACACCAATCTGCAATTCATTCTAAAACTGACTATTTAAAAATCATACTGGCAAATTGATTTAATGATCTTCTCCATGTGAGCCATTCATGAGCAGTACCGGGAGATTCATAATAGACATGCTTTATGCCGGCTTTCTCCAGTTCTTTATGAAAATTATTAACTGTCTGGAACATCCTTTCAGGCTCGGCAGTTCCTGTACTCAAATACATAAGTTTTATTTTTTTGTTAAAAGTGTCAGCATCTGCCCAAACTCCGTTATAAAGCTTTGAGAATTCAACACCCTGCTGCATCTGACCGGCACCGCTGAATCCACCTATCCAGGCAAATTTGTCGAGATTGTTCAAGGTAATCTGGAATGACTGGAAACCGCCCATTGAAAGTCCGGTCATTGCCCTGTGATCGCGGTCCGGAATTGTTCTGAATTCTTTATCGATCATGGGAATAATCTCTTTGATAACAACCTCCTCAAGTGTATTGTTTTGCATCATCATCCCCGGCTGTCTTGACCCGGCAGTCTGACCACCGGCAGGGGGAGTGGACTGACGGGCAGGTGGCACAGCGTCTGGATTAACTGCTACACCTTTATCCATCACAATCAGCATAGGTTGGGCCTTACCGCTGGCAATTAAATTATCGAGTATAAAATCGACCTTCCCCTGATTTGGCCATCCTGTTTCATCTTCACCGCCTCCATGCCACAGGTAAAGCACAGGATATCTTTCTTTGAGATTTGAATCGTAGTCTGGAGGAGTATAAATAAATGCTCTTCTCCATGCTTTAGTAATGTTCGAATAATATCGCATTTGTCTTATCTGACCATGAGGCACGTTTTTCGCCAGATAATAATCAACACCTTTTTCGGGTATATCAATTCCACTGGCCATTCTGCTCATTCCGTAGAAGGTCTGACTCGAAGGATCAACTGCAGTATACCCATCTACTATAACTGAATAGTAATGAAATCCCTCAACAATTGGGTCAGTGGTTACCTCCCAGATGCCCTGGGAATTTTTAACCATATCAAACTTTCTGGTCAGATCAATCTGAACTTTCTGAGCATCCGGAGCTTTTATCTGAAAAGTAACCCTCGATTGAGAATCAATGCTTGGAAACCGGGCCCCCGGAACATTTGTAGTTGCCGGTTTTGAATCAGCCGGATATACGGGTACCTGCCCCTGGCACAGATAATTAAAAGTAAACAGAAAAATCAGGCTCAAGAATGAATTTTTTTTCATAATTCAAGGATTACACAGGATAATTACATTATTAGCCATTTCAAAGTAAAAAATATTTTAAGTGTAAATAAAACACTTATTCCATTTGGTAATAACCAGTCTTTAATCGTTTATAAAACTGATCAATTACTAGCTGAAGAAGGTTTTTTATAAGGTTCAAGCAATTTATTGAATTTGATAATCAGCTCTTTTAATGCCTTCTGATCAACTTCCCCGTTCCTTAACATTCCTACTTCCCATGTAGGAGGAATTCTCATTGCTGTAAGTTCGCCTGCCTCCAGCAGATTGGCTGCGGTTTCAGCAATATCAAGACCATCTTTCCATGTGCCTGCAGGATCCTTCATCCACTTATTACCCTGGTCAATAACTTTTGTAACCCAACCCTCTTTATCCGGATCTGCAGGAAGTATATCAGAGGTACGCTTGCGGAAAAACCCCATAAGGGCTGCTGCAATTGACGGATCACGAACGCTGCCGTCTTCATAAAAAACACCGTGTACAGTTCCCCATCCCTGACGAACGATCATCAGTTCCCAGATATACCATCCGACTTTTGCATTCATATGCTCCTGCAGGGTAACATCATAAGGGTTGGCGCGGGCAATGCATCCGATCTCTCCGTTTATCAAAGGCTTGTTAGCCTTTGCCGCAAAGACCTTTGCCCTGTTAATTGTATCCCTTATCTTTTCCCTGGTTTGCATGTAATCGTGAAACTGCAAAACATCGACATAATCAGCCAATTTGATCATTCCTTCGACAAATGCCATCCCAATGGTTACAGGAGTCTTCGGGTCAAGCTCATGAAATGTTTTGGACATGAATTTGCAGTTTTCAAAATTGCGCAAAACTCTCTCCCTGGGAACTGTTGGCCAGTCAGGTTCATTCATTACATCCCAGAATGCCAGGCCAGGCTCATCCGAAATGGCATTAACAAGGAACTGAACCCATTCTTTCCCCTGGCTACGAAGTAATGTATCCCGTACCCATGGTCCACTTCCGACAACTGGCATTACTCCTATACCTCTTTTCTGGCATTCGCGTACAAAGTGTCTTAATTTTGCAGGAAGTGCGTCTTTATCTTCAGTATAAACCTGATAGGGAACAAAGACTCTCACTTGGTTAAGATTGAGACTTTTAGCGAGGTCAAGATCAAATTTGATTGCAGTTGAGTCATAATTTACCCAGGTATCAATATGATGCCGGGGAGAAGCTACTCCGGCAGGCGTATAATTAAAACCTCTGATAAGAGAAGGATCCTTTGGTCTGGTAAAATCAAATTTTGAGCTCTTATCTTCAGTGCCGGCACATCCGGTCAGAATCAGGATGCTTAAAAACAAAGAAATTTTAAAGACATTTTTCATGGTTAAGATAGCTAATGAATATAGAATGTTTCACTTGTGGGCATTAAATTACAAAAATATTTTAATAGCTGGTAATCAAAGCTCACATATATCAGAATAATATGAATGTCGTTTTTAGTAGATAAACTTTTCTAACTAACCCCACCACTTTTCACCTTCAACCAGATACTTCATCGCAACATCTTTATTAAGATCAAGCCCAAGGCCGGGTTTGTCGGAGAGTTGAATATACCCGTCTTTTATTATGTCTCTGTCATACTCAACCAGAGTATCCCAGCCGGCATGACCATCGCGGGAATCTTTGCTATAGTCATAGCTCTCATGTCCTATAAAGTCAAGCATTGTAGCGGCACAGTTTGCTGAGGCAATAGTTGCTATCGGGCCCATTACATTATGTGTGGCAACAGGCATATAATAAGTATTTGCGAGTTCTGCGATCTTCTTTGCCTCGAGCAATCCGCCAGCCATAGAAATATCGATCTCGACCATATGAACTGCCTGATTGGTAATAAATGGAAGGAAGTCGTACAAAGTATAAAGATTCTCCCATGTTGAGATACATACTGGCGAAGCTGCAGTGAGCTTGCCCCAGGTTTCCACATAATTTATAGGCATGGGGTCCTCTATCCACCAGGGTCTGATTGGCTCCAAAGCTTTTGCAAAACTGAGTGCATCATAAAATCCAAACTCCCAGTGACAATGCACAATAATCTCAAAATCATCACCAGCTGCCTCTCTTAAATTGCTGAAAGCCTGGATATTTGTTTTGAGCTCTGCATGGGAAAGTCTTCGGTTTAGTTCACTTCCTCCCGGTCTTCTTGATATTCTGAAAGGTTTCGCTGCGGTCCATTTCTGTACAGACCCGTTAACGTAATCCATCCACTCCTTACAGACAGCCTTATCGAGCATATTTCGGGGCTGACTGGTCAGGTAGGCTCTCACCTTATCAGTATAGCATCCTCCTCCAAGAATTTTACGAAGCGGCATGTCTAGTAGTTTTCCCACCAGATCCCAAAGAGCTATTTCGCACCCTGTAACTGCGTGTATACCAATTCCTCCGTTACCCCCGGTATATGATATACGCCACTTCATCAATTGAGTAAGACGTGCAATATCGAAAGGATCCTGCTTCACAAGTATTTGTTTGAACGCATTCAGAACTACCTCTTTAGCAGCTAGTCCGGTAATATCGTGGTGGCATTCACCAATTCCATAAACACCTGCGTCTGTTTCGATTCTTACGAGTGGCAGAACATGACCCCTGCTTCCTATCTGGACACGCATGAATTTCACATCAGTAATCCTGACCTTTCCGGGTGCGGCTTCAGCAAAACGTCCAAAGTCAGGTGCCATAGTCGCGGCAGGAACGGTTGCAGCTAAAGTCTTAATGAAATTATTTCTGTTCATTTTTCCCTCCTGATATTATTACTTATTGGTATGACAAAATCAATTATCGGTAAATTCCATCAAACCGAAACGCGCGGGTTGATGAACATCAAGTCGAAAGTTATAAACAGGGAAGAGTGTAGATGTGGAACGGAATCTGTCGTTCACAAAATTTCTGTCCTGTCGTACTGCCTGGAATGCCCATCTGACTCCTGGCCTTGCACGTGCAACTCCATTGAAATTGCTGAATGCTGACATTGGAATTGCGAATTCCATGGTCCAGCCCTGGTCCTTATCCCCTTCATCATTCAGCGTGCCCCTATATATAGATTTAACTTTATATTCAGGATTGTAGCCACTGAGAAAGAAAGTCCTGTTGTTATAGTATTTCCAAAGCACTATATAGTCATATCTGACTTCGGTAATATTAATTTCAAATCCAAAGTGCATATATACACTGTCAGCAGCAGGTACAATGAAAAATTCCGCACAGTCATCCATGTAAGTTCGTCCATCAAAATTTGTTTCACGTGCTGTCAAGGATGTATCTTCACATTCATAGAAAAGATAAAGATTTGTATCATCCCACAACATCCTGAATTTTGAGTTTTGCTTTTCAACAGGTTTATCAAGTCTGAAGAAATTGGCTAAAGGTTGTATTTCCGCATTTTTCCAGCTTTCTTCATCCATTCTGCCATCGATAGTAACAGGTCCCCTGGCTCTTGAAACTTTATAGACCGGCTGTTGTCCGATAACAAGTTCTTTTTCAGCTTGTGAAAAGAGAGATAACCCTGTTCCAAGATAAACTAATAATGCAAAAATGCTTTTTAGTCTGAAATGTTCATAGATTTCATGTTTCATACTTTATGAATAAATAAGGATGAACGAATTTAACAATTTTCGCCAGAGATCTTTAAATTACTTATAATTACTTTGGTAAAATAACTGGTTGAAGAATCTCCCTGCTAGCCGGATATTGCAATTATAATCGTTCTTTCTGTTTATTGACTTATTGCACTTTGAAATATGTATAGATTCTTTTGAATAATAATAATCATAGGTGGGCGGTAAAATATTTTTTATAAGTATCGGGAATGACGAATAAATGCTTATATATATTGAATATGAGTATCAGAATTCAGGCATGTCAAATTTTCTTTTTCTATTTCAAGAATTTATTTTTGTCTGAGGGGAGATTGCTCCTTCATCCCTCTATGGCGGGATTCATTTGCAATGACATTAATACTGTGGGCATTGTGGACAGTGAGCAGGTTCTACAGGGCTTATTTATTGGTTTACCCTGATTCCTACAATTATTTTCATGACAATGCCACTTAAAAAACAACTTCAGAGCATCGAAATATTTAACTAACAAATATTAAGAGGTTTTTCAGGTCTATTGTGAATAATAATTATGTATTGATCAATCTGCAATAAGAAGGAATACCTTAACTCTGAATCAGGATATGTTTGAGATACTTAGGGTATTGCCTGAGTTGCCCCTGGCAATAAATAGGATTTACCATGAGTGCCTTAAAATGAATTCTCTTTTTAACTTATGTAATCTACCGGTAACTGGTAATTTTCCCATTGATGAACCTGGTCACACCATTATCGGTCCCAAGCCAGACAATGTCTTTTTTATCGATGGATATTGTTAGTATATTATTGCTGGCAAGTCCGTCGTTTGTCTTATAGGATGTCCATTTTGTCCCGTCAAAAACAGATAACCCGCCTTTGGTCCCAAAATATACATTCCCTTTTGTGTCTGAACTGATAGCCTGAACAAAATCATTTGCCAGCCCATCTGCCGAAGTTAAAACTGTCCATCCTTCGAGGGTATTATACCCGGTATGCTTTGCAACTCCATTATTGGTACCAAACCATTGGTTACCGTCGGAGGAGATGTGAACACTGTAAACACTGTCTGAAGGCATAAGAATCGGACCCCATGCAGAATATTCTGAAGCTCCTGAAACAGCATCCACATCGTTCCTGTATAACCGGAGAACTCCTCCACCCAGTGTACCCACGTAAAGTGTATCGCCATTGGTACTTGTTGCCATTGAGGTAATAAGAAAATCCTGGAATATACCCTCGGGGTATTTCCTGGCATATCCGTTTTTAAGCCACTGCCTGCCTTTAAACACGGAAATACCCTTGTCGGTTCCGAACCATCTCAACTCCTTTTTCCCAACTGCGACAGCGAGCACATTCTCACTCACTATTTTGGAGTTATCAAGGTAATATGTGGTGGCTCCCGACCTGGCATCAACAGGCAGAGAGGCAACTGTGGCACCCTGTGTTGTGGCAATCCAGAGTTCGTGACCATATGAAGAAAAGTCATAAACCACGCCTTTCATACCGGTAGTGGTTATCTTACGGTTCTTGTCGTGCAGAACCCATTTTGTTCCATTGAAACTGACGATCCCCGATTCTGAAAGAAACCACACTGTGTTGTCCTCGTCAATGGTTGATGAATAAAACTTTTTTGCTGTGATCCCTTCTCCAAATGATTGCACCGGCACTTCGACCTGGGCAATTATAACAGGTGTAAAAAGCCCTGCAATTAAAGAAGCAATCATAAATTTACAGATTCTGCCAGTAATTCTGACATGGTAAGTTTTATTACCTTCTTTGTTTGTAGCCATCGATTATTCTTAAATATTATAACAGAACCGTAAAAATATGCAAAATTTGTCATTTATTGCATTTCCACGGTGTGTAGTTGATCTCATTTCATTTTTACATTTTTAACAAGATTCTCAGGGATAGATACAAGTTCTATGCCATTTCCTGTTCCGAGATTGCGGGTATACTGTTTATCAACCGGATTATTCCAGTGTTCATGAACACCAAGAACCGGAAGTGGTGTACCGCTGTTATCCGGATCATACTTGATTCCTTTCGGCCAATTGGCCGAATCTGCAGCCTGATGCATATAATCATCAACTCCATAGGCATTTGGCATTGATTCCCATTCGTTATTGACTGCATCATGCTTATGTACACCGTCCCATTCTGCCCTGAGAAAATCGTAACCAACTGACTCTATGGCAACAGGATCGAGCGACATAAACATCGAATTTGTCCAGTCATTATTAAAAGGAGCCATAAAATATTTTACAGGACCTTTAACCTCACTGGCACCACCTCCGAACAAACCTTCAACAAACCAGAAAAGTGTATTCTGGCCGAGGTATTTGCTTCCCATAAGATCAACGAACACCCTGTATTTATGATAGCCGGTATTGGTAGGTGTTCCTTCTCTCCTGTTGGCGACATGCGAATAATGGAGGTGGCCGGCAGTAGCTCTTCCTATGTTACCGAAATTGCTTTTTGCCGTAAGAGAAACTCCTGCTGCCCCATGTGATTTAAGAACAGCCATTGTAATCATATAATCAGCATCTTCAATAACATCATACAGTTTGTCATTAATGGTTTTATCCGAATAATAGACAAGTGGTTTTTCAGTTATTTTAACCTGAGTGCGACCGTAATTTGTCGAGTACTTGTCGAGATACCTGACGTTGGGGAATTCCTTAGCCCAGACATCATAGTTATGAGCCCATATCGGACACATTGGATCACCAACTGAAATATCTGCCTGATCCACTCCCACTTCATTAACCAGCTCTCTTAACAGTTCAATAACTGCATATGGACCGGTTTCTGTTGGGATCAGACTAACTTTTATTCTTTCCTGACCCTTTTGAATAGTCCGTGGAACAGCGAATCCGCTATCTTTGTCAGCCTGACTAAGAATCCATCTGGATTGCCCCTGGTTTATCTTTATAAAAATCTTCTCTCCTTTTGAATATCCAGTAGCTTTCCCATATTTCTTTTTATTAAAAAACCTGAACATTGCATCCCATGCTTTTGTAGTACTTTTTTCGCCGGTGAGCTTTAGAATTCCATTGCGGAACATGCTGGCGATAACCTCTGGATTATTGTTCTGGGGACCTACAAAATAGTCATAATTCTCAAAATTATTATGTTCAAACTTCTCATTAGTCGCATCCGGATTCCATACCCACACTACTCGTCCTGGAAATATACCCTTGGCCGTTCCGATAGGCTGATTTGGCCCATCTTCCGGACCTGTTCTCGTCTCTGTCGTCTGAAATATCGCCTCAGTATTATTAACCGGCATTACTGCCATGGCCACTATTACTCCCGCCATAAGCATCATCGTAGCTCCAATTCTGACATTAATTATTTTCCGCTTCGACCTTCTTGATATCGCAGTCAATCCGGCAACTGCCATAAGATAAGTAACAAATCCCGACATGAATGGCGCCGCTATTTTCATACACGGGTATGCTGCTCTCGATGGTTTGGGGATTACACGTACCAGAAACCATATTGTGGAAGCAATACCCATTATGAAAAAAATCACTTTATAAGGGATATGGTAACTTTCCAGCCAGTCCCTCATCCTTCCCAATTTGCCTTTTAAACTTGAAATATCAAATCTCATTTTTTGCATGGTATGTTATCCTTTAAGGTTTAATTACGCAAGATTATAAATATTTTAATAAAACCAATCCTATAATTTTTCTTTTAAGATGCATTAACACTTTTACCGGTCAGGATAATTATCAGCCTAACCCGATACGTAAAATAATTATATTTAAGAAACCTTTAGAAATCAATCATATGCAAATTCTGACAACCATATATGTAATGGCAGATTAACAATAATCCATATACAATAGATCGGGAAAATTACTTATAAAAATGATATGACAATCATGAAATATTATGGCATATTTATATTTTTCACAAGATTTTCCGGTATAGACACAAGTTCTATGCCTTTACCAGTTCCGAGATTTCGGGAATACTGTTTATCAACCGGGTTATTCCAGTGTTCATGTACGCCCAGGACCGGCAATGGTTTCCCTGTTTTATCCGGATCATATACAATACCCTTCGGCCAGTTTGCCGAATCGGCAGCCTGATGCATATAATCATCAACACCGAACATATTGGGTATTGCTTCCCATTCATTATTAACTGCATCATGTTTGTGAACTCCGTCAAACTCTGATCTCAGGAAGTCATACCCTACCGATTCTATTGCTACAGGGTCAAGCGACATGAATATAGAGTTACTCCAATCGTTATTGAAAGGCGCCATAAGATATTTTACGGGACCCTTTATTTCACTTGAACCCCCACCGAACATGCCCTCAACACACCAAAAAACTGAGTTTTGTCCGAGATATTTGCTTCCCATAAGATCTACAAAAACTCTGTATTTATGGTAGCCTGTATTTGTTGGTGAGCCCTCCCTTCTGTTAGCAATATGAGAATAATGAAGATGGCCTGCACCGTTTCTTCCGATATTCCCGAAATTCAGTTTTGCAGTTAATGAAATACCTGCAGCTCCATGTGGCTTAAGAACTGGCATATAGATCATATAATCAGCATTTTCAATAACATCATACAGCTTATCAGTTATGGTTTTATCTGAATAGAACACAAGTGGCTGATCTGTTATTTTAATAAGTGTCCGCCCAAATTTTGCCGAGCTTCTATCTATATATTTAACATTCGGGAATTCTTTAACCCACACATTATAGTTGTGAGCATATATCGGATTCATAGGGTCTCCGACAGATATATCAGCCTGGTCAATCCCGCAATCATTAATAAGTTCCTTTAACAGTTCAAGAACAAGATAGGGTCCATTTTCAGTGGGTTCCATACTTGCTCTCCGGCTGTCTTTTGCTGGAAGGGATTTAGGCAGCGCATAACCATTTTCTTTATCTGCCTTGCTGAGAGTCCAGCCTGCCTGTCCCTGGTTTATCTTGATAAAGATCTTTTCTCCTTTAGTATATCCTCTGTTTTTTCCGAATTTCTTTTTATTAAAATACTTAAACATTGCATCCCATGCTTTTGCAGGGCTTTTTTTCCCGGTAAGCTTAAGAACTCCGTCGTGAAACATTTTGCCCTGGACTGTTCCATTATTGTTCTCCGGATTTGCAAACCAGTCGCCTTTATCGGGATCATTATGCTGAAAATTTTCGTTTGTTGCATCCGGATTCCATACCCACACTACTCGTCCTGGAAATATACCCTTGGCCGTTCCGACAGGCTGATTTGGCCCATCTTCCGGACCAGTCCTCGTCTCTGTCGTCTGAAATATCGCCTCAGTATTATTAACCGGCATTACTGCCATGGCTACTATTACTCCCGCCATAAGCATCATCGTAGCTCCAATTCTGACATTAATTATTTTCCGCTTCGACCTTCTTGATATCGCAGTCAGTCCGGCAACTGCCATCAGATAAGTAACAAATCCCGACATGAATGGCGCCGCTATTTTCATGCACGGGTATGCTGCTCTCGATGGTTTGGGGATTACACGTACCAGAAACCATATGGTGGAAGCAATACCCATTATGAAAAAAATCACTTTATAAGGGATATGGTAACTTTCCAGCCAGTCCCTCATCTTTCCCAATTTCCCTTTTAAACTTGAAATATTAAATCTCATTTTTTTCATGGTATGTTATCCTTTAAGGTTTAATTACGCAAGATTATAAATATTTTAATAAAACCAATCCTATAATTTTTCTTTTAAGATTCATTAACACTTTCAGAGGTCAGGGCTATTAAAAATCAAAAGTCTCTGCATGAAATATTAAAATTCAGAATCTTTCTTTAACCATTTCCAAAAAAGCAGGTGATTTTATATTAATGATTCAAAGTTAAACTGGTAATATTTTATATTTTTATTTAATATTGTCACGGTTTTCATAATTCTTTAATCCATGTTCAATGAAAAAAAATTTAAACAGATCAATTTTTGCAGTGATTATTCTATTTCTTGTGCTGGTTTCCTGCACGGAAAAACAACAGGTTGGCAAATCACTTCCCAGAAGTACACCTGAAGCCGAAGGGGTCTCATCAGATGCAATAATTACTTTTCTGGATTCAGCCGCAACAAGCAGGCATGAGTTTCATAGTTTTATGTTTCTAAGGCATGGCAAGGTTATCGCTGAGGGTTGGTGGAATCCTTATGGACCTGAGTTAAAACATACACTTAATTCTGCCAGTAAGAGTTTTACATCTACCGCAGTCGGTTTTGCAATTAGTGAAAAGAAACTTAGTCTGGATGATCAGGTTGCTTCATTTTTTCCCGAGTACCTGCCTGATACTGTAAGTGTCTTTTTATCAAAACTCAGAATAAGGGATTTACTCAGCATGTCAGCCGGACAAAGACGTGAACCTCCGCTTACAGGTGACGAGATATGGGTCAAATCATATTTAGCTATGCCTTTTTTCAGTGAACCTGGAACAACATATCGATATAGTTCAGTAGCTTCTTATATGTTGTCGGCAATTGTTAAGAAAGTAACCGGACAAAAGGTGATTGACTATCTGACTCCAAGATTATTTGAACCTCTGGCGATAGAAGGAATGGACTGGGAAACTGATGCTTATGGAATAAACACTGGAGGCTGGGGATTAAGATTGAAAACAGAAGATCTGGCCAAATTCGGGCAGTTCTATCTTCAGAAAGGCAAATGGAATGGCAGGCAGTTGCTTCCGGGAAAATGGGTCGAAGAAGCTACATCAGTAAAAATATACCAGAGACCTGATATGACCCAGTCGAAAAGAGATTCCTCCAGAGATGACGTTCAGGGGTATTGTTATCAGTTCTGGCGTGCTCGTAATAATTCCTACCAGGTTAACGGGGCAAATGGTCAATTTGTACTTGTAATGCCTGATAAAGATGCAGTTGTGATATTTACTGCTGATTCTCCCGATATGTGGGGTGAACTGGATATGGTATGGAAATATTTATACCCTGGAATACAGGATAAGGCCCTATCACCCAATGAAAAATCTTCAACTGAGCTTAAACAGAAACTTGCTTCTCTTGCTCTTCCGATTCCTGCAAAAAACAGCAACGATGCTGTTACTTCTGAAGTATCAGGCAAAACTTTCACATTTGAACAGAATGATAAGCATATTCAGAGCATTTCGCTTCAGTTTAAGGATGATCTGTGTTTGCTCAATCTGAAAACAGATACAGCTTCATTTGATTTTGCATTCGCATCAGGGAGATGGCAACCAGGCGAAACAACTAAACATGGACCTTCAATATTTGCACAGGCAAAGTATAACCAGAAAGGATTGCCACCTTTTAAAATTGCTCAAGCCTATACCTGGACTGATGATAATACTCTTGAACTTTCATTGAGGTACATAGAAAATGTATCGTCGGAAAAATTCGTTATTAAATTCAATGAAATTGGAAAGAAAAAGATACTCTTAGACTTCAAAAGTAACAATTCCAGGTTTAACAGATCCTTACCGCTGGAAGGCGTGATGCAATAGTTTCTTATTTTAGTTTCCTGATAAATTGGGAAGGAGAGATCTCGAATTGTTTCTGGAAACTTGTTGAAAAGTATGAAGGAGAAGAGAATCCTACCAGGTATGAAATTTCATTGATCCTGTAATTTCCTTCAGCTAATAATTCCGCTGCTTTTTTAAGTCTTGTAAGTCTTATATATTCAACTGTATTAAGATCAGTTATAGCTTTTACTTTTCTATACAATGTTGAAACACTAATTCCCATTAACTCAGCTATTCGATCCACGCTTAAATCATTCTCAGATATATTATCGATAAGGTAATTATGAAGCTTTTTGAGAAATTCCTCGTCAGTTTTATTCATAGTTACAGATTTGAAATGAGCCAGCGGTGTATTAATGAAGTTCTGAAGATTCAGATTCCGGTTCTTAATTAGGTTAGCTATCTGAGCTATTAACAGATCTGTTGAAAACGGTTTTTCAATATAAGCATCTGCACCTGAATCAAGACCTTCGATACGGGCATTCAGATGTATGGTTGCCGTAAGAAGTATAACCGGGATATGACTGAATTCAATATTTGACTTAATCTGTCTGCAAAGATCATATCCATTGATAAGAGGCATGATTACATCGCTGACAATCAGAGTAATATTAAATTTTTTAAGTGCCTTTATTGCCTCATCTCCATTATGAGCAAGAATTACATTATAGTCCGCTGATATTTCTTTTGCAATAAATCGTCCCATTTCAATCTCATCT
The DNA here is from genome assembly GCA_963760915.1 of uncultured Bacteroidales bacterium. GTDB lineage: Bacteria > Bacteroidota > Bacteroidia > Bacteroidales > VadinHA17 > LD21. The sequence continues at coordinate 307,945 of CAVXEU010000004.1, read as the reverse complement.
TCCACAAGGAGCAAATTGGGAAATGAATTTTCAAGAGATCCATATAGTTCAAACTTATCATATTCACGATGATTTATACCTGTCTTTTCTATATTCCTGGTAATTGTTTCTTCCTGATATTTGGTCAGTTCCAGCACAAATGAATTATATTTACTTTCGGAAGTATCCATATAAAGCCGTCCATGATGAAGTTCAGCAAGTGATCGGGCGAGAGGAAGCCCGAGCCCTGTCCCCTTTTCTCCCGGCTTATCATAGTCTATCTGATAAAATGGCTCGAAAATTTTTTCACAAAGCTCCTTTGGTACTAATTTACCGTCACTGTTTACACGAATCCTGATAATGTTTTCGTTCTCCGTTTCGGGCTGGAGAAATATGTCAATCGTTCTTACTGCAAATTTAATTGCATTTGACAGAAGATTACTCACTATCTTTGTAATTGCTTCCCTATCCACTGCCATATCATAATGATTTACAGGTGAATGCAACTTAATTGTTATCATTTTCTCTGCACAGTAAGAAAGGAATAAGTTGAATATAGATTCAATCAGTTCAAAAAGATCGGTTCTTATAAAATTAAGTTTAAACATCTCCTTTTCGGTCTTTCTGAAGTCAAGGAGCTGGCTTGTGAGGCTCATCAGCCTGTCAGCATTTCTCTTAATAATCATAAGATTATCTTCAGTATCCTTTGAATTTTTAATACCCGACTTCACAATTCTGTCAAGTGGTCCTTTTATTAATGTCAGAGGAGTACGAACCTCATGCGTAATATTGGTGAAAAAACTGATTTTTGCATTAAGTATCTCCTTCTCCTTATTAGTTTCAATTATGTCAATTTTTCTCTGATGCTCCAGTGCATTTTTTTTTGAGTAAAAGCTAATCAACATGTATATTACAGCAGCTGAAATAAGAATATACAGTATATAGGCCGGAACTGAGAACCAGAACGGAGGAGAAATTTTGATGTTCAGTACGGCATCATTTGGACTCCATGTCTCACCATCTGATGAAGAAATAACTCTGAACCTATATTGCCCTGGAGAAAGATTTGTATAGTAAACCTTTCTGTTTCCAATGATCTGAATCCAATCAGCATCAGATCCTTCCATAATATATTTATACTCAGTCAGATTAGAACTTGTATATGATGGTGATACAAAGTCGATACTTAAAGATGACTGATAATACTTTAATTTTATCCGTCCGGTCACAAAAATAGATTTGAAATCAGGAGATCCCTTTGAATTAACAAAATATTCCTTCCCATTTACCTGGAGGCCAGTAAAACAGACCGGTGGATTGTATGTATTTTCCTTAATATCAGCAGGATAAAATGAAACCATACCTCTTACTGTGCCGAAATACATTTTACCGTTACTATCCTGAAAAGCTGAATTGTAACTGAAGCTATTATCCAGCAGGCCATCATCCTTAGTATATGTAATAAATTTACGGGAAGAAGAATCAAGACGCAGGAGGCCCCTGGTTGATGTTATCCACAAATTACCTCTGGCATCCTGCAGTACTGCACAATAGATAGCAAAATTGACATCCTTCCCGGGAATATACCTGGTTACTTCTTCTCTGTCTCCTTCAATATAGCTGAAGCCATTACCTTCTGTTGTAAACCAGATATTATGACTGTTATCCTCAAAAACAGAAGTAATAAACTCATACCGTAGGCCTTCATAATCTCCTTTTTCAGAAAGTAATTTTTTTGCTATTCCTGATTTTCTGTCGTACTTAAACAATCCCTTACCATAAGTACCTATCCAGATATTGCCATTGGAATCCTCTCGTAAACAATGTATAAATGATGATGATGCCACATCATCCATATACCTGAATGAAGAAGTCTCACGGTTAAACCGGTATAATCCAATATCACTGCCTGCATATATTGTGCCATCGGTGGTCTTCAGTAATGTGATGATTGAATTTGTTTTAAGGTCACTGCCCTCTTTATTAAATTTAAAATGGTTTGTTATCTTTTGAGCAGGGATATTCAGAATATAAATTCCGTCATCATAGGTTCCAATCCATAGGTCATCATTATCTACCAGAAGCCCCTGGATATTTTTGCTGCCAATATTTAATTGACTATTGTCCCCGGACAAACTGGAAAAAAATTTTGTCTGATTGTCAAATTTCATAAGGCCGGCATCCTCAGTACCAATCCATATATTTCCATAAAAGTCTGCACATATTTCTCTTACAACATTTCCGTTAAGTGCGCCGGATAACATTGTGGGGTAATACTTTTCAAATAATTTGTTTTCCTGAGGAAGGTAATTTGCACCTCCATAAAAGGTGCCGACCCAAACGCCCCCTTCTTTATCTCTTGTAATTGTACGGATTGCATTGTTTGAGATTGAAAAAGGATCTGTGCTTATCGTATGAAGATTTAATACATTACTGGTCTTAAGGTTATAAATATAAATACCGGATTCTGAACCTATCCAGATTTCTTCGTTATTATACATATAAGTTGTTCGTATAAGGATATTGTTCCAGATTTTATCATTTTCAACTAAATCTGTAACCCTTCCGGTATTTGGTTCAAATCGCCGGAGACCCGCAATATCGGTCGATATTATCAACCCATAATAGTCTGCATCCAGAATATTCACAAGATGTACAGATTCAGATATTTCCTGTTCGGTTAGTATTTTATTGCCAATGAAATTATCATTTCGGGCATCATATTTATAAATCTTCCCATCGTCGGCAGACACCCATATGTCACCTGACTTAGTCATGTCAATGCTTCTAGGAGAAAAGTATTTATTCGAAGGATAGAAAATTAGTTTTTTTATCTTTTTATCATATCTGTATAAACCTGAATTAGTGGCTATCCATATACAATTATTATTATCAGCTTCAACATTGAGAACTAATTCTCCAATTTTCAGATTGTCAGACAAAATTGTTCCGAAGTAATCATTATCAGGCATATAGTAACAGATACCTGCCGGGGTTCCAATCCAAATCCAGCCATCTTTATCTTCGCATATTGATGAAACAAAATTATTAATAATACAATTTGAGTCTGATGGGTTATGAAGGAAGACTTTAAACTGAAAACCATCATACCTGGTTAATCCTTCCTTGGTACCAAACCAGATGAACCCCCTGCTATCCTGAATGCAGTCCATAACAGTATTAATCGGCAGGCCGTTATCATTCCTGTAATGTCTGAAATAATAGGATCTCCCATTCGAAACAATGGTTAAAAATGAAATAATTAATGAAACAATTATGTATCTCACTCGTGCAAGTTATTTTTCTGCCAAAAAGAATTTGAAAATTAGTCAAAGATAAATTATGGTGATTTAATTATTTACCAATTCCTTTTGAAATTCGTTCATAATAGTAAATTAGCATTATAACGGCTAATTATGACTGAATATTTAAAACAATTGATTGTTTTTTTTTATCAAATGTTAACGATAAACCTAATTTTGCTTTTGAATTTAAAGTTTAATTAAATTTATATAAAAATAAATATACAATCACCATCCGGCCAAAATGGATATCAGATTTATAAATTAATAAGAAGATAGCCTGGTTTCTGATATGCTTTTGCTGAATCTGATAAACGATTTTCTGTTTTCCAATACTTTTTCTTCAGGGGGCCTGTTTAAGGCTCCCTGTTTTTAATTCCCGGCATTACGGGTTGCGAAACGCAGATCCCAATCAAACTCAACAAATACATAAAATTAACATTTTTTATATTTCACTAAATTTAAAATTCACTATGTTTGTAACCTTGCATCCATGAAAACTGATTCGGGTGTGATTATTTTCTTAACTGATCTTAATTATGAACGCTAAACAATCTGAAAAGAAAAAACTTACTGTTGCAATCGGTTGTGACCCCAATGCATATTCACTTAAGGCTGTAATTATTTCCCTGCTTAAGGAAGCGGGGTATATTGTAAAGGATTTTGGGAGTGAAGATCCAATATATGCAAAAGTAGCTTTTGCAGTTGGAGAGGCTGTTGCAGCACATGAATATGACCGGGGTATTCTACTCTGTGGAACAGGGATTGGTATGAGTATCGCAGCAAACAAAGTACCAGGAGTATTTGCAGCACTTTGTTCAGACACATATTCAGCTGAACGGGCAATCAAAAGTAACAACGCAAATATTCTGACCATAGGGGCATTTACCACAGGGGTGGAAGTGGCTAAACAGATCGTCAGGGTTGGTATGGAATCAGAGTGGCAGCCCGGGACCAGTTCGGAACCTAAAGTAGCGAGCTATGTTGAATATGCAAAAAAACACCAGATTTAATAAATGAGTATTATTATCAGACTCTAATGGAATTTAAAGAAATTCTGAAACTGCAATTCACAGCACTGAAAATAAGAAGAAATATCTTAAGGCTGATCAGGGCAGGAGAAGCAGGACATGTTGGAGGGGCGCTCTCCTCCGTTGAAATTGTAACTGCTCTCTATTTCAACCTGCTTAATATTGATCCTGACAGACCAAAATGGACTCAGCGGGATCGTTTTGTTCTGTCAGCCGGGCATAAATGTCTAGTTCTATACGCTGCTCTTGCCGAGCGTGGATTTTTTGATGCTTCAGTACTTGATACTTATGGATCTCTTGACAGTCCGATACCCGGGCATCCTAACATGCATAAGCTTCCGGGAGTGGAAACAAATACAGGAGCGCTGGGACATGGCCTTTCAATAGCTGGCGGAATGGCTTTAGGGCTCCGGATGAATAAAGCAGATTCCAGGGTATTTGTTTTGATGGGCGACGGTGAACTTGCTGAAGGATCCAACTGGGAGGCTGCCTCTGCCGCTTCAATGCACAAACTTGAAAACCTTATTGTATTTGTAGACAGAAACAAACTTCAGATAAGCGGACCTACAATTGAAGTCATGAGCTATGAACCTCTCGATGAAAGATGGAGGTCATTCGGCTGGGGTGTCAGGGTTATTGATGGGCATAATCTTGAATCGATCATAAATAATGTAAGACAGGCTCCGTTTGAAAAGGGAAAGCCATCGGTCATAATTGCCGATACATTAAAATCGAAGGGGCTCAGCTTTGCCGAAGGAAAAGTCAGCTACCATTACTGGAAGGCAAATCCCGAAGAGATGAAACAGGCTGAACATGATCTTGATAATATTGAGAAAGTGCTTAAGGAAAAATTGGAGGGAACGAGACAATGAATTATGAATTTAAAGATCCAAGAAAGACTTTTGGAGAAGCCGTTATCGAAGCAGCAGAAAATAATCCGGATATAGTTGTTCTTTCAGCAGACAGCAGTTCGGGTTCAGGCCTGGGAGACTTCCCGAAAAAATTTCCTGACAGACATTTCGAATTTGGAATAATGGAACAGGGTGTGATCGGATATGCATCAGGGCTAGCCACTACAGGAAAGATCCCCGTTTTTGCAGCTATTGCACCATTTGTTACCGCCCGTCCGTTCGAGATGTTCAAGAATGACCTTGGATATATGAATCAGAATGTAAAAGTTGTTGGTCGTTGCGCAGGACTTACATACGACCAGCTTGGCTCAACCCACCATTCGATTGACGACTTTGCATTGATACGGACAATCCCCGGAGTTACAATAATAAGTCCGGGAGATCCTGTAACCATTAAAAAAGCAGTCCACGCCATGATAAAACATGTCGGGCCATGTTACATGAAAATCGGAAACCCGAAAATGCCGGTTCTTTATCCGGAAGATGTTGATTTCCAACTGGGAAAAGGAATTGTGATACAGGAAGGCAGGGACGTGGCATTGATTGGAACCGGGACAGTGCTGTCAAAAGCTGTGGAAGCTGCAAAACTTCTTGAACAATCCGGGATTAGCGTCAGGCTAATTGATATTCATACTGTTAAGCCTCTGGATCATGACCTGATACTGTCTGCAGCCAGGGAAATCGGTAGGATCGTTACTGTGGAAGAGCATTTTATAGCTGGTGGGCTCGGAAGTGCTGTTTCTGAAATTTGCAGTCAGGAATATCCGGTAAAAATGAAAATGATCGGTATAGGCGATTATTTTGCCAGTAATGGCCCTTATGAAGAATTACTTGGAAAATACGGGCTTCAGCCCAATATGATAAAAGAAACAGTAATCAAATTCTTAAACAATAAATAACTCTGGATTGTCTATGAAAAATAGTGGCGCAATAAATATGTACCTCGCATTTGCAGGTTTGCTTACTGTAGCAGAAATTCTATTACTGGCTTCAGGAAATGGAATACTTCCGGTTTCAGGTCTTATTCTTTTTATATTGTTCTTTTCACTTTCAATCAGTGCCCAGAAATCAGAGAAGTTCAAAGGACTCTCTTTCACTCTTCAGATCTTTGCATTTGTCTCCTTTACAATGTATTTTCCTGAAATGTTCACAGATTGGGGTTTTGACACCAATAAACTAATAGTCCCTTCAATACAGGTCATTATGTTCGGAATGGGAACCAAACTGAATATCAGGGATTTTATAAAGGAGTTCTCAAAGCCAATAGTCGTTATTGCCGGTACTCTGATGGTTTTTGTACTGATGCCACTGGCAGCACTTCTCATTATCAAAGTCTGGAACTTTCCGCCTGAGGTAGCCGCCGGAATCATACTGGTTGGTGCATGTCCGGGAGGAGTTGCTTCTAACGTAATGACTTATCTTGCAAAAGGTAATCTTGCTCTCTCAGTTACCGTAACAACCTTTGCTACCCTTTTATCTCCGCTTTTAACACCGCTTATTATGAAATTATTGGCGGGTCAGCTTATCGAGGTTAATGCTCCAAGCATGATGATCAGTATTGTGAATATGATATTAATCCCAATATTTGCAGGCATTGTTGCCAACAAAATTCTTTATGGTAAGACTGGAGTGGGTCAAGAAGGATTCAAACATGATATTGCTTGCCATAAGTACCTTTATTGCAGGCTTTATACTGATATTCATCCCTTTCCCAGCTGTTATCAAATCCTTACAAACAGGTCTGATACTGGTAGCCTGGGCAGTCGCCATTGTATCTGTAACAATGATTTTCATCCGTCGCACCAACGGTCCGGAAGGCTGGATGGATATTGTTCTGCCAAAACTTTCCCTTGGAGCTATAATGATATATATAGTTATAGTTGCTGCGCATAACAAGGCAACTCTACTGACTATTGGCCCGGCACTCTTCATTGCCAGCATCACTCATAATCTTATCGGATTTGCCCTGGGGTATGGAACATCAAAAGCTCTGCGGTTGAGTGATGAAGATGTCAGAGCACTTACAATCGAAGTGGGGCTTAAAAATTCAGGGCTGGCTGTAGGTCTTGCATATGATGTTCTTAAAAGTTCAGCTGCTGCTCTTGCTCCTCTTATTTTCGGAACCTGGATGAATATTGCTGCCTCAACCCTGGCCAGTTTCTGGAGTCAAAGGGAGCCCCGGGTAAAGAAACCTAAATTGGAAAAAATTAATGCATGAAAAATTTTAAGTATCTTACGCTGATTTTTTATGCAATCGATTGCTTTTTGAATTTAATGATATATATTTAGCAGGACTTTACCTGGTTGTATGGGTTCTAGTTTTAATTATTAAATATTAACCAATCTGTCGGAGGACATACTATGAAAATCGGAAAACTATATTATTCGTTCATTCTTACTATCTTAGTAGGGATAATCATGAGCACATCAGTAACTGCTCAGCCAACTTCACTGACAAAAGATGAAATGCTTTATTACACTTCCATCTGGAAAGGAGAAAGATTTCCGGATGGAAGACCAAAAGTTTCTGATGATATTGTCCGTAGAATGAAGTATGTGTCTGTTACTGAAGCATGGCAGACTCTTAACGGGTCAAGTGATCCTGTTGAAGGACAGGGCCCTACTAGTTTTGGCGAAATGAGAAGACCTACCTACTCCAATCAATATTACGGCGGGTTTAAAATGATGAGAGAAGACATTGTCATCTGTGGCAGGGCCTCAACAATCCATTTTCTGCCTTATCGTCCTGATCTTAATGGTTTGATTCAGCAGCAGGGAACAAAAGACGGAAGAGGCAGGGGACAATACACATGGGGGATCGATCAGTTACAAACTGGCGATTGTTATGTTGCCGATGTATGTGAGGCTGAACTTGATGCTTCTCATGTAGGTGATAATCTGGGCACCACAATATGGACCAAAACCGGAAATGGCGCAGTTATCAGAGGTACTCTCCGAGATCTGTATGGCAATCTGGCAGTAGATCCCAAATGGAATGTTATGGTACGCGATTTCAGACCACAGGCTAACAGTTCTAACCTGGTAATCGGTGTTAATTGTCCTATTCAGGTTGGTTATGTAACAGTTATGCCAGGCGATATTGTTCTTGGAACCCGGGAAGGCGTTGTATTTATTCCTCCGCAGCTCGCACAACGAGTAGTAGAGACTTCAGAAAGAACCCGTATGCAGGATGTATTTGCTCACGACGGTGTAAAAAAAGGGAGATTTACAGCCCAGCAGGCTGATGGAAGCTTTACTCCTGCAATGAACGCCGAATTCAATAAATGGCTTCTTGACAATGCTGATACTATGGGCAAATTCTTTGATGATCCGGGTGCAGCACCTTCACCTGAATTTATCAGAGCGTTCGTTAAAGAGCGTGAATCTCGTCAACAACCACAGAGATAAACTGAATATATGTTTTTACCCGTTCTGGTTTTGGAATAATAATCTTTAGAAAGAAACCGGAATTGGTAAGGCTAAACTTGAAAATATTAATGTAAAATATAGACTCATGAAATCATCAGAAAAACAATTAGTAGTAGGGCGTCGCAGTGCTCTTAAGATGCTTGGACTCGGTTCAGCAGCTATGTTAACAGTGGGTTTTAATGATGTACTGGCAATTGAACCGAAGGGAGACAAGCCGAAACCAAAAGCGCTTGCTGTTGAGAACCGTAGTCCTGTATCTTTTACAACGGGAACTGAGCGCAGACAGATGTTATATGAGGTTATGAAACCATTCGAGAACGAGATAAAAGCCGGACTTAAGAAGAAACAGCTTATTATCAAGCCGAATATGGTTGTAACCAATATACCTCTTTGTGCAACACACGTTGATGCATTGAGGGCCCTGCTGGAATTTGTAAAACCTTTTTATAAAGGACAGATAATTATTGCCGAATCGAGTTCTTCGGTCAATTCTTCTGATGGTTTTAAGAATTACGGCTATCTTGACCTCATGAAGGAATTCGATGTGAAATTTTTTGACATAAATACACAAAGCACCGGTACTCCTGTATGTATTCTTGACAGGGACCTTCACCTCGATAAAATACAGGCTTCGGATATACTTACCAGTCCGGATAACTATGTTATTTCACTTTCAAGGCTTAAGACCCATAATTCAGTGGTTATGACCGGGGCAGTCAAGAATCTGGCAATGGGTGCTCCACTGAACCCTGGAGCTGTAAATGGAGCCAAACCGATAAGTTATAAGCGTAATATGCATTCAGGAGGATCACGTTTCCTGCACTATAACATGTTCCTGATGGCTCCTTATATTCTTCCCGATTTTGCCATAATTGACGGATTGGAAGGGATGGAAGGTAACGGACCTATCAGTGGCACACCGGTTGATCACAGAATAGCCATGGCCAGTTCTGATCCTGTAGCCATGGATAGTATGGCTGCCAGACTTATGGGTATTCCGCTTGAAGATGTAGGATACCTAAATTACTGCGCTGCAGGTGGATTAGGTAATGTTGACAGGGATAAAATTGATATCATTGGTGGAAAAGATCCTGATAAGAGCGTGATAACATACAAACTGTCAAACAATATTAAGTCGCAGCTCGAATGGAAAGATCCATTACCACAACCACCACGACCGAACGCACCGCGTCCTTCAACTCCTAATGCTCCTTCGCAACAACAGCAAAAATAGATCCGGACTGTTTTTGGGAATATCAGCGCATAGGATTATAAGGAGGATGCTTTAAAAGAAAAGCTGGGGTTACTGAAAAAGTATCCTTAAATATAAATAAGAAATTAAATTTTATCTGAATCAGATACTGATAGTTCATTTGATTCAGGCTTGAGTATTAATAATATATAAATAATTCAGTTGTGAACGAAATCAAATTATTCTTAAAAACTCTTATTTCAGCAAATGACAAAAAAGATAATCAGGCGACTATTATAAACAGTGATTTAAAATATGTCGACAGAGTGCTTAATATGCCACTTTCTGCGACACATTATAATTTTCTGAAAGATATTGTGAGGTATGTTGGGGTTACACAGAATTTCCGTGAAGTTATTGATTATTTTAAGACACCTGCCGGAGAAACACCTGCAGGATTTAAAGTTCAGTATGAATTAACGGAGAATGATGTTTTACGTGTTGATCTCGTTCGTAATATAGCATACGACAAGAATGGCGTTAAGCGTCCGACCAAAGTATTATTTTCAGCAGATAGTGCAAATCCCTATGAAATAGTATCAGTAAAAGATATACTCGCAAACCTTACCTGCAACCCGGGTATAATCTACGATTTATTCATTAACAATCCTAAAGCCAATGTAGGCAACAAGTTCCGGACGAGAGATGAAGTAATGCAGGAGATCGGGAATATTCTCGGTCCGGGTTGCGATATCTCCGTTGAACTCAACAATCCGTTCTCAGATTCAATCAATGAACTGCTTGAAGAAGCTGAAAGGTTTAAGGAAATGCTTTCCAAATACCGTGTAGTTATTAAAGTTCCTCATACAGGACCTGTTAATGCGGAGAATGTTAAAGAACTTCTTCATGGAGATAAAAAATTCAAGAGACCTTATGATGGTGGTTCTACCAGGGATAAATTAAGGGGACATAATCTTGCATTGCTAATGCATGAACATGGCTATCGTGTCAATTTTACACTTATGTTTGAACCATATCAGACAGCGCTTGCTTTACAGGCAAAACCATATTTTATCAATTCTTTCATCAGACACCGCGGCAATGGAAGCAAATCAATCAAGACTTTTCTTGATGAGTATAGCAAAAATAATGACAAAGCACACCTCGAAGCGCTCAGAACTTTCTTTGTAGATAAAGATTTTCTTCCGGCTTCAGGGATTGATACGGACCTTAACGAAATCAAAAGAACTGCGGAAAGAATACTTAAATACAGAAACTATCATAACGACGAGGGTAGCGATGATCTTGACAGTGTACGTCATAACCTCAGGGTACTCCGTGTTTCAAACCTGCCTGATACAAGGTTAATAATCTGTAGTATGGAAGGTGAAGAGAATTATCCTGCCATTGATAAACTCCTGGCAGAACCTGAGTTTAATGACATGGCCGACAGAGTTGTTATTACTGCTGAACCTGAATATCTTGCTAAATTCACCACAACACCTCAGGTGATTTCATACCAGAGGAGGTTTATGAATGCAGCTAACGGGCAAAAATGATCGTTACAACAAATAATACATATTAATCAATAAGTTAGCGGATGGAAAAAAAGTTAATGGGAGTTTTTGCACCTATCACAACACCTTTTGATGAGAAAGGAGAGGTTGCTTACGACAAACTCACAGACAATATGAAGTTCTATGCCCAATCAGGGCTGAAAGGATATCTGGCTCTAGGCTCAAATGGTGAAAATAAAAGCCTTACAACTGAGGAGAAAACTAAAGTTCTTGATACTATTATCAGAAACAAAGGAACCAGCCAGTATGTAATGGCCGGCTGTATTTTCGAATCAACTAAGGAGACAATAGAATTCGCAAAGATTGCAGAGAGATTGGGATCAGATTTTATAACTTTGCTCCCACCTTCATATTTCAAAAAAGAAATGACTGATGCTGTTCTGCTGAGATATTTTTCAGATGTGGCAAACAGTGTAAAGAAACCCTGTCTGGTCTATAATGCACCACAATTTTGCGGGGGTACTGTTTTGTCAGTAAGTCTGATCAAAGAGCTTGCCAGGCATCCTAATATAGTCGGGGTTAAAGATTCGTCAAATGCCGCTAATATTGAAAGCTACCTTTTCGCTGTAAGGGATTCATTTAATGTTATCCCCGGATCAGCTAATTTCTTCATGAATGCCCTTTTTATGGGCGCTAATGGCGGGGTTATTTCCCTTGCCAATATTTTCCCTGATATGACCTGCAAACTATACGAACTGGTTACTGCAAAGAATTATGAAGAAGCTTTTAAACTGAACGAGAAGGTAGTTCAGACTAATAAATCAGTATCAGGTACAGGCGGTGTAGCTGCAGTTAAATATGCAATGGACCTTGCAGGTCTCTATGGTGGGAACGCCAGGCTTCCCCTTCTGCCATTAAGCGATGATGTTAAAAAGAAAATTGAAGACTATCTTAAAAAAGAAAACCTGATATGAAAAAAGTACTTGTAAATGAGAAAGTAAGTCCCGATGCACTGAATATCCTTAAGAAAGCTGCTGAGGTAGTTTATATTCCTTCAGGTGACCATAGCGAGATTATAAAAATGCTTTCGGATATTTCTGGCATTATGCTTGATACCACAATCAAATTCACTGGTGAACTTATGGATTCGGCTCCGAATCTTAAAGTTATCAGCCGTACCGGAACCGGAGTGGATAATGTTGATATTGAAGCAGCAACAAAGAGAGGCATAATGGTTCTACATACACCTGACGCCAATACTGTAACAGTTGCAGAACATACAGTTGCTTTTATCGGTGCATTAACAAAACACCTCTTATTCCTTGATGCAGAAACACGTCAGGGTAAATTTAAGACTGCCAGAAGACTGTATCTCCCTGTAGACCTTGATGGTAAAACACTTGGAATAATCGGATATGGAAGGATCGGAAAACAGGTTGCAAAAAAATGTATAGGCGCATTTAATATGAGAGTGATAATTTATGATCCTTATATTAAAGATGATGTCATAGCAGCCGGAGTAACCAGGTACAAAAATGAAGAGGACGTGTATAAAGAAGCCGATGTACTTTCTGTTCATGTACCTATGACGAGTGAGACCAGAAATCATATTAATGAGAAGTTACTCTCATTGATGAAGCCAACGGCATATCTGGTAAATACGGCAAGAGGGAACATTATTGATGAAGCTTATGTTGCAAAAATGCTTGATGAGGGAAGACTTGCCGGAGCAGGTTTTGATGTTCTTGCCAATGAACCACCTGTTGAGGGCGAAATATTCCTTCAAAATCCAAAAACTATTATAAGCCCTCACAGCGCAGCTCTTACAAATGAATGTACAGTCAGGGTTGCCTGCGAAGCAGCAACAGGAATAGTTGATTATCTTGAAGGCAGGATGCCTAAATCGATTTTCAACAGAAAGGATCTCAACCTTTAATACTAAAATTAACTGAAAAAGAAATGAGTACTGAAAAAAAATATGATCTTATTGGCTTTGGCGAAGCTATGATCAGGTTTACCGCTCCGGATCACGGCCGGCTTGAACAATCATCACATCTGTTAATTGCTATTGCAGCTGCAGAGTTAAACGTATCTGTTAATACCTCCAGGCTCGGACTCAAAACAGCATGGATATCCAAGCTAGTTGATATATGGTCGGGACAGTATATTATAAATAAAGGACGGGAGCATGGAGTTGACATGTCTGATGTAATCCTACTCCCTTTCGATGGTAAAGGTACTGTCAGAAACGGTTTATGCTACCTTGAAGTAGGTATCGGGCCAAGGGCCAGCAAGCAGATGTACGACAGGGCTCACTCCGCTATCAGCCAGATCAAACCCGGAGATATAGACTGGGAAAAAGTTCTTGGTCAGACCAAATGGTTTCATACCACCGGAATTACAACTGCAATTTCTGATAATGCAGCCACTGAAGCAATCACATCTCTGAAAACAGCTAAAAAACTTGGAGTAACCACCAGTTTCGATCTGAACTTCAGATCGACCTTATGGAGTTCGGAGAAGGCAAAGGAAGTTATGCAGAAAGTGATGCCATACGTTGATGTAATTATAGGAAACGAAGAAGATTTTGAAAAAATGCTGGGAATAAAGGCTGATGGCGGAACAGAATCCTACGCTGATCTTGACCCTGAAAACTATAAAACTGTGGCTCAGCAGGTTGTAAAGAAATTTCCTAATGTACAGGTAGTAGGTACTACCCTGAGGCACGTTAAGACAGCTCTGCTGAATGACTGGCAGACCGTTATGCTCTATAAAGGAAAATTCTATGCCTCAAGAAAATATGAAGATCTTGAAATTCTTGACAGAACAGGTGGCGGAGATAGTTTTGCTTCAGCTCTTATCTGCTGCATGCTGGAAGGGAAAGATCCAAAGGAAATGATTGAATTTTCAGCTGCCTATTCTGCACTCTGCCACGGATTCATGGGTGACTGGAACTGGGCTACAAGAGCTGAAGCCGAGAAAGTTATGAAGGGTGGTAGTGCCAGAGTCGTTCGTTAATTATGACTGATATTTTAAAAATTATGACTGATATTTTAATGAATGTATGTTTGAGAAAAACTTACTTTCCACGAATTTGTTTCTCTGGTCCATTCTTAGTGGTTCATTATATTACTAATTAACAATTATTTTTATTACTAACTAACAATTATTTTATTACTCACTAACAATTATTTTTATTACCAATTAACAATTTTTTTTATTACTAACTAACTATTATTAACCTTAACCTCTTCGACTATGAGAAAATTAACAACATTGCTTGTACTTCTGTTGTTCGCAGGTTTACAAGTTGCTTTTGCTCAAAGAACAGTGACGGGAAGGGTTACCAACGCCAAGGATAATTCCCCGCTTCCGGGGGTTACAGTCCGGGTAAAAGGTACCTCAACCGGCGCTTTGACGGATGCCAGTGGAATGTACTCAATTTCGGTACCAAACAATGAGGCTGTCCTTCAATTTTCATTTATTGGCTTTAGTTCACCTGAAGTTACGGTTGGCCCTCAGACAACTGTTAACGTTAGTCTCGAAGAATCCATGCAGCAGATAAATGAAGTCATTGTAACTGCTCTCGGTATTTCAAGAGAATCAAAGAGTCTTGGTTATGCGGTAGCAACTGTTGACAGTAAGGTTTTATCGGAAAACAAGGCACTTAATGTAGCGCAATCGCTCGAAAACAGGGTTGCAGGGTTGAACATCAATGTACCTACCTCCGGAGCTGGAAGTAGTGTGGCTATTACTTTGCGCGGAAGTGGTAATCCACTTCTTGTTGTTGACGGTCTTCCTTTGGGTACGGCAGGCGGAGGTAATAGTGGTATCGGCCGCGACCAAGGTAATATTTTTAACCTCATTAATCCTGATGATATTGAAACGATGACAGTGTTAAAAGGTGCTACTGCAGCAGCTCTTTACGGTTCGCGTGCGTCTAACGGTGCTATTCTTATTACTACAAAATCGGGGAAAGCACAGGGAATCGGTCTTGAGTATACTTCAAACTTTCAGGCACAACAAATGCTGGATTACTTCGAATACCAGGATTTATTTGGACAGGGAGATGGTGGGAAAAAACCTACTACTGTGGGAATTTCAACAGGTAACAGTCAATATGGATGGGGTGCCCCGTATGATGGACTACCATATCCTATTTTTGATGGATCCGAAGTGCCTTATTCATTTATTGGACCGAAAATTAATGAATACTACAGAATAGGAAGAACGTTTACGAATACCGTAGCATTTTCGGGTAGAACTGGTGGCAGTGCCCCGACAAACAGGTTCAGGTTTTCTTATTCGAATGCTGCTGACAAAGGTCTTGAACCGGACAACGAGTACATGAGACACGTCATTAACTTTAGTGCTAATCATGAAATTTTACCAAAACTCGTGTTTTCTTTAAGAGTTAACTATTCCAAAGAAAAGCGCATTAATCCACCGAATACAGGGGGACAGGGCAGTAGTTCAATGAACTTCCTTACCCGTATGTCGATGAGTATTCCGTTAGAAAAATTCAGTAATAAAGAAAGTGCATTCGCAGATAATGGTACCGAAAGACAAACTTCGGGCTTCCAGGGTACGCTTCTGAACCCATATTATGCTGTGTTAGCAGGTTATAGTGATATTCGTAACTCCGAAGATTTATTGGCAACCGGCACATTACGTTACGATTTTACTGACTGGCTGTATATTCAGGGCAGGTACAACTACGCCGGTTCATTTGACGCTACCGAAACTAAAAATCCGGGGGGTATAGGTACAAGCAACCCGTTGACTAGTGACGGTTATTATAAGGGAAGCTACAGCAGAGGCAGCAGTTGGTCGACAAACATAAATGCCGAATTCCTTTTGGGCTATAACAAACGGTTCGGTAAATTTACGACAAATGCAAACTTTGGTGGAAACACTCGCAGGAGTGAGAACTTTGGGGTGAGCGTGACCGGTTCGAATTTTATTGTCCGTGATTTTTACTCGATAGGTAATGCTACAGACAAAACTTCGGGTAATCCGTCTTATGGCAATAGCAGGACGAATTCGCTTTACGGAGTGGCAGAAATTTCGTATAACTCTACTTTTTATCTTAATGTTACAGGAAGGACCGACTGGTTCTCGAATCTGGTAAAAGTCAAGAGAGACCATCAATTCTATCCTTCGGTATCGGGCAGTATTGTTTTTTCCCAATTTATAAAACAGAACTGGCTTAATTTTGGTAAAGTAAGAGGTTCGTGGACCCAGGTGGGCAACGCAGGCGGCATTAGTGCAAACTATGGTCTTGTTACATACAATCTTGCCACCAACCAGTTTAACGGAATTCCAACAGGTAGCCTTTCAGCTCCGGTAGTTAATTTGAATATTACGCCTTATAATGTTAACGAAAAAGAAATAGGATTAGAAATGAGGATGTTAAATAACAGACTTAATGTTGACCTTGCACTATATGAAAAGCGTGCAGATAAACAAATATATGGCGTTGAAATTTCCAATTTGTCAGGAACCGGTTCAATCAGTGACAATGTCGGTTCGAGAAAATACTCTGGTTTTGAATTCATGATTGAATATAAGCCGATTGTTACTAACAATTTTACATGGACTACTTCGTGGAACAATACCTGGTTTACAAGTAAAGTGCTTTCTTTAGGTGTTGATCAAGAAGGAAAGCCAATTTTGATGAGACGGACAGCCGACTGGTATAATAACGGTGGTGCCAACACTTTTGCAGGAGCCTCGTATGATGTTGTAGGGCAGAGGGAAGGACAAATATTCATAGGGACTTATATGAGAGATGCCAACGGTAATAAATTGATACAAAACAACGGAAGGTTGGTTTCAACATACAATAATGCAAATGCTCCTAAGGAGGGAAATAATGGATACGGGTATTACAGTGTTGGTTCAGGTAATCCGAAACACATAGGAGGATGGAACAATTCATTCACCTATAAAAATCTTTCAGCCAGCATATTTTTAGCTTACAGATTTGGAGGCAAGGTACTTTCATCAACATACCTTAATATGACAAGGCAAGGGTGGTCGAATCTGTCGCTCGAAGGTCGCGTTGATGAAAACGGCCAACCAATGGTGAACGCAGACGGAAGTGCAAAACACTATCTCGTGGTTGATGGCGTTTATGCTAATGATGGAACACATAAGGATCCTGTGACTGGTGCAACGGTATCACACTTAGCAGGAGATATAAATGAATCAGTAGTTACCGACTTACGATCCTTTTATACTGACTATAGGAGTCTTCAAATCGGGGATCCATTTATATTTTCGACAGATTATATTAAGATAAGGAACATTTCGTTGAACTATAACCTGACAAGTGCGGTTAGTAAAGTCGGTTTTCTTAAATTTGTTAAGGGTGTAACACTTTCAGCATCAGTTAGGAACCTGGCAACTCTTTACAAAGTAATACCCAATGTTGACCCTGAACAAATATCAACAACAGGAGACAGTGGCTATGAAGGCGGTGCATTACCAGTAACCCGTGATTATTCTTTTGGGTTAAATGTGATATTTTAAAACTTAAACACTAAGTAAATAATACTATGAAAAAGTTTAAACTAATAATATTTGTGAGTGCTTTTCTGCTCTTATTTGTGGGATGCAATAAGGATTTTGAAGAATTAGCACTAGAAGGTCAAAAATATACGCTAACAGATTTGGATCCCGGAATAGTTTTTGCCGGATCGCAACGTGTTGGCTTTGGCGATGGTTGGGAATCTGAAGCTACTGTAGTTCAATATTTTGTGAACGCATATAATTTGGGCGCTACAGCAGGGTTTAATTTTAATTACGATATCTCGGGGTGGCAAGATTCGCAATGGGGTTATTATACAGGTACCCTTCGGACATATAAAAATCTTATGAAAATAATTGATGAAAACTATCCTGAAAGAACAAACCTGAAAAGCGTTATCCGTATGTGGAGAGCCTTTGTGTTTATGAACATAGTTGACGCTCATGGCGATGTCCCCTACTTTGATGCAATAAGAGCCGATGAAGGCCCGGAATATTTCAGGCCCAAATATGACGATGCTCAGGAAATTTACAACGACCTTGAAAAAGAAATCAAGGAAGCAGTAGCAGCGTTAGATCCAAATAAAGATTTCATGGAATTCGATGTTTTCTTTGGACCAAAAGGTCATGTTGGTTCAACGAATGCTGCTGTACAGGTGGCTAAGTGGAAAAAGGTTGGCAATACTCTGTTGTTGCGCATGGCCCTGCGTTATTCCAAGTTGGATCCGACAAGAGGTGCCGCACTTGCGAGTGAAGTGTATAGCGGAGTAATGGAGTCTAACGATGATAATGTAATGGTAACTTACGAGGCACCAAATTTTTCAAACGGAATGCACGCTAATCTTGTAAATGCGGCAACCAATCCGTACTATTATTATGCAGCCGAGCCATTTGTAAATCAGTTAAAAAATACCAAAGATCCGAGGAGCAAGTATATTATTGCAAAATTTGATAACGCTGTTGGCGTTCAGAGTGCAACCGGAAGTCTTGACTGGGATGATCAGTTTGGAGTACCTGTAGGAGTTTCGTCTGATGATCTTTCGAATACTGCTTTAGGATACAGAGGACCGCATCCAGTATCCAGCGGGCTGAATTATTCTCAGATAAATGTACAGGCAGGTGCGTCGACATTAACGCCGTCGTACTGGCTTACGTATGCGCAAACTTCGCTGTTACTTGCCGAAGCTGCAAATAGGGGATGGATACCCGGAGGCGATGTAAAAGCTCAGGAATATTACGAAAATGGCATAAAAGCAGATATGGACAGGTATGAATTAATAGCAACTTATGCGGCGTCAAATCCGGCAAATGGAATTACATATCCTCTCAAAATTACTGAGGCCGAAAAAGCGACTTATCTTGCTGACCCATTAGTAGCATGGAATACTGCCGATGCGCTTAAACTTATAAATACTCAATATTGGGTTATCAATATATGGGACGCCGAGGAAGCCTTGTTTAACTGGAGAAGAAGCGGTTATCCTGTGTTAGAGCGCAATAAATTTAACGATAATTTTCTGCAAAACGGAGGGGATGGATTTGTTCACAGATATCGTTATTCTGATGATGAATATCTAAGAAATAGAGAAAATGTTGAAGCTGCTGCTGCCAAAATAGGTGGAGATTATGTGACTACCAGAGTATTCTGGGATAAACCCTGATAGTTAATATTCTTTGAATAGAAGATTTATAAATGAATAAAAATAAAGGAGTCAGAATTTTTCTGGCTCCTTTTTTTTTAAACATGTTTATGATACCAGCTATCATGAATAATAAATTGTAAAATGCCTGAAAATCAATTTATTTACCCCAATCCGCCAGTCGGCGGAGAGTAAATTGATTTTGGCTGCGCCGAACTCGCTGGTAAACATTGCAGCGGTTCTTCGCTCCCCCTGGGGTTGGGGTAAACGAAGAACCGGTGCAAGGAGGAGTTTGGCTCAGCTCTTCGCTCCCCACTGTGCCTTCGCGTAGCCGCTTCGGCAGAGCAAGGTGGGGCCGGGGTAAACGAAGAAAATCAATTGAGCTTTATGGGTGATTACCGATACTCATTAAACATTTTTAATCCTTCCGGGTAAAATTATAGAAGATGATTTTCAGCTGTTTAATTATAATTCGTATATTCAACTGATCCTAAAAACCTTCAAATCCCGAAGAGTAACCAAATCTCAAAACACTTAACCAAGCTTATTTTATCATACATGAAAACTATTTTGAAACAGATTGCTGAAAAGACCAGGCAAAGGGAAAAGTCTGAAAGAGAAGCAATTAAATCAGAAATTGCTAATCCCGGAACCCCAAACGACCGTCGTAACTTTCTGAAAAAAGCAGCCCTTGGAGGCATTGCCCTGGGGGGCTTGATGCATTTGTCTATAGAGGATATAATAGCACAGACAACCCAAAACGTTTCACGGTCATCAAGTCCTTCAGATCTTAAAATCACCGACCTCAGGGTTGCACAAAAAGGGTCAGGATCATTTCCAGCCCGCATTATTAAGATTTATACAAACCAGGGACTTACGGGTATCGGCGATATCAGAGACGGAACGGATCAACGATTTGCCTTATTCCTTAAGAGCAAAATTGTGGGACTTAATCCATGCAATGTTGAAATGATCTTTAAGGTAATCAAGCAGTTCGGAGGCCATGGCAGACAGGGAGGTGGTGTAAGTGCTGTAGAAATGGCATGCTGGGATCTATGCGGAAAAGCCCTGAATGTGCCTGTATGGCAGCTTATGGGTGGCAGGTACCGCGATAAGGTGAGACTTTATGCCGACACCCCTGATGGAAGGGATGAAGCAGATCAGGAAGCAAGAATCAAAAAAAGAATTGAAGAGGAAGGATTCACCTGGCTCAAAATGGACCTCTCCGCGGCGGCAGTTGCATCAACAAACCCAGGCTCGTTAGTGAACAATCAATACTGGAGATTTGGAACACCACGACCTGCAATGCCTCAGCAGCAAGCTCAGGGCAGTGGTCAGAGACCTGCAGGAGCTCCCAGAATGCCGCAGGCGAGCCTGGACCAATACATGAGTTATAATAACACCGAAGCACCGTTCACGCAAATACAGTTAACTGACATAGGTATAGAGCTCATGGCTGAAAGAGTAATGAAAGTCCGTGAAATAACAGGGATGGAAATACCGATTGCCACTGATCATTTCGGTTATATGGATGAGAACCAGTTCATCCGCCTGGCAAAAGCCGTGGAGCCTTACAGGTTGGCATGGCTGGAAGATACCATTCCATGGTTTTACCATGACAGACTGAAAGCATTGAAGGATGCTTCTGCAACGCCGATATGTACAGGTGAGGATATTTATATGCTAGGAGGTATGCTCGGTGGGTTCAAGTCGCTGATTGATGACAGATGCGTTGATATTATTCATCCGGATCTTGTAAGTGCAGGTGGTATCCTGGAAACCAAGAAGATCGGCGATTATGCTGAAGAAGCAGGTATACCCATGGCTATGCATCACAATAGCAGTCCTGTTGCTTTCATGGCTAATATTCATTGCGCTGCAGCTACCGAGAATGCTCTTGTTCTTGAATTTCATGGGGGTGATATGCTGGCAGAATGGGAAGCAATGGTAACAAAGACTGACGGTCAGCCTCTTATGGAAAAAGGATATGGTCTTGTACCGCTAACAGCACCTGGATTAGGAGTTGAACTAAACGATGATAACATCAAATCCAGGATGCCCAAGGATGCTAAATATTTTGATGCTACACCTGAATGGGACGCTCAGGGAAGGCCCTATGATAAATTATGGATATAATCTATCTTTAATACAGGAACAAGTTATTATAAAAACGGGGCTTTTTTGTACAAGCCCCGTTTTTACTTAATTGCCTGTTATGACCTAGGACATCCTCATCACGAAATTATATTCCTCAATTATTTGCAACAAAAACTTTTGAATATTTAACTTATTTTAGGGTTTCAGTACGAACTTAACATGTATATTTAACACAGTATAGTTTCAAGCCGATTAAATCATACGATATATCTTACTTGTCACTTTCCGGCAAAAAATAATTTGTTATTATATAATTGATAATTTATTTCCAGTTATTAATCAAAACTTCATTATTATGAAAACTATTGTACAGCAGATTGTCGGGGAACAAAGGCAGAATGAGAGTGCAGCAAGGGAAGCAATTAAGGTGGAACTCAATAATCCGGCCACCACCAGCGACAGGCGCAATTTTCTGAAAAAAGCTGCTTTGGGGGGTATAGCGATTGGAGGCTTAATGCATCTTTCAATTGAAGACACTATAGCTCAAACTACACAGAATGTTTCAAGAGCATCGAACCCATCTGATCTTAAAATCACTGATCTGCGTATAGCAGATAAAAGTGGAAGATCACTTGCCGGTCGTATAATACGCATTGAGACAAATCAGGGTATTTACGGATTGGGAGACATTCGAGACGGAACAGACCCTCGCTTTGCTCTTTTTCTTAAGAGTAAAATAGTTGGTCTTAATCCTTGTAATGTCGAAATGCTCTTCAAGGTCATCAAACAATTCGGAGGCCCTGGCAGGCAGGGTGGTGGTGTAAGTGCAGTAGAAACAGCATGTTGGGACCTTTGCGGTAAAGCATTAGGTGTTCCCGTATGGCAACTCCTTGGTGGCAGGTATCGTGACAAAATAAGGATTTATGCTGATACGCCCGAGGAAAGGGATCCAGCCAGACAGATTGAAGCACTTAAAAAAAGACTGGCTGACGGTTACACCTGGCTTAAAATGGACCTTGGAATGGACGAAGTAGCCAAAGATCCCGACACTCTTGTCAATTCAAAATTCTGGAGTCAGAACGGAAACCTTAGTCCATGGTACCAGGGAAAGAGTATTGCCGCAGGTGGATATCTTGACTACTGGATGAAAGAACAACCTTTCACACAGATGCAGATAACTGATAAAGGTCTGGAAGAGATTCAAAAAATTGTCGAAAATGTAAGAAATGTGGTAGGTAATGAGATACCTCTTTCTTGCGACCACTTCGGCCATATTGATATGAATCAGATAATACGTATTGGCAAAGCTCTTGAGAAGTACAGGATGGCATGGCTCGAGGATACTGTTGCCTGGTTTCTGACAGATCAGTTAAAAGAGATAAAAGCAGCTCTTGAAACACCAATTCTAACAGGGGAGGATATTTATTTACTTAACGGCCAGCTGGGTGGATTTAAAAAACTGATAGACGAACGTGCTGTCGATATTATTCATCCTGATCTGGTAAGCGCCGGTGGAATACTGGAGACAAAGAAAATCCTTGACTATGCAGAGGAAGCCGGAATCGCCGGAGCATTACACTCAAACAGCACTCCGGTAGCCTGGATGGCTGCAATTCATGCAGCTGCTGCTTCAGAAAATATTCTTGCTCTTGAGCATCATAATATTGATAATCCCAGATGGGAGGGAATGGTCAAAATGACAGGTTCAAAACCTCTGATTACAAACGGATTTGCCAATGTTCCACTGGATGCCCCGGGTCTAGGAATCGAGCTCAACGATGAGAATATCAAGGCAATGATGCCAAACAAGGGTGAAAAATACTTTGAACCTACCCCTGAATGGGATAGATCAGGTATGACCTATGATAAATTATGGATCTGATAATTCTGACCATTTAAATATTTTTATTCATATCAGCTAAGAGGGTGCAAAAAAAATGCACCCTCTTTTTTTTAACTATAATATACTTCCTTAAAAAATTTTATGAAAATAAGAAAGATAAGCAATTACGCTGAAACAACTTTATACACGATTTTAATGAATTAATTTTCCTATTCCTATATAATTTGTCACTAGTGGGCATTAGATTTTAAAATTTGTTCTTTGAAATTATGAGTTAATCGCACTTGTAGCGTTTTTTTGTAGCGTGACGATTTGAATGAAAAGTTGGATTTTTGCTTTGAAAAAAGCATTAATCCATGAATCAAGGCAAATATATCTTCGCTCAACTTACAGATTTTTTACCTCGCAGAGTCTTTGACAGGATAGTTGAAAAGTATGAGGGTAATAAGTATGTAAGGTCTTTTAGCTGCTGGAATCAGATGCTTTGTATGGTGTTTGGACAACTAACTGCCAGGGACAGCATGCGGGATTTAATGTTAAGCCTTGAAGCTCATCATCCGAAGTATTATCATCTGGGCTTTGGCTCAACGGTCTCTCGCAGGAACCTTGGTACAGCAAACGAAAGGCGTAATTACAAAATCTTTGAAGAATTTGCTTATGTTCTGATTGAAGAAGCCCGCAGAAGTTGTTACCGTGATGATTTTGAGATCGAAGTTGATGGTAATGTTTATGCATTGGACTCTACAACTATCGACCTTTGTCTAAGCATCTTCTGGTGGGCAGAGTTTAGAAAGCATAAAGGAGGAATAAAGCTCCATACCTTATATGATGTAAAAACTTCCATACCCAGCTTTCTGTATATAACCAATGCTAGCGTTCACGATGTCAACATCATGGATATCATTCCATACGAAGCAGGGAGTTTTTATGTTGCTGATAAAGGATATATCGACTTTCTGAGGCTGTATAAAATCCATACTCATGGATCATTCTTTGTAACAAGAGCTAAGGAAAACCTCCAATTTAAAAGAATGTATTCCAGAACGATAGATAAAACAACAGGAGTCCAAAGTGATCATATTGGTAAACTGATGATCTACAACTCAAAGAAAGAATATCCTGAAAAGCTCCGTCGAATCAAATTTTATGACAGTGAACACGATAAGTACCTTGTTTTTTTAACTAACAATATGGACCTGAAAGCATCTGAAATAGCATTCCTTTACAAAAAACGCTGGGCGGTAGAACTGTTTTTCAAATGGATGAAACAGCATCTTAAAATCAAATCCTTTTGGGGTACAACCCTAAATGCTGTAAAGATCCAGATGTACTGTGCAGTCATCGCTTATTGCCTCGTAGCCTTAGTTGGTAACAAATTGAAAGTTGACAGGTCAATCTACGAAATACTACAGATTTTGAGTATATCTTTACTGGACAAAACGCCTATAAAAGAGATACTTACGAAGTGCGATTACAATAATGTCAAAGAACTAGAAAATAAACAGTTAATAATCAGTGGGTTTTAAGCGCCCACCAATGATAATTTGTATATAAAAATTAATAATTTAGAATATGAAATCAGAGATCGTTGTCGGGATCGACAGCAGCACAACCGCCACAAAAGCCATTGCGTGGAATTTTTCCGGAAAGAAGATCGCTGAAGGATGCAGTCCGATACGGTTATATTCACCCCGTTCAAATTATTATGAGCAGAATCCGGATGACTGGTGGAACTCAATGGTTGATTCTCTTCAGAAGCTGACACATCAGATTGACAAAGAAAGAATTACTGCAATAGCGATAGCTAATCAGAGAGAAACATTTGTAGGCTTAAATAAGGATGGCAAACCGGTAAGACCTGCCATTACGTGGCTTGATGAGCGTTGTAAAAACGTTGTCGATAGGTTCGCAGCCTCTGTTGGAGAGGATTTGATCCACCGGATAACCGGGAAACCCAAAGATTATGCTCCTGTGGTTTATCGTTTAGCATGGATGAAGGAAAATGAAGAAGAACTCTTCAGAAAAGTTACAAAATTTTGTGATGTCCATACATATCTTGTGTATAGATTGACTGATCTTTATCGGACAAGCTGGGCAAGTGCCGATCCTATGGGAATATTTGATCTTGAACACAAGATGTGGTCCCGGGAAATTCTCACTCAGCTTGATATTACCCAGAAACAATTACCAGACACTTTCCGTCCCGGAACTATTCTTGGATATGTGACTAAAACTGCCGCTTCTGCTACTGGCTTAAGTACCGGAACAAAAATTATTGCAGGAGGCGGTGATGGTCAGGCCGCTGGTCTGGGCGTTAATGCTCTGTCACCCCACCGGGCTTATTTAAATCTGGGGACAGCCATAGTATCTGGAACTTATACAAAAGACTATATTGTGGACAGGAGTTTCCGGACCATGGCCTCCTGTGCAGAGGATGGTTATTACTGTGAAACAAGCCTTCGTTCCGGAACATTTCTCATAGACTGGTTTATTCAACGGGTGCTGAAAATAGATCCTGTCAGGAAACCATATATCTACAGGCAATTAGAGGAAGAAGCAAATCAAATTAAACCAGGCAGTGAAGGCCTTATGATTCTTCCTTACTGGAATGCCGTAATGAATCCTTACTGGGATCCTGATGCCCGTGGATGCATAATTGGTCTGACCTCTGGACATCACAGAGGGCATTTGTACCGGGCAATACTTGAAGGTATTGCAATGGAGCAGACTCTGGCTACCAGAGCAGTGGAAAGAACAACTGGCAACAGAATTGAAGAATTTTCACTTATTGGCGGAGGGTCAAAGAGCAAATTATGGCGTCAGATTATTGCCGATGCCAGTGGTAAGAAAGTACTGAAAATGGCTTCTGATGAGGCATCCTCACTTGGCGCCGGAATTTCAGCAGCTGTAGCGGCCGGGTGGTTCCCTACATTTGAAGAGGCTGCCAAAAAGATGGTCCATGTCAAAGGGATCACTGAACCAGATACCATAAACAATGAAATATATAATAATAAACTTATTACATACCAGAAAATATATCCTGCGCTAACTGAAATCGGTAAGGATGGTGAAAGTTCCGGAAACGGAATTTAGTCAATTCGAGTATCAGATTTGCGGATTATGATTTTTTAACATTTTTGACGAAAATGAAGGATAATGCCCATAATATATATCTCAAAATCAAATAATTCATGCTTTTTAAAAAGTATCAGGAAATAATTGCTTTTAATTATTTCTCAAAAACTATCTCTTTATATACATTTGTACATAATAGAATAAATCCTTCATATAACTGAAGATATAATTTAAAAGGGTTGACATAAAGTGGAGTTTACTGCTTCAGTTGATCTGAAATGTACTATTTATTATCAAATATTAACCTGGAAATAAATTGAATATGAAAAAAAATGAAGCATTCTCTAATTTTATTACGAGAATAAAAAAGCTGAAAATTTCTATCGCAGTTCCCGCCTTAACTTTTATGCTGGCATTGTGTCTATGTTCGTCCAATTACGCCCAGCAGCCAGGCGAGCGACCTGCTCAACCTCAGGGGCAGGCAAAGGCAGATGTTGTTCCACTTATCAAACGCATCGGGCATACTGATCCGGCAAAAGCAATGCCTGGTAAGAATGTTCATCAGGGTACCGGTACGTTAGGAATGCAAACCCTGCTTGGAAGAGGTGCTGTAACGAACCTGGCATTTATGCATCATGGTCCTCTTGGACCTAAGAGTTCCATAGGGCACCATTTCCACACCAATTCTGATGAAATGTTTTTGATCCTCGATGGCGATTGCCAGTTTACAGTAAACGGACAGACTGCACTACTTAAAGGTCCTATGGGAGTACCATGCAAATCAGGTAATTCACATGCCTTATATAATCCATCATCAAAACCCGTCGACTGGGTAAATTTTCAGGTATTAGTAGCTGATCCTGTTCAACCTGCAGCCGGTATTCCTTCTGCACAAGGACCTGGTGCTCCTGCACAAAGAGCCGGAAATGCATATCCTCAGGCTGGTCGTGGTTTTATGCGCAGGGGTTCTTATAACTACTCTGCCGACCCCACGAGCTTATTTGAAATGGGTGATGACAGATCAGATGCAGTTCTTGTTAAGAAACCAACATTTATTAATACCGGCCAGCTCATAAAAGAAAATCTTCGCCCTGTTCCCAACATGGATGGCGGAAAAGATACTGTTTACTATAGAAGAGCTCTTGGTCCCGGGGCTTTTGCATCAAACTGGGCGTTTTTTGATCATCTTCTCATACCGGTTGGATCAACTGTCGGAAGACATTATCATGCAGGTGTAGATGAAGTTTATCTGGTTATCAAAGGTAAAGGCAAGGTCTATGTAAATGACGAATGTGCTGACATAGCTTATGGTGATGCAGTCCCTGTAAAAGCCGGCGAAATTCATTCTCTTGAAAGCTCAGCTACCGACCCGCTTGAACTGGTTGTTTATGGAATTGCTCTTGAGAAAGGGAAACTGGATGTAGTTGATGTCCCTCTCACAATGGCTAAACTGCAGATGTTTTTTGAAGTTGAGCCGGTTAATTACACTGCTTTCGAAAAAAACTATATGGATATTTATGTTCCTGCCCTTAGAAAACAGGTAGGTTATCTTGGATCAAAGCTCCTCCGCATTTTCCCGGCTGATGTTGCAAAGAGAAACGGGTCGCCTGATTCCAAGTTCACCTTTGAAATGGAGCTGATGTTCGAAAAAGAAGAACAACGTGTGGCATGGACCAAAACTCAGGAACACGATTTCGCGTGGGCAAAGACAGCTGCATTGGCAAAATCATACCAGTGGCTTGGCTACGATGTTGTAGGCATGGATCAGGTAGCGGATCCGCTGGGAAAGAGAGACATAACAGCAGAAAAACAGTAATCAATCTAATATACCAAATTCTAAAGTATGAAATCAATGTTTAAGAAAAAAATCATTTCTGCCAGCCTGATAGCTATGGCAGTAATCATTCTCACTCAGTGCACTTCGGCGCCCGAGTGGAAAGCTAAAAATGACGAATTGATCAAGCAGTATTCCCTTACAGCAAGAGAGTTAACAGGTCTGCCTAAAACAAAAGTCAATCCAAATCTGGAAGCAGGAAAAGTAACAAGCCTTGAAAGTATTGCAAACACAGAATTATACAAAGGTGTTAATGCAAAACTGTACTGGGGACATGGAACAATGACTGGGATCCTGCAACTCGAACCAAATGCTCAGATTCCTGAAGAGGTACTGCCAACCGACAGATTCATGTTTGTTCTGGAAGGAGAAGTAACTCAGCTTATTGACGGAACAAATGTAAGAATGATTGCTGTTAAAAGAGAAGAACAGGACGGAACTCACAGTATTACTCCGAGAATAGATTTCGTATATCTTGAAAAAGGTACTAAAAATGCACTGACAGCCGGACCTGCAGGTGCAAAAATTGTTGAAGTATACAGCCCGGTACGTCTTGACTATCTGCAGAAAGCAGGAATTACAGATGCACCTTCTAAAAATGTTGATCTGTCGGCACCATCCACTCCAAATGTAAAACCAAATCAGGTATATGATCTATATGATTTTCAGCTTACAGAACTAACAACAGGTGCTAATTCAAGGCTGATAACCGGAAGGAACACTCAGGTAAGCTTTATTTCTATGGATCCCGGTGCTCTATTTGATCGTCATATACACCCTGAAGAACAGACAATGTTTGTACTTCGTGGTGGCTGTGATGAAATTCTTCTTGACAGCGAACAGGCTATGGCAAAAGATGACGTTGTTCTTATTCCCGGTAATATGGTTCACGGTGCCAAAGTTGGTGATCTTGGTTGTGATGCAATCGATATTTTCTGGCCTGCAAGAGCGGATTACAGTGAAAAGGAAAAAGCAAGGCTTGAAGCTTATCATGCAATTATTCCTGAAAGTTCAAAGCTCAAGCTTCTTGTTGACGGAACAATAACCAAACCTGGTCTTACTTTCAGTGAAGGACCAAAATGGATGAACGGAAAGGTCTATTTCTCAAATATGGGCTTTGACCAGGGATGGGGCGCACATCCGGATAAAAGCTCTATTGTTGAATTGGACCCAGACGGATCATACAGGAATATTTCCGAAGGCAAGATGCAGTCAAATGGTCTCTACCCATATAAAAACGGGAATCTACTTGTTTGTGACATGATTGGCCACAAGGTTGTTGAAATGACAACAACTGGTAAAATAGTAAGGACCGTAGTCAGTAAATATGATGGCAAACCAATTGATGGTCCGAATGATATTATTACTGATGCCAAGGGTGGAATCTATTTCACTGATCCGCAGTTCACAATGGAAGCTGTTAAATTCCAGCCAGGAAGAGCTGTGTATTATGTTTCTCCTGATGGAAAAAAAGTTACAAGAATAACTGAACCAAATGAGTTCGCAATGCCCAATGGAATCCTGCTCTCACCGGATGGCAAAACACTGTATATTAACAATTGCTACGATGATGAATCATGGTATCCGGTTGTAAGTACTAAAAAGAATTATATCTGGGCTTACGATGTAAAGGATGACGGTACAATTACTAATGGTCGTCAGTTTGCCAAATTATTTCTGGTCAATAATGTACTGGACAGAAAAGGGAAATCTTCAAGTTCAGATGGCATGGCTATAGATAAGATGGGAAACATTTATGTTGGTACTTATTATGGCGTTCAGATTTTCAATTCAAAAGGTGAATTTGTAGGGATGATCAATTTACCTCACTTCCCGGTAAGCCTTTGCTTTGGCGATGATGATATGAAAACTCTTTACATTGTCAGTTACCAATGGATTTACACTATCCGTACCAATATGGTGGGATATGTAAACTACCTCTGATATTAAATTCTCCTGCAGATTTATGACAGGAAACAAAATAAAAGCGCCCGGTATTTTAATTTCCGGGCGCTTTTATTTTGTCTTTCAATTTTGAAATTAGTTTCTATTCTTCTGACTGTACTTCCTTTGTTACATTTTTAACAGCGTCAGAACCAAGTCGTTCTTTAAGCTGGGTGAGATAAAGGCTTTTTGGTGTTACGTGTTTATCCATTGATTCAACATGACCATTGGGTTTAGTCAGGTCTTGAAAAAATGTATTGAAAATGACAGCATTTACTCCGATATGACCAAAAGAATAGTTTTTTGCTGTTGGCGGACTTTGTATCAGATAATCTCCCTCACAATTCCAGAATACAACATTTGCACCAGTCCAGCCCATACCGATTTCTTTCCAGAATCGTGCAGTAAGAGGGGCTTTAATATTATCATAAAGTGCACCGGTAACCCAGTTTGCATGAGGTTCACTGGTAGAGTAAGGATTGACAGCTTCACAATCAAAGAATACATTTCCACTGGCTCCCCGACCACCGTTAACAAATGAATGCCTGCCCTTCTGTGAAAGACACCTTTGAACGAAAGCCAGTTGCCCCCCAACCATAAATGTAAACCTTCTTGCTCCGGCCCTTATGGAGACAGGTTCTCTGGATTCGCAATCCTGTATTGTTATCCATTTTGTTCCATTTCCGGCGTTTACAACACTGCTTCCAAAGTGAAGTGCACTGATATTCCTTACCCAGGCATTCTTCACATTTATTAAATCTATAAAATTGAAATAATGATTTTCGTCAGCATAATATTCATCACCTTCGTAATGAGGTCTGTCAGTGGCATCCCAGTTGCCTCGATCCATATTTCCATAGGATGTCATTCTAACAGAAGGGTCATATTCGGAAATACCACGGAGATTTTCAATTCCTACCAGTTCCAATCGTCCCTGATCGTTATATTTTACAATTTCACCGCCACCCCAACGAGAATCGATTGCGCAGAATACTGGTACATCAATAGAAATAGTATTCCCATTTACTCCGGTCACTATTCTGTCATATTCAGTATTAAAAGGTCTCCATGCATATCTGCCCACGCTCTCACTATCCAGCCCCAGCTTTTTAATAAATGCCTCGTTTCCGATTCGTCTTACAAGCACTTTATCTCCCACTTTAAAGCCCTTTGCAGATACAACACTAAAGCTGAATGATCCTACCGGTACATACTTATCAGTAATTATCTGTTTTGTTTCTTCCTGCGGTTTTACACCTGATTCACCACTGATATTAATCAGTGCCGATCTTCTGAAAGAAAAACCCTGCCTCTCCAGTGAGGCACCCCGGTTTTCCGCCGGTATTTTATTTAATTTGCCAACAAGTATGGTACCGATATCGCTCATTCCTTCTCCACGAAGAATTACGCCTGAAGCTTTAATATTTATTGGTTTTTCAAGTTCATAAGTCCCCATTTTCAGAAGTACCACTCCCCTGAATCCGGAAGCATCCGGAGTTGTAGCTGATAAACGATCGATAGCCGCCTGAATATTGGCAGAGTTATCTCCCACTACCGGCCATACTATTTCTTTGACAGACACAAAGGGAATAGGTACTCCTCCACCTTTATAACCTGCATGAGAAAAATCAGGGATTTTATTCCCCAGGCTATCAGCAATATATACAAGTCTGCCATCTGTCCCGGGATATACAAGCGTGGTTGTCGGAGGCAAATCCTTAAACGAAAAATCATTTTCTGCAGCTTGTTGCCCCTTGTTAGCAGACTCCGGATTATTAATATTTATCCCGGAAAAGTTCAAAAAGAACATCAACGCTGCAATTGAGCAAATAGAAATTTTCATAATAGCTTGGCATAAAGTTTAAAAAATAATTATAGTAAATTTAAAAAGTCTTTACAGAGCTTTACTCTCCGTTAAAAAATTACATCTCAGTGATCAGATTAAATTTTGAGGCCGGGGTGAAATAATGTTTATAAAAGTAGAAAATATATGGTTTCCTGACAAAATAATTATTGTATATTGTTACTTGTTCACTTATACTATTTTAACTTTAAAATGATTACTGTATTTAATAATATACTCTATGAAAAAACCTGATTATTTACCTAAAACCTCAATTGTTGCGTTGGCTACTATTTTAATTTTACTGGCAGCTTGTTCCGGACCACAACAAAAATCCACGGATACCAGGGATATGGTCCTTTGGTACAATAAACCCGCTGAAAAGGTATGGCTCGATGGATTGTTCATTGGTAACGGATATATGGGGGCCAATGTCTTTGGAAGAGTTTATAGTGAAAGAATCGCTTTAAACGAATCAACATTCTGGTCAGGAAGGCCTCATGATTATGACGATCCGGATGCAAACAAATATTTCGGGAAAATTAAAGATCTTGTCTTTGCCGATAAATTTCAGGAGGCGGAGAAAATGGTAAATGAACATTTTTATGGAATACCGGCGGCGCAACAGACCTATGAACCTGTTGGGGACCTGCTTCTTAACTTTAATGAATCAGGTGATTCAGTAAGAGATTACCACCGTGAGCTGGATTTGGAAACAGGTGTGGTCAAAATCAGCTATACCCTGGGCAAGGTTAAAATGTCCCGCGAAGTGTTTATGTCATATCCTGACCGGGTGTTGGTAATGAAAGTATCGGCAGACAAACCAGGACGTATCTCACTTGAGGCAAAACTTAAAAGTCCTTATTTGGAGAAAACAACTTCAAAAGACGGTAAACTGGACATGGTCGGTACATGGAAATATCTTCCAAAAACAGTATCCTCACTTATTGCTAAGGTTGACGGAACCGGACTTAGTTTTCAGACTTCACTGGTTGCTATACCTGATAAAGGTAGCATGGAATCTACAGATTCAAGCCTTATTATTAAAAAAGCCAATTCGGTTACATTCATGCTTACAACAGCAACAAGTCATGTAAACTATAATGATATTTCAGGGAACCCCGGAGCCACTTGCGAAAAAATCATGTCTGGGGTCAACGGGAAAGATTTTAATACGTTGAAGGAAACACATATAAAGGATTTCACCGGGTTAATGGGAAGGGTTCACTTAAAAATAGGCGACCCTGGAATGAATCAGAAACCTACAAATGAGCGGGTTGCTGATCTCAAAAAAGGTCTGCCCGACCCAGATCTTCTTGCAAAAATATTTCAATTTGGCCGTTATATTCTGGTTTCAAGCAGCAGGGCAGGAAGTGAGCCTGCAAACCTTCAGGGAAGGTGGAGTGAGGCTGTGTTACCTAACTGGGGTAGTAAATATACTTTAAACATAAACACCGAGATGAACTACTGGCCCGCCGAGGTCACAAACCTGTCAGAGTGTCACCAGCCTCTGTTTGATATGATCAGGGATCTTTCCGAAACCGGAGCCAAAACTGCAAAAACATATTACAATGCCGGAGGATGGGTAACGCATCATAATACTGATCTCTGGCGGGGCACTGCACCTGTAGATGCTGCAAGGTATGGTATGTGGCCTTTAGGTGGAACCTGGCTTTGTCTTCATATATGGGAACATTATCAGTTTACAGGAGATGTCGACTTCCTTAAAGAATACTATCCGATCATGAAGGGTTCGGCTCAGTTTCTTATGGATATAATGACCATTGAACCAAAACATAAGTGGCTGGTCATTCCTTTCTCGATGTCACCTGAACAGGGGTTCTTTACCAGTGATAAAGCACCCGAAACATTTTTATCTACAACTACTACAATGAATCTGGGAATGATCAGGGATCTGTTTCCTCATATCATAGAAGCAGAAAAGATATTGAATACGGATCAGGAATTTGGCGCAAAACTTGCCGAGGCATTGAAAAAAATCCCTCCTTACCAGATCGGGAAAAATGGTCTTCTCCAAACATGGATTGAGGACTGGAAAAAGGGCCCTGAAAATCACAATATGTCAGCAAATTTTGGATTTTATCCAGGCAACTCCATAACATTAAGAGGGAATCCCGAAATAGCCGAAGCCATTAAAAAATGGTTGGAACCACGTAAAATAGATCCCGGGTGGTGGAACGGCATCTGGGATATCTGTGATTGGGCCAGGCTTGAAAATGGCGAAATGGCTGAAAAGGTTATGGGAGATTTTTTCCGAACAACATCAAACAGAGGAGGACTGGGAAATAATCTTCATAATACCGCAGCTTACCAGTCTGATTCCAACTTCGGATATACTGCTGCCGTTGCTGAATGTCTGCTGCAAAGCCATGCAGGCGAAATCTCATTATTGCCGGCCTTACCCCCAAGCTGGACAGAGGGTTCAGTTACAGGTTTGAAAGCAAGAGGTGGTTTCGAAGTAAATCTGGAATGGAAAGACGGGAAGCTGACAAAATCTGAAATTAAATCCCTGCTAGGTAATCCATGTGTAGTAAGGGTCAATGGAAAAACCACAAACTATTTCCCTGCAAAAGGCGAAACTATTGTTATTCAGGGTATTTAAAGCAAAACTGTATGTTTGGATAAATACATTTAAGTAACTTGAATTTATAATGAATAAGATTTCTCCAAAGCTTTCATAATAGGGAATCCGTAAATAAATAAAAAAACCGTCGTGTGATAATAACAACCACGACGGCTTTTTTCAGACATTTAGATAACTCAAAATACTATTCTATTTTATGGCCATCCTTAATAACATTTTTAACAGCATCAATCCCTAATCGTTCCTTAAGTTGGGTTAGATAAAGGCTCCTTGGAGTAACATGGTAGTCCATCGATTCGACATGACCATTTGGCTTGGTAAGATCCTGCAGTGCTGCATTAAATATTACAGCATTAACACCGATATGACCGAATGAATAGTTTTGCGCGGTTGGTGGCTTCTGAATAAGAAAATCTCCTTCACAATTCCAGAAAACTATATTAGCGCCAGCCCAGCCAATGATATAATCCCAGAACCTTGCTGTAAGAGGTGCTTTTACGTTATCATACAAAATACCGTTTACCCAATGGTTATGTGGTTCGCTCGTAGAATAAGGATTTAAGGCAGTACATTCAAGGTATACATTACCGCTTGCTTCTGATCCCTGCAATACGAAAGAATGTCGCCCTTTCTGTGAAAGACACCTCTGCACAAGACATAACTGGCCATTCATCTGGAAAATAAACCGCCTGCCTCCTACCCTTGGAGAAACCGGCTCCCATGATTCACAATCCTGTACCGTTATCCATTTTGATCCGGCGTTACTCTGGACCACACTTGTGACAAAGTGAAGAGCGCTGATATTCCTGACCCAGGCATTTTTTGAATTGGAGATCACTATAAAGTTACTCAGGTGATTCTCGTCAGAATAATACTCATCACCTTCATACTGAAATTTGGAACCTAATTTGTCACGATCCATATTACCATAATTCCTGGTACGCACAGTAGGATTATATTCAGAAATACCACGAAGGTTTTCTACTCCAACCTGATCAATACGCTCGTCATTATATTTGAGAATTTCCCCCCCGCCCCAGCGGGAATCTATGGCAGTGAAAATTGTAACATCAGTTGTAATTGTATTTCCTTTGATATCCACAATTGTTCTGTCATAAGTAATATTAAAAGGTCTCCATCTGTTTCTGCCAACACTCGCACTGTCCAAACCAATTTCTTTAATCCAATCCTGATTTCCGATACGTCTTACAAGCACCCTGTCCCCAATCTGGAATCCTTTGGCTGATACCACATTAAAGCTAAGGGATCCAACCGGTACATATTTATCAGTTATTGTCTGTTTAGTCTCCTCCATTGGAGCTATTGCAGTTGGACCACTTATATTTATTAATCCTCC
Organism: uncultured Bacteroidales bacterium; assembly: GCA_963760915.1. Lineage (GTDB taxonomy): Bacteria > Bacteroidota > Bacteroidia > Bacteroidales > VadinHA17 > LD21. Next base: position 271,815 of record CAVXEU010000004.1, on the reverse strand, counting down.
TCTCCCATATGTCTGTCTGTCTTTTGGAATCTTACCGATAAGAATTGTTCCGATATCGCTCATGCCCTCGCCTCTGAGCACCACACCTGATGCTTTAATACTGATAGGTTTTTCAAGTTCATACATACCTATTTTCAGAAGTACCGCACCCCTGAACCCTGAAGCATCCAGTGGAAGTTCCGAAACTCTGTCGATTGCTGCCTGGATATTGTCTGAATTATCTCCCACAACAGGCCAGACAGTGACCTTGTTTGCTACATAAGGAATAGAGACACCACCGCCTTTATATCCGGCATTTGAGAAATCAGGGATTTTATTACCCAGACTATCGGATACATAAATGAGTTTGCCATCAGTTCCAGGGTAGACAAGCGTTGTTGTGGGTGGAATGTCCTGAGCTATAACAGTAAGTCCAGCGATAAATAACAACAACAAGAGTGAAGAATATTTTATTAGTTTCATGTTGAAAATGAGATTTTTGAATTTGTTTTAAGTTCTGTTTTATAAGAATCATCAAATAGTCAATGCCTATTTAACGATTTTTTTATTTTAAAACATTTATAACATTTGTAACAGCTTGTTCACCAAGTCTTTCTTTTAACTGAGTAAGGTATAAACTTCTTGGGGTAACATGTTTATCCATCGATTCAACATGTCCGTTTGGTTTTGTTAAATCCTGCAAAGCAGCATTAAATATAGTTGCATTCACACCGATATGTCCAAAAGAATAGTTTGCAGCTGTTGGTGGACTTTGAATCAGGAAATCACCCTCACAGTTCCAGAAGACAGTATTGGCTCCTGCCCAACCCATTATAAAGTCCCAGTACCGAGCTGTTAATGGCGCCTGGACATTGTCATAAAGTATACCATTTACCCAGTAGCCATGAGGTTCACTGGTAGAGTAGGGATTGATGGCTTTACATTCAAAAAACACATTACCACTTGCAGTGGCGCTTTCCCCTGCAAAAGAGTGACGGCCTTTGTAGGATAAACATCGTTGAACCAGACAGAGCTGACCATTCATTTTAAATGTAAATCGTCTTCCACCCGCCCGAACAGAAACAGGTTCCATGGACTGACAATCCTGAACAGTAATCCATTTAGTACCTCCATTCGTTATTATAGCGCTATAGACAAAATGCAGAGCTGTCACATTGCGTACCCAGCCATTTTTAGCATTGGTAAAACCGATAAAATTATAATAATGATTTTCATCAGAGTAATATTCATCTCCCTGGTATTGATTCTCTTTTTTCAACTTGTCACGGTCCATGTTACCGTAAGTTGTGGTACGTACCGTTGGATTATAATCCGATATACCACGCAGATTTTCAATGCCTGCCTGTTCAATACGATTATCATTGTATTTTATTAGTTCGCCTCCACCCCAACGCGAGTCGATGGCCGTAAAAATGGGGGCATCAATAGTAATAGTGTTACCATTGATATTGATAATTTCGCGGTCATAATTGATATCAAATTTCCAGGCACCACTGTTAGCTATTTCATCCTTCATCTTCAGTTCTTTAACCCAGTCTGCATTACCAAAGCGTTTAACAATTACTTTATCACCTTTTTTAAAACCCTTTGCAGATTTCACATTAAAACTAACAGCCCCAACAGGAACATAATTATCAGTAATTGCCTGCTTGCTCTCTTCCAGCAGTTCCGTTCCCTTTTCCGCTCCAATGTTTATCAAATCGGGTCTTGCGGATCGTTGCCTGCCAGTAGCATTTGGATCCCGGGGAGGTAAAATACCATAAAGAATGGTTCCAATATCACTCATTCCTTCACCACGTAGAACGACACCAGAAGCTTTTATGTATAAGGGTTTTTCAAGCTTATAGAACCCCATTTTCAGCAGTACCGCACCCCGAAACCCGGAAGCATCCAGCGGAAGTGCTGAAACCTTGTCGATAGCAGCCTGTATGCTTGCTGAATTATCTCCCAGAACCGGCCATACAGTTGCTTTTACAGCAACATATGGAATGGAGACACCACCACCTTTGTATCCTGCATTTGAGAAATCAGGTATCTTATTACCAAGGCTGTCCGCAACATACACCAGTTTGCCATCTGTTCCGGGATATACCAGGGATGTTGTAGGTGGAATATCCTGAGCCCTAATTAAAGAAGTGTTGAATAGGAGCATCAACACAGCAAAAGAATAGAGACTTTTTTTCATTGTAGGTTAATTAAAAATAGATATTAGGTCAAAGAGTAACTGTACGATTCAAAGCCTGACCCAAGGCAAAATAGAATTAAATATTCCCCGGGCATCCCCTCTGTTTTGCAAGATCTGGCAATGATAAAAATAGTAAAAATATATTTACCCATGCAAATTATTTTTCGCAAGGCGGAAATTTGAATTCTGAAGAACAAAAAAAGAGGCTGTTCTCCTTTTTGAGACAGCCTCTTTCTAATACTAACTGAAGAAATATTCAGTAATTATCTTGGCATTAACGGGTTTCTATCCAATTCTTGTTGCGGAACAGGAAGAATAAGCGACTGCCAGCCTGTATAGCCCGGTTTGCCTTTTACAAAAGCGGCACCTTTTTCCCAGCGTTTCAGGTCTTCGCGTCTCCATCCTTCACCATAACCTTCAACATAACGTTCATGCTCGACAGCCTGCATTAAACTCCATCCTTTTAGATTCATTAATGTTAACACTGGTGGCAATTGACCGGGAACACCCACACGGGCGCTATACAATTGCGACTGGTCGCCGGTCATAACATTATTTGCCCTGTTACGAACCTGGTCAACCCAGTAAACACCACTGTTTGGATCGGTTGCAGTCAGGTTTGAAGGATTTATATTTGCAAGACATTCGGCATAATTCAACATGATATCAGACAGACGAATAAGTCTTAAGTTAGTTACTGTAGTCGTAGCATTATTGTTTGGCAAACCTATATCGCTTTCATGCGACCTTTTGCGAATTCCAAAAGAACCGTATGAGTCTAAACCGCCAATTATATAAAATGTTGCAGCAGAAAAATCCTTACCATTCCCGGTTTTTAGGTTTGTTATGTCAATTCCATTAGCCGCATACCAATCTAGAGTAGCCCATCCCTGTTCAATCCAGTTCACAGTTCTTGTGCCAAGTGTGAGATTTATACCGTTAGGTACACCCAAAAAAGTAGCATATACCCTGTAGTCATAAACAGTAGTAGGTTGCCCGCTAATGGTTTCTGTCCATCTTTCAAAATCGTCGAGTTTATAGGTAGGAACTGCAAAGTTCCACCCTAGCATAGCACTCCATGCATTATGATCGTTAAATGACCAGTTCTGAACCCCTCCACCGCGTTGGTTTGATGGTGTGGTTACGTCGGCAAACTGAACTTCGAAAAGCGATTCGCTGTTATTTTTTCCGGCGATGGTAAAATTGGCCCTGTAATCGCCAAGGTTATAAGTACCATACGCAGCGTCGCCTACTCCGGGAAGGATTTTTTTAAATTCGGCGGCAGCTTTTGCATAGTCTTTATTATTTAAATACAATTTGCCCAACAATGCTGTAGCAGTTCCGCGGCTTACCCTCCATTTTTCATAACCTGCTGTAGTGTTGGTGCCATTTACCAAAAGCTCCTGTGCCTTTTTTAAATCGGCTTCAATAAACGCAAATGTTTCTGCTTCGGTTGACGGAGCCTTAGTATAGCTTTCACCAGGAGTTAAGACCTGTAAACTTCTCAGAACAATTTTGTCTTTTGGGTAATAATCGAATAAACTGTAATAGTAGAATGCCCTGAGACAATAAGCCTGCCCCTCCATAACATCTAACTGCTCTTTAGTAAAGGCAGGGTCGACTTCCTGGGCAGGTTTCATATTCTCCAAAGCAGTATTTACACGTTGTATAGCGGCATACCATGAGTTCCATACACTGCTAACGTCGTTGGCGTTGATATAAAAATTATTTATAGAGCCCCATGGAGTAAAACCTGCTGCTTTAGGAGTTTCATAAAGGTCGTCACTGAGAACCATGTGCATAACGTGGACCCCTCCCCATGTTTGTCCATATTGATTTTGAAGGTATGTATAAGCTCCAACAAGCGCCATGTCAGCCTTGGCTTTAGTAGTGAAAAAAGAACCGGGATCATAGCTCGACTTATCTAAATTTTTTGTTATAAACTCTTCCGTACAGGACACAAAAAAAAGTAATCCTGCGATGAATAAAAATATTTTGGTTTTCATCTTCATAATGTTTTTAGGTTAAAAATCAACTTGAATACCCATAATTAGAGAACGAGCCTGCGGATAATACCCATTATCGATACCCCTGGCTGTACTTGAGTTACCACTTGATGACAGACCAACATATCCTGATCCTATTTCAGGATCGTAGAACGGATATTTGGTCAATGTTAACAGGTTACGCCCTGTGGCATACACTCTAACATTGCTAAGTTTAAGGTAATTTACCCATGCATTGGGCAGGGTATAACCCAACGTAAGGTTTTTCAATCTTAAATACGAACCATCGTACATATACCTGTCCGAAATGTTAGTATTTTTATTGGGGTCGCCCCGAACTGCCCTTGGTACTGTTGTATTTGTATTTGTGGGCGTCCAGCGGTTAAGCGCGTTTTTGCCCAAGTTAAAGTTGTTGTGCATACCTTCTGTCCATGCTGTTAAAATTCCTTCCAGGTTGTTACCCTGTACGCCCTGGAAGAATACTGTAAGGTCTAATCCTTTATAATCGGCTGATAAGTTGATCCCATACGTAAAATCAGGAGCAGGATCGCCAATGTAAACCATATCGCTGGCACCGATTACCCCTTGCAAACTTCCATCTTCGCTTGGTTTTTTATAAAATTTTATATCACCGGGAGCTGCAAGTGGTTGCATTTTAACTCCATTCGCATCAACATATGCATCAATTTCGGCCTGAGTCTGGAATAAGCCCATTGTTTTATAGCCATAGAACATACCAATAGGATAGCCGGCTTGTGTACGAGTGGATGAAGTAGCAAATTCAGAACCACCAGCGGAAATAACCTGACCGGCCAAATCGAGTACTTCGTTATAATTGGTTGTTAGGTTCGCGCCAATTGAGAAATGGAAATAGCCGACGCTTTTACGGTAGGTAGCCAAAAATTCCCAACCCCTGTTTAAAATAGATCCTACGTTTTGGGTAATAGCACCACTTGAACCGCTTGACCCGGGAATCGGAACATTTACAAGCATGTCCAAGGTCTTTTTATTGTAATAGTCAACTTCAACCGATAAAGCACCTTTAAAGAATCCTAATTCGGCACCCAGGTCAAGCTGCTGAGATTTCTCCCATTTTAAGTTGGGGTTTTTCGTTAAATTTGAAATTGTTTGCCCAACAAGGCCAACGGTACCAGTATTATAATTGGATGCACTCAAAGAAGGTACGTAACTGTAAGGACCAATCGGCGCGTCGTTACCTACCGCACCAAAGCTACCCCTAAGTTTCAGACGACTTAATTTAGTCATTGCTTTTAAACCGTCCATGAACGACTCTTCGCTCATATTCCATGCAACCGAAGCCGATGGGAAGGTACCCCATTTGTTGCCTGTATTGAATTTAGAAGAACCGTCGCGGCGAATGTTGGCAACCAAAATATATTTACCTGCATAGGAATAGGTTAAACGGCTAAGGTATGATAGACGGCTTTGTTCGCTTTCGCCTCCGCCAACGCTAAAGTTGCTTTCAACTTTACCAAGCACATCATGTATTTCAGTTTGAATGGTCTGGCCACCAGCACTAAAATTGTGATTTTTCAAATATTCCGAAGAATAAGTCCCCATAAGACTAAAATCGTGCTTGCCAATTTGTTTAGTATAGTTAAGGGTTTGATCCCAATTCCAGTTGTACGTCCAACTTTGATTTTCATTAAGCGTTGTATTTGGAAGTCTTTGTCCTTGGGTAGCCAATGTAAAGTTGTGGCCTTCACTATCCGAAGTGGTAAGCCCAAATGTACTTCTGAAAGTAAGTCCTGCCATTATTTGATACTCACCATAAGCGCTTGCAATAAACCTTTTGGTGTAATTCATGTTTTTTACACGATTTAAATATGCTACAGGATTGCCAGCGTCGTGTCCCGTGAGAGCAGGAGAGTAATCTGGGTTCGTCCAATTGAAGTTTGCATATCCGCCCGGCTGCTGTGTAATGTCATACACAGGAATATTCGGTGTCATATTTATTGCCTGTTGAATAGCCGAGCGACCGTCAGGTACTGTTTCACTTCTTGAATCAGAATACGTAAAAAAAACATTTTCTCCAAAACTGAAGTTATTGGTTTTCCAGTTTGAATTCATACGAACTGAATATCTATTATTCGGTGTTGTAATGATAATGCCTTCCTGTTTGTACTGCTCTGCCGAGAAAAAATAGCTACCAGCGTCAGTACCGCCCGAAATGTCAATTCCGGTTTGGTTAACTGCACCTGTCTGGAAAATTTGTTTTTGCCAATCGGTTTCCGGCCCATTGTATTTACCGTCGTTTTGTTCTACAATCCATTTTGCAAGCGCCGGAAGAGTAGTACTGCCTGCGCCACCATTACTGGCATAAACAACCGATGCCCATTCAGCAGTGGTTGTCAAATCGAGCAATTTCCATGGTTGTTCAACGCCATAATAGCTTCTTAAGCTTACCTTTGGTTGGCCCTTATTTACGTTTTTACCGCTTTTGGTGGTAATAAGAATTACACCGTTTGCACCGCGCGAACCGTAAATAGCTGCCGATGCAGCATCCTTCAGGACCTGCATGGTTTCAATATCCGATGGGTTAACATACAAACCGGATTGAGGAATACCATCAATAACATATAAAGGGCTGTTGTTACCACTGGTAGTACCCAAGCCACGAATTACAATATCAGGATTATCACGGTTTCGTGTGGCTGTTACCTGAATTCCAGGGACAAGCCCCTGAAGTGCGGTTGCAGCGTTAGATACAGGCTGTTTTGCAATCTCTTGTGCATCAACAACTGTTATAGCGGATGCTAGATCTTTTTTCTTCTGTGTTCCATAACCTACAACTACTACTTCCTCAAGAGTTTCGAGTGAAGGTTCAAGTTTAATGTCAATAACTGTTTTTCCAGCTATAGGTACTTTACTATCAAGGTAGCCTACAAATGAAAAAATCAGTACTGCATTTCCATTTGGTACTGATATTGAATATTTTCCATTTACATCGGTCAGGCTTCCTACAGTTGTGCCTTCAACAAGAATATTCACACCTGGCATAGGCAGGCCATTTTCATCCTTAACGGTTCCTGTTACAGCTACCTGCTGCAGAGAGCTTCCGGAATTACTATCAGGATTTGCTGCATTCACCTTCATGGGAATGATCATTAATGTTATCAGAACTAAATTAATGATTAGCAGGGTTTTTTTTATTCCATACTTATACAGTGGAATAGGTATGTTTGGTTTTTGTTTCATAATTAAATGTTTTTTAAAACTAAAAACAACTTCTTTGATTAGTAAATTAAAAAGTTAAATTGTTTAAAACATGAATCTTAATGATTCGGTGATGAAATTGTTACTTCTTCATTTTTTCATAGGCAATTTTGTGATTAAATAGGTTTGGTTTAAAATGAAATCAGGGTTAATATCTATTCATATAAATCTCATATTAAGCTATTTTTCCGACCGAATGGTACCTAAAAATATAAATATGTTCAAGTCTGATATAACAAAATCCAACATTATTTCTAATAAATATCTATAATTAGTGTCAGTAAATAAATCAGGTAAGGATCAAGTTTGCTTATCAAATATATCATATTTAAATTAAACACCAAAGTTTTTGTTAATTATTGTTAACATTTCTTAATATTACTTAATTATTTAAATATTTAGATATTTAGATAAAAATCAGATAAATAAGATCTCAATAACAAAATCTGAATTAGAATTGTGAAAGTGATTTTGACTATATAATTGAAGATTTTTAATAGAGTACAATGCTATAGTTATCTAAACAAAAAACCGTTCCCTGAATAGAAAGGAACGGTTACAAATTAACCAGATGAGATTGTTTGTCAGCTTTGTAAAGCTGAATATACTATATATTTAATTTCAGGTTTTATTTAACCTTTATGAAATTATGTTCATTTTTGTTTACTTATTACAGAAAGCAACAAGGTCAACGAGGTTCTCCTGTTTATCAAAATCTGTATTGTGTTCTTTTACGAATTTTCTAATTTCATTTTCTTCAGCAGGGAAACATTTTACAATTTGTTTGACATTTGATATTCTGACTGGAAGCCCTTCTTTTAATATGAAGAATTGTAATGTGGGTATGACTTTATAATCAGAAGGTAGTTTCATTTCATAAGATTGCCCTGTACCATACAAGCGTCCAATTTCTTTGGTTGAGGATGCCTCTAATGTTCCACCATAACCAGAAGCTGTACCCGGAGAAATTACCCTGCAAGCATGTTGTATAATAAGCGGAACTTTCAGATTTGCCGGAATCTCATAGAATAACTTCCCGATAAAAATAAATCTCCTGGTTTGATTATATATGGTATCGATAGATTCCACATTGGCAACTGCCAGATACTTTCCCTGATATTCAAATATCATTTCCTCAGTAAGTAAATTATAGTTCAGCATCCTCACACTTGAGGTCCCTGCTTTCAGAAGGATTTTGCCTTTTGAAAATTCAGGAAAAAGATAGGCTGATGAATCGCTGGTTTCTGTCTGCGCAATTACAGATTGTAAAGAGACAAAAAGAATGAAGAAAATACGAAATAGTTTCATATTAAATTTATTGATCACTATATAATTACAAATCATTTTTGCTGTTGGTAAACAAGTGATAAGCTGAAAAATTTAATACTTATTTAAAAAGCTTTTGTGCAAAATCATGAAGTGATTTCCTCCATACCTGCCATTCATGGCCTCCGGGGAATGAGGCAAACTCAACCTTTAATCCCTTCTCCGTGAAAGCTTGCACAAGCTTTTTGGTTGGTTCAAGCCTGGGATCCTGCTCTCCTACTGAAATATAAAACAATTTGAGTTTTTTATTAAAAGACGATGAATTTGTAAGTAAACCGGGTATTACTTTTTCAGCATCAAAAGATGATTGCTGAGCTATACCCCCAAAAAGTCCGGTACTAAATACTCCAATATTCCCGAAAACATCCGTATTTCGAAGTCCGGTATAAAAAGCCTGTCCCCCTCCCATTGATAGTCCGGCGATAGCCCTGTCAGCAGCATCAGCTTTGACTCTGTAGCTGCTTTCAATAAACGGGATAATACTTCCCAGTATCTCCTCCCTGAAAACAGTCATTGCTTCATCATTATAACCACCGGCAGCTACTCCGGGTTTTGATACATTGCCGTTTGGTATTACAACCAGCATTGGTTTTGCTTTCCTTTCAGCGATAAGGTTATCAAGTATGAGATCCGTTTTACCCTGGACAGCCCAGCCTCTTTCATCTTCGCCTCCGCCATGCTGGATATACAGAACAGGATATTTTTCACCGGCTGAATTTTCATATCCAGGAGGAGTATATATATTCAAACTACGCCATGTACCTGTTGTTTTAGAATAATATACCTTGTGCCTGATATCGCCATGAGGAACATCCTTTATGGAATAAAAATCAGTTCCTGCCTCAGGAATATCGATGGCACTTGACATCCTTCCGGTACCATAGAACGATTCACTTGCAGGATCGGATACTCTTACTCCATCTATTACAAGAGAATAGTAATGAAATCCAGGAACCTGAGGATCAGTTGTTACAGTCCATACACCCTTCTCGTCCTTAAACATATCATAAATTCTCCCCAGATCAATTTGAACTTTATTTGCCTGCGGTGCATTTACCTGAAAAACAATGCGGTTATCGTTCAGTATCCTTGGGAACCTGGCATTTGTGATATTTGTAGGTGCCGGAATACCTTCAATAGTATTTTGAGCATTAATAATTCCTGATACTGACAATAGCAGACTGAAAAGAAAAATGGTGTATTTCATTATAGTTTAAATTATAATTTAAAGGATACCCTGTTGACTCAGAAATATTTCAACTTACTTACTGTTAATAATTTAACAATGGTTATGAAGGCTTTACCATAACCTCCATAACCATAATTATATAATTCTCAGGCATGCAATATGCCCTGCTCATCAATCTTTAAAAAGAAGCTGTGTAAAACCATACAGACTCTTACGCCAGGTCTGGAACTCATGGGCAGTTCCGGGAGCTTCGAAATAAACATTATTAATTCCTGCTTTATCAAGGACTTCATGAATACTTCTTCCTGTTTGTGGTCCTTCCTTAGAACCCATACTTATATAAAATACCTTTACCTGTTTGTTAAATTCAGCAGGTTTAGCCAAAAGTCCATTATAGCCGGTTTCAACACCCGGAAAACCAAAAGGTGCACTAAATATACCTATGTTGGCAAATTTGTCAAGATTAGCCTGTGTAATCTGGTATGTTTGAGTACCGCCTAGTGAAAGGCCTGCCATTGCACGATGTTCGCGGTCTGTCAGGGTACGGAATTCCGAATCGATTGTTGGAATAATGTCTTTTATCATTACACTGCCAAAACCATCCCAGAAAGAGGGCATACCACCAGGACCCTGACCCGGCCCACCAGGACGCTGACCCTGACCAGCAGGACGTTGTCCCTGAACTGAAGATGTCTGACCCTGTGCAGCAGGTGCCTGCCCCTGAGCCGGTCTTGCATTTTGGACCGGTCCTCCCTGACGGCGTCCTCCACCCATTCCCGCTGCGATTCCGCCGTCTTCCATAACAATAATCATTGGCCTGGCCTTTCCTTCAGCAATCAGGTTATCCAGAATGAAGTTTGCGCGACCCTGATTTGACCAGGCCCGACGGTCTTCCCCCATCCCATGTTGCAAATAAAGGACTGGATAGCGTTTATCAGGGTTTTTATCATATTCTGCCGGTGTATATACATATGCATGACGATTTTCACCGGTTGATTTTGCTAAATACCATATTGAACGAACTTCTCCGTGAGGAACATTTTTAATATCATAAAAATCAACACCTTCTTCAGGAACTTCAATACCACTCATCACCCTGCCCGCACCAAAAAAAGTTTCGCTGAATGGGTCACATACATCAACACCATCAATTTTAAGTGTATAATAATGAAAACCCGGATCGAGAGGTGCAGTAATTCCATTCCAGAAGCCGTCCTCAGCTTTCGTAAGAGCAACGTTTCCAAGACTCACAGAAACCTTCTGAGCTTCAGGGGCACGTACATGAAAAATTGCCCTGCGCTGTACGTCAATCCTGGGATATTCTGCTCCTACAATATTTGTTGATGCCGGTTTTGAATTTGCCAGCTGATCATCAGCCTGCCCATTCAAACCACCAGTTACAGCAAGAAATGCTGCAAACAGACCAATAAAAGATTTTCTCATAATAATCAATTTTTTTAAAATTTATCTAAAAAGTAATGGCGCAAACTGATACAGGTCTCTTCTCCAGGTAAGCCATTCATGAGCTGTGCCCTGCGATTCGTAGTAGACATATTTTATCCCTGCTTTTTCTAACATAGCACGGAAGGCGGCCACTGAGGCAGGGAAAGGATTAGGTTCCTTTGTTCCCAGTCCAAGCCAGAAGAGTTTAATTTGCTTGTTGAGTGCAGCTCCGTCTTTGTATTTCCCGTTCTGGAATGTCGCCGGATCAAGCTCATCAGTTCTCGGATAGTTTGACGTGCCACTGAATCCGCCAATATGCGAAAACACATCAAGATTATTCATAGTGATAGTGATAGTCTGGTTGGCACCCATAGATAATCCTGCCATTGCCCTGTGTTCACGATCAGCTATAGTACGGTATGTGGCGTCAATTGTTGGAATTATTTCTTTTATCATAACCTCCTCAAACGCTGAGCTGCCACCGGCTCCTCTTGCGAGTGCACCGGTATTCGGAGTAGGTATCTGAATTGGTTTGGATGCATAGCCTTTATCAATGACAATAATCATTGGCACGGCTTTCTTTTCAGCGATAAGGTTGTCAAGAATCAGGTTAGCTTTTCCCTGAACAGCCCAGCCTGTTTCATCTTCACCGCTACCGTGCTGAAGATACAGCACAGGATAGCGGGCCGATGTTTTCTTGTCATAATCGGGCGGAGTATAAACAAAACACCTGCGCCACGAATTGGTTATCTTTGAAAAATAAAGATTTTGACGAATCTGTCCGTGAGGAACATCTTTGAGTGCATAGAAATCCTGGTCCTTAGCAGGTACCTCAATACCACTGCCCCAACGACTGGCTCCATAATAGGATAGCGTTCCCGGATCAGGTACCTGAGCGCCGTCGATATTAAGCTGGTAATAATGAAAACCTTCATCCAGCGGACGCGAATCACCGGTCCAAACACCTTTTTCATCCTTTGTAAGATCATATCTGGCCCCACCAATATCAAGCTGTACCTTCTGAGCCTGGGGTGCAGAAACACTTACCCGTACCCTGCCTTCAGAATTTACCATGGGATATTGCTTGCCTGACTGGGTGGTTGAGGACACTTTGAAATCCTCCACAACGGCAGTCTGAGTCTGGGCAATACTGGTTCCGCTAATTAATGCAGTTGCTATACATATAACTAAATACCTGTATTTCATTTATTAATCTCCTTATTTAATTATCGCCACCAAAGCACAAATGCACCAGGGGGCACCAATTTTTAAACTTTAAAAATAAACTTATTGAGGACCCTGGTATCTTAGTGTCTTAGTGGTAATTGCTTTTTTAATTTTTCAGAGAGATCATGTTATCTCTTATTTAAAAAGAAGTGGAGCAAGTTCAAGCAGACTACGACGCCAGGTCTGGAATTCATGACGAGTACCCTCAGAAACAAATGATACAGCATTAATTCCTGCTGCTTTCAGGTCGGCGGCTGATTTCTTTACTCCATCGGGATTTTCAAAGCTGCCGCAGCTGACAAAAATGAGTTTAACCTTCGACTTGTCTTTGATATCGGCTGGTGTATATGTACCTCCGCTAAGTAGAGCATAATGTGAGAACACATCAGGACGGGCAAGGGTTATCGTTTTGGTTTCCATACCTCCCATTGACAGACCTGCCATAGCACGATGAGGTTGATCAGCTATTGTTCTGAAGTTAGCATCAACATAAGGAATTAATTCGTCAATAAGGACAGTCTGAAATGGCTCTATCTTGAAATTTGCCATACCACCAATACGGACATCATTTGTCATACCATAGGTCATCACAATAATGAAAGGTTTGATTTTGCCGGCTGCAATCAGATTGTCCATAATAAGATTGGCGCGACCCTGATTACTCCATGCCGTTTCATCCTCACCCCAGCCATGCTGAAGGTAAAGCACCGGATAACGTACTTTCTGATCTTTGTCGTAACCGGCAGGAGTGTATACAAATGCCCTGCGTGAGGTGTTTGTACTCTTTGATGGAAAAAGTATCTGCTGAACATTGCCATGAGGGACATTTTTCAATGCATAGAAATCCTGGTCGTGAGCAGGAATTTCGATACCGCTTTCCCAACGGGTAGAACCATAGTAGTTCAAAGTGCCGGGATCGTTAAATACACCACCGTCGATAGTAAGATGATAGTAATGGAAGCCTTCTTCCATTGGTCCTGCAGTAGTGCCCATCCATGAGCCATCCTCAGCTTTTGCCAGGGGTGTTCCACCTCTGGTACCACCAAGTCCAAGACTTACAACAACGCTTTGTGCCTGTGGTGCTACTATTTTGAATCTTGCATAGCCCTGAGAGTTGACCTGTGGATACTCCTGCCCTGGTTGATTAAGTGTGGATGGTTTGAAATCTTCAATAATTGCCGGGGGTGTGGTCTGGGCTAAACATAGAGAACCTGAAAATGTCAAAAGCAGAACCAGGCTTGATAAATACTTTCTCATAATCTTATATTTTGTTTAATATATAATAATATTAGTTATTGAATAATAATGGTGCAAATTCATGCAGGCTTCGTCTCCAGGATTGCCATTCATGAGCTGTTAATGGTGAAACATAGGAGACACCCTTCATACCAATCTTATTCCATTCTTCAGCTGCAGCCGGAATCCTTGTTGCACCGCCCTCACGACCACCAAAACTCATGAATACAAGTTTGGCTTTCTTTTTGAATGAGTCAATGTCCTTTATTTCACTGGGCGAAAAGGTTCCGCTGCTGAATAAACCCGCATATGAAAATTTGTCGGGATTAGCGATAACAATAGATCTTGTTTGCATACCACCCATTGAGAGACCTGCCATAGCACGGTGCTCCTGATCGGCAATTACACGAAAATTCGATTCAACATATGGAATCAGGTCGTCGAAGAGTATCCTTTCGAATTGTCCGGCCATATTGAAACCGGCACCCGGACCACCTGCAGGTCTGCCAGCAGCATTAGCTGAAGGGGGACCTTGTCCGGGAGCAGCAGGTGTAACAGCTGGTCGTGTCGGAGCAGCCTGACCGGGAGCGCCTCCCCGGGTTGTCGTACCAGCAGCTGGTCTTGGACCACGGGGTGCTCCACCGCTGTTTTCCATAACAATAATAAAAGGAGTGCACTTACCTTCAGCAATCAGGTTGTCCATAATCAGATTTGCATGTCCCTGGTTACCCCAGCCGGTTTCATCTTCACCCATACCATGCTGCAGATATAATACCGGGTAGCTTTTTTTTATATTCTTGTCATAATCAGGAGGAGTGTAAATGAAAACACGGCGCACACTGTTGGTAGTCTTTGAGAAATATTGATTTTCACGTAACTGACCATGAGGAACATTCTTGTTAGCATAGAATTCCTGATCTTTGGCAGGAATTTCGATACCACTTCCCGAACGGCTTGCACCATAAAAATATAAACTTCCCGGATCAGGTACCGATGCTCCGTCTATATTCAACTGATAATAATGAAATCCTTCATCCTGAGGGGCAGACTCGCCGGTCCATACTCCTTTTTCGTCTTTTACCATATCGTATTTTACGGCACCTATGTCAATCTGCACTTTCAACGCCTGTGGAGCCGAAATGCTTGTACGTACCCTGCCTTCAGAATTTACCTGAGGATATTGTTTGCCAACTTGTGTGGTTGATGATACTTTGAAATCTTCCACTACAGTGGTCTGAGTCTGGGCAAAACTGATTCCGCCAATTAATGCGGTCGCTAAACAAATAGCAAAATGCCTGTATTTCATTTATTAATCTCCTATTTTATTATACAAAAGTAGAACTTAGTTTTTATGAAATTTATTATTGAATCTACTCTGAAAATTAATTTATCGCCACCAACCCGCCCGAAAGCGCCTCTTTGGTACGAACGGGGGCACATAACAACTAAGTTCCACAAGGGATAATTCGTTTGAATTAACTTTTTGTGAAACTTAGTGTCTTAGTGGCAATTGCATTTTAAACTTTTCAGAGAGATCTCGTTATCTCTTACTTAAAAAGAAGCGGAGCCATTTCAAGGAGACTGCGACGCCAGGTCTGGAACTCATGACGAGTACCAGGAGAAACATAAGAAACGGCATTGAAGCCTGCTGCTTTTAGGTCGGTCTCGGCTTTCTTAACTCCAGCAGGATTTTCGAATTCGCCGCAACTCATGAAGATAAGCTTGACCTTTGATTTATCCTTGATTTCTGCGGCTGTATAGGTACCACCGCTGAGAAGACAGTATTGAGAGAATACTTCAGGACGTGCGAGCGTGATCGAGTGGGTCTCCATACCGCCCATAGAAAGACCACCCATTGCGCGATGAGCCTGATCGGCGATAGTACGGAAATTTGCATCAACATAAGGAATAAGTTCGTCAACGAGTACTGTTTCGAAGCCGTTATTCATCATTCCAGCCATACCGCCAGCAGGACGGGCAGTTGCACCAGCTGGACGTGCACCAGGAGCAGTTGCGGGAGCACCAGCAGGGCGGGCAGCCGTACCAGCAGCAGGAGCACCGGCAGGAGCACGTCTGGCACCAGGTCCACCGCCTTCATTTGTCATTCCATAGGTCATCACAATAATGAAAGGTTTGATTTTGCCGGCTGCAATCAGATTGTCCATAATAAGATTGGCGCGACCCTGATTACTCCATGCCGTTTCATCCTCACCCCAGCCATGCTGCAGGTAAAGCACAGGATAACGTACTTTCTGATCTTTATCGTAACCGACAGGAGTGTATACAAATGCCCTGCGTGAGGTGTTTGTACTCTTTGATGGGAAAAGTATCTGCTGAACATTGCCATGAGGAACATTTTTCAATGCATAGAAATCCTGGTCGTGAGCAGGAATTTCGATACCGCTTTCCCAACGGGTAGAACCATAGTAGTTCAAAGTGCCGGGATCGTTAAATACACCACCGTCGATAGTAAGATGATAGTAATGGAAGCCTTCTTCCATTGGTCCTGCAGTAGTGCCCATCCATGAGCCATCCTCAGCTTTTGCCAGGGGTGTTCCACCTCTCGTACCACCAAGTCCAAGACTTACAACAACGCTTTGTGCCTGTGGTGCTACTATTTTGAATCTTGCATAGCCCTGAGAGTTGACCTGTGGATACTCCTGCCCTGGCTGATTAAGTGTGGATGGTTTGAAGTCTTCAGCTATAGTGGGCTGGGCTGTCTGTGCAAAACACAGTGAACCTGATAATGTCAGTAGTAATACTAAACCAATAAAATGCTTTCTCATAATTTTTCTATTTAGTTAATGAATAATAATTGTGCGAATTCACGCAGACTGCGTCTCCATGTTTGAAACTCATGAGCGGTTAATGGCGAAACATATGATGCACTCTTAATTCCGGCCTGTTGCAAAACATCTGCTGCATTTTTGACATTTGCAGAACCATTTTCGCGACTGCCATAACTCATAAATACAAGCTTTACTTTGGATTTGTCTGAAATCTCAGCAGGTGCAATGGTACCTCCGCTGAACAGGCCAATATAGGAGAACGTATCGAGATGAGCCAGGGTGACCGATTTTGTGCACATCGCACCCATTGAAAGACCTGACATAGCACGATGACCCTGATCGGCAATCGTACGGAAATTCTTATCAATATAAGGGATCAGATCGGTGAGCATAAGCTCTGCGTATGTGTCAAAAGAAAATCCCATACGGGGGCGTGCACCAGCTGTAGGAGGTGTTGGTTGTCCTCCCTGTCTTGCTGCAGGAGGACCAGCCTGTCCGGGTGCAGCGGCTTGCGGCTGACGAGGCTGTGGAGGAGTTTCACCAGGTTTATAAGCCGCACTGGTTTCCATAACAACAATAAAGGGCTTGGCTTTACCTTCAGCAATAAGATTGTCGAGTATTACGTTGGTACGGCCCATTTCTATCCAAACTCTCTGATCCTCACCGCCTCCGTGCTGAAGATAAAGCACCGGGTAACGGGCAGATGTATTTTTTTCATAATCAGGGGGAGTATACATATAAATTTTACGCCATTGATTAGTAGTCTTTGAAAAATAATTCTCTATAAGAACGTTGCCATGAGGCACATCTTTTATCTCATAAAAACCACCATCGGGATCAGGAATTTCAAAACCGTTACATAAATGGCTATATCCTATAAACCCATCAGTTGCGGGGTCAAGCACAACAGCACCATCAACTATCATCCAATAATTGTGGTAACCCATATCCTGTGGTTCACTTGTATAAGTCCATACCCCGTCAGAACCTTTGACCATATCTTTAGCAGCATTGTTGATCGAAACCTGCACCTTTTGAGCATCAGGAGCCCTAAACTGAAATGTAACCCTCGAATCGGGTTCAATTCGAGGAAACTTTGCCCCATATAAATTATAGGGTGAAGGATTGCCTGCAATTGCAGTAGAGGGATCCTTTGAAACCTGAACAGTCTGTGCAGAACAGATTCCAACAAATGATATCCCGATTAGTAAAAAAGATAATTTTCTCATTTTAAAATCTACTTAAAATTTAATATTGATTTCGAACATAATTACAAAGTTTGAAACATCAATTCTGAAAGAGTAGCTGAGCATATTCGCGAAGACTGCGTCTCCATGACTGAAATTCATGAGCAGTTAATGGGGAGATGTAATAAACACTTTTAATGCCATCCTGATTCAGAGCAGCTGAAGCTTTCTCGAGTCCCCCAGCTCCATTTTCACGGCTGCCAAAACTCATAAATACCAATTTAACCTTAGACTTGTCAGTAATGTCTGCAGGAGCAATGGTACCGCCGCTAAAGAGACCTATATAGGAGAACTTATCAAGATGAGCCAGCGTTACCTGCCTGGTCACCCCTGCACCCATCGAAAGCCCTGCCATTGCACGATAAGGCTGATCGGTAAGCGTACGGAAGTTACTATCAATCCATGGAATAAGATCGTTGATCATCAGCTCTTCGTATGTAGTATTCCTCATGCGGGGACGTGGTGCTACAGGTGTAGCCTGTCCGGCCTGGGCACCCTGTCCTGCTGCAGGAGGTGTGGCCTGTACGCCCTGACCGGGTGAAGCAGTTTGTGGTTGACGCGGCTGAGGGGGAGTTTCACCGGGTTTGTATGCTGCACTGGTTTCCATCACGATAATAAACTGTTTTGCTTTACCTTCGGCAATAAGGTTATCGAGGATAACGTTTGCACGGCCCATTTCAGTCCATACTCTCTGATCCTCACCACCTCCGTGCTGAAGATAAAGAACGGGGTATCTGTCGGTGGTATTATTGTCATATCCAGGAGGTGTGTAAACAAATATTTTACGCCATTTATCTGTAGTCTTTGAAAAATAATTCACTATCCGAACCTTTCCATGAGGCACATCTTTTATTTCATAGAAACCGCCATCGGGATCAGGAATTTCAAAACCATTGCACATATGGCTATAGCCAATAAATGTATCGGTCGCGGGATCCAGCACAATAGCACCATCAACAACCATCCAGTAGTTATGATAACCTGCATCCTGCGGTTCACTGGTCGTATATGTCCATACACCTGCTGTGTCTTTGACCATATCAAACGGAACGTTAGTGATTGAAACCTGCACCTTATGAGCATCAGGGGCTTTAAACCGGAAAGTAACACGCGAATCTGCTTCAATACGCGGATACTGAGCCCTATAGATATTGTAAGGTGAAGGATGGGCTTCAGTAACAGTTTTAGAATTACCTGAATCATGACACGATTGTATTAAACAGATTCCACCAACCGATATGACCATCATTAAAATAAATAATAGTGATTTTCTCATTTAACAACCTCCTTAAGTAATATTAAAAATGTAATTTAACTAATATAGTATTATTTTTTATAATCCTGAATCATTAGCGACGCAAATTCATGAAATGATCTTCTTCATGTACTTGTTTTCTCAGATAATCAATGCTTCTGTCAGATTTCACCATCTGTTACATTATTTACAAAATAAAAACCAAATCCTGCTTCAGGTATTTCAATTCCGACAGACATCTTACCGGAATCAAAGAAGCATTCACTTGCCGGCTCAGCAACCGATACCCAGTCAATCAGATGCGAATAATAATGGAATCCCACAACCTGATGGTCAATTACAGCTTCCCATGTACCAGCATCAACTTTTATCATATCATATTTTATCATATCATATTGATTCCCGGGCTGAACACGTACTTTCTGTGATAAACATAAGGAAGGCTGACATGCTCAGGTAATTAAAGAATTTTAAATTTTATATCATCATTTTTCTCTTTAAAAAAATTATAGTCAGAATATAAATATTATATCACGACAAGATCTGATTCAGTCAGTAATTTTTAAGGTTGCAATTAAAATCTTGTTCCTTTGTGGCAGATCTCCACAATAATCAAGTGGTTTAACAAATATATCTAAATCATTTTATAATTCCTATTAATTCTCCTTACTTTCTTGTAAACGGAATAACCTTAAATCAAATCAAAGAATTTGGCATTGAAGCGATAAGGTCACAAATATTTAATGTCCGAATTTAAAAAAAAACAGCTGCAGTACCGGAATCTTAAATTCAAAAAAAAATAATAACCCCACTGAGTAAGTACTAATCATGTACAATCAGTGAGGCTATAAATATAATGAATCAATAAAACTTCTGGTCTTAAACAACTAATATTTAACAGGGATTTCAATCTGGGTCAATGAATGTGCGGCAAAGTTGAAATTTATATTATTCCCAGTGAATTTTACTTCCCTGGTGCTGACGGTTACAGCCGGGTCAGACTTAGTACTTCGTGCAGTAAGGTTTTTTCCGTTTAATTCTCTAACCCTGGCTGGTCCGGCAACGGTACCAGTCTGCAGTATTATGTTGGCCGGAATTGCTTTAGTCTCATGCCTGTTTACAACATTTATAATAAGCACTTTGCCTGCTTCGTTAAGAATTGCTGTTACATCAAGATAAGGTACGTCTGTAAATACTTTATTACTGTACTTCTCACAGTTGGTATATATATCGAGTGCTGTGCCTATGCAATTATTCGAAAACAGATTGAATGTCTGGTAAGATGAATTCTTGAAATCTCCATCAGGTGAGTTACCAACAAGGCTCGATAGCATT
Source organism: uncultured Bacteroidales bacterium (assembly GCA_963760915.1). Taxonomy (GTDB): domain Bacteria; phylum Bacteroidota; class Bacteroidia; order Bacteroidales; family VadinHA17; genus LD21. The sequence goes on along the minus strand of CAVXEU010000004.1, from coordinate 251,340 downwards.
GTAATATTAGCCATCTTAACTATATCAGCATGCCTGATAAATGAATTCAGATGCTGAGCCAGTACCAATGCTCCCGTGAGATTATCACCACCTCCCGAATATTCATCAAATGAAATATAAATAGGTCTCTTTGTCCCGGTCTTGAGCATAGCCTTCTCTATCAATGCTTTTACCATATTGATCTTTTGATCAATATCGATTCCTAATGACATCATTCCCGAAAAACTTCGATCACCACCTAAAGCCTCTGTTGCATATCTGTGAACTGAAAGATAATCGATCTTTCCTGCCAGGTGTTCAAGAACATAATCATTCCAGTCAATCCATTCATTGTCAGGTTTGTAATTTGAAGCACCTGATCCGATATATTTGATGTTCTTGTCTACAACATTCATCATTTTTTGTGCCTGAAGTGCCCACTTTGTATAATCTTCAGCATTCTTCTGTGCCATCTGCCACGGACCATCAACCTCATTTCCCAGAGCCCAGTACTTTATTCCATAAGGTTTCTCATTACCATTCTTTCTCCTCAGGTCAGAGTAATAAGTCCCTTTTTCATAATTGCAGTATTCAAGCCAGTTGGTTGCATCCTGAAGCGTTCCGGTTCCTCCGTTTACACACACAAAACTTTCAGCCCCGATCAGATTTGTGAATTTTGCATACTCATCGGTCCCCATCTGATTCTTTTCAATCTGATTCCATGCCAGGTCAAGTCTGGCCGGACGCTTATCTTTAGGACCTATGCCATCTTCCCAGTAATAAGAAGCAACAAAATTACCTCCGGGCCATCTGAGAGTTCTGATTTTAAGTTCTTTGATAAGCTGTATAAAATCCTTCCTGAAACCATTCTCGTCTGAAAGCGGCGAAGAAGGATCATATATTGTTCCATAAACAACCGAACGGATCGGCTCAACAAAAGCACTGTAAATGTTTGGATCTACAGGTGAAATAGTACGGTCAAAGTCAATTTTTATTACAGCAGGGTTCTGTGCCAGCAGATTCCCGCAAATAATCCCGGAAAGGATCACACAACTGATTAAAAGCGTAAGTCTTTTCATAAAGATTGTTTTAAGTTTTCTGATATAAAAGCTTTGCCAATTATTCAAAAGTTATTCCAATCAGAATAATAAAAGTTATTCGATTATAAGCTGGTCCGATTAGATAATTAAAGATACAAAAATCCTTTTGATTTTGTTCAGACAACAGGTAAATTTGTAGTTATCTGATATTTATTGATTTAATATAAGAATCACTTCCAACAATCAATAGGGTATTATCAATTAAAGATATTCCCTCTATGTCTTCATCCTGAAAAGAAGCTAACTTATTACAATGTGAACAAGAGGGTAATTGCATCAGCTGTCCTCTGTTACACCCGATAAAAAACTGATTGGAAACCTCGTCATAAATTATATCATTGGGCGATTCCGAAAGAAACATATTCACCCCATTATCATCAGTATAATTAAGAGGTCTTTCAGTCCAGACCCCGCCCTGAGTAGAAAACAGTACTGCCGGCGAACCATCTGAATGTACGCCTGCAACAGCAATCTGATATTCTGTTACCAGTACCTTTTTAAAATAACACGTTTTGTAATATCCTGAATAAACCTTATTAAAGTCAATTATATCCCAGTGAATCCCATCTTTTGTATGAATAATCTCACCTTCATCTGTAACTCCGTAACAGTCTGTCAATCTTGATGAAACAGATACTATGTTTCCTTTAAGATCCAGTTTAACCTCGCTAAAAGAACCTCCTGGATCCCCTTTAATTATTGTACCTTTTTCAGCTCCTGCAATAATAGTTCTGTTGAATAACGTAAGTGAATTGATATTCTTGACTGATCCGGTTTCAATTTTTCTGAATGTTTCACCATCATACGAGATTCTTAATATACCCTGATCTCCAGCCGTAACTATCATTTTATTATCTGAAAGGATACAATTGAATCTCTCTCCCGGGTATGATTGGGATTTTGTAATTTTACCTGATATTGAAATCCAGTCTATCTTACCGCCTGATCCGGAAGCTAGGAATCCATCTTTATAACTAATAACTGATGTATATCCGGCTGATTTTCCTTCCTTCATTGAAATAAATGAAGAAGTAACATAAACCTTATCTGAACCATGACTAATGCCACACAGATTAACTGGTCCTGACACCTGAGGAAATAATAAGATATTTCCCAGGAATAATATTAGAACACCCGGTTTCAGAAAAGACAATAAGAACATTATAACAATTCAATAGCTAAAAACTTCAGCATTGGCTACAGTTAGTTCACCAATGCTGAAGTTCATAAAATCATTTCATCAATTTAAGACCACTGTTGGTGATCCTGAAATAGTCAAAAGCCACTTCAAAGTCAGCAGGTTGCTGCTGTTGCGTCTGATTCATCCCCGGCATTCCCTGCATCCTTCCAAATCCCATCCTGCCTACATCAGATCCGTTACATACAATTAATCCGGCTTTTGTATCCCAGAGTACCATCTCAGCTGAGCCCACTGTTACAAATTTCCTGCCGTCAGTTGAGTATGATGCCGTAAATGTTCCACCTTTTTTCTCAAGTTTCAGAACCAGAGAAAGATTATTTGTGGGAAGTACAAACCCATTCCTTGCTGAAATAGCGGAGGAGTAATAACTGTTCTTTTCGACAATCAGATCAAGAGCACCTATACCGGCTCCTCCCCCTCTCGGACCTCTTTGATTTGAACGAAGAACAAATTTTACAAAATTATCATCATCCTGTAAGGCAATAATGCCACCCTGCTGGTTATTTTCTGTTGGTTTTCTTGATAAGGTTAACTTTGTAATTATTGTCCAGTCAGTGTTGGCACTCTGGAGTAATAAATTTTCAGCAGTGTTTGTTGTACCTATTATATCACCCTTTGCTCCTTTAATAACCAGTGAACCTTTGGTTTTAGAGAGGCTCCAGTCTTCCTTATTTTCACGAACCCAGCTCCACTGGCTCCCCAGCGTATTGCTGTTAAATTCATCACTTACAGATTTAGTACCAAAGTTTACAGAATATTCTTTCTTATCAACTGTGATATTATCTGTTAAGGTTACTGTGGCTGTACCAGGAACGCCTGAAGCCTGTACGATCGTGACATTTACAGAAGGATCGGAAGGGGTAACACTTATAACAGGCGCTACAGTTGAGGTCCCGCTCAACAGATAACTGTAACTGCTGATTGAAGGATCAAAGCCCTGGATGACTTTATTATCAACCTTGATTGAAGCAACAGACAGGTCAGGCATAATTTTTACAGGAAAACTTCCTGTCTTTGTATTTTCACCTATGGTTACGCTGGCTGTAATTGATGCCACACCAGCTCCTCTGGCTGTTACGATGCCCTTCTCATCAACTGTGACAACTGCAGGGTTATTACTGGAATAAACAACTTTTGCTTTTGATATATCATAAAAGCTGTCATCAGTCATAGCTGCAGTTACGCTGGCAGGAACACTTGATCCATTTCTAAGGACAATCGTTCCGCAGTCAGCAACGACAGTTTTAACAACAGGTAAAAATGTACCGTTCATTGTAGCTGTTACGGATCCACGAATATCCTTCGAAGATGATCCAATTTCAAAAACGTATTTTCCCTGATCAAAAGTAATTTTGTTTTTATCCTTATCCCAGAACCAGAGATCGTGGCAATTTATGTCAATACTGACAGTTTTTGTTTCTCCTCTGGGTATTGTCACCCTCTGAAATCCTTTTAACCTTTTAATTGGTCTCTGTAAAGATGCAGGACTGTCAGGTGTTCTCATGTAGATCTGAACTACCTCGTCTCCATCATAACCACCGGTGTTCTTAACATCCACGCTAACAGTTATTCTATCCTGTGGGGTAATTGAACTTTTGCTTATTTTATAATTACTGTATTCAAATGAAGTATATGAGATTCCATATCCAAATTCATACGATACAGCTTTGTCAAAATACCATAGTGTACGTCCATTTTTACCGTTACCCCCTCTGAGTGTGTAATCTGTAATCTCAGGAAGATCTTCAACCGATTTATACCAGGTTGCATTTAGTTTGCCCCCCGGATTGGCATCACCAAACAGGATACTGGCTATTGCATCACCCTGTGCCTGTCCGTTATATCCTGACCAGATAATTCCTGCTACATTCTGAATGTTTTTGAATTCTTCAACCTCAACACAGCCCAGAGTTTGCATAACTACAATAGTATTAGGGTTTGCTGCCGCAACTGCCTTGATCAGATCGACCTGGTTACCTGGTAAAAGCAGAGTAAGTCGGTCAGCTTCTTCTGTAGCAGTTTTCTCATCGGTTCCTACAAATACCACGGCAACGTCAGCTGATGAAGCCATTGCAATAGCGTCCTTATCAATTGGGGTTTCAGGAGTTGCTTTATAAACAAGGTATAGGGTCTGAGGTCCGTTAAAGCCTAACTTATTAACTTTAACTTTCATAAGGCTACCTGCGCCGTAAACACCGCCTGATCTCGCTCCTGCTGCTACATTAGCATTAAGGATAGTGAGTAAATTTCCTTCTGGCGAACCTGCTCTTACCTCAATAATACCCCCATCAATCGGAATATTCACGATAATTCCGATTGTATCCACATCGGTCAGATCTATATTATCATAAGCAGTCCATGATCCATCATCAATAGTTCTTACCTGTTCAACTGATCCCATTCCCGAACCGACAGTAATTCCTTTTGAAGATGAACTGTACTTTGTAGCATCATATTTGGTAACGGTACCATTGGTTTTTCTTAATTCAAATCCGGCAACATAAAACAAATTGCTTTTGTTTGCTGTATTTCCACCGGAACTAAATACGACCTCTGTAGATAAACCTTTCTCTGAAATATATTTCCTGATGCCAGCCAGAGGTGAAATCATATTTTCCTGTGCGGGTCTTCCGGAATAGGGACCAAGTTCCACTTTATCAGCCTGAGGACCGATAAGAGCGATTTTCTTAAGATTAGTCAGATCGATCGGCAGGGCTTTCCTGCTTATTTTAGAAACAATGTTGTTCTTTAACAGAACCGGAGTTTTTGTTGCAACTTCTTCTGCAAGAGCCCTGTTCGCAGGAGAACTAATAATATTTGGCAGAGTCAGTGAATAAGGAACCTGGCCAACAGGATCGAATTCACCGGTCCTCATTCTAATTGTAAACATATGGAGGAGTGCCCTGTCGATATCTGCCATGGTGATCAGACCTTTTTTCAAAGCATCAATAGCGCTGGTCTGATAAACACTTCCGCAGTCGGTATCCACACCAGCCTTGAGTCCCTGGGCGGTTGCTTCATCTGCTGTTTTTACATAATAGTGCCCGGTATAAATATCCTCGATTGAAGCACAATCGCCAGTGACATAGCCTTTCATGCCATATGTTCTTCTGACAATTGTATCGAGGTACAATTTGCTGGCAGAGGTTGGAACTCCATTAACAGCGTTGTAAGACGACATTATCCCCGGCAGGTTATCGTCCTCTATAAGATTCTTATAAGGAATAAGATAAAATTCCCTCATATCCCTGCTGTCCATATTAGAACTACTGACATGACGGTTGAATTCACTGTTATTTGCAAAAAAGTGCTTAGCGGTAGGTACCGATTTAAGGTAGGTTGCATCATCACCCATCATCCCTCTTACAAATCCGCCTGCAATCTGTGATACAAGGTAAGGATCCTCTCCATATGATTCGCCGGTTCTACCCCACCTTGGATCCCTTATTGGTTCAACAACGGGAGACCAGAATGTAAGTCCCTTTGTACCTGTTGCAAATATAGCCCTGGCTTCATCTGATATTGCCGCTGCCTCTCGTTGCATAAGAGCCGGGTCCCATGCTGATCCCAGAGAAACGCTGTTTGGAAATGAAGTAGGAGCTGCCAGACCGGCTGAGGGGTTAGCAGAAGTCAATACTCCATGAAGAGCCTCACTCCATACATTATAGGGTCTTATTCCCAAACGAGGAATAGCAGCCATGTTATTACCAAGAAGACTTTCCTTCTCTTCAAGAGTAAACCTTGAAATCAGATCAGCAGCTCTTTCTTCAAAGGAATAAGCAGTATTGAGATATATCGGATTTTTCGATACAGGTTCCACTGATTCACCTGTTTTGTTTGCCGACAGGGAAAAAATAATCACGATTCCGGCAACCGCCAGCAAATTCATTTTAACAAATCTTTTCTTCATGGTCAATTTTTTTTTGTGCAAGGTCGTTAATAAGGTTTGAATATTAAAAAAAAAAGATGATAAATTTATCTCGAGGAAACCTGAAGTTCATTTAATCATTAATCCTTAATCCTTTGACAAAAAAGAATCAGATTTTTATTTTATTATCAGCGATAGAAAAATAAAGTCAAAAAATATTAAATATGAATAATTTGTCCTGACCTGTTAAGGTTTCAGATTGGATAAAGCGATTTTCGGACAAGATTCTTTATCTTTCCACTATAATGATTTTGATAATTAAGTCAGGGTACCAGGAATTCTTAACGTTGAAGAACAATCGCACATTTTTAACCTAATATTATTTGCTATGAAAAATCCGATAAAAATTGTATTGGTGGCTCTTTGGTTTCTTTCAATGCTTCAGTATGAGTTAACAGGCCAGACTGGCAGACAGGCATACATCTCTCCAGAAATACGACAAGACAGGACTGTCACATTTCGATTTCTGGCTCCGGATGCAAAAGATGTAAAGCTAAGTACCCAATTTATTAACGGGCAACAGAGCATGATAAAAGATGATAAGGGGTTATGGAGTATAACCCTTGGACCAGTGGAACCCGACATTTATCCGTATTGTTTTATGGTGGATGGTATCCAGGTCTCTGATCCAAAAAATTCATGGATATTTCCAAATGAAGGATTCCAGAACAGTGTAATTGAGATACCTGCCGAAAATCCACAGGTTTATACCATACAAAATACTCCTCACGGAACAGTTTCATACAGGTACTATTATTCAAATGAACTTGGAGTGCGTCAGATAGTTATATATACCCCTCCAGGGTATGAACAGTCTTCAAATATTAAATATCCTGTCTTTTTCCTGCTTCATGGAACAACAGATACTGAGGAAACCTGGACCAAAGTTGGCAGGGCAAATATTATACTTGACAATCTTATTTCCCAGGGGAAAGCAAAACCTATGATAGTAGTCATGCCTTATGGCAGGGCATTCCCTTTGATCGGCAAAGGAACCGGGTCACTAAGGAACTGGGACAACCTGCAGGAATTCCAGAAGGATTTTAAAAACTATATCCTCCCCTTTGTCGAGAAAAATTACAGGGTAAGGACCGAAAGAGAAGGAAGGGCTATTGCCGGATTCTCAGGTGGAGGTGGGACATCACTATATATAGGTCTTGGTAATCCTGAACTTTTCGCCTATGTTTGCGGTTATGCTCCCGGAATGTTAAAAGAAGAATTTAACAGAAATAATGCTATACCATTTACAAATCCGGAACTTACAAACAGCAGGTTAAACCTGTTCTGGCTGGGTATTGGAAAAGAAGATGGTCTTTATGGTGTATTCCAGGAATATCTGAATGTACTTGACGAAAAAAAAATAAAACATCAGACTTTTATTACCACGGGAGGTCATACATGGATGAATTGTAAAAAATTTCTGAATGAGACAGCTCAATTGCTTTTTAGATAAAACAGTACAGTAAAAGACATAAACTAAGAAATAATACACGAAAATATGGGAAAGAAATCTTACCTACGGAGTACAGAATGGTTCGGGAAAGATGATAAGATGGGTTTCGTACATCGCAGCTGGCTCAGAAACCAGGGTCATCCTGACCATATGTTCAGAGGGAAACCAGTAATAGGCATCTGCAATACCTGGTCAGATCTGACACCCTGTAATGGTCATTTGCGTGAATTTGCAGAAATTGTTAAACGTGGTGTTTACGAGGCAGGAGGCTTCCCTCTGGAGTTTCCTGTGATGTCCCTTGGCGAGACAATTATGAAACCAACCACGATGCTCTGGAGAAATCTGGCAAGCATGGATGTGGAAGAGACTATCAGGGCTAATCCGCTCGATGGCATAGTATTGCTTACGGGTTGTGATAAAACAACCCCATCAACCCTTATGGGTGCAGCAAGTGTAAACCTGCCTACAATAGTGGTGCCAGGCGGTCCTATGCTAAACGGAAAATTCAGGGGTAAAGATATAGGTTCCGGAACTGCTACATGGCAGTTATCAGAAGGTCTTAAAGCAGGAACCGTGACAAGAGAGGATCTCATTGAAGCCGAAACCTGTATGTCGCGCAGTGCAGGCCATTGCATGACAATGGGCACAGCATCTACAATGGCTACAATGGTCGAGGCTCTCGGATTAACATTACCAGGAGCATCTGCAATTCCTGCTGTTGACTCGAGGAAAAAGGTAATGGCCCATCTTTCTGGCAACAGAATTGTTGAGATGGTAAACGAGAACCTGAAGATGTCTGATATACTCACACGGAAAGCATTTGAAAACGCGATCATGATTAACTCTTGTGTCGGCGGCTCTACCAATTTTGTTATTCATCTGATAGCTCTGGCCGGAAGGATAGGTGTTGATCTGACACTTGAGGATTTTGATCATTTAGGTAGTGATATGCCGCTTCTCCTCAATCTTATGCCTTCAGGACAATATCTTATGGAAGATTTTTATTATGCAGGCGGTTTACCGGTGATCATTAATGAGATTAAGGAAATAATTCATTCTGATGCCCTGACCATCAACGGAAAAACAATTGGAGAAAACTGTCTGGATGCGGTTTGTTATAATCACGAAGTAATTTCAACCCTTGACAAACCATTAAAGGAAAAAGCCGGAATTGCAGTATTAAAGGGCAACCTGTGTGAAAATGGCGCTGTAATAAAACCCTCAGCCACTTCAGGGAAATTGCTTAAACACAAAGGCAGAGCGGTTGTCTTTGAAAATATCGAGGATTATCATAAAAGAATTGATGATCCGGATCTTGATATTGACGAGAATTGCATCATGGTTCTGAAGGGAGCAGGTCCGGTTGGCTACCCCGGAATGCCTGAGGTAGGTAACCTTGAACTCCCTGAAAAACTGATAAAGAAAGGGATTACAGATATGGTACGTATTTCTGACGCACGAATGAGCGGGACAGCATATGGTACAGTTGTTCTGCATGTATCACCCGAATCTTCTGTTGGCGGAATGCTGGCCATGGTAAAATCGGGAGATATGATTGAGCTTGATGTAGAGAAACGCTCTCTTTCACTTCTTGTTACAGAAGAAGAACTAAAGAAGAGGCGAAGTGTATGGACTGCTCCAAAACCAATCGCAGAACGAGGATATGTCAGTATGTTTGTGAAGCATGTTGAGCAGGCTGACAAAGGATGCGATTTTGATTTTCTGAGAGGAGGATCAGGATCATTAGTTCCGAGGGATCTGCATTAGAATTTATGTTTTTAAACATATTTTGGCATAACCTTAAAATATGACATTCCTTATAATAGGCCTTGCAATATCCTTACAGATCTTCTTATCAGTAAAGAAAGTAAGCCCGTTTATTTCACTTCTGATTGTTGCCATTCTGGCTGGTTTCTTCCTTGGAATGAAACCGATGGAAATCATTAAATCAATCGAAAACGGAGTAGGAAGCACGCTTTCCGGTTTAGCGCTGATCCTCTGTCTGGGAGCTGTTCTCGGGAAAATACTTGAATCAAGTGGTGCCGCAAAAAAAATATCGGCTACTTTAATAAAAGGTTTCGGGATTAAGTATATACAATGGTCACTTCTTCTCACAGGTTTTATGGTTGGCCTTCCGCTTTACTACAATGCCGGCTTCATTATTTTGATACCTCTTGTATTCTCAGTTGCCAAGGAAACACGGCTGCCATTGTTATATCTTGTTCTTCCTATGGCTGCCTCCCTGTCGACAGTGCATTGTTTCCTCCCTCCGCATCCAAGCCCTGTTATTCTGGTAAATGCTTTTAATGCCAATATGGGCAAAACTCTTATCTATGGATTTATAATTGCTGTACCAGCTATTATAATCGCCGGACCTGTAATGGGAACACTCCTTAAAAATGTAAAAATAGATATAGTTGGTTTGTTTGCATCAAAAGAGGATATACCCTATGATAAATTACCTCCTGCATTGCCAAGCTTTTTAATTGCATTGCTGCCTGTATTTCTTATTACATTATCAGTGATTTCAGGGAGCTTTCTACCAAAGGATACATTGATTAATAAAATCCTCGGATTTCTGGGTGATGCAAATATTGCTCTTTTAATAGCTGTCCTCCTGGCATTATGGTACTTCGGTATCCGATCAGGCAAGAAAATGGAAGCTGTTATGAAGTGGCTTAATGAGGGGATCTCCGGAATATCTGTAATTCTTTTAATTATTACTGCCGGAGGTGTTTTTAAACAGGTACTTACCGATAGTGGTACTGCTGAATATATATCTTCAATGAGCATGGAGTGGAAAATGCCTGTACTGGTATTTGCATGGCTGGTAACAGCTTTGTTGAGGGTAACACTTGGTTCAGCAACTGTTGCCGGGATTACAGCGTCCGGAATAGTCGCTCCCCTGCTTGCCACAACTCATGTATCACCAGAGCTTATGGTATTGGCAGTCGGGGCAGGAAGTGTATTTATGTCGCATGTTAATGATACAGCATTCTGGATGTTTAAAGAGTTCTTTAATCTGTCAATCAAACAGACCTTTTTTTCGTGGACCCTGATGGAAACCACTATCTCCTTCATCGGACTTGCCGGAGTGTTAATATTAAGTTCAATAATCTGATTTTCAATTCATCCGGGGAAGAAATAATTTACTGTAAAAAAAATCTTAACAGACTGGTCTGTTAAGATTTTTATTAAAAACTATTATACTGAGAATCAGAATTTCACTACTTCCCAGAAAGCTTTTTTGGGTTGCATGTTCTCATCTAAAAGTAACGGATATACCTTTCCCTGTGGACCCCTTCTACTATCACGCCAGCTTCCCCTGTCGGATAAATTCCAGAAAGTGACACCGGTAATAACCTTCTTATTTTCCCTGAATACTTTGAAAGCCATTTTATAAAGATCAATTTGTTTTTGCTCTCTTTCAGGGGTAAATCCTACTCCAATGGTATCAGTTCTCGATTTATAAATTGAAACATCCAACTCTGTTATCTGTAATTCCACACCCAGTGAAGAGAATTTTTCAATTGCATCTCTCAGATTCTGCTCTGTGGGCTCACCAATGTTCCAGTGACCCTGAAGTCCAATAGCATTCACGGGTACACCTTCATCCAGGAGTTTCTTGACCATGTTATAGATCCTGTCTCTTTTCCCCGGATTCTCTGAATTATAGTCGTTATAAACCAGAACAGCATCGGGATCAGCTTCGTGAGCCCATTGAAAGATTTTGGGAATATATTCCTCACCACATAACTTAAGCCAGGGTGTCTGCCTGTATGGTGATTTTGCAGAATCATTGTCTGTTATTACTTCATTCAAAACATCCCATGCATATATTTTACCTTTATATCTTGATACAACTGTCGTAATATGGTCTTTCAGTCTTTGCAGAGCCAACTCCTTTGATGCAGGGTTTCCCAGAGAATCTACAAACATCCATGCTCCGGTCTGGCCATGCCAGCAAAGCGTGTGCCCACGGACTTTCAATCCGTTTGCCTCGGCAAAATTCACAATCTTATCGGCATCGTCCCAGAAATATCTGTTCTCTTCGGGATGTATCAGAGCTGGTTTCATAACATTTTCTGCGGTCAGGCTATTGAATTGTCTCTTTATAACTTCTGCCTGTTCACCTTGCAGATTATTGGGCCCGATTGCTACTCCTATTAAAAAATAATCTTTATAAAAGTCTTTCAGACCTTTAAGGGAATCAGCTGCGCTGAGAGTACCACGACCGCCGGAGCCTGCGCAACTGCTTTGGAATACCAGCACGGTTATTAATACACAGGCCGAAACAATTGAAATCACTTTTCGGGTAAAGGTTAGTTTGATGTTCATGAAGATAAGTTTTAAGGTTTTACTTTATAAATATTATAACTGATTTAAATTCGAATCTATCAAATCTAAATGAATATATGCCAATTTACAACAAATTTGTATATGTAAAGTATATACTCTGTTATTTAACCTGAGAATAAATAATGAATCACATTAAAAAAAACAATCGGATAGATTTGAAAATAGTAAAAATGAAGCTTAAAAACTGGCAGAAAGGATAAAATACATAACTCAACTTTTTTATTGACAATTACCATTTGTAATTGTCAAGTGAAGGACAAAAATTTATTAATTTGGCTATGGACCTACAAATTAATCTTTAAGAGTCATTCTTAATTATTTTTAATAATTTCTCATTAAATCCTTTTCATTTAGAAAATCTGAGAATTCTCTTATTTGCAGTGCAGTCAATATAAACCGGAATGTGTTTCTGCTTTTCTATTCCAACTCATTAATGATTATTTCGATAGCGTTTACGGGTGAGGTTAGACAACTTATTGTCTGCTATTTTAGGATTTCTTTGAAGTCATTCAGATATGTAGTATTTTAGCCTTTGAAAAAAATAAGTATGTACAAAATCAGAATATCAGCAGTAAAATATGCCAACACATATCCATTTATTTATGGACTTTTGGAAAGTGGGTTTGACAGGAAAGTAATTCTCGAGACCGATCATCCTGCAGATTGTGCAGCAAAGTTGATCGCCGGGAAAGTGGATATCGGGCTTGTGCCCGTTGCTTCACTTCCTGATATGAAGGAGTATCATATAATAAGTGATTATTGTATTGGAGCCGTTGGTGACGTCAGGACCGTGATGTTATTAAGCAATTGTCCGTTTGAAGATATTGAATCTGTGTATCTTGATTACCGCTCACGCTCTTCAGTGAATCTCATAAAAGTACTGGCAAAAAACTTCTGGAAAAAAGAATTCAGATGGATAAATACTTCAAAAGAATTCGATTTCAGAAATATCGGGATGAACGAATCTGTTGTTCTGATCGGTGATCAGTGTTTTGAATATGAAAAGAGCTTCAGACATAAAGTTGATCTTGCAGGAGCATGGAAGCAATTTTCAGGACTACCCTTCGTTTTTGCTGCATGGGCAGCCAATAAAATACTCGACAGTGATTTTATTGAAGAATTCAACAATGCTCTCGTTCTGGGGGTAAGAAACATAGATGCTGTGGTTGAAATGTATGGAAAAACAGGATCTATCACAGGTGATGTTCTTAAAGAATATCTTACAATAAACATAGATTATGATTTAAATAATGAAAAGAAAAAGGCTCTGAATTTGTTTCTTGAACTAATGAGCAAATTATGAATCAATGCAAGCCAGCTTCCTTGTCATGTACCACCGCAATAGAGGTGATTAAACAATAGATAAGATGCTCCAATACTAAGCATAGCATATGGCATATGGCAGATTACAATCCGAATGAGTTAATATAATGGCTGAAGCAGATTTTAACAACACCTTCATTATCAGAGAATACCGCAATGGTGATTTTAAGGGTATCAATTATCTGTGGGCTTTGACTGACATGGGGAATTCAAACAGAGGCGACACAGAACAAACTATTGAGGCGAGTATCAGTATTGGAGGCAAACTGCTGGTCCTGGAAGATAAATCTTCAGAAACTATCTGCGGAACTTCCTGGATGACTTTCGATGGCAGGCGGATACATCTCCATCATTTTGGTATATTGCCTGAATACCAGGGACAGGGGCTGTCAAAAATTCTTTTAAAAAATTCCCTGGATTTTGTAAAGAATAAAGGTTATCAGGTTAAATTAGAAGTACATAAAACCAACTTGAGGGCAGTAAATATTTATAAGAAAGCCGGCTTCAAATCTCTTGGAGATTATGAAGTTTATATTATCCGGGATCTATCGAATTTGTAAGTATATCTTTCAATTTATCTATTTTATGATTAACTTTGGGTTTTGATGTAATTATACAGTATTATTGACCATAAAAGCAAAATTATCATGGATAAAACAATCACCTTCAACGAACTCCGGAAGATTAAAGACCAGTTACCCTCCGGTAGTATGAGACAGATTGCAGATAAACTGGATTTGAATGAAGAGACAGTTAGAAACTACTTCGGAGGGAGAAATTTTGACAAGGGCCAAACCGTTGGAATTCATTTTGAACAGGGACCGGATGGAGGTATCGTTACATTCGACGATGCAACAATACTCAATCTGGCAAAGAAAATGATCAATTACTAATTAAGTATCTGGCAGCCTGTTCAAAAGCAAAAGGCTCTGTCTTTTGCTTTTTTTGTTTACCGACTATGAATCTATCTGGTCCTATTGAATCTGCTGAACATAAGTTTAAACAGATCCTTGAAGAATTTTTCATCTCTGTATATGATGAGAATTCACTCTCCTCACATGGCATCGATCATCACCGCAGGGTATGGAAATATGCAAAAGAACTCGTTATATTACTTGCGGAAAATAACCTGATAAATGATCAGGATATTCCTCTGAGTCTGATAATTGCATGCTACCTTCATGATATCGGAATGTCCGTTGATCCGGGTATCAGGCACGGACATCATAGCAAAGATCTTTGCATTGAATTTCTTGAAAAGAACCACCTTTCTGAAAAAGATTTTCCCGGTCTTCTTTCATCAGTTGAAAATCACGATAACAAAGATTATATCAACTCAACAGGAATATATAATCTCCTGACAATTCTTTCTGTCGCTGATGATCTGGATGCATTTGGATACACAGGAATATACAGATATTCAGAAATTTACCTTGCGCGTAAAATCAATCCCGGGGATATCGGTTATATGATAAAACAGAATGCAGCAAAGAGATATGAAAATTTTGCAAAGTCGTTTGAATTTTCAGTTTTACTTCTAAAAAAACACAAATTAAGATACTATATTCTTGATGATTTTTTCAATAATTATAACCTTCAGGTTTCAGGATATAAATTTGGAGATAATCAGCCGGAAGGTTATTGCGGTATTATTGAAATAATTAACAGATCGATCACTGATAAAAACAACATCGGCAATTTGACTGAACAAATTAATAAGTCAACAGACCCTGTAATCAGATGGTTTTTAGAAGGCATGATAGCAGAATCTTCTATTTGAAGGGTACTTAAACACATATAAAATGAATAAGACAGATTCCAGGATACACCAGGCTTTCGATCCTGAGGAATTCAGAAGAGAAGGGCATATCCTGGTAAACACTCTCTCTGATTATCTTAATAAGGCTTTGTCAGCTGAAGACATGCCAGTATTACCGTGGAATGAACCTGACGATCTCGCCAGAATATTTGCATTCGACTCAGCAGGAGGCGAAAAGGAACCACTTGACTTGTTTATTAAAAGAATAATCGACCATTCAATCCATATCCATCATCCTCACTATATCGGCCACCAGGTTACCTCCCCCCTTCCTGTTGCTGTTCTTGCACAGTTTTGCACGACTCTTCTAAATAACGGTGCGGCTATCTATGAAATGGGGCCGGTTAATATGGCTATGGAAAAGAATGTCATTAAAATGATCGGTGAACTTATCGGATATTCAACCAGATACGATGGTATTTTCACACATGGCGGAACTGCAGGAAATCTTACAGCTATGCTGGCAGCCAGACAGGCTAAAACAGATTATAACATCTGGGAAGAGGGCGTGAAAAGTGATAACCTCCCCGCATATATGATGTCTGAACAGTCGCATTACAGTATTGGCAGAAATGTCAAGATCATGGGTCTCGGAGACGCCTCTGTAGTGAGGGTCCCTTTCGGTTCGGATTACAGGATGAGAGCCGACCTTCTCGAAGAGTACAGGAAAAGAGCCGAAGACAAAGGTCTGAAGGTCATATCGGTTGTTGCAAACTCCTGTTCCACAGCTACTGGCTCTTATGATGATCTTGAAACGATTTCTGACTTTTGTGAAAAGTACGGATTATGGCTTCATGTTGACGGAGCCCATGGCATGGGTGTCATATTCTCTGAAAAATACAGGAATCGCATCAGGGGAATTGAAAGGGTCGATTCGGTTGTTATAGATTTTCACAAAATGCTCCTTGTTCCTGCCCTTAATACACTTGTGATGTTCAAAAACGGAGAAAGATCATTCGAAACATTTGCACAGAAAGCATCTTATCTTTTTAACAGAGCACAGAAGAATGTATGGTATAACAGTGCAATTCGTACTATTGAATGTACCAAAAGTGCATTGGGCATTGTTGCATACACTGCCCTTAAATATTATGGAAGCAGTTACTATAAGGAGTATATCGATAGTAGGTACGATCTGGCTGTAAAGGCTGCCGGTATGATTAATTCGGACAATGAACTGGAACTTGCAGCTGAGCCTGAAAGCAATATTGTCTGCTTCAGGTATAAACCAGACGGATATAATGAAACTGTACTTAATCAGATAAATTCAGCAATCAGGGAAAAAATCATAAAAGAAGGTTCTTTTTATATTGTACAGGCTGAACTTCTGGGGAAAATCTGGGTAAGGCTGACCATTATCAATCCGCTTACATCTGAGGATAATCTTAAAGCTCTTCTCAGTCGGATCAAAGAAATCGGATCAAAAGAGATAATCTGAATACTTCAGGTGAGTTACTGTTAATTATTTCACAATCACTGTTATAAGAATAACACTGAATCCCCCCAAAAAAGCTTGCAACAATCATATAGAATATAACCTTATTTAAATACACTTTCATCTTGAAAAATCGTAAGTCCAGAAATAATAGAGCTTCCGGACGAATTCAAAATTATTTTCCGACCTCATTTCTTCGTTCAAATCATCCTTTTACCGGAATTCCATCTGTCAGAAATCAATTGTATGGGGTTATTTGCATATTGGTCAATGTGTATAAATACTAATGTTTTTGTCGCATAATTGCCAATGAATCATAGAATTCCCTGACCTAAATTTGATAAAAACAGATACATGTTACTATGCTTGATGTACTATTAAGACAATCTGAGGAAAAACCGGCTCCAAAAGGTGTAATAAAGGTCAGTGACCGTGCAGATAAACCTTTAAAAAGTGTCATAAAATCGGTTTCCTGGCGTATCGTAGGTACAATCGATACAATGATAATCAGCTATTTTATTACAGGAAGAGTAACAGTTGCCCTGTCGATTGGCAGTATAGAGGTAATTACAAAAACCGTCCTTTACTATTTTCACGAAAGACTATGGGCTCATATTCACAAGATTAAACTAAATCTCCACATAAAATCGAATGGAAAGCAATATGAAGTTAAAGGAGTTGAATGATCTGCTTGCAGGCAAATCCATTGAAGAGCGGCTTGAGAAACTTGTCGCGCTGTTTCCGGGACGAATAATATTTACCACAAGTTTTGGGATTGAAGACCAGGTTATTACGCATAAAATATTTACTAATAATCTTGATGTTAAGGTTGTGACACTAGACACGGGACGATTGTTTCCTGAAACTTATGAGGTATTTGCACAGACCATATTAAAATACAATAAGAAGATTCATGTCTATTTTCCTGAATATGAATTGGTTGAAAAGCTTGTTACAGAGAAGGGACCACTAAGCTTCTTCGGATCTAAAGAAAACAGGATGGAATGCTGCAGGATCAGAAAGGTTATTCCGCTTAACAGGGCACTTGAGAGTATGGAATGCTGGATATCAGGGATCAGATCAGCACAATCAGATAACCGCAGTAATATGCGTGATCTGGAGTATGATGAAGAAAAAAAACTATATAAATATCATCCGCTTTTTGACTGGTCATTTGAGGATGTGGAAAAATATATCAGCGAGAAAAATATACCATACAATTCTTTGCATGATAAGGGTTATCTGAGCATAGGCTGCGAACCATGTACAAGACCTGTCATTAAAGGACAGGATTTCAGGTCTGGCAGATGGTGGTGGGAAAACGACGGACCAAAAGAATGCGGATGTCATATTCAACTGGCAACAGCCGACAGGGATGAGTAATCAGTAATCGGTAATCGGTAATCAGGGAGCAGGAAGCAGAGAGCAGGTATCGGACGATAGATGACAGGTTACACATATGAATTGAAGAACTAATATACATTATCCTGACCGGCAGGAATAAAAGAAAAAAGCAGAAAGTTATATGAAGCATGTGATTAAGATAAATGATGAACATCTGAAAGAGCTTGAGAATGAAGCAATTTTTGTAATGAGGGAGGTCGCAGCCCAGTTTGAAAACAAAGTAATACTGTTTTCGGGAGGAAAAGATTCAATTGTTCTTGTCCATCTTGCAAGAAAAGCGTTCTGGCCGGCTAAAATACCTTTCAGCCTGATGCATATTGATACAGGGCACAATTTTGAAGAAACCCTGAAATTTCGCGATGATCTCGCAAAAGAATTCGGTACCAATCTCATTGTGAAGTATGTACAGGATTCCATAAACAATGGCAGGGTAACCGAGGAAAAGGGAGTCAATGCAAGTCGCAACAAGGCACAGTCAGTAACACTTCTTGATGCTATTGATGAATTGAAGATTGATGTTGCCATTGGAGGCGGACGCCGTGATGAAGAAAAGGCACGTGCCAAGGAAAGGTTTTTCTCGCACAGGAATGATTTTGGCCAGTGGGACCCCAAAAACCAGCGCCCTGAACTATGGAATATCTTTAATGGCAGAAAACACCAGGGAGAACACTTCAGGGTATTCCCGATCAGCAACTGGACAGAACTTGACGTCTGGCAATATATTCTGAACGAAAATATCAGGCTGCCTGATCTTTATTATACTCACAAAAGAAAAATATTCAACCGGAACGGTGTTTACCTTGCCTGGGCTCCTTTTATGCAACTAAAATCAAATGAGGAGGTTTTTGAAACGGATGTCAGGTGCCGGACAATCGGAGATATAACCTGCACCGGAGTAACTCTTTCCAAAGCAGAATCGCTTGAGGAGATAATTTCGGAGATTGCTGCAACAAGAGTAACTGAAAGAGGTGGCAGATACGACGATAAGCGATCTGAAGCAGCTATGGAGGACAGGAAGAAGGAAGGGTATTTTTGATTTATCAGGGATCAGGGATCAGGGATCAGGGATCAGGGATCAGGGATCAGGGATCAGGGATCAGGGATCAGGTAACAGGGAACAGTTAATTGTGAAAAAGATTATGATAAACGATAAAAAGAAATATAAAAGTCTCCTCAGGTTCATAACTGCAGGCAGCGTTGATGACGGTAAAAGTACATTGATCGGACGACTTCTCTATGACAGCAAATCAATATTCGAGGACCAGATGGAGCATATTGTTCAGTCGGGAAAAAGACTTGGCCGGGAAGAACTCGATTTGTCGCTTCTAACTGACGGATTAAGGGCAGAACGCGAACAGGGGATAACTATAGATGTTGCATACAGGTATTTTGCTACTCCGGCAAGAAAGTTTATAATAGCCGATACCCCCGGACATATTCAGTATACACGAAATATGGTCACCGGTGCAAGTACAGCTGATCTGGCTGTTATACTTATTGACGCCAGGAAAGGTGTCCTTGAACAGACAATCAGGCATTCCTATATTGCATCACTACTTGATATAAGGCATTTAATATTCTGTATCAACAAGATGGATATGGTAAATTGGTCTGAAACGGTTTTCATCAATATACAGACAGAACTTTCGCTTCTTGTCAATAAACTTAATATTACCGATGCTCATTATATCCCGATAAGTGCAAAGTATGGCGACAATGTGGTTGACCGGTCCGAGAATATGAAATGGTATTATGGTAAAACATTTCTCAACCTGATTGAAACTATTGAGATACTGAAAAACAAAAACCCTGATAATCAGCGGTTCCCCGTTCAGACAATTATTCGTCCGCATTCCTCCGAATTTCATGATTACAGGGGCTATGCAGGAAGAGTTGCAGGAGGTGTTTTCAGACCGGGAGATGAAGTCACAGTTCTTCCATCCCTGCGCAGATCAAAGATTAAAAGCATTGACGAACTGGGTAAAACCCTATCCGAATCCATTGCAGGAGATTCAGTGTCAATTTCGCTTGAGGACCATATAGATATAAGCCGTGGTGATATGCTTGTATCATCAGATGATCTTCCTGTAATCAGCCAGGATATTGACCTTATGGTATGCTGGTTTAATGATCGCCCGCTTAAGGTCGGCGGAAAGTATCTTATCCGGATAAACAGTAATGAAGCAGGATGCATAGTAAAATCTGTCAGTTACAGAATGAACATCAACACTATGGAACACGATCGTGAAAATATCTCAGTCAACATGAATGATATAGCACGCATCTCAATAAAAACATCCAAACCGGTTTTTTTTGATCCATATTGGAAAAATAACATAACCGGCAGTATGATATTTATCGATGAAGGTACCAATGAGACTGTTGCAGCGGGGATGATTGTTGGGTAGGATTGTTATGCACAAATTAAATTATGGAAGACAAACTAAAAAATCTGAAGGCAAAGCTTAAGGGGTATACCAGTGCTGTAATAGCCTTTTCAGGAGGCGTCGACAGTACATTTCTTGCAAGGGTAGCAAAGGATGTTTATGGCGAAAAACTGTTGCTGATTACAGCCACTTCAAGTACTTATCCATTTTATGAACTCGATGAAGCAAAATCACTGGCGAAACTATTAGGACTGAACCACAAAATAATTGTATCAGAAGAAATAGATATCCCCGGATTTTCTGATAACCCTCCTGACCGCTGCTATTATTGTAAAAGTGAACTTTTTGGGAAAATAAAATATATAGCAGATGAGGAAGGTTATGATGCAGTTTTTGATGGCAGCAATGCTGATGATCTTAATGACTTCCGCCCGGGCTTAAAAGCAAAAGAGGAAAAAGGTGTCTTATCGCCTCTTGCAGAGGCAGGATTCACCAAAACCGATATACGGTATTTTTCAGAAAGGATGAATCTTCCGACTGCTTCGAAACAATCATATGCTTGTCTTGCATCCCGGTTTCCTTATGGCGAAAAAATCACAAAGGTTAAGCTTGACCGGCTGGCAGTAGCAGAATTAGAAGTCAGAAAACTCGGATTCAAACAGTTCAGGATAAGGAGTCATGAAAACCTGGCCCGCCTGGAATTTCTTCCTATTGAATTGGATAAAGCCTGGGAATTAAAAACCAGACTTGCAGAAATTTGTAAAAATTCAGGATTCAGTTACATCACAATTGACCTGAATGGTTACAGGACCGGATCAATGAATGAAGTGCTGACCCCGTCAGATAAGAAAGATTATCTATAATAAATTACCTTAAGTCTCCCATTCCCTGATTCTCTCACAGACGACATTCCATAGCTATTCTTCAAATAAATGAAGCTGTCTGTCTTCATAATCCTCTGTTTCAAGATTAGATATACTTAAACCTAATAACCTGATCCTTACACTTTCCAGCTTAAGTGTTTTACGAATTTCCGTAACTGCTCTGTGTAGCGAGGGAAAATCACTAATATAATTCTGCAGCGTTTTACTTCGCGTAACCTGCCTGAAGTCTGAAAATTTTACCTTCAATGTGATTGTTCTGCCGGTGGTTTCAGAATGTTCAAGCCTTTCTATTAACTCCTTTTCAAGCTTGTAAAGCTCCGCAATAATTTCAAACCCTGTTGTAAGATCTCTCTCGTAAGTAAGTTCAGTCCCAACAGATTTTCGCTCCTGGGTAGGTTCGACAGGGCGATCATCTACACCTCTAACTATATCGTAGAAAAAGACTCCTGTCTTACCAAAATTCCTTACAAGTGCAGCCATATCCATCTTCTTTAGATCGGCACCGTTATGGATGCCAAGCTTATGCATTTTTTGAGCAGTCACTTTTCCTATGCCATAGAATTTTTCCACAGGAAGTGATTCAATGAATTTTTCAGCATCCTCCGGAATAATAATATACATCCCGTCTGGCTTGTTTATATCTGAGGCAATTTTAGCCAGAAATTTATTTATTGAAATACCAGCTGAGGCCGTGAGTCCGGTTTCTCTCCTTATATCACTTCGAATTTTTTTTGCAATAATGGTAGCTGAACCTATCTTCAGTTTATCATTAGTCACATCAAGGAAGGCTTCATCAATTGAAAGTGGTTCAATAATATCTGTATATCTTTTGAAGATTTCAAAAACTGATGAAGATACTGCCTTATATCTGTCAAAATGATGTTTAACGAAAATCAGATCAGGACATAATCGTTTAGCAATAATTGATGGCATAGCCGATCGTACGCCAAATTTTCTGGCTTCATAGCTTGCAGCCGCCACGACACTCCTCTCTCCGCTCCCTCCTACAGCAACCGGTTTGCCTCTGAGACCGGGATTGTCGAGCTGTTCAACAGATGCAAAAAAAGCATCCATGTCTATATGAATTATTTTCCGCATACTGACAAGACAAGCAGGAGGCAAAACTACTTATAAAAATAGTTTAAAACTTAAATGGCAAACAATTATTTCAGGTTTTGCTACGGTAAATAATACCTGTTTAATAGATATACTATTTTAAGAAATTCCGGCTGACTTTCCACCCTAACAGTTAAAACATCTGTGACATTATTCCAGTTTTGACTGTAAATTATATACCCCGTTTATCAATACTTTACCTGTAATATTACCTTCTGTTATTTCAGAGAATTCCTTAAAAACCCTACCCACAGAGACCTTAACTTTACGAATATAATATACCTCTTTATCAACCTTGTCAACAACAAAAACGAAATAATCCTTCTCAGATTTCAAAACAGCTTCAGTTGGCAATGCACGGACTTCACTTTGATTAACAATGACCTGAGCTTCTATGTATGACTGATTAATAAAATCAGTTCCGTCGTCATTTTTGATCCGGGCTAGGCACTGTATTGTTTTTGTTTCAGGGTCAATAGATTTTCCTGTTGAGAGAAGAGTTGCGGAATGCAGTGAATTCTGGTCTCCAAGTGATTTGAAGCTGATATTCTGTCCCGGAATCAATTTAGACATATCTTCCTGATATACAAAAAGTTTTAATTGTAACTTATTAACATCAACAATCTCCATCAGACTTTTCTGTTGTTCAGCGAATTGCCCCAGAACCAGGTTAAGATTTGTTATATAACCCTTTATTGGTGCGACCACAGGAAATGAAGAATACATATTTCCCTTCTCTATTTTACTAACATCCAATCCCATCAGTTCCAGTCTTATTTTCAAAGCGTGGAATTTTGCGGTCATTGCATTATATTCACTTTCAGCTGCAAGAAAATCTTTTTCAGCTCCTATTTTTTCGTCGTAGAGAATTTTATTCCTCTCATAATCTGCTCTTAACCTGCTAAGTCTTGCTGATATCTCTGCAAAATCCTGTTGAAAGGTTATAAGTTCATTGCTCGTTATGCTGCAGAGTACCTCGCCCTTTTTTACAAAATCGCCTAATGAACAATTAATATTTTTAACAATCCCGGATAATGGAGTGCTGATCTGGGCTATTCCATCAGATGGAGCCATGATATATCCATTACACGTTATATGTTCATCAAATATCCTGTTCGAAGGTTCTCCCATTTCAATACCTTCAGAAGCAATCTGTTTTTGAGTAATTTGAATAAGATGGTCTTTTTCATTTGCAGAATTATCGTCAATGGCGGAATGATTACCGCACGCATTAATTAAAAGCAGCATTACAAATAAAGCTGGAATCGTAGTATATTGTTTCATTGCGGCAATCTATTTATTGGGTTAAATAATTAATTTCCAGGGCTATCTGATTGTAATTGGCAACATCATCAAAATAATTCAATGTTATTTTCAAAGCATTCTCAAGACTTAATACGAGGCGAAAGAAATCTATTTCTCCAAGTTTATAGCTCCTTAGAGATGTGCGAACAATCTCATCGCTCAGCAACTTTCCTGATGTGTTATAGGAATCAATTGATTCCATATATTTCAGCACTTCTCTCTTCAGTTCATAATATCTCGCGGTCAATGTAGTCACATAATTTGAATGCAGGTTTTCAGATATTGTTACTGCAATTTTATTTGCTTTTATCCTTGCATTCTGGCTACCAAAAAACAATGGTATCGCCAGGCCTGCCTGAAACCCCTGGTAATATTTTGACCCGGCAAAATTATTTGTACCATTAAAATAGCTCAGTGAAAGATCAGGAAGAAGTTTGTTCTGTTCAAGTTTTACCATTGTACTCTGATAATCTTTCTGCATTTTCATCATCTGAATTCCAGGATTAAGCTCAATATCAAATTCATTAACCTTAACAAATTGCAGAGTCTGCATCGGGACAGTAATTGTGTCGTCATATTGAATAAGTGCAGCGAGTTTCTTATAAGCAATCTCAAGATCGTGCTTCAATTGAGTAAGAGTTACGCTTATCTGTTGTTCTTTGGCCTTTGCGTCTAACAGATCGAGACTACTTATGTCCCCTAATTTATAGCTGAGTTCGGCGTTATTATTGAGATTGCGATACAGACTATCAATGGTAAAATAATACTTTTGCTTATTTAAAATATATATAATATGATAATACGTTTGAGTGACCTTTTTCCTTAATATAAGTTGTTGCTGATACAACTCAGTACCTGCAATAGAAACATTTATTTTATTTACTTTATTCTGCAATGTATATGTCGTAGGAAAACTAAAATTCTGTTGTAACCCTAATACCTTTAATGGATAGCCATTTTCAGCAATATTATTTTCATCATAACCATAAAAGAGCAGTGTTTTATCAATCGAGAATGCTGTACGCCTGAGAGCTTCCTGTTCCCTTATCTTTAATTTGAATGAATTTAACTCTTTATTGTTATCCATAGCAATCTGAACTGCATCATCAAGAGTTAACTCTTTTACCTGGCCAAAGGCGCCAAGTGCAGAAAACATGAAAATGATTACTATAGTTAATGGTTTTGCCCTGATAAATCTCAGAGGTCTGAACCGGACACCAGTAACATTGTTAAATATTTCAAAAAGAAGAGGCAAAGCAATCATTGTAAGCATAGTAGAAGTTATCAGCCCTCCTATAACCACTGTGGCCAAAGGTCTTTGAACTTCTGCACCCGATCCGGAAGAAAATGCCATAGGCAGAAACCCCATCGCTGCTGCTGCGGCTGTAAGCATGACAGGTCTGAGACGGTCCTTGGTACCTTTTAGAATCAGCTCCCGCATATTGGTCATACCTTTTTCCTTCAATTCTTTCAAATGTTCAATGAGAACGATTCCATTAAGAACAGCAATTCCAAAAAGAGCGATAAAACCAATACCTGCTGAAACGCTGAATGGCATTCCTCTGATCCAAAGAAAAAGGACACCTCCCACTGTAGCCAATGGAACGGCACTAAAGATCATTAAAGCATCTTTAAAAGATTTAAATGCAAAATGAAGAAATACAAAAATAAGCAAGAGGGCAACAGGTACTGCCAGCATTAATCGTTTGGTAGCATTCTGCAAATTTTCAAATTGCCCTCCGTAAGCTATGTAATTGCCTGGCTTCATCGAGACATTCTTGTTGATTGTTGACTGAATATCTTTAACAACTGATTGAAGATCCCGATTGCGAACATTTACACTTACAACAACACGACGGTGTGTGTTGTCACGAGAAATTTTGGCTGGTCCTTCTGTAAAAGAGATTTCAGCCAGCTCACTCAGCGGAATTTGGTTTCCATTTGAAAGAGGAACCTGAAGCTGCTGAATATTTTCAATATCCTTCCGGTTTTGTTTCTGGAACCTTACTACCATATCAAACCGCTTTTCCCCCTCAAATACGCTTCCTGTTATTTCGCCACCAAAAGCCATTGCCAGGTAACCATTCAGAGTTTTAACATCCAAATCATAATATGCGATCTTATTCCGGTTATATTTAACACTCATCTGAGGAAGACCCGCGGTCTTTTCAAGGATTATGTCTGCTGCTCCGGGAATATTCTTAATGAGGTCTCTTATTTCAACAGCCTTGCTGTTTAAGTATTCAAGATCCTCCCCAAATAATTTAATTGCAATATCAGCTCTTACTCCCGTTATTAATTCATTGAATCTCATTTCAATAGGTTGCGTAAATTCATAATCTATCCCGGGTATTACAGAAAGAGCTTCTTTGAATTTCCCGGCTAATCCCTCTTTAGTTTTAGCCACCACCCACTCCTCTTTTGGTTTTAATTTAATAATCATGTCAATTTCCTCCATCGACATGGGATCAGTGGGAACTTCGGCAGCACCTATGCGACTTACAATCTGATCGACCTCGGTAAAATTATCAATAAGAATCTTCTCCATTCTTGTAGTCATCTCTATCGTTCTGGTTAATGAGGTACCAGTCTTTAGAACTGGCTGAATAACAAAATCGCCTTCATCTAGTGTAGGTACAAATTCACCTCCCATCCTCAAGAATAAGAAACCTGTCAACATAAGTGAACCTATTGCTGTTCCGAGCACTATTCTTTTATGATTGCAAGCCCACTGAATAACATAGAAATAAGAACCGTTAGCAAAATTCATTATCCATTTTGACAAACTTCTTTTCCTTAACTTCTCAGGTTTGAGAAAAAGTGACGAAGCAACGGGAAGCCAGGTGAGTCCCAAAATCATAGCGCCTACAATAGCAAAGCTGAATGATAATGCCATTGGTCTGAACATTTTGCCTTCCACACCGCTTAATGAAAGGATTGGTATAAACACAATCAGAATTATTATCTGACCAAAGATTGCAGAACTCATCATTTTAGAGGCACCTTTGAATGTTATCTTATCAATCAGTGTCTGACGATTATTTCCGCCTGCATTTTCAAAGTCGGATTTTTTAGCAGTTATACGTATGGCAATATATTCAACAATAATGACCGCCCCATCGATAATAATTCCAAAATCGAGAGCCCCGAGACTCATCAGATTTGCATCAATCCCAAAAATATACATCATCGATAAGGTAAATAACAAAGCAAGAGGGATCATCGAAGCAATTACCAGGGCAGAACGAACATTTCCCAAAAGAATGACAACTATCAGAACAACGATGATACATCCAAGTAAAAGATTTTCCACAACAGTCAATGAAGTTTTAGCAATAAGCTCGCTTCGTTCAAGTATAGGATTAATAAAAACACCCTCAGGAAGATTCTGCTGAATCTGCGCCACCCTGTTTTTAACCTCCTTAATTACAATTTTTGAATTGGCATTTTTGAGCATCATGATCTGTCCCAGAACTTTTTCTCCCTGCCCGTTTGCAGTAATTGCACCAAACCGGTTTGCGTTTCCAAAATGGATTGTAGCAAGATCTTTTATCAATACAGGAACACCGCCATTCTTTTTTATTACGATATTTCCAATATCCTCAAGTGTTTTCACCTGTCCGTCCCCTCGTATAAAATAACTCTGATTAGTTTTCTCAATATATGCACCACCAGAGATACTGTTATTGGACTCAAGTGCATTAAAAACTTCAACCAGTGCAATATCTTTGCTTCTCATTCTGACAGGATCGATAGCTACTTCGTATTGTTTCAGGTAACCACCCCAGGAATTAACCTCAACTACACCGTTGATACCTGACAACTGACGTCTGACTATCCAGTCCTGTATTGTTCGAAGATCCATAGGTGTATAAACATTTTCATAACCGGGTTTCAGATCAAGAATATATTGATAGATTTCACCCAGACCGGTTGTTATAGGCCCCATTTCAGGTGTACCAAAACCTTCAGGGATATTTGCAGATGCTGATTTGATCTTTTCAGCTATAAGCTGACGTGGCAGATAGGTACCTGACTGGTCCCTGAATACTATTGTCACTACAGAAAGGCCAAACTTGGATATTGAGCGAATTTCCACAACACCCGGCAGGTTAGCCATCTCCAGTTCAACCGGCGCTGTGATAAACTGTTCGATCTCCTGAGTTGACAGGTTTCCCGAAGTTGTAATAACCTGAACCTGGTTATTGGTGATATCAGGAACTGCCCCAACAGGAATTTTTATTATTGCAAACAGACCAAAAGCTGCAATTGAAAGGGTAAAAAGAATGACAATCAGCTTATTCCGGATACTAAAATCAATGATTTTCTCTAACATGGGAGTAGTATATTACTGTTTGCCCTGAAACCGGAAACAGATAGTCTGCGGAAGGGTTTAACAAGCCATTTATCTATTTTAACCGGAGGCTTGTTTATATTTCTGCGCTTCAATGTCCGCAGGTATCCTCTAACATATTTCCAGACAGAATAACTTTAATAATTTAGTTTAGTTTAACAATAAAATTATGAAATAAAAATCACTTTCTGTCTTGAAATCAAATAAATTACTATCAAGTTTCATTTATTTCAGGAGCATATATTTATCAGCTATCCCTATTTTTTAAGTCATCAGGAGAAATGAATACTCCGGAATATAATAAACATTTATTCACAATATAATTTGTGGATATTAAAGAACGTTTTTCACAATATTTAACAAGTCTACGAACTTTTTATTTTGAATATTGATATGGTTTAACCAACATTGCAGGATATTTCAATTCAATGATTTTGAGAAGAGGATCAGAAAGAAAAATAAAGTTGTTTACCCTTGTTCTTACTCATAACCGTTTATGGGGATCAGTACTTTTGCCATATATTATCGCTAAAGAGCAGAACAGGGGATATTATATGCTATCCGAGTGCCTTTCCCCTTTTCCCAATATCGACACTTTGTCTACCATCACTGCTGAAGAGAGGGAGGTGGTAAAGATCATTAATGAATATTCAGACCGGAATCTTTTCAAACTTTTTTCAAAAGATAATAATGTTAAAATCTTTACCGAAAAAGTAACTCCTTTAATACTTGAGAGATTCATAAGACCCTTTATAGAAAGAAGGATCTATAAGTGTCTCACAATTTCAAGAGACGAAAATATTCCTGTTTATTTTCAAAAGTCTAAGGGAGGAACTTTTCATGAGGAGGATCTCCTGCTTCTTAGCTCCGATAATGCCGTACCTGTGTTCAGGTTTAACAGGGATCAGGAACAAAGCACATATAACCTCAGCCTGGAATCTGGTGGTAAACTCATAGATATGAGAAAAAATTCGATAGATATATTATGCATGTCGCCATGTCTTATCAGAGAGGATCACCGCATATTATTTGTTTCGGATGTAGACGGGTCTAAGCTTAAACCCTTCCTTACCAAGGAGAGTATTATAATTCCCAAGAAGACTGAATTAAAATATTTTGGGGGATTTGTGCTGAATGCAGTCAATAATTTTAAAGTTGAAGCCACCGGTTTTGAGATAACGGATATTAATCCTGAAAAAGAAGCAATTTTTGAGATTGACCATGGAATCAGAGGAAAACCAGTTCTTATTCTAAAATACAACTATCAGGAAAACAAAATTTATGCGGATGATCCTTCGTATTCTTTTACCATATTTGATAAAGAGGGTGAAAAGTTTGTATTCAGGAAATATCACCGCGATTTTGATTGGGAGAAAAAATGCCGTAATATATTGGGAGAGCTTGGATTCTTTTCAGATGATGATATTAATTTTTTCCCATTATCCGCCGATAGCAAGAGAAAGGATGAATTGTATTCGCTCATCGAAACTATAAACTTTAGTTATTCTGATATAATAAATTCTGGCTTTGTTCTTACATCAAGGCTCAACCGTACTTATAATCTAAGACCTGTCAATATTGAGTTGAGCAGCAAGTTGATAAATGACTGGTTCGATCTTAAAGCAACGGTCAAAATCGGTGAATGGGAAATTCCGTTTACCCGATTCAGAAAAAATATACTCGATGGTATAAGGGAATACGAGCTACCTGATGGTTCGATTGCAATACTACCGGAAACATGGTTTACAAAATATAAAAACATTTTCGAGTTCGGAAAAAGCTCAGATGATTCCCTTAAAATTCACAAGCAACATTTTTCGCTGCTTACCGGAACTCTTGCGGATGAAAAACAGCCGGGCTTTGAACGACTTGAAAAACTATTATCACATGATCAGTTACCTGCTCTTCAAGCACCCTCTGGCTTGAACTGTATAATGAGACAGTACCAGTCGGAGGGGCTTAGCTGGCTGAATTTTCTTCAGACTGCCGGACTGGGAGGATGCCTTGCAGATGATATGGGACTTGGAAAAACCATACAAACACTTGCCCTGCTTCAGCATAATAAGGAAAATATTTCTCAGTCAGCATTAATACAATCAGGCTCTGAATTGCAGCTTTTCGAAAAACCGGAAATAAAACTCACCTCCCTTATTATTGTTCCTGCTTCTCTTATTTATAACTGGGAAAACGAAATAAAGAGATTTGTTCCGGAAATGAAGGTTTACAGCTACAAAGGCAACCAGAGGAAGAAGCTTACATCTTATTTTCCTGATTATGACATAATACTTTCAAGTTATCACACAATAAGGCAAGATATCGAATTAATTAGCTCATTTTCATTTCATTATATCATTCTTGATGAGAGCCAGGTAATTAAGAATCCGGCATCAATGCTATATAAAACTGTTACAAGGCTCAATTCAGAGTTCAAGCTGGTATTAACCGGAACACCTGTAGAGAATTCTCTGACCGACCTCTGGACTCAGCTGAATTTCGTCAATCCCGGACTTCTTGGGGACCTATCCTTCTTTCGCAGGGAATTTGCACAACCAATAGAAAAATTGGGTGATGATGAAAAAGAGATTAAGCTTAGAAAGATCATTCAGCCTTTTATACTTAGGCGGACAAAAGAGATGGTTGCCCGTGACCTTCCTCCGGTAACTGAGCAGACAGTATTTTGTGATATGACAGAGGAACAGTTTAAACTGTATGATGAGGAAAAGTCGTCGGTAAGAAACAGTATTCTTAAGAGCATAGCATCTACCGGGTTTGAAAAATCAGCTATTGTTGTCCTTCAGGGACTTATGAAACTCCGTCAGATCTCCAATCATCCTGTAATGTCGTACGAAGATTACGCTTTCGGTTCCGGTAAATTCGAGACTGTCCTGCAGGATATGGAAAGTGTTTTATCTGAAGGGCATAAAATCCTGGTATTCTCATCTTTCGTAAAACATCTTGATCTGTATGCCGAAGAATTGAGGAAGAAAAGGTTTCGATTTGCAATGCTTACCGGAGCCAGTACCAACCGGGAAAAAATTGTTAACAGCTTCCAGGATGACCCTGAGAATAAGATATTTCTCATTTCATTGAAAGCAGGCGGGGTGGGCCTTAACCTGACTGCCGCCGACTATGTCTTTATCCTTGATCCATGGTGGAATCCTGCTTCCGAAATGCAGGCGCTTAACAGGGCTCACAGGATCGGGCAGAATAAAAGTGTGTTTGTGTACAGGTATATTACCAGTAATAGTATTGAGGAAAAAATCGTCAGGCTGCAGGAGAAAAAATCGAAACTTGCAGATACTTTTATTTCAAGTAATAATCCGCTTAAGGACATTGATATTCAGCAGATTCTCAATATTATAGGATAAGTTAGAGGAGTGACTAAAGTGCCTAGAGTGACTAAAGTGACTAAAGTACTTAGAGTTATTCTTCATACTTTAGTCACTCCAAACTTTAGCTCACTCCAAACTTCTCTTCAACTTTAGTCACTCCAAACTTTAGCTCACTCCAAACTTCTCTTCAACTTTAGTCACTCCAAACTTTAGCTCACTCCAAACTTCTCTTCAACTTTAGTCACTCCAAACTCTAGCTCACTCCAAACTTCTTTTTATCTTTAATGACTTCAAATCCGGAATTTAAAATAACAAATTATGAAAGTACTTGGTATAAACTGTAGCCCCCGGAAAGGCGGCAACACTGAACTGCTTATAAAAGAGGTTTTCAAAGCTCTTGAAAAGGAAGGAATCAAAACGGAGTTATTCCAGATTGGAGGGAAAAATGTAAATGGCTGTATTGCATGTATGAAATGTAAAAAGAAGCGTGATGGCTTCTGTCACCAGAGTAATGAGGTTACGAATAAATGCATTGAAAAAATGTTAAAAGCCGATGCAATTATCATCGGATCACCTGTATATAATGCAGATATAACGGCAGATGCCAAAGCTTTTCTGGAAGTTTCGAGTTATGCACTGGGTGCATCAGGAAGTCCGTTGAAACACAAACCAGGTGCTGCTGTAATAGCTGTCAGACGGGCAGGTGCAGTTCATTCTTTCGATAGTATAAATCATTTCTTCCTGATAAATGAGATGATAATCCCCGGCTCATCCTACTGGAACATTGGTATTGGCAGGGAAAAGGGAGAAGTTCTCAATGATGGGGAAGGCATGAAAACAATGAGGGTTCTTGGAGAGAATATGGCCTGGCTGCTTAAAAAGATAAAAGATAAAAGATAAAAGTGTAAATCAGGTTCTTATGAACCTATGCACTTCATTGGAAATAAGGCATTGACTTAAGACTTCGTTATAATTGAGGTATTGATTGAAAACTTTGTTTACCAATTGCAGTAATATAATTAAGTGAACCGAAAAAAAGAGGGTGTCTCAAAAGTCTAAATTATGGTAATGCATTCTCAGTGTCGCTCTGTGCTTTCCCTGTGATCCTCTGTGTAACAAATAATTAAGAACTTACACAGAGATCATAGAGTTACCACAGAGTTCCACAGAGGGCTTTTGAGACAGCCTCGATTCATGTTCAGTTCGGTTTAATAATTTTCACGTTCTACATAATGAGTATGAAGCAGTTCGTGCGACTTGTGGCTGTTAGGCTGGTCGAGGAACTCTTTATAAATAGCGATTACTTCAGGGTTTTCATGGGATTTGCGAAGAACCATATTTTCGTCTTCTGAATATATAGCTTTCATCCGCTTCTGCCTTATCTCCATATTTGTAGGAATAGGTTGTCCGCCCCCACCTATACATCCACCAGGGCAGGCCATAATCTCAATAAAGTGATAAGCTGCCTGACCCTCCTTCACCAGTCTCATGATTTTATTGGCATTAACCAATCCGTGAGCAATAGCTACTTTAAGTTCAGCACCTTCAAGGAACTTCCAGGTATCGACACATCCCTCAATTTTGATTGTTGCCTCTTTCACTCCATCCATTCCTCTTACCGGTGTAATGTTAAGGTTGCCAAACGGAACTTCGCGACCAGTAACGATCTCATAAGCAGTTCGCAATGCAGCCTCCATAACACCTCCTGTAGCTCCGAAAATAACAGCAGCACCTGTCGAATTGCCCATTACCGAATCGTAGTTTGCCTCTTCAATGTTCCTGAAGTCGATGCCAGCCTGTTTGATCATTATAGCAAGTTCCCTTGTTGTCAGAACGAAATCAACATCCTTGTAACCACTGGCACGCATTTCAGGCCTGTCAGCCTCAAATTTCTTGGCAGTACATGGCATTATGGATACTGAGACTATTTTTGAAGGGTCTATATTACGTTTGGCTGCGTAATATGTTTTTGCCAGTGCACCAAACATCTGCTGCGGAGATTTGCATGTGGAGAGGTTGGGTAGAAATTCGGGGTATTTATGTTCGACGAATTTTATCCATCCCGGTGAACATGAAGTAAACATCGGCAGGGAAATTTTTGTATCCCCATCAACCAGAGCTTTTTTAAGTCTTACAAGAAGCTCAGTCCCCTCTTCCATTATGGTGAGGTCAGCAGAAAAATCAGTATCCAGTACCGAATCAAATCCAAGTTGTTTAAGGGCATTTACCATTTTTCCCGTAACCCTTTCACCCGGATCATAGCCAAGGTCCTCGCCCAGTGCAACTCTTACGGCAGGAGCAGTCTGAACGACAACATGTTTTTCAGGATCATAAATAGCATCCCAGACCTGGTCGATAAAAGTTTTTTCAACCAGGGCTCCTGTAGGACAACGATTTACACACTGACCGCAGTTAGTGCAGACCACATGGCTCATTGGCTTTTCATGGAAAGATGAAATTTTCTGTTTTGCGCCTTTATTTGCAACTGCTATAGCAGAAACGTACTGCAATTCAGAACATGTCCTTACGCAACGCTGGCAACGTATACATTTACTGTCGTCCTTTACAAATGATGCAGAAGATCTGTCAATATTATAATCGTGACCTTCAACCAGGTCAAGCAGGATATGATCTCCGAATGCAAATTCATTTGCAAGTGACTGCAATTCACAATTCTGGTTTTTATAGCATTTTGTACAATCTGACCTGTGCTCCGAAAGCAGAAGCTCAACAACATGCTTCCTTGCATTTCGGACTTTCAAAGTGTTTGTATGTATCTCCATTCCATTGAATACCGGTGTTGCGCATGACGCGATCAGGGTCCGGGCCCCCTTTTGCTCTACCAAACAAACTCGGCAGTTTCCCGCTACACAAAGGTCATCATGATTACATAATGTAGGGATATTTATTTTCAGTTTCCTTGCAGCTGCAAGAACTGTTGTCCCTTCCTCAACCGATACCTTCTGGTCATTTATTAATAGATTTATCATAATTCTCTGATTTTTGTTTAATTGTTAATAGATGATCTCTTCCCTGAAATTGCCTACGATCGATTTAAATGCATTTCCCACTGATTGTCCCAGCCCGCATTTTGCAGCGATCTTCATTGAATCAGCAAGTTTTACAAGTTCATTCAGGTAGGTTGATTTTACAGAACCTTTCTTAACCTCTTCAATACCTTTAAGTAACTGCTGGCAACCTACCCGGCAGGGTGTACATTGACCACATGATTCCTCTGTGAAAAAATCGAGATAATTATGAAGAACATGATACATTGATCTTGAGCTGTTGAAAAGCTTCATTGAACCTCCGGTAGGTACTCCTTCAAAACCAATAATGGTTTCAGCAAATTTCTTCCTGGGAACGCAAAAACCAGAGGCACCTCCAACCTGAACGGCTTTGGTGTCGCCATCTCCGAATTCGTTAACGAATTGCTGCACCGTCATACCAAGCTCCAGCTCAAATATACCCGGTGTAGGGGTATCTCCTGAAACAGAGAAAACTTTCGATCCCCTTGAGTCACTTGTTCCATACTGTGTAAAATTTCTGGCGCCATGCTTCATTATCATCATGGCAGTGACAAGAGTTTCTACATTATTAATAGATGTAGGTTTTCCGAATACACCTGATACAGTAGGATACGGAGGTTTATTACGCGGTTCACCACGCTTTCCTTCAACTGATTCAAAGAGTGCACTTTCTTCACCGCAGATATATGCACCACTGCCCATACGATATTCAATATTAAAGTCATAGCCTAACTCCTTAATCATTTTATGAAATGAATCGAGTTCGATCATAAGCTTTGGGAGAAGGTATCTGTACTCACCACGCAGATAAACAATACCTTTTTTTGCACCGATAGCTTTTCCGGCTATGACCATTCCGCCATGAACCTTGTTGGAGACCTTGTCGAGTATCTCCCGATCCTTGAATGTCCCTGGTTCTCCTTCATCTGCATTACAAACAATGAATTTGTCTTCACTCAATTCCGCAGCAGTGTATTTCCATTTTAACCCCGTGGGAAAACCGGCACCGCCCCGGCCCTTAAGCCCTGAGTCGAGTACCTCCTTTATGATCTGGTCATTGGTCATACGGAAAGCTTTGGCGAGTACTTCGCGATTATCTATTTTTTCGAATATAAGGTCAACCTTATTTAATCCTGTATTTTCCATGATTTAGCCGGATATTTATTTTTGCATATAATCTTTAATAATTTCACTCACCTTTTCAGAAGTCAGTTCTGTATATGGCATTTCATTTATGAGAATAGCCGGAGCTTTATGGCACCATCCGATACAGTTGGTTTCTATAAGACTGAATTGATTGTCAGCAGTTGTTTCACCGACTTTTATCCTAAGCATTTCCTCAAGGGTTTGTATAATCTCACTCTTTCCTTTCATTGAGCATGTAATTGTTTTACAGACTCTTATAATATATTTACCCCTTACCTGAGTGTCGAGGAAGGTGTAAAAGGAGGCTGTCCCGTAAACTTCAGCTGCTGACAGATCGAGTTCCCTGGCAACTTCAACCATAGCTTCGTCGGTGAGATAATTATGCTTCTGCACAATCGCCTGAAGTATTGGCATAAGACTCTCCCGGGTACGACCATGTTTATCGGACAATTCCCTGACTAGATTTCCTACTTGATACATTTCTAATTGATTTTTAAGTAATTAAATAAAATTTTATGTTATAAAAAACTGTTTTTAAAAGTGCTGTTAATTTAATAACAATACTTTTTAAAAAACCATGTAAATGTCAATGTTTCTAATTTAGAATGAAAATAAACAAGTTATTCCGCCTTACCTGGCAATAATAGTGCCCTCTCTAAGAAATACATAGATGCTTGTTGCAGATCTGATAAATTTTATTAACTTGTAAAATTACAGTCAGTAAGCTACATGATATTATTGTCGGCGCAACAAAGATCTGAGGCTGATTGTTAATTCTTTACCGGTATCTGAAATATTGAGATATACTCCATTAATTTGATATATGAAACAAATACTCGAACACAAATTGATAGAGATCGGCAGTTACTCTCTTTCAGTATATAATATAGTCGCAATTATAATTGTATTACTGGTAGTATGGATTTTTCTTAAACTTTTTAAAAAATTCATAAGAGGCAACCGGTTAATCCGGAAATCAACCCAGTATGCTCTCTATCAAATAATCAAATATCTGGTTATTATCATTGCCTTTACAATAATTCTTAATCTGCTGGGTGTTAATGTCTCGGTTATGTTAGCTGGTTCGGCCGCATTGCTGGTTGGAATTGGGCTAGGGCTTCAGAACCTGTTCAATGACTTTGTTTCAGGAGTAATCATATTAATAGATTCATCAGTAAAAGTGAACGACATAATTGAAGTTGACGGGCTGTTTTGCAAGGTGCAGAAGATAAATTTAAGGACAACAACAGTTCAGAGCCGCGATGATAAGTATATAATCCTGCCAAATTCCACACTCACAGGCAATCAGCTGATCAACTGGACTCATATGCATGAAACATCGCGGTTTACAATAAGACTCGGGGTTGCCTATTCCACCGATGTACAGAAAGCAATGAACATTATACAGTCAGTTGCCTCAGAACACCCTCTGGTTATTAAAGATCCTGAACCTTTTGTAAGATTATCTGATTTCGGTAATTCGTCAATAGACCTTGAATTACTT
Source organism: uncultured Bacteroidales bacterium (assembly GCA_963760915.1). Taxonomy (GTDB): domain Bacteria; phylum Bacteroidota; class Bacteroidia; order Bacteroidales; family VadinHA17; genus LD21. Next base: position 214,282 of record CAVXEU010000004.1, on the reverse strand, counting down.
TTCTGGTCGGACGAGGTTTTCAGGGTAGAAAATATAAAAAGTGAGATCCGGATAAAAATTCTGGAAAAATTTTCTGAGAACGGAATAGTTATTCCATTCCCTCAGAGAGTAGTACATATGAATAATAACACATAAAGGAAAAGTAATCAAAATGCTCAGAATCCGCAAAATATCAAATCCATATCTTCCTTCAAACTCAGCTGCCATGGCAAGAGTGAAAAGTATAATATCGGAGCAGTTCCCTCATTTGTGGCAAAAGAAAATTCAAATGCTCGATGAACAACTGGTAAATCCTCTCAAATTCAGGTACCAGTCAATACTTTTCGTGGCGGAAAACATTCATGAGACTATCCTGGGATTTGCCATTCTAAAATATATGCCTGATTTAGGATTTTGCTTTCTCGATCTTATAGCTTCATTACCCGGAAAAACCTCAGGAGGTGTAGGCAGTGTTATATATCAGAGAATAAGGGAAGAAGCAGAAGCTCTTGGCACGATCGGAATCTTTTTCGAATGCCTGCCGGATGATCCGGCTTTATGTAAAAACCAGGTCAACATAGAACAGAACAAAAAGAGGCTTGCTTTTTATGAACGATTTGGAGCCCGCCCTATTGCCAACACTCGATACGAGACAGTTGTAAAACCTGAAGATGATTGTCCTCCGTATCTTGTTTTTGACGGACTGGGTATTATTACTTCATTACCAAGATTCAAAACTCGTAAAATTGTCAGGGCTATACTGGAGAGGATTTATAGCGACTACTGTTCCGAAAAATATATCAAGATGGTTGTCAGCAGTATCAAGTCCGACCCGGTGACACTTCGTCCTTTCAGATATCTTAAAAAAGATAAAATAAAGGAACTGCACACACATTTGTCTGAAAAGAATAAAATATTCTGGATCATAAATGACAAGCATACTATCCACCACATCCACCAGAAAGGTTATGTTGAATCTCCAGTAAGAATTGAACATATTAAAACTGAGCTGGAGAAAACCGGAATTTTCAGACTTGGAAAAGCAGAAGAATTTCCGGAAAAGCATATTCTTAATATACATCACAAGGGTTATGTTCAGTATTTCAAGAAAGTCTGTAGCAATCTCCCTCCCGGAAAATCAATATATCCCTATGTTTTCCCGATCAGGAATGCAACACATCCTCCAAAAGAACTTTCTGTCAGAGCAGGCTACTATTGCTTCGATTCATTCACTCCTTTAAATAAAAACGCATTCCTTGCTGCAAGCATGGGAGTCAACTGCACACTGACCGCTGCCAATGAGATCTTATCCGGAACGCGGGCAGCATATGTTCTTACACGTCCGCCAGGGCATCATGCTGAAAAATACGTCTTCGGCGGATTTTGCTATTTTAACAACAATGCCATAGCAGCACATTATCTGAGCAGATTCGGAAAGGTTGCAATACTGGATATTGATTATCACCACGGAAACGGACAGCAACAGATTTTCTATTCAAGAAGTGATGTTCTGACTGTTTCAATTCACGGTCATCCATCTTTTGCCTATCCATATTTTTCAGGGTTCCGGAAAGAGAAAGGAGAAGATGAAGGATTCGGATTTAATATAAATTATCCCCTGGAAGAGAATCTTGAAACCGAAAAATACAGGGAAATCCTTGCTAAGGCCATTGTCCAGATAAAAAGCTTCAAGCCTGTCTATCTTATTGTAGCGCTGGGACTTGATACTGCAAAGGGTGATCCAACAGGCACCTGGAAATTAAATGCTGACGACTTTGAAAAGAACGGACGGATGATAGGGGAACTTAACCTTCCAACACTAATTGTTCAGGAGGGTGGTTATAAAATCCAGACTCTTGGTCAGAATGCAAAAGCATTTTTTAACGGATTTGTTCAGACTCATTACATGCCCTCAACGGTAAAATCCCTTCCGAATAAATGAAGTAGTCCTGAAGTAATACAACAGGTTATTAGATAGCCGATCAGCCTACTTTTTAACACATGACCCATTACTGGCCTTTCCATAAATCCTGGGCGCATATGATGTTATTATATGTTGACCTTTCATGCAATACCAATTATTTTACCACAGTAATGGTACTCATCAGAGATATATTCTGAATATCTGAATAACTATACTGAAAGAGACCATCCTCACTTATAAGTACCAGAACATCACCAACAGGGATTACATCATAGGCTTTAATGCCCGGGTAGGAATAAATAAGGTGACTCGAAATGGATTTTGCATCAGAAGCATCAAATACTTTTAATCCTGCATTTCCATCACAGATAAACAGAAGGTCACCGTCCTTGCCAAGGCCAAAAGGATTATTAAGAGGATATGACTGGACAAGCACCGGCTGTGAAATATTTCTGATACTTACAACATCCAGACTATTGACCGTACCACCACAATTTGTTCCTGATCTGAGTGTTATGTAGGCAAGGGTATCGTCGACCACTACCGGATCACAACTCCTAATATGGTTATAGGTTGATTTTCTCTCCGGAGCCTGAGGATTTGTTATATCATAAATAATCATACCGGTTGTTGTACCCAGAAACATATTATTTCCAGTCAGAAACATAGTTTCAATACCCCAACCCGCATTTATATCAAATAATTTTGCAGGGCTTGATTTGACAGTTATATCAAAAAGTTTCAGTGTGCTGTTGTCAAGCAGGTACAAGACTTTATCCTTTAGTCCGAAACGCGCCATTGAACCCCCTATTCCTACGCCACCGCTGCTTACCCCTGATGAAGCAGAATAAAATGCACCGTTGGTTAAACCCTTATCCATGGTAAATACCGGATAGATTATCGGGTTATTGTATACCCTCTCCCTGATTGTTCTGACATCCCAACTAACTACAAGTCCTTTTTCCTTGTCAACGGAGCCCACGGGTAAATCATTGCCTGTCGGAGGCACTGTATATGGTAGAATGTCTCTCACCCGGCCCACTTCATGAATATCACCAATATCCTGAACATCCAGCGCAACGAGATCAACAAAACTGTCAGCATATAGTATATTCCCTGAAATTGCCATATCAACCACTCCGGGGACTTTCACAAAAACCTTTTTGACAGGAGAAGAGGGATTGCTGTTATCAAATACATGTATACCCTTCAGCTCCTCGATTATGAAAATATAGTTGTCCTTGAAATAAATTTTCCCCGGATTTTTCAAATCCACATTTTGCTCCTCAGTTATTGAAGTACGCAGATCTGCATACGAAATATAGACAGGCGCATTTCCCTTATATTCCCTTATGGTAGTATCTTCACAGGAATTCAGAAAAATTGAAAATAAAGCACCCATCACAAAAAATGGAATGATTTTTGCTTTCATCAGGTTTAGTTTTGGTTTAATAATCCCAAAACAAAAATCATGCTAAACTTTTAACCACCCTAACCTGAACTAACATGAAAAAACATCTGATAATACTTATAATGCTGATATCCATAGGCTTTAACTTATCGGCACAAAAAACAAAAGATGCACTTTACCTTAAAAATGGCAGTATTATATATGGAAAACTGATTGAAGTAAACGGCGATCAGTATAAAATGCAAACAGCCGACGGAAGTACATTAATATACCCATCCGATGAAGTCGAAAGATTCTCGAAGGTATCACCGTTTTTCGAAGGCAGAAAAGTTGAAGGATTCGGTCCTGCCCTTGAAGCCGGATTTCTTATTGGTGCACAGCACACTCAATATCAGGCGCCTTTCAGTTTCAACATCCTTGCAGGTTTTACAACCAATACAAAAAATATTACCAGTATCGGATCAGGAGTGGAGTTTTTCGGAAGGTCATACACTCCGGTTTTTATCGAATATAAACGTATAATAAATGACAGGAAGATATCTCCGTTTTTATTTGCCAGGGGTGGTGCAATAATCCCATTCGGAGGAGACGAACATGCTCAGACTATTATCAACCAATATGATAACGGTCCAAAAGACTACAAAGGAGGAGCCTCATTAACTATTGGAACTGGAATTTCATGGGCCAAAGAAGACTATGAAACATACCTCAGTTTCGGATACAGGTATGCTCATACAAGTTATGTTCAACAAGAGTACTCCAGGGGGGAGGTAACATACAGCTATTCTCTCAACAGGCTGGAAATAAAATTCGGTTATAAGTTTTAAGAGCCTGAAATTAATACCAGTGGGTCTTCCCGCTGAAAAAAATACAGGGTGGATGTTATGATTTATAACCCCTAATCTTTATGCTTATTTTTTACATGGATCATCAGTCAATTTTACGAAGCATAAAACCTGACCATAAATTCTTTATCGGGATCGATTCAGATGGTTGTGTATTCGATTCAATGGAGGTTAAGCAGAAAGATTTTTTTATTCCAAATGCTTTAAAGTATTTTGATCTTTTCCAAATTTCCGGGATCCTTCGCGAAACCTGGGAATTTGTAAATCTTTATTCCATAAACAGGGGAGGTAACCGTTTTCTATCTATAATTAAGGTATTCGACTTATTAAAAGGCAGGAAAGAGATTATAGAATCCGGTTGTAAATTGCCTGATCTTCGGTTGCTCAAATTATGGGTCAGAAGCGAAACGAAACTGGGTAATTCAACTCTGCGTAAATTCTTTGAACTTAATTATGATCCTGACCTTGAAAAGGTGCTTTTGTGGAGTGAAGCCGTAAATAAGGATATAAGCGACCGGCTTAAAAAAATTCAGGCATTCCCCTGTGCAGTAAAGGCAATCAAAGAGATTTCATTATTTGCCGATATAATAATTGTATCGCAAACTCCTCTAGAAGCTCTTGAACATGAATGGGAAGAGCATGATCTCAGAAAATACGTTAAAGCCATTGCAGGACAGGAACACGGAACAAAATCTGAACATATTTCCATGGCTGCAACGGGGAAATATCCGAATAACAGAATCCTTATGATAGGAGATGCCAGAGGTGATCTGGATGCTGCCATTAATAATAGAATTCTTTTCTACCCGATTATACCCGGAAAAGAAAATGATAGCTGGATAAAGTTTCTGAATGATCCTCTTGACAGATTTATTAAAGGTAATTATGAGGGGGAATACGCTAAATCACTTTTAACTGAATTCATGAGTGTGTTGCCTGTAAATCCCGGGTGGATAGTCAATGAGGAAAATTCAAAATCCAAAAAAAATCTTACTTAAAATCTTCAGTGAACAAAAAATTTCTTACCTTAGAGAAACTTACAAATCAAATAATCATTTAATAAAGAAACAGGAGGTATATTATGGGAAATGAGTATTTGTGCAAGGTTTGCAAAGGCTATCTTAAAGTAAAAACTTCGATTGTACTTTCAGCCGCTAAGGTTAAAGATCGATCACAAAAGGGATTGATCTTTTTAAATCCTGAGATTGGAAACTATACCACTACCACACATCCTTCATTTACCATCAAAGAAGGTGAAGAGTACATTTATACCTGTCCTATTTGCGGCGCACAGTTAAATAGTATGAAGTATCCCCATCTGGTACGAATAATTATGATCGATGCAAAAGGGAAAGAATACAATATCTATTTTTCAGGTATTGCAGGTGAAGAATGTACATATAAGATCCGAGGGAATCATATTGAAGAAAAGAGAGGCCCTGATGTAAAAAGATATAACAAGTATTTCGAAGTACCTGAAGAAGACAGGAAATATCTGTAGGATAAACTGAAATCTCAAATTTACAAAACGGGTATCCACACCTCTACCCTTGTACCAATCGCCTCTCCTGTTTCATTAAAAAGATCTGTTACAAAGTGTTTTATGGGCTTTTTATTCATCTGGTTTAGAATATCATAAAACTCCGAGGTTATTTTTAAACCCATACCTGTTGAAGTACTCTTGCCTGCTGAATTCTCCCTGCCTATACCATTATCCTCAATTGTAAGTTTTAAATAATATGATTCTTTCTCAACCCTGATATTTAAAATTCCACCGTCAGAACGCGTCATTAAACCGTGCTTAATAGCATTTTCTGCAAAAGTCTGCAGCACAAATTTCGGGACCTGTTCTCTCTGATTTACCTTCTCTCCTATATCAATATGATAATCCAATTTATCACCGAACCTCAGCTTTTCCAGTTCGAGATATGTGGTAACAAATTCGATTTCTTCTGCCAGAGGCCGGTATATACGATCAGCATCGTTTAACATACTCCTGAGTAACTGGGTAAATTTAATCATATAATCATATGCTGTCTGGCGGTCCTCAAGATAGATAAGTGAAGCAACCGAATTAAGAGTATTGAAGGTGAAGTGAGGGTCAAGTTGTGACTTGATGCCCTGTAGCTGGAGAGTTAACAGCCTGCGGTTAAGACTCTCTTTTTGTATTACCTGGTAAGTGTTTATCCTTTTTATCAACTGAATAAACATGAATGACATAAGGTAAATACCTGGAAATACAAAGTACGCTAAATAATAATAATTATTCTTTTTCAATTTCAGGAAGTAACTATTTTCACCTGCATTCACAAAAATTTTATTTTCATGATCCGTGGATGAATACTGAGAAAACCTGAATTTCTTATCATCAGCTTTAAGCTTTGTTTCAGCCAGCTTTTTTAATTCTGTGTTATATATAACCAGATTTTCTTCGCTTACTGAATAAAGGAATAGTTCTTTTTTACCATCAAAATCAAGATCTGTAGTGTAAAATTCATAGCTTGAATTGAAAGGAGATCTGATTTTTTTTATAACTGCAAAATTTTTATCAAGTTCAAGTATATCATTGCTTAAAAGAAAAATTCTGTCGGAATCGCCGTTTTTAATGACCACTACAAACCCGTGCATACTAAGGTTCAGATCACTGAACAATCTCTCTCTTATTTTTGTTCCGTTTGGTGAATAAAGCATTATTCTTGGCTTGAGCACTGCGGTATCAGCTGACCCTGTATTATGTGTCACTAAATATCCTTTTATGCTGTCATTTGTATAGGAATTTATGTCCAGGATGTTGGTGAATCCCGGAAATTCCACAGGAGGAAATTTATATCTCAATTTGTCGTCAAATACCATAAGCCATGTACTCCAGTCACTAAAAGGAACCCATGTATTATAATTTCCTGATGCACCTATTAACCCAAATATCTCTGGCCTGCCATCCCCATCAGCGTCAACCATTTTTGGGTATTGACAAACAACCCCTGCCAACTGACTCATATTCAAACTTTTATTAACAAGATCGATTGAATAAAGCCGTCTTGGTTGGCGGCCAAAACCGGTCTGAATGCTGAAGAAAAGTTCTTTTTTACCATCACCATTTGTATCATAAAACCCAGCAGGGCTGACAGTTGAGGTTACCTTATTATTTACCACCCCGATTTTTGTAATGTAATAACGATCCAATCTGTATCCACCAGATTCAAAAAACTCATTAATATTAAGGAATAATGAGTCGTCTTTATAAGTAAAAATGTAAATTTCCTTATACCTGTCATTATCAAAATTACCGATAAAAAAGGTAGACAAATCAGAATCTGTGCTGTCTTGAAAATTCCACTGATCATATACCTTCATATTATTATCCTGTACCATAATATGAAAATACGGAACTCCTTTACCTGAATGGACAATTTCAGAAATACTATCTGAATTAAGATCCGCAAATACATATGAAGAGTAGGTTTTAAATCTGGGTTCTACCTGCAGCCTGAATCTGGAACCTATCGGGGGAAGAAAAAATATTATCAAAATAGCAGGGATACACGCCAGAAACCAGGAAGAAAAGGTAATCTTCTTAAACAATGCAAGTAATTTCATTGATTAAATTAAGTTAAGATCCTTAAGATGCTGCCGGGGTATTTTAATAGTAGCCGATTCACTGTCTCTGACCATGGTCACTGAACTCTCCTTCCTGTCAAGCAGCGTAACGTATTCAAAGTTCAATATAAAGGATCTGCCAATCCGTATGAATCCATTCCCCGGTAGAAGTTCACTTACTTTACCAAGATTCATCGAGCATAGGTATTGCTTATCACCGGTACAGATCGTTGTATAATTTCCTTCTGCTTTACAGTATAATATTGTATCAGGATTAATAAAGATTGTGCCTGTTCGTGTATTTATCCGTAACCTGGTAAGCCGTTCAGCAGTTTCTGCATTGCTGGTGCTGTTCGATGGATTGATAATAAATTTTCTTTCCCTGAACCGGTTGCAGCATTGCTTTAGTTCTTTTCTGCTGACTGGTTTCAATAGGTAGTCAAAGGCATGGCTTTTTATTGCCCTGATAGCATACTGATCATAAGCGGTGACAAATACAATTTCAGGCTTCTGATTTCTCAGTTTTAGATCGTGAATAAAAGCAAATCCATCTTTCCCAGGCATTCTTATATCCAGAAAGATAATATCAGGTTCAAAAAAGTTTAACTCTTTAGTGGCAGAAGCGACAGACTGAGCAACACGCAAATCACTAAAATATTGGGTTTCCTCAAGCAGTTTTACGAGTAATTTTCTTGCACTCTCTTCATCGTCAACTACTAACGCACTCAATTTTTGTTCCATTTGTCTGACAGTTTAGACTTTTCAGAATAAATATACTAAAAGATTGTTTATCATAGTAAACAATTAGCTTTTATTTAAAAGTCTGAAATGATATAGTATTTTAATTAGATTTTCATCTCCCTTTTTTCTCTCGCTTATAAATCTTACTTTTGCAAAATGTTTTAACCCTAATTTGTACTTGTATGAACGTTGATTTAAACCAGAAAGCAGCAGATAATATCCGAATACTAGCCATGGCTATGGTAGAAAAATCCAAATCAGGTCATCCTGGTGGTGCCATGGGTGGGGCAGATTTTATTCATATCCTTTTTTCCGAATTCCTGAATTTTGACCCTGAAGATCCAAATTGGATAAATCGTGACAGATTTTTTTTGGATCCCGGACATATGTCACCCATGCTTTATTCAATTCTTACACTTACTGGCCATTTTACAATTGATGAATTAAAAAACTTCCGCCAATGGGGGAGTCCTACTCCGGGTCATCCTGAACTTGACATAATGAAAGGGATTGAAAATACGTCAGGCCCTCTTGGTCAGGGGCATACAATGGCTGTTGGAGCTGCTATAGCCGAAAGGTTTCTCGCTACCAGATTCGGAGAATTATTTGCACATAAGATTTTTACATATATTTCTGATGGTGGTGTTCAGGAAGAGATATCCCAGGGAGCCGGGCGATTAGCCGGATTTCTTGGACTCAGTAACCTGATAATGTTTTATGATTCAAATGATATTCAGCTCTCCACTGAGACAAAAGCAGTAACTATAGAAGATACCGGAATGAAATATAAGGCCTGGGGCTGGAACGTGATCCATATTGATGGAAATGACCAGGCACAGATAAGAGAATCTCTCACTTCTGCAATAAAAGAGAAAATGAAACCCACTATTATAATCGGGAAAACGAAAATGGGTAAAGGACTTCTCGATAATGATGGAAAAAGTTTTGAAGGAAAAACATCGACTCATGGAATGCCTGTCAGTGAAGCAGGCGGATCATTCGAAAAATCACTGCTCAACCTTGGTGGTACAGTGGCGGATCCCTTTCTGATATTTGCAGATGTTAAGGAGTATTATAAAAAAATCCTTGCTGTAAAAAGTAAAACTGCATCTGCCTGGAAGGAAAGAAAAAATGAATGGGCTTCGAAAAACCGTGAATCAGAAAAGAAGCTCGACTCTTTTTATAATGGCATCGTTCCTGATATTGAGTTCAGCAACATTATTCAAAAAGAGGGATCAGCTACAAGAGCCGCATCTGCCACAATACTGGGAGTACTGGCAAGAAAGATTGAAAATATGGTTGTTGCATCTGCCGACCTGTCAAATTCTGATAAGACGGATGGATTTTTGAAGAATACACATGCATTTACCAAAGGTGATTTCTCTGGGGCATTCCTGCAGGCTGGTGTTTCAGAGCTAACTATGGCCGCAGTCATGAATGGCATGGCTCTTCACGGAGGTATAATACCCGCATGTGCCACATTCTTTGTTTTTTCAGATTATATGAAACCCGCTGTCAGACTTGCGTGTCTGATGGAATTACCGGTAAAATATATTTGGACGCATGATGCTTTTCGTGTAGGAGAAGACGGTCCGACTCATCAGCCTGTTGAACAGGAAGCCCAGCTGCGTTTGATGGAACACCTTCAAAACCATCATGGAGAAAACAGTATGCTTGTTTTAAGACCGGCAGATTCTGCAGAGACAACCATTGCATGGAAAATGGCTCTCGCAAACAAGAAGACTCCGTCAGCACTGATACTTTCGAGGCAAAACATAAAGGACCTTCCATCTGATACCAGCAATAGGTACAAAGATGCACTTCAGGCTGAAAAGGGAGCCTATATTGTTGAGGATTGTGCCGGAAAACCCGATATAATTTTAATTGCAAGTGGCTCAGAAGTAGCGACTCTCGTTGAGGGTGCTCAGCTTTTAAGAAAAGACAACCTTAATGTCAGGATAATTTCTGCTCCCTCGGAGGGATTGTTCCGGAAACAGTCAGATGAGTACAGGAAAACCATTTTACCTGAAAATATTCCTGTATTTGGTTTAACAGCCGGATTATCAGTTACCTTGCTGGGACTTGTTGGACCAAAAGGAGCTATATGGGGAATGAACCACTTCGGACAATCTGCACCTTATAAAGTGCTTGATGAGAAATTTGGTTTTACGGGGGTGAATGTTTATAAACAGGTAACTGCCTATCTGAATAAGGTCAGACAATAATGTCGCGGCATAACAAAAAACCCGCCTCAGAAGGGGAGTAAGTGGAGACAGAGTGTATTCTCTGCGTTAGAAGTGTATTGATCTTCTGACTTTGGTTATGATGTTTGTTACCGGTCGTCTGTTGCTTTTTATCAGAGATTAATATACTCGCCTATTTTTTCAATAAGGCTTTTACTGTTAATCGGTTTGCTCAGATAACCATCGCATCCTGCTGAAAGAACCCTATCCTCATCACCCGACATGGCAAATGCAGTTAATGCAATTACCGGAATTTTATTGTTTAACAATTTTATTTGCCGTGTTGCTTCAATTCCGTCAATTTCAGGCATCTTTATATCCATGAGAACCAATACTATTCCCGGATTCGTTTTGATAAGTTCAATAGCTTCCCTGCCGTTGAATGCATGGATGACGGATGCACCTGTTATACGGCTCAGTATGGAATTAATATAGTAGAAATTTGTCTCATCATCTTCTGCAACAAGAATCGACCTGCCAATTAATCCGATTTTTTTACCTTTATCATCTGCAGAATAATGTCCAATTATATCAGGGTCTTTTACAAAAGGAATTGTCACTGAGAAATATGATCCCTTGCCTACCTCCGATTCCACTTTCATAATACCGTCGAGAATGCCGGTCATCCCTTTGGCAATAGATAACCCAAGTCCGCTTCCTTCTGAAAATGTGGAGGTTCCATGGTCTCCCTTCACAAAATGATTAAATATATTATCAATTGAATACTCTCCTATTCCAATACCGGAATCTTTTACAAAAAACTCAAGATCAATATTATCAGCTTTATAACCAATTGCAATTCTCCCCTTTTCCGTAAACTTAACGGCATTATTTAAAAAATGTGACATTATTTTCCTGAATATTTCAGGATCAGAATTTAAATACAAACTACCGGACTGTTCCGGTATCTCAAGAATCAACTCCAATTTGCGGATTGAACATATCTGTTGATAATCATCAAATATCTTCCTCAGGATAACATCAGGTCTAAATACCTTTTTATAAACAGACATATTTCCGGAAGTTAACAAGGAGATATCCATAATGTTAGTAATCGTATTCAGCAGCCGATCACTGCTTTCAATTAGCATGGAAACTGACTCCTTCTTATCCTCTTCTGAAAGCTCTGGCTGCGATATTATTTCAGCAAATCCAAGTATTCCGTTAAGAGGTGTTCGTACTTCATGAGAGATATTATTTAAAAAAGCTGTTTTAAGTTTATCGCTTGCCTCAGCTTTTTCTTTTGCCAGCCTGAGAGCATCCGAAACATTTTTACGGTCAGTGATGTCGCGCACACTTCCGATAATTTTTTCAGGATTACCGCTTAATTCGAAGATAAGCTTTGAAGAAATGGAACAGGGTATCTCCGTTCCGTCACGGTTTTTGAGTGTAATTTCAAAATCAGAAACAAATCCGTCATCCTTTAATTCGTTTAAAAGTGTTTCTCTTTCAACAGGATTACAGAAGAAATCATACATCGATTTTCCAATAAGATCACTTCTGGTATATTGTCTTTTTGACAGAATTTCAATTGAAGGACTGACTTCAAGTATATTACCGGCTATAGAAGTCTCATAATACAAATCCTGAACATTTTCAAAGATCATACGATACTTTTCTTCACTTCTCCTTAATACCTCCTCGGCATTCCTGCGATCTGTAATATCAGTAATGGTACCTACATAACCGATGATTCTGTTTTCTATCCATTCCGGTGCTGCGTTTCCCATAACCCAGATAACTGTTCCATCCGATCTCAGGAATCTGTATTCGGCAACAGAGTTCCTTTTAGTCCGGATATCTGACTCCCATATATCTTTCAGGTTTGCCCTGTCATCAGGATGTACAGCCTTAATCCAACCTGAACCCATAGCATCATTAAAATTCAGCCCTGATAATTCCTGCCATTTTGGATTCACATAGGTCGTCTGACCATCAGGATCTGTCCTGAAAATTCCCACCGGAGAAGTTAATGCGAGAGTTTCGAATAAATGACGGCTCTCTTTCAGCGCCTCTTCGATTTTCTTACTCCGGGTAATATCCTCCACAGTTCCATCATACCAGAGTATTATCCCGTCGGAATTGCAAACAGCTTTTGCACTTTCCCTGACAAATATTTCCCTGCCATCCTTACAAATCCATATCGTTTCAAGATCATTGATCTCTCCATCCAGCTCGATCTGCTTAATTAATTTCCGCCGCTTCTTTGCATTTATGTTATTTCCAACCGTTGATGTATTAATATTAGTCAAAGCGAGCTCTTCCAGCGTTTGAAAACCAAGCATTTTTAAAAGAGTCTTATTCGCCTGAAGGATTTCTCCATTTGCATTAGTTCTGTAGAGACCAACAATCGCATCGTTGAACAGAGCACGATACCTGTCTTCACTTTCACGCAAAGCAGTTTCAGAAAGTTTTCTTGAGCTTATATCAAGAATTGTAAATGTCACTCCTTTTGACTGATCATTTTCATCAAGAGGTGCTGAACTAAGAATCACATTTAAAATTTCCCCGTTTTTGCATTTGAAACTTGTTTCAACAGAAGCTGAACCTTTCTCAGCAATCCGGAGGTATTTGTCTTTCCCTTCATTAGAATATTCTTCAGTAGAAGAATACAACATCTCATAGGATTTTCCAATCAGATCGCCTCTTGTATAGCCTGTCATACTACAGAGAGCATCATTTACTTCGATGAGTACCCTGTTAACTACCAGTCCGATACCAACAGGAGCAGCTCTGAAAATACTCTGGAGTTTTTCCTCACTATCTTTTAACAGCAGATCAGCAGCACGCTTCTCCTTTTTAATAATTACCTGTTCCAGCGCCTCCTTTACAACAAGCGGTAATTTGTTCAGATGCTCCTTCAAAACATAATCCTCAGCCCCGGCCTTGATACACTCAACAACAATCTCATCACTGATTGAACCGCTACAAAGAATGAAGGGGATTTCAGGGTCGAACTCTTTAACTGCTTCAAGAGCCTGCAATCCATTAAAAGCCTGCATCATATAGTCCGAAATTATCAAATCAGTTTTACCCTCTGAAAGAGCAGTCAATAGATCAGCTTTTGTGCAAACAATTTTATATTCAAACCGGATTTTTTCTTTCTTCAATTCCAAAACAGCAAGATCAACCTCTGCGTCGATATCTTCAACAAAAATGAATTTCAGAAGATTCCTGTCAGTCATGTTAAAAAATTTATATATATCAGGTTCAGGCTTAAAATTTATGATTACAAAACAGACATCAAAATTCCATATACTCAATTATTAATATTCAGATGCATCATTGAAAACCTGCAAAGTGAACCACTAAACACCTGCCGGATAGCACTAAACCTGTCAGCAAATATAAATCGAAAATAAAATGTCGCTAACCTAAATTTCCAATTGTAAAAAAGAAAGTACTACCCTTTCCAACTTCGCTCTCAACCCAGATTGTTCCTTCATGCTTTTCAATAAATTCTTTACAAAGCAGCAGTCCGAGCCCTGTGCTTAATTCACCTTCTGTTCCGTTTCGGCTGGTCTTTTCATTTATGAGAAAAAGCTTGTTCTTTAATTCTGTAGTCATGCCTATTCCTGTATCACTTATATTGATCTCTGCAAAATTAGAGGCATTACGATAGGCTGACACACTGACTTTCCCTCCGGAAGAGGTAAATTTTATTGCATTGGTAATCAGATTCCTGATAATGCTGTCAAACATATGATTATCAACGTAATAATCAAGATGATCTGTAATAGAAACGCTTATTTCAATTCTCTTTTTCCTTGCAGATTCTGATAAAACATCAATACAATCTTCAATTTTCTTTTTCAAATCAAGTTTCTCCGGAATAAAATCCATTCCACCTCTTTTCAACCTGGACCATTCAAGAAGGTTTTCAAGAAGGCCGTAAATATTTGTTGCAGATAGCTTCATACTCTCAGTAATTTCCTTGATCTCTTCAAGGCTCATTGTCTGAATTTCTTCTGTAATTATCTGAGTAGCAGCAACAAATGCACTTAATGGACCTCGCAGATCGTGAGCAAGAATTGAAAAGAATTTATCCTTTTCCGCATTGATGGTCTGAAGCAGTCCGTTTTTTAAAATGACCTCCTCTTCAACCTTTTTTCGTTCTATGGCTATCGCAATCTGACTGCCTATTGACAGAAGTAAATTAACATCACTTTCAGAATATACATTTTCCTTTTCATAATGCTGCAAAACTAATACTCCGATAACTTTAGAGGGTGTTTGAAGAGGAATTCCTATCCAGGAAGGCGAAGCTGCCCCGACCGGTTCAACTTCCTTTTGTTCAATCAGTTTGTCGTAAGCTTCCTGTGTAAAAAGGAATGGAGTCAAAGTTCTCATTACATAAGCAGTACAGGTTTTCTCCATTGCTGTCTGCTTCGGGACTGTATCAAATTTATCTACAAAATAGGGGAAACTGAATAATCCGGTAATATAATCGAAAAGTGCTATAAAAAAATTGTCTGCATACATTATTTTTTTTATTGACCTGTGTATTAATTCGAGCAGTTCGTCCAGGTTGGATGTGATCATAACACCCTTCGTGATTTCATAGATTGTCTTATTCTCCAGTTCAGTTCTCCTGCGTTGTGATATATCCCTGATAATTCCTGTAAAAAATTTACCTTCAGCAGTTTCCCATTCGGAAAGCGACAGTTCGAGTGGAAATACATTTCCATCTTTTCTCAGGCCATCCAGTTCAACAGTTTTCCCGATAACTTTTTTCTCACCTTCATTTTCAAAATTCTGCATGCCCCTGATATGCATATCAAGGTATTTCCCGGGTATTATAACGTTTAATGATTGTCCAAGTATTTCTGTTTCACAATATCCGAAAATCTTTTCCGCCCCGGGATTCCATCCCAGGATAATGCCTTTGCTCTCAGAGGTAATTATAGCATCATTTGCAGACTGCATCACAGATCTGTATCGCTCCTCGCTTTGCTTAAGGGCCTCTTCTGCCTTTTTCCTTTCAGTAATATCGTTCGCTACTCCGATCATAGCTATTGGGATTCCTTTCTCATTCTTTACAACAGCAGTAGAAAGAAGTATCATAAACTCAGTTCCGTCTTTTTTCCGGTTAACAAGTTCTCCCTGCCATCCACCATTGACCGTTTCAACTGCAATCTCATTTACGATATCAGCCGGATTATTCGAAGATCTTATCAAGCTTATCGACTTATTAATTATTTCTTCCTTCCTGAATCCATAAGTATCAAGAAATGTCTGGTTTGCAAATAGCAGAATGTCGTTCATATCAGTAATAGAGACACACTCATTTGTACTCATAAGCGCATTTGCGAGTAAGAAACTCTGTTCTTCAAATCGCTTCTGCTCAGTAATATCCCTGGAAATTCCGAAAGTACCTATGAGACTTCCCTTTATGTCATACAGTGGCGACTTGACAGTTGAAACCCAGGTATAAGTTCCATTGGGATTCGTTTCCTTTTCTTCAATATTTAAAGCTATACCCGTCCTTATTATATTCTGTTCATCCTCAAATGCCTGATTTGCGTGCTCGCCGGTAAAAAAGTCAAAGTCGGATTTCCCAACCGCCTGTGCCGGATCTTCTAAAGCGAAAAACTGAGCCTGGGCTTTATTAATCCTAATAAACCGACTGTTAAGGTCTTTAAAATAAATATGATCGGTCAGGTTATCCATCAGTGCCTTTACCAGAAATTGTTCCCTCAATAGTGTATCTTCGATATTCTTCCTGTCCGTAATGTCTTTGGTCACGGTTAGAATATGTGGAACTCCATCCAGGTCAATCAATGATGCCGACAATAAGCCCTTTACTATATTGTCATTTTTATGTCTGAAGTCAGCATCAAAATTCTCAACAATCCCATCCTCTTTCAGCTTATCAACAAGTTTTTTCCGTGTATCAGAATCAGCCCAGATATTCAATTCAAGCGATGTTTTTCCTATCACTTCATTTTCAGTATAGCCCAGTATTTTGGTAAAGCCGCTGTTAACAGATACATACATACCATCTGATAACCGGTTGATATTAACCGCGTCAGGACTGATCATATAAGCTTTACGGAATTTTTCCTCGCTCTTCCCCGCTTTATCCTCAGCCTGCTTTATAAGCTGAAGGTCATTATCATATTGATCTTTTATTTCTTTAAATGAGCGTTGAAGTTCTTCCAGCTCACTTATAAGTTCTTCTTTTGTATAATCATAATAATTCATTTTTCAAATTATTTACCGGAGTGTATGGAATTTATATGTATTCAAATTTAATTCAGTACCTATCGTTTATTACCTGATTTCAGGAAAATGCAAGATAAACAATTTTAACCAATATAACTGATTTCAGAACAGTTACACTGAGGATTAGTGCTGAAAGGTCAGATGATAATGATATTTCCACTACATCAACTTAATAAACTATTTCTTCTATTTCTGCTATTTCTACTTTTCTGACTTTTTAACTTTTTCTTCATACATTTGTCACCTTAATTAAAAAAGATGCAATACGACATTAAACATGGCATGAAAGGTCTCATATTTGATCTTGACGGAACTCTTGCAGATACTATGCCATTCCATTTCAAAGGATGGAAAACAGCCTGTCAGGAATTCGGTGCTGACATTGATACTGCTTTCTTAAGGAAACATCTGGGCACCCCTGGATGGATTATTGCGGAAGAGATTATTAAAAAGTGCAATCTTAACGGAAGTATTACTATTGAACAGATTATGGAAGCAAAATTTATCGAGTTCTATAAAGTACAACACCTTGTTAAGCCCATAATACCGGTAGTAGATATTGTTAAAAAATATTTCGGAGTATTACCTATGGCAGTCGGAACCGGTGGCCACAGGGAAGCTGTTGAGCGTACGCTTGAAACAACACAGCTGAGAAAGTATTTTGAAATTATCATTACAGCAAACGATGTTGAGAACTACAAGCCTCATCCGGAAACTTTTCTCAAATGTGCAGCACAGATGAAAATTGAACCTGAGTTCATTGAAGTTTTCGAAGACGGGGACCTTGGCATTAAAGCTGCACTTGAGGCTGGCATGAATGCCACCGATGTAAGATCCTGGTATGACTCAAACTGGTAAAGAGCCGGAATGCCATCTTGCCATCACACCTTTAATTCGCCACGGATAACACATATTAACACTTTGTCGCTTAGTCCCTTAGTCCCTCAGTCCCTCAGTCCCTCAGTCTTCCTACGCGCCGTTGCGACATTGTGTTCTTCAGCATGCCATTTCACCGGCATTTTTCTTGGCTGAAAGAAGATTATAAGCCCCTTTTATTACAATCAGAGTTTTATTTATATCAAAACCATCAGGAAGGCTTACTTCGGTGTAACCTGAAGCAGATGTGCCCTTAATAACCTGAATCATGCGGTATTCGGTAAAAGGCTGCCCTGCTTCTACCTTATCTTTTTCAAATGTGAATATATAGTCCTTATCATCGAAACTGACAACAGATTCCGAAGGAAGTGCAGTCACTTTTCTGTCCGATTCTTCAATATAGGCATTCACATACATTCCCGGTAAGACATTTTTACATAAGCTGGTTACCGTAGCATATACCTTAAAACTTCTGTCACTACCCACTGACTTTCCAGTTTGAGTGATCTGTGCAAAATGCTCTTCTTCTTCATTGTTTATATAAAATCCTACTTTCTGCCCGGCCGAAACCTTATCTGCATCTTTTTCAAATAGTGATAATTCAAGGAACAGTTTGTCTGAATTCACAATTTCGAACAATACATCGGTGGGTGACACATACTTACCGATATTAACGTTAACCGCTTTAAGAAATCCAGCTATTGGTGATACCAGCTTAACAGTACTGCTGATGTTATCTTCCCTGAGCTCATCAGGCAGTATACCAATAAGCTTAAGCTTCTGCTCAAGTGATTTAACCAGTGCTTTGAGGTTCTTGTATTCAACGGTAACCTGCTGAACATTCTGCTCGGAATAGACATCGTCTTTAAATAGGTCGGTATGCCGCTTAAAATCTGCTTCGGCAAATATAAGCTTGTTTTTTGCTTCCAGGTAATTCTGTTGAATATCAACAAAATCCTGGTTTTCAATCTCTGCGAGAACCTGGCCTTTGTTTACGCTGTTCCCCGGAAGAAGAGTGGTATTCTTCACAAATCCCCCCAAT
This sequence comes from uncultured Bacteroidales bacterium, assembly GCA_963760915.1. Classification (GTDB taxonomy): domain Bacteria; phylum Bacteroidota; class Bacteroidia; order Bacteroidales; family VadinHA17; genus LD21. Next base: position 195,399 of record CAVXEU010000004.1, on the reverse strand, counting down.
GGCATACATACGGTAGCAAGATTTTGAGGCGCAACAGATACAATTCCATTGACTTTCAGAACGTTACCTATACTTTGCATTTCAACTGTCCCAAATTCAATATCAGCCAGTTTAATCTGGTCTGCACGCAGCTCAACAATATCTTCAGGAAGTACTTCTGCTTCAGCTACTTCTGCGGCTGGTACGTTTCTATCGGAACAGGATCCTAAAATAAGAATAAGGCCCAGGAGAATCAAAGTTGTTTTATAACTTAGTTTTGACATGATTTAAATGATTTAAAATATTTTACCTGTAATATATTCAATTGAAATAATCGTTTGGTTGCAATTGTTCAGAGCATCGAGGTAGTTCTGTTTTATTGACAAAGCACGGTTCAGCGTCAGTACATAATCAAGGTAATCGAGTGCACCTGCCTTATAACTGAGAGTTGCCTGCTCAATTATCATTTCAGCTTCAGGAACAGCCTGTTTCTCATAGTAATCCACAGTTGAAGAGAATTTGCTGAATTCATCAAGTAATGAATGATAATTGCCGGAAACTGATTTTCTGTAAGATTCAGCATCGGTGCGTGCAATATTTTCGCGTATGCTGGCAGCTTTCGACCTGGCGGTGAAAGGTGGAGTCCATAATGGAATTGAGATACCTGCCTGAACCCCGGTAAAACGGAAACCCGCTCCAAAATTCCTGGATGTACTATTAACCTCCTGGGTTCCGATTATTGTCTGACTGAAATAACCCAGATTTAAATCGGGCAGCATCTGGCTGCGCTCAAGTTTCTTCTCTATCTTTGATACCACAATCTGCTGCTCAACATACCCCAGGGAAGGATTTTGCATGACCGACAAACTATCAGATATAATTGAAAAATCAATTCGGTAAAGAGTGCTCTCCTCAGGGACAACCAGTAAAGAAGAATTAAGAAGGACCATGAGTTTGCGATTATAAATGGCAGCGTCGGCTGTAATCTGATATAACTGGTTCTTGATTTCAAGACTTTGAGATCTGGCTGTGATCATTTCAAGCTTGTTCGTTTCACCGGACCTGGCTCTAAGTTCGGCTGCCCTTAAGAAGCCTGAATATAAACTATCCTGGTACGACAGTAATTTTCGTTTTGCGTTAAGGAAAACATACTGCCAGTATACCTGTTTTACCTGAGTAGCTATTTCAAGCATGGAAACTTTTTTCTGCCATTCACTGCTTTTAATATTTGCGTTTGCAAGCCTAAAGCGGTTTACATAAACTGAAGGGAACGCAAATGACTGAGAAACCGAAAAACTATTATCATTGGTATACGAATTAAACTGACCATACTGACCGTCAATATTTGTTTTTGGCAGATCAACTGCTGCTCCTTTCAGAGCTTTACTTTCATCTACGGATAATGCTGAAGATCTAACCGAAAGATTGTTGTCCAGAGCCATCTGTATCGCATCATGTATATTAACAGAAACAGGCTGCTGTCCTTTCATAATATTGAAAACCGATGTTCCGCCTGTTAAAAGTAAAATGAGTACAACTTTTTTCAATGGTGATTTCCTCAGCCAAAACCTAATTTTACCTGAAGAAAAGATAACATAGAAAACCGGAAGGATAATTAATGTAAGAATTGTTGCTGAAATGAGTCCCCCGATCACAACAGTTGCAAGAGGTTTTTGAACCTCAGCTCCGGCAGATGTTGATAATGCCATAGGAAGAAATCCCAGAGATGCAACTGAAGCAGTCATAATTACAGGGCGTAATCTGGTTTGAAGACCTTTTAGTACTCTTTCTGCAATATCAGTTATACCTTCTTTCTCAAGCCGGTTAAATTCTGCAATAAGAACGATACCATTGAGAACCGCTACTCCGAATAATGCAATAAAGCCAACACCTGCAGAAATGGAAAAATTCATCCCCCGTAACCATAATGCAAAAATTCCGCCTATGGCCGACATCGGAACTGCCGTAAAAATTAAGAGTGATTGCTTTACTGAATGAAATGTAAAGTAAAGAAGAACAAATATCAGTAAAAGCGCTATTGGTACAGCAACTGAAAGCCTTTTCTGTGCAGCTTCGAGATTTTTAAACTGGCCTCCGTACGATAAATAATAACCAGTCGGAAGTTTTATATTCTCATCAATGCGGGCAGTAACGTCATTGATTACGCTTTTAATATCACGGTTACGAACATTAAACCCGATTGTGATCCTTCTCTTTGTATTTTCCCTAGAAACCTGTGCCGGCCCTGATTTTATCGTTATATCAGCAAACTGTTCAAAAGGTACCTGCTGACCATCAGGAAGTGTTGCAGTCAGGCTTTTTATATCGTCAATACTTTGCCTGTAATCCTTATCCAGACGGACAACCAACCCAAAACGCTTTTCTTCGTCAAATACTACTCCCGCCTGACTGCCGGCAAAAGCTGCCCTCAATATATTGTTCACATCAGCAACAGGCAATCCGTATTCTGCCAGACGATCCCGGTTATACTCCACCTGTATCTGTGCAAGTCCGGTAACTTTCTCAACATTTATATCCTGAACTCCGGCAACTGACACTATTATCTGTTCAATTTCATTTGCTTTTTCAGAAAGAGTGGTAAGATCGTCACCAAATATTTTAATTGCAATATCCTGTTTTGAACCGGTCATCAATTCATTAAATCGCATTTGAATAGGTTGTTGAAATTCAAATTTAACCCCGGCCAGAGGAATAAGTTTTTCTTCCATTTTTGCCACCAGTTCCTCCCTTGTAGTTGCAGAAACCCATTCACTTTTATCTTTAAGAGTAATAATATAATCACCTGTTTCCATAGGAGTCGGATCCGTAGGAATTTCTCCTGCACCAATCTTGCAAACTGTGTGCTTTATCTCTGGAAAATTTTCAAGCAGGATCTTATTAGCCATGATCACCTTATCGACAGTATTGGAAAGTGACCCGCCCTGCAGGGTCATAACACCTGAAGCAAGATCACCCTCCTCAAGCTGGGGGATGAATTCCCCGCCAAGGCGACTGAACAAGACAAGGCTGAATAGAAAAAGTGCAACTGCTGAAACAGATACCAGCGTTTTACGTCTGAGTGCAAAACCAATTGCAGGATTGAATACTTTCCTGAATCCATTCATTAACCTGTCAGAGAAATTTGTATTGTGACTTGTTTTTTTGCTCAGAAACAATGCCGATGCCATCGGAACATATGTTAGCGAAAGAATAGCTGCACCAAGCAATGCAAAGGTAACTACCTGTGCCATAGGACGAAACATTTTACCTTCAATTCCAACAAGAGCCATTATAGGAAGATAGACTATTAAAATAATTATTTGTCCGAATGTTGCTGAGCTCATCATTTTTTTCGCCGAATCATAAACATTTTCGTCCATTTCAGCCTGGGAAAGTTTTTCAACACCCGGATGGTGATACTTGCTCATAAAGATCCGGTGAACAACACTTTCTACTATAATTACAGCACCATCGACTATTAGTCCGAAGTCAATCGCTCCCAGGCTCATCAGATTTCCCGATACTCCAAAAAGATTCATCATTGATACTGCAAAGAGCATTGCAAGAGGGATAACTGAAGCAACAATAAGCCCGGCACGCATATTACCAAGTAATATGACCAGGATAAAAATGACAATAAGAGCACCCTCAATCAGGTTTCTGGAAACGGTGCCAATTGACCTGCTCACTAGATCAGACCGGTTAAGGTAAGGTTCAATAATGACCTCATCAGGCAGTGATTTCTGAATTGACTGAATTCGTGTTGCAACATTATCAATAACCTCATGAGCATTTGCGCCCTTTAACATCATTACCACCCCTCCTACCGCTTCTGTGGTATCAACAACAAAAGCACCGTAACGGGTGGCATTGCCAAACCCCACAGTAGCAACGTCCCTTATCAAAACAGGAATGCCGGAACTATTTGTCTTAATTACAATTTTTTCAATATCATCGATTGATTTTACAAGTCCGATACCACGTATAAAATATGCAGTTGGCTTTTTATCTATATAAGCGCTTCCTGTATTTTCATTGTTTTTTTCAAGGGCTGTAAAAATATCGCTTAGAGTCAGGTTCATTCCTCTCAGCCTTTCAGGATTCACTGCGATTTCGTATTGCTTGACGAATCCTCCATAGCTGTTAATATCTGCAACACCAGGGGTCCCAAGCATTTCACGCCGGACAACCCAATCCTGAATGGTTCTGAGCTCCATCGGATTGTATTTATTCTCAAATCCCTTTTTCACTGCCAGCCTGTACTGAAAGATTTCACCCAATCCTGTAGAGATCGGAGCAAGAGAAATCTGTGCAAGACCGGAAGGAATGACCTCTTCTGCTTCTTTTAAACGCTCGGTTAACTGCTGTCTGGCCCAGTAGACATCGACATTATCCTTAAATACAACTGTAACAACCGATAATCCCAACCGGGATATGGATCGTAGTTCAATAATATCAGGAATATTGGCAACTGAAACCTCAATCGGAGCTGTAATAATGCTTTCTACCTCCTGAACTGCAAGTGAGGGTGCAAGCGAAATGACCTGAACCTGATTATTTGTAATATCAGGAATTGCATCAATGGGAAGTTTTGTCAACGAGTATACTCCCCATCCGATCAAAGCAAGAATGAATAGCCCGATAATGAATTTATTCCTGATTGAGAAAAAAATGATCCTGTTTATCATTAATAGTGAAAAATTAGCGTTAACAACTGATTATATGTTATTTGAATGCTATAATAATGTTTAATATCAAACAGAATTATAACAAAAAAAGACATGGGGAAATTTTCCCCCTTTTCCTGTTAAGGAAAAAATTGTCAGATTAACGAGGGAGGAGCTCTTAACGAAGAATATTCAATAAGATAAAAATCAGGAAAAGGTTTTTGTTTGTCAAAAATCCTTATCGATGTAACCTTCTGTTCATAGTCAAAAGTATCATGGAAACTTTTAAAAATGATACTGCCAATCTGAAGATTATCTCTTAATACATATGATGAAGCCTTTTCTGCACTAAGGTCATTGAATGCATGGCAATGAACGGGAAAGCCCGGATGATGCCCCGACTTTCCGTTTGATACGGGACAAGACTGATCCCTCCCGGTGAATGATCCCGGCAGGTGATGATCATGAGGTATTATCATATGAGCACTCATTACCAGCCAGGCCAGCGACAAGAAAAGAACAGAAATGTTTTTACGTATCTTACTCATCAGATAAAAACCCGAAGAATTTTAATAATAGGCAAATATAAAGATTTAATTGAATTACAACGTTATTGCTTTTTGCCATAAAAACAAATCACGCTGCAAAAAAGAAAAGTCAGCAAACAAGATGGTGAAACATAAATAACATGCAACTTAAGAATTATCTTTGTTACTCAGTTGGTCAGGAACGTCTGAATTGCATCAAATGGTTTTTTGTCTTAAGTCATACTAAAAGGCCTGGCAAACTGTACCACAAACGAGCGTTAATAACATTATAAAAGGTTAAGTTGAATAAAATCGTAAAAACCAGCGACGGTTCACATACTATTTATGTTCCTGAACTGAATGAACATTACCATTCAATCCACGGTGCAGTGCAGGAATCAAATTTCATTTTCATAAATTGCGGTTTCGATACCTGTGAAGCTGATCCTTTAAGTATTTTTGAGGTTGGCTTCGGTACAGGTCTGAATGCACTTCTGACAGCTGTAAAATGCTGTGAGGGCAGCAGGGAAGTTAATTACACTTCAATCGAAAAATTTCCCCTTGAAAAAAAAATTATCGCATCACTCAATTATCATCACTTTGCAGGGAAGCAGGGAAAAGTGATATTTGACCTGATCCATTCTTCTCCATGGGATGTCAGGGTACAAATCTGCAGAAATTTTTACATTAAGAAAATTACGGGAGATTTTACAAATGAATTTCCTTCCGGAAAATTTGACTTAATTTATTTTGATGCTTTCGGGCCGGACAAACAGCCAGAAATATGGACAATGAAGATATTTCAGGCTATTGCTGCAATGACAAACAGAAATGGGATATTTGTGACCTATTCAGCTAAAGGTGAAGTTAAAAGAAATCTTAAGGAATGTGGTTTTAGTGTTACCCTTCTGCCAGGTCCTCCCGGGAAAAGACAGATAATTAGGGCCATTAAAAATTAAAATTTATTTTTCCAAAGCTTTTTTGCTTTACTCAAAGTATTATCTTAGCGGAAATTTTAAAATCTAAAAATGTATTATATGAAAATCAAGGTATTAATTGTTATGACCGGCGTAATAGCCTTAATGCTTAGCTCTTGTAGTAACGGTTCTGTTAAAAACGCAAAGCTTCAGACTAAAGAAGATTCACTTTCGTATGCGTTCGGTATTGTAAATTATAACGCTCTCTCTCAAGATAGTCTTAATCTCAATCCTCTTATTGTCGCAAAAGCAATGCTTGATGGGAAAGATGGAAAGCCTTTAATGGCTGATGATATTGCCCGTTCTTTTATTATGGTTTTTATTAATAAGCGTGAAGCTATAAAAGCTGAAAAACAAGCTTCTCTCAATAAAGAAGTATTTAAAGATTATATCGCTCAGAATGAGGCATTCCTGGCTACAAATAAAGAAAAGCCCGGAGTTATTACCACTCCAAGCGGTCTTCAGTATGAAGTAATAAAAATGGGTACAGGTCCGAAACCAACTGCAGAAAATACTGTAAGAGTTAATTATACCGGAACTCTGATTGATGGAACTGAGTTCGATTCATCAATAAAAAACAATGGACCTGTTGAATTTCAGGTATCAGCCGTTATAGCTGGCTGGACTGAGGCTCTGCAGCTTATGCCTGTTGGTTCTAAATTCAAGTTTTTCATCCCAGAATCTCTAGCTTACGGAGCAAGCGGTGCCGGAGATGTTATCAAACCTTATTCAACTTTAATCTTCGAAATTGAGCTTCTGTCAATCGTAAAGTAATTATGACTACAGCTGAAATACAAACTCCGAAAGGTACTATGAAGATTAACTTCTTTGAAGAAGATGCCCCGGGTACTGTGGAGAACTTTATCTCTCTAGCAAAAAAGGGATTTTATGACGGTCTTGCTTTTCACAGAGTTATCCCGGATTTTGTAATACAGGGAGGTTGCCCTTTTTCAAAAGACATGAGTGATCCCAGGGTAGGTACCGGAGGACCAGGATACAAAATAAACTGTGAACTGACTGGTGGTAATCAATATCACGACAGAGGTGTACTTTCAATGGCCCATGCCGGAAGGAATACAGGGGGATCACAGTTTTTTATTTGTCATAGCCGTACAAACACAAAACATCTGGACGGACAACATACCTGTTTCGGTAAAGTATATGAAGGGCTGGATGTCATTGATAAGATACGTCAGGGTGACAAAATTGAAAAGATAATTATTCACGAAGAATAGAAAGAGATGGCATTTGAAATTACCGGAAAAGTTATCGACATTTCTCCTGTAAATCAGGTAAGCGACAAATTTAAAAAGCGGGAATTTGTTATTGAGAAAAAAGAGACAGGCGGAGCTGCAGTTTTTATTGATTATATCAAGTTCCAACTGATACAGGATAAATGCGACCTCATTAATGAATCATTTATGAACGAAGATGTAAAGATTTGGTTCAACCTTAAAGGTAACAAATGGGAACGGGATGGAAAGATTAATTATTTTACAAATCTTGATGCATGGAAGATAGAGAAAGCTTCCTCAGCTGGTAACGACAGGAATGTTGCTTCACATACCACACTGGAGGATATCCCACCGGAAAACGATGAGTTGAGCGATTTGCCATTCTGATAATATTAAGAGAAAGAGACTGAAACTGAAAATCAGTCTCTTTTTTTAATTACCGATTCTTACTGCTAAACAAATTCACTTTTTATTCTCTTTAAATTAAATAAACAATAAATGAAGTACCTTCTATCTTCTGCGTTGGTTCTATCGTGTATGATCTGCCATTCCCAGGCATTAACGGGTCAACCCCGGGCAAATAACATAAGGATACAACTTCCGTACAACAGAATGATTCAGCCTGCAGGCCTGCAAGTCTATTTTGGACGGGAATCACTTGAGAACCATTCACTTGATGCATCAATTTCGCCCGATGGAAAGTGGCTTGCAGTGGAAGAAAGATACAGCATTGTATTTATAAGCACCTCAGACAATAAGGTGAAGTATATTCTTGCAAATAATGATCAGTCCGAACTGCGGGGTGGGATGAATACATATTCTGGCATAATATGGCACTCAGCAAATGGAACTCAGGAGGTTTTCTGGAGTACAATAGGAAGAAATAAAAGGTCCTTTGTCGTATCAGCCAGCTGGGATGGAACAAAAGCAGAATTCGGCCGGAAATTCGAATATGCTGCTGCGCCAAAAACCGATATGGCATTGCCGAATGAGATTCTTATTACAAAAGAAACATCAAAGGAGTACCTGTATGTTGTTCTTAATGGGAATAATAATGTTATTAAACAGGATCTCATTTCAGGTGACACGATCTGGGTATGCGATCCGGGAGTAGCTCCATATGGCCTGACCCTGGCATCAGGAAAACTATATGTGACCAACTGGGCCGGAAGACAGCCTGAGACTGATGATAATGAGGTTGCTGGAGTTCCCTGGGGACTTGCACGTGTCGATAACAAGGCAGGAGGAGCAACAAGAGAAGGCAGTGTGGCAATTATTAATCCTGCCGACGGAAAAATAATAAAACAGATTGTGGTTGGTCTTCATCCAAATGAAATTACCAGCGATACTGAGGGTAAATTTGTTTATCTGACCAATTCAAACAGTGATAATATAACAGTTATAAATTCTGCAACGGATGAGATTTCAGAAACGGTAAGTGTAAGACTGCAACCTTCAATTAATCCCTTTTTCGGAGATTCACCAAACGGACTTTGTCTTTCGCCTGACGGAAAATTGCTCTATGTGGCTAACGGTATGGACAATGCTCTTGCAGTTATTAAGCTTGGCAGAAATGCAAGCAATAAGGCATCATCGAAAATCAGCCGTGTAACAGGGTTTATACCGACCGGAGCATATCCTTCTGCTGTAAGCATACTTAATCAAGGATATATTTACGTTTGCAACCTTGAGGCAGCTGGAGTAAGACTTGGGTTGCCAGATAAAAACACTTCTAACCTGGCATATAATTCTCATCATATGCTTGCCTCAATTTCTGTAATACCGGTACCATCCAGAAAAGCACTGAAAGCTTATACCGACACTGTTATTGCAGTTAACAATCTATCTAGAGCTTTATTGGTCAGAGAAGTACCAAGAGAGTCTGCCAGACCAAAACCTGTTCCTGACAGAATCGGTGAACCTTCAGTTTTTAAACATGTACTCTACATAATCAAAGAAAACAGAACATACGATCAGATCCTTGGCGATATGAAGCAGGGCAACGGAGATCCTGGTCTGTGCATCTATGGCGCTGAAATTACTCCTAATACCCATAAACTTTCCGAAGAATTTATGCTACTTGATAATTTTCATGTTTCAGGTAAATGCTCAGCAGAAGGTCACCAATGGACCGATGCATCAATTGTAACCGATTACATAGAGAAGAATATGCGGGCATGGTTCAGAAGCTACCCTCATGTTCAGAATGATGCATTGGTTTATGCACCTACAGGTTTTATCTGGGATAATGCAACAAATCATGGCAAATCGGTCAGGATCTATGGAGAAGCCTCGGTACCTGTTTTGGATAATAAACTGAAATGGACAGATATTTACAATAAATATCTCAAAGGAGAAAAGGTCGATTTTACTAATTATACCACAATTGAACCGGTTAAGAAAATCCTGAGCCAGACCTATCCCTCCTACGGCAATCACGAATTTTCTGATGTTATGCGAGCTGAGGCCCTTATTAAGGAACTTCATGAGTATGAAGCTATGAACGGAGACATGCTTCCTGAACTTATGGTGGTAGCCCTGCCTAATGATCACACTGCGGGTATACGGCCAGGAAGTCCGAGTCCGCGTGCAATGGTAGCTGACAATGATCTTGCCCTCGGACGTATAGTGGAGGCATTTTCAAAAAGCCGCTTCTGGGAAAATACTGTCATATTTGTTGTTGAGGATGATTCACAGGGAGGATGGGACCATGTCTCTGCTTATCGCACTGTAAGTCTGGTAATTAGTCCTTTTTCAAGGCTAAAGACAGTCAACAGCACCTATTATACACAACCTTCTATGGTCAGAACAATAGAACAGATTCTCGGACTTCCCCCTATGAATATACAGGATGCCATTGCAAATCCAATGACAGACTGCTTTTCTGACCGGCCAGATACAACGCCATATAAGGCTGTTCCAAATAATATTCCCCTGGATGAGATGAGCGAACCATTAACATCACTTACAGGCAGGGCTCTTCACTTTGCAAAAAAGAGCATGCTTCCTGAATTCGATGGTGTGGATTCTGGAAATGATGATCTGCTTAACAGAATATTATGGTTTGCCGCCAGAGGGAATGCACCTTATCCTGCAAAGTACGCCGGTGCTGTAAGTGACGAAAGAGAAGATAAGTAAGAAATTAAAAAAATGATTTAAAAAATATATTATATATATGAATAATCCGCTTCTTCAGGAATGGAATACACCCTTCGGAACTCCACCATTCCATATAATTAAAACAGGGGATTTCAAACCTGCGATTGAATCAGCTGTCAGCTCAGCAACAAAAGAAATTGAATCCATAACTAATAACCCTGAACTTCCTACGTTTATCAACACCGTAGAAGCACTTGAACTGGCCGGAGCAACCCTTGGAAAAATCAGTTCTGTGCTTTTTAACCTTAACAGCGCAGAAACTAATAAGGATATTCAGCAGGTCACTCAGGAGGTATCTCCTCTCCTTACAAGGTTTTCTAATGATATAACACTTAATAAAAAACTTTTCGAACGAATTAGAAAAATATTCGAAAATAAAGAGACTTCAGGACTCAACACTGAGCAAAAGATACTGACAGAGAGAAAATACCGGAATTTCATACTGGGTGGTGCAGGACTTAAAGAACAGGAGCAAAAACGATTCCGGGAGATTTCTGAAGAACTGGCAACACTTTCCCTGGAATTTGAAGAGAATGTACTTGAAGAGACAAATTCATATGAGCTTCATCTGACTGATAAAGCTGATCTTAAAGGCCTGCCTGAAAGTTTATTGGAGATGGCTGCAGTTGAAGCCGGTCAGAGGAATAAATCAGGATGGGTATTTACCCTCCAGTATCCCAGCTATATTCCATTTATGCAATATTCTGAAATAAGACATCTGAGAGAAAAGATGCTAAAAGCTTACTCATCAAGATCCTGCAGGGGTAACGAATTTGACAATAGTGACAAAGTTCAAAGAATAGCAAATCTTCGTCTTGAAATAGCAAAAATGCTGGGTTTCAGCACTTTTGCCGAAATGATACTGGGCGACAGGATGGCAGATACACCGGAAAAGGTTGATACCTTTCTTGAAGAGCTTTTTACCTCTGCATATCCGGCAGCTGTAAGAGATTTTAATCATATCAGGCAAAATGCTGAAGAATATGGCCTTAAAGGAGAATTTGCAAGGTGGGACTGGGCATATTATTCAGAGAGGGTTAAGAAAAAACTCTATGAAATCGACGACGAAATACTTAAGCCCTATTTTACCCTCGAAAAAGTTGAGACTGCCATTTTCAGTCTGGCAACAATGCTATATGGCATCAGATTTGTCAGGAATTATTCTATTCCTGTTTATCACCCGGAAGTAAAGACTTATGAGGTATATGATAATGACGATTCCTTCCTTTCAATTCTTTATATCGATTACCATCCGCGTCCGGGCAAAAACGGTGGAGCATGGATGACCAGCTACAGGGAGCAGAAAAATATTAACGGAACTGATGTAAGACCATTAATTTCAATTGTTACCAACTTTACAAGACCAACCGAATCACGTCCTGCTCTCCTTTCCTTCAATGAACTGACCACATTCCTGCATGAATTCGGACATTCTCTCCATGGAATGCTTACAAGATGCACATACGAAAGTCTTTCAGGCACAAATGTCACCCGCGATTTCGTTGAATTGCCATCACAATTTATGGAGAATTTTGCATTCGAAAAAAAATGGCTTGATACATGGGCATCACATTATAAGACAGGTGAAAAGATACCTGATGAAATTATTGCCAGGATCAGGGAGTCATCAATTTTTAACGAAGGCTATGCCTGTAACAGGCAGTTAAGTTTCGCATTTCTCGATATGGCATGGCATTCCATAAAAGAACCTGTTAGTACAAATATCACAGACTTCGAGCAGACTGCCATGGCTAAAACAGAACTGTTTCCCCGGATTGACGGATTAAATATGAGTGCATCATTTGGTCACATATTTGCCGGTGGATATGCTGCAGGATATTATGGATACAAATGGTCAGAGGTACTTGATGCCGATGCCTTCAGCTACTTCACCGAAAAAGGAATATTTGATAAGGATACCGCTACCTTATTCCGGAAAAATATTCTTGAAAAGGGAGGAACTGAAAAACCTCTTGATCTTTATGTCAGATTCAGGGGAAAGAAGCCATCAATTGATGCTCTTCTTAAAAGAAGCGGACTTAAATAATATATGTCAGACAGAATTTTATGCTTAGCACTATTCATTGTACAATATTCAGTATCCGATGTAGTCCAGGAATAACGGAGCAGGCAAGGTTGACCACAAACGAATCATAATAGGAAATTCTTTAAACTTGGATTATCTTTACTTAACAGGTTATAATCAGCAACAATAATTTTATTTCATTATATATCAATATATTAACACATATTCTATGATCCTCTTTTTTGAAAACAGCACCAAAAATATATTTGCGGTTTACTCTTCAGATCAACTTCCTGAGTCGGAAATAAATAAGCTGATCTGGCTGTTTGGAAATGCTTCCTTAATACCTGCAGACCATATTGATGGAAAATTTATTGGCCCCCGGAAGGAGATGGTAACACCCTGGAGCACCAATGCAGTTGAGATTACACAGAATATGGGGATAAAAGGAATAAAGAGAATTGAAGAGTTTCATAAAACAGCTTCAGGAAAACCGCAATTCGATCCGATGCTGCAATCATTATATGCAGGAATGGATCAGCACATTTTCGCTATTGATAAGCTCCCTGATTCTGTTTTTTATATTGATGATATTGAAAAATATAATCTTAAGGAAGGGCTTGCACTTAATGCCGAAGAAGTTGATTATCTGAACAGTTTAAGCCTTTCTATCGGACGAAAACTTACTGACAGTGAAGTATTTGGCTTCTCTCAAGTAAATTCGGAACACTGCCGGCATAAAATCTTCAATGGCACATTCATTATCTCTGGTAAAGAAATGGAGGAAACTCTTTTTCAGATGATCAAAAAAACGACAAAAATCAACCCTAATAAGGTAGTCTCTGCTTATAAAGATAATTGTGCTTTCGTTCAGGGACCAGTGGTGGAACAGTTTGCCCCAGGTACACAGGATAAGCCTGATTTCTTCTGCATAACAGACTATGAATCTGTCCTTTCACTCAAAGCTGAAACTCATAATTTTCCCACTACTGTTGAACCATTTAACGGAGCATCCACAGGTACAGGTGGCGAAATAAGAGATCGTATTGCAGGTGGAAAAGGGGCTTTTCCAATTGCAGGAACTGCAGTTTATATGACTTCATATCCCCGGCCCGATGGTAACCGGCCTTGGGAAAAAGCAACAAAAGAGAGGCCATGGCTCTATCAGACTCCTGAAGATATCCTAATCAAAGCATCGAACGGAGCAAGTGATTTCGGCAATAAGTTCGGACAACCACTGATTTGTGGTTCAGTCTTCACATTCGAACATTTTGAGAATTTGAAAAAGTATGGTTACGACAAGGTAATTATGCTGGCGGGAGGTATTGGAACAGGTAAAAAGAATGACTGCGAAAAGGATATCCCTGAAAAAGGTGACCTTGTTGTTTTACTTGGAGGCGATAATTACAGGATTGGTATGGGTGGTGGAGCAGTTTCTTCGGTAAATACCGGCAGATATGACAGTTCAATTGAACTGAATGCTGTTCAGAGAGCAAACCCCGAGATGCAGAAAAGAGTTTATAATGCCATCAGAGCATTAAGTGAATCAGTCAAAAATCCTGTTGTTTCAATCCACGACCACGGCGCAGGCGGACATCTTAATTGCCTGTCGGAACTTGTTGAGGCTACCGGTGGTAAAATTGATATCAGTAAGTTACCTGTCGGCGACTCCACCCTGTCGGCAAAAGAGATAATTGGTAATGAGTCACAGGAACGGATGGGGCTGGTAATGAAGCAAAAAGATGTTGACACTCTGCAAAAAATTGCTGCCAGAGAAAGAGCTCCGTTTTATATTATAGGTGAAGTAACGGGTGATATGCAGTTTACCCTTGAGAATCCGGCCACAAACGAAAAGCCCATCGACCTGGCTCTGGCATCTCTTTTTGGTGATCCTCCAAAAACTATAATGAGTGATGTTACAATTGAGAACAGTTATAAAAATCCGGAATACTCCATTGAAAAAATATATGAATATACGGAACAGGTTCTTCAGATTGAAGAGGTTGCATGCAAGGACTGGCTTACAAACAAAGTTGACAGGTCAGTTACCGGCAGGCTTGCCAAACAACAATGCACAGGTCCCTTACAGTTACCTTTAAATAATCTTGGTGCTATCACTCTTGATTACAGGGGCAAAAAAGGTATGGCAACCTCAATTGGCCATGCCCCGGCAGCCGGAATGGTTGACCCTGCATCCGGATCAATTCTCTCGATAGCAGAAGCGCTTACCAATATTATCTGGGCCCCACTCACTGATAAGTTGCAGAGTATATCTCTCTCAGCCAACTGGATGTGGCCTTGCAGAAATCCGGGGGAGGATTCAAGACTTTATTCTGCTGTGAAGGCAGCAAGCGACTTTTCAATAGCTCTTGGAATAAATATCCCGACAGGGAAAGATAGTCTTTCCATGACACAGAAATATAACGATCAGATAGTATATTCGCCTGGCACTGTGATTATTTCTGCTACCGGTGAGGTTTCAGATATCCGTAAGATTGTTGAACCTGTTTTAGTAAATGATCCTTATACCAGTTTGCTCTATATTGACATGAGCCGTGATGACCTGAAGCCGGGAGGCAGCAGTTTTTCCCAGATTCTTAACAGGCTTGGCAATGAAGTTCCCACTGTTAATGACCCGGTTTACTTCAGGGAGGTATTTAATACTGTGCAGGATTTGATATCTGATGAAAAAATACTCTCCGGACATGATATATCAGCCGGTGGAATGGTTACCACCCTGCTTGAGATGTGTTTTTCAAACACCAGCGGCGGAATAGCGGTAAATCTTTCCGCTCTGAATGAACCTGACACTGTAAAAATATTGTTTAGCCAGAATCCTGGAATAATCATTCAGGTAAAGGATGTTGTTGAAGTCTCTGAAATCCTTCTTGAAAACGGGATCTCATATTTTTCGATAGGCCATCCGGTGACTGAAAGAACTCTATATGTTACTAACCTTAATGATGCATTGTCGTTTGATATTGACAAGCTTCGTGACAAATGGTACCGCACATCTTACCTTCTGGATCGCAGACAGTCAGGAACAGAACTTGCACTCGAGCGGTTTGAGAGTTATAAAAAACATGAGCTGAAAATCAATACTGGAGATTTCGCCGGAACATTTAAATCTCTTTCAATTACTCCGGAAAGAAGGAAAAAAACAGGCATCAGGGCAGCTATTATAAGAGAAAAAGGGGTAAATGGCGACAGGGAAATGGCATATGCACTTTATCTGGCAGGCTTTGATGTCAAAGATGTCCATATGACCGACCTTATATCAGGAAGAGAAACTCTGAATGACATTAACTTAATTGTATTTGTAGGAGGCTTTTCCAATTCTGATGTACTTGGTTCAGCGAAGGGATGGGCGGGAGCTTTCAGGTATAATGAAAAAGCAAGGATTGCCCTCGATAAGTTTTACAAAAGGACTGATACTCTTTCACTGGGAGTTTGTAACGGATGTCAGCTTATGGTGGAACTCGACCTGATATATCCCCATCACAAAAATAAACCAAGGCTTCAGGTTAATAAATCACATAAATTTGAATCCGGGTTTTTAGGAGTAAAAATTTTAGAAAATAACTCTGTGATGCTCGGCAATATGGCTGATATGGAACTGGGAATCTGGGTTGCCCATGGTGAGGGACAGTTCAGTTTGCCATATCCTGAAAACAGGTATCTGATCCCTATGAAATTCAGCAGACATACATATCCGGCAAATCCCAACGGGTCAGACTATGATGTAGCCGGATTATGTTCAGAGGATGGACGTCACCTTGTAATGATGCCTCATCTTGAACGTGCATATTTTCCATGGCAATGCGGATTTTATCCCGCTGACAGAAAGCATGACGAAGTAACACCATGGATAAAAGCTTTTGTTAATGCAAAGGAATGGATCAGGGCAAATAACCGTTAACAAGCAGGACGGTTTATAAGAACCATACTAAAAATCTATATTCCAATTCAGGGCTTTATCAGCGGGTTGTCGGGGTAAAAAAAACGGACAGGAGTCTTGTATTTTCTGCAACCGAAGATTCATTATTCTTACTATTCTGAGGAATAATTTTGTCGCTGATAACCTGAATATTGTACGTTCCTGTATCCTGTATATAAAGTGATCCAATAAAAGAATCTGCCCTGAAATATGGAAATTTAACATCGCTTGAATTATGAACTATCCTGTCACAGGCAGGATGAGCTTCAAGGGTGTTGTCACGTATGTTCAGCATAACTGAATTCATATATTTAAGATCAGTTGTGTCTTTTGTTGCACTCGATAACCATACATTATATCTTCCCGATTTTGAAACAACAACATTCCACTCAGCAGTGTTACTTGAAGGATTGACCAAATCGCTGTAACAATCTGCTTTATCTACCTTTAGTGAAATAGTTCCATCTTCCTGCTGCAAAATCTGGTTCTGAACTTTCTTGCCCGTTACCTCTTTCTGTACTCCGGTATTGTTACATGAATAAAATAAAGTAAGCCCTCCGATTATCAACACCACAAATAATTTTCTGCTCATTTTATAAATATTGAATGATTATTAACAGTGATTATAACGATATAAAAACAATTTCAGTATGCGAATTATAATAAATAAGATGATATAAATAACATAGTTCAGGTTGTATTGTTCAAACTATTACAGTCGATGCTCTGAGTATCCGGTCGGTCAATATTTGGAGCTCTTTCCTGTTTTGACCAATCTTCAGGTTAATGATTCTATAACTATTTGATATTTAGCAAAAAAGGTATTGATATTTATTATAACAGGTGCCTTATCTCTGCCAATTGTAATACTGTCTGAGACTTATCATTACCCTGCCCTTCACATGGAATTGCAGCAAAGTATGTTTAGGAGGTGAAGTATGTAGCGGATCTGACCTGTCAGATATTGTGTTCATTTGATCACTCCTTATAATCTGGCTTGTGCAGACAAGGGATTCAAATATTTGCCAGTTCCTTCAGTGAATGAATTTGTTCACCCATATTTTTTTTTAAAGGTATCTCATTAATTGCTTCAGCAACAATCTCAGAGATATCTGCTACTCTTGTTTCAGTTGCCCTTGAGAAGGTCTTCTTACAAAGCGGGCAGGATGTAGCCAGGATATCCGGATTACCTTTTGTCAGTTCCGCTGCTGCATCGCATGCTATTTTGTGCCTTTTCCGTGAACTTATTTTCAGATTTCCGAGACTACCTCCGCAGCACAATGAATTTTCATCTTCAAATTTGCTTCTCTCGAGCCTGGATACATGACTGAGTACCTCTTTTGGTTCATCATAAACGCCGGAACCTCTTCCGAGTTCACAAGGAGAATGGTATACAACTTTTTTCCTTGAGAAGTTCATTTTTACCAGATCTTCATCGATCAGCATTTTAATAAATTGTGTGTGATGAAGCACTTCCACATCAAGATAATAGCTTTCCTTAAACACCTTATAACAGATAGGGCACGAAGTAACAAGTGTATGTGCACCTGATTTCCAGATCATCTGTGAGTTATAATTTATCAGCTCGCGTGCTTCTTTATCCTGGCCTGCAAGCATAAGAGGGCGGCCACAGCAAACACCCCCCTGTTCATCAATAAAACTATAATTCACCCCTGAAGCATCAAGGATTTTTATCATTGAATTCTTAATGGCCGGGGTGAGATGAGTCATACAACCGGCGAAGAATAAAACATCAGCCTTCACCGGCTCATGTTCAGGAAGAAAATCATAAGAAACTGATCCATTTGATTTTTCAACAGACATATTTTGCCTGTTCCGGAAATAACCTTTATAAATGTTCCTGAAATCAATCCCGGTATTTGCACCCCTTCTCTGGATCATTCTTATCGGTGAGAGTTCAATTCCAACAGGGCATTTCTGGTCACATCTGCCGCACATAAGACAATTATGTGCAATGTCATAAGTATCTTCGTTATTCCGGATAGCCTTCATAAGATAGGCTGACTGAATGTTGGTTATACCTGCCGAAAAATTAAGCTGACAGGCATCGATGCATATACCGCATGAAGAGCATGAATACGTCTGAACCTCTGTAAACGCACCCGCTTTATCTCCCGTTTTTATCCCTGAGTTTCTCATAAAAATCAGAAATAATTCCGTAGGTATGTGCATATATCTCGATATCGGAAGAAGAATGAAAAATGTACCCAGCGACAGAGAGTAAAGCCACCAAAACGGGTAAGCCATCTGCTGGGCAGGAAGAAAAGAGGCCAGCCATGACCCGAGAGTTCCTGTAAGGAAGCTGCCCGAAGCGTATGCTCCGCTGGTAAAGCTTTCAGCCAGCAAACGGCTGGGGAAAATAAGCCATAGTGATGCCAGCGCTATCTTATCTGTTATCTTCAGTCTGGTAGTCTTTTTCATACCAACCACTTTAGAATAAAACCGTTTGAAAACGGCAAGCAGCAGACCGGAAAGAATAAACGCCAGAATGAGGTCCATAGCAAATCCAAAGACAGCTTCGAGTCCCATACGACCATGCTCAGGATTAAAAAACCTGAAAAAGATTGCCTTATACGGAGCATTAAGATGTTTTGTCCCGAAAATATCAGCTTCAATAGTTCCTAAAAAGATAAGAAGGAACCAGCCAAAAGCAAGGCTCATATGCATATAACCCAGTCTCAGGTTGGATTTTAAAATCTTTCTGTGTATCAGGCTTTCAAGAAATATCTCTTTCAGACTAAGCACGAAAGCTCTTCCGAAGAAACCCCGCTGCAATCGTAGTTTATCAGCCCGCGACAAATCGCGGAACCAGATAACACTCCTTACAACAACATAAATTAGGATGAAGTACAATCCGATATTGAAGGGTATTATAAAAGGATCAAATTGCATATCCTTCTGATATTAAGAAAGCCTGTTTTGCCAGTACTACAATATTCCGTGTATTTACGCCCCGGGGACAAACAAGTGAACATTTTCCACAGAGCATGCATTTCTTTAGATTCTGCTTTACCATATCGGTTTCACCTCGCCTGATAAGTATATTAAGTTCCCTCAGACTGAATTTTGTTAAACTGCCGGTAGTGCAGGTTGCAGAACATCCGCCACATTCAATGCAAAGTCTGAAACTGGGTTCTTTTTCATAAATATATTCTGCAATACTTCTGTCGTTTGAATCATAGTCGATCTGACGACCTTTTGATAATGTGAACCCGAATTTCCCCATGATTTTCACTCCTTTTTTTTGAGATAGTCAATCACTTCAGTAACAGAAGCCCTGGCATGAGAAATTGTTTCAGTTATATTCATCGGAGCAGTGCATGAGCCGGCATAAAAGATGCCATCAATATTGCTCAGATTACTTCCAAAATGATTATCCATACTTTGGAAAAAACGGTTTTCCCCGGTTTTTAATCCCAATGCCTTTCCAAGTTTTTTGCTCCCATCTGATATCTCCATACCGGCCATTAACACCAGCATATCGACTTCCATTTTAAGAGGACGCCCGGCAAGAGTATCTTCAACTTTGACTATAAGTTTGCCGCTTATCGACTCACCTACTTCAGACACCTTGCCCCTTATAAAATTAACTCCATATTTTTCCTGTGATTCCATGTATAGCTCTTCATAGAGTGCTCCTCCCATTCTCATATCCATGTAAAAGCAAAACACGCTGGTGTCGGGAAGATACTCCCTTATTTCGATGGCCTGCTTTACTGCTGTTACACAGCATAATTTGGAGCAATACAGATTTCCGGCTTTCTCGTCGCGTGAGCCCACGCAATGTACAATTCCTACTCTTCGGGGAGTTTCGCCATTTTCCGTTTTCAGCACACCGTTACGGAACTTTTTCTCAAGGTCAGCTGAAGTAATTACATTATTGTATATTCCATAACCATACTCCTCTTTCTTCTCGCTTTTGAAAAGATCAAATCCTGTTGCAACTACTATGGCATCAGCCTGAAGCTCATTTCCTTTATTTGTTCTGAGAATAAATTTGTTTTTACTCCTGTCTATTTTGTCGATCGTTGTTTCTTTCAGAAAGGAGATATTGTTATTGTCAATCCGGTCATTCAGGTATTTAACAACTTCAACACTGTTCCTGCGATCGGGGAACAGGTGATGCCAGTTTTTGATATGGCCGCCTGCCTCAGCCTCTTTCTCAATCAGAGTAACCTTATAGCCCGCTTTTGCAAGCTGACCTGCACTCTCCATTCCGGCTGTTCCACCACCAATCACAATTACGCCACCATTCATCATCAGGCATTTATAAGATTTTCAGGTACAGGCATCTGTCTTCCGTCTTTGGTTTTAAACTTATCGGAACTGTCATACTCAATTCCCAGCTTCCTGAGAAGAGGTTCAGACTGAACCATATGATACTGTAAACCCAGATCCCATGGATTGTAGCCAAGAACCAGGCCGGCCAGCTCCTCATATGTCAGAACCGGAATAGATTCACCATTTTCACCGAATGATGTACCGTCCATCTCTTTTATGGTATATTGCCATTTATCCATAAACATATTGCACCCCGGGCAATTGGTAATAACCATATCAGGCTTATATGGCTTCATTGATGAAAATTTTTTGGCTGTATTGGATACTGAATAACCCCTGTTGGCCTGAACCAGATATTGGCGGAATCCAAATCCACAGCAATGTCTTCTCTCCGGATAATCAACGACCTGTCCACCCCATGCTTCCACCATACCACTCAGGACGTTGGGGAATTCGGCTCCTCCTATCCCCGATTTAGGAAACATTTTTGAATAATGACAGCCGATATGTTCCACTATTCTGAGAGGTTCTCCGGTTGCCTTATTAACAAGACTATTCTTTGCTTTCTGCGCAATTTCGTTTCTGAACTTATAAATAATATCGCTGGAATGGGCAACATTCTGAGGAATATCAAATTCACGACCCGTCGCTTTATACAGATACTCCCGTGTCTTCTCAAGTTCTTCGGGAAAGTGTTTCCATGTTTCTAATATCTCGGTGTAAAGTCCAAAAGATGTAACACACGACACAGCGATATTCTTATAACCAGACTCTTTCATCAGTGCAAAATGTCTCGCTATCACTGTCATTATTGTAGCTGAAGGAACAATATCGCTATGATACCCGATTCCGGTACAGGTTGTATGAGCAGGATTCTCATACACATCTTTTCCAAGAATATTTCTCATCAGGTCAAGAAAAAACTGTTCTGAACCAGGAAAAAAACTCTGACGTATGCATGATCTTACATAAAAAAAATGATCGTCAGCTATCTCTTTCTGATAGTCTGACCAGATTCTTTTTTTCCCTTCTACATTCATCTTTGGTCAGTTAAGTCTTATGTGTATTGTGAGTACCGTTGTTAGCAGTATATATTTCAACAAAATAGTCATTATCAATACCTTCATTGCCAAACTGCAGGCCCATTTCAGCGGCTTTTCTTTTTGAATGCTTTTCTATTGTCTCAAAAAACTCAGTTCCGCCTGTAACATCAAATATCTTTTTTATCTCATCGAGTGCTTCCTGAGGAATTTTCCTGAGAGGTCCTGTTCCTATTCCATTGATCTGGCCACCAAGTCTTTCAAAAACATCATCGGAGTTTTCAAGAATATATTCCCAGATTGGTCCCTGCTCGGGATGCATTTCAGGATTAACTGCATAAGTAGCAGCGCAATATCCATACTTAAAAATATTTTCCCCGACCGTCCTTTTTATCGCAAGCTGCTGACGTCCTTTCTCTGATTCAGTAAAATATCCAAGATCCTGCGACAGTGTTCGTAGAGCCATAATAATAAAACCCGGAGTATTTCCACGCGGACAACGTGTTTTGCACGACATGCATTCCCCGCAATACCAGATTGTTTCAGACTTCAGAAGAGTTATAATTTCCTCATCATCCCTGGTCTGAACAGTATTTACAATCTTTCTCGGGTCGTAGTCATAAAATTCGGCAGCCGGGCATATTGCTGTACATACCCCGCAATTCATACAGGCTTTCATCCCTTCTTCAAACCTGATATCCTTTTGCAATATGCTGAATAGTTTTTCCATCAACCTGTAAAAACCAGTTCTGTTAAAATATTAACACAAATTTACTTCTTATACAAAAAAAAGGAAAGAAGCTTAAAACCTATTTATTCAGGGTATTTATACGTATAAGGAAGGGCGTAACGTACTAAGAGCATGGTAAGACTGAGAGACTCTTAGTCTCTTCGTCTCTTCGTCCCTTCGTCCCATAGCACGTGTGATTGGATATTAACTTAAGGAATAAAAATTTATTACCTTTACAATTATATTAATACCTTCTGCCATGAGTCCGGATAAAGAACTATTCAGGAATATTCCGGCTGAAAAACCAGGATATCAGATTTCAGGCATCTTCTTCTTAATTATAATGACATATGTAATTACCGGCTGTGCGGAAGAACGTGACGTACTGCCAAAACTGAATACCCTTAAAACAATTGATACTGATATAACATCAACAACTGCTATTCTGAAAGGAGATATTCTCAGAGTTGGAAACATGCACATTATAGAATACGGGATTGAGATCTCAAAAAGTATCTATTTTACCACATCACAGACA
Organism: uncultured Bacteroidales bacterium; assembly: GCA_963760915.1. Taxonomy (GTDB): domain Bacteria; phylum Bacteroidota; class Bacteroidia; order Bacteroidales; family VadinHA17; genus LD21. The sequence continues at coordinate 172,282 of CAVXEU010000004.1, read as the reverse complement.
AAAGGATATGCAACATCACCTTCAGCTGGGGAATTTCAGGTGGAATTTACCGGACTTGAACCTGGTACATTGTATTATTATAAAGCATATGTACTGATAAATACAGCCAATGTGTATTCTGAAAATTATGAAAATTTCACGACTAAAGAGGCCCGGTAAAACAGAGTTATCCAACTATTAATTATATTCCCATTCTTACAGACTCTCGTTTTAAATTCTGAAATCAAAACTTACTCAACTCTGTCACAAACATTTTCCCGGAGACAGTTTTTTTGATATTCAGCTTCTTATTAACTGTATAGGTAAGCCATGCACAGCCTGCTCCTACCATTGCACCGGCCAATACATCGGATGGATAATGAACCCCCAGGCGCATTCTGGAATAGCCAACTGTACCTGCCCAGGCAAAGGCCGGAACAATAATATACCATTTTGTATAAACAAGACTTAATGATGTGGCAGTAGCGAAAGCACCGGATGTATGTCCTGAAGGAAAAGACGGGCTTCCTCCGCCAGATTTTTTTGTTATATCAGTGTATGTGACATAAGGCCGTTCACGGTCGATTGAATATTTCAAAGCTGCTGTAATACAGCCATTAACTGCAATTGCAGCAATGGAAACACACGCCTTTCTGATCAACTGATCATCACATGTAATAAGACCAGCTATTCCCATTGTGGCTGGTACCGCGGCAATAATATAAACATTCGAATTTGAAACAAACTGAAAAAACTTATCAGCCGGCAGATTACCCGGTGAATTAATAGATCGCAGGATTCTGATATCAAGGTTTTGTGAAGACAGAGACAGAGGCAATGACAACAGGGAAAATATAATAATTTTATTTATAATATTCATCTGATAACTTTCAATCATCAACTAACGAAATACATCCGGTCTCAATTTATCAGTATAGCGCAATTCCCCGTATGTTCTGCTGCTACATTGACATGCAACGACTTCAGAGAGCATAAAAATATCAGTTAAAATTTCATATAATTAGCCTGTCTTTTATTTGATTTTAACCCTGATAGCAATAAGTTTCAATACATTATCGACATCGACCATATTTCGCATTACTATTGAAACTGCCCTGGTGGCGCCGTATCTTTTTGCATTTTTGAATTCATCTTTTAATTCCATGGGCAAGTTGCTATTTTCAATTAATGGCTCTGCTTTATTCGGAAACCAGACAGAAACCCTGAAGGTATCCTCCAGAATACCAATCCAGAATACAGTTTTTTTCTTATAAACAGACTTAAATAACCACCTTTTACCATCATTATAATAATTCCATTCTCCGACAGAATCTTTAAAATTTTCAACCATGTAAGCCATCAGGACCTGCCACAGCTCCTTCCTGTCTCCGATTATTGAAAATATCAGGTCATCCGTTGGTTTTATCTCCTTCTCGGAGAGCATAATAACTTCCTTTTCTGCCATAAGTGAGTTTTTAACCAGAATAAAAAACTATAGTAATATTAATGATCCGTTATTCAAATGAATCCGAGACTTAATGTCAAATTAAACTCAACAGGCCATGATGGTAAAATTCTTTTCATAGTCTGAAAACCGACTTCAGGCATTACATGAGTGCCAATTTTTCCATCTCCATATACAACCCGATGAGCCTATTTATCCTTCCTGTTTAGAAGCGCACACATCTTCGCTATTCATTGATAAAAACCTTTGACATCTACATAAGAATTTACTTCTCTTTTTATTGAATCCTGTCAATTTAAATTCTTCAGATTCTGAATTGCTTCAGGCATATATTTATGCACAACTGCAACAATATCACAGGTTTCCATATCCTTGCAATCACCACAGGTTTCGAATCCTTTTTCTTTTACACAATTTCTGATCTCACATAAATCACAATGGCCGAACTTAACTCCTTCTTCCCTGCATCCGGTGCAATTTATCATGCCAGCAGTAAGCTCGGCAGCATTAAATGCAACTTTCCATTTTTCAGCGGTTGATTTTCTAAGTACATCATCATTGTTAACGGTAGCAATCCTGGCATCACATGTAGCGCAGTTTAAACCGCAGCATGAAATCAATTTTTCCATTTCAGAATGATTTTAAAATAATTAATTTAATTTATATGTCACCTGCTTTTATTCTGTCAATCCTGACTTTTTGCAGTACCCCGTCTCCGTCAGTTATAGTTTCATAACTGCTTATGACAGAGTGCGTTGTTCCTTCATGGTCAGTAAGTTCATTTCCGATAACAACCGGATTATTGATCCAATGTAAAACTATCATAAAAGCATTACTCAAGTTCTGAAGATGCAAACTATAACCTGCTATAGTGTTTTCATTATCAACATCTTGAGGCTTCATGATCAAACAAATGCAAATTACAGTAATTACTCCTTAAATCAAATTGAGCATAGAGCTCAATGATTAGATGTTAGTCATTATATACGGTATTAAGTTACGATATTTTCAAAGATCCGTTATATTAAAGCTTAAAAAGAATACATTTAGACTGAAGAAAAGATCAGGTCACTGAAAAATTTAACATAATCATGAAAATAATTTCCACAGATAATATGCCGGCTAGTAACGGTCATTATTCACAATGCATTGAGCACAATGGGACACTTTATCTTTCAGGTCAGCTCCCGATCAATCCTGCTACAGGAAAAATTCCGGGTACAATTGAAGAACAGACTCTTCAGGCATTGTCTAATGTTAAATTGATTTTATCGGAGGCCGGGAGCTCCCCTGACCTGATCTTGCAGGTTAGAATTTATATTTCAGACATTAGCATGTGGAAAAGTGTCAACCAGGTGTATGCTTCATTCTTCGGATCTCACAGACCTGTAAGAAGTGTAATTCCTACACTTAATTTGCATTTCGGATCATTAATTGAAATTGAAGCAGTTGCCGTAATAAATAATCAATTAAAGCATCAAGTCTAATCAGCTGCAATTCCTTAAAATCACAATTGCAAAGAACCGTTACATTTGCGGGTATTAAGCTCAATTTACGAAGGCCAGTTGCAACAAGGTCTAAACTCCTGTATTCGCTGCAAAATATTTGACTGAATATTTTAAAGTTTTCAGTTGTCTGTCGACCTGATCAACGCGTTCAGTGGGTAAAAGCAGAAAGCATTCCTGCAGGTTCATAAACACTAAATTCCTGAAACCACTGAACAGCAAACAATTAATCATAAGTAGTCAGATTCTTTATTCCGGATTTTACCGACGGCTTCCGGAAGAACATTGCTTTTTTGCACTTATTCCAATTCTATTTTCGTTTAGTGATCAATTATTGAATTTATCCTGGATTATGTATGTCGCGGGTTAACCAGTTATTTACGTTTTATCCGTACCTCGATTATCTGAAAAAAACATGGACAGAGAAGTAATAACGGCAGCTTTTTCATATATTAGGGGTTAAACTAATCTTATACATTTTTTGTTGAAAGAGATAAGTTTTTAAAGTTGCGATTCATACTTTGATTTTTAAAATCTGAGATGTATAATTCTGAATTTAGTGCGGATAATTTCAGAAATATAAAAAAATGAATTTAATAATTATTTTGACAGAATAACTTTGATCTGTTGCTATGAATAAAGCTAATTCTTTCATCTCCAAATTATTATATAACAAGTTTCTCTGGCAGCTTATTTTTTCTTCCTTTCTGATAGGAATGGCTGTATTCTTTATACGTAAGGAGAACCTTGAATTTTTTAAGATCAGAGAGCAGCTTTCCAACAGCAATCCATGGTTCATATCCTTAGGTATCCTTCTGACATGTGTTTATATTGTTTTTCAGGCAAAAATGTATATTCACAGCTACAAAGCCATGGGGATAGCCATTCCACTGAAAGTAGCTGTCAGGTTATTTCTGAAGCGTAATTTTATAAGTGTTTTTTTACCGGCAGGAGGAATTTCTTCGCTTGCCTTTTTCACCAGCGAGATTGAAAGCAGGGGTGCCGGAAAATCTCAGATCCACCTTGCATCAACATTTTTTGCTTTCTTCAGTATATTTTCAGTACTGGTAGTTGCCTTTCCTGTTTTTGGATTTGCTCTGCTCAAGTATGAATTTCAGAAGGCTGAATTGATTGGTTTTATTTTTCTTATAACACTGATTGCTGGTTTATTCATCATACTCTATTCAATTTCTCAAAAAGGGAAAGCTTATCAGTGGGTGTCAAAGATCCGGCCATCGGTGGCTGTAACCCTTGATGAAATGATAAGCCAGAGCATAAACCGCAACCAGTTGTGGATTACTCTGTTATATTCCATCGGGATTGAACTCCTGGGCGTGGTTCATCTCTATGTGGCCATGCTGGCACTCGGGTTCGAGCCATCATGGCCGGCAGCTTTTATAGGGTATATAGTAATGGTAGTGATCCTTGTAGCATCTCCATTCCTTAGAGGACTGGGAGCTATTGAAGTATCTCTCACATTTGTCCTGGGACAATTCGGATTTCCGGTTATTGCTGCTGCCTCAATAACATTACTTTACCGTTTCTTCGAATTCTGGCTTCCGCTGATCGCCGGAATTGGAAGTTTCGTTTCACGCAGGAACAATATATTCCTGAGAATTGTACCCCCGATTTTGATTTTTGTTCTGGGCATTGTGAATATTCTTTCTTCAATAACACCTGCAATGCCTGTAAGATTAAAGCTTATCCGCGAATTTCTTCCTACCTCTCTTATAAACAGCAGCAATGAACTTGTTCTTGTAATTGGATTGCTGCTGATAATTCTCAGTGTTTTCCTTTTTCAGGGATCAATAAGAGCATGGTATCTGGCTCTGTTCCTGACAGTAATATCTGCATTCGGACATCTTGTTAAGGGTGCAGATTATGAAGAAGCCATTCTGGCAGTATTTGCTGTTCTGTCTCTTATATATACCCGGGAACATTACACCCTTAAACCTCACCGCAGGCTTACAAGGATAAGCTATCTTGTTCTGCTTTACAGCGTGGCAGCAGTTCTGCTATACGGTGTTGTCGGATTCTATTTTATGGATAAACATCATTTCGGAATAGATTTTCGTTTGGGAGAGTCAATAAAAGTTATCCTGAAATTGTTCTTCCTCTTTGATGACAGCGGTCTTCAACCCCGGACACATTTCGGTCATGATTTCCTTAACTCAATTTACCTTTTCAGTGGACTTACATTAAGTTTTATCTTATTCAGCCTGTTGAAACCATATTTCAGCAAACCGTATAATTCGGAAGAAGACTTTATTCTGGCGAAAGATATTCTTAAACGGTACGGGAATTCTCCACTTGACTTTTTTAAAACCTATCCTGATAAATTTATTTTCCTGTCAACGGACCGTGATGGTTTTATTTCATTTAAAATGACCAGGTATTTTGCCTTCGTTCTTGAAAATCCTGTATGCAGAGATGATGAGGCACTGCAAAGACTTGTGCAGGATTTTGACATGTTCTGCAATGAAAATGGTTTTGTAAGTATTTACTACAGGATCCCTCAAAGATCATTGAACCTTTTCAATAATCTGGGTAAAAAAAGTTTCCCGATAGGAGAAGAGGCTATTGTGGATCTGACAACATTTACAATGGATGGCGGAAAAATGAAGACAACACGAAGTGCCATAAACCGGCTTACTTCAGAAGGATTTGATACAAAAATCTATCAACCTCCGATAAAGGAAGGATTGCTTCAGAAACTTGAAATGGTATCCAATAACTGGCTGACTGAAATGCATCAGAAAGAAATTGCATTTACCCAGGGTATATTTGACAGAACTATTCTTAAGGAACAAACAATTATTACTGTAGAAGATAAAGAGGAAAGGGTTTATGCATTTCTTAATCTGATTCCCGACTATGCACCTGGCGAAGCTACCTATGACCTTATAAGGAAGATGGATGATGCCCCGAACGGTGTGCTTGACCTTCTGATGGCTAAAACGCTTCTCTACCTCAAGGAACAGGGATACCAATCAGTAAACCTGGGCCTGGCACCTCTTTCAGGTATTGAAGGAACAAATCTGGCTGAAAAAACCATTAATTATGCCTATGAAAATCTTAAAGCATTCGGACATTTTAAAGGCCTGAGAAAGTACAAAGAGAAATTTTTCCCCTCCTGGGAGAAAAAATTCCTCGTTTATAATTATGATTTTCACTTATTACAGGTACCAAATGCCCTGAGAAGGGTATCAGAGGGAAGATAAAAACTTACTGGTCAGCTGTTTAAAACAGGCTCAACAGTTTTTGTAAGAGTCCATAGCACCTAACCTTGTTTTCTTGAGCAGTGATGCCACAACGTCAGAATCGATCTGATTGTTTCCGGAAGTAATATCAAAAGAAACTCAGCAACCGCCTGCAGCTCTCTTTTTCTTTGGAATAGGTTTGATTGCAGGTTTTGCAGATGTTGCAGTCTGGTCCTGTGCAGCCTGAACCGGACCTCCGCCACCCAGGGCCTGCCCGGCGCTTTTCCTGAAGTCATACTTTGCGAATTCCTCATCAGAACTTGTCGATGCCGGTTTCTGAGGGTTAAGGATTGCATCGAACCAGTAATTCAGTCCGCCTTCCAGTACAAAATTATTGCTGTAACCAAGCTGCCTGGTGATCATCCAGGCTTCATTAGCTACCAGACTCCCATTGGAATAAAAAATATTCATCTTGACATCCTGATTCAGGATATCAGTATACTTATCGGAAAGAAGGTCAGCAGCAGGGATATTGATTGCTCCGGGAAGACTGTATTTCTCAAATTCATCCTGGCTTCTTACATCTATAAGTCTGAGAGAAGGATCTTTTTTAATTATCATATCTGCAACAGTTTCAGGAGTAATGTATTGTGTACGGGCATTTGCTTCGTTTAAAAGTTGTTCCGCGGTCAGTTTGTATGGTTTTGTTTTATTCTGGGGAACTGCTGCAATGATGAGGCCCATCGGGATTATAAATAATGCTAATAATGTACGTGGTTTCATGACTTTAAAATTTAAGTTTATCAAATTATATACAGTATCAATATTCCTCTCTTGAGAATTTTTTTTCAGCCCATTCAGCAATCCAGAACATTGCCAGAGCAACAATAATTAACAGAAAGGCAAATATTCCATCGGTGAGTCCCAGTGTTGTACTTATTTTCGGAAATCCCAGGAATTTCGCCATATACATTCCATGCCACCAGTTATAACCCAGTCCGAAAACGAATACCCCTATGAAAAGTCCGCCAATAAATACAAGAGCATCAATTTTACCGATTGAAGCAGCACAAAAACTGGTGCCCGGGCAGAAGCCTCCCATGATAAATCCGGCACCCATGATAATACCTCCTGCAATAGCAGATGTAACATATGTAGGATTTATATAAACCAGGTTAAGGTCTATCCAGCCAAAAAGGCTGAAGAACAGCAAACCAAGCATAGCTGTAATAGCAGCAGTAAAGAAAACTTTCAACACCACTGTATCATAACCATAAAACATTCCTGCAAGTTTCCTGCTGGATGAAAATCCGCTGGCTTCCAGCACAAAGCCAAAACCTATACCTACAATAAAGGCAAGGAAAAGGTTAGTATTCTCTGATATTAATTCGTTAACTGATAATGGTCCCATTTTGTTTTGTCTTTATATCTTAGTTATCCTGTTGTCTTATAGCAAATTTGCACATCATGCAACTCTTTCACTAATGTGATTATATCCAGTTTTTTCTGAAAAAATATGCCAGGGCAAAGGCAGTTCCGAATATCGCCATCATTGATATGAATCCACCAAGTGATAAAACTGCCATACCGCTAAGAGCAGATCCGCTGGTGCAGCCTCTGCCCAATTCCGCTCCAAAGCCAAAAAGGATTCCGCCTCCAAGGGCAAAGATCAATCTTCTTCGCGATGTTATTTTTGGCGAGTGCTCAACTTTGAGTTTCAGACGTCCTGCAAATGCTCCGGAAAGAAATCCTCCCACCAGCACGCCCAGCATCTCAAAGACTAACCAGGTTTTCATACTATGGTCGCCATGTGCTTCTTCATATTCTTTAACGAATCCGTTAGAAGAGGATGATACAGGACTAATTGTAGTCATCGCAGAAACAATGGTGCTTTTTATGGCACCGCTGGCTCCCAGCCCGCGTCCGGAGACAAAATTTGCACCCAGAAGTACAATGCCAAGTATTACCCCACCTAAATATGGGTTAAGGTATTTTGTCTTTTTTATTTCCTTCGATTTAGCCATATTAATAATTCTTATTTTATACTATATATTTTATTCTATTTATCAATTCTCCTTTGTCAATAACCTGATATCTGCTTCCTGATGGCTTCCCTACAAATATCTGGAGCTTGACTGCCTGTCGCCAGATGCCCGTCGCCTGACGCCTGACGCCCCTAATATAACCACCTGCTCATCTGTCCTGCATAAACTATAACAAATCTCAACATCAGGCTGCCGAAGATCACAAGGAATGCAGGAATTATCACAGGTATGTGAAATTTTCCCAGTTCCATAATTTCAAGAACTGCAGGCACCAACATCCCAAGTATCACAACAAAGATCCAGAACGACATGGTGTAAGGTCCTCCAAGAAACATCTTTGCAGCTTCGATCTGCACCTGGGTGCTTGCCATAAATCCCATAAACATATGAATGATCAGAAAGAGTTCGATCCCGATTAGAACCAGGTCAATTCTTGCAAATTGCTTCCTTTCCTCCTTGTTTTTCGATAAGAGCAGTGTAGCAGCAGCGCCTGCAGACAGACCTGACGCAAGAAATAACGGTCCAAGAATTGAAGTATTCCATAAAGGACGGGCATTAAATGCAGAGAGAAGAATACCTGTATAAATTCCAAGCATTATTGCATAAATAAGCATTATCCATGCCAGTGTCTTCTTGTATTTATTCAGAAAAGCTTCCAGGTCATATATCCACTGGAATTTCCAGTTCCACCCGGGAAACAGCTCCTTAATATGAAGAGCACACCAGATAAAAGAAACGGGTGTAATGACCATAAGGGTCCAGGCGCCCCACGACATAGGTGACTGCAGCCTTATATTGGTATAAAGCTGCCAGAAAAAGAGTTTATGGCGAAGATCAATGAACAAAGCAATTAGTCCGACTATCAGTAATACAGGAGCCAGAAAAGGAGTTATTCTTACTGCTGTCTTATAATCCTTTTCTCTTCCCCTGATATAATACAGTGCAGCAATTGCCAGGATCCCTGCTGCCATACCACCCAGGAAAAGATATAAAGAGATCTGCCAGTGCCAGATATGCAGATGTGGATCAACTAATTGATTCATCCGTCCGCTGACAATAAGTTCTTCTTTCATATTGAAGTCAAATTAATATTCTAAATCAGAAAGTACAATTGAGGGTTCGTTCCTGCCTCAGGGATCAGGGTCTTTGATTTTCTCTTCTTCAACACAAGAGAGACATCACTGTGAGGATCATCAAGATCCCCGAAATACAGACATTTTGTAGGGCAAACCTCAACGCATGCCGGCTTCATCCCATTCCTGATCCTGTGTTCACAGAATGTGCATTTATCAACATAACCATCCGGATGCGGATATCTTGCATCATACGGACATGAGGCAATACATGCTCCACAGCCAATACATTTATCATGATTAACGAGAACAATGCCACCTTCAACAATATGACTTGCCCCGGTAGGGCAACACCTTACGCAGGGAGCATTGACGCAATGATTACATCTCTCCGACCTGATCTCAATTTCAAGTTGCGGATAAGTACCATCCATAACCTCAACAACCCAGTCACGGCAATAACCATGAGGAACATTATTTTCAGTCTGACATGCCACGACACAATCGCTGCATCCCACACATTTCCTTGTATCAACTGCCATTGCATATCTCATAATATTACCTCCTCTCCTGCCAGATCTGTAACAAATGTTACAAAATTGGACCTCATTCCTGTTCCTCCCATAAGCGGATCAATAAGTACATTTGTTATTAACCTGGTATCACTTGCTCCTTTTCCGTAACAGAGTTCCATTTGTTTCTGGGCATGTCCGAATCCATGTACCATATAAACAGAATCCCACCGTATTCTTTCTGTCAGTCTTATCTTTATAGGAAAACGAGATATTACATTATCCTGATTTTTAAGCCAGATGTACTGATCAGCTTTTAGTCCCCACTCTTTTGCCACTTTCGGATTGATCCAGATGCAGTTTTCATGCATCAGGTCAGTCAGGTTGGGATTATTGGAAGTGCGGCCGAAGGTATGCATCGGAGCACGTCCGTATATCAACCTGTAAAATCCATCAGCAGGCTCTTCATGAGGAACATATTTAGGAAGGGGATCAAAACCGGCTCCTTCAAAGAAAGGTGAATATAATTCGATTTTACCGGAATCGGTTGGAAATTCAATTTGCTCATCTTCTGCAAAATAGAGATCATCGGCATCTCTTTCAAAAGTTTTTACACCTATTCTCTTCATCTCCTCCAGCGAGGTGCCTGCCTTTTTTAACTGCCAGTCGAGAAGGTCCTCGATTTTCTCATATGGAAAATAATCAGCCAGGCCGAGTTTTTTAGAGAGCTCCCTTGCAATCCAGTAGCCTGGCATGGTATCATTCATTGGTTCTGCAGCCGGCATGCGTAAAGCAAATGCAGGTTTTCGGTGAGGACTAATTCTCAGATAATCATATCGTTCAAGGTAGGTACATTCAGGAAGAACCACATCAGCCCATCCTGTAATCTCCATAGGCATGGTATCAATAGCAACCAGCAGATCCAGATTTTGTATAGCTTTCAGCGTATTATTCTGGTTTGGAATGCTCGATATCAGGTTCGTTGCATTGACCAGCCACCCTTTAATAGGATAGGCCGGGTTATTTTCAGGAATTGTGGCGTCAATCAACATATTTGATACGGCAGTACTGGCAATTGGATATTTCCCCGGGAACAGATCCTGCCAGGATTTTGACGGTGTCTTGAAAGCCGGTATCGGTACACTGGCAAGCTCAAATTTTGCCGGCCTGTAAAATCCACCCCTGCGACCCCATGATCCTAGTAATGCATTTAAGATTGCAATCGCTCTTATTCTTTGGGTATCATCTCCATACCATGTTACATGACGTCCGGGATGTACAATAACAGCCGGTGAGGCATTTGCCATCTCCCTGGCAGTATTCCTGATAACTTCCGGCGATATAGTTGTTATCCCGTATGCCCATTCTGGAGTAAAGTCCTTTACATGTTCTTTCAGTTTCTCAAATCCTGAACAATATTTCTCAACATATTTCCTATCATAAATTTCATTAAAGATCACTTCATGAATCCATGCAAGAAGCAGTGCTATATCAGTTGAGGGTTTAATCGGAAGCCAGTATTTTGATTTTCCCGCGGCGGTGGAAAACCTTGGATCAACAGTAATGATTGTTGCTCCCTTATCAATAGCATCAGACATCTCCTGTACCTGTCCATTATGCATGTTCTCACCTATGTGTGAACCTATAAGGACCAGGCATTTTGTATCGCGGATATCAGTAACTTCAGGAGAAGAAACCTCTTCTCCGAAGGTAGCAAAAAATGCTTCATCTCTTGGTCCTTTACACTGAGCATAAGAGGGTTCCGCCATATTTGGTGTCCCGAATGCCTTCATAAGTGTTGTATAATATGACGAACCTGAGCCATGAGTAAACAATGCCATACTCTCGGGACCATATTTGGAGGAAATCTCCTTCATTTTGGTTGCAATAACACTAAAAGCCTCCTCCCACGATGCTTCCCGAAACCCCTGTTTTCCACGGTCCTCTATCCTGATAAGAGGCGTCTTCAAACGGTCTTTATCATAATACATACCAACTCCTCCAGTACCCCGCGGACAGAAACGACCATTGGAATGCTGATCCTCATCATTACCTATTATTTTCCATATTTTACCTTCAGAGGTCTTGTAAACCCAGCCTGCACATTTCCAAAAACAAACCTCGCAATATGTCGGCGTACGTTTCAGATCAACAACCAGTTTATTTAAATCCTCGGGTGAAGAAAGGCTTTTGATAACTTTAAATGCTCCTGTTCCAATAACAAGAGCTCCAGCGCTAAAAGCCGAAATTTTAATAAAATCTCTTCTGCTTGTCATTTAAAAAGTATAATTCGCAACAAAATTATGAAAAAAAGACCGACCCTTTATTTATGTATTTAGATAATTATATGTGTCAATACGTTGGCCAATCCGAATCCAACTGTTAACAAATTAACAATCTGATAAATGTCATCTATCTGGAATTATTCTAAATTACATTTTGGCTGTAAAATAAGGATAGCAGATGGAATCATGTCCTGAACTCAATCAAGAAACTACAGAATCAGTACCCGGAATCCAAGAATATTCACGAGATCTTTTCCAGGACCAAAGATTTTGAATGCGACGGGCCAGACTCTTGCAAGATACCTGTCCTGCTTATCACGTATCTTAATAACAAGCTGATCAAGTGCCGGCAGGTTTGATTTATCTTTATAATTATATCCGATTGTTTTAATAAGCTGGGTCAGATCATTAAATTTACCAAGGTTTTGCGCAATACTATCAAGCTTTTTTTCCATTGATTTAACAACAGGAAGGTTTAATGGTCTGAAGAACCAGACCTGATAGAGCAAATCCTTGGTTCTTTTTCTGAATTCATGTATATTATCAGGTTTCGGATCATTTCGGCAGGTAAGATATAAATCCACAACCAATGAGTATGTAGCATTAAGTTCTCTCATAAGAAGCTGAGGATCAAGCTTATTCATTGACTGAAACCTAATTCTGTAAGCGGTTCTGTTTAAGATATCCAGGATCTGTTCCAGCTTGTTTTTTGTCTCTACTGAAAGTTCGTGAGCTGGTTCGGTCTTTCTCAGGAGAATTGTTATTTTCTCATTTTCAGCTAATCGTGAAAAGGTTTGCGGATATTCTTTCTTCAGTTCTTTAAGAGTTCTCCTGTGAACCGAAGTATCGCGCCATATACCCATTAACCTTCCAACTTCCTTAAGTGCTGATATATCTTTTTCAAAGCTGCTCTTCTCAAGCTGAGGAGATGCCAGTTTTAATGTCGCACGTGATTTTTTCATCAGTACACGGACGTCATGAACCACTTTTTCATCAGGTTGAACTGATTTCTTCAGAAAGGCTTGTGATTCTCTGATATATCCTGAAAGAGCTGGTTTGATTTCCTTCAGTCTCACATAATCGGGTTCCATGTGTCTGATTATTCTAAATAACTCATAGCTTTTAAAGTTAAGCATTTTAGACATTCAGACAAAACATAAGGTACATTGAAACTGGTCATTGATCCTGGCATTTTTACTGAAGTGCATGCAAAACAAAATAGTCAAACCAGCATTAGACGCTATGTACTTACAGAGACTGAGAAATTCCGGATTTTTGTAACAACTAATTAACCTTAATGTACTTTTAAAGAGTTAATTTTGCTGATAATTAAACTTAAAGCTTATAAAATGGGTAAAACTACAAGGGGTCAGAGAATCGGTATTCTCACAGCCGGAGGAGACTGTCCCGGAATAAATGCTGCAATACGGGGTGTGGGGAAAACAGCTATTGTAAAATACGGCATGAAACTGATTGGAATAAGTGATGGTTTTACAGGCATGATAAACAAGGAATACAGAGAATTGACCGAACACGATCTTTCAGGAATACTAACACTTGGCGGTACAATACTCGGAACCTCAAGAGAGAAGCCTTTTAAAAGCTCTGGAAAAGGAAAAAATGAAATAAGTAAACCTGTACTAATCAGGGAGCATTATGAGCAACTGGGTCTTGATTGCCTGGTTTGTATTGGTGGAAACGGCACGCAGAAAACTGCACACCTCCTTTCACAGGAAGGCCTCAATGTGGTTGGAATTCCTAAAACTATCGATAACGATGTTTGGGGCACTGACCTCACATTCGGATTCGATTCCGCAGTAAATATCGCAACTGAAGCGATCGACAGGTTACATTCAACAGCCAATTCACATAAAAGGATTATGATAATTGAGCTTATGGGTCATAACACGGGATGGATTGCTCTCTATTCCGGTATCGCCGGAGGAGGAGATGTAATACTTATTCCTGAGATTCAATATAATGAAGATAAAATTGCGGAATATCTGCTTCACCGGGTTGAAGAGAACAAACCATATTCAATAGTTGTTGTTGCAGAAGGAATAAGAAATCCTATTAAAGACAGTTGTTCTGCTGCTCAATCGATCAGCAAAAGAATAAATGAAATGACAGGACTTGAATCAAGAGAAACGGTTCTGGGGTACATACAGCGTGGCGGCACTCCGTCACCCATGGATCGTGTACTGGCTACGCGGTATGGAACTGCTGCTACAGATATGATTGCAGAACGTGACTTTGGCAAAATGGTAGCTCTGAAAAATAACGAAATAGTATCAGTTCCACTTTCGGACGTAGCAGGAAAATTAAAGCTTGTTGAACCAGACAATCCACTTGTAATACAGGCTCAGAATATGGGAACCAGTTTCGGCATTTAATTTAACAACTATTACAAAATTCCTTTCTTCCTGCAAAAACAGAAACATGAAAAAACTGATTTTTATACGTCACGGCAAAGCAGAAGAGCCGGCTTCAGAGATCTCAGACTTTGAAAGATCGCTGACACTGAGAGGCAAGACCATTGCAAGACTTATGGCACGAAAATTAATTGAAAAAGAGCCATTGCCGGGATTATTTATCACCAGTCCTGCTTTCAGGGGATATGAAACTGCTGCTATCTTTGCAGGGGAGTATGGAATTAATACCGAAAATATCATACTGAACAGTTCTCTTTATTACAAAATGAGCTTTAAGTACTTTCCACCACTTCTGTCGGAAATAAGTGATGAAACAGATATACTTATGCTGTTCGGCCATAATCCTTCTTTCACGGAAATATCCAATATGTTATCAAAGGAAGGATGCGATCTTCTTCCCAAAACAGGTATAGTCTGCATCAGTCTCGGGATAAAAAAATGGTCCGCCATAAAACAAAACAGTGGAAAGGTTGAATACTTTCTTAAACCTGAAAAACTTTTATGAACAAGACCTATATACCAAAAGAGATAAGCTGGTTATCGTTCAATGAACGTGTTTTACAGGAAGCTGAAAACAAGGATGTACCTCTGATAGAGAGGTTTAAATTTCTTGGCATCTACTCCAATAATCTCGATGAATACTTCAGGGTCAGGGTGGCAACCCTGAAAAGAATTTCACAGTTTGGCAATAAGGCAAAAGATATTCTGGGTTACAGTCCGAAGACTACACTTAAGAAGATACATGATATCGTATTGTCCCAGAATTCAAAATTTGAAAAGATCTATTCCTCGCTTATCCAGGAGTTAGATAAACACAATATCCATATTATCAATGAAAAGCAACTAAACTCCGAGCAGACTGAATTCGTACAGAAATATTTTCATAAAAAGGTGCTGACAAGGTTAATGCCATTTCTTATTGAAAAAGATTCAGAACTGCCGAATCTTACTGATGATGCCATTTATCTTGCAATATACTTAGTAAAAAAAGAGACACAGAAAAAGAGATTTGCGCTTCTGGAAATACCAACGAATATACTTCCAAGATTTATTGTTCTACCTGAAAAGGGTGACGATAAATATGTAATGTTTATTGATGATATTATAAGGTACGGCCTGAAAGATATCTTCTTTATTTTTGATTTTAATGTATTTTCAGCATACACAATAAAGCTCACCAAGGATGCTGAACTTGAAATTGTTGATGATATTTCGGAGAGTTATATCGATAAACTTTCACGGAGCCTTCAACAGCGCAAATGGGGAACACCTGTCCGATTCATTTACGACAGGGATATGCCTGATGACCTTCTGAAAATACTTACCAAAAAACTCAATTTTGGTCCTGATGATGTAATCATCCCTGCAGACAGGTACCACAATTTCAAGGATTTTATGAATTTTCCAAATCTGGGAAAAAAGAAGTTTTATTACGAACCACTTGTTACGATTGCTCATAGGGATATCCTGCCGGGTAAAAGCATCCTGTCAGCCATTAAGAAAAAGGACATAATGCTATTCTTCCCTTATCATCCCTTTGACTATTTTATTGATCTGCTCAGGGAAGCATCAATTGATCCTTATGTTACATCTATCCACATAACTCTATACAGGCTTGCAAGAAATTCGAGCGTGGTAAATGCCTTGCTAAACGCCGTACGTAACGGGAAAAAGGTCACAACGGTAGTTGAACTTCAGGCCAGATTCGATGAAGAGGCAAACATTCTCTGGGGGAATAAGCTTATGGAGGAAGGAGTAAAAGTGATTTATGGCGTTCCCGGACTAAAAGTCCATTCCAAGTTATGTCTTATAACCCGGGTCAAAAATGAAATAACACAACGTTATGCTGCAATAGGAACAGGCAATTTCAATGAGGATACAGCCAAAATATACACTGATCATCTTCTTCTGACCACAAACAAAAAGATCACAAATGAGGTTTACAAAGCATTTAATTTCTTTAATGTCAACTACAAAAAGGATAATTTCTACCATCTGGTTCTCTCTCCTTTTTTCCTCCGTAATAAAATAATTCTTCTTATTGAAAATGAAATTAAAAATGCAAAAGCAGGGAAAAAGGCATTTATCTACCTTAAACTGAATAACATAACCGACAATGAGATTATCAATCACCTTTATGAAGCCAGCAAAGCCGGTGTAACAATCAGATTAATTATCAGGGGAATGATATCGCTTGTTCCAGATCTGAAAAATATCAGCGAGAATATCAAGGCAATTGGCATAGTTGACAGGTTTCTTGAACATACCAGGTTCATGATCTTTTGTAATGGTGGAAATGAGGAATATTACATTTCTTCAGCTGATCTGATGACCAGAAACATCGAACACAGGATTGAAGTAACATGTCCGGTTTTTGATAAGGGTATCAAAAATGAGATGAAGGAGATATTTGAAATACAGTGGAGCGATAATGTAAAAGCCCGTGTTCTGGATAGTACACTGTCAAATGAATTTGTTGAATCAGGGAAAAAGCCAGTTAATTCACAGATCGAGGTTCAAAACTACTTAAAGAAGGTGAACGAGAAAATTCAATAGCAACAGGTTGTGGTTATTTTGCAATGATAGTTATTGAGCCCAGACTAAAAAATAAAAGATATTAAGCTGGCAGAATGGTTTAAAGGGATATTTTAAGCACTTTTCTAATTAAATTTTTCTAAGATGAATTATATTGCTTTTTGTTCCGGAACAGTATTTATTGCACTGTTTTCATGGTTTTTATCAATAAAATACAAGCGATATCACGGCATTGCAAGGTTCTTTGCTTTTGAAAGTATTTTTATCCTTGTATTGCTGAATTTCAGGATCTGGTTTAAAAATCCGCTGTCTCCGCTTCAAATATTATCCTGGATCCTACTTATTCTTTCTCTCTATGTGGTTATTACGGGATATCTTCTGTTAACCCGAAAGGGAAAACCCACAATAAATTTTGAAAATACATCACTTCTTGTAAAATCGGGTATTTACAGGTATATAAGACATCCGTTGTATCTCTCAGTATTTCTGCTTGGAACAGGAGTTATGTTAAAAGATGTGCACCCGCTTCAGTTAGGTCTGGGAATAATTAATCTTATCGCAGTTTATATAACCGCAAGGATTGAGGAAAAAGAAATGGTCGCAAGATTCGGTGATGAATACAGAACTTATATTAAAGAGACAAAGATGTTTCTTCCTTACCTGCTCTGATTAAACGATAATGTGACTTTCCTTTAAAGAAATATATAACCGTTTATTTATCAGGATATTCTTAAATTATAGTAAACTTTTATTAAACAAGATTTGGTTAAGATTATCTTTATAAAAAGACTAACTGATTAAAAAATCACATGAACAGGAGGGATTTGATTTAAAAGGTTGTACCGGAATTGTGCTTGTACTAGATCCTTCAATTCTGCAGAATTGTACAAAGTCCACGTCCAAGGATACGGGAGGAAACCTTCCGGGACCAGAGTTTATACCAGTCCTCTGGAATAATACACAATTAGAAAAGTATCCGATATATTGACCATAACCATATAAAAAAGCAGAGGGTTGTTTCACCTGTACTATTAAGCAAAACAACCCTCTCATGATTCGAACTAATAAGAAAAAACAAGTATTATTTGGAAGCTAGCCAGGCAATTATTTTATTGGAATTAGGTTTTTCTTTCGAATAGATAACATCCACCAGATCTCCTTTTTCATCAATAAGGTACTTCTGGAAATTCCATTTTACATCAGAATCCATTTTACCATTTTCAGCTTTGGATGTAAGCCATTTGTACACAGGAGACATATCATCACCTGTGACGGAGATTTTAGCCATCATTGGGAATGTAACTCCATAATTGTCAGTGCAGAATTTTCGTATATCTGCAGCGGATCCGGGTTCCTGGTTTGCAAAGTTGTTTGCCGGAAAACCGATTATTACCAGTTCTCCCTCATAATCCCTGTACAACTTTTCAAGATCTTCATATTGAGGAGTGAACCCGCATTTTGATGCAGTATTCACAATCATAACCTTTTTACCTTTCAATGTACTGAAGTCAAATTCTCCCCCATCCAGAGTTTTTACCTTAAAACTGTAAAAACCTGAACTTTGTGCAAAACCTGCAAGAGAGAAAGCCGATAAAAAAAATAGTAAGCTCACTTTATTTGATTTCATATCTATTAATCTAATTTTACACCATTAAACAACAGGAGAAGTAATATGTTCAGAAAAACATGGAAACAATTAAAAATATTCATCATCCTCATGCTGACGCTTGCTTTCTTTCCAAGATCAATTCTGCCTCGTCCTGCTCCTGATCACAATAAAGAAGGAGTTGAATATTATCTCAGGAAGAACGACGAAGAAAAAAGGTTAACAGAATTCAGAGACAACGACAAAGCTCTGAAGCTCAAGCTTAAACAACTCGATATTATCAACCAGAGCAGAAAAAAATATAATGCTCCCCCTGTGAAGCTGGATATTCTGGCTTCAAGAGTGGCAAACAAGATGTGCAGGGAGGCTGCTGTTAATAATTTCACAGGTCACTGGAATATGGCTGGTGAAAAACCTTATCACCGTTATGCCTTTGCAGGTGGTTATGATCATGTGTCAGAAAATGCATACGGTGAATGGTCATCTGTTAATTACAGCTCATCAGGTTCAGATTTAGAGGCCATGATGAAGCATGGACATACTACCTTCATGGAGGAGAAGGCTCCATTTGATGGTCACAAAAAAACCATAATCGGAAAATCCCACAATTTTGTTGGGATAGGATACTGTCTTTCAGGAAAACAGTTCAGATATTATGAAGAGTTTATTGACAGGTTGTTTGAATTTGAGGATATCCCTGTCAAAGTGAATGCCGGCAAGCCTTTTACAATTTCGGTTAAAACCGACCCTGAAAATTTTTTATACTTTGTTACAATTTACCATGAAAAATTCCCTCAGGCACTTAGTCCGGTACAGATAAAAAGAAAAGGGAGCTATGACGATTTCACTGACGAGGTATATCAGAATATATATGCATGGGATCTTGCACGCTACAGAAGCGGGACGACATATAGGATACCTCTTGATTTTTCAAAAGAAGGATTATATTATATTCAGATATTTACCGACAGGAAAGAAATTACAAGAGCAGGTTCTCTTAATACCAGGGATAAAACAGCTTACAGCGGAATAGTAATAAGGGTGAATAAATAAACATTTACAGCCTTGAAACTTAAAATTGTAAACTGAGATCCAATATTTCAGAGATTTGAATAATAATTCTATTTGCTGCCCGAAACCTATTTAACTTTATGAATATTCTCAATTAACTGATGAAATGTTATGAAATCAGAAAATTAATAATACTTTTGCGCTTCGATTTATCACAACTGTCATGGCAACGATGGATGGAATTCTTCTTAGCCAGGCTTCAGTGTAGAAAGCACTCCTTCGCTAAAGCTAAGGAGTACGAAGCGGGGTGTAGCGCAGCCCGGTTAGCGCATCTGGTTTGGGACCAGAGGGTCGCAGGTTCGAATCCTGCCACCCCGACAAAATTAACGTGAATATCAAATAGTTACAAAGTTTTGAACCACGTTTTGAACCAATAAAAAGAAAACTGACTAATTTAAGTAGTCAGTTTTCTTTTTTTAAATCAGTTGATAATCTTCCATCCTAATTTTGAAATGTGGGTAAATAGACTTTACTCTAACTTACAGAATGGAAAAAACGGTCAAAATGACCACCTAAGACCGGAGCAAAGAGACCACCCCCTGGCCGGAGCAAACTGACCACCCTTGACCGGACCAAATTGACCACCCAATACCGGAGCAAAGAGACCACCCCTTTAAGTCTTGCTTTTTTATCATGATTTATTAGGCTGAATGATTAACGTTGAGGGTATTATACAATACCTATCATTTATGTCTAACAATTTAATTATTATGAGTAAAGCAAGAACGATCTTAAAAATGTACACCGAGGGTGTAAGTAAACAATCAATCAGTCTCCGCACAGGAGCTACTCGAAACACGGTAAAGAAGTATATCCGGCAATTTATTGCTTTGGGTAAGACGCTGGAAGAGATTAGTAAACTCAGTGACACACAGCTGGAAGCATTGTTTTCAACACCTCGACCGGAGGTCCCTTCGGACAAGCGCAAGGCAGACCTGATGGCCTTCTTTCCTGGCATGGAAAAAGCTCTCAAACGCAAAGGTGAGACCAGAGAAAAACAGTGGGAGCAATATTTTCTTAAACATCCGGATGGTTATCGCAAAACGCAGTTTAATGAACATTATAATCTATGGAGCAAGAAGGTGAACTCTTCTATGCACATGGAGCATAAGAGCGGTGACAAGATGTATGTGGACTATACTGGTGATAAGCTGTCCTTTGTTGATCAGGCAACAGGAGAAGTGGTACCCACAGAAGTTTTTGTCGCCATCCTTGGTTCCAGCCAGCTGACCTATGTCGAGGCATCAATGACTCAGCGCAAAGAAGACTTTATCTGTTCCTGTGAAAATGCACTTCATTATTATGGAGGTATGCCACAGGCTATTGTAACGGACAACTTAAAATCAGCTGTGATCAAGAGCGATCGGTACGAACCCACACTTAATGAGATGTTCCGTGATTTTGTGGAACATTACCACATGACAGCTCTACCTGCCGGCCCTTATAAGCCGAAACACAAAGCTCTGGTGGAAGGTGCTGTTAAGATAATATACCGTACGATTTTTTACTCCATAAAACAACACACCTTCTTTTCTTTAGCAGACTTAAATGCCGCGATCAGGGAAGCACTTGAGGATCACAATAACAAACTATTGACCGGCCGCCCCTATAGCCGAAGACAACTGTTTGAAGAAATAGAGAAATCGGATCTTCAGCCACTGCCGAGACACAAGTATCAAGCTAAACGTAAGAAAGTAGTTACAGTAATGAAAAACAATCATGTATGTCTGGCGGAAGACAAGCATTACTACAGTGTTCCTTATCGCTACATCGGAAAGAAGGTTACCATACTTTACACTCAGGACCTGGTAGAAGTCTTCTACCATTACGACCAAATAGCAAGCCATACACGTAATTTAAAGCTTTACGGATACACTACGGGCGAGGATCATCTTGCATCTCACCACCAGTTTAAAAGCGACTGGACGCCAGAGAAGTTTATTCAGAGAGCAACCTTTATCGGAAACGATACCAGAGATTATATAACCCGTATTCTTGAGATAAGGCAGCATCCCGAACAGGCTTATAAAACATGTCAGGGAATCCTTGGCTTTGCTTCGCGTGTGGGCAGTGATCGTCTGAATATGACCTGTAGAAGGGCTTTATATTATGGTGACTTCAGTTATAATGCCATCCGTACAATCATTGAGAAAAGGCTGGACCAGGAGCCTTTCGACTCAGAAGATGACAATAAAAAAATGCCCGGACATCGCAATGTTCGCGGAGGTAATTACTACAAATAATAAATTTATTAGATATCCAGTCACGATAAACCCGTGGCTGGATTAATCAAATTACGAACTTTAAAAATATAAATATATGAATGATCAAACATTACAGAAACTTAAACAAATGAACTTCCATGGTATGGCCCTGGCCTTTAAAACCACCCTTGAAGAC
Organism: uncultured Bacteroidales bacterium; assembly: GCA_963760915.1. Taxonomy (GTDB): domain Bacteria; phylum Bacteroidota; class Bacteroidia; order Bacteroidales; family VadinHA17; genus LD21. Next base: position 150,174 of record CAVXEU010000004.1, on the reverse strand, counting down.
GGGCGTATGGCCAGCATGACCTCAGATGAGATGGTAGCTTTCATGGTTGAATCAGAATGGGACTATCGTAATAACCGCCGCATAGAACGGCACATAACTCAAGCCCGTTTTCGCTACAAGGCAAATATCGAGCACCTCGACTTTGCTACTGATAGAAATCTTGATAAGAACCAAATCATGCGCTTTGCCGATTGTAACTTCATCGACAAATCTGAAACCATTATTATCACCGGAAGCACAGGCATTGGGAAAAGCTACATAGCTTCAGCTATCGGTAATCAGGCATGCATGCTGGGATACAAAGTCCTATATGCAAATACCACAAAGCTATTTGCTAAACTAAAAATGTCAAAAGCAGATGGGTCATATATAAAAGAAATTGCACGCATTGAAAAACAGGATCTATTAATACTCGATGATTTTGGGATACAGCCCTTTGATAATCAAAGCCGTTCTTCACTCATGGAGATTATTGAAGACCGCCATGGCAAGCGCTCTACAATCATCACTTCACAACTTCCGGTATTACAATGGCATGAGATAATTGGAGAAAATACAATCGCGGATGCGATACTGGACCGTATTGTACATCAGGCGCATCGTATTGATCTCTCTGGTGAATCAATGAGAAAACACATGAATAAAACAAACATATCTCTTGGAGAAACTGACTAAAAAAATAACTTTGTAGAATCGCCCTGTAAATTATGATGAAAATGAGGCAAAAAAGGATGTTAACTTAGGGTGGTCTTTGGCAGCCGGAAATGCATGGTCTCACGAAAACGATCTAGGGTGGTCAATATGTCCGATTTTTCCAGCTTATTTAATTCAATAAACATATCTAATCCAGAGACATGAATAATTTTTTCTTTCTCTAATTTATTGATCATCTGGGCAATCAATTTATGTTCTGATTTATCATGGTTTTTCATAAATTGCATTAACCGTTGTGATTTATATTTATTTTCATGATAATACAGTTCTTTTAAGAATTCATTTTCTTTTTGAAGTAAAATTGTACCAATACTGTCATCCCCATTAACAGAATCAAATAAAAGCACATCAGAACTTTTTTGTGTGCATTTAATAGTATAGGTATTGTTATAATCATTAATGTGGGTAATACCTTCAGTCTTACAGTCTTCAAATAGGCATTCAATAAAACTAATAGATTCAAAGGCATCAGCTTTGAAAATACATTTTTTAAATTTGCAATTAATAAACACCGATGAACTTATCGTATTGGCAACCGAAAAATGTATTTTGAAAATTTGTATTGACTGAAATATTGACTTTTCAAAACTTCGTTGGATTTGACCCATTAAAGTAATATCGAAACTAAACAATATTCCGTCCTCAAATTTTTCTTTAAATGCATTAATTTTATTCCATAATGAAATTTTATTTTCTGTGCTTTGAACCCTATAAGCAGTTGCTCCAATTTCGATCATATAAGGAGAAAAAGAGTTTTTAATTTCATCTATAGTTGCCTCACTCATTATTTCACCTATGAAAGTTCCAAAGATAAAATCATTAATAAACCCTATCATATCCTGATCTCGACCTATTCTATCTAAAAGTGCATGATTAATAAGTTTATCGGCAAGCCATTCAATTGATTTATCTGCTGGATATAATTTAATTGCCCTCTCCAGAATATCTTTATTCTGGTCAATAATAATATCACGAAAAAACGATTTCTCTTCCGCAGTATCATTAAACTTTATCAGCATTCTGACAACATTTTTAAATATAATATATTGATCCTCTGGAGAAATTTTTAATTCCTGTCTTGTCATTTCTCTTTCATGAAGTGAAAAGAAGTATCTTCTAATAATTGAGTCTGGCTCTTGAATGTGTTTAACGAATATTGAATCTGTTAAACTTCTTAAATATGTTAAAAGAACTGGGTTTGCAATATTTTCAACAGGTATTTGTAATTCTTTAATTGCTGAAAGCCTATCAAGACTTAACCAATCTTTAATTCGTGGAATTTCAATAGTATACCTTGTTGAATCAAATGCATTATTCCATTTTTTTAACCAATTCTGAAATTCTTGACCTGCAAAAATTGCCGTTCTTCTGGAAGTCAAAATAATTTTCGCATTTCCCTTTAAAAGATTTCCAATCGTATCAAGCATTGTTTCAACCTCTCTAAAAACTTCATCTTTTTCTGCTATAATAATATCAGATTTGATTAATAATTCATCAAATCCATCAATAATTAGCGGTATTCTACCTGTTTTAATTTCATAAGTAACAAGACTTGAATCCAATGATGGGTATTCACGATCTATTTCGTCTAATAAAATGTATCGAAATATATTTGCACCTCTATTTCTTGAAAGCACTGTCATAAGAGGATTTTCACAGAATTCACATTCTACAAGTGTTTTTAAAACTTCAAATGAAGTGCAAGTTTTACCATATCCCGCAGATGCTTCAATGATTAATAATTGTGGGCGATCCTTTTTTAATTGTGTAGATATTTGTTCGACAATATTTTGTGATACTGATGGTTCATTATTAATTTGAAATGGAGAATTAATATATTCGTATCTAAAACCACCATTATTATTGGTCTGTGATTTGACAAATTCTTGATACTTTTTAATTATTCTTTTTTTATTAGATTCATAAGAAAAAAAACTTCGATATAATTCTATTGAAGCATTCTCAATACTTGAATATGCCTTAATTTTAACTGCATATCCACCTGTCCCATATTCATTTTTTATTTTGTCGCATTCTTCTTTAGTTTCAATTGATGTATCAAGTGGAATAATATCAGCACCATAATATCTACCCTGTTCATATAAATATAACTTTACTGAATTAGTCATTGGGACTTCTCTAAAACCATATTGCTTGTAAAGTTTATTGAGGCTTATTGGGTCAAGTGACATAATGATTTATTTTATTAATCTTAAAATTAGCAATATTTATTGCCATTCTTTTAAAATCTCTGAAAAGAATATATAACTGCTTACAACTATGTGTGCCATGAAATCGGTTTAAACACTTTCAAATGACCAGAAAACCAAAATTATGATAATTGAAGTGCCTAAATTTAATTTTAGTTTTGAATTTTATATAGGTATTAATTTGAAGACCCAGTCCTTAATTTTGAAAAACATTCACATTGCAAATATCAATAGATATTCCATGGTTACAGTGAACATCGAAATCCAAAACCAGCAGTTTTATTTTGTCAAGCATGTAACCCATAATCCATTGGTCTTTTGCATGTGCCAAAATAATGCCCTCTTAGATCTTTACGACCTGATTTCCTTTGGCATCAAGCTCTCTTAGAATATCCCCATGAAAGCATCTTTACCAACCATGCTTAATTGCTTTGCAATGAAGGGTTCGGGGAGTAGAAATTGGGTATCCCAATATGCCATTACCATGATATAATCCTCACCCAAACAATTCTCAAGTAGTTTTTAATTGAGAAAAGTCAATAAACCCGTTTCAGACCTCCACTGTAATATTGAATTAAAAAATTCTCCGTTTATTTGATATCCTTTTTAATCCTTTGAGTTATCTCAGGACAGAACAGAGATCATTGCAGAGTAATCTTTTATTCGGGTTGATTTCCGTATTCAGTTAATTTAATATGCGGAAGATTCCCTAAATTATATTTATCTGATTTTAATTCCTTTATCACTTTTTCTTTATCAAGACCGAAACTATTAGAAATGTAATGATAATGAGGTTGGTTCTTTCCTAACCACGTTTCTTCTCCTGCCAAACTTTTGTAATTGGTAAAGAAACAGTGCCAAATGTCACCTTTCTCAAGGAACTTACCTATAGTTACTTTTCTATGTTTAATGGCTTGTCTTAATTGACCATCGCTTAATCCTGTCTTCCCAAAGGATTTAACATTTCCATTCTCTTTAACTTCATATGCAAAAGGCATTTTTGATAAATCAACACCTTTTTGAGGAATTTCAGTTTTATATTGGCTTAATTTATAACCGTATTTTTCATAAGATTCAAAAATGAAAGCTGCTAAAAGGGCAGGTGTTAATTCAATTCCTTTAAGTAGTTTTTCTTGTTCAGATTTTTTTGTAGTTGACAGAAGTTGAATCAGATTATCAGGAATTGGAGTACTTTTAATTTCTGTATATTTCTCATTCCATAATTGAACAGCCTCAATAAATACCTTTTTACTTTCTTCTGAAGGTTTGGTTTTTCCATTTAATTCTTCATTAGGTATCCCTCTCATAATCATTAATTTTACAACAAAAAAATCTTTGTAATGACGTACGGGGTCTACTGATTCAATAGTGTCATGTTCGCTAAAGCTAAAGAGTGCCTCTCCAGTCTTTTTATTAAATATTTTCTTAAAAATCATAATATTTTCATTTGTGAGACTAATTGTATTTCTTAAAATACGCTTCCTTTTCTTTTTACGTGTACAATTACCGTATGAACCTTTATATATTTTTCCACGTTTAGTTTTTTTATCTCCTTTGCCCATAATAATTATGCATTGCCTTAATCAAGTGTCTCAAGTTCATATTCTATACTCTAATCCGTAGACCAACTCTATCATTGTCAATGTACATGGTATCGTTCTTTTCTCTTGATTCAAAAATGAAGGGTCTTATTTCACTTGTTAACCCATCCTCTGCATACTCTCTGATTTTCATTGGTAAAATCAATCTTGGTCTATAAAAATCGCTTATTTCAAACTGCCAAATTGGAATAAATGGATATTCGTCAGGGAACAATTTTTCAAATTTTCGATTCGATAATTCTACTTCATAAAACTTTTCTCCTTGAATATCAATCACATGATATTCAAAATACTTTTCATTAAGAAATTCAGCAAGACCCTTATAATAATTTCTTGTTAATTCACGTAATAAATCATTGTCGTACTGAACACTGTCGTTAAGAGGGTCGTGATACTTGCAGTGAATATTATTATAAAGGTTATAAGAAACACAAGCTACAGTAAAATTTACTGGTATACCACCCGTCTGTGATTGTATTTTGTGTGCATTCATATTCCCGTGTCCCCCAGAATAACCCTTTGCTTCAAGAGCAAACATTGAATGTTGTTTGTATGCAAGTAGATCAGGACGTCCACCTTCGATAGGCAAATTTCTTAATCTCATTGCTGCTTCATAGTTCACTGTAAAGATACTGCTGTCAATTCGCTTTGAGAGAAAGTCAGCAATTGCTTTCCCTACCAGATTTGAAAACTGTCCTTTTTCGGTTGGGTCGGAAAGTTCAATTGGAGGTTCGGAAAAACTGTCATTATTAAATGCTTGTCTTTGAAAATAGTAGCTATAATGTATTAACATTGCAATTGTTCTTATGAATTTCTGTGGTCGTGGTGCATAGCCTTGTCCTGCAATTGCTAAATGTTTTACCAAACCAAGTCGTGTTAAACTGTATGCTTGATTTGAAATTGTTCCAGTTGAGTCTTTATATTCTACTGATATATTCATCCTTATCTTATTTTGTTTTAAAATATTAGGTATTGCATGGACATTCGCAATATTGACAAAAACATCCTTAAAAAACACTATTGCATTTTACAAGTTACAATATATAAAATTTACTTTAAACTTGCTATTTATCTAAGCATACCTATGCAATTAATTGATCATTATTAGGTTAAAAGCATATCACAGTGTCGCCTTTTTTCAAATAGGTCTGACGACCTTGAGGCGGTACTTCTATCCTTTTAGCACGAGGATGCAGCGAGACATTTCAATAGTACCGCCTCTTTTATTAATCATTTCTGAATTCAAAAACTTTCCTAATAGTTCTTATTATAGCTTTCAAAAATGATTTGAGCAAATATCGGATATCAACATAAAATAGTTTAAAATAAATCTTTAAGAAGCTCTTAATTTTCTGACTTATTTATTATTACCCTCTCCGTTTAATGCATTAATCATAAATAAGTATAACTTTGATTAAATCCTGTCGTACAAAAGGAATTGTTACCTAATAATTTTTTAACCATGACCGAAGATTCAATTTCAAACAAACTATCCGAATTATTCGATTTATTTAAATCAGGTGCTTTGACAAAACAAGAATATGAGTCATTAAAAGCCAAGATCATAAACAAGGATGAAGTACAACCAATAATAGCGAAGGTTCAAGTACCAGAACATGACATAGAAGTAAAGAAAGAAGTTGCTTTTGAGCAACCTTACGAATTAAATAATAAGGATTTAGAATCCAAACAATCGATTGTTGAACCTGAAGCAAAATCTAAAAAGAAATTTGGCAAAAAGGCGATTATTGCCATCGCATTATTCATTTTAATTGCTTTTTCATTTGTGCTTCTTGTAAATAGAACTACACTTTTTTCTGATAAATCAAGTTTGACTGGGGAGCAAGTTCAAACAGTGAAAGATATTGACGGTAATGTTTACAAAACAGTAACAATTGGAACTCAGGTTTGGATGGCAGAGAATTTAAAAACTACAAAGTATAATGATGGGACACCAATAACTCTGGTTACTCAGAACAATTCATGGAGAGCATCCTCAACACCTGCTTATTGCTGGTATAATAATGATGAAATAACAAATAAGAACACATATGGGGCAATTTATAATTGGCACACAGTAAATACAAATAAATTATGTCCTACTGGATGGCATATACCATCTGATTCTGAATGGACAATATTAACAGATTATCTTATTAATAATGGTAATGGCTATGAGGGAAGTGGTGATGACATTAGTAAATCTTTGGCAAGTACAACAGGTTGGAATGTTTCTTCGGAAATAGGCACTGTAGGGAGCAACCCTACGAGTAACAATTTAAGTGGTTTTAATGCATATGCAAGTGGAATTCGGTTCAGTAATGGTGAATTCCGCCATCGTGGAGAGAATAGTAAATGGTGGAGTTCAACAGAGACCTCGACAAGTGCAGCACAAATTAGGTTTATCAGTTGGGATGATGGTATAGTTTCCAGTTTTTCAAATCGTAAAGAAAATGGGTTTTCTGTTCGTTGTGTACGGGATTTAGTTACATCAAAAAATAATATCCCTGTTAATAATAAACCGATTGCTGAGAATAAAACTGCTATTTGGGATGAAGCTGCTGCAACAATAATAATAATGGATAAATTGATAAAGCATCCATGGGATAAGGTGGATTATATAGATACATCAAAGTTAGATCACAAGATTATAGGATTTACAAAGATAAATTTAAAGGACAAAGACGTAATTGTTGGTCTTACGTTATCTAAAAATAGTAATTCTGAACGGAGTGGATACCCAAGTATATTTGAATTTGATAACCAGAATGGCTGGAAATTAGAAAAAAATCAAATTGGGTTTGGTGAGTCTATGGAAAATTTGAACCTGTACAAAATTGCCCAAGATAACTATTGTTTAATAACATCACGGAATGAAGCTGGAATGGGTCAAAGTTGGGATTATAAAGTACTATATGCTTTCATTAATGGTGAATTAAAAAAAATATTTGAGACTCCATATGATTTAGCATTTATTACTAAGATTGATGGGTATTATGATATTGAGGTAACACAAAAAGGTGGTCAACCTGAACTTTATAAGTTTAATGGGAATGAGTATGTCCAACAATGATAAAGAAATATAATCACCTAACACATGGTATGTTAGAAATTCAATATTTTACCAAATACATTATTCATAATTTAAGGCGATTAGAATGGATACAATAGAAGAGATCAAGAAACTTAAGGCACTCTTAGATCAAGGTGCAATTACAACTGAAGAGTTTAATGAGTTAAAGAAAAAAATACTCAATGAAAATACACTTCTTCCAGAGACTTCATCAAAGGTTGAGGGCAATTTACCGTTTACTTCGAAAAGACATTCTTCATTATTGACTAAGGTACTTCTTGTAAGTGGCATTGCATTAATTTCAGTAATGGTTGCATTGGGTATTAAATATTTTAAACCTATTAAAGAGACAATTGCAGGTGTACTACAACAAGAACATGCTTTGAAAGATATTGACGGAAATGAATACAAAACAATAACCATTGGGACACAGATTTGGATGGCAGAAAATTTAAAGACAACCAGATTTAATGATGGTTCAGCAATACCATTGGTTAGTGATGTAAATACATGGTATCGCATGTATTATTTGCATAGTCATGAACCTGCATACTGCTGGTATAATAATGATGTAACATCCAACAAAAACACATATGGTGCTTTATATAATTGGAATGCTGTTAATACAAACAAATTATGTCCCATAGGTTGGCATGTACCATCTGATTTAGAATGGACAACCCTGACAAACTATTTGGGTGGAAATAAAGTGGCAGTTGACAAAATTAAAGAAAAAGGTACGGTTCATTGGACAAGCCAAAATAATTCGGCAACCAATGAGAGTGGCTTCACAGCACTTCCGAGTGGAATCCGTAATATTGATGGTGAATTCCAGAACATTGGGATAGGTTGTTTTTGGTGGTCGGCTACTCATGATAATGAAGAGGCTTCTCTTGCATTGTGTCGAAGGCTATTCCCCAATATTTATGACCAGATAAATTCCACTACTTTTGGAATGCGTAAGGATTATTTTGACACAAGAGAAGGCTTATCTGTCCGTTGTGTCAGGTACAAAGTAGATAATGAAACAAAGTAAAACCTATAAATTATTTAGGTAAAAACTTCCCCTTAAATTATTCATAAAATATTTTAACTATGACACAAGAATCAATTTCTAAAAAACTTTCAGATTTGCTCGAATTGCATAATTCAGGTGCAATAACCAAAGAAGAGTATGATTCAATAAAATCAAAATTACTAACCGATAATGGAATTCAACCTCCAGTTGAAAATCCAAAAGAACCCATAACATTACAATCAGATGATTCACATTCTGATAAAGCAAAACATGATTCAATAGACGAAGATACAAAGCCAAAGTCCAAAATGAAATTTGGTAAAAATGCTACTATTGCATTCATAGTACTATCCCTGATCATTGTTTCAGTTGTATTGTTTAAATTCTTTGGCACTGAAGCGAAAGCGACCAAGGTCAAGAGCGATTTGAGTAAACTAAGTCTAAAAGGTAAAGTAAAGTCTGTTTTATTGCTCCAGACGTTTATAATTGAGAATAATGATAAGGAGAATAATGATAAAATAAAATCAGGTTCTATTTTGTATGATGAAAAGGGAAATATTATTGGGTCAGAAGTATATAATGATGGAAAATTATCGGCAAAGTATGTTCGTAAATATAACAACCAAGGCAAATTAATTGATGAAACTTCATATGATGCTTTTGGGAATATTATTGAAAACACTACTCACACATATGATGAAAAAGGAAATGCAGTAGAATTTAACCAAAAAAGTAGAACATTCGAATATAACACTTCATCCCGTTATGATAACAAAGGGAATCTTATTCAACAAATAGTTAGTAGTTCTACTTTTAAACAGCCAGTAACAAAAACATTTACTTATAGATTCGACTCAAAAGGACGAAAAATTGAAGAAGTTAATTCACAAAATCCTCAAAGACCAATAATTTATACATATGAAAAGAAGGGAAATGTCATTAAAAAGGAAATAGATCACATGTTTAAGTATGATGTAAATGGTAATACATTAGAAGAGACCGAAATTGACTCAGAGGGCAATATAAGAAGCAAGATTATATGTAAATATGATTCAGAAGGAAATAATATTGAAAAGATTACAACAACAAATTATGGTGAAGATAATATCACAGAGAACAAGGTTGAAAACAAATATGACAAAAACGGAAATATTGTTGAAACAGAGGACTCTTGGAAAACTCGTAATTATAATAAGGTGGTTAAATACAAATATACGTACGAATTTGATAAAGTTGGTAATTGGGTGAAACAAACTGAATTTAAAGATGATAAAAAGTCTCATGAATTAGAACGGACGATAGAGTATTATTAGATATTCTTCAGTCAGAGTGTTAATATTAAATCATAAACAATTACAGAGATATTTTGTAAATCAAAAAGGATGCTCTTTATAGAGGAAATAGAAATCTATAATAAATGATAACATGAAATATAATTATGTAATAATATTTGCTGCTACTTTTATTTGTAGTGGAATGACTGGACTAAAAGCACAGACTGTTAAAGATATTGACGGAAACATCTACAAAACTGTGAAAATTGGCACACAGGTTTGGATGGCTGAGAATTTAAAAACCAATAAATACAATGATGGTAAGTTAATACCTACAGGGAATGATGCTTGGTATAGAACTGATGCGATTTGTTTCTATGATAACTCATTTATAAACAAAAGAGATTATGGTGCATTATACAACTGGGATGCTGTACTTAGTGGTAAATTATGTCCAATAGGATGGCATGTATCAACTGACGCTGAATGGACTACATTGACGACATTCTTAGGTGGTGAAAACATTGCTGGTGGGAAATTGAAAGAAATAGGTACAACGCATTGGCTAAGTCCTAATGTCGGAGCTACTAATGAATCAGGTTTTACGGCTCTTCCAAGTGGATCATTAAACCGTGGGGAGTTTAATAATATGATGTACTATGGTTATTTCTGGACAGCTTCAAGTGCATCTGATCTCACTGCTTGGTTTCGCTCCATAAGCAAGTATGACGGACAAGTAGTTAGAGCAACTTATACAAAAAGTGTCGGTTTTGCTGTTCGCTGTTTGAAGAATAAATGATTTCATTATTTGATCTATCGTAAGCATCCGATAAAACACATATTGTAGGTATTGTTTCGGCTCAATATTTTTGTTTTAAAATTATAAGCCATGACAATTGAGGAATATACTCTCCTGGAGCAAGAGTTCTCCACATCAGAGACAGACATAAAGACCTTTCTTTTGACAAAGGGGGTCAGCCTTCATAAATATTACTACTGGAAACGCAAGTCCCGAGACCTTCAAGAGGCCTCATCACAGTCAGAAGGACAGTTCCTTCCCATCAATGTCCTGTGCGGTGGATCAATCAAGCCTGGGAAACGGAGTAAAAATTTAAAGCAACCTTTTATATCACAGGGGGAGATTGAAATAGAACTTCGTACACCCTCTGGAGCTGAACTTCGTATCCGGGGTATCATGGACTCGTTAATGGTTAGCACAATTATTGCTTCATCCGGAGGCCGACGCAATGTTTAGTCTCAATGACAGCATGCGCTACCTGCTCTATAGTGAGCCAACCGACATGCGGAAGAGTTATCATACTTTAAGCGGTCTTGTGACAAATAATCTGAGACTTAATGTACTCGATGGTGATGTCTTTATTTTCATTAACAAGTCTCGCAACCGTATCAAGCTTCTTCATATGGAGCCGGGAGGGCTTGTCATCTACTCAAAGCTTCTGGAAGAGGGCCGTTTTCGTCTTCCCTCAAAGGATCCCGGTCAGGGATCGCTCAGGATCGAATGGCTGGACCTGGTGATGATGGTTGATGGAGTTATGGACGATCCGTCAACAAGGTTAAGAAGATTAAAAAGAGTAAAATTTTAACATAAAATGTTGTAAATTATTTGGTTATCTAAACATTGTTACTATCTTTGTATCAGATAATTACAATGTTTTTATGGCATCCGGATACACCCAGCATGAGGTTGAAAAAATGGCAGAAGAGATAGAGTCTCTTCGCAATCAGCTATCTGCTAAGGAGGATGCAATATCCAAGCTCACACAAGTGATAGAGAACTTACGCAAACTGATATTTGGTAAGAAAAGTGAGCGTTTTATATCATCAGACCCGGATGCCCGACAGCTTGATATCTTTGGTGAACAACTGAGTGACAATGAGATAGCGCAACTGGAAAAGGCTGCTGCGCAGGAAGAGGAGCTTATAACCAACACCGTAACAGCAAAGAAGGCTCGCACTCCCCGTAAGGATATCTCCCTTGAGAACCTGCGTGTTGAGGAGACGATTATTGACCCTGAAGGGATAAATTTTGATGAGTATGTTTGCATCGGATCTGAAGTGACAGACAAACTAGCCTACAAACCAGCTGAGTTTTATATCAGGAGGACCACCCGCAGGAAATTTGCTCTTAAAACCCAGCCTCAGGAGCTCAACCAGCAGCAGAAAGAGAGATCAACAGTAGTGATAGCACCTCTTCCTCAGAGCCCAATACACAAATGCATGGCGGATACGACGCTCCTGACAGAGATAATCATCCAAAAATACCTTTATCACATACCTTTTCACCGGCAGATAGCCAGATTTACGGATCTTGGGGTGCGGATAAGCTCTTCCACTGTGGGAGACTGGTTCTCCCAGAGCTGCGAGTTGCTCAAACCACTTTATGACCATCTTCGACGACGGGTTTTGTCTACCGATTACATTCAGGTTGACGAGAGTACCATCCCCGTGATAGACAATGAGAAGAAGCGTGCTGTTAAGGGTTATCTGTGGGTTGTTCGCAGTCCGGATAATGGCGAGGTCTTCTTCCACTATGACAGAGGTTCACGCTCCGAGAAGACTGCTATGGTTCTGCTGCATGACTTTAAGGGGGCAATACAGAGTGACGGTTATCAGGTTTACAAGCGCTTTGAGACCCTTGATGGGAAATTGATGCTTGGTTGCTGGGCTCACGCCAGGCGTAAGTTCGATGAAGCTCTGCAGGAGAATGAGAAACTGGCAAAGGAGGCTCTGTTACAGATACAATCTCTCTATGCCTTAGAGAGAGAGGCTGATGAAATGGAGGCTACACCTGATCAGAGAAGAGAGTTACGATGCACAAAGGCATATCCCATACTGGTGACCTTTGAGAAGTGGCTTTACGACAACTACAATACTTTGCTTCCTCAGAGCAGAACGGCAAAAGCAATATCTTATACATACTCACTCTTTCCAAAACTCTCAAGGTATCATCTTGACGGCAGATACAGAATAGATAACAACCTTGTTGAGAATGCAATCCGTCCGCTGGCTATAGGAAGAAAGAACTATCTTTTCTGCGGTAATGCAGAGGCTGCAATCAGAGCTGCTATTGTCTACTCTCTGATTGGATCCTGCAAGGCAGCTGGTGTTAATCCTACAGAATGGCTTGAGGATGTTCTTTCAAAGATATACTCCTATAGCAATGGGAAAGGCAACATGGAGGATCTGCTTCCGCATCAGTGGAAGAAGAATCAAACTTGTGCCACTTAGGGAAATTATCGTGCAACAAGTGTCAATTCTGCCCGAATTGAAATCACATCAATCAAAATTTACCCAACTTTAATCAAGATCGCACCACTTGTACTAAAATTGGTGCAACTGTACCCAAATCAGATCAAATTTTAATCAAAGCGAACGAGAATAGTGGCCGATTATCCACCGTAATCCATAAATTAGATGTGATTTATCGGATGCTTACGATCTATCTACTATTCCTTTTCGTATCCTGATTAATAAAACATTTAAATGAAAAGATTCTCTTTTATTACCGCAATTATGCTTCTTACAGGTGCTTTATACGCACAAACATGGGCACCAAGTGTATTTGGATACATTCAATCATATCCTCAGTATGAACTAATGTCTCATGAATTTCCAGAAGGTGTGAAGGCGTTAAGAAATTGTGACACAGCTAATCCAGAATATAAAACTGCTGTTGAATATTTCAGTGTTAGTGCATATTCATTTTTTCTTAATGAAAAATTGTACATGCTTTCATATGATACATGCAGTAATTGTTATTCGTCTTTCTTTTCCGTTGGGAAACCTATTAAAAGAGGAATATATTTATTTCGTTTGGATAAAGATACATGGACTAAAGTATGCTACGAACCTTTACAAATTGATTATTATGGCTTAGATTCAAGCATAGATGAACCAAACGTACCTCAACATAACACTTGGTCATCATATTGCTATGTTCCTGTAAAAAACATTACTGACGATTATAATAACGATAAGAGTTTGAAGAATGGCAGTGTAAAGGTATCCTCTAATGGTGAGGTCACAATAATCCTTGTAAATCGTAAATGGAGATATGATGACAAATATGCTGCAAGGGAGTCATTTGAAAACAAATCGATTGTTCTTGTGGCGAACGTTGATGGTACATATAAGATTCAGTAGATTAACAGATGGAAATCACCTAAAAAGAGTTTTGTACTTTGTTTATTCGCATAAGGAAGTTAATCTCTAAATTATTTTTATTGGATAAGCTAATTTAAAAAGAAATCACTACCAAATATTTCTTCAGTCTTTCCCCGATTATCATGAAGTCCACCAAATACTACCATTCGAGCCATACAATTGAGATTTTTTGCAAGTATCTTTTGGTCATGTGATTGGGCACAAAGTAGACCGTCATCCATCATAATCCGAGAAAACAGAATTGGATTGCCATTTTCATCTTGCGTCCTTGTTATTATGCCCCAGTAAACCATTGATACACAGGCTTTTGCGACAAAGATTTCGCTTATTTCGACCTTTGGCTTCTTTTCTTTACCCATATAGAAATTATTTTGGGCAAAGATATATTAAAACCTGATAATGAACAATATGGAAATGCTGGAAATACTGATTAAGAACTAAAAGTCAAATTCAAGCAGGTCATCACTGAATTTACCGAGATTCTTATCAGAAGGATATTTCTTTTTATCATCACCACACGAATTACAATATGATTTTATCACTTCGGTATTCAGTACATTATCTATGTCATCAAGATCAATGAGAACCCATTTAAAATGATCTCTCGTACATTTAATCTGCTGGTCAATGATGAATGTCTCCAGCGATGATATGTCCTTTACAAGGAGAAATATAGAGCCATCAGAGTAAAATGCATCCTGAAGTCTAACTTGGCGGACAATATATTTCTTTGTATTGAAAGATTCAATAAGCACATATGTACATCCTGTCGATAATGTCTCATTGTCAACCATGATGAATTTTGCTTGGATATGAAAGTTGCCTTTATAATCAACGAAATAGATATTGAGGATGCCAACAATAAACGAGTCATATGGATGCAGGTCTTGTAATTTCATTCTAAATGGACAATCTAACTTATATTATATAATGTACACATAAACAGGCACATGCACCGTATCTCCCTCTGCTGGGCGATGGGTGGGTGGCGGGGTGTATATGCCTGTGGGTGAGGCAGATGTATTGTTTCATTCAAATTAATTATTTTTTCCAAAAAATCTAACAATTTTTCTGAACTTATTTATAAATACTTTTAATTTTTTTCTGGTTTAAAAATATAATTCTGGAGAAGTTGATTCGAAGATAAATTTTAAAGAAATCAAAAAAAATGTAAAATTTTTTAATCCATAAAAGTCCTGAAATCCAAGCAGATATTAAAAGTTGTCATAATTGAAGACATGAAAAAATTCTGGGGATGGAAATATTTTCTCAAAAAATGTTCATGAACTATTTCTTCACAGATTTAAAAATGAAGTCTTCCCTGATTTATTAAAAATAATTTTGTATGAATTGGTTTCAATCAATCTTATTAACCTGTTCCTTATTCCTGTTTCGCTTCACATAAATTGAAAGTATTCTAAGGTCTGTATGCCCTGTACAGGCTTGAATAGCATTCATAGGAACATTATTTTCAATTGCCAGAGTTATAAAGGTGCGTCTGCATGTATGAGTGCTTATTAAGTCCCTTTTTAGGTATTCTTTTGTCTCTGGACTCCCATTACGCATTACAGTTTTCTTTACAGTTTCTTTGAATAGATCATAATTTATTAAGATTGTTTTTATCTCGCTGTTGAAATATTGGTTCGTTAATACTGGTAATTTAAAATCGTATTTAGTTAATATTCTGTAAGCGGTTTCTGTTATCGGTATTTCAATATTAATATTTGTCTTTTCGTTTTTCTTGGTATAATACCAATCACCATCACTATCCTGTTTAAACTCTCCTTTATGCATGGTGGATAAATCTGAATACCTTAAAGAAAGAAAACAATTACAAACAAAGCAATCAACTATTCTTTGCCAGTTTGGATTAGTTATTTTAAGCTCTTCCAGTTGCTTTATTTCAGCTCTGGAAAGTATGACAAAATCAGTTCTAAATTTCTTCGTTTTATATTCGTATAATTCATCCTTAAACCTATAATAATTTTTCCCCTGCACATATCTCAAAAAGGTTTTCAGACTCGAAAATCTTTTATGAACGGTATTGGCGTTTAGTTCTCCGCCTGTTTTTGCTGATTCATCGTGTTTCCTATATAAATAATTTCTGAACCTATTGAAAAAATCAACATCATTGATAATATCAAATGTTAGTTTGACCTTTGCGTAATCCTGATAATCATTCAATGCATTTTCAAGGCTTTTATAATCTTTCAGGCTTGGCTTATTTTGTAAGGCAGTATTTTTAAATTCATAAAATTCACTGTAATAATCGAAGAATGTTAGTTTCTTTGGCAGTGGCTTTGATTCTGCATTGTCTAAAGTGAATTCACCTGTTTTAATATAATTCAAACATTCAGCCTGACTAACGCCAATGCTTTTCTGATCAACATAGGAAAGTTTTCTTGTTATATACTGATCAACCTTATTCTTTAAGTTTAATATCTTTTCATTCAATAGTTCATACTTTGGCATTTTAGCAGAATAAAGCAAGTCTTTACGGTGCAATCCTTCAATGTACTCCTGTTCCGTATTTACCCTGATGAGCTTACCCCTATACTTAAAATACACATATATATAATTATAATTACCTGATTTAAAGAGCTTTAGCGTGCTTTGTGTATTCATCGTATCATTTCCTAAGATTAACAGGTTAAATATACGGTTCAAAATTTGAACTATCAAGCATTTTGAACCGTTTTTTTGAACTTATTTTACCTTTGTAAATAATTGATATATTGCATGTAAAGGTTTTAATTAAAAGCATACACATAAAATGGTTTTAATTAAAAGGTTATTTAATTGATATACACTTATATATAGCAATATGCTTGTCAGACTGCCACCCCGACAAAAGAAAAAGCCCGGTGCGATAGTACCGGGTTTTGTATTACATCGCCATCCTACTATCCTGAACCTCTCCCCCAATTGTAAGATCTACCCCGTCGTTTCGAAGGATATCCTGTATTGCACTGACATTCAGCTCTCTCGGCAGTTTTTTCGTCATAGAAGAGAGAGACGCAGCAACTCCGGCAGCATGTCCGGTTGCAAAGCAGTTACCCATACTTTTACCGGCTGATGCAGCCGCATGACTTGTTGACATGCAACGACCGGCTGCAAGAAGACCGTCAATTTGTTCGGGTACTATTGACCTGTAGGGTACCTGATGTATCTTCATCTGACTTACCTTAACATAGCCAATATCCAGATACCCGCTTCGCCATGCAATAACGTCATCAAACCGGCTACCATTTATTGCATCTTCTTCAGTCAGAATATATGAACCCTTTATTCGTCTCGATTCCCTAACCCCAATTTGTGTTGAGGCTCCCACAATTTCACATTCTTTCAGATCGCCTCCTCCAAATTCCCTCATTGCTTCAGTCATCTGAACAATCTGCCTGCGACTCAAACATTCCGCTTTAGAAAACTGATATGGATCTGTAATGTCAAAATTTCCAAAATCTCTGGTTCCACTGTGGTTTATATAGAAATGATGGCAATTTGAAATTTTAGATAAGGCCCAGCTACCCCAACTGTCGGGGATTAATGGATATTTTGATCTGGCTTTCTCTAAAACACCCGACATATCTCTTGAAGAATAACTATCAATATTACTGACATTAAAAAGGAGGGTTTGCGGAGAAAGATCTCCTGTCTCGATCATTGTAGGAGCTCCTGCAAAATAAGCTATATCAGCATCACCTGTGCAATCCACTACTACATCAGCTTTAATTTCTACCAATCCTGATTTTGTCGATATTATTACACCGGTTATTCTGTTTCCCCTGGTAATTGTATCAACTGCTTTGGCATGAACCAGATATTTACATCCCACTTCATCCAGAGCATCCAATATTGCCGCTTTTAAATATTCGACGTTTACAAAAAACTGATGAGTACTTAGCCTTACAGCCTGTTTGCCATAATTCTGAAGCTTCTGTAACAGAAGCTCATGTACAAAACCACGTGGCTTCTCATTTGGTCTCATCTGATTCAGGCACATCCCTACACTCCAAGATGCCACTCCCCCGAAAAAGCCATAGTTTTCAATTAGTAATGTATCAACTCCTGACTTTGCTGAGCCAATTGCTGCCCCAATACCCGCAGGACCACCTCCTACAACCAGAACTTTCGTTTTTATTGTCTGGGCTCTTTTTTTTCTGCTTATTTCAGGCAATACAGCTTCCTTACCAAATATTTTATTTAATCCGAGCAATGACAAGCCTGATGTACTGATAAATCTCCTTCTCTGCATAATTATAAATGCTTTAATAACTGGAAAAACCGTTCAAACTGACCACTCCTCATCTTTTTTATTAGACCAGTCTTCACCAGATGTAAATTACCACACTTATGGTAACATCCTTTTGCTTCACTTTTTCGGTAATATGAAGAGTGCATTCACAAAGATAATT
This sequence comes from uncultured Bacteroidales bacterium, assembly GCA_963760915.1. GTDB lineage: Bacteria > Bacteroidota > Bacteroidia > Bacteroidales > VadinHA17 > LD21. Next base: position 131,684 of record CAVXEU010000004.1, on the reverse strand, counting down.
TTTTGATCCGCTTCTCCAAGTGATATAATTGTTTTAATATTTCATTTTCGTCAGAATCATCAGAATGTTCAATACTATGAATCCGATGGAAAAATCCTGTTACTCTGACTTTCATTCTTCATATTAAATTGACCATCCATTACCCTAAGGTAATTACTGAGAGGTATTATTTGTTAAAATTTCTTGAAGAACAAATCTATTACTAATCTGTTATTAAAATAAGGGTAAAGCATAAATAATCAATCCATGAATTTTGCACCACCAATTAAACTTTATTCGTCTGATCCTAAAATCAGAAGGTACTGTTCATTAAATAATGAAATGGCCCTGCAATTACAAATATCCGGATTGAGAAACCCATACAGACAACTGAAGCAAATAATGATATATTTCCACTATTTCTGAAATATTAAACTAAAAGAATGAGTTTCAACGAGCTTGAAAATAGGATAAAAGTGCTGGAATCTGAATTGAGAACTCTGCGGTCGGATAATCAGGCTATATCGTTTCAAAAAGAAATGTCACTGAGAAAAGCTATTGAAAATGCTATACCTAGCGGTATTGCGGTAGTTGATGATACAGGAAAACAAGTTTATGTAAATCAGGCATTTTGTAAGATGGTCGGATGGGATGAAGATGAACTTTTAGGAAAACGTCCTCCCTATTCATATTGGTGTCCGCAGAACATAGGCGATATTAACAATGCAATGAAGCAAACTCTGGATAATAATGCACCTAAGGAAGGATTTGACCTTATCTTCTGCCACAAATCAGGAAAATTATTCCCGGTTCAGGTAATCATTGCACCCTTTTTACAGGATCATAATAAAAAATTTTTTCTTGCGAACGTTATTGATATTACCGAACGCAAAAAGGCAGAAGATGCATTGGTAAGGTCTCAATTACTCCTGAAATCGAGCATTGAAAGTCAGAAAGGAACAATAATCTTTTCAATTGACCGGAATTATAATTACCTGTATTTCAATAAAGCTCACTGGGAGTCTATGAAATTCGCATATAACAAAGATGTCGGAATAGGAATGAATATTCTGGATTGCATTTCATCGGAAACTGACAGAAAACTGGCAAAAGAGAATTACGACCAGGCATTAAATGGAGAATCCCATTCTATTATACAGACCTTTGGAAAAGACAACCTTGCATATTATGAAAGTTTCTTTAATCCAATCCTTAATGAAAAGAATGAGATCATAGGTTGTTCCGGATTAGCCAGGAATATAACTGATCGAAAACAGGCTGAAATGGCACTTAAGGAGAGTGAAACCAAAGTAAAAGAGATAATTGACCAGATTAGCGATGGTATAATTGTTTTTGATGAGCAGAAAAAGATAATTATCTGGAATAAGGGAGCTGAACTAATTTGCGGACTAAAATCAGACGCGGTTTTAAATCAAAGTATAGTTGATCTTCAATATCAGTTTGCACCTCCACCCTCAAATGACAAAACAATCACTGAAAACGAAATTAATGGTATTATTTCAATGCAAACACCTGAAATATATAACCGTATTATAGATGATGAAATAATGCCCTTAAATTCAGACAGCCCCAGAAACATTCAAAGAAAAGTATTCCCAATTGAACTTAATGGCTACAATTTATTCTGTATGGTTTTCCGAGATACAACAGAGATCAAGCGCTATGAAAAAGAATTGTTACAATTAAGTTCCGACAAAGACAAATTCTATTCCATAATTGCCCAATACCTCTATACTCCATTTAATCTATTCAATAACTTTTCAAAATTGATGGCAGAGGAGCTTGACAGTCTGTCGATAAAAGAAATCCAAAAGATGGCCGTGATGATGAGCAAATCAGCCACCAACCTTTACGGTCTGCTTGATAATATGCTTCAATGGACAAAGATTAACCAGGGAAACATCGCTTTCAAACCGCAAATATTGAATTTTGCAAAAGTAAGTCAGGAATCTGTTTCAATACTCAAACCAATTGCCGATGCAAAGAACATCACGATCAATCATCTGTCCGGACAGGATATTACAGTCAGTGCTGATGTTTTTATGCTAAAGACAATACTTAGAAATCTTGTATCAAACGCAATAAAGTATATTACAAATAACGGACATATAGATATATCTGCACAACAAACTCATTCTGACGTGATAATATCTGTCCTGGACAATGAAACAAGAGTTGCTCCAGACTATCTGACAAACTTTTTTGATATCTCACATCTGCATTCAACATTAGGTGCACCGGAAGATAAAGCAACAACATTAGGATTAATACTTTGTAAAGAATTTGTTGAAAAACATGAAGGGAAAATCTGGGTTGAAAGCAGAAATGGGAAGGGTCTCGAATATAAATTTACATTACCTGTAACAAACAGTCTGTCCTCTGGTATAAATTATTGATATTGAATTGTTTTTTTAATTAAGTATAATGCCATAGCAGAAAAGAAGCATTTTTGACGATCCCAAAAAACTAATAATTTTGAGTTATATTTTGTCTTGTTCAAGGACAAAATTACATTATGTAACTAAATTAATCCGGGTTGAATGACTTTCCTGAAAAATCCGTTTTCCAAATTTCTGAGAATATTTTTCAGATGGAAATTCAATATATGATTCAGCTGTTTATTCTCCTTTCAGGTTTCCTTCTGCGTTTTCTTTGTCTTTTTCAAGCCTGCTGGCAATTGCATCGTTATACTCTTTTGCCTGCAAGTCCCTGATTACAGAATACTTTTTTCTGCGTTCAGCTGCAGATATAATATCCTCTTCTTTCAACTCGCCTTGCTGAACCGGTATTACTATTTCGTTTTTCATTGCGTAAAGATACCAAAAAACATGCTCAGTATAACATTGACTGTGAATTTAAGTGATAAAAACATAAAATCACAACTTTAAGAAAAGGCATTTTACCCCACACTACCAAGGTTTTTCAGTTTAAAAGTTCAGAGTTTTATAATGCTTCCCATTCAATAATCCGGAATGTATTTTATTTTACGGTAAATCACTTTATCCAGGAATTTAAAAATTAAACCGGTTAATCAAGGCTTAAGATTATCTGAAATTTCAGATAATCGGACATCACTTTCTTAAACCAATTTCTCCCTTAAACTTATTATTGTCTCTACTATTGAAGGGTCAGCAAGAGTAGTTATATCTCCGAGATCTTCAGTCTCGTTTGCAGCAACCTTTCTAAGAATCCGACGCATTATTTTTCCCGAACGAGTCTTGGGAAGTCCAGGGGTAATAAGGATTTGATCAGGAGTTGCAAAAGCACCGATATGACGTCTTACTTCATTTCTCAATTCCCCGACAAGATCCCCTTCATTTTCATATCCATTTCTAAGTATAACAAAAGCAAAGATCCCTTCCCCTTTAACTTCATGGGGGAAGCCCACAACAGCAGCTTCAGAACAGAACGGATGTGATACCAGGGCACTCTCAATCTCAGCTGAGCCTATTCTGTGACCCGATACATTCATCACATCATCAACACGTCCGGTTAACCAGTAATACCCGTCAGAATCACGTGAAGCACCGTCACCTGTAAGATAATAGCCATTAAATTGCCGGAGATAAGTCTCATAAAACCGTAAATGATCACCCTGGATAGTCCGTGCCATACCTGGCCAGGGGCCTTTTATTGCAAGAAGACCCGAAGCTTCAGTGGCTTTTATCTCCTGACCCTCCTGACTCAACAGTACAGGTTCTATTCCGAAGAAAGGAAGAGTGGCTGACCCTGGTTTGGTTGGTACGGCACCGGGAAGAGGAGAGATAAGTATACCTCCGGTCTCAGTTTGCCACCATGTATCTACTATGGAGCATCTGCCCCCGCCTACCACATTGTAGTACCATTTCCATGTATCAGGATTAATTGGTTCTCCAACGGTACCCAGTATACGCAGGCTTGATCTGTCATACTTTTCCACAAACTTATTGCCTTCGCGCTGAACCGACCGCAATGCAGTCGGAGATGTATAAAACTGATTAATCTTCAATCGTTCAACCATTTCCCAATATCTTCCCGCATCGGGGTATACGGGGGTACTTTCAAAAAGAACGGTTGTGGCTCCGTTAAGCAATGGTCCGTAAACAACATAAGAATGTCCGGTTATCCAGCCAATATCTGCCACGCAGGCATAGACTTCTCCTTCCTTATAATCAAAAACATATTTATGAGTCATTGCTGAGAATAACAAATATCCTGCTGTGGAATGAGATACTCCTTTTGGTTTACCGGTACTCCCCGAAGTATAAAGCAGGAACAATGTATCTTCAGCATCCATTGTCTCTATGGGACAATATGGACGTTCTCCCTGCATTGCCTCATCCAGCCAGATATCCCTTGGCGGATAAAAAGGTATTTTAGCATTGGTTCGCTTTGCAATAAAAACGTGTTCAACGCTCGGACATGCCATTACTGCCTCATCTGCCATACGTTTCAATGGTATGATCTTTTTTCCCCTGACGCCTTCGTCAGAAGTAATAACAGCTTTGCATTTTGCATCGTTTATCCTGTCACGAAGTGATTCCGCACTAAAACCTGCGAAAACGACCGAATGGACAGCACCTATTCGTGCGCATGCAAGCATGGAATATACAGCTTCCGGAATCATCGGCATATAAATGGCTATCCTGTCTCCCTTCTGGATTCCGTTATGTCTCAATACATTAGCTAATCGTGAAACTTTACGTTGAAGTTCGCGGTAAGTTATCCTCTGTTCATTTCCCGGCTCATCGGGTTCCCATATTATAGCTACCTGGTCCCCTTTATCCTTAACATGCCTGTCAACGCAATTTTCACATGCATTAAGCTTTCCCCCCAAAAACCAGGAAACCAATCCTTCCGAAAAATCACAATCGCTTACCAGCTGAAAATCATGTTCCCAGTGCAACAATTCATGCGCCTGCTTCTCCCAGAACTCTGAGGGATTTTTAATGCTGTCAGTATACATTTTTCTGTATTGATCCATAGAGGAAATATATGAATCTTTAAACAGATCATTGTCCGGCAAATAATCGCCTTTTTCATTTACTGCCATAATTACAAGTTTTGTAAATACCTCTGTGAAAAGGTAGTTCAATAACTTTACAACGGCTAATCAACCGTTTTGTTCATAACAAGCTAAAATTGTTAAGGAATGTAAGCCGGATGATATTTTTAAGGAATATTTCACACAGCTTAAACTGAATGACGATAAATATTTTTCAGGCAGCTCTAATATAAACCGCTTCTTCTTTCCTTAAGCTTCTCATCTGAAATATAATCGTCATATTGCATCTCTTTATCAATCATTCCTCCCGACGACATTTCAATAACACGATTACATACAGTTTGGATAAACTCATGATCATGAGAAGACATAAGTATATTTCCTTTAAACCTGATCAGTGTGTTATTAAAAGCCTGTATTGATTCCAGGTCGAGGTGATTTGTCGGGGTATCCAGAAGCATCACATTAGCATTGCGTATCATCATTCTTGCTATCATACACCGGACTTTCTCACCACCCGAGAGAATATTTACTTTTTTATATATATCCTCTCCCGAGAATAGCATTTTGCCGAGAAAACCTCTCAGATACAATTCACTTGTATCATCAGAATACCGGGCAAGCCAATCGATCAGGCTGATATCTTCCTGGAAGAATTTTTCATTATCCAGTGGCAGATAGGCTTTTACAATAGTTTGTCCCCATTCGAAAGTACCATGATCAGGCTTTTCATGACCCTTCAATATCTCAAATAGTACTGTCATAGCCCTTGAGTCTCTGGATAAAAACACCACTTTATCGCTTTTATTAATTGTAAAGCTAAGATCCCTGAATAAAATCTTTCCTTCTATACTTTTAGTCAGATCCTTCACAGTCAGAATATTATTACCGGGTTCACGTCCTGGAGTAAAAATTATTCCAGGATACTTACGTGTAGAAGGCTGTATCTCTTCAATATTCAATTTCTCGATCATTTTTTTCCTGCTGGTAGTCTGCTTTGACTTTGAAGCATTAGCTCGAAACCGGGCTATGAATTCCTGTAGCTCTTTTTTCTTCTCCTCGGCTTTCTTGTTCTGTGCAAGCTGCTGTCTGAGAGCAAGCTGACTCGATTCATACCAGAAAGTATAATTACCTGCAAATTGTTGTATCCGGTTAAAATCAATATCAACGATATGAGTACAAATAGAATCCAGAAAATGACGATCATGCGAAACTACCAGAACAGTATTTTCAAATTCTGACAAATAATTTTCAAGCCAGTTTACAGTTTCAAGATCAAGATCATTAGTAGGTTCATCAAGCAGAAGGTTATCCGGTTTTCCAAACAATGCCTGAGCAAGCAGCACCTTTACTTTTTCCTTCCCTGAAAGGTCTTTCAATAATATATGATGTTGTTCTTCCTTAATTCCCAAACCGCTTAACAGACTGGCAGCTGTGTTCTCTGCATTCCAGCCATCCAGTTCTGTAAATTTTTCTTCTAATTCGGAAGCCCTGATTCCGTCTTTGTCGGAAAAATCAGATTTTGCATAAAGATTGTCCTTCTCTTTCATTATGTTCCATAACCGGTTATGGCCCATCATAACGGTATCGAGAACCAGGTGGTTATCGAATTCAAAATGATCCTGTTTGAGAACGGACAACCTTTCTCCCTGTCCGAATGACACCGAACCAGTGCGGTTTTCCACACCGCCATAAAGCATCTTCAGAAAGGTAGATTTTCCTGCTCCGTTGGCACCTATTATCCCATAACAGTTGCCTGAGGTGAAAACCATATTAACATCTTGAAACAGAACACGTTTTCCAAACTGGATACTAAGATTTGACGCTGTAATCATGAATAAAAATATCTGAAATAAATTTGAATTAAGCGGTGATGTCAGTTGAAAGGTCTGCAAAAATAAACAATAATTGATATGAACAATATATTGGACTATATATCAACATACTTTTTATTCTGCTAAGAGAATTAAGTGTTAAATAATAGTCCGGTAATCCTGTCACAATTATTTGGCAAACTATTTAGTAAAAGCCGGTTTTGCTTTGCCGTATTACTTTTAGATGCCCGCCCCAGTGAACATAAGCAGATCCGGAAAGATAATGTACCAGGTGCACAGCTTCTGCAACCCGGTAAGAGAATAGTTAAACAGTGATAATCCTTTATTTGCTTTCAGGAAACCTTCCCGTTAACTGCCTGTCAACCATCCATCCGGGGTATTCAGGAGATAAAGCACTGATTGTATCCAGTTCATTAAGCTCGTCCTGGGTCAGCTGTAATTTAGTGCAGGCAAGGTTATCATTTAACTGATCCTGATTCTTTGCACCTATAATTACACTCGTAACTCCGGGTTTATCTGTTATCCATTTCAACGCAACTCTGGCTGCTGATACATTGTAGCGCTGGCCGATGCTTGTCATAACATCAATAATGTCAAATGCCTTCTCCTTATTGATCGGGGGAAAATCGAAGTCATCGCGTCTGCTGTCGCCTGCTATTTTCTGATTACGTGTATACTTGCCAGACAAAAATCCTCCGGCCAGTGGGCTCCAAGGCATAATGCCAATATCCTCACTTATGGCCATTGGTACTATTTCCCTTTCAATATCCCTGCTGGCAATGCTGTAAAAGTTCTGGGTGGCTACAAATTTAGACCAGCCCATATCTGCAGCTATGCCATTTGCTTTCATAACCATCCAGGCAGGATGATTGCTTACTCCAATATAACGTACTTTACCGGACCTGACTACATCTTCCAGTCCCCTCATCGTTTCATAGAGAGAAGTTACAGGATCCACACCATGAATATACAACATATCAATATGAGAAAGCTCCATACGTTTTAAACTTTCATCTACCGAATCCATAATATGAAGTCTTGAAAGTCCAACCTGGTTTGCCCCCTCTCCCATTCTTAGACGCACTTTGGTAGCAATGAATACCGTGGAACGGGAAATACCAAGGTTTTTTAATGCTTTGCCAAAAAGCAATTCGGCTAATCCCTCTGAGTAAGCATTCGCTGTATCAAAAAAATTAATTCCCTGGTCTAATGCAGTCTTTACCAACAGTGTCACTTCATCTTCCGGAAGCTGCCCGATAGCTTGCCAGTAACCTTTACCTCCGAATGTCATGGTCCCAAGACAAAGTTCAGATAGCAGTATTCCTGTTTTACCAAGCTGTTTGTATCGCATAATCTTTATATTTTATTTACAATTTATTTCTTTCAGTTATATACCCTATCAAACAGGCCTTTCATACTCCGAATCCAATTTAACTGATATCCACTGATTTTATTTTTATCTTTTAACAGACTGTAAGAGTAATTGTTCAGAATGCTTTAATGTTTCAGGTATTTAAATGGAAGGGATCTACTGAGTAGGCACTTATAATTTATGATCCATAAAGAATTTTTGCCAGTTAATAAAAAGTATTGATAAATTCTGATTTCATAGCTGTATTATTCCTAATCGATTAACTTAAGAAGATTAATTAAAACAGATAATAGCATCAGAATTTTAAAAGAAATCATTAAGTGATAAGCGAAAATATATCTTCTCAAAAAAATGTTCCAATTGATTTTTTTAGATCAGTTTTTGTCTTTGAATCATATTTTGTCATTATATCGATTTATTTGCAACATAAAAAAACTGCTCCCAGAAACTACTATAAGGGAAGGTTTATACAGGGTTCTATCCTGGCTTCAATATCTATTCATTTAAATCCTGCTTTATCTTCCTTTTATTTCTGCTGAACAGATTTTGAAAAATAAAATTACCAACTAATTTTACAGTTTCAGGATTTCTTGCTACTACAGATGATACAGCATATTGCAACAGAGTACCAAATAGCTTTCTCAATTTTCCACCTTTTGTACCAATGAATAATTTATTGGAGATATATCCCGTTGCTAAGCCAGTACCGGCAGCCAAAACGTTATCTAGTATGTTTGGCGATAACGCGATTTCCTCCAGAGCATTCATCATAAGATTTAACGGCTTCAAACTTTGATAAGTTAATAATAAGTGCTCTTTTAATTCAAGCCCTTTTACAACCTGTTCATCTTCCAGTTGTTTAATTGTGCTTTTAAGATCTTCAATGGATGTAATGCTTTGCATATGATTCTATTTTGACATCTGTCTGATAAAATTATTGCCCACTACTTTTTTTAGCCATTTCTGCAGAAAAAAATGAATAATTAGTGTTACAATACCATAAAAGCCGGCAATCACAAAAAATCCGTAATAAGTATTGTCAAGAACCTCTCCAAGCCAGAATGCCAGTCCAAGGCTCAGAAACAAAAGGAATGAGAACATTAATACAATTACAAGCAGATGAGGTATATATGAAGAAACAATATCCGCTGCTTTATCAAGAGCCTGAAGTTTTATAAGTTCATACTCGGATTTTCCATATTCTTCCGCTTTCTCAAGCAGCGTTTTAATTAAATCAGCATTGTCTTCCATAATTATTATCTAGTTATTCACATATCAAAGCAGTAACGTCAGATTTAATTTATTAATGTTAAATACCTCTGTAAACAGGTAAAACGATAACTCTCAACCTGGAACAAACCATGAAATGCACAATAATTGCGATTAAAATTTATGCAAAATTAGATATTATCACTATTTCGCCTCTTCAGTTTTTGTTTTGGTTTTAGCCTTATCGGCAAAATCCGTAACGCCCTCTTTTACATTGTCAATTTTTTCTGAGATGTCGTCAATAATGTCATCGAATTTTTCTTTTACAGTGTCAAGGTAATCTTCACCTTTTTTAGCAATTTTTTCACGGAGTACGGAACCTTTTTCAGGTGAAAGTAATACTCCCAGAAGTGCACCGACAGCAACGCCGGCCAATACGCCTAGTAATACATTTTTTGAGCTCATAGTTAAATTTATTATTTATTGTCAAAATGCTTCAATTTGAATTTTCACTTTTAAATTCACTCAAAAACATAACAAATTAACAGCAGGATGTGTTCACGCAACATTTCATTAAATAACAACTGCCTCAGGCATTTTACTTATGCAGCTCGTGTCTAGCGGAATTAGATAACGTACAATTAAAATTAAACATTTCAGGAGATCCGAATCGGAAATACGGTTGTAAAACAGAACACACTGATCACAGATTACAAAAAAGGGAAATCCGACAAATGTATTGTTCTCACGCTGTTAAACCTGACCGGAATTTATTAAGACCAACAGATTCTTCAAAAGCTATTACAAATTTCATCAGGAAAGCAAAATAATCCTCCTTCGCAAAATAAACATTAGTCTCAGCCGGAGTGGAAGGAATATCTTCGAAATTATATTCATCAGGTGATTTATCCATTTCCTTTTTTGTGAAATCAATGCGTTCCCCATCAATACGATTATAAAAATGCCAACCTTTCTTCTTATGGGTCTTCAGAATTTCACCTCCAAAGATGTCATGAATCAATAATGAAATAACACTATCCTGACCATCAGCCGGAAAGCCCCCGGACATCTCAGTGCTATATTTCAGTTCCCAGCTGCTTCTGAGTGCTTCCCGCACTATCATCTTGTTAATCATATTCTTCTGCTATTAGAACCAATCGACTCGCGAAAGGATGGAATAATTCCAAAGAGTAAAGTTAATCCATTTGTAAGCAGTAAATGTTACACAACAATGATAAAAAGTTACATGATTCACGTACTTCCTGAAGTTATTCATCGGAATTGATAATAAATTCCCGGGTAGATAAAAAGAAGTTTATTCCGATGCAGATGGTTTGATTTATTTTGAGAAACCTGATAAATCGACTACAGATAAAAGACATTTTCTGTCATCACCGGTAACAATGCCTTCCATATAAACATGACAAAGTGGTTTATTATCGTAGCCGAGCATAACTTTGCACGATTCCTTTACATTACTTTTAAAGACATCCAGAAAAAATTTATTAAATACAGATTTCGAAGTGTCGGCAATGAACAACTTAAAATTGCTGTTTATAAGAGCAAAGCGTTTCTCGCAAAGTATCTCTGCTCCAGTAAAGTTAAGATCACAAATTGTTCCTTCCTTATCTAAAGTAAAATAGCCCATTGGAGCAAAATCGTACAACATTGTATATTTTTTCAAAGCTGCCTCAGCTGAAGCATTTGCCTCAATCAATTCCTCATTCTGCATCTCTAATTCTATCTGGTGCACCTGCAATTCGTGGAGCAGTCTAACCGGATCTTTCTCAAACTCCTGCTTATCCAGATCTGATTTCTTATTAATGAGAACTTCTTCTGCTTTTAAGCGAAGCATCTTTTTTTCTTCAGAACTCATTCTTTTTTTATACATAAGTCACATAATTTATTATTAATATCCTTATTCAAGCCCCTTGTTATAAATCAGGTTATGGTTAAACCTGTCGAGTCTAACTGTATGTACAAGGTCTGGATAAGAAATTTACCATTTATACGAAATTTATTTTCTTTTTGATAAGATCATTCCTGAAACAATTTTCCGATCATCCAACAATACATATATATACCAATCAGCGGCGATAATTTTGCCCCCGGCTGAAATTACTTTCATCTTTATTTTACCATCACACCCATCGCTAAGTATCTTATTTATATCTTTCTCAGTCTTATTCCAATCAGATTCAGGAATAAACTTATGAATAAAATCCTGATATTCTACAAGATTATGTCTTTTGCCGAAAAATTTTTCAGCTTCAGGGTTGAACTCAAGTATCTTCCTCTCCACAGATAATTTAATAAGAATTTCTGATGATGAATTCAAAAGGAAATTATTCAACTGTTCAGCTTCTCCAAGTTTTGATTCTGTCTGTTTGAGATCAGTTATATTGATAAAGGTTATAACAAGTCCATCTATTCTGTCGTCGAGTGTGCGATATGGCATAATGCGTGTCAAAAACCAGCTATTGTCAACAGCAGGAATCTGTTTTTGTATAAAGATAAGTGTATTTAAAACCTGAGCAGCATCTATAGCAAGATCGGGATAGATAAGGTTAGTTACCAGATCGGTAAAGGGCCGGCCAATGTCACTTTTTATAAGTTTAAAAATTTTGGTTGCCTGGTCAGTAAAACGACGTATATTTAATTCTTTATCGAGAAACAAAGTAGCAATGTCGGTACTGTTGAGGAGGTTCTTCATATCGCTGTTCACTCTGGAAAATTCGTCGACCTTTGACTGTAATTCAGCATTAACTGTCTGAAGTTCTTCATTCAGACTCTGCATTTCTTCTTTTGAACTGGTAAGTTCTTCGTTAGTGGATTGAAGTTCTTCATTGGTTGATTGTAATTCTTCATTAGTAGATTTGAGCTCTTCCTGCGAAGTCTGCATTTCCTCAAGAGTGTCCTGAATATCAATACGAGCACGCTGCAACTCGTTCTCCATATCCGAGAGTCCCTTATGCTTACCCAGTGTTTTTCCTGCTTTATTATCCGGAACAATCGACGTAACATCCTTTACATCGGTAAATATTACCATTAGCAAGCCTTCCAAAGCCTCAGGTTTTTCAACAAAATGGATGCTCAGTTTCACGCTCTGGGTCCCTCCATTAGTTCCTACACTTAAATTTGGCAACTCCACCGATTCTTTCTTCGTAATAACCTTGCGGAAAGCTACCGAAAATTCGCTTCGCAAACCTTCACGCAACATTGCAAAAATATTCATATTTGCTTTACCGACGGAAGGTTCAAGATATCTACCAGTACGTCCGCTGATATACAGGATGTCGCCATTTTGGTTCACCAGGACTCCGGCAGGCGAATAATTCTGCAGTAATAGTTGCTCAGTAAGCGATTGGATATTTGAAACTGGAATGATATTTGAAGATCCAATGGACTCACTAAGTTTTGACCTGGAAAATGATGATGGGAAATTAAAAGTTTCATTATTCAGATTGCTTCTGGAGCGTTTGAAAAGCCTTAATTTCGAATCAACAGAAGAAAAAAGATTAATCTGCGATCCGAGAGTTTCAGAACTACCCAGCAATAAAATACCATCAGGATTAAGACAATAGTAAAATAGTCCTATTATCTTTTTCTGTAACTCACTGTCCATATAAATAAGGAGATTGCGGCACGACAGGATATCAATCTTGGTGAAAGGCGGGTGCATTATCAGGTTATGCTGGGCAAATACAACCATTTCCCTTATTTCAGTTTTGATACGATAACCATCCTCTGTAGCATTAAAAAATCTTAAAAGGCGCTCCTTTGATATATCGGCAGCTATATTTGCAGGAAAGAGACCTCTTCTGGCTGAATGAATGGCATCTTCATCAAGATCAGTAGCAAATATTTGTACCGAAATATTTTTTTTCTCCACCATGTTTCCCAAGACTTCCCTAATGACTATGGCTAATGAATAGGCCTCTTCACCTGTTGAACAACCTGGCACCCATGCACGGATTTCCAGGTTTGGTGTTTGTTTGGCTATCATATCAGGAATGACGACATCTTTTAAATGTTCCCATACAAGCTCATCACGGAAAAAACTGGTCACACCAATCATCAGTTCTTTGAAAAGAATATCAATTTCTTTTGGATTTCCCTGCAAAAAGTCAACATAAGAGTTTATCTTCTTGATCTTATGTATGATCATACGTCTTTCGATCCGACGATATATGGTGTTTTTTTTGTACAAGGAGAAGTCGTTTCCTGTACTTTTTCGCAGGAGCAGAAGAATTTTTTCAAGAGAGCTTTTATCCTTGAATTCCGGATTCTGTCCAAACTCAAGAGCTGGAATATGATTCAGAAAGTCAATCAGCTTTAAATGAAGTTCATTTGCGGGAGCAACAATATCGACAAGTACTGAATCGATAGCATTACGTGGCATACTGTCGAATTTTGCTGTTTGAGGATCCTGAACCATCACGATCCCGTTATTTTCTTTAATAGCACCAAGTCCCAGACTCCCATCGGAGCCCATTCCTGAAAGAATAATTCCGACAGCAAGTTCCTTTCTGTCTATAGCCAGCGAGCGGAGGAAAAAATCAATTGGCAATCGCAATCCTCTGACTTCCAATGGTTCAAAAAGGTGAAGTACGCCATTTAATATTGACATGTTCTTATTTGGCGGAATTACATATATGCAGTTTGGCTTTACCGGGGTAGGGTCCTTTACCTGAAAAACTTTTATCCTCGAAATTCGTTGAAGCAACTCAGGCAGCATTCCCTTCTGGGTCGGATCAAGATGCTGGATAACGACATATGCCATTCCGGAGATTTCAGGGATATTCCCTAAATATTGCTCAAGGGCCTCAAGCCCGCCTGCTGACGCGCCAATGCCGACTATAGGGAATAACCTTGATTTTGAAACACGCGGTTTGTCATTTGAGGGTACAGTCGATGCAGTTATTTTTGATTTCACACTCTTCACTTAAAATTGATTACCAGGAAGGTAAATACACTGTTTGTAATCCTAAAACTTTCAGGAAATGGTTAATATGAAATTACCACAGTAATATATTTTCCACATTTTAAAGAACCAGATCTTATCTGTTTTAAGATAATCTAATTGAACGTACATATGAAACTACAAATTAAGTGAAAAAATATCAGATTTGATTAACTTTTCATATACATCTTAATATAAGTTCGATTTGATATTAGTTCAATAACTTATTTAAATGTACCTTACGATTCGGGTTTATATATACTGAATATTGTTGATCCTGCAATTTAACCTTGTTTCAAGTTCATATTCTTGGTGGCAAGTTCCCGTGCCTGACCTACCCAGTCATCCTGCTCAATGCGACCTGGTATAATTTCCAGAACTTCAGTAATTGTTTCTATATCTGAGTGTGTAAGTCTGCTGATCTGATCAAAAGTATATATATCGAGTGTGTTTAACCGTTCCTCCACCCATAATCCTAATCCGTCAATCAGTGTTAAATTATTTGCCTCATGCTTATGGGCAAACCCGAGCCTGTCATAGTAAATTCTTCCTTTTCTTTCCCTTATGCGATTCAGAAGATTTGTCTTGTCTCCCTCTATCCTTACCAGTTCCTTCGCCTGATCACTCCATTCATCCCGTTCAATTCTTCCCGGGAAGTATTCAATTGCTTCCGTTACAGCAGCTACATCATCTTTAGTGAAATTGCTGATCTGCCTGAAAGTATATATATCCAAAGCATTGAGTTTTTCCTGTATCCATCCCCCAATTCCACTGATGATGGTAAGGTCGTCAGCATCCTCCTTTTTGGCAGTTCCTATTCTGTCATAGAAAATATTCGACTTTTTCCCCCGGATACGCTTAAACATTTCGTTCCTGTTATCTTTGGCTTTAACAAGCTCTTTAGCCTGAGCAACCCATTCATCCCTGTCAATCCTGCCGGAAAAGTAAATAATAGCATAGTTTATTGTCTCTATATCTTGCGTGGTGAAATTGCTTATCTGTCTGAAAGTATAAATATCGAGCACATTAAGTCTTTCTTCAATAGAAGGACCTATTCCGCTGATCATTTTCAGATCATCCTTTTCTTCCTCAGTAGCAGTACCAAAACTATCATAATTCAGTAAATGCTTACGTCGCACAACCTCTGCCAGAGCTCCATTCATTCTTTGAACAGCATCTGAAAGAAGTACTTTGAGAGAGTTAACCTCCAGAGTCAGTTGTTTCGATTCTTCATCCTTTTCACCGAGACTTTTTTTCAGATCAGATATCTCCCCGTCAAGGTTCACAATCCGGTTATTCAATTCATGTTTTTCGGATTCAATTATTTCTATTTTCTTTTCATAAACCGACTTATAGTAAAGCCAGGCAGTTATATATCCGATAATGGCAGCACCCAATAATAAACCTAGTATCTCAAAAGTCGCCGCGCTTTTTGTTTGCACCATAAAAATTAACATAATATTCATATCCCTATTTTTTAAGTGTTATAACTGCTCTCCTGTTATTTGTTCTTCCTGAAACCGTATTATTATCATCAGCAGGTTCTTTTTCACCTCTTGATTCTGTAATTATCACTTTTGCAGACACTCCCCTGTTTTCAAAATAGTGCTCTACACTTTTGGCTCTTCTGAAACCAAGTGCCTGATTGTATTCATCTGTTCCGATTGCGTCAGTGTGGCCGGTGATAATGATCCTGGCGTCTGAATTTTTAGCCAGATAAACATTTGATTCTTTAATGTAATTGTCTGTCTTTGTATCAGGCATGAATTCAGATTTGTCAAATGAAAAGTAGATTACAAGATTTTCCGGGACTATTTCAGACCTGATTACCGGCTCTTTAGACAGGGTATCAGTGATGATTGCATTTTCACTACTCATGGGTTCATTCATAATAGTTTCCGTCTCATTACAAAATCCTTTTATCCGGCACACATATAAATATGTTGATATGGCCGACCAGCTTAAAAATACAAGAAGTCCAACTATCAGAATTTTCATTGAATATGTTTTTAAAGTTTATTAATAATATCACAGGAGATTTTTAAAATCTTTAAGGTTAAAACCATCTTCGTTTTCATTGGTAATATTCCGGTAATTATAGTAGTATAAATTACCATCAACATCAAAAATCATTTCAAAACATTTTCCGGCTGCCTGATCTTCAGCTGGTCCAACATGAAACAGAAATAATGTATTAGCCGGGTTAGATGATAATTCTTTGAGGATTTCTGAACCGGTCAGCAGTTCAAATTGATATGGATAAACAGCTTTGATTTTATCAGGGGAATCAGCATCTGAGGCCAGCTTATCTTTGTCTAGCAGTAAAACCTTATCCTTAAACATTGATGGTTTGTTATAATACTTAAATCCCTGCAAGGAAATAATGAACCTATTAGTCTCAAGAGCTTTTACATGCTTCTGCATAAATTTAACAATTGCAGGAATCGCATACTCATAATCAGAAGATTTATCGCCTGTATAAGATATCGGAACACTGCATAGTTCTGGCATATCTGTCATGTTATTTGAAGGATCGCCAAGGACAAGATTCATATTACTATAACTTATCCCGCCCGGATCCTTATCGTAAACTATATCCATAAGCACTAAGAATGAATATTTTGAATCAAACCTTCTTTTTTCAAACTCTTGCTGATTGATTAGTTCATAATCAGTTAATTTCCAGTATTTACTGACTGCATCCTTTATATATTCATTGTAAAAACTGATACCGCTTTCAAGTACGACACATGTTTTGGAATTAAGAAACATTCCTATTTGTTGCTTGGTAGCAGGATGAGAATTTGAAAATGCTATGATATTTAATAGTCCTAAAGAAAAAATGAATATGATCTTTTTAAATATTTTGAACTCAGTATATCTATTTAAAGTACTAATTATAACCGCTTTCTTCATCATATTTATTTATTTGTTCTGACATCAAAGGTCCAAATGTTTTACTACTGGTATGTTACACAACTTTTATAAAATCTTACATTATTTACAGATTTTCAGCCACGTAGTTAACAGTCACATCTTGAGAATTTTTTACATTATTATTAATGATAATTCTCAAAATTATATATCGTAACACCGGAATATGTGAATAATGTAACTCTTCACTAAAGTTGTGTAACACTTTTTAGTTCGGGTGAGTCTATCTTTCGCAAAAATAAATCAGTGCATTTTGCCAACGATAATTTCAAAACAAACTATGATTTAACCTGAGCATCAACCCTTTTTAACACACTCAAATGTTTATCCACCCGGAGAGGACCTAACTATGGAATTACTCCCTCTTCTTATGAAATAAGGGAAAGACCTGTCAGAAAACAATTTGAATGAAATGGGCCCGGGATCATTTCAAATATTAAAAAGAAATAAAAACAAGAACCTTAATATAAATAAATACATCTATTATGAAAAAATTGAGATTGAGTGTAATCATGATTATTAGCGCCGTCATGATATTATCGGGATGCGCTTCATGGAACAAGACTCAGAAAGGGGCGGTTGTAGGAACTGCAGCCGGTGGTGGCATGGGAGCAATAATCGGCAAGGCAGCAGGCAATACTGCCCTTGGCGCAATTATCGGTGCTGCAGTCGGTGGTGCCTCAGGTGCTGTTATAGGGCATCAGATGGACAAACAGGCAGAAGAGATCAAGAAGACTGTTCCTGATGCCAGTGTAGAACGAGTAGGGGAAGGAATCGTAGTTGAATTCAGCAGTAATGTTTTATTTGGATTTGATAAAACGCTTCTGTCGTTTGATGCTAAAACAAACCTTGACAAACTGGTTGTGGTTCTGCATAGTTATCCTGACACAAATATTGAATTGCAGGGACATACCGACAGTAAAGGCAGCGAATCGTATAACCAAAACTTATCTGAAAAACGTGCCAGTACGGTTTCGGGATATCTTGCCGCTAAAGGAATAACTTCAGACCGCCTTACAATTATAGGTTTTGGCGAGACTGTTCCAAAATATGATAATGGTACAGCTGATGGTCGCGCACAGAACCGAAGGGTCGAGTTTCTGATCACTGCAAACGAAAAGATGAAGGCTGATGCTGCAAAAGTTGCAGTTAAATAAATTGAAAAAAGTGATTTCCGGAGTCTTATGGTGTCATCGGAAATTGGGAGTTTGAAGTTGGAATATTGAATGTTGAAGCCGGCAGCTGGACTTCAGACTAAGGATTGAATAGTTACAAATTAACTGATTATAAATAACTCAAAAAATATAAATATGAAAACAAAACTAATTGCTCTAATAATGATTTTTATGCTTTCAGTGCCATTGGCTTTTACACAAAGTACCCAAAAAGGCAAAACAGCCTTTGCAATTCTTGGTGGAGTAAATTTACAGAACCTGAATGGAAAAGATAACAATGGAGACAAACTTACCAATGATATGCTGATAGGTTTTCATGCCGGATTAAATATTCAGATACCAATTGCACCTGAATTTTATTTTCAGCCTGGAATACTTTTTAGTACCAAGGGGGCAAAAAACACTACCGGATCACTGACAACCTCATATAAGCTCTCATATGTTGAGATACCACTTAACCTGGTTTATAAAGCAAAACTCGGGAGTGGTTTTATTATGCTGGGATTTGGCCCCTATCTGGGTTATGGCATCGGAGGAAAGGTAATAACTGAAGGGGGAGACGCTTCACTTAACACAAAGGTTGAATTCAAAAACGTTGTGGAACTAACCGATCCACTTTTAACGACATATTTTAAAGCCTTGGATGCGGGAGGTAACATATTTGCCGGTTACGAAACGGGAAGTGGAATATTTTTTCAACTGAACACACAATTCGGAATGCTTAACATCAGTCCTGAAAACAAGTGGTTCAGCAATGATAAATCAGTAATTAAAAATACAGGATTCGGATTGTCGCTGGGATACAGGTTTTAATAACCGGTAATAAAGGAATAAGAGGGTATATTGAAAGACCTTTTAGGGGTTGTTGGAAAAGTCTAAATCCATTAACCGCAAATACCGATAGCTATCGGTACGCAAAGATCTTGAATACAGTGTCTTAACTTTGCGTACTTTGCGCACTCCCGACGCTTCGGTCGGGATCTTCTCTTCGCTTCGATTTGCGTCCTCTGCGGTTAATAAGGTCTTTTTTAACACCCCCAATGGATTTTGACTTCTAATACAACCCCGTTATGTGCAACGAAGCCTGAGAACTCCACCGGGTACAGCCATGGGTTATACAATGTATGTTATGACAATTGTGCAACCACAAGTATCCGGATTCATTTATCAGATCAATTGAGAAATCAATTGTTGCTGCGATAATAAGATCCTGCTTTTAACTCTTGCTATCTTAAGATTAAGATTATCTGCAATTTCTGTGAATTTGAACCCGTTGACATATATTTTAAAGGGAATACGTAAATTATTGCCTGACAGGTCGATGTTCTAATTTATTTCCAGAGCAGAATATACCGAAGCCGGATTATCATGATATTAAAATCGTCGTCTGTTTCTTAATCCGTATATAGTTCTGAAGTGATATCCGTATACAGCAAAGGTAATTGCATCAACTATCAGTCCGGGCTTCCTGACTATTGTCCAAAACAATAGTTTCCAGTATTCCCTTCTTCCCTTATTCCATATGCCTATAATCAAAACCGATTTGATAAATGCACTTATCTGAAAAAACTCAAGTTTCTTTTGCTTTCCCTGAATCCTCTTATAATTCAACAGGAACTGTCGGACTCTTTCATAATAAGGTTTTATGGCGTAGATATTCTGAATAATTTTTTTATACCCTGCAATGAGTTCGAATGAATTCATTTTCGGGACAAAATTCATGGATGAATCTGTATTATTTCCGGTAGCTTCGGTCGTTAACCTGTTTTCTGATTCAAGCCTTTTGTAAAGACTTGTATTTTTGGGAGCATTTAAAAGTCCGACCATAGCTGCGACAATTCCGCTTTGCTGTATAAAATCAATTTGTTTTTGAAAAACATCAGGAGTATCACTGTCAAAACCTACAATAAATCCACCTGAAACCTGTAAACCTGCATTTTGCATCTTTCTGACACTTTGGAGAAGGTCCCTGTTTTCATTTTGACCCTTGTTGCAATTCTGAAGAGATTTCTCATCAGGAGTTTCGATTCCGACAAACGTAGAGGTAAACCCTGTTTCGACCATCAACTTCATCAGATCTTCATCATCTGCCAGGTTGACAGATGTTTCTGTATTAAAAACAAACGGATAATCATGGATTTGCATCCATTTTTTCATTACGGGAAGCAGGTTGCGTTTAATTTCATTTTTGTTACCGATAAAATTATCATCCACTATTACAACCGGGCCTCTCCAGTTCAGATTATAAAGAGAATCCATCTCTTTTATAACCTGCGATGGATCCTTCATCCTTACCTTGTGACCCAGAAGAGAAGTTATTTCACAAAAATCGCATGAAAACGGACATCCCCGTGTTACCTGGATATTCATAAAAGCATAATCCTTCCGCGACAATAAGTGATAATCGGGGACCGGTGTCGATTTTATATCAGCATATTCGTCAGTCCTGTATACTTTATCAGGTTGACGACCTGTTTCCAAATCTTTCAGAAACGGAGGCAATGTAATCTCGGCTTCATTAAGTATAAAATGATCAATAACAGGATAGTTGTTATACTCCTGTGTAAAAAGAGGGCCGCCTGCCACAATTTTCACATTTTGCTTAACACACTCTTCAATAATCCTGTCGACTGACTCTTTTTGAATATACATTGCACTGATAAAGACATAGTCAGCCCATCGGATATCAGCAGTATGCAGGTTTGAAACATTCATATCAACCAATTTTTTCTCCCAAGTCTCAGGGAGCATTGCTGAAACGGTTATCAGACCCAGAGGTGGTACGGCGGCCTTTTTCGAGATAAAACGTAAGGCATACTTAAAACTCCAGAAGGAAGCAGGATACTGAGGAAATACTAATAATACCTTCATTATATGATAGCATTTTTGTTAATACAATAAGTTTCACAATTGTAAGCCTGATTTAACTTTGAAAAGTGTTTTAACTTTTAGGAGAAAAGAAATAGACAGCCCCTCCTGCCACCATCACGGCAACTCCAACAAATGGGGACCAGTTTAGATGATGTCGTTTGTTAGCAGAAATTTTAAGACTTCCTATATCAACTACTTTCTCTTTTGTGAAAAAAGTTATAGCAGTAAAAATTGTCAATAATAAACCGATTAAAAGAATAATAATTCCAGCTTTTTTCATTTTATTAAATTGTATTATAAATCGTATTGTAAGATAAAGGTGGTGTTAAGTAAAAATGTTATACAATTTTTATTAAAAGTTATATAATTTACATACCTATTTCAGTAAGTTAGAAAACACAGGGAATTCTGCGAATAATTATCGGTTTGCAAAATATTCTCTGACAAAATCATGCATTTCCCTTTCTGTCAACTTATCAGAAGTTTGTACCTCAATTATAATATCGTCAAAAAGATGGTCAGTTCTTAACAAATTAAACAGTTCTTTTTTTGCATCAGAGGGACCGAAAAGGATCACTATTTCATACTTTCTTATCCATTCACTCAGCTTTTGGTAAAATTCTGATAGTTGATGTTGCTCTTTGGTATGTATCATTTTTTCATGTCTTTCCGCAGTGTATTCCTCTTCCTTATTTGCAGAATCTGACACAATAATATTTTCTATAATTGTTCCATTTGTTAAATCCAGTAAGTAAGCCTTTGAATGATCCATCCAAATGCCCAGGCGTTTGATTTTTTTCATTTTCTTATATCTAAGTAGTGCTAAGTCACATGTTCTTAAAACTTACTATTCCTGTAGTTAAGTAATTGAATTCTTGTGTCTGGCTGTCAGATTACCCAGGATAATAATTTCCGGCAATTATCCGGCAGTCATTTTTTATATTATTCGTTGTTGCGGATCTGTCGATCCCGGCTAATTAATATATGAAAGCAAAAATCATTGAGGTCTACTTTGTCGTGATCTTAAATGTTTTAATTTCCCTCAAAAAAGCAGTATATGGTGAATGAATTAACTTCAAAAAATAGGTTGCAGGTGCTAAATTTTTCATTTTGATAGCAGTAATATTACTTTCCACATCTTTATTTTCTAAAAGAATTCCTTCGGTACTATAAAGTTGATAAGAAAGGTTATTTATATTGAAGTTTTCAACCTTAAGCATTAAAGAATCGGGATCAGTGTCAGGATATAAAGGGCAATGTAAAGTAATTCCTTTTGTTTCTTCAATTCCGTTAACAGCGACGATATCAATATGTTGTGGATTGTTTCTAGCTTTTGAACTGTCTGTCTTCGGATATGTCAAATACACTAACTGCCCGATGGAGAAACTTACGACGCCGGCGCTTATTGATGCGTTACCGCCCGTTACCATAGTGATTTCCTGTGCCTGAAGACCTGCCATTCCCAATCCCATGTATAAGAGGAATCCTAAACTGATCTTTTTATTTCGCATATTTGTCCTCCTGTCTGATTTGATTAATAATCAGTGAAAGCTTTTCTTTCTTTATTAACAGTATTGCTTTTATTAATTGTTTTTTTAGTGAATCATGATTAACTGTCATTGTTATGATATTGATGGTCTAACATATGACTGATTTACTACTAAATGATAAAGATATGTTGACTTTCGTGTATAATGGTTACATAACTTTTCTAAAAAGTTACATCATTTACATGTTCAACACAGTGAAAAAATCTTAAGAGAAAAATAAAAGGAAAAAGAAAAAGAAAGTGAGTAAGAAATTTCCTGACTTCTGTCGATAAATGTGTTCATTGTAAAAGTGAGATATTGAGAAAAACAGGAAAAGCGGTTCTGATGTGCAGCAGAATAAGGCATCGGTTTATGAACGTTCGGGCAGGTATTACCTGCCACTTTATTTTTAATTGGTTGGTGACAAGCTACGAAGTGGCTAAATATGAATAACCCACGGCGCAGCCATGCTAGCCGGGTATAAGATAACACTCTGTTTTATAGCCCTGAAAGGGCGCAATATAATTTGATTTGAACAGACCGTTTTTCCATGATTACATATATCCCTTATCCCTCTCCTTCAGAACTCATGTTATGTGTGACACCAAAGGGGCTGTTAAAAAAAACTATTCATATCTTGCTTGTCAAACCCGTTTTAACTCTTCACTGATAATCTGAGTACCTTAGCGGAGCATGCTGGAAGCAAAAACTCCATTTGAGGGTGTGAAAAGTTATGTATCTCTCCACTAAGCTGATCATCACATGAAAAAGGTCCGCTGGATTCCAGATATGAAGTTAGGTCGACTGTTATGGGTTGCGGATTACCGGTATCGAAATTGCACAGAACTAAAAATCCGGGTGAATTATTTTCTGTGTCAGTCCTGATTGCTGCGATAACAGCATGATGTCCATTATCGACGAAAAAGCAATTGTCTCCGCGTCTGAAAACCTGATTATCAGCCAGGATATTATTAACCCGGAGTATAAAATTTCCGAATTTAGTCTCTTCAGGATTGATTATTTTTGGCTGTCGGCCAATAAAGCGGATCCGTTTCTTTCCGCCAAATTCAACTCCCTGCGTTATACCGGTTGCCCCTGTTCCTAAAAAAGCCGCTGCAACATAACGTGGTATTGTTGAGTCAGAACTGCCAAACTCCTGTTCAGGAGTACCGGAATCATGAGATGTAACAGGCATAAAATACCGGATGTGCCTTGAAATATGATGAAGGTAAATTAGGTATTCACGAAGTTGAGGCACAAACTTATAGTTCCAGGGTGTAGCAAGATTAAGGTTTAATCCCCAGAGTGCTCCCGTATGCAATAATGTGGTTTCATCAGTAAAAAATTCAGCCAGTATCCCCACTTCCGGATACTCTGAATGAAGTTTCATTGTAAGGGACTCAACGAACTCCGGGTCGCTGCTGTGGAGATTATCAAATCGTACGAATCCAGCGGTATCATTGGCATATTTCGCCCAGAAGAGGGCATAATCGGTCATGTACGACCATATTTCAGAACGTATTGCTTCTGACGGATGTTCATAGTTGATCAGAACAAGGTCATTCCATGTCAGCCATCCATGTTCCGACCAGTAACCTGCACGATGAAATCCGTCGGGCTGATTCTGGTCAGGGACTATCCAGTCAGGAGCTCTTTTTGCTATTTTACTGTTAACGCCAACATGATTAAGGACGATATCAAAACATAGCCTGATATTCAGCATTCTGGCTTCCTGTACAAATTCTTCCAGCTGCGACAGGCCATCTAATCCGGAGCCTTCCTCCAGGTAGCTTTTATCTATGTCAAAGAGGTCATTGGCCGAGTAAGGACTTTCCGATGTGTCAAGCGAAGTTATAGGAAGGAGATGAACAGCATTGAATCCCATCCCGCTTATCCTTATAAGATCGACTTTCCAATCCGCCAATGTACCAGATACCGTTGGGATCATTGTGTAGAGACGAAGGCCGTCAACCTGCGGCGGGTCTATCAGAACCCAGGCATCCGGAACATTATCCCTGATCCATGTTACTCCTTTATCCAGAGAGAATTCGGCCCTGAACGAATGAAAACCTGTATGTTCAGGTGTGATACTGCATATGAGCTTTCTCTCATTAATTACATTGAATGGTACAATATTCCATGAGTTGGCACTGTCAGAATTCATTGTTGTAACGAGATTCGCCTGTATGTTGCTTGGAAGAGGGTTCTCCACGGTTATGGTCAGGAGCATGGCCTTCCCCTGGAAAGCACGGGAATAACTCTGACGTCCGACAGGATAAGAATGGGTAATATGACCTGCAATTGGTATTACACGAGGGCATTCGGGTAATACAGGAATAGGTCGGTGTGATAATAACATAAAATGTTCCTGAATTATGGTAAATAAAATTCCGCGATTACTATAGGTTTATTCTCATACATAGCTTACCTTCATCATATTAGTACTTCCATGAAGATTAAGCGGTGTGCTGCCAATATGAATCACGCAATCGCCATCTTCCAAAAGCTTTTTACTTTTAAGAATTTCAATTGTTTGAGATACTGCATTATCCAGATGATCGAAGGTATTCATATAAAATGAACGGATACCCCATACCAGTGATAATTTATGCAATAGATTTTTATTATTGGTGAAAGCATAGATGCCTGATCGGGGCCTGTGACTGGATATCCTTATCGCGGTATATCCTGAATGGGTAAACGCAATTATAGCTTTAGCTCCTACCTGACTGGCCAGGTTCGAAGCATTGAGGCATATTGAATCAGGCAGGAAAGCAGGAGAACCCACTGTTGGTTCATGCTGCTTATTAAATGGATTTGCATTATTTTCGGTGTAATTGATGAGCTGCTGCATACATATTATAGTCTCGACGGGATATTTTCCAACAGAAGTTTCTGCACTAAGCATTAAAGCATCTGCACCATCAAGGACTGCATTAGCTACATCATTGGCTTCAGCCCTGGTTGGTGTGAAGCTGGTAATCATGCTTTCCATCATCTGGGTAGCAACGATAACCGGTTTTGAACTTTTAATGCATTTTTCAATTAATGATTTTTGTATTAACGGAACCTGGTCAAATGGAACTTCTACCCCCAGATCGCCACGTGCAACCATAATCGCATCGGCAAGGCCTATAATCTCGTCTATTTCACTCAGAGCTTCGGGTTTTTCAATTTTGGCAATCACGCCTGCAAAGCCATTTTCCTTCTTTATAAGTTCTTTCAATTCAATAACATCTGAGGCTTTTCTTACAAAAGATAAACCAATCCAGTCAATCTCATGGTTTATTGCAAAAATTGCATTGGAAATATCTTCACTGGTAAGACATGGTAATGATATTTTTGTCTCAGGCAGGTTAACACCTTTTTTTGATGAAAGCGATCCTCCATAAATGACCTTTGCTTTGACAAAGTCTTTTTTATTGGTTTCAACCACTTTCAGCTTGATTTTGCCATCGTCAATTAATATTGATTCCCCAACATTCACATCCTGTGGAAATTCCTGATAGCTCATATAAATATGGTCTTTTGTACCCATACATTGAATTGTAACAAATGTTACAATATCACCTTCCTCTAAAAGAATATGATTGTTCTCAATCTCTCCTACCCTGAGCTTTGGTCCCTGTAAATCAGCCAGTATAGCAACATTGGTTTCAAGTTCAAGATTTAATTCTTTAATAAGTATTATCAGTTTTAAATGCTCCTCCCGGCTTGAATGCGAAAAATTCAACCGGAATACATCAACCCCCTCAAGTATCATCCGGCGGAGAATTTCTCTGGAAGATGATGCAGGCCCCAAGGTGGCAACTATAGTAGTTTGGGATCTATGTACAGTCATTTTTTAAGCTTAAATTTTATTTGCTTTTTTATCAATGCCCCCTCATACGTCCAATTGTTGCATCAAGCGATTTTTTTAGCTTATCAAGAGCACTTTCCACAGCCAGTTCATGATTATTTCCATGGCTCGTAACAGCAATTGGTTTGATACCCTCAAGCCGGGCTTCAATCAGGCATCGTTTATCATTCAATCCGTGTTTGGGGCCGTTTTCATCAGAAAGATGAACTTCCACACGGGTAATCTGATTACTGAACCTGCTTAATTCTTGTGATATTAAGTCAGTTAATTTGGCACTAAAAGCCTCACTTACTTTCAGGTTCTTATCTGCATTAAATTGAATTATCATAGATTAATTATTAAAAAGTTTAAAATATTCTATCATTTTTATTGGTCTGTCTCCAAATTCGAGGATATCTGCAACTTCGAAAGATCCTTGCGAAAGTACATTTTCGAAGATCCTAAGATAATGGTTTGTCCTTGTTCGTAATCAGTTAATTTAATTAATTTTCAGGCCGAGAGAGTCTAATTCTGCAGAAGTGGATAAATAATCCATGTGTTGAATACCTCTTATGCCCAAATCGCCGGCAACATCAACAAACAATTTGCGGTCCTCAATATACAGAACTTTTTGGGCTGATACCTGAGCAATATCCAGAGCTATCTGAAAAATATCAGAATCGGGTTTACGAATATGGACAAAACAGGAGGATATAAAAAAGTCTATAAATTCATTCAAACGGAATTTCTCTATTCTGTATTCATTCAATTCCCTTCCCTCATTATTAACAACAGCAATTTTAAGACTGTATTGTTCTTTCAACTGCCTGAATAAATTTATCATCTCCGGATATGGAGTTGATTGTGAGTACATAAACTCTATGAACCGGTCTACTGTGAATGGGCGTTCCCGGTAAAAAATCACTCTCTTAAGGTATTCTCTGAGAGTTAGTTTGCCCTCTTCATAAATAGTATAGGAAAGATGATGTCGCTCTTCAATATCATTAAGGTCCAGATTGAAGTGATCAGCTGCTGATCTGCGTGAATCACGACCCCAACCATTTGATAGCAACACCCCCCCTATATCTAAAAACAAAGTTGTAACAGGAATTGATTTATTCATTTTCTATAACTCTATAAGTTGAACTCCACTGATATATGTCCACCTAATTTTGCTTTTTAGTAGGAACAATAAAAAGCGGAACGGAAGTATGATGTAATACATTTTCTGTAACACTTCCCATAACAATGTTTTCCAGCCATTTCCGGCTATGAGAACCGACAACTATGATATCGGCATGCACCTCTTTTGCAGCCTTTAAAATGGCATCAGCAAAATCACCTTCTTTTACCATTGTCTGAATGTTTTTATCACCGAGATGTTCCCTTGATTTATCAAGAAACTGAAGTGATGCATTTTTCAGACCATCAATACTGTCCAGCTGAATTGGACCCATATCCATATAACCTCCAAATCCCATTATCGGAGAATACCCTGAAGTTGAATAAAACACCGGATCTGATATAACATGAACTAATACTACTTCAGCTTCCATGGACTTGGCCATCGCATAACCTACCTCCGCCACTTTTTGAGCAGTTGGATTATAATCCAGTGCAATCAGTACTTTTTTCATTTTATTTGTTTTCATATTTATCATATTATGTAATTGTTCTTAATTTAAAGGTTGCTAGTCATTTAACGTGAGCGATGATAACCGTTCAGAGTTGTTCCCTTACTGATTCAAGTTCCTTCCGTTGTTCCACTGTCGTTTCAGGATAATCCATTTTAAGATCTTTAAGTGTATCAAGTAGTATCTGAGAAACAATAATCCTCGCATTATCCTTATCATCAGCAGGAACCACATACCAGGGAGCATGGTCGGTGCTTGTTGCTGTGAGACAGGCCTCGTATGCTTTCATATAATCGTCCCAGTATTTCCTCTCATGTATATCAGCAGTGCTGAATTTCCAGTTCTTATCCGGATCATCAATGCGTTCCAGAAAACGATTTTTCTGTTCTTCTTTTGAAAGGTTCAGGAAAATTTTGATGATCCGTGTGCCATTTCGGTAAAGATGCTCCTCCTGCTCCACTATGGATCGATACCGATCCTTCCAGATGGTCTTCATGTTTAGTATTTCATCGGTAAGTCCCTGGTTATTGAGAATTTCAGGATGCACACGAACTACGAGCACCTCCTCGTAGTATGAACGGTTGAATATGCCTATCTTTCCCCGTCCAGGCAACCTGTATGTGGTACGCCAAAGGAAATCGTGCTCAAGTTCCTCAGCACTCGGTTGTTTGAAACTGAATACCTGGCAGCCTTGCGGATTGACTCCTGACATGACATGTCTGATTATCCCATCCTTGCCTGCAGCATCCATTCCCTGAAGAATCAACAGCAAGGCATAATGGTTTGAAGCGTAGTGAATACGTTGTAACGAGTCCAATTCCTCAACATGCTTTTCCAGGATTTTTTTATACTCTTTCCCTGATTTATAAACCGGCTTTATAATTGTTGGCCACTCACTTATTTCGACTTTTTCTCCTGGGTGTACCCGGAAATCTTTCGGTTTGATTTTCATTTTAACCTGTATATAAAATAAATTTGTTCTGAAATATTCATACCTTCATTCGTTTTTTTATATTTTACCGGACATATCTTTCCTAATGTCATTCTCTGCCTGAAGCCGGTTCAGAACCTCATGATCTTCATAGTGTCCTTGTTTTTCATTGAGTTCATAATCCTTCTAAGCGATCTCAGGTGTAAGGTCAGTCTGTTTCCTGGTCCTGACAGGATCAAAAATCCGGTAAGCAAGAAGTTTAAGACGGTCATTTACCAAAGCCCATACCAATGCATAGCCCCAGATGAGAAGTGTCCATTTCCAGCCAATTGGAGTCATATAAATACCATAAACTGCTACAATGGTGGCCAATAGTTTTGAACCCACGGCAGACCATAGAAGAACAGGTGCAGGTGCTATTGACCAGAAAGGTCCCCGTGTGCGGGTTATAAATATTGTCAGATGCCCGGCAACTGCAAGTTTGAGGAACATAAAAGTCTGGATAGCGCCGGGATCAAGGTGAAATACCTTTTCAGCAAGATAGAAGAGCGTAAAAGATGCTATAACACCGGCAATCCCCAGCACTGTTGATATCTGTAAAACAAGCTTCATGTTCCAGGCTTCAGGTTGATTCTTGTAATGAACATTATCATAAGCAATAGCCAGAATAGGACCGTCATTCAATAATGCCAAAAGAACAATCATTACCGCTGTTACCGGATAAAAGTTGAAGATAAGAATAGACATTGTCATGAAAAACAGAACCCTGATCGTTTCAGCTATACGGTAAATCGCATAGCTGTTCATTCGCTGAAAAATGCGGCGGCTTTCTTTTATTGCATCAATGATTACCGACAGGCCAGGGGTCATCAATACGATGGATGCTGCAGCACGTGCAGCATCAGTTGCGTCAGAAACTGCTATACCACAGTCGGCTTTCTTAAGTGCCGGAGCATCATTAACACCATCGCCTGTCATCCCAACGATATGCCCAAGCTTTTGAAGGACATCAACAATGTGGAACTTGTGTTCCGGAAAGACCTGCGCAAAACCATCGGCATTCTCAATGGCCTCTGACACTTTCGAATTCTCATTGTGTTTTGCATCTCCCATAATAGCAGCATCCAGAATATTTGTACCCAGGTCCAGTTTTTTTGCAGTTTCAATTGCTATTGCCAAAGCATCTCCTGTTACCATTTTAATCTTCACTCCCATCTCTTTGGCTGTTTCGATCGTCGATCGGGCATCTACCCTGGGTGGATCAAATAATGGCAGTACACCAATAAACTGCCAGTTATCCCCGTCCTCAGATTTGGCCACTCCCAATGAGCGGAATCCACGTGATGCAAATTCATTAACTGCTTTATCCACAGCACTCTTCACCTGATTTGCATTTGATGATAATGCCAGAATTACCTGTGGGGCTCCCTTAGTTACTTTGAATGTTTTTCCATCTTTTGCTTTAACTGATGCTTCAGTTCTTTTATGAACCGGATCAAATGGCTGAAAATGAATTAATTCATAATTTTTCAGCACGTCGATGTCTTTCAATCCACCCAATACTGCCTGGTCAATTGTATCATTATTCTCTGCGCGTGATGCAAGTGAAGCATAAAGGACAACCTGCTCAATGGAATCATTGTTCATACTGACCGGATCTCCCAGTGTAAGTTTATTCTGTGTCAGAGTACCTGTTTTATCCGAGCAAAGCACTTCAACACCGGCCAATTCTTCAATAGCGACTAACCGGCTCACAATTGCTTCCTTTTTGGCCAAAAGTCGTGCACCTACCGCCATAGTTACCGATAACACTGTTGGCATTGCCACCGGAATCGCAGCTACTGTAAGCACCAGTGCAAACTGTAATGTAGTTAAGATAGGGTCACCGCGAAATACGGCAAACACAATTATCACCGATACAAGAATAACCGCTAGTATGATCAGGTAATTTCCAATCTTCAGTACAGCTTTTTGAAAATGACTTACAGTATGTGTATCCTGAACCAATTCGGCCGTTTTGCCAAAATAAGTATTTCCTCCTGTGGCATATACAATTGCTTCAATTTCGCCCTGCCTGATAATCGAACCTGAAAACACTGCTTCTCCAGGTTTACGTTCGGCTGGCAAAGATTCACCGGTTAATGCCGATTGATCCACTTCAACAGGATCTCCGTCAAGAAGGCGCGCATCAGCCGGTACAATATCCCCCAGCCTTAAGCGAATGATGTCACCAGGCACCAACTCCCTTGCGGCTGGATTGACCCATTTCCCATCTCGTTTTACCCTGGTCTTGACTGCCAGCTTAGCCTTAAGGGCTTCTATAGCGTTTCCTGCTTCGCGTTCTTCCCAGAATCCGACTACTGAATTAGCCAGAAGCAGAACAAGGATAATACCAAAATCAGGCCAATGCCTGGCAACAGCAGATAGGATCACCGCCGCTTCAATCATCCATGGAATAGGACCCCAGAAATAAGTCAGAAATTTCAGAAAAGGATTGGTTTTCTTTTCTTCAATTTCATTAGGCCCATATTGAGTTAGCCGTTGCTGAGCCTCAGCCTGAGTGAGGCCCTCTGGTGAAGATGCCAATCTTGCCTGAAGTTCAGACATGGGAAGAGTTTTCAGATCATCTTTCACGTTTGTCCTGGATCCATGTTTAGGTTCCGGAGTCTTTTGATTGTCAGGGTTGGGATTCATAATTCTGATTTTTTTGCCTATTTCTGACTATGAAATTTTCTTTCATTCTTTTTATATACAGACGATTAATTTTTTTCAGTAAAGCATATACTTTAAGTTTCAGAGTGTTAATGGATAAACCATTCGTTAATTATGCAACATATTTTATTATCCTCTTTCAGGTCGGTGATTTTATTCTGACTAATTTTCATAGCTGCATTTTTTTACTTCTTCATAATCAAAATTTTAACACATCCTATGATGATTATTTAACAATGGGTTTTGTCTTCATTCCCCTGACTTTTTCCCGAATTATATTAACTAATACTCTCATTAGCTAAAATTTTTAGAATGCGGATGTTTTTGTCTCACATCTGATCATCTATGTATCCTTAGAATCAAATTCAGATTTAACCTCCTTTGGTTCCGGATAGTCGTCCGGCATTTTTTTAAATAAATTATTTCTGTCTTTATGATTTTTTTTTATAAGAAAGACTATAAGGACAATAAAAGCCAATGCAAATATTATCACTATTACCATATTCTTTTCCATTGTGTTTTATTAAAAATTTCCCATACTTTGAAATTAGAAGTACTATACTTTTTAAATAAATTATATCAGTTACGCATATCTCAAATTATCAGATTATATCTTCTTCAACTAAACCTCAATTTTTTATATCTTATATAGTGCTTTATAAGATTAGCTGTGGAACTATCATGGGCAGTTTGAGAATTAGATCCATCCTTAAGTTCAGGGATGATCCGTGCAGCAAGAGCTTTTCCCAGTTCAACTCCCCATTGGTCAAACGAGTCAATGTTCCATATAGCCCCTTGAGTGAAGACGCTGTGTTCATACAGTGCAACAAGCTTTCCCAGCGACTGAGGAGTCAACCGATCGAGTATGATAGTACTTGTCGGCCGATTGCCCTGGAATGTCCTGTGCGGCACAAGCCATTCAGCTGTACCCTCTTCCCTGACTTCATCAGCTGTCTTGCCAAAAGCGAGTGCCTCTGCCTGGGCAAACACGTTTGCCATCAGCAAGTCGTGATGGTTTCCTAGTGGGTTAAGTGGGTGAACAAATCCGATTAAGTCACATGGGATGATCCTGGTCCCCTGATGGATCATCTGGTAAAAAGAATGCTGACCATTAGTACCCGGCTCTCCCCAGTAGATTGGACCGGTTTGAATATTCATCTCAGTACCATCCAGTGTGACATGCTTTCCGTTGCTCTCCATTGTCAACTGCTGCAGATAGGCAGGAAAGCGTTTCAGGTATTGTTCATAAGGAAGAACAGCAACAGTTTGTGCATCAAAAAAGTTGTTATACCATATACCAAGAAGTCCCATGAGAACAGGCAGATTACGTTCGAAAGGAGCTGTACGAAAATGCTCATCCATCTGATGAAAACCTTCAAGCATGGAATGGAAATTTTCAGGTCCGATTGCAATCATGGTCGATAGGCCAATAGCTGAATCCATTGAGTAGCGTCCGCCAACCCAATCCCAAAACTCAAACATATTTGCAGTATCGATACCGAATTTCGCAACTTCGACTGCATTGGTAGAGACCGCAACGAAATGACTGGCAACAGCTGCAGGATGTACCAGGGACTTAAGGACCCATTCACGTGCAGTGTGTGCATTGGTCATCGTTTCGAGTGTTGTAAAAGTTTTCGATGATACGATAAACAGTGTCTCTTCTGGGTCAAGATCATGCGTGGCTTCCACGAAATCTGTACCGTCAATGTTTGAAACAAAACGGAAATTCAGGTTTCTCTGGCTGTAATACTTCAATGCCTCATAAGCCATTACCGGACCCAGATCGGACCCACCTATCCCGATATTGATTATATTTCGAATTGGTCTACCGGTATAACCCTTCCATTCTCCGCTACGCACCCGGTTGGAAAATTCTGCCATCTGATCCAGCACAACATGGACCTGAGTCACAACCTCCTTTCCATCAACTTCTATAGATTGTCCTTTGGGTGCACGCAAGGCGACATGCAGGACAGCCCGTTTCTCAGTGACATTGATCTTCTCTCCGCTGAACATGGCATTGATATGATCTTTCAGACCTGACTCCTCAGTCAACTTTAAAAGGAGACTAAGCGTCTCTTCAGTTATGAGGTGCTTTGAATAATCAAAATAGATTCCGAGGTCTTCGACCGCCATGCGCTCTCCTCGTGTGACGTCGTCTGCAAAGAGTTTCCTGAGATTAAGTTGCCTGACCTTTGAAGAATGTTCTTCCAGGGACCTCCATGCCGGAAGTGCAGTGACTGAATTGTTTTTGTTTGTCATCTTATATCCTTTCCATTTTATCATTATATTCACCTCGACGGGCAGCCCGGTTGCAACTTGCCCGGTGATAAAGTGCCTGTTGAGCAGCTAATATATTGGCATCTTCTCCATGCCAGATCTCCAGTGCCGGCTGCTGTATCGCACGGGCAAAGGAAAACGTCAGTGCCCAGGGCAATCGCGACTTAAACCTTAAATTCATTTCATTCAAACGAGCAGAGGCCAGTTCCCCTGATTGTCTTCCCGACAATAAGGCAATCCCCGGAGCTGCTGCCGGAACAGCTCGCAGGAGACACTCCATAGTGATGTCGGCTACCAGTTTATTGGCTGTTTTTATTAAATCTTTTATGTTCATTCTGAGTCACTCCATTTCCAATTAATAATCTCCGGCATGTCCACACCATGTTTATCAATGTACTGCTTATGTTTTTTAAGCTTCTCCTGGACCATCCTTAGTAGTATGGTGCCGTTTTCTCCCAAATGTGGCAGCCTGTTTATCACATCCTGTACAAGGTGAAACCTGTCAAGATCGTTTAAAACAGTCATATCGAAGTATGTTGTAATGGTGCCTTCTTCTTTATAGCCCCGGACATGCATATTATCGTGATTAGTCCGTCGGTACGTAAGCCTGTGCACAAGCCATGGGTATCCATGGAAAGCGAATACTATTGGTTTGTCTTTAGTGAATAAATCATCAAATTCCTGGTCACTGAGTCCGTGAGGATGTTCAGTATTGGGTTCCAGTTTCATAAGATCGACAACATTAATAACCCTGATTTTAAGATCAGGCAGATGTTTGCGAAGGATAGATACAGCGGCTAAAGTCTCTAATGTTGGAACGTCGCCACAGCATGCCATAACTACGTCCGGCTCCGAACCCTGGTCACTGCTGGCCCACTGCCATACACCAATCCCTTTTGTACAATGTTCAATCGCTTCGTCCATTGTCAGCCATTGAGGTGCAAGATATTTACCTGCTATAACGACGTTTACATAATGCCTGCTCCTTAGACAGTGATCCCAAACCGACAACAGACAGTTAGCGTCGGGAGGAAGGTACACCCGAACTATAGAAGCCTTCTTATTGACTACATGGTCAATAAAACCAGGGTCCTGATGGGTAAAACCATTATGAGCCTGCTGCCATACGTGAGATGCAAGCAGGTAATTCAATGATGCAATTTTTTTCCTCCAGGGTAAGTCTGCACTAACTTTCAGCCACTTGGCGTGTTGATTAAACATCGAATCGATGATATGAATGAACGCCTCGTAACAGTTAAATAACCCGTGCCTTCCGGTAAGCAGGTATCCCTCAAGCCAGCCTTCACATTGATGTTCGCTCAGCATCTCAATTACACGTCCATCTGATGCAAGAAACTCATCATTTTTCTTCGTTTCTGCTATCCATTGCCGGTTAGTAGCCTCAAAAACGGCATTCAAACGATTGGAAAGTGTCTCGTCAGGACCAAATATACGAAAATTTCTCTGCCCGCGATTTAGTTTAATCACATCACGCAGGAACTCTCCGAGAACATGGGTGTCTGCTACCTGAACTGATCCCGGGGATGGGACATTTACCTTATAGTTTTGAAAGTCAGGCATAAACAGGTCATGAAGCAATAGTCCTCCATTGGTATGAGGATTTGCACCCATCCTTCGTTCACCTTTGGGCGCCAGTTCGGCCAGATCAGCCAAAAGACGACCATGCTTATTGAAAAGTTCCTCAGGCCTATAGCTCTTCATCCATTGTTCCAGGAGCTTCAGATGATGCGGATGTTCAGAATCTACCAGTAATGGAATCTGGTGCGCTCTGAAGGTGCCTTCGATTTGAAGTCCGTCAACTTCTTTAGGCCCGGTCCAGCCCTTTGGCGAATTGAATACGATCATCGGCCAAAGAGGCCGGGATGTGTCGTTTTTGCTTCTGGCCCTGCTTTGTATTTGCCTTATACTTTTGATGGTTTTTTCCAGGGTCCCGGCCATTAGCTGATGCATCTTTTCCGGATCATCACCTTCTACAAAGTAAGGTATCCAACCATAACCACGAAGCAACTGATCAAGTTCATCATGACTAATCCGGGCAAGAACTGTCGGATTAGCTATTTTGTATCCATTGAGATGCAATATTGGCAGGACGGCTCCATCAGTTATCGGATTAAGAAACTTATTAGAATGCCATGATGTGGCTAATGGTCCTGTTTCAGCTTCACCATCTCCGATCACACATGCAACAATCAGCTCCGGGTTATCAAAGACTGCTCCGAATGCATGACTCAGGGAATACCCCAACTCACCTCCCTCGTGAATTGAGCCTGGACACTCCGGCGATACATGACTTGGAATACCACCAGGAAATGAGAACTGTTTAAATAGCTTTTTCAACCCTCCTTCATCCTGGCTGATATCGGGATATATCTCACTGTATGTACCTTCCAGATAAGTATTCCCTACCAGGGCAGGACCACCATGCCCCGGACCTGCTATATAGAACATATCCAGATCATACTTTTTGATGATCCGGTTCAAATGCACATATATAAAGT
The DNA here is from genome assembly GCA_963760915.1 of uncultured Bacteroidales bacterium. Lineage (GTDB taxonomy): Bacteria > Bacteroidota > Bacteroidia > Bacteroidales > VadinHA17 > LD21. The sequence goes on along the minus strand of CAVXEU010000004.1, from coordinate 94,895 downwards.
TCTGCCCCGGAGTAGTTCCCCAGTGTCCGAGGAGGATTGACTTTATATGAGACAGTTTCAGAGGTTCACGAAGAAGAGGGTTATCGCACAGGTAGAGTTGGCCCACCGACAGATAGTTGGCAGCCCGCCAATATGCATTCATTTTTTCCAGAAGTTCATGGGACAAAGGTTTCTCCTTTATATTCATTTTTTTCGGATGTGAAACACTGGCCATTTCAAATCCTTTGATTACTACCTTATTTTTTTTCTTCTCAGAAATTTTTTTTGTATTCGTTCTCATATCTCACATAATTTTTATGATTTATTTTTTTATGGCCTTCATTAACGATTTCACCGTTCCTTCACTTTCAAGAATCACTTTGCTGTTCATTATCATATTATTATATGATTCAATTCTGAAAGTGAGATGGAGCTTGTAACGTACTTTACTGCCTTTTGTAAGCAAATCCCAAAGTGTTTTACTCACTTCTTTAAAAGAAATTGTTATCGGAATTGTAAGGTCGGAACTACTTTTTGCCTTAATATCAATACTACCTGGAATTATTCCCTTAATCCATTGATTGTCTTCAATGGCAACCTCATAAGCTATGCTGTCAGCTTTGAACGAAGATGCATTTTGATTATTTATTGAAACAAGCAACTTAACAACTGCTCTTGAGAAATTAAGTGAATCAATTTCGAAGTGTTCAGCATTTACCTCCGGGATATAGATTCTCGGAACTAATCTTTTAATATCAACGTTAAATTTCTTTTTAAAGAAAATATCTGTAAAGAAAGAGCCATGAAAATGAAATTCAACGGAATCCACATTTTGCCTCTCATTTTCATTCATGACCGAAGAAATTGAATCATTAAAAATTGTGAGTGGAAGTGATATCTGACTGACGGCATTTCTTTTCAATGAAATTTCTTTTTTGTAATGATCTTTTAATATCTGAGTAGAATCGATAAAAATCCTGTATTGCAAACTATCTATAGTGAAAGACAGTGGAAGTTGATTTTTGATATCCACAGTTACCAACATTTCTGTTTTATGAGAAGTAAGTGAAGTTATTTCTAACTGGGACAACTCCAGACGTGGTAACAAAAAAGTTTTATTTGGATCCTTATCGTGTACATAGTTCCAAAATCGCCAGATAAAAAATGAAGCTATGATGGCAATGAAAAGAAATAAAAGTGTTAAAAGAATTTTCTTTATCATATTTTATGAAGTTTATCAAACTTCTAAATCTTTAATCCAAGTGAAGACAGTTCCGAACGTGTGGATTTGTAGTCAATATGAAGAATACTTCGAATACCTAAATCTCTTGCAACGTTGACAAACATCTGTGTATTTTCAATATATACAACATGTTCAGGTGGAATCTGGGCAATGTCAAGTGCTATTCTGAAAATATCGGCATCTGGCTTTCTAAAATGAACAAAACACGACGAAATATAAAAGTCAACAAACTGATTCAACTTAAATTTCTTAATCCTGTACTCATTCAATTCACGTGCTTCGTTGTTGACTACAGCAATTTTCAACTTATTCTGTTCCTTCAGCTTAAGAATAAAATCAATCATCTCTTTATTAGGAGTAGATTGAGCATACATAAACTCCTTAAACTGGTCATGTGTGAAGGTACGCTTCTGATAAAACACCACCCTGTTGAGGTATTCTTTAAGTGTGAGTTTTCCTTCTTCATAGGTGACGAAGGTGAGATGATGTCGTTCTTCCAATTCACTTAAATCCAGATTGAATTTTTCAGCAGCAAGTTGGCGAGATACATGTCCCCAACCATTTGAAAGCATAACACCGCCTATATCTAAAAACAATGTTGTGACCGGGACTGATTTTTCTGTTTTCATCATTTTGAATTCAGCCATTCTGTGTGATATGTACCCTTTGCATCTACACGCTCATAAGTATGCGCACCAAAATAGTCGCGCTGTGCCTGTATAAGATTAGCCGGTAACCAGGAACTGCGATAAGCATCAAGATAACCTAGAGAGGCCATAATACCAGGTATGGGAATACCCATCGAACTGACCTGGCAAACTATCTGGCGTAGATCATCCAGATTTTCTCTGATCTTATCTGAGAAGGCAGGATCGAGGAGCAAATTTGCAAGATCATGTCTGGCCTGAAAAGCTGTCCTGATATCTTCAAGTAAAGCTGCACGAATAATACAGCCACCCCGCCATATGCGGGCCACAGCTTCAAGGTCGAGACCATATTCGTACTTTTCTGATGCAGCTGCAAGAAGAGAAAATCCCTGTGCATACGTTGTAAGCATTGACGCATAAAACGCCTTGCGTAATTGAATAATAAACTTATTTCTGTCACCACTGAAATTGATGGCCGGAGTGTGAAAGATCCGGGATGCCATTTCACGCTCATTCTCAAATACCGACATATCACGCATACTTACTGCTATATCTATTGTCGGGAGAGGTACCTGTAATTCCATGGCACTCTGCGAAGTCCACATACCGGTGCCTTTTTGCCGGGCCACATCAAGGATCTGGTCTATCAACCTTCCGCCTGCTTTCTTATCAGTCATACCAAATATATCACCAGTAATTTCCAGGAGGTAACCATTCATCTCATCATTATTCCATTCATCATATATATTTTTTAGTTCATCGTCGGAAAAACCCAGAGCCAGTTTCATAATCGCATATGTCTCAGCTAATAATTGCATAACTCCATATTCAATACCATTATGCACCATCTTTACAAAATGGCCGGCTGATAATGGACCCAACCAGGTTACACAAGGTTCACCATTAACCTTTGCAGCAACAGCCTCAAGAACCGGTCTGACACGTTCATATGCTTCTTTTTGCCCACCGGGCATAATACTGGCGCCATGTCTGGCGCCTTCTTCTCCTCCTGATATTCCCATTCCCATAAAGAGTATTCCTTTGTCTTTTAACCGGAGGGTACGCAGATCGGTGTCTTTAAAATATGAATTGCCAGAATCTATTATAAGATCGTCCTTCTGAAGAAGAGGTGACAATTCATTTATAACTGAATCTACCGGAGCTCCTGCAGGTACAAGTAATATTACTGCACGTGGTAAACGAAGGCTTGAGATAAAATCCTGAAGGTTATCAGTGCAATGGATATCTCTGTTCTCTGCTTCCTTTCTAAGTGATTCGACTTTGGCAGGGTCCTTGTCATAACCGGCTACTGAGAAACCATGGTCTGCCATATTCAACAGCAGATTTCGGCCCATGACACCCAGACCCACCATGCCTATTTCATATTTTTGTTTTGAATTTTCTTTTTCCATGATAAATAGTTTAATGTTGCCATCTAATCAGAGAAGATTCCAGAGGTACTGATATACCCTGGATATAAGGTATTACTCTCGGGGTATAATCTGATGCAGAACGAGTTGCAGGAACTGAGGCACTATAATAATACCCGCTTGTTATTGCTTCCGACTTTAAATCCCTCTTCATCCTAATAATTTCCGGTTGTTCGCCGTTAATTCCATCAGCATATAATTCAAGTTGAACCAACTCAGGATCAAGATCATCGAGAAAAATATGAACATTGAACCTATGCATATTTTCAGCGGATGTTACCTTAACCTCACCAAACCGTATCAATTCCCATCTTTTACTTAAGGTTTTGATCATATCTGTAATTTGTTTACCCTTCGCGACATTATTTGAAGAACGATCAAAATATTCTTTAGCAGACGGCAGATAATGCTGTTCAGTATATTCCCGAACGGTCCTGTCTGCTGAGAATCGCGGAGTAAGTTGTGCCATGCTTTTCCTCATCCTTGATATCCAGGTGACAGGAATTCCTTTATCGTTGCGATTATAAAATTCAGGCACAACCTGATTTTCAAGTATATTGTATAGCTGTTCAGCTTCAATAGCGTCAGTTGCCGCATCGTCATTATGTTCTTTTCCATCGCCGATAGCCCATCCTATTTCCGGAGTATAGGCCTCTGCCCACCAGCCATCAAGTTCTGAAAGATTAATCCCGCCATTTACAAGCACCTTCATCCCGCTTGTTCCGCTTGCTTCCCAGGGCCGGCGTGGTGTGTTTATCCATACATCAACTCCCTGAACAAGGTTTTCTGAAATATGCATATCATAATCACTAAGGAATATTACAGGCGAATGGTTACCGAATTGCCGTATAAATTGAATCCATTCTTTGATTAAAGCCTGGCCTCCCCGATCAGCGGGATGTGCTTTACCGGAAATAATGAGTTGCACAGGAAACTTAGGATTAGTTAACAGGCGTAACAGACGTTGCGGATCATGAAGAAGCAAGTTAGGTCGTTTATAGCTTGCAAAACGACGGGCAAAACCAAGAGTAAGTATATCAGGGTCAAACAAATGCATAGCCTGCTCAGCAGAATCGGCCGAATGGCCTGAACCAAGCAATTGCTTTGAAAAGTGCTCACGGGCAAAGTGAATAAGCGCTTTGTTGGCATGAGTACGCATCTTCCAGAGCTTTTCATCAGAAACAGAGCTCATATCCTTTTCAATGGTTAAACTCATTCCCAGCCAGCGGTCTTTACCGCATGCATCAGTCCATATTTCATCTGCTTCTACTGAGTCCCATGTGGGCATATGCACACCATTTGTTATATAGCCAACAGGGATTTCGTCTGCCGGCCAGTTTGGAAAAAGTGTTTCAAACAGCTGACGGCTAACCTCGCCATGAAGACGACTAACCCCGTTCACTGATCCGCTTCCCCGTATTGCCAGATAAGCCATATTGAAAAGTTCAGATTCATTATCGGGGTTCTTTCTCCCAAGTGCTAATAATTCCTGCCGGGTGATCCCAAGCTTTTGTTCAGCATACTCACCAAGGTACTGATTAATAAGGGAAGGTGAGAAACAATCAAATCCGGCTGCTACTGCTGTATGAGTTGTGAAGAGATTACCTGCCCTGGTAGCGGTAAGAGCAACATCGAAGGGTTGACCTGTGTCTTTCATAAAACTATAAGTCCGTTCCAGTATGGCAAAAGCCGCATGTCCCTCATTTAAATGGCATACCTGAGGCTGAATGCCCAGTTCCTTAAGCAGCCTCCATCCTCCGATTCCAAGAACCAATTCCTGTTTGAGCCGCAATTCTGACCCGCCACCGTATAGTTCACTAGTTATTCCACGATGAGCCGGGAAATTTGCCGCATCATTGCTATCAAGGAGATATAAGTTAATTCTTCCTACCTGTACCTGCCATGCACGCAACCAGACTGAATAACCCGGCAACTCAATTTCCATTCGTAACCATTCTCCATTGGACTGGCGCAATGGAATCACAGGTAATTGACCTGGATCATTATAGGGGTATAGAGCCTCCTGTTCCCCGCTCTGATCAATTTCCTGCCGAAAGTATCCCTGCTGATACAATAACCCTATTCCAACTACCGGAACTCCAAGATCACTTGCTGCTTTAAGCTGATCCCCGGCTACATTACCCAGTCCTCCTGAATAAATCGGAAGTGATTCACTTAACATAAACTCCATACTGAAATAAGCTACTGTCGTCAGAGGTGACTCAGGGTAAGTCTTTTGAAACCATGCCGGACCTGAAATTGCATCATCCTTGGATTGAACAAGATCATTAATTTTTTTTCGAAAGACAGGATCGGACATTATGTTCTTAAACTTGTCCTTGGAGATAGTCTGCAGGACTAGCAACGGATTGCGGGTCATATCCCATAAGTCAGGATCAAGCTGTCGCCAGATTTCATCAGCTTCATGATTCCATGAACATCGCAAATCGAGTGCAAAGTCAGAAAGTGAATCAAATCCTTCTATACCCGACAAGCCGGCATTATAACCTGTTTTATACTTTTTTATCTCCTTCATTATTTCAAATTCAGATGATTAAGATTTAAATTACTGAGTAACAGCTTTTGTAACTATTTCCTGCGCTTCTTCAATTATTTTATGCAGATGATCAGTTCCTTTAAAACTCTCAGCATATATCTTGTAAATATTTTCAGTTCCTGATGGTCGTGCTGCAAACCATCCGTTCTCTGCAATAACCTTCAGTCCACCAATTGGAGCCCCGTTGCCCGGCGCACGTGTAAGTGATGACTTTATTTTTTCGCCGGCCAGTTCTGTAAATTTAACCTGTTCCGGAGAGAGCTTCCCTAATATTTCCTTTTGCTCAGGCGTTGCAGGTGCATCAATACGATCATAAACAGGATCGCCTAATATTTTGGTAATGTCACCATATAATTCACCAGGGTCGCGATCCATTTTTGCAGTAATTTCTGCTGACAACAAAGCCAGGATTATTCCGTCTTTATCGGTTGTCCATACAGAGCCATCAAAACACAGGAAAGAGGCTCCGGCACTCTCTTCGCCTACAAAGCCCAGAGAACCATCAAATAATCCATTTGCAAACCATTTGAAACCGACAGGAACCTCATAAATCTTTCGCTCCAGTTCTGCAGCTACCCTGTCGATCATCTGACTGCTTACCAACGTCTTGCCGATTGCTGCTTTCATATTCCACAAAGGCCGGTTTTTAAATAAATAATTTATAGCGACTGCGAGATAATGATTTGGCGGCAGAAGACCACGACTTTTTGTGACAATCCCATGCCTGTCGTGATCGGGGTCACAAGCGAATGCTATGTCAAAATCACCTTTTAATTTAATTAACCCTTGCATTGCGTATGGAGAAGACGGATCCATACGGATCTGACCATCCCAGTCAACCGTCATAAAGCGGAAGGTTGGATCAACTGCTTTATTTACAACAGTAAGATTAAGTTTATAGCGCTCGCCAATAGGTTCCCAGTAATGTACGCCTGCACCACCCAGGGGATCAACTCCCAGACTGATTTTGGAATCTCTTATCAAATTCATATCTACGACTCTGGAAAGATCAGATATATAAGTATTTAAATAATCATATCGGTGAGTAGTTGATGCCTGTTGAGCTCTGTTGAAAGCTATTCTTTTTAAACCCTGAAGATTGTTTTTAAGTAATTCATTCGCTTTTGCCTGAATCCAGCCTGTAACAGTGGATTCTGCGGCTCCACCATTCGGAGGGTTATATTTAAAGCCTCCATCTGCCGGAGGGTTATGAGATGGGGTTATTACAATGCCATCGGCCAGACCTGTTTTACGCCCTTTATTATAGGTTAATATTGCATGGGAAATAACAGGAGTTGGAGTATATTCATCCTTACCTGCAATCATAACATCAACGTTGTTGGCAGCAAGCACTTCCAAAGCTGTAGTAAATGCCGGGACAGAAAGAGCATGGGTATCCATTCCGATAAATAATGGACCGTCAGTCTTCTGAATCCTCCTGTACAAACATATTGCCTGGGTTATTGCAAGAATATGTTTTTCATTGAAAGAGTTTTTAAAGGAAGTACCACGATGACCTGATGTTCCAAATGAGACCCATTGATCCGCGATTGAGAAGTCAGGTTCTTCACTATAATAATCTGTTATGAGTTCAGGCACATTGACCAGGGTTGCAGGATCAGCCTTTTTTCCTGCATTTTCGTTAACTTTCATAATCCTTAATAATTATTATTAAATTGAAATCTGCCTGAGGCTATTTAAAAATCAAAATATAGTTCTGTCAGACCTGCCTGATCGCTGAAAACCATTTTCAATCAATAATCTTAGTTATTATTACCCGAAAATACTAAGGTCGCGCTAGGTCAGGAAAACCATAACAGACAAAATTTGAAATGTGCTCCCAGTGCTGCAGTCTGCCAATAATATTAATAATATTTTCATTCTTTATCGTCCTCATCGAGATCATTATGATCATCTCCACCCAAACTGTAGTAATTATTCTCTTCATCTTCACTGCCAATAATTTCTTCATTGTCGTCAAGTTCTGAACCGGGAATATCCAGATCACCTCCGGATTCATCATCACTAAAATCTTTTTCATTTGTTGTCCCTTTTTTAAAAGGTTTAACTAATGGCTTTTCGCGGGAAGGATCTTCAGGATTAATTTCCGTCTCTTCCTGGTACCTGGTATATATATCTTCCGTATCAGGATAAAGAGGATATCCTTCAGATTCTTTAATTTTTTTCTTACCTTTCTGACTGCCAGCAGGTCTTTTGTTTTTTATTTTTGCCTTCATAACCGCTTATTAATATTTAAAGAACCAGTGTGAGATTTTTAACCGGATAAATATTGCAAAACACTCGCTCAGAATTAGATACTTCATTTCATTTATATTCATTTTCCCGGATACTCAGGTTCATCTGTAATTCCATTGTGTCTAATCCCGGGGAACAAATGCTCCTAATGTCCATATATCCTCAGCTGTTTTACGTATATGAGAATTAGGAAATATTAAAACAGGGATATTGGCTTTGTTAATCATTTGATGAGCATAGTTGCCCAAAAGAAAATTTGAAATACCCTCCTCCTGCTCAGCCATTATTGATACAAGATCAGCATTTACCTTTTCAGCATAAGCAAGAGTAATATCGGTAAGGTTGGTGCCATACAGATGTTCAACAGTACAATGTATGTTATGACTTTCAAGGTATGATGCTATCTGGCCGGAGTACTTATGAAGCTTTTTCTCAATACTCTTTAATCTTGTGCCTCTAACTGTAAGAAGGTGGATTGATGAATTAAATATCCTGGCAAGTTCTGCAGTGAACGGAACCTTCTCCCTGGTCTGAAATGATGCATCAAGTGGCAGAACTATTTTATCAATTTTTGAATTCAGCTTCTCTTTTCTGACAGATATTACAGGGCTTCTGGAATGTGAAGTAATTTTGTAAGCATTACCTCCAATGAACAATTCTTCAAAACCTGAATTTCCATGAGTTGATAACACAATGACAGAGTCTTCATAATTATCTGCCAGGTTTGTTACTTCTCTGAAAATCTTACCTTCTTTGACTACATAACTTAAAGCCGGTTTGTATTTGTTTTTATCCTGATATCTCCTAATGAGCCCCTCTAATTTTTTTATAGCCTGCTGATGCTCTATCTCCGCCGCTGATTCATTGTTACTTCCGGTACTATCTCCGATTACATGAACAAGTTGGATTTCTGCTCCGGTTTTCTCAGCAAGGAACATTGACATATTAAGACCAGTTAATGATTCATCTGAGAAATCCAGGGGAACTATTATTTTTTTCATAATTAAATAATTAACATTCAAAATTCTTATAAAAGCTTAACTTATAATATTAAATCTTCCATGTCATAACGATTAAATGTGAAATCATACAGACAATCCATTCTCAAGTCTATACATTCTGAGAATTGCCCACTTATTCAATGAACCTGCTTATCATTCCTTCCAAGTATATCTATTGCTTTTGAAGCTTCAATAGGGGCCGTTTCACCCAGTTCAAGGTAATCGTCAAGACTTCGCAACAGTGGTGACAACTCTTTTTTCTCCTTTTCATTTAACAGGCATTGCAGCACATGATGTGCTCCTTTGTTAAAAATATAGGCACTTTTACCATCGCGTAATGATATTATTAGAGGTAAAATGCTTCGTCTTCCGATTTTGATCAGACCTTCAGCGGCTATCCATCTGACCTCAAATTCGGTGTCCGACAGCATACAGATAAGCAATGGGATTGAGGTTCTGTCAGCAATAAGCTCAACTATTTTTACAGCTTCCATACGAAGCAATGCATTCTTGGAAGTCAGTAGTTTATGCATTTTGGGGACGATAGTTTTACCCATTTTTACAAGCGCTATTCTTGCATTGTGTTTTTTACTATAGTCTTTTTCATCTATTAACTCTTTGATAAGTCTGACAATATTCTCTGGAAAGTCTCTGAGAGAATCTTCTATCTCTGAGTCGTCATTTTTTTTCATAATATTATCGTATCCAAAATATATTACATTTATTCAATAATGGTATCCGTAATATTTATACGGAAATCTTCTTGTGTTATAACCATAACATTTAAATTACATGCCTTGTTCACTTAAAGTAGTACAAAACTTTTAAAAAGAGACATATGATTTACATTTTCCTCCTGCTATTTTTACTTCCGGTTGAAAACATTTTAATTGCAATAGTCAAAAATCAGATTCCATCATTTTTGAATCCGGTTTGCATTTAGGATGGACATAAATTTTCCGGATTATAAGTCAATAACTATCAAACTTATAACATCTGAAATAAAACGGATAATATTAGCCTCATTTCGCCTGCTCAGAATGACAGACATTTTTTTCAAGAGCAGTCACGGTCGATCTAAATATTTCTAACCCGGTAAAATGCCGGTGACAGATTTACAGATAAGTTTACAATTTATCCTGAGCGAAGGAAAGGTTAAAATCAAATCTCCGGATAGCATTTTATAAGCCTACAATAATATTAAGTAATTCCTGTTCAGTTTTCCCTAGCTTATAACCCAATATTTCCATCATAACTTTCTCTTTGCCTTCCTGAAAACGTAAATCTTCATCAGTGATGACCGGATATTTTTGTTTGAGTTTTTCCTTTTTTTCGTTCCAGTATCCTATTCTCTTGTTTTCCATTATGGATGCATGTAGGTTTATTAATATCTAGAAGATTATTTATGTAAAAGTACAGACTGTTAGTAAAATTAATTTACAATTTTTTTGGAAAAAGTTACATGATTTACAGATTTACAGTCGATTACTGTGATTTGCGCTGTACAAGGGTTCTTAGAGCGTAAACTATAGCTGATATTTCTTATTATCACTTATGTTTCACACTGTCAACTATATATGCAGAATCACCATGCCAGAATAGCACTCCATTTTTTTGTTCATAATGAACAATTACCATATGTCCCTGTATTGTATCAAGCTGTTGAGCCGGTTTTTGGTTTAAAACTGAAAAATAAAATTCCTCTGATCTTACATTTCATTACTGGCCAACAGGAAACATCCGTTGAAGCAAAATTTGCTTTCATAACCTTTAGTGTGATTCTCACAAGTGCTTTCGGAAGTCTGTATTTTGTCAGTCCCCTGACCGGATTGCAGATGAATAGTGAATATTTCTTTATTAATGTTATTCCTATTTATATTAATTCCAGGATGATTTTGAATTTTTTAATCTCCCTGTAATTGTAGCTTTTCGTAAAAAGCTACAAAGAATCTTAGATCCCATAAGCTAATTTCTTAGTGTCTCTGACAGGCAGCAAGCAAAATAAAACCGGGTTTATGAGCGAAGCAGAGCCGATGCGATCATAGGCATTTTTTAACTTTTGCCCAGTAATCAAGTGTTGTTTTTCCGGATCCGTTCCAATTTCTGGCAATTAATTCATAATCCAGGAGACCTGTTCTGACAGCATAATAAAGAAATATCTCTTTTGAGATCTCAAAATTGCTGCAATCTTCCAATTTATAATTTTTTCCGGTTCTCTGGTTGTAATCACGAATCCTGATCGGCCTTATCTGAAATGCTCCGATTGCCTGTTCAGTCAGGTTAAAAGCCAGCGTATCGCCCCCGCTTTCCACTTGTACAACTGCTCTTATAAGTTTTTCAAATGCATCAATTGGCTGCGAAACTAATATATAGACAATATTTAATCCGGGAGCAAATGATTTTGCACTCAGCAACAAAAAGGAAATAACGAGTATATTTTTACGAAAGGATAGATTTGTCATCGGCATTTTTAATCATGGTTAAAACATAATCAGTTAAGGGTTAATGTGTTAGCCTATCAGGGCTTTTTCCTCCTGCAAAAATACATTGCAGCCGGGATTCGCTGGTTTTATTTAGGTATCATTCTTATCCTCAACTAAATATCAAAATTAACATCCATCTTTCAGAATAAATTACACAACTTTCAGAAAGAGTTACATAATTCACATATGAAAAACTGTTTAAGCCTTCTGTTAAACAGTTGATTCAGAGGAGAAAGTTTCAGAAATCAGGTCAGCATTCCATGACTGTCAATGATCCAGATATGCTTGCATTGTCTTCGAAACATATTTCTTTCTATGGTCCCTGAAGATTCGATCTTCTTAAAGTCAACAATTAGTGGAGAATATTATCGTCGAATTACAATATAGCCCTTGACAGGTTTCCCCTTTTCTGTCCTCAGAACATAAAAATAGGTATCATCAGACAGCTGATCTCCGGAATAATCAATTCCATTCCATTTATTATCATAATACTCGCTACTATATACCTGAGCGCCTCTTCTGTCAAAAATGACAAGTTCCACCTTGCCCGCCATGTTTAAACCGGGAATTGTAAAATAATCATTTTTACCATCCATATTTGGAGTTATTAAAGTAGGAATGGTAAGATTATGTACAGTTACATTGACTGTGTCATTTGAGGAAGGACAGACACCATTTGTAACTGACCATATAAAACTATTTTCCCCTATTGAAAGATTGTCAACAGAACTCTTTGCATAGGAAACATCAGCAAGCACGCCGCTTCCGGAAAGTACTGTCCACAATCCGGTTTCATTATCCTGGGGAAGTTCAGCATTCAGGATTGTTTCAAACTTAAATTCCTGAACCTGATCAGCACCAGCATCTGCCAGAGGCATCCGATCTATAACCACCATTACTGGTTTTATAGCAAAAGTTCCGGATATTGCAGTACCTTTTATATAATATGTACCAGCAGTCGCTGAATAAGGAGTTATAAACGGTATTGTTGCAGTTGGGTCAATCCAGTATGTGTAAGTTAGATTCAAAGCTGAACCTGCTGTAACCTCCGGAGCTGTGAGGTCAACAGTTGACGGAATACAAACTGGCGCAGGATCCGTAACAACAAGCAGCAGCGCATCAGGAACTGAATTTATTACGACGCTGGCTGATGGAATAGATGTACATCCTGAAGAGTTTGTCACTATAAATGAATAGGTGCCTGTGGTAAGACCTGAAATAGTTATGCTTGTTCCGGTTCCGGAAATGATATTATTGCCGGGTGATTGTGTTATGGTCCAGGGCCCGCTTTCAGGTAGTCCGTTTAGAATTACGCTTCCGGAAGGCAGTTCTGAAGTAGGCTGAGTAATAATCCCGACCAAAGGTGCTGTAGGGGCTGTTGACTGTGTTGCCAGAATCACATTCGCTGAGAGTGCGGAAATACATCCGTACGAATTGGTCACCGCAAAGTTATACGTACCGCTTGCAAGACCTGAAACGGTTACTGATAAACCGGTACCCTCAGTTGTTACAGTTCCGGGATATCGGATAAGAGTCCATGTTCCGGTTGAGGGCAAGCCGCTTAACAACACACTGCCCGTTGATTGAGTACATGATGGCTGGGTTATGGTTCCCACAACCGGTGTAGCAGGAGGCGATGACTGTACCTTGATAATCACGTTGGCTGATGCAACTGAAACACATCCTGCTGCATCGGTAATGGTAAAATTATAAGTTCCCGCGGCAAGACCTGATATTTTTGTGCTGGTGCCGGTACCTGTTACTGTTACCGCATCAGGAGAACGTGTTAATTTCCATGTTCCGGTTGGAGGTAATCCATTCAGCACAACACTTCCATTCGCTAAATCACATATTGCCTGAGTAATAGTTCCAACTTTTGGCGCTGATGGATTAGCATTTACTGTCAGAATATAGGTGGCTACTGCAACCGGACAATTAGATTCCCGTAAATTATTGGTAGTTATCTTTATGGTAATCTTTTTACCCAGATCTTTATTTTTTGGAGTGTATGTAAATGTAAATGGTGATATCGTTGAAGAGGTAGGAATAACTGAACCTTCTCCATTTTCGGTTATAGTCACTTTTGTTGCGCTACCTCCAAAACTATTTCCAGCTACTGTTACCGGTGTTATACCACATGTGTTGCCACTTGAACTGCTCAACGTAACTGTCGGAGGATTAACACATTGTCCAAATACTTCAGGCGGACACATTAAAAGAAAACCAAATAAAAGAAAAACAGCCGGCAGATGAAATTCATTACTGTTATTCATTCTATTATGAAACCCTTGTCTCATTCTGAATCTTTTACCTCTATAAAACAAATTATGTATATAAATAGTTTAATAGTATTGTTTTAGTTTGCTGCTTTTGGCACAGGAACATAAAGAGAGCAAGCAATGGAATTGAAATTAATATATATGCGATACTGTGAAGCTTTACAGACAACTGGTACACGTATCTGGAAAAAGGTTATCTGCAGTATATAAGCATGGTTACTCATACCCGCTTTTAATTACAGTCGAAATCATTTTAAAGGGGACTCTTGATCTTACAACATTTGAGGTATGTGCAGGTATAACTATTGACTGTCCGGTGTTAAGCAAATTAGATCTCCCATCAATCACAATATCAGCCACTCCATCAATGATCTGTATGAAAGTATCGAACGGAGATATTTTCCCGGTCAAAGGATCACAGCTATCAAACGACATAATCCTGATATTACCTGTCGGCTTTTTGATAATCGTCTTAATTACAACTGAATGAGGAATATAATCAATGATCTCCACATTATTCAATGCTTTTGCTTTTTCAACTTCATTTCTATCCATCTTTTCTGAATTTAATTCCACTTAAGGAGCACTCAATTATGAAAATCACAGATAATTAAAAATCAACTTCCAAACGGTATGATGATGCACCGCTGGAATATTAAATCAGATTACAAAGTTGCTGCCAGATACGCATGAATCCGTTACACAATTTATTAAATAATTTACATCATTCACACCCTCGTTAAAGTGTGCTGGGTTTCTTGTGCTTCAGATTTTTAAAATGTGATGGAGTGAGCCCTGTCATCTTCTTAAATTGATTTGATAAGTGGGCCACGCTGCTGTAATGAAGTCTGTAGGCAATTTCAGTAAGATTGAGCTCATCATATACAAGAAGTTCTTTTACCCTCTCAACCTTATGTGCAAGGTAAAACTTCTCAATAGTAGTGCCGTTAACTTCTGAAAAAAGATTTGAAAGATATGTGTAATTGTGATTAAGCTTTTCGCTCAGGTAATCGGAAAGGTTTATTTTAATCTGTTCATCATTATAATGCACAAGTTCAATGATAACCGATTTTATTTTCTCGACCAGGATACTTTTATTGTCATTCATCAATTCCAGACCGGTCTGTTCCAATGCAAGATTCAATTTATTCAGTTGTTCATCTGAAAGATCCTCAAGAATTTCAGCCTCTCCAATTTCAACCTTGGTATAGTGCAATCCGAGTTTTTCCAGTTCGTACCTGACTACCATTTTGCATCGTATGCAAACCATATTTCTAATATGAAGTCTCAAGCAGTAAAATATTCAGGTCTTATCAACTTCTATAAATTATAATATGAGTATCGGGAATCATGCATGAGATATGGTAATTTGCTTGAAAATCAATTTATTTACCCCAGCCCCACGGGGAGTAAATTGATTTTCTTCGCACCCCATGGGGTCGGGGTAAACGAAGAAAATCAATAAGTATATATTCATAATTGCCGATACTCATCAATTATAATATACAAATATACAAATATGTTTACAAAAATTATTACCGGAAGTATTGGCACTGAAATAAGTCTTTAATCAGGTATAAAACCTTGAATTAAAAAAATTATAACCTGCGAACAATAAAATACAAAGGTCCGGGTAATTATAATTTGTACAGCTCGCAGTTAATCAAAAAATGAAATAACTGATGTTTTCCTGAATGCTCAGATATTGACAAGATAAATTATCAGTAAACTCTGCTTTTATTATTCTTCAGGATCTTGAAATCCGAAGTGTTATGAAAAGTTATTGACGGGAAATTTTCTTTAGCAATTTTCAACATCCAGTCACTCTCGGCAAAAAACACAGGGTTATTTTCTTTATCGTAAGCAATAGCAGACGATTTCCTTGATATAAATGCTTCCAGTTCCTTTTTATTATCTGATGTTACCCAGCATGCTTTTACGAAAGGTAGCTGTGAAAAGCTGCATCTGGCTCCGTATTCATGCTCCAATCTGAATTTAATGACTTCATACTGTAGTTCTCCGACTGTTCCTATTATCTTCCTGTTTCCCGGTTGTTGCATAAACAGCTGGGCAACTCCCTCATCAGTCATCTGTCGGACTCCTTTATCAAGTTGCTTTGTTTTTAAAGGATCGAGGTTTACAACTTCACGTAATATTTCAGGGGAAAAACTGGGGACGCCTTCAAAATGGAGCAATTCACCTTCGGAAAGTGTATCTCCGATTTTAAAATTGCCACTGTCGTACAGGCCTACCACGTCACCTGGATAAGCCTCCTCAACAATACTTTTACTATTAGCCATAAAACTTGTTGGTGACGAAAATCTGATTTTCTTTTTCAGCCGTGTGTGAAGGTAGAATTTATTTCTTTCAAATATACCTGAACAGATACGCAAAAACGCGATTCTGTCGCGGTGATTGGGATCAAGATTGGCATGGATCTTAAATACAAATCCGGTAAGCTGTTCTTCCTCCGGATCTACAACACGGTCAGATGCCTGAATTTTCCCAGGGCACGGAGCAATTTCAAGGAATGTTTCCAATAATTCAAGTACTCCGAAATTATTCAGAGCGCTGCCAAAAAACAGAGGGGCCAGATATCCTTCCCTGTAAAGAGACATATTGAACGATTCGAACATATCTTTTACGAAGTCTATTTCCTCCCATAACCTGCTTATATTTTCAATCCCGACAAAATCTCTTAATTTTGGATCCTGCAGGTTACTGGTACTTATAAGACTTTCCGAAACACTTGTTTTTTCAGGAGAATATATCTGTACCTCTTCTTTAAATAAATTATATACGCCCTTAAACTGTTTCCCGATTCCGATAGGCCAGGTATATGGACACACAGCAATCTTCAACTCCCTCTCCAGTTCATCAAGCAAATCATAAGGTGATATCCCTTCTCTGTCCATTTTGTTTATGAAGATCATTACCGGTGTATGTCGCATCCGGCACACTTCCATAAGCTTCCGGGTCTGTTCCTCAACACCTTTAACACAATCCACAACAAGGATTACGCTGTCGACCGCTGA
Source organism: uncultured Bacteroidales bacterium (assembly GCA_963760915.1). Lineage (GTDB taxonomy): Bacteria > Bacteroidota > Bacteroidia > Bacteroidales > VadinHA17 > LD21. The sequence goes on along the minus strand of CAVXEU010000004.1, from coordinate 77,985 downwards.
AAGGGTACGATATGTATCCTCTGCAAAATCTTTATGCCCAGGAGTATCAAGAATATTTACTCTTATATCATTGTAATCAAATGCCATTACCGATGTAGAAACGGAGATCCCCCGCTGTTTTTCAATCTCCATAAAATCCGAAGTAGTGGTTTTCCTAATCTTGTTGCTTCTTACAGCACCAGCAGTTTGTATAGCTCCGCCAAACAGAAGCAATTTTTCCGTAAGTGTAGTTTTACCTGCATCGGGGTGGCTTATAATGGCAAAAGTCCTTCTTTTTCTGATCTCACTTTTTAAATCCATACATATATAATTATCGGATCAAAATAATTGTCCAAAAACTTAGTTGTAATTATTCGGGAAATGCAGTCGGGCAATCATTGATGGCGCACTGCTAAACGCCACCCGGATTTGCAAATCATGGTGGAGTGATACCGCAATAATTCTAAAATCTGTTTTTCACATTATGGCACAAAAGTAATAAAAAATGAGATATTGTTGTGTACCTGAGTTATTAAACCAAATAATCCGATCAGCCCGGTATGATTTTCATGCTATTTATTATAAATAATTCTGCACTACTCAATTTTATTATATTTGCAGATGAAAAATTCAGAGATACGCCAAAAACCTTTTAAGGTAAGGTGTGGAGTTTATGCATTTTTTCTTAATACTTAAATTACTTTCAGTCGTTAAATTAAAGAACTTGAGATGAAAAAAATAATTATTGCCCTTACCCTGGTACTCGCATTTTATTCCTGCAAGGGACCCGGATCAGGCCCTCTGGTAAAGGAATCTTTTAAAAAGACCGATAACACTCAGACAACTGAGGGTCAGAACTACAAATCCAAAGTAGCTATTGAGAAAGCTAACATTACTGTTGAACCATGTGAAGGATGCATAACAATTTCAAATCTTTTAGCTAATAAGAAATCGTATTCAGGTAAGATTATAAAAATAAAAGGTCAGGTCACAAAATATAATCCTGAAATTATGGGTAAGAACTGGGTACATATTCAGGATGGTACCGAGTTTCAGGGAGAATATGATCTTACAATCACTACAGATATACCTGTAAATGTCGGTCAGATCGTGACATTTGAAGGAAAAATAGCTCTTGATAAAGATTTTGGCTACGGTTATCTTTATAATGTTATTATGGAGGAAGGAAAACCGGTACTCTAGTTGTTTTAACTTAACTGAATCATTACAGGTAAATATTTTTCAGTTCTTCTGTTACTTTGCCTTTTTCCGGCAACATGTAACGATCAGAATAACAGTTCACATGAATATATCTTTTAAAATTCTTCAGATGAACCTGAATCATATTCCAATATACCTGTCAAAATAAGGAATTAATATCTTTCTCTTAAAAAAGAGAAGAATGCCAATATTTTTTCCAGGCCATCTAAATAACTGTACTTCTGCACATTTTGGCAATAAGTATATGGTCACTACAAGTGCTGTGGCAACCCCCCGGGTAAAGCTCCCTGATGGATCCGGGTTATTAAAGTCTATACCAATCGTATAGAAAAACAGTATTCATAATTTGACAAAATCCCGCCTATTATCAGCTTGTTTTGAAGTTTAACGGAATGAACTGAAAATAATGTTTTTGTTCTTTAAAGTCATATAACCACAGCAAAAAATATGCCTGTTAGAAAACTCAAATGCGCTAACTTCCAAAAAAGAAATACTTTATAAATTTATTGATTATAAAATTTACCAATAAGATTTCTTTAACCAATTCGTGTTAAATTGAATATCAATTTTAATAATGCAAACCAGGATAAAATCTAATTTCTTAATTTTGTATGCAAAATAGGTTATTATATTACAAGGAATTTTAATTCTTCCTCAATTCTAAATAGATTTTAAAAACAAGCTTTGTTAGTATAAATGCAGATATATGAGTGAACATTTCTAACTAAAGATAAGTATTGTTTGACAGAATCCAATATAAGGTGAGTAATAAAATTGACCATCTGATCCAGAAGTTAAAAAATGAACTGGGACTTTTCCTGAGTATCAGTTTTGGTGTTTTTTTATTTATTCTGTTCTTCCAACCCTTCCCATTGGCGAATTCTGACTTCAACAACAAACTAATTATAGTTGCCGGATTAGGAGCAATAGAATTTTTGTTAATAGTTCTGATAAGGATAATAATACCTCAGGTAATGCAAAAGGAAACTCAGAACATAAATAAATTTGCAGTACCTTCATATATGAGCGGCTTTGCTATTTTTATGCTAAGTGCGATTTCTTTTGAATTCTATTTAAGATATATAGCGTTCGTAAGTATCACCTTTTTTATCACAATTAAGGTATCATTGATCTGTCTTGCCCCGGTAGTTATTCTTGGAATATACGATACTCTTAATGAATTAAAAGAGCAAAATGGAATACTTGCTGACGAAAAAAAAATAATGCAACAGCAGCTCGAAGATTACAAAGAAGATATACTTAATAAATCCATCGAATTCGGCCCGGATAATAATTCGGAAAATTTTAGTCTTCTGGTTGGAGAAATAGTTTACATTAAATCGGCTGACAACTATGTTGAAATAGTATATAAAGAAGAAGATACTGTTAAGAAAAAACTGATCCGGAATACGCTGCAGAATATTGAGATGCAGATTAAACAATACTCGGTTTTTCTTCGGTGCCACAGGACATGTATTGTAAATTTGATATATGTCGAAAAACTTACCAGAAGTGCAAATGGCTATTTTCTGAAAATAAAGGGATTTGAAGAAGATATCCCTGTCTCCCGCAAATATTTACTTAATATACAGGCAGCAATCTGAATATTTTGGGGCGATTAACATCCACCAGCCCTATTTGATATTTACCACATTCATGTTCAACTTATCCCCGTTTTATGTAGATCAGTCACATTTTTTTGCGGGAGATCAAACAGGGGAATAACTTTACCCAAGGGTATTTGGGAAATACCTGCATTATTAAAATAAAACAAAGAATTATGGAATCACAAGTCATCGCTTCCGGAGTAAAAGACAGATCCTGGGAAAAAATTATCATGAAATATAATCATCCTGTTCTTTTAAAGAGCATATGGCAAATCTGCAATTCAGTTATACCATATATTTTCATGTGGTATTTAATGTACAGGAGTCTGCAATATTCTTACTGGATAACTCTTTTACTTTCAATAGTTGCCTCCGGATTTCTGATCAGGATATTTATCATATTTCACGACTGCGGGCACAGATCATTTTTCAAAACAAAAACAGCCAATGAAACAGTTGGTAAAATTATGGGAATACTGGCATTTACGCCATTCTACAAATGGCATCACCAGCATGCTGTTCATCATGCTACCTCGGCAAATCTTGACAAACGCGGTATAGGTGATGTCTGGACCATGACTGTAGATGAGTACAGGAATTCATCGAAATGGCGACGTTTTGTTTACCGATTATTTCGTAATCCGTTCTTTATGTTCACTTTCGGACCTCTTCTTGTAGTTATGTTTCAGAACAGAGTAGCAAAACATAATTTAACATCAAAGGAAAAATGGAATGTTTATTTTACAAACCTTATTATAATATTAATGACTATTTTGATCAGTTTGATAATCGGATTCAAAGCATACCTTCTGATTCAACTCCCTGTAATTTTAATTTCTCATAGCATTGGGATCTGGCTATTCTATATTCAACACCAGTTCAATGATGTTAACTGGGAAAGAGAAATGGAATGGGATTACAAGACAGCAGCAATAAGAGGCAGCTCGTTTCTTAAGCTTCCGGTCATTCTGAAATGGTTTACCGGGAATATCGGGTATCATCATGTCCATCACCTTAGCTCGAAAATTCCCAACTATAACCTGGAAAAATGTCACAATGAAAACGATATTTTTAAAGAAGTCACACCAATTATACTGTTTTCAACTTTTAAAATGCTGAAACTAAGGCTTTGGGATGAAGCAGCTCACAGAATGATAAGTTTCAAAAATTTATCACTTTCGCAGGGGTAATGAGGTATTCCTGAAAAGACTAAAAATCATTAGTTTCACAGGCTTTTTACCTTATTTACCAGTTGATTCCTAATAAAGTAAAATTCCAATAACAATAAGAGCAATAATTGCTCCGACAGCAACATATGCATATGGACTTGCAAAATTAAGCGTGTACCCCAGCGATGGGAGTAATTTAGGTACCATCAGTCTGGGATCTTTCCGGTTAAAATAAAACGGACCTCTCCAGTTCCCCGGATCTTTACCCATATTGTCAAGAAACTTATTATCAGGTTTTGTTTTCATATTCTTAAATTTTAAAATTCTTCTTCTATTCATTTTACACATAACTTATTTTTAATTAGTAGTGATGCGTTAACTTTTTAATAATTTATATAAAGTATTGAAAATAAAATTAATATAGGCGTTATTTGATTTTTTGAATTGAATTGATGTGTTAACCCCAAAGGGATTTAATTTGAATAACCGGGGGTGCAACCCACGGTTATTCAGATTGTTCCACTTCGCGGCACGATTTATAATGAAATCAAACGCATCAGTACTAATTTTTATTATATAATCTGACAGAGAAATAGATGTTCTTTTTCGCTTATAAAATAGGATCATTAAAACTTTTCCGGGACGATTTTGTTTATATTGAAATTAGCACCGGACGAATACCTTCCTCAATCCGGTATGTTTCAAAAAAATTAATAAGTAATTCAATTTTAAAACTTTAATAAAAACCCTGACTATGGTAAATCTGAAAACATTGTATATGGGAATTGAACTGAAAAATCCCATAATAATCGGAGCAAGCAACCTTGTTACTAATATTGAAAATCTTAGAAAAATTGAAAAAGCGGGTGCAGGAGCTATTGTATACAAATCGCTGTTTGAAGAAGAGGTGCAGCTTCAAAACCTGGAACTCTCAGAACGTGAAACTGAATATTCCGAGCGAAATGCTGAAATGATCACTCTTTACCCCAATATTAAGGCAGAACCTAATGATATCAGTGAACACCTCCTCGCATTAAGGAATGCAAAAAAATCAGTCAGAATACCGGTATTTGCCAGCATCAATGCCGTTAACGATGAAACATGGGTGGAATATGCCAAAAAATTAGAAGAGACAGGAGTTGACGGACTTGAACTAAACTTTTATACGGTACCTGAAAAGGTTGACCTTGAAGAGAATGAAATTGAAAAGAAACAGGTAAAAATATTCAGTGATGTTAAAGCCGCAGTTAAAATACCGGTTTCTGTAAAACTAAGCCCTTTCTATACAAATCCGCTGAAAATAATAACCGAACTTGATAAAGCCGGTGCCGACGCTGTTGTTCTTTTCAACAGGCTCTTTCAACCGGATATTGATATCGAAACTGAAAAACATCATTTTCCCTATAGCCTGAGTAATAAAGAGGATAACAGGCTTCCTCTGCGCTTTGCAGGATTGCTTTACGGGAATACAAAGGCTTCAATATGCGCAAATTCAGGAATAATAAGCGGTTCTGATGTGATTAAAATGCTTTTGGCCGGAGCTGACACCGTAGAAGTTGTAAGTACACTCTATCTTAATCAGATTGAGGTAATTGGCTCATTGATAGGTGATCTTGAAAAATGGATGAATGCCAGAGGTTATAAAAACATTGAGAGTTTCAAAGGAAAGCTTTCGAAAAAAAATACAGAAAGCAAACTACCGTATCATCGGGCACAGTACATGGATTTTATGATGACCACTACACAGATCCTGAAAAAATACAAGATTATAAACTAATAAGAGCTGATTTCCGATTTTAATAACAAACATATTTAAACATCAGGGGATAAATCCTCAGGATTTGATCTGCCTTAAAGAGCATTAAGATTCGCTAGTATAATATACCTTGGCCAATGTCTGTCATTGTCCTGCTATTCAGAACGATACGTAGCTTTCCTGAGGCAAGGTACAATCAGAGATAATACATTCGATGATATTGAATAAGTAAACCTTAGAGAAGCAATCTGACTAAGGCAATGATATCAGGGTGATAACCAAAGGTGGCCGAAGATTCACCAACTGGTTCATCACTCATCAGAAAATCATTGAAGGAAACAGGTATATTTTCCAGCTTGATTCGAAACCTCCTTTAAAATGAATTGGTTATCAATGATTATTAACCGGAAACAATTGTTATAAAAGCTACGTGTAAATATGTTTGAACATAAATTCCTGATTAAGATCGACCTGAATATGCAACATTAGGCAGAACTTCTTCGTTTAATAATACTGCTAATAAAAGAGACTGATCTGTAGTACGAGAATATTACCAAAATGATATGAAGATTGCCTTTATTTCGTTATTCCTAATATTCATCTCAATAGAATTCTTTGGGCAGGATTGTAATATACTATCCAAAGCAAATGTAATTGTTCCAGATAAGTTGTGCTCTCCTTTATCTGTAAACTGGCAGGCGAGTTATACCGGGGTCAATAATGCAGGTAAGACTGTTCAGATACAATATAACTGGGATGATGGCACTATTGAATATATCACAGCCATTAATACCGGCGCTGGTATGTTTCAGGCTAATGCCAATCATACTTATGTCTCAACAGGTGATAAATGTAACTACAGACCAAAGGCTACGCTGGTTATAAACGGAGTTATATGTACCTCATCGACCCAGGAACAGATAGTCACTGTTTGGGATGATGATAATCATAACGGAGGCCATATGCATATTTCCCCTGCAATATATCCTATCTGTTTCGGGAACAGCGCAAATGTCAGGTTTCAGGACTTAACCCAGTTTAATTGTGTTCCACCGAATGAAAAGGATGTACCTAATCTTTATACACGATGGGTACAATGGATATACGGTACTGATATTACAATGACCGGAGTTCCTGTTACAGTAAACGGAACAATAAGAACTTATCCCTATTCCGGTCCAATAATTACTCTTCCTGGTCCTGTAACAGGTTCAGGTATATATTCCGATATGATTAATGTTGCCAATGATAAACTAATCGGACAATATTTTCAAGTTACATTACGCAACTGGAATTATTGCAACCCGTATGATGATCCGGATATACCAGGACCGCCTTCAGATCCGGTAAAAGGGGATCATCCCCCGGTAACTACAACTGCAATAATTCTGATAGTACCATATCCTGATGCAACCATAACTCCAGTGGATACTTTATGCATACAAAATAACCCGGTTACTTTAACAGCCCACGATCGGGGTGGAAGATGGTCTGGGGACGGAGTAATAAACTCTACATTTGATCCGGCTCTGGCAGGAGCAGGAGATCATATAGTCAGATATTCGATTAATGATTCTAACGGTTGCAGTGACGATGATGAAATTACTATAACCGTAATGCCGGCACCTGTTGCAGATATTAATCCGGTTGAAACACTCAATATTAACGATCCCCCTGTGTCACTCACAGCAACGCCTGCAGGAGGAAGCTGGACAGGAAAGGGTGTAATAGATGATAAGTTTGTTCCTGATTCAGCCGGAACAGGAGTTCATATTATTACATATCAAACAGTTCCGGACAGATTTGGATGTTCTGGAACTGATACAATTCATATAAGAGTTATAATGCCGCCCTCACCGGTTGCACGATTTGAACCCGATACAGTCGGGTGTGCACCATTATCTGTTCAGTTCAGGAATATGAGCGGGAACGGGGAATCCTATGCATGGGATTTCGGAGACAATACTTACTCATCAGAAAAAGATCCTGCACATACATATTATGTTCCCGGGAACTTTATTGTCAAACTGACAGTTACTAATATTACAGGTCAATCATCTCATAACGCACTAATTACTGTTTATCAGAATCCGACTGCAATTTTTAATGTATATCCGACTGAAGTTATAAATAATTCTCAGGTAGTGATATTCAGCAATTTCTCTTTCAATGGAGTGACTTACCTCTGGGAATTTGGTGACGGAGATACTTCATCTGAAGAAAATCCATGGCATAAATACAAAGATGCAGGAGTATATAATGTCATATTAACTGTTATCTCAAAAGACGGATGCCTTGATTCATTGAGATACAAATCTCCTGTTGTGGTTGATTTTAAAACCGGTGAAATAAAATTCCCGAATGTATTTAAATGGAACGAATCTGGACCTACCGGAGGATATTGGGATGAAAATCAATTGAATGATAATACATTCAGACCATTTTTCACCAACGTTATTGATTATAAGCTGCAGATATTTAACCGATGGGGAGTTTTGATCTACGAAAGCAATGATCTTCATAAAGGATGGGACGGATATTTCGGAAACGGACACCTTGCTCTCCAGGGAGTTTATGTCTGGAGAGCAATCGGGCAATATGCAGACGGGGCTTATTTTGATATTGTAGGTGACGTAACATTTTTGCATTAATCCGGTATATTAAAATAATATCAGCGTAACATTTATATAAAATTATCGTTATACTAAAAACAAAGAATAAGAACTGTCTGTTGAACCTGTGAATCTTTTCTTTGTTAATCTCATAAGTAGGGAACTTTTTTTATCTGTCATGTTGATAAAATTGGTATCAGTAACAATTAATATTTAAAGCTATGAAAAGAAATATTGTAATTATTGCTATCGCATTTGGATTAATTACCTGGAACTGCACAAAGACCGATACACCTCCACGGGGACTGAAACAGGCAATATCAAAAAGCGCTGCTGATATTAATACTGCTCTAAGTAAAATTTCCGCCTCTAAAGGATATCAGTTGCTCTCTTCAAGTGGAATAACAGCTAAATCAGGAGAAGTTTTCAATGACAGTATCACACTTGGTCTTGTTGCAGGTATATATGATTATCAGCCTGATACAATTCACCGATATCCGCATTTCGGTTATCCTTTCAGGTTATTCAAAAAGACCGGAACAAGCGATATGATGATTGTTAATTTACCTCAGCGATTGATCTTTCATCCGAAATATCTCCATTATTTAAACATGGCAGATACTGCTCTCAAGAATGATTTTACAATAACAGCATCTGCTTATCATCTTTATTACAATTGGTGGAAGGATCTTGATTACAAACTTACTGCAGGACTTACACTCAACTCTGAGGATATTGGAAGTCTTGATGTAGCTGCATCGGCAAGTTCACCCCGGACTCAATCCTACTCATCGAAATTTACTTTTACTGACGGATACAATATTTCAACCAGTTGGCAGAGCGGCGATACAGCCACATCATCATTTGCCCTTATGAAAGATGATAATGTGCTGCTAAAGGAAAGCAACATTTTCATCGGGACTGATTTTCACAAAAGGGAAAAACAATATATCCTGACAATAGGGAATATTGATATAAAAAGGATAAAAGGAGTTGACTCAATACAGGTCTATCTTGACGGAGTCCTTCAGAAAGAGGCTGCGGCAGTTATAACTGACAGCGCCGATACTACTGGTTCCATATGTCATAACAGAGACATTCTTCTTACGTTTGACGACGGAACAACTGCTAAATTAAGCGAACTTATAAATCCTGCTCTGACTGAGCTAAGGACTCTTATAAATTCACTTCACGATATGTATTTTGCCAAAAATATTGTGGATTACATTGCAATAAACATCTATTATAATTCGAGGTGACCAGCTTCACTCCGGGAAAAATATTCTTTAATCTTATAAGGGTGTCATTTAAAGGCACCCTTACTTATTGGAATCCGATTAAAGATCCGAACTGATAAATTGTAAAAGACAGAAGCCATGCAATCCCTGTGGTATAAACTACCGTAAATGCAGCCCATTTCCAGCTTCCCGATTCACGCCTTATAGCTGCTACAACCCCAATACAAGGGAAATATGTGAGAATAAACAACATAAAGGAAAATGCAATAAGCGGTGTAAACAGGTTTTTGCCGGAACTGTCCAGTTGCGTCTGAATCTTTTCAACCAGTGAAGCCTTTCCATAGTGATAATCGGTTTGAAAAAGCACTCCTAAGGTACTGACTACAACCTCTTTTGCTGCCAGGCCTGACAGAATACTTACGCTGAGACGCCAGTCAAAACCCAGAGGCTTCATTATCGGTTCAATTGAACGTCCGATTAAACCCAGAAAAGATTTACCCTGCAGCTCGCTCTTCTGTTCCATCTGCAATTTGTTTACCGTCTCAGCTTTAACCTGCTCAGGCAACTGTGCTTTTTCTATTTTTGATATTTCATCAGCATAATCCCTCGAAAATGCAACAGACCTGGGAAAATTACTTAAGATCCAGACTACAACAGATGCAATTAAAATAACACCTCCAATTTTTTTAAAGTATAATCCGGTCCTGAATAAGACATGTTTAAAAATGCTGCGAACAGTAGGGATCCGGTACGGAGGAAGTTCCATAACAAAAGGAATCTCAGCCGATCTGAAAAAAATTCTTTTTAAAAGAAGAGCAGTAAGGACTGCAAAGATCATCCCAAGTATATAAAGCAAAAATAAGACTGATCCCTGGTTCTTTGCAAAAAACGCACTGATAAAAAGTATATATACAGGTAATCTGGCACTGCATGACATGAAAGGTGTTATTAACATAGTAATCATTCTATCTCTGCGACTTTCAATGATCCGGGTAGCCATTATTGCCGGAACATTGCAACCGAATCCCATGAAAAGTGGAATGAATGATTTGCCGTGAAGCCCTATTTTATGCATGATCTTATCCATGATAAAAACGGCTCTTGCCATGTACCCTGTATCTTCCATGAATGAGATAAACATAAACAGGATAATAATATTGGGTAGAAAAACAATCACTCCTCCTACCCCGCCAATAATACCTTCGACTAAGAAATCCCTGACAATGCCGGAAGGCAAAATGTTAATTAATAAATCGGAAAGTTTACCGGTCCCAATCTCCATCCAGTGTTTGGGATACTCTCCCAGCTTAAATGTTGTGAAAAATGTAAGCCACATAAAAAAGACAAAGATTGGTATTCCCAGATATCTGTTTGTCAGATAGTTATCAATGATCTTGGATTTCTGTAACCTTTCAACCCTGTTTATTTTAAGCGTTTCTTTAAGTGCACCTGAGATAAAACCATACCTGAGATCTGTTATAACAGTTTCGAGTGGTTCTGAATACAATTTTTCAAGCCTGTTATATTCAGTTTTGGCTGTTCTTATAATTTCATCCGAATTTACACAACGGGTAATACTCTGTGAGTATTCTTTATCATTCTCCAGAAGCTCAATTGCAAGATATCTGGCTGAAATGATATTTGTGAAAGCCCTGTTATCATCGATTTTTATTTTTGACTGTAATGCACAAATGGAATTTTCAATTTCAATACCATAATTGATATGTATATGCCTGACAACAGGTTCTCTGTTTTCATGTACCTCTATTATTTTATTAAAAAGCTCTCTAATTCCTATGCCTTTTGAGCTGACAGTAGGGATTACCGGAACACCTAATAACTTTCCAAGAGAAACATAATCAAGTTTATCTCCTTTCTTTTCAAGCTCATCATACATGTTCAGGGCAATAATTATCTGAACACCCATATCTATTAGCTGAGTTGTGAGATATAAATTCCTTTCAAGGTTGGATGCATCAACTATATTGACGACTATGTCAGGTTTATTATCGAAAATATAATTTCTAAGATATATCTCCTCCGGGGAATAGCTTTTAATAGAATAGGTTCCCGGAAGATCGGTTATCGAAAAGCTATAGCCCGACTGTTTATAACCCGCTACTTTTGAATCTACTGTTACTCCTGCATAATTCCCAACCTTTTGCCTGGAACCGGAGGCATAATTGAAAAGAGTTGACTTACCCGCATTCGGATTTCCAACCAGCGCTACCTGAATATGTTTTGTTTTATCGAGCCATGAACCATTTTCGTCTTCACTGATAAGAACTCCATTTGAAGTATGAACATCTGATCTCAGAAACCCCCTTTGCACTTCAATAAGCTGTGCCTCGCTATTCCGGAGCGAGATATGATAGCCCATTATTTTATACTCCACCGGATCGCGAAGAGGGGCTTTTTTAATTACCGACACCTTTTTGCCGACAACAAAACCCATTTCTGAAAGCCTCTGTCTGAACTGACCCCTTCCCTTAATCTTCAGAATTATCCCTTCTTCCCCCTCATTGAGATCAAATAATGTAGTCATCAGTAAAATTCAATTCAGATAAAGTAACCAAAAAACTCCCGGTAAGTTCACAGGTTACTGCTTTAATCCACCTTCAGCTTAATAACAATCTTACGCACCTGTGAATTTTCACCATCTTTAATGCCAGGCCTATGTGCATCATCCGGGAAGAAAATAAAAAATCTGCCAGGATCGGCTTTATAATTTACTACTTTATCAACTGTCAGGAATTCAATATCCTTTGCTTCGTCATAAGGAGTAATTACTTCTTTTAAAGTTGATAAAGGAGCGATATTGATTATCTCTTTGCCATTTATAACATATTGAATATCAATATATTTTTTATGGGCTTCAAAATTTGCATTCTCCTCATTTTTTGTAGTATATTCACTCACTGTTGCATACAGGTTATTGTCATCTATATCATAACGTTTCAACGCGAGTGTTGCTAAATCGTTGTTTTTCAAAAAAGCAAAAGCTTTATCCCATCTCTCTTTATTCTTAAAATAGGAAATTACAAACTCTTTTTTGTTGATTGAGGGATCAGGAGTGACATTCCATCCATTTAACCACTCTCCTTTTTCGAACCATTTATCAATTTTCTCCTGACTCCATTTTGCAGGATCAGTAGAAGAACTACATGCTAATAAACTGAGGAAGCCTGCCAATACAATGATTTTAAAAAATAATCTTTTCATGAGTTTATAATATTTAAGATTTCAAAAAATAAATTCAAACAATATCAATACTGTAGTTATTTTACATAATTTTCTTAGCGAACTGATTAATATTTTTATAATCAGGCAAGCATAATATCTTATAAGTTATCTGTTGTAAGATCTCCTCTGCAATATTCGTAACTTATTAATTTACAGTATATAGCTGTAAGAAAGGTTAAATACCTGACAATTAAAATAAATACAACCTGCAAATATAAATTAAATCAGATGCAAAAAAGACAGGTTATTCATAAAATTTCCCTGTTTTATCAATATAACCCGGTATTTTCAGTTTGTATCAGAAGTGGGCAAAATTAGAATATTTACACCGGTGTGATTCGTGTAACTGTTCTTCCTCTTGAATATGATCGATATAATTTCAGCATATCTAATCCTGAGCTTTTTTGGATATCATTTTATTAAGATTTAAATTTACGATAAGAAGCTTAAAGTCACAAAAACCATTTAACAATGAAAAAAACAAAATTAATATTGAGTGTAATAATTACACTTATTATTTTAGGCTCAACGGAAACTTATTCCCAGGATTGGCCGCAATGGCTGGGGGTAAACCGCGACTGCAGGGTAACAGGTTTTAAGGCACCCCAGGCATGGCCGGCTGACCTTAAGCAAATATGGAAAGTAACAGTAGGTTTTGGAGATGCAAGTCCGATACTTACTGGTAATAAAATATATCTTAATACGCGTCAGGGAGATAATGAATTAATTCTATGTATCGACGCTACCACTGGTAAGGAGTTGTGGAAAAACCAATATCCCTCATTAGCTGTTACGGGTCCTGCTGCTTCTCACCCTGGCCCCAGAGGCACTCCCGCATTTGCCAATGGGAAGGTTGTTACATTCGGAGCAGATGCAATCCTTTCATGCCTTGATGCAAGTACCGGTAAACTGCTCTGGAGAAGGGAGAACCCCACAAATGCTGTTCCACAGTTTTTTACAGGGATGTCCCCACTAATCGTCGATAATTTATGTATAGTCCATCTTGGTAAAAAAGACAATGGTGAGGTAGTGGCCCTGGATCTGAATACCGGGAACGAAAAATGGAAATGGACCGGTGACGGACCCTCTTATGCTTCACCTTCAGTCATGAACATTGATGGTAAAAAGCATATTATAGTTCAAACAGAAAAAAACCTGATATCTCTCGATCTTTCCGATGGAAAACTTATGTGGCAGGTTGCTACACCCCCTCAGCAAAGATTTTATAATGCATCAAGCCCTTGTATAGATGGCCAGACTATATACTATACCGGACAGGGGACCGGAATGAAGGCAATCAGAATTGAAAAATCTGCCGGCGGCTTCGTTGTCAAGGAGCTCTGGAATAATGCCGAGGTCGGTGCAAAATGGAATACTCCCGTGCTCAAGAATGGTTTTCTCTATGGATTTAGCGATCAGAAGAGAATATACTGCCTTAATGCTTCATCAGGTCAGACTGCATGGATTGATAATGCTGTCAACAGCGACTTTGCGACTCTTGTAGATTGTGGTTCGGTACTCATAGGTCTGCCAAGTACAGCGAACCTGATTGTTTTTAAACCTGACTCAAGGGCATATACCGAAGAAGTGCGCTACAAAGTATCTGATGCTGCGATTTATGCTTTTCCAGTTATTTCCGGCAATAACTTATATATAAAGGATGCGGAGACATTAATGCTGTACAGGATAAATTAGCATAAATGTTTGAATCAGAATCAGAATCAGAATCAGAATTAGTATTTTTATTATGATTCAAACAGGCTTTAAAAGACTCTTACCCTAAAGAGGTACTGATCATCTCAGTTTACTTCAGTTTCAATCTTATCAGTTTTATTATCTGATTTTTTGAAGCAAAAGTATGTTTCGTAATTCATTAAGGGATACATCTTCCCTTATCTCGCCTGTATCTACTACTGAGATATTACCCGACTCTTCAGAAACTATAACTATTAAAGCATCAGAATGTTCCGACATACCGATTGCAGCCCTGTGCCTCATCCCGTATCTCGGGGGCAATCCCATCTGGTCAGTTGTAGGCAAGGGACACCGGGCAGCCAGGATCAATCCATCCTCAATAAGTACAGCACCATCATGCAATGGAGTATTTTTGAAAAATATGGTTTCCAATAATTCTGCACTAAGCTGGGCTTTAAGCACTTCGCCCCCTTCAGAAAAAAAATCCAGACTGCTTTTTCTGGCAATAACGATAAGCGCACCCATTCTTTTTGAAGCCATAGATTCACAGGCCCTTACAATTTCTTCAACCTCTCCGGGACTTCCGGTCTCTTTCCTAACAGTTGAAATGAACCTTCCCAGTGAAAATCTGCGGTTTGTAATATATCTGTTTCCGAGAACCAGCAAAAACCTCCTTACCTCCTGCTGGAAAACAATAATAAGGGCTACGACACCCACACCGATAACCTGGCCTAGTAATCCGCTGAGAAGTTCCATTTTCAGCGCTTTTACAAGCAGCCAGAACAGGTAAATAAAGAATATTGCAATGAAAATACTGAAAGCGGCAGTTCCTCTGATAATTCTATAAAGCTGAAAGAGAATGATTGCCACAAGAGTTATATCAAGAACATCAAAAATAGTTATATGAAATGGCATACTTCAAGAAATAAAAATCGTTACAAATAAGGATACTCTTAACAAATAAAAACGATCGAATCATTGATCACGATCCAAATTTACGCTATTTCCTGATCATTTTTATAAGCCTTACAACCTGTATGGCTTCTTTCACATCATGAACACGTAAAATATCTGCACCATTTAGCAGTGAAACTGCATTTAAAACCGTTGTTCCGTTGAGAGCCTCTTCAGGATTAATACCTAGTGTTTTCCAGATCATTGATTTCCGGGAAACGCCAACCATTAATGGCAGACCTGCAACAGAAAAATCTCCAAGCCGGCGCAAAAGTTCAAAATTATGGTCAACTGTTTTCCCGAATCCTAATCCGGGATCAATTATTATATCTTTTACTCCTGCCGCCCTCAGCCTGGTTATCCTTTCACCGAACCATCTGAGAATATCAGCAACAACGTCGTCATATACAGGATTATCCTGCATTGTCCGGGAATTACCCTTCATATGCATCATTATGTAAGGTACATTCAGCTTTTCAATAACACTGAACATTCTGCTGTCAGCACTACCTGCTGATATATCATTGATTATCTGAGCCCCGCATTCACTTACTGCCTTCTCTGCAATATCAGCCCTGAAAGTATCAATTGAGATTATAGCATCGGGGAGCTCCCTGTGTATCATTTTTATAGCCTTTAATACCCGGCTGCCCTCCTCTTCCTGTGAGATATCTTTTGCACCCGGTCGTGAGGAATACCCTCCAACATCAAGAATATCAGCTCCATCCTCTATCATCTTTGCTGAAACCTTCAATATTTCTTCATCCGTATTATAACGGCTTCCCTTATAAAAAGAGTCCGGAGTAATATTTATTATACCCATAACCCTGGGGATTTCCAGGTCGAGCAGGTTCCCTCCCGTATTGATATATCGTGGCTTCTCCGGCAAAATGCATTTTTAATGTCCGAATTTAATGATTTAATTAAAAAAGGCAATATTTTTCAACTCTTCAATTTCAGACCGGATTCCTTAATCCCCCATTTCAAAGTTTAATTACAAACATTTTGAGTAATAATAGCTAAAAGGAGAAAACTTGCAGGCATTAAAATTAAACACATCCTTTCATTTTCAACTTTGGTCTATGGTTATTACATTTGTGGTGAATGAAATCAGATGCGAATGAAGCTTTTTGTTATTGAGGGAGTTGATGGAGCCGGTAAATCAACCCAGATAAAAATGTTGCGTGAATTTTTAACAACAAAAGGGTATAACTGCGAGTATATGCACTTCCCGAGAACTGAAGCTCCTTATTTCGGTGAACTTATCGGAAGGTTTTTAAGAGGTGAATTTGGTTCCTTAAATGAGGTTGACCCGTATCTGGTAGCAATGCTTTATGCCGGTGACAGAAAAGATGCCTCCGATCTTATTAATAGCTGGTTAAAAAGTGGCAGGATTGTTCTGCTAGACAGATATACATATTCCAATATTGCTTATCAGTGTGCAAAACTGCATGATGTAAAATCGCAGAATCATCTTATGAAGTGGATACTTGCACTCGAATTTGAACATTTTGGGATTCCAAGGCCCGATCTTAACATTTTCCTCGATGTACCGGTTTCCTTTATTGAGAAAAAATTATCAGATGACAGAACCGGCGATGACAGGTCTTATCTTAAGGGATTAAAAGATATACACGAAGAAAGTTTTGCATTTCAGAAAAATGTAAGGGATCTGTATACTAAAGTGGCTGAATCGGATAAGAGACTGGCAGTTATTGATTGCAGTAACAAAAGTGGTGCAATGCTGACGCCGATGGAAATTTTTGATCGTGTAGTTAACTTGCTTACTGATAAAAAGTTTATATAAATGAAAATATTAAGATCTGTCAGCAGAATAGTTGTTGGCTTACTGTTTATCTTTTCAGGAATCGTTAAGGCAATTGACCCTTTAGGATCAGCATATAAATTTCATGATTATTTTCAGGCTTTCAATATTTCATTTCTGAACAATCTCAGTCTGCCCCTGGCAATATTATTATGTACTGCTGAATATATTGCAGGTTTCTCTGTCCTCACCGGGATAAGAATGAAAACAGGAATATGGATAGTAATGATACTGATGCTGATCTTTACACCGCTCACTTTTATCCTGGCATTGACAAATCCGGTTTCTGACTGTGGCTGTTTTGGCGATGCAATTCACCTTACCAACTGGCAGACATTTGGTAAAAATATTATTTTAATCATCCTTGCTGCAATTCTATTTACCGGACGCAAACATGTAAAAAATCTGTATACTGTCGTTACTGAATGGAGTATTACGGCTGGTGTCATCCTGCTTTTCATAGTCTTTTCAATCGCTAACCTGAGGTACCTTCCGGTATTCGATTTTTTACCTTACAAAAAAGGTGTAAAAATTGCAGAAAAAATGACTATTCCTCCCGGTAGCAAGGCAGATGAATATAAGACTACCTTTATATATGAAAAAAAAGGTATCAAAAAAGAATTTACTCTGAATAATTATCCTGCTGATGATACATCGTGGAAGTTTATAGATCAGAAATCTGTGCTTGTAAAAAAAGGATATCAGCCACCAATACACGATTTCATTATTACCACAATGAATGGAGAGGATATTACCCGGAAAGTATTATCTGATCCTGGTTATACGCTGTTAATGGTATCAAAGAAACTATCAGAGGCTGATAAAAAATATCTTTCGGAAGGTTTTGACCTGGGAAGGTATTGTCTGGCTAATGGAATTGATTTTATGATCCTCAGCTCTTCCGGAACTGACGAGGTCAGGAGTTATAATAATGGCCTTCAGTTCTGTTCCGCAGATGAAACAACGTTGAAAACCATGATAAGGGCAAATCCGGGATATATCCTTCTCAGGGATGGTACCATAATAGGAAAATGGTCCTGGGCCAATGTGCCGGACGAAGCGTGGTTCAGCAGGGAAACCACAAAAAGTTCGTCGCAATAATAACATATATATATCAAATGATTCATAACTTTAAGTTTTATCACATTTTAAAACATCTATCTATATGAGAAAGAAAATTGTTGCCGGAAACTGGAAAATGAATATGGATCTGGCTGAAGGTTTGAAATTTGCCGGGTCAGTTGATAAATACTTCAGGGAAAATCCTTCCGGCAAATCATTGGTAATACTTTGCACACCGTTTATTCATCTTGCCGGTGTGGCAGAAATTTTAAAGCATGGCAAAATAGCCCTTGGAGCACAAAACTGTGCATCCGAGGCTTCAGGTGCATTTACGGGTGAAGTATCTGCATATATGGTAAAAAGTACCGGTGCTGAGTATGTAATACTCGGACACTCGGAAAGAAGAAGTTATTATCAGGAAGATGATAAGCTCGTCTATAAAAAAACATTACTTGCCATAAACAGCGGGCTGAAGGTAATCTTCTGCTGTGGCGAGGTAAAAGACGAAAGGGAGGCAAATAAGCATTTCCTTATTGTTAGAAGACAACTTGAAGAAGGACTGTTCAGCCTCACAGAGGAACAGATGGATATGATAGTTATAGCATATGAACCTGTTTGGGCAATAGGGACTGGATTAACGGCTAGCCCTGATCAGGCACAGGAAATGCATAAGTTTATCCGCGACCTGGTTAAAGAGAAGTATGGTAATGAGTGTGCGAAAAAAATACCCATACTTTATGGGGGAAGTTGCAAACCATCAAATGCAGCAGAGATATTTTCAAATCCTGATGTCGACGGTGGGCTAATAGGAGGTGCATCGCTTAAAAAAGAGGATTTCGCCGCAATAGTTGAGGCTTTGCAATAAATTGAATTACTTGATTTCCCGGTACGGGATTATCTTAATTCCTGTTCCCATAAATCCCCAATGGATTTTTCCTTACCTTAGCTCAACACTATCATTCTTAGAGCTAAAAATGCTAAGAAGGGAATCGGATACAAGTATGGTTAATCTGGTTTAAAAAAAACCGGATTCCCGATATAAAAAGATTGTGAATCCGTTATTAATAAAACTCCGGTAGTAACAGGTAAAACGGGTTTGTGACGATGGAGAATGAGCTGATATTCAAAATAAGGTGACAATACAATAGATTCATGTTAAAAAAGATTCTGATTCTTGGTTTTATAATTCAGGTGTTGATTACCTTCAGGCTTTACCCACAGGCCAGATCGACTTTTTCAGGTGACCCTGCAAAGTTCAGTGCAGAGCTTAAAAATTATATGGGGCCTAACCTGAATACTGCAGAACTTGCAAACCTGAATTCATTCATTGCCAGATGGGACAGTGCTGCTTTCAACCGGGAAAGCATGGCTAAGATAATTGACCTTTCCAGCCAGCTCTCAGCAAGGGCAATGAGACCAGTTCCCCACTTCAGTGATTTTTTACGGACACTCAACTATTTCATAACATACAGGAAGGATGACACCTTCTTTAAAAACTGGTCCACCGGACTTGGTGAGCTGGCTTTCAGCAAGAAATTTACAAATGACCAGATTGACAGGTATCTGAAAAACACCGGCTCAATAATTAGAGATAACATACTCTATGAATCAGGTAGTGTTAAGTGGAAAGTTAAAAATAATACTCTCAGTTTTTTGCACGACACAGTTTTCTATGTCAGCATTAAGAACTCTACACTTACTTGTTATACACAAAAAGACAGTACTGAGATTTACAATGCCACAGGATATTATTATCCTGATTTACAGCTCTTCAGGGGGACCAAAGGCATGGTTACATGGGAAAAAGCCGGTTATTCCAGAAACGATGTTTTTGCTGAACTAAATGATTATACGATTAATACAACAAAAGGTAGTTTCACGGTTGATACAGCTTTGCTGACTCATACCACCTATTTTAAGGAACCTGTTTTAGGCTCCCTGACCGACCAGTCGATAAGCTTCAGCAATAAGGACAAAGCAAATTTCCCGCGCTTTGTAACTTATAAAAAACAATTCCGGATAAAGGACCTTTTTAAGGGAGTTAATTATGAAGGTGGACTTAGCTTTGAAGGTGCAAATGTAAAAGGAACCGGTGAAAATTATTTGCCTGCTGTAATCCAGCTGCTAAGGAATGACACTCTGTTTCTGAAAATAAGTTCAAAAGAGTTTCAATTCTCCAAAACAGGATTAAACAGTCCGGAAACAGCTATTTCACTTTACCTGGGTAATGATTCAATATATCATTCAAACCTTGGTTTTTCATACTTTACCGGTACACGGCAAGTCAACCTTTTCAGTACGAATAATCCGGTTTCCAAAAGTCCGTATTTCGATTCATATCACAGTCTTGATATGTATTTTGAATACCTTTCATGGAATATGAACGATTCAAAAATAATTCTTTCAAGAGCCAGAGGTGCTTCCCTTGGCCGGGCACAATTTGAATCCATATCTTTCTTCAATTCGGATTATTTTTTGAGACTTATGGGGCTTGATGAATATCACCCTTTAAACCAGCTTATTAAGTTTGCCGAATACTACTATTCCGAAACATTTCCTGTACCGGAATTTGCCAAATGGCTTAATAAGCCTGTGGAATCGGTAACAGGATTATGTATTGATATGGCCAATAAGGGTTTTGTGTTTTACGACAGAATTAATAATGAGGTCACGATCAAGCAGAAAACGAAAGATTTTCTTGATTCCTATGCTAAAAGAAAGGATTACGATGTACTGAATATAGTTAGCGAAACCAAAGCACCTACAGATAATGCAACTCTGGATCTGAAAACATTCGGACTTACTGTTAACGGAGTAAGAGGAGTTTTTTTAAGCGATTCACAAAAAGTAGCAATCTACCCTTATAAACAGCAACTGGAAATAGGCAGGAACAGGAACATTCATTTTGACGGTATTGTCGATGCCGGTTTGTTCACAGTTTTCGGTCATGATTTCTTCTTCAGTTATGATACATTTAAGATAAGACTTCAGAAGATTGATTCTATAAAGATTTCAGTGGAAACAGATAAGAAAGACAGGTTTGGTAATCCTATTATTAAAGATGTGGATAATCTGATTCAGCTTGGAACTGCCGAACTATTTATTGATAATCCTGACAATAAATCGGGACTTAAGAGTCTGAAACAATACCCGATAATAAATGCAACTACCTATTCATATATCTTTTACGATAAAATTCCGGGGTTGGAAAACGTTTATAAGCAGAAAGATTTCTATTTCAGGGTAGATCCTTTTACCTATGAAAATATTGATCATTATACCAATACCGATATGAATCTTACCGGGGACTTTTTCGGGGGTAATATACTGAGTCCGATGCGGCAATATCTAACAATACAGGAAAATAATTCGCTCGGTTTTAACATGATCATTCCTGAGGAAGGGATAGAAGTCTATGGAAACCGTGGCAGGTTGTATGAATCTATCAACATGAGTAACAAGGGATTGATAGGAAGCGGTACGCTAAAACATCTTACATCCACAACTAAATCTGATGAATATAAATTTTTTCCTGATTCGATGATTACCCATGCCACAACATTCAATATTGACCGTGACAGCTCAGGCATTTTTCCGGTACTTAACAACAAGGATGTGGAAATAAAATGGCTGACACAAAAAGATGAATGGATTGCAACCAATGCTATAGGAAAAAGTTTTAACATGTTTGAGAACGGTACAACACTTGATGGGAGTACAACACTTACGACCACAAGGTTAAATGGTTCCGGTGTAATTAATATGACCAATTCAATAATTACTTCAGATCTTTTCAATTTTGCAGCAAATGCAATAAGAGCAGATACTGCAGATTACAATCTGAAATCGACTACTGCCGGCGGATATTCATTCATTGCTGAAAACGCCAATACTGATATCAATTTTGATCTGAAGATATCACGTTTCCATTTGAATACCGACTCTTCGGTAGTAAAATTCCCTGAGCTGCAGTATATATGTACAATGACAGATTTTATCTACAATATGGATACCAGGGTACTCGATATGGAGCAAAAAGGCAAGTCCAATACCGCTCTGTTAACCCCTGACAAATTGCTGAGACTGGATTTCAAGAATCTTGATAAACCTACTTTTTTTGCAACGAATAACATGTCGGATACTGTTGCATTTTCATCATGGAAGGGTAGTTATCACCTTGATCAGGAGTATATTGAAGCCGAAAACATAAACTATATCCATATTGCTGACGCTCTTATTCAGCCGGAGAATGGGAAAATAATAATTAATAGAAGAGCAAAGATAAAACAGCTGCAGAATGCAACCATTGCAGTGAATAACAAGCATATACTGCATAATGCAATGATCGACATAGAGTCAACCAGGCGTTATACAGGCAGCGCTGTTTACGATTATATAGATGAGAATAAGGATATCCAGCAGATTAAATTTCCCGATCTGACAGTTGATACCCTGAAGACAAGCGCCAGGGGCTATATCCCCGTATCACAAAAGTTTATGCTTAGTCCTGCATTTACCTTTACCGGCGACGTTATACTTCATTCAAATGATGACCTGTTAAATTTCACAGGTGCTGCAGGTATTGTTCAAACATGCAGCGAAATTAAAAGTTATAACATTAAATTCAAATCGAAAATCGATCCGAAGAATGTTTTGATCCCGGTAAGTGATAAGCCACGCGACATGAATGATAACCTTGTATTCTCCGGATCATTTATCAACACAGATTCACTTCATATCTATCCTGCATTTCTCTCTGCACAAAAGTCATGGTCTGATGTGGCCCTTGTAAGTGCCAATGGCTGGCTATATTATGATAAAGCCAAAAGCAGATACCTGATAACATCGAGAGAGAAACTGGCAGATCCAAGCCTTCCAGGTAATATGATAGCTTTCGACAAGAATTTCTGCATCCTTGATGGTGAGGGAACTGTCAATTTCGGAGCTAAATTTGATCTTGTGAACTTTACCAGTGCAGGTAATGTAACCCACAAAATCGATTCAGGCAAAGTTGAAATTGAGGCGATCCTTGGACTGGACTTTTACTTTTCACCTGAAGCGTTAAAGATTATGGCAGATGAAATCAGAATGATGCCATCTCTCAAACCGGTGAATCTGAATGCCACTCTTATAAATAAGGGGATGAAGGATCTTTTGGGAGATGCTGTTGCCACACAGGTGAAAGAGGAGATGGATCTTTTTGGCACTTCAAGAAACCTGCCAAAAGAGTTTAACTATGAATTGCTTCTTAACGATGTTAAGCTTCACTGGAATGACGCCACATCATCTTTCAGATCGAGCGGAAAAATTGGCATCGGTTTTATCGGACCACAACCAATGAATGTTTATGTTGATGGTTATATTGAGATACAGAGAAGAAGATCCGGAGACCTGATAGATATTTACCTTAAAGCAGATGAATCGACCTGGTACTACTTCTCATATATCCGAGGCGTTATGATGACTCAGGCAGGTAACAATAATTATAATACTCTTATATCCAATATTAAACCAAACGCGCGGAAACACCCTCAGTCATCGGTTAGAGTACCTTATACCTATATGATAGCAGTCGAGGACAGACTGTCCCGTTTTCTAAGAAGAATGACCAGCAATAATGATGAAAGTGATGCAGGGGATCAGGAGGATATCACAAAGTGATCTTACCTCTTTCACCAAGCTCAATCAGTTCCAGATCATGAATATTTTTCCCATCGATCTGAAGCCTCATTGCAGTCATAATCTTGTGAAAACCAGTATAACCTGCTGCACCCGGGTTAATATATAACAATCCGGCTTTCCTGTCATGCATAACTTTGGCAATATGAGAATGACCGCAGATGAAAAGATCAGGAGGATCCTCATATATTGAAGGTTTTACCTTCTGGTCGTAATGACCAGGAGTTCCTCCTATATGCGTTATCCAGACTTTAACCTCCTCAGAAGTAAATCTCAGATGCTGACTGTATACTTTTCTGACCATGGAATCGTCAATATTTCCAAAAACAGCTTTAAATGGCCTGAATGCTGCAAGTTTGTCGGCAGTCTCAATATTGCCAATATCGCCTGCATGCCATATTTCATCACATTCTGTAAATAATTCAAACAGCCTGGGATGAATCCATCCGTGAGTATCAGAAAGAAGCCCGATTTTCATAAATTTATAAGCTATTATCAGAATAACTGCCCGATTTTCCTACCAATCTTCATGTTGAAATACAGGGAAATCAATCTCTTGTGCTAAGTAACATAAAGCTTTTTACATTGGTATAAAAAGGATAACTCAAATTATCTAATTTTGTGAAAATTAATTATTATGCAAATATTTTATGCTCCTGATATAAGTGGCAATACTTATATTCTTGATGAAAAAGAATCGAGACATATTATAAGGGTTCTCAGGATGACAAAAGGATCTCCTGTAAGACTGATTGACGGCAGAGGTAATCTGTTTGAGGGCGTTATAAGTAACCCTGATTACAGAAAATGCACTGTGGAAATTACAGGTTCAATAAGAGATTTCGAAAGAAGAAACTACAATCTTCATATTGCTATCTCTCCCTTAAAAAATCATGAAAGGTTTGAATGGTTTATTGAGAAAAGCGTAGAGATAGGTGTTGATGAGATTACTCCGCTTATATGCAGAAATACCGAAAAGCCCGGAATCAGGAAGGAAAGGGTCAATAATCTGATAATATCCGCCATGAAACAATCACTCAAGGCAACTAAAACCGTTTTGAATGATCCTTGCAACTTTGGTGAAATTGTTAATGGTAAACTTAGAGGAGTGCAAATGATTGCGCATTGCAATGATTTGTTAAAAAGAGAAAAGATATCTGAAGTTTATTCAAAAAATGAAGATGCAATAATTCTTATCGGTCCCGAAGGGGATTTCAGTGAAGATGAAATTAATAGCGCAATAAATAAGTCTTTTATCCCGGTTCATCTTGGAAACAGCCGTCTGAGAACTGAAACGGCAGGCATAGCTGCCTGCCATTCAATTTATTTTATTAATCAATAGGACAAACTAAATACCCGTCATAAAATCCAGAACATCACCAAGCTTTTTCGAGGGTATATTATAAAACTCGGTATATTTGCACTCTGTGCATGTTACTGAGCTAAAACGTCTGTTCTGGATATCAAATATTTTGGTCAGGAGACTGCTTGTTGTTCTTATTTCACCTGTGGTACAGGTTTTTGATCCGCATTTTGGACATGCATATTTAACTGGTCTGTTCATTTTCTGCATTATTAATGTTACTACTCTTTTTTGATTTCCATCTGCCTGATTTTTTAAGTGCATGGTCGAGTATATATTCTATCTGCCCGTTAGTACTGCGAAATTCATCGGCGGCCCATTTCTCCAATGCCTTGAGCTTCTCAGGAGCAATCCTCAGAACAAATGGTTTCCTCTCACTCATGTTATGAATTCAAAGTTCCTGCATTAACCACCGGGGTAGCATCCTTATCACCGCACAGAACCACCATCAGGTTACTTACCATTGCAGCTTTTTTCTCTTCGTCGAACTCAACAATCTTTTTATCTGAAAGTTGTTCAAGAGCCATCTGAACCATTGAAACTGCTCCTTCCACAATTTTAAACCGGGCAGCTACAACTGCGGTGGCCTGCTGCCGTCTCAACATTGCATTCGCAATTTCCTCGGCATAGGCAATGTAGTTTATCCTGGCCTCTATAACCTCAATACCTGCAATCAGCAATCTCTCCTTTATCTCGCTCTCAAGTTCATCATTTACCTCTTGCCCTCCGCTCCTCAGAGCAATAACTGCCTCATGATCCTCAAAGTTGTCGTATGGATATAATCCTGCCAGTTTTCGAAGTGCAGCATCACTCTGAACAAGAACAAAATGCTGAAAATCATCTACCTCAAAGACAGCTTTATATGTTTCAGCAACTCTCCAAACAAGTACAAATCCAATCTTGATCGGGTTGCCGATCTTGTCATTTACCTTAATTGGTTCACTATTAAAGTTCCTTGCCCTCAGTGAGATCCTCCGTTTGATATAAAACGGGTTTACCCAGAAGAATCCATTGTCACGTATTGTTCCTTTATATGCCCCGAATAAAACCATAACACAGCTCCCGTTAGGATATACTACAGTGAATCCGATAGTGGTGAATATAAACAGCAGAGTCAGAATTGCCCCCAGCCATATTATCTCAAAGTAGAATCCGGTTATAGCCCCGGCAATAAATATTATTGCCGCCAGCAGGGCAATATAACCTGAAATTGGTTTGACCGAAATTTCCTGTTTCATAACAAATGATATTATATTAATATCACAAAGATATTAATATGAATCATCAAATACAAAAAAAACACAGAAAATATTTCTGTGTTTTTAACGAATTTTAAACTTGCTTCCTGACCTTTTCTATCAGGTTCTTTGTCAAACTTTTTCCCGGAAAAGTTTTTACCTTTCCAAGAAGGTAGATCACATCATAAAATTCAGAGTTTAAACCCCAGGCATCATCAATCAGATCAATGCTTTCAACTTTGATATCATGATATGAAATAAAAGGAGTAGAAATTTGACCCATAGGCTTCATGTTTTGAATTTCTTTAAAAACGGCCTATGATATGCAATTATTGTTTTAAAAGATATTTATCTCCTCTATTAATAAATAAAAACATTCAGGTAAGCTAATCGCAGAGCTTCAACCTGTCATTGAACTTTTTGTTCCAGGTTCAGTTCAGGGTAAGGCTAATATTTTTTTCCTCCATCACTTTTCTCAGATTAATAAGGGCATATCTCATACGCCCAAGTGCAGTATTGATACTAACTCCGGTGATATCTGCGATCTCTTTAAAGCTAAGATCAGCATAATGCCTCAGTATCACAACTTCTCTCTGATCATCCGGCAGATTACTTATCATATTTCTGACATCTTTATGTATCTGTTTCTTGATTATATCGTCCTCGATATTTTCTTCTGCATACCTTTTTGAATTAAACAGGTCAGATTCATAGTTGTCATTAGAGATTGTGTTCATCTGTTTTATTCTTCTGAAATGATCAATTATCAGGTTATGAGCAATTCTCATAACCCATGAGATAAATTTACCATTATCCGAGTATTTACCTGCCTTAACGGATTGAATAACCTTCAGGAAGGTATCCTGAAATATATCTTCCGCAAGAGCCTGATCGCGTATATAAAGACTAATATACGCGAAAACTTTGTTTTTATGTCGGTGGATTAGCTGTTCAAAACAGGACTGCTCACCTTTTATGAACCTCATTATCAGTTCATAATCGGAATTAATTTCATTCATAACTCACTCTGTTAATTTGTTAGAGTAGAATTATTCTATAGGCAGTCGTTTTTAATTTGGTTAACTTCGTAATACAAAGAAAGCAATTTTTTTAATTTGAAAGTATTACTTTTGCGTTTTAACTAAAAATTAACATATTATTTATAGGGCAAGGTATGCAGGGGAGTATTGAAATAAGGGGAGCCAGAGTACATAATCTGAAAAATATAAGTCTTAAAATTCCACGAAACAAGCTGGTTGTAATTACAGGAGTATCCGGCTCCGGTAAGTCATCTCTCGCATTCGACACTATCTATGCAGAAGGACAAAGAAGGTATGTGGAGAGTCTATCTTCATATGCCCGTCAGTTCCTGGGCAGAATGAACAAACCGGAGGTTGATTTCATAAGCGGTATCCCTCCTGCTATTGCCATTGAGCAGAAAGTCAATTCACGCAATCCCCGATCTACAGTAGGTACATCAACAGAGATATATGACTACCTGAGGCTGCTGTTTGCACGTATAGGAAGAACTTATTCGCCCGTTTCAGGAAAGGAGGTAAAAAAACATAGTGTTGATGATGTTGTAAATTTTCTGTCTTCTCTGTCTGAGGGAACAAATGTTATTATCACCTCCCCCGGTGAAATACCTGAAAATATCAATGCAAAAGAATACTTCTCATTTCTTAACAAGCAGGGCTTCAGTCGGATAGAATCCAATAGGGAACTCATTAGAATCGATGATCAGAATATCAGCATAAGCTTCGAATCTGGTCAGAAGGTTAACATTGTTATTGACAGGTTTATTACTAATCATACTGCCGATGGCTTAAGCAGGGCAGCAGACTCTGCCCAGACAGCATTTCAGACAGGTAAGGGTTATTGCCAGGTGGTGGTTACCGGTGAAAATGATATCCGGAGAGTTGCTTTCTCAAATAAATTTGAAGAAGATGGAATCCAGTTTGAAGAGCCTAATGAATACCTGTTCAGCTTTAATAATCCTCTCGGAGCTTGTCCGGTATGTGAAGGATACAGCAAAATCATAGGTATTGATGAAAATCTTGTTATTCCCAATCAGAATCTCTCCGTTTATGAAGATGCTGTTGTATGCTGGAAAGGTGAAACCATGAAGAAATGGAAAGAAAGACTTATAGCCAATGCAGAAGCATTCGATTTCCCGATACATAAACCATATTATCAATTATCCGATGAACAAAGGAGGCTCCTCTGGAAAGGAAACAAATATTTTTATGGTATTGACCGATTCTTTCAGCATCTTGAAGAAAAAAAATATAAGATACAGTACAGGGTGTTATTAAGCCGATACAGAGGAAAAACAACCTGTCCTGAGTGCAAAGGATCGAGATTAAGGAAAGAAGCAGGCTATGTAAAAATTTCAGGGAAAGCAATCCAGGACCTTGTCTCTGTTCCTGTAGGAACGTTACTGGAGATCTTTTCCGGATTTGAGTTGAATGAAACGGATGCGAAAGTTTCTGAAAGACTGATCAAAGAGATAACCATCAGGCTAAGATTCCTTATTGATGTGGGTCTCCCCTATCTTACCCTCGACAGAATCTCATCGACTCTTTCAGGTGGGGAATCTCAGAGAATAAATCTTTCCACTTCGCTGGGAAGTAACCTTGTAGGTTCAATGTATATACTCGATGAACCAAGTATCGGCCTCCATCCGCGTGACACGAATCTACTTATAAAGATATTGAAAGAACTTAGAGATCTTGGCAATTCGGTTCTGGTTGTGGAACATGAAGAAGAAATTATAAGAGCTGCCGACCAGATAATCGACATGGGCCCGGAAGCCGGCAGATTAGGGGGAGAAGTGGTTTATCAGGGTTCACTTGATCTGACGACTGCAAATAAATCACTTACAGCCGGTTACCTGAGTGGACGATTAGAGGTACCGGTGCCCCGTACAAGAAGGAAATGGAACAGTTTTATTGAAATAAATGGAGCAAGAGAAAATAATCTGAAGAATATTGACGCAAAGTTTCCGCTCCATACAATTACTGCGGTTACTGGCGTAAGCGGATCGGGAAAGTCAAGCCTTGTGGCAGATATCCTGTATAAATACCTGTCAAACAGGATCAATGGAAATAACCTGAAGGCCGGTCAGTTTACAGATATTACCGGAGATATTGCCGGAATTACGGGTATCGAACTTGTAGATCAGAACCCTATCGGAAAGTCGAGCAGATCAAACCCGGTTACTTATTTAAAAGCATATGATGAGATCCGCAAACTCTATTCCGAGCAACAAGCCTCAGTCCAGAACAATTTTAAACCTTCTCATTTTTCCTTTAATATTGAAGGAGGACGATGCGAGGAGTGCCAGGGCGAAGGGGTAATTAGAGTTGAGATGCAGTTTATGGCCGATGTGGAGTTAACTTGCGAAAACTGTAAAGGAATGAGGTTCCGTAAGGAAGTGCTGGATGTCAGGTATCATGGAAAAAATATTTATGACATGCTTGAGATGACGATTGATGAGGCCATTGGTTTTTTCGGCTTACATCCCGGGAAGAATGAAAACCGCATTATCGAAAAGCTGAAGCCTCTTTCAGATGTTGGGTTGGGTTATATAAAAATGGGACAATCATCCAGCACCCTCTCAGGAGGTGAAAGCCAAAGAGTAAAGCTGGCATATTTTCTTAGCCAGGAACGTGGAAGCGGACATATATTATTCATATTTGATGAGCCGACAACGGGTTTGCATTTTCATGATATCAATAAACTTCTTAAATCGATCAACGCTCTTGTTGATCATGGTCATTCTGTAATTCTTATTGAGCACAACCATGGAAATAATAAAAAGTTCCGACTGGATTATAGATCTGGGACCGGAGGGCGGAGAAGATGGAGGCAATATCGTATTTGAGGGGCAGACCTGAAGATATTATTAAATGTAAGGAATCATACACAGGTAAATATCTCAGGTCAAAACTGAAATAAAACAGTGACGCTCTGCAGGATAAAACTTTTTAAAATTAATTCTGAAATTATTATTTCTTCATCTTGAATCCGAACATAATTGCCACGCATCCGCTTGCAGGGGTATCTTCCGGTTTATTAAACGATAATACTTTAATTACAAGTTTTAGCTGCTGGCTTGACTGGAGTTTGAAATCCCAGGTCCTGGCATAGTTTGCTCCCTTATTTGTATAGAGGATATTTTTATCTGCATCCAGTACGGTGAACTCGATGGGAGGAAGTTTATCTTCTCCGCAGATAGCTACCCTGTACTCCATATCAGAATAAAATGTTTTATATAATTCTGCTTCTTCCCCTTCAACCAGTACCGCAGCATGATAATTACCATCATGAATATATGTTCCAAGTTCAGGCAGACAAACCTTTCTGGCAAAAGCCTTACACTGAGCATCAGCATTTACAGTAGTGATAGATATCAATAATGCAATTATCGGGATAATTCTAAATATTCTCATAGCTGGTTAATTTATGAATGTATTTCTTATCTCTGCAACAGTTGCGGCCAGTTCTTTGAATACTTCCGGTGTCATATCTGTTTTGATCTCTGATTTAAGAACTGTAGTGTTGGTGGCCTTATCATATTCAGGTCTTATCCGTGATGTAGATATGGATATTTTATCAAAAACAACTTTCAGCTTATTAACCTGAACCATTAAATCATCAACTGCCGGATTTCCCTGGCTGCTTTTCAAAAGATTAAGAAGAATTCCAATTGAAAGTTTCTGATCAATTATTCTTCCAACAAGCTTGTTGCCATTAAAATCTTTCATATCAACAAGTTGAGTTGAAATATACAAACCTTCAAACCAGCCCCCGACAAGTACCATGGCAGCGACAGCCGGTTGACCATTGTCTTCGAGATACGAATTTGAGTTCATGAATGTCTCACTGACAATCTCCATTATAACTGCGCTGTTATTGATATTTTCTTCAAGTCTGTCTATAGTCGCCTGATCAATAGCTTTCAGGATACCAAGTCCGTCAGCCATTTTTTTAGCAGCATTCATGTAATCAATGATCAGCTGTGTCTGTTCATACAAACTGGCAAAACTTAGATCACAGGTATAAATACCAAGATTAAGTGCCATGCTTTTAGTTGTCACATATCTGTTACTATTACTAATAGGATTAAGCAGGGCTTCGTCAAACCTGGCACCGGCAGATTTAATAAGCATGGCTGATTCGAGAGGGGATGGCAGGGCATTAAATATTTTTTCTGCCTGCTTAATCTCTTCATATACAGCTGAGTTCTCCTTTGGAACGGTTAAGGATTCATCCTCTTTTGTTGCTTTTGTCCCTCCCGATTTACAACCAATAAGGAGAATTGTAAACAGCAAAACCACCATCTGCATCCCTGAATTAATCCGAGTTTTGTTATTCATAGTTAAATTATTAAAGGTTCTAAGGTTAATTGACGTCTAAATTACTATAATATTTTTATTTTTCAAAAACAGCCTTAAGTAATTGAAGGTATTTCTACCTTTGTTTCAAAATATTTCAATATGATCAGATCGTTGAAGAGACTTGAAGAGCTTGATTCATTACTTAATAAAAATGATAATATCCAGATAACTGAAGCAATTATTTTGTTACGCGATGAACAGCCTTTCGAGGGTGCTGTAGGCTTACTTACCTCATTTTATGATAAAACAGATGATTTTTCAGTAAGAAAAACCATTGAGGGATTCATGAATGATCTTAAGGATCAATCGGCTTGTGTCGAAGTAATTAATGAAATCCGAAAAGAGTGGAATCCCGATACTATCAGCATGCTGGTATCATCTTGCTGGCAATCTGGGCTCGACTATTCAGAATATTCGTATGATCTGGCTGAAATATTTCTGAAAGGAGATTATGTAACTGCAATTGAATGCATGACTGTTATTGAGGAATCAGCTCATGCTCTGAGCAAGTTGAAAAAAGATGATATAATTACCCTGCTCAGAGAAAGCCCTATAATGCAAGCAGATGAAAAAAAGGAACTTACACTGGAATTGCTAACAATCCTTGGATGCTGATCCTACTGTAGATTTTTTTTATTAATCCACCGAAGAAAAATATTTCATAAACTGGGTTCTTTCAAAAACAGTCGGTTTTTCATAGTTAGCCCAGTTCAGCTTACCTCTGAAATCGTCTATACTTTTGAAATTGTTTTTTATCATCCAGTCTTTAATCTGCTGGTTCATTACCTTAAGGAAGGGAATTCCTTTCTGGTACAGTACAGAACAAACCTGAACAGTATCAGCTCCGGCAAGCAGATATCTCACTGCATCATCACCACTATGTACACCGGTAGAAGCTGATATGTCAATTTTAATATCTAGTGCACTCGCCATAGCTACCCACCTGAGCACATATCTTCTATCTCCTGAGCTGCTGAATACTGAAGCAGGAATAATGCTCATTTTTTTAATATCAATATCAGGTTCATAAAACCTGTTAAACATAACAACTCCTTCAACACCTCTCATGTAGAACTGGTCAATTATATACAGAATATTTGAAAATCTGGATCCAATTTTAAATGCAACCGGAATTGAAACAGAAGCTTTGATATTATCGATAAGTTCAAAGTAAACCTTTTCAGCATCAGATGCTGACTGTTTTCTGTTGACAGGCATAAAAAAGACATTTATTTCGAGGGCATCAGCACCTGAATCTGCGATATTGCGAGCAAAATTTGTCCACTCCTTTGATGAAAAGCAATTAATACTGGGAATAACAGGAATGGACAGGTTTTTTTTTGCATTCTTTATCAGGCTTAGATACTCATCAACCGAATGAGACTTGGTGTAATAGGAAATATAATCATCCGCCTCAGGATAGCCGGAGGAAACCTGCATAGTATTTATATGATAAATTATCTGCTCCTCAAACAGTGATTTCAGCACTACAGCACCTGCACCAGCAGCTTCAGCCTCTTTCAGATTTTCAATAGTTGAAGTCAGTCCGCTGCTACTTACAAGTAAAGGACTTTTCAGCTTAAGACCAAGGTAGTTTGTTGTAAGATTTCCCATTTTTATATATCATTAAATTAAATATCTTTCCCCGAAAATCAGGCTTCCAATTCTGACGATTGAGGTACCTTCTTCCAGTGCAATTTCGTAATCACCTGACATGCCCATTGATATCTCCTTAAAAAAAGGATTCCCGGCATAATAACGCTTTTTCAGTGTCTTAAAACAATCCATCAGGTAAGCAAACTCCTTATGAACCTGAATCTTATCATCTGTAAAAGTTGCCATACCCATTACACCGCATAGACGTATATTTTCCAAACTGCTGAAATCATGTGTTTCAATTATTTCAATGAGCTCATTCATACTGAAACCGAATTTTGTCTCTTCAGAAGCTATGTGTATCTGTAACAGACAATCAATAACCCTGTCAATCTTATCAGCTTCCATATTAACTTCAGATAAAAGTTTAAATGAGTCTATGGAATGTATCATGCTGATAAAAGGAACGATATATTTTACCTTATTTCTCTGAAGATGCCCGATAAGATGCCATTCAATATCAACCGGAAGCAGGTCCTTCTTATTAAGGAGTTCCTGAACCCTGTTTTCGCCGAAATATTTTTGTCCGGAATTATATGCTTCCAGAATATCATCGGTGCTCCTTGTCTTCGACACTGCAATAATTTTTACTGTAGCCGGAATCCGATTTTTGAGAAAGCTTATATTATCTGCTATTTTGGACATAGTGCAATTTGAAGATATCACAAAAATAGAAAAATAGGATGGCTGGCAGAAGAATCAGAGCGATTATTTGTTCGGATAACCTGGTAAATAATCAGTAAATTTTGTTCAAATGTCACATGCTTTTATTTAAGCAGGGATTATCAGAGTAATCACAGGCAAGTAAAATATTCTCATTCAAGGAGGTGAATGACAAGGCCGCTTCGGAGTTTCGGTTCAAACCATGTTGATTTTGGAGGCATTATATTTCCTGAATCAGCTATTGTCATGAGCTGTGTCATAGAAACCGGATAAAGGGCGAAAGCAACTTTCATCTCACCACTGTCCACCCTTTTCTTAAGTTCCCTCAGGCCACGTATTCCGCCAATAAAATCAATACGTTTGGATCTGCGAAGGTCCTGAATATCAAGTATCGGACTGAGTATCTGGTTAGTAAGAATAGTGACATCAAGAACACCAATCGGATCATTGTCATTGTATGTACCGGGTCTTGCTGTCAGGCTGAACCACTTTCCATCGAGATACATTGAGATGTTGTGAAGTTTTTTAGGTCTGTATGTCCTTGTTCCGTTCTGTCTTATAATAAAGCCCTTCTCAAGCCTGTCTAGCAGTTCCTGAGGTTTGAGACCGTTAAGGTCTTTGATTGTTCTGTTATAATCGATAATTTGCAACTGATTATCAGGAAAATGTACAGCCAAAAAATAGTTATATTCCTCAGTACCGTCATGGTGTGGATTCTTCTCACGTTTTTCCTTACCCACAAGGGCAGCTGCAGCGGTCCGGTGGTGTCCGTCAGCAACATATGTAAACGGAACCCTGGTCGCAAACAGGTTTTCAATAAGTTTTATAGTCTCTGGTTTCCTTTACTACCCAGAAACGATGGCCAAAACCATCATCTGCAACAAAATCATATTCAGGAATTATGTTATCAACAATGTTTTTTACAATATCATCCAGCTCTTTAACAGCAGGGTAAGTGAAAAATACGGGTTCAATATTTGCATTATTTATGCGAACATGTACCATACGGTCCTGTTCTTTATCAGTCCTGGTAAGCTCATGCTTTTTTATTATACCATTAAGGTAATCATCAACAGATGCACATCCTACTATTCCGTACTGTGTGCGACCCTTCATTGTCTGTGCATAGATGTAGAAGTAAGGTTTTTCATCCTGCACAAGCCATCCATTTGTTTGCCACTTACGGAAATTTTCCGCTGATTTATTATATACCTGTTCAGAATGAGTATCAGTGCCCGTGGGAAGATCAATTTCTGACCTGGTAATATGAAGGAGTGAATACTCCTTACCTTTTGCCATCTTCCTGGCTTCCTCCGTATTCATTACATCATAAGGCAGGCAAGCCAGATCTTTCGCTATAGCAGAGGGAGGTCTCAGCCCCCGGAAGGGTTTTACAATTGCCATTTTTTGTAATTAAATATTAGTTGTTTAACCTATATTTTTCTTTTCCTGTTTTGAAATAATCAACAATTTGTCTTGCTGCAGCCACTCCGGCATTGATATTTGACTCTTCGGTTTGTGCACCCATTTTGCTGGAAGTAAAAATGAATCTGCCCGGATATTTTTCTTCAAAAATAGTTTTACAATCCGGCTCAATATCAGATAAATAGCTAATATCAGAGCGTTCTTCAAAAATTTTAATAAGACCTGTCTCATTAATTACCTCTTTTCTTGCAGTATTCACCAATACAGCGTTATGAGGCATTTTAATCAGAAGGTCATAGCCGATTGATTTATTTGTTATATCATTACACGGTAAATGAATTGAGATATACTGACATTTATGAGTACAACTCCTCAACATTGATACATTGTTTGGCTCCGTTGTTTTTCATTACTCTCTCGCTAACAAAGGGATCATATGCATATATATCCATTCCAAATCCGCGTGCGATGTCAGCAACATACTTGCCAACATTCCCAAATGCATGAAGCCCTATTGTTTTACCTCTGAGCTCACTTCCAGACCTGCCGCTGAACCCGTGCCTTATCTGGTATAGCATAAGCTCAAATACAAGTTCGGCAACAGCATTGGAATTCTGTCCGGGGGTATTCATTGCCACAACATTATGAGAAGTACATGCAACAAGATCGAGGTTATCATAACCGGCACCTGCCCTGACAACAATTTTGAGTTGTTTTGCTGAATCGAGCACCTCAGCTGTAACAATATCGCTTCTAACTATCATCCCATCGGCATCCTGAACTGCTTGCAAGAGTTCTGCAATATTTTTATAATTCTCAATCAATTCAAGTTTAAAACCTGCGGCTTCAATCACTTCACGAATTTGCCTGATAGCAATAGGGGCAAAAGGTTTTTCTGTTGCAACAAGGATCTTCATACTTATACTGATTTTCTATAATATAATGTTCAGTTCAACCTGCAAACCATCTATATTATTGTAAATTAATTCTTTGATTCAAACTCTTTCATAGCGCTTACAAGAGCTTCGACACTTTCCCTTGGAAGTGCATTATAGGTAGAAGCACGGAATCCGCCAACAGAACGGTGACCTTCAATTCCGAGTAATCCTTTTGATTTTGCAAACTCAGCAAAAGGTTTTTCAAGTTCTTTGTACTTCTCATCCATTATGAAACAAATATTCATCAGGGATCTGTCTTCAGGATCTGATATTGTAGGTACAAATAATCTATTCCTGTCAATTTCATCATAAAGAATTGCAGCTTTCTCAATATTCTTCTTCTGTATAGCCTTAATCCCGCCAAGATTTTTCAGCCAGACAAGGGTCTGCTGGGCAGCAAAAATAGCAAACACAGGAGGAGTGTTAAACATAGACTCACCTTTTATATGAATTCTATAATCCAGCATGGAGGGAATCGGACGGGTAACTTTGCCAAGGACTTCTTCTTTAACAATAACAAAAGCAACACCGGCAGGTGCAAGGTTTTTCTGGGCTCCACCGTATATAAG
This sequence comes from uncultured Bacteroidales bacterium, assembly GCA_963760915.1. Classification (GTDB taxonomy): domain Bacteria; phylum Bacteroidota; class Bacteroidia; order Bacteroidales; family VadinHA17; genus LD21. The sequence goes on along the minus strand of CAVXEU010000004.1, from coordinate 40,691 downwards.
TGAATATTTTGAGATATCAACAGGACGGCTGAAAATATCGGATGACATATCGGCAACCAGAGGAATTTTTACATCCGGATCTTTCTTGATCTCAGTACCGTAAATTGTATTGTTGGTTGTAATATGAAAATAATCGGCGTCAGAAGGAATAGTATAATTCTCTGGGTATATAATTATACAGTTTCTCTTTCGATGATGCAACTTCAACAACCTCGCCAAAAATCTTTGCTTCTTTAACAGCTTTATTTGCCCATTCACCTGTATTCAGATAGGCAGCTTTTTTATTCATGCAGATTCATCGGAACCATAGCAAATTGCATACTTGCTCCACCTCCAAGAAACAGAACCTGATATCCGGCAGGGACTTCGAGAAGTTCCCTGAAAAGAGCAATAGTATCGTTCATACAGGCAACAAACTCCTTGCTTCGATGGGAAATCTCAAGGACTGATAAACCTGATCCTGCAAAATCTTTGATCCCTTCAATAGTTTTATCAATAGTGTATTGCGGAAGAATTGAAGGTCCTGCATAAAAGTTGTGTTTTTTCATATATGACTTATTATATTAAAAATAAAGAGATAAATATTTGCCTGAGAGTTTACAAAAATACGTAATTATAACTCATTATTGTTAATCAATTAACACTGTACCTTACAGATTATAAAATCCCGTCAATCAGAATCCCGTTTTTAATTACCGGAATTTTTTCAGTAAAATCATTTGTCAGACAGAACTTGATACAGTCGTCCAGACCTTTATCACGAAGTCGTGATCTCTGTGCAGCCTTATCAATATAAGAAGTAAGGTCCGTTTTAGCAACCGACCAAAGATCAACCGCTGCAAGTGTGGAATCACATATAGTTGTAAATAAGTTGCTCGCCAAAAGGCTCTCCGATATAGCTCCTGCACAGATCGTATCTTCGATATTGAATTTGTTTTTCCAGCCTGCACAGAATAGCATTACATCTCTTTCCTGCCTAAGCAGCCATCTGGTAAGAGATCCGATATTCAGAAATGATCCGATTACTGTCATATAGGCAGAAGAAGCGAGATTAATTATACCTGTTCCATTTGTAGTGCTGTAAACTATAGTTTTGCCTTCAACCTTTTCTCTTGTGAAATTAAAAGGGGAGTTGCCAAAATCAGCAAAATCAAGAACATAGCCGTCTCTTTCGGCAGCAACAAGATAACCCCTTCTCTTATATTCTTTTGCTTCATCAACTTCTGCAACCGGGATTATTGAAGTAGCGCCATTGGCAAATGCAGTGCAAATAGCAGAGGATGCCCGCAGAATATCAATAATTACAACAATTGAATTATGATGCTTACCGGATTCGTACAAAGCGGGTGAAAAACAGGTCTCCAGTTTTCTTTTAGTCATAAAATGTTTGTTCGTTGTATTCCTTTGTACCTTAACGCCTTGAGACTTTTTCAATGATAATAAGCCGGGAGGCGCAAAGGTAAGCAGTGGATTTCAAACTTACCTCAGTAATTAAAATTATTTTAAGCTTTTTTATAAATTGGCAAATCCACAATTTTTGCTTTAAGATCTTTATTCCTTATACGTATGAATATTTCTGTACCGGTTTTCCAGTAACCTTTACTTAAATATGCCATCCCTATTCCCTGTTTCATCATGGGTGACATTGTACCGGATGTAACCTCTCCAATTACTTCATTTACGGAATTTACTACTTCATAATGCTGTCGCGGAATTCCTCTGTCAATCATAACAAAACCTTTCAGCCTTCTTTCTACACCTTCCTCTTTTTGTTTTAGCAATCTGGCTTTATCAATGAAATCTTTAGCTTGAGTAAACTTTGTTATCCATCCTAATCCGGCTTCAATTGGAGAAGTCTGGTCATTTATATCATTCCCGTAAAGACAGAATCCCATTTCGAGGCGCAGTGTATCCCTAGCGCCCAGACCAATAGGTTTTATACCAAACTCCTTGCCAGCTTCAAAAACGGCGTTCCATAACCTGGGTCCATCTTCATTTTTAACATAGATCTCACAACCCCCTGCTCCTGTATAACCGGTTGTTGAAAATAACACATTCTTGAATCCCTGCAAATTCAAGAACTTTAAATGTATAATATTCCATATCCTCCACAGGTGTCAGATGTAAGCTTCTGCATCGCTTTAAGAGCAAGAGGTCCCTGTACAGCAAGCTGGGCTATATCGTCCGAAGCATTAATAAGGTCTTTACCTTCAGTTAAACCAAATTTTGCTGCATTCATAACGCACCATTTCCAGTCTTTTTCAATATTTGCTGCATTTACTACCAGCAGATATTCTTCGCTGCTGTACCTGTAAACAAGAAGGTCATCAACAATTCCCCCTTTCCCGTTAGGAAAACAGGAATATTGAATTTTGCCGTCAAACAGGGCTGATACATCATTTGATGTTATATACTGAAGAAAATTAAGAGAGCCCGGGCCTGTAACCCTGAACTCACCCATGTGTGAAACATCAAATACACCAAGCTTTTCCCTGACAGTAACATGTTCTTCGGTAATTCCGGTATACTCAACGGGCATATTGTATCCTGCAAAAGACACCATTTTTGCCCCGGCAGCCTGGTGAAATTTAGTAAATGCGGTATTTTTCATTAATAACTTTTTAATACAGTTGTATAGAAAGTAGAAACATCCTTATGTCCTGGGCAAAGGAAGCAAAAAGTTTCTTAAAAAAATCTGATGATTATCAGAATTCAAGGATTTTAAATTCAACCCTTCTGTTTCGCGCACGCCCCTGTGAGGTTGCATTATCGTCAACTGGTTGAAGGGAACCATAGCCCTTTGATTCTATGCGTGACCTGTCAATTCCCTTGCCTGCAAGATAGTCAACAACAGCTTTGGCTCTGTTTTCCGAAAGTTTAAAGTTGATCTGTTCACTGCCCGTTTTGTCAGTATGACCGGAAATCTCGATCTTCATTAATGCATTTTCATTCATTATATTAAGTAAATGATCAAGCTCAGCATATGAACCTTGAGTAAGAACTGATTTTCCTGTTTCAAACAGGATATTATTCAGAACAACCCTTTTTCCAACCTTTACCTTTATAAGAGTGGCATCAAGATTAAATAGATCTTTCTGATAATTGTCAGGTATAGCGATTCTTTTCATATCTGAAAGAAATCCGGTGGCACGCAAATCCACCATATAAGAAGTTTTTGCCGGAAGTCTTACCCTGTATCCTCCATCCAAATCAGAACTGGCAGTGGTTGCCAGTACCTCATTTGTATTTATATCAAGAACATCCACTTTTGCCAGAACAGGTTCTCCAGTCTCCGAATCTTTGATTGTTCCTGTCAGGTATAATATAAGTTCCTCTACAGGTTCAGGTTTAGTAACAAGTGGCGCTTCAACCTCCTTTACAATAACAACAGTATCTCTTATAATCACAGGTTCTGGTGGTGGTATTGCTGCAACTATAGTCTCGGGGGGCATAATGCGGCCGCTGTAAATATCAAGCCCGCCAAAACCTCCGCTCCGGTTAGAAACAAAATAAAAGAGGCTGTCTTCAACAGGTGAAGGGTAATAAAATAATTCATCCCATTGAGTATTGACAGGATAACCACAGTTTTTAACACTATCCCATTCACCTGACTGATTCCTGACACTGTAGAAGATATCAAAGCCCCCAATCGAATTATGCCCTTCAGAACTGAACCATATTGTATCACCTGTTTTTGAAAATCTTACAGACTCCTCATCATAAACAGTATTAATCAACCGTCCTGCGTTAACCGGCTTTGACCACTTGCGAGCATTCAGCTTTCTGATGAAATAAATATCCTTCCCTCCCATATTAACCTTCCCATTGTCAGAAACATAATATATTTCGTTACCTGACGGACTGAAACAAAATGAAGTTTCAGATCCCTTGCTGTTAATTTTAAACGGTAGTCGTTCAGGAGTTTTCCACTTGCCTTTTTTGAACACCGACATCTTAATGTCTCCACCATTTTCATAGCCTGCATAAGTATAAAGCCTGACTGGGTCAGAACTTATATAAAGGGGAGTCTCGCACATTGTGGTTGTAATTTCTTTCCCGGCAGTAATTGCCGGATCCCAAAATCCTATATTCTGGTGTGAAATGAAGATATTCTCATCGAATTTTGTATCGGATTTACGTCTGCCTGATTTCGGAAGTTCACGCCTTGAACCAAAATACAGCGTTTGACCGTCAGGGGTAAAAACCTCGGAATAATCATCTGTTCCTGAGTTAATGTTTGCACCCATATTATCCAGAACAATCCTCAATGTGTCCTTAGTTATTATAATTGCAGAATTGCATTCTTCGATACATTTATTTGCCAGAGCAATTTTTTCTTTGGACTTTTTCCAGGGAGCGACAAGATAATCATTGTATTTTTGTACCGCTTCGGAATATCTTCCACCGTACTGCAGTGCCCGTCCGGCAAGAAGCAGAACATCTTCTGCCACATCATTTTTAACTTCGAGTGATTTCAACAGGAATCCGGCAGCATCTTCCCTATTATCTGAATAAAGAGCAGATACACCTGTTTTATAATTTAATTGCGGATTTGAATTATTATATACGATTGCCTGTATATATTCATCAAATGCATATCCATACCATATACCACCCTCACTGAAGTAGGAATCTCCATTGGCTATATGTTTCCAGGCTTCATTAAACCCCGACTTACCTGTTTTAAAGTCTTTTTTACGGATTGATAAGTCTTCCTGAGCATTCAATACTGAGGAAGAAAACAGAAATAACAATAATATAAAATAGTGATAATATCGCATGGCAAACTGTTTTTATCTCCATAAATGTAGCACATTTTTCCATTATTAAAAAGCTTCGCTAATTATCATGGTGAAAATCCATAACCGGTCAAGACAAATAATTAGTATATTTGTTTAGGATTCTTTTTACACTGTTGTAATTTTTAAAATATCCCGGCAATTATGGTTTACAAATTCATAAATACTGAATACCTCGATTCTGTGGCAGGAGGTGATCGTGAAATTATTATCGAGATTGTCAATATGTTCAGGGAACAGACAGCTGAAATTTATGCTGAAATGAAATCTCATTTTATCTCAAAAAATTACACTGCGCTTGGACAGCTTGCACACAAGGCCAAATCATCAGTTTCCATTATGGGTATGAATCACCTTGCCGCAATGCTTAAAACATTTGAACTACAGGCCAGGGAAGGAAAAGAATCGGAATCATATGACTCGTATATAACAATATTCAAATCGGAAACTGAAGCTGCCCTCCTTGAACTCGATGATTTTGTGAAAAACGGACATAAATGAATTGAATGATAATTGTAAGAAAAAAAGGTAAAATTGATATTATATCTTTTTCTGTAAATAAGATAGATGCTTACGTCTCAGAAGAAATAAGAGAAGGTATCAATAAAGTGTTTGACACTTCAAATTCAAAAGTTATAATTGATCTTAAAGGGGTCGAATATATTGACAGTTCAGGCTTTGGCTGTTTCCTGTCGGCAATGAAAACAGCAAGAAACAGCTATAGTGTTCTGAAGTTTGCAAACCCGGAACCCAGAGTTCAGGAACTGCTTCAGATCCTTTACCTGCATACTGTCTTTCAGATTTACGATGATATTGATACCTGTATTGAGTCGTTCTGATTTCACCTGGTCTGCTACTTCCCTTTGCTGAAAGAAAGGCGGCCTTCTTTGACATTAACATATATTTTACCATCTCTTGAAATGGTACCACCTATAATCTCTTTTGACAATTCATTAACTATTTCTTTCTGTATAAGCCGCTTAACTGGTCTGGCGCCTAACTGAGGATCATATCCGCGACTTGCCAGCCAGTCAATCGCTTCATCAGAAACAATCAGATTCAGGTTATATTCTTCCAGCATATGTTCAATTCCTTTAAGCTGAATTTTAACTATCTCCTTTATCTGCTCAAAATTTAGAGGCCTGAACATTACAATTTCATCCACCCTGTTCAGAAATTCTGGTCTGAGCGATCTCCTCAATAACATCAATATATCTTTCCTGAGCTGTTCTTCCTCTTTTTCCGGCATATTGTTATTCCATTTGTCCATCCGGTCCCGTATGATATCTGAACCCAGGTTTGAGGTCATAATTATTATGACATTTCTGAAATTAATCGTTCGTCCTTTATTATCAGTAAGCCGACCTTCATCCAGAACCTGTAAAAGGAGATTGAAAAGATCAGGATGTGCTTTTTCTATTTCGTCAAGAAGTACTACCGAATATGGTTTATGTCTGACAGCTTCTGTCAGCTGGCCTCCTTCTTCATAGCCAATATATCCCGGAGGTGCTCCGATGAGCCTTGAGACAGAATGTCTTTCCTGGTACTCTGACATATCTATTCTTGTCATAAGGTTTTCATCATTGAAAAGGAAACCTGCGAGAGCCCGGGCCAGTTCAGTCTTTCCCACACCTGTAGTTCCAATGAAAATAAACGATCCGACAGGTTTTTTCTGATCCTGCAGACCTGCCCTTGATCTTCTTACAGCATCGGCAACTGCGGCAATTGCCTCATCCTGTCCGACCACCCTTTTATGCAGCTCATCCTCAAGACGTAATAGTTTTTCTCTTTCGCTTTCAAGCATCCTGGAAACAGGAATCCCTGTCCACTTGGATACAATGGCGGCAATATCCTCTGAGCGAACCTCTTCCTGAATAAGGGAACCTTTACTTCTTCTCTTTTCGATATCCTCTTTCAGCTCAGCAATCTCTTTTTCAAGTTCAACAATTCTGCCATACCTTATCTCCGCCACTTTACCGTAATCACCGCTTCTCTCAGCCTGTTCAGCCTCAAAACGAAGTGATTCAACAGCTTCTTTCTTCATCTGCACCTTTTCAATAATCTCCTTTTCAGATTTCCAGTCTGCTTTCAGCGCGTCCCTTTTTGATTGCATATCAGCAAGCTCCCTTGATATCTTCTCAGCTTTAACGGAATCTCCATCTCTCCGCATCGCCTCTTTTTCAATTTCGAGTCTGGTTAATGTCCGTTCAGCTTCATCAATTTCTTCCGGAACTGAATTCATTTCGAGCCTAAGCCGTGATGCCGCTTCGTCAATAAGGTCAATAGCTTTATCCGGAAGAAATCTGTCAGTAATATACCTTGTGGAAAGATCAACTGCGGCAATTATTGCTTCATCCCTGATTATAACCTTATGATGAGTTTCGTATTTTTCACGAATACCGCGAAGGATTGAGATCGTATCTGTTCTGTCTGGCTCATCAACCATTACAACCTGAAACCTTCTTTCAAGGGCTTTGTCTTTTTCAAAATATTTCTGATATTCACTCAATGTCGTTGCTCCGATTGCTCTCAATTCACCCCTGGCGAGAGCCGGCTTAAGAATATTTGCCGCATCCATTGCCCCTTCTGATTTACCAGCTCCTACAAGTGTGTGGATCTCATCTATAAATAGCACGATATCTCCGTTCGATCCGATAACTTCATTTACAACTGATTTTAATCGTTCTTCAAATTCACCCTTGTATTTGGCGCCGGCAATAAGAGCTCCCATGTCGAGAGAATAAATAATCTTTGTTTTAATATCTTCAGGTACATCACCTCTGATTATCCTGTGAGCTAGTCCCTCAGCAATAGCAGTCTTTCCCACTCCCGGTTCGCCTATTAGCAAAGGATTGTTTTTTGTCCTCCTTGTAAGTATCTGCAATATACGACGTATCTCATCATCTCTTCCAATAACCGGATCAAGCTTCCCTGACCTGGCTCGTTCATTAAGATTAATAGCATATCTGTTTAACGAATCAAACGTATCATCAGATGTCTGGGTTTCCACAGTAGCACCTTTTCTCAGTTCATCTACGGCTGCCTTAAGCTCTTTCATATTGACACCATGATCTCTGAGAATATCAGAAGCTTTATCGTTTGTGTCAAGAATTCCCATCAAAAGGTGTTCTGATGATACAAATTTATCTTTCATCCTTGAAGCATGGTCATTCGCCTTTCTTAAAGCTTCCGATGCTGAAGAGCTAAGATAGGAATCTGCTCCTGATACCTTCGGAAAGGTATCAATCAGATTATCAATTTCTCTAGAAAGGGTTGAGGAATTTACTCCCATTTTTCCGAAAAGGAAGGCAGTAATGCTTTCAGCCTCATTCATCACTCCCTTCAGGATATGAGCACATTCGACAGCTTGTTGCCCTTTTGATGATGCAATGTTGAAAGCATGCTGAACAGATTCCTGCGCTTTTAAGGTAAAATTATTTAAATTCATTTTTATTGTATTTGTAATGTTCCTTACAAAATTGAAGCCATTTTAAGGCTTCATGTATTTATTGTCGTTTTGACACATATACATTTGATAATGATGCCAGTTTGACAATATTAACCCATGCTTCAAAAGTCTTTTACTGATGATTGACCCTTTATAGTTGAATTGTTACAGGTGTCATGTTGATTTTGTATCTGACCATGGGATTGCTATGAATTTAATATGAAGTATATTTGGGGCAAAATATACTAAAAATGGGTAAAGTTAACTGGAAGCCCGGTACGATGATTTATCCGTTACCGGCAGTCATGGTCAGTTGCGGATCTTCTCCGGAAGAGCATAATATTATTACAATCTCATGGACAGGAACGATCTGCACCGAACCTGCCATGTGTTATATATCGGTCAGACCAGGACGTCATTCCTATGATATCATCAAGAGGAACGGGGACTTCGTAATTAATCTAACAACAAAGGGACTTGCCTATGCCACCGACTGGTGCGGGGTAAAATCCGGAAGTAAACATAATAAATTCAATGAGATGGGACTTACACCTGTACCGGCATCCAAAGTTAAAGCTCCTCTTATTGATGAATCTCCCGTAAATATTGAATGTATTGTTAAGGAGATAAAAGAACTGGGGTCGCATCATATGTTTATTTCTGAAGTGGTGGCCGTTAATGCTGATGAAGAGTATATTGACAGGAAATCCGGTCTCTTCAGGCTTGAGTCTGCCGGACCCTTATGTTATTCTCATGGCAAGTATTATGAAACAGGGCATTTCATAGGAAAATTCGGATTTTCAGTTGAGAAAAAGATAAAGAAAACTTCAGGCTAATATCCAGAAAAGGCCCCTGATTGAAACTGCCACATAAAATCAGCAGGGTGCTTCTCTCTTAAATCATTTTATCAGCTAATAAGGCGAAATCATCTCGCCCGGAGTAAAAATAAAGATGGAAACAATAATTAGGATTTTTTAGACCAAATGACTATTTTCATATCTTCATTGCAAGAAAAAAAATTGACTACACATGAGTGAGAAGATCCTGGAAACACTTATGCAGTTGTTTGCAATTATTGGCAAGCCACAGAGCAACGACAGGGAGAGAAGGGGTGTTGTTGAGGCTTTTCTTAAACGACTGCTCAATCAGGAACTTGTTAAGAAATATCTTTCCACATACGATAAAGAATATGAAGAAGCAAGGAAGAAACTGGAAAAGTCCAGTGCTGAAAGACGGGAAGGAGCTATAGCAATCAGGATAAGGAAGCTGTGCAAAGAGATTAATGAACAGGGGCAGCTTGATCAGGATCAGAGAATAGTTGTGGTAATCCAGGTTCTTGAATTCTGTAAGTCCGGTGGTCAGGAGGTCAGTAAGCTGGAGCTCGGATTTATCAGTACCCTGGCGGAAGGATTAAACATCACCTCTGATGAATACGAAATCATTGAAAAATTTGTGCTGAATCCCTTCTCAATTGTACCGGATACGCAAAACCTGCTCATAATTACAGGGAATAAAGACTTTAAGACTAATAATGCCAAACATATTTACAGGGATTTACCAAAGGTTCAGTTATGGATTCTGTTTGTTCCTTCTGTAATTAAGTATTTTGTAAGGTTTTCCGGTTCGGGTGAACTTACAATGAATGGGCAGTTGCTGCATGAAGATAAAGTGTATCCCTTCAGTCAGGGCTCCTCAATCAAAGGATATAAAATAACTCCTATATATTACTGGGATGTCACTATGCAGTTCCTGAAACAGGAATTTGAATCATCCAGGGTGGTTTATGAAGTGAATAATCTTGAGTACAGATTTAAAAGCGGAACCATTGGCATACATCACATGAGTTTTAAGGAACAATCCGGCAGGATGGTTGGTATTATGGGTGCAAGCGGAGCCGGAAAATCAACTCTACTGGGTGTTTTGAACGGGACTAATGCTCCAAGTGACGGTGAAGTTCTGATTAATGGCATCAGCATACATAAAGATAAGGAAAAAATCAAGGGGCTAATCGGATACGTTTCACAGGATGATCTGTTGATCGAAGAATTAACTGTTTTTGAAAATCTATATTATAATGCAAAGCTTTGTTTTGACAATTTATCTGAAGATGATATTATAAACAGGGTAGACAGCGTTCTTAAAAATCTGGGATTAGACGAAATAAGGAATATGAAGGTTGGCACTCCGCTTAACAAAAAGATCAGCGGGGGCCAGAGAAAGAGACTGAATATTTCACTTGAGCTTATCCGTGAACCAGCTATAATGTTTCTCGATGAACCCACCTCAGGTCTGTCATCCCGCGATTCTGAAAATATTCTTGATCTTCTTAAAGAACTCGCACGTAAAGGAAAGCTGCTGTTCATTGTTATACATCAGCCGTCATCAGAGATCTTCAAGATGTTTGATAAGCTTATAATACTTGATACAGGAGGATACCTGATCTACAATGGTAACCCTATTGACTCAATAGAATATTTTAAAAGAAAAATTGAACAGGCAAATTATAATGAAAGTGAATGTTATGTTTGCGGTAATGTGAACCCTGAACAGATATTCAATATTGTTGAAACAAAGGTATTTACTGAAAGTGGTCAACCGACTGAAACTCGAAGAATCTCTCCTGCTGACTGGAGCAATCTTTACAAATCTGAAAAAAAGACTGAAAAGCTTGAACCTGGAAATACAATTCCTGAGATCAATTTTAAAACTCCTAACAAACTAAAGCAGTTTATTGTTTTCACAAGACGCGATATACTTTCAAAGATCGCTGACACTCAATACCTTCTTATAACCCTGATTGAGGCTCCTGTTCTTGCATTTTTCCTTGCTTTCCTGATCAGATATTTTAATGAGAATGTCAAAAATGCTCATTATTCACTTTATGAAAACAGCAATCTTCCCATCTATATTTTCATGTCGGTTATAGTTGCAATATTTATGGGTTTAACTGTTAGTGCTGAAGAGATTATTAAGGACAGAAAAATTCTGAAGAGAGAGGCATTTCTCAATCTAAGCTGGAATAGTTACCTTTTATCAAAGGTATTTGTGCAATTTGCAATATCTGCAATTCAGGCATTTGCCTTCGTAATTGTAGGAAACGGCATTACCCAGATAAGGGGAATGATGTTTGAATACTGGTTGGTACTTTTCAGCTGCTGGGCCGGAGCCAATATGTTGGGTCTTGTCATATCAGATAGTTTTAAAGCGGTTGTAACAATATATATTCTGATACCTTTCCTGGTTATTCCACAGATCATTTTAAGCGGAGTTATTGTAAAATTTGAAAAGCTCAATCCAAGAATATCATCTCCGGTTGCAATTCCTTTTTATGGAGACTTCATTACTGCCCGCTGGGGATATGAGGCACTAGCTGTAAAACAATTCATTGATAATAAATATGAACGGCAGTTCTATCGATATGATAAAGCTCTGAGCAGGGCAAAATTTAAAAAAGATTACTGGAATGTTGAGATAAAAGGCAAACTCAATAATACTTTAAATGATCTTGAAAATGGAACCAGAAGCGATGATTTCAACGAGAAGCTGCTTGTGGTCTATAATGAGATTAAAAAAGAAAGGTCCATTACTCCCGGTATAAAATTTAATGATATTGAATTACTTACCCCTGATAAGGTTACACCCGAAGCTATCAATGAAGCTCTGAATTATGTAGAGACATTAAGAAAATATTATATAGCATATTCAAATAATGCCAAGTATCTTAAGGATTCTCTTATATCCAGGCTTCAGGGGAAAGATGGCGAAGGTTTTCTTACTCTAAGAGATAACTATGCCAATGAGTCGCTTGAAGAATTTGTCACCAATAAAAATGAAACAGTTAAGTCTATTGATTATAAGGGAGAAATTATTCAGAAACTTGAACCAATATTTATGGATCCTGAATTTCCGTTCATCAAAGCACACTTTTATTCTCCTACAAAAATGATATACGGTTATAAAGTAGACACATACATTGTTAATTTGATAGTTTTATGGGTTATAACTCTTCTCTTGTATATTATTCTTTATTTCAGGCTTCTTAAAAAAGTACTCGATTCAGGTGAGGAAATACTCGGGAAAAAGAGGAAAGAGACAGATTAACCTTCTGATATATTTTTAAAAAACGAGGCTGTCTCGATAGAGGCAGCCTTAAAACTTTTCAGAACAACCAATCAGGAGACAAATTCCTGAAAATAATTGTTATTCAACAATTTCGATCATTTTAAAAGGAACACGGATAATTGATTCATAATCTTCTCCCGCTTCCAGCATATCCTCATCGTCCTCCTCATAGTACCAGTTCACCTCAACTTCATTTTTAGCCTTGTGTATTGCTTCGAGTTTTTTGAATACATCAAGTATACACTTTGATGAACTTGTGTTGAAATATTCGAGACGGATATTAACGACAGTTTTATTCAGGGGAGTTTCTTTATAGTTGTCAAGCCAGTCAACCAAAGGCTTATAGAACTCAACTGAGTTTTCAGGAATTGATCGTCCTCTTATTTCAAAAATACCTGCAGCAGAATCAAATTTTATAGTTGGAGTCTTAGCGGTTCCTTCGATTATGATCGGTTCCATATTTGTCAGATTTGAAAGTTGATTTAAATTTCTTCGTTCACTAAAATATTAAGATAGAAAAAAGAGTACTTTGCATTATATTCCTTAAAGGAATAATCAAGCTTATTCCCTGTCTTTCTGGCAATATCAACCAGACCAAGGCCACCACCTCCTTTTGCGGATATCCGCTGATGGTTCAGGATAAATTTGTATAACTCTTTTATCTCTTCATGACTTGACCGGTTAATCCTCTTAATTTTCTCCTCGAGCTTCTCTATATTTTCGACATGTACAAAATTACCAGTTATAATTTTATACCCGTCGTCAACCTTTATTATGACTAATAACCCATATTTTTCTGAAACCTGATCTTCGAAGTCATCAGGCACCTTGTCAACATGGTGATAAAGATTCTGAAGACTTTCAACGAGAACATTGTAAACCTTTTTTCTGAGTTTGGATTGCTCGTTAATTCCCAACATCTTATCCTCAACAGTGTCAAGAACATGATTAATGACATCCGAATCAATATTACCCTTATAAAAAAGGATAATATTCCCATCTGAAATATCTGAAAAATAATTCTCTATATTAAAGCTCATTTAAGCTTCATTTAAGATGTGGTCAAGCATTTTCGATAACAAATATAATAAAAATATGAAGTTAGCAAATTATAACCTCTTCACTTTCCGGTTTTTTAAATATTGAGCTGATTTTTGATTATCTTATAATTTGTAGTGATTAATATCCTCTTTATGATGATATCAGGATTTCTCAGTCTTCTTAGTTCCCTGGTACATTTCATATTTCAACAGAATGCATTCCAGTGCACCATTAAAAAGAGTATGTTTTTCCTTTGGCTTCAAACCAATTTTCTTAAGAGCTTCTTTATTTGACGTTATCAGCCACGCGTTGGCCCCAGAAAAATTGTGTTTAAGTGTAGTTCCAATCATGCTATAAAGCTCATCAAGTTCCAGTGGATGCAATCTTTGTCCATAAGGTGGATTCAAAAATACAAAACCTTGATTATCAAGTATTTTTAGATCTTTAAAATCAGATACAGCCAGAGTTATCACCTCGCTCAACCCGGCTCTTGAAACATTAACTTCTGACTTCATTACAGCTTCATTGGATATATCGCTTCCGAATATACTGACAGGAGAAAGAGTAATAAGGTCATCGAATTCCTTCCGTACCTTGTCGAACAAATCCTCATCATAATCTTTCCATTTCTGGAATCCGAAATAAGGTCTGAATTTACCAGGCGGAATTTTGCATGCAATCAGCCCTGCTTCTATCGGAATTGTCCCTGAACCACACATTGGGTCAGTCAGAGTTGCTGATGCATTCCAGCCTGACATTAAGAGAATACCAGCTGCAAGAACCTCATTCAGAGGGGCCACCGATTGTTCCTGCCTGTACCCGCGCTTAAACAATGGAACTACAGATGAATCAAGTGATATTGTCACATGATCGTTACTTATGTGGAGATTAATGAGAATCTTTGGATCATTTGAATCTATTGAAGGACGTCTGCCATATTTTTTTCTAAAATAATCGGCAATACTATCCTTAAGAATAAGTGCAGCATAACCTGTATGTCCGAAGAGCTGGGTATTAATAACAGGAACAATGGAAAATGTATTATCAGCATCCATATACCTTTCCCATTGTATCTTTGACCCGCCTCTATAAAGATCATCCTTTGACTTTATTCTGAAATCCGCTATCGGTATCAAAAACGACAATGCCGTTCTCGTGCAGTAATTAACTCTGTACAACAATTCCATGTCTCCATTGAACAAAACTGCCCGGTTGGCCTGACGCACATCGTGAGCGCCAAGACCGGTCAGCTCTTCAGCGAGAACTTTTTCAAGTCCGTAAAGAGTTTTTGCAACAAATTCCATCCTTATATCTTCTCACCTATTACTTAAAACCCAGTATTGTATTATAGGTTTTTTTATCTGAGATCACTTTCAGTGCCTTATCAATTACCTTATCACTCTGGTTAATAATCTCAAAATAGTTGCCGATTTGCCACAAATTCGAAGCTATTAGTCCTTTTAAAACCAACAGAATTTCTTCCTTGGATTTATTGAACTGCTCTTCATCAAACTTAACTCCTTCTGCTTCTCCCTTTGCAATCAGTGCTTTTATATCTTCCGGTGTAAACTGGAATTCTTTCTTAAAGTTGTCGAACAATTTATATTGGGAACTAAGCAAAGACCTATTTTTATCGTAATATTCAAGGGCAAAAGAATTTAGAATATTTTTGGCAAAAAGACGGTTAAAATAAGGAGAATTGTATGAAGTATCAACAGATACAAAAACATCGGGCATTATTCCACCTCCTCCATAAACCACACGCTTGTTAACCAGTGTTTTGTATTTCAGAGAATCGGGAAAATGAATACTATCGGCAGTAATAAGCTCACCATCAGTAAATCTTTTATAGAAATTCTCCATGTATTTGTCATACCCTTCATTATAAGGTCTCTGTATTGATCTGCCTGTAGGAGTGAAGTATCTGGCAATAGTGAGTCGTATCATTGACCCATCGGTAAGGTAAAATCCATTCTGCACCAGTCCTTTTCCAAATGTCTGCCTACCCATTATTACAGCCCTGTCCCAGTCCTGGAGAGCTCCGGCAAGAATCTCGCTGGCTGATGCTGATCCTTCATCTGTCAGAACAATGATCCGTGAAGAAGAAAGGCTCCCCGAGCCTGAAGATTTATAATCCTGTCGTGGCGTTTTTCTTCCGACAAGATAAACGAGTAATTTCTGATCAGAAAAAAACTTGTCAGCAATCGCAGTTGCAGCAAGCATATAGCCACCACCATTGCCTCTCAGATCGAGAACCAGGTTCTTCATATTACTCTTTTTCAGTTCGGTAACTGCGTCTGTAAATTCCTTGTCAGTGGTTGCTGCAAATTTATTAAGTTTGATATAGCCCGTTTCTTTATCAAGCATGTATGCCGCATCCAGACTATATATGGGTATCTTATCTCGTATTATTGTAAAATCAAGGATTCCTTTCTCGCCTTTCCTGTACACTGTAATATTAACCTTAGTTCCTTTTGGTCCCATAAGCCTGCTTCTCACACCAGTTGTTGAAATACCGATATCCGTTACTTTCTCCTTGTTAATGGTTAGGATCCTGTCCCCTGCCCTAATACCAACTTTTTCTGATGGTCCCCCGGCAATAGGCTCAATAATAATTATAGAATCACGCAATAAATTAAACTGAACTCCTATCCCATCAAAGTTACCGTTAAGAGGCTCATTCATCTCTTTGACATCTTTTGCGGAAATGTATGTGGAATGCGGATCAAGGTTCTTAAGAATCTCAATAATTGCCTTTTCAGTCAGCATATCCATATTAACTGAATCAACATAATATGCATCAATCAAACCAAATGTTCTTCCGATTTTAAAAGTTCCTTCATTCAAAATTTGGGAGGAGGCAGATAGTGAGAATAGAAACAAAGCCATTACCAGGCTTGTTATGTACAGAGTTTTTCTTTTCATTTTTTATATTTCAATACATTTAATTTTTCAAACAATTTAACTTATCAAAAGTTCTGTAATGACACGGCTGAGCTCAATCACCTTATGCCCTGACGTATACTACATGTACAATTACCATCAGCCAGGGTTCTAATTTTAAATAAGGTCCCACTCAATGGTCTTGTGATTACTCCCATTCAATTGTTGAGGGTGGCTTTGAGCTTATATCATAAACGACCCTGTTAATGCCTTTTACCCTGTTTATAATTTCATTCGATATTGAACCAAGAAAATCATAGGGAAGATGCGACCAGTCTGCTGTCATACCGTCAGTAGAACCCACGGCTCTGAGAACCACAGCATTTTCATAAGTACGCTCATCGCCCATTACACCAACCGATTGAACGGGCAGAAGAATGACACCTGCCTGCCAGACAGAATCATATAATCCATGCTTTTTTAGTCCTTCAATGAATATATCATCAGCAGCCTTAAGTATTTCAAGTTTTTCTCTTGTCATTGTACCGAGCAAACGTATCGCAAGTCCGGGACCAGGAAACGGGTGACGTTTAAGAATATAGTCAGGAAGACCTATAACTTTCCCTACCTTTCTTACCTCATCTTTAAACAGAAGACGTAAAGGCTCAACAATCTTAAGGTGCATTTTTTCAGGAAGACCTCCGACATTATGATGCGATTTAATCGTTGCGGAAGGTCCGTTTACTGAAACTGATTCAATTACGTCAGGATAAATAGTTCCCTGAGCCAGCCATTTTACGTCCTTTACTTTTCCCGCCTCTTCATCGAAAACTTCAATGAAGACCCTGCCTATAATCTTTCTTTTAGTCTCAGGATCACTTACCCCTTCAAGCTGATCAAGGAACCTGTCAGAAGCATCAACACCAATAACATTAAGTCCAAGACCAATATAAGAATCGAGAACTTTACTATATTCATTTTTTCGTAATAAACCATTATCAACAAAAATACAGGTCAGATTTTTACCGATTGCGTTATTCAGAAGTGAGGCAGTAACGGAAGAGTCAACACCACCTGACAATCCCAGGATTACTTTATCATCACCCAGTTGCTGTTTAAGATTAAAAATGGTTGACTCTGCAAATGAATCCGGAGTCCAGCTTTGTGAACATCCGCAGATACCTACAACAAAATTCTCAAGCATCTTAGTACCATCCGAAGTATGGTAGACTTCCGGATGAAACTGTATTCCCCATGTATTCTCGTTGCTAATATGAAATGCACCGGCTTTGATGTCTGCAGTTGATCCAATAATTTCATAACCTTCGGGCATTCTGGAGATTGTATCAGCATGTGACATCCAGACCTGTGTTCCGAGCTTTATATTCTTAAAGAGTGCATCATTGTTGTCAAGAGTAACAAGATTTGCCCTGCCATATTCGCGGATTAAAGAAGGCATCACCTCTCCGCCATAATTATGAACCAGGAACTGTGCACCATAACATACTCCCAGCAAGGGAATAATCCCTTTGATGGCTGAAAGATCAGGTAGTGGAGCGTTCTTATCTCTGACTGAAGAAGGGCTTCCCGATAATATCACTCCTTTAACACCATCATCCGGAACCGGAAAATGGTTGTAAGGGTAAATTTCACAATACACATTTATTTCCCGTATCCTCCTGGCTATCAATTGAGTGTACTGAGATCCAAAGTCAAGTATTAAAATTTTCTCTTTCAAAACTCACTGGCTAATTAAAATGGTCACAAAGATAGAAATTCTTTTCTTACTGAACCTGAATTTCATCTACAACAAAACTCTTTCCATCTATAGCTGCAAATGTCCGGGGGAATATTGTTCTCGCCTCATCAACGAGAAAAGAAATATCCCTGTACCTTGCTGAGAAATGACCTATAACAAGATTACCTGCTTCAGCATCTCTTGCGGTTTTTGCAGCATCTGTAGTTGTTGAATGGCCGGTAATTTCAGCAAGACTTTCCATACTCTTATCGAAGGTAGCTTCATGGTACAACAGGGTCACACCTTTTACAAATGATGCAAGCTTTCTGAAATATTTTGTATCGCTGCAATAAGCATAAGATAATGGTTTCCTGGGTGGAGTAGTAATTTCCTCATTCTTTATGGTAATCCCTTCTGAAGTAATAAAATCTTCGCCTTTCTTTATAGCAGGAATCCTTACAGTTGGAATTTTGTATTCTTCAATCTTTTCCTTTATTATGTTCCTGTCAGAGATCTTCTCCCTGAAAAGGAATCCAAAGGCAGGGATTCTATGCTGCAGGGGAAAAGAAGTTACGGTTAAATATTTATCATCCAGAATCTGAACCGGATCTTTGCCGGATAGTGGGTTAAAATCGATCTCAAAACTCAGATGAATGTCAAAATCATTAAGGTGAGAGTGAAGAATCCGGTTATAATTTTCCGGTGCATACAGGTGAACAGGGCTTTTTCTGCCCATAAGGCTGAAAGTTGACAATAACCCATATAATCCGAAGAGATGGTCGCCATGAAGGTGACTAATGAAAATGTGATTAATCTTCCCGAATCTGATCCTGTTTTTTCTAAGCTGCATCTGTGTTCCTTCGCCACAGTCTATCAAAAATAAACGCTCATGTGCAGTAAGCACATGAGCGGATGGATATCTTTCTGATGTTGGCAATGCTGAACTACTACCCAGTATAGTCAGTTTCATCGCACTTTGCAAAGCTATCTGATTTAAGATATCATTTTTTCAGCATCAGCTACCGATCCTGTTATTGTAAGAACGGTATCCAGCTGAGAAATGGTAATAAGACGTTCAACAGCCTCATTCAGACCACACAAAACGAATATACCACCAGCATTTTTACACAACCTGTTGGCTACCAGTATTGCGCTAAGTCCTGAAGAATCGCAGTACTGACATTTTTCAAGATCAAGGATGATATTTTTCTCACCCTTCCCTGAAACAAGCACAAGTTCCGACTTAAGTGCCGGAGCTATGTGCGTGTCAAGCTTTTCTGACTGTATCTGAATTACAGTACTGTTATTTCGGCTCTCAATATTAAAATCCATAATTATAATTTTTGATAGCCTAAATTTAATTAATTTTTCTATTTCTTGGAAGCTTTATTCTCTTTTTCTTCCATTTCTTCTTTTAAAGCAGCAAGTTGAGATATATCACCAAGAGTCGTTTTCTCAGAACTGGTTTTCTGTTTCCTGGTAGTCTTCTTCGCTGCAGAAGGTTCTGATTTAGCTATGGGTGCCTCAGCTGCTTTCTTCTCATCTTCGAAAACTCTGCTGTGTGAAACGATTATTTTCTTTGCAGACTTATTAAATTCGATCACTTTGAACAATAATTTTTCGTCAACTTTTGCCATCATTCCATCCTCTTTGACCAGATGTTTCGGAGTCACAAACCCCTCAACACCGTAAGGAAGGGCAATAACTGCACCTTTATCGAACACCTCAACTACTGTTCCTTCATGTATTGAATCGAGTGTAAAGAGGTTTTCGAATACATCCCATGGATTTTCCTCAAGCTGTTTATGGCCAAGGCTCAGACGTCTGTTTTCCTTGTCAATCTCTAGAACTACCACTTCAATTTCAGCATCTATGGCAGTAAATTCTGCCGGATGCTTGATTTTCCTGGTCCATGACAAGTCAGAAATATGTATCAATCCGTCAACACCTTCTTCAATCTCAACAAATACTCCGAAATTGGTAAAGTTTCTGACTTTAGCAATATGTTTGGAGCCAACTGTGTATTTTTCATCAATATTCTGCCATGGGTCAGGCTTAAGCTGCTTGATCCCGAGTGACATTTTTCTCTCAGTCCGGTCAAGTGTAAGAATTACCGCTTCAATTTCATCGCCTACTTTCAGAAACTCCTGTGCACTGCGAAGATGCTGCGACCACGACATTTCAGAGACATGAATCAATCCTTCCACACCTGGTGCTATTTCAACAAATGCTCCATAGTCAGCCATAACAACAACTTTTCCTTTTACCTTGTCGCCGATATTCATGTTGGGATCAACGGAATCCCAAGGATGAGAAGTGAGCTGTTTCAGACCAAGAGCGATTCGCTTTTTGTCATCATCAAAATCGAGAATAACAACATTCAGTTTCTGATCGAGCTGAACTATTTCCTCAGGGTGATTGACTCTGCCCCATGATAGGTCAGTAATATGAATAAGCCCATCAACGCCACCAAGGTCGATAAATACTCCATACGACGTAATATTCTTAACGGTTCCTTCAAGAACCTGTCCTTTTTCAAGTTTAGCTATTATTTCCTTTTTCTGCTGTTCAAGCTCAGCTTCAATAAGAGCTTTATGGGAAACAACCACATTTTTAAATTCCTGGTTGATTTTTACCACTTTGAATTCCATCGTCTTGCCTACGAATACATCATAGTCACGTATTGGTTTGACATCTATCTGCGATCCAGGAAGGAAAGCTTCTATGCCAAAAACATCAACGATCATACCACCTTTGGTACGGCATTTGATGAAACCTGTTATTATTTCATCCTTTTCAAGAGATGCATTTACCCTGTCCCAGGAATTTATTGCGCGGGCCTTTTTATGTGAAAGAAGAAGCTGTCCTTTTTTATCTTCCTGGCTTTCAACATAAACTTCAACCTTATCTCCTACCTTAAGTGCGGGATTATAGCGGAATTCATTCAGACTGACTACACCTTCTGATTTGTAGCCGATATTTATTACAACTTCACGAGCTGTCATCTGGATCACTGTCCCGATTACTACCTCATCAACAGCAATTGTAGAGAGTGTTTCGTCATATAGTGATTCATACTGCTTATACTTTGGTGAAGTCCTTTGTTCTTCGCTTTCAAATGCCTCCCAGTCAAAATCGTCAGCTGATGCAACATGTCTGGGTTCAGTCTTTTCTGCAGCCTCAATTACATGTCCGGATGCAGATTCCGGATCAGTTACAATAATTTTGGGTCTCTTTTCTTTCTTAACTTCCGGTTCATCATCAGAAGCTTCAGTTTTAAGCTGAATAGCTTCTTCTTCAATTTTCTCACCTTCGGCCTGTTGAACAACTTCTTCTTCAACTTTTTCACCTTCAGCTTGTTGAACACTTTTTCCTTCAACTTTTTCACCTTCGGCCTGGTCAATAACCGTTTCAGGTATTTCAGATTCGTCCGATACACCTTCAGCTACATCATCGTCAATTAAAATGTCGGAAGTAACTTCATCATTTTCTGCTGTTTCATCAACTTTTGCTTTTCTTGCCTGTTTTATCGGGGCTTCACTTTTGTCAACAACCTCCTTTTTGGTTGTCTTTTTTTTGTTTTCAGTCATAATTTAAATTTAAAAGAACTAATAATTAATAAGTTAGACATTATTTTGTTTGAAAATCGGATGCAAAGATATGATATTTTTTAAAATCCCCATAATATAATGTATATTTTATGAGTCGAAAAAACAATACAGAAGGCTGCAGAATTATACCTGGCTACCAGCAGATAACAACAACCAACAGGCTGCAGAATAGTGGCAATTAATATTCTGGCAGCTGCAACCAGAAACTCATTGCTACTGACCCGCATTATAATTTCCAAATTTAACAGCTTATATTATCTTTGCATATGTGATACACTAATTTTTAATTACTCCAGAATTCATGAAAGTTACAGTAGTAGGTACCGGTTATGTAGGATTGGTTACCGGGGCGTGTTTTTCCGAAAGTGGCGTTAATGTCACCTGTGTTGACAGCAATAAGGATAAAATATTACAATTAAAGAACGGAATTATTCCGATCTACGAACCAGGGCTGGAATCCATTGTCAGCAGAAATGTTGAAAAAAAGAGGCTCTATTTTACAACTGATCTCAAAGAAGGTATCGATGGATCGGAAGTAATTTTTATTGCTGTTGGAACACCTCCCGGAGAAGATGGTTCAGCCGATCTAAAGCACGTTCTGTATGTGGCAAAAGAGATTGGGAGTATCATTAATAGTTATAAAGTAGTAGTTACAAAAAGTACGGTTCCTGTCGGTACTTCAGAAAAAATACGCAAAGTTATTCAGAATGAGCTGGATAAGCGTAATGTTATTGTGCCTTTCGACATGGCTTCAAATCCTGAATTCCTGAAAGAAGGAGCTGCTGTGGATGATTTTCTGAAACCTGAAAGAATAGTAATAGGCGTAGAAAATGGTAACACAGAGGAAATAATGAAACGGCTTTATATGCCATTCGTACTCAATAATCATCCAATTCTTTTCATGGACATAGCATCTGCAGAGATAACAAAATATGCAGCAAATGCAATGCTGGCAACACGTATCAGCTTCATTAATGAAATAGCTAACCTCTGCGACCTGCTGGGTGCTGACATTAACTCTGTTCGTAAAGGCATTGGCAGTGATTCAAGGATAGGAAGTAAGTTTATTTATCCTGGTACGGGTTATGGGGGATCTTGTTTTCCAAAAGATGTGAAGGCAATAATCAAAACAGCCCAGGACAATGGTTATGAACTCCATGTTATTAAAGCCGTGGAGCTGGCCAATGAGTATCAGAAAAGTGTAATTTTCAATAAGATGTCTGTGTTTTTTAAAGGCAACTTTAAAAATAAGGTTATAGGTATCTGGGGATTATCATTCAAGCCAAAAACAGATGATATTAGAGAAGCTCCTTCATTAATACTTATTGAAAAGCTTATTGGAGCCGGTGCAAAAGTAAAAGCTTACGATCCGGCTGCAATGAATGAAGCAAAAAAACTACTTGGAAATAAAATTGAATTTGCATCAGATCCCTACGAAGCGCTTGAAAATGCTGATGCGATGGTACTTTTAACCGAGTGGGCAGAGTTTCACATTCCTGAGTTTAAAATAGTAGGCGATCTGATGAAAGAAAAGGTTATTTTTGACGGCAGGAACATATATGATCCTAATGAACTGAAGAAACTGGGATTCAAATATTTCGGGATAGGACGAAGGTAGATGGAAGGGATCAGAGATCAGGGATCAGAGATCAGAGATCAGGGATCAGGGATCAGAGATCAGGGATCAGAAATCAGGGATCAGAGATCAGGGATCAGGGATCAGGGATCAGGGATCAGAGATCATTAATCTGGTCTCAGGCAGGAGATAACAGAAGGGATTCCTTTCACGAAGATAAAAGCAGTATAATAGTAACATGTTGACAAAATAATAATGATGGATACCATATGTAAAGTGGTATCAGTTAAAATTTATTACATGAAAGGAATAATTCTAGCAGGTGGCTCTGGTACCAGACTTTATCCAATAACAAGTGCAATATCTAAACAGATGCTTCCGGTATATGATAAACCGATGATTTATTACCCCTTATCCGTTCTTATGCTGGCTGGTATAAAGGAAGTTCTGATAATCTCCACTCCACGCGATCTTCCAGGGTTCAGAGATCTGCTTGGTAACGGAATGACACTGGGAATGAAATTCAGCTATAAGGAGCAGCCCTCTCCTGAGGGTCTTGCTCAGGCATTTATTCTGGGTGAAGAATTCATAGGAAAAGATCATGTATGCATGATCCTGGGAGATAATATATTTTACGGACACGGTTTGGGAGAAGCTCTTCTTAAAACTGCGAAACTGAAAAAAGGAGCATGTATATTCGGATATTATGTTACTGATCCGGAGCGTTATGGTGTAGTTGAATTTGATAGTGACAGAAAAGTATTGAGTATTGAGGAGAAACCTGCAAACCCAAAATCAAATTATGCTGTTACCGGCCTTTATTTTTATGATAATTCTGTTGTTGAGAAGGCTAAATCACTTAAACCTTCTCCACGTGGAGAACTTGAAATAACTGATCTCAACAGGGTTTTCCTCGGGGAAGGAACACTTGACATCAAACTTTTGGGAAGAGGAATTGCCTGGCTTGATACAGGCACATATGAAAGCTTGCTGCAGGCAGGTAACTTCATTGCCACACTGGAGCAGAGACAGGGACTGAAAGCATCTTGCATTGAGGAGATTGCTTTCAACAGGGGATTTATTGACAAACAGCAGCTCCTGGCTTTAGCTGAACCAATAAAAAACAGCCAGTATGGGAAGTACCTTTTAAGAATCGCATCAGAAGAGATTAATGTATTTGACGGCTTAAAATAAGAAATTTCGGTAATGAAAATAATAGAATCTGGTTTTAAAGGGCTTATAGTAATTAAGCCCGTCATCCATGCTGACAAAAGGGGTTATTTTTTTGAAAGTTTTAATCAGTCTGTTTTTGAAAACGCAGGTATTTCATTTATTCCGGTGCAGGATAATGAATCCAAATCCTCAAAAGGAGTAATAAGAGGTTTGCATTACCAGTTAAAACCTTTTGACCAGGCGAAACTTGTCAGAGTAATTGATGGAAAGATTTTCGATGTAGCGGTTGACATTAGGAAAGATTCTCCTACTTACGGGAAATGGTTTGGCATAGAAATAGACTCCGATTCAAAGGACCAGGTATTTATCCCCAGGGGATTTGCCCATGGATTTTCAGTAATCAGTGATGTTGCCATTATCCAGTATAAATGCGATAATTTCTATAATCCGCAATACGAACGGGGAATTGACTTAAGCGATCCTGCTCTTGATATTAACTGGAAAACGGGTTCAGCCATTCCTCTAATAAGTGAAAAAGATTTAAAACATCCTCTCCTTAAAAATGCTGAATTCAACTTTTAATTCCAAAAATAATAATTATGGCAGTTATCTTAATCACAGGGGCCAATGGACAACTTGGAAATGAGTTGAAAGTTGTTTCAAAGAATTTTTACGGTTATGATTTTATTTTTACAGATATATCAACCCTTGATCTGACCAGTCTTGAACAGACATCAATATTCATTAAAAATGCCAGGCCTGACTGGATAGTTAATTGTGCAGCATACAATCTGGTAGATAAAGCAGAAACTGAACCTGAAGTTGCTCTGACTATTAACGGGACTGCTGTTAAAAATATAACAGAGGCTATAAAAGGTACAGAGTGCCGGTTTATTCACATCTCATCTGACTATATTTACGATGGAAATTCAAATGTTCCGTATAATGAGAACATACCTGCAAACCCACTCTCATCGTATGGCAGATCTAAACTTGCCGGGGAAAAATATGCCCTTCTTCACCCGGCATCAATGATAATCAGGACTTCATGGCTATATTCTTCATTCGGCAGTAATTTTGTTAAAACTATTCTCAGACATGCCGCCGAGAAAGGATCATTAAAAGTTGTTTTTGATCAGACCGGTACTCCTACGTATGCAGCTGATCTGGCAGGTGCTGTCATCAGTATTATTTCAGGTGTGATAAGAAACCAGTTCGCCCTGAATGCCGGTATCTATAATTATTCAAATGAGGGTGTATGCACATGGTATGATTTTGCGGTGGAGATTATTAATGAATCCGGTTTGAATTGTGTTGTAAAACCGGTCCTTACAAAGGAATATCAGTTGCCTGCTAAAAGACCTTCATACTCCGTCATGGATAAAAGCAAAATTAAGGAAAACTACGATCTTTCCATTCCATACTGGAGGATGAGTCTGAAAAAATGTATGAAATTATTGAAATAATCTCAAAAATATGATGTCAATTGACGAAATCAGGATAAAGGCCTCTGGTTGGCTAAAGGAAGAGTATAATGAGGAGACCAGAAAAGAGGTCAGAGAAATGCTTGAGAATGACGAAAAGAAGCTGACAGACGCTTTTTACCAGGACCTTGAATTTGGGACAGGCGGACTGAGAGGAGTAATGGGAGCAGGTACCAACAGAATGAATATCTATACACTGGGAATGGCAACTCAGGGTCTTTCAAACTACATTATCAAACAATTCGGAAAATCAGGAATAAGAGTGGCGATTGCATACGATTGCCGCAACAACAGCCGCTATTTTGCTGAAACAACGGCTAATATCTTCTCTGCGAACGGGTTTGAGGTCTATCTTTTTGAATCTTTGAGGCCCACCCCGGAACTATCTTTTGCAATACGCCATTACAATTGTCAAAGCGGTGTTGTGATTACAGCATCCCATAACCCTCCGGAATATAACGGCTACAAAGCCTACTGGAATGACGGAGGCCAGGTTGTGGCTCCTCATGATGAAGGTATTATCGATGAAGTCCGTATGATCAAATCAGTTAGTGAGATCAGATTCGCAGGTATAAAAAACAAAATAAAAATTCTGGGAAAAGAGACAGATGATCTGTTTCTTAACGAAGTTCTGAAAATGAGACTGAATCCGGAGGTTATTAAAAAGTTCAGTGATATTGCAATAGTATATACCCCGATTCATGGAACAGGAATTAAAATTGTACCGGCAGCTCTGAAATTATTTGGATTCAGGAATATAATAAGTGTGCCTGAACAAAATATCATCGATGGCAACTTTCCTACTGTAAAATCTCCTAATCCTGAGGAGCCTGATGCCCTTAAAATGGCGATTGAAAAAGCAGTGGAAACAGATGCAGAAGTTGTTATGGCAACTGATCCTGATGCCGACAGGATAGGTTTAGCCGTAAAAAACCAGAAAGGAGAATTCATACTTATTAATGGTAATCAGACTGCAGTTTTATTAGTCTGGTATATCCTTTCTCAATTTAAAGAGAGAGCGAAATACCTTGGCAATGAATATATAATCAAGACAATAGTCACAACTGATCTTATAGAAAGGATTGCCGGGGATTATAATGTAGAAGTTTTCAATGTATTGACAGGCTTCAAATTCTTTGCTGAGCTGATAAGGAAAAATGAAGTTAATAAAAAATATATCGGCGGCGGAGAGGAAAGCTACGGATTTCTCCCTGGTGATTACGTAAGGGATAAAGATGCTGTTGCATCATGTGCCCTGGCTGCTGAAGCAGCCGCATGGTCGAAAAGCAGGGGAATGACTCTCTTTGAACTACTGCTTGATATTTATGTTAAATATGGATTCTTCAAGGAAAAGCTTTTCAATATTGTCAGGAAAGGGAAAGAGGGTGCTGATGAGATCAGATCAATGATGACTGACTACAGGAACCATCCTCCCAAAAAGATTAACCATTGCCGCGTAATTAAGATAAATGACTACCTGTTACAACAGTCGTATGATATCATCGGTGGCACACAGACAGGTACTGACCTGATTAAATCTGATGTATTACAGTTTTTCCTTGATGATGGATCAAAAATCTCTATCAGACCCTCAGGAACAGAACCTAAAATCAAATTTTATTTTAGTGTAAATACTACACTTAAATCAGCTGGCGAATTTGAAGAAACAGAAAAAGTCCTTGACAAGAGAATAACAGATATTATTAAAGACATGAAGCTAATCTGAACTGTATTCTGTTTCATTTGCTTTGATCGAGGAATTTCGCCGGAATAATCCGTTCTGAATTCAGTGCAAATTGTTTTAAAATAATAAGAATCAGCGCACAGGTTCCTTAACGAAATCCGGCAGGTCCATTCCTGTATTTATCATGGTTTTTGTTCCCGATCTTGAGGATTCAACACACAAGTATTAATCATCTGAAAAAATAAGAAAGATAAAAAACCCTGAGTTTTATTCTCCAATGATTTTTACCAATACTCTTTTCCTGCGTTTTCCATCAAACTCTCCATAAAAAATTTGTTCCCAGGGGCCAAAATCGAGTTTTCCATTTGAAACTGCAATTACCACTTCCCTGCCCATTAATGTACGTTTTATATGCGCATCAGCATTATCTTCGAATCCATTATGTCTGTATTGACTATAAGGTTTTTCAGGAGCAAGTTTCTCCAGCCAGACTTCAAAATCATGATGAAGCCCTGACTCATCATCATTTATAAAAACACTAGCAGATATATGCATAGCATTTACTAATATCAATCCTTCCTGAACAGCACTTTCAACCAGGCACTTTTCAACTTGTCCGGTGATATTTATAAAGGCTCTCCTGGTAGGTATTTCGAACCAAAGTTCCTTACGATATGATTTCATATTTTTATTTGAAAAGTTAAATGATTTTTTTGAACTTTATTTATCATTTAAAAAAATCTTCTGAAAAATTAACGAGATACACTTTACCCGTAGCTCTGGTAAGTGCAGTATAAAACCATCTGAGATAATCAATTGAAATCTCATTCCGGTTGTACATCCCCTGATCGATAAAGACCCTCTCCCACTGTCCGCCCTGCGCTTTATGACATGTAACAGCATAAGAAAATTTGATTTGCAAAGCATTGAAAAACGGATCATTTCTAACGGCTTCAAATTGCTTCCTTCTTGTTCTTATATGTAAATAATCCGCCAGGACATTCCTGTAAAGTTCCTTGCTTTTATCTGAAGGCAGTGCCGGAGTGTCAAGGTGCAGAACATCCAGCATCACTTTTGATTCAACCTCCAGACCATAGTCGGGAAATTTCAGAACCATATCGGCAAACCGGAATCCGTACCTTTCTTCATATTTCCTGATTTTTCTTACTTCAGCAATATCTCCGTTGGCAATAAAGCCGGCTCCGTCTTCCTCATCATCAAGAATAAAGTAGTTATTTTTCACAACCATTACCATATCTCCCGTACTTATCTCTTCCTCCCTGAAAAAAATTCTGTTACGGATTCCCTGGTTATAACGGTTTGCCTGTTTATTTGAATTGACTACAATTATTGTCCCTTCCATACCACATGTTCCATATGCGGCTGATATCTCATCAATAAGTTCCTCTCCGGTAATTCTGATTGTATCATTAAAATTAATACAATCTATGGACGGATGAACCAGATCATTCTCAGCGACCTGTAACCGCACCCGTGTGGCATTCATAAGAACGCCTGATGTTTCACTCTGGCGGACTACCTGTCGCAACTCGCATGTTATGATCTTAAATCCGTATGCTCCCAGAACATAAGTATCTAAGGCTGGACTGACATCTGATCCGACCGGGGGAAGCTGGGCAGTATCTCCTACAAGGATAAGTTTGCATTCGGTACCAGAATAAACAAATTCTATAAGGTCATCAAGCACACGTCCGCTTCCAAACATCGAAGAATCACCTGAACTGTTAGATACCATAGATGCTTCATCGACAATAAAGAAGGTGTTCTTATGCAGGTTCCTGTCAAGTGTAAAACTTCCAAGTCCGTCTTTCGAGGATTTTTGACGGTATATTTTTTTGTGTATTGTAGATGCCTGATGGCGGGAGTAGGAGGCGAGAACTTTTGCAGCTCTTCCTGTCGGCGCGAGAAGTACAGATCGCATCCTTAACAATTCTAAGGTTTTAACAATTGAACTTATAACACTTGTTTTGCCGGTGCCGGCATAACCTGTCATTAAAAATATCACATCATTTGTGTTCTCGCAGATATATGCGGCAATCATTTTCAGGGCAGAAGCCTGATCTTCAGTCGGAGAATACCCAAGATTTCTGCATAACTGATTATATATAATGGTATCGCGCATAGGTATTGGACAACAATAAAAATTGCCGGACGGATATTTTTAATAATTTTGTTTGTAAACTTAATCAATCTTCCCATTAATTAAAATACAGAAATAACTTATTGCAACACAAATCCTTAACATATAACTAAATGATTATCTGTTAATTACAGGCGTCGCTCAGTGTAATTAAAAAAGAACCTGCACTGAGTATCACAGAGGAACTCTGAGTTCCACCGAGAATGTTTAACTTTATTGCTCAGTATAATTAGAATATATATGCCCTTTCTTGAACTCTTTGATGAGACACTCGATATAAACTCAACTGAGAACTATGATTTGTCTGTTCAGTTGAGTCCCGATGGATTATCTTTTTGCCTGCTTGATACGATAAGAAATAAATTCATTCTTATCAGGTCATTTGAACCTGACGATAATAAGTATTTCAATTTTGAGAAGATTAAGGAGTTATTGGAGAAAGATGATTTTTTGAATAAGCATTATAAAAAGGTCAGTGTGGTTATGCCATCTCCAAAATTCACAATTGTGCCTGCTCCGCTTTTTGACCCTGGAAAAAAAGATGAATATTTTGAGTTTAATCAATTGAAGAAAGAGAGTGATACTATTCTTGTAAACAGGATTAATGATCCGGATGCATTTCTCATCTTTTCAGTTTCCGATCCATTGACCTTACTCCTGAAAAGTTACTATCCCGGTATACACCCTTATCATCATTTGAAACCACTACTCAACCATGTTTCTCATAGAAAGAGGAGTGTCCATGGGGATTATATACATATTCATATAGAAAGGGATTTTTTTAATCTGGTAATCTTTAACGGGAATATTCTTAAATTCTGTAATTCATTTAATTACAGGAACATATCTGACATATTATATTTTGTCATGAATGTTTTCAAAAAACTTGATGTCAAACAGGAAGAGACTGTTTACTTAAGCGGCCTGACAGAAAAATATGATGATCTCTTTTCAGGTTTTTCAATATATATCCGGAATGTTAAATTTGCCGAACCTTCCGGAAATTTTACCTTCAGTTATGTATTTAATGATACTGACCTCCATCGGTTCCTAAATCTTTTCAATGTTGTGACTTGCGAATAATTGGCGGTAAATACAGAGGCCGGCGAATTGATCCTCCTGCCGGTTTTAAGGCAAGACCGACGACCGATTTTGCCCGGGAAGGTCTGTTTAATATATTGTACAACAGGATTGATTTTGAATCGTCAAGTATTCTTGATCTCTTTTCAGGTACGGGGAGCATAAGCTATGAGTTTGCATCAAGAGGAGCCTTTTCAGTGCATCTGATTGAGAAGGATCTGAAGCATATATCTGCCATCAGAAAGATAATAAAGGAAATAGGATTTGAGAATATCAAACCTGTTCATATTGATGTAAAGGCTTATTTAAAGACATGTTCGGTTAAATATGATGTTGTATTTGCTGATCCTCCATATGATCTTTCCTGGCTAAAAGAATTGCCGGATCTTGTTACTCAATCAGGAATTATCAAAGAGGATGGATTTTTTATCCTGGAGCATCCCAGAAGCAATAGCTTTAAGGATCACAAACTGTTTTTTGAGCATCGTAATTATGGTGGAGTTAATTTCAGTTTCTTTAAACCCGCAAACATCTGATCGATAGTATATTATGTTTTGTAAATTAATATTGCTTTTCAGAAAATAATTGGATAATATTTTTAAAATATATTTTGCAGAGTAAAAAATTAGATTAATTTTGCAGCGCAATAATTGGTGCGGTAGTTCAGTTGGTTAGAATAACGGCCTGTCACGCCGTGGGTCGCGGGTTCGAGTCCCGTCCGCACCGCCCTTAAGACCTCATAACCCCTTGATTTTCAAGGGGTTTTTTAGTGTCTGCCACAGAATATGCCACAAAATCCGCCAAAATCTGCCACAAACTTTTCACTCTCCTGTTGAATTTAAGAATGATCAGAACCATTTGAAAAAATATTTTGATATAATCTTAATATCAATTACTTAACAGCAATTTAAGTATATATTTTTAAATTTTTGTAAAAAATTTTCAAAAAGACATTTTAGCCATTAAATTTTCTTCTCCGGAATATTTTTTCTGATTCAATTATTGGATACATTTCAACTTAGCCAGGTATTTATTAATGTATACGGGACAAAGCATATTTTGCTGAAGAATTCCTTTCTGTAGCACCTCTGGCCCTGGAGACCGGGGGTATACCGGGGGGGAGGGATCCCCGGGATACATCAAAATATCATATTATGAGTACATTAGACATTAAAATCCGATTTTTCTTCCATTGTCTGAGGAAACAAATAAAAAGCTGGTTGCTTCGACTTGGATGTTATTTCTTTTCATCATGGTATTACTTAGAAAGCGACTGTATTTGCACAACAGGTAAAGTGCTAAAACTTAATGGCTTATTTACATACCAGGAAAATGGTTATGTCGATATTGTACGGGTTACTAATGTCCATATTGAACGAGGTTACTTATACTGCAGCTTGTATTTCACCTCTAAGAATAAGTTAATTACTGTACGGCATATCATGCAGAAAGGCACTTATGTACTTTGGAGGCTTATGGATAAAGAAGAATACGATGAACTAATGTCCAGGAAATTATGGTATGAAGTAACGAAGCATGAGGAACTTCTTGAATTTGATTTCTGATTTTTATCTACAGGTACAAAACTACATTTCATTAAAAATGTTCCGATATTGGTAGTATTACTACCTTTTATGTAACATTTTTAATGAAACGATATGGAACAGGTAACATTAACTCGCAAAGAACTCTATGATTTGGTTTGGGAGCAACCACTCTCAAGACTTGCAAAGAAGTATAAGATTTCTGATAACGGCTTGAGGAAAATCTGCAAACGAATGAATATTCCAATTCCTGCAATGGGTCATTGGCAAAAAATCCAGTATGGGAAGAAAGTAATCGTAACTAAACTTCCAAAGAAATATGACGGAAAGGATTTAATAACCCTGAACGAAAAGAAACAGGGAGATATAGAAATTGATTCACCTATTGCAGTACAGCGGAGATTAATTCAAACTCTCGAAAGTACAAAAGACTTACCATTAAAAGTTCCGGACAGGATGTCCTCCAGACCTGATAAACTTATCAGTAGCACTTTGGATTATTATGATGCAGTCAGGAAATATTATAAAAGCCATCATGGAACCCATCCCGACAGAATCAATGTTCTGAATATTCAAGTTCAGGAAGAAAGCAGACCAAGAGCTGTTCGTTTACTGGATACCATCATTAAGGCACTCAGGACAAGAAAGCATGATATAATAGCTGATCATTTTACAACATATGCAAAGATTGGCGATGAACAAGTAAAATTCAGGCTAAGAGAAAAACAAAGAGTATCTGATATTAAAACCAGCTATGGCGGACGACAATATGAATCAACCGGGGAATTTGTTTTTGTTATTGATATTGGATCATATACCCGAAAGGAAGTTAAGGATGGCCATGAGCCAATCGAAACCAAGATCTCAACAATAATCGCAATGCTTGAGTTGGAAGGCGAAAGGATGAAGATAGAAAGGATTGAATCTGAAATCCGGAGAAAAAAGTGGGAAGAGCAGCAAAGAATTGAACAAGAACTCAGAGAACGACAAGAGAAAGAAGCAAAAGCATTTAAAAAACTTTTTCTGAAGGCCATTCGTCTTCATCAGGCAAACATCCTCCGACATTACATCAAAACAGTTGAAACAAATGCTGCTAAAAAAGGAAAGATGACAAAAGAATTAAAAAAATGGCTGACCTGGGCGGATAAGAAAGTTTTATGGTATGACCCTTTAGTCAATGCCGATGATCCTTTATTAAATGATGAACACAAAACCCACTTATTCAAAGATTTTTTGAAGGAGTGGCAATAATACAAAACCCAGTCCAATCATAAACATTTTTCATGAATCTGGTACTTGTAAAAGTGTTTTTCATGAAATAGCCTGTCTCTTAAATGTTTTTCATAATAAATAAATGGTTTTCACAGCACCAATTTTATGATAGATGGACTGACCATAAGTGTTTCCATGTAAATTCAGGCTCACTTTATACCCGATAAGGTATAAATTATACCTAAACATCTATTTTTATACCCGATAAGGTATAAATTATGTCAAAACAACAAATTTTATACCCGATAAGGTATAAAGTAGATATAAATGACTATCTTTATACCCGATAAGGTATAAAACAAAATATGGAACAAGGATCAATGACATTATCAGACTATCTCAAGGAGAAAAGAAAGAAGTTGAATCTTACTCAGCAGCAATTAGCGGAAAAAGCTGGCGTAGGAATACGATTTATACGTGATCTTGAGCAGGGAAAAACAACTTTGAGGATGGATAAAGTAAACCAAGTACTTCAACTATTTGGGATGGAGCTGGGACCACAACCAATTAACCGGATTAAACTTATCAATGAATGAGAAAAGCAAAAGTCTATATGAATAAAGAATTGGCCGGTTATTTAACTGAGACCGATGATGGTTATGAATTTTTATACGACACAAATTACTTGACCATATCTAAAGTCAAACCAGTCAGCTTAACACTTCCATTACAGGATAAACCTCACATTAGCAAAACAATGTTTCCTTTTTTTGATGGGTTGATTCCTGAAGGATGGTTATTGGAAATCGCTGAAAAAAACTGGAAACTTAATGCCCGGGATCGAATGGGTTTGCTACTTACCTGCTGTAAGGATTGCATTGGTGCAGTGAGTATTGAAGAAGATAACACTAAATAAATGATTATGGGAAGATGTTTATATTGTTATAATGATTTAGGAGAAGAAACGTATGAATTTCATCCATCATGTTCCAGGAAGATATTTGGAACACCTATCCCACCTGACTTACCATATTCAGATGATGACATGCTGCAGCTTGCCGAGAAAGTAATAAAATCTCAGTCAACTGTTACAGGGGTACAACCAAAATTATCTCTTCACATTGAAAAGCTATCGAAAAAGGATGAACCTCAACGGTTTACTATCGTAGGACTTTGGGGCGGTTACATTTTGAAGCCGCCTACCAAACAATACAAATTTCTTCCTGAACTTGAAGATCTTACAATGCATTTGGCAGAAATTTCAGGTATTGAAGTTGTTCCACATTCTTTAATTAGATTGAGTTCCGGAAACCTTTCATATATAACTAAGCGGATTGACAGAAGTAATGACCAGAAAATACATATGGAAGACATGTGTCAGCTTACAGAAAGGTTAACAGAACAGAAATATCAAGGATCGCATGAACAGATAGCAAAAGCTATTTTCAAATATTCGGCAAACCCGGGATTAGACGTGACGAATTTCTTTGAACAAGTCCTTTTCTCATTTCTTACTGGCAATGCAGACATGCATTTAAAAAACTTCTCTCTTATTGACAATTCTGATATGGGTTACATATTAAGTCCAGCATATGATATGGTTGCATCCGCCCTTGTAGTTGTTGGAGATGCAGAAGAATTGGCTTTGACTTTAAATGGTAAAAAGAAAAAAATCAAGAAGAAAGACTTTGTTGAAGCAATGGCCAGATTTCATGTCGATAATAAAGCCGCTGAGAATATATTCAATAGGTTTAGTTCATCACTTGATAACTGGCACAAATTTATCGATGTAAGTTTTCTCCCGGATGATATGAAAACTGATTACCATGATCTTATTGTGAAGAGAGCCAGTCAGATTTTTGAGCCTTCAAATTGAAGCAGTAATGGTTTTATAAATGAAAACTATACCCAACTATTTTGATTTGTTTGCCAGTCAATCTCCAGAAATTGTTTAGTATGACCATTTTGATCTCTTTCAGAGCAAATTAGTCGTGAAAAATCGTTTATTACTTGGCGTGAGTATATCCCATTATATGCTCCATCCCTGCCCATTAACACTGGCGTTGAAGTACCAGGGAGACAGTTAGATAAATTAGTAATTCGCACCCTGGCTGGGCACTGATTTCTTATATGTCCATTTAAACTTCCATGGTGAGAAATCATATAATAGTTAGATCCATTTAAGTGAGGTCTACAATGATGAATAGTGTCCCACTTTTCAGTTTCAATATCACCAGGAAATAAAATCGATTTTCGACCTAACTTGAAATAAAGAACTGATGAAGAGTTGTTGGGATTAGCCTCAACTTGCACATTTTGATTTAGATATGCTCTGCTACGACTCTTTACGGTTCTAATTTCTGGATGCCATATCTGGATATCATTTGTCATATATGATGACAAAGGTTCGATTACTATGCATTTTAATAGGATTATCTTTCTTAGTAATCTGTTATAATTTTCACTTGGCATTGAATAGTGAACGTTAAGAAAGAAAGTTGTTTCTGATGTAATATTACCTTGATCAATTAACCGATTGATACCAGAATAGTGATCATAGTGTGAATGAGTAAGGAAGAATTTATTTATAATAAGTTTATTCAGTGAAAATTTCTTCCTGATATATGAAAAGCAGGATTGAACATTACCTTGATAATTCGTAAGGTTCAAATAATCAAATTCAGAACAATCAATCATCCAGATTTTTATTCCACCAGAATCATTTATTACTAAAATCGAGCAATTTCCATGTCCCACATTAATATGGTACGAATGTACTTCTGAAGTTTTTGATATTGAAGATTCTGATTCTGAATTTAGTTGTTTTCGTATTAATCTACCCCTTAGGAAGTTGTTATAGTAAACATGCCGTTTAGCTATAGGACTACTATTTGCGTTTTCAAACACATCTTTGTTATAAAAGAAAAATTGACCTTGATGTAAATTCTCAACATCACTTCTAAAAGTCTCAACGACTCTGAAATCATGATTGTCTTCAGGGTTAGTGAGATTTGATCTCTCGGATGCTCTTAATAGTACAACCGAATACTTTTCTGCAACTTTTATCGACTCATCATAATGTGGAATAATATTCTCCAGCATATATACTTGTGATTTCTTTTCCATAGTTTGATTTTTTTCATCTCGTAAGAATAAATGTACTATAAAAGTAAATATGTTGACTCCTTAGGTCGATTTAGAATGAAGTAGATCAGATTTATGCAGTTTAAGATTGCTTCAAATGCTTAATTTTCCTAACGGTATTAATTGAATGTCCTGTGATTCCTGCAATCCTTCGAACTGAAAGTTCACTTTTTTCAAGAAGATCAGCAACATCCTTGTATTTGGACACTAATTTTGAAGGAGAAGTTTTCGCACCTCTCTTCCGGCCTGTGTAAATATTCTTCATCTGGGCAAGTTTTATCCCCTCCATCTGCCTGATTTTCCGTTGATTATTCTCCATTTCGGCACCAATTGACAGCATCTGCAGTAACATCTTAGCTATTGGATTCTCCTTGCCATTCTCCAGGGTAAGCATATTAAATTGTTGAATGTATAATGCAATTCCCTTCTCATGGAGTAATTCAACAAAGTTTAGCACAACCACCACTCGCCTGGCAATCCTTGAGATTTCTGAAACCATGACGATATCCACCGGAGTCTTTTCAAGGTAGTCGATCAATAATTTGAATTCATTCCTTGCTCCGGTTTCAGTTGTTCCACTGATTTTTTCCTGAAACACTCTTCGTACATGCCATCCCCTACTGTTTGCAACTTCTTTAAGATTGACAATTTGCCTCTCATTGTCTTGCGACTCACTACTTACTCGACTATAAATTACAACTTCCATATGTATCATATTTAGACTGGCTTCAAATATAATACATTTGATCCGTATAATCAATATTTTCAGCTTGAAAAATGTATCAACATGAAGTATACCCTAATATTGATACAATAAGTTTTGTTCTGCTTATCATGTTAGTTTAAGTTGATGCAATAAAATCTATATTTCTCTGAATAAAAGACTAACCACGAGGGAACAGGAATAAGGTATATCTTTGGCACTTCCTCGTCGATCACTTCTACAATTATCATATACCTCGCATAGCATGAGTCTTCAGTACTAAAAGCCAATTGAATGAATGTGGATCTGTTTTTCATACTATAGCATTACATATGTTTATATGTAATACGTATTAATTACATATAATGTTATGTTTTTTCTTAATTTTATTTAAAAATAAAGAAAAATGAAACCTAAGAAGGTACCGGAATCATACAAGGAGGTCAATCAGATATTATCGATAATCGGGGAAAGGGTTAGACAGCTTAGAAAAGCAAAGAGTCCAAACTATGAAGATTTCGCTCGTGAGAATAACATCAACAAAGTAACATTGAATCGCGTTGAGCGGGGGGATAGTGTATCAACTAAACTATTTTTAAAGGTGCTTGAAAAACTTAAAATCAATTCACTTGAAGATTTTTTCAAAGGACTTTAAAACATTGTATAGTCTTTTAAATATTGCCTTGGTTACAAATCATCTAAAACATATTGAATTAGAGAATTTCACAAATAGTTATAGAAAATATCTGTGTTGGGGTTACATTTTGAGGTAAATCTTAGGTAAATCCACAATGTCCAGCGTTTAAAGCATCATATTTTCATCTAATTGCATTGAATTATGTACTCAGAAGAACCCTATAATCTGTCTTTAGGAGCTACATATCGGGCATTTTGGAACGATATGATCAATATTTTATTATGTCTGTATTTATCTTCAAATGATATCACTTCAGACCTTGAAAAAAAGAAAAGTAATTTCTGGTCAAACTCTAATGTCAGACGAAGATCTTATGGAATTACAGAAAATTGGATTTGTGATCCGGGAATTAAGATTCAATTTTGAATTATTGACTCAAAAAGAATTGTCAGAAAGGTGTGGAGTTCATTTCAATACCATCCAGGCGATTGAACATGGTAACAAAAATTATAATTTAAAGAGTCTCATAAAAATTATCAATTATTTTGAATATGACCTGTCAACCTTCATAAAGGAATTTTTTTGAGAATTTTCCATTTAACTTGAAGACATAATATTGAAGCCAAAGTACTGTCCTACTTATTATCATTTTGGCTATTTTTAGATTTACCGAGAACGGAGTCAAGTTCTTTGCAGCAATCTGTATAAACTATTTTATCACTTAATATCAGTTGAATGGTTTTAAAGATATCATTAAGGTTAAATGATATACCACCCTTGGAAATTCTTTGATTCAATTCCTGAACATCCTTGGTATTTGTAAACTTCAACATGTAATAGTAAAACATCAATTCGAACATCTGTATTGATTCTATTTTGGTGTTTAAGGATTCTGCACAAAACCTTTCATAAACATTCGAGCATTCAATTTGGTTCTTCTCAAAAAAAAGCTTGGAAGGTGTTTTTAAATAATCACGGACTTCTTTTTGAATGTCTTCAGAAGAAGAAGAAAAAGCCTCTTTTTGTATTTCTTCTTTTATTTCTTCTTGGTTAGTA
Organism: uncultured Bacteroidales bacterium; assembly: GCA_963760915.1. Lineage (GTDB taxonomy): Bacteria > Bacteroidota > Bacteroidia > Bacteroidales > VadinHA17 > LD21. Next base: position 1,595 of record CAVXEU010000004.1, on the reverse strand, counting down.
TTGTTATTAGGTACTTCAACCGGTATTATAGGGGTCGAATTACTATTACTTGATGGTAATTCACCTACTATATTAGCGGTCGAATTCCTATTGGTAATTGTACTATCACCGGTAATTGTACTATTAGGTGAATTACCATTATCATTATCATTATCATTATCATTTTCTTTTCCTCTATTTACTTCTGACAATTTTATAATCTCACTGACATTAATAGTGATTGTTCTGTTAGTTAACGGGATTATCAATTTCATATCATGGAATTTCTTCAGGGCCTTTTTCACTGTCCTGTGGTCTGATCCTACTGACTTAGCAATACGGTAGTTCGTGACTCTAAATGTTTCGGAATTTGATAAAAGGTACGCCAGTATTAATTTCTCTGTTGCTGAAAGATCAATATAAAAAAGGGCGTTTGGGATTTGGGTAAAGTCAGACTTCAATTCTACCTTTTTAACGTAAAAATAATTACCAGCGCTTTTCATATCATTCTATCATTATTACTATTTATCCCTTCCTCCATAGCACAGGCTGTCTCAAATAGGCATTTTCCATCAATGTAAGAATCAATAATGCTCAGAACTGAACCAGGAGAATAGGTGTCTCCCAGATATATAAAGCTGGTGCTATTATTGTAATCGAATTCTAGAATTACTTGATAAAATAAACATTGCTCCTCATCACTTACTCTGATAAGGAATTTTCTATCACCTTCATCCCAATGTATTTTCAAACAAAATGTTGTTTCTTCCATACCATTGGACACCCAGTGCATTACCTCAAAAACGTCAGTAACGTTAACCTCGACGGTCTTAGTTCTTAATAATAGATAATACTCCAATTCTTCCTCCATTGAGCATTCCCATTCACCTTCATCAATGCTGTCAGCATCACCAAGGTCGTAAAGTTCTTTAATCATTTCAATCTCAATATATTTCTCACACTCTTTCCAATATTTTGCTTCACTGACTTGCGGATAATCATCAGGTAACCAATTTGGAAGATATTCATTATCTATTAGATCCATAAATTCATCATCTTTATTTAACTGGTCCGTAGACCCAAGATCAATTTCATCAAATTCATCTGATATAGAAATATTATTAATTGTATTTATATTGTAGTCACTATAATAATAATCCTGCCAGTCACAAACTGTACATATAGAATGATCGAACCATTCACTAATTGGCATATTAGGGTCTGGATATAATGCTTCTATACCAAAAATATTGATTAAGTCTTCCTCTGTCAGGATTTCAATATTGTTTTGTTCCTTGTACTCACGAATAATTCTTCCTATTTCTAATGCTTTTTCTTCGTCGTTAATTTTGAGGCAGGTTTCCTTACTCTTGCGGATATTCTCCGTCATTTCATTTGATTCCATAATTTTCTAATGTTTAATTTTTAAATTTCTAATTCTTTTATTGTTTATGCCCAACGCCCTGATCCTCCTAAACAAGGATGGACATTCTGTCTTAATATCTTCAATCCGAAAGTCAAAAGCGAAGACGAAATCATCATGATCATTTAAATAATCATATGACTCATACTGTACCTTAAGAGTGTCTAACGCCAATTCTATCCAATGTGCATCT
>CAVXEU010000003.1:0-1206589 GCA_963760915.1 uncultured Bacteroidales bacterium | reverse complement strand
ACATCTGGAATAATACAATACTTTTTTGTCTCACTTATTATCATTCTTTGCTCAGCAGTATGTTTTCATTTTACAGAATACCTCGGCTATCAGTCAGTTTCGTTTATCCTGTTATTTGTTGTTTCAATTCTGGCAACATTTATGGGAATTGGCCCGATTTTACTGGCTTCCTCACTGAGCGCTTTTGTCTGGAACTTTTTTTTCATACCACCTCGATTTACAATTCATATTGAAAAGACAGAAGATGCTTTAATGTTTGGAATGTTTTTTATCATAGCATTAGTAAATGGAGTGTTAACAGCACGTGTACGTCGTCAGGAGAGATTAACCCCGTCCAGGAAAAACAAACTAATGCACTTTACCAGCTTACCAAAGAATTGGCTAATGCAGGAGATATGAATGATCTGATTGAAATAGCAGTGAAAGATATAAAGAAACATCTTGGACTTGATGTCCTTTTTATATTGCAGGATGGCATTAATAATCTGTCGGATATTCAGGGCACGATGCAATAAAAAAACTATCAGATAGTGAAATCAGTGTCGCCGAATGGGTATTCCGCCATTCCCGTAAAGCAGGGAAATATACTGATACGCTTCCTTCCAATAAATTTACTTTTTATCCTCTCACTGGTAACAGCATAAAACCAGGAGTAATAGCCGTAAACCATTCTGGCCCCCTTCAAGGTGAAATGGATGAGTTTTGGGATACATTTCTTACCCAGATTTCTAATGCGGTTGAACGGGAGTTCCTGGATGATCTTGCCAGTAAAGCACGATTTCTTGATGAATCGGATAAACTTTATAAAACACTTTTTAATTCAATTTCACATGAACTCCGGATTCCTGTTGCAACAATTATGGGGGCTTCCGACTCCCTTCTTTCTTCACAGCATTCTCTTGAAATCCGTAATGAATTGTCTCATGAAATATTCAAGGCATCACAAAGACTAAATCGTCTTATCGAGAATCTCCTAAGTATGTCCCGGCTCGAAAGTGGAAGGATAATCCCACGACTGGATTGGTGCGATATTCATGATTTGATAAATAAGGTTTCTGAAAATCTTCATGATGAACTCGTCCTATTTACGCTTCATGTAGTTATTTCTGAAAATATGCCATTTGTAAAGATCGATTTTGGATTAATGGAACAAGTACTTCATAACCTTATTTATAATGCAACCCAGTATGCACCTCCTTCGACAAATATCAGGTTTAAAGCATTCTATGACAACGGAATGATTACCTTACAGGTAATGGATCGGGGACCTGGTTTCCCAAGAAAAGAAATTTCACTTGTATTTAATAAGTTTTACAGACTGGAAGGATCAAAAGCAGGTGGGACAGGGTTGGGTTTATCAATTGCAAGAGGTTTCGTAGAAGCACATAAAGGCACAATAATTGTTGAAAACAGGAAAAACGGCGGGGCAATATTCACGATTAAGCTACCAACAGAAATATTAAAGGAAGATTTTAAGAAATAACTAATAATAATTTATGAATCTATCCGATACAATATTAATTATTGATGATGAAGTGCAAATAAGACGTTTGCTTGAGATCACACTCTCGTCGACCGGATATAAAATTTTTGAAGCTTCATCAGGAAAAGAAGGGTTGGTTGCTGCTGCCACACATAATCCTGCTCTCATTATCCTTGATTTGGGATTACCTGACATTGATGGGATTGATATACTTGAAAAACTAAGAGAATGGTATTTAAGGCCTATTATTATTCTTTCCGTAAGAAATTCGGAAGAAGAGATAATCCATGCACTGGATAACGGGGCTAACGATTATCTTACGAAACCCTTTCGCACAGGAGAATTATTGGCCCGTATCCGTGTCGCAATCCGTCAAATTCATGACAACTCAGATAATCCGATATTAGAGTTTGGTTCTTTATCAATTGATTTATCTAACCACATTGTACGTAAAAAGAATGAAATAGTAAAACTTACAACTACCGAATATTCTCTTCTGACTTTATTAGCTAAAAATGAAGGCCGGGTATTAACTCATCAATATATACTAAAAGAAGTTTGGGGTATGGGATATGTTGAACAAACTCAATATTTACGAGTATTTATTGCTCAGTTACGCAAAAAAATTGAGGATAATCCTTCAAAACCCACATTATTAAATACCGAATCAGGTATAGGTTATAGATTTGGTAGTTGATAGCACCTTTTAATTACCATTTAAACTCCTTAATAATCATATGAATTTTGCAAGTATATTGTCAAGTTACTCAAATTACAACTCATATTAATATCTTGAAAAATCAATTTTAGGAATTTTCATGTTCCCTGTTGATCTATTCAAATACATTAGCGGTTCCATCCCTTTGTATCTAAGACAAATCCAGAAAAAAATAGTTACATAGACCAAACCGTCCCTGCCACTCGGCGAGACAGGTGCTGGATAGATGATAATAAATGCTTTTTTTATATAAAATAGTTATTTTCTATAAAATAATCAAGCAATTCTTAATAGTATTTGGGGTATTATTATATACATTTATAGGTATAAACTATAATATATCCTGAATTGAAAAACTACATTCTAACTCCTGAAGACTTTCTAAGTAGGAAAGAACGTCAACAATTAATGAAAACCTGTCGGGAACATGCCGAATTGGATTTAATAAAAGGACGTCAAACCTGGCCTGTTCGTTATATGTTAATTGATCTAGCTCTTTACAGTGGATTAAGAGTCGGTGAAATGGCAGCTTTAAAGGTTGGCGATATATCTTTTAAGGAACCTGATCCTTTTATCATTGTACGACATGGCAAAGGGAATAAGAAGCGTACTGTTTATATTGATCAGAAGTTAACTAAGCATTTAAAGGAATTCATTAATTACAAAGCAAAGACATTAAATCAGTCAATTGATATTGATTCCCCATTATTTTCAGGCAGAGATGGCAAACACTCTCCCCCTATTACACTAATGAAGTCTTTTAAGCAAGCTATTGAGGCAGCAGGCTTATCAGACCGATACTCCATTCATAAGGCAAGGCACACATATGCAACGTACTTATTACATGATACAGGGAATTTGCGTTATGTGATGCAACAGCTTGGCCATTCGGATATTTCAATGACCACTCTTTATGCTAATATCCTGCCGGAGGAGAATGGACATCTGGCCAATAAGATACTAAGAGATGAATAACAATAGATCAAGAAAGCAATGAATACACTACTTCTTTATAAATAATGAATCTTAATATGGAAAGTGATACAAATCAAAATTTGCTAAATAATATTGAGAAGATTTCATACGGGGCCACACTTTGTGGCCTTGATTTTAAGAAATTAACTGATGTTCAAGTTGATATTAAGGGAATATCTAATTCCTTGGTATCACATCTGACCAGACCATCCTTTTTGCCTGTTTGGTTGAATTAAGTTTACAAAAGACTGTTACATTAGACACTTGGCAAGGCATTTCAAATGCAGTGTGATAAAAATAATCACCCTGATTAATGAGGTTGATGAACTTGTAAGCAAAAATTATATCCAAAAATGTTTAAAATCTAATAGTAAACAATATTCTTATAATGATATAGGATATACGGTTCCTCATAATGTTATAGAATCCCTTAGAACCTTGGATAAGAGCAAACTTAACACAACCGTCCGCTTTTCTCTCCCAAATTTTCTCGAACAAGTCACTTACATGATTGGAGCAGGGAAGCCAATTCAATGTCAACACAAACTTTGCTTGACCAAGTGGAGTTTTATGGTCACTGTAAATAGGAGACTCCAATTTGTACAATTTGTGAATCAGCAATTTAAAATCGACTATAGATAAATGTGTGGTTTTAGTATTGGCTTATAACCGACTTAAAAAGCAATATGGATTCGATTTAGAGTCCCTTGTCAGTTCGATATTTGATGATTTCTCTGACCAAATGGAATACGTTCAAAATTTATCTGTAGGGAATAGTGAGCTTTTCCAAAAAAATATTGTGAGGTTTCAAGAATCCCAGTTTGAAAATGAAAGAGTCATTGGCTTATCATCGAAAACAGTAGAAATCCTATATAAGATCTTTCCAGAACTGTATATCCAGGAAGAATCAATTGATGGCCTTATGAAATCAGCATCCATAAAAAGTAAAAGACTTTATTATGATGACTTGTTAAAGAAGCAAGTTGATAGTCTGACCACTGTCCTTGGGAAAAAGCACTTTGGCCAGTTTCAAGCAAAACTTCAAGAAAGCAATCTACCAAAAGGCATTACAGCAATATTTTTCGGGCAATCAGGTACAGGGAAGACTGAAACCGCCTATCAAATTGCTAAAAAGACAGGTCGAGACATATTTATGGTCGAGCTAAGCCAACTAAAGAGTAAATGGTTTGGAGAAAGCGAGAAGAAGATTAAAGGAATATTTGATGATTATAAACGAATCTTTAACAACAATAAGGTCAAACCAATCCTTTTCATAAATGAAGCCGATGGAATGTTCTCAAAACGGATGGAAATTAATGGTAAGGCATCATCAACAGACCAGACATTAAATACCATTCAGAACATAATATTACAGGAACTGGAGAACTTTGAAGGCATATTGTTCGCTACAACAAACCTTACAGAAAACCTTGATAGTGCATTTGAAAGACGTTTTTTGTTCAAAGTAGAGTTTAAAAATCCTGTTCCTGAAATAAGAGAAAAGATTTGGAAATCAAAGCTTCCTGAATTAAAGACAATCCATTTAAAAGATCTTTCTTCAAAATACCAATTAAGCGGTGGGGAAATAGAGAATGTGGCCAGGAAGTACATGATTGAGAAGGTCATTGATAGGAAGAATCTAAGTCTGGAAAGATTGATGGAGTTCTGTGAATTGGAAAAACCGTTTCAAAAACAAAATAGAATTGGATTTCACAATCTAATGATTAATTTAAGCCTATGAACTTATTATTTGTATGCCGATATAATGAGATGCGGAGCTGCACAGCAGAAACTATTTATGCTGAAAAGGATTATCAGGTTACGATCTGCTGGAACTGAAATAGGGGCAACTGTATGTTTAAGTAATGATATTATTCTCTGGGCTGATTTGATCTTCGTCATGGAAGAAAAACAAAAAGTAATTATTAACTCAATTTATGCTGATGCTTCTAAAAATAAAAAAATCATTATACTGGAAATCCCTGATAATTACCATTATATGGAACCTGAACTGGTGGAACTGATAAAAAGCAGAGTCGCACCATATCTAAATAAAAGAGTATGCATGAATCTTGTTGAATTGGATGGTAATGCTTTTTATCTTATGGGAGCATTTTCCAAAGAAGCTAAAAGACAGGGATGGAAACCAGATGAGATTAAAACCGTAATAGATGAATGTAAAAGTGGAGATTATGACCATTTGCTTTTTACTCTGATGCAGTTCACAGAAGCCGGATATATGAAAGAGGATGAAGAATATGAATAACCAATAATATTTGACAATGACAAAACTTAAATTTTCAGACGGGGTTGAAATTGAGACAGGAGGGGAATTCCGCATTATCACTCTAGAAGATGGAATTTATGTGACTGGTCATGGATTTCTATACCCTTGTAAGAATTATGAAGAAGCTCAGAAAGTAATAGAAACTTTGAGTCTTAATAATACTGTTAACTAATTTAGTCTTATCAAAATTGGAATTCTTAAATCAGAAACGATCTTTTTCTGCCCTGAGCCTTGCTAACCATCGTTTGTTATCTTCATACTCTTTTTTCATTTCTTCCCATTTATAATAAAAGGTTTTATACGGGCGTATTAGAATTAATATCTCTTGAGTCGTCCCCTTTATTGTATGCCTAACATCGTGAACATATCCAGAATCATACTTGTCATCTGTGCTATAACTATAACTCGTTCTCATAAACGGGATTTCTACATATTCGCCTATTCTGGGTGTAACTGGCAGAACTATTGGTATTGATATTGATTTCTCCCATTGCTTACGGACCCAATCCTTATTCTTATCCTTATCATCTTCCTCAATATAAGGAGATATGTGTAAAATATGTACTTTATCCTTTATTGCTAATGGGTGATCATAAAGACCGTCAATAATATTGTTGAGCAAATCTTTAAGAATTTTGTTCATTTTGAGCTGATTACAATTTAGTTTTTCTGCAAAATGAGTATGATCTGGAAGATGGTCATTCTCAGAATTTGGATAAATTTCATAATTCGATAATTCCTTAATCACTCCTTGAAATTTATCAGCAGTGATAAATTGGAATTGACTTTTCATGCTCACCAAATTGTAAATTATCAAAGGATAACTAGCATGTGCTCCCATTAGTGTAATTTTTAAGGTTAGTACAATATTTGCATAAAGGTAATTGTCTTAATTTTCCCATAAAAAGGTATTTATTTTTCCTAAAAATATTGACAATGATTTGAAAATGGCTTAAATTAGCAATATGTTTTGCAGTTCCTCAATGTGCTATTGATTTACTGAATAATATTTAAGGGATTTCTGGAACTGCTTAATAAATTAAGTTTCTTGACATTTCATAAAAGGCGACACATTCCTTCTTTTCCTGCCCAACAGGATTGTATTGCAGACATTGACTTTCACATCATGTGTCGCCTTTTTTAAGCCTATACGGTCAGATGACCATTATGAGGCGGTACTTCAAATACCTTAACACGAGGGATGCAGCGAGACAATTCAGATAGTACCGCCTCTTTTTCTTTTATTATTTATATAATTCACACTGTCTCAATTTTAGATTGATCTAACAAAGCTTATAAAAGGTATAAATGTGTCACTTCTCAACAAAATATTTGTAAATTCACTCCTAATATGAATACTGTTTTTCAATATGAGGAGTAACCTTTATTATTTCTAAAACATAATATAAGACTACTCATTAATTGATAGATATTTTCTGAAGCTGTTAAATTTGAAAATCGATGGTTAGGGTTAAATTAAATGAAAAATTTACATCTGTTAATTTAGAAGAAGTTATCTCAAAGTTCTGGAACAAATCCTTTGAAGATAAGACCATTGAGTTCGACTTGTCTAAGTTAGAATGGATTGCCACTGAGCAAATGACTTTTCTAATAGGTTGGGTAAATAACCTTTCAACAGCAGAAAGAAGTGTTTCAATTTTATTACCTAGCCTGAAAGATATTGATCCTGAGGGTCATGTTTTCGATAGAAGACAGAATTGCTTCAATTATATTATAAATGATTGGAGGCTCTTTGAAATAGTAAATAAGAAAGTTCAAATCTTTTCAGGAGATATATTATCAACTTCAAAGAGACAAAAAGATATCCCATTCTATGAAGTTTCTACAATCAAATATTATGCTGATACTTTTGATTCTGATTTTTATGAACTCTATGAAACAAAATTTGGACCATTTATCAATTACATTAATAAGCAAATTAAAGAAAATACCTTATTAAACTACTTTGATAATCACTTTTTGCATTACTCCATTATTAAGGAGTTTTTTTCAAATTCTTGTCAGCATGCCTATAGGAATCCCATAAATAGCAAATGCTATTTTGCTCTACATTTTAATAGCAAAATTGAAAAACTATATGGCAGGGTGCTAAAAGAAAAACTAAATGAAAGATATTCTGAGAGACCAGATGAAGAGCTCTATTTTTTTAAAATGAAAGGGAATGAATATATCAATACTTCATTTATTGAAATTACTTTCTTAGATTTTGGAGATGGGATTGTAAAAACCTTAAGAGAGAAGTATTTGAATGAGAATATCGATAATTATAAAGACCTTTTAAGCCACAACCACCTTAAACAGAATGAAGATTCTAGAATTTTAGAATATGCTTTTCTACTCTTTACATCAAAGTATGAACTAGGTAAGGACTTTGAAATGCATGATTATATTCCAAGAGGCTTGTTTATAATAAAAGATATTGTAAAGAGGTATGAAGGAATGATAGTGGCTAGAAGTAGAAAAGGCAAAGTAGTCTTTAATTTTAGAAGCCAAAGTAAGGATCAAGAAGTATTATTTAGGAAAAATGATCAATTAGTTACAAATGATGAAGAATTTCCTGGGACATCAATTACGATAATATTGCCAGCTAAAGCAAAAAGTAAAGCTACAAATATTGAACCGGTTGCAACCAATCTTCAATTATCTGATCCCAAAACTCATGTAATTAATTTGCTTGATTTCATAATTAGAGTTTCATGTAAGGCACAAGTGTCTGAAGAGACCAATGAGAGCAAAAAGAAATTAAGGTTTTATGAGGAATTTTTTAGAAAAATATCCAGTGAATTACTTAGCTTAAGGAGTAATAATGGTGATCTAATTCTTTTTGATTTTGCTAGTATTGAAAAAGAGAACCAAGACATTTACCAAAAGTTTATATACTTTTTAGCATATTGTCCACTTGTATCAGAAATGACGAATGTCTGCCTTTTTAATGTACTGGACAAAGGAATTAATCATTCTTTACTTATTGGAGAAAAAGAAAGGATAAAATCAAAAGGCTTCTTTATTAAGCCAATTCCTTGCATACATCCTGATATGTCAATAAGTTGGATTGGCATTTCTGATGCAGGTTTAGAAAGGAGACTTTCGGAAGTCTGGCAAGAGAACTATTCAAAGAACGAAACTTTTACTGACATTAATCATTTAGAAGGAAATGTCTTGAGAATTCTCTTTGAAGAAAATGGAAAAACTACATTTGATATCAAAATCCAATCCTATTTTATTATCACGGAATTAATTTATAATTATCATCAAACCTTTATAAAAAAAGAACTTAGTGATGATCGGCTTGAATTTCCGGAATTAAAAAATGAAGAACATAACTACAATATTGTTCTAAAAACCTGGAGAGACCAACATGGAAAGGAAAGAGCTTGTCTAACTGCTAATGGTAAATATCAGAGTGAGTTTTTAACTTTTATTGAGAAATTGTATATCAGAGAATACAGGAGGTTAATTTCTTTGTATTTATTGTATAATTTATTCTTTGACAAATCTGTTGAATTAGATTTAATTAAGGGTTCAACGAAAATCTTGACTGTTACTTTAAGTAGTCAATTATTAGGCAAAGAATTTGTTTCAGTAATGAATGAGTTAAAGGTATTTAATAATCATATAGAATTGATACCTCTTTCAAACTATTATGATTTTAATACCGAAGACCCATTTGATGAAATCAAATCTAATGATAAGGTCATAGTAGTTAATGATGTTATTTCAACAGGAAACTTATCACGAAAGTTAATAGAATCTGTAAGTAAGAAAAATGCTGACATTCTTGCTTTACTTACCATTGTTGATAGTAGGACAACTGATGATAAAAGACTTCAAATTAACTCGAATATTATATCTCTTGTTGATAGACCGATTGAGAAATTTTCAAAAAATCCCTTTGATACAACTCCTATTTGGATTAATCCCATTCTCAATGCCCCAACTACAATGAGCCGGGATAAAAGTAATTTTGAAAGTATTTTAAAGAATCCTCAAGAATTTATAAACTATTTTGATAATGATGATTTATTTAAAATTGGACATTTTCAGATAAACACTAGGTATATCACATATTATCTTCAAACTGATTTATTCTTCAAAACCGAACAAAAAAATAATTTTCCTATAATATCTCAGATTCTTGAAGCATTAAAACATAGAATTTCAAAAGAAAAGGTTATTTCATTGGAGAATGACTTAAATGAAGTAAGAAGGATACACAAGGGATATTTATCTCAATATGAGCAGATGAAACCAGAAGTATTAAAAGAGGATATCCAAAATACAACTATTATTAAATCATTTGATGAATTAGAAAAATTGCTTTCTTTACAATTAGTCAAGAATAAACAATATTCAATATTCGAGGAGCCTACTAATCAATTTATTGATTTCATTTTTTATCCATTTCTATCTTCTGTATCAGCAATAGAAAAAAATTTAAGACCTATTTCACTTAGTTTAAGAGGTAATTACCCAGTTGAAATTTATCCTATGCCTAGGATAATGACACCAAAAGGATGGAGATTTAGCTTTCCCCCAAAATTTTTAAATTTTCATACTAAAGATAAAACTGGATTAATATTAGATGATGGTTCGGTTACTGGAGATACTATTATTCAAATGATAGACTCCCTAAGTTTTCTTGAATTAAATGAGATTTTTGTATTATCAATATTTGGAAGGTTAGAAGATTTTCAACGAGAGTTCTTATCTAGAATTAGACAAATAAAGGTTAAAGACAAAAACAAAGGATATAAAATTATTCCGGTAAGTGTTTTTTTTGGCACACACTTCCATATTCCAGTCTATAGCAAAAGATCTCATCCTGCATACTTTGAGTTGAAAGAGATGGATGAAATTGATAGTTTGTATCGCAAAGATGACAGCCAAATGCCCAATCACTTATGCTCATATATCACTAAGCATCGGTCTGAACTCTCAAAAACTGTAAACCCCCAATATTCTGATTCCCAAGTTCAATTTATTCCTAAAGAGGTTCAACGAAGGTTGATGTTTATAATAAGGGATTTAATAGGAAATTTTGATAGTTATAGATTATTCAAAGAAGATGAATTTGACTTTACTAATAATCCATCATCTAATCGAATATTAAAAAGTTTGAAAGAGATTTTGAAAGATAATCAAGGGAAAATAGCGTTAATCGGGGTTTTAATTCTTGAACCAAACCTTGTTCTTACTGTAAAACGGATTTATCCAGAGATACTAGATGATGATGATGAACCAGATAACCTTAAACGATTTGTTTTGAATGAACTTATTAGTCAAAAAACATTTAATGAAATCGAAGGGTTGCAGTTTTATATGAAAGGTCTATATAATATAGATTTTACATTATTATACAACTTTGACATCTTATTAAAATTACTTGATAAAATTGAACAGCTAGGTTCTAATGGAGAGTATTTGTATGATAACATTGGATACTATTTTTCAACTATTTTGTTTAAAACAAATAATTTCTTCAATGAGACTTCATTCTTCAATGCAAAACTCATTATTCAGAAATTATATTTATATATCAATGATGCCGGCCTTCATGGCAAAAAATATTCCTCTCTAATTAAAGAACTATATAATGAATCACTAATTAATATTGATGATTTCCCTTCAAGTAAAAACGTAAATTTAATTTTTAGAATTCAACATTATTATCAAAGACAAGTAAGTAATCATGATGGAAAAGTTTATTCAAGTCATCCTAATTTTTACACAGCTTTTGAAAGCATTATTAATAGGTTAGGTGTTTATAAAGAAACTTACCCATCAGAAGATGAAAAAAACGAATTAGTAGAGGATATAGTTGATTTAATTGAAAAGACAAATAGAAGACTATTCAATGATTTGGTGCCTGTTTTAGATTTTCTGGAGCCTTTTTACATGAATTATGATTTTGGAATCGATATCCCATTACACAAAAAATTACTTCACCAATTAAATAATTTACGTAAAAGTATTAGTAATAGAGAACAGTTCAAAACTACAGTTTTATCCAATAAGAACATTCCTATTTTATTGAAATGGACTGAAAGATTCAACGAAACATTCTTTCTTTTGAAGTCCCAGCTCCCGGATTTTTTCATTAAGAATAGAACTAACCTACTACAACTCATAAAAAATACAATAAAAGAACATGAACTAAAAAGAGCAAAATGCAAAATTGATCTTCAAATTCCCGATGATATTTTTTTAAAAATTCATCCTTATTTATTAAGGTTAATATTTTATGAATTAATTGAGAATAAGTACAAATATGCTGAGGATTCAGATGCTTCAATACTATATAAAGAAATTGATAGTACGCTAATTATAACATATCAACAATCAAAACCATTCGAGGAAAATAAGAACGAGAATGGGCTAATAACTATTAGAAATATAATTAAAAGATATGGTGGAAATCCCTCGACTAGATCACATCCTAAATACGAATTTGAATTAACCTTTTCAAAAGAAATCAAAACTCTCCCAATATGAATAACATCCTCCATATTCTAATAAATGACGAAAGCGTAGACTATAATCCTGCGGATCCATCAGTTTACAGTTTTTTTGCTGATTTAAAAAGACCCTTTATCCAAATCAAAAATGCAACTCAATTTGCATATTTAATTTCAGCGTTACCAGAATCAACTGAAATTGCTATTTGGGTACATCCTAATGCATCGCTTAAGAAATCAACAAATACAGATACTCCGGGTGAAGCATCAATGTCTTCCTTAGCTTTAGACAATGTTGATTTTAACATTATTTCAAGATATCCTGATGATGTTTCAAAGGACTTATTGTCAGATCTAAAAAAGAGTGCCATTAAACTTGGTAGTCTATACAAGGAGATAAAGGATGTGAAGACAGTTACTGTATCACGTCTCAGGGGAAAAAGTAAAATTGGGACAACAACATACAGCGGAATAAATGAACAAATTGATTATGCCATAATTGCTGCTTTATATGATGACGAGTTCTCTAGTTTAAAAGAATTTCTGGAAGACGAAAAGTCAATTACAGGTTTTGACACCATGAAAACTTACAAGTTAAAAAATTCTGATAAGAAAGTCTTAGTAGATTTCCAAACTAGAATGGGCATGGTTGAAGCTACCTATCTTTCAACACAAATAATGTCAAGATTCTCACCAAAATATCTAATAATGGTAGGTGTCTGTGGAGGCAGAGCAACAAAAGATGTTAAACTTCTAGATCTGATAATCCCCAACAAGGTATTTGACTTTCAATCAGGCAAATATGACAATGGAGTCTTCAAGCCATACTTAAGAGTTTGTAATATTAATAACAAAAAAACTATTTCTGTATCTGATCAAGTTTTAAAATCAATGGAAGCATATGTAAATGCTCCTTTAAAAAAGAAATGTAAAAATATCACTGTTCATTCTAAAACCCTAGCCTGTGGTAATATCGTTGTCAAAACGAATGGATATCTTGAAGATGTAATTTCAGCTTTTGATGAAGAAACTCAAGCTGTTGAAATGGAAAGCTTTGGTGTGGTTAGGTCAACGGAACTGATAGAAGACAAGAGGGTTATTCCCATTATTATTAAATCAGTAATGGATTATACTGAGAAGGACAAGAATGACTCTGACAAACAAAATGCAGCCTATTTAAGTGCATGCTTTGCCTATTTTTTAATAAAAGACTTTTTGGAAGTCTAGCCAGATGTGCAACACCTAGCAACAAGGTAATTGACCTTATATGGGAAGAAAAGTCGCATTAATAAAAATGCCCCTATAAAATGAAGTTTACAAATACTACTAAGAGAGGTTCAGAATTTGAAGAAAAAGTCTTTCATATAATACGCGAATTACTTGACAATGAAGATTTCTTTGTCAGTGGAAAAAAAAGCTTTATATATCGTAATAAAGAATATTATTCTGAAGCTAGAAAAGATAACATTATCGTAGACATTTCTATTGAGACCTATTTAAATAAGGCAGCTAAGTACTCCATCCTTACTATTATTGAATGCAAAAATTATAGTGAAAAAGGTGTGCCTGTTGATGATGTTGAAGAATTTGATTCAAAATTGAACCAACTTGGAGAACATAATACTAAAGGGATTATTGTAACTAATTCATATTTTCAAAAAGGATCAATAAATATAGCTATTTCAAAGAAAATTGGATTGATCAGAATAAATGAAAGGAAGGAAATAGACTGGATTAACTATAGAAAAGGTGAAGAAAAAACGACTCCAACCGATTCAGTTATTAAGGAACTTTGCTCAAATGCAACAGGCTTTAATTTTGTTTCATTTACAAACAAAAAAAGTTTTACAAACCTGCCAAATTTTTTGATTGAAAATGAAATAATTGATAGGTATATTAATAAACCAAAGTACATTAATTTACCTTACAGAACAGAAAATGAGATAGATGAAATAATTAAATTAAATAGCCTGGATTCTTTTTATGAAAAAGATAAGTTGAATACAGATAATATCTGTCAATATCTTATAAATATTTACAATATAAATTTCCATTTTGATAATGATCTAGGAATCATAGGGACAAAAAAAATTCTCGGAAAAATTGCATTTAATCCATTAGAAATATTTGTTTGTAAAGAGCTACAAAAAGATAAGTATAGATTGAGATTTACACTTGCACATGAAATAGGACACTTGGTATTACATTCAGATATTCTTATGAAGTATTTGGATGAAAACTTTGACAATGATACCACTATAGACATTACTCATGATGATGTTGTTTCATTCTATAACAAAAGGCTAGAGATTCAAGCAAACATTTTTGCTAGTAGACTTTTAATTCCTCAAGAAAAGCTGATTCTTCATGTGGCAGATTATTTTGTCAGAGAACGTATCCATAAAGGTTATTTATTCATCGATCATCAATGGTGCAATATTGATCTTACAAATAGATTACTAAAAGAACTTCATGAGCATTTTTTTGTATCAAAAGAAGTCGCAAGGGTAAGATTAATCAAGGAAGGTCTTCTTAGAGACAAACGTGATTTATGTCAACTTTTTAGTAGTCGGTGAGCAATTTTATGACTGAAGGTACACCTTATCTTTCTTAAACTTAAGACTTTTCGCTTCTTCTACTGTTAGGCCAACAAATTCTTCTTGGCTAAAGTTAATTTCATCAGGATAGAATTCAAATAGGAATTCTTCTATGTTATTATCCAGTGTGATATAGACCTTTGGCATTGGATCATAAAAACTTTTGTAAAATTCAATTGAAATTCATTTTTATATTGTTAACTATTGACCTTCAATAGTTTTGTAAATTTATAAGACTAATTAGTCATAAGCAAGAAATCTTTTTAACTTTGATTAAATCATCAACTTATGAGCAATTCATTTTATTATTTTTTCAGTGCCGTTCCTCAAGTTATGGGAGGCATACTAGCTTTATTTGGAGTTTTCATAGTTTTTAAGATTCAAGCAATTGAGTCAAATATAATTGGGATAGGTCAATCATTACTGGAAAGATTTAGGAGATTAAATGCCACTCAACTTGCAGCACTCGTTTGGCCAAATGGGTACACTGCACCACAGTACAAAAGAACAATAGGAAATGCTATTGTTTGTTAATCTTATGAACAAAATTGACTTATTTGACAATTATAATTATCGTTATTATGGAAGAAATATCCATAAATTATTTGATTTCCGCAAAACCCTAATAAGTCGTACAATTTTTTGGTCTATTATTACTGCAATAATTATAATTGTTTGCTTATCAGTAATACCATTTGGAGATATTATCCTAGATAATGTTACAGTAACTTATTTATTGTTCAATTCAGTAATAATTGGCTTAATTTTCATTTTTTATAACCTCCTTTCAATACTAATAGATTCTCTTAAAGATCCTGATTTAGAATAGTCATTGAATTATGTCAATGTTTAAATTCCATCTACATACAGATTTGCCATAAAAGCATTGGGATTAACATGGGGGATTTGACCTTTTATAAATAATCATAGAGAATCGAGACTATTATATTGTTTAATATATTAATAGTTAATACATTAGTAAGTACATATAAATAAACAAGCATCATAATATTATAGCCCCCCGCTGCAGCTACCTCCAGAGCCCGTTTAACATTCTCCTGACCCCTGACATCTGAAAAGTCGACATCATATTTGTTTGCTTCACCTGAAAAAATCTCCAGAAGGTCAACCTTTACGGGAGTAAATTGACGGCTTCCATTAAAAAAATCAACCACCTCACCAAGGTTTTCCATTCCATAAACATCCAGATTTCCGACTACCGCTGCCTCCCTGGCATTCTTAACCGGTACAATAACTCCTTTGAACCCTTCTTCCCTGGCCCTGAGAGCTATCGGAAGAACTCCCTTAACCGGCTGAAGAGTGCCGTCGAGAGATAGTTCTCCCATTAGTACATACGACTCAAAATCCTCCCTGGCGACTTTTTCATCTGCTGCAAGTATGCCTAGGGCAAGAGGCAGATCATATGCTGAACCTTCATTCCTGATATCTGCCGGAGCCATATTTATTACCACCTGCTTACCGGGCCAGTGATGATCAAGAGCAAGAAAAGCAGATGCTATTCTGTGCTGGCTTTCCTTCACGGCACTATCCGGTAATCCGACAAGAAAAAACTGTACACCTCGTGACACGTTTACTTCAATGGTAACAGGCACAGCATCAATGCCGGTAACAGCACTCGCAAATGTTCTTACTAACATATTTATAAGTTTACTAGCACAATAGGTAACGCAAATCAAATATAGAAAAATTAAAGCTAAATGACTGAACCGGGAGGAGAAAAAATAAGTCTTTTCCTGAATTTTGATCTAAATTTGATTTTATATAGCCAAATCATATAGAAGGGCGTTCATTGTAAGCGACAGTGTTATCTGGAGAAGTATGTAGTTTAAGGTGCTAAACAATGAATGAGCTGGCATATGTTGTTGCAAGCAGAGGAAGTATAATAAACTGACCGGGCTTTATAATTTCTTGCTAAATAGTATAGGTAATACAAAGCGTAAGAAAAGAAAAAGCCTTCTTTAACCGATGATTCAATTCAGTGCTTGGGTATCTGATGCAAATATAAGGGTCTATTTCAATACTTTTGGATCTAAATCTGAGTAATTAATCACTCTGCCAAAGCCAGATTATATGTTTTTATTTCTTACTCTTTATTCTTTAGTTCCTGCAGTATTTTTCTCTCATCAATTTCAAATCTTTCCTGGATGAAATGGACTATTTCGTTTGCGGATGATTCTATTGGCTTATTTGTTACATCAATTACAGTGAACCTGCCGCGCTTAAAAATCCTGTCAGCATTCAGAAGTTCTTCATTGATTGTTCGTGCATCAAGGTATGAATCTGAATTGAAATTACCCATTTCGGATACTCTCCTTTTCCTTTGAGCAAGCAAATTTGAATTGTTAATCGTCAAACCAAATACACGTCTTTCATCAATCCTGAAAAGTTCCTCTGGGGGAGGAATATCTCTGACTAGTGAGACATTGGCTACTTTCCATCCAAACATAGCGAGATAAACACTTAATGGTGTTTTACCCGTTCTTGAAATTCCTGTCAGTACAATGTCAGCCTGGGACAGCTTTCTGATATTCATACCGTCATCGGTAGATAGAGAAAATTCTATGGCAGCCACCCGGTCGAAATAATCCTGATTGATCTTCCTGAAAAGACCCGGCACCTGAATCGGTTCAGCACCAAGGGCATCTGTCAGATAATCTGAAAGCTGACCCATAAGATCAAAATTGACTACATTGTATTGTTCACAATATGCTGTAAGTGTGTCACGCAATCGTTTATTAACCATTGTATGTACAATAATGCCATGGTTTTTCTTAGCTTTTAAAACAACTTCGAGGGCACGTTCAACTGAAATTACTCCCGATTCAATACTTGTCGGTACTTTAAAATCGGGGAATTGCACAAGAAGTGATTTTACTACATTCTCCCCTGCAAGTCCTTTGCCCCCTGAAACGATATAAATATGCGGTATGCTCATAGTTTCAAATTTCAGGGCTAAAGTTAATTGATTTCCAGTTAAATTTGCTATTTATTGCTTTAGTTGTATAAGCTTTCGACCGAAGTTCTATACTAAAGAGATTCAAACATTAATGAACAGGACCTCTCCGGAATTTAAATATATAAAAGTGTTTCTAACCAATTTGCTGATGCTGTCAGAGCCGTGCCCGGAAAATGGATAAAAGAAAAATCCTTTAAATAAAATATTACTCATTGTCGATAGTCTCCTTATTCATAATGCATTTTTTAACCAGGATGAGACTTTCAGCACTTTCTGCAAGGATTACCAGGATGTCTTTCGGTTCAAGTACAGTTGAACCGTTTGGTGTAATAAATTTCCCTCTTCTCTTTATTACTGCAATAATGGCTGACCTTGGAAAACCCAGATCAACTATTTTCTTGCCTGTAGCCGGGTATGGTTCTTCAAGTTCTATTTCAGTAAGCTCAGATTTAATAGTATCGGCAAGCTCCACATCAGGAGGTGTTTTTTGCTTTGCCTTTTCCGGGATTGCCACGTGAAGCCATTTTGCCACAAGAGAAAGTGTAGTGCCCTGCAAAAGAACCGATGTTAGAGAAATAAAAAACACAAGATTAAATATCATATGTGCCTTATCTACTCCAGCCAATAACGGATAAGTTGCAAATACTATCGGAACTGCCCCACGAAGTCCAATCCATGAAATAAAGCCTATGTTGCGTAGTTTTATCCTGAAAAGAATAAGTGTAGAAAAAACACTTAATGGCCTGGCTATGAACATCAGGAATGCTGAAACAAGAAGCCCGATGCCAATTACTGGAATTACCTGACTCGGAGTAACAAGCAGGCCCAGCGTCAGAAATAATACTATTTGCATTAACCAGGCAATTCCATCGAATACCTGCATTATTGATTTTTTATGTATCAGGTACTGATTTCCAAGATAAACAGATGCAAGATAAATCGCCAGAAAGCCGTTTCCGCCAATGAAATTTGTCAATGACCAGGTCAAAAACATCAAGGCAATAACAAGAACAGGATAAAGTCCTTCAAAATCAAGCTTTATCCTGTTTATCAGTTCTTTTCCAAGCTTACCCATGATCAGGCCGGCTGCTCCGCCAATCAGCATCTGCTTAATAAACAATGGGATAATACTGGATGCTGAAAGATTCCTGTCAATTATCAGACCGGTAATTGCAACCGTAAGAAAATATGCCATCGGATCGTTACTTCCGCTTTCAAGTTCAAGTGTAGCCCGCAGATTTTTCTTGAGTCCGATTTTTTTGGATCTTAAGATTGAAAAAACGGCAGCCGCATCGGTCGATGAGACAATAGCCCCGAGAAGAAGTCCTTCATAAAAAGAGAAATCGGTTACAAACCAGACAAATAAACCAACAGATAAAGCCGTTATTAAAACTCCTGCTGTTGAGAGAGTTAAACCATGCCAGAAAACCGGCTTTATAACTTCCCACCTTGTTTCAAGACCGCCTGAAAACAGAATAAAATTCAATGCAACAAAACCGATGAATCTGGCAATCCCGGGATCGTTGAAATTAATACCTCCTATGCCTTCCGATCCGGCCAGCATTCCAATTATCACAAATAAAATCAGTGTGGGGACACCAAAACGATAAGATGTCTTACCTGCCAGTATACTTATGATCAAAAGTAGCGAGCCTATCAGTAATATATTCTCTATTGTAAGATTCATTCTGTTTAAACCTTAAATATACAGGATTTTAAACAAAAAAAGCCCGGTAATATTCCCGGGCTAACCAACCATCCAAATTAACACTGCACTATATTGCTGTTCCTCCTCTTTCACCGGTACGGATCCTGATGCATTCCTCAAGGGGAGTAATAAATATTTTACCATCGCCAACATGACCTTCAACTCCGTTGGAGCGGGCAGATTTCAGTATTGCATCCACTGTAATGTCGACAAATGCGTCATTTACAGCAATTTCAATTCTTATTTTTGGGATAAGATCCGGAATAATGATCTGCCCCCGGTACATTTCTTCAATCCTTTGCTGGCCATGACCTGAAACACGGCTTACAGTTATTCTTTTAATTTCAGCTTCAATCAATGCTTCACGGACTTTATCAAGCTGAACTTCCCTGATTATTGCTGTTATAAGTTTCATGTATAATATTTCTAATTTAACTGGGATTTAACATTCCATAGCCTCTTTCACCATGATACGATCTGTCAAGACCTGCCATTTCATCATCCTCTGATGATTTAAACTTTATAAACTTATTAAGGACAAAAATTATAATAAAAGTCATAAGACCGGCATACGCAATTGCAATTATTACTGCAAGAGACTGAACACTAAGTTGATTCCAAATAGTCCATTTTCCACCTGCTGCTGTAGCTGCATCATGCATCCACGAAGGTCGTATAAAGAAAGTCAGAAGCAGTGCCCCAACAATTCCGCCAACACCATGTATACCAAAAGCATCAAGACTGTCATCATATCCAAGTTTGTTTTTCACCTGTATGGCTGTGTAGCAAATTAATGAAGCAAGAAGGCCGAGCACCATAGCTCCGTAGGGCTGAACCACTCCTGCTGCAGGAGTTACAGCAACAAGTCCCGCAAGGATCCCGGAGGCAAACCCCAGAGCTGTTGCTTTTCCCTGATGCATGCTTTCTATGATAATCCAGCTCAAAGCTCCCGTGGCTGCTGCTACCTGGGTGGCAGTAAGTGCCTGGGCGGTACTTAAGCCGGAAGAAATGCTGCTTCCTGCATTGAATCCGAACCATCCAACCCAGAGTAATCCTGCACCGAGCATAGTAATCACCATGTTATTGGGACGTATCACCTGGTATGGATACCCACGGCGTGCACCGAGAAATAATGCTGCAACCAGACCACTTACTCCTGCAGAGATGTGAACAACTGTTCCACCGGCAAAATCGATGGCCCCTTTGGCCCCAAGGTGAAAAAGGAACCCGTCACTTGCCCATACCCAATGACATAAGGGATTATAAACCAGGAGACTCCAAACTCCAATAAAGACACAATAGGCTTTGAAGGAAACCCTTTCAGCAAAGGCCCCGGCTATAAGTGCCGGAGTGATAATTGCAAATTTGCCCTGAAACATCGAAAATACGTATTCAGGGATTCCTGCATCCAGAATGTTTGTGTCTATCCCCCTTAAAAAGAAATAATTAGTATTCCAACCGAACCATCCTCCAAGAACATTTCCTCCAAAACACATGCTGTAACCAAATATTACCCAAAGTACACTTATAATACCCATTGCAACAAAACTATGCATGATTGTACCAAGCACGTTCTTTGAACGCACAAGTCCGCCATAAAACATGGCCAGTCCCGGAATCATTAACAATACAAGTGCTGTTGATGTAAGCATCCATGCTGTTGCACCTGAATCAATCGGAGTCGTGGATGCTGCAAATAAACCCGTACTGCAGAAAATCAGAAATATAAGTATCAGCAGGTTTCTTTTTCCTAAAATCTTCATCACTCAATAATTTAATGCTACCCAATAAATAATGGTTATTTTTTGCAAACATAAACTTTTTAAGGGGTACTATCAAATTATTTCATGCTTTTTATAAGATATATACCTTATTTTTTAGGGTAATCATATTATTTAATACACTTTTTAAGATTTTTACCCTATATTATTAGAGATTCCGACAATTATTTAGATTTTTTCTAAATCGCTTTTCCATAAATCAGCAGAAAATACTACTGGCCAGTTTAATTTGTAATCATATCAATCCGGCAAATTATCTCATAAACCTTTGATATCCTTTACAAACTGATGTATCTTTGCCGATAAGCCCTCTTTATGTTCCAGTATCCTGACAAAAGCACTGCCGATGATTCCTCCGCCTGCATACCTGCAGGCATTTTTAAATGTATCATGGTTTGAAATTCCGAACCCGATAAGACATGGATTTACGGGATTCAATGCTTTTATCCTTCTAAAATACGTCAGCTGCTCTTCCGAGAAATTTCCTTGCGCTCCTGTAACCGATGATGATGAGACCATATAGATAAACCCACGGCTGATCCTGTCTAAAGCCCTGATACGCGTATCATCCGATTGCGGAGATATTAGTAAGATATTATATAGATCATATTTCTCAAATAGATACTGAAATTCTTCAGTATATACCTCAGGCGGAAGGTCGGGTAGAATAACCCCATCTATTCCCGTTTCATTGCACTGTCTGCAGAAATCATCAATACCAAACTGTAATACAGGATTCAGGTATCCCATTAATATCAATGGGATATCCACGCGATCCCTTATATCCTTAAGCTGCTTAAAAAGCAACTTAAGGCTCATCCCATTATTAAGAGCTACCTCATTACTGTGTTGGATAACAGGTCCATCGGCCATCGGATCAGAGAATGGCATACCAATCTCAACCATATCGGCACCGGCATCTGCAAGAGTATTTAAGATACCAACTGTTGAATCTGGTAACGGGTACCCGGCAGTAAAATAAACTGACAGAATATTGTCTTGCTTCTCTTTAAAAAGTTTGTCGATGCGATTCATCATTATTCATTTTGATTATTGACTTTTTGGCAATTATTACTTGTATAAAGAAACAGTTTGTTCCATATATTTAATATATGCATCCATATCTTTATCTCCTCTTCCTGAAACCGTTACAACTACCACATCATCGGGAAGAAAATTATATTTACCTAAAAATGCGAGGGCATGTGCAGATTCAAGTGCAGGGACAATTCCTTCAAGCCTTGTAAGCCTGAAGGCTGCTTCTAGGGCCTCATCATCATTGACATGGTCAAAAACCACTCTTCCTATCTTATTCAAATATGAATGTATGGGACCTATTCCCGGATAATCGAGCCCGGCAGAAATTGAATAAGGCTCCGTGATCTGTCCGTCTTCGTTCTGCATTAGTATGGTCCTGCTTCCATGGATAATCCCTGGCCTGCCCTTCACCATTGTTGCAGCCGTTTCTCCGCTTTCAATGCCTTTCCCTCCGGCTTCCACAGCAATCAGTTTTACATGATCATTATTAAGATAATGATAAAATGAACCGATCGCATTGCTGCCTCCCCCTATACAAGCAATAATATAATCCGGATCCTGCTTACCCGAAACTTCTGCTACCTGTATCTTCATCTCCTCGCTGATGACTGACTGTAGCCTGGTCACCAGATCTGGATATGGATGCGGACCTACAACGGAACCTATAATATAATGAGTGTCTGAAGGGTTACTGATCCAGTCACGGATCGCCTCGTTGGTGGCGTCCTTCAGGGTTCTGTTTCCACTCATTACCGGCACAACTTCCGCACCAAGCATTTTCATTCTTAACACATTGGGAGTCTGACGATCAATGTCAGTCTGTCCCATATATACTATGCACTTTAAACCCATCAGGGCGCATACCGTTGCAGTTGCCACTCCATGCTGACCGGCCCCGGTTTCGGCTATTATCCTCGATTTTCCAAGACGCCTTGCAATAAGTATCTGTCCAACAGTATTGTTAATTTTATGGGCCCCAGTATGGTTAAGGTCCTCCCGCTTAAGGAAAATTTTCGTATTATGAAATAAAGAAAGACGGGAAGCGAAAAATAACGGAGAAGGTCTGCCCACATAATACTTTAATAATGAACGGTATTCATCCTTGAATTTCTGATCATTAAGTATTTTCAGATAATTCTCCCTTAATTCCTTCACATTAGGGTACATCATTTCAGGAATAAAAGCCCCCCCGAATTCACCATAGTATCCCCTTTCATCTGCATTATAGTTCATATCTGACCATTTTTAATTGCATCAATAAATGTTTTTACCAGTCCCTGATTCTTAATTCCCGGAGCACTTTCGAACCGGCTGTTTAAATCAACCCCAAACAATCCTCTGTTCCTTAGAGCATTGATAATACCTGAATCTTCGGGTGCGATCCCTCCACTCAGAAAAAAGGGCTTATCATAAATATATCCTGACAGGTTATTCCAGTCAAATTTTCTGCCACTCCCCCCCGGCTTTTCAGTTCTGGTATCAAACAGTAGGTAGTCACAAACCCCAAGATATGGCTCGACTGCACTAAAATCAGGTTCATGAGCCACATTGAATGCTTTGATAATTTTTAAACCTGATGATCTTAATTGTCTGCAGTACTCTGGTGACTCATTACCATGAAGCTGGATCATCATCAGACCGGAATATTCTGCCATATCCAGTATCGTTTCGTGATTTTCGTCAACAAAAACCCCGACACCTGTAATCCCGGAAGGAATACTGCTGAAAAGAGATCTGTCAGGTGTTTGTCCGACATATCGTGGAGATCCCGGGTAAAAGATAAAGCCAATGAAATCCGGCCCGGCTTCAGCTATCGCCGTCACATTCAAAGGATCACGCATACCACACACTTTGATCTTGATCATATATTCAGTTTAAATCCTTTACAAATTCGGAAAAAGCTTTTACCGGATCAGGTGTCGCCATAAATTTCTCACCCATTAGAAATCCATCGTATCCGGCATCTTTCAGACTTCTGATAGTCTGCAATGAAGTAATACCGCTTTCAGAGATCTTTAAAAAACCGGCAGGTATCTTATCTGCGATTTTTACAGAAATGTCGGTATCTACTTCGAATGTTTTCAGATTACGGTTATTTACACCAACAATATTAATATACCGGTTAATCTTATTGAGTTCGGCCTGATCGTGAAGTTCAAGCAACACCTCCAGCCCAAGTGAACGTGCCGATCTGGCAAGGTTCAGAATTTCCTGTCTGGTAAGTGCTGCAGCAATAAGAAGTATTGCATCTGCACCAAGCGCCTTTGATTCAACAATCTGGTACTCATCAATAATAAAGTCTTTTCGAAGTATTGGGAAAATGCTGTTTCCCCTTGCAAGCAGCAGATCTGCAGATGACCCACCAAAAAAATGATTGTCTGTAAGAACAGAAACTCCGGAAGCCCCTTCTCTGAAATACCCTGAGGTAACTTCTACAACCGACACTTCTGAGTTTATAATGCCTCTTGAAGGGGATTTTCTCTTGAATTCAGCAATAATCCCTGTTTTGTTCTTATCAATCAAGAATTCAGAAAGTGAAATAATCTCACGATTGAAGGTTTTCCTTTTTTCGAGATCTTTAACTGATATCAATCCTGAGAATGATGCCAGCTCCTTTCTTTTATGTGCAATTATTTTATCCAGGATGTTCATGCCTGCAGATCGATCAGTTTAAGAAAAGAATTATATGCCATAAGTCTTAATAGAGAATTTTCCGCCAGTTCCCGGCATTCTTCAAGGGATTTTAAGGGGTAATAACATTTTAGTGCCATCTGGGAGTTGACTGTAACAACATTATTCTGAGTAGTTGTTCCTTCTCCCTTAAGTATCTTTATAAAAAGATCAGCTGCCTCCCTCACGCTCTTACCTCCTGCAAGTTCAGAAGCCATTGTTCTTTTGTAGTTCAGCTCTTCGGGAGAAACGATTTGTTCAACTCCATTCAGAATATACTTGAAATCAGAGGTCAGGGAGATCTCATCATAGCCATCAAGACTATAGACAATAATGTATTGCATTGATGATTGCTGATATAAATAGTTATACAACCTTGCCAGTTCCAGGCTATAAACCCCGATAAGCTGTTTCCCGGGAAAGGCAGGATTGACCATTGGTCCGAGCATGTTAAAAAAGGTCTTGATTTTCAGGGCTCTGCGCACTGGTACTACATTTTTCATTGCAGGGTTAAAAAGAGGAGCATGCAGAAAGCAAACGCCAGACTCATCTATCTCCTTTTTCAGTTTGTCCTGATCAGTTGAGAATTTATAACCAAAATGCTCCATTATATTTGAAGATCCACACGCTGATGTAACACCATAATTTCCATGCTTGGCTATCCTGACCCCCGCACCTGCAAGTACAAATGCAGTAAGTGTCGAAACATTGAAAGTCTCTTTTCCATCGCCTCCGGTGCCGCATACATCCATAGGATCAAATTCTGAAAGGTCAATCCTTATGCACAGGTTGAGAAGTGCATCGCGGAATCCCGACAACTCTTCGACTGTAATGCTTCTCATAAGATAAACAGTGAGAAAGGCAGCAATTTCCGATTCGGAATAGATCCCTTTTGCAATATTTGTCAGAACCTTCTCTGCTTCGTTCCGGTCAAGTGTTTTGTGTTCAAACAGATGATTCAGTATTTCCCGCATAATATTGTTTTTATTGTTGTAAGTACCATGAGTTCATTTAGGATAAGTATGCTATGTGTTGTTAATTATTGATCCAGTTTGCCAGAATATCCAATCCATGTTCTGAAAGAACCGATTCGGGATGAAACTGAAGACCACGCACATCAAAATCCTTATGGCTGATCCCCATTATAAGGCCGTTCTCATCCGTACAGGTTATATTGAAACATCCCGGAAGATCCTCTGGTGAAACGACCCAGGAATGATACCTGCCTCCGATAATTGTAGCCGGCAAATCACTGAAAAGAGGATCATTCCGATCATTTATTACTATAGGAGTGGCTATTCCGTGATATACATTTTTCAGATTCAGGATCTTTCCTCCGAAAGCCTCACAGATTGCCTGATGACCGAGGCAGATGCCAAGGATGCTTTTTTCAGGTGAATAACGCTTTATAAGCTCCAAACATATCCCTGCATCAACCGGTATGCCGGGCCCGGGTGAGAGAAGAATCTTTTCAAAGCCGCCTGCCTCATCAAGTGTGATCTCATCATTCCGGTATACCGAAGGGCTGTCACCTGTAAGCTTTTCAATATAATTCACCAGATTGTAGGTGAAAGAATCGTAATTATCAATTACCAGTATCTTTTTCATCTTATTAATTAAAATTTTACCTTATATCTTCTGCCATTTCAATTGCTTTCCTGAGTGCACCGAGTTTACTGTTTACCTCCTGGAGTTCGCTTTCCTCATCGGAAATCGCTACTATTCCAGCACCTGCCTGGTAGAATAGCGTATTAGCCTTGCTCAGTAATGTTCTAATCATGATTGCGTGATTAAACCTGCCCCTGAAGTCGATGAAACCTATGGCTCCTCCATAGAAGCCGCGCCTCTGGCTTTCGCATTTATCTATAATTTTCATTGCCATGTATTTAGGGGCACCTGATAGAGTACCGGCAGGGAAGGTGGCAGAGATCATTTCCGCCATAGTAGTGCCATCCTTCAATTCCCCTGATACGGCAGAAACAAGATGTATCACATGCGAATAAAACTGCACCTCCCTGAAACTTTCTACCTGAACATTTGTTGCATGCCGGCTAAGATCGTTCCTGGCAAGATCGACAAGCATCACATGCTCGGCATTTTCCTTCACATCGGCTGAGAGTTTTTGAGCCAGCAGTTTGTCATTCTCATCATCACCGGTGCGTCTGAATGTTCCTGCAATCGGATTGATGTAAGCCTTTCCCCTGTTTATCTTAAGATGAGCTTCAGGTGAAGATCCGAATATCTTATAGTTTCCATAGTCGAAATAAAACAGGTATGGGGAGGGATTAATTGACCGAAGCGCCCTGTAAACATTGAATTCATCGCCGGAAAACTTTCTTGAAAACTGCCGCGACATCACCACCTGGAAAACATCTCCGAGATTACAGTGTTCCTTTCCCCGGGTTACCATTTCTTTGAATTGATCATCTGTGATATTTCTTACCTCATCACCTGAAGCTTTAAAGGAATAGAATGCCAGGTTCCTGCTATTCAGCAAAGATTCAATTCTTTCAAGATCGCTGGGTTCACCGTTTATATGGTTCTCAATTATCTGCAAAGTGTTCTGAAAGTGGTTTATTGCTATGATATATTTATAAAGATGATATCTTACATCAGGAATTTTATGAGGCAGATCAGACCCCGGCTGCAGATCTATTTTCTCAAAATACCGGACAGCATCATATGATAAATAGCCAAATATCCCGTTCACAGGTATATCCCCCATATCATCAGGCTGTATAAATGAATCGATAAAAGCTGAAAACCTGCTATTAAATACCTGTCTGTCTGTTATTTCTGTGATAGTCTTTGATCCATCGGGATATGTTTCAGTAATTGATCCGTCATCTACTATAAAACCAGATACAGGTTTCATGCATATGAAAGAGTAACTGTTTTCATTACCATGATAATCTGAACTTTCAAGTAGAAGCGAATTTGGATATATATCCCTTATTCTCAGATATATACTGACTGGTGTGATTATATCTGCCAGTAACTTGACTGAGGTTGTTTTAATTTTAAATTCTGCCATTGTACCTTTATTAATTTATCAGTTACATTTTCAGTTCACATTTTCTTTTTACCATCAAAACAAAGCGGCCTGTCGTGAATACGACAGGCCGCTTGTTTATATCTTTTATTATATACAAATAGGAGTCAGTCTCACAAGTTTAAGTGAAATTTACCAGGCCACCAGCACCAATTTGTAAAAATATTATTCATTTATGTGCAATTTTCATTTACAAAAGTAAGTATTGTTTGCAATTTTGCAAATTTTTTAAAGTAATTATTAAGTATGACGATTTGAAGCGTAAATTTTCGCTCCCGGCATTGTGACCGGCATCCATCCTGAATAAAGGCAAATTCGCAGGGAGCTTTGAAAATCACAGCTATTGAATGATCATCAAATAAATATCGACTGATCTGATAAAGATTATGAGATAACTATTACATTATCTGCGTTTTAATGAAAGATTTTATATCAGGGTAATTTTCAACAACCCTGTAGACCTCACATTCCCTGCAATCACTGTTCTTACAAAGGGTACCCTTTTCGGATGCTTCCCAGCAGGGATAAGAATCATTATTATAAGCCTGACATTTTTCACGCTCTCCGGCAGAGCACTTCCGGACCGCCCAACAGGGAATCAGCGCCAGTAATTTCCTGATGCCGGCAATATTTAATCCATCTTCATCAAGTAGTCTGTGAATATATTTTAACCTCAGAATATCTACCCGGGAAAACAAATTTCTGCTTGATTCTTTCTTAAAAGGAATTATCAATCCCTTATCAATATATTGCCTTATTGAGTGAAGTGGTATTTCAGACAGAGATGAAGCTACACTGAGAGTATAAACCGGGATGGTACTTTCAATTGAATTATTCTCAAACATGTTTCGTAGTTAATAAATAAAACTTTTTTAAAATAAAACAGGATAGTGGTCCCCTTTCAAAATAAATGATATAGTATACTGCACCATTGTACAGTTTAATGTTTTCTTATGCAATAATCATACTGTTAATTAATTAACAGTATGATTATCAGCATTTTAATTGTAAAACGTTCACACTATCTGATATTACAATATATTTACAAATATATGAAATTACCAGAACAGATAATATGTATTTCCCATATCACTTTAATATTACATTAAGAAGATTATTTACCAATTTGACAACAGTACAGTTTATCAGGCTTAACTTGGTACTGACAGAGGAATTGCGATGCAAATCGTACCTGTGAAATAAAAAAAGAGGCTGCCTTAAAAGTGCAACCTCTTATAAATCATTCATTTAAACCAAGCCATAAGACTAAATGTACTTGTTAATTCTAGTTCTTATCATAGAACAGGGTGTTTTTAATATCGCCGTCAGGAATTGAAGTAGTCGATTCAATTGTCAGAGATTTTCCTCCATCTCCCAATGTCCAGATTTCAGATGATTTCATTTCCATGCCATCTCCATTCATGTTAAAGAGAGTTGATGAAGAAATTGTAATCGACTTTTTATCTGCCGACCAGGTAACTGTTGATTTTTTCTTGGAATCCATCATTCCGGTATTTTCACATACTTTACCATCGAGAGTGAGTTTATCTGTTGTTTTCATCTCCCCGCCATCAAATCCTGGCATTGTCCTTTCATCAGTAATAGTATTACCGTCTTGTTTAATCTGGATTTGAGTGGCCCCCATTCGAAACTGGCTATCCCCAAATTTACTTTTCGATTCATTAAGAACCCATTTTCCTGAAAAATCAGTATTAGTCCCTTGTGCTGAAGCCTGAACCATTAATAAAATCAGTAACCCTGAAGTCATTAGGATTCTAAACGACTTCTTTGTTTTACAATTCAAAAATGTTGTGTTTTTCATGTTAATGTCGATTTTGAAGTTAAATAATTAGAATATATTAAAACGTTATGATTATTCCCGATAGCGCCGTTTTTCGCTTCAAAGAAAATTCTTATCCAGAAATTCCTGGAACCTTTCTTTATACTGATCGCTGACAGGAATATATTCTTTCCCGAAGACGATCCTGCTTCTTTCAATGGTATTTATCTTTTCAAGATTTACTATAAATGACCGGTGGACACGCATAAATTTATTACCGGGAAGTTTTATTTCAAGCAACTTCAGGGATGTAAGAGAAAGAACCGGTTTTGCAGTATTCGAAGTAAACACCTTTACATAATCCTTTAATCCTTCAATATATAATATATCATTGAAATTTATTCTTTTAATCTTATAATCCGACTTTAGGAACAGGAATTCATTGTTTGCATCGACCTTCACAGGAGTCTTTTGCTCCAGCCGAATTAACCGCTGAGCTTTCTGAACAGCAGATAAAAATTCTTCATAGCTGAATGGTTTTAACAGGTAATCTATAATCTCAAGCTTATATCCATCAAGGGCATACTTCTCAAAAGCCGTAGTGAAAATCACTTTAGGCCCCTTTTCCAGTAGTCGTGTGAACTCGATCCCAGACAGATCCGGCATTTGAATATCAACAAAAATAAGATCCGCACTTGTTTCCGAAAGGAAATCAGCTGCATCAAGAGGATTGTCAAATTTACCGATAAGCTTTAATCCGGGGGTCCTTTCAATATACCCGGCTACAAGCTGAAGGGCAAGCGGTTCATCATCTATTGCTATCGTATTGATCATTAAGCAAAGTTTATATGAAGAAGCACTTCAAATTCTGTATCCGATTTATTTATCTTTAATTCATGTTTCCCGGGGAACAGGAGCGTCAGCCTTTTGCTGACATTATCAAGACCTATACCGGAATGTTCCGTTTCATCGTCCACCTTCTTTTTTACGAGGCTGTTTGAACAACGGAATGTAATTGAGTTGCTATCTGTAAGCATTTTAATATCAATAAAAGACTTCTCGCGGTAACTTATCCCATGTTTAAAAGCATTTTCAATAAAGGGGATAAAAAGTAAAGGAGGTATGATTATGTCTTCATATTCAGCCGGAAAAGTGACGGAAAGACTGATCTTCTCGCTCATCCTGAGCTTCATCAGGTCGATATAGTTATTCATAAAGTCTATCTCCCTGCTTAAAAGGGTGTTCCCATGTTCAGATTCATATAACAGATATCTCATTAATTTTGAGAGCTTTAAAACGGCTTTTTGAGAATCCTCAGCATTGATGCTAATAAGTGAGTATATGTTATTCAGAGTATTAAAGAAAAAATGAGGACTGATCTGATTTTTAAGAAAGGCCAGTTCGGAATTAAGCTTCTCCTTTTCCAGTTCCTTCTGCAACTTTTCAACATGTGAATGACGCTCAAGAACCCGAAGTCCAAGGGAAAAAAAGATGAGGAATGAAGAGGTAAATATATAATTAAAAAGATGTATCTGGCGGAAGGGAGGAGGACCTAAAACTCCGCCAGGTTTTAGCGGATTCTGTATGTTATGGTCATCAGGTGGCGTGATTATGTCTTCAGTATTATTAATTCCAGGCACATATTTAAAGACAAATTCATTTGACCGGTCAGATACAAAGTACAGGAATGCCAGCACAACAATTACGGATATGTAATACCTGTATTTTCTGCTTTCGAAAAAAAACCTGGGTACTAAAACCAGATAATTGGCATAAAATATAATACCACTGATTATTGTATTGATATAATACAGCCAGATAAAATCCACACCAACCTGCCATCTTTTAATAAAATAAAGTGGCAACCCCATAAGAATGGCCCAGGCAAGAAGGTGCAGAAATATCTGGATTTTACGTCCAGTGATGAAATCTTTCATTTGTAATTATTTAAAATATACCGGCTATGGCAATAAAAGTATAACAATTTACTATTATTAAATCTAAAAAACAATTGATAAGAGGTTGAAAGAAAACTCTACTCATATCTTAGTGCATCAATCGGATTTAAGCTGGCTGCTTTACGTGCAGGATACCATCCAAAGAATACACCAATAGCAAAACAGACTGTGAAAGCCAGAACGACTGTTTGTACTTTTACAACAGGTGGTACGCCCATTAATGATCCGGCTCCCTTTGCAATAAGGTATCCAAAAATCACACCTAGTATCCCTCCAAGTATACTCAGTAATATTGATTCGACCAGGAATTGTTTCAGTATATCATTCCCTCTACCTCCAATTGACATTCTAAGGCCAATCTCGCGGGTACGTTCCGTAACAGATACAAACATAATATTCATAATGCCAATACCTCCCACCAGCAAAGATATGCCGGCAATTGCACCAAGAAGGATTGTCAGCATATCTGTTATTGATGATACTGTTTGAATAAGTTCTGACTGTGACATTACCCTGAAATCATTTTCTTCCGACTCTTTTAACTTATGTGTCCTTCGGAGTATCTCATCTATTTCTGTAATAGCTTGTGCACTTTTATCCTCACTGACAGCCGATGCATAGATGCCATTTATATAATCAATGGCGGCCAGACGCCTCTGAACTGTGGTATAAGGAGCAAGGACAATATCATCCTGATCCTGCCCCATTCCACTTTCACCCTTATCTTTAAGTACACCTATTATAAGGAAAGGCAGATTTTTTATTCGTATAGATAATCCGACAGGATCGGCTCCTGCTCCAAAGAGATTTTCCACAACTGTCTGTCCAAGAATGCATACTTTCGACATCCCCCTTATTTCCGATGAATTAAAGATCCTGCCGCTTAAAATTTCAAGCTTCCTGATTGAGAGATATTCTTCACTTACACCATAAATAGTGGTCTGTGTATTTTGATTTCCGTAAATTATCTGCCCATTTGCATTTACCTCAGGAGATACATCTGCAACTGATGTAGCTTCGTTGCGGATTGCTTCCACATCAGAGTACTTTAAAGCCATTGAGCTTGCAGCTCCCAGACTCACTCCTCCTCTTCGCTGCATATTAGGCATTACCATTACCATGTTAGTGCCCATACTTGACATCTCCTTTGTGATGTTAACTTTTGAACCTTCACCGATAGCTAGCATGGCAATTACCGAAGCCACTCCAATTATGATTCCCAGCATCGTAAGAAAAGCCCTCAGTTTATTTCGTATCAAAGCCCTAATGGCTATTCTGAACAAATTTGAGTAATTCATGATCTGTAATATTATTATTCTATTTCATCTAAATCATCCACCGGAAGGTTCTTAATCATCTCCCGGGCATATAATCTGTCATTTACAATACTTTCACGCTGAATTCTTCCATCGCGAAAAATAACATTTCTTGTTGCAAATTTTGCGATATCCGACTCATGTGTTACAAAAACAATTGTCCTTCCTTTTTCATTCAGATCCTGAAATAATTCCATTATTTCAAATGAGGTTCTGGTATCGAGGTTTCCTGTCGGCTCATCAGCAAGTATGAGAACAGGATCGTTAACAAGCGATCTGGCTATTGCCACTCTCTGTTGCTGGCCTCCTGATAACTGGTTAGGCATATGATGCATACGGTCAGATAACCCAACTGCCTCAAGTGCATCCAAGGCCCGTTCTTTTCTCTCTTTTGACTTGACTTTAGAGTTGTAAAACAGTGGAAGTTCAACATTCTCAAGGGCAGTAGTTCTTGAAAGTAAGTTGTACGACTGAAAGACAAATCCGAGTTTTTTGTTTCGCAGTTTTGCGAGCGCATCCCTTCCAAGAGAATTGATGTCTACATTGTCGAGATAATAATCTCCTGAACTTGGTTTATCAAGACAACCCAGGATATTGAGCATTGTAGATTTCCCTGAGCCGCTGGCTCCCATAATTGCTACAAATTCCCCATCCTGAATTTTCAGATCAACACTTCGCAGAGCATGAACCGTTACCTCTCCAACATGATAATCTTTCCTGAGGTTTTTTATTTCAATTATTGTATTTTTCATGACCATATTTATTAAATATTAGCCCCATATTAGAATGGGAATGGCCCCCGAGGTCCGTTATCAGGGCTTTTTGCAGTGGTTTTACCGGCTGTATCCATCGAAATGATGACCTCATCCCCCTCATTAAGTCCTGAAAGTATTTCCACATTCGACCCATTGTCAATACCTATTTTGATTATTGCCGGACGCAAAACCAGCTTCTCATCCTTAACCCATACAGTTTTGGTTTTAGGATCAATGCTTGCTCCTGCCAATCCCATGCCGGAAGTAGATGTGCCCTGAGGCATCTGACCTGCAGTCATGTTCGACGGCATTTTGCCTGATCCGGCCGGATAACCTGAAGGCTGAGTACCTGATTTTTGCATATTCTGAAACATTTTCATCATATAGGCAGCATCAGGTGTGAATCTCAGTGCCTTTCCTGAAAGAGTGAGGGTATTTTCCTTCTCATCTACATATATTGTTGCACTTGCAGTCATTCCGGGCATAAGCTTCTTTTCCGGATTCGGTGCACTAAGTATTACTACATATGTTACCACGTTATTGGTAGTGACAGGTTGGAGCCTGACTTCAGAAACCTTACCTTCAAATTTCATATCAGGATAAGCATCCACAGTAAAATCAACTCTCTGGTCCTGCTTTACCTTGCCGATGTCTGCCTCATCAACACTTGTCTGTACTTCCATCTGAGTCAGATCATTCACAATTGTGAACAGCGTTGGTGTATTGAAGCTGGCTGCAACAGTCTGGCCCTCCTCAACAGCTCTGTTCAGAACTACTCCATCAATAGGCGATGTTATTGTTGCATAGTCAAGATTAACCTGTGCTCTTTCCAGTGCTGATTTTGCGTTACTCAAGGATCCTTTTGAATTTTCGTAATTATACACAGCCTGATCAAAATCAGCCTTAGCTATTAATTTCTTCTCGAAAAGAACTTTCAGCCTTTCATAATTTGCCTCCTGATAGTTCAGTTGTGCCTGTGCCTGATTTACTGATGACTGACTCTGATCAAGCTGAGCCTGAAGAGAAGTTTCGTCAAGTTTTGCCAGAAGCTGGCCCTGCTTTACATTATCGTTAAAATCGACATAAACATGCTGAAGTATTCCGGAAACCTGTGTACCAACATTAACAGTTTTTATAGCTTCAATCGTACCTGTTGCGGTAACTGTATTGGTTATATTACCTTTTTCAACTTTTACAGTTTCAAATGATACGGCGGCATCCTTCTTTGAAAATGGCTTTAGCACTAACAGGGCTGCAACCAACACAACCAGAACTACCGAAATAATTATTAAAGTTTTCTTTTTCATGATATTACTTATTTATTTTTTCAAAGCGACAGAGGAATTCCCATATAGAAATCCAGGATTTTATAACTGAAGATTAAATTGAATTTTGATTGCAGGAACTGACTTTCAGCAACAATCAGGGTTGTTTTTGAGACCAGGTAATCTGTTGAGTTTATCATTCCCTGAATAAATTTCTCATCTGATAATGCTGAAGATTCTCTTGTAGCGCTGAGATTTTCAAGACTGGCTTCATACTCAACCTGTGCTGAGCTGACGTCCAGACAAGCCTGTTCAATGCTTTTTCGCAGCTGGTTTTTAGTATCAATCTCACTTAATTCAGCATCAGTATATCCCAGCTTAGCTACAGCAACACTGGTTTTTGCCTGCTTTTTCTGATAGATTGGCACTGACAGAGAAAAGCCTACTGATGGCCTGATCCCGTTATTTAACTGATTAAAATAGGGATCGGCAGCCTGGCTTGAGTAGCCTGAACTTAATCCCCCACTCGCTGACAATACAGGGAAGTAAGAGGCTTTTGCAATCTTTTCATCAAGTCCGGCTATTTTTTTGTTTACTTCGGCATTTTTTATCTGGGGCTTAATAACCAGGGCTGTTTCATAAACCGATTTTACATCCGGAATGCGTGCCTGATTAAGTGAACCCTGAAGATCAGGATGGGTAATATTAAAATTCTCCTGAACCGGAAGTTCCATAAGTTGCATCAGGTTAATCTTAGCAATAGAGAGTTGGCTTTCCGAATTCGCCAGGGTTAGTTTTTCACTAGCCAGTTGTGCTTTTACCTGTGAATAATCTGCTATTGAAATAACCTGAAGAGAAAGTCTTTCATCCGCCAGATTAAGCTGTGATTTAGTTGATTCAATCTGTTTCTGACTATTTTTTAACTGTTCTTCAGCGTATAAAACCTGAAGATATGCATTCAGAATATTCAGACTAATTGCTTCTTTAGTTGTTTCGAGTGAGTATTTACCACCTTCAATATCCAGATCAGCCTGTTTGATCTGATTACTTATTCTTGAAGCATTGTAGATTGTTACCCCTGAGTTCACAGAAATATTAGATCCGTTTGTCCCTGAGAATCCTGAGGTGGTTGTTGAAAAACTTTTACTCCAGTCAAAGTTCTGACTTACAGAAGCATTAGCTGAAGGGAGTCTCTGTGCCTTAGCCTGCTCTGAATAAAGGCTGAATCTCTGATTTGTGAGTTCACTTTTTCGTACCTGAATATTCTGATTAAATGCATGTTCGATACACTTTTCAAGAGTCCAGATACTATCCTGTTGAGCAAGAAGGTTTCCACTTATTACAAACAGGCTTATACTTAGTATCAAAATCAATTTTCTCATAACTCTTTTTCAATTTTGGTTTAAATGTATCTCCGGAACCAGGCGAAAAAAAGTTTAATAGAAGATCAGGACACTTTTACCGATATAAAGCCTCTTTTTCATGACAGAATAAGTCGTACATGGATGAAAAAAGAAAAGGCCATAACGATATACGGCCCTTTTCAAAAGATTAAGTAAAAACCTGGAAGATTGTATTCGTATACTAATTTATCGTATTAGTGAAATCTTTAATAAACTGTAAGTCAACTCTCAGGCCGTCCAGGTATATTAATGTCCATGCAAGACCTCTGCTATTGTACCCTAACTTGTTTACTGAAAGTTCTTGTTCATCATTATCTATAAATTCAAAAATTACAGGAGCCGATTTAGCCAATTCTTTGCACCCATTTGTGTTCTCCAATGTTGCAATGATATTTTTAAGACCATTTCTCAGCAATGTTCCTGCAGGCATGTCACCTGAAGCCTCTAATGCCGCTGATGAAATTCCTGTGCTGGTTGGCCACCTGACATATTTAGGTTTACTATGCCACTGTCCGGGAGTACTTTCTCCTTCTTTCAGAATTATCTGCTGATATTCATTAATGATCTGCAGAACAGCGTCAATCTGCTTGTCAAGGGGTTGTACTGAACCAGCAGCCGGCAATTGATTCAGTACAGCTTCGACCCTATCATAATTGTTTGCCAGGTCATAACTGTCATCTATTCTGTCTTTAGCAACATTCAATGCCAACAGTGCAGCGAAAATGGAATTTATCGCCAGGAGCAGAAGAACAGCTACCGTATTATAGATATTGAAGTTCTTATTTTTTGATGTTACCTTTATAAATACCGGGAGAAAGAGAACATATGGCAGAGGAAGCGCTATTGTTAGCAAAGTTCCGGCAAATGGCCAGTGCTGAATCTTAAAAAGCATTGAAATGAAGACGACAAGACAGGTTACCCATGTGACAATATAGAGTGACTTACTCTTATTACTGTCATCTGATCTGTAATGATTTATGAGAGCCGGCGGAAGAAAAAGAACGACCAGTCCTACCAGACCAAAAGTCAGCAAAATGCCCGCACCGGGGAGGTGACCTACCTTAAAAATAGTTCCGATAAAAACCAGCAGAGAAGTTACCAATCCTACGATATATATTTTTTGTTTCATGATTTCAGTATTATTAATGGTCCTTATTGTCTTCCTAAAATATACATTGCATCAGCCTCAAGCAACAGTATACTGTTTTTTAACAGTGCAAGAGAGTGGAGAGCAACTATTAATGAAACATTCCCATTCTCTCCGATTTCCCGGGGAAAATATATGCCAGGTTCCAGCAGGCTCGAAATTTTTCCATTTTCACTTTCTGAGGATAAACCTGAAATGTAGTCTGCATATTCAATTAAAGCATTATCCAGTTTCAGTCGTGTATTTGTCCCCCGATACAGATGATCTCTTGCAGGGACATCATGAAATGGATACGATAGTTTCAAATACTTTATTTCAGAACCTCTGCCGGAACCCTGTATCTGACCCTTATTAACTGTTGGCTCTCCTGGTCGTCCCTCTGACTGAAGGATCATTTCTTCTTCAATACTATAAATTACATCAAGAAGAACTTCAGTCTTTGACTGCAATTCCTGCATATCTTTATATCTCGTTGAATCACTATAAACATCCAAATTTGAACTGATAGTTTCGTGCATTGACTTGAATAATGTTTCCTGCTGAACCATATTAGAATTGAATCCTGATTCATATGTAATCTGAAGATTGAGGTTAATCAGTACCCCCGGGACAATTATAAGCATGGAGCCTATAATAATGAATATAAAAGATGCTTTAACGCTGCTCTCCTCTCTCCATGTTAACAAGGTATACCATGGAAAAACTATGATACAAAATACTACTAATCCTGCTACAAAAAGGATACCTGCAAATGGCCAATGCATAATTTTAAAAAACATCCCGGCACCGTAGCATGCCATAGAAACAGCAGCCAGAATATATACAGGCCTTTTGCTTTTCTTATCACTATCAGCTAACCTGTCAACCAGCAGAGAAGGAATAAATAATAAGATACCCGATAATGAAGCAAGACTCACTGCAATGCCTGCCCCCGGCCAATGCTGTACTTTGAATAGTGTCCCGATTATAAAAAACAGTCCAGTTAAAAATCCGGATATAAGCAAGAACAGTCTCTTTCTGTTATGGGTTTCTTTCCAGAGTACACCGAGAGCTGACGGCATAAAAATAAATGCCAGGATAAGAGCTCCCAGAGTCAGTAAGATACCTGCTAAAGGCCAATGCTGTATCTTTAGCAAAGCTGCAAAGCCAATCATTGTCGTACCGGCAATGCCTGATACTTTCATAGTATTTTTCATTTTTCTGTATTTAGTGTCAACTGCAAAAAGTGTCTCTTCCTGTATCTCTTTTATTCTTCGTGAACCCATTTTCTGTTTTACTCTCCTGTATGCTTCAGTAAAATCTGCCCCAGCCTGCATCTCATATTCAACATCACAGCATACGTGGTCAATCAGGTCATGGATAAGATGAGAGAAAGTAATTTCCTGACTTGAGATATCACGGGTAATCTGATCAATATTCTGAAGACTAAGTTCAGGCATGACTCAATCCGGGTTTGGTATTAATAATACGCTGCATTGATTCAAAGTATTCGTTTAATTCTTTGATTTTTTCAATAACAACGGATTGACCTTTATCGGTAAGAGCATAATAAATCCGGATTCTGTTGTTATAATTTTCAGATGCAGTTACCAGGACACCTTCGCTTTCAAGTTTATGCAGAATCGGATACAGGGCTCCATAAGTAAGTTTAATATTACCTTCTGAAATTTCCTCTACTTTTTGAGTAATTGCGTATCCGTGGAGCGGACCTTCTTCCTTCAATATATTTAGAACGATAGTCTTTAAGGAACCTTTTAATAAATCATTTGATATCATATATTTTATATATTTAAGTATCTTATATATTGCGAATATAGTATATTTTTAAATAGAAATATAAAATATTTGCTTTTTTTTATATCAAACTAAATTTACAGAATGAACACAATTCATAATGTTATTGCATAACACTTTATATATCAGGCTAATTATATAATTCAATAACGATGAATCAGTATTTTATCTAATGTGAATTATTTCATCCCGGGACGCGGGTATTGATTATGGACAATTCAAGAGTATTCCAGACTATACGGTCGTGTTACTAATTCTGCTATTTGAAATTTAAATTCTCAGCTAAATGAATCCTTCCTGATACCGATGTTTTATAAGCTCCTGTCATTCCCGGCTCAAGTTTTCCAGGAATTTCTGAACACTTTCAACTTGCCCGAAATTCTCTCCCTAACTCGATGTTTCTGATTTTAGAATATTCGATAAAAAAATTATACAATTCCTTTTTCTGGTCTCTTTCCAGAAAGTCAATATTGAATTTATTTTCTGTTTTATCCTTCATAATTATTATAATATTAAATCTTGCTAGTGTAATCTTCGAAATATCCGAATCGATAAAAACGCGCTTCCTGATTCGATTCATCCACTTGATGCTGAGAGTGCCTTCATCTGCCAGAAGAAAGGATGATTCCGTACCAAAACCATTTGTGAGCAAAGTCAGTCCACCAACTGCAAATACAACGAAATACAGCCAGTCAAATATTCTCAAGTGGTCTGAATGAGCTATCAGCCAAAGGATTGCTACCAACACATTTATTATGCCTATCACTTTACGAACAACTCTGAATGAACCGTGTTTTAATGT
The DNA here is from genome assembly GCA_963760915.1 of uncultured Bacteroidales bacterium. Classification (GTDB taxonomy): domain Bacteria; phylum Bacteroidota; class Bacteroidia; order Bacteroidales; family VadinHA17; genus LD21. The sequence continues at coordinate 1,166,607 of CAVXEU010000003.1, read as the reverse complement.
TAATTTATTCATCGGTCTATAATTAGGGTTACCTAGTATTCTTCTTTCAATGACATGTAATTTAATAAATTACCACAACTTATCTAAAATAATTTAAAATACTGGAAAAAATATTTGGAGGTTTTTAAAATTAATGATACATTTGACCTGTTGGTTAAACTATATAGTTAATCCTGACGGTTAAACCTAATGACTAATTGACATGACTGATAACGATAAACAAACTGAAGAGAAAATATTTGAAGCAGCAACTGAAGTATTCGTTAATAAAGGGATGGATGGTGCCCGTATGCAGGATATAGCAAGCCATGCAGGTATTAATAAGGCATTACTGCATTACTACTTTCGCACAAAGGACCACCTGTTTAACGCTGTTTTTGAGATGATTGCCCGAAAAGTACTCAAAAAATTTGCCCCTGTCTTTGATGATAATCTAAGTCTTGAAGATAAAATAAGATTCTTCTTCCAGGAACATATTACTTTTCTCCAGGAAAATCCAAAACTCCCGGGTTTTATACTTAATGAAATCAACCGCGATCCGGTAAGAGTAAAGAAACTTCTGAATAATATAGATTTTGAAAACCTTTGGCAAAAACTATATGAACAACACAAAGATGAATTAGATAAGTACAACATTTCCAAGGCTTCAATACCTCAGATAATGGTTTCAATAGCGGCTTTAAGTGTTTTTCCTTTTGCAGCAAGGGGTTTGATAGAAGGAATACTGGGAAAACTCGGAATTGACTTCAATGACTATATTGAACAGAGAAAGGATTTTGCTGCTGATTTTGTCATCAAAGCTCTAATAAAATAATAAGTGTCAACTTTACACTAATCTAAAATGTTAAAAACCTGATACATGAAAAGGAAAGTCCTGATACCAATAATTCTTATTATCCCACTGCAACTGACCTTGCAGGCTCAGAAGATAATTACTCTAAATGAATGCTACAACATGGCAGCGACAACCAGCGCAATTGCCGGGGAAAAATCTTCGTATTCCGATATATCAATCCTGAAGGATCAAAACCTGTCTAAGAGTTGGTTACCAACTATTGATGCTAACGGAAGTTTTGTCTATAACTCATCAGTGATAGATATGAGCAGTGTGCTTGGATCACTTCCGGTCCCCGGTATCGCAAATTTAATTAAACCTCTGCCTCATGAACAGTATAAAGTAACCATTGACATCAACCAGCTGATTTATGACGGAGGTGCAATTAAAGGGGCCAGAGCGCTGGAAAAGGTTGATTATAGTATTAATGAAAAACAAAATGAAGCAGACCTTTATAAGCTTAGGGGACAGATTAACGGCTATTATTTCAACCTGCTTCTGCTTGCCCGTCAAAAAGAAATATTGAACAGCTATATTGAAGTTATCAATAAACGTATTTCATCTGCGCAATCTGCGGTTGATAATGGTGTTGTACTTATGTCAGATATAGACGTACTGACTTCAGAAAAGATCAAACTTGAACAACAGCTGACTCAAAACGAAATTACAAAATTATCTCTACTTAAAATTTTATCGGGAATGATTGGCACCGAAGTAGATAGTTCAACTGAATTAACTATTCCGCAATTCAATAACGACTTCTCCAAAGACCTCACCCGACCTGAACTTCAGCTCTTCGACATGCGAAAAGAACAACTGGCCGCCGGGATGAAAGTTATTGAAAGTAAAAGGTTGCCAAAAGCATTTGGCTTTGCCACGCTTGGATATGGAAATCCTCCCGGGAGTAATTTTTTCAGGGATGAGTTTGCTCCGTATTATATTGTAGGCGCCGGAATTAAATGGAACATCTTTGACTGGAACAAAGCAAAAAATGAGAAAAGCGTAATCACTTTGCAGCAGGGTATCATAGATAAAAGGAAGATCGACCTTGCTGATAACCTTAACAGGCTGCTCGACTCTAAAAGTGCTGAAATAAACAGTCTGAAGTCTCTGATTGAAACTGATTCCGAACTCATTACTCTCAGAAAAAGAATAACATCATCGGCAGAATCAAAATATGACAACGGAACTCTGACAGCAACTGACCTGCTCAATGAGATAAATTCCGAACGCCAGGCACTGTTAAATTATGAGATTCATAAAATAAACCTTGCCATGGCGGAAGTTGAATATCTTAATATCACGGGGCAGGAGATAAAATAAATTACTTATAATCTATATATTTTAACTATATGAAAACCAGATTATTAATAACCATAGCAATCATCCTTCTGGCAGGATGTAAGAATAACTCTGAAGTACCGGACGCATTTGGCAACTTTGAAGCTACTGAAGTAATAGTATCCGCAGAAACCAGTGGCAAAATAGAGCAATTCAATGTTGTTGAAGGTTCTGATGTTAATGAAGGAACGGAGATAGCCCATATTGACACAACCCTTTTACATCTGCAAAAAGCTGAGATATATGCAGGTATTAAAGGCGTCAGGACACGGCTGAGTTCAATTAATGCGCAGAACGAAATTCTCGATCAGCAGATTGAAAACCTTAAAATTAATATAATCAGGATTGGAAAAATGCTTAAGGATGACGCTGCCACGCAAAAACAGTACGACGATCTTACAGGACAGGTTGCAGTTATACGGAAACAGATTGATGCAAACAATACACAAAAACCTTCAGTTTCAGCAGAAATATCTGTTTATGAATCGAAGAAAGCCACTCTGAACGAACAGATTATAAGAAGTAGTGTAAAAAGTCCCCTGAATGGTACAATATTAGAAAAATATTCCGAGGCTGGGGAGATGACTTCCCCAGGGAAACCACTAGTTAAGATCGCAGATCTCTCTCTGGTTAAATTAAAGGTATATATCAGCGGTGCTCAGCTCGGAAGTATTAAGCTTGGACAGAAATGCAGAGTACGAATAGATAAGGGAGATAAGGGATATAGCTCTTTCGATGGAACCATAAGCTTTATAGCCGGTAAAGCGGAATTTACTCCCAAGATCATTCAGACCAAAGAAGAACGTGTTACCCTGGTTTATGCAGTAAACATTGATGTTAAAAATGACGGCTCAATTAAATCAGGGATGCCGGGCGAAGCAATTTTCTCATCAGGAAGTAATAATTAAGATGAAAATTGTTATTGAATCATCGGGTATAAATAAAAGTTTCGGATCCACAAAAGCTCTGAATGATATCTCTTTCTCGGTAAATGAATCGGAGGTATTTGGCTTTATTGGTCCTGATGGCTCCGGAAAAACAACTCTCTTCAGAATAATCACAACACTTCTTCTCCCCGATTCAGGCCAGATAAATGTACTAGGGAAAAATGCTGTTAATGATTTTAAACACCTTCGGAAAAATATTGGATATATGCCCGGACGATTCAGTCTGTACCAGGATCTTACTGTTGAGGAGAATCTTAATTTCTGGGCCACAGTTTTCGGTACTACAATTGAAGAAAACTATGATCTGATAGCTGATATCTATTCTCAAATTGAACCATTTAAAAAACGGCTGGCAGGTAAACTTTCAGGTGGTATGAAGCAGAAACTGGCATTATCGTGCGCTCTGATACATAAACCTGAACTTCTTGTCCTTGATGAACCAACTACAGGTGTCGATGCCGTATCACGATCAGAATTCTGGGATATGCTTGCAAAGCTGAGGCAGCATAATATCACTATCATAGTATCCACACCCTATATGGATGAGGCTATGCGTTGCGACAAGGTCGCATTGATGCAGAATGGTAAAATTCTCACTATAGACACCCCTCAAAAAATAAGGGATGGGTTCAGAAATAAACTCTTCACTGTTCGGTCAGCTGATAAATACAAACTGATCAATACTCTCAGATTATTTCCCGGAACTTTTACGGCATACCCTTTCGGAGACTCTGTACACCTCACTTTTAAAGATAACTTAATGGATCCTGCTTTCTCTGAATTCATTAAAAATGAGGGTATAAATGATGCAGTTGTGGAGGAAGCCAAACCGGGTATCGAAGACAGGTTTCTGGAATTAATGGAAAAACCCACCTCAGAGTATGGACAAAATATGACAGCAGCTAAACCTGATAACCAGAAAAAAGATGAATAATATTGTTATATCTGTTAAGCATCTGGTAAAAAAGTTCGGGAGTTTTATTGCAAACGACGATCTGAACTTTGAAGTGTACAAAGGAGAGATCTTTGGTTTCCTCGGGGCTAACGGTGCAGGCAAGACCACTACAATCAGAATTCTTTCAGGACTTTCAAAACCTAGTTCCGGAGAGGTAACCGTAGCCGGATTTGACGCCTACAGGCAAACTGAAGATATTAAAAAGAACATCGGATACATGTGCCAGAAATTCTCATTATATGAAGATCTTACAGTTAAAGAAAATATTGTCTTATACGGCGGAATATACGGTATGAGTAAATCTCTTATCAAAATAAGAATAGGAGAGCTACTTGAAAAATTAAAGTTCCGGGATTATGAAAACAGGATCATTGCTGACCTGCCATTAGGACTGAGGCAAAAACTCGCCTTTTCAGTAGCTGTTCTACACCAGCCTAAGATAGTATTCCTTGATGAGCCCACAGGAGGCGTCGACCCTATTACCCGGAGACAATTCTGGGAAATGATATATGAAACAGCTTCCCGGGGAATAACAGTTTTCGTCACAACACATTATATGGACGAAGCGGAATATTGCGACCGGATTTCAATTATGAATGAAGGCAAAATTGTTGCTCTTAACACTCCGGCTGAACTAAAGAAACAATATAAAGCAGATACAGTAGAGGAAGTATTTATAAATATTGCACGACCAAAACAAGTTCAGAATGCTATTGGTTCTTAGCTCCTTCTAATGGAAATTAACCAGGATGCGAAGGAATTTTTAGTACAATTTGTTTATTATCTGTAACATATGAAACGATTCATCGCGTTTGTTAAAAAAGAATTCCTGCATATATTCAGGGATTACAGAACCCTTTTTATCTTATTCGGAATACCGGCGGCCCAGATACTTATCTTTGGTTTTGCAGTAAGTACAGATATTAAAAATGCCGGTGTAGCAGTCCTTGATCAGTCGCATGACGAAATAACAGAAAAGTTAACTGACAAAATAATTTCATCAGGATTCTTCAGGAAAACAGAAACATTGCTCAATTATAATGATATCGATCTGACGTTTAAAAAAGGCAAAACTAAAGCTGTCATTATTTTTGAAAAAGACTTTGGTAAAACCCTTATCAGCGAGGGCAAAGCATCTCTTAGTATAATTGCGGATGGCTCAGAACCGAATACCGCAACTCTTGTTACAAATTACATCTCTGCTATCATTAATAATTTCACAACTGAACTTACCGGGCCAGTTAAAACCAATTCAGTGAGAATAGCCCCTGAGGTCAGAATGTTCTATAATCCTAATCTTAAAAGTCATTTTATGTTCGTCCCGGGAGTTATAACATTAATCCTGATTCTCATCTGCGCACTAATGACATCAGTTACAATAACCCGTGAGAAAGAATTCGGCACTATGGAAGTGCTACTTGTATCTCCCCTCCGGCCTGTTCAGATTATAGTTGGTAAAGTAATGCCGTATTTTATACTATCATTTATAAATGTTCTTCTTATTCTGACATTGTCGTGGTTTGTATTTGATCTGCCTGTCAAAGGAAGCATTCTTCTTCTGCTGACTGAAAGCATGCTCTATATTTTAATGAGTCTTACACTTGGAATCTTAATTTCAACAGTTTCCGATAATATGCAACAGGCAATATTTATCTCACTCATTGGCTTAATGTTACCTACCGTATTACTTTCAGGGTTTATCTTTCCTATTGAAAATATGCCGAAGATCTATGATTATGTAAGTTCTGTAATGCCTCCCAGATATTTTATTGTAATTATTAAGAATATAATGATAAAAGGTACGGGGATAACATACATATGGAAAGAGACACTTATCCTAATGGTTATGACCATAATATTCATCGGGTTAAGTGTAAGGAACTTTAAGATCAGACTTGAATAGGATGAAGTTGGGAAGGAAAAAATGGGGAATAGCTGAAAGTGTGATAGAAAATTATAAGATAAACATGGTTGTGTTAAGATAATGAAAATTCAGAAGAAGGTAACACAGAACTTAAATTGAAATTAATCAAGATGAGAACAATATTTTATCTGATAAGAAAAGAGTTCATCCAGATCTTTAGAAATAAATTTATTTCAAAAGCAATATTCGCTGTGCCTATAGTTCAGATGTTGATATTAGTTCCGGCAGTTACCTTTGAAATAAAAAATATAAATCTTGCTGTCATTGACAGAGATATGACGCCGGTGTCGCGAGGGTTAATAAGTAAGTTGGAAGGCTCAAAATTTTTCAGAGTAACATATTCTACATTTTCAGAAAAGGAAGCAAATAACCTTCTGCTTCGTAACAAATTTAACATGATACTTCAAATTCCTAACGGTTTTGGAAAGGATGTTGGAAATGGGAAGGCGGGGAGAATTATGGCATCAGTTGACGCTATTAATGCTTCAACAGCACAACTTTCGTGGGCGTACTTTAACGGAGTGATACGCGATTATAACATGGAGCTAGTCAAAAAGAATATCAGTTCAGTTCCTGTAGTTGCTGTTCCTCAAATACTGATTACCAACAGATACTGGTACAATGAGACTCTCAATTATAATTATTACATGCTGCCGGGGATCCTTGTGATACTTGTTACTGCAATTGGGTTCCTGCTTGCTGGTCTTAATATGGTGAGGGAAAAAGAGATAGGAACGATCGAACAGATAAACGTAACGCCGGTCAGGAAATATCACTTTATTATCGCAAAAATGGTTCCTTTCCTGTTGATCGGACTGATCGATCTTGCTCTTGGCCTGGTAATAGGTAAGCTGGCTTTTAATATCCCTTTCGAAGGAAGTATTCTACTGATGTTCCTTGGCGGATCTATCTTTCTTATCGCTGTTCTTGGACTTGCCCTTTTTATTTCAACCTTTTCAGGCACTCAACAGCAATACATGTTTGTTGCTTTCTTCTGTATGATAATATTTATACTTATGAGTGGAATCTTCACACCATATGAGAGCATGCCAATGTGGGCACAGGATTTTAACCTGATAAATCCTGTTGCATATCTGATGCGTATAAACAGGATGGTAATGCTCAAAGGATCAACAATCTCAGACATAAGTAAAGAGCTTTATTCCCTGGCAATGATTGCAATTGTCTTTTCAGTGCTTGCAGTAAGGCGATACAGGAAAACTGCTTAACATTACTGACCGGCAGAAAACCGGTTATAAATCAAGACTCATTTTATTAGTACCACAGCTTCTACAGGCCAGTGGTCAGAAATAAAAACGCCGTGTTCTTTTTTAGGAAGAGTCTTTTGTTCAAGTACTTTCATTCCGTTCCTTACAAAAATATAATCAATCCTGCCTCTGCCCGGTTTATCCGAAAATCCGTTGAATGTGTAAGAGGGGCCTGTTGGTCTTTTTTCAGAAATAGCATAAGAGTCTTTTAATAACGGAATGCTCTCGTCAGGGCCGGTTAATATCGAATAGCCCGTGCTGGTTGGCGGCATGTTGAAATCACCGGTTATTATGAATGGGAATTCCCCGGAAATCTTTTCAACCTGTTTCAGCAAAATTTTTGAACTCAATATCCTGGCAGAATCTGAGTCATGTGCGAAATGGGTATTAAAAACAAAGAAATGTTGATGGTTTTTCTTGTTAACAAGCTCCATCCAGGTCACTATACGTGGAAGTGAAGCTCCCAGACCAACTGAACCAGGAATATCCGGTGTGTCGGAAAGCCAGAAAGTAATATTCCTTACTAAATCAAACTTTTCCTTTCTGTAGAATACAGGGTTCATCTCTCCTGCCTTAGCTCCGTCGTCACGCCCTACTCCAACGGAGTTGTATTCGGATAGTACGGAATCAAGATATAAATACTGACTCGACAAAACTTCCTGCATCCCAAGAATGTCTGGCTTTTCGCTTAAAATAAAATTACAGACTTGTGTTGTTCTTTTTGGCCATGCATTGATACTGTCGTCCGGATTATCGTACCTGATGTTTAATGTTATCACTTTCAGGTCATTTTCATCCGACTTTCTTGAACAACCTGAAGCGACGAATAAAATGACAAGAGTATAAAATAACAGCTTTCTCATATTAAGTATATTATTTATCAACGACCCTGGAGATAATATCCGGAAGTAACCTAATTTAATCTCCTGCTACAGATCCGGATAAGTTATTCAGGTATAAATCCCCCCGTGTTTTTCACAAATATAATCAACTGAACTTTAAAAATCATAATACTTGTGATAATGCTGGGCAGATTCTATTATCTGAGGTCATGTACCAAATATTTATATATTTGTATGATCGTTCAGATATGTGAGCCCTGACTCTTTTTAAGAACATATATCCCGGTGAAATGTTATTCTTTTAACACCAAAATGTTTTGACTGATGCCTGATGTAATAAAGCTCTTACCCGACTCGGTAGCCAACCAGATTGCTGCCGGAGAGGTTATTCAAAGGCCTGCTTCTGTAGTAAAAGAGCTGATGGAAAATTCTGTTGATGCCGGTGCTGAAAATATCAGGGTAATCATAAAGGACTCGGGAAAAACCTTAATCCAGGTAAATGATGATGGAGCGGGCATGTCTGAAACTGATGCAAGGTTATCATTTGAGAGGCATGCCACATCAAAGATCACAACTGCACAGGATCTTTTTGCCATTACAACCAAAGGGTTTCGCGGAGAGGCTCTTGCATCTATTGCCGCTGTCGCTATGGTCGAACTGAAAACGCGCAGAAAAGAGAATGATACCGGTATAGTAATAATAATAAATGGCTCGAAGGTTGAAGCCCAGGAACCTTGCAGTTGCCCTGAGGGATCAAGTTTTTCAGTCAAGAATCTTTTCTTTAATATCCCGGCAAGACGTAAATTTCTTAAATCGGACAACACTGAACTCAGGCATATTGTAAACGAATTTCAAAAGATTGTTCTGGCACATCCCAATATCAGGTTTACTCTGCATCATAATGATAATGAGATATACAATCTCCCGACAGGTAATCTGCGACAACGTATCATTGGGGTATTCGGTAAACAGATCAATCAGGACCTAATAACACTCGAAACTGAAACGAGCCTGATCAGAATCAGGGGATTCATCGGCAAACCCGAGAATGCAAGGCGTACATATGGTGAACAATTTTTTTTTGTGAATAACCGCTTTATGAAACATCCTTATTTTCATAAAGCAGTTGTTGAGGCATACCAGAATATCCTTCCTGTTGAAGCGATACCCTCTTATTTCATCTTTATGGAGTCGGATCCTGCATCAATTGATATAAATATTCACCCTACCAAAACAGAGATCAAGTTTGAGGATGAAAGAGCGATATGGCAGATACTTATGGCCTCTGTGCGTGAAGCCCTTGGAAGATTCAATATAGTGCCATCACTTGATTTTGAAAATGAAGCTCTGATTGATATCCCGGTGATGAGTTCCTCCGACTACATACCTGAACATCCCAGGATTGAGATCAATACGCAATATAACCCTTTTGCAGGGGAGGAACAGTCTGATGGCAGATCCGGAATTATTGAACATTTTGAAAGAGAAAACATAACAAACTGGGAGAAGCTTAATTCAACTCTTGAAAAGAATAATCCCGGAGAATTTGAAAAGATCAGAGAATCGCAAAGAAAATTTTTTCAGATAAAAAGTAAATACATTGTGTGCCCTGTAAAATCGGGACTTATGCTGATAGATCAGAAACGGGCCCATGAACGGATCCTTTTTGAGAAATTTCAGGTATGTCTTAGCAATAACCGTGCTGTAATACAGACAGATATGTTCCCAGTAACCGCAGAATTGAATCCTTCCGATTACCTTATACTAAAAGATATTGAAGGTGAACTTGAATTGCTTGGATTTAAATTTCTGCTTTCGGGTAAAAACAGGATAACAATCAATGGACGACCATCGGGCAGTGAAGCTTCTGATCCTGTTGAGATGCTTGAGATCATACTTGAAGATTACAAGAATACCCAGTCAGATCCCTCTTCCGGAGCAAAAGATAAAGTGGCATCAGCAATAGCAGGTGCCTCAGCTATTCCCTACGGTAAATCCTTAACGCAAAATGAGATGGAGGATCTTTTTGATACATTATTTTCCTGCAGGGCTCCAAATTATTCTCCAAAAGGGAAACCTGTTATAAGTATTGTTACCCTTGATGAAATGGACAAAAGATTTAAGTAAGTTATGTGACAATTTGTCGGATTAAAAAATCATTAAGAGTTTTGGCCCGACAATTGAAGATAAAAGTAAATGTTTTAAAAACTGATTGATGAACGGATTCGGAAGAGGATTTTTCGGGTTACCGCCCGTAGTAAAGAATATTATTCTTTTAAATGTATTGATGCTTTTGATAACCTGGGTTGTAAAAAGCGTTTTTGGAACAGACCTTGACATGGTACTGGGATTATATTTCCCGAAATCAGAACAGTTCATGCCGGTCCAGATACTCTCCCATATGTTTATGCATGCAGGATTTATACATCTGTTATTTAATATGTATGGACTTTTTATATTCGGCCCGATCCTTGAAAATGTGTGGGGTCCGAAGAGGTTCTTTATTTTCTACATGGTTTGCGGACTTGGAGCTGCTTTTACTCATGAATCGGTTGTTTACCTGCAATATAATCACCTGGTGAACAGCCTGAGTCCGGAAAATCTGCAAGTTGTGCTTAATGAGGGGACAGCATATTTTAACCAGGGGAAGATATTTTCTGCACCTACCATGCAGAGCCTTCAGCTATTACTAAATACTCCAACTGTCGGAGCTTCAGGAGCAATCTTTGGTGTTCTCCTCGCTTTTGGGGTTCTTTTTCCAAATACCCAGTTATTGCTTCTTATACCTCCTATGCCGATAAAAGCAAAATACCTGGTAATTGGGTATGGTGCAATTGAACTATACCTTGCAGTTACACAACCCGGTAGCAATATTGCACATGCTGCTCATCTTGGAGGCATGCTGTTCGGATATATACTTATCAGGTACTGGAGAAAAACAACAAACACTCTCTACTGATGGGAATATGGGACGACATAAAGAAAACTTTCAGCAATGGGAGTAATCTTACAAAACTTATATATATAAATGTTGCTGTATTTCTTCTGATCACTGTTGCAGCAATAATTGGCTTTCTCATTAATAGTCCGGAAATACCGGATAAAGTCCTGAGTTATATTTCTGTTCCATCTCATCTTCAGACTTTACTTGTAAGACCCTGGACATTAATCACATACATGTTTGTTCATAAAGGTATCTGGCATATACTATTCAATATGTTGTGGCTATACTGGTTTGGCAGGATCTTTCTTGAATATCTTGATCAGCGAAAGCTCGTTGCCGTTTATCTTCTGGGTGGGATTTGCGGCGCACTTACTTACATACTTTCGTTTAATATTTTCCCGGCATTTGAGGGAGTTGTTTTCAAGTCGTCTGCAATTGGTGCATCAGCATCAGTTATGGCTATAGTTGTTGCAATTGCTGCTTATGTACCAGATTATACTGTCAATCTGTTTTTGTTTGGAAGAATAAAAATCAAGTACATGGCCCTTGCTATTTTTGTTCTCACTTCAGTAATGGATTTCTCCTCTAACTCAGGGGGAAAGCTTGCACATATCGGGGGGGCATTATTAGGATATTTTTATACACTGAACCTGAGACAGGGACGAGATATTGGCAAAGGGTTTAACAGGATAATTGACTACCTTGTGACGCTTTTTAAACCACGGAAGAAACTTAAGGTCACTCACCGTAAGGCAGCCAATGAATATGAATATAATAAGCTCAGGGCTGAACACCAGGAAATGGTAAACAGGATTCTTGAGAAAATATCCAAGGGGGGGTATGACAGCCTTACAAAAGAAGAAAAGGAAATTCTTTTTAAAGAGAGTCAGAAAAAAAATTAGTCTTTGAATTAACCCTGTTTATATACTCTTTATACAGGATTGTCAAAAAGCGGGTTTATCTTGCAGTTTTTCACGCTATTACCGGTAAATTAGTAATCTCTTACAGTTGAATTTGAAAAAACTACTTTATAGGATCCTCTTAGGGGTAAATGTATTCTTTGCCATTTCACTTCTGATGTCATATCTGGCGGTCATTATAAATCCGGAAGATTTTGCCCTTCCGGCATTTTTTGGCCTTTCCTACCCTTATCTTCTGTTGATTAATATCATTCTTGCAGTTATCTGGGCCATGCTGCTAAAACTGGAGGCACTCTTATCGGTGGTAGTAATTGCCATAGGCTTTACACATTTTTCAAATTATATTCAGCTTACCAGACCTAAGGGAAGTAAAGCAGATACCTTTAAAGTACTTAGCTACAATGTGAGATTATTCAATTATTTTGAAAATAAGAACGGAACTAATTCTGAAAAGAAGGTGCTTGAGTTCCTGAAAACTCAGAAAGCTGATATTATATGCCTTCAGGAGTTTTTCATATCAGGTGATCCGGCTAAGGAAGAGTCTGCAATAATTACAGAGCTCGGTGGCAACTACTTTTCTCATGTAAAAATACTGGCAAGCGGTAAAAACAGGTATTACGGTATCGCCACTTTCAGCAGGTTCCCCATTATAAGTCGCGGAGAAATTATTCATCCGGGTTCTTCAAGTCTGTCAATATATACTGATATCCTTATTCGCAATGACACATTCAGGATATATAATAATCATCTGCAGTCGTTCAGATTAAGAAGGATGGAACGCTCATTCATTGAGGAAATGACCATTCCAAATGAGAAAGAGAAATTGGGTGAGGTAAAGGATATATCAATAAGCCTGAAAAAGGGTTTTGTAAGGAGAGCACAACAGGCACAGGTGCTTAAAAATCATATTAATAAATCACCATTTCCGGTAATTGTTGCAGGGGATTTTAATGATACTCCTGTTTCTTATACTTATAGAAAAATTCGTAATAAGCTTAATGATTCTTTTGTCAATTCCGGATATGGCGCCGGATTTACATATAAAGGGAATTATCCCCCTAACAGAATTGACTATATACTATACGATAATGCTCTTATTAACAGTTATTTTGAAATTATAAAAGTGAGGTACTCCGATCACTATCCTATCGTTGCATATTTCAGAAAGAAGAATTAGAAGGGAAGTTTCCTGAAATCCACATTTCCTCCAGAGATTATCAAACCTGTTTTTTTCCCTCTGAACAGATCGGGGTTCTCTTTAATTATTGCAAGAACGGTTGCTGATGAAGGCTCAACTATAATTTTCATTCTCTCCCAGATCAGAAGCATGCACTCAATGATCGTCTCTTCCTTTGCAGTTAAAATCATATTTACATTTTCCCTGATGATTGAAAAAGTGAGTTCGCTCAGTGAGGTAAGCAATCCGTCGGCTATTGTTAATGGATTAACAGAAGGCGTAAGTATCCCGGTTGTAAAGGATATATAAGCATCATTTGCATTAAGAGGTTCGGCTCCGATTACCTTAATGTTTTTTACAGTTTCTATCACGCATGTTGAAGTACCGCTCAACAGACCCCCTCCTCCAACAGGAGCCACAACAATATCAAGGCCGTCAACTTCGTCCAGAAGTTCCAGTGCCGCAGTTCCCTGGCCGCATATAACGTTAAAATTATCGTAAGGATGCACAAGTGTTGCTCCGGATTTTTCAATAATGATCCTGGTAGCTTCCTCACGTGCCTGTAAAGTAGGTTTACAATATGTGATCTCTGCTCCATATCCCTTAACAGCATTTTTTTTTACAACAGGTGCATTTTCGGGCATAACTATATTTGCCCTGACTCCATTCATCTTTGCTGCCAGTGCAAGTGCCGCGGCATGATTGCCTGAGGAATGGGTAACAACTCCCCTGCATTTCTCATCATCTGTTAATGTTAGAACCGCATTGGCAGCACCCCGGAATTTAAAAGCCCCAACCTTCTGAAAGTTCTCACATTTAAAAAACAAATCACACTCAAAAAGTTCATTTAATTGCTTTGAGCTCAATACCGGAGTCTTATGAATAAAAGGTTTTATCCTGGCATGGGCAGCCTGAATGTCTTTAAGGCGGGGCGTTTTCATTTCAAATGTTTTCTCAAAAATAACAAATAAAAAACAGGGACATACCATGGCGTGTCCCTGTTTTATCAAGTTAATTCTTTATTGACTAAAAAAGGCTATAAGCAACTGTAATGCCTGCAAGAACAACTGAAACCATTGACATCAGTTTGATTAGGATATTAAGTGCAGGGCCTGAAGTATCTTTGAAAGGATCTCCAACAGTATCACCTACAACACTTGCTTTATGACAATCGCTTTTCTTTCCGCCATAGTTACCTCTTTCGATGTATTTCTTAGCATTATCCCAGGCTCCACCTGCATTGTTTAGCATGCTGGCAAGTGTGAAACCGGCCGTCATACCACCAGCAAGGAGGCCAACTATTCCGGGAACTCCGAATAATAATCCGACAACAAAAGGTACCGTGATTGCCATTAAGGAAGGAATCATCATCTCCTTTTGTGCTCCTATAGTTGAAATCTCGACACATTTTGCATATTCAGGTTTTCCGGTACCATCCATAATTCCCGGAATTTCACGGAACTGACGTCTTACTTCATCAACCATTTTGCCGGCAGCTCTTCCAACTGCTTTCATACTCATTGCGCTGAAAACAAATGCCATCATTGCACCGATAAAAATACCGCCAAGAAGAATCGGATTAAAAAGTGATAGGTCGTATGCAGTAACAAAATCTTTTATGGTTGCAGTTGTTAAATTAACAGCTATCTGTCCATCATGAACAGACGGAACAGTATTATGATAGAAAAGAGTATCACCAATCTGCTTGAAACCATCAGGTGCTTTGTCGGCAAGCCTGCCAAGCCATAGCTTTACCTCTTCCATATAGGCAGCCATTAAGGCCAGAGCTGTAAGAGCCGCAGAACCAATAGCAAAACCTTTGCCAGTTGCGGCAGTTGTATTTCCTAGACCATCAAGAGCATCTGTTCTTTCTCTTACCGCTGCAGGCAGGTCAGCCATTTCTGCATTCCCTCCGGCGTTGTCAGCAATTGGTCCGAAAGCATCTGTGGCAAGAGTAATACCTAATGTCGAGAGCATTCCAACAGCGGCAAATCCAATACCATAAACTCCCTGTGCGAAATCGTTGAAGCCACCTGCAAAACCAAAAGCAGCTATAATACCTGCAACAATGGTTACAACCGGGACCCATGTTGAGAACATCCCTACTGCCATACCTTCAATAATAACTGTAGCCGGACCCTGCTGAGATTGTCTGGCAATGCCCTGGGTTGGTTTGTATCCGTCCGATGTGAAATATTCTGTTGACTGTCCAATGATAACACCTGCCAACAATCCGGAAACAACTGAGCCAAAAACACCCCATGTTATCCAGCCGGTGTATGCCATAATAGCAAGAGCGACCAGTATGAAAGCAGAACTTCCACCTGTTCCAAGCAATAATGCATTAAGAAGGTTTTTCGGGGAAGCCGATTCCTTGGCTCTTACCAGGTAAACACCTGCAATTGAAAGTAAGATCCCGATTGCTGAAACAATCATTGGAGCAATAACAGCTTTCATCTGAAGGTCAGCTACACCTGCTACAGCAGGAAGCGCTGCCCCAAGAGCTGCAGTTGCCAGGATTGAACCGGCATAAGATTCATAGAGGTCTGCACCCATGCCGGCTACATCACCAACATTATCGCCAACGTTATCAGCAATTGTTGCAGGGTTACGTGGATCGTCTTCGGGAATTCCTGCTTCAACTTTACCGACAAGATCAGCGCCAACATCAGCAGCTTTTGTAAATATCCCGCCACCAACACGAGCAAAAAGAGCCTGTGTTGAAGCGCCCATACCAAATGTAAGCATTACAGCAGTAATTTCTATAAGTTTCTGATGATCAGTAGTCCCTGGCTGAACAAATGTAAGTCCCAGAAATTTTAATCCAGTAACCATATGTTCAGGTGTAAAAACTGCCTTGTTAAGAAGAAGGAACCATAACGCAACGTCGAGCAGCCCGAAACCTACAACCACAAGACCCATTACAGCTCCGCTTCGTAAAGCTACCTGCAATCCTTTGTTAAGCGATTTCGATGCAGCCCATGCTGTCCTGTTGGATGCAAAGGTTGCTGTTTTCATTCCGAGATAACCACAGAGACCTGAAAAGAATCCACCTGTAAGAAAGGCTATCGGGACAAACGGATTCTGAACTCCCATGTATGCCAGTATAGTCAAAAGAACAACAAGTATTAAAAATACTTTTGTTACAACTGTATACTGACGCCGGAGATAAGCCATAGCCCCCTCCCTGACATATTCAGCTATCTCTTTCATTCTATCTGTTCCTTCGTCCTGAGCTTTCATGCTCTTGTAAAAGATCCAGGCAAACAACAGAGCCAGGAGTGCTGAAACCGGCACAATCCAAAAAATACTACTAATCATGTTATCAGTTATTAAGTTAAAAATTAAGGTTTTGAAATGAAAAAAAATTCACCGGTACAAAACTATATGAGTTTTTCAATAATTCAAATGAAAAAAAAATATTCTTGAATTTGTTTACAGTTTAAAAAGAGTCTAAAGAGCAAAAACTTAAGTTCAGACAAAACCGGAACTGCCTGAACCACACCATTGGGTTAACATGATTTTTAATTATCAGTTAACAGATAGCCCTGATCAGATCATAATTTATCATTCCCGGTTTAAACATTCCGTTAAAAGCATAAGAATAACGAAGTTGATAGGCATCTCTTTAAAATTGGTCATAAACCAAACCCGGGAGTGTTACTTCTTATTTTTCACATATTTATTCATCCAGTTTAATACCTCCCAGTGTTTATGCAGTATTGATTCCCTTGCGGCATATCCATGGCTTTCATCAGGGAGAAGTACAAGCCTTGCTGTTGCACCAAATCCTTTAAGTGCTGCATAGAATCTTTCACTCTGAATGGGAAAAGTGCCGCTATTGTTGTCGGCCAATCCGTGAATAAGCATTATCGGATCTTTAACTTTATCAGCATGCATGAATGGTGACATATTATTATATATATCCGGAGCTTCCCAGTAACTTCTCCGTTCATTCTGAAATCCAAATGGAGTTAGTGTCCTGTTGTAGGCACCGCTCTCTGCGATTCCGGCAGCAAATAACCGTGAATGTGCAAGAAGATTCGCTGTCATAAAAGCACCATAGGAATGGCCGCTGACCGCAACTCGTTTCGGATCGGTAACACCAATATCCACAGCCTTGTTTATTGCAGCCTCTGCGTCAGCAATCAACTGCTCAATAAAAGTATCATTTGGCTCGCTTCCCGATACACCAACAATCGGAAAGGCAGCATCCATAAGTATGGCATATCCCTGGGTTACATAAACAAGCGCTGAGGACGGACTTATTCTTGTAAATGTATAGGGAGAACCACTAACCTGGCCGGCGGCTCCTATATCGTTAAACTCGCGGGGATAAGCCCATAATAGCGATGGCAGAGGGCCATCTTTGGTCTTATTATAGCCTGCAGGAAGGTATAATATAAATGAAAGATCAACACCATCTTTCCTTTTATATCTGACCAGCTCTTTAGTAACCCCTGCAAGCTGGGGATATGGATTCTCAAAATTTGTAATCCTGTTTAGCTTCCCATTCTTCAGATTCCTTAAATAATAGTTGGGAACGTCATTGACTGACTGCCTGTTAGTCATAAGAAGCCCTTTTGTTACATCAATAAAAGAATTAATTGTTTCATAATAAGGAGCTTCGGACCTCCATAATCTTGTAGCTTTCCCTGTTAGTACATCATATTTATCAATAAAAGGCCTGTCTCCTTCAGGTGAAGCTCCATCGCCTGTAAGGAATAATGTTCTGCCTTTATCCGCAAACAAAAGGATTCCTCTTCCATTAAGAGCAGGCTCAGTCATAAATCGTCCTGGATTTCCATACCCGTCATCCGTATTGAATTCCTGAATTTTCTTCAGGGTCTTCTGAGGATCGGCCGTATTGAAAGAACTTATAACCCTGATCCGTGTTTTGCGCAATCCTTCGGAAATCAGTGCAAAATCATCTTTCCCCCATGTAATCCCGCCGAATCTCATCACAGTGGAAATAAATTTTCCCGGTTCACCCGTAAATGGAGCTTCTAACATATATACCTGATCATGATATTGCATCTCATTTTTGTAATTTCCACCATCGAGCGCTTCCACCCAATAGACAGTGGATGGTTTGTCAGCTCGCCAGGTAAATGATCTTGGTCCGGGGAGAACGGCATCATAATCCCTTGGGTAATTCTCAATAAGAGGTTCTTCAATTAATGTTTTGATAACCGTACCTTTAAGATCCCATATCAGAGTAGATGAAGGAAAACTATTATAAGGAACAAGGTAGGAGAATGGACGGTTAATCGTCGTTATCATAAAATACTGACCATCAGGAGAGGGTGAGACATCAGTAATCATCCCCGGTTTACCTACATTAACTGATTTGCCCCCATCATATAACATCAGCTGAGATTTGGCATAGTACTCAAATATCATCTCATCTTCAGGGTCTTTAAGCAGGTCCTGGTAAGTTGCAACCTGTCCCTTCTTTCCAAGGTTCTCCTGCACAACAGGCCCTATAGGGATATTGCTCCGTACAGGTTTAGTGCCTCTCCCCGGGTCACTTACATAATATAAAAAACTGTTATTATCGGGAAGCCAGGAAACCGGATTGCCAAAAACCATATTAATCCCTTCTGCAATTTTTGCAGCTTTTAATGATACAACATCACATACCCATAACTCAATGGTGGCAGGTCTTTTATTAGTAAATAAAAATTTCTTGCCATCAGCCGACCAGACAGGAAAACCAAGAGCCGGATCATCCGGCAACCCGATGATATCCCTTATATTAGTACCATCAATATTCATCAATCTGAACCCCAGGTTGTAGGTTTGTCTGCTAGGTCCGCTGATTGCAGGATCGATTCTGAGGCCTGCTATCTTAAGCTCTTCTGCAGAGAGTTCTTTGATAGTAATAATAGGTGATCTTTCAATAATAAGAATATTGGACTTATCAGGACTTACAGAAATTGAAGGAGTCAGGGGAGCATCTACAATTTTAACAATTTCAGCAGGAGGCAACTGATATTTCAATGCTTCCTGTCCAGATGTAAATAATGACGCAAATACGAATGCAGATAGAATTAATAGAGCTTTTTTTGACATGGTTAATAGTTTTTAGATGTTTTGAGCCTTTCAAAGATATCAAATAGAATAAATCTTAATATGTTTTCTAATACTTACCTCAATAAATATATAATTGATTATTGATGCATTTAACAATTCCGGGTTATATAGTACGAATTTTGAATCACCGATTAAAAAGTATATTCAAAATATTTCGTACGGAAGATGGTAATCAATCAAGTCTATGAACACTATCAGGCAATTCGGTATGATATTTGTTAAAATATCTGTTACTGACCAAATCATGATCAATCACTTACCCTGTTATGGTAAATAATTTCCGGGAAAAATTGTCTGTCATCGATTTTATAGTAAATTTGAGCGCAATCCAAATGTACCTGATGTATGCCTGAAATATCTGCTGTAATTATAACTTTTAATGAAGAATTGTTCATTGAGAAATGCCTGGCTTCATTAGATGGGATTGCGGATGAAATAATTGTAGTTGATTCATTTTCAACAGATTCCACTGAACAAATTTGCAAGAAATATAATGTGCGGTTTATTAAACATCAATTTGAAGGTTACCGCGATCAAAAGAATTATGCTCTGAAACTTGTCACTCACAACAATGTAATAGCACTTGATGCAGACGAGGCTTTAAGTGATACACTAAGAGAGTCAATTCTGGCTATTAAGGATAACTGGAAATATGAAGGCTATTATTTTAACCGTCGAAACAATTACTGCGGAAAGTGGATCAGGCATTCCGAGTGGTACCCCGACCGTCAGCTGAGACTTTTCTGTGCGGACAAGGGGAAATGGGGAGAGCTCAATCTTCATGAAAAATTCATTATGTCAAACGGAGCTGAAGTAGGCAGATTAAAGGGAGATTTACTTCACTGGTCCATTACATCCAGGCAGGATCATATTGATAAGATGAACAAATACTCCCAGATTGGAGCCATAGAGTTCCATAAGGCCGGAAGAAAAGCCAACATCTTCACACCATACATTCATTTCCTCTGGGGATTTTTCAGATCCTATATAATTAAAGGCGGTTTTCTGGACGGTCATGACGGATTTCTGATCTGTTCGCTTTATGCAAAATCTACATTCAACAAATACTTGAATCTGAGACGCCTCAACAAGAATCGGGAAATTAATTAATTTTTATCCGATGATTTTCGAAGAAGATTTAAAAGACTCCCTTATCAGCCTTAAAAAAGGAGGCGTCATTCTATATCCTACAGACACAGTATGGGGCCTGGGTTGTGATGCGACAAATCCTGAAGCAGTAGAAAAAATATATAAAATAAAGTCCCGGAGTGAGAGCAGAAGTCTGCTCATTCTTGTTAACGGGGTACAAATGCTTGAACGTTATGTAAAGGACATTCCGGAAATAGCACTTGAACTTGCAACGGTTTCTGATGATCCGCTTACCATCATTTACCCGTTTGGAAGAAGCCTGGCCAAGGGAGTTTCCAGTGAGGATGGTTCTGTAGGGATAAGAATCTGTAAAGATGAATTCTGCCAGGAACTGATAAGCCGTTTCATGAAGCCAATCGTTTCTACATCAGCCAATTTAAGCGGTAAGCCCTCTCCCGGGTATTTCGGAGAAATTGAAAATATAATTATCGATCAGGTCGATTATGTTGTAAAGTACCGTCAGGCTGACAGGCAAAAGTATTCTTCCTCACCGGTCATTAAAATCTCGCCGGACGGTACGATAAAGATCATAAGAAGTTAGTTTATTTAGATCTGATCCTGCCTGAACCGGAGACACGTGCATCAATCTTAGGGTCACCAATATATGATACATTCCCGCTACCTGAAACACTGGCTCTGAGAGACTCGGTTACATTACATCTGCAATTTCCACTGCCTGAAATTGAGATTTGAACAGAGCCAATCTTTGTAGTTTCACCGGTGTAGTTTCCCGATCCGCTAATTGATATGTCACCCGTGTCAACTTTTCCGCTGCCACCGAGTATAATATCTCCGGAACCTGAGATCCCGCAATCAAGATTATCAGCAATAATATCGTTAGTATATAATTTCCCGCTACCGCTTACGCTCAAATTAAGATCATCAGTCTTAACAGCATCCCTTATTTCTGCCTTTCCTGAACCTGAAACCGTCAATCCATTTATATCCGGCATTGTAATATAAACCGTTACTTTTTCATTCATATTAAGCCGCCAGTTTTCTTTCTTGATAACAAGTCTGCCACTTGAAACTTCTGTTACTATATCGTCAAGTACAGCTTTGCTCCCTTCGAGTTCTACTTTGAATGCAGGACCAAAGCTAATGTAGAGGTTTCCGGATACTCCAAAACTGACTTTAGTAAAACCTGACAGATCCCTTGTCTCTTTGCTGACAGACTGAAGGCCGGCAAATCCATATGTTAAGGTTAATGCAATAATTAATACTGATAAGATAATAGCCCTTTTCATAGTGTTATAATTTAATATATTAATGTAGTACCTACAAAAGACAGGCTTTTTCAGAAAAGGCTGCATTTGAAAAGAATATATTGTCAGTTAATCTCGGTCAGTCCATCCGGAATATCCATTATGATATTTTTACCCCTTTTTTGTATAGTCACAATAAAATCTTCATGGAAAGGGATAAGTATCTCCTTTTTTGCCGGAGAAACAACATTCAGGAGCCATTGCCCCGGATTTTGAATTACTTCGGATACGGTTCCAATAATAGTCATTTCTGTTGTTAAAACCTTATATCCAATCAGGCTCATAAAATCATCAACCATCATTGAATCAGGCTTTTCAGTTGTCAAGTAGACCCTGCACCCTGTGAACTCTCCAATCTTCTCAATTGAGTCATAACCATCGAAACTAAGCTTTAAAATATCGGCACCATTGTATTCATAATCTGATACAAAAAAAGGAACCGGTCTTCCGTCAATTTCCAGAAAGACCGATTCCAATCGGGGTATATCATCAAAAAAGAATTTCTCTAATTTTACTGCTACGGCACCTTCATAGCCGCTTATCTTTGTGATTCGTCCCAGTAATATATTGAAGTTGTAAGCCATTGGATCGCTGATCCTTATGACTGGTCCCTACTCCTGGGGTTTCTCTTCTGCAGCTGGCTCAGAGGCAGACTCTTCTGCATTCTGATCCTGAACATCGGGTACCGCTGCATCTTCAGCTGGAGCTGGTACCTCAGCGGGTGCTGCTTCTTCATTCTGAATAGTGTCTTCATCAGGCTCATCAGCCTGGGGATTAACTATTTCTTTAAGCGCAGCAGTTTCTTTGGCTGCTAGTGCCGCATTTTTCTTTGCCAGCCTGGCGATCCTGGCTTCATTAATCCGTTTTTCACCTGCAAGTCTCTTACCCATATCATCGTCCTGAAATTTCTCAAGACCTGATTTTTTGGCTTCGATTTTTGCCTCGTTCTGCTTCATCCACTCTTCAAACCGTCTGTTTGCTTCTGCTTCATCAAATGCACCTTTTTTTACACCTTCAAGCAGATGCTTTTTAATTAAGACACCTTTATAAGACAGGATAGCTCTACAGGTATCTGTAGGTAATGCGCCATTTTGCAGCCAACCCAATGCTTTATCGAAATCGAGTTCGATTGTAGCGGGGTTAGTGACCGGATTATATGATCCGATCTTTTCAATATATCTGCCATCACGTGGCGATCTGCTATCTGCAACCACAATGTGGTAGAAGGCCAGTTTCTTACGGCCTTTTCTAGCTAATCTGATTTTAACTGCCATTAATTCTTACGCTTTATAATTTAACCTGTTTTAAAAATTGTGGCTGCAAAGATAACAGTAAATAATTTATTGAACAAATGAATAATACTAAATAACCGAATAAATTCAAAACATACTCTGCAGCTTAAAATACTTTAGTTTAAGATAGAAAATACCTAAATAATAATATGAGGCTACCTGTCAGGATAGCCTCAGTAAAAAATCATTCAAATGAAAAATGCTGTTATTTTCTAGTAATAGTAAATGAAAATAACCCATAGTCGCCCTCTGTAGCTGAGATATCAAAGCGCATTGAATATACCCCGGTACAGGAATTGTATGTTCCGCTTCCCTCATAAGCTATATTCGTATCTCCCCACCATGCCTCTGATGCAATAACCGTTTTATCGGCAGTTACCGCAAAAGTCAATGGATCAATATGCATCACCAGGGGTCCCAAATCTTCATTTACACCTTCGATCGCTTCCAGACCTGAAACATATACTGTATATGGATCAAGCGGATCACTTGTAATTGTTATATCACCCTCTGAACCCCAATCGGAAGAAACTGAATGAAAGCTGCCGACTGCCAAAGCTTCATTAAATTCACAAAAAACTATAAGGGACAAAGATGCATTTGATCGTGTAGTAATACCATTTTTTGTAGTCACCACTTCAACAAAAATAAGGTCTCCTTTATTGATCGTGCCAAGCTTATCGGTAACTTCACCCAGATTGAGTGTGACAGTAGCCGGGAATGAAGCAATATCTGCAATCTTTTCTCTTTCCAGATTGGCTTGCTGGGAAACCTGAATCTGAGCATTATCAACTGTCATTCCACTTTCGAGATTAACAGTGAACTGAACGGAGGAATTAAGTTCTCCGCTTATAAATATCCCTGTAACGTCTGAGATCAGCGGAACAACTCCGGCATCACGCTGACCTGCAGGATCTTTTATTTCCTCACATCCGAAAAATATCAGAATCAGTGCGATTATCAATCCTAATGTATTTATTTTTTTCATATTTATTCTTTATTTAGTTAGACAATGTAAGAGCGGGAAACTTAGCGCGTTCCTCCTGCCCACCAGACATTTTCTGAGTATACATAAGTACCGTCTCCGTAAGCATTACGGACATTCTGGTTTGTTGTAACGTCATCAGATCCATAGGTATAGCGTAACGGAAACAGAGTCGAATTAAGAGGGTTTTCAAGATTGATAATATTGTTACCCATTGCCTTTAAGCGTCTGTAATCATTGTAGGCTTCAACAGCTTCTTCCTCATAAAAAGCAATATACTTCTGATTCATTATTTCCGAGACAGGGTTTGCTGCGAATTTTACAGCTACATTATTGTTATAATAATTCTCAGCATCAGTAGCTGACAGGTCAATATTTACCTTCTGAAAAGCTGCTGTAACAGCGTCCTTCAGCGAAGCCTCAGCGTTTGGAATATCATTCAATCTGGCATAAGCTTCGGCTTTCAGAAATTCAATTTCATGGTAGCTTAAAAGGTAAGTAGGTGCGGTATTTGTACTAATTGCTGATATGGAATATAATCCCTGTATCTGATTTGGTGTTCCGTTGGGAGCAAAAACGATCCCGTTATCCTCTGTTCCGGGGTAAGGAATGAAGAATACATTATCTCTGGGATCATTTCTTTCCACTAATTTATCATGCAGACTCTGGCTTGCCCCGTAATAGTCTCTGTCGAGAAACAATCTGTAAAAAGGACTGTTGGTTGTAGTACCATTATAATTATATTGGGCCTGTTCAGAATTTGAAACGAAAGACTGATTTGCAAAGTTTATAACATCAGCATAAGAAGGAGTCTTGTACGATAGCCGCATTGTATACCTGGCTTTCAGTCCATAAGCGAATTTTTTCCAAAGATCAACATCACCTCCATAAATAAGGTCCTGGGCTCCTAATGAGGGAAATTCCGATTCTTTATCAAGATTGGCAATCGCTTCATCGAGTAAACTAAACACCTGGATATATATATCTTCCTGTTTATCGAGTACAGGAGTAAATATTTCACCAGGGTGGAGCGCTTCAGTCCATGGAACGTCTCCCATAACATCTGTCAGGATTGCCAGATTATATGCAGTAAGGACCTGGGCAATGCCCAGTGTATGATAATTTCCGGCTTCAGAGCCACCTTCATTACATTTATCAATAATTACTTTCAGATTATAAAGAGTCTGATAAGTTGCATCCCATGTATTATTATATGTTGTTGAATTGGTGGGTTCTGCCGTTCTGATCTCAGCATTATAGAATTGTCCCCATGTTCCGACATTATGCTCAATATAGATAGATGCGTAAAATGCGAAATCAGTACCAGTCACAGAGAATGCGGTACTGGTCATTGCATCTGTAATAATCAGGCTTGTGCCCATTTCTGTCGGATCATTCACATCCTTGTTTATATCATCCATGACTTTTTCAGAGCACGATATCATAGTGATGAGAAGGAACGATGTTAATAATATATAAATCAGTTTTTTCATATTATCAGAAATTAAAAAGTTATATCGAAACTAAAACCAAAATTAGTTGCCTGGGGCATAGAAAATCTTTCAAACGCTCCTGCCATATTAGTATTACCCTGACTGGATTCCGGATCAAAGTATGGAAGGGCTGTCCAGATCAAAATGTTCCTTGTAAAAACTGAAACACCTAAATCTACCTTGTTAAGCACCTTTTTTGCCGGGTTATACTTCACTGAAAGTTCACGAAGCTTCACAAAGGAATTATCATGTATAAAATACTCATCAATATTATAGAGCACATTTGTGTACAAATCCTGCAATGCTCTTGGATCATTTGGCCCTCCGCGGACAATATCATTTGGCGTACCGTCAGGTTTAACCCCGTCGAAAACAAACGTTGCATCGCGATTTTCTGTTCTTGCTGACATACCGTAATTATCAAGCAAACCATTGCTTCCGGAGTACATATGACCTCCGCTTTTCCATTCAAACAAGGCATTCAGAGACCAGCTCCTGTAAGTGATCGAATTGTTTGCTCCAAGAATGAAATCAGGAGATACCGACCCTATCACCTTAGGTTCACCAATAGCCGGCATGCCATGATTTGGAGAACCCGGATTATCTACAACAACAATCCTGTTATTCTCATCACGGACAAATGAAACGCCATAAATAACAGGATAGGAAGAACCTATTCCGGCTCTGACCTGAGGAATATCAAAACCGCCTAAAAAGATACTTTCAACACCAGGTGCCAGCTCATCTACAATATTGTCAATTCTAGAAAAGTTGATATTCATATCCCATCTGAAGTTTTTCTTATCCACCGGAGTTAAGTATAAAACCACCTCATGACTGACAGTATGCACCTTTCCACCGTTCATCAGAAGCTGCGCAGCCCCTGTGGATCCGGCTAATGGTACTGTAAATATCTGATCTACTACATTTTGACGTGAATAGGTATAGTCAATTCCCAGACGGTTGTTGAAGAATTTCAGATCCCCTCCAATCTCGTATGATTTAGTGTTTTGGGGTTTCAGATTTGGATCAAACTGTATATTATTCGGAATATAGGAACTTATTCCGCCAATCGGGTAAAGTATCGGAGATCCTGACCACCAGCTGCCGGAATAGTTTGGTATAGTATAGAAATTCTTATAATACTGACCAGCCTGTCCGACTTCAGCATATGAAAGACGAAATTTTGCAAATGATATCCATTCATGATTTTTTATTGCATCTAATTCAGAAGCCAGAAAACTCATGGAAACTGAAGGATAGAAGAATGTACGGTTGTTTGTTGGCATTGTCGAAACAATATCATTCCTGCCTGTTGCATTCAGGAAAATTATTGATTTGTAATCAAGTGACATACTTCCGAAAAAGCCTACTGTACGATCCTGACTTTTAGACTCATTTGCAGTTACAATATTGGCATTTCGTATATGTGCCCAACCACCAAAATTAAAATCCTCTCCATGTTCTGAGTAAGTCTTGTAATTTCCCTGGTTAAACTCATTCCCTAACATTACGTTAAACGTAAGGTCATTACTTAGCTTCCAGTCAAAATTTGCGGTAATAAGTGAGTTAACCGTTGAAGATGAAATACCATAATTATCCATATAACCGGTATTGCCTGCATGCCCGTATTCAAAAATATCCTGGAAATGTGTTGTGTATGAGTCAATACCTAACTGGTAACGAATTTTCAGATTCATCAATTCACCAAGTCTGGCATCATAATTTATATAACCATTCCCGAAAAACCTGTTCGTCTTTTCCGTAAAGACATTATGTTCAGCAGCCCAAAGCGGATTATCAAATGGATTTACCCCGCGGTAATAAATCTGTGTATAAGGATCACCGGGAATATTATAAGGATACCCTTTAAGATTATAGGTTGCAGGTGCAGCCAGGACACCTGCGAGTGATGCATCGTTTCCTGAAGACAACTTATCAATATCTGTTTTTGAAAAATTAGAACTGAAACCTGTATTGAAGTTCTTATTCAGCTTCCTTTCAGCTGAAGCTCTGGCATTCCATCTATTCATGCCGGAAGGAGCAGCAATACCACTCTGTGATGTCTGGCTTAGTCCCAGGGCAAAATTGCCGGTTTCCATTGCCTGACTCACATTTATATTGTTTGTTATTGAATAACCCGTTTTAAAATAGTCAGACCAGTTGTTAAATAGCTGTGGGGTTACCCACGGATCAAGCTGTGCAGCATCCAGCTGTGGAACATAGAACATCCCCGGATGACCATTATTATTACCTCCGTAAACAGGGTCATCCGGAAGATCACTAATCTTTGGTCCCCACGACATTGATGAATTTGGTACATACGCCCCATAAGTACCCTGAGCATAAGTGGTCTGGTATTGAGGTGTTCGTGATACTTTTGAAAAACTGCTTATATGAGAGATTGACACGACCGGTTTTCCGATTGCATTATTTCTCCCGCTTTTTGTCGTAATAATCACAACACCATTTGATGCTCTTATACCATATAGAGCAGCTGCCGCCTGACCTTTCAGAACATTGATACTTTCAATATCTGAGGGGTTTATATCAATTGCCCGGTTAGAAAGGTCCGAGCCTGTTACACCATCACCAACCTGGGAAAAATCGCCACCTGCTCCCGATTGAATGTCAGCGGTAGATGCAATAGGCATACCATCAACAATATAAAGCGGTGTATTGTTTCCCGTAAATGAGCGGGCACCACGGATGGTGATCTGAGATGAGGCTCCCGGCATACCACTTGAGGGTTTTATGTCAATACCGGCCAGTTTCCCCTGCATTGCTCCTGAAAGGTCGGTATTTCCAGCCCTTTCAATCACATCGCTTTTAACATCCTGCACAGCATACCCGAGGGCCTTTTTCTCGCGCGATATACCAAAAGCAGTAACGACAACTTCATCCAATCCCCTGACATCGGCTTCCATTGCAACGTTGACAACGGAGCGATTTTCTATACCAATCTCCTGAGTTTTCATACCAATGTACGAAAAAACAAGTGTTGTGGCATTTGCAGGGACCACAAGGGTATATTTACCGTTAATATCAGTCGTAATACCTGTTGTTGTCCCTTTTAGCTGAACTGTACAACCAATAACAGGCTGTCCATCTTCAGCACTGGTAACAGTACCCGTAATTGTTTTTTGCTGAGCCATCAAGGCGAGAGAAGCTCCGCAAAAAACCAAGAATAACAAGAGAATTTTTCTCATAGCATTTAGGTTAGATTAATAAATATTATCAGGGCATCAGATAACAGCTGTTTTATTAAATCTTCAGAGAAGTGTCCAAAGCCCGGTTAACAAAATAATCTTACTGTTTCCATATATTTCAAATCATTCAACAAAATGCACTTTTGATTGAACAAATGTCAGATCAGATGCTACGGATTATTTATTCACAGAATGATTCATAAGTCTTAACTGAATTTTATTTTGCGTATTTTTGTGACCTGTTCAAACTGATAACTTAAGTTCAAATTATGGCAGGATTTGCGCACTTACACGTTCATACCCAGTACTCAATATTAGACGGAGCTTCCAGTATCAGTTTGCTGATGGACAAGGTGAAATCTCTGGGGATGGAATCAGTCGCCATTACCGATCACGGGAATATGTTTGGGGTGAAAGAGTTTCACAACAATGCTACCAAAAGGGCTATAAAACCTGTCATTGGATGTGAAATTTATGTTGCAAAGAGATCTATCGAAGAGGTTAGCGGAAAAGAGGACCGCTCAGGTGATCATCTTATTCTGCTGGCAAAAAATCTCACGGGTTATAAAAACCTGATCAAGCTGGTCTCAATTGCCTGGATCAAAGGTTTTTACTACAAACCCCGTATTGATAAGCAATTACTGGCAAAATACAGTGAGGGACTTATTGCTTCTTCAGCCTGTCTTGCCGGTGAAATCCAGGACGAGATTCTGAACGGTACGATTACAGGTGCAGAAGAGGCTCTTCAGAGTTACCTTGACATTTTCGGAGATGATTTTTACCTTGAGATACAGCGCCATGAAACATATGATCCAGAGGCTGACCGGTCAGCATTTCCTCTTCAGCAAAAGGTAATTGAAGCTTTTAAAAAGTTGTCGGTAAAGTTTAATGTCAGGATCATAGCCACCAATGATGTGCATTTTATCAATGCTGAAGATGCAGAAGCACATGACAGGCTTATATGCATAAATACTGCCAAGGATATTGATGACCCTAACCGTCTGAGGTATTCCAAACAGGAATATCTCAAGACTGAAGAAGAGATGCGTGCGATCTTCAATGATATACCTGAAGCTATTGACAATGTTGCCGGTCTGGTTAATAAAATCGAAAAATACAAGCTCGACCATGATCCGATCATGCCAGAATTTGAGTTGCCGGAAGGTTATACAGACAAAGATCAATACCTGAGGTATCTGACTTATACTGGGGCAGCTGAGAGATGGGGTACATTGACAGCAGAGCAAACCGAAAGGCTGGATTTTGAACTGGAAATGATTGCCAAGATGGGATTCCCCGGATACTTTCTGATTGTTCAGGACTTTCTGCGCGCTGCCCGTGAAATGGGAGTCTCAGTTGGCCCGGGAAGGGGTTCTGCTGCCGGATCTGCAGTTGCTTTTTGCCTTAGAATCACCGATATAGATCCAATAAAATACGGATTGCTCTTTGAGCGTTTTTTGAATCTCGACCGCATTTCAATGCCTGATATTGATATTGACTTTGATGAAGACGGAAGAGATTCAGTTCTGAAATATGTTGTTAACAAATACGGGCATGATAAAGTTGCGCATATAATCACCTTTGGATCAATGGCTGCCAAAATGGCTATAAGGGATGTTGCAAGAGTACAGAAACTGCCATTACCCGATGCTGACAGGCTTGCCAAGCTTGTACCTGAAAGACCCGGGATAACCCTTTCGGCAGCTTATGCAGAGGTTCCTGAACTGGCAAAGGAAAAACAATCTTCCAATAAGCTGATTGCCCAGACATTAAAATATGCTGAAGTTCTTGAAGGCTCTGTAAGGCAAACCGGAGTACATGCATGCGGAATAATAATAGGTAAAGACTCCCTTGATAATTATATCCCGTTATGCACGGCAAAGGATACCGATTTGTACGCAACACAATATGACGGAAGCCATGTTGAGTCCGTAGGGCTTCTTAAGATGGACTTCCTTGGTCTGAAAACACTTTCAATAATCAAAGATGCGCTCGAGAACATTAAAAAATCAAAAGGGATCGAGATAAACATAGAGGATCTGCCCCTTGATGATGCAAAAACATTTGAACTCTTCAGCAATGGCGAGACTACCGGGATCTTCCAGTTTGAATCGACCGGTATGAAGAGGTATCTCAGGGACCTTGAACCGAACAGGCTTGAAGACCTGATTGCCATGAATGCCCTTTACAGACCCGGACCAATGGAATATATTCCAAAGTTCATCCGAAGGAAGCATGGTACGGAACCGATTGATTATCCGATACCAGTGATGGAAAAATATCTTAATGATACATATGGTATTACAGTGTATCAGGAGCAGGTAATGTTACTTTCGCAGCAGCTGGCCGGTTTTACAAAGGGAGAAGCTGATTCCCTGAGAAAGGCTATGGGAAAAAAGAAACGTTCCATCATGGATGAGATGAAACTGAAGTTTCAGGAGGGCTGCGCAAGAAACGGATATGATGAAACTATTGTAAATAAGATATGGTCTGATTGGGAAGCTTTTGCGCAATATGCTTTCAATAAATCGCACTCTACCTGCTATGCTCTTGTTGCATTTCAGACCGGATACCTTAAGGCCAATTATCCGGCTGAATATATGGCAGCTGTTTTAAGCCGTAATATCAGTGATATAAAAAAGATCACAACTTTTATGGATGAGACACGCAGAATGGGAATGGAGGTGCTGGGTCCCGATATTAATGAAAGTAATGTGAAATTCACGGTAAACAAGGACGGAAATATCAGATTTGGGCTTGGTGCTATTAAGGGAGTTGGGGAAAATGCTGTTCTTCAGCTGATTGAGGAACGTGAAGAGAATGGTTTATATAAGGATATTTTTGATCTTGTTGAAAGGGCAAATCTGAACTCTCTTAACAAGAAAAACCTTGAAGCGATGGCAGTTGCAGGGGCATTTGATTGTTTTCCTGAAATAATCAGAGCCCAGTATTTTGCCCTGGATACTAAAGGATCAAGTTTTATTGAAAGTATTATCAGATATGGGAATAATGCCAAGACAGTGAAGCTCTCAAGCCAACAGTCTTTATTTGGAGAAACAGGTGGCTTCGAAATGATAAAACCCGAACCGGCTCCCTGTCCCGATTGGCCTAAACTGGAAAAGCTCAACAGGGAAAAGGAAGTAATAGGTATATACCTTTCATCGCATCCTCTGGATGATTTTAAACTTGAGATCAGTACATTTGCAACTGCGAATCTGGCAGATCTTCAAAACCTTCGTGATTACCTCGACAGGGATGTTGTTGTAGCAGGAATGGTGATAGATACAAAGAACGGAATAGGTAAAAATGGCAAACCTTATGGATCATTCACCATTCAGGATTATTCAGATTCATTCCGGTTTATGATGTTCGACAAAGATTATATTGAAAGCAGCAAGTTTTTTATAACTGGTTATTACCTTCTTGTCAGGGGAAGGGTACAGAAACGCAAATACAGGGAGGATGAGATTGAATTCAAAATAAAGACAATTAATCTTTTATCGAGTGTCAAGGATGAGCTTATTAAATCTGTAACGCTTAAAATTGATCCTGAAAATATCAGTCCTGAGATGATCAGTGAACTTAAGGAACTGGTGCAGGAAAATAAAGGTGAAACAGAGTTGAAATTCCTGTTTCTCGATTCAGACGATAAAATCTCACTACCAATGTTCTCCAGAACTTTAAGAGTCAGATTAAATAATGAATTAATCTCCTATCTTGACGATCATCCCGGGATAGATTATAAAGTTAATTAGCTATCTTTGCAGCGGGTAATTATGGTAAAATCTTAAAATATTATTTATTATGGCATTAGAAGTAAATGATGGTAACTTCGATGAAATAGTCATCAAATCAGACAAACCCGTACTGGTTGATTTCTGGGCAGAATGGTGCGGACCATGCAGAATGATCGCTCCCTTTGTTGAGGAGATGTCACATGAGTATACAGGGAAAGCACTGATTGTAAAATGTGATGTTGACAACAGCCCTGGTGTAGCAGCAAAATATGGTATTAGGAACATTCCTACCGTTCTTTTCTTCAAGGATGGCAAAATAGCTGATAAACAGGTTGGCGCTGTTCCAAAGAATGCTTTTGTTGCAAAGTTAAATGCCCTCATTTAAAAATTTATAACGTTAATTCAGGCCGTTGGGGTAACCTGCAACGGCTTTTTTAATTATCTCAGATGACAGTTTGTGTATTTGCTTCATCAAGTAGCCGCATAAGCAGCGAATATGGCATTGTAGCATCACATCTTGGATTTCTTCTTGCAAATGCGAAAATTGGTGTGGTTTTCGGC
Organism: uncultured Bacteroidales bacterium; assembly: GCA_963760915.1. Classification (GTDB taxonomy): domain Bacteria; phylum Bacteroidota; class Bacteroidia; order Bacteroidales; family VadinHA17; genus LD21. The sequence goes on along the minus strand of CAVXEU010000003.1, from coordinate 1,133,667 downwards.
GGGGGAGGTATAGGTCTGATGGGAAAACTTGCTGATTCAGTTATTGAAAACGGAGGCTCCATTACCGGTGTAATACCTTCATTTATGAAAGATGAGGGCTGGGATCATTTAAACGTCAAGGAAATGATTATTACCAAGGATATGGGAGAGCGAAAGAAGAGGATGTTTGAACTGTCTGATGCTATAATCGCCTTACCTGGTGGCATAGGGACTCTCGAAGAGCTGACTGAAGCAATTACACTGAAACAGCTTGGTCTTTTCAAGGGACCTATAATAATTCTGAATACACTCGACTTTTACAGGTCTTTAATTGAATTTCTTGACCACATGATTTCAGGCCATTTCCTCAGATTTGAGCATAAAGGTATGTGGGAAGTTGCCGAAACACCGGAAGAGGCAATTGTTATACTGTCAAAAGATGAAAGATGGATATTGGATCCCAGGAGCATAGCAAAGATCTAATTATCAGGTATCTTAGTCCCAATGAACAGAATATCATCAACCTGATCAAGATCGCCTTTCCAGTCCATAATCTCCTTTTCAAGCCTGTCTTTCTGTGCACATACAGGAAGACTCCAGATCTCAGTCAATAGTTTCTTGATATTTGCAGATTTAAACTTCTTGACATCTGATGAACCAAACTGATCTGCATAGCCGTCTGAACACATGTACAACATATCACCCGGCTGTATGTCAACCTTCTGATTTGTAAAAGCCCTTTTCTCATCCATGGTAGTCATACCGATAGGGAACCTGTCGCCTTTGTACACAAACACTTCTCCTTTTCTGACAACATAAAGCGGATTATAGGCGCCAGCAAATTCTAATGTAAATTGCTTCCTGTTAAATGCAATCAGAGCAAGATCCATTCCATCGTTAATTGCTTTCTCGTGCCGTTGCATAAGCGACGTCATAACTTCAATATTAAGCTGATCGATGATAGCTGAAGGTCTGGTTATGCCATATTCCCTTACAACCTTATTAAGTGAATTATGTCCGATAATAGACATAAATGCTCCCGGAACTCCATGCCCGGTACAATCAACTGCAGCAAGAAACTGCCAGTCTCCGTTATCATACATCCAGTAAAAATCACCGCTTACGATATCCTTTGGCAGAAAGAGAACAAATGTGTCACTGAAAGTGTCTTCTCTGGGAAGCATTGCCCTCTGGATACGTTCTGCATACCTGATACTGGCAGTTATGTCCCTGTTCTTTTCCTCAATCTCCAGACTTTTCTGCACTACTTCAGCAGTTCTCTCCTCAACCTTCACCTCAAGAATTATTTTTTCCTTTACCAGACTTTGTTCTCTTAAATGAATATAGACAACAATAGCCAGGACAATGAGAATAACTGATATCAGAATAAACCACCAGCTCAGATAAAATGGCGGCTTCACTATAAATTGAAACGTTACGGGGGTACTGTTCCATTTTCCCTGACTATTGCTGGCACTAACCATAAATGTATATTTACCGGGAGTAAGTGCCGGATAATTTGCCCTAGTCTGTTCAGTCACTGGTTGCCAGTCATCATCTGCACCTTCGAGCTTTACCTTATACCTTACAACATCAGGATCTGTAATGCATATACTGTAATAGTCAAATAATATTGACCGCTCACTATACCTGAGTTTCATGCCTGGTACCATTTTACGGGACTCATAGTTTACCTTCATGCCCATTATATGTGTCAGTGGTTCAAGTACTTCTACCGATGTTCTGTCAGGCCATAGTTGCGTAGCTCCATTTGCGGTACCAAACCATAAGTCTCCATCGGGGCTCTTATAGACGGCATTCGGCTTGGTTTCAATTCCGGGAAATCCATTCCTTTCTGTGTATGAAAAAATCCTTTTATTTGAGGGAAAGTATCTGTTCAGACCATTATTTGTTCCGATATAAATGCTGCCGTTTTTACCAACAGCAAGCAGATTAATATTATTGTCCAGCAATCCGTCATCCTGAGTTACTTTGGAAATTATTGAATCATTTTTAAAAGCCAGTAATCCCTGCCCTGTTCCGATCCATAATACATCATTTTCATCCATCACCATGGTTTTGGGAATAATACCCGACATGACAGGTATCTGAGTAAATTTCTTTTTCTCAACACTATACCTGATCAGACCAGACTTTTTTCCACCAGGCTCCGTTCCAATCCACATATCACCATGAGGATCACAGTAAAGAGCTTTTATTTCAAATATGGTAAGACTGTCCAGATTGGTGTATCTTACGAAATTCATCTCATTAATGGTACCCATTGCCACACCTTCAAGAGTACCAATCCAGAGATTATTATTTTTATCAATTTCAAGAGCGGTTACCTGACCTCCGATTGGAAGCTTCGAGTTGATATATGGCTGAGCCTCAAATTTTGAGGTTTTCATATTAAAAAGGATCACGCCGCCTTCGTTGGCTCCTATCCATAAGTTTTTGTCACTGTCACTTCTAAAAAACCGTATTGCTTCAAAAATTGAATTTTTGCGCTCGTTAAAAAACACCGGTTTCTTATCCGTACCCGGAAAATAACGTGAAATCCCCCTATTTGTTCCAAACCAGAAAGCACCTGTCAGATCCTTATATATCGCATTAACATTCTGATCTGGAAGAATCTCTTTGTCATTTATTGTGATAAAAGCATCGCCTTTGTAAATAGTCAATCCATTATCCTGGTCCGAAATAAGAATGTTGCCTTCAATATCCTCAACAATATCGTAAATCTTTGAAGCTTTCAATCCGTTGTGAGCATCAAATTTCTGAAATTTGTCATTATCAAAAACAGCTATCCCTCCTCCAAAAGTGCCAATCCATATCCTGCCCTGTCTGTCTTCAGTAAGACAACTAATATGATTACTGGACAATCCTTCCCTGATCAGATCATAGTAAACCATTTTGCTGTCAGACATAATATACCTGTATAGTCCTCCATTATAAGTTCCAAACCAGGTACTTCCGGTTTTGTCCTCCAGTAAACAGGTTGTGCTGAAGTAGGTGGTCATATGCGGCATACGATACTTCTCAAATTTCTTCTCTGAAGAATTGTAACGGAACAGAGCTACATCAGCAATACAGATCAGAGTCCCGTCAGGGGTAACGTATGATCCGAAAATCTGATCGCTCAGATTATCCTTGCCACCAATAAATTGCCTGGCCTTTATCTTATTAATATCAGTTATCGGAAAATCAGCCATAAAGGCCCCATCATTCCGGGAAGTAAACCAAATTTTATCTTTAATCTGGGCAATTCCGGTAACATCATTGGTGATCATTAATGAATCAAATGAAGCTTTCTCAAACTTCTCCCCGTCAAAACGGGAAATACCGCCATTCAGATGACCAAACCAGATATATCCCAGGGAATCTTCAATTATACATTTTACACCTCCCGGTGCAAGACTGTCGCTGGAATTGAAGTTTTCAAACCTCTTCCCGTCAAACCTGGAAACACCATTGGCAGTTCCCAGCCAGATAAAGTCTTTTGAATCCTGAAGAAGTGTATAGACCTTTTGTTCGCTTAATCCCTGCTTAATGCTGTAATTATCAAAAAAATATTGTTGTGCGGTTCCCCGCGTAATGGAAAAAGATAAAAAAAGTATAAGCCAGACAAAATATTGTGCCTGGCTTTTAATGAAATTTATAACTGACATATTGTTCCTATTTTGCAATGAAGAAGAATGTCCCATTCATGTCATCAAGTCCCTGAATACTCCCAAATTCAGGTTTCTGACCATTATCAGATTTGACTGCTGCAGTTACATACTTAACGATTGTTTCAATTGGAATACAGGCGTTTTTATTATTAATGAGCGTATTAGCGAATGTTGCGGTAAACTTTGAATTATCAGTAGCAAGCTGATATCCTGCTGAAGAAAATACCTGAGAAGATTTGGCACCTGCGACGATTGAGTTATCGCAGGTAGGGGCTTCTGTGGAAGCTCTCATAGCCGAATAAAATCCCGGACCTGATTCACATGCATCAGAAACAACAAGCGTATGTACCACAACATCTGAATAACCCTGTAAACCAGCCTTCAGAGCATTAATATTGAAATAGGTGAATTCATCATCTCTTTTTGCATCTACCGGGATCCAGTAACCAATATCATTTATAAATTTACCATGGCCTGCATACCAAATCATTAAAGATTTAACCTGGTTAGACTTCAACTGGTCGCGCAGCTCAATATTAAAGAATTTTTCCATGTCGGCCTTGGTCATATCTTTCATGTGTATGATATTGTTTATCTGATAGTTAGCCAGAGCTCTGCGGATTGTGCTTACATCTTTCACTGGTCCGTCGAGAGCAGCAAAATTTTCGTAGCTTGAATTCTCAATAAAGACTACCCATGTTCTTCCCATAGGATTATTTTCAGATATAATCGCACCTTCTCTGTTAAGTGTATATTCGGTCGTATCACGGTTTCCATAAACATCCTCAGCCACAACGGTAAACTTACTTAGGTTTGCAACATTCAAATTTGCAGAAAATACCGGGTTCAACTCTTCTCGTCTGTAGCTGGCTGTAACATCTCCAACAGTAATTGATTTTATCTGGCTTTCATCGGTTATCTTCCCCTGAATGGCAATATTTGGTTTTGGCGTATCAAGAAATACCTGTCCGTCCACTGATGTGTAGGGAGCAACTATACTGATTTTTGGAGGATTTATTTCAGTTCGGACAATTGAATAATTAAGCACTTTCTCATTATTATAATCATCCCTGGCAATAAAAGAAATTTTATCAAGACCACTCACATTGACATTTGCTGCAAAATCATATTCCCCATCCTTTTCAGCAGTTGTAATATCCTTGTTATTAATTAAAAATGAGGGTACTTTACTTTTATCCCTTATTCTGCCGCTAATCAGGATTTCATTTTTATCTCCCCTGATCTCAATTGAATTATTTGATGGAACAGGGCTCATTATTGTTATCTCAGGGGCTATGGTTTCCCTGTTTAATTCATAAAGCCTGGCTTTGGCACCATCAAGAAGCTCTCTTGCTTCCATATCGTATTTCGACAATTCTGTTATCTTGTTATAGTCAGTTATTGCCTTTTCGAAATTCATTATCTCTTCATATGATCTGGCTCTTGCAAAAAATGCCTTAGGGTTATCAGTCTTCAGGGAGATATACTTGGAAAAATCATTAATCGCATTAGTATGCTGATTAAATTCCTGGTAGCAATAGCCTCTCTTCAGGTAAAACTCCGGATTGGTCGGATCGATAAGGATGTTTTTGGAGATATCATTAATAGCACTTGGATAATCAAGATTTTTCATATAAACCTTGCTTCGCATAAGATAGGCATCAGTATTTCGGTCATTATTCTTTATTACCTCATTACACTGGTTCATCGCTTCCTGAGGGTCGGTTGATAAAAGAAGGTCTGCAAGTTCAATTCGGGGCTCAGCAAGTTTCTTGTCTTTTGATATTGCCTTTTCCAGTTCTTTTTTACCCAGAATATCATTATTAAGCCGCCTGTAAATAATCCCTCTGTAATAATAATCCATTGGAGTATTCTTTATTATTATAGCAGTATCAGATGCCTTTAAGGCCTGATCATACCTTGCAAGTCCTATCAGGGAAAGAACTTTCTCCGGATAGACTTTTGGATTCCGCTTATCTAAACCTGAAGCACGATTAAGAAGCTTAAGTGCAAATTCATAATCACCAGTTTTGTTGCAAACGGATGCAAGGCTGATTATTGCATCAACATCTTTAGGTGCAAACACCAATGCTTTCTCAAAATCTGCCCTTGCCTCAGCATATTTAGCAATCTTTTCATATACCTGACCCCTGACATAATAATAATCGGGATTAGATGGTTCAATTCCAATAGCATTTGTATACTGGAAGATTGCATCATCATACTTTAATCCTTCAGCAAAATCATTCCCCGCTTTATAATACTTCCTGGCACTTTGCCCTGAAGTATTTAAGCATACCAGAGCGGTAATGATTGTCATAAAAAATATTTTCCTTTTCATAACTCAGAAGTTAGATTAATTGACAGGTACCAAAAATCAAAAATATATATATTTCTTCTAATTATCAACCTTTTGTATATCATGGCTACCATCATTTAAATATATTTTAAGCAGGCTCCCGGAGAAAATGGTTTGCGACAGAAGTTTCCCTTTTACAACCGGGGCTTTTACTCCCCCTTTAAAATATAGGTCTCCTTCAAAAATCCTTGCCTCATCCCAAAGTCCGGTTGAAATAAAATGGTTCAGTACCTTTGCACCTCCTTCAATGAATAATGACTGAATTCCCTGTTTGTAAAGATATTCTGCTATCTGCATAGAAGCAGGTATGTCATCGTGCAGGATTACTTTTAGTATATCCGGAATGTCTGCATCCGGATTATGGGTGAACAGAACAGCAGTTCCTTGTATTTCCATTAAAGCTGATCCTTTTTCAAGAATTCCTGAACTGCTGAGAATTATTTTCAGCGGATCGGGTCCTTTCCATTCTCTGACATTCAACGAAGGATTATCTGCTCTTACTGTGCCGGCACCAACAAGAATTGCCTGCTCGGCAGCCCTCCATTTATGAACAAGCACCCTTTCAGGCTTACCTGATATCCAGTTTGGTCTGGTTTTATGATCTTCTGCCCGTAAGATATCAATATATCCATCCGCACTCTGTGCCCATTTCAAGGTAATGTAAGGTCTTTTTTTCTCATTAAAAGCAAAGAATCGCCTGTTGAGTCTTCTGCACTCTGCCTCAATCACCCCTGTGATGACGCTGCAACCAGCCTTCCTTAGTTTTTCCACACCTAGTCCAGATACCTTTTCACTGGTGTCAATTGTCCCTATGATTACCCGCGGAATCGAATTGGATATTATATAATCGGCACACGGAGGTGTTTTACCATAATGAGAACATGGTTCAAGATTAACATAAAGTGTTGAATATTTCAGCTTTGACCTGTCCACAACTGAGTTTATAGCATTGACCTCTGCATGAGGCTCTCCTGCTTTTAGATGAAAACCTTCTCCTATTATTTTTCCGTTATATACCACAACCGACCCAACCATTGGATTGGGATAAGTCAGTCCCTCAGCACCTGAGGCTAGTTCCAGACATCTTCTCATAAATTTATTATCTTCCGGCTCTGACATTTCACTGAAAATACTAAATTTGACTTATGGGTGTTAATATACAAACAATTAAAGAAATCCGGTTTTATCTTTCCAGGGAACTTAATGGTATCTATCCGACAGAAGAAATAAGTGCCCTTTCAAATATTATAATTAAGACTGTACTTGGTATATCAAAGTTGCATCATCTATATAATTCAGACAGGACAGTATCAGATCAGCAGGCTAAAAAAATTACTGCGATATGCAATGAGCTAAAAGCAGGAAAACCAATTCAATATATTCTTGGAGAGACAGTCTTTTATAATTGTAGAATAAAACTGAACAACTCTGTTCTTATTCCACGCCAGGAAACTGAGGAACTTGTTGATCTTGTCATCAGGGAGAACAAAGGTTTTCACGGAAATATTCTCGACTTAGGAACAGGGTCAGGATGTATCGCTGTTGCCCTGGGAGCAAATCTGCCGGGGTCGTTTATTACAGGAGTAGATATTTCAGGCGATGCAATAGCTATTGCCAGGGAAAATGCTATTTTGAACCATGTGGAAGTTTCTTTTATTAAAGGTGACATTTTCAGATTTGATACTGATGCTGTAAATAAAGCAGATATTATTGTCAGCAATCCTCCGTATGTAAGAGATTCCGAAAAAGAATTTATGAGCAATAATGTGCTTGACTTTGAGCCACATTCCGCACTTTTTGTCAGTGATTCCGATCCTCTTGCATATTATAAGTCAATCATTGATATTGCTGATAAAGTACTTTTACCGGAAGGACGTATATATATGGAAATCAACGAAGCAATGGGAAAACCGATTGTGGTGTTGCTTGAATCTGCAGATTATTCGGCAATTCAGATAATTCCTGATATTAATTCCCGGGACAGAATTATTAAAGGAAAGAAGCATGGCTGAAGAATCCCTGTTCGCAACTTCCCTTGAGAGAGCGATGGCCCAATGTTCCCGCAGAGAATATTGTATTGATGATATACGCCAGAAGCTTCAGATATGGGGTGTCAGAAATAGTGATGCTGAAAAGATCATAGAGATACTAATCAAAGAAAATTTCATAAATGAGCTGCGTTATGCAACAGCTTATTCAAGGGACAAATTCAAATACAACAAGTGGGGGAAAATAAAAATTTCCGTTCACCTCAAGGTAAAGAAAATCCCTTCTGAATTGATCCAACAGTCACTTGATTCAATTGATAATGACCTTTATATAAAAACTCTGAACGATCTTATAGAAAATCACAAAAGAACTGTCAAAGCAAAAAATCAATTTGATCTGAAAGCAAAACTTCTCAGGTACGGGTTATCAAAGGGGTTCGAAAGCAGCTTGTTATATGATATTCTTAATGAGATGGAAGAGTGAATTTGTCTCCCTTCGACATCGGCCCCAAATCCTTCACTTTTTACAGGACAAGCCCAGGGGCAGAGCTTTTAAAGTGGTTCACTCTCTGGTTCTCCACCAGTCTTATGAGCCTCTTCGTGTAACTAAAAACTAAGAACTTACACAGAGGTTCACAGAGGTACTCTGAGAAGAAGGGGCTCCTCTCTTTGCATGCATTGACAATCATATAGCTACGTATATTTGCGGTTAACGGATTTCAAGACAATATGCCTGAAAATATATTGGTTATAAACGGCCAGAAAGCGATAAGAAAAATAAGGCCGGATCCAATACAATCCATAATTATTAATTGCTTGCCAGTAGCGGGGTACCTGAGATAGAAGAATGAAAAAGCTGCCCTAAGTACAAGCTCAGATACAAAAAACAGGAATACTCTCATTCCGTAGATATTCCACTTATAGGCCTCATTGAACCTTCCTCTTACTATTAATGAAAAACTATGAGATAACCCACATGAAAAACATGGTTCACCGGTAAGTTTTTCATGAATACAAACCACAGGGTAGTTATTCTTATCGGGTGAAAAAATACCGGAGTAAGCGATAATTAGCAATATTACTCCGGCAAAAAATGTATTTATTATCAGGTAAGGTTCATGTCTGAGCCTTACTCTATGAATATTATCCGGATCACTTCTTCTTTTGTAATGTATCATTCTTTAAAGAATCAATCTTCTGACTTTTTACACCTTCCAGATTTTCGAGCTTCTTCTCAAGATTCTTTTTATCGGAACTTGTATTTATTTCAACTTTATTACCATTGCTCTCAACTTTGATTGACACATTTGCATCTTCAATATCTTTCATCACGTTATCCTGAACATCATTTATAATATTCTGTATATCACCAGGCCATTTGCCATTATGCTGGGCAAGCTTCCCGGCTACAAATACCTGAGATAATGAGATCAGAGACGCAATTATGGCAATAATCAAGCCTGCAACCAAAACCCCACGTGAGGAATTATTTCTTGCAGCTTGAGAAAGACCGACTGATGCAAGTACAATAGCTATGATCCCCGGTATAATAGCTATCAGTCCAACACAAGGAATAACGGCAAGGACAAAAGTTATTATCGCAGTAATGAGAGCAGCGATCCCCATGTTTTGTCCCGTATTGTTTCTTACCTCTTCCATGATATTTAAATTTATTTGTTATTATTCATTCCTGGTAAGGATATTAACTATATCCTGCTCTAAAGACGTCTTCGGATTTTCAATGATGCGTCCGGCTTCAATATTATTTTGATAAATAATAAAAGTTGGCACCCGTTGTATATTCAATCCGTCATATTCAGCTACCGGGGATAACTTTGCATCGTCTACGCCAATGAACGTAACATTGATAAGTGGAAATTTCCATATGTCAAGTATCTTCATAAAGCGGGGAACTTCTCTTCTGCTGTCAGGGCACCAGGTTCCCATAACAATTTTTATCGTAAGGTCCTTTGTATTTATATCCAGTAATTTATTAATTGCTTCCGTACCTGGCTGGTAATTATCAAAACCCTTATAATACCAGGAGGAATATGGTTCTCTTGTAAGTTGTGCAGGATTAAAATAGCCAAGAAGCCATGTTGACTGTTCAGAGAAATTTACCTCAGCCTGTGCAGCAGCTGTTACTGTTGAGGATGACCCAGTAATTTCCTGGGCTGTGGCTCTAACAGGTTTAGTTGTTTTACAGCCGGTAAAGCTAATAAGGAGTGAAATGAACAATATGGAAACATTTTTCATTTTATGGCAAATAATATAATACAAATTAAAGGATTTTTTTAAATGCATGCCAATAATTGCCCGGAATATGCTTTTGACAAATGATGATACTAGTTTTCTGTTTTCTTTACCCGGTTTGAGTAGTATATGGAAATCCCGATGGAGATTGCAGCAAGGAAGAGTAGTGCAAGCACCCTGTAAATTATCTCGATTCTTGCAAGATCAACAATGAAAAGATAAAATGAGGCGCAGATCATCGTCCCAAGGGCCATATATCTGTATTTTACGTTTTTCAGAACAAAGCTAAGCAAAAAATAGAGCAGAGCAGCCATAGTCCACGAAAGGGTTACAAAATGCTTAGGCACGGCATGCAACAGGGCGTAAAGTACCGTAAAAAAACCTTCTATCAGATAGAGGTTTCTAAGCAAATCCGTTTTTATTTGAAGCCTTGATTTTTTCCAGTTTATAATTCTTGCTGAAACCAGAGCAATAAGGGCAAAGGAAAAATTAACACTATTGATAGATCCGGAGGTTAAAAGATACAATATCAGGATAAACAGGAACAACAAACTGTTCATGATTACTATCAGCCTGTTACGAAACCAAAGAGCCATTGAAACAACGATCAGACTTTGAACCGATAGTAGCAAATAAACATCAGGTAGTCCAAAAAGTCCGTAAAGTGCAATACTCATCGATAAAAATCCATATAATGCATAGAAAGCAGAAGCAAAATTCCAGTTTGATTCAGAATGCAGTATTATTGAATAGATAAGGCAAAAGACAGTTATCAAAGTAAAAAGAACTACATAATGATTGCTGAAGAACCTTAAAACGATCAGTGATAAAAGAAGCGTAAATAAAATTCCATTTATAATCAGGGTACTTATCAGAAAGTCATCAGCTGAGCCATCCATTTTTCTGAACAAAGGCATAACCGAAAAGCATGCTCCCAGTCCAAAAAGATATATGACGCCGGAATGATGCTCAGTTATCATTTGCATTGGATGATCCATAAAGGGGTTCCCAAAAAGCCACAGAAAGAATGATATATAAGTAAGGAATATTGTTAATGTAAGAAGTGGAGCCCAGTTAAATCTGTAATAATAGTATACGGTCCCTGCTGCAGTAAGTGTCACCAACAGCAGTGTAAAATGTGTTGAATCTGCAGCTATGGAAGTGGTAATAGAAAAAATCAGAAATAAAACAGCAAAGGCCTGTGATTTAGCCCGAACTGAAATATAGACCTGAAGTGCAACAAGCACCAGTAAAAGAATGAGGGATATTGTCCTGTCAGGAATTACAGGTGATGTAGAGAAAAAATGTAACCTGAGGGTTAAATAATATAGAAGTGTCTGTGCATGGATCTTAAAGATAAATGAGAGATGAGTATTGGTTTTTTTTAAATACCCTGCCAGAAAAAATATAAATGCAGCAGCAATATAACCGAATAGTACAGCTATAAACCTGTGTCCCAGGTTCATGAGATACTGAGTAAGGATTGTGATGCCAAAAAGCAGAACAATATTACCTGACCAGGCCAGCCCGAATCGTCCGATTTGCGATTCGAGTCCCAAATCTTTCTCATTTAGAGCATCTGATTCCACTAGCACTTTTCCTGCCCGAACCTGCTCTTCTGCTCTGTACAGATTCCCATTGTCAGGTACCGCAAGTGCCGATTCTAACCTCTCCAGCCGAAGTTCTAAAGTTTTTAGCCGCCTCTTTATTTTTTCCACTTCTTTTTCCTGATCTGCCATGGCAAACAATTATATTTTGGAAAAAACTTTGAAACTCAACTCCGGAAAAGACCAGCTCCGGTCATAAAAAACGCTCTAATCTTCCTCTTTCACCATTTTCCACGGGGGCAATAACCATAAAAGAAATGCAAGTATTCCAATAGGAAGTATAAGCCAGAATATTGCCATAAGGGTTCCGTCGAGTCCAATAAGTCCCACCTTAAAACTTGTAAATCCGGCAAAACTTTTTGAGAATAACTGTCCTCCGATAACAACATTCCACCTCATTGAATATACGCCGATCAGAACCAGTATGCTCACAATGAAATACATGGTCTTCTGAAGTTTTATCTTGTGTTTATAGAACTGCAGGAATACCAGGGTAATAATCGGAATGATTGTCCCCACCAGGCCTTGTGAAATAAAAAGAGTGAGGTATAATTTACCTGAAACAAGTAACTTTATTATTTCAAATGATTCTTCTGCTTCATAGATTCTCTGAATCTGATCAAGCCCTTCAAGAGTAAAATCAAGAATTAATACGAAGAAGAGATATTTTCCAATTGCATCCAGAACATTAAGATCTATGTCTTTCCTGCGGAAATATGATATTACCATATATACCAGCATTACCAGGGCAATTCCGGATACCATTGCCGAAAACAGGAATATAATTGGCATAAGGGGTGTGGACCACCATGGGTTAGCCTTAATTGATCCGAATATAAATCCGACATATCCATGTAAAATAAAAGCAGACGGGATTCCGACAACTGTGATGATATAACCAAGCTTCCTGTCCCATTTTACAGCCCTAGGAGAAATATCGCTGACTCCGAGGGTTAATATTCTGTAAACCCACTTCATTATGCCTTTTTTCTCATTCGACCATATAACCATGCTCTGCCTGTAGTCAAACCAGATTTCAAGCAATAGAACCACCATAAGATACCACAAGTATACAAATCCAAATATGGCCATTGCGGAGGATGAATGTGGCGTTATCATTATTTCGTAAGCCCTCTGCGGTTGTGAAAGATGACTGATAAGCGGCATTGTTGCAACAAGAAGAAATGAAAGAGCTGTCAGCAGGGCGATCTGGTAGGTAGGTTTTAATATTTTTACCTTGAAAACCCTTTCCAGAGATGCAAGGATAAAGGCACCGGCCACCAGCCCTGTAATAAACGGGTATACAACTATCAGGATTCCCCATTGCAGATCTATTTCATTAGGGAAAATATATCCCTGTGAATTAGCCAGAATATCATACAAATGTTGGTAGTGTGGTTCCATATTATCGTACCTCCGAACTTAATGCATTATAATACAGTTTTGATCCGGTATTCAGATGAGGCCTGAGTACCTGAGTTGTATGTTCCTTTAAAAATTTAATCAGTTCACTTTCCTTATCCCTGAGATTTCCATACATCCTTGCACCGGTAGGACATACTTCCATACAGGCTGGTGCAAGACCCTTCTTCAGACGATGATAGCAGAGTGTACATTTATTGGCCACTTTTTTGACGGGATGTATAAACCTGCAACCGTAGGGGCATGCCTGAACGCAATATCTGCAGCCTATACAGTATTTCTCATCAATAAGCACAACTCCTTCCGGACTTTCAAACGTGGCCCCGACAGGGCAGACCTGGGTACAGGGAGATTTTGAACAGTGATTGCACATTTTTGGAACAAAAAAGGATTTAAAGATATCCTCATCAGGGACTCTCTGCTGGAAGCCGTCAATCCCACCGTTTGGCGATACAATATCAACAGTGCCGTCATTCCTGACCGTATATTGTTCAACCCAGGTACGGAAGAAAAAAGGCTCGACAGGTACATCATTTTCCTTCTTACAGGCTTTTGCACAACTGCCGCATCCAATACATTTCTGGATATCTATTACTATCCCATACCAGGGCAGGCTTTCATCTTTTGGTTCTGCTGCAAAAAGAAGGATCTGCGAGGATTTTAGCCATGTGTAACCAATAGTAGCTCCTGCCAGAGTTACTGCTGATTTAAGGAATTTTCTTCTTGATGAATTTATTTTCTCATTTCCCATGGTTGATGCGGATTATGACATTCAATGCAATTCTTACCAACATTATGTTTGTTCAGGTCTATCTGGAATAAGGCTGACTGTTGTTTGGCAGCATTCTTTGCATGACACATCCCACAGAATTCTCTGCCACCCGGTTTTACGATATCAGCGGATTCGCCGCTGAGTACATGTTTCTCACCCGGGCCATGACAGGTTTCACAATGTATCTCACTATGGACATCCTGTGCTTTCAGATCTTCAATATCCTGGTGGCATTCAAAACAGGCCTGTTGTCCGGCATAATGAATTTCAACCTGTGCATTATCAATCAGAGCTGCCCCCCTGTAATGACCATATTCACCAAATGTGGCCGGTACCAGAAAATGCCGTATAAGCAGAAACAGGAAAATAAATATTGCAAAAGCAATAGAAAGCCTTGGAATCTGTGGAGGTATATAGAACTTCATATAGTTATGAATATTTAGTTCATAAATCTAGATCAGGAAGTACCGAAAATAGGATATCAGGAAGTCAGTTTTTGAAAAACATGATAAATATATGTATCTGTTAAAATCAATATAGAATGATTATAAACAACTGGATTATAGGCTTATTTGATTGATTTTAACTTAAATCCTCATCATACTGAAGAAACAGACGATAGTGTTAATTAATTAACAGCTGGCTGCTGAAAATCAACAATATAATATGTTTATAGAATTTTGAAGCAGAATTTGAATTTAATGCCTGCCGGCAATAAAAAAAATCAGCCTTTTACAGGCAGGTTTATTTCAGTTTATTTCCAACAATATTTCCAGAATCTGTCTTGCGGCTTTTGCTACTGATGTTCCCGGACCAAAAATTGCAGCCACACCGGCATTATATAGAAACTGGTAATCCTGGTGAGGAATAACACCACCGGCAATTACAAGGATATCTTCCCTTCCAAGTCTCTTCAACTCATTAATAACCTGCGGCACCAGGGTTTTATGGCCTGCGGCAAGGCTCGAAACGCCAAGAATATGTACATCATTTTCAACAGCTTGTTTTGCAGCTTCAACAGGGGTTTGAAAGAGTGGACCGATATCGACATCAAAACCGATATCTGCGTACCCGGTTGAAACAACTTTTGCACCCCGATCATGACCATCCTGTCCCATCTTAGCGATCATGATTCTGGGCTGACGCCCCTCAGTCTCTGCAAATCGGGCAACAAGTGCCCGTGCTTTATTAAATTCATCATCCGACTTATATTCGGATGAATAAATGCCTGAAATTGTTTGTATCACTGCTTTATACCTCCCTACTATTTTTTCACATGCATAAGATATTTCGCCCAGAGTTGCCCGCCTTGCGGCAGCCTCTACAGCCAACTCAAGAAGGTTGCCCTCTCCTGTCTGCACGCATCTGGTTATAGCATCCAATGCAATCTGGCAATCTGTTCCGTTCCTTTCAGCGCGGAGCTTTGCAAGTCTTTTTATCTGCGATTCCCGAACAGCGGAATTATCAACTTCCAGTGTATCGATCGGGTCTTCCTTTTCGAGCCTGTATTTATTGGTTCCAACAATTGTCTGTACACCTGAATCAATCCTCGCCTGAGACCGTGCTGCAGCTTCTTCGATCCGCATTTTGGGAATGCCTGATTCGACAGCTTTTGCCATTCCACCAAGGTTTTCAATCTCCACAATATGTTCCCAGGCTCGATGTGCAATATCATTTGTCAGTTTCTCAACATAATATGAACCTGCCCATGGGTCTATTTCCCGGCATATCTGAGTTTCTTCCTGCAAATAAATTTGTGTGTTCCTGGCAATCCGGGCAGAAAATTCAGTTGGAAGAGCCATGGCTTCATCCAGCGCATTTGTATGAAGACTTTGTGTGTGGCCAAGTACTGCTGCCAATGCTTCGATACAGGTTCTTCCTACATTATTATAAGGATCCTGTTCGGTCAGACTCCAGCCGGATGTCTGACAGTGAGTCCGCAATACAAGCGATTTTGGGTTTTTCGGATTGAATCCGCTGACAATTTTCGCCCACAACATACGTGCAGCTCTCATTTTGGCGATCTCCATGAAATGATTCATCCCTATTCCCCAGAAAAATGAAATGCGGGGAGCAAATGAATCTATATCCAAACCAGACTTTACACCGGTCCTAAGGTATTCGAGTCCATCAGCAAGTGTATAAGCGAGTTCTATATCGCAAGTCGCGCCAGCTTCCTGCATATGGTAACCAGAAATACTTATTGAATTGAACTTCGGCATCCTGGCAGATGTATAACTGAATATATCTGCAATTATTCTCATAGAAAACTCAGGTGGATATATATAGGTGTTCCTTACCATGAATTCTTTCAGGATATCATTCTGGATAGTTCCGCTAAGGTCCTCAAGCTTTGCTCCCTGCTCAAGCGCAGCGACGATATAAAAAGCCATTACCGGCAGCACTGCTCCATTCATTGTCATCGATACAGACATCTTATTGAGAGGTATCTGATCGAAGAGCAGGTTCATATCGAGTATTGAATCAACAGCAACACCTGCCTTGCCAACATCCCCTGCAACACGTTCATGATCTGAATCATATCCCCTGTGGGTTGCGAGGTCAAAAGCCACAGACAGCCCTTTCTGACCAGCCGCAAGATTGCGCCTGTAAAATGCATTGGATTCTTCAGCGGTTGAGTATCCTGCATATTGTCTTATGGTCCAAGGCATCATAGCATACATACCTGAATATGGTCCTCTTAAAAACGGGGGGAGCCCTGCTGCGTAGTTAAGATGCTCTATTCCATCCAGATCCTTTTTTGTATAAGCACTCTTTATTGGGATCATTTCCGGTGTCACCCAATGGTTATTTAATTCATGCTCCTTCTCCCATTCGCGATTGCTCTTTTTTGTTAAAGGTAGTGAGTAGAGGTCATTATATCTGAACTTTGGTCTCATAATCTTTGTCCTTACTTTAGAGTCTTATCCCCAGTCTCCTGTTTAAAGCATTGAAAAATTCGGGCATATCAGTTCCGGCATGAATGAACATGTCGACACCTTTTAATTTCAATTCACCCGCAAATGCCGGGTTACCTGCAACAACAATTATAGACTTGCCTTTCAGGCCGTTGCAGATATCCGGTACAAACTGCAGATACTCATCATCCGAACTGCATATTACTACCAGATTTGCTTTTGATTCAATTGCCGAACTTATACCATCCTCAGTATTATCAAAACCCTTATTATCAATAGTATGGTACCCGGCACATCCAAAATAATTTACTGTAAACTGTGCCCTGACTTTTCTCAGGACCGGGTTTCCAATTGGCAAGATGAATACAACTGGTCGCTTCTTTGCTTTATCAACAGCAATCCTGACTTTCTCATACTCCTCTGAACCTCTGAACAGTTTAATCGGATCAATAATTGTATCCGCCCGCACTGATATATTCCCGAACACTCTCTCTAATTCAACAAGAGGAGACAGCGATTCTTCAGTATCGGGGTAATGATTAGTTCCGAGAAGTACTGATTTCCCGGTAGCCAGGTCTCCTTTACGCTTAAATGCTGATTCTGATATTTTCTTCTGGATATATCCTGCCTTCATAGTTGAAATAAATCCACCCAGATCTTCAATTTCAAGGAATAATTTCCAGGAACTCTCCGCAATAAGGTTCGTAAGGGTTTCAATATAATACGAACCGGCAGCCGGATCGGCAACTTTATTGAAATATGCTTCTTCCTTCAGTATAAGCTGCTGATTGCGTGCTATTCTCTCTGAAAATTCGTCAGGCTGTCTGAAAACAATGTCAAATGGTTCAACAGTAAGAGAATCTGTGCCGCCGAGGATAGCTGACATCGCTTCGGTCTGAGTTCTGAGCATATTAACATATGGGTCATACACTGTTTTATTCCATTCGCTTGTTACACAATGCATGTCCATCTTAATGCTTTCACTTTCTTCAGGCAGAAAACCTTTTATCACAACAGACCATAATAGTCGGGCAGCT
The DNA here is from genome assembly GCA_963760915.1 of uncultured Bacteroidales bacterium. Lineage (GTDB taxonomy): Bacteria > Bacteroidota > Bacteroidia > Bacteroidales > VadinHA17 > LD21. Next base: position 1,115,658 of record CAVXEU010000003.1, on the reverse strand, counting down.
CTCAACTTTGCGATTTCCCGGAAATAATCAGATCCTATACCAAAACTGAACCGGATTTTTGTTGCAGCGATGCCGGCATTTATCCCTCTCCCGGTGAGCTGGGTAAGATATTCTACTCCCATAGAAATGCCAAATGCCAGTTCCTGAACAATATCAGCGCCTGCATTATTAAAATATGATGCATTCAGATGAACTGTCCGGATATTTGGAAAAGTTGTTGCAGATTTTGTAAGTGATGCAAGATAATCAAACCCTGTCGCGACCGGTACACATAGATTTCCGTTTTTCATCAGCCTTCCAACAGGGTCGGTTTCAATAGCACCGCAAAGATTTTCAGGATCAACACCTTTCTCTGCTGATATCTTTGTGACATGATCAAAAATATCCTGTGCCTTACCTTCGCACCTGAAATTTATCTCAATAACTTCTGTCAGGATATCCCTGAGGAGAATCCTGAAATTTTCCTCGCTGACTGACTCAGGATCCTTAATAATAAAACCCAATGAGTCAATGCCTTTCATTAAAACAGACAGTGCTTTCAGGTTTGCCTCTGAATAATCCTCTATTTCAATGTCCTGCCGGATGGACCAGTTATTATTCTTAACCTTTGTACCTCTTATGTAGGGATATTCACCAGGAAGCACATTGATATACTTCAGATTATCAGTATCTTCCATCCGGTAAAAAGGCTGTACATCAAAACCTTCATTTGTTTTCCAGACCAGTTTACGATTATAATCAGCCCCTTTAAGATCTGAATGGATCTTGTCCATCCACTCTTTGGTTGTTATAGCTGGGAACTGATCAAATAATTTCTCGATTTTCATCAACAAAAAATCTATTTATAGAAGATCAGGTACAAATTAACGGAATTTACAGTTAAAGAATTATGAAATTTATCATATACACGAGTCAACTGATATGATGCTATTTTCCTGCAAACTCCATCAGGTAAGCCTTTATAAAAGGATTAAGATCGCCATCCAGGACTGCTTGCACGTTGCCTGTTTCATGATTTGTCCTGAGATCCTTTATCATTTTATACGGATGTAGCACATACGATCTGATCTGTGATCCCCATTCAATCTTTTTCTTTTCGCCTTCAATTTTCGCCTGCTCCTCCTGCTGCTTTCTCAGTTCGAGTTCATAAAGTTGTGATTTGAGTATTCTCAGAGCATTCTCTTTATTGTTTAGCTGCGATCTGGTTTCCTGGTTTTCAATCACAATTCCGGTCGGATGATGTTTTAACCTGACTGCAGTCTCTACTTTATTTACATTCTGTCCTCCGGCACCGCTCGATCGGTATGTATCCCATGTAATATCAGCAGGATTGATCTCAATTTCTATATTATTATCGACAAGAGGTGAAATAAAGACCGAAGCAAAAGTTGTCTGGCGCTTTCCCTGGGCATTGAAAGGAGATATCCTTACAAGCCGGTGCACTCCGTTTTCACTCTTCAGGTAACCATATGCCCTTTCACCGTCAATTTCCAGAGTTACTGTTTTAATACCAACCTCATCGCCAGGCTGATAATCAAGCTCTTTTACCTTATAATTGTTTCTTTCTGCCCATCTGAGGTACATTCTCATCAGCATTGAGGCCCAATCGTTGCTCTCAGTTCCACCGGCACCAGAATTTATTTTCAATATTGCACCAAGCTGATCTTCCTCTTTTTGCAACATATTGCGTACCTCAAGGTCTTCAATCAATGACAAACAATTGTCATATTGATTATCAACATCTGCCTCAGAAGCCTCTTCCTCCCTGTAGAAATCATAGATAACAACCAGATCCTCAAGCGAAGTATTTATTTTGTCAAAAGCAATTGTCCAGCTTTTCAATTGCGCGATACCCTTTAACAGTTCTTCAGCCTTTTTGGGATCATCCCATAAGCCAGGCTGTTGAGACAGGTTCTCCTTTTCTGCAATCAGTTCCAGTTTGCCTTCGATGTCAAAGATACCTCCTTAACGCATCGCGGCGTCCCGATAAATCCTTTATCTGTTCGTTAGTTGTCATTCTGTCAGTTTAAATTTCCTGCAAATTTAATCTTTTAAATCAGACTTTTAGCGTCGGGGTAATCATCTGAGTTTTGATAATAGTTCACATCAATCCGTTTGATGAATTTAATGATGAAAATCTCATATATTTATTGCCTGAAAAAGCCATATAATATTTATTATGGATCTCATGATATCATTCCAAATGACAATTAATATTTGAACAATGATTTCCACAACAAAGCGGGACAAGCTTAAAATCTGTCTTATCAAACTGTCTAATAAAACATTACGATTTACGGTTAATAACATGGGACTAACAGAAAAACCGCAGTCAGCAAAAATGAAAGCAAAAAAAGTAGATTTTCAATTTACAGAAAATATAAAATTTCAGTCCTGGTTAATCCGGGCCAACGGCCAGTCAAGATATACAATAAAATAATATGTTACGTCTGATAATTTGGTGTAAACCTTTTGCCAGGTATATTTTAATTGCATGGCTCATTGCGATTTTTACAGTTTCTTCAATTCCCAGGATCCCGACGCTGAAAATACATATTTCGCATTCGGAGATCAGGCTTGATTATCTTATCCATTTTTGTGAATACGGCATTCTTGCATTTATGGCATTCCTGTCATCGGCCGGTAATGGTTTCCGACTGAACTACAAGAGACTTATCCTGATAACCCTTAGTCTGTGCATTTTCGCCGTAATTGATGAGTACCATCAGAAGCTTATCCCCGGGAGGTCGTTCAATGTAAAAGATATATTAAGTAATATCTCCGGAATACTGACAGCATTAATATTCTGTATAATTGTATTCAGGTATATTGCAGGTAAGATCGAAAAAACGGATTAGAATAATCCAAATTAAACACGAATGTTTTAAAAGCAAATTCAAGGGCTTCATATAAACCACAATTATATCTCTGACTTTGTGCACTTTGCGTCTGCTTTACGTGGTCTGAAGTTAATAGACCTTGTAACCGGAAAATACTCCTGTCCCAATATCGGTACCGGTACCTGTATATATTACCAATTTTATTTTATCAGCAGCTAAAAGTTTGATAGTAATTGTTCTGAACAGAGTTGTATTTTTACTAATACTACTTTCCAGGTTCTCATATAAATTACCATTTTTAAACAACATAATCATCCTGCCATCACCTGTACTTGGTGCGATATACTTTATATCAAATGTATATAAACCAGTAGAACCAGCTGTAAATTCACCTGTTCCAACATTAAGTGCGCTCCCGTCATTGTACTCAACCTGATCAGGAATAAAATCAATATTAGATAAAGGCATTGGTGCTGATGTAGCAATTAATTTCTGAGCTCTGAAAGCTATCATATTTCCTATTACAACACTATTTCTACCGGAAATTGAAAGACTATTGTTTGATTGATCATATGTAAGGCTCTGCAATTCATTTGTTGGATCGGCATCAGCATCATTTTTCAGTTCTGAAAGATTAATTGTACCTGCATTCCCTGAGATGCTTAGTACACGGGTCGTTGCATTCCATAACAGAGCCTGGCTATCTGTATTATCGAGATATCGACTAAGATCCCATTCTGTTGCCATGGGATTTTTAGTAATTTTTAGTTTATCAGAGTTTATTGTAAGATCCTGTAATTCATTTGTCGGATCTCCATCGCGCTCAATACTGGAAATCTTTACCTGGTTACCTCCTGAAATTGCAAGGTAGTCCGAACCATCAACATTAATGACAGATAATGCCTGATTATCTGATGCAGGATCACCCGGATCGCCTTTCGGTCCGGTATCTCCTTTGGGTCCTGCAGGTCCGGGCTCAAGAGATTTCCGCGCATAAAGAGCATACGGTACGGCCAGAAATTGCATAGTACCCATATCGACAAAATCATTGTCAAACTTTACCTCGACTTTCAGGTAATGATAAGCCTGGCTCCAGTTAACCTGCGAAAGTTCCCCGAAGGTACCTCCTGTCGGAATGCCTTTGCCGATAATCAGCGAAAATACTCCGTATTTTGAAGTAATAACATCCGAATGGAGCTCCTGATAGACTAACGTACCGAGCGGATTGCCGGAAATAATGGAAAACTTCACATCAATATCCTTGCTTGTGAGTTCTTTGCCAAAATTATCCCTGGCAACAGCCTGGTAGAATATCCCCAGGGGGACATCCTGTCCAAAACTGATTGAACTCACACAGAGAGAGATTGATAATGCCAAATACTTCGTAAAAGTTTTTAAATTCATAATTTGAAGAATTACAATTTTTCAATTTTAAAAACTCTGTTTATCACTCCATCATCACTAACTATTTTTACAAAATAAAAGCCTTTTTTCAGAGAACTAATTTCTAACTGTTGTATATAATAATAACTTGTAATAAAATATATCGAGCTCGATCTCATTATTGTTCCTGCTATGTTAATTATGTCAATAGTGAATTTTCTGGATACATCTCCAAAAAATTTAACATTTACAAAATCTATTGCCGGGTTCGGATAGACATCAACTCCGTTACCTTCCGGAGCAGTCTCGTGCGAAAACTTTATCCCGGGTTGCTGAAAACCCTGAGTAAAAACAAATCCTGATGCACCAATTATCTCAATAGCGGTCTCCCCAACTGTCTGAGAATAATTCACTGCACCGGTGGATGCTATACCTGCTGCAGGAACCATTACCTGATGTGACAATTGCTGGGAATGAACAACTGCACAGGAAACAAGAAATAGTAATGATAAAATTTTCGCTCCTTTATACATGTTTTATAAATAATCTGGAAGATCAAATTTAAAAATTTTTTTGAAAAATAAATAATTTTGTTGATAAATGTGTTAATAACTTGCAGGAATATATGAACCACGCGTTAATATTTTATCTTATATTATAAGCCCGTCCTTACTCTGTCCCTTTTTTAATTTTGCCATTTAACGGATTGGAAAGCCCAGTATGCTAAAATCATATTATTATAAAAACCTTACTGAAGCCGGCTGTGATGAAGCCGGAAGAGGTTGCCTTGCGGGCCCTGTTTTTGCAGCGGCAGTTATGCTTCCAAAGAATTTTAAACATCCGGTACTTAATGATTCAAAAATGCTCTCTGTAAAACAAAGAGCACAGTTGAAAGATGAGATAATTAAATCAGCAATTACCTGGAAAGTAGCATTTGTTGATAATGTTGAAATTGACGAGATAAATATTCTCAGAGCTTCAATAAAAGCTATGCACATCGCAATTGCCGGACTAGATAAAATACCCCAGTTTCTTCTCATTGACGGGAACAGATTCTATCCATATAAAACAATTAATCATAAAACGATAATTAAGGGTGATGGAATATACTTTTCGATTGCTGCGGCCTCTGTGCTGGCAAAGACATTCCGCGATGAGTTTATGGAAAAAATTCATAATGAATTCCCTGAATATGGCTGGAACAAAAACAGAGGTTACCCAACATCCTGTCACAGAGCTGCAATAATGAAATATGGAATATCTCCATACCATCGTAAGTCATTTAAGCTACTCGATAACCAGCTTAAATTTGAATTTTGAATGTCCGTTTTTAATTTATAGCATTATATTTACACCCCTGTTTTGGAATCAACACAAATAATATCTTTTATATGAAAAAATTGTTCGCAGTATTTATTGTTCTTATCTGTAGTTTTGGATTCAAAGCTAAAGCTGATGAGGGTATGTGGCTTCTGCCTCTCATCGAGAAATTAAATATGGGTAAAATGACGGAACTGGGGCTGAAGCTTTCGGCTGATGATATTTACAGCCTTAATAGATCCAGTATTAAAGACGCCGTTGTCATATTCGGAGGAGGATGTACGGGAGAGCTGGTTTCTCCTCAAGGCCTGATTCTCACTAACCATCATTGCGGGTACAGCTCAATTCAGGCTCATAGCAGCATTGACCATGATTACCTCCGCGATGGGTTCTGGGCAATGTCTAAAGAAGAAGAATTACCAAATCCGAATTTATCTGTAACATTCCTCATAAGAATTGAGGATGTAAACAGTCAGGTAATGGCAAATGTTAAAGAAGGTATGACCGAAGAAGAACGCACTGCAGTAATAAACCAGGCAAGAGAGATGATTGCGAAAAAAGCTGTTGAAGGAACTGAGTACAGAGCTCAGGTCGTAAGCTTTTACAGTGGCAATTATTTCTACCTTCTTGTCTATGAACGATATAATGATGTTCGTTTAGTTGGAGCACCTCCATCATCAATCGGAAAATTCGGTTCTGATACTGACAACTGGGAATGGCCCAGGCATACAGGAGATTTCAGTGTTTTCCGTGTATATGCAGGCCCTGATGGAAAACCGGCTCCCTATTCAAAAGAAAACATACCCCTGGTGCCCAAAAAATATCTCCCGGTATCTATTAAAGATCTGAACCCTGGTGATTTTACAATGGTAATGGGATACCCCGGAAGAACCAACAGATATATGACCTCTTATGAAGTGAACGAACTGCTTCAGATTGTCCATCCCGACAGGATCAAAATACGTGGCATTAAGCAGGAAATATGGATGAAAGATATGCAAGCCGATCAGAAGGTCAATATTCAGTATTCGGCAAAATATTTTGGATCATCAAATTACTGGAAATATTCGATAGGACAAAAAGCCGGCCTCGAAAGACTTAACGTTGTAGCTAAGAAGGAAGCAATTGAAAACCAGTTCAATAAATGGGTTGTTGCTACACCTGAGAGAAAAGCTAAATACGGAGAGGCTCTGAATATGATCAAAACGGCTATTGAAGGCAGGTCAGGATATTATAATGCACTACAATATGTGAATGAATGTATGCAGGGGTGTGAACTTTTAGGGATGGATGATATTGCAGGTATGCTTATTACTGCTCTAAGAACAGGTGATAATCAGAAAATAGCTGATGTAGTTGCCTTTATTAAAAAGGAAGTAGCCGGGTTTTATAAAAACTATGACACCCCTACTGACAATAAATCGATGAAAGCAATGCTGAAGCTTTACAGAACTGATATTCCTGCAAAATTCCAGCCCGATTTCTATGCAAATGTTGTTGATAAAAAGTTTAAAGGCAATATAGATAAATTTGTTGATGACATGTTTGCTAAAACAGTGTTCTCCAGTGAGGCAAAACTAATGGCGTTTTTGAATAAACCAGTCCTGAAAACTATTGAAAATGATCCTGTTTATCTTACTTCCGATTCATTTTATAAGACTGCCGAAGTTCTGTCAAAGGAATCGGGTCAGTTCAGTGAAAGACTGACGACAGGAAAACGACTTTGGATGGCAGCTTTAATGGAAATGACTCCGGATAAAACACTATATCCTGATGCAAACTCAACCATGCGTCTCTCTTATGGTACAATTGAGGGTTATGATCCGAGAGACGGAGTATGCTATAAATATTATACTACTCTTCAGGGCGTTGTAGATAAATATAAACCAGGTGATTATGAGTTTGACTTACCTAAAAGGCTTATTGAGCTAAATAACAGGAAGGACTATGGAAGATACGGTTCCTCTAAAGGTTATATGCCGGTATGTTTCCTTACGACCAATGATATAACCGGTGGCAACTCAGGAAGTCCAGTAATGAATGGAAACGGAGAATTGATTGGACTTGCATTTGATGGAAACTGGGAATCAATGAGCGGAGATATTGCTTACGAACCCGATCTCCAGAGAACAATAGTTGTTGATATCAGGTATGTTCTCTGGATAATGGATGTATATTCCGGGGCAAAACATCTGGTTGATGAAATGACAATTGTCCAATAAAGAATACCTCATAACCCTACCTCCTTCTCAATAACGGGAAGGAGGTAAATTCTTATTAATGGTTTCCGCATCCTAATGAAAATGTCTGGGGCAGACTCAAAAGGCAGCAGAATTCCGGTATAATCTGAATAAAACGCTACCACTTAGATCTGGCTTCGCCATAAAAAAGCCCCTGACGAGCCGGAACAGTAACACTTAATTTCCTCTTTTCAATTTAAAATCATTGTATTGGTACAGATTCATTGCTGACACTTACAAATGATCCGGCCATTGAAATCAAATTATTACAGATGAAACCTGTAAATGGGAGATATATATTTTTTGTGTTTATCTTTGTATCAAATTTCAAATTATGCATTTAAGTTTTATCCAGATTTTTGCTTCATTTATGGTTCTTTTTGCTATTATTGATATTCCAGGCTCAATACCTATTATACTTGATATTAGGGCCAAAACCGGAGATATTGAGCCTGGAAAAACAGCACTGGTTGCTTTTGGAATATTCATGGCGTTCCTGTTTATAGGAAGTCCTTTACTTAGAGTTTTTGGAATCGATGTATCCTCTTTTGCAATTGCAGGTTCATTTATTATTTTTCTTATCGGGATAGAGATGGTTCTTGGAATAGAACTTTTTAAGCACGGTTCATCCGGTGGAGGATCTATTGTTCCGATTGCATTTCCACTTATTGCAGGGGCAGGATCTATAACCACCATTCTTTCTCTAAAAGCTGAATATCAAACTATTAATATATTAATCGCACTAATACTAAATATGATAATAGTGTACTTCGTCCTGAGGCTAACTTCTGTATTCGAAAAAGTTCTGGGTAATGCCGGATTGGAGATACTTAAAAAAGTGTTTGGAATTATTTTGATATCAATTGCGATTAAACTTTTCATATCAAATACCGGCATTGTACTACCTCATGGCAAGTGAGATCACTATCTATACCGATGGAGCTGCAAAAGGAAATCCAGGTCCTGGCGGATATGGAGTGGTCCTCATTTCAGGGAAACACCGACTTGAAAAATCAGAAGGATTCAGACTTACCACAAACAACCGTATGGAGCTTCTGGCCGTTATCACAGGTCTGGAAGCCCTTAAGATAGCTGGGAGTAAAGTTGTCGTTTTCACCGATTCAAAATATGTTGCAGATTCGGTAGAAAAAGGCTGGGTCTTTCAATGGGAGTCAAAAGGTTTTAAAAAGAAAAAGAATCCTGATTTATGGATCAGGTTTCTGAAAATTTACCGGAAACATACAGTAAGGTTTGTATGGATAAAAGGACACTCAAACAATAAAGAAAATGAAATCTGCGACCGACTAGCTGTAAATGCATATTCAGGTGGTGAGCTTCACGAAGATTGCGGTTATAAGCCGTCAGAGGAAAGTAATATTCTAATATAAACTCATATTTTTGCAAAAATTGGATTGCACTCAATATATTAAAGGTTCATCTTCGTAAAAGACACGTAAATGGAAAAATTATATTTCATCCCCACTCCGACCACACCTGAGATAAATTTTTCTCCCGAGGAAAATATTTTTAAAATCCGGGGAGTATCTTCCCCTGAAGACGTTCGCTCAACATATTACCCCGTGATTGAATGGGTAAATGATTTTATAAATGAAATTCTTAAAGGAGAGATCAAATACTTTTCTCCTGAAAACCCTCTCAGGTTTCAGGTCGATTTAGCTTATTTTAATTCATCATCTGCAAAATTTTTATTTGATATCTTTTCTGAACTGAAAAGACTCTCCCCATTATATACCCCGGTTATTGTGGAGTGGTTTTATAATAAAGAGGATATCGATATGAAAGAAGCAGGATCCGATATAGCATTACTCACAGGTATGGAATTTTGTTACGTTCCAAAAGAATTTTAAATTTCATGAGGGGACAGAAAGAACTTTACGAACTTTTGGAAAGACTGGCAATTCATTTTGAATATCACGAACACCCCCGGCTTGATACTATAGAAGATGCTAAAATCCACTGGAAAGACTATAATTCAGGAAGGTGTAAGAATATTTTTTTCCGTAATCATAAAGGGGACCGGCATTATCTTGTAATTCTGGAGCATCTCCGACAACTTAATATACGGGATCTCGAAAAACGGATAAAGCAGGGAAAGCTTACTTTTGCTTCCGATCAGCGTCTGAAAAAATATCTTGGTGTTGAACCAGGCTCTGTTTCACCATTTGGTCTTATTAATGATAGTAATAGGCATGTTCATCTTTTTATTGATGAGAAACTGAATGAGTGCGAACGTCTGACTTTTCATCCAAATATAAATACAGCCTCCCTTGTTATCTCTAAATCGGATTTTTTAAAATTTCTGTCGTTTACCGGAAATACCTACGAATTCATTAAACTTTATGAATAATGTATAAATCTGAATTTGTGACTCTTACAGAGGTCTCCAATTTCGTAATAGTATCTGGTATTAAATAATTTGAAATTTTTTGCATCAATTTCTGTTCTGATCCGTCATTATCAGGAAAATCAATTAATTTGAAAACCTTGATGATAAGAATTTTTAGTGCTTGCTTGAGTGTTTTACTTCTTATCCCGTTTGTTTCAGGACAAACAACTCAAAAGAAGCAATATACAGCAATCCAGATAACGGTACCACCTGTTATTAATGGCATTCTTGACGAAGAGGTCTGGCAATCAGGCAGCTGGATTGATGATTTTACCCAAAATCAGCCATATAGTGGCAGACCGGCTTCGCAGAGGACCGAATTTAAAATTCTGTTTGATGAAGATAATCTATATGTAGCCATTAAAGCTTACGATACAAGTCCAGATAGTATTGTCAACCGTTTAACAAGACGTGATCAGGCTGATGGTGACCTGGTTGGTATAATTGTTGACAGTTTTCACGATCTCCGTACCGGGTTCCTGTTTGGGGTAAGCTCAGCAGGTGTAAAGTATGACCAGATATTCACAAATGATTCAGGGAACGGAGACTCATCGTGGGACCCGAATTGGTGGGTAAAAACCTCCGTTAACAATGAGGGCTGGGTTGCTGAAATGAAAATTCCTTTCAGTCAGGTAAGGTTCGAGAAAAATTCAGGTGAGGTATGGGGTCTCGAAATAGCCAGAATATTGTACCGAAAGAATGAAACAACTTTCTGGGAACATATTCCCCAGGATGCTCCTGGATTTGTCCATTTATTCGGAGAGCTTAAAGGGCTTGAGCAGATCAGGCCCAGGAAGATATTTGATGTAACCCCTTATGCTGTTGCCAAAGCAGAAACATTTAAAGCAGATCCGGAAAATCCATTCCAGGCAAAAGGCAGGTTATCGAAATTAAATGGAGGGATTGATGCAAAGATCGGTATTACAAATAATATGACAATGGATCTGACAATTAATCCGGATTTCGGGCAGGTCGAAGCTGATCCTTCCGAGGTAAATCTTTCAGCATATGAAACTTTTTTCAGTGAAAAACGTCCTTTCTTCATTGAGGGCAATAACATAACCAGCTTTGGTATCGGGATTGGCGATGGTGGTGTTGGAAATGATAATCTCTTTTATTCCAGGCGAATAGGTCGCAGACCCCAGTATTACCCCGACCTAAATGACGGTTGGTATGCAGATGTACCTTTTCAATCTTCAATTCTAGGAGCAGCAAAACTTACAGGTAAGACCAAAAACGGACTTTCACTAGGTTTTGTAGAAGCTGTAACAGCTGAAGAAAATGCAGTAATCGATACTATTGGTGGAACTAAATCCGAGACAGTTGAACCACTTACAAATTATTTTGTAGGCAGGGTTCAGAAAGACATTAAAGACGGCAATACCATTATAGGTGGTATCTTTACAGCCACAAACAGAGAACTGGACGCTAATCTGAGTGACATTCTACACAAATCGGCTTACACGGGAGGAGTTGACTTCACTCAATATTTCAATAAAAAGAACTGGATGTTTAACCTTAATACAGCTTTTAGTCTTGTTCAGGGTTCCAAAAAAGCAATTGAAAATACTCAGAGATCTTCTGCACGTTACTTCCAGCGGCCAGACAACAACTACACTATACTGGATACCACCCGGACTTCTCTTGCAGGATCAGGCGGAAGGATGCAAATACAGAAATTAAACGGACACTGGAATTTTCTGGGTGCTCTTTTATGGAAATCGCCGGGTTTTGAAATTAATGATCTCGGATATATTCGGGAAGCTGACCAGATTCTTACCCTGCTTTGGGCCGGATACAATCAGTGGGAACCTAAAGGATTGTACAGAAGGTTTAATCTGAATTCGGATTTTTATTTTGTTAATAATTTCGGAGGTGACTTTGTTGGCAAGGGATATGAATGGAATGCATCAACTGAACTGAAAAATTTCTGGAATGTCTGGACTGGTGGCAGCCTTAACACTTCTTCCCTTTCCTCCGGGACACTGCGTGGTGGCCCAATGATGAAATTGCCGGGTAGTGTAAGTGCCCGGTTAGGTTTCTCAACGGATAGCCGGAAAAAAATGGTACTTGAGCTATATGCAAACGGATCAGGTGGATTTGAAAAAAATGCCAGAAATCTGTATACAGAAATGACCCTTACATATAAACCTACAAACTACATATCATTTACTGTCAGTCCAGGTTTCAATAAATCATACTCTGATCTCCAATATGTATCAACTGAAGAATATAACGGTAATGATAAATACATATTTGCCAGTATTGACAGAAAAACCATAAGCACATCATTCAGGATAAACCTGAACCTTAGTCCGAATCTTACTTTTCAGTATTGGGGACAGCCATTTGTTGCAACAGGCAGGTATTATGATTATAAGTCAATAACCGACCCTCGTGCAGATATTTACACTAACCGTTTCAGGTTATATGACCCGGGACAAGTTATACCTGATGGAGACCATTTCAATACAGATGAAAATTTAGATGGATTAACTGATTACAGCTTTGATAAAAGAGATTTCAATGTGCAGGAATTTCTCTCTAACCTGGTCATAAGGTGGGAATATAATCCCGGCTCCTCGGTTTATCTTGTCTGGAGCCAGACAAGAAACACTTCAAACGATTCAGGGAATCTTCATCTTTTCAATGATCTGGGGAATCTCTTCGATAGTGGTGATAATAAACCTCATAACGTTTTCCTTGTGAAGTTCAGCTACCGGTTTGGCTTAAAATAACAAGAAATCAGACGCAGACTCACAAAAAATGGCCAATGGACTTAACTGTTAATTCTGGTGGGACTTGTGGTAAGAGATAAATATCGAATCTTGCCGGCAGACAAAAAGGTATTGAGTATCATAGAGTTTTGCACAAAGCCCTAAAAAGAAATATTAAAAAGATCCATAACCCAAAAATCTCTGGCAACACATCTCACTGTTTTGGCATTAAAATGATTTTATGTTTCTTTGGTATTAAATATTTAAGTAAATTTAATTAAATGAACATGAAATTATATTCCGTATTATTCTTTATTACAATATCTTCATCCTTGTTTGCCCAGGATAAGCCAGCATATAAAATTTTTACCGGAGAAGGCAGGAAAGCTGATTATAAGGATATGATTAAAGAAATTTCCAAAGCAGATGTGGTCTTTTTTGGTGAACTGCACGACAATCCGATTGCCCACTGGCTAGAACTTGAAGTAACAAAAGAATTGTTTATTGAAAAAGGGACAAGCCTGATACTTGCAGCTGAAATGTTTGAGACTGATAACCAACTGCTTATTGATGAATATTTTTCCGGACTTATTAAAGAATCTTCATTTGAAAGTGAGGTGAGAAAATGGAATAATTATGCCACTGACTATAACCCACTTCTAAATTTTGCAAAGCAGAATAACTTAAAATTTATCGCCTCAAATATACCACGCAGATATGCATCGGCTGTTTCATCCGGTGGTTTTGAGGTTCTTCAGAAGCTTACAGCGGAGGCATTAAAATATATAGCTCCCCTGCCTGTTCAATATGATCCCGACCTTCCCTGCTATAAAGAAATGCTTTCTATGGAAACCGGGACTATGGGGCATTCAAGTGAAAATCTTCCTAAAGCTCAGGCAATAAAAGATGCAACTATGGCTAATTCTATTATAAAATACTGGCAAAAAGGCCAGATGGTCATTCATTATAATGGAAGCTATCATTCCGACAGGCACATGGGAATTATCTGGTACCTGAATAGATATAATCCAGCAATTAAGGTAGCAACTATAACCACTGCTACCCAGGAAGATATCAGTAAGATGAATGACGAAAACAACGGGATAGCAGATTTTGTAATTGCCATTCCGTCTGACATGACAAGAACCTATAAATAAATTATTCCAATATTACTATGCCACTGCCTGCTGTCAGGAAGGCTGGCATTCTTTTTGCTTACATTTATAGAGATTGAAGCCTCTGTTTAAGTATAGTTACATGGTTGTCTGTGAAATATTAACAACTAAAAACTATCAGAAATGAAGAGGAATGCAAACAAGGTCCCGGAATTTGATGAGATCATTTTCGAGAACCGAAACAAGACATACGGAGCTTTCGACCTCCGTAAGCATTACAAGTCAACCACAAGCATCTCTATTCTTGGAAGTGTAGCACTATTTACCTTCTTAACTGTTACTCTTGCTCTTATGCCAGAAAAGGGAACTGGCTCAACAGGTCCGGTAATCATCACAATAGTTATACCTACATCTCTCATCCCGGAAAACATCCCTCAACCGGCATTAAAGCCTCCTGTTGAACAGACAAATTCAATTAAAAATTTAATCCCTGTTGTCAGTACTGATACTTCAGAGGCAAGCTCCTATATTCCGATAACTGAGGAAATTGTAGCGACTGCAAAAAATAGCAATGTAACAGATTCAATAATAGCTCCAACCCTCCCTGATCCCGTAATACCGTCCGACACTAAACCTTTCATAGTTGTAGAAGAAAAACCAGAGTACCCGGGAGGTTGGCCTGCACTTCTTAAATTTGTAGGTGATAACACCAGATACCCTGCCGAAGCTCAAAGAAACAATATCCAGGGTAAGGTTATTCTTAAATTTGTTGTAAATCAGGATGGTTCTGTTGACAGGATTGTAGTTCTCAGAAGTATTGATTCACTGCTAGACAATGAAGCTGTAAGAGTTGTAAAGAACCTGCCCCGGTTTAAACCCGGAAAACAGGGAGGAGTTCCGGTTCCGGTCTGGTTTACACTTCCAGTCACCTTCAGACTGGATGACAACTGAAATAATATAAGCCAGCAAGGGTATATTAAAATGCTTTTTAACAGCTGAAAGACCCAACTGAAAGCAATTAGATACATATCTTTATACCACAATGGTATATGCTATTCCATTGTGGTATAATTCTATCGGTTGTCCCACATATTAACGATCTCAGTATTTTATACAATAAAACAATTAACCGGTGTATTAAGGTGTATTAATCAGAGCATACATGTAACTGAGAGAACATAAAAGAGCAGATCAGAAACAGAATTGTTTTAAGAATAAGTCACATAAGGATATTATTTTATCTTATGAATTCTTAACTACCTTACTCATATAGTTATTAAACTTTTATTTGAAAGTAGCTTTCAACTGATGGTGAAAAGATATTTTAAAAAGTAACTTTGGAAGTAAATTATGCAGTAGCTAATCTTTCCTGATGAAAAGTTTACCTATCACACTTTTGCAAAAAATCTTTCAAAAATATTTTTGGAGAAACTACGGGCTCCTTGTAATTGTAATCTCTTGGCCATTTGCCAAAGCATCATCTCAGGAGTATTTTCAGCAGCGTGTTAATTATGAGATCCATGTTACGCTTAATGATAAAAAACATGAACTGCAAGGATTTGAGTCTGTTGAATACATTAACAATTCTCCTGACACTCTTGCATTTTTATATTTTCACCTTTGGCCAAATGCATATTCTGACAATAGCACACAGTTAGCCAAAGAGATTTTTAACAGAGATGGAAAATCAAAATTGTTCAATGATCCGGAATTAAGAGGATATATCGATTCTTTGAATTTTGAGGTTGGTGGCGAGGGTATTAAAATGAATCTTCTGGAAGGTTTTCCTGATATCTGTAAGCTTATTCTCAACAGACCTCTTTATCCGGGTGATACAATAAATATTACTACGCCTTTTCATCTTAAGATACCGAAAGGTGTTACATCCAGGTTAGGTCATATAGGTGAATCATACCAGATCTCACAGTGGTATCCGAAACCCGCAGTATACGACAGGTCAGGATGGCATCAGATGCCATACCTCGACCAGGGAGAATTTTATTCAGAGTATGGCAGATTTGATGTTTATATATCACTTCCTGATAACTACGTAGTTGGTGCAACAGGTAACCTTCAGAATGCAGAGGAAAAGAAATGGCTGGATAAACTTTCTTCGGATACAGCTTGGATGAGGATACCGGATTATATAAGCGAGGATTTTCCACCCTCCTCAAAACATTTCAAAATTTTGAGGTATACAGAGAATAACATCCACGATTTTGCCTGGTTTGCCGACAAAAGATTCCATGTGCTGAAAGGAAAAGTAATGCTTCCGGAATCAGGAAGAGAAGTTACAACGTGGGCTATGTTTACGAACCAGGAGGCCAATCTCTGGAAAAAAGCTGTCTCATATATAAATAATGCTGTAAGCTATTTTTCAAAATGGAACGGTGAGTATCCTTATAATAACTTTACTGCTGTTCAAAGCGCACTTAATGCAGGTGCCGGAATGGAATATCCCGGACTTACGGTAATCGGCCTGGCGGGAGATCCCTACCTTCTCGATGATGTAATAGCTCACGAAATATGCCATAGCTGGTACTACTCGGCACTAGGATCAGACGAACGAAGATATCCCTACATGGATGAGAGCATTGCAACTGCCAATGAAACAAGATATATGAAAAAAAGATATCCGGGGGAAAAACTTTGGGAATTAAATATAAAAAACAGGAAAATAGCTGCATTTTTTCACATACTTGATATGCCCGTACAACGGATTCAGGAGCTTGACTGGCTTATTCCTGCCCGCAATAACCTTGAACAGAGAATGAATCTTCCGGCTGTTGACTTCAGTTACAATAATTACGAAAGTATTATCTATAGTAAAGGTGCTTTGGGGTTCAACTACCTCAGAGCTTATCTGGGAGATTCTCTTTATGATTCCATTATGCATGATTACTTTAGCTTATGGAAAAACAGACATCCCGGACCAGCTGATCTGAAGGCAACCTTTGAATCTCGCACCGATAAGGATCTTTCATGGTTTTTTGATGACTTTCTGGGTACTACCAAACGACTTGATTATAAAATTTCCCGGTTAAGATATGAGAAAGTGCTGTTTAAAAACAGGGGCGAGCTGAATGCACCATTGTTGGTAGCAGAACTTAAGGGAGATTCTGTCTTTTCACAAAAATGGGAAGATGGTTTTGAAGGTCAGAAATGGGTAAATACAACACCGGGAAATTTTTCACAGATCATGATCGATCCTGATCATAAAATGACAGAATTATACAGGCTTAATAACAACATACGGACATCCGGTATTTTCCGAAAAGCAGATCCTGTCAGAATCCAGCTGTTATATACTGTCGAAGATCCAGGCAAACGATATGTAATATATTTCCCCTCCATTAACTGGACCAAAACAGATGGTATTATGGCTGGTATAGCTTTGCAGAACAGCTCACTTATCCCAAAACCGCTCGAATATTTTGTCATGCCGTTCTATACTTTCCGTAATCAGGGACTTACAGGTTACGGAAGAGTTGTATTTAACAGTATTCCTTATGATAATTTCCTCAGACTGGCCTCGTTAACGATTGAGGGAGAACAATTCGGAGCACCGGGAAACCAGCTATATCAGAAAGCCAGACTTGGAATAGACTTATACTTCAGATCCTATAACATAATTAATGCCATAAATCAAAAGGTCTACGGATATTATACCGCAGCATCAGACCTTGGCCAGATTGAGTCTATCACACCTTCAAAAATGCGATCATTTCTTCAGTTCGGATATCAGCTGGAAAGGAAGGGAGTAATCAACCCTTTTAATGTTAAAGCCTCCATTGAATCAGGGAAATCTTACCAGAAGACATCCATTGAATTAAACTATAAATACAGCTATGAAGGATTAAATAACGGCCTGGAATTAAGATTGTTTGCAGGAACCATGTTGCAAAACCATTCCTCCGATCAATACTATTCTTTTTCTGCCAGTGGAAGAAGTGGTCGTGAACAATATTTATACGAAGGGGTGTACCCAGACCGTTTTTCAAGGTTTCCTGAAACCTTCTTTTCAAGACAGATGACTCTTTCTGAAGGAAGCCTTGTAAGTGCGATTAACGACACTCTTGGATACAGTCGCTGGATCTTTTCAATCTCGTTAACAAGCAGTCTGCCTGGAAAAGCCTCAATTATACCAGTAAAACCCTTCTTTAACTTGTTACTGAATGATCATGGCATCAGTACTACAAACAAATCAGTTTTATTCTATGAAGCTGGTTTAAAGGCAGGCATATGGGACTTTTTTGAGCTCTATTTCCCGATTATTGTATCAGACAATATTTATTCAATAAGAGGATCACTTAAAGAGAGGGTACGATTTGTTTTCAGGCTCGATAAGCTTTATCTTTTTAAAACAAAATCTTAGTTTTCAGGCTTTATCATGTTTTGATGCGGAACAAAAAAATCTGATAGCCTTGTAGACAATCAGATTTTTAATATTATTTTAAAAAAAATTAGGTTAAAATAACGAGTATAATTAAAATAACAATTAAAACTCCGGCTGAAATATATACACCACCGCTTATAGTTTTAAGTTCACGTTTAATTGAACGTACCTCTTTGCGTAACTCTTTCTTGTCGGCAGATTTCAATTTTGACATGTCCATTGCTTTGATTTCGTCTAATCTCAGTACCAAGGCTTTAGCTTCTGCCGATTCGGTAGTTTCAGGAGCTTTTGTAGCAACTAAAGAAGTAGGCTTTTCAGTTGCTGAAGCAAATGACTGAAGAGGAAGGAACGTTAATGACAACATTATTGCCATTATACAAAAAATGATCTTTTTCATCTGATTAATTTTTAATTTAATTTAATATGATTGAATTGGTATTTTAATTGACCTTACAATTAATCCAGTATTTTCCTGCCTGAAATAATTCTGAATAATACAGCAATAACAGCTATAACAAGGAGAACATGTATAATACCTCCGGCACTAAAAGCAAAAAATCCGATTGCCCATGCAATAATAAGAATTACAGCAACGATATAAAGCAGACTTCCCATGATCGATAATTTTACTTGATTGATATTAAAAATTAAAAAATGATATTATTTATCTCACAAAGTTATGTCTCATTGTTTCCGGGGCAGTTACATTATTTACGGAATAAGTTACATGATTCACATATGTAAATAACAAGTATATGGGGTAAAAGTTCGGAGGTCATCCAGAGTTGTTGGCGTTACAGGGGACATTTAAAGCCCAACGTTTTCTATATATGGAAAATACCATCCGGCCATCAGCACCGATGTAAAACCGATTTCGGTTCACTGCGTGCAGGCTTCAAATGAATCAATATGATTAAGATGTAAATCAATTTTGAAATATCCTGTATCCACTGTTCTTTATAATGTGCTATGTATTGTTTCAGAATGAACCACATAAAGTATTCAAATCAGCTTCAGCGGTCCAAATATTTGATAATAATTTATCAAGATTATGTTCTCGCCAATGACTGATATATAAATGTATACCTGAGCTTTCCTAAGTCGCATGGAAGCTGCATTAATAAAGTGTTGCTTCTCTGTCGAACCAATTATAAAAAAGACCGGGCCGACACCATCCTTGATTTAAAAAAATAAAGGACATAAAACGGATTTCTCCTAGAAACCACTAATTGATGTTTCTTATTTCGCGGGACTAGGTATCGGAATCTTACTGCGAGAGCCAGAGATCTCTTTTGTTTATAATACGTACATGTGATTAATGTAACTTATTCCAATAATTATGTAACGACTACACTGACAGTGGAGTTTAACTTTACAAATAAAATAAAAAGAAAATTATGGGCTCTGGAAAAGTATTACTAGGTGTTTTGGCTGGGGTCGCTGCCGGTGCATTGATAGGTATAATATTTGCCCCCGACAAGGGTTGGAATACACGTAAGCTGATCTCTAAAAAGGGTGAAGATCTTGCAGAAGGATTAAGAGAAAAGTTTGACGAATTTGTTTATAATATTACCCAAAAAGCTGATGAGGAAAAGGAGACGGTTTTAGATATTACTGAATAAACCAGGACTTAAGCTTAAGTAGCCATAAAATAGGCAAACCCCTCAAAATGATAAAACCACTGAATCCCGGCAAAGATTAATTGCCAGATAAAAATCTAAATCATGGAAATAGAAACATTAAAAACGAGCTTGTCGCATACAAAGAATTACAAGTCATCTGGCAGTACTTTGTTAGCATTTGATCTGCCTTCATTGATTGCAACAATGAAACAGAGTTTCTCATGGGCAAACGGGGAACTTAATGCATTGATTCTTTCAAAAAGTCCTGAAAAAAAAATTGTTCTCACTGCAATGCATAGAGGAACAGAAATAAAGTCTTTTCAATCAAATGAATCTATTACTTTTCAGATTATTGAAGGCAGACTTAAATTTAATATCAGAAAAGATACTTTTACCCTAAATAAAGGGCAGATTATGACTCTTACTGAAGAGATCAGCTATCGGCTCTCAACCATGGAAGAAACAGTGTTTCTTTTAACTATAACAGATAGCTTAATAAAAGGCCCACATAACTAATAATACTGCTCGTTATATAGTTATTTCTGTACACCGGGCACGGAAGTTAATAGGAGGTTATGTTCCATGTACCCCCAGCCATAATCTTAATTTCGTCAGGATTTTTGGATATGCTCTTTCAACACGAGAATCATTGTTTAATAAACCAAAAAGGGTAAAAAAGTAAAATAAAAAAAAATCTAATAACATCAGAGGAAAAAAGTAGAATAATTTACACCAATCTAAAAAATTCTAACTCACAATAAAACAATCACTATGAAAACAAATGTAATGAATTACCTGGACAAGAAAAAGAGAAACTTAAGGATAAATTTCCTCTCATTACAGATAAAGATTTGCATTATCGGGAAAGGGAGGAAAATGAGATGATTGAAATGCCTTGTAATAAACTTGGAAAATCAAAACAGGAAGTTCTTAATATCATTGCAGCATTTTAACATGAATATAATGAAAAATACAACTGACTAAAAAGGAAACCGGAATGAGCAAAAAGGCAACACAAAAGAAGAATTGCACGTAATTATTGCAGCTCTTTAATTAAAGATCTTGTTTTTAGATTCATCGTTTATCGTCAATCGTAAAGCGGTGACTTTTTCAATTATTAATCTGACAATCGTTAATCTGAAGAATAACAGTAAAAATTATCAAGGTTGATTCTGCGCAAAATATGGTTGAAGAACTAAAAGCAGTTAGTAACAGAAAAATATAACTTATTCTGAAAATTCGGTAATGGTAACTCCGGATGCGATCAAAAAAAATTCTCATACTGTCTTTTATCTCAGCTTTTGCCTGCGCTCCCGCATTTGCTCAGGAACCTCCTGTCAAACAAGATTCAACTAAGCTCTATAAGGATATTGAAACCTTTTCGAAAGGAACCAGATTTAAGACTTTTTTGTACCGACTGATTTTCAAACCTGTTACTATCATATCTAAAAATGCTGTCAAAACGAAAGTTTATAAAAAACTCGTCCAGAAACCATACATCTCTTTCCAGGGAAAAATCATCCGGAAAATCGACATTGTTACCCTCGATCCTTTTGGCTACTCAGCCAATGACCCGACAGTAGTCCCGCAAAATAAATTTACTAGCGCGGGAAATTATTTGCATATTAAAACACAGGTTGTTTCAATACGTAACCTGTTGCTTATCCGTGAAAACGAACCTTTTAATTCTTTTTTTGTGAAAGAGTCGGAACGTCTTATCCGTAATCAAAAATTTGTGAATGATGTTTCTTTTTATGTTGCAACCGCAGGACCAAAATCCGATTCAGTGGATATTTTTATCAGAGAACAGGATGTCTGGAGCATAACCGGAGAAGCAGCACTTTCAACATCACATACCAGGGTCGGCATAAAAGATATAAATTTTTTAGGATCAGGCCACGAGTTCCAAAATACCTTCTCAAGAAATATTTCCAGTGGTATCAGTTCTTTCAATACAAATTATTTCATTCCGAATATAAAGACAAGCTACATAAACTCAAAGTTACATTTCGGTATTGACGGATACGGGAATATCAGAAGCATCCTGGCATTTGACCGACCTTTTTATTCACCCTATGCTAAGTGGGCAGCAGGTATATATTTTGCTTCTCAGGTTAAAAAAGATTCATTAACTTATTCCAACCCATTATATGGTCCTTTGAATTTTAAATTTAAAACTCTGGACTTATGGGCAGGTAATGCGATACAGATTTTCAAAGGCACTACTGAAGATGATCTGGCAACCAATCTGATCTTTACTTTACGGTACCTGCGTATCAGATATAATGAAAAACCATCGGACTTTAATGACCCGTTACAAATATATTCCGATCAGGATTTTATTCTAGCAGGAATAGGAATATCCACCCGAAAATATGTTCAGGATACTTATATCTTTAAATATGGAACTATCGAAGACGTTCCGGTCGGAAAGGTTATTGAACTGACAGGAGGTTATCAGCAAAGAAATAAATCTTGGCGCCCTTATCTAGGGATGCGGCTTTCATTTGGCAGCTATAATGATTGGGGTTATTTTAGTACCAATATTGACTTTGGAACGTTCTTCAAGGCGTCTCATGGTGAACAGGGAGTTATCACTGCCGGAATAAATTATTTCACTGGTTTATTTGAGATCGGGAAATGGAAATTCAGACAATTTGTAAAACCACAGCTTACTATAGGTATAAACAGGTTCTCTTATGATAGTCTGACTCTCAATGATGGTTATGGAATTGATGGATTTAACAGTTCCGGATATTCAGGTACAAATCGTTTGTTGCTTATGTCACAAACACAATCATATGCACCCTGGAATCTTTATGGTTTCCATTTCGGCCCGTTTCTTGTTTGTTCAGTAGGGATGCTTGGCGATGCATTTACAGGATTTAAAAACCGCAAACTTTATTCACAAATAGGATTCGGAGTTCAGATAAAAAATGAGAACCTGGTTTTTAGTTCATTTCAGGTATCCATTTCATTTTATCCAATAATACCCGGCAACGGACAGAATATTATTAAAATGAACTCATTCAGCACGGTTGATTTTGGGTTCCGGGATTTTGAAATCGGGAAACCTGTACAGGTAATGTACAGGTAGGAGAGAATATTTTCATATACTCCTGCAATATTCCATTCATGTCAGTCAATATCAGTATTTACCTGAATACATAGGCCGGAATAACCTACTCTGAAATGGTATGATTAAGGCCGGATTAATTAGAAATATTCCTTTCCTTCTAAGAGTGGAAAAAAGTAACCCCTTTATATTCAGTCATATCCATTATCTTAAAACCATGAATTCCAAGCATTAAAGCAACACTTTTCTCCGACAAATATGTGTTTGTTTTTGAATCCATTAAACTATAGATCATGTTTATAAATGGAAACCGAGAGAGAATCCCTAATTCTACCTCATCAGAATTATTTAAATCTTCACTTGATGTCAGATCATTTCTTACTGCATATCGTTCAATTTTTTTATTGTTTACAAAGCGCCCGACAAAATTGCACTTCTGAGACAGAAAATGCAGATGAGAATGTAGAAGGTCCTTTAATTGTTTTACCTGGTTAAGTTCTTTCAGGTTAACAACAGTTTTTGCACTATTCATTTCTTCAGAATCATAATAATAATGATGCAGGGATGACAGTACAATAAGATCAGAATCTTTTGATAATCCAAGTGAATTCACATAATTATAGAAACCCTCACCTCCTTCTGTGTACAATCTATCAACAGCTTCGTTTGATATGGCCAGATCATTTGATCTGGCAGATTGCCTATTATATGTTATTGTCCAGATTCCTTTTGTCATTCTAAGATCCTTTATTTCTGCCACGATAGAATTATATTTTAAAATTTATTCCAAAAAAATTTATTCCAGTAAATGATGACTTAAATAATTACGTCAGGTATCAGGGATTTTTATAGATATTGATAATTGATAATGTACTTTTGCAAAGTTGAGAAATCATGATAATTGAGTGTTGCATAATACTTTAAAAAAGTTACATGTTTCACACATCAGTGAAAAGGAATGAGAAGTATCCTCATTTTAACATATATTTTAACCAGTTAAAAGATTAGTTTTAATATACTAAGCCGACCGTAAAAAGAGCAAAACAGATGAATAATTTTGATAATAATTGTGAATAATTGAAAATTAGATCATTATCCGGATTGGAATGAGTATTTTGCCAAAAATTAAAATCAAAATTATGAGTACAGGAACAGTAAAATTTTTTAATAATTCAAAAGGATTTGGATTTATTAAGGACGGTGCATCAGAAAAAGAATACTTTGTGCATGTATCGGGTCTGAATGATGAGATCAGAGAAAACGATGAAGTTAGTTTTGATCTTCAGGAAGGGAAGAAAGGATTAAATGCAGTAAATGTTAAACTGGTATAATTAGAATATTATAAAAGACATTTATTATGAAGAGGCTCTCCCAAAAGGAAAGCCTCTCTTTTTAAACTCAAATTGTAATACTCTTTCCCGGAGTTCAAAATTCATCCACCTTTAACTTTTAATAGTAGCAAAAGTCATTGGAAATCCTTTTACAAGCAAAGTTCAACACAAAAGAAGATTATATCTTCTGTATATAAGGAATCTCTTTTAAAATTCCTTCCATTATCAACACAACAGGATAAAAGTGTAAATGATGTAACTTTTACACAGAGTTATGTAACGGTAACAGGAAATAATAGCCTCACCTTTGTGATGTGAAATTTCTTTCACTTTTGTATTTTTTAATATGATTAATGACTAGGAGACATTTTACGAAGTTTAGAATAAAATTAATTATGTACCAAAGATGAGAAAAAATGAAGAGTTACAAAATGAATTCCATTTTGCTATAAACGGAAAACAATTGTTGAATATCCGGAAAACAGGTGTTTCTGCAAGGATCGGAAAGTATATTAAAATATTCAGTTACTTAATCTTATTCACAGGATTAGGAATAGCCTTAACCTCCTGTATGGGCGGTTATATTGCATCAGAACCAAACTATGTGGACTATGCCAGACCACAACGATATAATACAAACCAAATCTGGATCGATGGTGGTTGGGGTTGGAACAGTCAAACCCATGTGTATGTGCAAAAATCCGGATATTGGGAGAATCCCCGGCAAGGTCAGTCATATGTCCCGGGGCGCTGGCAGACTACCCAACGTGGTAAATATTGGAGTAAGGGCCACTGGCAGAAAGACAGCCGGCAAAATAATAACCGGAAGAATAATAACCGAAAGGATAATAACCGAAAGAATAATAACAGGAACAGGTAAATGAATTGAATATCCACTATATAAGAAACGCATCTACAGACTTATACTCTTCTGTTTTAAGAGTCGTTCCCGTACTGAAATATTTAGTATATAAAATATAGCCAGATTCCACCCAGGTTTCTGGCTATCGGTTTAGTAAGAATCCGCAATGCATGTAAATCAGATAAACCAAGTTCTTATAATTCAATATAATATGCCCAAACAGTATCGAATTTATGCAGATTATTTAATATAATTAAGCACTATATCAAGAATTAAAATGATATCTTACTGGAGATACCGATAAAAGGAATCGCCAAACATTAAATAACAAAGCCTCTGAATATCAGAGACTTTGTAAACATTTCTGAAAGAGCAGACAAATTGGAAACAAACTCTGTTTTCTATTACTGTTTACCCTGAATCGAAAAAGATAGTATCAAAATATAGCCTGCCACTGTCAGAATTACTGCAGGATAAGAAAGCAGCCTCCCCTCAGTATGTTTAGTATTTGGTAATATTAATTTACTCATAAATCAAATTACACTATAACAAAGGTAAACTGCAATTTTTTAGTTACAGTTACATAATTTCAAGTATAAATTATATAATTTACATATCTTTTAATAAGAAATCGGGAATATTATATTCCCAGTCACTCAGAAGCTAAAAAAATTGCCATCTGCCAATTGTGGTGTAGTTTACACTGCCAAAAAAACCCCTGAAGCTAACAATGGAGCTTTTTTATGCTTTATAGTTTGAAAAATGTTCCATTACCATAGAATCGCTTTTTTATCCCTGAATAAGAGCCCGGTCAGACTTTGTGATGCTTCTGCTGAGACCCAGACAGGTGTTTCCGCTCCTTTTTCAACGGACCGTGGTGCCCCTGGACCACCAAGATCAGTGCGCACCCATCCCGGACAAACAGCATTTACTGAAATATTTTTCCCTTTAAGCTCAAAAGCAAGCTGTTTGGTTATTGCATTGAGTAATGTCTTTGAGACACAATAGGCTGGCGACCATCCCCCTACTTCTCCGTTTAAGACCCCTCCTCCGCTGGATATCATAACTATCCTGCCGGGAGACTTGATAAATGGCAGAAATGCCTTTGTTACATTCAGGGGACCGTAAACTATTTGTATTGATTGTCTGATTCAGTATGCTGTTGTCATTTTGAATAAGGCTTTTATCACCCTTAATGATTATCCCTGCATTATTGATCAATACATCAATTCCCCGCTTTTGAGTGGCAAACTGACTGGCTGCACTTTCAATACTCTCAAGGCTGCTTACATCAATAAGTAAAGACCCGGCATCAATTTTTGCTTTATGCAATTCTTCAAGAGCTCTGTTTAGCCTTATTTCATCACGCCCGGAAATGATTACATAAAACCCCATTCCCCCACACTGTCTGGCAATCTCATACCCTATCCCTCTGTTTGAACCTGTTATTAAAATAACTCTTCCCATCTTATTAATATTTGAATAACAACCTGAATATCTGTATCCTTCTTCTGCTTAGATATTTATTCATACCTAAATATATTTATTCATACCTAAAAACGTACCTGATCTGTACATCAAATCCGGATTTACTCTGAAATTGACTTTTAAGATCCTAACAACTGTCGTCAAAATATGTTTAGCGGATGCAGAAGGCTTGTCAAACAGGAGTTTATAAAAGATGTTAAAATGATTACCTGAGTTTTTTCCGGTCTGACTATAGAGGAACCGATATGTTTTATCAATATATCTGATGAAGATGAAAGATCCTGTATTTAAAATATCAGCTTTTCTTATTCTGACTTTATCTTCAATTCATGGTCTGAGTCAGAATATTGAATATATTAATGTTCCGGAACTTGAAAAGATACTTAAGAACCCTGAGAACAAGCTATCTGTTATTAACTTCTGGGCAACATGGTGCCCTCCGTGTGTAAAGGAGTTTCCTGATTTTGAAAAAGTCGCGCAGGAGTATGATACTTAAAAGGTGAAGTTCATTATGGTAAGTCTCGATTTCCCCAGTCAGGAGGAAATTCACCTTCTCCCATTTCTTAAGAAGAATAAAGTGACACTCTACAGTAATGCTGATGACGCGACTAAGGCTGACAATCATTATGTTAACAATGCAGTAAATGCTCTTTTTAAAGGAGAACCCATCATGGTACCAGGCACCAAAGCAGTTGGTTGTGCTACTAAAAGGGAAACCCAATGATAAAATTATCATTCTTGAGTTTCAGTTTCCATTTGCCGGTGTGATTAGTGAAAAGTTACAACTACTTTCCCCCTTGTTTTTCCAGTTTCTATCTGCAGATGGGCAGATTTCATTTCATCGATCGGGAATGATTTTGAAATATAAGATTTAATTATTCCCTTTTGCAGCAATTGCGA
The DNA here is from genome assembly GCA_963760915.1 of uncultured Bacteroidales bacterium. Lineage (GTDB taxonomy): Bacteria > Bacteroidota > Bacteroidia > Bacteroidales > VadinHA17 > LD21. The sequence goes on along the minus strand of CAVXEU010000003.1, from coordinate 1,087,961 downwards.
AATTTCCTTCATATTCTCTCCATTTGGCCTTACAGAGAACCGGTGACCATTCAGACCTTTTTCTGCAGCCTTTTCAACGACATCTTCAGACGCACCGGAAGTAATACTTACAATGGTACCTCCGGGTTTTATCACTTGTAATGAACGGTCGATATAATCTCCGCCAATTGCATCCAGAACAAAATCCATATTACTTACTACATGCTCAAAGCGTTGTTTCTCATAATCTATATGTTCGGAAGCACCAAGATTCAGTATAAAATCCATGTTACTGCCAGAGGCAGTCCCCACCACATAAGCTCCAAGATATCTTGACATTTGAACTGCATAATGGCCCACACCTCCTGCCGCAGCATGTATCAGGACATTGTACCCCGGTTTTATTTTCACCTGATCTTTGAGAATCTGCCAGGCTGTCAATGCAGCCAGTGATGCTGCAGCAGCTTCCTCATGAGATACACCTGAAGGCTTTAGTGCCAGGTGTGATTCAGGTGCAGCAACATATTCAGCATAAGCTTTCCCATGTCCGGGAAAATTTATCATTCCAAATACCTCATCGCCCTCTTTAAAGGAAGTTACCGATGTTCCGGTTTTAGTAACAGTTCCTGAGATATCCCAACCCAAAATTATAGGATTGAAATCCTTTAACCTTCCCGCGACACCTTTTCCCTTCCGGGTTTTTATATCTATCGGATTAACTGAAAGTGCCTCAACTTTTACAAGAACTTCATTATCTAAAATATCAGGAACAGAGATTTCATCTTTTATCAGGTTTTCTACTCCACCAAAATTTTTTAATATAATTGCTTTCATAATAATCGGGTATTATATACCTAATACTGTAAAACAGTGAATGTTTAAATTTGTTTGACCCGTACTTTTGATAATATGATAATTAAACGGCCCGAAAATCAATTCTGACAAAAAAGGAAGTAAAATTTTTTTGTGAAACCTGAGAGGTGAAATCAAAGAGTTAGTGATTGATTTTATGATTTTTACAAAGGAAGACCAATATCACAATCCCACTAAACCCCCATTGATAATCAAGGGGGTTTAGTGGGATTGAGGTCGGTGGCGGATTCGAACCGCCGTAAACGGTTTTGCAGACCGCTACCTAGCCACTCGGTTAACCGACCATATTCACCACATTCACTATCTGATGCAGAAGGTGTACCATTTGTTTGGAGTGCAAAAGTAATAAAATTTTATTTGAACCCAATTTTCCGGCTATTTTCTTGACTCTTTACTGAAGGCGGCTATTTATTGATAATATCTTTGTTTAAAAAAAAATATAAGGCATATATGGATTCCTTAATTTGTAATGCCGTTGTAAACAGAATCAAAGTTCAAAGGAGCGCATAGAGAAGAACTTTTTATTACCAAAAAAACCATAGGAACTGTTTTTCATCATCTCTATAATTCATACCCGCCAAATAAACCATTTTCCTATATTTGCGGATTACTTCCGATCATTGTAACTTAAAATGCAATCATTTCTTCTCTCTTTACACCCATCTATGACACCCGGATATCTGCTGCTTTTTCTGGTAGCGGCGCTGGTACTTGGTATGTCAAAAGCCGGTCTTAGCGGTATCAGTTTGTCAATTATCCCTGTAATGGCATTAATATTCGGAGCAAAGGAGTCTACCGGTGTCCTCCTGCCGATGCTTATATTTGCTGATATAATGGCAGTGACATACTACAGAAGAAATGCCGTTTGGAAACATATCTTAAGGATCCTGCCATGGGTAGCCATAGGAATACTGGTTGCCCTTATAACAGGAAATATCATAAACGATAACCAGTTCAGGCTCGTAATGATTACAGTTGTATGGTCCATGCTTATCCTTATGATTATGAATGACTTCAGAAAAAAGAATGAAGGAGCCATCCCAGAAAACCATATCTTCGCCTCATTTATGGGAGTAACAGGTGGATTTGCGACAATGATAGGTAATTCAGCTGGACCTGTTTTCACCCTTTATTTTCTTGCAATGAGGCTTCCTAAAAAGGAATTTATAGGAACAGGGGCATGGCTTTACCTGATAATGAACAGCGGGAAACTCCCTTTGCAGATCTTTGTCTGGAAGACTATAACGATACATACCCTGATGCTGAATCTCATCTCCACCCCGGTAATTGTTAGTGGCATCTTCATTGGCATTTTTGTCGTAAAGCTATTCCCTGAAAAAGTATACAGGTATTTCGTGATAGCGACAACAGTAGTGGCATCCGTTTTTTTATTAATATAAATTGACTTAAAATTAAAGCCTCTTCTGCGGACCAGCTAATTGAGCTGTGGTAAATTATTAAATTTCTGTGACCGATAGCAGAAATAGCATCGGGTAGCGAATCGATTAGTCACTGAATCTCCAGAAAACTTTAAGATGGATACCAATAATAATACTATCTTCGGCTTCACTTTAAATCCCTCATTATTAATTCTGTAGTTCACAGGGTTGTTAAAAAACCTTATACTCAGTCTTATAAACAATTATTTCTCCATAATAACACTAACAGCACCTATTTTACCGCCCATAGGTGGATTCAATTTAGAAACCTTTACTTTGGCTTTTATAATCCCCCCCATTTCTGTATAGATCGCGTCAAGTATCCTTCCGGCAATATTCTCAAGCAAATGAGATTTCATTTCCATCTGTAGCTTGACTAACTCATATACTCTCTGGTAATTTAGGGCATCTTTTAAATTGTCACTTTCCGAAGGTATGCTCATATCCGTTTCAATCGTAAGGTCCACAATGAACTTGTTGCCGACTATCCGTTCCTCTTTGAAATGACCATGAAACGAGTAAAACTCCATGTTCTCAATCTGAATAAGACCCATAAGATAAATTTTTAATACATATTATAAATTATCAACACGTTACATCTTGTATGCAAAAAAATACAGAATAAATTGTCAAAATATTTGGTTTATATTATAAACTACTTTATGTTTGTAACATATTTTCATTTAAATTACCGAAATATAAAAATAAACATTATTATGGAAACCGATGAAAAACTTATGACAGGTGAAGAGAGCCTGAAAATTATTACAGACATGATCAACAGAACAAAAATAAATGTTCGTCAGGGCAGCTTTCATCTGCTCTTCTGGGGATGGCTGCTTTTCTTTTGCAGCATCACAGTGTATATCCTTTATAACTTCACTGAAATATCAAACCCATGGTACGTATGGTATCTAACAATTCCCGGTGCATTTGTATCTTTGATTTACGGTTTTATTACCGGACGCAGGGCAAAGGTTCATACTTATGCCGGGATGCTTTACATGTGGACATGGATAGGATTTCTTGCTGCTGCAATAGTATTGTTTGTAATAATGTCAGAAAGCCTTGAAAATGTGGGACCTTTTATTCTGTTGCTTGCAGGTCTGCCTACCTTTATCTCAGGATCCATCATTAAATTCAGACCTTTGATAATTGGCGGAATAATATTCTGGATATTTGCTCTGGTTGCACACTTTGCCGGTCCGTCAATAGCCCCTCTGGCTACTCCGTGTGCAATGCTTACAGGATACTTAATTCCGGGATATTTATTGAAAAGAAAAGTTGATCATGGCACAGTTTAAAGAACTCGACCCAATACTGCACTCACAGTTGCGACTGGCAATTGTTTCATTACTGATTGATGTGGAATCGGCCGAATTCAATTGGCTTCTTGAGAACACCGGGGCATCAAACGGGAACCTAAGTATTCAACTTTCAAAACTGAAAGAGAATGGTTATATAGATGTGAAAAAAAGCTTCAGAAATAATTATCCTCTCACAACCTGCTCGATTACCCGAAAGGGAAAGGCAGCTTTTTATGAGTATGTAAAAGCACTGACAAGTTATTTTAAAGTAGAACATAAACCTGACCTGAATGAAACATAATACCAAGCAGGAATATCTGGATCATCAAAAAATGAGCATCACCTTTATTCACGGATTGAATTATTAGTTTTTTAGTAAAGCAGTAAAAACAGAAGGTAATAGAAGTAAAAATCAAGATCTGCTAACTACTTTACCTGAAAGAAATTATAACAAAGGAGCGGTTTAAATGATCTTGCTATGCCTGACATTCTATATCCAAAACATGTTAGCCCATGCCATGCCGGTAGACATAGCTAAAAGGTCCTTTAATAAAACCTCAGCCTGATTCGGTTTTATAAGGTAATGTTTAAATTCTTTCAGATTCTTTTTTTTTCTAAATTTATATTCTGTAAATTTAATTCCGGATTTCTATTGCACATATCTAAATTTCTGCCAATTTTAATAGTCATATATAAGATAGAGATCCTGAAAGGTTGACAACGGGACATTATTTAACCGACCGTCCATGGAATTATACAATAATAAAATATTATTACGAAAATAACTCATTTTGAAACCAGATTGACTAATTCTTACATCCTTTAAGTCTAATTTTATGGCAGAAAGAAACAGCAGACAGAACAAAGCCCTGGTTGTAGTAATTGCATCAGTGGCTGCAACAGGAGGGTTGCTTTTCGGTTTCGACACAGGTGTAATATCAGGGGCAATACCTTTTTTTCAGAAGACATTCGGGATAGCGGATAACTGGGTGGAAATAATTACAACCTCAGGTTTGGTCGGAGCTGTTATCGGAGCTATGTTCAGTGGCAGAATTGCTGATATTATCGGACGGAAAAAAGTTATCCTGGCATCAGCTGTTATTTTTTCGATTGGTGCCATATGGTCAGGAATTTCTCCAAGTGCAATGATGCTGGTCTTTGCCCGTTTCTTTCTTGGTATTGCAATCGGTGTTTCTTCATTTGCTGTACCATTGTACATTGCCGAAATTTCACCTACAAAAAGCAGGGGAAAATTAGTCTCTATGTTCCAGTTGCTTATTACCATAGGAATTATGGTTTCATATCTTAGCGATTCAGCTTTTGCAGTACCTGATGGCGACCCTGCCTTCACTACATGCTGGAGATCAATGTTCTATGTTGGAGTTATTCCTGCGTTAATTATGTTTACCGGAATGATTTTCCTGCCTGAAACTCCCAGGTGGCTTATAAGTAAAGGTCATGAAGCCAAATGCCGTGAGGTACTGGAAAAGGTTGAAGAACCACAGCTGGTAGATGAAGTATTTACAAAGATGAAAGCAGATATCGATGCCGACAAGCACAATAAGGTTAAGTGGACCAGCATCTTTAAAAAATGGCTCAGAGTACCACTTATTATTGCAGTGGGAATAATGTTTGTACAGCAATTTACCGGGATTAATACAATTATTTATTACAGCCCCAAAATATTCCTCATGTCGGGTTTCGCTGATGCACAGGCTGCTGTCTGGGCCTCAGTGAGTGTAGGTGTTGTGAATGTGGCGTTTACGATACTGTCATTATTTATGATTGACAGGCTTGGTCGAAGAAAACTCTACTTTATTGGATTATCGGGACTGGTAGTTGCACTTGTTGCGATGGGAACCTGTTTTGCACTCCAGTCTACTCTGGGGGATGCTATAAAATGGGTAACAATTTCTCTTGTTTGGGTATATATCGCATTCTTTGCAATCAGTCTGGGTCCGCTTGGATGGTTAATAATTTCAGAGATATTCCCTTTAAAGGTAAGAGGTATCGGTTCGAGCATAGGTGCGTTGTCAAACTGGTTATTTAACGGTATTGTCGCCTTCACCTTTTTCAAAATTGTAAAAGGACTGACAATGCCAGGTACCGCAATAATACTCAAGGGTGAAGATCTCGGAAATCCTGCCGGAGCGTTTTTTGTATATGCGGTAGTCGGAATTCTGGGATTAATATGGGGATACTTCTTTATTCCTGAAACAAAGAATATCACACTTGAGAAAATTGAACAACACTGGAGGGAGGGAAAGCTTCCCCGCGATTTAAAATAAAAGGGAGAAAGTTTTTCAAAAGACTTTTGCGACTACAGACAGGGACGGTTGTAACAGGACCTGCCATTAAGAATTCAGTCCTGTTGCCAATTTTTTGTAAGAGTTCTCTGTGAAGAAGATCCGGGTCCGTGTTTTCGGGAAGGCATCAGTAAACAAAAGTCTTTTACCAAGTATGTAAATCAAAATCCATGTCCCCAGATCTTTACGATACCGGTGCCATCACTATAATTATCGGCATATATCGGACTTCATCATTGATTAATTTATACTCCTGATACGACCAAATGATTTATTGAACAGGCTGTTCACCCCCTTATGAATTTGGTGTAAGAACCGGCGCTGCCATTCATCTGTTTGGGAATTATACTGTCAGAACCCGGTTCATTTATGTATAAATTTTCCGGTTGGTGGTACAGACCTATAATTACTGTAAAATAACATTGTCATTTGGATGGTTCAACCTAAATTCATCATATTTTTGTATTTATAAAATTATCAGGGATGAGCGACGAGAATAAATCTGAAAGAGAAGAATCAAAACCATCAATAAGCTTTATAGAACAATTTATTGCCGATGATCTTGAAGAGGGAAGGAATAACGGGAAAGTAACCACAAGGTTTCCACCAGAGCCCAATGGTTATCTTCACATTGGCCATGCAAAAGCCATTTGCCTGAATTTCGGTATGGCAAAAAAATACAGAGGAAAATGTAACCTTCGTTTTGATGACACCAATCCTGTTAAAGAAGATGTCGAATATATTGACTCCATAAAGGAGGATATTCACTGGCTCGGATTTGACTGGGAGGATCGTGAATTCTATGCTTCCGACTATTTTGGTAAATTATTCGAATTTGCCACATCGCTCATTATAAGAGGTCTTGCATATGTTGATGATCAGTCTGCCGAAACGATCTCCTCTCAGAAAGGTACTACCTTCACAACCAGGAACGGAAAGTCCGTTCCGTGAACGCCCCGTTAATGAAAGTCTTGACCTGTTTAAAAGGATGAATAATGGCGAATTCGAAGAAGGGAGCCGTGTATTGAGGGCAAAAGTTGACATGACTTCTCCCAACATGCATATGCGCGATCCTATAATTTACAGGATAATTAAGACACCGCATCACAGAACGGGTTCCGAATGGATGGTCTACCCTATGTACGATTTTGCACATGGTCAGAGTGATTATTTTGAAGGGATAACTCATTCGTTATGCACGTTGGAATTTGAAGTACACCGACCTCTTTACGACTGGTTTATCGATAAGCTCAAAACCGATGACTACAGACCCAGACAGATTGAATTCAACAGACTCAATCTTACCTATACCATGATGAGTAAACGAAAATTGCTCGAACTTGTACAGGAGGGCAATGTAAGTGGATGGGATGATCCGAGGATGCCTACACTCTGTGGCCTTCGCAGAAGAGGTTATACTCCCGAATCAATCAGGAGATTTATTGATCTTATCGGTTACACAAAAGTTGAAGCTATTAACGATGTCTCTCTCCTTGAACATGCTGTCCGTGAAGATCTCAATCTAAAAGCACCCAGGGTTTTTGGTGTACTGAATCCTCTTAAGGTTATCATAACCAATTACCCTGAGGGACACATTGAGAATGTTGAACTAATCAATAATCCTGAAGACGAAAGTATGGGTAAAAGAATCGTTCCATTCACCAGGGAGGTTTATATTGAGCAGGATGATTTCATGGAGTCCCCTTCCAGTAAATTTTTCCGGCTTGCACCGGGAATGGAGGTACGGCTGAAAGGTGCATATATTATTAAATGTGTGAGCTTTAAGAAGAATGATAAAACCAGCATAATTGAAGAGGTTTATTGCACTTATGATCCGGATACAAAAAGCGGAGGAAATGCTTCAGATAAAAAGGTAAAAGGAACTCTTCACTGGGTGTCAGCTGCACATGCTGTTGATGCAGAGGTAAGGCTTTATGACAGACTGTTCAATCATGAAGATCCTTCAGGACAGAAGGATGAAGATTACAGAACATTTATTAATCCCGATTCACTTAAGATACTTACAGGATGCAAGGTCGAGCCATCATTGGCGTCTGCAAAGCCACTTGACAGGTTCCAGTTCCAGCGACTTGGCTATTTCTGCGTTGATTATGATTCAACAGAAGCAAAGCCGGTGTTTAACCGTACAGTTCAGCTCAGGGATACCTGGTCTAAAATAAATAAATAGGTCGAGCAGGTTCTATGAGACTTGGATGATTTGCACAATATTTTCTATGTTCCCGGCATGATTTTTGTTTTGAAGCTTTATTTTAATGACCTTTTCGTAAAAATAAAACGCCGGAACTATGAAAGCACTGATCAATTCTATTGGCATCGGACTTGTTTTCCTTGTTGCTGCTGGTTTATCTTCCTGTGAAAAGAGAGTTACCGACAACAATGGCAGCGGAACTGCGGAGTTCTCCATAAGTTTGCCTGATGATTTAATTCAAGCAAAATCAGCTACCTCAGGCGACACTGCAATATTATCGTTTCAGATTATGATTTCTGTGGAAGATATGGCAGGTCAGCCTGTTTTTACTGATAAGCTGATACCTCTGTATTCATTTGGGACAGGATTTGTAAGTGAAAACATTGAAATAAGAGCAGGGGAGTTTAAACTGACCAGATTTATGGTCGTTAATCCATCAGGTGCAGTAGTTTTTGCTGCTCCCCTTACAGGATCTCCTCTGGCATATCTTTGTAACCGTCCCCTTCCATTTATCTTCAATATATTTCCGAACCAGGTAACCCGGGTATTGCCCGAGGTGCTGGCCGTTGGTGATCAGACACCCGATAAATTCGGTTATGCAGGTTTTGGAGTTCAGATCATTAATCCCCTTAACTTCTGGACAATCTGTATTCTGGATAATCCGTTAAGTATGGCTCCCACGCAGATTACGACTGCAAAGCTGACCATTTCATCACCTGATGGCTGGCATTATATGTTTAAGCTTGAACCTGCAATAAATCACCTTGTTATCAGGGGAGGATCAGAATATTATTCTTTTGTACTGGAGAAGGAAGGTTATCTGCCTCAACAAATGCAGATCTCTGCTAAAGAATTACTGGGAACCACAAAAGAAAACCCCCTTGTGCTTAAAATTCCATGGGGCCAGCTGCTTAGGACCCTGGTTCTTCAACCCGGACCTGAAAAAGGGAAGGATGCAATGATATCGAACCTGGAGCCTGATAAAAATTTTGGAAGTTATAAATATTTCGAAGCTACTTTTCTTACTGAACCGGTTCTTACGGTCATGCGATCGAACAGGAGCCTTATATTCTTCAATCTTGATTCACTTCCGAAATCTGCTGTAATAATGAAAGTGACACTTAAGCTCTCGTATGATCAGCCAATACCCTTTGATAGCATCTACTATTCGACCAATACCGGTCCCTCAGCAGGAATTGCATGGTTTGGCGGGGTACTTCAGCAGATTATCGAACCATGGGAGGAGGGCAAGGTGACCTGGAACAGTCAGCCAAAGACAATTGAAGCCAAACAGGTATTAATTCCACCCTTTATAAGAAATACTAATTTTATAGAGGTGGATGTTACGAGTTTGTTTGTTACTCCTGCAGAAACTGATCCGGCTGTTTATCCGAACCATGGTATGCTTTTCAGGCTCTGGCCTGTCGATAAGTTTCCCGGCTTCCGTTTTGCTTCGAGCGATTATCCGGAACCATATATGCGACCAAAGCTGACAATATTCTACACTCTATAAAAGGAACCCTTTTATTTACAGAAAAAGCGTTTTGGCATTTCCTGAACGCTTTTTTAATTATGAAAGATATTACTGAAATGATTATTTAACTATTTTTTTTATATTTGCATCCTCAAAATTGTCCCGTGGTGTAATTGGCAACACGTCTGATTCTGGATCAGAAGAGTTCAGGTTCGAGACCTGACGGGACAACAAAAAGAGTGAGTGTGTGAGTCCTCCTTCACAAATGTTTCGGAGGACGATGCGAGAGCGAGCAACTCACTTTTTTTGTTCTCACATCTAAGAGATTGGGGTCTCAACCTTAACCTCAGCCTTATATTTTGCCAGGTTCTTGCCAGGTTTTTGGTGATTTTAAGATAATTCATTTTTAAATTAATGGAGAACAGTTGAAGTTGATATTATTCATTTTTAAAGGAATTCGATGAATTAAATCTGACTGATCAAAACCTTATTCTAATTCCCAAGCCATAAGCACCGGAATTTCCCTGTGGAATATAAAATTTCTGCAAAATAAGTTCTGCTTTTATCTTCCTCATACCTCCAACAGCCCAAGAAGGAATGCCTATAAATGTTGATGGAATACCAAACAACCCCGTCAGAGCTATTATGCCTATTCCTTTACCGAATTGTTCCTTACTATCCCTGCCTGAATCAGTGACCGGCTTTTCCATTATTATTGCCCCGGCAATGATCCCTGCTGCAGTCAGCCCAATACCACCCAATGTTAAAACCATACCAGTATTTCTTAATGTAACAGCCTGTTTTCTATATGTAATAAGCTCGTCAAAAGTCAATGTGTCAAGGCTTACATTATTTGGTATTTTGATCGACTCTGATAGATTATTTGGACTTCCAGGACTAGAGATTACTGCTGTATCCTTTTGAGAATATGCAATCGCAGTAAAGTAAAACAAGACAACAACCAGAAATTTACGTTTCATAGCTTTCCTTTTAAAGGTATTCTTAATAAAAACTCTTGGCGTTACTATTTGGTGCTTAATTATAGCAATAATATGTTATATATAGGATAATTGTCATTCTAGTCTAATTTACTGCTGTCAAAAACCTTAAATATATAGATGTAATAAAAATAACATGATGATTTGCTAATATATTAATATTAAATATTGATATTTAGTGTCATTTTATTACTTTTGAGGCTGATTTGATTAATATTCTGTATTTCAACAATTAGATAAAATATAATTATGAGTAAAATAATGCCCCTGGATCTTTTGTCAGGTATTAAAGGAGCCCGATCATCAGAAGAAGTGAATGAATTATTCAATGTTATTAAAAGAGCAGTTACTGAGAATGAAGGAGATATGACACCTGATACATATATGGATGCTGTTTCTCTGGATAGTTTGAGAAGTGATATCGTTGAAAGATGCCCGGAAATTGAAAAGGAACTAATCAGAAAGAACTTCCCAAAACAAAAAAACGGGTATTTAGTTGTACCAAAAGTGATTGAGGACTAAAATAATGGAATCAGAAATACTTAAAATACATAAGTCCCTTCTTAACGGTAAAATAACCTGTACAGGGCTGGTGGGCAGCAAAATTAAAGAGCTGGAGAGAAGTCCAAACAACACTGCAAACTTTCTCCTTACTGATACTGCTATGGAAGCAGCATTTAAGGTGGATGAAAAGTTAAAAGCTGGAGAAGAGATCGGTTTGCTGGAAGGAATACCTTTTGGATTAAAAGATGTTTATTTACTTCAGGGAAGTAATGCTTCTGCGAGTTCAGATTTCCTTAAAAACTATAAGTCGCCCTATACTGCCACAGCTATTCAGAAATTAGTGAATGCCGGTGCTATACCTGTTGTTAAGGAAAACTGTGATAGTTTTGGTCATGGCAGCAGCAATGAGAACACTGTTTTCGGTCCGGTAAAGAATGCTCTGAACGAAGAACTTGTTCCTGGAGGATCCAGTGGTGGGAGTGCTGTCAATGTGGCTAAGGAATATACAGTGTTTTCGATTGGGGGAGACACAGGTGGATCTATCAGACAACCTGCGGGATACAATAGGGTTTACGGGTTAAAACCGACCTATGGAAGAATCTCAAGGTATGGATTAATGGCTTATGCATCTTCTACAGATTGTGTGGGACCGATTTCAAAAAGCCTTAAGGATATTCGTATTTTATTAAATACAATGAGTGGGAAGGATTACCATGATCAGACATCAATAGATTCCTCACCAGTTTCAGATGAAATTTTCAAAGAGGAATTTCCTTCAGGTAGCTTAAGAATAGGTTACTATAAGAACTTTATAGAGGACCATAATCTGGATTCAAAAATCAAAAAGGATTTTTTGACTCTCCTGGACCACTTAAAACAACATAATATTAAAGTTCAGGCATTGGATTTCTTTGATACGGATATCCTGGTATCGACTTATTATATTCTGGCAATGGCTGAAACCGCATCAAACCTGGCACGTTTAGACGGCATGAGCTACGGAGAAAGAATGACTGCTAATAGTTTAAAAGAAGATTATGCCCTAACCAGGTCGGAAAATTTTACTGAAGAAACTAAAAGAAGGATTATTGGGGGAAACCAGATATTATCGCAAGGACATTCAGAGGAAATTTATCTGAAAGCAAGAACCTTAAAGAGTCAAATCATAAGTAGTTTTAGTCAGGAATTCAAAATGGTTGACATTATTGTGTCGCCGGTTTCACCCTGTACTCCTCCCAAAATCGGCATAAGTCTGGCAAATCCGCTGAAAATGTATTTATCAGACGCCTATACTGTCGGATTCAGTTTAGGGGGGTTACCCACTCTGACATCTCCTGTTGGAACTGACACAGGGATCCAGATTACAGCTGCCAAAAGCCAGGAAGAAATTATCTTAAAGTTTGCAAAATTCTTAATTGAAATAGTGTAATGGAACAGGATCATATAGCAGATAGGTTAGAGCAGCTGGGATTGGAGGTGGTGATCGGTCTTGAAACTCATATAAGATTGAACACTTTAACAAAATTGTTCTGTTCGTGCGCCAATGAAGAAGTTGACAGGCCAAACCAAAATATTTGTTCGGTTTGTACCGGTCAGATGGGTGTTCTTCCGGCTCTGAACAAGGAAGCCATACGCAAGGCAATTCAATTTGGGAAAGCTGTCAGTTCAAGTATGAGTAACACCGTTATTTATTGGGACAGAAAGCATTATGAATATCCAGACCTGCCGAAGAATTTTCAATTAACACAATTTCATAAACCCATCATTCCTGATGGCAGAGTTGAATGTTACCGGAATGATGGTACAGTCTTTTCAGTAGATCTTGAACAGGTTCATCTTGAAGAAGATGCGGCTAAGCTGATGCATGAGCGTGATGTAACACTCGTTGATTTTAATAAATCAGGAGTACCCCTGATAGAAGTGGTAACCAAACCCTGTATTCATCGTATACAGGATGCTTCTACGTATGCTCAGTATCTTCATCGCATAGTACAAAATCTTAAAATCTCGGAGGCAAACCTGGAAAAGGGTGAATTCAAATCGGACGTAAGTGTATCTCTCCGGAAGAAAGGAACGAATGATTTAAATCCACGGGCTGAAATCAAAAATCTTAATTCGTTTAAGTTTATGGTGGAAGCGATTATTGAAGAGGTTTCAAAACAACTGGATTATTATATTGAATACAACACACCAAGACCTGACCAGGTGACGGTTTTGTTTGATGCTGATTTAAAGCAAACCAAAACCATGCGGACAAAAGAGTTTGCAGCTGATTACAGGTACGCACTGGAACCGGATATCCCTAAGGTAAATATAAAAAGAGTAGTTGAGGACACTCATGTCGATATCAGTTCATTGCCCTTTCCGGTTGAATCTACCCTGATCAATGGAGGAGTTCTTCCCCAGGATGCCAAGTTTTTTACATCAGATCCCATCAGGGCAAAATTGTTCCTGAGCATTAACAAAGAAGTTAATGATCCACAGTTTGTTGCCAGATCGTTAACAAACAATCTTAAGCCGGAAGAATACCATAATGCGACCAACATTAAGGCTTTTATTTATATTTTCTCTCTGTATAAAGAGGAAAAAATTTCGGCAATTCTGTTTCAGCATGCAATACAGAAATTACTGGAGAATCCGGATTTCGGTTATAAAACCTATATCGAAGAGCATAGCATTCCTGAAGAGGTGCTTGAATTAAGTATTGAAGAAACTATTATTGAAAATGCAGATATCGCTGATGATATTAAATCAGGGAACATCAACAAAGCCGGTATCCTGGTTGGTAAAGTCCTTTCGAAAATTGGCAAGGGAGCTTCAGGGAAAGTAGTCCGGCAAAAAGTCCTCAGCAGGCTGTCTGGTAATGAGACCTTTGAGAATGCAGCTCAAAGGCTTAAAGAAGCCAAATCACGAATATCGAAAGAAATGGGCAGTAATGCTGCAGCCGGATCGAGAACAACTGATATTATCATTAAGGATAAATACAGAACACATCTTATCACTGATATCTCAACTGCCAACATATCTGAAACAGTAACCCTAGCAGGCTGGGTATCCAGTGTGCGGGATCATGGTGAACTGGTTTTTATTGATCTTAGAGACACCAGTTATGAGATCTTCCAGATAAGGCTTAACAGGAAGAATTTTCCGGATTTGGATGATTTGGCAAAAATAAATCCTGAATCTGTAATTATGGTAAGCGGAACGATTATAAACAGGGGCAAAGATGATTTAAATCCGGGCATCAGGACCGGCACAATAGAACTGGACACCGCTGAACTTGAAATTCTGAATATGTCGAAGACACTGCCATTCGAAATCCGAAGAGCTTCCAAATCGTCTGAGAATGTGCGGTTTAAATACAAATTCCTCGATCACAGGAATTCTGATATAAGAAATACAATTATAAACCGGCACCGGGTTATTAAACTCATAAGGGATATCCTCGATAAGGATAATTTCATTGAAATTGAGACACCGATTTTAAGTTCGGGAACGGATGAAGGAGCCAGGGAATTTATCGTTCCAAGCCGAAAATTCCCCGGAAAATTTTACACGCTGCCACAGGCGCCTCAACAATTTAAACAATTTTTGATGGTGGGCGGATTTGATAAATACTTCCAAATTGCACGTTGTTTCAGAGACGAAGATTCAAGGGGGGACCGGCAACCTGAGTTTACCCAACTGGATATAGAGATGGCTTATGTAAGTATGCAGGATGTCATAGATGTCAATACTAATCTGTTCAATGAAATTGTTACCAGGATATACAGTGACAAATGGAAACTTTTTCCATTTAAAGTGCTGTCCTATAATGAGGCGATGGAAAAATATGGCACCGACCGACCTGATCTGCGTTTTGGCCTGGAAATGGAAGATATTACCAATATCGTAAGGGAAACTTCATTCCAGGTGTTTACTAAACCTATAGAAGAAGGAGGAATTGTAAAATGCATAAAAGTAAGCGGTAATTTATCAGTAAAACGATTGTCAAAAGGTCAGATTGAATCCTTAACTTCAATCGCCATGCAAAGCGGTTTGGGAGGACTTGCTTATATCATAGTCAATGAAGGAGAGTTACAATCACCGATAATCAAGTATTTAGGGGAAGATATAGCCGAAAAGATTGTTGAGAGAACCAGTGCCATACCTGGAGATATTGTCTTTTTCTCCGCAGCAGATTATACAACAGCCAATAAAGCTCTCGCTGATGTCAGGCTGAAATTAGGGGAAATGCTCAAACTGATTAAGACAAACGAATTACATCCGGCTTGGGTTATTGATTTCCCTCTCTTTGAAAGAACCGATAGCGGCGGGTGGACCTTCTCGCATAATCCTTTCTCCATGCCCAAAAAAGAATATCTAAATGATCATCTGGAAGGGAAAAATATAGGAAATATTATTTCCCAGCAATATGATTTGGTCTTGAATGGTAATGAAATAGGGGGAGGTTCAATCCGTGCTCACAAAACAGTAATACTTGAGGCCACCTATGGAAATATGGGATATGATCAGGAAAGTATGCTGAAAAGTGTAGGTCATATGCTTGATGCTTTCGAATATGGTGCGCCACCGCATGGAGGTATTGCCTGGGGTATCGACAGGTTAGTTATGATACTTGAAAAGAGATCCTCAATAAGGGAAGTTATGGCATTCCCAAAAACCGGAACCGGGGAAGACCTGATGTTTGGGAGTCCGTCGGTCCTATCTGATAAGAAGATTGGTGAAGCACATATAAAATTATCTAACAAAACTAAATAGAACTCGGAAAAAGTAAGCAGCATTTTCTTACCTGTGATGTCAGCGCCCTTTTCCAAAGGTGCTCAATTAAGGTTAGGGACTGAAAGCTCAACCAAGCAGAACCCTTGAAATTCTTATAAGCATATTGTGCCGTATTGCAGTTGCTTTCTGTATTTACCGGATTTTTCGGGATGATCAAACTTTTTCGAGAGCTCCCTAAAAACCGGCTCCCATTTGTCAAAAACGACCCGTTGTCCCAAAGATTTAATATATACAGTTTGCTTCTCCCTTGACACCAGGAAGCTATTTAAGTATCCCGATACAGGATTGTATGCAGTATGATGTTTGAACATATTAAGATTAAAATCTGCATCAGGTTCTCTGTTCAGTCTGCCAGGATGATTCAGGTTAAATTCCCGGGTAAGGCCGGAAGGGTCATCATATGCATTCATTATAATTTCAGCTGATTTCTTCAGGTCAAAACCTATTAATATTTTACCGGTATTCCGGTTTCATAAGGATTTTGAGGATCATTACTCCATTCGAACCAGCCACCATCATATACTGATACACGCGGCCAGCCCATTAGCCAGGCATTAAACCATGCTTCGCTACCCCTCCATCCGGTACCACAATAAAAGGCAAGATGTTTGTCAGGTGTGATACCGTTCTTAATCCAGATATCAGAGACCTCACTGTATTCCCTTGTTGTAAGATCGAGGTTCCGATAGTTTTCCATATGATAAGCATCGCTGCCGCAATCGGCAAATATTGCACCCGGTATACGTCCTTTAGCATGTATATAGTTATACCCGCTCACTTCTCCTATATACTCTGCCCAGCTTCGTACACAAACAAGCTCAGCATCAATTGATCTGAGTATCTCTTTTGCTTCAGGGGTGTCGACCGCCAGTTCCGGATGTACAGGTATTTTTGCTCCGAATTCTTTAATGGGCTGCGTTTTCTCATCCTCATATGAAACTTCAAAACCGGCATCTATCCACGACTGGATTCCTCCGTTCAATACCCTGACATCTTTAACCCCCGCATACATCATAATAAATGCACATCTCAAAGCCCCTATGTCTCCGGCTGCACTGCCGGGAAAGGGATCATTATTGTCGGGATGCATATACTTACCATATAATACAACAGTTGTATCAGATGATATGCCATGTTTTTCAAGAGTCTCTTTAAGCTCTGAAGGAGATCTGCGGTTCCATGTTTCAGGTGCTTCAAGAGCAAGGGTATCGATGTCAATGGCTCCGGGAATATGCCCTGACAGGTATGCATCTCTGTTCCTGTAATGAGCTTGAGCAATAACATACCTTTTATTGTCATACTCGTCAGGTTTTTTATCATTTAATAGGTCATTTACCCAATCAGGATGAACAAGGTAACGATATCGCGGAAGGTACTCAAGGGTAATAGAATTATCCGGAGTCAACTCAGTTAGAAAACCTGAATAAATATTAACATCAGTATATCCTGAATTCAGGAATCTTTTTGCCGCTCTTTCAGCATCCTCTCTGTAATAGGCATAGATAATTATTTTATTCTCAGGGAGTATCCCTTTTTTCCTTATTATTTCTATCCAGTCGATGTAATTAACCCATTTCAAAGGGATACTTCTGGCTCCGGGAATATGTCCCCCACGTTTTTCTCCGGCCAGTTTCCAGCCGTTATAAGCATCAACCGGGCGGACATCTATGATATGTACAGAATGATTTCCCAGAAAAGACAAAATCTCCCTGGTACTGACTTCGGTTATTGATTCAGTCATAATATAAAAATTTTCATTTAGTCTTTAATTACCCGGACACCCTTCCAGAATGCAATTCTGCCTTTAATACTATCGGCAAGTGGTTTTGGTTCAGGGTAATACCAGGCTGCATCTGTATTTGTATTGCCATCCACATCTATAGTGTAATAGGAAGCCGTGCCTTTCCAATTGCAGACAGTATGAGTATCACTATCTTTAAGGAAATCCTTGTTTACTGATTCTTCCGGGAAATACATATTACCTTCAACATTAATTATATCATCGCTTTCAGCTATAACCCTGTTATTCCATATTGCTTTCATATCGCAGTTGTTTTTAAATAATAAATCATTTTCACTTACAACTATATTATCAAATAACATTCGAAACCTGACAAATGATTATTAATAAAATAAAAAACGTATTCTGAAAATACTGAAAGTGCTTTAAATAAGTATTTTAATAAAGCAATTTTTTACAGTTTCACCGTAAACTTTTATGCTTCTACCTATCTGACATCGTTCCCGGTGAAAATTATCTGATTAAAAAATATTTCAGTCTTATAATCGGAGAAAGGAATCATGCCCGCTTAATCAGAAACCAGGTACCGCAACAAACTACTCTGTTTAAATTCGGCAGGCTGTTCAGGTTCAAAATGGTAATATATCACATCAGGTAAGCCTATGCCAGCCAGATACATGTCAAGGTCGATAAAGAACTGCAGTAATCCAGTTATTATTGCTGCAAGAGTCAGGATCATATCGGGTTTGAACAGGCTTGTGGAATTTTTAGCAATAAAACCTGTTGGAAGATCAGGCGAAATTTTTAAACATGAAAAGTTGTCTGAATCATCTACAGCATTCTTATATTTTTTACCAAGTGGCAGGTATTGTGAAAATCCCACGTAGGCATTGAAGAACAGATCCGGGTCACTGTTATATTCATTCTTAGAGCCAGGTGTCAAAGCTCTTTCCAGCTGGGTTGCCGGAAGTTTCTTAAGCTTCAGATCAGGGATATCAAGAGAGACGCTGAATCCCCATCCTGATAATCTTCTGGCTGCCACAAGACCTCCGCCACCATTGTTTCCAGTGCCTACACCTATCATTATTTTGCCGGAGCC
Organism: uncultured Bacteroidales bacterium; assembly: GCA_963760915.1. Classification (GTDB taxonomy): domain Bacteria; phylum Bacteroidota; class Bacteroidia; order Bacteroidales; family VadinHA17; genus LD21. Next base: position 1,069,250 of record CAVXEU010000003.1, on the reverse strand, counting down.
GGGTAGAAATTGTTCAGCAGGTTTGTTTCTTCCTCTTGCCATTCCCTCATGTACCAGGTAAAGCTAAACTTTTCATACACGAGAATTGTTAGGTGTTAGTGCATATAATAAAATCAACTTAATAATAAATTTAAAGCGATCATTATGAAAATCTGGTACCTTATTGTAGTAATTCTGATTTTTTCGGTCATTGACGTAAGACAAACTCAAGCACAACAGGAATCTGTTTACGATCAACACCAGTTATTCAACTCTGATCGTTTAGTTTCACCGGAATCACCTTTCCGGAGTGCTTTAGGAATTCCCGCAGCTGAATACTGGCAAAATGAAGCTGATTATAATATCTCTGCTACCCTCGACACAGTGTCACAAACGATTTCGGGAGTTGTAACTATTACCTATACCAATAATAGTCCGGACAAACTGGATTATCTGTGGCTGGAACTGGGACAGAATTTATTTAAAGAGGGTTCGCGTGGAAGCTATGTTCTTAAAATACCAGGCAGTTCAAAAGGATTCATGTTTAAATCTGTAAATATTGTCGATGGCAATTCAGAGGCTCAGGCCGACTACCTGATTTCGGACACACGGATGCAGATAAGGCTTGACCATTCCCTGCAAGCCCGGGGAGGACAAATAAAAATCAAGATTGAATATTCATTTCAAATAAACGACAAACAGTTTCGGACGGGCCTGGTAACTTCCAAAAGAGGTACTCTTTACGATGTGGCACAATGGTATCCGCGAATGTGTGTATATGATGATTTGCGGGGCTGGAATACCTTGCCTTACCTTGGTCAGGGTGAGTTTTACTGCGAATACGGCGACTTCAATTATGAAATAACTGTACCCTGGAATATGATTGTTGCCGGTTCGGGCGAGCTGGTTAACCAGGAAGATGTTCTGACAAAAAATGAAATTTCAAGATTAAAACAGGCAGCTTCAAGCGATAAAACACTATACATTATCCGACCTGAAGAAGTAGGGACATTATCGAGTCGGCCGGTACAAAACGGAATGCTGACATGGCAATTCAAAATGAAAAACAGCAGGGATGTATCCTGGGCTGCATCGAAAGCTTATATTTGGGATGCTGCACGAATAAATCTTCCTGAGGGAAAATCAGCATTATCTATGTCGGTTTATCCTATTGAGAGTAGTAGAGACACCTTGTGGAGCCGGTCAACTGAATATGTAAAGTATTCTGTTGAGTATTTCTCTAAAGAATGGTTCCCATACCCCTACCCTGTTGCTTTCAATGTTGCAGGGTCGGTGGGGGGAATGGAATATCCTGGTCTGAGTTTTGTCACATGGAAAGCCAGGAACGCACATACATTGTACCTTATCTCTGCGCACGAAATGGGGCATAACTGGTTTCCAATGATCGTTGGGTCAGATGAAAGACGCTTCCCATTTATGGATGAGGGATTTAATACCTTTATCGATATTTATGCACAGGACGATTTCAATAAGGGAGAATTCGGGCATAAAAGAGATAGTGAATACGATCCGCAGGGTAAAAATCCTGCCCGTGATCTGGTCCCTTATCTGGTCAGTGCAAATGCAAGCAGCATCATGAACCTGGCTGACGTCCAGGGAGAAGAGGATCATACATTAAGTTATTACAAAACTGCTCTTGGGCTGGTTCTCGCCCGGGAATATATAGTTGGGGAAAAACGCTTCGATTATGCTTTTCGTGAATATATTAAACAATGGGCTTTCAAACACCCAGCTCCTGCCGACTTTTTCGGGTTAATAAACAATGCGACAGGAGAAGATCTCAACTGGTTCTGGAACGAATGGTATTACCAGACCTGGACATTGGATCAGGGCATTAAGAGTGTAAGTTACGTGGATAATAATCCGGCAAAAGGAGCGCAGATCGAACTGGTCAATCTTAAAAAGATGGCAATGCCTGTCAAATTGCGGATTACAGAAACAAACGGTACTGTGAGCGAGGTAAACCTTCCGGTTGAAATATGGCTATCGGGAGGCGACTACATTTACACCTATCACTCAACCAACCAACTACGTTCGGTTGTGGTCGATCCCGACTGGCAGCTTCCGGATGTGAATCCTCTAAACAACAGCTGGCCTAAGTAATATTGAGCGATTACCTGACTTGTTTCTGAGTCTGCCAAAAGTAACCATTTAGAATAAATGACGAAGTTATTCCACATCATAAAATCTTGTCAAATAAAAGGAAGCTGTGGAAGTTTTCAATCTCAAAGGGTTCACCACAAAATAAAATACAACTACTTTTAAGATTGAATGATGAAATGATTTGTGGAAATATAAACAAGTATATTACTATGACTCTGGCAGATCTATTTATTACGCTTGCCTGGTTTCAACGTTTTTTAATTTAATAAGTTTAAGCTTAACTTGCGTGGAAATTTCAATATTCATGCTTTATGTAAATGCTCATATCGTGATCTTCATTTTTATTTTATTACTCATTGATTTATATGCCTTCCAGGCATTCCGATTTGTAACCAAAGGATCTTCACGTACTGCAATACGTTGGATAAATACCCTCTATTGGTTTGTTTCAGGCTTTTGTTATCTATTAATCATTCTTACACAATATACTGACTGGCATAGCTGGAATATATATTTCAGAACATATAGTATCGGCTTTCTTATCATTCTTATTACTTCAAAAATTGTTCTGGACCTATTTGTTTTTGTTGATGATGTTGTCCGATTTTTTCATTGGCTATTCATGAAGATATCTTCCTGGGTCAAAATGCGGGAATCCAAAGAAACGGTCCGGAAAGGTAAATACCTGAGTCGGTCTGAATTTATTATCAAGACAGGGTTACTTATTGGCTCCATTCCATTCTTCAGCATGATATATGGAATGGCTTTCAATCCATATAACTACAAGGTAAGAAAGCTGAGACTCATTTTACCCGCCCTTCCGGTTTCATTTGATGGTTTCAGAATTGTTCAGATTTCCGATATTCACACAGGTAGTTTTTTAAGTACTGAACCGCTTGCCCGGGCAGTCAAAATCATTAACCAGCAAAAACCAGATATAATATTTTTTACAGGTGATCTTGTTAATTATAGGCATGAGGAAGCGTTAAACTATATAGACATACTGAAAGAAATAAGAGCTGTACATGGGGTATTTTCCATTTTCGGAAATCATGATTATGGTGATTATACTAAATGGAAAAATAAAGAAGCTAAAGAGAATGACATTAATGAACTAAAAAAAATTCATTACCGCATGGGATGGAATTTGCTTTGGGATGAACACCATTATATTGAACAAAATGAAGAAAAACTTACTATAATCGGAGTTCAGAATTGCAGCAGCCATGGCTTTTCCAATTATGGCAGTCTGGCAAAGGCAACAGAAAATATCAACTACAGCCCTGTTAACATTTTACTGTCACATGATCCTTCACACTGGGACAAAGAGGTAAATAAAAAATATCCCAATATTGACCTTACCTTATCGGGGCACACACACGGAATGCAATTTGGAGTGGAAATACCCGGATTCAAATGGAGCCCGATCCAGTATATATACAAGGAATGGGCTGGGATGTACAAGGAAAGGAATCAGTATTTATATGTAAATAGAGGTTTGGGATTTATAGGCTATCCGGGTAGAGTTGGAATTTTGCCTGAGATCACTGTAATTGAATTAAAAAAGAAAGAAATGTAAGGTGTAATTGCCAGTTGCAACCATAATAATTAGCCAGACTTAATTGACCACCCATACCCGATTTAAATTCTTGTTGTTCCCAATCTAAGTTAAGTGAAATCTTACCGGACAGGTGAAGTCAGATAAGACCGGATTTTAGAACCTCGATATATGTTAATGTCTGGTATCTGATTTGTTCATAATTATTAAAGCAATAGTTGTTTGCGAAACTTTTCCAGTTAAATAACCGGCATAACTACCGGTAACCTCTGCACATTAAATAAGGATAATAGTTTTTAAAACACCATATGCATAATGAATCCGTTTCTTCAAATGCTTACAAAAGAATGCGTTCAAATACCAGGTAATCCGGTACTGTAAATCGATATTTATGTAATAAAATCATTAAAATCAATTATTTCAATACTATCGCATCATAAGAAGGCCGATTCTTCAGCTGCGAGTACCCAATTTCAGAAAGGTGGTTATCACGGGATAACGCCTGGTAAACACCATTTGTCCAGCCAAAGCCGTCCTGATTGGGATATTCCCCTCCTCCTCCTTTTTTGGTAGTATCCTCAACGTCATATTTTTCGAGCATCTTATAAGTGGCTTTATAAACCTTTTTATTTAAAGCAAGCCAACGTACTCGTATCTCTCCTGCTATATCATTAATACCATAATTTTCTAACCCCGAGATTGTTATCCACTGTAAAGGAGCCCAGCCGTCAGGAGCATCCCATTGCTGCCCCGTGTTATTTAAAGTTGGAAGTACTCCTCCGGATTTTAAGAAATTTACCTCAATATTTTTAGCCACCTCCATCGCCTGCCTCTTATTGGCTATTCTGCAAAACAAGGGATAAACACCAGCTATAGATAAAATTTCAGTCTGACCCCCTTTTTTGAAATTATAATCCATGAAAAATCCTTTTTCCTGATTCCAGCAATATTTGACAATCGCTTTTTGACGTGACTCAAACTGAGACTTAAAATACGAAGCTTTTTTGTCATTACCTGCCAATTTATAACTTTTGGAAAGTGTGTATTCCAAATTATATAACAACGAATTTAAATCCACAGGAATAATATCAGTAGTATGAATTGTATATAACTTATAGTTGCCAGCACTATCAGGTGATAACCAACGGCTTGAAAAATCCCATCCGGATTCAGCAGAGGCCCGTAAATTTCTGTAAACCTCTTTCTTATGCAGCCCTGGAATTTTCAAAACTGCTTCTTCAGCAGTTTTAATGTCTTCACGATAACTTTCAGAACGGGGTATATTCTTATCATCCCAATACCTGTTTAAAATTTCACCGTCCTTAAGTCTTACAACCCGTCTGAATTCGTTTATTGGAGCCATAAGTTTGTCGGTGCCATCCATCCAGAATTGGTACTCTTTTTCCATATATTTAAGGTAGCGGGTAAAAATAGTATCTCCTTTAATATCGGAAAGTAGAGATATCATAAATGAATAAAACGGTGGTTGTGAACGACTCAGATAATAGGTACGGTTTCCATTTGGAATGAACCCGTATTTTTCAATTAAATATGAAAAATTTTCAACCATGTTTTCTATTAATTCAATATGACAGTCTTCCCTTAATCCAAGCATGGTGAAATAGCTATCCCAATAATATATTTCACGAAATCTTCCACCGGGAACAATATATGGATAAGGCAGAGGGATTAGCGTTCCTGATCTTATCTTGTCAGGTGATCGCTTTAATACATTCCATAACATTGAAATATGTTCATTGATGGAGGAAGAGTCCGGAATGTAATCAGATTCATGTCCTGGAAGAATAAAATAATTACTAAGAAAAGCACGAATTGATGAATCAGTTCTGTTCTTGAGATCTGAATATTTCTCTCTGATTATTTCAGGATTATATAAAGGAATACAATCAACAAAAGTCTTGCAGTCGGGAAAAATGTTTTTATTCAATTGAACGTCATAAAATAACTGTCCATAAAGCTCCTCAGGAGTCCCTATTACTACTTTTTCGCTCTCAGGAGTACAGCTAACGAGCAACAAAATTGAAAATAGAAACAGTGAATTCTTAATCATACGAATCTTGTCCTAATCTGCGATCTATTTAAAAAACACTTATTTAATCTCTAATACCATTTGCTTGCTACCGGTTTCTCCATTTTCTCCTATTCCTTCAATAGTTATCAGAAATTTTCCTTTTTCATCTGAGGTGTAAAAAGAAATATTTGCTTCTCCATTTTCATCCGTTACTATCTCAGGATTCCAATACAGAGTGTTTCTATAGTCAGCTTTTCTGGATTCAAGAGAAATTTTATCAGTGTAGTTAATTTCCCTCGATTTATTTTTTTCTGTAAAACCTCTGAATTTATGAAATGATAGATTTTTAGTATCAATCAGGCTTGCAAAATTCTTCTTTTTTGTGTAGAGATGAATTATTCCACCATATTTAATCCCTCCTAAAACATAATCATCATTTATAATATCTACTTTATCAATTTCCGAAGGAGAGATGGACAGGAATTTATCAACATCAAATATTGGTATCCCATCAACAAGCAATAATGGTAACTGGTCCAGCTCTAATCTGTTGCCTAAATAGCTAAGTTTTATTTGCTTCCCATTTTCACCATTTATAATTTTTGTCTGACTGAAAATCTCAACGAAATATTCTTCAAATGAAGGGAGATCAATAAATTTTCGGAAACTGTATGATGTATCTGCTTTTCCATAAAATACTGTCGTATTTTTCTGAATTGAACTATCTGATTGATTATTTGGATAATACTGTTTTTCGATTTGATTGTTTATCACCAATTCTTCAAATAACTTCTTATTAAACTTATTTTCTCCGAGTATTTTTATTTCATCAGATGGGTATTTGGTTACAGACTCTTCATCTATAATTATATTGTAACCCTTTAAAGACGGATCAGCTGGTTGAATTACAAAATCAGTATTTTTTACTTCTTCATTCATTAAAAAATAGAATTTCCCATCCTTTTGGCTGACAGTATTCTGAACATCGATATGATTTGATAAAGTTGACAGATAAATATTAACATTTGGAATTGGCTTATTTGTTAGTGCTGAAAGAATCGTTCCTGAAATTATAAATCCTGATGTTTCCGGTAAATAACTTATTTCAGAAGCATTTAGGGTTGTATCGGAATCGAGACTAAATAATATTTTTGTCATACCATCCTTTGTAACTATTTCTTGCCATTGATGTTTTTTATTGCTATAATAAAGATAATCAGATATATTACTAGTATCAATATTTAATAAATCAGATTTTGCTATCGAAATCGAAAGATGAGCATTTTTAAAATTGCTGTCAGCACTTTTTGTTTTGATCTTAATATTTATACTTTCCCTTGCCTGATAGATTTTTTTATTTAACAATGCTTCAATCTGAAAATTATTATTCAATGGTTTGTTTATAAACGCATTTTTATAAATTATCTGATTTTTGTTGTTTTTAATATAAAGCATATTAAAGCCTTGCATCAATTCTTTTTTTTGAATATCAACCTGATACTTATTACTGAAGAATTCAACATCTATTTGCTTGTAAATTAATCCATTATTTTCTAAAAGTATCTTTAAATCCTTATTATCAGGGTTATTTATATCATTTAACTCAATTTCAATCCTTAAGTTTCCGGCGACAGAGCGACTAAGCATAGTTTTAATGCCAATGTCTGAGGCTTTCGGCAATCTGAAAACAAATTGGTCTCCATAATTATTTGCAATTACTGCTTTATATTCCTTATCCTGTTCAGGTATAAAATCAAAATTTCCAGGTGTTTGAAATTCTGCTATTGGATTATTATCCTGATCTGATATTTTAACCCATTTTTCAAGAATTTCACCAGAACTATTTGTGGCAATAACCGATATAGTATTGTCCGTATTGATTTTCAGATTACCTCCATCCGCATAAAAATTTAACCGGATATTTCCATTATCTGATTGATTGTTTTTTAATATTTTAAGCTCACTTTCCGGATTTATGATATAAATTTTCCTGCTAAAAAGACAATCTTTGTCAAAATTCATCATCCATCTTGTATAGGCATAAATTGTATAATAACCTGAAGCAAGGCTTTGAGGTATTAAAAGATTACCATCTGTCATACTTTTTTCTATTGGATATCTCCCGGCAGCCTGAGATTGTCCATTCTCATCAACTAAATCGACATAGGCAATGCTGCTTATAGAATCCTTCTGAAAGGTTCCGTTTAAGAAATAATATGCTTTGAATAAGATGTTTTCCCCGGTAACATATGTACTCCTGTCTGTATGCAGATATAGTTTTTCGCTAAGGGATATATTCTTCATGGAAATTAAATTTATCTTTTATAGCCGAACGTTATTAATTTGCGAAAAGCTCCTAATTGCTGCAACAGAAAAGACTAATCAAACAATTCAAAGTAAATATTAAAAGTCGGGAATGGGATTTTCTCATCGTATATTATTTAATTTTTCCCCAATAGTCTGGCCTAATAGATGTTCCTTCTGTTAACTCGCAAAAGACACATCTATTATCACGCACTAACAAAAAACCAGACCAACCTGGCGGAGGATCTGCCGGCACCCCAATATATCCGGCGTACCATCCTCTTATTGTTTCCAGATCTACATTAGGCAAATATATGGAACTGCAAGAAATAATTTTGGGGTAACTATAGGTTCTGTCCATGGGTAACTCGTCGGGATAATGGATTTTTTCAACCTGGATACCTTTTTCTTTTACAGCCGATGCTTCAAAAATACCAAAAACGGGTTCGCCGGGATTGCTAATACATTTTAAATTGCCGGTAAGCTGGTAAGGTTGTTTGCTATTTATTAGGATCCGGAAGTTGTTTTCAAGTGCACCTTTCCAGAAATTATAAGAAAATTGGGAAAGGGAATATTGTTTAACTTTTATTCCATAACCAAATTTGAATTTCCATGATTTGGGGCTAAAACAAAAAGGGTAATTGGTAAGACTGTTTGTTTGTGAGTTATTAGAAGTTCCAACAGAAATTTCCCTCAAATGGCTTTGAAAATAGCATATATTAGAAATATTAACATCGGAAAGGGAATTCCCATCCCAGTAATAATAAAAAATAGTTTTCAGATGATACTCAGAGTCATCAGTAATTTCCCACTTAAAATATTTCTGTTCATTATTACCTGGTTCTGTATTGATATAAAATTGATAACCCTCATCAGAATAGGTTGTTACAGAAGCTGGTCTGGTTAAATATTCAGCATTTAACTCAGCTATATCCGGAACGTCAAGCAATTCAACATATTCTGATTCGTATTGTTTCCCTTCCTGTAATTCAATATTTAGTTTATATTTTGTACCTATCTGTCCTGCGAAAGTTTTGGGAGTAAGATATCTTCCAATGCTGTCTTCCATTAAAGGGATTGTATTTCCTGTGTCATCTGATAATGAGACTTTAGCACCGTCAACCAAACTAGGAACCATGGTTTTCCATGCTGTAGGTCTTTCTGATGGTTATTTCATGAGGTCCATTTTCCGTAGTAATCATACCATAAATAACCAGACAGTTTTCAAAGTTCCCTGCTTTCGGGAAATATTCATAAATACAACTTTGCATGATAAAAGCTATACAAATAATTATTCCTGTAAACTTTCTAGTAGTTTGCATTTCTCCTAAATTAAAAATTTAATAATCGCATAATGATTAAATTATATATATTAGGCATAAAAGAAATTTGTTTTAAGTGTATAATTTATTTATTTTTCCAATATTCTGGTCTGATTGATGTTCCTCCTGCATATTCGCAAAAAACACATTTTTTATCTCGCACAAGCACAGCTCCGGGCAATGTACTAATACCAACCCATCCCGGATACCATCCTTGCAGATGCGCCTGGTGTCATATCTTCCACGCGTGTGGAACTACACACAGGGATTTCCCTTTGTGCACCACTGCCATAATATATCTTAACCTGAATTCCTTTTACTTTCACAGCAGAGGCTTCAAAAATACCAAAAACAGGTTCTTCAGGATTGTCAATAGATTTAAAGTTACCTGTAAGCTGATAAGATTGTTTGCTATTTAACGGATCAGGAAGATTGTTTTCAAGTGCGCCTTTCCAAAAATCGTAAGAAAATTCTGAAAGAGCGTATTGCCTTACATTTATACCATATCCATATCTAAACTTATATTTAAATTTAGATGAAATAGGGCTAAAACAAAAAGGGTAATTAATGAGACAATTTGTTTGAGAATTGTTAGTATTTGCAATCAAAATATCATTTAAATGACTTTGATCATAACATATATTAGAAATATTTGCATCAATTAAAGACACTCCATCCCAGTAATAAGGAAAATAATTAAGATGATATTCAATATCTTCAAGAATTTCCCATTTAAAATAATTCTGTTCCCTGTTACCGGGGTCAGTGTTGATATAAAATTGATAACCGGTATCTGAAGCTGCTGTTACAGTTTGCGGTTTAACAATATACTCATAATTTAATCCTGCAATACCCGGAACGTCAAGCAATTCAACATATTCTGATTCGTATTGTTTTCCATCCTGTAATTCAATATTTAGTTTATATTTTGTACCAATCTGTCCTGCGAAAGTTTTGGGAGTAAGATATCTGCCAATACTGTCTTCCATTAATAGGATTGTATTTCCTGCGTCATCTGATACTGAGACTTTAGCACCGTCAACCAAATCTGGAACCATGGTTTTTTATACTGTATGTATTTCTGATGGTTATTTCATGAGGACCATTTTCCGTAGTTATCATACCATAAATAACCAGGCAGTTTTCATAGTTCCCTGCTTTAGGATAGTATTCATAGATACAACTTTGCAGTATGAAAGCTATACAAATAATTATCCCTGTAACTTTCTATTAGTTTGCATTTCTCCAAAATCAAAAATCAAATAATCGCATAATGATTAAATTATATTTAAAAGGCCAAAAAGAAATTTTTTTTAAGTATCTAATTTATTTGTCTTTCCAATATTCCGGTCGGATCGTTGTGCCATCAGAAGCTTCACAATAGATGCATCTTGGTTCGCGCACAAGCAAAAAAGCTGCACCCCATTGCGGAGGTGGTTGTGCCTCAATCATAGCAGGCGGTTCATTTATTAAAGCTGAAGGTTCAGGAGGCCTTACCAGTTTTGTTATACCACAATCTGCTTCTTGTGCAGGAGAGGATAATCTTTCAACCTGAAGATTCCTGGTTTTTACAGCAGAAGCTTCAAAAATTCCATAAACTGGTTCGTCTGGATTGGTAATACATTTAATATTGCCAACAAGTGGATATTGTTGTTTGCTGTTTATGGCATTTGGATTGTTGTTTTCAATCACATTTTCCCAAAAGTTGTAAGAAAACTCAGAAATTGCATATTGTCTGACTCTTATACCATATCCATATTTTAACTTGTCAAATTTACTGACAAAATGCAAAGGATAATTAGTAATACAATTTATCTGAGTATTGTTAGTAGTTGAGATAAAAAAATCTCTCAAATGTCTTTGACTGTAACACTGATAAGGAATACTAATGTCTATTAAATTATGTCCATCCCAATAGAAATCATAAATATAGGGCATGTCAAATTCCCAGTCTTCATCTATTTCCCACTTAAAATATTTTTGTTCACTACTACCTGGTTCTGTGCTAATATAAAACTGATAACCTTCATCTGCTGCAGTAGTTGAAGTACCCGTATTTTTTATATGTTCAGCTTTTATATCAGAAATGCCCGGGACATCAAGCATTTCAACATAATCTGATTCATAATGATTCTCCATCCGGCAGTACAATATTTAGTTTGTATTTTGTTCCAATTTGTCCGGCAAATGTGCCTGGAGTGAGGTATCTGCCATTGCTTGCTTCTGTCAAAGGTATGATGTTTCCTGCATCATCTCTTAATGATACTATAGCATGACCAATGGAATCGAAGCTAATCTCACCTATTTGCCTGTTTTTACAAATGGTTATTTCATGTGGCCCATTTTCTGTTGTAATCATACCATAAACGACCAAGACATTTTTCATATTTACCTGCTTTAGGTAAGAATTCGTAAACACAACTTTGCAGGGTAAAAGCAATTAAAATAGTTGTGATTGTAAGATTTCTATTGGTTTGCATGCTGTTATTTGCTAAAATAATTACCCAATTTAAAATTATAAGATATAGAAAAAACAGGTACGCTAAAAATGGAAACCTTATAGGATTTTATTTTACCATCTTTGACTTCAGAGAATACTGAATAGGCATTTTTTCTTCCAGTTAGATTATAAACTGTCACCGACCAGAAAGAATGCGCGACCTTTTTCCTTAATAAATTACCATCGAGATTAAATGACAAATCAATCCTGTAATAATCCGGTATACGTAACTGGTTCCTGTCAGAATAATTAAGAATAACATGATCGTACAAAGCATATTGGAATGTTGGACCGGTATATGGTCTGCCTGTGCTATAAACAAAATCTGCTGAAATGCTTATCCGTCTATAGTTGCGATAATTGGCAACAATATTAATATTGTGGGGCTTATCGTAATTCGAAGGATAGTAATATCCTTTGTTAATTGTTTCTGATGCTGTATTACCTTTAAATCTAAACTCACTACGGGAATAAAAATAATTGACCCATCCTGTTAATTTACCACTATTTTTCTTTATCATTAATTCCAAGCCATAATCCCTTCCAAATCCTGATAAAATATCTCTTTCTATATATTCATTTTTTGCTAAATCTGCCCCATTTTTAAAATCAGAAACATTTTTATTCTCCTTGTAATACATTTCAATTGAAGCATCGTATTTGTTTTTATTAAAACTACTATAATATCCAATATTGTATTGATCGCCAACAATTGGTTTTGAAAAGGGATCACAAAGCTTCCATTTATCTGTAGGCGAAATCGAGGTGGTGTTCGAAAGCATAAACAGGTATTGGTTGTTATGACTATATCCCACTTTTATAGAATTATTATCATTTATCAGATATCTTAACGAAAATCTAAAATCTATGCCAGTATAACTTTTTATTGTTTTAAAATTTGGGTAGAATGTTGTATCAATTACAGATTGATCTGATAAAGGTTCGTTTTTGAGATAGGTGAAAACCGTTTTTTGTCCAAGATAATTGTAAAGACTAAATCGAAGACCTCCCGAAATGCTAAGTTTAGGGTTTATTTCATATGTATCGCCTAAATAGATGGCAGATTCCAAAGCTTTTTCTTTTTCAAAAGTCTTTTCCTGGTAATTCGAGCTATCTATTGGATTAAATGCACCGGGGTTAATTTGATATAAAACAGAATTAAACCCAAACCTCAGTTCGTGATTCGAAACCGGGAAGTAAGTATATGACTGGTTTATTTCGAAATATTTTAACTGATGTTTATATGTGTATGGATAATCTGATAAAAGTTTGTTGGTTTCCTTAAAGTTATAATTACTATAAACCGCTGAAGAATTGGAATATAACTTTTTATTGAAAATATGCTTCCAATTTAAAGATGTTCCCACATTTGAATAATTATAGTTAATGTTGCTTGCTAAAGTGTAATTATCAATGCTAAAATAGGCAAATACACTTATTTGGTTGTGCTCGTTTATTTCATCAGTTATATTAGCTGTTATGTCATCAAAATAAATATTGCTGTTTTTTATATCAGGATTATTTATCTTGTGCAAAATCCAGTTTGCATATGTACTGCGTATGCCAATAATATAAGAACTCTTTTCTTTAATCAAAGGCCCTTCAAAAAAAAGTTTCGCCGTAATCGGACTTATGCCTCCTTTCATAGAAAAATTATTTTCATTCCCTTGCTTCGATCGGATATCAAAGACTGAAGAGATTCGTCCTCCGAATTCAATAGGAATATTGCTTTTATAAAGTTTGAATTCCTTTATTAAATCGGCATTGAAAGCAGAGAACATACCTAAATAGTGAGATGTATTAAATATTGGAACATTATCAATGAGAAATAAATTTTGATCCGCTGCTCCGCCTCTGACATTAATCCCTGCTGATGCCTCACCAACCGTTTGAATCCCTGGTAACAGAAGAGATGCTTTTAAAAGATCCCTTTCGCCCATTGCATATGGGAGCTCCTTAATTTCTTTAACTGATAGTTTTTCCAGGCCTATCTGGTTACCTTTTACATTATTGTATTTATTGTCGGATATTATAACTTCTGTTAATGAAACAAAATCCTTTGGTAAATTTATATTTATCTGTCCGTCCGCAAAAAGGTTCACTTCCTTGTAGATAGTGTTCAACCCCATGTATCTAAAGCCTATTTTGTATGTACCACATTTGATATTTATCTTATAGTACCCTTTATCATCTGACGAAGCACCTGATCTCGATCCTTCTATAAATATAGTAGCTCCTTTTAATGGTTCTCCTGTTTCCTGATCTTTAATATATCCTGTAATTGTGGCGGTTCCATTATTGTTGTTTTTTGTTCCAAAGCTAATTTCTTCTATTCTGTTCTTATCGTCTTGATTGATATATTTGTCAATAATACTTTCAGAATGATCATTACTAAATTGGATGTTCCTGTTTATACTATCCGTATCAATCCATTTTTCGTTTAATTTAGTTTGTATATCCGATTCTGTAATAATGATATCTCCCCTGCTGTCTATATAATAATGCAGATTCCTGTTTATTAATATTTGCCTAAGTGCCTGACCAATTGAGATATTGTTAAAATCAGCTGAAACAAACAAGGAATCAACCCATTGTGGGTCGTAGTAAAATTTAATATGACTGGCACTTTCAATTTCTTCTATAAATTTTGAGAAAGCAACATTTGATCCGGAATAGTTTATTTTTGTAGAATCGCTTTGTGCCTGAGATTGGGCAATAGAGATTAAACAGGAAACGGTGCAGGTAAATATGAATCTATAAAACATTGTATTTAAACCATTAAAAACAACACATTTTTGTTGAAATCAAAATTACTTATTCAAAGAAGAGAATCAGCATATTTAAAAAGCTTTATCAAATCAATATTGTTTGATTTGGATAAACGAATTTTTTTCATTTTTATATAGGAATTAATTTTATTCCTTTCCCCGTCAAATATTTTTAAAAAACTATGTTTTGTAGAAACATCCAGTTTCTTCCCGTTTATATCAAAAAGCAACTTCCTTTTTTGAAAACCGAATTCCCCGATATACTCATCAGTAATACCCGGAATAAATATTTTACTCCATCTTGCGTAAACCTTTATATGTTTGCCCAAAAATATAACTTCGTAAAATCCTGATTGAGGGAGTGATGGTAATTCACTGCTGTTAACAAAAATTTTATCATCTAAATAAAATCTTGTTACAATCTGGTTATTCAATTCAAGGATATCGCCCGTATTACTGCTATTTTCAGCAATAAAGAATAATTTTTGATCACAAATATCATAAATGAGCCGGATGTTATTATACTCCTTTTTGCCAAGGACTAGCTTGCCCGGAGCATCATTGGTAGTTTCGAAATATGGCCTGCCTTTTGCTCCTTGAAATGTATTAATAAGAATTCTTGCATTCATTAATAGAAAATCGTTTTCTAAATATGAATCAACTTTTTTGTTTACCAACAGAAATAAGTTCCCCTGTTTATCTGTACTATTTTGCTGGCTATAACTAACCAGTGACGGTAAAGAAAGAAATATAAAATAAAATAAACCTGATAACCGAAAACGATGACATACCATATTATTATAAATGCTTTTTATGATTATAAAAACAACTAAATTACATTTTGCTAATGAGAAAACATAAGCAGTTATCAAAAAAGAATAATGCATTCCTTTTACAAGCATCGTTTAATCTTGAAACTATTGTCTTAATTTAATTTCCGAGACATTATCACTAATGTCCGGTAAAAAATTCCGGAGTAACCAATGGGCTTCCGGGAATAGTAAAGATTATGCATGTCAGTTGTTTTTTAATTTGACATTTAAAATTCGCATTTAGAACTCCAACAACTATAAAATATATTCGACAATGCATTTCTTATTAATTTAAAAGAAGGCTTTCCAGTCAGGCATCAATCTTTTGACACCATTTTATTCTGGCTGCGCTATAGTATCCTCAGGTGGATGGTTTACTTATTAAGCTATAGTTTGGTTAATATTTCAAAATCCGAAGATGTTCCAGGTGTGTCTCTGATTATACCGGATAAAATACTTGGTTGTGTCATTACTGCCAGGAGACAGACACAAGTAAATCAATAATTATATATTCGGAAAAATCTTCCCGGTTTTTATTCCGGGTTATAGAGATAACAGGGACTAAATAATTGAAATATAATGATATTACCTTCAAATAATATCATTAATAATCAATGTGTTAAGATAAGATTATTATATTCATGAAAGACTTTGGATCAGCCGAGTTCCGGATAGTGACCTGCTCTGCCCCACGAAAAGAAGAGATGTGGGCCTGGACAACAAAATGATTTTAGCCCCTTTTAATGATGCAGACAGGTAATTTCTACTGCTTAATTATTCTTTGAACTTTAATGGATTTACCATTATCGCTTATAACTTTAAGTATATAAATTCCGTTGACAAAATCTTTCAAATCGATAGAAATCTCTTTAGAATTATAGTAATTTTTTTGCAGCGATTCCCCTGAAATACTAAGTAATTCAACTGAGCCAACTTCTGTATCATAACAATGTATATTCAATATATCCTTAGTTGGATTTGGGAAAATTTCTAATTTAAATAAATCAGCTGCATACTTAATATCATCTGATAAACCCGTTGCGATTTCAACAGTTAAAGCACCGGCCTCTTCGAATGAAAATGGCGAACCATCAATATCCCCGTATATCCATGAGGAGTTTGGATTATTTGCCCCCCAGTTACAGTTGAAACGTGTGGTAAATTTATAGTAACCTGCAATATCCGGGGTTAATGTCCCTACAAATTCATCACGTGCAGGATCTCCATTATAAACATTATTATACACCATATCTTCCCAATGAGTCCAGCTTGTTACTTCATTCTCTGTACCATAACCAACCTCCGCCTTAATACTGCGACCTATAAGAGAATTATCGGTAATATCATGTATATACAATTGTCCATATATATCAGTAGTAGCCTGACCTGCAATTGTAGTTATTGAAGCAGGCCAAAACAAACATGCCCAACCTTGAACAATGTCTCTGTAATCATCTTTGGTTTCATTTGCACTAATAGTGAATCCCCGATTTTCATTATTAAGCCAGTTACTGAAATTACCTCCTGTCTCTTTTACAAAATATTTGTAAGCTATATCGCCATCCGGTATTTCTATTGTGGCAGAATAAGTCCCGTCCCCATTTTTTAAGAGTGGATATGCGCCGTAATCCCATGAGTTGAAATCACCTGCAATATATACAGTTTCTCCTTCCTTTATCACACCTTCTTCATCGTGATATACAAAAGTTACTTTACTTGCAGATATTGTCCCTGTACATAATAATATGAATCCAAAAATACAATAAGCAGACCTTAAAACTGGAAAAATTAAGTTATTCATAACCTGATATTTAAACTATATAGTAATAAGTTTGCCGATGCATGCAATTAAATAGTTATTTCGTTGCTCCTACAAATACATGAGGGTTGTTGCCGGCAGAATTGACTAATCTTAACCGGATTGTTGTAAATTTATACTTTACTGTATTAACAATATCAATTAACTTTTAAACATTATCAACAGGTTCAGATTTTGAAAAAGATAGCCTGAGGCTGTGATTGCAAAAAAATTTAAAAACAATGAAACTTCTATTTTTTATCGCTGCAATGTTACTTTCAACCGGAATGGCAAATGCTCAGCCTGCCTTTTTGCATGAAACCGATGTTATTGCATTTATGAAAGATAAAACTTTCATTAACCCCGACTTAGGGATTGAATTGCAATACGGTTACATCTCTGAGTACAATACATACGGAATAACATTAAAAGGAATTAAATCCGGAAGTAAACTATATTATTTCAATTGCAATCTAAAAGTTCATGGCACATTTGCTGATATTTCCGGGATAAGCATAACTGATGGCAGCAATTTTCGATTCAGGCTTTATAAGAACAAGATAATTGTAGGTATTGGAGAAGAAAAACAAGAAACATTTTATCCCAAACCGGATTACTAATCAAATATGTACGGTTTTTCACGAATGTGACAATTTTCCTTTATCAGCTTATGAATTGCCTTTATAAACCGACCATTATTTAATCGGGTCATTAATGCTTTCCGATAAGAATATACAGAATTTAGAATTCCAAATTAAGGAGTCATTAAACCTCTTCAGAGTTCTGACGCAATGAGATGTCTTTAATTACCAGGATAATTCTCACAACGTTCCTGGTAACTTCTGGAGGTCATGCTTATAATTTTTTTGACTTCGTTCAAATCCAGATATCTAGTCTGTAACCACCTGGAAAATTTATCCTGAGATATGATGATTTGTTTTTAGTTCGTACCTTTGAATCTGGATTAATAGAAAAGAAATTTGGATCATCTGTCATTCCAGACAATTGGATAAATCGCTATGTAAAACATTTAATCCATTTAATAATTCAGAAAGGAGACTTATAATCATGGCACGACTTACGAATGAAATGAAGGAAATGATTTTGACACAACAGTGTTTCCTGGCAACAGTCAGCAAAGAAGGAGTTCCTAACAATGCTCCAAAACGCTCGACAAGGGTTTTTGATGATGAAACTCTAATATTCAGTGAAGGTACCGCAGGTACTACATATAGGAACATTCTGAATGGATCAAAAGTCGCCGTAGCAGTTGTTAACAGAGAAATTCTTGACGGATATAGGTTTCTGGGGACTCCGGAAGTATTAACAAGTGGAGATATTTATGAAAAATCTGCAGAATTGTCTCTTAAAGCCGGTATGTCTAAGCCTAAAGCAGTTATTTTAATTCATATAGACGAAATACATAGCCTGAAACCAGGTCCTGCGGCTGGCAAGAGGATTGGATAAGTATCATCCAATCATTACCTTCCGATAGAATAATATCTTTGAAAACAAGAAGTTTGAGTTCATGCTGAAGTTCTGGTTTTTGCACATTAATCTGGAAGTTTCAGTCTGAAGAAAAATTTGAAAGGTTATTTTGTCAGGATAATCGCAATCAGAGATACTTATTGAGAAAAATTAAATATCTTAGTAAGATAATTGCTATTAAGATTACTTGGGGAAGAGTCGACAAATGTGCATGTCCCGTTGCACAACATTAAAAAGCGCCAAAAACGATATGCAATTATTTTTGTTTAATTTTTTTGGTGAGCATGTTTGAAATGTTAATCGACAAAGCTGAAATAAAGGGGTTTTTGATGAAGGTTATTTGTTTGGAGTAAATATGTGCAGTTCACCAATATTTGTTGATGGTAAACCTAAACTTTAAAACTATACACATAAGGACATGAAATAGATCTTTGGAAAAGGAATTATAATAAAATGTCCTGACTTAAAGATCAGAGCTGAATAATGTGTCCCGAAAAATAGGATTATAAAAACACCATTTGTACAACCTGTGGTATACAACCGGATATTGACTGTGAAACAGGAGTTAAACCCGAAATTGTTACGCCCGGGGCGGCAACGGATTATGAAATTATAATTGGAATATTTGGCAAAAGCAAAACTATAAATAATCTAAGTTAAAAACAGGAGAATTAATATGAAAAAGAAAAGTCGTTTTATGGTCATTCTTGCACTGGCGCTAGTACTACCTGTCGCCATGATGATAGTAATGGCAATGTCAGGTGTAGGACGCAATGCTACTCCTCCCAGATCTGAAGGTCCGTGTGATATCTATGCCGCAGCAGGCAACCCGTGTGTGGCTGCACACAGCAGTACAAGGGCGTTGTATGCATCTTACAACGGTCCACTCTACCAGGTTATGCGTCAGTCGGACGGCAAAACCCTTGACATAGGTATAGTTCAGCCCGGGGAGGGCGATCCAGGTGGATATGCCGACGCTGCCGCACAGGATGCATTCTGTGCCAATACATACTGCTGGATAACAACACTCTACGATCAGTCAGGTAAAGGCAACCATCTTGTTCAGGCACCCCGCGGTGGATTCAGTGGTCCGGCTATGGGTGGATTTAATAACATCCCGATCGCCGACATGGCACCGATAACAATCATGGGTCATAAAGCCTATGGTGTATTTATCGAGCCAGGAATGGGTCTTCGCTGGAACGATGCCAAAGGGACAGCAGTTGACGACCAGGCAGAGGGTCAGTACTGGGTCATTAACGGTCATCACTACAACTCCGGCTGCTGCTACGATTACGGCAATGCAGAGACTGACAGCCGCGACGATGGTGACGGCACAATGGAGACAACTTACTATGGTAATGCCACTGCCTGGTATCATGGACAAGCACCAGGCCCCTGGATTATGACGGATCAGGAGAACAACCTGGTAGGTGGTGTAAATGCATCTCCGAACGATAAGTATCTCCCAAACCTGCCGAGTATCAATTGGCGCTTCGTGACTGCAACAGCTGACGGCGAACCTCACCATTGGAGATCAATGGGCGGAGACTCTCAGAATGGTGATTTGCAGGTTATGTTCGATGGAACACGTATCATCAACGACAGAAGCAGTTACGATCCTATGCGCAAGCAGGGGGCAATTCTATTAGGCAACGGAGGAGACAACAGCAACGGTTCGCAGGGTACCTTCTACGAAGGTGCAATGACAGCTCCTGGCACTTTCCCTACTAAGGAAACAAACCAAAAGATTCAGCAAAATATCATTGCTGCCAGGTACGATGTGCAGCGATTAAGTCTTACTCCGGCGAATTCAACCGACACACCTCCCGGTTTACAGACATTCTCACCCCTGTCTTCACAGAATTCAACGGTAACATTTACAAATACTACAGGGGCACCTGTAAAGGAAGTCACCTTAAGTATTTCCGGACCTAAGGGGTGGAAATCGGTGGTTTTAAACTCAGATGAAATTTCGAAAAAGTTCGCTGGTCCAATTGCACCGGATGCTATAGTGAATGCAACTTTCACTGTTAGCTCAGGGACAGAAGCTTTCAACGGTGATCTGATAGCTAACGCTTCATGGACGAATACCACTAATAACCAAAGCCAATCAGAAACAGCAGTTGAAAAGGTTCGGAACGTAAATCCGGTCAAGATTAATGAGTTTCGCATCAGCGCAGGTGATGCTGACAACTCAACCAACTCGTTTATCGAGCTCTTTAACGCTGGCGAAAATGAAATCGATATCTCAAACTGGACTTTAACCCACCATCCAACCCAGTTACCCATTTTTTCATCTGTGAAGATCCCTGCCACGACAAAACTTGCTTCTCACAGTTTCTATCTGTTAGGTCTCTCAAACTCAGGGCTGGTGGTTCCTGCAAAAAAGGGCGAGTCAACTATCTATGTCAGGAGTATTACCGGAATGTCGGTTGGTGATGTAATTGAAATCGACAATGGCTCAGCAATCGAAAAGCGTAAGATCACAAATATAGGTACAGCTGCAGGCCCTGGCATACCCGCTTCCACATCTCCGTTTGGTGGAGGTCGTTCAGGCGAACCCGGCAGCCCAACAACCTTATGGCAGCCCCTCCCTGATGGTCCGGTTATTACTATCGCCAAAGGATCAAAAAATGTGCCTGTTACAAGTGTTGACGGCTTCAGTGTTGGCCAGAAAATGGCTATCGGATATGGTGCAACCTACCCGTCCGTTGCTCAAACTATTGAGAACTACGAGGTAGTCACAGTCACACAGGTTGGCAAACAAGGTACACAAGCCTGGTTAACAGCAGACGCAAAAGCTGGCAGCACAAATATAAAGGTTTCATCCCTTGCCAATATTTCAGTAGGTGATAAAATAAGATTGGATATTGACAGTAAAGGCCACGGGATCGAGACTGTTACAGTAAAGCGAGTTGGAACACAGTCTGTTCGTAACGCGTTTAATGGTCCTTTAAAACCAGAGGATCTTGGTACTGGACTAGATCTTACAAAACCGCTTAAGTTCAATCATTCTTCCAACATACCTTTCAGTGCAAGAGGAACGGGAATCAGTTTCGAACCGGCAACTGCCTTCGCTCACTCAAGCAATGAGCCGGTACTGGCTATGGGAACCGGTATCACACTTGACCAGCCTCTGACCATGGACCACGCTATCAACTCAGTCATTCGTGACCAGAAGGTTATAACTGCTGGTTATCAGGGGACTGTGGTTCCCAACCAGTGGTTCGGAGGTCCGGTCCTGTCTTCCAGTGCAGGTAATATGATTCTGCGTGACGCAGCCGGAAATGTTGTTGACGGTCTCAATTATGGAGGACTCGTTGACCCCTGGTCGGCTGAAGGTTACCAGGCTACTTCCGGAGCCGGAGAAAGCGGATGTTTTGTACCTTCACCTGGTGCTAGAGGAGGCTTCAGGGGAGCATCTTCAGCTTCCACCAGCCAGCCCGACAGGAGCGCAGGTCGCTATCCGGACGGTGCGGACAGTGACTATAATTGTCGTGATTTCCTGTTACAGAGTACTATGACCCTTGCAGCCGCATCAACAGCCGGCTCAAACAATATTAAAGTTGCCAGCGTGGAAGGCTTTTCTATTGGCCAAAAGATAATTGTCGATAAAGACACAAACAGCGAGATCGCTGTTATCGCAGTTATCGGTACAACAGGAGGAACCACTATTGGTACAGCTACCACAGTGGGTGCGACTGTTATTCCAGTTGCCAACGTGACAGGCTTTAGCCCCGGTCAGACTATTACAATTGACAATGGTGCTAACCTTGAGTCAGCAGTTGTCGCTTCCATCACTTTAGGACGTCGAAGGTTTGGTGGCAACAATAATAGCCAACCAAGCTCCATCACCGTCACTGTACCCCTCTCAAAAGCGCACGCAGAGGGTGTACTTGTCTCCGGCAGTGGTATCACCCTTGCCTCGCCTTTAACCAGAGCACATGACAACGGGACACAGATAGCCAGTAACCTGCCCACACCTGGTGAGCCCAATCAATACATCTTGAGACCCTAGTTATAACAACTGAAAGTTTTTATTAATATGCATATACTCCGCGGATTTACAGAAGACTGTGATACCGCGGAGTTTTTAATTTCGAACGCAGGAGGATTGCACTTTGGATACTTTTAAAAACAGGATACATAATCAACGATCATGGCCATGGTGGCGATGGATCCTTACGGGATTAAACACATTAGCTCTTGTTTTGAGTGCCATCCTGAGCTGGCATTATATGACGGGAGGGTCAATGGCCGGCTGTGGTGGGGGAAGCCCGTGCGACCAGGTGCTAAATAGCCGGTGGTCAATGCTGGCAGAAATTTTTCCTGTCAGTGGTTTGGCAGTTGGGGTGTACCTCGCTTTACTGGTCGCCAGTTTCTTTATTGGTCCGGCTACAGAAGTACCGATTCGGCGTCTTTCATGGCGTGTGATGCTGATACTGGTCGGTTCAGTTGCCGGAAGTGCCATTTGGTTCACCATCTTACAGAAATGGTTCATTGGGCGCTTTTGCCCATATTGTATGACTACACACATAACAGGTCTGCTATTGGCTGTACTTGTCATCTGGCGGGCGATCACAGAATACGACAACCGATCAAACTATAAACCGTTGAAGAATCACTCATTAATCAAAAATGTTCCCCCCGCAACTCCGGAACGAATTATTCGTCCATTACCTGCATTGGGTCTGACTTTGATCGGTCTGGTTATAGCCGGCATCATGGCAGCCTTTCAATTCAGCTTTGCTCCTGCTTCTGTCTCACACGACGACTTGTCTCTGGATAACCAACCTATTTTGGATTATCACACTGTACCGATGGTGGGGTCGCCTGACGCTCCATACGTCGTTACCCTGCTATTCGATTATCAATGTTCGCATTGTCAGAAAATACATTTTATGCTCAATGAGGCTATTCGTATCTATGCCGGAAAACTGGCATTTGTTTTGTGTCCCACACCATTGAATTCCAAATGCAATCCTTACATACCCGGAGATGAGGATGCTTTCAAAAACTCCTGCGAACTGGCAAAAATTGGCCTGGCGGTATGGGTTGCCAGGCGGGAGGCGTTTCCTGACTTCGAAGACTGGATGTTCACGTTTGATTCCGGAGACTACTGGCGCCCCCGAAGCCTCGAAACAGCCAGGACCAAAGCGATTGAGTTGGCAGGTCAGGCGAAGTTCGATGCCGCATGGTCTGACCCCTGGATCGGACAGTATATGCAAAACTGCATTCAGATTTATGGTCAGACCATCCGGAATGGTAAGGGAGGCGTCCCTAAACTTATTTTCGATTCGCGTTGGATCATTCCCGAACCATATAATGCTGATGATCTTGTTATGATCCTGCAGAAGAGCCTTGGTGTTCCCAGGCCTTGACCTGATGGAGTATGCCTGAGCAAGGTTGTCCATCGCCCGGAGGTTGGATAAATGTTTTCCTGTTAGGTAAAAATGTTAAATTATCAGAAAAATATTAAAACAATAAAAAATAATCGCAATAGATTCGATCTGAGGTGGTAACGGAGTCTGGCTTCATCAACAACGTGATGAACAAAAATCAACCTTATACTATAAGAATATTTTACCTTATATTGCTTTTTATCTCTTTTACAAATTTCAGATAAAAAAAATATTACCTTACGCGAAGAAAAGATTCATGGGTGACAGTAATATTACTAAATGTAACTTATGCAAAATCTTTCAAACAGAAACGAATATTTGTTAGTACGAAACTTGTCAAAAAGTAATCTTCTTGCTTTTAATAGTTTATATAATGAGTACAGTCACCGTTTATATCGTTTCGCTTATGGATATTTAAAATCGGAAGAAGAGGCTGAAGAGTTGGTTCAGGAAGTGTTTACGATAATCTGGGAAAAGAGACAAGCTCTGAAAGTGGAATTATCATTTAAATCTTTTCTCTTTACTATAGCTTTTAACATTATCAGGAAACATTTCCGCACTAAATCTTATCTTACTGAGTACCTTAAAACAGAAATCCGAACCGAGTGGGATTTGCAAACATCAAACAAAGTAATTTATAATTCACTGCATAAGTTTATTTTCGATCTGGTAGATCAGTTGCCAACCCGTCGTAAGGAAATCTTTATAAAAAGCAGAGTTCAGGGATATAACATAAAAGAAATAGCTGAAGAACTGAAAATAAGTCATAAGACCGTGGAAAATCAGATAACAGCTGCTTTAAAATTCATCAGAACTAATCTTTACAGGGAATATGACTCAGCTATCAATATATAATTACAGGCTTAAACCTCTTGGGTTTTTAACTCAGATTTAACAGGT
Organism: uncultured Bacteroidales bacterium; assembly: GCA_963760915.1. Taxonomy (GTDB): domain Bacteria; phylum Bacteroidota; class Bacteroidia; order Bacteroidales; family VadinHA17; genus LD21. Next base: position 1,044,260 of record CAVXEU010000003.1, on the reverse strand, counting down.
TTTTAATTCACCTCCATCCGTGATATGCACAATTCTGCTCCTTGTATTACATTTCCAGGAATTAAAAACCCTTTCTCCCTTATGTCAGAGAGCACTGTGATTGAGACAATAACTGTATTGAGAATCCAACCTATCAATTCTTTAAAATCATTTGTAACATTTATTTAATAAATATTCAACTTTACGATAGGTGTTAACAGACTTAAGTGGATATAACTATATATAAAATCTGATTAATAAATATTTTTACAGGTACTTGTTGCTTCAATAATATTAAATGGTTAAAAGAATTTGATTTTATTATAAGGTTATCCCCTATTTTAATGATAATCCAGCCGGAATGACTTTAAAGCTTCATTTTCTTATGATTTATAATAGGTTAGTAGTTTTCTTGGTAGTAATTAGTAATTAGAGTAAAAAGCAGTTCCCTATCATTTAAGAGCTGCTTTTTCATGATTTAAGTATTATAATGAAGATTTAGATATTTTTAAAATTATTTATTGTACACATAAAAATTATTTCATGAATGGTTTTGAATTGGATACTGAAAGATTAAAAAGAATTTTTAACGGGGAGTATTCGGGAAATGATGAAGAATTCATTAATGAGATATTTACTGATGAAACAAAAAATCAAAAATTAAAACTGGTTCTTTCAAGACAGTTTGATGAATTATTACCAGAGGGTGAGATTGAAGGGAAGAATCTTGATCATATCCTTTACAGGCTTAACTATGAAATTAATTCTAAAAGAGAACCACAAAAATCTGTTTTGTTTGATAAAATTCTTAAATGGGGATTGAGAATAGCAGGTCTGATTGTGTTCCCTCTCTTAATTTATTCAGGCATCAGAACCATCAGAGAATCTGCTCTGAAAAAAGAAACCTGGTTTGAGATTAAAGCTCCGGCCTGGACTAGGGCTCAATTTTCTCTTCCTGATGGTACAGTTGGTTGGCTAAACAGTAATTCAAGTTTGAAGTATAATGGAAATTTTATTTTGGACAGACAGGTTACACTAGACGGGGAAGCTTATTTTGACGTATTTAAGGATAAAAGCAGGCCATTTATTGTAACCACTAATGAGGTTTTTGTGAAAGTACTCGGGACGCGTTTTAACATTGCAGCATACGATAATGAGAGAGATATTGAGGTTGTTCTTGAGGAAGGATCTCTGGTCTTCAATTCTGAGAAAACGAATAAAGCATATATAATGGTTCCGGACGACCTTGTCACTTATGACAAAACCGAACAGGATTTTTCCACAGAAACTGTTCAGCCTCAAAAATATGTATCATGGACGGATGGTAAACTTGTATTCAGAAATGATCCTCTGGATGTAATCTCAAGGAGATTAGCACGCTGGTATAATATTGATGTAGAAGTAAATGGAAGTATGAGTAATAACCTAAGGCTGAGAGCTACCTTTAAAGATGAGAATCTTGAAGAAGTATTAAGTTTATTAAAACGAAGCCTGCCAATAGATTACAGAATAGAAAACGGTAATCTGAAACCAGATGATGCTTATGCCAAGAAGAAAGTAATAATATTCCCAAGATCCAATTAACCCGATTAATAACCTTAAAGTAATCTGCCTATGGAACACCCTTTTAACAGCAAAAACAGGAAGACGATGGCACCGTCTCCCTGTATACTTTGCTAAGTTAATATTTTTTAATACCAACCTAACTAAAAACATTTCAAAGTTATGAAAAAGAATTTTGATTTATGGGTGCATAACCACCCTACCCTAAAAAAACTAATTATGGAACTTAAAATTGCACTGTTCATTACAATTACTGCTGTTTCAAACGCCTTTTCTATTCCCTCTTATGCACAGGTAGCTAAGGTTTCACTTAACATGGAAAACAAAAGGCTTGAACAGGTGATGGATGAAATAGAAAAACAGAGTGAATTTTATTTCATCTTCAATCAGAAACAAATCGATGTCAACAGAGAGATTGACATTCAGGCTGACAATGAGCTGATTACTGATGTTCTACCTGAATTATTTAATGGAACCAATGTTCATTATGCAGTATTTGACAGGAAGATCCTATTAACCAAAGATCCACAAGAGATTTCTCATCCTGATTATATAGTGGCTGTTGAACAACAACAACCTATAACAGGGACAGTTACTGACAGCAACGGAGATCCTCTCCCCGGAGTAAACGTAATACTAAAAGGGACCACTGTAGGAGCCATAACAGATATTCTCGGGAAATATGCTGTAAGTGCTCCCGACAGAAATGGTACACTTGTGTTTACATTCATAGGATTTACTGCTCAGGAAATACCTGTTAACGGACGTAATGTTGTTGATGCAACTCTTGCTGAGGAGTTAAAATCACTAAATGAAGTTGTAGTTACGGCTCTCGGAATTAAGAGAGAGGCAAAAAGCATAGGCTATTCAGTTTCAGCTGTAAATACGGATCAGATATTAGACGCAAATATGGTTAATTTTGGTAATAGCCTTACCGGAAAAGTTGCCGGATTAAATGTTTCTTCCCTTTCTTCAGGGGCTGGCGGTACCTCAAAGATACGAATTCGTGGTCAATTGTCTTTTAGCGCAAACAACTCTCCATTAATCGTTGTAAATGGGATTCCCATAAATAATGACCCAACAACATCGAGTAATCCAAATGCTCAGGAATCGGATTTAGGAGATGGACTTCAAAGTATTAATCCTGATGATATTGAATCGTTGACAGTTTTAAAAGGAGCTTCAGCAGCTGCCTTATATGGTTTTCGAGCTAAAGATGGAGTTATAATTATAACTACAAAAACAGGAGCAAATAAAACGGGACTTGGAATAGAATTTAGAACCAGTTTTACAGCTGATCAGGCTCTTGATTTTACTGATTATCAATACGAATATGGACAAGGAGAATTCGGAGTACGTCCTGCAAGTGTTTCCGATGCGCGTTCTACAGGTGGATGGAGCTTCGGAACTAAATTTGATGGTCTACCAATTTGGTCTATCGATGGTAAAGAACATCCTTATGTACCATTCAAAGATCGCTATAAGGCATTCTATAATATCGGAACTAATTTAACGAATTCGGTTGCATTATCAAATGGAAATGAAAAGGGAAGTTATCGGTTATCAGTATCAAATACCGACGCAACTAATATTATTCCTAATTCCACCTACAACAAAAAGATATTTGATGTATCAATGAATTATAAATTTAATGAGAAACTTTCCGCACAATTAAATGCAAACTATACCATAGATGAAAATAAGAATCCTCCATTTGGGGGACAACGTTTCAGTATCCCTAACTCAATAATGACAATGGCGAACAGTATCGATCCCAGGTGGTTGAAAGATTCATACAAAGATCCGATTACAGGAGACGAAACACGTTGGACAAGATTTTTGGATCGCACCAATTGGTACTGGTCAGCTTATGAGCGACTTGAGGAAAATAAGAAAAACCGCTTTTACGGTAATTTGGTATTACGTTATCAGTTAGCTCAATGGCTTTATATTCAGGGACGTGTAGGACAAGATAAATATTTTATTTATCATGAAGTAAATAATCCAACCGGGACTGCCAATAATCCTCCGGTTGCTATTGGGTATAATGGTGCTTTTTCCCAGAATAAAAATACTTTTCGTGAGTTAAACATGGACTTTCTAATAGGGGCAAACAAAACTTTCGGTGATTTTGGAATTGATGCAACTTTTGGAGGTAATGCCATGGATCAAATCAGAGACAACTTATCAGTTTCGGTTACTAATTTTTATATCAGGGATTTGTATACTATCGGAAATGGCCAGATAAAAACTCCTGATTACTCTTATTCAGGGAAAAAAGTAAATTCTTTGTACGGGTCATTAAATTTATCCTATAAAGACTATTTCTTTTTGAATGCAACAGCACGAAACGATTGGTTTTCTACTTTGAATCCCCAATCAAACAGTTACTTATATCCATCAGTAAGCGGCAGCTTTTTATTTAGTCAGGCATTTGCCAATTTAATGCCCTCTTGGATAAACTACGGTAAATTGCGTGCGTCTTACGCAGAGGTTGGAGGCGATACAGATCCATACAGTGATAACCTGTATTATGATATGGCTTCAAATACGTATAATGGCTACGCATATGGGAATATTTCGGGAAGTACAAGTCCAAACGCGAACCTTAGGCCATTAAAAGTAAAAGAGGTTGAAGCAGGGATGGAATTAATTTTATTTGATCGTCGTGTAAGCTTTGATGCTGCCTTGTATAGAAAAAATACTGTTGATGAAATTCTTAATGTTGATATTTCCAATGCATCAGGCTATACAACGACAAAAGTGAATGTAGGAAAATTAAGAAACCAGGGTATAGAAGTTTTGTTGACAGTTGTGCCTGTGCGTAATAGAAACTTTACATGGGAGACTGGAATAAATTACACGTATAATATTAGCAAAGTTTTGGAATTGGCTGCCGGACAGCCAATAATTAATGTCGGAAGTGCAACATTTATAGGAAGATTATCCCAGGAAGTTGGAAAGCCACTTGCTTCATTGAGAGGTTATGATTATTTGCGGAACGATGAAGGTAAAATTATTACTATTAATGGCAGATTTCAAAGAGGAGATGAAATAACATATGGTAGTGGAATACCAAAACATATCGGGGGTATTCTAAATACTTTTACCTATAAAAAAATTCGTGTTTTTGCACAAGTCGATTTCAAGGCAGGGCATAAATTAATATCTGACACAAACTGGAACATGTTGCGTTCAGGTCATCATAAGAACTCATTGCCCGGAAGAGAGGGAGGTGTAATATTTGATGGTGTAAATCCAGATGGCAGCCCAAATACAACAGCAGTTGAAGCAGAAACTTTCTATACTGACTACAGTGGGAAGAGGATAACAACTGAATCTGTATATAATGCCAGTTTTGTACGATGGCGTACATTAGCAATCGGTTATGACGCTTCACATCTTGTTTCAAAGACGTTTATAAGAGGGATGTCAGTGAATGTAAACATTAATAATGTTCTCATGATTAAAAAATATACTGACAATATAGATCCCGAGGCCGTTTCTCAAGTTAGGGATACACAATCAGGCCTTGAATCTATTTCGCTTCCTACTACCCGCAGTTATTCGTTAAGTTTAAACTTTAAGTTCTAATTTTAAAATATATATATCATGAAAACTAAATATATAATTGCGATACTTTTTTTATTATTAATAAATCTATATGGTTGCGAAAAGGATTTCGTTTCAACAAACACAAATCCGGTACTTGCAACATCAATTAATCCTGTTTATGAGCTTGTTGCTTCAGAAATTATAGGAATTAATATAGTTCATTATGAGGGTTGTATTGTTCAACAGGCTCAAAATCTTTTGGGAGGAGCTGAAGAAGCAGGTAATAGAAATACTAATGTTGACAGATTTGCTAGTACTACATTTAACACTTTATATGGTACCCAAATACAGAATCTGGTCGATATTATCCATACTGTAAAGGATGACCCCGGCAAAACAAACGTTTACAGTATGGCAAGGATACTTAAAGCATATTGCTATCAGCTGTTGGTCGACAGATACGGAGATGTTCCGTACTCGGAGGCTGGATTAGGTTATTTGGATGGTATTACGTTTCCTAAATATGACGATCAGGAAGTTATTTATGAGGATATTGAAAAAGAATTGAAGGAAGCTGTTGATGCTTTGGATGCAAGCAAAGATAATGTAAGTGGAGAAATGTTCTTTGGTGGAGATATTTCAAAATGGAAAAAATTTGGTAACTCTTTGTTGTTGCGTGTGGGTATGCGTTATACTAAAATAGATGAAAACAAAGCTAAATCTTTAGTAGGTATAGCAACAGATCCAGCAAGAGGAGGTGTAATGTCTTCCAATAGCGACAACGTTGTGCTTAAATGCAATTCAACTCAAACAAATCCATCTAATGATTTTATAAATGGTTCTGTTCGTTATATTTGGCATATTGGTGAACCCTTTATCGATTTTTTGAAAAATAACAACGATCCCCGTTTGCAATATATAGCGGCGATATATCCAAATCCTGCGTCAGGAAGTGATCCGGGCACTCCAAATACTAATCCGGCTGATCAGATTGGTTGTCCTTACGGGTATACTGATGTTAATATTATAAATGCACCAAATTATCCGGGTAAGAATGGCAGCGCATTTAAGTATTCTCAATTTAATCGTTCAGCGGTAGGTAGAATTGACTCATGGCTATATTACGTAACCTATGCTCAAACGCAATTGCTATTAGCCGAAGCTCGTCAAAGAGGTTACATTACAACAGGTACTGTAAAGGATTATTATGAAGCTGGAATCAAGGGACATATGACTCAACTTGATTTTTGGTCTCCCACAAACGGAGGGGCTTCACCAATTACACAAGAAGAGCAGACTGCATATCTTCTGCAACCAAATATTGTTTTCGATCCTTCGCAAGCATTAAAACAAATCAATGAACAATACTGGGTTGTTTGTTTAATGATATGGCCTGAAGCATTTGCCAACTTTCGCAGGAGTGGTTATCCTCAATTAAGCCCGCTTAACTTTCCAGGAGAGGATCCTTATGTATCAATCGCTTCCGGAGGAGATGGTTTTATTCATAGGCTTCCCTATCCATTAAAAGAGTGGTCTATCAACGCTATTAATGTTCAGGTAGCAGCAGATCGCATAGGTGGTGATACTATGGGTACTCGTATTTTTTGGGATAAGAAATAACTGTTACGAATTTTGAATTTGTGTGAAGGGAGCAACTATTCAATTTGCTCCCTTCACACTCTCTTAAACATTTTTACATAGCTTCAAATAATAAAATTAAAAAACAAAAATGGATAGAAAAAACTTTATACAATTGGCAGCTACCGTTCCTGCCGCAGCTGTGTTGCCAACCTTTGGCAACCTTGTTGAACCCCAAAAAGGGAAAGTCAGTATCACCGATGTGAAATTTATGCGTGTCCAGATAGGAGGCAGGGGTCATGTTCTGCCTCTCGTGAGAATCGAAACAGACGCAGGTGTTTATGGAATCGGTGAATGCCACCACGATATTACCGGATTAGCTGCTAAAGAGGTAGTTCTGAATGCGTTCAAACAAATATTAGTTAAACAGGATCCTTTCGATATTGCACGTCTTACTCAATTGATGAAGTGGCGTATATCATATACCGGGGGTAACGGAGGAATTGGTATACACGCAGTTACAGGGTGCGAAATAGCTCTTTGGGATCTGGTGGGAAAACTACTAGACATGCCGCTTCGTAAAATTCTTGGAGGAGGATGCTATACTGATAAGGTGAGAGCCTACCTGACCAGTCAGCCCCGAAATATGCTCGATAAGGCTGTATGTAAGGAGTGGATGGATTACGTTAACGGGTCTGTACAGAAATGGACCGCAGCGAAACCTTTCAGAATATCAAGAAGACCGGGAGGAAGTGAATTAAATCGAAGACTCTCCCATGCTGAGCTCAAAACAAATATCCAGGCTTTCAGCAATTTAAGAGAGGCAGCTGGTGATGATTTTGAGATTATTGTGCATTGTCACTGGGAGTTTGGATTTTATGATGCACTCAGTTTTGCAAAAGCTTTGGAGCCAATCAGACCCTGGTGGATCGAGGACCCCATGCCAATAAATTATGTGGAGACCTGGGGCAAGCTCACTGCAGCTTCGCCAGTATGTATCTCAACAGGGGAGAATCTTTATACTTTGTACGACTTCCTTCCATTTATTACCAATCAGGCAGTTCATATGGTCGAGATCGATATTTCTATGGCTGGCGGATTGCTTGAGGCAAAGAAGATCGCAGAACTCGCAAATACTTATTATATGCCTGTTGCCACACATAATGTAATGGGCCCGATAGCAACTATTGCCTCAGCAAACTGTGCCGCTACAATGCTTGACTTTATAGGACATGAGAGCTATGACTATAGCAAAGATTCCCGCGATGGCCATGCCGGCTGGGATACTCTGGTTGAGTATGACAGAGACATAATAAAAGACGGGTATATTCAACTCTCCGACAAACCCGGTCTTGGGCTTGATCTTAATAAAGATGTTGCAGTGAAGTATCTGGTTGAAGGTGAAAAGTGGTGGGGTTAAAACTGAAAATATATTTTCTGTCATGAACTGAAATCCTTGAAATATATAAAGCATATAAACTTTAACTAAACTGAAAAATGAAGAGAAGAAATTTTATCAGAAACATGGCTATTACAGCACCTGTACTGGCTTTCTTACCCTCTTTCGATCTATTTGCCAATCCTATGAAAGGGAAAGTTAAAATTACTGATGTTCAATGTGTCAGGACTAAAATAGGTATGAGGGTGAGCCCCCTGGTTAAAATATCCACCGACGCCGGTTTAGTCGGGATTGGAGAATGTCATCACGACGAGAATGGTTTTGGCGCCAAAGATATTGTCCAGAGTGTTTGTAAACCCATCCTGATGGGACAAGACCCATTGGATCTTGAGTATCTGGTATTCAAGATGAGCACCCGCACATCATATTACGGGGGAAATCATGGAATAGCCACACACGCTATAACAGGGGTGGAATTTGCAATGTGGGATCTGATCGGAAAAATTACCGGGCAACCTGTTCGCAAGATATTAGGAGGTGGCAGTCATGTTAACGAAGTCCGCGCTTATGCTTCATCGCGTCCAAGAAATATGCTCGATATGGATTCATGCAAAGAATTTGCAGCGTTGATGAAAGGTCAGGGCTGGACAGCATGTAAAAGCGATATCGACCGGGATCAGTCGTGGAACCGCCTTAACAACCGCCGGATCTCAAACACGGAAGTAGACAAAATTGCAAAAGGCTTTACCAACATGAGGGAAGCATTGGGACCCGAATTCGACATAGCAGTGCATTGCCACTGGGAATTTGATTTTGATAGTGCATTACGTGTAGCAAATGCAGTTGCCCCTATGCGGCCAATCTGGCTGGAAGATCCCCTTCCGATTGCCTATAACGAACAGTGGGTTAAGCTGACAGAGAAATCACCGGTTTCTATTCTTTGCGGAGAGAATTTATATACCAGAGATGACTTCCGTCCTTTTATCGTTAATCAGGGAGTGAATATGATAGAGATTGATGTATCTATGGCCGGAGGGCTTCTGGAAGCTAAGAAAATTGCTGACCTTGCTGAAACATATTACATACCGGTTTGTACTCACAATGTAGCCGGCCCTGTTGCTACTATTGCTTCAGCCAATTTTGCCGCAACCGTTCGTGAGTTTGTAGCTCATGAAACATTTATCAACAATCCTATGAATCGTGCCGGAAAAGGCATAAACGGAGATCCCGATGTTCTGGGATATGATAAAGAAATGATAAAAAACGGGTACATCCAGTTGAGTGACAGACCCGGATTTGGTATTGAGTTAAATGAAAAACTGATCAAAGAGAAATATCTGGTCGAGGGAGAAACATGGTGGAAATAACAGCATCCTTGCCTATTTAATATACAACCATATTAAAAACCTCAGAAATAATAGAGATTAATAATGGAGTCCTGAACATTAAAATGGATAGATTACATCTTGAAATTTTCAATAGCGGAGAAAAACTGCCGACACCTCCGAAGGATCTCTTCGACAGATTTTATAAAACAAATGAATCTCTGATTCGCCTTGTTTGAGACATGCAATAGTGAAAGAGATTTGCAGACTTAATAAATGGGTGATAAACTATGTGTTTGAAGACAATCTTCACAAAGTGATCATAAATTTCTAAATCCAAAATCTTTACAGATTCTTACTTTATCTTTACATCGTAAAACTAAAAATAAAAAAAATGAGAAACTTATTGATTATTACAGTTGTGTTTGCATTTATTTCTGTTTCAGCATTTAGTCAGAAAAATCCTTCAGAAATTATCAGAAAGGAATTTGCAAAAAAATATGCTACAGCTAAATCCGTCAGATGGGACAATGAAGAAAAAAATGAATGGGAAGCAGAATTCATACTGGATGGTAAAAAGATGTCAGCTTCATTCGATAATTCAGGAAATTGGATAGAATCTGAAACTGCAATTACTGAAAAGGAACTTCCTCCTTTAGTAGTAGCTGCTCTGAATAACGATTTTTCGGCCTTTAAAAAAAGGGATATCGAAATATTTGAAAGTGTGGAAATTAAAGGATTTGAATTAAGTTTAAAGAAAGGAAAAACATCTATTGAGGTAATTTTTGACAACAGTGGTAAGATTCTCAGGAAAACTGATCTAAAAGATGAAAATAGGAATGATTAAAGAGAAGATAAGACCCAAAATTAGTTCACTAGAACTTAGACATATTGAAAATTCTGCTACCGCCCCTTGGCAAAAACGGTACCTTTTCCCAATGGCTGGAGGTAACATTTAATAACTTAAGAAAGTACTCAAAATACAATTAACAGGTCGGATCCGTTCTTATTATTAAAATGGCCTGCTTTTAGAAAAACATCAGTTACGCATCAGATTTGTTGAATATTAAAACGCCATATTTCTAACAGAGATTATTTTATTGTTCTTTCGGGACAACATTTATTACATGCGACAGAATCAGGATGAGTTTTTTTTGCCTCACTTATGGCAGCATCGCAATGTATAAACAGACCAAGATATGTGCGTTTTAATGGTCCCCTTAAAAACTTACAGTTAAACTTGTGAACTTCAGGTACACCGTCAGCCTTAGCGGCTTTATTTAAATAGTAGGCGTCAAGTGTATTAGATTTCATGATTTATTAATTTCAGGCGCACAATGCATAGGTATAATCAAATTTACATAATTATTTCCTAACTAAAAATTAAACCTTTAGATACTTCTGTAATTCGGGTAATTTACATTATGGAATAATCACTGTATGTTTTCAGTGATGTCAGATTTAATACTGATCCAAACAGAAAAACAAAAAGCCGGTTACACTTACCGGCATTTTGTTTACACGTTGACAATATCTGTAAAACTTATTTCCTTATGCAACGAACTGCCTGACCACGTTGCTTGGGACTGATACTCCTGCCTAAACTGCCCCCCATGGAAATATAATGATCAATGGCACTGGTCGCCTTGCTTTCTGTAGTACTCCACCATGTTCCAATACTGTTTATGTTGAGGAATGTCCCGTTCTCAACCCGATAACCTCCCGGAAGACCATTGAAGCCTGCATCATTGGTGCCATAATAACCATCACTCCATCCTTCAGTGCTTTTGAGTCTTTTCCCGGCAACCTCCTGTCCCCCTAAAAAATAGGTCAGGTTTGCCCAGTCTTCATCGCTTGACAACATCCATCCTTCAGGAGCCAGTTCTCTGGGATCGTTCACTGCATACCAGTTGTAAAGTTTGCCGTATTTCAGTCCGATTGCAGGGTTATTATTATAGTAACACCATGCAGGTTTTCCTGCTGTACCTGCCGCTTCCCACTCTTTATTGGTTCTGGCCTCAGGTATTGTATCGCCATTCCTGAAGGTGCTTACATTCAGGTTTGCTACTGCCCAGGTTTGAGAACCGATCGTGATGGCTCCCGGATCTTTAGCTTTAGCTGCCGGTTCAGGCTTTGTACTCTTCGGTGTTGGTTTACCGGCGGTTGGGGTTGTCTTTGTTTTAGCAGGTACCGATTTTGTTCCGGTTGCTGAAGTTTTTGGTTTTGTCTGAACAGATTTTGTACCTGTTTGAGTAGTCTTTGTTGTGGTCTGTACAGATTTTGTCGCTTGTTGTGTGGTCTTTGTTGTGGTCTGACCAGATTTTGTCCCCTGTTGGGTAGTCTTTGCGGTAGACTGAACTGATTTTGTTCCGGTTTGCGCTGACTTGGTTGTCTGAACAGGTTTTGTGACCGTTTGTACAGATCCTGTTTTTGTCTGAGTGGTCTGTGAACTTGTCTGGCAAGAAAATGAACCCCCTGAATAATCAATATTTCCTTTTATACTCCCGGATAATAATAAAAGTAATAAAGCACTTGCTAAACTGATGATTTTTTTTGCCTTTTCCATATCTGTATTCTTCAAAATGTAGGGAATTGTTTTCTTATTCTATTGTAACTTTAACGGGTTATAATCACAAATGTTACAAACCCGTATGCATTGTAAATGTTTTTTACATAAATGCTGATTTTACATCAGTGAAAAAACTTCAGCTTAAGTACCTGCTAAGCATCAGATAGTAAACGTGTTTTGAACAATTTTATTATGCAGGTTAAGAGAAGAAACCCGGCAAGACGACCTTTCGGCACTTCATAATGATCCCTGTAAGACCTGAACTTTCGTTGTCTGTCAGCTCTTGCCGATCATGGAAATTATAGATTATTTTTCACACTGGGTAATTGCGCTCCTGAATGCTTCAGCTATGTTTCTCGCTGTTTCGACATCGTTTGCCTCTAATTCTGCATCGGTCCCCCAGGCTTGCTGTGCCCCGTTTTTATAAACCTTGACAAGTTTTTCCTTATTCTTGCATGGAAGGATCACATTAACAGTTTTACCGCTCACTTTTATACTTACCAGTTGCTTATTCAGATCTTTAAGCGAAAATTCAAATATCTCATCTGTTGTTTTACCCTTATCATCAGTACTGGAAACAGTCAATGAAAGCTTACAGGGATCATTATCTGTGAGTTCTATCTTTTGTTTCACCTCTCTTCCTTCACCTTTAAGGTCACCGACATTATCAGTAATAAACTTCACGGCAGACTGCTTATCGCTCCAAACCTTATCCTTTGGTTTACTGTTACCGGCTAAGTATTTAATGGCTTCGGCAATTCCCTGCGCCTGCCTGACATCAAAAGCCATTATCTCTATACCATTATCATACGACTGTTGTCTGCCTTCTTTTAATACTTTTACAAATGGTTCTTTGGAGTTAACCGATGCTTCCACATTAAGATATTTACCTGCAGTGGTAATTTTTATTGTACCCGGATCTAACATATACGGGTAAAATTCAAATAACTGTTCCATTGTTGCTCCTTTTGAATCAGTTTTACCAACCGCATACCTGACATTCAGCGGATCTGATGAAATTGAGCTGAAACTCAATTTGTATATCTCGGAGCCGATGGTCTGACCTGTTACGGCATTAGTCAGGTACTTTATTGCCTCGTCAATGCTTTTCCATGTAGCTGGTTGTGTTTCAGATCCTTTAATGGCTGCCTTGAATGCATCCACCATCGCACGCGAAGTTTCAATATCAGGAGTTAAAATACTGACATCATTCTGAAAATCCTGCAGAGTATTGTCTTTATAGTATTTTATAAATTTTGCCTTGTTCTTCGGGTTTAGAACGATAGTAATCTTCTTCCCGCTAACCTTAAAGTTCATGGTATTAGGATCAAGTTCATTCAGATAAAACTCCGACCGTTCCTCAACGGTTTTCCCTTTTGAATCCGGCTCAGCATATGTAAATACAGCCTTTGTTCCATCCCCGGGTGTGAAAATTATCTTTTGATCAATTGTTTTTTTATCGGAGGTCTGTGCAGTAGTGTTTTTCGCAATAAAATCCAGTGCCTTTTGTATGTTTGTAAAATCCGGACCCGATACTTTACTTTTTTCTACAGCGGTCGAAAATGCAGAAATAATATTCCGGGCCTGATAAACATCTTCTGCAATGATTTCAAAATTATTTTCATAGTTCTGTTGTTCACTGTTTTTTGAATATCTTATATACGGTTCCTTCCCATTTGTTTCAACGGACACCGAAAGTTTTGTACCGCTGACCTTTATAACTAAATTCTTTACATTAATATCAAGGATATTGAATTCAAATTTTTCTTCCGTGGATACACCTTTCTGATCGGTCTTTTTCAGTGTAAAACCGGCAAAATACTCTTTAGGTTCTCCAAATGAAAAGGATTGTTCCAAAGTTCCCTGATCGGGACTTATTTTGTTAATGTTATCTTTAAGCCAGCTCAGTGCGTCAGTGCTTGTTTTCCAAATTTTTTCACCCGATGCGGCCAGTGGTATCGCTGTTTTAAATAAATCTATCAGATCCTGAGCTGCATCGGCACTTGATAATAATATTTCAATATTGCTAGTATATCCTTCAACCTTGCCTTCTTTTAAGTGTTTTATGAACTTCTGGTTGTTATTGACGGATAAACTAACAAAAAGCTTTTTCCCGGATGTTTTTCGGATAATTGTATTTTTGTCAATGTCAGGCAGGTAGAATTCAAATCTTTCACCGGAAGTTTTACCTTTTTCGTCAACCATTTCTGAGCTGAAACCGATCTCTCCCTTACTTTCGTCCATAACTTCGATGGATTGCTTATACGTGACTTTGTCAACAGGAACATCCTGTACCTTTTCCTTAATTGAGGCCATGACCTGGTTGAGCTTATCCTGCGACTTTGCATCAACAAAAGAAACCAGGGATAGAAGAACTATCCAGAAGATTTGAAGAAATCTCGTTTTCATAGTATTGTAATTTAAGGTTTCATACAAAAATACAAACTTTCTAACCAAGTAATTGTTATTTAGCATTTTAATTGCTGATATATATATCCCTTTCAATGTAACTTCTTTCCAAATCATTCCCTAAAGGACACGTTTTATAAATATCAAGGTATGTTGCATAATACTATAGTCTGTCCATTCCCCGACACCGCGGAAACCACAGCAGAATATTAAGTTGTGTGGAAATTTCAATTGACATCACTCTGGCTGCCGTACCGGATATTAAACCGGCAATTATGGTTAATCAGTAATTATTCTCCTTCAGCAAGAAACAAAGGTTTAAATGTAAACCATGATAATGCAGGAAAGAAGATCATAGGAACTGTAAGTCCCGGAAAAAGTTCCGGATTCCTAACCGATAAAGGAAGTGAAATTGATATTGGAATAATAATAGCAGAAAACGAAAGAATTGAAATTAAAATATGGAAAACTATTATTCCTTTCCTTTTCGATTTGCCGGAGATGAAATAATAAGCAGTACTGAATATCAGACAGACAATCAGATTAAGACTGATCATTGTACCAGGATTTATTATCCCTGAAAAATCAGCTCCAGTGGCAAAAAAGTGTATCCTGCTATAAATAATAGCAGCAAAAGCCGCCATTATTCCGGAGGTCAGTCCATGATAAAAATGTTTCCTGAACATCTTTATCTATTTTGTAACCGGTACTTTAAGAGCCACTTTCAAAACAGCACTTCCGTGTTTGGGCTCTGCCGTATTAATATTATAATCCAGGCGGTTAACTTCAAATATTCCTGAAAAGACATTGCCTGCAAAGGTAAATGGTATGGTAATTTCTTTCTGCACACCATGAAAATCAAGGATTCCTGTCGCTTCATAACCGGCAGGGGTTCTTTTAATGGATTCAGATGTAAACCGGATAACAGGAAAATTTTCTGCATCGAGCCATTTATCGCTTTTGGCATGAGTGTTTTTCATGCCATTACCAGTATTTATCGAAGCTACATCAACGGTACAGTCAAACCTTGAAGCGGCAAGGTTGTTCTCATCAAATTTGATGATACCTTTCAGTCCACTGAATTCCCCCGATGGATCACCTCCATCGAATTTTATGGAATAGTCATCATTAATTTTCCAGTCAACCGACTGGATAAAAGTGAATGCAGATATGATAAGTATAATCCCCGCAGTTAAAGGATAGAATGATTTTTTCATCTGAAGTGAAATTAATTAAAATAGTGTAGTATAAAATTTATATCCCCCTGATTAGATTATTAACAATCCAATTACAGTTTTGTTTGATTTTTAATGATTTAATAATAGCCCTGATTCTTTAAAGGCATCTCAAGGATCGACAGATCAGAACTTTGGGTGTTAGCTGCATCTGATGTGAAAGGATCTCGTGCACTACCCTGATGGACTTATCCTGTGTTATACGGGTTATCCTGCAACAGGTTTTTCCAGATCTTCAATAAGCTCAGGACTTAATACACCTGAAGCAATTGTCCGCACCTCGCCGGTCATCCTGATATTCCAGTCGTTGTCAATTTGTATCTTTAATTCCCCGCCCTGCATGTGCATTGTAATATCGCCTTTTACCAGCCCAAGCTTTACCAGGACACTGGAGGCTGCACAGGAAGAACTTCCTGAAGCCAGTGTAAATCCTGCGCCTCTCTCCCATATCAGGATTTCCGCATCGTGATCAGAAAGGACCTTGGCAAACTGGACATTAATCCTGTTCGGAAACAACGGGTGATTCTCAAGCAAAGGTCCGTATTTACGTATCTCTTCCTCATTAAGATCGTCTTTGATTACCACACAATGCGGATTACCGACAGATACGCAATTAACTATAAATTCCTTATCGCCGGCCATTATTTTTTGTCCGATAAATTCAGGCATAGCTGAATCTACAGGTATGTCCCGTGAACCAAAGATTGCTTTTCCCATCTCTACCTTTATCAGGTTAGCCTTACCTCCTGTTTCTTCAACAATCTCTGCAAAAACGGTATCGGTAAGTGTCTCTATCGAAAATTTCCGGCTCTTTGTATAACCATTGTCATATAAATATTTGCATAGTATACGAAGTCCATTTCCGCTTTTTTCTGCTTCAGATCCGTCAGGATTATATACCCTGAATCCGAAATCAGCTTTTGATGATGGTACATTCATAACTATACCGTCGGACCCTATTCCGAAATGAATGTTACAGATACGTTTTATTGCCTGTCCGGTAAGCTTAAAATCTATATTCCGGCTGTCAAAAACAATATATTCATTGCCCAGCCCATGCAATTTAACAAAGCTGTTTTTTCCCATGATTTATATTTTAGACAATTACTTAAGGAATAAAATTTCTGACAAGATCTTCAAGTGTGTCTCTTCTTCGGATCAGTCTGGCATTTCCATCGGATTCAATCAGAACCTCAGCCGGTCTCAGCCGGTTATTGTAATTTGAACTCATTGAATAACCGTAGGCCCCGCTATCCAATACACCAAGTACATCATTTTCAAATATCTCCGGCATTATTCTTCCCCTGGCAATAATATCGCCTGTTTCACAGATATTGCCAACAATTGTTACCATTTCTTCTACCCCGGAGGGTAACCCATCCTTACGGTAGATCTCTATATCGTGATGGGAATCGTACATTGCAGGGCGGATCAGCACATTAAAACCAAGGTCAGTGCCAATATATTTAGTATTATAATTCATCTTTACAGCATAAACCCGCCCTAAAAGAATCCCTGATTCGGCAATAATATACCGGCCGGGTTCAATCTTGACCTCAATGGTTTTCCCATATTCGGCCATCCATAAATCAATCATATCCGATAACCTGTTTCCGAGATCCTTCAGATCGAGCCTTGACTGGTTAGCTTGTTTATGGTAAGGAATGCCGAATCCTCCTCCAAGATCTACAAATTCAAGATCTGCAAACTGCCTGGCCACCGACAATGTGTTTTGAACGCTGTGCAAATATGCTTCACTATCCATAAAAAGGGACCCGATATGCTGATTAATACCTGTCAGTTTTAGATTATATTTTTCAAGAATCCTTTTTACTTCAGGAATACTCTTCATCTCAATACCGAATTTGGTATTTTTCCCTGCAGTCCTGACTTTCTCATGATGACCATCGCCAAACCCCGGATTTAATCTGAAAGCCACTCTGCCTCCAGGGTTAATTCTGCCATACAACTCTAGCTGGGAAGTTGAATCAACTGAAATTTTTACCCCTGCTTTAATTGCATAAAGAAATTCATCACTGCTTACATTATTGCTGATATAGAAAATCTGGCCGGGATTATATCCTGCCAGAAGATTAACATATATTTCACCCGGCGACATGGCATCAACATCCAACCCTTCGCTCCTGACAATCTTCAGTAATTCAAGGTTACTGTTTGCTTTTGGTGAGTAGTTTACTGAAAAATTATTATAGGAAATCAGGCCTTTCAGTTCGCGGCACCGCATACGCAGCAAATCTTCGTTGTACACATAAAGTGGAGATCCAAATTTCTCTAGCAGATCAATAGGATTTGTTCCGGCATAAAAATTCTTTTCACTGCTGACTCTTGAATATGTAAAATTCATTTTCTTTTAGTAAGTATGTTCAATATATTTGTGGCAAAAATATAAAAATGATTCATATAAACGATAACTACTTAAAGCTCCAGTCGGGATATCTTTTCCCTGAAATAGGACGGCGTGTGCGTGAGTTCCAAAAAGCAAATCCTGAAGCAGATGTTATCAAAATGGGAATAGGTGATGTTACTCAACCTCTTACGCCAGCTATCGTCCGCGCTTTTCATGAAGGTGTCGATGAAATGTCAAGAGCTGAAACCTTTAAAGGGTACGGACCGGAACAGGGTTATGATTTCCTGCGTGAAGCCATTGCAAAAAATGAATATGTGAGCCGTGGTGCCGATATTCATGCTGATGAAATCTTTATTTCGGATGGCTCAAAATGTGACACAGGCAATATACTCGAGATATTCGGATCTAATAACGTTATAGCTATTCAGGATCCGGCCTATCCGGTGTATGTTGATACAAGTGTAATGGCAGGCCGTACGGGAAATTATATGGGAAACGGTTATTATGAAGGACTTGTATATCTGCCATGTACATCTGAAAACGGATTTATTCCTGAATTCCCTAAAGAGAAAGTGGATATAATATTTCTATGTTATCCCAACAATCCAACAGGGACAGTAGCAAGCAGGCAGGAACTTAAAATATGGGTCGATTATGCGATCAAAAACAGATCTGTCATCCTGTTTGATGCTGCTTATGAAGCATATATTTCAAATCCGGATATTCCGCATTCCATCTACGAAATTGAAGGAGCCAGAGAAGTAGCTATTGAATTCCGCAGTTTTTCAAAAACTGCCGGATTCACAGGTACACGATGTGCATATACTGTTATTCCCAAAAGCCTGGTTGCTACAACAGCAAATGGCGTGAAAGAGCCATTGTATCCGCTGTGGTTCAGAAGACAGACAACAAAATTTAACGGTGTGTCATACCCTGTGCAAAAAGCTGCAGCTGCAATCTTTACCCCTGAAGGAAAAACTGAAATAAAATCGACCATTGCTTATTACATGAACAATGCCCGGATTTTGCGCGAAAGGCTTTCCAGCCTTGGCTTTCAGGTTTACGGAGGGAAGGATGCACCTTATGTGTGGGTGAATTCCGGAAGAGGTATCAGGTCTTGGGACCTGTTTGATAAATTACTGAACGAAGCCAATGTGGTAGGCACCCCTGGTTCAGGTTTTGGACCTTCGGGAGAAGGTTATTTCCGCTTTTCATCTTTTGCCACTAACGAAAATGTTCTTAGGGCAATGGACAGGCTTAACAATCTCAAATGGTAGAAGAATGATTCAGTTTTTACAGGTAAGACTATTCTTCCTGTAATTCACACCGGTTCTGTAAAACCGGTAAGCCTGAATTACGATCAACGTAGTAAAATACGTATTTTACTACGTTGATCCATTTTTGCGCTATATGATCCTGACATCCTGTTTTAAAATACTCCTCACTGGTTGATGGTTAATATTTCTTATATTCAGTTCCGGGTTATCATCCGTTGAACACCCGGCCTTTACGGTACCAGCATACGGCCAGTGAATTTTACAACGGGCGTTCATTCCGTACGGTTAATCATCACCCCGAGTACGGTTTTCGCGATATAAGATGCAGGATGAGGAGAGCCGGGTTTCACTGATCCATATCCTGCAAATTCAACCTGTTAAATCTATAACCGGCTCTTAATATTATCTTAATCTGACATTAATCTAACTTTAATCTGTATGTCTCGATTCTGATATAAGTTTACTCTGATTAATAGGATTTCCTGAACCAAATATTATCAAAGATGGAAGACGTTTTTGTATCAGAGAGAACCGGCATCAGCACTTCTGAAAAAGCTGGAATAAATTCAAACAGGAATAACTTTTCAGGTAACAGGACCGGTACCGACCCTTCAATCGATTCACCGATTACGGATTGTGACGAAAATTTCCTGAACTATCTTAAGTGGCATAGTCTTGCTAATGAACCTGACCTGCTTATCTTCCTTTCAGGTAAGCATTATTTTTATGATCGTGAAGATTTACTGGGTATTAAGGCCCTGATTAATCAGCAAAAACTGAATCAGATAAAAAAGTTAAATGAGTTCCTCAATACCTTACACAATGTTCTGGCTCCTGATACCAATTTTATCGGTTGTTTTCTTGAATACAAAGCAAGGAAGGGAATCAGCTTATTTTCAAAGATATACAAAAAGATTACTGTTTTTTTTAACTCAAATGCAGTAATTGAAATTGACAGAAACGTTGTATCAGTCCTGCTGGAGTCAAATGGCTTCAGCATTATTGACATGACAGTGATTGGCGGTTTGACATATTTTATAACGCAATGCTTATGAAGGATCGGTAATTAAGAAGTGTTTCCTCGTACTATTAACCCCTTCAAAGAATAGAAGAATACCCCCGGCTGGTTAATAAACCTTTTTCAACACCCCCTTAAGCGAGTCGTCCTGATAACTTGGCTGCCGCGGATTTGTAATCCGTGCCAACAAATTACTGGCTGGCGCGGATTTGTAATCCGTGCCAACAAATTCCTAACAAAATCACAGGATAAAATATTTTTATTTAACTTGGTGTAAATTCCTCGTGCTATGTCAGATAAATATAAAATCCGGGACCAGGAAAAAGCATATTTCCTTACCATGACCATTGTTGGGTGGATAGACGTCTTTACCCGAAAGAACCACAAAATAACTATTATCAATTCACTCAAATATTGTCAAAAAGAGAAGGGATTGGTTCTATTTGGCTATTGCCTGATGCCAAGTCATCTTCATTTATTGGCCAGGGCTGAAAGCAATTATTCATTATCTGAAATATTGCGGGACTTTAAGAAGTATACATCCAAAGCCATTCTTAGTCAGATATTGACGGAACCAGAAAGCAGAAGAGATTGGATGCTCGAGTATTTCAAAAAAGCCGGAGAGAATTATAAAAGAATAAGAAACTATAAATTATGGCAAGATGGAAATCATGCTGAAGAAATTTCCTCAAATAAATTTTTTTATGAAAAATTGGATTATATCCATAATAATCCTGTCGAAGAACTTATAGTCAAAAATCCTGAAGATTATTATTTCAGTTCGGCCAGGAATTATGCCGGTTTGGATAGTTGCCTTGAAATAGTTTTGGAGACAGTGAAACAAAAAACATATAAATAATGGTTGTGGCACGGATTACAAATCCGCGTCAGCAGTGAAGAGGGTAGTGGCACGGATTGTAAATCCGCGCCAGCTTGGTTGTGGCACGGATTACAAATCCGCGCCAGCAGTGTCGTCCTGATAATCGGGCTTTAGCCCATAATGATTGTTTAATCATGATTCCCGATCCCAATATTTATTAAAAAAACAGTAAATATTTTTTCCTGAATGAAATTTTCGTAATTTTGTTTCGTAATTAGACGAAATACTAAATGAAATGGAAATAAAGGAAAAAGTGAAAGTGTACACTGATAAACAGGAAAAGATTGCCAGGTATTCAAAAGCGATGGGCCATCCTGTGAGAGTGTTTATTATGGATTTTCTGGTAAAGAATACAGATAAGTGTTGCTATAGCGGTGATATGGCTGAAGAGCTTCCCATTGCCCGTTCAACACTCTCTCAGCATCTGAAAGAACTAAAAGAAGCCGGTTTGATTCAGGGTGAAATAAATCCCCCGTATATAAAATATTGTATCAATAAGGCCGGATGGTCAGAAGCCAGAGAGTTGCTTGGCACTTTTTTTAACAGGAAATCGTAATTTATTATATTATGGAAATAAAAATATTAGGCACCGGATGTTCAAAATGCAAAACCCTTGAGGAAATTACCCGGAAAGTGGTAAAAGATAATGGTATTGATGCCAACATTACCAAGGTTGAGGACATTGTTGAAATTATGAAATTCAATATAATGACAACTCCCGCTCTGGTTGTAAACGAAAAAGTTGTTTCAAAAGGACGTATCCCATCAGTAGATGAGTTATTACATTTTCTGACCAGATAATACACATATCCCATGAGAAAATTCATTTTATTAAGTTTTACGTTGATCGCTATGCTGGGTACTTCCTGCAATACCCAGACAAGCCGGGAAGCTGCTGTCACAGTTTCAAATAATAGCGATATTGAGGTTTATTACTTTCACATGACAACACGCTGTGCAACCTGCAAAGCGGTGGAAGCTGAAGCCAGAAAGAACGTTGAGATGCTTTATGCTGATCAGGTTAAAGAAGGTAAGATAACTTTTATCGCGTTAAATCTTGAAGAGGCAACCGGTAAATCTATGGGTGAAAGACTGGGGGTGAACAGCCAGACACTTCTCATTGTAAAAGGTGATCAGAAGATCAATATTACAAATGAAGGCTTCCTTTATGCTGTTACTCAGCCACAGAAATTTGCTGAGGTCATGAAATCGAAGATTGATCCTTTGATAAAACAGTAATCAGGATCAGTAAATTATCGCTTCAGGGTCACATTTTACAATATATCTCTAATGGATTTTCTTACAAATCTTCTTGATAGTAGTTCCATGCCATGGGTTACAGCCTTATTACTTGGCCTGATGACAGCTATCAGTCCGTGCCCTCTGGCAACCAACATTACTGCTGTCGGTTTTATAAGCAAAGACCTGGAAAACCGTAACAGAGTATTTTTTAACGGATTGTTTTATACTCTTGGAAGAGCAGTTACATATACATTAATTCCGTTTATCATTTTCCTTGGAGCTGATCAGTTTAAATTCTCTGGATTCTTCCAGCAGTACGGTGAGAAAATCATAGGACCGCTCTTACTTTTAATCGGAATTTTCATGCTTGATATAATCAGGGTAAACTTCCCCGGGTTCGGCAGGCTCTCAGAGAAGATGGAAAAGAGAAAGTCGTGGCGGTTTATTGACGCAACATTGCTGGGGATGGTTTTTGCTCTTGCTTTTTGCCCCTACAGCGGAGTATTGTTTTTTGGTATGCTTGTTCCCTTAACCATATCAAGTGCTTCCGGACTATTTCTCCCTGTTGTCTTTGCTATCGCAACAGGGATCCCTGTAATCATTTTTGCATGGGTGCTGGCTTATACCATATCCGGATTAGGCGGGCTTTACAATAAAATAAAAATATTTGAACTCTGGTTCAGAAGAGTCATTGCTGTTGTCTTTATCATTGTTGGATCTTATTATATAATCAGGATTTACGTATAAAAAATTTGAATATCTATTTCGTAGTATGGCGAAATATCAACTAATATATTAATGAAGAACATTAAAACAAATATCTGGTTACCATTTGCATTATTACCTGTATGGTACATTATATATCATTACCTCCAGCCTGTTACCGACTGGTTAATTGAATCGGTTTTCGGTATGACAGATGGGGCACATCTCACTGAAGCACTGCGTTTCTTTGTATTTGAATTCCCAAAGGTCATGATGTTGCTTACACTGATAATTTTCTTTGTAGGAATAATAAGAACATATTTCACCCCTGAACGAACCCGAAAAGCACTTGAAGGCAAAAAGACTTTCACAGGTAATATAATGGCATCTGCATTAGGTGTCGTGACTCCGTTTTGTTCCTGTTCAGCGATCCCTTTGTTTCTTGGGTTCGTAGAATCAGGGGTTCCGCTTGGGGTCACATTTTCATTTCTGATTTCTTCCCCTATGATTAATGAAGTTGCTATTGTTCTTTTATATGGATTGTTCGGATGGAAGGTAGCTGCGATATATGTGGGAACAGGTCTGGTTATTGCAATCGTTGCCGGTTGGGTAATTGGTTTGCTGAAACTGGAAAAATGGGTGGAACCATGGGTATATGAGACACATCTGGGTAATGACGGGGAGGAAGAAGAAAAAATAACATTCGGCAGCAGAATCAGCCGAGGGTATGATGCTATTAAGGATATTGCAGGGAAGGTATGGATTTATGTAGCTTTAGGTATCGCAGTAGGAGCGGCTGCCCATGGCTATGTTCCTGAAGATTTTATGGCTGCCCTTATGGGTAAGTCGGCATGGTATTCAGTCCCGTTGTCAATTTTAATAGGTATTCCTCTGTATTCAAATGCGGCAGGTATTGTGCCTGTTGTATCGGTACTTATTGAAAAAGGGGCTTCACTGGGAACCTCCCTTGCATTTATGATGTCAGTAATCGGGTTATCACTGCCTGAAATGATAATCCTGCGTAAAGTACTTAAACTCCCGCTGATATTTACATTTATCGGTGTGGTAGGATTCGGAATAATGATTGTCGGATATCTGTTTAATATGATTTTTTAAATCCCACATAATATGAAAACAAAAAAATTTGAGATCCCGGCATGGGCATTTGAATTTCACGGGCATAATTGCCCGTTTATGCCCATTGGTTATCGTATGGGCACATTGGCTTTATTAAAGATGGGAGTTGAAAGGTGTAAGGACCACGAAATGCATGTGTTTTCCGAAATGGGGATCGCTCATCCCCAGACCTGCATGCAGGACGGGATTATGGCTTCCACCGGGGCAACTTATGGTAAAAGCATGATTGACAGGTTGTATTATGGAAAAATAGCTGCTACTTTTTGGTATCCAGGCAAAGTTGCTGTACGAATTGCCCTTAAAAATGAATTTTCAGATGCACTGGCGCCACATGAATTTTTCAGTTATAGGAAAAAAGGCATCGAACCCTCTCAAATCCCGGCTGAAGTAAGCAACAGCATTATTGACAGTGTGTTATATGCTTCGGAAGAAGAACTGTTTAACATTACTTTACTTCCGGATTTTAAATTCAGGCCGCCTAAAGGTTCATTTAATAAGGGAAAATGCGAAATATGCGGGGAGTACGTATTTGAAAGGTATCTGCGCCATAAAGAGGGAAAGAATATATGTATCCCGTGTTCAGGTTATGAAGCTGATGAAAAATCGTTTTATCTTCCCCAGAAATAAAAGATCAGATAGAATTAAACAATTTACGGTTAATAATTCCAAAATTCAATTGACTAAATTTTAATATCATGAGACAGTACAACATCAGAAACATTTATGTCATCTTATTTTTCACTGCAACTTTTTTTGTATCCGCATGTGGTCAGAATCCCGGCCAGGTAGAAAAAGCGAAATCCCCGGGTCATGTTTCAACAGATGCAAAGGATTCCGGGAAAAAGTACAAAGTTACATTTATTGAGTTAGGGTCTGTAAGATGCATCCCGTGCCAGCAAATGCAACCTGTTATGAAATCAGTTGAAGATAAATATGGTAATGAGGTGAAAGTTGTCTTTCATGATGTATGGACGGAAGCAGGAAAGCCTTTTGGTGTAAAATATGCTATTGACGCGATCCCAACCCAGGTGTTTCTTGATGAGACCGGTAAGGAATATTACAGGCACGTAGGATATTTCCCTGAAGAAGAGTTAGTAAAGGTATTACAACAGAAGGGGGTAAGGATGGATTGAGAGACTGAGAGACTGAGAGACTGAGAGACTGAGAGACTTAGAGACTTAGAGACTTAGAGACTTAGAGACTGAGAGACAAAAGAGTATGAAGATAGAATTAGAATCAATCATCACATGTCCGGAATGCGGACATAGCGAAAAAGAAACCATGCCCACTGATGCATGTCAGTTCTTTTATGAATGCAAAGGTTGCGGAGCAATTCTGAAACCAAAGCGGAGAGATTGTTGCGTTTTCTGTTCCTATGGGACAGTCCCCTGCCCTCCGGTTCAGGAAAATAAAAAATGCTGCTGAAGTACAAATCTGAAATTATACTACTATGAAAGAATCAGTTGGTTTTATAGGTGGCGGAAGAGTGACAAGAATTCTTCTGCAGGGATTTAAAAACAAGAATGCCCCGTTCGGCAGGATTGTTGTTGCTGACATAAACAAAGATGTGACAGATAATCTGAAAAAGTCATTCCCTGATATTCAGATTGATAATGCATCTGCTGCAGCTTCGCAGGATGTAGTTTTTATATCTCTGCATCCGCTAGTTGTCATGGATACCCTGGAACTTTTAAAGGGAAGCTTTGACAGTAAAAGCATAGTGATATCGCTAGCCCCTAAAATCACTATTTCAAAAATATCATCAAAGCTAAGTCAGGTTAAAAAAATAGTCCGACTGATACCAAATGCAACCTCCTTTATCAATGAAGGCTATAATCCTGTCTGCTTTTCCCCGGGACTGACAGGGGATAAAAAACAAGAGCTCCTCTGCAGGTTACGGCTTCTTGGTAATACTTTTGAGGTCCCTGAAGAAAAGCTTGAGAGCTATGCAATCCTTTCGGCAATGCTCCCTACATATTTCTGGTTTCAATGGAAAGAGCTTTCAGAAATAGGAGTAGAAATTGGTCTGACCCAAAAAGAGAGCAATGATTCGATAAACGACACCCTTATTGCATCATTAAACCTGATGTATAAATCGGGTATGAGTCCGTTGGAAGTTATGGATTTAATCCCGGTTAAACCTATAGGTGAACATGAATCACAGGTAACAGAGATTTATAAAACAAAACTGATTGGACTGTTCGGGAAAATAAAGCCTCAAAACTAATATTTTAACTTGAATTTATCTGATAATAAATATTCTTAGCCTTTTTTAATCCTGCATTTGTTTAAGGTTTAACTCCGGTTCTGCAAACCGGTAATCAGACAACATCTTCATTGCCAGCAAACCAAAAGCCTCCGAAAGGGTTGGATGCGGATGAATTGCCTGTGCGACATCCATCAATGTCAGTCTGTTTGAAATTATCAATGAAGCTTCACCGATCAGCGAGGCAGCACCATTGATAAAGAGATGAACTCCCAATATCTTACTGTTATGCCGATTGACCACAAATTTAAGAAATCCGAACATATCGCCGTTTATTTGTGAAGTGGCATCAACCTTATAGTTATATACTCCGGTGAGCACATCAAAACCGGATCTTACAGCTTCAGCTTCAGTCAGGCCGGCTGTTGCTATCTCAGGATCGGAGAACAGCACCCATGAATTTTTTTCAAAACCTGTCCGTATGCTTTTCTCTCTTAAAATATTGGCAGTGGCAATGTGCGCTTCATATGTTGCGGTGTGGGCAAACTTTGGAGCTCCGGAAACAACATCCCCGGTTGCATAAATCCCCGGAACACTTGTCTCTAAATACCCGTTAACGTAAATGCCTTTCCGATCATAAAGCACTCCGGCAGCTTCCAGATTCAAACCTTCAATTGAAGGCACTTTCCCTGTCACAACCAACACTTTCTCTGTGAGAATCATCTCGGTTTTTCCATCGTTATTCACAAATTTGGTTTGAAACTTGCCATTTATCCTGTTGATCTCTTCCACTCTGGAATTAGTGTATACATCAATGCCTGTTTCCTGCATTTTCAGTGAAAGATCTTTGGCAAATTCAGGTTCTGTCACACCAGAGAGTAATGCCGGCATCATTTCTACTATGGTACATTTCACATGAAGTTTTGTCAGCATTTGTGCCAGTTCAATGCCAATGGGACCTCCTCCGATAATCAACATGGATGAAGGCAAGGCAGGTTGCTGAAACAAGACCTCACTTGTAAGCACTTCTTTTACTCCATCACCCCTGAAAGGAGGTATAAAGGAATGTGAACCGGTAGCAATAATTGCACTTTCGAACCAATATCGTTTATTATTAATTTCTGCTTCTTTATTTGAGATAAATCTAACTTTCCCTGCCACAAAAGTAAGTGGCATCTGGTTGATTTGCTTCAGGGCTGCCGAAGACCGGCCATTGAGAATACGATCCATATCACCTTGAATCGAGTGCCACATTTCCTGCAAAACTTCTGCTGAAATAGCAGTTGCGTGAGTGCCATGCTCCGAATTGAAAAATGCGTCAGCATTATGTTTGATTATTTTTGAAGGGATACATCCCACAAACAGGCAGGCGCCGCCCAGCTTTCCCGATTCCTCGGCAAGCAACACTTTTTTTCCGCCGGCTGCCAGTTGAATAGCTGCCGGAGTTCCACCGGGTCCTCCCCCGATTATAAGTACATCAAATTTTTCATTCATAGCTTTATTTCTTAGTTTATCTATGTATGTAATTACTTACTTACAAAGATAAACCTGATTTTTATACTGACCAAATAAAATTGGAATTATTTTTAATATTTTAGTGAAATTAACTTCCGGGTTGACTAAGGTTTTGTTTATATTTATAATAAAATAATGTTTTTAAGAGGATTTTTAAAAAAATCGTTTCATTTTCTACGGTCGCTGTACGATTTTTATCCGGTTCAGATATTAGTTTCTTATTCGAGAAATTATCAGCTTTATCTTTTCATCTGGCTCTTCCCTTTCCTGATAACATTAAACAGTCTTGGGATAGATTTTGGAATACCATCACTTTTTCTAAACCCCGAACATGAGGGTACCTCAGGTATAATTTCCTTCCTTTTTATGGGTTTGGCAACCGGAGGTTTTATCATGGCTTTTCATGTTTCATCTTATGTGACAATGATTCACCGGTATCCTTTTATTGCAGCAGTTTCCAAACCATTTTATGTATTTGCTATCAATAACTCCGTAATACCTTTGGTTTATATAGTAATTTATCTGTCTCAAAGTATCAGAAACCAAAGTATTCAAGAATTGATTCCGTCTGTTCATATCTTAATGAACTGCCTGTCATATATTTCAGGAATATTAATATTTGTATATCTGTCATTCGGCCTTTTCTATCTTTTTGCAAAAGGACTTCCGTCAATTTACACTTTCAGCGCTGAGAAGATAGAGAAAAAATGGTTCAAAGGAGCTTTTAAAAATTACATAAAGGAACGGGACTCCAAGATTCAGAATATTTATTCAGGAGCATATGGTCCTGTTAATGTTGAGTTCTATCTCAGGAGATTTTTAAAGGTAGCAAAAGCCCGTGAATATAAACATTATAATAAAACCATCCTGACTAACATTCTTTACCATCAGCATTTTAATGTTCTCTACTACGTAATTGTAATATTGGGATTTATCATTATAAGGGGGCAGATGAAAGATGATGTGTCTCTTATATTGCCTGCAGGGGCAAGTTTATTGCTGATATTTACAGTAATTATGTTATTGTTTACCCTGGTCTATATCTTTTTCAGGAAATGGACCCTGTCATTTCTTATTATATTCTTATTTGGCATATCGTGCTTTTATACTACCAAAACCAGCTGGAATAATAGTGCGTACGGGCTCAATTATAAATCAGGGGAAGGGAATATTAATATTTTAAAGCACGGTGATTATTACAAGGATTCTCTCGAGACAATTTATATTCTTGAAAGATGGAAAAATAAAAATTCAGATACAACAGATCTGAATATTAAACCTAAAATGGTATTGGTTTGCTCAAGTGGGGGCGGACTTAAAATGGCCCTGTGGACTTATTTCTCATTAGGCTACATTGACAGTCTGACTAATGGTTCTCTTTTAAAACATACGCAGTTAATAACCGGAGCATCAGGAGGAATGTTGGGAGCCGCTTACCTGCGTGAGCTTTATCTCGACCATTTAACAGGTGATATTAACAGCTATTATTCTTATTCTTATATCGATCGTTTATCAAAAGATCTTTTAAATCCGATTCTCTACAGCTTTTCAATGAGTGACTGGTTTTTCAGACTCGAAAGGTTCTCTTATAATGGATACAGCTATTACAAGGACCGGGCATATATGTTTGAAAAATACATAAACAAAAACTTAGGACAAATGCTCGATAAACCACTTTCTGCCTATAATGAGCCGGAAAAAAAAGGACTAATACCCATGCTGATTTTAAACCCCACAATAATGAATACCGGTTCAAGACTTGTAATTTCACCTTTGAATGTTTCTTACCTTGTCAAATCGGGTTATTCAGATAGCTTAAGAAATATAGAGTTTCGTTACCATTACAGAAACTTTGGAGCAGATAGCCTCAGGTTTCTTTCCGCGATAAGGATGTCTGCAAGCTTTCCATACGTCAGTCCTCAGGTTGATCTGCCGGGAACTCCGACCTTAACGGTATTTGACGCAGGGATAAATGACGATTTCGGATATCTGACAGCTTATAACTTTATTGTTTTCTTTAAGGACTGGATAAAGGAAAATACTGATGGGGTTATTATTATTAGTCTTGATGAGAATAGCGATTATAATGAATATTACTATAATCAGCCTTCTATTATTTCTGACATCCTGAAACCAGCCAAGTCTCTTGTATCTAATTTATCTGCTATTCAAAAATCTAATTATCTTCAGCTGTTGTACTCGTTAAACAAGGTTATTCCCGGAAAATTCTCCTTCATCAGCCTGAATATGGGTTCTCCGAATAAAAAAATATCACTCAGCTGGCATCTTACAAAACATGAAAGACAAATTATTCTGAAATCAATAACTTCTGATGCAAATAAAAAGGAGATCAGACGCATAATAAATCTGCTGGAATAAAGACTTGATTAAAATATTATTCTCCTAAAACCGCAAAGATCACAAAGAAAATGTGCAAATACCGATAGCTATCGATACGCAAAGAGCTTGAATATAGTGTCTTAACTTAGCATGCTTTGCGTACTCCCGACGCTTCGGTCGGGATCTTCGCTTCACTTCGATTTGCGCCCTCTGCGGTTAATAAGGTCTTTTTCAACTCCCACGGGTAAGTCCTTCTGAAAATCGGGCTTTGGCCCGAAATGATTGCATATTCAGAAAATATAAATCACTAAAAATTTCATCGATAAATTTTTTTCATCTTTTTTTTAAAAATTAGCTGAAATATTTTTTATATAAAAGAAATATAATATCTTTGCAAGTAATTACTTACTTTATAATGACACGAAAAGCTACAGAAATCAGACAAGAGGAGATTAAACAGGCTGTCCTCGATATAATCTATACCGATGGCTTGAAAAATCTCTCCACTCACAACCTTGCAAAACGGATAGGAATGAGTGAGGGTTCTATTTTCCGGCATTTCCCTACAAAACAGGATATCATCCTTTCTATTATCGCAGATGTCCAGAATGATTTTATCGGACAGCTTCGGATCGTCTCCACCTCCGAAGAAGATCCGGAAACCCGTTTGAGAAAATTTATTTGCACAACCATTGAATATCTCACTGTTAATAAAGGAATTACCATGCTGGTATTTTCTGAAGCTTCCCACAATAATGATGCAGCTCTGAAAATCCAGCTTCAGCAGATCTTCAACAGTCAGAAAAATCTTGTGAGCAAAATTATCCTTGACGGAATTGCTGCAGGAACCTGGGACGATAAGATACCGGTTGAAAACCTTGCTATGCTTTACATGGGCATTCCGGTATCACTTAACATCGAAATGATTCTCAGCGGAGGTGAGTTTCATATTGATAATTATTGCAATAGAATGATGCAGTTAATGCTTAAAATCCTGGAAAAGTAATTTTTTTTTTTATTCATCGCCAAAGTAATTACTTACTTATAATATATGTATAAGGTTTTTAACATAATTGTTCTTCTCGCAGGTTTTATTGCCGCCAACGGTCAATCTGATGGCTCAAAAATCAAATTTGACCTGTCATTACGTTACAGGTTCGAATTGTGGAATGGAATGAATGCTAAAAATTTTGGAAACGATAGTCCGACCGGTGTTGGGAAACTCAATGACAAAATCCTTTACCAAAGGATCATTACAGGTCTGACTTTCACCCCATCCAATAAATTATCCGTTGCATTTCATATGCAGGATTCACGAGCATTCGGATGGTCACTCCGTAACAGCTTGTATCCGGATCTCTTCAAGATTCGTAAGGCAGGTACCCAAACACCTTATTATACAATGAATCCTAATGAGGAGTTTTTTGAGATTTACGATGCTTATGCTGAATATAACCAATTAATAAAAGACTTATCCGTTAAGCTTGGCAGGCAAAAAATATTTTATGGTGATACCAGGATTTTTGGCCCGGGCGAATGGGGAAATGCTGGACGCTGGACATGGGATGCTTTAAAAGTTTCGTATAAACATGGTAAAAATTTTATCGATGCTTTCGCGGGAGGAACTAAAATACATAATCCGGTTAAGATTTCAATTCCCTTTACTCAGACTGAGTTTTGGGGAGGGGGAATGTATGCACATCTTGATATTCCCGGTGTAATGACCATTGAACCGTTCTATGCTTTGAAAACTGAAGGATCAGCAGATTATATCAATACTCTTGAATTTAGCAGGAACTGGACAGGTATAAGAATCTTTAATAACGACTTTCATCACTTTGTTTTGGATTTCACCGCAGTTAAAGAATTCGGCGACGACAACGGAAAGTCAATAAATGCTTATGGCTGGTTTGCCAAGGCAGGATATCAATTGCATAATTTCCCGGCGAAACCCATAATAAGTATAAGAGAAACTTATGCTTCAGGAGGCAGGAAAACTGACGAAACAATCCGCACTTTTGAACCAGCCTATGGAGCTAACGATAAGTATTATGGAAGGATGAATATTACATCCTGGTCAAATTTGGACGACAGGGAAATTGTCCTTGAACTTTTTCCCGTTCGGGAAATGTTGATAGAATTAACGTACAACCGATTCTTTATCCCTGTCCCCGATGATGTAATACTCTTGAATACGATAAAGTTAGAGCCTGGGAAGCATCATCTGGGCGATGAATTCGATGCTTTTATAAGGTACCAGGGTCTGAAACACTGGCAGTTTACAGGTGTATTCGGATATTTTATACCGGGAGATTTGTCCCCCATAAATAATAAGCCGGCCAGAAATGCCGGGTTGCTCGCATTGCAGGTATTATTAGCATTTTAAGACATTTACAATATAAGTTATGGCATACTTTCTGGTATTTCTCATTATTACAATTGCGTCTTTCATATTTGCAATGCTGGGACTTGGGGGAGGAATGGTGTATGTGCCGGTAATAAACTGGTTTGGATTCGGTTTGAAAGAGGTGGCAATCCCTCTTGGCCTTCTGCTCAATGGACTAAATACCCTGTTTGCACTTATTCCTTTTGCCCGCAAAAAACTAATCGATTGGAAAGGAGGCGCTGTAATGGCAGCAGCTGCAGTTATTGCATCACCAGCAGGTTCTTATTTTTCTCAATATGTACCGGTAGGTACATTGAAAATATTCTTTGCGGCTATGGTTGTAGTTGCTGCAGTCCGGACCTTAGTAGTATCCGGCAATGCAGAACCCGAAACAATGATGTCATTTAAGAGACGTGCTATCATTGGTCTTTTTGTAGGAGTTTTCGCAGGTTTTGTCGGAGGGATGTTAGGGATTGGTGGTGGTTTTATTATTGCTCCGATTTTAATGTGGATGGGATATAAAACAAAAGAAGCAGCTGCTACGACAGCCTTTGTTGTCACATTCTCTTCTTTCTCAGGATATTTTGGGCACATGGCACAAGGGCATATGAATTGGACTCTTACGGTAATTTTGATTGTTTCTGTAATCATTGGCTCACAGCTTGGGGCAAGATATCTGTCTTCCAAAGCAAAATCAAGGCAGGTAAAGATTATGTACTCGGTTGTATTGCTACTGATAGCTACTAAATTGGTAATTGATGTTTTGGTTAAATAAATTCTTATAATATTCACTTAAAAACTTATATTCATGACTAATCCAAAAGACTGGCTCGAATTCGGGCAAAAATTTCACGGGCATAAATGTCCTGCGATGCCAATGGGCTTACGTGTTGGCGCTGCTGCGATGAACAGACTCGGAGTTGAACGTGCAAAAGACGGTCAGCTAATGGCCTTTGTTGATCTTGGTGACGATCATTGCGCCACATGTTATGGTGATGGTTTGCAGGTTATAATGGGTACTACTTTTGGTAAAGGCAATCTGAAAAAGACACACAAGGGGAAATGGGCAGTTACGGTTGTTGACCGGGCTACCGGAAGAGCAGTAAGGGTAACACCAAAAGCTGAAGCAATGCTTAACAATAAAAAAACTGCCTTCTTTACAGATTACCGCATACTTGGCAAGCCTGCCAGCACTGTTCCTTCAGAAGTAGTGGAACCCCTGGTAAACAGCGTAATGAATGCACCAGATGAAATGCTTATGAATATATCCTCTGTCTTTGATTACAAGCTCGAACCGAAAAAAGATAGTTTTGATAGTTTCGTGTGTGAAGAATGCGGAGAGATGACTGTGATGGAATATGGCAGGGTAAAAGGTGATAAAAAGGTCTGCTTTGATTGTGCTTCAAATTAATGTCACCATTATTTGGATAATGAGGGTATAATAAAAGTTTTTATTATACCCTCATTTAATAATCCATCAATGTGATTTACATCTGTTGAAAGATAAAACAGGCTTTTAAAATCCTATTTATTCCTGATACATCTTACGGAAAAGCCAATCTCCTTATTATAAGAGAATTTGTAGCTGGAAGCATTTCCGAAGTTTAATAATCTGTAATAGGCGCTTGTGGGGGATATCTCAGTGGAACTCCACCAGTTACCATATTCCGGAAACCTTCCGAACACCCCGTTGCTACTGCGAAAGCCCCCGGGGAGACCGGTAAACCCGCTTTTATTGGTGGCTCCTGTATTAGGTTCTGCCCAATGTGCGGTGCCTATCTCCTTCATTTTACCCCCGGCAATGCTGTTACCTCCAAGATATAATTCCAATTCAGTCCATTCGGCATCACTCGGCAGATGCCAGCCTGTCGGGCATACACCCTGAACACCGCTTGGGTTGGCTTCACTGCTGGCTGCCCCCTTCATGGCTGCTGCCCAGGTATATAACGCTCCATATATATCTTTATTTCTAATATCATCACCAAGCCAACAATAGGCTTCACTGGTTTCATTCAGAACATCCCAGGCAGCTACACTACTTACCAGGGCGATTGGCGTGCCATCAGCATACCTTGTTGTTTTGAGATTCTTTTTCATCCAGACCTGTCTTCCTATTGTAACCGTAGAATATACGTTCCCGTCAATATCTCTCACTGTCTGTGCATTGGTTGATACCATTACCAGCGCAAGAAAGAGTACAACCGTTTTCAGTTTTTTATTTTTCATATCCGACCTCACTTTTTTTACTATTCTCAAATTTGAATTATCCTATCCATAAGGCTACTTCCCGATCTTAAATGTTTACACAAAAATCACATCATAGTCAGGCTTTGTTTGTACCGTCAAAAGCGATTAACTGTAAACTCGCAGGAGATAACGGTTCCGCTTCCCTGAACATACTGACGGAGAAACGGGTCAGATCTCTGTGTAAATCCATAACTAATCTGGTAACTTTTACTGTCCTGATCCCAACACCTGATGAGATATCTCCATATGAATGATTCATCTTACCATCTTCAATTCCCGGGAAGAATGAAACTGTGTATTCGAATAACAGTTCAGCGAAATCACCACCTTTGAACAAAGCTTTTGCCAAAAGTTTCCGGCAGATAGTCTCTTCATCCCCGAATTCTTTAAGAAAATTAATCCCTGTTGATTGTGCATCCATTAACGTTCAGCATTTAATTACGGGATATAAAAATAAAGCATCTCCCGTCAGGCAGGTAATTTGAATGAATTTTCTTTACGGAATAGGTTTCATTTTATAAATTATTAATGCTCTGAAATTTATAAAATTTATACTTATCTGTAAAATGATTTATCATTAATTTCTACTGTTTCAAAATCGTTACATTGTCCACTATACCTGTCTTATTATGTGATGTCTTTTCTTTTAATTGTTATTTCCCTTAGCTATGTTCTTAATATTCACTGACTATGAAGTAAGTCTATTTAAGCCTGACTGTGCTTCAAAACAATATGAAGGTGATAATTCTCTGAACTAAAAACCCGATTGCACTACAAATAAAAATCATGTTCATCGACTATAAAATAATGACTCCCGAAAAAGTTGTTGAATACCTGAGGGGAAAGCCTCCGGCTTATGCGTTTCTGCTTTATTCCTGCTATAAGGATCCGGTTTGGACATGATATGAAGGAATAAAATCTCTTTTATTCAGATTTGTTTTTATGTTAAGATATTATCAGTGGATCACAATTATGTCGGGTTAACTGATATGTTAAAACCTTATAAGTTGTTTCAGAACTTACAACTTTGTGTTTAAGAAGCTATGAGGCAGTATGTCTGGGGGAGAAATATTTTTAGACTTTGATATGGAACCAGGGCTTTCATAGCACGCCTTTATCAGTAACATAAAATATTAAATCCGTAATAAAAGTGAATTGGAAATTTATATATATTTATCATTCAGTTCTTCAATATTGATCTCTTAAAACTATCAGATTAATAATTAAAATTGTTTGCATTGATGGGGGAAAAGCTTCTGTATAAGATACATGTCAAAGGACGTGTTCAGGGTGTCGGATTCAGATGGAATGCAGTAAGAGAAGCCAGAAACAGTGGTATCTACGGTTTCGTTAAAAATCTATCTGATGGAAGCGTATATCTTGAAGCTGAAGGTTCGAGGGAAAAGCTTGATAACTATGTAAACTGGTGCAAAAAGGGTCCGGGCTATGCTTTTGTGGAATCTGTAACAGTAGATGCTTTGCCTCCTGTAAATTATACTGAATTTCGTATTGAGTACTAGCTTTCAATAAACCTTTACAATAATTTTCTCTTAAGCTGAAGACTAATAGGTATTTCAGCAGCTCTCTTTTTCATTTCCTCAACCTGTGCCTTGTCAGCTGTCATAAGAAACGTATTTTACATTTTCAGAGCCTCACTGATGGATGTATTTCAACCAC
Source organism: uncultured Bacteroidales bacterium (assembly GCA_963760915.1). Classification (GTDB taxonomy): domain Bacteria; phylum Bacteroidota; class Bacteroidia; order Bacteroidales; family VadinHA17; genus LD21. The sequence continues at coordinate 1,007,650 of CAVXEU010000003.1, read as the reverse complement.
CTGTAACCGGTTGATATCTGATTTATAATTACTCTTTTCAAACTGATAATTTCAAAATAAAATTAGCTATCTTGATCGGGCTTTAATCAATATTGGGAAAAACAATTTGTATTGCACAAGCAAACTGAAGTATTATATTATACAGTTTAAAGATTAAACCGCGCTTACTTATTTACATGAACATGCATATAATTTGACGACTGCGAATAGACTTTTGACAAAGATTTTTTCAATTGAAAAATTAAGCGATAAGTTTACATCTTCAATATCCTAAAAGGGTCGACATAATGAAGGGAATTAACAGTTTATTAATTGAACAGACTCCAAAAACACCGCAAATTGATCTGAATCAACTGACGGGGGACCTGATTTTTTCCGGTACTTCAATCCCCGAAAATGCTGCCAAGGTATATGAACCGGTCTTGAATTGGGTTACCGGATATATACTGAATGCAAGGCCTACCACCAATGTCAGGCTCAATCTCGACTATTTCAATACTTCAACATCATTATGGCTTTCAAAGATACTAAGGACCCTGACCCTGATTAAGGAGCCTGAATTTATTATTATTGTTCATATTTATTTGCATATGGACGAAGAAGACGAACCGGATGAATTTGATGGCATTGAAGAGACAGTATTAAGAATAGCCGATATATTTCACGGTTCTACTCATAGCATAGGTATAAAAGTATACCGTACAGACGATAGAGGTGAAATTATCAAAGATGCTTTGGTATTTATCTGATCTGAAGGCAAATTCAACCTGAAACTACTTTCACCTGAACTGATCCGTTCTATTCCCGTTTCCCCCGTGATAATTAAAGTGACGCCCGTTTCCCGTGGCTTACAAATGATTATTTACCAGATAAATGACCTGGATAGTGGTCATTCACTCATTCTGTTAATCTTATTCAGAAGAATTTCCTTAAATGATTTCCCTATCGGTAAATTTTTAATGGTATCCCCAAAAGCAAGATCCAATGAATCATCATTTATTGACTTTATCATGTTCCTGTTCACAATAAAGGATCTGTGTATTCTGAGAAAAATTTCAGGTGCCAGTTGACTTTCCATTGCTTTCATAGTGAAATGAATCGTAAACATTTCATCTTTTGTATGGACATTTATGTGGTTCTCTGCAGATTCTATATATATGAGTTCCTTAAGTTTCAGTCTGATCAATGATGATCCTTTTTTAATATATATCTCTTTGTCGCCTCTATAACTGACCTCTTTCTTTGAATAATATCTGGTTACTTTATCGACAGCCTTGCAGAATCTTGAATAAGTCAGAGGATGCAGCAGATAATCAGCAACATTGAAGTCAAACGCTTTCAGAGCATTTTGTACATCGGTTGATATGATTATAATGTTAGGATGATAATTAAGACTGTTTATAAAATCGAATCCTTCTAATCCAGGTATCTCAATGTCCAGAAAGAGAAGCTCTATATCATTTTGTGTCAAAAATTGGTTTCTGATTGAAACTGAATCGTTAAAAGTCCCAACAAGATTGAGAGAACTGGTTTTCCCCACAAATTCTTCAAGAAGGTCACATCTTGTTTTATCAGCACCTATTATACAATTCATAAATTACGAATTAAGACTTTTTATTATTAAAAGTATTCTGAAAAATCTCAATTGCAAATTTTGACATTTTTCTTAAACAAAACAAACTGTAAGTATGTTCAATACTTTTTTACTCAAAAAACTTGTTTTACTACATGTTGTGCTAAATTAATTTCTTATTCTGCCCATTGAAGTGTAAAAATCCGGTTCGCATATTGATTGAGCACTCCTCTTTCATACCTCAACTTGTTAATCTCTGTTAATGAAGCTATTGATTTCATATCCCCTTTTTCAAAAAATTGTCAACACTGAATATTCCGGAGCCCCTGGAAGAAATAAATAAAAAGAGAAAGCAATAAATTACTGCCAGCTCGCCACCGTTAATTAAAGGAAGTACTGCATTAGTTGCATGAACTGTCCAGTATGCATAAGCCATCTCGCCGCTGCAAATGAAAGCTGCCCATCGAGTTCCAAAACCAATCATCACCAGAAGTCCGCCAAAAAACTCTATTGGGCCGGCTATAAATCTAACATAGTCAGGGAACATATGCCCTGCATGCGGGAAATCCAAAAGTTTCTGGGACCCGTGCCAGAGGAATAGAAATCCTGCAATAATCCTAAGAATAGAATAAATCTGTTTTTCATACCTTGTCAGAAATATTTTTGCTTCCATTTTTTAATTATTGGTTGGTCTTAATCATACTCCAAATAAAACAGACAAAAGGCAAAAAAGATCTTCACGAGTCAGAATTTAAGCTGAATCAGTTGTTTCCTCTCTTCTTCTGATACTAACCTGACCCGGTTCAATCAATATCCAACGATAGACAGATATTTCTGATAATTCATTTCTTCTTTTTTCCAATTGAGTAATATCAAACTGACCCTGTAAAACAAAATAAAGTTGCTTTGGGATAAACAAAATCTTAATTTTGAAGTTGATATAATACAAACTAATATGACACAGAAGGAGAAGACAAACCATGAATCTTTTAAAGTTTCCGGCGATGAGATCCTGAACAAAGTTAAGGAGATCATTAAAGAAGGAAATGCAAGAAGAATAATTATCAAAAATGATAAAGACGAAACAATTATGGAATTTCCACTGACAATTGGTGCCATTGGAGTGGTTCTGGCTCCCCTGTATGCTGCCTTGGGTGCATTAGCCACTCTGGTTGCAAATTGTACAATTGTTGTTGAAAAAAAAACGGAGGATAAAGATGAATAACCTGGCATAGTATTAATCTGATTTTTAATATCTGATTAAATCTTAAACAGAAATTTAGTATAATGATTTTCTCATAATATTTTACAGCAATTAAATGTTAAAAAAATGAAACCATTAAAATCAAAATCACCCGTGAAGCCAAAGAAACCTGCTGTAACTGGTGCAGCATCAAAAATTAAAAGAGTAGCTTCAGTGAAATATGAACCGACTGAGGAAGAAATTCGTGAAAAGGCTATGGAAATCTACTACGAACGTATAGCACGTGGTGAACACGGAACTGCAGAAAGCGACTGGCATGAAGCTCAGGATCTTTTGAGAGGTTCCTGAGATAATGAATGATGCATTTAAATTTAGGGGAATAAGAATATTAATACATACCCGTGAACCCCTGCCGGATAACTATTGCTGCATGGAATAAATTTAACCTCCATGTAGTTGAAATGATCTTTTCTTTCCTGGCATAATATTTTGATAATAAATTATTTAACATATTTTTGAATTTATATCTCCGTCAAAAGACTATTTGTCAAAATCCGATTTTTAGAAATCTCCTATACTTCCATATTTTCATTTTACTATATTGACCTGATTACCATTGTCTTATAATTGTTCCTGACCTGGGATCAATCATATTTTAACAATCCTATCCATAAAATTCAGAGGATTTTTGACGAAGCTACTGCTTTTTACTATCAGTGTTTTATTCCGTTACTTATTCGTCTGGATTTCTTAGACCGAAAGACATCTATTAATTCATATTATACACCAAACCGGTTTTTATACCCTTGACAATAACCATTTTAGATTTTATTTTTACTTATTGAATCAATCTCTCCGAATAATGGAAGACGTTATTACTTTAAACAAATTTGATCTCTTAACAAATAAAAGGGTCGGGATATCTTTTATCGAAAATAGGGTCTCCCCTGAATCAGATTTGAGCAATCCTGTAATTAATAATCTTATTGCTGCAGGTGGTGAAAGCTTTCTGTATTATCTAAGATCACTTGGTCTTGAATATAAGCGGAACATAATGATTCTTTCATCAAAACGCAGCTATTATTATGACCACAAAGATATAACTGGTGTCAAAACCTTAATAAATCTCGAAAAACTCAATCGGATAAAACATTTAGAAAGCTTTATGTCGATAATCTGTAACTATCTATCACCCAAAACCAATTTTATCGGATGCTTCTTTGATAAAGAATCTCAAAACAGAATGAAGTTGCCTTCGCGTAACTGCAAAAAGTATATAAATTTTTCAGGTAGGGGGAATGATCCTGAAATGGATAAAAAGGAAGTCTCATATCTTCTCACATCAAATGGTCTCAAAGTACTGGATATTACTGAAATAAACGGATTGTCATATTTCAGCGCCCGGAGCACTGAAAGATCGTTTGAATACTCTTTCAATTTATTCTGATTTTTTATAATGCGGTTAACAATTAAAAACGATCTGACAGAAAACAACAATTTCCTTAAGCTTTTAAATAAATGTAAATAACAGGATAACAGTTGAATTGAAATGCAACTACAGAAAATTTGACAATGAAAGCGTATTACAGGATATCATCGGACGAGATTGGTACAATTTTACTCAGAAGAAGAAAAATTGCAAAAGCATTAAGAAGGTGGTTGCGGGAAAACGGACATAATTTTACCTATACCTTTTTTATAAATTAGACCATAGTCATAAATTCCTGTATTCTCAAAAGTATTTCAGACAGGATATTATGATGACTGAAAGCTGTAAAAAACTGTTATTCATCTACTACTTTTCTGTTCGCCAGATCATATTTATCGCCTTCCCTTAAGAAGTAAAATAATTTGTTTTTTTCGGGAAGTTCTTTTAACGCCGAACCCTCCCGTGACCAAAATGTCCCATCATAAATTATGACATAACTCTTACCCATAATTTCAAAGATGTTACCTTTTACAATGATAGCTGTACCCTCATCAATACCTATCCCAAGAATCTCAGGTTGCTCTTTCAAAATGTCAAACATATCGAATTGCCTGTTTCGTGCCAGAACATGCTGATCAATAGCTATATTCCTGATAAATCCGAATCCTACCTGATGGTCTCCTGCCATAATCTGATTATTTCTTGTATCTCCCCGGGTTAAAAAAGAACCTTGAATAGTTGCCCCTGCAGAGGAGCCCCCAATAACTCCCCCCTTCTCCAAAACCTGCCATAACATTTTCTCTGTCTTAGTATCTTTATATGAATCAACAAGTCTCCATTGCCGCCCACCTCCAAACCATACTCCTGTAGCATTGAGCAGCGGAGCAACAAATGAGTCCGTATTTGCTGTTTGTTTATCAGTTGTGTGAAGCACTGAAACTTTTCTTGCCCCAAGCTTCCGTAATTGTCCTGCACCTGCATCATTAATATCATAAGTTTCAAGTCCGCCGGCAGTCGGAATCACTACAATGTTTGCATCAGGACCACCAGCTAAATCGATAAATCGTTTTAAAATGGAATCCCCCAGTACCCCTCCACCTGCAATAACCAATGAACCGTTTAAAGGTCCGGTAGTAATATTCCGGTTTGTCTCAGGCTGTGAAAAGGAAATAAGGGAAAGAAATAAAGTACAGATAACTGCGATACTTTTAAAAAATGACTTCATATTAAAGCGAATATTCTCCCGTCCTATATTTATGTCCATGGCACTAAGTTCGTAAGTTTATATAGTTAAGTACTTTTAATTGCTGTTCTGACAACTGATTTACGTTAATTATTTTGCACTTATGCGTTGTTATTCCCTGATCATCTTAAGTGATTTTCGAAAACTATTATTGAAAACATTGATAATGCATACGCCTTTTGGTAAAGCATTTACATCGACAGTAGTCTCATAGCGGCAATTCGTCAGTTCTTTGAAAAGCCGCCCCGATGTATCAAAAATGCGAATGCTGTAATAAGCATCAGTACTTACCGCAACATGAATTTCACTTGTCGTGACTGTCGGCCAGAGAAAGACTTCCGGTTCACCGGAATAATTGGTCTTCTTTACATAAAGATATACATTGTTGCTTACCTCAGTTCCACATGTACCTGCAACTATTGCTTTGTAGAGGCCGATTGCTGTCGCATTCAAATTCTGCAGAAATAACAGTGAAGCCGTTCCATAATCCAGGGTCACTCCGTCTTTTTGCCATTGATATGTCAGATCATATCCTTCCGATTTAACTTCGAGAGAAACATCCTTTCCAAACGGGACTTCAGTATCAGGTGAGATATAGTATATTTTAGTCAGAGGATGTACTGTCAGTTTTATTATTCCCGAATTCACTATACCACAATATCCACTTATTACACAAGAATAATCACCAGAATTTGCAATAATTGCTGATAAATAATTCAATTGTGATGAAGCTCCTGACTGAATAAGCTGACCATTCTGATACCAGTTATAAATCAGATTATATCCTTCCGCAACGATCTTAAGACTAACGGCTTGCCCCGCACATATAGCTGTATCGGCAGAGACGCTGAGTATTTTTGTATTTTTAACAGCTTTTACATTAAGGCTCGACCATTCAGATAGGGTACCATTTATGGTAACTCTTAAAATCAACGTCGCTGATCCTGTAAATCCTGTATTCCATAATACGGTTGCATTTATGTTATTCCATGATATTGTGCCGGCTTCTGCAGGGAGAAGTCTCCATTCATATGCAGTGGCTCCGGACAAAACATCAATTGAATATCCGCTTGATTCAACCCCCTGGCAAATAAGTGTATCTCCAACTGGTGGTGGTGGTCTGTACTCTTTTACTATTCCGGTTTTTGCCCTGATCCATGTCTCAAAATCTGATACTCTGGTATATGCTCCATATGTATTGCAATTCGGACTCCCCCAGCTGACAAGTCCTGCCAGCTTGTATTCATCAAATACAGGAACTGCCATTGGTCCGCCGCTATCCCCGCTACAGGCATCCTTATTGCCATCCAGGTAGCCGGCCATAATATCCGTGGAAGGAATACTTTTCCATACTGTAGAAGCCTGTGCATTTGAAATAATGGGCAACTGGACTTTCTGCAGGCTTGTTGGGAAAATGTCCGGATTAACATTGGTCAACCCATATCCTGTAACCCACGACATTACTCCCGGAACAGTTGCCCCCCCTGCAACATCATCAGATGTTATGAGTTTAATGGGCGTTGCATTAATATAATTTATGGGCTGTTGCAGTTTTAACAAAGCGATATCGTTTACAAGAGTCTGATTATTAAAACCTTCATTTACAACTACCTCACTTACGGAATAAGTCTGACCATCATGTATATTGTACGGGTTGTTCGTACCTACCTTAACCGACATTTCAGATGCATTTATGGGATTCCCGTATTCGTCTTCAGTACAATGTGCCGCTGTAACAACCCAGTTTTCACTTATTATGGAACCTCCGCACTGGTAATTCGCAGCTCTGAAAAACACCTGCCAGGGAAAATCAGAAATAAGAGCGGTTGTTCCACCTGTTATCTTTACATCGTTATCCCTAGTACCGGTATAAAAAGGGAAGAAATGATCTCCGGGTCCGATCTCTGCTCCGATCAGAATTATTGGTTCGTCATTCAGAACCAGAGTATAAATGCTGGTATCGGGCTTATAAATCTCAGTTACAGAAATTTGCAGAATAAATTTTTTATTGGCATCAAGAGAAAATATAACTGAATCGCTTCTGTAGTAATCATCCCCTGAAAATACTATTCTGTATTTTTCATCAAGTATCTGCCAGTCTGATAAAGATGAGTTTTCCGCTTTTATCACTTGCATTGTGACCTTCTGAGACATAACAGAAAATGAGATCAGATACAGCAGGAGGATGAAGATAAACTTTTTCATTCACAAATATACTCTAACCAGATATTAATAGTAAAATCCATTCCCTGATAATTCAGATAATTCCTGTGAAATCAATATGCCTCTCCGGTCATTTGAAATTTAGGATATCTTATTGATTTCATAACCCGGAACTGATCCGTCCGGAATAACGATTCCATGATATTAAATCTAATACAAGTTTATACAGAAATAAACAAAATTACCTAATACCAGTGTCAATATTTATATCAAGTATTGTTTTATTATCCGGAGTTATTGAAATCTCAGCAGGCAGGCTGGATCCTCCAGGTCGTTTCAGATTCTCAAGAATAACAAGGTAGTTACCTGGAACCAGTTCTACGATAAATGAGCCATCTAAAGCAGGATTTAATTGAGCTATCTTAATCATTCTGTCAGATGTCCATACACTTACAGGATATGCTTTATATGTTTCTGCGGTCGGAAGACAACCCGGATCAGGGGGATCTGTCTCAACCGGACAAATTGGGCCAATAGTAATTACCCCTTCAAGGAATCCCGTCTCCTGCGACATACGTTTATCACACCCTGAAATGAAAAGAAGGAATGAAATGATCGATATGCCGAGATAGCTCTTAAAATTAAGTTTCTTCATAATCAAAGATCTAAGGTCAGAAACTTATTCCCTCAATTATTATGCCACATACAAAAATATCTTATTCCTTAACAAAATAATTCATCACTAGTTTTCCGGTATCCGCAATTTCAGAAGAGATGGCTTTTAAATTTTATGAGGAAAGATTCCTCACTTTCATTATTCCATATTCGATCAATAAGCAGATTCATAGGCTTATCGATGGCCCTGGCATTAATTCAGGCCTAAATTGCAAACCTTCTTAATTGCTTATTTCACCTCATCTGCAATGGATATAAGCTCCTGTCCTATTATTATAATAACCCCGCTTAATATTGCCGTAAATTTCTGGATACAGATCTCCAATTCCAGGAATATATTTGTTACTTTAATTGTCAAATATTTAAACCATTATCAAACCACTAATGCCCGGAAACCATGAAAATAAAAAATTTTTATCTGTTTTTTTCCTGTTTGCTTATGGCGGCAGCATTTTTTCATGCACCTTTAAATGCCCAGACTCTAAAAGAAAATCCTGCTCTGGACGAAAAGGTTAAAAAATTTCTTTCTGATCATTCACAGCAATGGCATGACTTAAATATTCCTACTGTTGACGGACAATTACTTTATAATCTTATAATTAAAGGCAATTATAAAAGTGCTCTGGAGATTGGTACCTCTACAGGCCACTCAGGAATTTATATAGCCTGGGCGCTCAGTAAAACCGGAGGGAAACTGATTACGATCGAAATTGATGAGACAAGACATAAGACTGCGCTTGAAAACTTCAGGCAGGCAGGTTTATCAGAGTATATTGACGCCAGACTGGCAGATGCCCATAAACTGGTGAAAGAGCTGAGGGGACCTTTCGATTTCGTCTTCAGTGATGCTGATAAGGACTGGTATAAAAACTACTTTATCGATGTTGATCCGAAACTTAAGGTCGGCGGATGTTTTACAGCACATAATATATCATTGAGGGGCCGTGGCTATGGTGGAGGTCAGGCAGTTTATCTGGACTATGTACGAAGCCTTAAGAATTACGAGACTACAGTGAATACTGATGGTGGCGGAATGTCTGTCAGTTATAAGAGATCTGAAAAGTAACATCCCATTCTAATGGCGCAAGACCATCTCCAAAGGAAGCTGGGACTCTTCCCGGCTACCAATATAGTAGTAGCCAATATGATTGGCGCAGGAATATTTACTACCACTGGACTCCTGATGGCAGGCCTGAATAATCCTCTTTTAATGCTATCCTTATGGGTTGTAGGAGGTGTAATTGCTCTTTGTGGAGCACTTTCTTACGGAGAACTGGGTGCCGCTATGCCTGGTGCAGGAGGGGAATATCTGTTCCTTTCCAGGCTCTACCATCCAATGCTTGGTTTTCTGAGCGGATGGGTGTCATTTATTGTTGGTTTCTCTGCCCCTATCGCTGCTTCAGCAATGGGATTCAGTGAGTACTTCTGCCGGGCTCTGCCGATAATTCCCGGCTGGTTTGAAAGTTATGGTATAATGAGCCCTGCTGCCACCAAAACATTCCTCTCGGTGACTGTTATACTGATCTTCTCTTTCATCCATTATCGAGGAATCAAATCAGGTGCACTCATTCAAAATATACTCACAGTGCTTAAAGTAGCTCTCATTGTTTTCCTTCTGCTGGCAGGATTCCTTTCAGGAAAAGGGGATCTCAGTAATTTTGCATCAGGCGGCGGTGTATCGCAGGGTCTTGCGGGTTGGAAGACAATAGGTCTTTCACTTATGTGGATCATGTTCGCTTACAGCGGATGGAATGCATCTACTTACCTTGGATCTGAAATCAGGGATCCGGTAAAAACTCTGCCCCGGTCACTTATATACGGTACAGGAATAGTTATGTTTCTTTATCTTAGTATCAATATACTATATGTTTATGCGATAAAATCGCCCGAGATGAAAGGTGTAATTTCGATAGGGGGCCTTGCAATGGGTAAACTGTTTGGTCCGTCTGCTGATACTCTTTTTTCTCTTTTAATATCTTTCGCACTCTTTTCTTCACTGAGTGCATTTATAATAATCGGACCGAGAGTATATTATTCAATGGCCAGGGACGGACTTTTTTTCAAATCCATAGCCCGTATACATCCCAGATTCGAAGTTCCTTCAAATGCCATCATTCTGCAGGGAATGATTGCCGTGGTCCTTGCTCTTTCAGGAACTTTTGAACAGGTTCTGACTTATATGGGTTTTGCACTGGGCATTTTTCCTATACTAACTGTTTTTGGTGTAATTAAATTGAGAAGGGATAATCCTTCAGCATTACGGCTGCCCGGATATCCTTTTACCCAAATCCTTTACATAACTGCCGGAATACTAATTCTTGGTCTTTCATTTCTTGAAAGACCTTTTGAATCTGGGATTGCTTCTCTGACAGTACTTGTCGGAATTCCGGCGTATTACATCTTTAAGAGGAATTCAGGCCCGAAATCTGAAACAGATTGAGAGTTTTTAACTGCAGTTATCACTTTACTGAAGGAGTGAGTGAAAAGGATATTTTTATAGCTAAAAATGTTAATAGTTTTAAATAATTATTAACCCCTGGATCCCTGCCAGATTACGAATAACTACAGAAGCGCAGGCAATACCGAAAGCAGCAGGCATATAAGAAATTGTTCCAACTATCGATGCCTTGTTAAGCTCCCCCGGGGTGGGGATTATTTTACTTTTATCGACCATCTCCGAAGAATAAACAGCTGTAAATCCATCTCTGATCCCCAGACGATGCAGACGCTTTCTTAAAATCCTGGCCAGTGAACAATTGGTAGTTTCGGAAATGTCAGAAATGCTTATCCGCATGGGATCAAATTTTCCACCGGCACCCATTGAACTTACAACAGGAAATTTATTCCGCAAACTGTGATAAATCAGAAATATTTTTGGTGATAAAGTGTCAATTGCATCCACAACGTAATCATAACCATTCTCCAGGACTTCTATCATTCTTTCATCCTTTAGATATTCGTTAATAACAGTCAGCCTTATATCCGGATTAATGTCAATTAACCTTTGACCCATTACTTCAGCCTTAGGTAAGCCTTCGGTGCTGATCAGTGCCGGAAGCTGTCTGTTCCTGTTTGTCGGGTGAACTGTATCGCCGTCTGCGATTGTCATTGATCCGATACCTGCTCTGCATATCATCTCTGCTGCCCAGGATCCCACGCCTCCTAATCCGACAACTAGCACTCTGGACTCTCTAAGCCTCTTTAATCCTTCTTCCCCAAGGACAATTTCAGTACGTGATTGCCATTCAGTTGTCATCATAAGATACTTATAACTTACTACGGATAAACTTTGTGGGATATTCCATTCTATTCCAGGTAACCCGTGGTTAATTTTTGATTTTTGTTTTTCTCTTTATTCACCACGGAGGTCACGGATTAACACGGATAACAGTTCCGTATTTTCTCCGTGTCTCTCCGTGTAATCCGTGGTTAAATATTAATTTTTCCCCCCGCTTTTTTCACCACGGATGCCACGGATTAACACCGATAATAGTTAAGTGTTTCTCCATGTAATCCGTAGTTAAATATTAATTTTTGTTTTTCTCTTTTTTCACCATGGATGTCACGGATTAACACCGGTAGTAGTTCCGTGTTTTCTCCGTGTCTCTCCGTGTGATCCGTGGTTAATCAACTTCTTTATGATTAAAAAAATTTGTGAAGTTTGACAAAATAATAGTTTTTAATTCATTCGTGTTTATCCCCAGATCGGCTGAAACTTTTTTATATATATTTCTTATATCCACATCAGCTCCGTCAGTCTCAAGGAAGAACCTCTCCCTGGGAATACTCCTCAACAAATTTGCTGATTCCGGCCTGATGACAAAATCAAACCAGAAAGAGAGATACAACCCTTTCGATAAAAGTTGTCTGGCCAGTTCAATATTTCCGCGGAACCCGTGTATCATCCAGGGCGTTTGCGGCTTTAGTTTTTTTTGTACTGCTAAAAGTTCATCCCAGGCTCTTACACAGTGAATAATGACTGGTTTATTTTGCCTTTCCGCCATCGTCACCTGTGCCTCAAAGGCATTACGCTGGAGTACCGGTGAAGGTCCCCGTAGCTTGTCAAACCCCGCCTCTCCAATAGCAATAACATTAGGGTGATTAACTGAATACTCAACTGAACTAATAAGATTCTTATAATTGTTTTCATTCAGGAACCAGGGGTGTATCCCGAATGTATATGCTATTCCGTTATCATTTCCCGGCAATTTATCCTCATGTGCCATCAGGCTTTCAATAATGAAAATGCCTTCAGCAGGTTTACCGCCATGAGTATGCATATCGATATAGTCTCCTTTATTAGGAAGGTTCATCTCATTTATCTGCCAATTTCAGAAACTCCTTTATCGATCCTGTTAAGTGTCTCCTCCTTACCTATCCAGTCAATTATATCAAATATATGGGGGCCCCGTGATGATCCCACTATTACAAGTCTGAATACAGTTATGACTGCTCCGGTATTATATCCCTTCTCTTCAATCCATAATTTTACAACCTGTTCTGTTCCGGCGGCTGAAAAGTCTTCGATTTTTTCAAGTACTGATCTCAGCTCCATGAGCTGACTTCCCGAATCCTCTTTCCACCTCTTTTTTATAACGTCCCGATCATAAGAATCGGGAGACTTAAAAAAGAAATCGGTCTGGTCCCAGATATTCTTAACAAAACTGACCCTCTCTTTCACAAGTCTGACAAGCGTTTCCAGCCTGACAACGTCAACATGAAATCCCTTAGCTCTGACGAATTCCCTGAATTCAATCGCAAGCTGATTATCGCTCCTTTTCTGAAGATACTGATGATTGAACCATTTAGCTTTTTCAGGGTCAAACCTTGATCCTGATTTGCCTACTCTTTCAATTGAAAAAGCATCTATCAGCTCATCCATTGAAAATATTTCCTGCTCGGTACCGGGATTCCATCCCAGTAACGCCAGCATATTTACAAACGCTTCCGGGTAATAGCCATCTTCCCGGTATCCTTTTGCTGTTTCGCCAAATGGCCAGAATAACGGAAATACAGGAAACCCCATCTTATCTCCGTCACGTTTGCTTAGCTTACCTTTACCATCCGGCTTAAGCAACAGGGGAAGGTGGGCAAAAAGAGGCGGAGCCCAGCCGAAGGACCGGTAAAGCAAAACATGAAGCGGCAGTGAAGGCAGCCATTCTTCTCCACGTATCACATGGGTGATCTCCATCAGATAGTCATCAACAATATTTGCCAGATGATATGTGGGCATCCCGTCAGATTTAAACAGAACCTTATCATCAAGGGTACTGGTATTTACAATAATATGTCCGCGGACAATATCCTCAAAATGGATCTCTTCATTATGCGGCATTTTGAAGCGGATAACAGAAGGCTCTCCGTTATCTATTTTATCCTGCCACTCCTTTTCTTTCAATGAAAGGGAGTTGTTCAGTTTTGCCCTTACCCCCGCATTGTAAATAAATGTCTTGCCTTCAATCTCAGCTTCATGTCTTAATGCTTCAAGCTGTTCGGCAGTATCAAAAGCATAGTAAGCATCACCACTCTTTATAAGCATATCGGCATACTGCCTGTAGATCTCTTTCCTGTCACTCTGACGGTAAGGGCCATATTCTCCCCCCTCTTTTATTCCCTCATCAACAATTATTCCGCACCATTTCAGCGATTCCATAATATATTCTTCAGCTCCTGCCACGAACCGGGCCTGATCAGTATCTTCAATCCTTAAAATAAAAGTCCCGTGGTTCTTTTTTGCATAAAGATAGTTGTAAAGAGCTGTCCTTACTCCTCCAATATGCAAGGGACCTGTAGGACTTGGGGCGAAACGTACTCTTATATGTTCCATAAAATGATTGCATCAGTTAAAATCATAAGCAAAGATAGGCAATCGCCGTAATTAATTATTGAAGTGTATAAGTTGTATTGAAATTAACTAATTTTATAGAATTACTAAATTTCTCCCTTCATCTCAATACTTTTACTTATAAGGTAATCCGGAAGAATAACATTAAGATAAACTCTAAAATATCGTCACTAAAGAGTAAGTTAATTAATTGGCTTTGATGAATTAGTTTCAAAAGTGATCTTTATGGCTAAATATACATTCGCCGATAACAGGTTAATCAGAAACAAAGATATGCTATTTCTTATATCAGTTATGTTTATTAATCTGATAATTAAAGCAATACCAGCCGGACTTCTTGAATTAGGCAACGATGAAGTATATTACTGGACGTATGCTTTGTTCCCCGACTGGAGCCATTTTGATCATCCACCAATGGTAGGTCTGTTGATCCAGCTTTTCTCCTTAAATTTGCATCTGCATGGTGAGCTGGTCATCCGGTCCGGTGCTCTGATCCTGTCTTCTGCAAATATCGCAATACTCTTTTACCTGGTTAAACGCATATATTCCGGTAAGGCCGCGTATTTTGCCGTGATTATGTATATTTCTTCATTCTATTTTAATATAATAAGCGGACTATTTATCCTGCCTGACACTCCTCAGATATTTTTTATACTTCTTGCATTGTCATTTGCTTTGCCTGCGGTAACCATAAGTAATCCAACAAGAATAGACAATTATAACCTGATCCTTTTTGGTCTGTTCACAGGCCTGGCATTTCTTAGCAAGTATCATTCATTGTTTTTATGGTTTGGCGTCGGTTTATATATCCTGTTCCATAACAGGATCTGGCTTAAAAAACCTGCACTGTATATAAGTGTACTGATTACACTTATATTAATGATCCCTGTTTTCTACTGGAATTATAAGAATGAATTCATTAGCTTTACATTTCACGGAAGCAGAATAGGCTTATTTCATAACCATATAAATTTACTGTCCTTCATGCGGTTCAACCTGGGGCAGTTTTTCTATCAGAATCCTGTACTGTTTATTATTTATGTCCTGGCACTTGTAAGAATATTCAGAAATATAAAGCATGAGATCAAAGGGGTAAATCTTCTGCTCCTTTATCTGGGAATGCCTCTTCTCATCATTTTCTCCGGTCTTTCATTATTCAGGAATACCCTCCCTCACTGGAGTGGTCCTGTATTTATCTGTTTTATTATTTTAAGCAGCGAATATCTTGCAGATATTTACGTAAAAAAAAGAGGAACAGTTATTAAAACCTTATCGGCAGCATTAGGCCTGTTGTTTATTGTACTGGTAACAGGGACCCTCCAGATAAATTATGGTATTATTGAAATCAAATCCGAACCGGGATATGCAGATATGGGAAAAAATGACTTTACTCTTGATATGTACGGATGGAAACAGGCACGGCAGAAGTTTGAAAAATTCCTGGCAAAAGAAGGGATAACAATGGATGACCACGGGCAGGTTGCAATACTTTCTGATAACTGGTTCCCGGCAGCTCATCTAGACTATTATATTGCCAGTCCGCTGAAAATAAAGCTCATTGCTCTTGGAAGTTTAGAAAAAATCCATAAATATTTCTGGATCAATCAGACAAGAAAGCTTAAAAATACCGACAGGGTATTCTATATTACTGACTCACGCAATTACCAGGAGCCTGAAAAATTCACCAATTGCTTCGCTGAAATTATCCCTGAAGATACCATATCCATTTACAGAAGCAATAAGATAGTCAAATACATACTAATTTACGATATGGTTGGATTTAAGTGCGATACTGTTGTTAATTTACCCTAATTCAGACTTTCGTGAACGTATCAGACCCGGTTTCTGAAACAGTATATTTAACTTTCCATTAAGCGCCAGGGTTAACAGCAGTATTGAGATGCTTGTTAAAATTACCAGGCTACGGATCAAGATAGTTAAATGCAAATTAATCACTGCAGGACCCCTGTTTAATGTCAGCATCTTACCATTATATCTTATTACAGGATTAAGGTATAATGACTCGTCGCCACTAATAGCTTCAACCCTTACATAACTGTCTTCCGGTACAACTTTATATGATGCGCTAGCCTGATTGGTTACCACTTTTCTGACGGAACCGTTATCTGAAATAAATTTGATGGTGTCGGCATTATTTCTGAAACTGACTCTGAGTTCATTCTCTCTGATAATGCATGAATCGAGGAAATTTATTTCAAGATGATTGATATTTCTTACTCCATAGAAACACCCCTGTTTCAGTGCATTTAATATTTCCAAACTGGTTTGTCCCGATGAACTTATCCGGGTCCAGTTATTAAATGTAAGGTCAGGTCGGCTTATATCATGGCAATCATCATTGGCAAACAGCCAGGCAGGATAGCCACTGGTAAGTGCCGCATCCCAAAGCTTTGCAGCTGTATTATACCTGTTGAAAACCTCTATAAAATCGTATCCCTTAAGATATTTCATGTCCTCCACCCTGTATCCATGTCTGAGGTTAGGGTGTGCCAGGGCAACTAACCCTTCAGGTGACCTGAGCATATTGATAACCTGCTGCCTGGTATGATAATTCAGGAAAATCGGGAAATCGGAATAATTGACGTTATTGTTGTTAATTACCAGTTGATGGCTTTTCCTGAAATTATAACCGTGCTCATAAACTGGAATATAATTCAGTGAAGTTTTGTCTGTTGTGATCTTTTGATAGTCCGAAATGCTTATAATATCATATCCGTTTCTTTTATAATGCTCATATATCTCTTCCGGTTCATGAGTACCATCAGTCATGTAGAACCATGCATTTGAATGAGCATGGAAATTTGCCTTTAAGGTGTTTGGTGAAAAATCTTTATAAGGATTGTAAAACTGATCGCCGGAGAAGGGAATGTTTTTTTCCTTAATGAAGGTTTCCATTTTATAATATGGAAGAGAAAAAAGAAAAATCAGACCTAAAATCAGGCTAAATGAAATAATCAAAAGTTTTTTAAGAATCCTGATCATGGATTTAGAATTTTCTGAAGCTGACATAAACCCTAATATTTACTACAATCAGACAATAATTTTACCTGCGAACACAGAATTGCTTTATAAATTAATATATTACTATACTATAACAATTAACTAGGTAATTGTTTCTCAGAATGTAAAAAAATAATTCATGAAAAAATTCCAGAAAAAAACTAATAATGTTGCTATTGCCTTGGAAACATAAAAGTTAAGTTTGAATTTATAATCAGTAAAAATAAAAATAATAAGATTATTTAGCAGAAGACCCAATATTGATATAATAAAAAATTTAGAGAATTGAAGCACTATATCAGGACTTGTGCTGTTAAAGGTCCAGATTCTGTTGAAGATATAGTTTGAAGTTGCTGCAAGTGTAAAACCAATGCTGTTCGAGACATACTTCTGAACCCTCAAAACCTCTTTCAGAATAGAGGTGATTCCAAAATCAATGACCATTCCTGAAATTCCTATCAATCCGAATTTCAACATTTTCAGCAGAAAGGATATATCAAACATAGCCAAAGAGTTTGACCTGATATTTAAGCTTAAGCAATATTAATACTAAAGTGTTGATTAAGCTACTGCTTTTTAAAATTTTAATCAGAATAAATTTGAGTCTGCTGCTAGTGAAAGGAATCTTATCAAAAAAGGTGTGCTCCCATGGATCAATTAAAGAAGCTGCCCTAAATAATATTTTAATGATAAAGAAAGACATGGTTCAAAATCAGGTATTGTACGGCGGAATTGTATTAATTTAGCTGAATAAAAATGAAGCAAATCAATACATGACATTATGAAGAAGATGAAAGCCCTTGTAAAAGCAAGACCTGAGAGAGGATTATGGATGCAGGAGGTTCCTGTTCCTGAACCGGGTCTTAATGATGTCATCATTAAAGTTAAAAAATCAGCAATCTGCGGAACAGATCTGCACATATATGAGTGGGACGCCTGGTCACAAAAAACTATACGGACACCAATGGTTATCGGCCATGAGTATATGGGACATATTGAAAAAATGGGGGCAGGAGTAACTAATCTTAAAATTGGTGAAAGAGTTACCGGAGAGGGTCATTTAGCGTGTGGTCATTGTCGTAATTGCCGGCGAGGTAAAGAACATGTGTGTGAAAACACAGTCGGTATCGGCGTTCATATTGACGGATCATTTGCTGAGTATGTAAAAATTCCTGCAACAAACGTTATTCCTCTTGACCACAGAATACCTGATGAATGGGCAGCCATAATGGATCCTTTCGGTAATGCAACTCATACCGCTTTATCATTTCCCCTTATTGGCGAAGATGTGCTGATTACAGGATCAGGACTTATCGGCAGTATGGCAGTTGCAATTGCAAAATTTGCCGGAGCACGATTTATTGTGGCTAGCGATCTCAGCGATACACGACTTGAAATTGCAAAAAAGATGGGAGCTACCCTGACTGTAAACCCTTCAAAGGGAGAAAAGATTTCAGACGCTGTTCATAAGCTGGGTATGAGAGGCTTTGATATCGGGCTTGAAATGTCGGGCTCCCCTAAAGCATTCATTGAAATGATAAATAATATGTATAATGGTTCGAGTATCTCCTTACTGGGTATTCTTCCGTCAAACTTTGAAGTTCCATGGAGTGATATAATTTTCAAGGCAATAACGTTGAAAGGAATTTACGGACGTGAGATGTGGGAAACCTGGTATAAGATGGAACAGATGATAATAGGAGGCATAGATCTGAATCCTGTTATAACCCATCGTTTCCATATTGACGACTTCCAGAAGGGTTTTGATGAAATGGAGAAAGGAAACTGCGGAAAAGTAATCCTTAGCTGGGATTGAAATAATTTAACTCAGTGAGTTCTGCGTCCTCTCTGTGAACCTCTGTGCCAGTTCATAATTTTCTTTGTTACACAGAGGAAATCCGGAGGATGCACAGAGAACCAGAGAGAGTAATATAAAGTAATTCAAAATTATATGTATACAAAATTTCAGGAACACTTAAGTAGCGTCATCAGCGAGATAAAAGAAGCCGGCCTTTATAAAAATGAACGAATCATCGTCTCACCCCAGGGTGCTGAAATTGAGCTGAACACCGGGCAAAAGGTTCTTAATTTCTGTGCCAATAATTATCTTGGGTTGTCGAATGACCGGTCTCTCATCGAAGCTGCAAAAGACTCACTCGATGATCATGGCTATGGAATGTCGTCAGTAAGGTTTATATGCGGTACCTCTGACCTGCATAAGGAGCTTGAAAAAAAGATTGCAGAGTTCTTCGGCACTGAGGATACAATTCTTTATGCAGCATGTTTTGATGCCAATGGCGGAGTATTTGAACCCCTTCTTACAGAAGATGATGCAATTGTTTCCGATGCTCTCAATCATGCTTCGATTATTGACGGAGTCCGTCTGTGTAAGGCAGAACGGTACAGATATGAGAATGCTGATATGGCTGATCTGGAAAAACAACTCAGGCTTGCACAGTCCAGGAGGTTCAGATTAATAGTTACCGACGGAGTATTTTCAATGGATGGGAATGTAGCTCCTTTGGATAAGATAATTGCATTGGCTGACAAATACGATGCCATGGTGATGGTCGATGAATCGCACTCAGCAGGTGTTGTCGGAAAAACAGGAAGAGGTGTTACCGAGCTTTTTAATATGAAAGGCAGGGTTGAGATAATAACCGGTACTCTTGGGAAAGCATTTGGTGGAGCGATCGGTGGGTTTACTACCGGGAAAAAAGAGATCGTTGATATTCTCAGGCAGAGGTCGCGTCCTTACCTTTTTTCAAATTCCTTACCTCCCATGGTAGTCTCAGCCGGAATAAAAATGTTGGAAATGATGACTAAAACCAATGTGCTGCAAGACAAGCTTCACCGGAATGCAGAATATTTTATTGCCGGAATGAAGGAACTTGGCTTTGATCTAAAGCCTACTAAATCAGCAATATGTGCAGTGATGCTTTATGATGCAAAACTTTCCCAGGAATTCGCAGCAAGGCTTCTTAAAGAAGGGATTTATGTTATCGGCTTTTATTATCCGGTGGTTTCCAAAGGACAGGCAAGAATTAGGGTTCAGCTTTCAGCGGCTCATGAAAAGGAACACCTTGATAAGGCAATTAAGGCTTTTGAAAAGATCGGAAAAGAGTTAAAGGTTCTGCCCGAAAGAACCTGATACAAACTTATTGGAAATAAAAAGAGTGCTCCGAAAAGCACTCTGCCGATCTATTTATATCTCCCTTAACAAGGGACCCCTATCTTGAATGATCTAGCCGCATTTGGAAGATCCACAGTCTTTGCAGATAAGGCAACCCTCTTCGTAGACCAGGTTATCCGAACCGCATTCTCCACATTTCCCCTTGGCTTTTGTTCCGTTTGGAATATACTTTTTCAGGGCTCTTTCAACACCATTCTTCCAGTTGTTGATAGATTCACTGTCGAGTCTCAGTGATTGTATAAGATTAACAACATCCTGAATGGGCATTTCATGTCTTAGAACCCCTGAAATCAGTTTTGCATAGTTCCAGAACTCCGGTTTGAACATGTGCGACAAACCACCCATAGTCTTTTTATATCCATATTTGTCGGTATACTGAAAATCATAGCGAGTCTTGCCATCCTCATCCTTGTTTTTAATAATTTTCCCTTTAATGATGCTTTTAGGTATAGGGAAAACCTCATCATCGGCGATACCGGTGAATATTTCATATGGTCTGCTCTCTTTCAATCCGACGAAGGCGACCCACTTTTCTTCATTAATATTAAACCTGATAACATCGCAATCAAGAACTTTTGGACGTTTTGGTTTTTCAGGACTAATGTCGGCTTTTCCTGCTATAAGAACGCCGCTTCGCGAACCGTCGCGGTAAACCGTTGCCCCTTTGCATCCCGATTTCCAGGCAGTGAGATAAAGCTCGCTTACCAGCTCCTCTTTGGCGTCAGCAGGCAGGTTTATCGTGACACTTATTGAATGATCGACCCATTTCTGAATTGCTCCCTGCATCCTGACCTTAGCAATCCAGTCAACATCATTTGCGGTTGCTTTATAGTACGGTGATTTTGCAATTATTGCCTCAATTTCTTCATCTCCCATTCTGGTAACCTCATCAGTATCATACCCGTTTAGTTTGAGCCAATCAACAAATTTATGGTGGAACACAATAAATTCTTCCCATGAATCGCCAACCTCATCCTTAAAAGAAATTTTTACATCCTGATCATTCGGATTGACTTTTCTTCTCCTCTTATAAAAAACTGAAAATATCGGTTCGATCCCTGATGTTGTCTGCGTCATAAGACTGGTCGTTCCGGTAGGAGCAATTGTCAGAAGGGCAATATTACGGCGGCCAAACTTAACCATATTGTTGTACATTACAGGGTCAGCTTCTTTCATCCTGAGGATGAAAGGATTATTCTTTTCCCTTTCAGCATCATAAATGGCAAAGGCGCCTCTTTCTTTTGCAAGGTAAGTTGATGCCTTATAAGTCTCAAGAGCAAGAGTCTTATGAACTTCCACTGAGAAATTCGTAGCATCGTCGGTCCCATACCGTAATCCCAGAGCTGCCAGCATATCACCCTCGGCAGTTATACCTATTCCCGTTCTCCTTCCCTCTTCTGCTTTTTTCCTGATATTTGTCCAGAGGTTTCTTTCAACACGTTTTAATTCATCGATTTCCGGGTCAGCAATTATTTTTGCCAGGATTGCATCTATCTTTTCGAGTTCAAGATCGATAATATCGTCCATCATACGCTGAGCCAGACCAACATGTTCTTTGTAGAGATCAAAATCAAATTCAGCTTCCCGGGTAAAAGGATTATTCACATAATTAAAAAGATTGATAGCCAGCAACCGGCAACTATCATACGGGCACAATGGAATTTCTCCGCAGGGATTTGTGGAAACTGTTGCATATCCGAGATCGCTGTAGCAATCGGGAACACTCTCTCTGATAATAGTATCCCAGAATAGTACCCCGGGTTCAGCAGATTTCCATGCGTTATGAATAATTTTTGTCCAGAGTTGCACAGCATCAATATCCTTGGCAAACTTAGGATTTTCAGAATTTATCGGATATTGCTGCCTGAAATGCGTTTTTTTCTCAACAGCCTCCATAAAATCGTCGGTAAGTTTAACCGACACATTAGCACCGGTAACCTTTCCACTTTCCAGCTTTGCATCAATAAATTTACCGGAATCGGGATGTTTAATTGAGATCGAGAGCATAAGGGCACCACGTCTTCCATCCTGTGCAACTTCACGGGTCGAGTTTGAATATCTTTCCATAAACGGCACCACTCCTGTAGAGGTGAGAGCGCTGTTAAGAACAGGGGTTCCCTTAGGCCTTATATGAGAAAGGTCATGACCAACCCCTCCCCGACGTTTCATTAGTTGTACCTGCTCCTGGTCTATTTTCATGATTCCGCCGTATGAATCGGAAGACCCGTCATTTCCTATTACAAAGCAATTAGATAATGAAGCTATCTGGTAGTCATTTCCTATCCCCGTCATTGGTCCTCCCTGTGGAACGATATACCTGAAATCTTTAAGAACGCTGAAAATAAGATCTTCTGAAAGAGGATTATTATATTTCCTTTCGATCCGGTGTATTTCACGGGCGAGCCTTCTATGCATATCATCAGGTGTTTTTTCAAACAGGTTACCGAATGAATCCTTTAATGCATATTTGTTAGCCCATACCCGTGCAGCCAGCTCATCACCTTTAAAATACTGAATGCTTGCCTCAACTGCTTCATCGTGTGTGTAAACAGTTTTCATATTCTCCCGCTTATCTGATCGGGCATCTTGTTTTCCTTCTCCCATTTTCTGCATATCGGGTGCTAATTGCTTTTTACTAGACTTTTCAGTTACAATAGCTGATTCCTGGACAAATAATTCTTCCATAATTTCTGTTATTCTCTGATTTTTATGAGATTATACGACCGCCGGTTTTATTAACGGGTATTTGCTAAATTAAACAAGCATGCTTCTCAATGCAAGAGTAAGTTTTTAAGTTTATTAACATTTGAGAGCATAGTTATTAACTATTTCGTTATTCACTCATATTCAACCATTTAATAACATTTCATTAAATATATTAACATATTACATCAATAAAAGTTCAAAGGAAAAGGCCAATATGAAAGAGCTTCAATAAGGTTCCTGTACTATAACAATACCATATGTAAATATTTAATATTATATAATAATCTCATTAAATTAATATTGAGAGAGAAGCTTCTAAATATCTGCGCGCACAGACTTCAGGATCGTTTAAACGTTAAGTGTGAAGTTCTGACAGTAGGTTCGGAATTGAAGTAAAAATCTTATCGGGAAGATTTCCAGGCGAAAAAAAATGAGGCTGGCTCAATTGAGACAGCCTCATAAGAAAACCGATTAAAATACTATTTAGAAAATCAAACGTATTCCGAGCAGGCAACCCCAGGTACTTCCTGTAGTGTTGCTTCTGCTAAGCGTTGTTTTTTCTGCAAAATTATCCAATGAGCTTGCATTAAGTCTGAAAACGGGAGCCTGTGTTGCTGTACCTTTTGTTACTACGGTAAGAGGTCGAACGTTATCATAGCTAGCCAGCGGATTAGTAAAATATGTACCCCATTTGTCATTTAGAAGGTTTCCTATGTTCAGGAAGTCTACACTAAACTGAAGAGTATATTTACGGCTGGTTCCGAAGTTTGAGAAGATATCCTGCAGCAATTTTGCATCAAATCTGTGCAGCCATGGCTGCAGCTGACCAAAACGCTCGGCATATTCTCCTTTTCTCTTGCTAAGGTAATCATTCGTGTTAACGTAGTTCCAGAAAGCCAGCTGCTGTTCCTCCGGTGTCATGCCACTGTAAGTTGCGAACTGAAGTTCATCTCCGGCTTTTGGAATGTACATAAGATCGGATGAGATTCCGTCGTTATTGAGGTCATTGGAGTAGGTATATGACCAGTGACCTGTCTGATATCCCTGATAAACCAGCGATATTGTGGTTGCAAACATCTTGGCATATTCAATTCTGTAGGAAATATCTCCAATAAGTTTATGTGGAGTTGCAAAGTTAGAGTAGCTGAGTTCAGGATTATTCAGACTTCCGACTGCCGTGTTGGACGAGAAAGCAGAATAGGCTGATGAACCCGGATTTGATGTTATATCTTTTGCCATTGTATATGTATAGGCAAACATCCCTGAAAGCCCGTTGCTGAAGTTTTTAGTCAGCTGAGCAGTAAATGAATACTGGTATCCCTCCCTGGTGTTCTCCAGCTGCATGGCATTACTGACAGAAGATACTATTTTATTTGTTGTCCAATAAGGACGTTGATCAGGACCAGTCATATAACCGGCAGGAAGAGCCTCGTTTATATTGACCTGCTTGATGGCATTAATGTCTTTGGAGTACATTATTTCACCTGTGAAAATCATGTTCCATGGTAATTCAATATCAAACCCGACATTAGACCTCCATACCTGCGGTAATTTGAAATCTTTACTTACCTGGGCAAGAGATGAGCCATTGGGAAGATTTCCCGGGCTCTGAGGGAAAAGAGCAGGATTGTTGGCAATAAACTGTTTGAAATCAGGATGGAAACCTAATCCGACAAGATTTGGCAGTGTGCTTGCAGCCTGCTGACCCCAGCCAATTTCTGGAACCTGAATCAGACCGGAACCCTGTGGCTGGTTTGTGAACCATACAAAAGGCAACAGACCTGTGAAGAGCCCCGAGCCTCCCCTGATCTGAAGAGAGCGATCGCCTCTTACGTCCCAGTTGAAACCAAATCGCGGAGAGAATAGCAACGCTGATTTTGGCCATGAGCCGACATCGATCTTTTGTCCGGTCGGGTTCTTTGCATTCCATGCAAATGCTAAAGCGGAGATAGCCGGGTTATCCTGCATTTTGTCAAAATAGAATGTTTTTTCAAGACGCAAGCCATAGGTCAATTTTAAATTTTGTGCAACTTTCCATTCATCCTGAGCATAAAGAGCGCCGATTCCAAAAGTGACCTGTGAACCGGGCGCATCATTTCCATTATATCCGTAAGTTACTCCGAATCCGATCGGATCAGCGTTAGTAAGAAAATCGTTTACAGAATTATAACGATAGTATGAAGTTCCTTCACGTATATATGAGTTCAGAAAAAACAGACGATCAAATGCAATCCCTGCAGTTAATGTATGCTGGTCAAGGTTTATTGTCAGGTTATCGGTAAAACTTAAGGTCTTGTTCACTACATTATTATTGTAACTGAAGAGTTCATACCCGAATGACATGTACTGGTCGCCACCTTCCCAGATATCTACAAAAGGGAAAGGAGTTGAGGGACTTGTACGTGTATCCTGTATATATGTGTAGCTGGCAAGAAGCTTGTTTGAGAAAATTGATCCAAAAGTACTGTTCAATTCACCTGTAACTGACCGTACTGTGTTCTTGAAACCGTAAAAAGAGTTTGAAAATGCCATTGACTGGTTTCCGATACGGCTTGAATTCCTGAGGTTATTTGGAGGACCACTGTTTGAATTTGTCTGCTGATCGGAGGTCCCGACAACGTCATTATACCTGAGGGTAAACTTGTGATTGTTTGAAATATTCCAGTCTATCCTGGCTAAGATCTTATGGTTCTGGTTTTTAAAGGGATCAAAATCCTTGTATTTTCCGGGATCATAATTATAGGTTGTCATAAGATAATCGCGTACAGCTATCATGTCCGCTTCAGTAGTACGGGAGATCATCAGATCTTGTACTGATACACCATCGGTACTGGGCTTCCAGTCAACACCGGGAACTGATACTTTCTCATATTCCCCGCTCAGGAAGAAAAAGAGTTTATCCTTGATAATCGGACCACCGATACGTCCTCCGTAGGTTTGCTGACTTCTGGTATTTGCACCTGGCACATCTAAACCGCCAACAGTATTTCCCGTGAAGGATTTTGGTCGCTGGTACGTATATACCGAAGCTTTAAAAGTATTGTCACCGCTACGTGTAACGGCATTAATACTGGCGCCGGTGAACTGTGATTGTCTGATATCATATGGTGCTACATTCACTGATACTTCTTCGATAGCATCAAGGGATATAGGTTGTGCTTCACCACCCGGAAGCGGATTGCTGCTCAGTCCAAAGTTATTATTGAATGCAGCGCCGTCAACAGTTATAGTATTAAAACGACCGTCACGTCCACCAAATGAGTTTCCCTGAGCCTGAGGACTGAATTTGGTAAAATCGTTAAGACTCCTGCTGATTGTGGGCATACTGTTAAGTTCCCTGGTGCTTACATTTGTTTGCGGACCGGAACGTTCGGAGCTGAGAATAGAATTCCTGAGACCTGCTGTTACTATGACCTCCTGCAAAGTGGCTGTTGCCTCGGCAAGCTCAGCGTTCTGAACATAGGTCTCGCCAAGTTTTAATCTGATATCTGTGTAACTTTTTGTTGAATATCCAACAAAAGATACTTTTACAGTATAGGGTCCACCTACTCTCATGTTTGTAATGGAATATCGTCCGTCTGCGCCGGACAGTGCTCCGTATAAAGTTCCGGAAGGATCGTGAACTGCGACAATTGTCGCACCGGGTAATGGATTCCCCTTTTCATCGACTACCCTTCCACTTAAACCAGATGTCGTTGCTCCCTGTCCGTACGTCAGCAGAGATATGAGCAGGAACAATAACATAGCTGAAAGGTGCTTTGTTTTCTTCATCATAGAATTAGGATTAAGGATTAATAAATTATTCGACAAGTTTATGGTAATAAATTGATTATTTGGTTACACCGTAGTTACAAAAATGTTAATTACGGCGGAACAATTTACGTCTCTTTAAATGATGATTATCTATATAGAAAAGATTAGTTTTTAACAAATTATGAGACTAGCTTGTTAATATCTTTTGGATAGATTTCTTGCATTATCTTATTGGTTGCACCTGTATTTTTCTTAATGTAATCAACTGCTGATTTTGCTGATCTTAAGTAAAATGACTGATCGGTCAGCCATTTATCAAGGATATCTGAAAAATCACTGGATGAATTGAAAGTCATTGCCCCGTTTTCATTAATTAATTCTACAGCTTCCCTGAATTTCTTATGCTCAGGACCGAACATTACAGGTATTCCCCAGCATGCCGGTTCCAGTATATTGTGTATCCCTTTACCAAAACCTCCTCCGATAGCCGCAATATGAGCATATTTATAAGCTGAAGAAAGCATTCCGATATTATCCATAATCAGAACCCTTGAGCCGGAAGCAGCTTCGCTGAATTCAGAAAACCTTACCACGCTTACCGTAAAGAGCTTTTCGAGCCTTTCAATATTCGGACCATCAATTTCATGAGGGGCAAAAACCCACTTCATTCTATCCGGATAACTGTTGATATACTGCGCAATAATCTCTTCATCCTGCTTCCAGCTGCTCCCTGCGAGAAATAATTTTTCCTCTCCCCTGAACTGTTCAAGCTGTGGGATGTCCCTTGCCGTACCTGTTATCTGAACAACCCTGTCAAAGCGCGTATCGCCGGCAAGTGTAATATTTTTGATACTAATTGACGACAGTAAATCAAAAGACCGCTGATCCTGTAAAAATATTCTCCGGAACTTCTTCAGCATTATCCTGAAGAACGATCCGTACCATTTAAAAAAATGTTGTTCGGGTCTGAATATAGCCGAGATTAAAAATAATGGTATATTTTCCCTGTACAGAACCGATATATAGTTATTCCAGAATTCATATTTCACAAATATGACGAACTGTGGATTTATGAGCCTGACAAATTTTTCTGCATTCCCAGGCGTATCGGCAGGCAGATAGCAAATAGTGTCGGCCCCCGGATAATTCCTTCTTATTTCATATCCCGAAGGAGAAAAAAAAGTGAGGACAATCTTAATTCCCGGCATTTTATTTTTAATTGCCTCAATCACAGGCCGTCCCTGTTCAAATTCACCCAGAGATGCACAGTGAATCCATACAGGTCGATCTTCCGGATTTATCTTCAGTCTTATTTTTTCTGACCACTTTTTCTGCCCTTTGATCCATAATGAAGCTTTTAAGCTGAAAGGAGCAATAAGATGCGCCAGAGTAGTGAAAATCAGTATCCCAATATTATATAATACTTTCATGCCGGTTTTATTGAATGGCCAAAGGTAATAAAATGGGACAACGGCTCAAAGGAAATTAAGGACTAAGAGACTAAGAGACTTAGAGACTAAGGGACTGAGAGACATTACCAGCTCCTGTCTCGTCCTGAAATAGGTTTACAGAAAAAGTAAACTTAAAAAAGGATTATGAGAAGAAAAGTAAATCAATTCACGGATGAATTCAAGTTTATGGTTATTCAAGAGTATTTGAATACAGACATAAGCCGAAAGGAGTTACAAGAGAAACATGGTTTTAGAGGTAATAGCGCTATTTCCGAATGGATGCGTAAATTTGGTGATCATAAAGTCACAGATGAGCAAATAAGCATTCAAAAGGCTATGTCAAAAGAAGTAGATAAAACGCCACAAGAGCGTAAGTTAGAGGCAAAGGTCAAAGAACTGGAGAAAGCACTGGAGCAAGAACGGCTTCGTACTCTGGCTCTTAATACGATGATTAATATTGCGGAGCGGGATTTAAAAATCTCAATTAGAAAAAAGTCTGGAACCAAACAGTAACAGAGCTACGTACAATGAATCAAAGTTTTAAAGTAGATGCATTGTGCGGGCTGTTTGGTTATAGTAGGCAAGCTTACTATCAGCAGATGAATTATAATTATAAAGAAGTGGTAAAATCGGAGATCCTTTTACAGTTAGTTGCCAGGGAACGTAAGTTAATGCCACGCCTGGGGGCACGTAAGCTGCTCTATAAGCTGCAAGATCGTTTACCGCAGGAACTTCAATTGGGAAGAGACTCTTTTTTTACTTTTCTCAGAGAGAATGGATTATTGGTACGTAAAAAACGATACAGGGCAAAAACCACTTTCTCAAATCACTGGCTTCGTAAATATCCGAACCTGATAAAGGAGTTTATCCCAAATGGGCCTCATCAGTTGTGGGTTAGCGATATAACATATATTGAAACAGAGGAGGAATTTGCCTATCTTTTTCTTATTACTGACGCTTATTCAAGGAAAATAATAGGATGGAGCATAGCAGATACATTAGAGGCCAAACATGCTATAATTGCATTGTATATGGCATTAAGCCAGCTACCTGCCGGAGTTAAAAATGTGTTTCACCACTCAGATAGAGGTGTCCAGTATTGCTGTGATCAGTACGTAAAATTATTACAAAAAAACCACTTTCAGATTAGCATGACTGAAAATGGAGATCCACTTGAAAACGCTATTGCAGAACGTGTTAATGGCATTTTAAAGACAGAATGGATATATGATCTTAAAATTAAAACCAAAACAAAAGCAAAAGAAGAAGTTTATAGGATTATAAACATTTATAACGAAGACCGGCCACATGATAGTCTGAACAAACTTACCCCCAATCAAGCACATAAGCACTCTGGGGAACTTAAGAAACAATGGAAAAACTATTTGAAAGTATTGGATAAAGACCAAAAAGATGCAAAAAGTTTAGTTTTGTAGCTACAAAACTAAACTTTACTATTAATCAGAAAAATGAATGTAAAGTTATATTAGTATTAACAACAAAAACTGTAAACAAAAATCAGGACAAGTCATCCAATTCTCCGGATGAAGTGACATGGTGACAAGTTTTCCTATTACGTTATCGTATGCTTCATTAAGTGCATGATGCTATTTTTCAGTAATATATTCGCAATATAAGGAGAAATCAAGCCATGTTTGGGTTTCAGCAGCTTCGCTTTCTGAATCTGAAAGTTTTGAAGTGAAAAACTTAGGGTATCTCCTTTTTCTGAATGCCTCTGCAAGGTTCGCACAAACAGACCTTGAAGATCGTCTGATCTGGTCAGTCAAAGAATATGTTTCTTCTCTGGGAAATCTCTTAGATATTTCAAATATTTTCATCGCAATATCAAATGAAAGTTTATACACTTCCAATTCTTTGTGGGATCTGATTTTCATTTTAACAGCACTTTTGGTTTGACATTAATTATTCCAACCTAAAAATACAAAAAACAGAGGATTTAAATGATTTTGTATTGTTACGTAGTTCCACGGTCCTCTGTCACTCAGGCTTTTCGTCCCTTAGTCTCTTAGTCTCTTAGTCCCTTAGTCTTCTATAATTTAATCTCCTCCGGCATGACAGAGAACAAATAAGTCCTATTTTTGTAAAATTACAGAGGTACTAATATGGTAAGACTTATTGCACTCATTATCTCAATTGTATTGCAGATTATTGCAGCTGCTACTGCCCTGAGATTCATGAAACTGACCAAATACAGGCTTTCATGGATACTGCTTTCACTTTCGTTTGCTTTCATGGCTGTACGCAAGATAATACAGCTTTTCGAGGTTTTCCGAGGAACTCCCTCTTATACATGGCAGATGATTGACGAATGGATCGGCGTACTTGTTTCAGTTATGATAATCGGAGGTGTTATTCTTATCCGGGAATTATTCTATTCACTTAAACGTGCAGAAACCGAGAGAGTACGTTCGGAAAAAAGAGTAATAAATGCCATTATTAACACTGAGGAAAATGAGAGGAAGAGGTTCGCAAAAGATCTGCATGACGGTCTGGGACCTATATTATCAACTGTAAAAATGTCTCTATCGGCCCTCACTGAAAGGATCAAAGATCCCTCAGGAACAATCATTCTTAATAACACTAACCATCTGGTGATAGAAGGTATCAATACAATTAAAGACATATCGAATAATCTCAGTCCCCATGTTTTATCCAATTTCGGACTGTCAAGTGCTATAGCAGCATTTACAACCAAAATAAATCAGACTAAAGCCGTAGAAATCGAATTTAAATCCAATATGGAAAACCAGCGCCTTGAAAATGACAAGGAGGTTGTAATCTACAGAGCTGTATGTGAGCTTATTAATAACTCAATTTTACACTCCGGAGCCTCAAAGATCGAGATTGAATTAAACAAACACGATAAATTTGTTACCTTGCAGTTTTATGATAATGGCCGTGGTTTTGATACATCCACCCTCAGCAAGGAAGACATAAAAGGTATGGGGTTATCAAATATTGAGACACGCGTCAAAACAGTTGAGGGAGTGTTTATTCTCGAAAGCACTCCCGGAAAAGGAACCAGCGCTCTTATAAAAATGATAGAATGATCCTCGAAATTCAGAATTTTTTACGATGGAAAAAATACGCATAATAATTGCAGACGATCACCAGCTCTTTCGCAACGGATTAAAGATACTTCTCAATGCATTCCCGGAATTTGAGGTTACCGGTGAAGCATCCAACGGAGTGGAATTCCTGAAAATTCTGAAAAACACAAAAGCTGACATAGTCCTGATGGATATCAATATGCCGGAAATGGATGGCATAGAGGCTACACGGCAGGGACTTAAACTTTACCCGGAAATTGATATTATAGCACTTTCGATGTATGGGGAGGAAGAGTATTATTATAAAATGGTTGATGCCGGCGCAAAAGGATTCCTTGTAAAAGATTCGGATATTTCAGAAGTAAAAGATGCTATACTGACAGTAAGGAAAGGAGGCAGCTACTTCTCCCAGGAGTTACTTTATCACGTTATTCAGAAAATAAAGCACCGAGAGAATGAAAATAAATCGGCAAATCTTTCAAAAAGAGAGAAGGAGATACTCTTTAAAATATGTGAGGGACTCTCTAACCAGGAGATAGCCGAAACACTTTTTATCAGTAAAAGAACGGTAGATAAGCACAGAGCTAACCTCCTGGGAAAAACGAATTCAAAAAACACTGCAAGCCTTATTTTATTTGCAATAAGAAATAAACTTATCGAAATATAGGGTCCTGAATCATAATAACACAAAACCTTATGGCCGAATCACATAAGCTGGGTAAAGAAGGCGAGGATCTGGCAGCCGAACATCTTAAGAAATCAGGATTCAGAATACTATCCAGGAACTTTAAATGGGGGAAAAACGAAATAGATATCATAGCTGAGAATAAAGATATGATCATCTTCGCTGAGGTAAAAACCCGTAATGATGATTACCGAATGCATCCATTGACTTCAATTACCAGCGAAAAACAAAGATCAATAATTTATGCTGCCAACGGCTACCTTCAAGCATTTAAACTTGATAAGGAAAGCCGGTTTGATGTTATTACCGTAATAAGGAAAAGTGAGGGATATGAAATCGATCATATTGAAGGTGCATTTTATCCGACTCTAAGAAGATGAAGCGTTATGAATGCTGAAACATTAAGAGAATACTGCATCTCCAAAACAGGGGTTACCGAAAGTTTTCCTTTCGGTGAGGATACCCTGGTTTTTAAGACAGACGGGAAAATATTTGCACTTGTGAACCTCGACGGTGATCTGAGCATCAATCTGAAATGCAACCCGGCACTTGCAATAGAACTGAGAGAAAGATACCCATCAGTAAGTCCGGGTTATCATATGAACAAGATCATTATTGCTTTGTAATATACTATAAATGTGTAATAGAGTATAGGAAATTCATAAATTCATTTTTTGAAAATTTTCGGCTCCCTAATTCTGGCTTTCTGTAATAACTTTGTATCTGGCATTTACATTTCTTATGCCAATAGCAAATAACAGAAGCCATGTTTCCCTTGACAAAATAAATAATTTCTCAGCGAGTCCGGCATATGGAATTCTTAATGCATTAACAATAAAAAGAGATACTAAAAATACAATACTAAGGATTGCCAATATATTGGCTAGTTTAAATATATTGTACCATTCGGGTTCTTTCCTGATTCTTTTTGTAATAAGTATTGCACCAAAAATGAAGAAAAACCAACCTGCAATAGCTGAACCCATATGAATTTTACCTGGTATTGTATTCGGAAAACTACCAGGGGCTAAAATATCAGTTGGGAAAATTGCAGTAAGTAAATAGGTAATCCCAAACAGAATCAGAAGAATTCCTCCAGTCTTGTAACCAGAACTTTTCTTCAGGTTACCAATCATTAAAATGTAAAGGAAAATGGTTCCAATGGCTGTAATTATATAAGCCATTATATAAATTAAACCCCTACTACCTACTGCATAATCACTAATATAATTCTTAAAAAAATTGTAATCTGGTCTTAGAAAATGTACCAAAATGGCTGCAAAAATGTAATAAACAGGCGCAAAAACAGAAAAGAAATAAGCAAATCTGTCAATCATTGAATTTTCAGATTTTGATTTTAAAATTATCATACTCCAAGCGATTTTTATTAAATTACTTACATGGAAAAACAATCATTTTTTTAAAATGTTTGTTAAGAAAATTATAAAACCTAAATTTTGCTATGAACATTTTAAATCGTGTGTTGTTAAAACAAAAAAACTGCTTCCAAATGTTTTATCCCTGTTAAGTATTTCGTTAACAGGCACTTTAAGTAAAAATATGAAAAACCTAATCTTCAACAGGAATAGTGTTTTTTACAGACTTTTCATATTATTCCTGATGTTTGTTTTATCTCAGCCTATTTTTCCCCAAAGCACACTTTATTATAATGGTAATATCTTTACTTCGGATTTGGCAAATCCGTTTATCACTTACTTTGTTGCTAAAAATGGTAAGATAACCCAAATTGGTACAAATTTTAACGCCGACAGTGTTACTAATTTTGAAAATCGTGTGAATCTAAATGGAGGTACGATAATTCCGGGAATTGTAGACAGTCACATTCACTTTATTGACGGGTCGTTAGGTTTACTGCAAATAAGTTTAAATGGAATCCAGAACTCTAAAGAACTTTCGAACAAAATACTTTCTACATCGATACAATTGATTGATGGATTTTATGTGGCACGAGACCTGGGTTTCTCGGCACTTTCTGAAATTGATTCCCCCCGAAAATTTCTCGATTCCCTTATTCCGGGTTCCCCTGCCATAATTTTCCTTAAAAGCGGTCATGCTGCTATTGCCAACACCCTGGCCTTAAAAAAACTTGGATTTAATTCCCGAACGAAAATTTCAGATGGGACTATAGGAAAAGATAAAAATGGAAATTTAAATGGTTGGTTGCTTGAAGCGGCTTCCATGGAAGCATTGAAAAGAGTTGGCTCAAAATATTCAGTACGAACAATTGAGAAAGCAATACAAAAAGGACAGGAGTTGGCTTTATCTTATGGCATCACAACACTTGGAGACAACACTTTTTCTCCTTATAACATGAAAATATATCAGACCCTTCAAAGAGAAGGTAACCTAAATCTGCGCATGTGGACAAGAAGTTATGGACGTATTGCCCAAACAACAAGTTTAATGAAACCGATGGGAACAAAAAAGCTTGGATTTATTGGTCCGGAAAATGATTTTGACAGGGTTCATTATCACCTCATTAAGCTATTTGAAGACATGTCACTTTCAGTTCCTCCCGGCATTACCGGGAATATGGAACCTGGCGGGACCGTCTATCTGGATAAAAATGAAATAAAAAAATATCTGCTACTGCATCCGGATGATAAATTTGCTTTTCATGTTCAGGGCGAAAAAGGACTTCAAAATATTATTGATGCTCTTGATGAACTTGGACCAAGAAACAACATGCGGAGACATGTAATTGACCACGCCGGATACTGTACTGATAAGCAATTAGAGGAGCTGAAGAATTTGGGGGAATCAGTTACAATTTTGGCCTCGCAAAGCTTTGATTATCCAACCTTGCTTAGGGAATACAGTAATTCGAATATAAAACTCAGAGAGGATGAACTTCTGGATGCCCGCTTAAAATATAATGTGATCGACGGTGCATTGTCAAGCGATTTCCCTTATGGTATGGATACCAGTTTTGTTAAGTACAAATTTATCGATGGATTGAATCCATTCCCTAATATGGCAATTAACGTTTCAGGTAAAATGCCTGATGGCATTCCTCTTGAAGATTTTGATAATAAAACACTTTCCATTCAGGAAGCCGTGAAATCTTATACAACAAACGGCGCATATGTTTTAAACGAAGAAAATCTTCTTGGGAAAATTGCTCCGGGTTATGTTGCCGATTTTTCAATTCTTGACCGGGATATTTTCAAAACAGATCCAATGGAATTATATCAGTGTATGGTGGAGCAAACTTACTCTGGAGGGAAAAAAGTATTCGACAGAAATGATCCTTCATCACCAGACCTTTACACTATATCAAAGAAAATAAACCCTTATGATTATACCGTCAGTCCAGTGTTTGGATATGATCCCTCAACAGGATTTGTATTCGGCGCTGCAGGTTTTGTCTATCCATTAACTACTCCTGCAAATTATGGGGATGTTCAGGTAATGGCCACAATACCTGGCAAGGTTCAGATTCAGTCAAGCTATATGCGCTATGGAATATTGAAGAACACAGATTTTAAAGTGCCTATTACCTTCAGCACATTTCCGCAATACTATTTTGGTGAAAACGACACAACTTCCGGAGAAAAATACAATGAACTATTTTCGAACCGGTATTTTGTGAAGCCTGAATTTATATACAGCTTCCCCTATCATTTTAGAGCCTCAGTTTTTGTTGATTTCCGAGCCAGAAAAGAAACTTCGGTTCAGGATAAAAATGGAGAACCAATGAATCAACGTCTTTTTCCTGATGAAAAAAATCTTGGTTTGGGATTGCGCTTTATTTATGATACACGCGACAATCCGGGTTCCACAAAACTAGGGTTCTATGGTTCTGTTTATTACGAAAACGTTTCCAGTTTCAATTCGTCCAACTCAGGTAATACAGGGCTTTTAGGGGCTGATTTCAGGTATTTCCACTATATATTCACCTCTAAATATGTATTTGCTGCCCACTTATCAGGAGGAATGAGTTTTGGAAATCCTTCCTATTTATTCCGATATTCCCTGGGGGGTGCCGAAAGATTAAGGGGATATTATTCCAACCGGTTCCGGGGAAATCAGTTCTATTCAGCACAGTTAAAATTCAGGTTCCCTTTATATAAAAAGTTTTCGGGCGTTTGCTTTGTTGATGAAGGTGACGTAAGCGACACGAAACTGGATAAAATACTTTTAAGTTATGGAGGAGGAATTCGTTTTTCCATAAACGATAATGTAACGTTGAGACTGGACTATGGAAAAGGAAAAGATCAAAATGGAGTATTCTTTACTTTTGGTGAAGCGTTTTAAATTAATCTCATAATATTCACAAAAACTTTAAAAATATATGATAGAAAAATATAATAGACCTTTCTTCTTTTATGGGTTATCATTGATTATCCCATGGGTGTTATGGTTTTTATCTGCTTATATTAGCCACTTACCAGAGAGTAATCGTTATTTAGTTATAACACAGGGCACTTTGGGAATTTTAGGCCTGGTTGCACCGGTATGTGTAGCCGCTTACCTGTTTTTATCGAACCGTGAATTATTTGCGGACTTGAAACAGCGGTTTTTCCGGATGAAAGGCTTAAATCCCATTTACACAGCATTTTCTATTCTGCTGATATTTGTGTCAATGGTAACTGCCCAACTGATATCAGTTTTATTTGGTCATAGCATGGATCAGTTTTATATTTCTGGCTACCCGAGTTTTAGCTCTGCCTTATTCTCACCTTGGTTTATCCTGGTTTTTGCCCCGGTGGTTGAAGAATTGGCATGGCACTCTTACGGTACCGATACATTGCGTCGCAGATTCAACTTGTTTACTACCTCAATCATATTCGCGATTTACTGGGTATTCTGGCATTTACCTCTTTCTTTTATCAAAGGATACTATCATAGTAAAATTGCGGCAGAGGGATGGCTCTATTCATTCAATTTTATTTTCAGCCTTTTTGTTTTTGTTATCCTGATAAATTGGCTGTATTTTAAAACAAACCGCAATCTGCTTATTGCAGTTCTATTTCATCTTTCGGCAAATATTTCAAACGAGATATTTGCCACACACCCTGACAGTAAAGTGATACAAACAGGTATTTTACTAATTGTATCAATTGTTGTTTTGGTTAAAGAACGAAAGATGTTTTTTAGCAAAGAGACTGTAATGTAAAATAATTTAGAAGAATTGATTAGATTATAATAATAAAACGGACGAAAATGATTTATATTGTTTCCTATTTCATTGGCTGGATTGTTGGATTTCTCATATTTAAATATGACGATTCACTATCTTTAATTGATGCCCTATGTCTTGGACATTTAGTTTTTACTATAGGTTTTTTTGGTTTTTTCAATTTCGTTGGGCACGTAATTTTCAGAAAAAAGGTTGCCAAACAAATTGGTTGGATATCTAATGGCTTTCAAATTGAATTAGGCATAGTTTCTCTGGGAATTGGAATTTCTGGAATACTTTGTTATTGGTTTAGAGATGGTTTCTGGATTTCAACAGTGATACCTTTTTCAATATTCTTAATTGGAGCAGCTATTTTGCACATTATAGAGTTAGTAAAAAATAAGAATTTTAATATTGGCAACACCTGGATAATTTTTCCTGACTTTTTAATGCCAATAACAATTATTATTCTTCTGTTATTGCGATAAGGATTTCATCCCGGTTTGAAAGGACAGGGCCAAGCAATCTACAACGAATCATAAAAATTGTCATTGTATTACATATTCAAAAATCCAGTAATTAAAAAGTGTTTCGAAAGAATATGAGAATAGATAAAAAAAAAGAGATAATAAAAAGATTCGCCTCAAAGGGCGTTTTTCCGCACCAATGGGCATTTACACTTCTTTTACCGTTAAGAAATATTTTTCTCTCACCTAAACAATTAATCAAAAGACTTGAACTTAAGGAAAATTTAACAGTTTT
Organism: uncultured Bacteroidales bacterium; assembly: GCA_963760915.1. GTDB lineage: Bacteria > Bacteroidota > Bacteroidia > Bacteroidales > VadinHA17 > LD21. The sequence goes on along the minus strand of CAVXEU010000003.1, from coordinate 969,733 downwards.
AGAACTTGGACCTGGACCTGGTTATTTTAGTATTCCTGTTGCCAGAAAATTAAAGAACGGAAGACTTATTCTTGCCGACATTCAGCAAGAGATGTTGGGCTATGCAAAAAAGCGAATTGAAAAAAGAAAACTGGATAACGTTGAATACTATTTGTGCAATGGAAAGACATTTAATTTTAACAATAATTCTTTCGACATAATTTACATGGTTACAGTAATTGGAGAAGTTGAAAATAAAAATGAATACATCAAAGAGTTTTACCGGATGCTTAAACCGGATGGAATTCTTTCAATCTCTGAGCTTGCTGGTGACCCTGATAAAATGACAATTGATGAATTAAAGAGCATGGTAGAAAACCATGATTTTAAGCTTTATAATATTTCAGGCAATAAAAAAAATTTTACAATAAATTTCAAAAAATGAAATGCTTCAACCCAATGATTTACAGGGTGTTGTTGGTAAAGAAGAACAATAAGTATACTAAATCATGAGAGAAGACACAGCTAATATCAAAATCGTAAGACAATTGTATAATGCCTTTATGAAAAAAGACATTCCTGCAATTTTAAGATTATTAAGTGAAGATGTAGAGTGGGGAGAACCTGAAAATCCTTATAACCCGGCAGGAGGAACAAGAAGAGGTCATTCCGGTTTTATGGAATGGATAAATATTGGAAGGGATGCGGAAGATATTCTGATTCTTGAACCCAAGCAGTTTCTAACCGACGACGATTCTGTTGCGGTAACCGGATACATCAAATGCCGTGCAAAACCAACAGGCAAAGTTTATGAATCGGATTTTGTTCACCTGATTAAATTTCAGGAAAATAAAATTTGCAAATTTCAGGAATTCTTTGATACCTATATTGCGGGAGAAGCTTTTCGCTTGAAATAGAATAATTTATAATGCTATATTAAAATGAAACTATTTTTAACTGTTACCTCATTATTATTGTCAATACATATTAAAGCTTAAAAAATGAAAATAGAAGTAAATTCTACAGCAAAATGTATTGCGACCTCAGAAATTATAATAAACACACCGAAACAACATGTTTTTGAAATTCTTTCAAACATTAAAAAGTGGCCGGAATGGCAAAGCAGTGTAACAAATGCCGAAATAAAAGGCAGTCCTGAAGTTGGAAAAAAATTTACCTGGAAAGCCGGTGGTTTAAATATAAAATCTAAACTACATTCTGTCAATCCTGATTCTGAGATTGGTTGGACAGGAAGAATCTGGTGGATAAAAGCCGTCCACAATTGGTATCTTATCGATGAAGGCGGACAAACAAAGGTAATTGTTAAGGAATCATTGAAAGGATTAGGTTCATCATTGATGCGCAAATCACTGGAGGAGGGTATGAAAAAGAATCTTGATGAATTGAAAATTCAGGCTGAGAGGAACGAAAAAAAATAATTCTAACTTTAAATAGGTTTTATAACAGAGGCCATGGAATTAATTCAACCTATTTTACAAATCATAGCCTTAATGGGTATTTCAATTTTTCTGTCTGTACTAGCCATGCAAACAATTAAATTGACAGGGGCAGATCTAAAAGATATGAAACAAAGAAACAGATCTGATGTATTGATTATTGCGGCTGTTTTTAATTTGTTGTTTATAGTGGCGGTTGCTCTGATATTAAAATTGTGGAGCAACCAGCCAATGAGTCGTTTGGGCTTTTCATTTGCGCTGAAGGACATTGTTTTTTTAGTATTTGCCTTTCTCTTTTCAATAGGTTTAGCACTTTTATATATTTTGTATCTCAATAGAAAAGATAAAATAAAAATCACCCGGGTGAAAAACTATTTCAACCATACAAGCGGTTTGTTAAATTTGATACTGGCATTCATTGTATTATTCATTGCGGCTTTGCAGGAAGAAGTTTTATTCAGGGGATATTTTGCGTTTATCTTACTCCCATTTGGATTCATTTATGCATTATTTATTTCTGCCATTGTTTTTACTTTCTGGCACTATCTGACCAATAAAATAAGTTTTTTTCAGACCCTTGACTGGTTTCTGGGCGGGGTTATGTTATTTCTTATATACTGGATGAGTGGTTCTGTCTGGGTAGCTGCTGTAGTTCATTTCATCCGGAATGTAATTAATGTGGTAATTTTTAATATCAGCTCTGAAAATTCTATCATTAAATATGAAACCCCTTTCCCATCCCGGTATAAAACCATTTACACATTATCCTGTTCTTTATTTTTAATACTTTCAGGATTTTGTTTTTATCATTTTGTAGTCTGATCATGTAAATAATTAAGCAAGCACTTTTTAATATGCTATCAACTATTTTTTGTATTATTAGCTGTTTAATATACTCTTAAAGTTAGTTTTTTTTAATAATTAACATACTGTGAATCAGGAACAAATCCGGGACTATTGCCTGGCTAAGCCAGGAGTCACTGAAAGTTTTCCCTTTAATGACACAGCCCTTGTTTTTAAAGTAATGGGGAAGATGTTCGCCTTGCTTGATCTATCGGAAGATGGGCATGGGATTAGCCTGAAATGCGATCCGGAACTTGCCCTGGAATTGCGCGAGAAATATACTGCTGTTACTCCTGCCTGGCATTTTAACAAAAAACACTGGAATACAATAAATCTTGATGGGACTGTTCCTGATAAAGAGGTATACTCGTGGATTGATCATTCTTATGACCTGATCACAGGTAAACATTAATTACCACAATTGGCAGGAATATTTCTTTTATTAGCTTGGATTTAATATTACGGTGCTCTGCACCTGTGGTTCTACTGTTCAATAATATTTCTACAAATATTTCGCAGCTCCGCTGCTTTGCATTCAAACTCGAAAGTTTAATGTTCCCTGAAATTCGAAAGTAAATTTTTTGTGTCGATGAGCTTAAGGTGCAGAGCACCAGAATATTTGGAGCAAATTTAATGTTGAAGAGGTATTAAAGGTGCAGAGCACCGGAATATTTGTAGAAAAATGTGCGCTATTGAGATATGAAGGTGCAGAGCACCGGAATATCTGTAGAGAGGTTATCTCCTGGATAGATCATGCATATGATCTTATTGCCGGGAGGAAGCAGGTCCAGTGTCCTTCAGGGGGTTTTTGAATAAACAAACATCTTAATTCTTAATCCATTATCTCATTTAAAGCAGGTCAAAAGGTCATTCCTAACCGGAATAATAACATTTTCTGGGTAACCACATTCGTTGGCTGATCTCCATTATCACTTGTAATATCAAATAAGTTTTTGTCAAATCCAATACCAAATATGAAGTTATTAGATCCTGCGAGAGGATATTCCATACCCGCCATTATATGGAATGAAACGTTGAATATGTTCAGTTCCGGCGAAGCATTACCTCCTTTTATGTTGAGTGATGGTATGTCTGCCCTGCTTCCGATTACGATTTCTGGAGCGAATCCAAGATCTGTGAAAAATCTCCCGAAACCGATCTGGTCAGACTTGAGATTTAAACCAAGAGGTATCGAGAGATAGGTGATTCTATATGTAATTGCTTCTCCGGGTTCGACGGTAAATATTGAGCTGCTATAGTTTTTAAGCTCGAAACGGGTGGTCTCCCTGTTAATAAGTCTTCCACCGGCTTTAATAATATTTATCCCTGAATAAAAGGAATAGTTGGGACTAAAATAACTATTATGTGAAATGCCGAAATTAAATCCAGGGACGACACCGTCGCTACGGGTATCATAACTGTCAGTTGAAAACCAGCTGATCAGAGGATCGAAATGCATGCTGAAGCTTATCAAAGGCTGAAAACCGCCCATTTGGTTATATGGGTTATAACTCTGCCGGTAATTTTGTGAGGGAGGATTCGGAACAATTACTGAACGGTAAGGTGCCATCTGCATTCTGGGAGAATAACGATAACCTGACTGAGCATTTACATTCTGCCACATTAATACCAGGGAAAAAGCGATCATTACTATACCCGTTCTTGTTTTGAGTTTATAATTGTGATTCATTATTTAAAAGAACTAGTCAAATTTATATTTAAAACACGGTAGTACTACTAATACTATCCTGAGGTTATTGTTGCAAATTCCATACCAAGTTTCAATGTCGATGATATTGGTTGTCATAATAGCTTTAGCTTCTGGCACGTTCTTACAGGATGAAAGTTTAACAAACCGACCTTCATTAAATTTTATTTTATTAGCTTGGGGGCTTATTTCAAAAAGATACTTTTTCAAATGTTTATTAAAACAGATTACACAATATGAAAAGACAATTTCTTTCGACCCTGTTAATGGGAGTTTTGATCCTGCCGGGATTTTCACAAAAGAAAAACTCTGATCTCTCGAAACCTGAAGAAGGCTACAAATTTACGTCCGTTGTGGAGCTAAAAGCCACACCCGTTAAAAATCAGTCCTCCACAGGAACATGCTGGTGTTTTGCTACAACCTCATTTATTGAATCGGAACTGCTCCGGATGGGAAAAGGAGAATATGATCTGTCAGAGATGTGGATAGTAAGATATAACTATGTTGACAGGCTGAAAGATAATTTTATCAAGGAAGGTAAAGGAAATCTTGGTCAGGGAAGTGTAGGTCATGACTGGATGATTGAATTTACTAAAAACGGTATTGTACCGAATGAAGTATACACTGGTCTGAATTACAGCGTACCTTATCATAACCATAGCGAGCTTAATGCTTTCATAAATGCAATTGCCACTGTACCTGTTCAGAGAAAAAAAGAGAGTGATCAATACTTCGATATAGTGAATGCTGTTCTTGATACCTATCTGGGTAAAGCACCACAGACATTCACTTACAAAGGTGTTGGTTATACCCCGAAATCCTTTACTGCCAGTCTGGGTATCAACCCCGATGATTACGTGGAAATCACTTCATGGACTCTATTCCCATTCTACACTCAGGGACTTGTTCCCATTCCGGACAACTGGAGAAAAATCAATTACTATAATGTCCCTATTGATGAACTGACTGAAATAATGGATTACTCTCTCAATAACGGATATACTGTTGCATGGGACGGAGATGTAAGTGAAAAGGGATTTTCACATGCAAAGGGAGTTGCTATCATTCCCGAAACTGAAAAAGTTGACCAGTATTCCGCCGCCGATAAAGCCAGATTAGGGAAGATGACTCCTGCAGAAAGAAGTGCAGAAGCATATAAATTCAGCCGGCCATTCCCTGAAATAAAAGTAACACAGGAATACCGGGAAGAAGGATTTGATACCAAAAAAACCACCGATGATCATCTTATGCATGTTACAGGCATTGTTAAAGATCAGAACGGCACCAAGTACTACATAACAAAGAACTCCTGGGGTACTGAAAGAAATCCGTTCGGAGGCTATCTGAACATGTCAGAAAATTACGTCCGTGCCAAAACTATTGCAATAATGGTAAATAAAAATGCTATTCCTGCAGGTCTAAAAACAAAATTAGGACTTTGACCCCACGAGCTTTTGAAAAAACCGAAATCCATTAACCGCAGAGTTCGCAAAGGTCTTACGCAAAGATCGCAAAGAACTTAATTATAACATCTTGACTTTGCGCACTTTGCAATAGCTTAGCGCACGTTGCGGTTATAATGGACTTTTTACACGGCTCCAGGGGGGCATTTTGACTGGCTACTCGACCATCAGATTGCATCCCCTTATATCTGAATTATCAAATCTTCCCAGGACTTCGAAACTTCCATCCTTTTGAAGTTTCCCAAGATCACCAGTGGAAAGAAATGAACAGGAATTAATATTTGCCAGGTCAATTATGCTTATTCCGCCGGTTCTTCCCTTTTCGGAATATATTGAAAGAGGATCAAGCGGATCCCTTATCACCACCTTCATCCATGGCGGGCAATAAAATATTCCATCACCTTTTGAATATGCCTGGCTCAGAAGCTCTGTCATACCATACTCTGAATGAATTGATTGCACATTGAATTTATTTTTCAGAATAGCATGAAGCTCCAGGCGAGTCAACTCCTTTCTTCTTCCTTTCATACCTCCGGTCTCCATAACAATAACTCCAGACAGATCAGGTGAGTACTTTTCTGCCAGGTCAAGCAGAGCAAAACTGACTCCCAGTAACAAAATTTTTTGCTTCTTTTCTTTGCCCCTTCTTAATGAAGATAACAGATATTCATAATTCTCTTTGTAAAATCCGCTAAGTGGATTTTTACTCTCTTTAATAAGTCTGTCAGCCATATAAACAAGTGAAGAACCTTCTCTTTCGGTATAAGAGGGAAGAAGGGCTGCAATAAGATAATCATCAGGATCCCCGTAGAATTGTCTGAAAGTTCTTAAAAAACTTTCAGTATATAAAGTTAAATCATTAATGAAATGTCTTCCCGGAGTAAATCCTGTTGTGCCGCTGCTTTCAAATGTCATTTCAACATGCCGGGTACCTGTGACAATTTTTTTGTTTCTGAAAAATTCAACCGGAAGAAAAGGGATTTCCTCTGCATTATTGATTCTCGCCCTATCCTTTCCCAGACTTTCTATAAATTCTCTATAAACAATATTATTATTTACCTGGTATTTAAATACCTCCAGAGCAGTTTCCCAAAAATCAGATTGATCTTTTATATTGAAAATCCTATTCCTGAGATCCGATATCATTTACCCGGGAAGGTTAATGAACCGTCAGGCTGGTAAACCCATTGAAAAGTACATTCCGCATAATTTCTGTTGTTCCTTGGTTCTGAGATTGTGCCGATGATACGTAGTTTTACATAGTGTTCACTGGCTGTTTTAAATATCCACACCTGGTTTGCTTTTAAAGAATCGGCCCATACAACCCATTGAGAAACAACAGGTGCAGTTAGATTATTAAAGGTTTGTTCCGCTGAAGCAGGGTCAGGGTATTCACCAATTTTAAAAAATGAATTTTTGAAATTATTTGTCTGAAGTATCAGATTGAAAAGAGTACCGTCGTTATCGATCGTAATATCGGGTTCAGGGTTATCAAGTGTAGTGACAGTTTTTGCCAGTGAGAATAAAAACCCGTTTGCATAATACGGCCCGGTCCCATAAAGATTATTGTCAATGGTTTGAGTACCTGATGTACTTATGCTATCGTTCTTCTTGCAACCTGCCAGAATTACAGATAATATCAATATTATGTATAATGATATTTTCATAATTATTAATGCAAAGATAAAACAAAAACAGGCTACATTTTGTTGCAGCCTGTTCAATATAATAAAAAGTCTCTTAGTACCTCCGTTCCCCGTTCTGTTCTTTTGGGCTATTCTCCCCGTATAGCGGTAATTCCCGGCAATTTCTTACCTTCCATATATTCAAGCATGGCGCCTCCACCTGTTGAAACATAGCTGACTTTATCGGCAAGGCCGTTTTTGTTTATTGCAGCAACCGAGTCGCCTCCTCCTATAAGACTGTAGGCGCCTTTTGAAGTAGCTGCGGCTATAGCTTTTGCAACAGATGTAGTGCCTTTTGAGAATTTTTCCATTTCAAAAACACCCATTGGTCCGTTCCACAGGATAGTTTTGGAATTCTCTATTACTGAAGAAAATTCCCTGATAGTCTTTTCTGCAATATCCAGTCCCATCCATCCCTCGTCAACTGCATCAGCATCAGTAACTTTTGTGGCGGCATCATTATCAAACTTATCAGCATTGAGGCTGTCAACAGGCAGGTAGAGTTTGACATTCTTTTCCTTCGCCTTATCAATAAGTCTCAGGGCAAGATCAAGTTTATCTTCCTCACAAAGAGATTTCCCGATCTTTCCTCCCATGGCTTTAATAAAAGTATAGGTCATTCCACCTCCGATAATCAGATTATCTACCCTGTTCAACAGGTTTTCTATCAGCATTATTTTATCCGACACCTTTGCACCACCCATGATAGCAGTAAAGGGGCGTTGAGGATCCTTTAATACCTTATCCATTGCTGCGAGTTCACTGTTAATGAGAAATCCGAACATTTTTTTGTCAGCCGGGAAAAAATCAGCCATCACTGCCGTTGTTGCATGAGCACGGTGTGCAGTACCAAATGCATCATTTACATAGATTTCAGCATAACCAGCCAGTTTTTTTGCCATCTCTTTCTGACCTGCCTTCATGGCAGCCTTTGCAGTTTTCTTTTCTTCATCGGTAACGTTTTCAGGAAGTATTGGTTTCCCTTCCTCCTCCGGATAAAACCTGACATTTTCAAGAAGCAAAATCTCTCCCGGCTTAAGTTCGGCGGCCATCTTTTCTGCAGATGCTCCAAGACAATCGTCGGCAAAGAGAACTTTTTTTCCTAGAAGTTTCTCAAGAACAGGCAGAACGGGTTTGAGTGAATATTTCTCCATACGACCCTCTGGTCTTCCCAGATGAGACATAAGGATCAGACATCCGCCGTCATTTAGAATCTTATTAATTGTAAGCAATGCTCCCCGTATACGGGTATCATCAGTTACAGTGAAAGTTTTTTTGTCAAGGGGTACATTAAAATCAACCCTGACTATCGCTTTTTTCCCTTTAAAGTTAAAATCCTGAATCATTTGCATAGATCAAATATTTTAAATTAGTTGTAGAATTACTCTGATACAAACCTACATTTTTTTTGAGATATTCCCCTGATAAAAATCAACTTATTGTTATTAAAAGCGAAGCATTGATATCCTCTCCTCAGCTATTTTATTTAAAATTATCAATGAAATTTGTGTTATTTCTGATTGATGACAATTCCGCAGAAATAATCTGATGATTACAGATCACCGGTGATAAAAGTCAAACCTGATATTAACCTGTCTGAACCATTCATCGATTTTAAATGTTACCACTTGAAAAAGATTGATTAAATTTGAAAAAAAAGTTATGGCAAAAATTACATTAAAAGGAACCCCGATAAATACATCAGGAAGCCTGCCTTTAAAAGGGAGCAAGGCACCGGATTTTAAGCTAGTGAAATCTGATCTTGGAAGTCTATCATTATCAGAAATTAAAGGGAAAAAACTTATTTTGAACATATTCCCTAGTCTTGATACTTCGGTATGTGCAAGCTCTGTACGAAAATTCAACCAGTTAGCTGCAGGAAAAACCAATACTGTCGTTCTGGCAATTTCAAAGGATCTTCCTTTTGCCCATGGTAGATTCTGTACTACCGAAGGAATTACAAACGTGACCACTCTCTCCGGATTCCGTGATTCTGCCTTTGGAAAAGCCTACGGAATTGATATAGTCGACGGTCCAATGGCCGGACTCTACGGACGTAGTGTTGTAGTTGTTGATGAAAAAGGGATTGTGACTTATACAGAGCTTGTTCCTGAAATAACACAGGAGCCAGACTATGACAAAGCGCTTGCAGCCCTGTAGTTAGTGCAGAATCAATACGTAGCTTGATTAAGAAAAGACTGGTAGTAAAATGAATTTCTCTCAAATACCTGGTCAGAAAGTCATTATTGGCAAACTAATTCGCTCTGTTCAGGAAGAAAGGGTCAGTCATGCCCAGCTGTTTGCCGGTCCTGAAGGATGCGGCAGTATGGCTCTGGCTCTGGCTTATGCAAGATTAATAAGTTGTGAGAACAGGTCTGACTATGATTCATGTGGTATATGTAAATCATGTGTCAAATACGATAAAATGATTCATCCCGATCTGCATTTTGTCTTTCCTGTTATTAAGGGGAAGAAAGCAACAGATCCTGTAAGTGATAACTACATAGAGGAATGGAGAGAGTTTGTGGGTAAGTCTCCGTTCTTTAATCTTAATAACTGGCTTGATACTATTGAGGTAGGGAATGCTCAGGGAATGATATTTGCTTCTGAAGCTTCAGAAATAATAAAAAAGCTCAGCCTTAAATCCTTTGAGTCGGATTTTAAGATTATGATAATCTGGCTTCCCGAAAAAATGCACCAGGCAACTGCAAATAAACTTCTGAAAATGATAGAGGAGCCACCTGAAAAAACACTCTTCCTGCTGGTTTCAGAGGAGCCTGACAAGGTGATTCCAACAATAGTATCAAGATGCCAGCTGGTTAAAATTCCATCCTTCAGCAAAAGTGATATTGAAAAATTTCTTATCCAGAGATTTGAGATGTCCGGTGAGAAAGCCTCTGATATAGCCCGTGTTTCAAATGGGAATATTACCCGCGCTATTGAACTATGCGAAAACGAAGAATCATCACTCGCAAATCTTGACCATTTTAAAAGTCTGATGCGGTTTGCATGGAAACGCGACATCATATCGCTGATCAGCTGGTCGGAAGATATCGCCACGACAGGCAGGGAATCACAGAAGAACTTTATTTCATTTTCTCTCAGGATACTTCGTGAAAATCTTATGCTTTCTCTCAATCAGTTGAAAAACAATCTTGTATACCTTTCAGGAGATGAGTCAGCTTTTTCTGGAAACTTCCACCCTTTCATTAATAAGGAGAATATATATCCGCTGACAGACGAATTTAATATGGTATATTCTCATATTGAATCAAACGGAAATCCAAAAATAATTTTTCTTGACCTTGCATTAAAAGTTACCCGGCTCATCAGGTGATCATCTTACCTGTTATTGAATTAATGTTTTTATTCACTACTTTTGCAGGGTAAATTGATATTTTAAAAGTTCAATGGCAGATAATGAAGATATTCAGGGACAAACCGGTGAAGAAATCCGGATGCCTGACATAACATATAAGCCCGGATATAATAAACTTGATTCATTTAACTGGCTTAAAGACCTTCCTGAAATTCCGGATGAGAATGAAATTGTAGAGATCAGGTTTAAGAATACACGAAAAGGCTTTTACAGGAATGTAAACAACCTCCGGCTTCAGATTGGTGATGTAGTGGCAGTTGAGGCTTCGCCGGGTCATGACATAGGAAGAGTTTCGATGGTTGGATACCTTGTGGAGGAACAACTTAAGAAACCTAAATCACACTCCTCTCCCGATGACATGAAAAAGGTCTATCGAAAAGCTAAAGCTGTTGATATACAAAAGTGGGAAGAATCGAAGAAACTCGAGACACCCACAATGTTGCGTTCACGGAAGATTTCCGAGGAGCTTAAACTCAATATGAAAATCGGGGATGTGGAATATCAGGGCGATAAGACAAAAGCTATATTTTATTACATAGCTGATGAAAGAGTGGATTTTCGTCAGCTTATTAAAGTGCTTGCCGATGAATTCCGGGTAAGAATAGAGATGCGTCAGATTGGTGCACGCCAGGAAGCAGGAAGAATAGGTGGGATTGGATCGTGTGGCCGGGAACTCTGCTGTGCAACCCATATCACCAACTTTATTTCAATTACAACGACTCATGCAAAATATCAGGAGCTATCTCTGAACCCGCAGAAACTTGCCGGACAGTGCAGTAAACTCAAGTGCTGTCTGAACTTTGAACTCGATTGCTACGTGGATGCTCAAAGGTCGTTCCCTCCGAGAGATATTCCCCTGGAAGCGCTCGACTGTACTGCCTGGTTCCAGAAACTGGAGGTGCATAAAGGTCTTTACTGGTATTCAACTGACCAGCATTCAAATATCAACCTTATTGCACTACCTGTTCAAAGGGTAAGAGAGATACAGGCGATTAACAGAATGGGGAAAAAAGTCGAAAAACTTCAGGTCTTCAATGATTCAACAGATGCAACACCTGTCTCTCACGACCTCTTAAAAAACAACAGCCTGACACGGTTTGACCCCCCTGAGAAGAAAAATCAGCAAAACAGGAATCCGAATAAAAGAAAAAACAGAAGATTTAATGATAAAAGGAATAAATAGATATTCAACCGTTCTGATCCTGACGTCATTAATATTTTTGCTATCCTGCAGCAATAACATAGTGTACACCGATTCCGTCGTTATGCCTGATAAAACATGGAAACTGGATAATGTTCCAGTATTTAAGGTTCCGATAACTGATACAGTCAACAGTCAGAATGTTATTTTCACTATCAGAACTGGTTCCTCATATCCTTTCAGAAATATCTACTTTTTTGTAACTACAACCTCTCCTGAAGGGAAAAGCATAACCGATACCCTTCAGTATAATCTTGCGGATGAGAAGGGAAAATGGTATGGTAAAGGATTCGGTGATATACATGAACTGAATCTGCCCTATAAGTCAAATGTATTTTTCCCCGAAAAAGGAACTTACCTTTTTAAGATTCAGCATGGCATGAGGATGGAAGATCTTAAAGGTGTGTATGATGTAGGGATAAGAATAGAAAAGATCAGCAAATAAATCTCAGAAGTGGGAAAGAATAAGCTGGCACGATGGACTGAACTGGGATCATTCAGTAATGTAATCCAACCTGAGATATCAGATGTTTCAGGCAGGGACCATCCGGTAAAAGGCAGGTGGAACAAAGATATTTTTAAAAATGAATTTCCCCTGGTTCTTGAGCTTGGATGCGGTAAGGGAGAATATACGGTAGGACTGGCAGACCGTTATCCGGATAAAAACTATATAGGAGTTGATATCAAGGGCGCCCGTATGTGGAGAGGGGCTAAAACGTCAAATGATAAGAAACAGAATAACGTTGCTTTTCTCAGGACCAGAATTGAATTTATTAATTCCTTCTTTGCTACAGATGAAGTGGACGAGATCTGGATCACTTTTCCGGACCCCCATCCGGGAGGAAGAAACGCTAATAAACGACTGACATCTCCCCGGTTCATGAATATGTATCGGCAATTTCTGAAAAACAATGGTCCGGTTCATCTTAAGACCGATAACTCTGAACTATATGACTATACAAAAACTATCATAAGCCATAATAAACTTGAAAACATAATGGGAACTAACGACCTTTACTCGGAGATACTGACTGATGACATTTTTTCAATAAGAACCCACTATGAGAATATCTTCCTGAATAAAGGATTAAAAATTAACTTCCTCTCTTTCAGACTGAATAAACAAAAGATAATCGAGGATGTCTCGCAAAAAGGAAAACGGGGATAATGACTTTTTCTTAAGGGTCTATGAAGTAACGAAGCATATTCCCTATGGCAGGATAACATCTTATGGTGCCATAGCCCGCTATCTTGGATCAGGCAGGTCAGCTCGTATGGTGGGGTGGGCTCTCAACGTTTGTCACAGCAATCCTGAATTTATCCCGGCACACAGAGTAGTCAACCGTAACGGACAACTCACGGGAAAACATCATTTTGGCAATTCATCAACTATGGAACAGCTTCTGGTTAATGAAGGCCTTATTATTGAAAATGACCGTATTCTCAATTTCAGAGAAAAATTCTGGGACCCTCTTCTTGAACTGAATTAGATTATTTTGTATTCTGACAAAAAATTGGTAAAATTGCAACTTGTTTATATTTAATTTAAATAAAAATAAGAGCATTAGCTGATTGTTTAGTTTGAGACTGTCGTATATGATATTATTACATAAACGCAGGCCGGATTGTGGCAACCCGTTCATAATGAACGTATTTACTTTACTACAACGGTATGTTCAGTATGAATAACTGGGCTATATAAACGAAACGACTGCCTGTTCCGGACATTTTAAATATACTGATATACAGGTATATGCTCTTAAAAAAACACGAAAAATGTCATCAAAAAAACAGATTTTAGAAGCTCTTTCCAGAATCATCCACCCCGACAAAGGTAAGGATATTGTTACCCTTGGGATGATATCAGAAATTGAAACAGGAGAAAAAGGGATCTCAATTACACTGACTCCCGAAAAGTCGAATGATCCTTTCATTTCATCGATCAAAAGCACGATTGTAAAAACATTGAAAGATGTTTTCGGACCGGATACTGTAATAAATGATATTAAGGTTTTACCAAAGGTCATAGTAGGTAAACATAGTGAAATACAACGCGATATTTTACCAGGTGTAACTAATATAATTGCAGTAGCGTCCGGAAAAGGAGGTGTGGGAAAAACAACCATCGCTGTTAATCTCGCTATTTCCCTGGCTCGAAAAGGATTTGATGTCGGACTTCTTGATGCTGATATCTTTGGGCCATCTGTACCAAAAATGTTCAATGAGGAAAAATACAGGCCTGAAGTTCGAAGGGAGAATAATACAGATTATATTATCCCGTTGACGAAGTTTGGTGTTAAAGTTCTCTCTACCGGGTTCTTTGTTGATCCTGAAGATGCTGTTATCTGGAGAGGTCCTATGGCTTCAAATTTTCTTAAACAGCTCATTACTCAAGGTGAATGGGGCATGCTTGATTATCTGCTTGTGGATCTTCCTCCGGGAACCAGCGATATACACCTTACACTTGTACAGGAGGTACCTGTAACCGGCGCAATTGTCGTTACCACTCCTCAGGAAGTAGCTCTTGCAGATGCAGTGAAGGGTATATCAATGTTCAGGAGTGAGAAAATCGATGTCCCGGTATTGGGTCTTGTTGAAAATATGTCGTGGTTTACCCCGGCTGAACTGCCGTCGGGTAAATACTATATTTTCGGAAAAGATGGTGGCAAAAAACTTGCTGAAAAAATGAAGGTACCGCTGCTTGGACAGATCCCTCTGGTACAGAGCATCTGTGAAGGCAGTGACAAGGGTCAGCCGGTAGCACTTGCTGATTCAATAACCGGAAATGCATTTATGGATCTTGCCGGTGTGTTGATCGAAATAACTGAGCAAAGGAACAGAGATCAGAAACCGACTGAAAAATTACAGGTAACCAAGTAAATAAAAAGAGAAATGACAGAAACTAAAAGTATTAAAGAGCGTGTGCGGACAGCGCTTGACAGGGTCAGACCCTATCTGCAGTCTGATGGCGGGGATATTGACCTTATTGATGTAACTGACGATATGACTGTTAAGGTAAAACTTACAGGAGCCTGTCATGGCTGCCCTTACAGCATGCAGACACTTAAAGCAGGGGTTGAACAGGCAATAATGAAAGAGGTTCCTGAAATAAGAAGAGTAATTTCAGCGTGAGAAAAGCTTAACAGTTCAATTTTATTTACCTTTGAAATACTATACAGTAATTAAGTCAGTTATAGTATAAAAATCAATTATTGGTCATACGTAAAGCATCATATAAATATCTGGTGATAATTGGATCGTTACTGGTCCTTGCAAACTGTTCGGTTGAAAAAAACACGAATGTGAGCAGATTTTATCAAAGCATGACCGCCAGATATAATATCTACTTTAATGGATATGAGAGCTTTAAAGCTGGTCTTGCCAAAATTGCGAATGGCTATAGTGATGATTATGCTGAGATGCTTAATGTGTTTGAATACAGCGACCCGGCAACTGTATCTCTGTGCACATCCAATATGGAAACGGCAATTCAGAAGGCTTCAAAATTAATCTCTTTAAAATCAATTACTGCAAGACCTGAAATAAGTGAATCACGAGAAATATCCGAAAAAGATAAGGAGCTCATTGATAGAAAAGAGTTTAACGAGTGGGTCGACGACAGCTATCTGCTCATTGGAAAAGCCCGGTTTTATAAGCATGAATTCAAGGAAGCATCATCAGTATTCAGCTATTGCATAACCAATGCAAACGATCCTGCTATTAAGGCTGAAGCAACTATTTGGCTAGCCAGAATTAATAATGAAACAGGAAACTATACAGAATCGTCAAGATTAATGGCAGGGCTTGAGATTACAAAGGATTTTACAAAATCCCTCACATCAATGTACTATACAACACTGGCAGACCTGTTTATAAAACAAAAAAGATATTCTGAAGCAATTGACCCTCTAGTAAAATCGATTGACCTGGTTTCAGGAAAAAGAACAAAATACAGGCTTACCTATCTTATGGCTCAGTTATATGAACAGACCGGCGACGGGGTCAAAGCAACCTATTTTTACCGCAAGGTTGTTAATATGAATCCGCCTTATGAAGTTGAGTTCAATGCGAGAATAAACATTGCAGGTGTTTTCGACATCAACTCAGGAAATCCACGGGAAATAGGAAGAGAACTTGAGAAAATGCTTAAGGATTCCAAAAACAAAGAATTTCAGGATCAGATCTATTATGCTCTGGGAAATATGTCGATGAAGGAGGGAAACGTACCTGAGGCTCTTGAATACTACAGGAAATCAGCTTCATCAATATCACAGAATCAGAATCAGCGGGGGAAAGCTTATCTTGCCCTTGCAGGCTATTACTTTGAAAAACCTGATTATATTAAGGCAGGAATGTACTATGACAGTGCCGTATTTTTTATCGATCAGAATCATCCGGATTACCTTACCTTAAAATCTAAATCTCAAAATCTTAATGCCCTCGTTCCCCAGCTTGCTATTATTCAGCGTGAGGACAGTCTGCAAAGAGTTGCTAAAATGTCAGAATCTGAAAGAAGCAGCCTGATCTCAACTATGATTGCAAAAGTCATAAAAGATGAAAGTGAGGGAAAGGTTTCTGAATATTCCGACAGATATAATCTTGGACAGTATTATGAGAATGCCAGACGCTTTCAGGGTAACATCGAACAGGAAGGTAAATGGTATTTCTATAATCAGGCAGCTCTGACTTTTGGCAGGACTGAATTCAGGAGACGCTGGGGTAACAGGAAGCTTGAAGACAACTGGAGAAGGTCAAACAAAACAAAAGTTGTTGTATCACAGACCAACTCAAATCCAAATGATTCTACTAAAGCCCTTATAGACACTTCTTCAGCAACTCTTAATTACAAACAACCTGAATTCTATCTGAAGAATCTGCCACTGACAGACTCATTGATGAAAATCTCAAACGAAAAGATTGCCACAGCTCTCCTGAATGCGGGAAAAGCCTATGCTGAAAGAATTTCGGACCCGGTAAAAGCAACTGAAACATTTGAATCACTTATAAACCGTTTCCCCAACAACGAACTTATTCCCGAAGCACTTTATAATCTTTATAAGATAAATAAGGAGGCTAATAATGCAAAAGCCGAATTATACCGGCAGAGACTGATTGAAAAGTATCCCGACAGTGAATTTGCCAGAATTCTATCTGATCCGGCTTACTATGAAAAAAAGGTGGCTGATCTGAAAATGACAGAAAAATTATATGAGGAGGCATATAATGCATATAATGAAGAACGATTTAACGATGCTATAGCACTTTGTAGTGATGCTTTAAAAAAGTATCCGGAGAATAATCTCGCTCCAAAATTTATGCTCCTTCACGCCTATTCGGTTGCAAGGATAAGTGATGAGAGGACCTTCAAAGCAGAACTTGACAACCTTATTAAGACATGGCCTGGAACAGCCGAGAGCATGAAAGCAGAAGAGATGGCAGCATTCCTTAACCAGAAAATGCCGGAGCTTAAAGTAGAGGAAGATAAACAGATTGCTACACAGTTATATGTTGCAGATACAGTTGCAGCCCGGAATTTCGTGCTGATTATCTCAGATCCGGCCTTCAATATAAACCAGGCCACTTTTGATGTCATCAGCTATAATATTGATAATTTTACAAATAATAACTATAGGACCGAAGGATTGCTAGTCGATAATAAATACATAATGATAACTGTTTCAGGATTTAAGGATTATTCAAACGCACTTGGATATTATACTGCATTCAGGACCGATAAGATTGTCAGAAATCCAAATGGTGCCAGGATGATTACCTTTATAATAAGTCCGGCTAATCTCCAGGTATTGAACAGTGATAAGGACCCTGAGCGCTATCAGATGTTCTTCAGGGATAAATTTCTGAAATGAGGACGATAAGAATATTGTGGACGGACGACGAGGTTGAAGCTCTCAAACCCCATATCTTTTTTCTCAAGGAGAAGGGTTATGAAATTGATACCTGCTCAAATGGAAATGATACAATTGACCTTGTGAGGCAAAACCGGTATGATCTTATTTTTCTTGATGAAAATATGCCCGGATTAAGCGGAATTGAAACTCTCAGGTTAATAAAAGAGGTCCGGACTGATATCCCGGTTGTAATGATAACAAAAAGTGAAGAAGAGGACATTATGGAGGCTGCAATTGGTTCAGAGATAGCTGATTATCTGATTAAACCGGTCAAGCCCCAGCAAGTACTGCTTGTCATAAAAAAAATACTTGACCAGCGACGACTGATAACTGAAAAAACAACAACCGATTACCGGCAGGAATTCAACAGGATTAGCAGCATGATTTCATCTGCCTCAACCTTCAGCGACTGGTCTGAGCTATACAGGAAGATAGTTTTCTGGGAACTTGAGCTTGAGAAATCCACTGATTCAGGAATGGACGATATACTCAGGATGCAGGAAAATGAGGCTAATAATTCCTTTTCCAAATTTATGATCAATAATTACCTCAGCTGGTTCAACCCTGAAAATACAAATAAACCACTTCTTTCTCCTGCGCTTTTTACCAGGAAAATATTCCCTTTGGTTCATGATCATAAACCTTTGTTTTTCATTCTTATAGATAACATGAGGTACGACCAGTGGAAAACCATTTCGGCTGAACTCTCAGGGCTCTACAGAATAATCGAAGAAGATACCTTTTTCAGTATTTTGCCTACTTCAACGCAATTCAGCCGTAACTCAATTTTCTCAGGATTGATGCCATCACAGATAGCTGAATTGTCACCTGATTTATGGATCAATGATGATGAAGAGGAAGGAAAAAACAATTTTGAAGAATTGCTGTTTAAGAATCAATTAAATCGTAAGGGACTGAAATATAAGTGGTCATACAATAAAATCAGCAGCAGTCTCGAGGGTAGAAAAATCAATGACAGAGTAAGGAATATGCTTGAAAATGACATAAATATTCTTGTCTTCAACTTTGTCGATATGCTTTCGCATGCCAGGACAGAGAGCGGTGTGATCCGCGACCTGGCAAACGATGAGCGTGCTTACAGAAGCCTCACCCGTTCATGGTTCCTTCATTCTTCATTGTTCGACTTGCTGAAAACCCTGGCATCACATCCCGTAAAAGTAGTTTTCAGCACAGATCATGGTACTATAAGGGTTCAGAATCCGGTAAAAATAATCGGAGACAGGAAGACCTCTTCAAATCTCAGATATAAAATGGGCAGGAACCTAGATTATGATCCGAAAAAGGTTTTTGAACTGGGTTCCCCGGAAAAAGCAATGCTGCCGAAAATAAATATAAGTTCAAGGTATATCTTCGCACTAAATAAGGACTATCTCGTTTATCAGAACAATTATAACTATTATGCAGGTTATTATAAGGATACGTTTCAACATGGGGGGATTTCAATGCAGGAAGTAATATTACCGGTAACTTATCTGGAACCTGCTTAAGATCTTCTCGAAATGGAAATTGTAATCAGGGATAGAAACCATCTGCAAATGGCAGCAAAAAAGCTGCTAAAATATTTTGGAGAGAGTAGAATTTTCGCCTTTTTCGGGTCAATGGGTTCAGGCAAAACCACCTTCATCAAGACCATTTGTGGGGTGCTTGGCTCTACAGACATAATCAGCAGTCCGACTTTCACTCTGGTTAATGAGTACAGGACTGGCTCTGGAGAACCCATTTATCATATTGATTTTTACAGGATAAAAAAACAGGAAGAGGTTTTTGACTTTGGCGTTGAAGAGTACCTCACAGGCGACTTCTACTGCTTTATTGAGTGGCCGGAACTTGTAGAGGATCTGCTTCCTTCCGGAACAGTAAGAATCAGAATTGCCGTTGGTGATAATGAACAACGAACACTTACTGTATCATAAAATCATCGCATTTTGCTCTGTATTCCAAATTTTTTACCTTTGTGCAAATAACTTCCTGCTAATGATGAACAAACAAGGTAAGAGCGGAAAATACAGTTTAGGTGCTACGGCATTCATGCCAAAAGAAGAACTATTGGAAACTTCTGTAAAAAACCGGAGAATTTCGATTGGAATTCCGTGCGAAAAGAAAGATGACGAAAAAAGGGTGGCTCTTACGCCTGAGTCGGTTAACCTGCTTGTCGAAAGTGACAATGAGGTTATTGTTCAGAAAGGGGCAGGGCTTGGGGCTAATTATACTGATAAGGATTACAGTGAGTATGGAGCAATTATAAGCGATTCTCCTGCAAGAGTTTACAGTGCCGATGCAATAATTAAGGTTGCCCCTTTTTCTGAGAAGGAAACAGACTATTTAAAAGGCAATCAGGTAGTCTTATCCTATCTCAATGTACTTAAGCTTACAGAAGGAACACTTAATAAACTTATCCGGAAGAAAGTTACTGCCATAGCATTTGAGAAAATACGTGACAATAACGGGGTTATGCCGGTTATTGAATCAATGAGCGAAATTGCCGGAATAACATCCTTACTCATAGCATCGGAGTACCTGACGAATCTTCATGGAGGAAAAGGAGTAATGCTGGGTGGAATAACCGGTGTAACACCTACAGAAGTTATAATAATAGGAGCCAATACTGCAGGTGAGTTTGCTGCCAGGGCTGCTTTAGGACTTGGATCAACTGTAAAAATATTTGACAGTTCGCTGCACCGCCTAAGAAGATTTCAGAATCTGTTAGGCCAACGGCTTCAGACTTCAGTTTTTCATCCCCAGGTCTTAAAGAAAGCACTTAAATCGGCAGATGTACTGATCGGCGCCATTGAGCTTGAAGATCTCAAACCATTTTACTTCATTACTGAGGAAATGATTCGTAATATGAAAAAGGGAGCTGTGGTAATCGATCTTAGTATTGACCGTGGTGGATGTATAGAAACGACAGAAT
This sequence comes from uncultured Bacteroidales bacterium, assembly GCA_963760915.1. Classification (GTDB taxonomy): domain Bacteria; phylum Bacteroidota; class Bacteroidia; order Bacteroidales; family VadinHA17; genus LD21. The sequence continues at coordinate 949,177 of CAVXEU010000003.1, read as the reverse complement.
GCCGGGCTCTTAAGGACCCCGTGTATGAAAAGCACGGTATTGTCCATTTTTCAGCCTGGAATCTGCCGTCACGTGTGGCTCGGACTGCCTCCATTGCCCTTAGTAATATATTTACTCCTTTGCTCCAGAGCATGGCTGATGCCGGAGGAATGACACAACTGCTGAAAATTGATCAGGGTATTCGCAACGGAGCATATCTGTATAACGGGATGCTCACAAATGAAACTCTGGGACAGAAGTTTGGCATAAAATCGAATGACCTTAATCTTCTTATCTCAGCATTATGATAATCAAACAAAAGAAAGAATAGCTTTTCTGCCTTTGACTTCTATGGTGGCTTTTCTGCCTATGTAAAATGCCCTGTTATCTGCCACATGACCTGCAGGAAAATTGAAAAACACGGGATAGTTATATTCACTTACAATCCCGTAAATGGTCTCTTCAATGCTCTTTCCCCAGGGTACCTTAGCCTCTTCAATCTTGTTCATTCCTCCCACAACGAGGGCAGATAAATTTTCCAGTTTCCCTGCAAGCTTTAGCGATGTCAGCATCCTGTCGATATGATAGTAGTATTCTCCGACCTCTTCAATAAATAAAATTTTTCCCTGAGTCATTGGTTCTGCAGGTGTCCCGAGCAGACTATAAATCATAGAGAGGTTTCCGCCAGTCATTTCTCCTGATGCTTCTGCTTCCCTGAAAAAGAGACCTTTCCATTTCAGTGGCTGAAAATCTCCGAAAAGCACCTTCCTTAAGGATCTGAATGTGGCGCTATGCTTTTCATGATTCCTGAAATTAAGGGGCATGTCGCCATGCACCGACATGATCCCGGTAATTTCGCTCAGCCATAAATGCAAAACGGTTATATCACTGAATCCTACATACCATTTTGGATTTTCTTTCAAAGCAGAAAAGTCCACTTTACTGATAATTTTTGAAATGCCATAACCTCCCCTGGAACATATAACTGCCTTAATTTCAGGATCATCAGTCGCATTCTGAAGATCTGACAAGCGCTCTTCATCATTCCCGGCGAATGGACCGTTCTGTTTCAACGCATTTTTACCTACACGCACTTTCAGACCCCATCTCTCAAGAAAAGCCACTGCATCAGTCACTTTCTTTTCCTCTATGCTAAAAGAGGGAGATATTATTGCTACCTCGTCACCTTTTTTCAAATAGTCAGGTTGTACATTATTTTCGGGCATATATTAAAAAATATTATGCAAATGTAATTGATAATGAAACGTTTTCCAACATTTTACTCACAAATTCCCGTCAGTCTCTACCCCACTTTCAGAGGCTGACCGGGTAATTCACGGCGGGTGAAAATCCAGGGCACATAAAATCCTCCGAAGCGCAGGTTAAAATAGGGAAAGGAGTCTAAATGGGCCTGGGGGGCTAACATTTAAGAATGTTAAAATTATTATATTTGTGCAATTTTTAAAACCCTTATCAGTCATTATCAGAATCATGAAGAATTTTAAAAGATACCTTATCACTTCGGCACTTCCTTATGCCAATGGTCCCATACATATTGGTCATCTGGCAGGGGTTTATGTTCCATCAGACATTTATACCAGGTATCTGAGAATGAAGGGTGTGGATGTAATATCAGTCTGCGGCTCCGATGAACATGGTGTACCTATTACCCTGAAAGCCCGCAAGGAAGGTGTTTCTCCACAGGAGATTGTCGACAGGTACCATGCAATAAATAAAAAGGCATTTCAGGATTTTGGTATTGCCTTTGATATCTATTCCCGTACATCAAACAAAGTGCATTATGAAACTGCCTCAGATTTTTTCAGGACCCTTTATGACAAGGGAGAATTTATTGAAAAGAGTTCTGAACAGTATTTCGATGAGGAAGCAGGTTGTTTTCTAGCAGACAGATACATAATGGGTACCTGTCCTCATTGCGGAAATGAAAATGCCTACGGTGACCAGTGTGAAAAATGCGGAACCTCACTAAGCCCTAATGAACTTATCAATCCGCATTCAACAGTTAGTGGCAGTAAACCTGTGCTTAGAGAAACGTTGCACTGGTATCTTCCACTCGACAAATATGAACCATGGCTTAAGAAATGGATACTTGAAGATCATAAAGAATGGAAGCCTAATGTTTACGGACAGTGTAAATCATGGCTTGACCAGGGATTGCAGCCCAGAGCTGTAAGCCGAGATCTCGACTGGGGTGTGCCTGTTCCTGTTGAGGGTGTAACTGGGAAAGTCCTTTATGTGTGGTTTGATGCACCTATTGGTTATATCTCTGCCACTAAGGAACTTACATCCGACTGGAAGAAATACTGGAAAGACCCGGAGACAAAAATGATCCATTTTATCGGTAAAGACAATATTGTCTTCCATTGTATTATTTTCCCAGCAATGTTAAATGCCGAAGGCTCTTTCATTCTGCCTGAAAATGTTCCTGCAAATGAATTTCTTAATCTCGAAAATGACAAAATCTCAACTTCAAGGAACTGGGCAGTATGGCTTCACGAATACCTTGAGGATTTTCCCGGTAAACAGGATGTTTTGCGCTATTCGCTCTGTTCCAATGCCCCTGAGACGAAGGATAATGATTTTACCTGGAAGGATTTTCAGGCGCGTAATAATAACGAACTGGTTGCTATCCTGGGAAATTTCGTTAACCGTGCACTTGTGCTTACCCATAATTATTTCGGCGGAAAAGTACCGCAAAGAGGATTAACCGATTCGTCGGATGAAAATGTCCTTAATGAGATTTCACGTCTGAAAGAAAATGTAGAGACCAGTCTGGAATCTTTCAGATTCAGGGAAGCCCTGAGAGAGGCTATGAATCTGGCCCGGCTTGGAAATAAATACCTTGCTGATTCTGAACCCTGGAAACTGATCAGGACTGATCCCGAACGAGTAAAGACTATTATGAACATTGCATTGCAGATAACTGCAAACCTTACCATAGTTTGTGAGCCATTTCTTCCCTTCTCGATGGAGAAATTACGCGGATGGATCAATTTCAGAGATCTGAATTGGGGCGATGCAGGAAAATCTGATCTGCTCCCGGGCGGGCATTTAATAAATAAATCCGGACTGCTGTTTGACAAGATTGAAGATGAAGAAATTAAACGGCAGATAGACAAACTTCTCGCAACAAAAAAAGCTAATGAAACTGCTGAAGAAATAACAGTTGCCGGAAAAGAAACAATTACTTTTGATGACTTCTCCAAAATAGATATCCGTACTGCAACAATCCTTGAAGCTGAAAAAGTTCCTAAAACGAGTAAACTTCTGAAGCTTAAAATTGATACAGGGCTAGATATCCGCACAATAGTATCAGGTATTGCAGAGTATTATGATCCGGAAGCAATTATCGGCAGACAGATCTCAATTGTAGCAAATCTTGAACCCAGGAAAATCAGGGGTATTGAGTCGAAAGGGATGATCCTGATGGCCGAGGACAAAGACGGGAACCTCGTAATGGTAAGTCCTGCAGCGAAAGTGAGCAATGGTAGTATGATTAAATAGCTGCCCTTTCAGAGCAGATTCTGATCAGCTAATAAACACCTTTATCTCTTTTTAGATACCCACGAATCCGGAAATCTTTTTGAGATACTGTCTTTCTTAACTTTTGCTGTGTTCAGATCGCGGCAACTTATTGCGCAAACCCTGAAGAATCCATTCGGAGCATTGACAATCTCAGGAGTGAAACCTTCTTCCTTCAGCATGTTCAACTGGGAAAATGCATTTTCTTCTGATCTGAAGCTCCCTGTGATGACAAGATAATCATTTGTTTCAGCGGCAACAGGCATGGCTGCCAACTTTGAAGTTTCATCCGGAATAAGAGGTTGTGGTGCATCTTCAGTTTTCGATAATACTTCTATATTTCTTTCATCAACCGCTTTTTTATTATTCTCAAGTTCTGCTTTTACGAGAGGGTTGAAAGTTGTTGATTCCACTTTTGATTTAAAAAGATCTGTCTTGAGAGGTACAGCTACAAGGAGTGCCAGCAGCGGGATGATTACAGCGGCTCTCCATATTATCTTCCTTATGGAAGCCTGCTTCACCGGATCTTTTTCATTATGCCTCATGATACGTTTTCTCACATCGTATCCTTCAAGAGGCAGGCATTGAAATGACTCAAGCCCGTAAGAGTCAAGATGATAGTTTACATTTCTGTCAGGTTCAAACTGAACGTTTCCCTCCTGATTATTTACGAAGGTTCCGATATTATCAAAAATAACTTTTTCCCCTTTATCAAGCTTCCTTCGTACGGAGATCACAAATTCCTCAACCATATTTCTGGCATCCCCATAGTTTATACCAGAAGATCCGGATATTCTTCCGACCAAAAGGCCATCGTTATGATTCAGGTTCCTGTTGAACGAAATTTGTTTAACCGGAGGATAAAATGTAGAAGAACTTTTATCAATCGTGGCTGGTGTATAGTTCCCTATAAATCCTCCGAAGCCCGGGACAATCACACAATCGTGCCCGAATAATAATTCCCTTATGAAAGCCGTAATATCCACTTTGTTATTTGAACAGTATATTACAAAAATAAGAAAAAAAATGACTCCACTAAATGATTTATTAACGGCAATTTTAATATTACTTTAATTTCGTAACAGAAAATTCTCCACAAAATAAAAAAACCGTTAACTGCACCTTCTAAATAAGAAGAGCCGGGAGTTAAAACGACTTTAAAACAACTCCGAAATATCTTTTAAAAGCATTATCTTCGTATTTCGAAATTCAGACCGTATATGAGAGAGATCCAAATGGTTGACCTTAAGGCTCAGTATGAAAAGATAGGCCATGAAATTGATATTGCCATCAAATCTGTTATTGAATCAACAGCATTCATTAAAGGACCTGACGTTAAGTTGTTTGAGGAGGAACTCCGTGAATATCTCGGCGTAAAACATGTGGTCTCATGTGCAAATGGAACTGATGCACTTTATCTTGCCATGATGGTTCTCGGACTCAAACCAGGAGATGAGGTCATAACTACAGATTTTACTTTTATAGCTACAGTGGAGGTCGTTGCTCTGCTTGGGTTGAAGCTTGTTATTGTGGATCCCGATCCCGGAAGTTTCAATATATCTGCAGAAGCTGTAAAAAAAGCTATTACCTCAAGAACAAGGGCGATTGTGCCGGTTCATCTTTTTGGCCAGTGTGCCGATATGGATAGTATAATGAGCCTGGCTAAAAAACATAATCTTTTTGTAATTGAAGATGCTGCCCAGGCAACCGGATCAGATTATATTTTTCGCGATGGGACTGTAAAAAGAGCAGGCACCATCGGACATATCGGTACAACTTCATTCTTTCCGTCTAAAAACCTGGGATGCTATGGTGATGGCGGAGCTCTTTACACTAATGATGATTTTTATGCAGAAAAACTGAGAAGCATTGCAAACCATGGGATGAAAATCAGATATCACTATGATGATATCGGCATCAATTCAAGATTGGATACAATTCAGGCTGCCATTTTGAGGGTAAAACTAAGGTATCTTGACAGGTTCAATGAAGCCAGGGCATTAGTTGCTTCGAAGTATGACGAAGCTTTTACCGGTTGCCCTTCAATAATTATTCCGGGTAGAGTCACTTATTCTACTCATATATTTCATCAGTATACAATCAGGATTAACAACGGGAAAAGGGATGAACTGAAAAAATTCCTTGAATCGAAGAGTATACCCGTAATGATTTACTACCCGGGTCCGCTGCATATGCAGGAAGCTTACAGTTATCTCGGATACGGGAAGACCGATTTCCCCGTCACAACAGATCTCTGTAAAGAGGTTTTGTCGTTACCAATACACCCTGATATGGAGCAGGAACAAATTGATTATATTATTAAAAACGTTTTAGAATTTTTCGACAGATAATCAAAATGGAGAAGGAATATTTTGCACATGAAACAGCTGTTATAGATAAAGGTTGTACAATAGGAAAAGGAACAAAAATCTGGCACTTCAGTCATATCATGACAGGTTCCGAAATAGGTGAAAACTGTAATATAGGTCAGAATGTGGTTATATCCCCGGGTGTCAGGCTAGGCAGGAATGTCAAAGTCCAGAATAATGTGTCTGTCTATACAGGCGTAATTTGCGAAGATGATGTTTTTCTGGGACCATCGATGGTCTTTACCAATGTCATTAACCCCCGCAGCGCAATTATCCGAAAAGACAGCTATTATAAAACAATAGTTGAAAAGGGAGCCTCAATTGGTGCCAATGCAACAATTGTATGTGGTAATAAGATCGGTACATATTCATTTATAGGAGCAGGTGCTGTTGTTACCAGAGAAGTGAAACCCTATGCTCTCGTGGTTGGAAATCCTGCCAGACAAATGGGATGGATGAGCGAATACGGGCATAAACTTCATTTTGATGATAACGGCATTGCCACCTGTGCTGAAAGCGGCGAGAGATACAGGATTGATGATGGCAGAGTTTCTAAAATAATTTAGTAGTTTTATGCCTCTTAACAGAATTGTTTTATGATAGTGACTCCAAAAAATTTTGGAATAATAGGTGTTGCAGGTTATATTGCTGTAAGACATCTCAAAGCAATAAAGGATACAGGAAATAATCTTCTTGCCAGTCTTGACAAGTTTGATAGCGTTGGGCTGATTGACAGTTATTTCCCAGAAAGCGATTTTTTTGTTGAATTTGAACGGTTTGACAGGCATTTTGACAAACTGAAAAGAACTGGTACAAAAATTGACTATGTAAGCATTTGTTCTCCAAATTATCTGCACGATTCGCATATCAGATTTGCCCTGCGCCATCAGGCAGAGGCAATATGCGAGAAGCCCATTGTGCTTAACCCCTGGAATGTTGATGCTTTGCAGGAAATTGAAAATGAGACCGGGCATAAGATCTATACTGTTCTTCAGCTTCGGCTTCATCCCAAGCTGCTGGAACTTAAGGAGAAGATTAAAAACGGTCCAAAAGATAAAATATATGATGTTGATTTGTCATATATAACAAGCCGTGGTAACTGGTATTCAATCTCCTGGAAAGGTGATATACAGAAATCAGGTGGTGTGGCAACAAACATTGGAATTCATTTCTTCGATATGTTAAGCTGGATATTCGGCGATACTAAGAAAAACATCGTTCATATCTCGGAATCACATAAAGCTGCCGGTTATCTCGAACTGGAAAAAGCCAGGGTAAGATGGTTTCTGAGCATCAATTATGATGATATTCCTGAATCGGTTAAGACAGCAGGTCAGAGAACATACCGGTCAATAACTGTTGATGGTAAAGAGATAGAGTTCAGTGAAGGTTTTGCCGACCTTCATACACTGACATACAGGGAGATACTTGCCGGGAGGGGATTCGGACTTAAAGATGCACGGCAGTCAGTTGAGACTGCTTATGTAATCAGAAATTCAAAGCCGATCGGACTTATTGGAGATTATCATCCACTACTAAAATAAACTGAAGAATATGTATGAAAAGCTTATAAACAAGGAGACAAAACTTTCTGTTATCGGGCTCGGCTATGTTGGCCTGCCTATAGCTCTGGAGTTTGCAAAACAATTAAAGGTTATCGGGTTTGATATTAAACCAGACCGCGTTGAGCTGATGAAAAAAGGAATCGATCCAAGTAATGAGCTCACCTCAGATGCATTTAAAGGAGGTGATATTATCCTTACAAGTAATCCTTCAGATTTAAAAGATGCTTCATTTCATATTATAGCTGTTCCTACTCCCACCAACAGAAACAACTTACCCGACCTAACCCCGGTTCTCAAAGCTTCTGAGACCGTTGGCAGAATCTTAAAAAAAGGTGATTATGTTGTCTATGAATCAACTGTTTATCCCGGCTGTACCGAAGATGACTGTATACCTGTACTGGAAAGGTTTTCCGAATTAAAGTGTGGAGCTGATTTCAAAGTTGGATTCTCACCCGAAAGGATTAATCCGGGTGACAAAAATCATACACTTACCAAAATAGTTAAGGTAACAAGTGGATGCGACAAGGAGGCTGCTGAAAACATCGCAAAAACATATGAACTTATTATTAAAGCGGGTGTTCACAGAGCAAGCTCAATAAAGGTTGCAGAAGCCGCAAAAATCATTGAAAATACACAGCGGGATATTAACATAGCCTTTATGAATGAATTATCAATCATATTTAACAGGCTTGGTGTAAATACATTTGAAGTACTTGAGGCAGCCGGTACTAAATGGAACTTCCTTAAATTCTATCCCGGCCTCGTTGGCGGACATTGCATTGGTGTCGATCCGTATTATCTTTCGTTCAAGGCAAAATCACTGGGCTATCATCCGCAGATGATTGATTCAGGAAGATTTATCAACGACAGTATGGGTGGATATATCGGAAAGCAGACTGTCAAAAAAATAATTGCTTCAGGCAAGAACCTTAAAGATGTACGTGTACTTATAATGGGTATCACATTCAAAGAAGATGTAACAGATATCCGAAACTCAAAAGTGGTAGATGTAATAAAAGAGCTTAATGATTTCGGAATTAAAGTTGATGTCATTGATCCGGGTGCCGGTAAGCATGAAGTGAAGGAGGAATACGGAATTGAGCTGTCTGGGAGCCCCAGGGGCAAATACGATGCAGTTATACTTGCTGTAAGCCATAAGGAATATATAAAACTGGATGAATCTTACTTTGCCGCCTTACTGAATAAAGATGGTATTGTGGTGGATGTAAAAGGAGTAATGCGAGGGAAAATTAAAAATTATTCATACTGGAGCCTTTAAATGAAAAAAAAAATCCTGGTTACAGGTGGTACCGGTTATATCGGATCACATACCTCAGTTGAACTTATTCAGGACGGTTTCGATGTTATTATAATAGATAACCTCTATAATTCGGAAGCTTCTGTAATAGATGGAATTCATGAGATAACAGGGGTAAGACCTGTTCTGGAAGTATTTGATCTTTGCGATAATGAGAAACTAAACACTTTTTTCAGGAAATACAAAGATATCGCCGCAGTTATTCATTTTGCTGCATATAAAGCAGTAGGTGAATCGGTCAATAAGCCTTTAGAGTATTACAGAAATAATCTTTTGTCGCTGATTAATCTTCTTGATTCAATGAAAAAAGCCGGTGTTCCAGGCCTGGTGTTTTCATCGTCGTGCACCGTATATGGGCAGCCTGAGAAGCTCCCTGTTACTGAAAACTCACCTCTTCAACCAGCAATTTCTCCTTATGGAAATACAAAACAGGTTGGTGAGGTAATAATAAAAGATGCCACTGTTTCTGATAAAAATATCAAAGCAATTTCTTTAAGATACTTTAATCCTATCGGAGCCCATCCGTCATCCCTGATTGGCGAACTCCCAAGAGGAATACCTGAAAATCTCGTTCCATATATAACTCAAACAGCTTATGGTATACGGGACGAATTAAAAGTATTCGGAGATGACTACGATACCCCCGATGGCTCATGTATTAGAGATTATCTTCATGTTGTTGATCTTGCCAAAGCTCATGTTGTTGCAGTAAAACGGCTAATCGAAGGCCTGACCAAAACAAATTATGAGGTATTTAATCTTGGTACCGGTAAAGGAGTTTCTGTCCTTGAAGCAATCAGATCATTTGAGCGTGTATCAGGGATCAAACTGAACTTCAAGATTATTGGAAGAAGAGCCGGTGATATTGAAAAGATATGGGCTGATCCTTCGTTTGCCAACGAGGAGCTGGGCTGGAAAACATTAAGTACCCTTGATGAGGCAATGAAAACAGCATGGGACTGGGAAAAGAAAATAAGGAGAAAAATATGACAATCATGAAGAAAACTATTCTTATTACGGGAGGTGCAGGTTTTATAGGTTCTCATGTTGTGAGAAGATTTGTCACCAACTATCCCGATTACCTGATTGTTAATGCCGATAAGCTTACATATGCTGGCAATCTGGAGAATCTTACCGACATAGAATCTAAAAAGAATTATCGGTTCGAAAAAATTGATATCGTTGATAAACAGTCTGTTCTGGGCCTTTTTAAAAAGTATAGTTTTGAAGGTATAATACATCTTGCAGCTGAATCACATGTTGACAGGTCAATAACAGGACCGGATGAATTTGTATTCACCAATATTGTCGGTACAGTTAACCTTCTTAACACTGCACTTAACAACTGGAAAAACGCTTTTGAGGGAAAGTTGTTTTATCATATCTCAACAGATGAGGTTTATGGTTCTCTTGGAAAAGAAGGACTCTTCACTGAAAAAACTGCGTATGACCCTAAAAGTCCTTACTCCGCATCCAAAGCAAGTTCTGACCATCTGGTAAGAGCTTACAGCCATACCTTCGGAATTCCTGTTGTGATCTCAAACTGCTCAAATAATTACGGCCCAAACCAGTTCCCTGAAAAGCTTATCCCGCTTGCAATAAACAACATTAAGAACAACAAACCCATTCCGGTATACGGGAAAGGTGAAAACATACGCGACTGGCTATATGTTGAAGATCATGCATCGGCAATTGATCTAATTTACCATCAAGGTAAGAAAGGGGAAACCTATAATATTGGAGGTAATAATGAATGGAAAAATCTTGATCTCATCAAACTGCTGTGCAGGATAATGGATAAAAAGCTGAACCGCCCTGACTCATCCTCTGAAAAACTTATCTCCTATGTTACTGACAGACCCGGACACGATCTCAGGTACGCTATCGACTCATCAAAACTCCAGAATGAACTTGGATGGTCGCCGATACCTGATTTTGCAGAGGGTCTTGAGAAAACAGTCGATTGGTACCTGGCTAACAGCAAGTGGCTTGAGAGGGTGCTTTCGGGTGATTATGGAAAGTATTACGATTTAATGTATTCAGGCAGATAGTAAGATTACCTGTCTATTCTCTTCATTCTTGCAATAAGTTGGTCACCGAGAGCTGTCTTTTGTTCCATATGCTCCCTTATGGCAGTCACCACACTGTTGGATTCAAATTCGCCCCTGACCTGCTCAAAATCAAGCTTTTTAACCTCATCTCCTCCGTCAATTCCGAATCCGGTCATTGAAGATAATGTAAATTCCTTTCTTGCATCTTCATACAGAAGATTATCGAGCTCAATGACACTTTTTTTCCATCTTTCAACAAAACCGGCAATATCATCTGCTGTTAATAAATTAACAGCAGATCCCGTCTCGTTTTCAATCATTTCACATACCCAGGTCCATTCCCAGTTGTGATATGATTGGTGCATTAAGTCAAAAGAATCTGACAACTCCTCCAGAGAGGTGATCTCACCTGATTCAATTTTATCAATGAGTCCGTCAACTTCCTGTTTAGGTGCTAAAAGTCCGGCAAGATCAACCCATTCACCTTTCCCTTTAAGCTTATCAGGTTCAAGTCTTTTTCGAAGCTCTTCATTTGTTTTGAATTCCTTCTTTTCCAGCCTTTTTATAATGGAGTTTCCCAGAAACTTATTTATACCGGTCTGATATAATTCAATTCCACGTTCAAGAGAAGTGCCGGTAATCTCCATACTATTATAGCTAAAATAAGTCGTGCTTTTTGTTGCTTCAGATCTTAGCCTGAGTAAAATCTCTCTTCCTTCAACCATTTTCCGGACCGTATAAGGACTGAGCAGATTAAAATTCAATTGATCAGTCTTTAACGGAGCTTTTCTTCTGTCGCGGAGAGGCCATTTCTGAGTATCCCTTATTGTTCCGACGCTTCTCAGATTAACCCCAGGTACCAGTATGCTTTTGTTATTACTCTCAATAAGATATGAGAAAGGCAGGCCAGATGTATCAATGTTCCTGTAATGACTCCCCATCACCAATGTAAAGGGACCTATACGGGCCGGCCATAAAAGATATGAGTTGCTTGTAGTTTTGGAACCACGCTCCATTATTCCCTGATGTATGGGTCCAAGTTTGTACATATGATTGCTCTGGTTTGATCCGCTACCTGCATTCATGAAAGAAAACATCCCTGCAATAAGAAGTGTAGATTTATGGTGTGTAACAGTATAGGGTCCGGCAAATATCGAACATGCTTCACCATGATATCCTTCGCAGTTTGCGAAAAACAGGGAGTTTTCTGCCGAATAATGCTTTGCCAGAACACATCCCTGTCCGATAAAACATTTATCTATCAGAGAAGATTCGGTAACAATTGATCCTGAACATATAATAAAATGCTCCATAATTACTCCCGGGCCGATAAAAACAGGATCTGCTTCGCAACTGTTTATTGAACCTTCATTAAGCATTAGAGCTCCTTCAATATGACTGAAAGGACCGAATTTTACATTTCGGATATTACTGCAGTTTAAAATTCTTGAGTTTTGGCATATAACTCCTGTTTCTGAAGAATTAGATGCAGAGTAATCATCAACCATCTTATCAATGATTCTGATGGCAGATCTGCGGTGGCGATACAGAGAGATTATATATGCTTCATGGGCTGAAAGCCTGTCCCACATTTTAACTGCCCTGCCACCGGTTTCATTCATAACAGCAATTGATGTACCGTTGCCAAATGCAGTGAGACCGTCGGTATGGATTTTTCCGCAGTTTTTTATTACAACCCCGTCTTCAATATTGTAATTGGCTATGGAATCTCCTATATTATTAATTATAACATTTGATCCTACTTTACAATTATGAACTCTTGCATTGAGAATACCGCTCGGGGTTTTCACCCCTGACTCATCGATAAACGGATCTCTGAATTCACCAAGTTTGATATCTCCTGAAAAAACAACGTTAGCACAACACAACGGGTTAAACCCGTTCATGACAAGCACTCTGTTCCAGTCGCCACAGTTACATCCGTTACGTGTTAAAATTTTGATTTCAGATAATGTCAGGTTACGGTAGTATTCTTCCATGTTTAGTACGAAACATTAAGGGAATTCTATTCCACCGTTACCGATTTTGCCAGATTGCGAGGCTGGTCGACATTGCAACCTCTTAATACTGCAATATGGTACGAAAGTAACTGCAGAGGGATAACAGCGAGCAATCCAGAAAATGCCGGAAGGGTTTCAGGCACTTCAAGAACAAAATCAGCCATTTTCCTGATTATTTCATCGCCTTCGGTAACAATTGCAATAACTTTTCCTTTTCTTGCCTTTATTTCCTGAATATTACTTATTATTTTTTCATAAGTATCATCTTTCGTGGCAACAACTATTATAGGCATATTCTCATCTATAAGCGCAATTGGGCCGTGTTTCATTTCAGCAGCCGGATAGCCTTCTGCATGGATATACGAGATTTCTTTTAATTTAAGAGCTCCCTCAAGTGCAACAGGAAAAAGATAACCTCTGCCAAGATAAAGAGCGTTGAGGGTATTCTGAAATCTCCCTGCAAGCTCAAGAGCCTGATCGTTAACTTCAAGTGCCTTTTCTATTTTTGAAGGTATTGATGCAAGTTCTCTGATAAGTGTTTTATAAGCCGAATCAGAAAGAGTTCCTTTCTTATGGCCAATAATAAACGCCATCATTGCCAATACTGTTATCTGGCTTGTAAAGGCTTTGGTTGATGCAACACCTATCTCCGGACCGGCATGAGTGTAAACCCCGGCATCAGTTTCACGTGGTATGCTGCTGCCAACAACATTACAGATCCCAAAAACTTTCGCTCCTTTTTCTCTTGCCAGTTTCACAGCTGCAAGAGTATCTGCTGTTTCACCACTCTGACTTATAGCGATTACAACGTCACCCTTGTTAATTATCGGGTTTCTGTAACGAAATTCAGAAGCGTATTCCACCTCAACAGGAATACGCGTGTATTCCTCAAAGAGGTATTCACCAAGGAGTCCGGCGTGCCATGATGTTCCACAGGCTATTATTATTATTCTTTCCGACTGGGAAATTAACTCTATATATTTATGAAGACCGCCCAGCATTACTCCTGAATTATCGGGAAGCATTCTTCCCCTGAAAGTATCATGAATTGCCCTGGGCTGTTCAAAAATTTCCTTCAGCATAAAATGAGCAAATCCTTCCTTGTCTATCTCTCCGATCTTAAGTTCAAGTTCTTTTACTTCCGGCTGGATACTTTCTGTTCTGATTGTCTTGAGAATCAACTCATCCTTCTTAATAATCGCAATATCATCGTCGTTAAGGTAAATCACCCTTTGTGTATATTCCACAATTGGTGTTGCATCTGATGCAATAAAATTTTCACCTTCCCCGACTCCGATCACAAGGGGACTTCCCTTTTTAGCGGCAAAGAGCCTGTCTGGTTCCTTCGTACAGATTATTACAAGGCCATAAGCTCCCTCAACCCTGTTCAGGGCAAGAGTAATTGCCTGTTCAGCAGTCAGATCGCCTTCAAGGTACATATGTTCAATAAGATTGGCCAGTACCTCAGTATCAGTCTGACTGGTAAATTTTACTCCCCTGCTCTGCAGGTGCTTCTTAAGTGTGGAATAATTTTCTATTATCCCATTATGAACCACAACGAAATTGCCTTTAGCCGAAACCTGCGGATGGGCATTCAATTCATTAGGCTCACCATGAGTAGCCCATCTGGTATGACCCATTCCCATCGTTCCGTTAAAACTTGTCTTGCTCACAAGCTCTTCAAGGTCTTTTACCCTGCCTGCACATTTAAAGATCTTGGTTTCTCCGTTAACAAGAGCCATTCCAGCAGAATCATATCCGCGGTACTCAAGTCTTTTCAGACCATTAATAATAATTTCTCTGGCTGGATTTGAACCAATATAACCAATAATGCCACACATAATATAAAGGTATTAAGTCAACAGGCGCCAAGTTACAAATTTTGGTTCACAAAATCTAGAACTCTGTATATACGAAATCGAATTTTACAGGAGTTTTGCTGTTATTTGCCTTCAGAATTAAGTTTCTGGTTCCAGTACCCTGAAAAAGTTCCAGCTCAGGTTCAATTTCACCTGAAGAGTCTTTCAGGTACGACTGGACATATGCTGCCAGATTGAACTTATAGTTATTTGCGGTACTATCAAGAGTGCCGTCAAAGAATGCGTGGTACTGATCGATATTATAGTCGGGAACAATATATTTGTCGCCGCTTTTTGTCCGGTATCTGAGATACAGTTGTGCCGGAACTGTAGATGGTTTGTAAAGATCCCCGTCAAAATAGACAGGAACGGTAAGTCTTGCTTTATTAACTGCAATATGCTTTAAGTCAGGATCGTTTTTCAGTCCTGCAAGACCAGGTAAAACTACCCTGGTATAAACTCCGTTAAGGTACTGAAGATATGAAAGTGTATCTCTGTAGAAATCATTTATATGTTCAATCTTTTTACCCGGGAGGGCTGTATTAAAATCATGCGAAAATTTATTAAATGAAGCATTGGGATTGGTTGCGTCAAGAACGAAAAAAAATTGGCTTGAAACACCGGTATCATTATGCATGTACAAAACAAAATAATTATTATAGAAGCCAGTAGCGTCTGTAACCAGACTAAGTGAAGTAAGCATTCGTTCAGAACCTTCATTCATCTCGAAGTAAAGGCCATTAAAAAATGCTCTGAAATCGGGTTTTGTATTACTGTAGAATAATTTTGAAGTATCGCGTGTAAGATAATTCCCGAATTCAACCCCGTCGCCGGGAAGCTTCAGAAATACAATTGTATCCGTTTTGAGTACAGGAAGTTCAATATTATCAACCACAAATCCTGTTAAAGGAACCGGTGTATTAGAGTAATATGCCTGGTCAGTATGAAGTTGTTCCGCTATCTCGGAAATTTTAAGGGTATGCGTTCCGGATGAACCGTCTCCAATGGTACTTAGAAAATGAAGGGCCAGTTTCACCGAATCAATAGTAAAAGGCTGCACAATCCATTTTCCTCCCATCCTTATCTCGGAAACCAATCCTGCAGTTGTTGTACCAAAATACGGATCATAAATTTGACCGATATATGAAACAGAAGGATTATCTGTTCGTACTGAATCGTCATACATGGTATAGGACCATACACTCAGGGTATCAATCGATTTTATATTGACAAAGTCGCTTCCGGGGAGCAGCTCATTTCCGATTTTTGTTGGTCCCTCCTCACATGAGGTTACGAAACAAGCGACAAGTGAGAAGAGTGTCAGGCGAAATACGTTAATGATTTGATGGGAAACAGAATTAAATCTGCAGTTAGATTGGGAACTATGATAATATCTTGTCATAAAACTCATTATAGGCATCTATATATTCGGTTTCATCTTTGAATGAAAGAACCGGTTTGTTAACAGTACTAAGGTATTTGGTCAGATCCTCATTTATTGTTTCACTTCCGATAATAATCCCGTCAGAGTATTTTATAGCCAGTTTTGAAACATTTACAAAATCAGGTTTCTTAACCATCTTTAAACTTTCCCCGTCTATTCCATCGAAACGAAGTTTATCTGCGAATGTTGATCTAAACGGAGTTTTAAAATCATTATTGTAAATGGAATAGATTATTTTATAATTATGAAATAACGGATCATCATTATAAATACTCCTGAGATAAACAGGCACCAGTGCCGACATCCATCCGTGACAGTGAACAATATCCGGAGCCCAGCGCAGTTTTTTTACTGTTTCAATTACACCACGTGCAAAGAATAAAGCTCTCTCATCATTATCTTCAAATTCTCGTCCAGAAGAGTCGCTTGTGATATATTTTCTCTGAAAATAATCATCATTATCAATAAAATAAACCTGCATACGGGCTGATTGTATTGAAGCGACCTTTATTATCAGAGGATGATCAGTATCATCTATTATCAGGTTCATCCCGGATAACCTTATTACCTCATGAAGCTGATTTCTTCTCTCATTGATACATCCATACCTGGGCATAAAGGTCCTGATCTCTTTTCCCCTTTCCTGAATTCCCTGGGGAAGAAATCTTCCGATCTTCGACAACTTTGTCTCACCTAAGTATGGAGTGATCTCTTGTGAAATGAATAATACCTTCCTGCTTTCCATTTATTTTCCCTGCCTGGATAGACCATTTCAATTTAATGTGCAAAGATAGTAAAAAATAATAACATAATAAAAATGCATGTAAGCATACCGATAACCTGTGTTTCTTGGCAGATGCAACTTTACCTTTATTAATAATTGACATATATAATTAGAATAATTTCTCTTAGGTTTGTATAAAAATAAGGTAAATGAAGGTAATAAGTACTGTTACTGAGATTCAGGACCAGATAATCAATACAAATCTTTCACCGGTTGGTTTTGTTCCGACAATGGGGGCTCTCCATGAAGGACACATTTCACTGGTTGATGTTGCCAGGCAACAATGCCCGGTTGTGGTTGTAAGTATCTTTGTGAATCCAACTCAGTTTAATGATAAAAACGATCTTAAAAATTATCCCAGGACTCTTGATAATGACCTTTTTCTTCTTGAAAAAAACCTCAGGGAAAATGATATTGTTTTTACACCGGCAGTTAAAGAAATTTATCCTCAGAAAGACTTGAGAGAATTCCATTTCGGAAATCTCGATAACGTTATGGAAGCACTTCAACGTCCCGGACATTTTAACGGTGTTGCACAGGTGGTCAGCAGGCTATTCGAAATTGTGAAGCCAGACATAGCTGTTTTCGGCCTGAAAGATTTTCAGCAACTGGCTGTGATAAAAGACCTTGTCAGACAAACAGACAGTAAGGTGAAAATAGTAGCCTCTCCTATTGTTCGTGAAAAGGATGGACTGGCTATGAGCAGCAGAAACAGGCTTCTCGACCCTGAAATCAGGAAACATGCTGCCATAATCTACAGAACCCTCATCTCAGCCTCAGCAATGATACCCATGTCCGATATCCCGGAGATCAAACTTTATGTTAAAAGAAGAATCGGCAATACTCCCGGATTCAAGGTAGAATATTTTGAGATTGTTGATGATCTTGAATTGATACCTGTCAGCAGAACCAAGGAAATGATGCCAGGAAAATGTTATTATGGATGCATTGCTGTTAAGGCAGGTATGATAAGGTTGATAGATAATATTGCCATTGGGTTGGTCTGAATGAAAAGGTTAATTACCTTTGCATAATATTAGGATTAACCAGATATCATAATATGTATATAGAAGTATTAAAATCCAAGATCCACAGAGTTTCCATTACAGGAGCAAATCTTCATTATGTAGGAAGTATCACAATTGATGAGGATCTTATGGATGCAGCAAATCTGATTGAAAACGAAAAAGTTCAGGTGCTGGATATAAATAATGGTGAGCGTCTCGAAACTTATGTCATTAAGGGAATCAGGGGTTCAGGCGAAATATGCCTTAATGGTGCTGCTGCCAGAAAAGTGATCATTGGTGACATAATAATAATAATGTCATTTGCTTTTATGAGCTTCGAGGAGGCAAAATCATTCAGACCAGCTATAATTTTCCCCGATACAAATACAAACAAACTGATCTGACATTGAGAAAAGGTATTTTACAGACTCTGAAATTTCTTGGTTTTCTTGCTGTCGGACTGCTTTTACTCTGGTTTGCATTCAGTAACGTTGATTTTAAAAAGCTGGCGGATGATCTCAGAGAAGCTGACTATTCATGGCTTATCCTGTCTGTTCTGTTCGGCTTCTTTGCATTTTTAAGTCGTGCACGAAGGTGGATACTGCTTGTCAATCCTCTTGGATATAACCCCTCATTAAAAAATTCCTTCCATGCCCTTATGACAGGCTACCTGGCTAACCTGGCACTTCCAAGAATAGGCGAAATAACCAGATGCGTTGCCCTTGGGAAAAAAGAAAAAATCCCTGTCGACCAGCTCATTGGTACGGTAGTGATTGAACGTACAATTGATTTCCTGTCATTACTGTTAATCATGATCCTCCTTATCGTTACCAGCAGCGATAAAATTACCCTATTCCTGACGGATAATATTTTTTCCCCTTTACAGGAAAAGGTGGTATCCCTGTTTGGTGCTGCATGGGTTCTATGGGTAATTCTGTTCTCAGTTATTGTCTTTATGCTGTTCGGAGTTGTAAGGTATAAAAAGAGACTGAGGAAAATAAGGTTCTTCTCAAAAATGTTCAGTGTAGCCAGAGGGATCATAAACGGATTTAAAACTATAACCCGGCTGAAAAGAAAATGGGAATTCATTTTTCTTACAATATTTATCTGGATAAACTATGCCTTAATGACCTGGGTAGTTGTTTTCTCTCTGGCTAGTACCTCCGATCTGACCTTTGGCGACAGTATTTTCCTTCTGGTTATAGGAGGACTTGCAATGTCAGCTCCCATACAAAGCGGTATAGGAGCATTTCATTTTATTATCTCCCGTGGTTTGCTTATTGTCAAAGGGATACCACTTGAGGATGGACTGGCATATGCCTTACTTACCCATGAATCACAACTTATATTTGTTGCCATTATCGGAACAATATCCTTCTTCAGCATTTTCAAAAAAGACAAGAAGAACGAAAGTTCCTGATTGGATTCGTTCCCTTTATGAATGCTTCTGCCCCCTTAAAGGAGAGTTGAATGCTGCCCATTAAAGAATATTTTATATATTTAACCTGATAACTACTATTCTAATTTTTTTCTTCAATATTTGATTTAATATTACTGATTATTTTATGCAATATCGTTAGGCCCCCTAAAGGGGGGCCCGAAGCTATCTGGAGGGGGCTAACTCCTGATAATGAAATGGTTGAGGGAGGCTTATAACAAGGAAAAGAATGGCAAAGACCAAAACAATATTCGTCTGTCAGAACTGCGGTGCGGAATCGGCTAAATGGATCGGAAGATGTCCTTCATGCAAGGAGTGGAATACATACCATGAGGAGATAATAGCTCCTGCTTCTTCCAGAGAGACAAGCTTTATAATGAATCAGGAAAAGAGGAAACCCCAGCTTCTTGATAATATAGAAGCCAATGAACTTGGCCGTCAGAAAACAGGTATCGCAGAACTCGACCGAATTCTGGGTGGTGGAATTGTCGGAGGATCACTTATTCTTCTTGGAGGAGAACCGGGAGTCGGAAAGTCTACCCTGGCTCTTCAGCTTGCTCTCGCACTAAAAGGAAAAAAGATCCTCTATGTATCTGGGGAGGAGAGCGAAGAACAGATCAGCCTGAGAGCGCTAAGAATGAAGAATTCCAATCCTCTTTGCTATATATTGAGTGAAACTGAACTGGAGAGCATCCTGTCTCATTCTGAAAATATTAAACCCGGATTAATAATAATTGATTCGATTCAGACCATCAGTAATGCAATGCTTGAGTCTTCAGCAGGATCTGTCTCGCAGGTCAGGGAATGTGCTGCACAGCTGCTTAAATATTCAAAAATAACCGGAATACCTGTTTTCCTTATTGGCCACATAACCAAGGACGGCTCACTTGCAGGCCCTAAAGTGCTTGAACATATTGTTGATGTGGTTCTCTATTTTGAAGGTGATAACAATTATGTGTACCGTATACTCAGGTCTGTTAAAAACAGGTTTGGATCAACTTCCGAATTAGGAATTTTTGAGATGGTGGAGACAGGACTAAGGGAAGTGGATAATCCATCTGAAATGTTTATCAATCAGCACGATGAAGCTCTGAGCGGAGTTTCAATTGCTGCCACGGTTGACGGATTAAGGCCTTTCCTGATCGAAACTCAGGCGCTTGTCAGCAGTGCTGTATATGGGACACCTCAACGAAGTTCCACCGGATTCGATATCCGCAGGCTCAATATGCTCCTTGCAGTTCTCGAAAAGAGGGCAGGGTTCAGACTTGGAATAAAAGATGTTTTCCTTAATATAGCCGGTGGCATTAAAGTGGATGACCCGGCAATAGACCTGGCAATAATTAGTTCAGTATTATCATCAAATCTTGATATCCCTGTTGGAAGAGAGGTCTGTTTTTCCGGAGAGGTGGGTCTGTCAGGAGAGATCCGGCCTGTTTCCAGGATAGAACAACGCATACGTGAAGCTTCAAAAATGGGCTTTACTAAAATTTATATCTCAAAATATCATAGAAATATAACTCTGAAAAGTGTTAATATTGATGTAATACAGGTAGGAAAAATCGAAAATCTTGTCAGATCGCTTTTTGCCTGAAAATGACAAAAGGCGAAAGACGCCTGATTCATGGAAGAAACTTGCTTTAAAAAACCACAACAGAATACTACCGGTATGAGTCGTTAGCCATGAGCCATTAACCGTAAGTTGTATTAATATCTTACCCTTCGGGAATTATCACCTTGTGAAGCATTCCTTTTTACTTTATCACAATCAAGCTCTATATCAAAATTTGCAGGACGTTCGAATTCATCTGCTTCCATTATCCCTAACTGTGGATCATCATATACTTTTCTCAGGAAAATTGCCATAATAGGCAGGGCCATATTTGCCCCCTGTCCTTCACCCAATGTTTCGAAATGAATAGACCGGTCTTCCCATCCGCTCCAAACTCCTCCGACAAGATTCGGTGTTACGCCCATAAACCATCCATCCGAATGTTCCTGAGTGGTCCCGGTTTTTCCTCCGATCTGATTTAAAAGATTATAAGGTTCATGTCTCATTCTGTTGGCGGTACCGTTTCGAACAACCCCTTCCAGAAGATTAATCATTAGGTAAGCCTGGTCTTCGCTAAGAACTTCTTCAACTTTTGAATTAAATCTGGAAATTGTATTCCCGTTTTTATCCTCAATACGGGTAACATACATAGGTCGTGTATATACACCTTTATTAGCAAATGTACCATAGGCTCCAACCATCTCCTCAAGCTTGACATCGGATGTACCTAAAAAGATTGATGGTTGCGGATCGATAAAACTTCTGACACCCATCTTATGCATAAGGTCGGCTACTGCGGCAGGTTTGAACACCTTCATTAGATAGGCGGATATGTAGTTCTCAGACTGTGCGAGTCCCCACGCAAGTGTAACCATTTTCCCATAGTAGGCTTTCGGGCCTGAACTTCTTGGAGTCCATGGAACTGTATCACCCGGGATCTCAAATGACCTTGGGATATTTTCCACCTCGTAACATGGGGAATATCCGTTCTGCATTGCTATTGTATAAAGGAAAGGCTTAATTGTACTGCCAACCTGACGCCTTTGTTGTGTTACTCCATCCCATTTAAAATATCTGAAATCAGGTCCTCCCACATAGGCTTTTACATAGCCCTTCTTCGGATCTTCGACCATAAAAGCCGACCTTATAAAATATTTATAGTACCTTATCGAATCTAGAGGAGTCATTATTGTATCCCTGTCTCCCTTCCATGAAAAAACCCTCATCTTCACCTTTGTATTGAATGCAAGCATAATAGAATCCTCCGGAACTCCTCTTGCCCTCATCACATAATACCTGTCGCTCTGCTTAACAGATGCCATTAATAATTCATCTATCTCTTTTTTTGTGAGATCATTTGAATAAGGAGGATTTTTATATCCTTTTGCCCTTTTATAGAAATCAGGCTGCACCTCTTTTGATAGATGTTCCGTCATAGCTTCTTCAGCATATCTTTGCATCCTGGAATTTATTGTTGTATAAATCTTTAACCCATCTTTATATATATTGTAATAAGTCCCGTCCGGTTTTTTATTTTTATTACACCAGCCATAAAGAGGATTATTTTGCCATTCCCACCATGCATCATCAAATGAGGATTGCTGAACATAATTATTCCTGTCAGGTTTATTTTTCCTCATAATACTTGTAAGGTATTGCCTGAGGTATGTGGCCAGACCTGAATTGTGGTCCTGCACCTGGAAATCCACTTCAGTTGGCAGATTTTTAACAGAATCTGCTATCGAACGGGTAATGTAGCCATATTTCTCCAATTGTGAAATAACGACATTTCTACGTTGAATCATACGAACGGAATCCCTTACAGGGTTATATTTAACGGAATTCTTCAGCATTCCGATCAGCAATGCAGACTGCTCAAGGTTCAGTGAGTCGGGAGTTGTGTTGAAATATACTCTTGCAGCAGATTTTATACCTATGGCATTATAGAGAAAATCAAATTTATTCAGGTACATGGTTATTATCTCCTCCTTGGTATAACTTCGTTCAAGCTTTACAGCAGTCTGCCATTCTTTGAATTTCGAAACTCCAAGTCTTATTTTCTTCACAAATGCAGATGTCCGGGCCGTATCCCTTGGATAAAGTTGCTTCGCCAGCTGCTGGGAAATGGTACTCCCTCCGCCAGTACTCTGACCCAGTAGTATGGTACGTATTGCCGTTCTGCCAAGACCACGGATATCAATTCCGGAATGTCTGTAAAACCGGATATCTTCTGTGGCAATAAGAGCATTGATCAAATTTGGGGAAATATCTTTGTAATCAGTCCATGTAAGATTCTCTATGCTGATTTTGCCCAGAAGAACTCCGTCTTCAGAATAAACCTCTGCAGCTAAATAATATTCAGGATTTTCGAGCTCTTCGAATGAAGGCATGGGACCAAGCTTACCGGCTGAGATAAGAATGAACAATGTTATAACAACAATAAACGGAAAAATAAATATTGCCCAGAACCAGGTAAGATATTTTTTGTCGGTTGAATTGGCTTTCATTAACTTAAGAAATTTGGTCCAAAAATAGTAAATTATAAAGAATCTTAACGGTTTATTTTGAAGTTTGGTACCTAAATGATTTACTTTGTCGTCTGATAAAAGAACAAATATCTCCTGTAATGATCGAAAATCTTGTAATTGTTGAGTCGCCCGCAAAAGGGAAAACTATAGAGAAGTTTCTGGGAAAAGATTTCCGGGTTGTCTCAAGTTTCGGACATATAAGAGACCTGGCCAAGAAGAATCTGGGAATAGATATAAATAATAATTTCGCTCCTGATTATGAGATTCCGAAGGAAAAGGCTAAAGTTGTCAGCGAATTGCGCAAAGCTGCCGCCGAAACTAAAAATATCTGGATTGCATCTGATGAGGACCGTGAAGGAGAGGCAATTGCCTGGCATCTTGCAAGTGTATTGAAACTCGATCTATCGACAACAAAGAGGATTGTATTTCACGAAATAACAAAAGAAGCCATATCAAATGCCATTAAAACCCCCCGGCTGATCGATATGAACCTTGTCAATTCTCAACAGGCACGCCGTATCCTTGACAGACTTGTAGGATTTGAAATTTCACCGGTTCTCTGGAAAAAAGTTCAGCCATCACTCTCAGCCGGAAGGGTTCAATCGGTGGCTGTACGACTTCTTGTTGAAAGAGAAAGAGAGATCATTGCCTTTGAAACAGAATCGGCTTTCAGGATAACTGCAATTTTCAGGATCAGTTCTCCAAACGGAGAAAATGCCATACTCCGTGCAGAAGCTTCAAAAAGATTTTCCGGTGAAAAAGAGGCGCTGAAGTTTCTTGAGTTTTGCAAAGATTCAAAATACAGTATTGCCGGTATCAGTATCAAACCAGGGACACGATCGCCTGCTCCTCCTTTTACCACTTCTACACTTCAGCAGGAAGCTTACCGTAAACTGGGATTTTCAGTTGCCCAGACTATGGCTGTGGCACAGAAGTTATATGAAGGGGGAAAGATAACATACATGAGGACCGACTCTACAAATCTTTCAAGCCTCGCCCTTGTGAAATCGCGCGAGATGATCATTTCGGAGTATGGAGAAAAATATTCCAAAACCAGGCAGTTCAAAACAAAATCAAAAGGTGCCCAGGAGGCACATGAGGCCATTCGTCCCGCATATCTTGACCAGCCTGCAACAGCAGGAAGCCAGAATGAGAAAAAACTTTATGAGCTGATCTGGAAAAGAACGGTAGCTTCACAAATGTCGGATGCATTGATCGAAAAGACCTCTATATCAATTGACATGAATAATTCTCCTGTAACTTTTCAGGCTAATGGTGAAGTAATTAAATTTGATGGCTTCCTGAAAGTATATGCAGAATCCTCCGATCAGGAGAACACCGATGAGGAGAGATATGTAATTCCTCCGGTTACCAAAGGGATGCCTCTTTCATATGACAATATAACTGCCACCCAGAAATTCACAACCCCTCCTCCGAGATATACTGAGGCCAGTCTCGTGAAAAGACTTGAAGAACTGGGAATTGGCAGGCCATCAACATATGCTCCAACAATATCAACTATCCAGAACCGCGGGTATGTTTCCCGTGAGGACAGACCCGGAGAGAAAAGACAGATAAAGATAATTACACTTCTTAACGGAAAGCTGGCTTCATCAGTTAAAACAGAAATTGCCGGAAAAGAAAAATCCAAGCTTTTCCCGCAAGATATAGGTATGATAGTAAATGATTTTCTGCTCGAGAATTTTTCAGAAATAGTTGACTATCATTTCACAGCTGAAATTGAGGAGCAGTTTGATGAGATCGCTCTGGGAAACCTCAAATGGACCGGGATGATTGATAAATTTTATTCCCCTTTTCACAAAACTGTTACCAGAACTCTTGAAACGAAAGAGAGAAAAACAGGAGTAAGGATCCTGGGAAATCATCCCGAAACAGGAGAGCCGATAAGCGTCAGGATGGGAAGATTTGGCCCTGTTGCACAGATTGGTGATTCTGAGAAAGAGGAGAAGCCCAGGTATGCAAGTCTTTCGAAAAGTCAGCTGTTAGAAACCATTACTCTTGAAGAAGCATTGAATCTCTTCAGGCTTCCCCGTTCCCTGGGTGAATATGATGGCGGAGAAATGGTAGTCGGAATCGGAAGGTTCGGGCCTTATATAAGGTATAAAAGCAAGTTCTTCTCTTTAAAAAAGGGAGTTGATGATCCTTATGCAATAACTGCCGACAGAGCTATTGAGATCATTCTTGAAAAAAATGAGAATGATAAAAAGAAAGTCCTGAAGGATTTTGGCGATATGATGCTCCTTAACGGAAGGTATGGACCATATCTTGTTAAAGATAAAATTAACTACCGGCTGCCTAAAGGATCAGATGCAGAGAAACTTACTAAGGAAGATTGCATTAAGATCATCGAAAACAGCGATAAAACCAAAAAGAGTTCTTAATATACACCATGGTAGATCTGAATGATTATTTCAATCCAGTAAGCATCGAAGGACCGGATTTTGAGCATCTGACTGTTCAGGCAGGATTCCCGCATAATATTGCTATCCATACTGATAACACACCACTGAACGATATTGGCAGATATAAGATTGCATTGTTTGGGGTGCCTGAAGGACGAAACTCCCCAAACGGAGGTACATTAAAAGCACCTGACCTGATAAGGAGCGAGTTATACAAACTGGCAAAAATCCCCGGTAAGCTTAAAATAGTTGATCTGGGGAATATGAAACAGGGTGTTACCTTCAATGATACTATCGCCGGACTCACTGATATTCTGATTTTGCTTTTAAGTGAAAATCTCTTCCCTGTGATAATCGGTGGAAGCAGTGCACTTGTTCCTTCCATAGACAGAGCTTTTTCCATTCAAAAGATTCCATATACCCTTACATCGGTTGATCCAAGAATAGATTTCAATAATGAAAGAAAAGAACCGGATTGCTTCAATTACCTTAATACGATATTTAATAACCATAAGAGCACATTTGACCATTTTATAAATATAGGTTACCAGACCTACCTTAATGATCAGCAGGTAATAAACCGTTTGCTTAAACGCAGGTCAGAACTTGTCAGAATTGGTGATGTAAGACAGGCAATTTATCTTACAGAACCTCTTTTCAGAGATTCTGACGTTGCGATTTTTGATATTTCCGCTGTACGACAGTCAGATGCCCCGGGAACAATCAGCCCTTCGCCAAATGGTTTTTATGGCGAAGAGATCTGTCTCCTCTCAAGATACGCCGGGATATCAGACAAACTTAAAACTTTTGGCCTTTTTGATGTAAATCCAGATTATGATATAAGGTCTCAGACTTCAGCTTTAGCTGCACAGATACTCTGGTTTTTTCTTGAAGGCTTTTCTCAGAAGCAATATGAAACTCCTGCTTTAAATATAAGCAACTCAGGACGTTTCATTAAATATCACGTAAGGATTACCGATCTTGAGGATGATCTTATTTTTGTAAAAAGCAATCTTACAGACAGATGGTGGATTGAACTTCCGTCCGGAAAAGGGGAAGAACTATATTTTGCCTGCTCGCACGAGGATTATCTTACTGCCAACCGGAACGAGGTACCTGAAAGATGGGTCAGGGCAAGCGAAAGATTAAAATCCTGATTTCGCAACATTTTACAATGATATCACGTTAAATGGAAAGTTTATCATAATTGTCCTGACGACTTGATCAGATTAGATTTTTATTAATTTAAATATATCCGGGTAAATTTGTTTACAATTTAGATTTTTATTTATTTTACTCAGTCAACTGATATGCATAGCACCATTAAATAAGGAAATGAAAAAGTTTAATATTGCATTTCTTTTTTTAGTTATAATGTTACTGCCGGCTATCCCGCAGCAGGATCCTTTATCGAGTCATTATATGTTTAATACTCTGACATATAATCCCGGCATTGCTGGTACTTCGGGTATGATCTGTGCTACCGCATTGAACAGGCAGCAGTGGATCGGTTTTAAAGGTGCTCCATCAACAACAGTTTTTAATATAAGCGCTCCCGTTGCGCTGTTCAGGATCAAAAGCGGAGTCGGTTTGCTTGTAGAAAGCGATAATATAGGCTTTGACAAAGACATTAACCTTTCAGCATCCTATTCATATCTTATGGAGCTGGGTACCGGGAAGCTCGGGATCGGGATAAGCCTGGGAATGCTGAATAAGACATTGGATCCAAGCTGGCAGATCCCATCAGGGGATTACCATACTCCTCCTTCGGGCGACCCTCTGATACCTGAAAATAAAGAAAGTTTTGTTGCCTTCGATGCAGGTTTAGGTCTTTATTACAAAGCGGAAAAATATTACGCCGGATTATCGGTAACCCACATTAATCAGCCTAAAATTAAGTTTTCAAAGGGCACTCCATATATAAGCAGACATTACTATCTGACAGCAGGTTACATTTTACAGTTACCTAATCCCTCGCTTGAACTGTTGCCTTCAGTTTTTGTCTTCAGCGATGGAAAGGTGGCACAATTCACAGCAACATCAATAATCAGATACAATAAAAAAGTATGGGGTGGCGTTTCATACAGAAGCGGTGACGCCTTGATTGGTATGGTTGGTTTTGAACTGTATAATGGGATCCGGCTGGGCTACGCTTATGATTTTACCTTATCTGATATCAGAAAGAACAGCAGCGGGTCCCATGAATTCATGGTTAACTATTGTTTTGACCTCAGTCTCGGTAAAAGCCCTATGAAATATAAAAGTATCAGATTTTTATGAATATTAAAAAAAAAATAACTTACTTGCAATATAAAATTCTAAAGTATTATGAAAAAGGTAACCCTATCTTCTCTAATATTGATAATCCTGTTAACCAGTTGTGGTTCTTCAAATAACGGAGAACTTACCGGTGTTCAGGGGCGGAAGAAGTTCTTCGAACCGGAACCGTTTGAGATGGCATTCATTCCTGCCGGGAATTTTATGATGGGCCCAAGCGATCAGGATGCAGTTTTTGCAATGAACAGTATATCAAAATCTGTAACTGTTGATGCATTCTGGATGGATCAGACCGAAATAACAAATAATAAATACCGTCAGTTCGTATACTATGTACGTGATTCTATTCTCAGAACCAAGCTTGGAGATGCCGGAATTGAAGGCCGTGAATATTTTGTGGTTGATGATGAAGGAAACGTAATTGAACCGAATGTAATTAACTGGGAAGAAAAGATCGATCCAAGAGATGAAACAACAAAAGCAACTATTGAAGAGATGTACTATCCTCCTGAAGAACGATTCAACGGGAAAAGACAGGTTGATATCAGAAAGCTGAACTATTCTTATTTCTGGGTCGACTATCAGCAAGCTGCAAAATCTGCTTATAATTACGATTATACAACCAATACCGGTAAGTATGAAGGACAGGTAACAAATCTTGACGGTACCCGAACTGACGTAAAAGACCGATCATCTTTCATTAAACATAATACCATCAATATCTACCCTGACACGCTGTGCTGGATCAGGGATTTTACTTACTCGTTCAACGATCCTCAGGCGTCAATTTATTTTTGGCATCCATCATTTGATGATTATCCTGTAGTTGGCGTTTCATGGGTGCAGGCAACTGCTTTCAGTATCTGGAGAACCGATTATATGAACAGTTCGCTTAGAAAAAACGGTGTAGCTGATGTATCTAATTACAGGCTTCCCCTTGAAACAGAATGGGAATACGCTGCAAGAGGCGGACTCGATCTTTCCATGTATCCATGGGGCGGACCATATACCCGTAATTACAAAGGATGCTTCCTGGCTAACTTCAAGCCTTTGCGCGGCAATTATATTGACGACGGCAACGTATACGCTGGTAAAGTAGGATCATACGAACCCAACGAATACGGACTTTACGATATGTCCGGAAACGTTTCTGAATGGACCTGCTGTGCATATCACCCTTCTGCTTATATCTTTCAGCATGACCTCCAGCCAAACTATGAGTACAATGCAACACCCCAAGACCCTCCGGTAATGAAAAGGAAAGTAATCAGGGGCGGATCGTGGAAAGATATAGCATATTTTCTTCAGACCAGTTCAAGAGATTATGAATATCAGGATTCAACAAAATCTTTTATCGGGTTTCGTAATGTAAGATCTTATATTGGTGTAAATTAGATAATTGAAATAACCTTAAAATAATCAGGTATATGAGCCTAGCAGAATTAGTACAAAGCAGCGGGTGGAAAAACTTCATCGCTAAACTCTATGGTTTAGGAGCTTCAGTCGTTATTATCGGTGCATTATTTAAAATTCAGCACTGGCCTCTGGCTGGTACCATGCTTACAATTGGTCTTCTTACTGAAGCGGTTATCTTCTTCTTTTCGGCATTTGAGCCGCTGCATGAAGAGGTTGACTGGTCTCTGGTTTATCCTGAACTTGCAGGAATTCCAGAAGATGAAACTCCGGAGCTTGCCTCACATAGCGGCAGATATCAGGGTGGCATATCCGGAGGAACCGGAGGCGGAATCGGTGGCGGTGTAGGATCAGTTGCTCTTGCAAAATTCGATGAGATGCTCGAAAAAGCTGAGATTACTCCCGATCTTTTTCAGAAACTTGGAGTCGGTATGAAAAAACTAAGCGAATCGACTGCAAATATGAATTCAATGGGTGATGTTTCTGCAGCTTCTTCAAAATATATGAACACCATTAACTCGGCCAATGATTCACTAGGTAAATTGTCTGATTCTTATCAGTCAACCGCCAAATTAATTAACGATACCAGTTCTACATATCGCAATATGGCTGATTCATTTTCGGTCATTGAAGTTGGTGGTAAATCATACCAGCAGCAGCTTGAATCACTGAATAAAAACCTTTCTGCCCTCAACGCAGTTTATGAACTTCAGCGTAAGGGAGCAGATGATCATCTTAAAGAATCTGAAAATCTTTATAAAGGTATTCAGGGATTAATGAAAGATCTTTCTGAATCAGCGGGAGATACTAAAAAATATCGCGAACAGATAACAAAACTCAATGATAATCTGTCAGCATTAAATAATGTTTATGGAAATATGCTTTCTGCAATGAATGTTAAATAACGTGGCATTTTTTTTATATAACTAAACAACCAACAAAATGGCTCACGAAAGGCTATCTCCACGGCAAAAGATGATCGGTATGATGTACCTGGTTCTTACCGCCATGCTTGCACTGAACGTATCAAAAGAAGCCGTTGAAGCATTCAAAAAAGTTGACAATGGTCTTACGATGGCAATTGCAAACTATGCCCTTAAAAATAAACTTATATATAGTGAATTCGACAGAGCTGCAGCCGAAAATCCTGCAAAAGCACTAAAATACAAAACTGCAGCCGATCAGGTAAAACAACGTGCTAATGAAGCATTTGAATTTATACAGGGTCTTAAGATCGAAATAATTAAAGTAGCTGAAAAGGACCCTGAAACTCCTGCAGTTAAAGGCGATGAAGTTATTATTGAGGAAGTTAAAAGAATTGATGATACTAATGTTCCTTCACAGATCCTTATCGGAGCAAATGAAAATGGAAAAGCAAACGACCTTAAGGCTTTGCTGAGTGATTACCGTGAGTTCCTGATCGCAACCCTTGATGGTAAAAATCCTGTTGCTGAAGAAGCTCTGAGAAAAAGTCTGAACACCGATGATGGCAAAAACGAGGATGGGGAAACTGAACGCTGGGAAAACCTCAACTTTCAGACATTACCTCTTGTTGCTGTAATCTGTATACTGTCAGAGATGCAGGTAAATGTCAGAAACGGGGAAACTGAAGTTCTGAATTACCTCTATTCCCAGATTGATGCTTCTTCTTTCAAATTTAATAAACTGGAAGCTATTGTTATTCCTAATTCAAATTATGTGACCCAGGGAAGCGATTATGAAGCTTCAGTATTTATTTCAGCCACAGATACAACACAGGCTCCCGAAATTACTGTTGGCAGTACAAAACTGCCTCTTGATGATTCAGGTAAAGGAATTTACAAAGTACGCGCTTCATCTACAGGACCTAAAAAATGGGGTGGTATAATTGCTATGAAAGCCCCTGACGGTTCCATCATAGACTACCCCTTCGAATCTTCCTATGTTGTCGGAGAACCTAATGTTGTCGTATCTCCTACAGCCATGAACGTTCTTTATATGGGTATTGATAACCCGATTGATGTCTCTGTCCCTAACGTCAGCCCCGATAAGATCAAGATCAGAGTAACTAACGGGACATTCAAAGTCGGAAAGGTCAAGAACCCGAAAGGTGAAAACTTCAGAGGTAACTGGATTGTGAATCCAAATGCGGTCGGACAAAATGTCCAGGTAATTGTAACTGCTGATATTAATGGTAAACCAACACCATTTGCCCCTCTCGACTTCAGAGTTAAAGGACTTCCTACACCAATTGCAGTATTCGGAGGAAAAAGCGATGGTGATATACCAAGAGCTACTGCTGCCGCACAACAGGGGGTCTTTGCCATTCTGCCTGATTTTGATTTTGACCTTAATTATACCGTAACCGGATTCACTGTGCTTTATTCCGATAACCGCGGAGATTTTGAGGAGATAAGCACAAGCAGCAACCTTACAACTAAACAAAAAGATCTGATCAACAGGCTTACCAGAGGTAAAAACCTGATTATTAAAGATATTAAAGCGCTTGGACCAGATGGCAAGACCAAAAGCCTTCCACCTGTAATTTTAAAAATAATTTAGTATAAAAATATACGACCATGATTAAGAAAATATTTTTTGGTTTTATTGCCCTATCGCTTTCCGGTATTGTACAAGCCCAGACTTTCGGTGATATTTACCAGAAATCGATCCCGGATGCGAAGAAGATTAATTACCCATATCTGCGTGAAGCTGATGTTATATGGTCTAAAAGAATGTATCGTCTTATCGACCTGAGAGAAAAGATGAATCAACCTTTATATTATCCAACCGTCAAAACTCTGGATGGCAGACAAAATTTTATCAGCATAATTCTGGAAGAAATTAAGGCAGGCAGGCTTACCGCTTATGATCCTCTTAATACCAATGTAAGTACCACATACTCGGATATAGAAGTTAAAATGGGTGCTGTGACTACTCTTCAGACAATCCAGGTAAATGCTGCAGGATTAACAAGAGAGGATTCAATAAAACAGGATGCAAAACCAGAGGAGGTGAAACAATTGCTGGTTTACGAAGAGTGGTATTTTGATAAAAAACTATCAAAACTCGATGTACGCATCATAGCTATTGAACCTTATTATATGGGATTTGATGCCCAGCTTGGAAAAGTACTCAGAAAACCATTATTCTGGATTAAATATGATGAAGCCAGAGATGCACTTGCAAAACAGGAAGTTTTTATGAACAATAATGATGCTCAGAGAATTTCCTTCGATGACCTCTTTATGCAACGCAGGTTCGGAAGTGTTATTTATGGAGAATCAAATGTTTACAACGACAGGATGATCGCAGATTACCAGCTTGGAAAATATACTCTGTTCGAAGCGGAACGTATTAAAAATGAACTCTTCGACTTCGAACATGATCTCTGGGAATACTAAATGATTAATCAGACTATATAGGAAAAGGCGGGCTACACCCGCTTTTTCGTTTTTTACTTATCTCCGATATCCTATAAATATTTCTCCTTAGTTGATTTCTTCACATCTTCAAGGTATTGCTTTATATTCTGTTCTTCCTCTTTTTTTACGACCAGAAGGACATCATCAGAATCAACTACAATATAATCCTCCAGGCCCTGCAGAATAGCTACTTTCCCTGGTGATATATTAAAGATATTTCCCTTGTTGTCATATGAAAAAACATCTCCTTTTACCAATGCATTACCATTTTTATCCATTGCGGAATGCTCATAGAGAGAGCTCCATGTACCAAGGTCGGACCATCCAATATCGGTACACATAACATACACATTATCTGCCTTTTCCATAATCCCGTAATCTATGGATATACTCCTGCATTCAGTATATGTCTTTCCAATGAAATTCGTTTCCTGCTTTGTTCCAAAAATACTTCTCCCTTCGTCGAATACAGAATAAGTGTCAGGCATATGCTTTTCAAAGGCAGCCAGGATTGATCGGATGTTCCAGATAAAAATTCCCGAGTTCCAATAAAAGTCACCGCTCTCCAGAAAGACTTTTGCCAGTTCAATATCTGGTTTCTCAGTAAATGTTTTAACTTTCAGCAGATTATCATAGCCCTTCACCGGCCTTTTCTGATCAGCCTGAATATACCCATATCCGGTTTCCGGTCTGTCAGGTTTTATTCCAAGGGTAATAAGACCATCATTCCCTTCAGCAATGTCGAAACAACTCTTTAAAACTTCACAAAACTTATCCTCTTTAACGATAAGATGATCCGCAGGTGTAACAGCAATAATAGCATCAGGGTTTTCCTTCAGGATCCTGAACGTCCCATACGCAATACAAGGAGCTGTATTACGGCGAAATGGTTCACCCAAAACGTGTGAGGGATCAATTCCCAACTGTTCAACTGCCAGTTCTTTGTGCTCGGCACTGGTAACGACAAAAATATTCTCTTCCGGGCATGTTCCTTTAAAACGCCTGAATGTCTGCTGAATAAGTGTCTCTCCATTCCCGATAATGTCAAGGAACTGCTTTGGTTTATCCGCCCGACTGAGAGGCCAGAAACGGCTTCCGACTCCACCCGCCATTATTATCACATACCTGTTATCCATAAGAGTATATTTTTTCGGAATATTTTATGCAAATATATAATTAATTATGCATTCATGTTTCAAAAACTGAGTTGCCGGAATTACGGTAAATATTTGTAATTTTGAATTCTTTAAGCTATTACTATGATAAAATTTCTTTCAAATGTGGGGCTTTACTTCCTGATGCTTAAAAAAGTATTCTCCAAACCGGAAAAGCCCTACCTCTATTACAAGCAAACAATGAGGGAGTTTGTATATCTGGGACTGACTTCAGTAGGTATAATAGCCATTATTTCATTTTTTATGGGAGCAGTTATCACTCTTCAAACTGCGTATAACACGGAAAATCCCATATATCCTAAATATCTTATTGGCCTTGGTTGCCGTGATTCGATGATCCTTGAATTCTCTTCATCAATTGCTGCGCTTATCCTTGCCGGAAAAGTCGGCTCTAATATTGCCTCAGAAATTGGAACCATGAGGGTTACTGAACAGATTGATGCCATGGAAATTATGGGGATCAATTCTGCTTCATATCTCATTCTTCCCAAAATAATTGCGACATTTCTCTTTAACCCGTTATTGACTCTGATGGCAATAATTGTCGGTATTTTTGGTGGATGGGTTGCAGGAACGGTCACAGGTGTAATTACATCTCAGAATTTTATTTACGGTATTCAGTATGAATTCATCCCTTATTATATAGTTTATTCTTTAATCAAGACCTTGTTCTTTGCCTTTATTATAACCAGCGTTTCTGCTTTTCAGGGATATTATGTAGAGGGCGGATCTCTTGAGGTAGGGAGGGCAAGTACCAAGGCAGTCGTTTACAGCAGCGTACTTATATTACTGTTTAATGTAATACTAACTCAACTTCTGCTGTCATGATAAGAGTTGAAAAACTAAATAAATCATTCAACGGGAAAAATATCCTGAAAGATATCTCCGTGACATTCGAATCAGGTAAGACCAACCTTATAATCGGAAGAAGCGGATCGGGGAAAACTGTTCTGCTAAAGTCAATTGTCGGTCTTCATGAAATAGAAAGCGGAGAGATCTGGTATGAAAACACTTTGTTCAATAAACTTAATTTTATGGACAAAAAAGTAATTCGAAGTGAGATGGGGATGCTTTTCCAGGGAAGTGCTCTCTTCGATTCACTCACAGTTGAACAGAATGTACGTTTTCCACTTGATATGTTTACTGATAAAAGTGCTGAAGAAAAGAATGAAAGAGTTAATTTTTGTCTGAACAGGGTAGACATAAAAAATGCCAACCATTTGTTCCCTGCTGAATTATCTGGAGGCATGAAGAAAAGGGTTGCTATAGCCAGAGCTATTGCCCTCAACCCGAAGTACCTGTTTTGCGATGAGCCTAATTCCGGACTGGACCCCTTAACAGCCATTCTTATTGATGAATTAATCAAAGAGCTTACCGAAGAGTATATGATGACTACAATTATTAATACACACGACATGAACTCGGTTATGGAGATCGGAGAAAAAATTGTCTTTATCAGCGACGGACTGAAATGCTGGGAAGGAAATAAAAATGAGATACTCCATTCTGATTGCGAACCCCTGAATCATTTTGTATTTGCTAATTCACTTGCAAAACAGCTTAGAACCACGAGTAAATAACCAGCGTATCTCTATTAATCAAGATCTTCGTAATCGATATACTCTCCTATCTCCTTAGACACTTTTTTGTTGCTTGTATTATTCTTTTGCCCGGGTTCATTCCTATCCTCCTGAGGCTTCTCTCCTTCCCCGAATCTCAAAAAAGCTCTGACTAAAAGATATACTATTAAACCAATTAATATATAGCGAATTAAAAACATTATTCATTAAATTATTAGTCAACCATAATCATAGGCTTGTCGTCTTTCTTCCTTATTTTGTTCCCAAATACAAGATTCATTCCTATCCGCAAATTTACAGTATTCCAATTTGCCGGAAAAGGAATTTCGCTATTATCACTTAAAATTTTGTTCCATACTAAAGGGATCCTGTCCCCGATCAGGTAAAACTGTACAACCCCTGCCCTGAAAGCAAGACCTGCACCCAGATTATCATACCTGTGATTGGCGGCTGTATAGCTCAGACTGGCCGACAGGGCATTGCCAATATTAACATTAGCCGATAATGTAAGTGACTCGCGTATTTGCTTTCCTATTACCCTGCTATATGATAAAAGTCCTACAGCAAACTTGCTGGAGATATTATAGCTTCCTCCCAGAGTCACACCAAACGGAAGAAAAGTTGTAAAAGGTACCTTAGAATTAGTAACAATAAATGAATTTTTCAAAGAATCAAGCATCTCCTTTCCAAGTTCCTCAAATGTGCTTGTTCCGTTAACAACGTCGAGAATATCTAACCCGCTGAATGCAAACTGGCTTTCTGTCTGCAAATTGGTTAGATCTCTTTTCCACTTTATGAATCCCAGATCAGTAACAGAAGCAGAAACCATCAACTTTTCAGAAATATTATACGTAGCCCCAATATCAAGTCCCAACCCTATATTGCCAGTTCCGGAAAGAAAGTCTGTAATCTGTCCCATACTGTCAAATCTTTTATCATCAAAAACAATGCTGTCAACATTTTGACTGGCATCAGTATAAACTTTTACCGGAGCACTGATATTAACAGTCACATCGGCAGCTATTGAATGCGAATAGTCATCGTCTACTGTAATTCCTAATGATCTGTTGTCAATAGAAGCTGCTGCAATACCCGATAACAGTTTTCCTTTAATGCCTACCCTTAATTTACCAGTAAAATTCTTTGAGAAGCCCAATCCGAATTCGCGGTAATATTTTAAATCACCTCTTAATGATGAAAGATCGATAGTACTGCCGACAAATCCCTCATTTCCTCTGAGGCCAAGTTCAATCAGGTCTCCTGGAAAAACAACATTCCCCTCAACTCGCTCATTAATATCAAAAAAGACGTAGCTGTCTTTCCCAACTGAAAATCCCAGTCCGAAAAGTTGAACCGACAGTTGTGGCTCTATCGAGTTTTTGTCCTTTATCTTTGCCAGGAAGTCATCAATATTATAATCGGGATGTAGAAAGGTAATTATAGAATCGGAAGACTGACCCTTCATAAATATGTCAGAAAAGTTGACAAAATTATTATTTACATTGATATTAATCCCGCTAAGTACAGGTAATCCTATATATAATGTGTTTGATGGCCGCAAAGCAGGATTATTCAGATGTTTCTGGGGCAGGTTCATATAATACAATACCTGGCTGTTTTGTGCTGACAAACTGACAATATCCATTGCCAATAAAAAAATCAGCATATATTTTGTTTTCCCGATCATATAAAATGCTTATAAAGGTTCACTTAAGGTTAATAACAGGTTTCATCACAAGAGCAGAATGAAAGTCTATATGGTAGTCTGAGTATATCTTTATATCTTTCGATCCACTTTCTGTTGTGATAAGAGTGAACCAGAAGATGATTTTATCCGACTTGCTGATCGCACTGAAAAAGTCCTTTGTGAATTCAATGCTGGTAGAGCTCTCTGTTATTTTGGTTTCCTCTACCTTCCCGTTACTGTCCACAGGTGCAGCTTCAAGTATTCGCGTTGCATCTACAGTACTCCTGATTGAATGGGTTAGTGAATCATACAGACTCATTTTAACCGAAACACCGAGCGGAAAACCATTTTTTGCACTTATGTCGACCCGCAACATTTGAAAATCTTCAGGATTAAAGGGATTATCATTATTTCCGCTATTATCTTTTAAAAAATTATCTACTGTATCGGAAAACTGAAGATTGTTCATACGGAATTCCAATGGCACTTCAACCTCAATATTACCTATCAGATGTTCATTTCCTGTAAGATAATCAACATTCCCGCTTTTCAGTGTCGGGACACTCATTACGGCAGTTCCCGAAAAATCAATCATAGAAGGAAGCATTGAGATCAGTTCAGGCAGCTCAGAGTTACTTTTATCTACTGTGAAGGTATCAGATACTTCAGGAGCAGACAGATTGGCAGGATGATTTAATGCAAATGGGGCCAACCCAAGTTCAACTGTTCTATCCTTGTTTTTACCGGTTACAATAAATGTAACCACTATAGGATCAACAAAAGGGTTTAAGTATTTTAATCTTATTATCGGATCTGTAATGTGAACATCTCCTGATAAATGACTCAAAATGTCATCAATACCAAGATCAAGTGAATATTGTTCAATAGATGCTGTTAACTGACCAAGATTCTCAGTCGGATAATCAGTGCTTCGGCTTAAATACGGAAGTTCTGGTGTAATATTATTTGTAAGATCAGCAGTTTTTTTTGCACAGCTGAAATCCTGCAGGGACAGATCAATTACAGAATCTACCCTGTAAATGATCTTTACAAAATTATTTCCGTCGAACACCAGAGTATCCCCTGATTTTGCAATGTCGCTCAATGAAATATATCCCTTGATTGCAGATATTGCAATTGTGGGTGACAGATGAGCTTTTTCCGAAAGCTTTTTCATGTCATATGTCTCTTTTACACAACCAATGGTTGAAAGAGACAGGGCTACCAGAATCAAATGAACCGATCTCCTAATCATAATATTACTTATTTAGCCTTTGCGTCAATTTTGTAATTATACAGAAATCTGTCTGTGCCACCAACAATAAGATGCCAGCCGCTTTTATCCGACAACTTCCCGATTGAGAACATTGAAGCCCCTTTCAAAGGAAACCCATTCATGGTCTCTCCGTCCTTATTAATCAGATATATCAGTTTTTTGTTAATATCAAATACTCCGATCTTTCTGTCAGTTGCTGAAAAAACAAAACATATCGGTCCCCCCAGTTCATCTGAACCAAAGTCCCTTTTGAACTTCTCCGACTTATCATGGTCATAAAGATACAATATACCTTTATCAATAAAGATATATTCACCAAAACCATCCCCGTCTACGTCAAAAATATCGAAGGAGTGGTCAGTCGAAAATTGTTTCAGGCTGAATTTTTTAACACTCCCATCGAAATATATATATTGTATAGTTCCGTCGGGTGCTGAACATACAACATAAGGGTTTGACCCAACTGTAAGTCTCATTGCTGATCCTGCAGCTTTGGTAACTCGTTCTTTCAGGTTTATCCTGATATTACCTGTACGGTCAAGAAAATAGACAGAGGTTTCATCGGCAACTACTATGTAATCTTTTCCTGAAACCCTGAAATAGTTGATTTCAGCTCTGACAGTTCCAATAGTTCGAAATGGCTTCCACCCTTTTACAACATTACCCGTCTTATCATATGAATAGATCAATTTATCTTCTCCTGCAATGAAGAGTCTGTAGTTAAGATTATTATCATAATCGAAAAGAGCCAGCGAATTTGTTGAAGGGGACCTCAGTTTAACCGGGTACCTCTCAACGTAATTACCATTCCTGTCGAGAAGATGGATATAATTTTTACCTGAAAAAAGTAGCTGATACTTCCCGTTACGATAATAATCGATCATATAAATATTGCCTTCAATTCTTTCATTAAGAGGTACTTTCCATAAGACACGGCCTGCGGCATTAATCAGGTATGTATTGTTCTTCATATCCTGGATGAATATCTCTTTTGCACCTGTATTATGGTTTGTGAAGAAGAATGGCTTGATACTGGCAACGGTATCAAGTAAAGTTTCCCATTCAGTGGTGGATTCTTCTCTGGCTTCTTCTTTAAATTTTATTGACAGACTATTGTATATCATTCCATTGCTTGAAGCAAACTGGTACCCTGCAGACTGAATTTTATCAAGCGAAATTTTATTTGATTTTAGTACGGAAATTATTTCATCATTAAGGAAACCGGCAAGATAGTCAATGATCCGTGATGGAACGCAAA
The DNA here is from genome assembly GCA_963760915.1 of uncultured Bacteroidales bacterium. Classification (GTDB taxonomy): domain Bacteria; phylum Bacteroidota; class Bacteroidia; order Bacteroidales; family VadinHA17; genus LD21. The sequence continues at coordinate 909,229 of CAVXEU010000003.1, read as the reverse complement.
AGAAAAAGTATCCTGCCCTGCTTGGAAGTGAACTTTCGAAATCGCGGTATATCAGATCATTTGCCAGCGTTTTATTCAGAAGGTTGCCATATAGAAATCTTGAAATTGTTATATAAGAATTTCCGAAAATCAGATAATTATCGTAGAATGCAAAATAAGATTCTGTGAACCCGGGTGCAAAGTCAGGTAAGAGAATTCCGGCTAATCCATTAAAGGATGTTTTGTAAACTGGAATTCTGACCTGGTCGTCGGGTTGAAAATAAAGGATCTCCTTATCTGTTCCGGTCTTTTCAAGAAATACCCTTTCTGCCTGAATACGGTCAGTTAATTCATATAATATCAATGTATTATCACTAACTGGGTTGTCTTTTATATCTAAATATGCCCTGGTAATTTCTTCACCGGAATATTTTTTTAATTCTTCAGCCAGATCTATTGTTTTCTGTTTGACCGCAGCACCTGCCTTTTTGACATATTTGTTCCCGGGAACGATAAGTGTCTCAAAAAGTACTGTTGATGAGGGGAGTATTTTATAAGTATGAAATTCCCGTGGAGTTATAGTTTTATACCTGTAAAGCAGGTCTGTTGAATCTGTACTTTCTGTATAACCACTTAAAATAAGTCCATCTTCATTTATATAAATATCCCCTTCCGCTGTACCTGCCAGGTGGGATATTTTCTCTGTTAATCCCCTTTCTTCCCCTGACAAAACAGACTTAAGTAATGTGGAAATATTTGAAAAAACCACGAAAATTTTATCCTCATTTTTTCCTGAAGCAACCAATACCCTTGAAAAACCGGGAACAGTTCTGATATCCTCATTCTTCTTTATCTGAACGCCGGCTTCTTTAATAAGATCAGCTGAACTGCTGTATATCATCAATCCGGAAATAAGTGTTATATAAACAGTATCTTCCCGATTGAAATCAGTATAAGGTATTTTAAGTACAGGACTATCGTTTAATTTGGTATCTATCACACCCTTAATACCGGATGAAAGCAGCATTTCTTTAATATGCCGGTACCTTATTTCACCAGGGACAGTCATTGAAAGAAGAGTCTCCAGTTTGCCTTCACCTGTCGGGCAAAAGGATATAATGGCTGTACCACCTGAAATGAATTTCTTGAATTCTGATTTATTAAGTTGATCAGCAACATATTTCAACTTACGGTTAAAGGAATCAAACTCCTTTACTTTACCTGTCTCTCCAAACAATCCCTTTCCTGTAGTAAGGGAATTTATGAAACTCTGCAGGTCAACAGTCTCAATAATGAAAGCGGCTCCCGGCGAAATTGCTTTATAAGGATCTGTAAATAAGGTCTTTCTGCCCTGTTGTAGAATATATCCAAGTATTGCCAGTCCTGAAACCAGTATTAACAGTAAAATTATTGCAACCCGTCTTCCCACAATCTGTTCTTTAATAATAGTTCTTTCCCAAAATTAACAAATAAAAGGTTATACCTGTAATTCAATTAATTAATGAGCATTGATTAATTATCTGTTTTATAACAACCTATTAACCAGCCGTTTTGGAACCTGTTTTTGTTAGGTTTACAAATTAAAAAGAAAAACATTATGTTGAGAACATTGATTTTTTTCTGCCTGTTACTCTTGTTTTCAATTTTGGACAGCTTTTCGCAAATAATAACAGTCATTGACAATGAGGATCTTAATCCGATAGCTGATGTGGCTGTCCTGAATGAATCAATGACAAAATTTATTTATACTAACCGGTCAGGGAAAGTTGATATATCGTCATTCGGAGAAAAAGATGCTATCTGTTTTCAGCATTTCACATATGAAAGGATTTGCCTCTCTTACAGTGATATAAGGAAGATGGGTTATGAGATCAGATTAACCAAAAAGTTTTTCGCCATTGAGGAATTTGTAGTTTCAGCAAACCGATGGGAACAGAATAAAAATGAGGTACCAAACAAGATTACATCAGTTCTGAAGCCTGCAGTTGAACTTCAGAATCCGCAGACCGCTGCTGATCTGTTGGGAATCTCCGATGAGGTATTCATTCAGAAAAGCCAGATGGGAGGGGGTAGTCCCATGATCCGCGGATTTGCTACAAACCGGATTCTCATAGTTGTTGACGGTGTGAGGATGAATAATGCCATATACAGGGAAGGAAATATCCAGAATGTAATCTCTCTTGATCCGTCAGCAATTGAATCAACAGAGATTATTTTCGGACCAGGTGCAACTATCTATGGAAGTGATGCCATAGGGGGCGTAATGGATTTTCATACTAAAAAGGCACTCTTCACCACAGGTAACAAGCTTTATATAAAGGCAGACGCTTTGGTCCGTTTTGCTTCGGCAAACAAGGAAAAAACCACTCATTTTGACCTGAACATTGGAAGTAAGAGAATCGCATTTCTTACCAGTATTACCTATTCGGATTTTTCAAATCTCAGAATGGGATCACGGAAAAATCCAGGATATATACGTCCTGAATATGTGTTAAATACGGGCTTAAAAGATACCGTTGTGACAAATCCTGATCCGAATGTACAGATTTATTCCGGTTATAACCAGCTCAATACAATGAACAAGCTCAGATTTAAAATATCTGACAATATTGAAGTTGTTTATGCCAATCATTTCTCCGGATTATCAAATGTCCCCCGTTATGACAGACTTATTCAATACAGATCGGGCAAACTGAGATATGGTGACTGGTATTATGGGCCACAGGTATGGATAATGAACAGCCTTCAGACAACTGTTAAAAATAAGAACAGGTTTTTTGATGAATTATCTTTCATTGCTGCTCAGCAAAATTATAAAGAAAGCCGCCACGACAGGAATTTTGGAAGCACAATGATAAATGAACAATTCGATAAAGTCGGTATTGTTTCAATGAATCTTGATTTTGATAAAAATCTTGACGGCAAAAATCAGCTTCTTTATTATGGCCTTGAATATGTTGTTAACGATGTAAAATCAGTTGCCCATATCCGTGATATATTTACAGGTGATCTAACCCCTGCTGCTTCAAGATATCCTGACGGAAAAAACAGGTATAACAGCACTTCAGTTTATGCAGGTTATAAGAATAATATCTCTGAAAAGCTGACATTCAATACCGGTTTAAGATATAATTACGTCACCCTTAACTCTGCAATTAAGGACAATTCATTTTTCAATGTCCCCTTCACTACAATTTCTATGTCAAATGGTGCTGTCACCGGCGCTGCCGGCATCGTAATAAGACCTTACGGAAAAATGCAGATCAATATAAACACATCCACAGGATTCCGGGCTCCGAATCTGGATGATGTCGGCAAGATTTTTGATCCGGTTGCAGGAATTGTTGTTGTGCCAAACCCCGATCTGAAACCTGAGTATGCCTACAATATTGATCTTGGGGTATCAAATGATTTTGCAGAATTACTTCATGTTGATATTACAGGATTCTATACCTGGCTGAATAATGCGATGGTGCGGCATGACTTTCTGTTCAACGGAGAAGACTCAATAATATATAAAGGGGTATTAAGCAGGGTACAGGCTATCACAAATGCATCATATGCTTATGTATATGGAATTCATATTAATCTTCAAGCCAATATAACTAATTATTTATCAATAAGATCGGCCTTAAATATAACCAAAGGTAAAGAGAAGGGAGGAATACCTCTCAGACATGCCGCTCCGATATTTGGTTCAACACATCTTATATTTAACTCATCAAGGCTTACAGCCGACTTTTACTCAAGCTATAACGGATCAAGAAAATTTGAGGATATGCCCCCAACCGAAATCGAGAAACCTTATATGTATGCTGCAGATCAAAATGGTAAGCCATGGTCCCCAGGATGGTTTACCCTCAACCTTAAACTATCATATAATGTAATGAAATGGGGAATTGTTAATGCCGGTATCGAAAATATACTTGACTACAGGTACAGGCCTTACTCATCAGGGATTGTGGCTCCCGGAAGAAATTTCATTATTTCTGTCAGAGCCGTTATTAAGAATCCGGCTTAATCAAATTTTAAGATAATCTTAAGAATAAACTAATGCAGGGAAAACCACTTTGGCACATATTTTGAATAACTTTATATAACACAGGCAATCTCAATCATATCCCTGACCAATCAGGGCAGCCAGGTCAAAAGCCTGGCTTTTTTTTTAGAAGGGTTTATACCCAATTATTTCCCTTACTTCATGTACTGTTTTTGAAGCGCTATCCCTGGCCTTTTCTGCTCCCCTTGAAGCAACTCCCGCGAGATACCTGTTATCAGAGAGAATTTCATTTATTCTTTCCCGGATGGGTTCCGTGAATTTTACAATATCCTCTGCAAGCTGCTTTTTCATATCTCCGTAACGTATTTCACAAGCAGCAAATTTATCTGTGAAATACTTAACAGTACTCTGATCAGATACAACATTCATTATAGTAAAAAGGTTCTGTACAGGCTCCGAAGGTTTCTGACCCGTTGCCGTTGGACCCGCATCGGTTACCGCTCTCATCACTTTCTTCCTGATTTCCTGTGGTGTATCAGAAAGAAATACTCCATTACCTTCACTTTTACCCATTTTTCCGGTTCCATCTAATCCGGGGATCTTAACAAGCTGTTCTCCAAAATTATAGGCATCAGGCTCAGGGAAGTAATTAACTTCATACATCATATTAAATCGCCTGGCAAACCTCCGGGTCATCTCAAGATGCTGCTCCTGATCCTTTCCCACAGGTACCTTATTTGCCTTGTGAATGATAATATCGGCAGCCATCAAAACAGGATAAGTAAGCAGACCAGCATTAATATTATCAGGTTGTTTCCTTATCTTTTCTTTAAATGATGTTGTTCTTTCAAGTTCTCCGACATAGACATTCATATTGAGCAAAAGATATAATTCCGACACTTCCGGCACATCGCTCTGAATAAAAACAGTGGCCTTTTCCGGATCAATACCGCAGGCAAGATATTCTGCAAGCACCTGTTTAATATTGCCATGGAGATCTTCAGGCTTAGGATGTGTTGTAAGAGCATGATAATCAGCAATGAAAAAATAACATTGATTCTCCTCCTGCATTTTTAAAAAGTTCTTAATAGCACCAAAATAATTCCCAAGGTGCAGGTTTCCTGTTGATCTGATGCCACTCACAACTATATCCATTGTACATTTCAATAAAAATTCACCGCAAAGCTAATAAAAAAGGCTTTATGACACAACGTCACAATGACACTTTGACAACTCAGTATCCCGGCAGCAGGCAGCGAGGAACCTTTTATCCTTTTGAATTTTTAAATTTTCCCGCTAACCCGCGGCATGCAGCGAAGAATGCGTCCTCCTGGATCCGGTTAAACCTTTTAGTGCTAATACAGTTAAACCAGTAGGTCTTTTTTATTACCTTTGCCAGATTAATAAAAAATGGCCATGGAATCGACAAGACAGAAAAAAGTAGCACGCCTTATCCAGAAAGAACTGGCCGACATCTTTCTGAAAAAAGGCAATGAACTAGCGCATGGGAAACTTATATCCATTACAAGGGTTCGGTTAAGCCCCGATCTCTCTTTTGCTAAAGTTTATTTAAGTATCTTTCCTACAACAAGCCAGGATGAAATACTACACTCTATACAGGAACACCACTCCAAGATCAGGTTCGATCTTGGACAAAAAGTCAGATCACAGCTCAGGATTGTCCCGGATATTGCCTTCCATATTGATGACAGTCTTGACTATATCGATAAAATTGACAAACTGCTGAAATCCTGAAATATATGCAGTACGAACCAATAAAAAGATCACTGGGAAGATTCTTTGCCAGGTCCCTGTTCATGAGAAAATTGCTTTATTTTCTGCTCGATCTGCTGCTGCTTCGTACCTGGCATGTCAAAAAAGCTTTGAGAAGAATTTCCCTTCAACTACCCGTAGAAGCACATGCCCTCGACGCCGGTTCAGGATTTGGCCAGTACACCTGGCGGATGAGCAGAATGAATAGTGGCTGGAAAATCAAAGCAATTGATATAAACAGTGAACAGATTGACGATTGCAACAGTTTTTTCGGAAAAACAGGTCTGGCAGACAGGGTTAATTTTCAGAGTGGTGATCTTACTGCTCTGGCTGATCTCAATATTTATGATTTAGTTCTTTCTGTTGATGTAATGGAGCATATCGAAGAAGACGTACTGGTCTTCCGTAACTTTTATAAATCATTAAAAAATAATGGCATTTTATTGATCTCAACTCCTTCCGACAAAGGCGGCTCAGATGTTCACAACGATAATGAGGAATCTTTCATTGATGAACATGTAAGGGACGGATACAGTATTAGTGATATAACCGGGAAACTCTCCCTGGCCGGTTTTACCAATATTGAGGCAGCCTATACTTATGGAAAACCCGGTAATATTTCATGGAGGCTGTCAATGAAATATCCGATAAAGATGCTTAATAAGTCATATCTCTTCTTCATCTTTCTTCCATTGTATTACCTTGTATTTTTTCCCTGTATCATTAATTCTTAACATTTTTGATCTCCATTTAAGCCATAAAACAGGAACCGGGTTACTGGTTACTGCCAGAAAGCAATAATAATGAAACTCTCATTATACATAGCAAAAAGGTATCTGTTCGCAAAAAAGTCGCGTAATGCTATAAACGTGATCTCTGCTGTATCCGTGGCAGGTGTAGCTGTCGGCACCATGGCACTGATTATTATACTGTCAGTCTTTAATGGTCTTGAAACTTTGGTCAGCAGTATTTTCAATACATTTGATCCTGACATTAAAATAACAGCTGCTGAAGGAAAAACTTTTATTCCTGATACTGCACGTCTGAAACTTCTGTCAAATGTAAAAGGGGTATGTTGTTATTCTCTCACTATTGAGGAAAATGCTCTTCTTAAATATGGTGACAGACAGTATATTGCAACAATAAAAGGTGTTGATGACAATTATGCCCTGGTTTCTAATATTGACAGTTCAATGTGGGAGGGGGAATTCACCCTCAGATCAGAGAAAGGCCGCCCGTATGCTATACCTGGTGTCGGAGTTGCCCAGTACCTCGGGATCAGAATTAATTTTATCAATCCATTATTCATTTATGTTCCAAAAAGGACCGGAAGTGTCAGTTTCAACCCGGATGACGCCTTCACTAAAAGATTCATCTTCCCTCTCAGGCATCTTCGAAGTTGAGAAAGAATATGATTCTAAATATGTATATGTCCCTCTTGATTTTGCCAGGGAACTTACTGAAATTAAAAACGGGGTAAGTACTATTGAGGTAAAATTCAATGGACAGGCCGATCCTGAGACTGTTCAGAAAAATATTGTTAAGATATTTGGTAAAGGCTTCCTGGTTCAGAACCGGTATGAACAACAGGAGATGTTTTATAAGGTAATGAAATCGGAAAGGCTTGCCATCTTCTTTATTCTCACACTGATACTTGTTATAGCATCATTCAATATTATCGGTTCATTAACAATGCTGATAATTGAAAAAGAACGTGATATTGAAATATTAAAGAGTCTTGGGGCAGACAATAACCTTATCAGAAAAATTTTCATTTTTGAGGGATGGCTGATCTCAATAATCGGTGCTTTTGCCGGTATCATTCTTGGATTTCTTATCTGCTGGCTGCAACAGACCTACGGGTTTGTGAAACTTCAGAGTGATTCACTTATTATGGATGCGTACCCTGTCGTAATGAAGATGAAAGATTTTATTATAGTCCCAGGTACTGTCCTGCTGATAGGATACTGGGCTGCATGGTACCCTGTAAGATTTCTTACCAAGAAATTCCTGACAAAGAATGTTTAATTATAAACTTTTATATTTCATGACGGGTTCTGAAAAATCTGTAATATGTACAAAGATTATTAAATCCTTTAATATGAAAATCCAATGACCAGGTTTGTTCTTTTCATATTGATAATTCTTGCGTTTTTCACAGGCTCATGTTCAAGCAGAAAGAATAAACTAGCCAGCGGCAAAATTATTCCTGAGAAAGAACTGATCTCAATTCTGACTGACCTTTATATTTCCGGCGGACTTCTCTCGAACCCGGAGGTTCAATACAGGTTTTCCTCTCTGGACACCATTTCATCTTCAGTACAAATAATTGAACAACATGGTTATACTAAAGATCTCTTTGACAAAACAATGAAATACTATTTTGTCAAAAAACCTAAGGAACTTATTAGAATTAATGATCAGGTTCTTAGCATATTAAGCGAAATGGAATCGCGATATGAAAAAGAATACATACAGGAGCAAGCCAGGCTTTCCAACTTATGGCCCGGTTATGGGTTTTACTCATTTCCCGATCCCTCAGGCAGAGATTCAACATGGTTCAATATAGATCTCAACCAACAGGGAAAATATACTCTTGCGTTTACTGTCACACTCTTCCCTGACGACCAGTCAGTCAACCCCGGCGTCACCCTGTATTTATGCAATCCCGATAGTATTTTAACGGGTACTAGACACTATTTTAATACACTCAACTATATTAAGGATGGGCAGCCGCACTCTTATTCCCTGATCGTAAGGGCAACCGGTCAATCAAACCTCCATGTAAGGGGAAGATTATATGATTTTGACAATCACCCTGATGATTCTGAAAAACATATTATAATAGACAATATCTCATTTACGTTTATTTCTGCCGCTATATGAAGCGTTTTTCGGCTCAATACATAATCACCAATTCGGGTCCTCCCCTGAAAAGAGCAGTCGTAAGCACTAAGGATGATGGAACAATAATCTCAGTCGAGGACACATCAGGGGATCTTAAAGAAGAGCATTCCATAGCGTTTCATAATGGAATTATAATTCCCGGGTTTGTAAATTGTCATTGTCATCTTGAATTGTCACACATGAAAGATAATTTGACCAGAGGTGAAGGACTGGGCAATTTTATCGGACATATCCGCAACACCAGGGATAAAAGCAAGGAAGACATTACTATATCAGCAGAATCTGCTGATAATGACATGTATAAGGCAGGTACGGCTTTGTGTGCTGATGTCTGTAATACATCAGATACTTTCAATATTAAAAAAAAAAGCAGAATAAGCTATATAAACCTGCTTGAAGTGTTTGGGATTGACCCTGATAAAGCTGCCAGGCGAATGGACGAATTAATGAAAATCGCCTCCATTGCCAGGGAAGATAACCTTCCGTATTCTCTCGTCCCTCATTCGGTTTATTCAATGTCGGTAACTCTCCTGCGACTACTCAGGGAACAAAGCAAAAATAATAAAGTCACCTCAATCCATTTTATGGAGACAGCAGGGGAGAAGTCATTTCTTGAAACCGGGTCAGGTCCGATTATGACTTCATATGAAAGATCAGGATTAATCCCTCAGAGAATTGAGATGGTCAGCAGTCATGCCGACGCTATTCTGAATGAAATAACAACTTCAGGTAATCTCATTCTTGTGCATAACACATTTGCTGACAGAGAAACAATAAGAGTGATTAAGAAAAGAGAGAACCTGTTCTGGTGCCTTTGTCCCAACTCCAATTTATTTATTGAGAATAAGATCCCTCCGGTTAACCTTATGCTTGAGCAGGGTTGTGATATAGTAATAGGAACCGACAGTCTGGCTTCAAATGCAAAACTTAATATCCTGAGCGAGCTCATTACACTTCAGGTTCATTATCCTTCTCTGTCGATTGAAGACCTGATATTATGGGCTACGCTGAACGGTGCAAAAGCCCTTGGCCGGGATGATAGTTTCGGAAAGATAGAACAGTCAAAAAAACCTGGTCTTCTTCTTCTCCAGAATGTTGACCTGATTAATATGAAACTCCTTCCCGATAGCTTTGTAACAAGGCTGGTATAAATATTACTTCAGCACCCCGCCTGCTAATATTTCTGGTGGATAGGATCTGGATAATCCACTCAACCCCACCCATTTACCTTTGACAGGTTCACCACAAAGCCATGTACGGTCAGGATGAAACTGCTCATCTGTTATTATCTGCCCTATCATTCTTTTCCCGGCGACAAACAGACAGGTAACGAGGTTAGGCATCAGTTGAAGGATACCGTGAGATGGTCATATAGTTGATTTGCGATCTTTGTAACCATTTATGGGAAATGGATTTTGAATGTTCCACAAGAAATTCTATGATTTATGTTAATTTTGAAGCCGGTAAAAGGGGAAAAATGGCAACATTTCTGTTTGATGAGATAATTTTCGGACCGGTCAGAAGCAGGAGGCTGGGAATTTCACTTGGAATTAACCTTCTTCCTACCAAAACCAAGATATGTAATTTCAATTGCATTTATTGCGAATGCGGATTGACCAGTAATATTGAAAAGGCTGTAAATAAGCTTCCCCGCCGTGAAGAGGTTTATAATGCCCTTGATAATAAGCTCAGCATGATGAAAGCCGGGCATCAGTCACCTGATGTAATAACATACGCAGGCAATGGAGAACCAACCCTTCATCCGGAATTCCCCGAAATAATTGATGACAGTATAATACTGAGAGACAAATACTTCCCCGAGGCAAAGATTGCTGTGCTGTCAAATGCCACAACAATAGCAAATCCATTGATAAAGGCAGCTCTGTTAAAGATTGATAAGAACATTCTTAAACTCGATTCGGCTATTGATGAAACAATACAATTACACAATCAGCCGAGGATTAAAATTAATGTGAATGAGCTTATTAATAATCTGGCCGGGTTCGATGGAAAGCTAATTATTCAGACCCTTTTTCTGCGGGGTTTGAAGAATGGTATGATCATAGATAACACTACACAGAAAGAAATAAAAGCCTGGCTTACAGCCATTGAAACGATAAGACCATCGGAAGTCATGATCTACACTATTTCAAGAGATACACCCGAAGGAGCACAGCTTTACAAAATTCCTGAAGAGGAACTCAGGAGAATCGCTGCCCGGGTGGAAAAGATGGGCATTAAAACACAGATTTCTGGTTAATATTGAAAAAAAAACAAAATATTCTTATCTGTCCCCTTGAGTGGGGATTAGGTCATGCCGCCCGCATGGTTCCTCTGGCAAGGCTACTTCAACAGATGGGTAATAATATCATTATCGGCTCAGGAAAACTTCATCAGGACTTTTTTCGGACAGAATTACAGGGTCTGACTTATTTAGATTTTTCAGGATTCAGTCCGGGATATTCTCGATTTTTACCTCAATACATAGCCCTGTTTCTGAAAATTCCCCAGCTGGTTTATCATATAATTCTGGAACATATCAGGTTAAAAAAAATCATCAGGGAAAACGACATAGATATTATTATTAGTGATAACCGGTTTGGATTATGGAACAAAAAGATCACTTCGGTTTATGTAACTCATATGCCGCTGATACCTTTCCCCGGGTTTTTTAAATTTCTGGAATTTACAGGAGTCATATTACACAGGTCTGTAATCAAAAAATATTCCATGTGTCTTATCCCTGATCTTCCGGGAGAGATGAATATTTCTGGCAGGTTGTCTCATGGGATGAATCTTCCCGCTAATACAAGATATACAGGCATAATGTCGAGATTCATGTCTTCCGGGGGACTGTCGAAAGCAGCTTACACTGAATTCCGGCATAATACGGTAATCCTTTCAGGTCCGGAACCTCAAAGGAAGATCCTTAAGCGAAAGCTTACCGAACTGCTTAAGGAAAAGGATATACCGGGTGTAATACTTGAAGGAAACCCCGACAAACCCGGAGAGAATTCCAGATCAGGTAACATTCATTTTTACAGCCATCTTCCCGCTGATGAGATGAAGATGATGATAACCGGAAGCGACAGCATAATCAGCCGGTCAGGATACACGACAATAATGGAACTTATCAGCCTTAACCGAACCGCCTTGCTGATTCCTACTCCTGGTCAGACTGAACAGGAATATCTTTCAGAATACCTTACAGAAAAGGGTTGGTTCTCCACGATTTCCCAGCATGATCTTAATAAGGGAGTTCTTCTGGCTGCAGGTACCGCTTCTTGGCCGGAAGAAATAATTGAGCAAAGCAGGGTCCTCATGACAGAGGCAATAAATGAGCTACTGGAAAATCATCATAAAAAGAGTTAGTCCCGCGAATCCTGTAATAAATCCGGCCCACACCTGCTGCGGATTATGATAGTTAAGTTTCAATCGTGATGAAAGTACAAATGCTCCGGCAATTATGGCTGCAATAAGGTACCAGACGAGGGGAGTATACATTTTAAACGAGAGAATTAACACAATGCCAATAAGTGCTCCAGCACCTGCTGAATGAAGGGATATTTTCCACCAGAAATTTATAATTGTACACACCAGCGACAGAAAGAATGTTGCAAAAATAAATGTTTTGAGAAAGACAGGTATGGAAAACCGGAAGACAATATATGATGTGGTTGCATATAATATTGTTGTAATCACAAGAGGAATTATCCGTTCCTTTCTGTTATCCATTGCCCACGAACTGATTATATTCCTGTACATAAAAAACGGTAACAGCGATATTGGCAATAAAACATTATTTACCAGTATAATGAGAAACATCAACCTCTTTACTTCGATCGGGAGGTACCCAAGAAGTGTTGGAGCTGAAAAGATTATTGCAAGTCCGTAAACAGGCATAAACAAAGGATGGAAAATAACAGAAATTATTTTCGCAGGAAAATCCATAAGATCCCGTTTAGTGTCAGTACTCATTATCGTGTCTGAAATTTACCTGATTATTAAATCCAATGTCCGTGAAAAAATTCATTTATCCTAAATCTCCCGTCTTAGTCGTGCCACAGGAATATTGAGCTGTTCACGATATTTTGCTACAGTCCGTCTGGCTATCTGGTACCCCTTTTCCTGTAGTATTTCAGTAAGCCGTTCATCCGTTAAGGGTCGCCTTTTCTTTTCGTTATCAATGCAATCCCTTAAAATTTTTTTGATCTCCCTTGTTGAAACCTCTTCGCCGCTGTCCGTCTGCAGTCCCTCTGAAAAGAAAAACTTCAACGGGAATATGCCAAAATGTGTCTGTATATATTTACTGTTTGCGACCCTTGATATAGTGGAGATATCCAATCCGGTCATCTCCGAAACATCTTTAAGAATCATTGGTTTTAGTTTTGTTTCGTCGCCATCGATGAAATATTCCTGCTGATATTCCAGAATGGCATTCATTGTAAGAAGCAGGGTATTCTGTCTTTGTTTTATTGCATCTATGAACCATTTGGCTGAATCAATTTTCTGTTTCACAAAGAGTACAGCGTCTTTCATCTCTTTTTTCTGACTTTTATCCCTGCTGTATGAATGAAGCATTTCACTATATGCACTACTTAACCTTAGCTCCGGCAGGTTTTTCGAATTAAGATGCAGATCAAATCCATCTTCTGATAACTCTAATATAAAATCAGGGATAATCGGTAGCGATGTTTTATTAAAAGGATCGCTGTATACGCCACCTGGTTTTGGGTTGAGTTTAAGTACTTCATCAATTGATGCCTTAAGCTCATTTTCAGTTATTCCAAGCTTAGCAATAATCTTATCATAGTGCCTTTTTGAAAATTCTTCAAAATATGAGTCAAGAATTTTATGAGCAAGATTTATAGCAGGCTGCGTTCTGTCACGTTTATCAATCTGAAGCAAAAGACATTCTCTGAGCGATCTGGCCCCCACGCCTGATGGTTCAAGATCCTGAATTATTTTCAGGACCTCTTCCAGCTCACTTTCGTTGGTTTCAACATTCTGAAGAAATGCAAGATCATCTACAATATTTATCAATTCCCTGCGTAAATATCCATCCTCATCTATATTCCCGAGGATGTATTCTCCAAGAACTTTCTGCTTCCCGGTAAGGTCACGCAGCCCCAGCTGGGATTCCAGATGTTCATGAAATGAAAAACCAACGGAAAATGGTATCTCGTTTCTTTTTTCTTCGTCTTTGCTGTAGTTTTTTGTCTGAAGCCGGTAATCAGGTATTTCGTCTTCTTCTATATAATCATCAAGAGTGAATTCTTCCTGGTCTTTGTCTGAATCTTCAAACTGGTCTTCATCAGCATCCGACTGAATATCCTCTTCCTCCTGCCCTTCCTCAAGGGCCGGATTTTCCTCGAGTTCTTTTTTAATACGCTGCTCTATCTGCAATGTAGGAACCTCCAGCAGTTTTATCATCTGAATCTGCTGGGGAGAGAGCTTCTGAAGCAACTTCTGCTGTAACCGTTGATTTAACATCCTCTGCTCCTGAACAAATGTTTACCGAAATATTTTATTTCAAAAATCTGCATTTTTGGGAGTTCTGGGAAATGGTATGACATCCCTGATATTTGACATTCCTGTAACAAATAATATAAGTCTTTCGAACCCAAGACCAAAACCGCTATGTGGCGCAGTTCCGAATTTTCTGGTATCAAAATACCACCAGAGATCTCTCTCTGGCATCTTCAGCTCTCTTACGCGCTCAAGTAGCTTATCGTACCGCTCTTCTCTCTGGGAACCTCCAATTATCTCACCTATTCCGGGGAAGAGAACATCCATTGCCCTTACTGTTTTGCCGTCCTCATTCTGCCTCATGTAAAAAGCTTTAATCTCTTTTGGATAATCTGTCAGAATAACCGGCTTTTTAAAATGCTCTTCAACAAGATATCTCTCATGCTCAGCCTGCAGATCACGTCCCCATCCAACCTGGTATTCCCATTTTTTACCTGTATCTGTGAGTATTGATACTGCTTCTGTATATGTTATCCGTACAAATTGATTACTGAGTACAAATTTAAGCTTATCAAGCAGGGTCTTGTCAATCATATTGTTGAGGAAATCAAGATCTTCTTTACAGTTTTCAAGTGCATATCTGATCAGGTATTTGACAAACTCCTCTGCAAGGTCCATATTATCGGTAAGGTCGTAGAATGCCATCTCCGGTTCTATCATCCAGAATTCGGCAAGGTGACGCGGAGTGTTTGAGTTTTCTGCCCTGAACGTTGGTCCGAAGGTATATATATCACCTAATGCAAGAGCACCAAGTTCTCCTTCAAGCTGTCCGGATACAGTGAGGTTTGTTTCCTTGCCAAAGAAATCGTTCCTGTAATCAACAGAACCATCATCATTACGTGATATATCTTTCAGGTCCATTGTAGTAACATGGAACATTTCACCTGCGCCTTCGCAGTCGCTTCCGGTGACAATGGGAGTATGAAGATAGAAGAATCCTTTGTCATTAAAATATTTGTGAATGGCAAAAGCCATTGCGTGTCTGATTCTGAATACGGCACCAAAAGTATTGGTCCTGAACCTCAGGTGTGCATTTTCTCTGAGGAACTCCATTGAATGACCTTTCTTCTGAAGAGGATATGTTTCGGCATCGCTTTTCCCTAAAAGTTCAATCCGGTCGGCGTTTATTTCCGTATTCTGGCCCTGGCCCTGCGATTCAACCAGTTTGCCGGTAACTGCAATACAGGCACCCGTGGAGATATCTTTAACAATAGTCTCATCAAATGAAGCGGTATTTACCACTACCTGAATATTATTGATTGTCGATCCGTCATTCAGAGCAATAAATACGATGTTTTTATTTCCTCTTTTGGTTCTTACCCATCCTTTTACAAGAACATCTGAACCCAGCTCAGGGTCGGATAACAATTCTTTTACTTTAATTCGTTTCATCATGTTCATTTAAAATCAACAAAAATAGTAGCGCAAAAATAATAAATTGTTAGCGGCTAACTTCCATTAAGGGTATGTAATAAAATATGAAATTTGATTTGCTAGCTCAACATCCTGATAGTATGCCATTTAATTAATTTCAACATTCGCACTTAACTACCTGGAAAGACACCCTTAAAAGCTAATATTTTGTTTTTTAAACCGGAAATACCCATTATTATAACTGAAAACAACGGATTTTATTTCTTTATGGCATTGTTTTTGTTCACCCGGCTTTTTCATGTTCATTATAATGACCTTTCATAATAATAATTACCCTTTAAATCAGTTATTAATTATACGGTTTAGCAGCCTTTTACATATTGATTTGATAATTGGCAAAATCTGAATAACTTTGAATATTAATCGAAACCTGTTAATACCTATGGAAGAAAATAAAAAACTAATAGTTGTACCCTGGGATTTCACAGATGTTGCCGGGTATGCACTCGCACATGCAGTTAAAATAAGCCGTATGGTGTCAAATGATGTATGCCTTCTGCATATAGTAGATCCCGGGATAAGCCCGAAGGACATTGCCAAAAAGAAAGGTTTGCTACAGCAGATCATCGATGATAACAGTAAAAAGTACAATATCCCACTTGCATATTATATCTCGAAAGGAAGCATATTCACCGCAATTGCCGAATTTGCCAATGAAAAGGAAGCAAACCTTGTGGTTATGGGCACTCATGGTATGAAAGGCATGCAAAAGCTTACCGGAAGCTGGGCATTAAAGGTCATAGTCAAATCAAAAATCCCGTTTATTGTGATCCAGGATCCGCCTGCAGATCAGGAAAAATATCATAATATTCTCTTCCCTGTAGATTTTAAAAAAGAAAACAAAGAGAAGATCAAAATGGCCATTTTTATGGGTAAGTATTTTGAATCAAAAGTTCATATGCTTTTATCAAAAAGTACAGATAAAGCGATTCTGAAAAAGACAAACATTAATCTGAATTTTGCCGTTAAATACCTGATACAAAATAATATAGAATACGAGATACACGAATTGCCCCGGGGAAATCTCGCTCAACAAACTATTGATTTTGCACAGAAAATTAATGCCGATCTGATCCTGATTGTAACAACAAAAAATATTACGTTTGCTGACTATGTAGTTGGAGCATCAGAACAATATATTATTGCCAACAGCTCCAGAATACCGGTATGCTGTGTAAATCCCAAAGCATCCTTTGCCAATGTTGGGCAATTTATGGGTGGCTGGGGATCATAAAAAATGGTCAGGCCGATCTATTGCTTTTTCAAATCATTGGTTTTAGCGAGAGAAACCAGTCCTCCTATTACACCAAGATTCATTGAATCTTGGGCAAAGCTTGGTACAATAACCATTGAGCCTTTCTCTTTAAGTCCGTCGTAAAGCATATTCATCCCGCGTGATGGATTTGTATTTGCATCAAGGGCTTTCTGAAGTACCTCAGCAATCTTCTCCCTTTCCTGAATAAGGAATCTCTGGACAAAATGATCAGTTTGCTGAACAGGTCCAAAATAAAAATAAATCTTTCCGGATATACATGCAAACATCATTCTGCATGTCGTCATAGCCTTTATTTAATAAATGTATAAAATACACTTATTAAATGAACCTGCTGCCGCCTTATGGAAAGCCTTCTCTTGCAGATGCCGAAGCAATAATTTATCTTAGCATTCGTATTAATTGCCAGAAAACAAATAATATGTCGATTGTAGTACAGGGTGTTACGAAGTTTTATGGAGAACAGAAAGCGCTTGATAATGTATCCTTCGGGGTAAAAACAGGTGAGATAGTCGGTTTTCTCGGACCAAACGGTGCCGGAAAATCTACTATGATGAAGATCATAACCGGGTTCATACCTGCATCATCGGGCCGGGTTTTTGTTAATGGCCTCGATGTGGAAACTGATAATTTTGAAATTAAAAAGCAAATCGGATACCTTCCTGAAAACAACCCCCTTTATCCCGAGATGTATGTAAGGGAATACCTTGGCTTTGTCGCTTCTATTTATCATTCCGGCATTTCACGGAAAAAGCAGATTGAAAACATTATTGAGTTAACCGGGCTGGGGCCGGAGCAGAAAAAAAAGATCGGGTCACTCTCAAAAGGCTACAGGCAAAGGGTAGGACTTGCCCAGGCACTTATACATAGTCCGGGCGTACTGATCCTCGATGAGGCAACATCAGGTCTTGATCCGAACCAGATAGTTGAGATACGTAATCTTATAAAAGAGGCAGGAAAGGAAAAGACTGTTATGCTATCCACTCATATAATGCAGGAGGTTGAAGCGATCTGCGACAGGGTCATTATCATCGACAAGGGAATTATTGTGGCTGATGAGGAAAAGAGTAAAATATATTCTAAAATCAAGCGCCCAAAACAAATAATCCGGGTTGAATTTGATAAAGATACCAATCAATCTTCCCTTGAGGAAATTGTCAACATATATAATGTAAGTAAAACCGGACACAATTCCTGGGTTATTGAAGCCGAAGGAGATAAGGATATACGTCCTTCCATTTTTAACTTTGCCGTAAGAAAAAACCTCACAGTTTTATCACTGCAGAAACAGGAGAGCAATCTTGAAGAGGTGTTCAGACATCTTACCAGCGGATAATAATTTGGATTTTGTGAATATTTTTGCTTGCTTTGTACATTAATGAATTGGTGGAAAAATTTGTGCTGATTGCAACCACAGGAAAAAATGCTAAACCGCTTTCAAATCCTTTATCAATCAACCAAACTTCCCGGGTGTTATTTTTAATTTTAAAATAATAATTTAATTATGGGATATTTATTTACTTCAGAATCAGTTTCAGAAGGCCACCCTGATAAGGTAGCCGACCAGATATCGGATGCACTTCTCGATGAATTCCTTCGATGGGATCCCGAATCAAAAGTTGCCTGTGAGACCTTTGTAACTACCGGACTTGTTGTCTGTGGTGGTGAAGTACGAACCGATGGCTGGGTTGATGTTCAGGAGACAGCCCGGGGAGTAATCCGGGAGATTGGCTACACAAAGGCTGAATACCGTTTCGATAGCGACTCATGCGGCGTAATATCGACCATACATGAGCAATCAAGCGATATCCGTCAGGGGGTGGATCGCGAAAAACCTGAGGACCAGGGAGCAGGAGACCAGGGTATGATGTTCGGATATGCCTGCCGCGAAATGGATAACTATATGCCACTGACCATTGAACTGTCTCACCGTTTGCTGCAGGAACTTGCAACAATAAGACGCGAAGGCAAACAGATGAACTACCTTCGTCCCGACAGCAAATCGCAGGTTACGGTTGAATATGATGAAAATAACACTCCTCTGCGCATCGATACAATTGTTATAAGCACACAGCATGATGAGTTTGTTCTTCCAAAAGATAAATCCCACAAAGCTGAACTTGCAGCAGAAAAAGCAATGCAGATAAAGATGAGTGAAGATATTCAGAAATTTCTCATACCAAGAGTTAAGAAAACACTTCCCCTCAGAATTCAGAAGCTTTTTGAAGGCAATTTTAAGCTGCTTGTCAACCCGACGGGCAAATTTGTTATCGGTGGTCCTCACGGTGATACAGGCCTGACAGGTCGTAAAATCATTGTCGATACTTACGGAGGACATGGTGCTCATGGAGGCGGGGCGTTTTCAGGAAAGGATTCTTCCAAAGTCGACAGGTCTGCAGCTTATGCTGCACGCCATATAGCCAAGAACCTTGTGGCAGCCGGTGTCTGTGATCAGGCACTGATACAGGTGGCATATGCTATAGGTGTTGCTCAACCGGTAGGATTATATGTAAATACCTACGGAACAGCTAAGGTAAAAGACAATAAAGGCCGAGTGCTTTCCGACGGAGAAATTGCTGTAAAGATTGATAAACTGTTCGATATGCGTCCCTACTCAATAGTAGAACGTTTCGGACTTAAAAATCCTGTATTCCTGCAAACTGCATCCTACGGACATTTTGGCCGTGATCCTTTTGTAAAAGATGTTGAGGTATATTATGAGGTACCGGGCAGTAAACCAAAAGCTGTTAATGGTAACGGTAAAAAAATCTATCTCAAAAAAGTCGGTTTTTTTGCCTGGGAGAAACTGGATTATGTTGACAAGATAAAGAAGGCCTTTAATTTATAATACAGTATTCTTTAACCACTCCGCCACCATATAATAGCTATATAGAGGGTGATGAAAAAGACCTTTTGATAATTAATATATCAGAAGGAAGCTTTTACAATTCTGGCAACATTATCCGATCGCCCCAGGGTATAGTAATGAATCCCCGGAACTCCCTCCTTTATAAGTTCTTTCGATTGCATTGTTGCCCATTCAATTCCTACTTCACGTGCTTCCTGATCAGTATTGCATTTTTGAACTGCCGTCACAAGATCATTTGGCAGATCAATATGAAATGCCTGTGGCAAAAGCTTAATATCATTAAGTGCAGATATCGGTTTAAGGCCGGCTATTATCGGCACTGTGATGCCGGCCCTTCTGCACTCATCCCTGAACCGGCAGAACCTGTTGTTATCAAAAAACATCTGAGTTACTATATAGCTGGCTCCGGCTTCGACCTTTGCCTTAAGGTTTGCAATATCCAGCTGCCTGTTTGGTGCTTCAAAATGTTTTTCGGGATAGCCTGCAACTCCGATACAGAAATTTGTAGGGGCGGTATTTTCCATGGCCTCTTCAAGATATTTCCCATTGTTCATGTTGATTATCTGCTTAACGAGCTCATAGGTATAGGTATGTCCATCCTTTTCAGCTATAAATCGCCTGCTGCCTTTCTGAGGATCACCGCGAAGGGCCAGTACATCATCGATCCCGAGAAAATTCATCTCAATCAGAACGTTCTCGGTTTCTTCCTTCGAAAATCCTCCGCACAGGATATGAGGTACCACCGTTATGTTGTACTTATATTTTACGGCAGCAGCAAGAGCTATTGTCCCTGGTCTTATCCGTACTACTCTTTTTTCGAGTAGCCCATCAGGTCTTTCATAATACATAGTCTCATTCCTGTGCGATGTAAAATTTATGTATGCCGGATTAAATTCAATAAGCCTGTCAATTGCTGTATAAATCCTTTCAATACTATGTCCTTTAAGCGGAGGCAGTAATTCAAAAGTGAACAATGGTCCGGTTGCTTTCTTAATTTTTTCTATAACACTCATTCTAATAAAATCATAAATTTGGAGCCAGCCATCTGGACACTTCTTCAATAGTCATATTTTTGCGTACGGCATAATCTTTCAGTTGATCTTTCCCAATTTTCCCTATATTAAAATAGGTCGATCCGGGATGTGAAAAAATGTATCCGCTAACCGAAGCAGGGGGTACCATGGCAAAATTTTCGGTAAGCTCAGCTCCTACCTTTTTTTCTGCACCCAAAATATCAAAAATTACTCTTTTTTCAGTATGATCAGGACATGCAGGATACCCGGGAGCAGGCCGTATCCCTTTATATTTAAGCTTCAGTAAATCTTCAGTATTAAGGTTCTCACTGGCGGCATAACCCCAGTATTCCCTGCGAATTTTTTCATGAAGCCACTCTGCAGCTGCTTCAGCAAGACGGTCGCTCAGGATCCTGATCATTATTGTTGCATAATCGTCATCTTTATAGCCGGCGAATCTTTCATTGTCAATATCAGCAGTTACAACAAAAACTCCTATATGATCGGTCAGACCTGATGATTCAGGTGCAATATAATCTGACAGTGAGAGGTTTGGGATTCCATTCTCTTTTGGCTCCTGGTTCCTTAAAAATCTGAAGACCGCTTTAATTTCATTTTTCCTCTTGTCAGAAAATACTTTTACGTCATCCCCTTCAGAAACGGCGGGATAAAGTCCAAACACTCCTTTTGCAGTCAGCAGCTTTTCGTCAATTACCTGCTTAAGATACATCTGAGCATCATCAAACAGCTTCTTTGCCTCAACACCCTTAACCGGATCACTGAATATTGCCGGGTATTTACCCGATAGCTTCCAGGCAAAGAAAAAGAAGGTCCAGTCGATGTATCCCGAAAGCTCCGTCAGATCAATATCATGCAAAACATGAAGGCCGGGCTTTACCGGTTCAAACATCTTTATATTTTGCCAGTCGGTTATAAACTTGTTTTTTCTGGCATCGGTTAATGAGAGCAGCTTTTTTTCGACCTGGTGTGAAGCATGATCTTCCCTCATCTTATTGTACTTATCTTTTATGGATAGAACATATTCCCTGTTATCTTTCTGAAGAAGAGCTGAAAGAACACCAGCTGCCTTTGAAGCATCCTTGACATGAATAACTGTATTTGAATATGAGGGTGCAATTTTTACTGCAGCATGTATCTCCGAGGTAGTTGCTCCTCCGACGAGAAGGGGAACTGTTATCTTTCTGCGCTCCATTTCAGACGCTACATGAACCATCTCCTCAAGTGAAGGGGTTATTAATCCGCTGAGCCCGATAAAATCAACGTGCTCTTTTATTGCTGTGTCAATGATCTTTTCAGCAGGTACCATAACACCAAGATCAATTATCTCATAGTTATTACACGATAACACAACGCCTACAATATTTTTCCCTATGTCATGAACATCGCCCTTGACAGTAGCAAGCAGTACTTTTCCGGCAGTTTTCTTCTCCTCACCTTCGCTCTCCGCTTCAATATATGGTGCCAGTTTCGCAACAGCTTTTTTCATTACCCGGGCACTCTTTACGACCTGGGGAAGAAACATCTTGCCTGATCCGAAAAGGTCTCCTACTTCGTTCATCCCTCCCATAAGCGGACCTTCTATCAGTTCAATCGACCTGCGGAACAAAGGCCTGGCCTCCTCAACATCCTGTTCAATGAATTCATCCAAACCTCTGATAAGAGAGTGCTTTATCCGGTCGATAACCGGCAGCTGACGCCATACATCTTCCTTCTCAACCTTCTTACCTTCATTCTTTATGCCCTCTGCGAACTTTACAAGTCTTTCCGTTGAGTCTTTTCTGCGGTTAAGCACAACATCTTCAATAAGATGTAGCAGGTCTGGCTGTATCTCGCTGTATACCTGTAACATCCCCGGATTGACAATCCCCATATCGAGACCGGCTTTTATTGCATGGAAAAGAAATACCGAATGCATTGCTTCGCGAACCTTGTCTGTACCACGAAATGAAAATGAAAGGTTGCTTATTCCTCCGCTCACCCTCGCATATGGCAGGTTCTTCTTGATCCATTCAGTCGCCTTCAGGAAATTAACTGCATAATTATTATGCTCCTCAATGCCTGTAGCAATTGCAAGCACATTGGGATCGAATATTATATCTTCCGGAGGGAATCCCAGCTTTTCTGTTAAAAGCCGGTATGATCTTTCAGCCACGCTTATCTTTCTTTCAAAGGTGTCGGCCTGACCATTTTCATCAAACAGCATAACAACGGCGGCTGCACCATATTTCCTTATTTTATGGGCATGTGACAGAAATATCTCCTCCCCCTCTTTCAGACTTATTGAGTTAACTACCGATTTCCCCTGAATACATTTCAACGCCGATTCAATTGTATTCCAGCGCGAAGAATCGATCATCAAAGGAAGCTTCGAGATATCGGGTTCAGCCATAACCAGATTTACGAATTTTACCATTGCTTTTTCCGAATCGAGCATTGCCTCATCCATACAAATATCAATGATCTGCGCTCCTCCTTCAACCTGATTTCTGGCAACAGCCAGAGCTTCATCATACTTTTCTTCCCTGATGAGCCTGGCGAACTTTATTGAACCCGACACATTGGTGCGTTCGCCTATATTCACAAAGTTGGTTTCAGGTGTAATTGCAAGTACCTCAAGTCCGCTGAGTCTTGTATATTTCTTTACTTCAGGTTTGGTTCTCGGTCTGTATTTTTTTGATTCCTCTGCAATCTTCCTGATGTGGAGGGGAGTAGTGCCGCAACAGCCTCCTATTATATTTACCCATCCCTCTTTCATGAAATCTTCCGCTATGGCAGCCATATACGATGCAGACTGATCATATTCCCCGAACTGGTTTGGCAGACCTGCATTGGGGTGAACAGAAACATAAAAATCTGTTTTGCCTGATAATTCCTCAATAAATGGTCTCAACTGTTCAGCTCCAAGTGCACAATTCAAGTCCTATACTGAAGAGAGGGAAATGTGAAACGGATACAATAAACGCTTCCAGAGTCTGTCCGGTTAAGGTCCTTCCGCTGGCATCGGTAATTGTGCCCGATACCATAACTGGAAGGCGGATCCCCTTTTCTTCAAAAACAGTATCTATAGCAAACAATGCTGCCTTACAGTTCAGAACATCAAATATTGTCTCAACGAGAAGAATGTGAACACCACCATCGATTAATCCTCTGGCTTGTTCGGCATATGATTCAGCAAGCTGATCAAAAGACACTGCCCTTGCACCGGGGTCATTAACATCAGATGACATTGATGCTGTCCGGTTGGTGGGGCCCAGTGTTCCTGCAATAAAATGACTTTCCGGCTCCACCGAATTTTCAAATTCGGTAATCGCTTTTGCAGCCAGATGCGTTGATTGCAGGTTCATATCATAAACCAGACTCTCCATTCCATAATCCGACATGGATATCCTGTTGGAATTGAATGTATTGGTTGTAATAATATCTGCACCTGACTCGAGATATTGACGGTGAATAGCCTTAATTATTTCAGGTTTAGTAATAGATAAAAGATCATTATTTCCCTTCTGGGATTTTGGATGATCCTTAAACTTTTCTCCACGGTAATCACTTTCCTGAAGCTTGTGTTTCTGGATCATAGTTCCCATTGCACCATCCAGGATAAGGATCTTCTGACTTATAATATCTTGTAAGCTATGTTTCACTTTAATAAGTTGAGATTATGTTCATTAATCAGTTTTTATTCTAAATAAGTCGTTGAAAAGAACCTATAAAACCGCATAGTTCGCAAAGAGTTATTACAGAATTCTATTGTCTGCGTTCTATGTGGATTATGCATGATTCCTCTTAAACACCTCTGGTATTATATTATATTATTTTATATATCCTCCAATACAGGATTGATTTAAATTAAATTCCTTTTCGTCCGGTATTCACTATAAAAACATCCAGTTTACGAAGTTGTTCCCTCAAAGTGTAAAGTCTTTCAAGATTAACAACTCCAATAACATATTTGTTAAATCTTCCGCTAAAGTATTCCGACACTTCCTCAAATCCAAATAATTCCTTATCCTTTTCTTCATTATACCTCAGATATATCTCCAGTTTATGGTTGCGGGTATATTTTGAAACTGTTCCCTGCTGGAATTTTTTATACTCATACCTGTAACCATATGAGTTTGCGGAGATATCAGAAAGAACCGCGCTGCCGGTAGCATGCCCTCCGGCACCCTTACCGCTGAAAAACTGTTTATCGGCAAATGCAGCTTCAGTTATTACACCATTATATTCATTATCAACGTTATACAAATATTTGTCAGATGAAATGAAACGGGGAAGAACAAAACTTGTTATAGTATTTTCATTAGTCTTGCCTACATATGGAACAAGTTTGATCTTATATCCCTTTTCTTTTGCATACTGAATATCGAATTTTGATATCCTGCTGATGCCATAATGAAAGACTTCCTCCGGTTCAAGAAAGAGACCATAGGCATGACCAGTTATTATACAGAGTTTATATTTGGCATCCATGCCTTCAACGTCCAGAGTCGGATCTGATTCTGCAAAACCTTTCATTTGAGCTTCTTTCAGAGCCTCTTCATAGGGCAATCCCTCATTATGCATTTTTGTCAGGATATAGTTGGTTGTTCCGTTAAGTATACCACGCAATGAATAAAGCAGCTCATTATCATAATACTCTTCCAGATTCCTTATTATAGGAATGCTGGCTCCTGCCGAAGCTTCATAGAGGAGTGAAACTTTGTACTTTTGCTGCATCCCGACAAGCTCCTTAAAATGCTTTGCCACCATCATCTTATTGGCAGTCACAACATTCTTCCCGCTTTTCATTGCGGTGGTTACTATATTAAAAGCTTCATCCGCGTCATCAATAAGTTCAACAACCAGGTTGATCGAAGAATCATTCAGTATTTCATTCTTATCGAATGTGAAATTACTCATAGGGATCCGTCGCTTTTTATTATGGTCCTTTACGCAGATCTTTACAATATCGGCTTTAAATCCTTTACTGCTGTTCAGTACATCATGAAGTCCCTGTCCTACGCAACCATAACCAAATAAGCCTATTCTTAATTTTTCCTGTGTCATTTAGTTTTCATTTAATGTGATCATTGTCCCAGAATTTTCTTACAGCTCCGGTCACAAGTTCTGACTCTATCAGGAATCCGTCGTGTCCGTAAAATGAGTCTATTTCAACATATTGTGCTCCCGGTATGTTTTCTGCAACATACTTCTGTTCGACTACCGGAAACAGGATATCTGATGTAATCCCAATACAAAGTGTTTTTGCCTTGATTGTGCTGAGAGCTCTTGCTGTTCCCCCTCTTCCCCGTCCTGTGTTGTGGGTATCGGAAAGCTGCACCAGGGTATAATATGAGTACGGATTGAAACGGTTCACCAGCTTATTTCCCTGGTATACCTGATATGAAGCTGCCTTAAAGGATGTAATTTTCTCATCATCATCCTCTGCCTGTGTTCTGTCATATGCAGCAGCGTTACGATAACTTAGCAGGGCAATTGATCTGGCTGCTTTCAATCCTTTTTTCCCTCCGTCCGGATCATTTGCCATGAATGTCTGATCAGCCTCCATTGCCATTCGTTGCGATTCACTGAAGGCAATTGCCCAGGGTGACTGCTTTGTACTTGATGCGACAAAAACCAGTCTGTTTACAATTTCAGGATACATAATACTATATTCCAGAGACTGAAAGCCACCGATTGAGGCTCCGATTACAGAATGTATATGCCTAATATTCAAATGTTCTCTAAGTATTTCATGAACATTCACCATATCTCTTATTGTGATCAGAGGAAAATCCCTGAGCCATTGTTTGCCGGTAACCGGGTTTAAGGAAGAGGGACCGGTTGTACCGTAGCAGGAACCCAGAACATTTGCACATACTATGAAGTATTTTTCCGGATCAAATAGGAATCCTTTTCCAACCATTCCGGGCCACCATGATTCCACATCGGAGTTGGCAGTGAGAGCATGACAAACCCAGATTACATTATCTGCCTCACTGTTCAGGGTACCCCAGGTGTGATATGCAATTTCAAGAGCCGGCAAAACTGTTCCTGTTTCTGTTTTAAAAGGTTGATTATATTTAAGTGTATTCATCATAAAACCTGCTTGAATGCCTGTTCGAAATCATAAATAATGTCATCTATATGCTCAATCCCGACCGAAACTCTGAAGAGTCCGGGTTCTATACCTACGGCTTTCTGTTCTTCAGACGATAGCTGGGAATGGGTAGTTGCTGAGGGCTGAATAATGAGTGTTTTTGCATCGCCCACGTTTGCCAGATGGCTGACCAGCTCAAAATGCTCGACCAGCCTTAATGCCCTTGATTTATCTGCCTTAAGGACAAAAGTAAGAACACCTCCTGCGCCTTTTGGTAGATATTTTTCTGCAAGCGTATGATAAGGATTCCCAGGTAATCCGGGATAATTAACCTTTTCCACTCCGGGATGTTTCCCGAGCCATTTTGCCAGTGCAAGCGTATTCTGAACATGACGTTCCATTCTTAGAGAGAGTGTTTCCAGTCCCTGAAGAAGGAGGAACGAGTTAAAGGGGCTGATGGCCGGACCAATATCTCTCAATCCTTCAACTCTTGCCTTCACGATAAAAGCAATATTGCCGGCAGGAGAAGACTGTGAGAATATGTCGCCAAAAATTTTACCATGATAACCCTCAGCCGGTTCAGTAAATACCGGGAAATTCCCATTGTTCCAGTTAAAATTGCCTGCATCAGTTATAACTCCTCCGATACTTGTACCATGTCCGCCAATCCATTTGGTTGCCGATTCAACAATAATATTGGCACCATACTCGATAGGACGGCACAGATAGCCACAGGCTGCAAATGTGTTGTCAACAACCAGAGGAAGTCCGTGTTTCACAGCCAGCTTTGAAAATGCATCAAAATCAGGTATGTTAAACCCCGGATTTCCGATTGTCTCAACATAGATTGCTTTTGTGTTCTTGTCAATCAGTGTTTCAAAGGAAACCGGATCAAGATCTTTTGCAAATCTTGCTTCAATACCGAAGTTTGCAAATGTAACCTTGAACTGGTTGTGACTACCACCATACAGAAAGGGAGAAGTAATGAAGTTTTCACCTTTTCGTAATATGGTTGTCAGTGCTATGAACTGGGCTGCATGGCCAGATGAAACAGCAAGTGAAGCAACTCCGCCTTCAAGTGCAGCTACCCTTTTTTCAAATACATCAGTGGTTGGATTATTCATGCGGGTATAGATATACCCCCCCTCAGTCAGCTCAAAAAGATCAGCAGCATGTTTTGAGTTTTTGAATACATACGATGATGTCTGGTAAAGGGGCACTGCTCTTGATAAGGTCTCATTATCAGGATGATGCCCGGCATGTACCTGTAATGTTTCAAATTTTATTTTTCCGCTTTTCATTTACTTTAATTTTTAAATTTTACAAATACCGGACAGACAGATATACCTATCTCATCAGGACTTCCGGTGATTAACTTAGAAAATGTCTGATTGTAGCCCAAAACACTTACCGGCACATGCACATAGGCATGAGCGGCATAATGAAATTGTTGTGTGTCAGATGAATTGAATTCATTTTTTTCAGTGTTAAATTTTTATCATCTCCCGGCTTTCCGGGATTAGGTTTTGGCACCGTTTTCCTAAACTTCAGGATTGGTTGCCAGGGTTTCGCAGAGCCTAATCTCTTCACCCTTCTTAATAAAAACCAAACACCCTTTTACTGGAAGGAATATTTGATTTGTAGGGACAAAGGTAAAAAGGATTTTTAAAAAAGCAAAATATTTTACATTCATACCAATCTTTTTCCTCTGTGGTCCTCTGTGCTTCTCTGTGCCACTCAGTGTAAGTTCTTATTTTTTTATTTCACAGAGATCCACAGAGGGTTCACAGAGAACCACTGAGTTTTATCATATAATGATCCGGCCCTTCAGAGAGTTTGGGGTCAGGAAAATTTACCTTACTTTTGTCTTATATAACGAATTTGTAATGCAGAACAACCTATTCATATTTAACAGCCTTTCGAAAAAGAAGGAACGGTTCGAGCCACTTCATTTCCCATTTGTAGGTATGTATGTCTGCGGACCTACTGTATACAGCGATGCTCATCTGGGCCATGCACGACCTGCAATAACCTTCGATCTTTTATACCGGTATCTGATTCATCTTGAATATAAAGTGCGCTATGTTCGTAATATAACGGATGTAGGACATCTTGAAAATGATGCAGATGAGGGTGAAGATAAGATTGAAAAGAAGGCACGCTTTGAGCATCTTGAACCTATGGAGGTAGTACAGAAATACATGAACACCTTCTATAAAAATATGGACCAGCTTAATACTCTTCATCCTTCAATTGAACCAAGGGCCTCAGGGCATATAATTGAGCAACAGGAACTCATAAAGATCCTGATTAAAAATGACTATGCCTATGAAATTAACGGATCTGTCTATTTTGACCTTGCGGCATATAATGAAAAATATAGTTACGGGAAGCTTTCAGGACGTGTTCTGGAAGATCTGCAAACAAATACACGGACTCTCGACGGACAGGAAGAAAAGCGGAATCCTTTTGATTTTGCTCTCTGGAAAAAAGCGACTCCCGAACACATTATGCGATGGCCCTCTCCATGGAGTGAGGGATTTCCCGGATGGCATCTGGAGTGCTCTGCCATGAGTACAAAATACCTGGGAGAGGAGTTCGATATACATGGCGGCGGTATGGATCTTCAGTTCCCCCACCACGAATGTGAAATTGCACAATCAACGGCAGCAACTGGAAAAGAACCGGCAAAATACTGGATGCACAATAACATGATAACAATTAACGGGCAGAAAATGGCCCGTTCGCTGGGTAATTTTATTACACTCGATCAGCTTTTCAGCGGTAATCACCCAATATTGTGGCAGGCATACAGTCCGATGACCATTAGATTTTTCATTCTTCAGGCACATTACCGCAGCACTATAGATTTCTCAAACGAGGCTCTCCAGGCTGCAGAAAAAGGACTTCATAAACTTATGAAAGCAATTGAGACACTTCAGAAACTCAAAGCATCCCCTGTTACTTCAACTGACATCGTTAAACTAAAAAATAAATGCTACGAAGCACTTGATGATGATCTGAACAGTCCTGTTTTGCTGTCGCATCTTTTTGAAGGAGTTAAGCTTATAAATTCTGTGGCAGACGGAAGCGAAAAGATTGATGGTCCTGGACTGGAATCTCTTAAAGAGCTGTTCAATACATTCGCATTTGATTTACTGGGATTAAGAGATGAATCAGCCGGTACAACTGATGAAAAGCTGACAGATGATCTTGTCAGGATCATAATTGACCTGAGACAGGCAGCTAAAAAGAATAAGGACTGGACAACATCTGATAAAATACGGAATGAATTAAAAAATGCGGGAATTGTATTGAAGGATTTAAAGGATGGCACTGAATGGGATCGGGAGTGATATGAATTTAAGGAAGGGGATGTAAAACAGAGCTATGACGACAGCTAAGATATCAGCACCATATAATTCGGCGGTGGTCTTCATCGGCTCCGTTCCACTTGGCGGGAACTACCCAATACGTATCCAGTCAATGACTAACACTGATACATTAGACACCAGAGCATCCGTTGCACAATGCATAAGAATAATTGAAGCCGGAGCTGATTATGTAAGGCTTACTGCCCAGGGGATCAGAGAAGCTGAGAATCTGAAAATCATAAAGAAAGAGTTACGTAAAGCAGGTTTTGAGACTCCTCTGATCGCCGATATACATTTTAATCCTGCTGCAGCTGAGACAGCGGCCCGGTTTGTTGAAAAAGTAAGAATAAATCCGGGTAACTATGCCGATAAAAGAGCTTCCTTCGAAAAGAAGGAACTTACTGAAAAGGAGTACAATGATGAACTTGAAAGGACACATGCAAAGCTGCTTCCTCTGATAAATATTTGCCGTGAATATAAAACTGCAGTCAGAATAGGTATTAACCACGGTTCTCTCTCAGACAGGATCATGACCCGTTTCGGGAACACACCAAAAGGTATGGTATTGTCGGCAATGGAGTTTATACGGATTTTTCGAACGGAAAACTTCAATGATCTTGTTCTTTCAATGAAATCGTCGGACACTGCGATAATGATTGAAGCTACACGTATGCTTGTAGCCATGATGCAGGACGAAGGATTATCATATCCGCTCCATCTGGGGGTGACTGAGGCGGGCGAGGGCGAGGACGGTAGAGTCAGATCTTCTGCAGGTATCGGTGCCCTTCTTGCCGAAGGGATTGGGGATACTATAAGGGTTTCATTAACGGAGGATCCTGAAAAAGAGATTCCGGTGGCTAAAAAACTTGCCGGTTTCTATCCAAGAGGGATTTCCAAAGGAAAGCCGGAAAGTCAGTTGAATTTCTTAGCTCCTTCATCCGGACCGGAAATACTTAAAAAAATACATGGCCCTTTGGTCATAACTAATATGACATCATTTCCTGCACTTGATGCAGGTGCCTATAAAGCTGCAGGTTTCGGGGTGAATACGAAAACAGGTGAAATTACCAGAACAGCCAATTCTGCTGACCTGATAATAGCCAGGAGTTGTCCCGAAATAATACCAATGGAGGCTTCAGTTGTACTGCCATACAAAATATGGTTCGATAACATGAACAATGAGAGACTGTTTCCTCTCTTCTCGCCCGAGACATTTCATGACAGCAATTTCAGGTCAGACAAGCTTAATGTTCTTCTCACCGGATCACATTTTGATATCAGATATCTTAAAAAACCCGATCCGGCAAATACTCTGATCATCTTCACTTTTAATCCTGAAAAGGAGATATATGCGGCAGATATTTTTCTGAAAGCACTTGAGGAATATGACCTGAAACATAATATTGTTCTTAATCCGGTTTTTCTTGAAAACAATATTGAAGATCTTCAGATCAAAGCTTCATCACTGCTTGGACGCTATGTAATTGATAAAAGAGTTAAAGGTATTTCCGTAACAAATACAGGTGATATTGATTTCAGAGAAGTGACAGCACTTGCCTTTTCAATACTTCAATGTACTGAAACCCGCATTACCCGCACATTATATTTATCGTGCCCAACCTGTGGACGTACAAAGTTCAATCTACAGGAAGCCGTAAGAAAGGTAAAAACGGTAACAGGTCATCTTAAAGGACTCAAAATAGCAGTAATGGGCTGTATTGTAAATGGTCCCGGTGAAATGGCCGGAGCTGATTATGGATATATTGGTGCAGCCAATGGGAAGGTGCACATATACAGGGGAACAACACCCGTTTTGAAAAATATACCGGAAAATGCTGCTGCGGAAGAATTGCTGAAAGTTATTGAAAGAGATCAGGCCAGCCTGTAATCCAGCTGCTTTTTCTGAAGATCCGCTTTCACTACTTCAATATTAACACGGTCGCCAAGAGTGTATACTTTGCCGGTTGAACGTCCCTTAATGCAATAATTCTCCTCATCATACTCATAGAAGTCATCGGCAAGTTCCCTGATATGGATCATTCCTTCGCACTGATTCTCAACTATCTCCACATAAATACCCCATTCAGTAACGCCTGAGATAACGCCTTCAAAGACCTGTCCGGTTTTATCACTCATATACTCAACCTGTTTGTATTTAACGGATGCTCTCTCTGCCTCTGCGGCAAGTCTTTCCATCTTTGATGAATGGTCGCACAGCTTTTGATATTTTTCTTTTGTACCGGGATTTTCTTCTTCAAGATAGGCAGAAAGAAGACGGTGTACCATCATATCGGGATATCGGCGTATTGGAGAGGTAAAATGCGTATAATATTTAAATGACAGGCCGTAATGACCAATATTATCAGTTGAATAAACCGCTTTAGCCATCGATCGCAGCGCAAGTGTTTCAATGATATTCTGTTCCTTCTTACCTTCGACTGAGTGTAATAGTTTATTCATTGCTTTTGGAAGGGATGACCTGTCATCATCCATCAGCTTATAGCCGAAACGTGTGATGAAATGGCTGAAATTGCTTATCTTTTCAGGATCAGGTTTATCATGAATTCTGTAAACGAATGTTTTGCCTCTGAGTTTCTTACCAACATATTCTGCAACCCGCTTATTGGCCAGAAGCATAAATTCTTCAACCAGCTGGTTGGCAGTACCCATTTCACGGAATTTTATCCCCAGTGGCTTTCCTGCCTCATCAAGGTCAAATCTCACTTCAATCTTTTCAAAGGCAAATGCTCCCGCAGAAAATCTTTTTGTACGCAACTGCTGGGCAAGTCTGTGAAGAAGGAGGACCTGATCATTCATATCACCTTCTCCTGTATCAATTACCTGCTGGGCTTCATTATATGAGAATCTTTTATCGGAATTTATGATAGTTCTTCCGAACCATTCATCGATCACTTCGGATTTATCATTCAATTCGAAAACAGCTGAAAAGGTCAGTTTATCCTCGGAAGGATTGAGTGAACATATATGATTTGAAAGTCTCTCAGGAAGCATAGCGACTACCCGGTCAACAAGATAAATTGACGTGGCTCTCTGTTTTGCCTCTTCTTCTACCAGCGAACCGGTTTTAATATAGTGTGTCACATCAGCAATATGAACACCAACTTCCCAGTTTCCGTTACCCAGCTGCTTCAGCGAAAGTGCATCATCAAAATCCTTTGCATCGGCAGGGTCGATGGTGAATGTTGGTACCTGACGAAAATCACGGCGGGCTTTGATATCATTTTCCGTGATCTCTCCCTGAATTTTATCAGCATCAGCTTCTACCTCCTCTGAAAAATGATAAGGAAGCTCAAACTCTGCCAGGATGGCATGCATCTCTGTCTCGTGCAGGCCAGGAAAACCAAGGACATTGATGATTTCAGCAACAGGGTTTTTTGATTTAGGATCCCAGTCGGTAACCCGGGCAACAGCTTTCTGACCCTGTAATGCACCATTAAGCCTGGAGGAAGGAATATACAGGTCGAAAGGCATATTCTTATTATCTGGAATAAGAAATGCAAAGTTGGGCATGATCTCAACTGTTCCAACAAATGAGGTGCGCCATCTTTCTATTATTTCAACTACCTCTCCTTCAGGTCTTGCACCTTTTCTCTTTGCATAAAGCCATACCTTCACCTTATCACCATGAAGAGCAGTTTTAAGGTTTTTAGCCGTTACAAATACATCGTCCTCAAGATCTTCGGTAGAGATAAACCCGTAACCCATGCGGGTCATATCAACGGTACCTGTTATATAACCCCTGCTTTGCTTAATCCTGTATTTACCATGAAAAATCTCCTGAACTCCGCCCTGTCTGGTAAGTTCCCGTAATAAATCCGCTATTGACTGTTTGTCAGCCGGATCAGTAATATTAAGACGTTTGGCTATCTGCTTATAATTGAAACCCTGTTCGGGGCTTTTGGTCAATGTTGCTAATATTTGTTCAGTTAGTTTTTCCCTTGATGTGCCGGATCTCTGTTTTCCTTTTCCTTTAATGCTCATAATTAACTTTTTGCGAAGGTAATAAATTGAACCATAAATCCTTATAATTCCCGTCACTAATGTTTCACAATCCAGTAAACAGGATTATTATAATATTTATTATCAATGCTTTGCAAATATTTTTGATATACCTGATGTTTATACTCCCAATTTCATTATACAGTAGCCTGCTCTGTCTTAACCTCTTTTTAATCGTACCTTAATTATATCTTAATATATAATGCTGAATGATACAATACATTTGTTATAAATGATTATTTGAAAATCATTATATTATTTATTTCTCCAAATTTTTAAGATTATGAAAAAAATCATATTAATGTCGGTAATGCTTGTAGGTGTGATCTCTGCTAAAAGTCAGATTACTATAACGTCGGATTCCCTTATAACCAACAGGCTGGAGGCAACACAGGAAAGATATATCCCAATAAGCCGGCATGCAGAAAGTTTATCACTTGAGATTGATAAGGATCTTATGACATTAAGAGTTTTTGGAAAAGGCCACGAACATGCAGCAGTTGAAACCGCTTATCTGCTGGATCTCCTTTCGGTAAATGACAATATGCAAAAATGGATATTTCTGGGAGAAGACAAGAATTGTATCTCCTATACCATTACACTCGATGTCATTAAAAAAAGGATTGAATTTCTGACTTTCAGAAAAGATACCAGTAATTATAAATCCCTTACTATGTTTTATTATCCTATTGTTGATATTGCCATCAACAAAGATGCGATAAACAGGCATCTTGAGGAGAAGAATAGAAATCAGTAACGGATACAAGTCATAATACAGACTTACTGTTAGTTAAATTATTAAAAATATTTGAAATTCAGGGAATTGACATTCCTTGTCAAATCATTTTCCCTATGCACTAAAACTAACTTTCGTAATCAGAACTTACTTTACATCGTGTCATTCTGTCTGGCTTTTTACCATACTGACAAAAGGAATAGTAAATTTTCATACTTTTGAATTATAATTGTATTTAATGACAGGTCTGAAATCAATAATTTCTCGTTCACCATCAGTAGTTACCAGAAAAACGGGGAATGAATATGTTCTTGTTCCGATTGCCAATAACATTGCTGACATGAACAGCGTTTATACTCTTAATGATACAGGTGCATTTATTTGGGAACATATTGATGGAAGAAGAACTGTTGAAGAGATTGTAAGTGCATTAACTGCAGAGTATAATATCGATTTTGATGCTGCAGGAGAGGATGTTTTATCATTTATTGAAAACATGGGTAAATATCTGATCATTAATGAATAGTTGATTTATTTAATTCAGGCTGCAGAGAGACCTTTTGTCAAAAAGCAGTGGTACGGATTTAAACCAGGAGTTTAAATTAGAGCTCCTAATAAATATCAGATGAGGAATTATAATTTAATTATTGCAGGTTATAATATCGGTTTTGAGTCTGCACCAGACGGACCAGAGCTTATGCCTTCGACAAGATTCCTCAGAAATATAAGTCACGATAAGGAATCGGATATTCTGATACGGATACACCAGGGAACACATGATCTTCCGAAAGGAGCTGAAAGAGTATTTCATGCTCCGTTTGTTGAAGAGATAAATGGGTTACAGGTCCGACAGAAGACAAATTTCTGGAGCGTTTGGAAACATTATTCCGGACTCTTCATCCAAACAATATTTCCTCTATCCCCATCGGGAAAAAATGCCGTGCTGAAGTTTTCTCTTACGATAAGGGAATGGGATCTTTGGGTTGATAGTATCGAATCAGAGATTGATCCGCTTGATTATCCGCTTGACGGTTTGATACTTTATTACCTTACAGTTATTCACGGAGATATAATGATCCACGCTTCTGGAGTTAATAATGCCGGGCATGGTTATCTTTTCAGTGGTATTTCAGGTAAAGGCAAAACCACAATGGCCAATCTCTGGTACAATTCAGGAGCAAAAGTCATACATGATGACAGGTTAATAGTAAGAAATACAGGAAACGGCTACAAGATGTACAATACTCCTGTTTATAACAATGATGAACCTCTTGATTCTCCGCTCCACAGGATATTTCTTATTGAGCATGGCCTCTCAAATAAACTTATTCCGATAAAAGGTGCCATTGCCGTAAGCCTTGTAATGGCGAACTGCATACAACACAACTGGGGATCAGATATGATCGCCCGTCTTTTGGGTTCTGTATCAATTATGTGCGGAGTGATCCCGGCAGTAAAACTTTCCTTCAGACCTGACAGAAGTGTAATTGATCTAATCCTTGAAAATGAATATTAACCGTTATAATAATAACATTATCAGGGATTTCGGATTGACACTTCTTTCGGAAGGAAAGACCATAAGAATTAAAGCACATGGTTACAGTATGTTCCCATGCATAAAGCCGGGTTCAATGATTTTAATAGAACCATTGAATTTAAAGGGATTACCTGTGGCAGGTGAAATAGTTGCAATCAGGAGAGAAAACGGACTTATAGTTCATCGTCTTTCAAAAGTTGTTACAGCAAACGGTATTACCAGTTATATAGCAAGAGGAGACAGTAATGCTTACGCTGACGGTCCCATAAAGATCGATAAAATTGCCGGCAGGATCGTAAGGGCCGAAACTACCGGAGAAAATCCGGTTCGTGGCAGATATTAGGATCAATACCAAACCAAAATATTTTTCTAACAGACTCAGGGTGATACTTTTGCTTGTGTGGAAGAAAATACACTGAACTTAAAGGAGAGGTGGGTCTACTTCAGGGATGCGAATAATGATCGGAGAATAACCGGCAGGTACGCTAAGAAAAGATATCAAAGAACCGGCCTTTTAAACATCATCAATGGCTTTTTGCGCTCTTTACTGCTACTTAATTTATTTTGCGGTTAATATTTTCTAATTTTAACCCACCATCAATTTGAACTTTTGCCTTCAGATGAGAGAAAAAATAAAATTATTCCGGGAATCATTAAAACTGGTGTGGCAAAGTGCCCCTGGATGGACAACGGCAAATACTGTTATTTCGGTTATTCGGAGTTTCCTTCCGCTGGTATTGATCTGGCTCCTGAAGATCCTTATTGATGATATAACCAAAGCTGCAAGTTCCGGCGCCGGTGTATCATTTGAAAATATTTTGTGGCTGATCATTGCTGTAGTGTCTGTTTATTTTCTCGATGAGGCCTCCTCCGATTTCAGTAATTATGTCCGTAAGAAACAATCCCTGAAACTTGAGGTTTATATGTACGGACTTTTACACTCGAAGGCAGTTAAACTCGATCTGATAAATTTTGAGCGTCCGGAGTATTTCGATTGTCTTACACGTGCATCAAGGGAAGCACCATGGCGTCCAAACAGTATACTTAATAACCTTGTGGCAATGTTAAGGGGATTACTGTCACTGTTGCTTATGGCAGGTCTTATCTTAACCCTCCATTGGACAATCGCGGTACTACTGCTTGTAGCAAATATCCCCGGTATCTGGCTGAGGCTCTATTATGCTGATATTCTTTATAACTTTCAGCGCAGTCAGACACCTGAAGCAAGGAGATCAGCTTACTTCAACTGGCTGCTTACCGGAGACAGACCATCAAGGGAGCTGCGGCTATTCGGGTTGGGGAATTATTTTACAGCTCTCTTTAAAAAGTCCTTCCTGAAACAAAAAGAGGAAGAGATAAATATTATCAGAAAAAGAACAATTATTGAATTAATATCTAACCTTTTTAAGGCATCTGCACTTTTAGCTACATTATTGTTTATCGCGCGTCAAACAATAGTCGGAAGACTTTCACTCGGGCAAATGGCCATGTTCCTTCTGGCTTTCAGGCAGGGGATGATCTATATCAAAGACCTGTTTGGCTCAATGGCAGGACTTTACGAAGACAGTCTTTTCATTGGGGACACTTTTGAATTTCTGAATCTGAACGAAAATGTAAAAGCTTCTGAACCCGTCACCGAAACAACAACATTAAAGAGAGGAATTGTTGCAGATGGTCTTTGTTTCACATATCCGGGCAATAATTTCAGAACGATCAATAATGTCTCATTCGAAATAAAAAAGGGGGAGATAATAGCCATTGTGGGTCCGAACGGTGCTGGAAAAAGTACGCTGGTAAGGCTGCTGTGCAGACTTTATGACCCTGATTCCGGAACAGTCAGATATGATGAAGGTGACATAAAGAATATGGAGCCTGAGGAATACAGGAAGCTATTCTCTGTAGTATTCCAGGACTTTATGCTTTATAATCTGTCAGCAGGCGAAAATATCCGTATGGGGAATATTGATGACAAGGACGCATTACACGGGATTAAATCAGCAGCCGTTAATTCAGGAGTTGATGATTTGATTTCCAATCTTCCTGATGGTTATGATACTATTATTGGCAACCTGTTTGACGACAGCCGCGAGCTAAGCTGGGGAGAGTGGCAGAAGATTGCCCTTGCAAGAGCACTGTTCAGGGATTCCCAGGTGCTGATCCTTGATGAACCGTCAAGTGCACTTGATGCTGATACTGAATTTGATATCTTCAGCAGGTTCAGGGAGATTGTGAAAGGCCGGACGTCCATTCTTATTAGTCACCGCTTTACTAATGTCAGTCTGGCCGACAGGATAATTGTTCTGGATAAGGGCTCAATAGCTGAGACAGGGACACATGATGAGTTAATGAAGAAGGGTGGCATATACTCTACAATGTATTCGAAGCAGAGCAGCAGGTTTAACCGATGAATACAGAAATAAACATTAAGGTTGAAGAGGCTCTTATGATTGATTAATAATGTCAGGAATTAGTATCGTATCCTTAAACAGGTTACCTGTGAAATACACTTAGAAAGGAATTAGAATAGAAATCCCTTTTAATAAATCAATTAAGCCATAGTGATTTTTCCCAATCACATCTAAATTAATCGTAAATATATTTGGTGAAAATAAAATTATTTGTTTAATTTTATAATTGATGTGAGTGCTCAATATATTAATTATTCTAATAGTAATGAACAAGTTTCAGAAGCAGGATTTAAAATCCCGCATATTAAAACTTGCAACCTTAAAAGCTACAGGTTCGCCTGCTGAACTGGCTTTAATTCTGGAAATAAGTGAGCGGAGCGTGAAAAGGATAGTCAGGGAGATCAGGGATGAAGGGAAAGATATCAGGTACAGCCAGATCAGAAGGTCGTATGTGACGGACGAAGAATATCAATAATATGTTGTATAACATATGAGTTGGCCATTTTTCTGTCCCCGGCTCTTTTTAAACTTGCACTAGAGAGCATTGTCGATTGTCGAAATAAGGATTTTTGTCTAAATAAAACAGGATTATGATGTGTTATA
Organism: uncultured Bacteroidales bacterium; assembly: GCA_963760915.1. Taxonomy (GTDB): domain Bacteria; phylum Bacteroidota; class Bacteroidia; order Bacteroidales; family VadinHA17; genus LD21. Next base: position 869,674 of record CAVXEU010000003.1, on the reverse strand, counting down.
GCATGTACAACTTCAGTAAACTCGATTAAATACGTTCAACCCAGCTCCAGAGTTGTCTCGCTGTGTTTCTTGTGCTTTAGTCTCGTTCTCGCAGAACAGTTGGTCGCCCTGACCAGAGACCCCACTCCCCGGGAGATTACCGATTCACTCCCGGGGATTTTTTTATAGGGCGTTGCGTCAGGCACTGTGGCACCCCCAGACTGAAGTCTGGGGTTAGTACATCCCGGTTGATCCATAATACTGCTTATCAGAATAAACACAGGGCTTAACGCTTGATTCTCAAGAATCGTTGGGATAAGGGCTTCATCCAGGGGTTGGAAGGACCCGTTATGATTCGGGCTTTAGCCCTTGATTATGCTTAATTAACTCCGGGTTTCGATCCGGGATTAGTAGTATCAATTAATACCAGGGCTGTAGTCCTTATGTATGATCGATTAACCCCGGGCATCAGCCCGAGGTAGGCAGGACCAACTATAATATGGGCCTTAGCCCTGAATTATACCAAATCCGTATTCTGTTAAAAACTCATTATACTCTTCTTCCCATGTTTTCTTTCGATGGTGTTCTTCCTGTGTCCTGATATAATTACGAACACCGGGTAAATGGGATTCACTTACTGATACAGCAAAATACTCAACAGCCCATTCAAATTTACTTTTTGTCAGTCTACTCCTATTGATCCAAAATGACGATTCTCCCTTTATTAATTGAATCGCCATTGACAATGCAATATCAGGATTTAATGATATAAGGCAATGAAGGTGATCTGAAAGGCCGTTCAGGGTGTCAATATAAATGTCTTTTTCTTTTGCATTGGCTTTTATATGTTCAAGAATTAAAAATTTAATTTCTTCGATCAGAAACGGGGTTCTGTTCTTAGTACCCCATACACAGTGGAGCCAGTTTTTAACATAGGACATATTTATAAGAGTTTTGGGCTAATGCCCGGTTTTTAATTATTGATGGCTGGTACCCCAGACTGAAGTCTGGGGTTAGTTCAGTTTATCCGGAATCCTGTTTATCAGAATTAATCCAAGTTTGAGCCTTTAACTATGCTTGGGATTTCGTTCCGATATCGGCAGCATTCTACATAATGATCAGAGCTTTAGCCCTTGATTATGCTTAATTAACTCCGGGTTTCGATCCGGGATTGGCTGTATCAAATAATATCAGGGCTGTAGTCCTTAAGTATGATCGATAAACCCCGGGCTTCAGCCCGGGGTAGGCAGGACCAACTATAATATGGGCTTTAGCCCTGAACAAAACCAAATCCACATTTTGTTCCTCTTACTGGAATCGCAGTTCTGTTCTTTGAGGTTCAGACTAAGTGGTGCTGGTCTTTTTATATATAACATCTGTAAAAGCGTTTTGGGCTAAAGTCCGGTTTGTAATCAGTCCTGGTCGGTACCACAGACTGAAGTCATTTAGGAGCAACAAGCCGAAAACTTATGTTTAAAGCTGCATTGATGTCTACTTGTAAGTGAGAATGCGTAAATTACCACAGCTTCATAGTGTAGGCTTTTCAGTACTGATATAAGTTTGCCTTTTATTTTGAATTAGAAGAATCTCTTTTTTATCTTTAAGTTTATAGTGGATTACAAATGCAACAAGAATTGAAATTCCAAATATGAATTCTAACCAGTTATAATAGTCAATATCTTTTATTTTAAAAAATAGTAGTCTTTGAGCATTATAGGAATACTCGCTCATCCCAATAAAAAAGAATCTCTGACCAAAGTTCCAGGCAGAATGAAGGCTAATACAATAAAAAATAGAATCCGTTCTTACATATATTATTCCAAATAAACATCCCATGGTGAATGCAAAAAGTAAATTTGGTAAGTTCCAGTTATGACCTAAACAAAAAATTAATGAGCTTATTACAATTGCAGTATAGGTTTTTAAAAAAGTTTTAAGTCTATTTATCAGAAACCATCTGAAAATAAGTTCCTCCCCAAATCCAATAAAGAAGGTTGGTATTGTGCAATAAATTAAGAATTTCCCGAAACTAGTTAAGCTGGTGACTTTAAACGTTATAAACTGAGCAGCATCTATTAGTTTTAGAAAATAACAAAAAGTAAAAATCACTAAGATTGCTATGAAATAATAAAATATTGTATTTGAAAATTTTATATTAATGTTTGAGTAAAAGGAGTAGTATTTAGAAATAAAAATAATAGTGAATCCGGAAAACAAAAACAATGACTGCTTAACTAAAATTGAAATTAAAGCATTAGGGTATATACTTTCAGGGATAAAAAAGATCGGAATCTCAATTATAAATAATACAGAATAACAAATTATAGCATAGAGGAGAATCTTAAAAAATGAGGAAATGTGTATTTTCAATTTTTATTTTTTTTTGAAAAGAATGATAAATTAACCCGGGATTTCGGTCCGGGTGTTGGTAGTATCATGCATAATCGGGTTCCAATCCTAAAGTATGATCCATTAACCCCGGGCTTTAGCCCTGAATTATACTAAATCCGTATTCTGTTAAAAACTCATTATACTCTTCTTTCCATGTTTTCTTCCGATGGTGCTCTTCCTGTGTCCTGATATAATTACGAACACCGGGTAAATGAGATTCGCTTACTGATACAGCAAAATACTCAACAGCCCATTCAAATTTACTTTTTGTCAATCTATTACTGTTGATCCAAAATGACGATTCTCCCTTTATCAATTGAATCGCCATTGACAATGCAATATCAGGATTTAATGATATAAGGCAATGAACGTGATCTGAATGGCCGTTCAGGGTGTCAATATAAATGTCTTTTTCTTTTGCATTGGCTTTTATATGCTCAAGAATTAAAAATTTAATTTCTCCGATCAGAAACGGGGTTCTGTTCTTAGTACCCCATACACAGTGGAGCCAGTTTTTTACGTAGGACATATTTATAAGAGTTTTGGGCTAAAGCCCGGTTTGTAATTATTGATGGCTGGTACCCCAGACTGAAGTCTGGGGTTAGTTCAGTTCATCCGGAATCCTGTTTATCAGAATTAATCCGAGTTTGAGCCTTTAACTATGCTTGGGATTTCGTTCCGATATCGGCAGCATTCTACATAATGATCAGAGCTTTAGCCCTTGATTATGAATCATTTAACATGGGTTTGGTTCGTTATTGGTAGTATCTAATAATCCCTTGGCTTTAGCAATTAAGTATGATAGATCAACCCCGGACTTCAGCCCGGGGTTGGCAGGACCAATTATAATATGGGCTTTAGCCCTGACTTAAACTAAATCCGTATTTTGATATAAACTCATTATATTCTTCTTCCGATGGTGCTCTTCCTGTGTCCAGTAGTAGCTATAAATTTACTAATTTTCTTTTATACCAGTGGAAGACTAATATATAAATAGCCAATACCAAAATTGGGAATTGAGCCGGGGACAATTCTCTTACATCAAAAAAATTAAAAATCAGGAAAAATTGATAAATAACAACTACAGTTATAAAAGAAATAGAGAGCGAAAGAAATCTTTTATCCATATAACTATCATTTTCATCTTTCTCCCTGGACAGGCAGATTATTAGTAACCCAATTATTATTAGCAAGTTTCGCAGTTCGCTATATATGGTAATTTCAATAATTCGAAATATTAATGGGGCAAATGCACAAACCGCTAAAATAATAATGCCGAGTATTATAAAAGAATTTGGCAGGATAGCAATGGTTTTTTTCTTGACCAAGCTATTTTTATAGAAATAAGGAAATAAAATAAATATAATTATACCAGCAATTATGAATATTAATGACATCTTGAGTTAAGTTTTATTTTTGCGCTATTTAATATAAACAAACATCAAAATTTCGGAAATCTATTAAAGAGGGGGCAAATGATTTGCCCCCTTAAATAGCTCCTTCGATAAATTAATAATTACTTCGTTACTTATTTGAGAACATTTATTAAAAAGATTCAAATTATTATGATTCTTTCACTTGTTCTATAATTAAGTATCTATCCTTTAATGCTGTAAGATATAAACCTATATATATTACAAAAGGTAACAAAGGAACAAAAGACCACCTATAATTTGTCAGAAAAAAAACACCAGCACAAATAAAAAAAACAATTGCGATTATTATTACCAACATCCTTCCAAACTTTGGTTTAATAAGAAATGTCGAACCATCATTTAATTCCTCATAACTTAACTTTTTGCTTTTAGTCCAGAGCTGAGATGCATATAAACTTTGGCCAGAATTAATAGAAATTTCATAAAATCCAAATCCTTTAATATTCAACTTACTATCACCAATGAATAAATTAATCTTACTCTGTGATGAGAAAACGTTACTTTTTTTGATTTTGATGTTTTTCATCCTTAAAATATTTTAGAGTGGTTAACATAAATCCATGAATATTATCTAATGAGAAAAGATATCACCAATTAATATTCACATGCGTACGGGTCAGAAATAGCAGTAGCGGCAAGTCCGATCGCTCCAATAGCCAATATCCCCCACCCAATTGGATTACTAGCAGTAAGTAAAAAGGCAACGCTTCCAAGTAGTTCCATTCCAGAACCAACCTGCCCAAGGCAGGCCCAATTAAATTTTGATCCAGAAACAGTTTCCATTTGTTCAAAAGTTAATGTTTTCATAGCGAGACAATTTTCTTTTGCCTACTCTTTTCAGGCTTTTCGGCTTCGGCCTGCAATACAAGTTTTATTTGAAATTTGTATTGCATACCAAAATAAAACACCATGAGTCTATTAATACCGGACTAAACAAAAAATTTAATAAAAATCATCCCAGAATCTCTTATAAAGGTTATCTGTCTTTTTAAGGTCATCATGAGTTCCTTCATCTGCTATTGACCTACCCTCAATAACGTAAATATAATCGCTTAAATTCTTAATCATGTTAATCCTGTGTGAGATCAATAAAATACCTATTTCGGATTTGAGCTTTCTTAAAAGATTCATAATCATGCTTTCGGTGCCCCTGTCCATATTGGAAGTACCTTCATCTATAACAAGGATATCAGGTTTATTTATCAGAACTCTTATAAAAGCAAGCAATTGTTTCTGACCACCCGAGAGATTAATCCCCTCCTCTCCAACCAATGTCATTAATCCGGAGGGGAAACTGTCTATAAAACCATTTAAACCAAACGCTGAAATAGTGGATATCATCTCCTTTATTTTAGTTTCAGTAGGTTCCGTCAACAAGTTTTGCAGAATTGTACCATTAAATATATGAATTTCCTGAGGAATAATCCCAATTTTAGACCTCCAAATTTTTAAGTCAATATCACCGGAATCTGCTCGATTATTAACAATTATTTTACCTGCTTCAGATGAATAAAATCTTAAAATAATATTTGCAAGAGTGCTTTTACCACATCCACTTTCTCCTACCAGTGAAATCAGTTTCCCTTTTTCAACGGTCAGACTTATCTTGTCTAGCAATAGTTTCTGACCTGGAAATCTGAACGAAATATTCTCCAGTTTTATCTGCTCAATATTTAATAAACCATCTGCCTTAATATCTCTGCTTTCTTCCGGTACAATCCGGGTAAATTCAAACATCCTGTTAAGAGCTACTTTTGCTTCACTCAGAGGAATCCCTATAAGTGCCAGATTAAGAACAGAAGGAAGCAATGTGGAACTTAAAGAAAGTATTGCCATTAACTCACCCTGAGTCATTTTTGATCCCATTACCTGACTCGAGGAATATACAAGAACAATAATAATATATAGTGTCCCGGCTAATCCGGTAAGAAGGCCAAGCCTGACTTTAATCTTGCCCAGATTGAAGGCTCTGTTCTGAAATTCCGAGTAGACAATATTATTCTTCATTGAATAATCATTCTGCCAGTTCATACTTTTAATTTCTGTTATACCCCTCAGAGAATTTATGAAATTACTTTCACTTAAAGCATATCCTGACATGACTGAATGCTGTGCTGAAATTACTTTTCTATTCCAGCTGAATACAATGAAATAAAATACAGGAAGACAAACCAGCGACAAAAAAGCTGATACCGTCGAATAGTAAAAGAGTACACTTATAGTAATCAGGAGAATAAGAATATCAATAATATAAGTGCCAATAATTTCAGCAATCACACGTTGAATTCTCATGGTATCATTTAAGCGTGCTACAAAATCTCCGGTCTTTCTGGTATCAAAAAATGATTTCGGGAGAAAGAGCAATGAACTGTAAAAATCATCAACGATCCTGATATTAAAAGATTTCCCCTGCGAGAGCAGAAAAAATTGCCTGACCGCTGTCAGTACGATCCTTGAGGATAGAAGCACTAATACTAAAACTGATGTAATAATGAGAACCTTAATTTCCCCTGAAGGCAGAATCCTGTCAATCAGTTTTTGAGTAAAAACGGCCATAACAAGTCCAAGTACAGAGATCAGTACTCCAATAACAACACTTAATATTAAGAGATCCCTTTCAGGTTTAATTGTTTTAAGAACCCAGTCCTTTTTCCCAATGTTATCATCCTTTTCCAATCTGAACGAATCATTCGGCATCAATCCCAAACATTTCCTGCTTATCCAGATCTTATCCAACTCATCTTCTGACATGAATGATAAGCCTTGTGCCGGATCCCAGATTATAAATTTCTCATTGTCATAGCCAAAGCTAATAATGTAATGCTCCAGCCCCGGCTCAGGAACCACGTGTAATATCAAAACATTCCCATAATCAATAATATCTTTGACTGATGCTTCATAACCGGTAGCATCCATGCCGCATTGATTTGCTGCCTGGTATAACCCCAGCATAGAGGATCCTGAATGGCCTGTTCCGCTTAATCTGCGAATCTTTTCAATAGTTGAATATCCATCATAGTATTTGATAATTGAGACTAGACAGGCAGCACCACAATCAGATGAATCGTGTTGAAGTATAGAGCACTTCCTGATCTTGTTTATCTTATTCACTTACTCCGAGGTATTTAAGAATAGTACCGGTTTTCACTTCTCCCGGCAAAACCTTCACCAGGTCCAATTCCTTGTTGTATATATAATTGGCAGGGATGATATTACTTCCAAAAATGTCCCCAAAAACGTACGAGGTATCTGCCAGAGGTATAACTGAGGGGTAATCTGAGTAGTTGAACTTACTTAGAAATTTTCTGATTGAATCAGGATGGTCAGATGAAACTAAAATTAAGGTAGTTCCAGAAGCTGTTAAATTACTTTTCAAAACCTCGGATATCTCATATTGGCAATGCTCACATTCACGATGAAAACGTATTATAACTACCGGACCATTTCTAATTTCCGATGAATTAAAAGATCCGTTTGCTAATGTCATAAAAGTAAAAGAAGGCAGCTTTGATATCTTTTCCGATATCTGTTTATTCCTTTGTGTCTTTATGAATATCCCTGAAATAAGGAAAATTGAAGATACTGCAAAAACAACGATAACTAATGCCATAAACACTTTTTTCATACTGTGGTACCGATAGTTAAAAACATTATCAGGGCTATCCATAAAACAAGACCGGGCAGGTATGTTAACAGTACTACCCTTTCAGAATCCGCTTTTTCTATGGCACTTACTTTAGCCAGTCCGTATGCTATTGAAATAATATAAACCAGATGGAACAAATTAACTGTCTGCAAGGGATATATCCAGATCCCTGATACTTCAGATCTTTTAAAAAAATTAATTAGCGACAACGGAGAGAAAAACCCCAGATCATTAAGATCATAATTTCCGGCAAACAAATAAAACCAAAGAAATTTTATATACCCGGCGAATACAAAAATAATTTCACTGGCAATAACAATTCTGAAAACAGAACCAAGAGATACTTTGTCCTGTATATTACAGAATATTATTCCTGTATATAATAAGAGACTTATCAACGAAAATTTTACTAAGAGTATTACCGGGGTGAAAGCATAGCTGATCCAGGCGACGCTGTTCATGTTTTCAAATAATTTGATCGAACGGTCGTATGTAAGCTGTTCACTATATGTATTATAAAATACAATCTCATTAATCAGCACTGACCTTGACAGCCAGATTAATAACAGGTTAGCAAGAATAATCCCGATAAAAAGATTTAGCCGTTTCAGGCTATAATAACGAAGCAATATATCCATAGCACGTGAAATACAGTTCCAAACGAAATAAAATAAACAAAGTCCAATAATACCGGACTGACAGGAAAAAAAACATCAATTAATCCCGGTTGGAAAGTCCGATCGAACAATCTGCCATTGACAAATTGCTATAATCATCATATTCATTTGACAAATATCATCTCAGTATCAGATTCTCCGGGTATAGTGCTTTCAAGCTTTATTTTTATCCGTCGGCCGTCGGCATAAAAATAAGATTGCCTCATACAGGAGTATCTTATATCAACTCCCATTTCACGCATCTCCTGCAATGATTGAAAAAGAGTGCTTCTTCTGATTCCAAGTTTATATGCAAACTCCTCAGGGGTACCGGTAGACTTCATAGATATCAACGAATCCATCCGTCGCAATCTTTCGATGTACTTAATAAGAGACATTACTTTACGAGTTAAAAACGCAGCTAACCAAATTTAGGAAATATTTTAATCAGATGTTATAAAACAGTAATATTTTTTATAAATGCAGAGAATTTTTTTCATTTTGTTGGCCACCTTCACTCTTAAAAAGGTTCAGCTTTGGGATTAATGCCACCAACCATATCCTGTACCCTATACACTAACCCCATAAAAAAAGCCCGCTTTTCACACGGGCTTCTTTAGTATTAAGTTGTATTCTTTTAATGCAACAGGGTTATGTCTCCAACCTTCTTAAAAGGTTTGCCGTTTGAGTACTTGCCTTCAACAAACCACACATAAACTCCCTGCTGGCAAAGCTGCCCTTTATAATAGCCATTCCATGGGACATTGATATCGTGACTTTCAAAGATCAGCACACCAAGCCTGTTAAAGACCTGAAGCTTATAATTGAGTACTTTCTCCTGTATTGGCGGGTAAAAGAACTGATCCATTGTAGCCGTAGTCGGCGGACCTTCAATCGGACCATCCATATTCGGCCTGAACACTGTTGCAAACCTTATTTCTCCTGCCGGCTCAACGGTTACTCCGGGTGACAATATATACTTATCGCTGCAACCGGTTGATGTATTGTATGCCCATAAAGTAATGTCGTATATACCGGATTTCATGTATTTGTGGAATGGTTCTTTAACCTTTGAAGTATCTCCGTCACCAAACTCCCACAGATATGCATCGGCTCCCTGAGTAAGGTTAAACATCCTTACTTTCTCATCATTGACAAAGACGAATGTAGGCGCTACCTCGAAGTAAGCCTTAGGCGAAGGATCTGCTCTGACTGTCCTGGAGAAATCACTTTCCCCGCCCGGTCCCCTTACTGTCAGCTTGACAGTGAAAATGCCGGCATCAAAATAGGTGTATTCAGGATTCTTCGCAGTAGATATACCACCATCGCCAAACTCCCACATGTAAGAAGTACCAGGAGTATCCGTATATAAAGATGTATTATTAAACTGGACAGTCAATGGTGAACACCCCCTTGGTATTGAATCAAAACCAGCGATAGGTCTCTTTGGAGTAACATGTATCTGATGAACAACAGTTGCCGAACATTTTTCATTAGATGCCAGAAGGGTGACATTGAAGTCTCCAATTGTAGTATAGGTATGCACCGGATTACCAACTGCAGATGTAGTACCATCGCCAAACTGCCATAACCAGTTCCAGGTACCTGCATTGGTCTCATTTGTAAAGGTAACCGGGTTGCCAGCCGTCTCATACTCCTGTGTGACAGGAAGAGCTGAAAACATTGGAAGAGGAACCGGCATTACAACTATATTATATGTTTCGACATCAACACAGTTATAGAATGAGGTTGTAGTCAGTCTGACCTGAAGAGGCAGAGGCGCAGTTGTCGCATTGGTATAGATATGGTTTGTTGTGGCTGTACCGTAGGAGCTCACACCATCGCCATACTCCCAGAAGTATCTGCTTGCTCCGGGTATTGAACTGAAAGTAACTGAACTTCCGCTGCAAACTGAATCGGTGCCTGAAGTAAAGGTAGCATCGATCTTTGGATATACAGTTACCATAGAGGTGTAAGTGTCGGTGCATCCTCCCGGAGACTGCACACTCAATTCCACATTGTAATACTCCACAGATGCCGGTGTGGCATTGGTGAATATATGTGCCGGGTTAGCATTTGCAGTCTCAAGTGGTGACCCATCATCAAAATTCCATGAGAAATTCGCAATTCCTGTCATGTCTTTGGTGAAGTTCACTGTAAGAGGCGTGCAGCCATAACTTATATCCTGAGAGAATGAAGCGTCAGGAGCATCAACTATTACTGCCACATCGTCGCTTCCATAACAACCGTTGCTGTCCTTAACCCTGTAGTTCAGGTTATAAGTAGCCGCTATCTGTGAATTGAATGTAGGTGACTGAACAAAGTAATTATTCAGAGGACCAACATCTCCTGTCCATAAATGTGAGGACCAGGTACCTGATCCTCCTGTCGGATTTCCATTGATTACCAGAGGAATACCTCCACAGGCATGTATAGGATCGACACCGCTGAAATCAACAACAGGATTAGCATTAACCGTTAGTGTTGCGGCGTTTGACGGAACTATTGAACATTTAGCTTTGAGAGAAAGCCTGTACTGGTTTCCATTAAAGGCATACGGAACATTGAAAAGCGTCAGCTGTTGTGAAGTTGCTCCGCCATAAATTGCATCATCATGGATATCCGACCATGCGCCACTGTTGAAAACCTGCCACCTCAGTGAATCAATCATTCCCGATCCGTTTGCAGTAAAGATAACCGGTCCGCCGCCGTCACATATTGACTTACTTACAGGGTTCAGAGTTACTGCCGGCGGTATATTTACCCTCAGCACAGCAAAGTTAGAGTATACCGGGATACCGCATGCTCCACTTACAATTACCCTGAAAATATAGTTATTGAATGCAGCCGGGGCATTTGTTATTGTCAGCGTACTCTGATCGTATCCGCTAAAGTTGGCATCATCAACAACTGCGTTAAATCCCGTGCCTTTATTTACCTGCCATAAATATGTGATATTGGTTCCGGTTGCAGTCACGCTAAATGTTGCATTAGCATTCAAACACACAACTGAATCTTTAGGTTGTATTACAATTTCCGGTACAGTGTTCACGGTAAGTATTGCATCAGCCGATGTTACTGATGAGGAACATCCTGTTACCACAGCATGATAGATAAAGCCATCCATCAGCCGGGTCGCTCCGAAGAGGCTCAGTGTTGTGTTGGTAGCTCCGAAGTAGATGCCGCCGTCAGTAACAGGATTAAACCCACTGCCCTCATCAACAAACCACTGGTATGTAAGGTCCGTACCGGTTGCTGTTACCGTGAAATTAACAAGTCCAAATTCGCAGGTTGTTTTATCTGCAGGGGGTACAGTAATTAATGGAAGATCTCTGACAGTAACCGTAGCCGATCCTAAAAGATTTGCTGACGGACTTAAGACTTCACAGTTATTTGCATCTCTTACCCTTAAGAGTTTGTATATCGTAGTTGAAGCAGGAGAGACAACAATATCCGTCCCGCTTACATAGCCTGTAATAGTTCCCAGGTTCTCTATATCAACCTCAAACGGACCTGTTCCTGACATCATTGTTACTTTTAGAACTGATGTCTGGGAAGGACATATTGTCTCACCGCCAGAGAGTACCGCAACCGGTCTCGGATTTACCCTGACTTCGACCACATTACTGTAAACCGGCATACAAATACCTGATGAAACCATTCTCCTGTAGAACAGGGTATTTGTTGCGCCTGCAGGTGGCAGATAAATAGTTCCTGTTGCGTTTGCTATATTAATAAATGGTCCGCCTGCATTCGAAGAATATTGCCATTGATAATTATATCCGCCGGGTCCTCCGGTAGCAGGGCCTGTTTCGGTAAGCTGTAATGGATTATCTCCGCTGCAGAGAATCTGGTTTGTTCCAATGGAACCAGGAGTCAGCATTAAAGGCTGAGTAATATTTACTGTTGCAGTTGCAAAACATCCATTGAAGTCGGTCAATGCCATGGTAATCACACCAGCACCAGCATTAAAGAATGTCTGTGAGTTAAATCCGGCAGGAGCCATTGTTGCACCGGTAGTGTTGGATACTACTATGAAGTTATAAGGCATGGTTCCACCGGATCCATAGAAAGTACCTATTCCGTCCATATCGCTGAAACAATCAAGTGCTATATCGCCTGTTGAGGTCAGTGCCAGCTTGAACGGTTCAGTTATCACCAGGTTCGGGTAAAGAATTGTTGAGCATGCCTGATTGGCTCCATCACGAATACGCACATCATATGTGGCAGGTAACAGATTTACGAAAACGGATGATCCTACCCATGAGCTGCCGCCATCAACAGAGTACTGATAAGTGCCGTATCCTCCTGAGGGTGAACTTATTGTTATTGAACCATCATTAGCTCCAAAACAGGTAACATCTGTTTTCGTAACAGTAGCTGTAAGTGGTCCCGGCTGGGTGATAGAATAAGAACTGTTCAGCACAATCACACACCCTGTATGATTTCCGTCCCTGATCAGGACACTGTAACCTCCGGGAGTCAGACCTGTAAAGCTTCCGGATGACTGCCATGAGCCACCTCCGTTGATGGAATATTCGTAGGTACCATATCCGCCGGTTGGTGAAGAAATGGTTATTGTCCCATCGTTACCACCGAAACAGCTTACATTAGTGCTTGTAATAACTGCATTCAGAACTGAGGGTTGTGTAATAGCAAGAGCTCCGTCAAGAAGAACAGAACATGAAATATTTCCTGCATCACGGATCCATACGCTATAAGTAGCAGGCGTAAGATTCGTAAATGTTCCCGATCCCTGCCATGTTGTTCCTCCGTTCACAGAATACTGGTATGCCCCATATCCTCCTGCAGGAGAGCTTATAGTTATCTTTCCGTCATTAGCTCCAAAGCAGGTAACCATGTCCGGGGTAACGGTTGCACTCAAAACTGCAGGCTGGGTTATAACAAGAGCCGGATCAAGAACCATCACACAACCTGTGTGTGCTCCGTCTCTCAGCTGCACATTATAACTTCCTGGAAGTAAGTTGACAAAACTTCCCGATGATTGCCAGACAGTCCCTCCGTTGATACTGTATTCAAATGTCCCGTAACCTCCTGAAGCGCCAACAATTGTTATTGTTCCATCGCCTGTTCCGTAACAGGTTACATTTGTTTTTGATACGAATGCCGCAAGTACTGAAGGCTGGGTTATCTGAAGCGATCCGTTCAGTATTATCACGCAGGATATATTCCCTGCATCGCGGATCTGTACATTGTAGAAGCCAGGCAGAAGGGCAGTAAAGTTGCCTGAAGAGTGCCATGAGGTACCACCATTGACCGTGTACTCATAAGTTCCGTAACCACCAAGAGGATTGGTAATTGTTATGGTTCCGTCGCCGGCACCGTAACAGGTAACATTAGAGCTTGCAACAGAAGCTGAAAGTATTGCCGGCTGAGTTATTAATAGTGCCCCGTCGAGGATTATGCTGCATGCAATATTTCCTGCATCCCTGATCATCACATTATAGGTTCCTGGCGCAAGATTCGTAAAAGTTCCTGATGGCTGCCATGTAGAACCTCCGTTCACCGAATAGTTATATGTTCCGTAACCTCCCTGAGGATTGGTTATTGTTATGGTTCCATTATTCGCTCCGAAACAGGTGACATCTGAACTGGAGACAGTTGCGGAAAGAACTGCAGGCTGTGTTATTACCAGTGCTGAGTTCAGAACAATCTCACAACCGATATGTGCCTTATCCCTTATCTGGACATTATATGATGCAGGAGCCAGATTAGTAAAGCTTCCTGAAGACTGCCAGTTCGAACCACCATCAACACTAAACTCATAAGTCCCATAACCTCCTGTCGGGAAGGTGATTGATATTGAACCGTCATTGGAGCCAAAACAGCTTACGTTAACTGATGACACTGCGGCATTAAGTACAGCCGGTTCTGTTATTGTAACTGAACTGTTCAGAATAATGATACAAGCAATATTTGCTGCATCCCTGATCTGAACATTGTAGGTTCCAGGAAGAAGTCCGTTGAAAAGTCCAGACGGCTGCCATGTAACACCTCCATCAACAGAGTATCCATAGGCACCGCTTCCACCAGTTGGTGATGTTATATTAATTATACCATCTCCGACACCGTTACAGGTCACATTTGCCGGGGTGACAATTGCATTCAGTGCTGCAGGTTGTGTTATCGGAAGAGAAGCATTCAGAACTATCACACATCCTGCATGTGCAGCATCACGTATCTGTACATTATAGTTACCAGGTACAAGAGCTGTAAAATTGCCGTTCGGTTGCCACGATCCTCCTCCGTTGATACTGTACCCGTAGGTACCATAACCACCAGAAGGAGCTGATATGGTTATCGCTCCGTCGCTTCCGCCAAAACATGACACATTGTTACTGCTGACGGTTGCCGAAAGTATGGCCGGCTGGGTAATTATAAGCGCCCCGTCAAGAATGACCTCGCATGCAGGATTGGCCGCATCTCTTATCCTTACATCATAAGAGGCAGGTGCAAGATTGGTAAAATTGCCGATGCCGGCCCATGATGACCCTCCGTCAACCGAGTACTGATAAGTTCCGTAGCCGCCTGTTGCTCCTGTTATGGTTATTATCCCGTTATTCGATCCGAAACAGGTGACCATAGTAGGTGTGACCGTAGCAGACAGAGGTGCTGGCTCAGTAATAAGGAGTGCACCGTTAAGAACAATCACACATCCGGGATGAGCAGCATCGTGCATCTGTACGTTGTATGATCCCGGAGTCAGAGCAGTAAAGCTGCCTGATGACTGCCAGGTTGAACCGCCGTCCGCACTGTACTCATAAGTCCCGTAACCACCGGTCGGAGAAGAGATGGTAATGGTTCCATCGTTTGCGCTGTTGCATGTTATATTTGTACTGACAAGATTAGCCGAAAGAACAGGTGGTTCTGTAATTCTCAAAGAAGAGTTCAGAGTAATTACACAACCAATGAAACCTGCATCACGTATCTGAACATTATAGAAGCCGGGAGTCAGACCCGCAAAGCTTCCTGATGGCTGCCAGGAAGTTCCCCCATTCACAGAATACTCATAACTTCCGTAACCGCCAAGAGGATTAGTTATAGTTATGGTTCCGTCGTTAGCGCCGTTGCAAGTTACATTTGTGCTTGCTACCGAAGCTGAAAGAATTGCAGGTTGTGTTATAATCAACGCCGGATCAAGGACAATTTCGCATACCGTATTGGCTGCATCTCTTATCCTGACATTATAGCTTCCCTGATTTAAACCGGTAAAGATACCTGAAGCCTGCCAGGTAGCACCGCCATTTACAGTATAAGCATAGGTTCCATATCCCCCCAGCGGATTTGTTATCGTGATTGTTCCATTACCCGCACCAAAACATGTAACATTGGTACTTGCTACATCAGCAGAAAGAACATCAGGCTCAGTTATTTCCAGAGAAGCATCCAGAACCGCAAAACAGCCAATGTGTGCCTTATCCCTGATCTGAACATTATAGGTACCCGGTATAAGATTGGTAAAGTTTCCTGATGACTGCCATGTCCCGCCTCCATTTTTACTGTATTCATAGGTGCCATAACCTCCTGTCGGGCTGGTTATGGTTATTGTACCGTTATTTGCACCGAAACAGGTTACATTGGCTGAACTGACATTCGCATTGAGCAGTGCTGGTTCGGTGATATTAAGAGCATTATTCAGTACAATCACGCATCCGTTATTTGCCGCATCTCTGATCCTTACATCATAAGTGGCCGGAAGCAGGCTGCTAAAGAGACCTGTAACCTGCCAGTTCAAACCACCATCAACTGAATACTGGTATGTACCATAACCTCCCACAGGAGCGGTTATGTTTATTATACCGTCGCCGGCACCATTGCAGGTCACGTTTGTGGGTGTCACAACTGCATTAAGAACCGGAGGCTGAGTAATCTGAAGTGCATTATTCAGAACAATTACACAACTAATATGATCAGCATCGCGGATCTGAACATTATAATTGCCGGGACCAAGGGCTGTAAAGCTGCCCGAACCCTGCCACGATCCGCCACCGTTTATACTGAATTCGTAATTGCCGTATCCGCCTGTCTCTCCTGTTATTGTTATTGAACCATCGCTGGCTCCGAAGCAGGAAATATTTGTTCTGTCAACAGTTGCTGCCAGAATTGAAGGTTGTGAAATCACCAGGTTTCCGTTAAGGGTAACCACGCAGGCTGCATGAGCTGCATCTCTTATCCTAACATCATATGTACCAGGTGAAAGATTGGCAAAGTTGCCAAGACCAGTCCAGTTTGTTCCTCCGTTTACACTGTATTCGTATGTCCCGTAACCGCCGGTTGCACCTGTGATCGTTATTATACCATTATTGGCGCCAAAACAGGTTACTTCTGTTGGTGTTACTGTGGCAGTCAGCGGATCAGGTTCAGTGATCACCAGTGCACCGTTAAGTGTTATTATACAGGCAGGTACTGCAGCATCACGGATCAGAACGTTATATGAACCGGGGGCAAGTAATGTGAATGAACCCGAACCCTGCCATACGGTACCGCCATCAACCGAGTACTCATAGGTACCATGTCCTCCCGAAGGTGAAGATATTGTTATTGTTCCGTTATCAGCACCGTTGCAGGTCACGTTTGTTTTCGCAATGTTTGCATTCAGAATGATGGGTTCGCTTACATTAAGCGAATTGTTAAGAGTTATTATACAGGAAGGATTACCGGCATCTCTTATCTTAACGTTATAGAATCCGGGTATAAGTCCGGAAAAGATATTCGATACCTGCCAATCCGTACCTCCGTTTATAGTATATTCATATGTTCCGTATCCTCCCGCTGCACCATTGATTGTAATTGTGCCATCACCCGCACCATAACAGGTAACATTAGTTTTCACAATTGTTCCACTGAGAATAACCGGTTCAGTTATAACAACCGGCGGATTCAGGGCAATAATACATCCGGTGTTTACAGCATCACGTATCCTGATATTGTAGGTTCCGGGTGCAAGGTTTGTAAAGATGCCTGATCCCTGCCATGAAGTTCCGCCGTTTATACTGTAGCTGTAACTGCCATAGCCTCCTGCTGCTCCTGATATCGTAATTGTTCCGTCGGCTGCACCATTGCATGTTACATTTGTCGAGCTGACAGTTGCACTGAGAACATCCGGCTGTGAGATGACAAGAGCATTGTCGATGATAAGAATACAACCTGTCTGAACTTTATCCCTGATACGAACATCGTATGAACCCGGAAGAAGTGCTGAGAATGTTGCAGAATTAAGCCAGTTGATCCCACCATCTATTGTGTATTGATATGTTCCGTAACCGCCGGCACTGTTTGTGATTGAAATAACACCATCTCCGGCTCCGAAACAGGTAATATCAGTTTTTACCACCATTGCACTGAGGGCAGCAGGCTCGGTAATCTGCAATCCGGCATTAAGAATTATGAAACAGCCTGTATTTGCGGCGTCGCGTATCCTGACATCATAAGTCCCCGGAGCAAGATTATTAAACAATCCTGCGATCTGCCAGTCAGTACCTCCGTTAATTGAGAACTGATAGGTACCGTAACCACCGAGAGGTGATGTTATATTTATGATCCCATCGGCAGCACCGTTACAGGTTACATTTGATGATGAAACTATTGCCTGGAGAACAGCGGGCTGGGATATTACGAGTGCTGCGTTTATAACTTTGTAACAACCTGTAAATGCTGCATCACGTATCTGAACATTATAGGTGCCAGGTGCCAGTCCGGTATATGTTCCGGTTGCCTGCCACGAACCGCCGCCATTTATACTGTATTGATATGTTCCATGACCGCCGGATTCTCCGGATATGTTAATTGTCCCGTCAGTACTACCGAAGCAAGAGACATTGGTACTACTGACAATAGCAGCCAGTACCGGTGGTTCGGAGATCACAAGGTTGCCGTTCAGGATAACCTCGCAACCAGCATGTGCAGCATCTCTGATCCTTACATCATAAGTATCGGGAGGCAGGTTGGTGAAGTTGCCTGATCCCTGCCAGTTTGATCCTCCATCAATTGAATATCCGTATGCACCATATCCGCCTGAAGGTGATGAAATTATTACTGACCCGTTATCGGCTCCGAAACAATTAACGTCGGTGCCTGTAACCGTGGCATTCAGAATATCCGGTGCAGTTATCTGGAGGGCATTATTAAGAACAAGGATGCAGGTCGGATTGGCAGCATCGCGCATCATCACGTTATATGTGCCGAAACTTAACCCGGTGAAAATCGGTGAAACCTGCCAGTTACCGCCACCATCAATAGTGAACTCCTGAATCCCCGTACCTCCTGCGGCTCCGGATATTGTTATGGTTCCGTCGCTGGTACCAAAACAGGTAATATTTGTACCTGCAGCAGATCCGGTCAGAACAGGAGGCTGGGTAAGTGTAATATTTGCCGCAGCGGTACATCCTTTGGTATCAGTTACAATAACCGCATAATAACCTGCTTTAAGTCCGGAAATATCTTCCGAAGAAGCATTAAAACCGTCCGGTCCAGTCCATGAAATACCAAAAGGAGCGGTTCCGCCAGTAATTGACATATCCACTGCACCTGTATTTATATTATTGCATATCAGGTTCGTTCCGTTCAGAGTAAGTGAAGGCGGAAGATTAACAGTTATATCAGCTGTTCCTGAAAGAGCGCCAATGCATGAATTGCCATCTGTAAGCAAGGTAAGCGAGTACGAAGTGTTGACAAGCGGTGAAACAGAAACAGTATATACATTTGTAAGATGACCATTTACAGTTACAGGTGTGGTTCCGTCAGTATAAGTGAAAGTGAACGGAGCGGTACCGGTAAAAGTCATAGTAAGCGTTGCTGAACCTCCCCTGCACATCTCAGTGGTACCACTTATTGTACCTGTAGGTTTCGTGAAATAAGTTACGGTAGTTGTTCCGGTTCCTGTATTATCACAGTTCGCATCCGAAACATTAACAATTGTGTATGTACCGGCAGCAGTTACATTCAAGATATAAGGATCAGCCGCAGTTGCAACAGGAAGCTGTGGTACACCATTAAGGGCATAAGTGAAGGTATATGGCCCAGTTCCTGTGAAGTCAACACTCAGATTACGTGAACCCCCTTCACATATCGTTCCGCCTCCGCTTATAGTAGCGGTTGGCAGAGGATTAACTGTTACAGCCAGAGGATTATGGTTGGTTATACACCCTGCAGCATTGGTTTCACGCACAAGAATAGTTCCTCCTACATTTGCAAACAGAATAGTAATTGAGCTTGCTGAGGGATCGCCGATTATTGCGGCGCCGCCCGGAACTGTCCAGTTATAAATTGAACCTGCCCGGTTTGTCACGCTGTAGGTATGTGTACTGGCGGTACATACAACAGCCGGTCCGTTAATATCTTCGGAAGCAGCCTGTGTATAAACCTGTACTGGCAGAGAGAAAGGATCGCCGGCACAGGTATAGGAGTTGGTCTCAAATACTGAAATATTGCCTGAGCCCGCAGCTGCTGCCGCATTTATCATTATAGCATTCGTATTAAAGTCGAAAGTTTTAACACCTACTGCAGGGTCAACAGTCCATGTAAAAGTTGAATTGCTTACAGGATTAACAATATATAATACATTCTTGTCTGTAACACATATTTTATCTCTTCCTGATATCGGCTGTGGAACCGGTTCGGGATTTATTGTAATTATAACAGGCATCATATTTCCTGTACAACCGAACTCACTAACTGGAGTGATATTATAGGTTGCAGTAACAGGTGCTCCCGAATAATTGTAGATCTGATCGTTAATATGAACTGCAGCGTCAGCATCGACATTTACTCCTTCAGTCCCCTGTATTGATCCATCCGAAATGACCGGGACAGGCCAGTTAAACAGTGAGTTTGCAGGTGTGTTGGCAGGTGACAGAAGTATTTCCTTGCCTATTGCAACACCTGAACAAACGGTCTTTGTCTGGGCCGGGAATATTAACGGCTGGGGACGAATTGTAACAACGACATCCACAGGCGTTCCAAAACAATCGGGTGCAAATACGGGTTGCACACTGTAGGTAACGGTTTTATTTACACCAGTTGTATTAACGTACTTATCGTTTGTCAGGTATCCGGCAGGTGCAGGAGCAATATTCGGTATTGCAGCATTACCGGATTCAGTCATTCCGAAGGCGACTGTTTTTGCCAGTATATTGTAATGAGTAGGTAGAACACTTCCAGCAGCTTCTTTAAGAACAAGTCCTATTGCTTCATTACTGCAGGCAAATCTGTTCAGTCCCGGATCGAGTACAGGCTGAGAGCCCACACTGATTACAACTATCTCAGGAGTTCCGGGACAACCATCCTTATAAGGAGTTACCGTATAGGTTGCAGTACCGACAGAGCCTGTGGTATTTATAAAAGTATCCGTAATGTTGGCAGATGTTGCGATAACTCTTGCTGTTCCTCCTGTGAAGCCAGGGTTTACAGGATTAAGTACCGGAGCGAGCCATATAAATGTGACACCACTTGCAGGGTTCGTGAAGTTATCCATTACTATCGGGTAATTGACAGGATTACCTGAACATGCTGTGACACTCTGATCTGGCGTAATTACGGGTTCAGGTCTGACATTCACGGTAACATCCTGAACATTACTGCAACCATTAGCTTCAAGAGTATACTGGTATGTCACAACAATAGGTGCACCGGTTATATTCCGGAGTGTCTCATTCGGATTGTTGGTTCCTGAAGTGGGACCAACAGGAGAAATTCCAGCTACAACAGCCCTGCTCCAGTCGAACGTTGTTCCAGCAGTTGCACTTGCAGGCGGATAGCTGAATTGGCTATTACTGCAGATATCTCCAAAATTCAAAACAGTTGACAATACCGGAGAAGGTTTTACCGATACTACAACATTCTGTACATTGCTGCAACCATTGGCTGCAAGAGTATATACATAGGTGACATTTATTGCATTGGCTGTCGTATTGACAAGAGTCTCATTTGGATTATCCGTGCCGGAGGCTGCCGCATTGCTTATACCTGCTACAAGTGCCCTGCTCCAGTTAAAGGTCGTCCCTGCTGTTGCACTTGCCGGTGCATAACTGAATGAGGTATTGCTGCAGATTGCTGCAGGGGTTAGCGTAGTTGACAGTACAGGAGTCGGTTTTACAGATACTACAACATTCTGTACATTGCTGCAACCATTGGCTGCAAGAGTATATACATAGGTGACATTTATTGCATTGGCTGTCGTATTGACAAGAGTCTCATTTGGATTATCCGTGCCGGAGGCTGCCGCATTGCTTATACCTGCTACAAGTGCCCTGCTCCAGTTAAAGGTCGTCCCTGCTGTTGCACTTGCCGGTGCATAACTGAATGAGGTATTGCTGCAGATTGCTGCAGGGGTTAGCGTAGTTGACAGTACAGGAGTCGGTTTTACAGATACTACAACATTCTGTACATTGCTGCAACCATTGGCTGCAAGAGTATATACATAGGTGACATTTATTGCATTGGCTGTCGTATTGACAAGAGTCTCATTTGGATTATCCGTGCCGGAGGCTGCCGCATTGCTTATACCTGCTACAAGTGCCCTGCTCCAGTTAAAGGTCGTCCCTGCTGTTGCACTTGCCGGTGCATAACTGAATGAGGTATTGCTGCAGATTGCTGCAGGGGTTAGCGTAGTTGACAGTACAGGAGTCGGTTTTACAGATACTACAACATTCTGTACATTGCTGCAACCATTGGCTGCAAGAGTATATACATAGGTGACATTTATTGCATTGGCTGTCGTATTGACAAGAGTCTCATTTGGATTATCCGTGCCGGAGGCTGCCGCATTGCTTATACCTGCTACAAGTGCCCTGCTCCAGTTAAAGGTCGTCCCTGCTGTTGCACTTGCCGGTGCATAACTGAATGAGGTATTGCTGCAGATTGCTGCAGGGGTTAGCGTAGTTGACAGTACAGGAGTCGGTTTTACAGATACTACAACATTCTGTACATTGCTGCAACCATTGGCTGCAAGAGTATATACATAGGTGACATTTATTGCATTGGCTGTCGTATTGACAAGAGTCTCATTTGGATTATCCGTGCCGGAGGCTGCCGCATTGCTTATACCTGCTACAAGTGCCCTGCTCCAGTTAAAGGTCGTCCCTGCTGTTGCACTTGCCGGTGCATAACTGAATGAGGTATTGCTGCAGATTGCTGCAGGGGTTAGCGTAGTTGACAGTACAGGAGTCGGTTTTACAGATACTACAACATTCTGTACATTGCTGCAACCATTGGCTGCAAGAGTATATACATAGGTGACATTTATTGCATTGGCTGTCGTATTGACAAGAGTCTCATTTGGATTATCCGTGCCGGAGGCTGCCGCATTGCTTATACCTGCTACAAGTGCCCTGCTCCAGTTAAAGGTCGTCCCTGCTGTTGCACTTGCCGGTGCATAACTGAATGAGGTATTGCTGCAGATTGCTGCAGGGGTTAGCGTAGTTGACAGTACAGGAGTCGGTTTTACAGATACTACAACATTCTGTACATTGCTGCAACCATTGGCTGCAAGAGTATATACATAGGTGACATTTATTGCATTGGCTGTCGTATTGACAAGAGTCTCATTTGGATTATCCGTGCCGGAGGCTGCCGCATTGCTTATACCTGCTACAAGTGCCCTGCTCCAGTTAAAGGTCGTCCCTGCTGTTGCACTTGCCGGTGCATAACTGAATGAGGTATTGCTGCAGATTGCTGCAGGGGTTAGCGTAGTTGACAGTACAGGAGTCGGTTTTACAGATACTACAACATTCTGTACATTGCTGCAACCATTGGCTGCAAGAGTATATACATAGGTGACATTTATTGCATTGGCTGTCGTATTGACAAGAGTCTCATTTGGATTATCCGTGCCGGAGGCTGCCGCATTGCTTATACCTGCTACAAGTGCCCTGCTCCAGTTAAAGGTCGTCCCTGCTGTTGCACTTGCCGGTGCATAACTGAATGAGGTATTGCTGCAGATTGCTGCAGGGGTTAGCGTAGTTGACAGTACGGGGGTCGGCTTAACAATTACATCTCTTGTAACCGGATTGCCCAGGCAAGCTGTTCCTCCGGGTCCGCGGGGAGTAATAGTATAAGTGACTGTTGTCGGAAATGTTGCAGTATGGGAAAGGTTTTGTGCAATTGAAGTGCCATCTCCGGCGATCCTGGTACCCCCAACGGGAGCTTTTCCTGCTACCCATGTTACAGCAGGAGCATTGGTCACCGTCCATATAAAATCAGAGCTTGCCACATCGGCATGAAGAACAATATCTGTCGCACCATTATTACAGATCGAAGCAGTATTATTTATCGTGCCTGCTGCTGAAGGGATTGCATTTACATTAATCGTATATGTACTAAGTGGAGGAACACCCGGAACAAAGTTTCCGCATGCATCCTTAACAGATGTAAGATGATAAATATGTGCCCCAACCGGTAATAATGGCAGATTTATTGTGCTTCCTGAAGTGTAAAGATTCCAAGTGCCGACACCATTATCAATTATTACGGTATAGGGAGAAACACCATTAGCAATATTAACTGCGAGATTGCTGGTACCACCGACACAAATATCAGCCGATCCTGTCAGTGTTGCTGATGTAGGTGTGGAACCAACAGTAATTGTTATAGGTGTGCCAAGGCTTGCAGGAGTACAGTTATTGTTGTCAACCACAGAAGTAAGCGAGATATTAGTGTTTCCTGCTGGATATGGTCCAACAGTAATATTTGTTCCGCTTACATAATTATTTATAGCATGAGCTGAACCATCGTTCCATACAATATCATATGGACCTGTTCCTCCTGTCAAAGCAATACTTATTGTGGTTGTCGCAAGCGCACAGATATTATGGCTGCTCTGAAGCTGGGCAAGTGTAAACTGCGGATTCACATTTATAGTATATGACCCGAAAATTATATCACAGCCTGTTACATCTTTAACAGCATGAATCTGGTAGGTTGTTGAAGACGTGAGGTTGGGCGTTGTAAGAGTTCTCGTGCCACCGTTGCCATGTACCGAGTTGCCATCGACACCTCCTGTACGCAGGTAATAAGTGACATTTGCTTCGGTTCCTGTAATCCGAAGCTGCCCGGGTGTATTATAGCATACAGGATTTGTAACAATTGTTACATTACCATTAAGGTCAAGCGGATCAGGATTACGTGTAATTGTAACATTACTGGTAGTGTTGGCACAAATACCCAGTGCGCTTGACATTGTCCATCGAAATACATTCGGTCCATATCCCAGACCTGTTACCGGAGATAATGGATTATTCACCTGTGTAGTAACCCCTGATCCGCTTATGAGCGACCAGGTTCCCGTCCCTCCATTTGTAGCTGAATTGGCAGCCATAACTGTGTTGTCTGTCTCACAAAATGTCTGGGCAGATCCGGCGTTTGCTGCAGCGGGCGGTACATCGCGTCGGATTATATATACAGCAGATACAGAATCACAACCGTTGTGCTGCGAGAAAACAGACCATCTGAAACGGTTATCACCCTGCCAGAGACCTGATACAGCGGAAGAGACTATGTGTCTGTCGGTTATTACAGGTTCAGTCACTGCTGCAACCTCACGGACTTCCAGATTATCGAAAAAATAATCTTTTCCGGGATTATCATTTCTGGCCCTGATAACAATCTGGAGTGTATTGCCGGTTAAACCTGTAACCGATGCTGTTCTTGAAGTAAAATCGTTGACATTATTCCCGTTTGTCGTAAAGTATGTCTCACCTCCCCCGTTAAGTTTGTAATATACTTTTATATAATCACTGCCACTCAGATTTCCGGTCTCCTGAAGATATACTGAAGCTGCAACAGAAGGATGACCACTTATATCTATTACATTCGATCTCCACACAGCTTCCGCATCAAGGTCCTGACCATTCATTCTTCTGCCTTCAGTTCTGAACCATGTGTCCGCATCGGGTGTAATACCTGAAGTGGTCCATTGAGTTCCTGAAGTTGAAAAATCCGGACTCTCGCTGAAAGTTTCCTGCCATATAAGATTATTAATGAAAGTCCATTCACCATAAGCAATGCTATTCAGGTCATTACCGGAAGCATTACCGACAAGATTTGCAGTTGTTGAGTTACAAATATCCTGTCTTGGTCCCACTGTTGCTGTTGGAGTGCGGTCGATGTATAACCATTTGCTGTCAACAACCTGTGCGCAACCACCGTTACCTGTCGCTGTAAGTGTCAGAGTTCTTGTAAGGCCAATATCGCCTGCCGCAGGTGTATATGTTGGAGTAAGAGTGCCCTGGCCGGCAGTAATTGATCCCGATCCGTTCTCAGTCCAGTTAAGCGTATTATAATCCGAGGCAGTTGCATCATTAACAGTGTATATGCTCCCCTGGCATATTGCTACGTCTGCTCCGGCATATGCTGAAGGGGCTTTTACTACTGAAAGGGTAAGAAAATCACTGACTGCAGGACATGGTCCATTAGGATCATTTGTTGTAAGTGTAAGAGTAACGGAACCTGATGAGATATCACTTGTCCCCGGGGTATAGGTTGTAACTGCATTTGATACATTGCCAAATATTCCGTCACCAGAAGTTGTCCATGTTACAGAAGTTGCACCTCCACCGAACGTCCCCGATGTTGTATATGCCTGACTTGAACATATTGTTGCAGTGGCCGGACCGGCGTTTACTGTTGCCGGTTGCCCTATTAGCACAGTCGTAACTGCAGAAAGCGGGCTTGGGCAATTAGTTGATGCGACACCATAAGTTCTTACTGTATAATCACCGCTCTGTGCAACTGTGTTGAGTGTTATAGTTGAACCGGTTGCTCCGCTGACTGCCGTCCCGTTCCTATACCACTGGTAACTTGATATTGCCGGAGGAGTGTGAGGATTTGCAGTGAGAATTATTGAACTGGTACCATTAAAGCAGAAATCAGGATTATTCCTTGAAATAGTTGGCTGATTAGGTATATCATTAATTGTAAGTATCACCTGCTTTGCCGGTCCCTCGCATTTCATACCAGAAGTTCCGATTTCACGTACCCAGTAATTATATACATTTGGTGCCAATGTACCTGGATCAAATGTTGGGCCAGTACCTACCTCATGTGCAGGTAGAAGATCTGCATTATCATACCAGTGAAGCATTCCGGGATTTGCGCCGTTTCTAACTGCATTTAATGTATTTACACCAACGGCAATACTGTAGCATACTGTTTTGTCAGGAGCAGTAGGCAAGGGGGGAGCTCCAACAAGACGAAGCCGGGAAAAATCCGTAACTGCCTGTAAATAATTAAAAGGGTCTGCTCCATCATAAGGATTGCATGGTCCCCAATTTCTTAGGGTAACATCAAATATATCATTCTCCGCATCAGTTAAGTAATCTCCTGCATGGTAAATGGGATAAGTGGTGATCATTGGAGTTATCATAAGCTTAGTTCCGGAATCCCAATTATATTGAACAACGGGTCCCTCGAAATATCCGGAAGGGGTAGTATAACCGGAAACATTTGCTGTCCCGTCCGGATCTACATGCCATACTCCTTGAATGCCGGCTCCCGTATTATCAGTAACCTGAACCATAGTAGTCCCAACCAGAATAAATACATTCGGAATACCTGCGCCGGTATGTGTCCCATAAACATATTGAACATTTCTGGGTCTGGTGTTTGGAAGATTAGGTTCAACAGGCAACTGGCAATCAAAAACTGTGGCATCTGTAAAAGTAAAATCGCTAATGTCCTCTCCCACACAGAAGAGAGTCCTTGGATCATCAACAGGAGGATCAAGTCCGAGATCTCCTGTCCCCGGAATGGGGGTCCCGTTGTCTTTCTTATAGTTTGGAATAGTTATAAACACCTGTCGGTCAGTGACTGAAAGGCCAGGTGCAGGAGCCTGTGGTGGAATATATGGAAATATAGATATTATCCAGGTACAGTTAGATGTATTATCCGGATAAGCTGCATAAGAATTAGTCTTAGCAAATTTCCCTGACCCAACACCCCCAAACTCAATATAATCCGGTTCAGTCTTGGGAACTGCTGCAGGATACATCCATAATGTACTCATCCTGGGAATCCTGAAATAAATGCTGTTTCTATAACGATGTTCAATAAGCAGGTTGGATGTAACCTCAACATTTAAAACGGCAGCACAAATATCTACCGGAGGTAATTCACCATACAGACCATTAGAAAAATCTGCTTGTGTAGGAAATGAGTTGTTTACTGCACTAATATTTGTAAGCGTCAGTGGTTCTGTACCATCAGCCATTAAAAAATTCCCTGTTCCGGCATTATATGTTACTTTTACATTTAATCTTTCAGCAAATTTAATTGAATCGTTCAGGGTTATCTGGACAATATTGCCAGCTGCATCAATCTGTAATATTGAAGCAGCAGTACCGGTTACAGACCAACCGACCTGACTAATATTCAAACCCGGCGTTACATTTTTTGTAAAAGTTAAGATTAACTTCTGCTGAGCAAAATCAGTAAATGTTATAGGATACTGATTTAGAGGTGCATTTACGTTTATAAGAAATGTCTGTGAAAAAAGACTAACTGTTGTTAAGAGAAAAAATATCAGCAATACCGATAACTTTTTTGGGGGGGTCATTCTTACCAGGATTATTTTCTCAAATGAAATTGACGTATCCATGTCAGGTCAGGTTAGGTTACTATAAATATAGCGCTGTTTAAGCTAAAATCAAGACTATAAGAGAGGAAAAATGGTTGCATCGTGCGGGTTGACAAATTTTAGTAATTACGGTATTGCTGTTTTATTTAAGAATTTATGCAATTTTTGTGGAAGGCTGAAGGCTGAAGGCTGAAGGCTGAAGGTGGTAGGCTGATGTGAACTTCTTCATTATCTATTTGCCCGTACTTCTGTGCTTTATGAGTCCAGATAACATGGATAGAATTTCTTTACATTCCTTGCTTAAGTACTCAAAATCTTGCTTTTCCAGGTACCCAATTCTGCTGGAAATTAAAGATTGTGTAAATAACTCTGCCGTAGATCCTTTCGAAATCCGGAAATGCCGGATTGAAGATTTATCTGATTCAAGTTGATCTCCTTCACTTATATTACTTGAAATGCTAACTGAAGATCGTCTCATTTGATCTGTTACCCTGTGAAATACTTATTTTAAGCAGTCAAATAGTTTTTCAATCTGGACCTGATATATCGTTTACCGTATGTGGTTTTTAGATACTTTCCCCGGAGAGTAGCATCATTAATACTTATACAGAATTCGTAGTAAATTACTTCAAATGGTATTCTCATTTTTGTTGAAAATACTTTACCAGAATTATGCTCATTTAGTCTCTTTTCAAGATCAGAAGTAAACCCTGTGTAAAATTTACCATCTTGTTTACTCTGCAATACATAAGTAAAAAACCCTTTCATGATTTAAATATTTCACAGGGTTAATCCACGATCTTTTGTGAATGGATCTTTTTTTGTGATTTCATAGACTTTTACGGCAAGCTCAACAGACCTCTGCCAGACTTTTAATTCTTCAAAATGACTCATAATACAAAGATTTAGGTCAGACAATAATTATTCCAACCTCAATTTATGAATAATTTGAGACAAGTGTTTTGTTTATTGAAAATTCATCAGGAGGGGGTGACGGTGCGACTGGGAGAGACCGAGGGACGAAGGGACTAAGAGACTGAGGTACGGAGAGAGGGTCTGTTTCCGTGGAAATCCGTGTCATACGCGGTGAACAAAACGGAGGGTTCGAAGCACCGGGTGTTGGGTGCAACGGTTAAACCGGGATGAACTGATAAAAATCCTTCAGCCTTCTGCCTTCTGCCTTAAAAATACACCCCATGGATTACCCATTTGTTCCCGGAATTGTATTCAATAGCGGGGAACGGGATTTTCAGAAATCCAAATAAATTAAAGACCGAATTAAGGACTTTTGATCTCGTTTTGATACGGGTAAGATCGAGGTCGAGCGAGAGAAAATACCGGCGGGTACGGTCAAAAGATGGCAACGGATACCCGTTTATCTGTGCCGGATTGGTTTTAGCCCCGAGCATACCGTCAGCGCCGTAACCGAAAGCAACATTTAGCCATTTGGGAAATTCAGAATTGTCGTTTAAAAAGGAATGTATATTTACCGAAAGCCAGTAAGTCTGTCCGTTATAATCTTTGATTATTCTTTCCGGGAGATTTCTCCCCAGGATGTTGGGACGGTACTGCGCATATTTACTTGTATGACAGGACCATTTAAGCAAAATTCTTTGTTCATCCCAGACAAGCTGTTGTGAAACAAAGGCAGCCGATCCAAGGGTATTGGCAACCAGGTCACCCGGCGATGCTCCCCATTCTGATGAGAACCCATCGAGAAACTCAATCACTGCCAGGTAAGTAAAACCTGTTGCTCCCCCGTACCATGCGGCTTTCTTTTTTTCAACTCCAGGCCAGCGAAAAAGGTCATAACTTATCCTGCTTATATTATAGGCGGAAGCAGAATGGCTCAGCTTGTCCGTCTGCAACCATTCATTATTGTCATTGAAAAAATGAAATGACGATTGCGGATAATCTTTATACCATAAAACATACAATCCTCCCAAGGAAGCCAGGGCCGTAACACCCTCAGCAGCAATCATGCCCGTCAGTAGCTTCCGCTTAACCAGGCTTGTGTCAACGGGAGCAAAGGCATAAGAATTTCCGGTCAATAGAATTGCCACAAAAGAAATAAATAATTGTTTCAAACAAACTGGTCTTATTTATCGTTTATTTCTTGTAGGTCTCTTCATCAATAAATAATTTATGCCAGACGTGAAAATTAATAAGCTTATACGCCAGTGAAGAATATTCCGGAGAACCAAATATTTCGTTGTAATTAAAACTGAAGTACGGATATTGCTTATTCTTTATCTCCGTGATTAATTCTTTTGTTTTTCCATTCTGCAGGATCTCATCAAAAACAGAAACGTTTTTTCTTACTTTCTTCCTGTAAACAATATATTTTGGAAATTTCCTTTCCATGGCCTTTCTTAACAGGTATTTGGTCTTGGCTTTCCTCAGTTTTATTTCTGAATCAAATGCAATAAGGTACTTGAATAATTCTGTCTCGGTAAAAGGGAAAACCAGAGAAATTCCATTTTGTTTTGCCAGCTGGGTGCGGGTATTATTTACACGTCTGTACTCAAGCTCAAATGACAGGAACCGGTATACTGCTTCAAACAAAGTTGTATTGTATTTTTTCATCATCGCTGTCTCGAATTCGTCAATCCGGTTAAGGTCAGGCAGGTTAAAAGCATTCTTAACAGTTTCCCTTATCTTTTCATCTGTAAAATAGCGTAAAATAAAATTTTCCGGAACTTCTTTGCTGTTAACGTATTGATAGAATTCCTTATATCTGCTGAAAAGTTTCGATGATTTAAGGTTTATTAAAGGTAAAATAAATCTGAATAATTTTCTGTATTTACGAATTATCCGAAGCTCGTATAATATCCTGGATGCTCCTAGAATTCCTTCAGCTCCCGTACCATCGAAGCAGGCAACCGGATCATTAAAATCCTTACCGATTTCCTCATACATATGCAAAAGCAGGGTTTCTCCGGCAAAAAGAAATGGCTTTTCAGAAAGGTAAATTCCCTCCGGCAGACTATTAATAAGATAGTCGGTGTCGCTGTTTATTGTTTTTTGTTTTAATTTCATCAATTGTGCAACATCTGAGGCATAAGAATGATCCATTCCCGCTTTACTGAAGTTTGCCGTATAAGCAGTATCGGAACTGTTTTTCCTGAGCCAGTACTGAATATATGAAGAGTCTGTGCCCCCGCTGAGGGCATTAATTACTTTATAATGAGGATTCAGCTGCCTGAATTTCTTAGTAATAATATTACCGGTCAGGTCATCGCATTCATTAATTACTTTTTCAATATCGACTTTACTGATTGTTTCTTCCTTCATAAAGAAAGAGTCAAAAAAGTCTTTTTCGACAGTATGCGTGTGCCTGTTTATTTTTGCATATTCAAAAAAAGCAAGCGTCTGTATGTCCTTATAAAATGTTTCCCCGGAATTAATATCCGTTTTCAAAAAATATCCGGGGAGTATATCTGTATTTACCTCGAGCTTATGATATCTGGAAATTTCCCTGATTGAATTACTTATCAGAATTCCCCCGGTGTTATGAGATAATACAGAAAAATAGAGATTCTCATAACCATTCCCATCCCTCAAAAGGTACAAATGATCTTTATTCCCGATAACAAGTGCAAAGTTTCCTTCAAGCAGCGAAGGAAAACGTACAGGATCGGTCAGGTAAAGTTCAATTAAAACTGCCTCAACAGTTTTAAGACCTTTCCCGGTAAGAGAAAAAAGCTCGGAAGTGTTATGAAGTATTCCGTGGTAAAAGCAAAAATGATCTTTAAAAATAACCGGATAATATCCCGAAACCAGACCATCATCAACAGGTACAAGATTCTTCTCAGGAACTAATGAATCGGAAATAAGTAAAAAATTATTAAGGTTTTGCACTGTCCGGAAATTGTTATATGAAAGAAATTAACGCAGAAATGGTTTATTAAGAATTTTCCGCTTTAACTTAACCAGGTTATAAGTAAGATTTCCTCCGATAATTTTCTTAAGAATAAATTTTTTAATTTTCCTTTTCTCCGGATTCCATGAGCTGGCAAAATGATGAATACAATGCGTATTTTCAGTTAAGAATAGCTTGCCATATTGTAAAGGATTAAAATATTCATATGGATACATATGCATACAATTTTTGTAAATCTGATAACCATTTTTTAAAAGGAACCCATTAGATTCCATGATACCCGAGATAATTTGTGTATTGGTGGTCATATCTAATTTACCATCAGGTAAAAGAAAATGTCTGCCGTTATAATATTCAAGTTGTTCTTTAGCCCATATTCCATTTTTTTCACTCGCCATTATCCCTGTAGGTACATATTTATCACCTTCAAAACCCGAGAATGCCGGAAGTGATAGAAACTTATCAAAATTTTTAAGTACTTCCACATCTGTATCCATATATATACCTCCTTCATTATAAAGTATATATAATCTTGCATAATCTGTAACAAACGCAAATTTCCCGGCCTGATATGCTTCAGTTGCGTAAGGATTAATGGTCAGATCAAAATTATCTTCATTCCATAATTTAAGCTCATAACCGGATAAATATTTATTCCACGATTCAATGCATTTTAATTCCAGTTTCCGCATAGGGCCACGGCCAAACCAACAATAATGAATTATCTTAGGTATCATGTTATACTTTATTTTCTGTCATTAAATCCAAAAAAACCTTTACTATACGCTCAGAAGCTTTGCCATCACCGTAAGGACTCAACTCATTTATCATGCTTTTATAAACCTCATTGTCAAGGATTAATCTGCTTACCGAGGAAATAATCTTCTCCTGACTGGTCCCCACTAATTCAGTAGTTCCAGCTGCAAGGGCTTCCGGACGTTCAGTTGTTTCCCTCATAACCAAGACAGGTTTACCCAAATCAGAGGCTTCTTCCTGTATTCCTCCGCTATCCGTAAGTATCAGGTAGCTCTTTTGCATTAAAAATACAAAAGGCAGATAATCAACGGGATCAATCAAGAAAAGATTCTCACTTGATGATTTACCTAATATTTCGTTTACCGATTGTCTGACATTAGGATTAAAATGCACCGGGTATAAAAAATCAAAGTCGGGGAATTTTTCTGATAATATCTTTATTGCTTTACATATATTACTGAAACCCTCACCAAAGTTTTCACGCCGGTGACCAGTTATCAAAATCAACCTGCGAGAACCATATAACCTGGTTATGTCATACCCGCTTTCATTAATCTGATTACTGACTGACATTATCAATTCCTGAGAATCATCCAGTGCTTTTATGATAAACCGTAATGCATCAATTACAGTATTTCCTGTGACAATTATCTTTTTTTCATCGATATTTTCCTTAAGCAGATTCGTTTTTGCCTGATCTGTCGGAGCAAAATGGTAGGTTGCCAGCCTTGAAGTTACCTGCCGGTTTATTTCTTCAGGCCATGGACTGTACATATTATATGTACGCAACCCGGCTTCGACATGTGCTACAGGAATCTGAAGGTAAAAAGCAGCCAGTGCCGCAGCAGTTGATGTGGATGTATCACCATGAACAATTACCAGATCAGGTTTCACATCATTATATATTTCCCGCATTTTAAGCAAAACACTTGTAAAAACATCATATAGATCCTGCCCGGCTTTCATTATATTCAGGTCATAATCGGGATCTAAATGAAATATTTTTAAGACCTGGTCAAGCATCTGACGATGCTGACCTGTAACACAAAGAATAGTCTGAAAATGGTCAGAATGTTTCTGAAAATGCTTAACCACGGGGGCCATTTTTATAGCTTCAGGTCGTGTTCCAAATACAATTAAAACTTTATGCATTATTATCAATCATTGAAAGGAATAATGAAATGATGGATCATTAGTCATTATTGTTTTACTGTCAGGATAATTCTCAACAAACCAGACAAGCATAGAAGTAACATCTATATTATCCGCCAGCATTTTAAATCTTCTCCTTTGGAATTCATCCCTCAAATGAGGCATATTAAATAAATCATTTACCTTTTCAACTATTCCTTCAGAATTCCGGAAACCAAATAATAATCCGTAGTTTTCCTGTTGTTCAAGGGTACCTGCGGTGATGGAATTGATATATATTGCAGGTGTACCGAGCATTGCACACTCTGATGCAGTGGTTGCGCCTTCTCCTATGTACATTGAAGCATAAAACAAAGCGTGATGAAGACGTCCGGGAGGAAGTCTAAGCGCATACTTTTCAAATTCATAAGGAAGCTGTCTTTCACCGGATATAAATACAGTAGCAAATTTTGATACCTCTTTTATTAAAGCAGACTTCTCTACCGACGATAAGCCGGATTGACCGAAATCATGTGTTGCATTCCATGATACAAACCTCATAATTACATATTTTTCACCTTCTCTGACATTCAATTCCTTAAGTACTGAAATGTCGGGATTGAATCTTTCGGGATGAAGGTAAGCAAGCTCATGAAATCCGTTATACCTGATATGTTTTTTGCCAAGATCTACCTGCAAGCACTGCGGTGAAAGGATAACATCACTTACAGGTTTGCTAAAGAACAATTGTTCCATATTCCCGGTATCTTCAAGTGCAATATGTTTCTTCCTTGTAAGAAAGGCAGCATACCCTGCGTACATTGAGCCATGACTCAAAAACAGATCGGGCTTAAATTTCAGGGCTATCCTGAATATTTTATATGTAAAAGTAATGATACCCAGAAGCTTTCTGACAGAGCCTTTCCGTTTTAATCCAATAACAGCATAATTAAATCCGTTTTCTTCAAGAAGGGCGGCCTGATGTTCGGCTTCCCTTATCGTAAAAAAAAACTCATGGCCCTTTTCAATCATTTCACGGGCCATGTTTTTAAATAAATGGACATGAGCGGGATGTCCGATATCAATGAGTATTCTCATCCTGAATCAACCAGTTTCAGTAAGGTCATCATGTTTCAGAAGTCTGGCAATAACAGTTTCCCCTGCATATACCTGCTGACCCTCACGCACCATAATATCACAATTTCTCGGAATGATAAGGTCGGCCTGTGATCCCCATCTTATCCTTCCGATTATCGAACCGTGCTCCACTATTTCGCCTTCACTGACCGAAATGATGCATCGCCTTACATATCGTGCAGCTATCTGTACAACTGCCGCCATTATTCCATCTTCCCTTTGAATTACTATAGTGTTTCGTTCATTTAATATTGTAGATTCCGGGTTATTCAGACCAAGATATTCTCCGGGGGTGTGTTTTACCAATATGACCTTTCCACCGATCGGCGCCCTGTTCATATGAACATCAAACAAGGTCATGGCAATACCAATAAGGTAACAGGGCTGCCCGGTTAAGCTGGTTTTGGTAATTTCTTCAATTCCTGCGAGCCTGTGCTTCTTCACCGACACAGGGATCTGTCCCTTTTCAAGTTCCTTGATATAAATGATCCGGCCGTCAGCAGGAGATACAAATTCATCCGGATCGGATGTAATATCTCTCGACGGATTTCTGAAAAACCTGTAAATAAAAAGAATTACAAACAGACAAAAACCAATTCCCGGACTAAATATCAGAAGTTGTAAGGGCAAACTGATTCCGGACAACTTATACAGCAATATTGAAAACACACTGATGGCTATCCCTAAAAGGATATTGTCAGTGTAAAGAAATTTTTTATTGAACCCTCCTTTTGATACCCAGAAAATAAATGCAGCAGTGCTGTAAATAAATGAGCTTAAAATTATTATTAATATTTCCATTGGCATCAGATGTTTAAGTCAGATTATCTTTTTAATAAAAGCAGCGGCAAGAGCGCAATTTCTGCAAAGGATGGTAAAATATCGGTTAAATCAAAAACAGCCGGAGCAGGAAATTTCCTGTAAGAGCTGAAAATTTCAGCAGGTGTATAATACCCCCTGGCCAATCCCATCAGACTGTATGGAATGTCAGTAATGTAATGAATCCATTCAATCTGTTTATTACAGCTGAACAGATAATCCATATCAATTTCATTCAGGTAATTATATATCATCAGCGGATAATTAATTCCGCTTTTTATTGCCATAGCAACCCAAAGCCAGGTCCGTGCATTTACCTCAATGAGCTTGTATACATTATCCCTCGGATCGAGCAGAAATTCAATTTCACAAACACCTGTAAATAATAATTCTCTCAAAAGTTTCCCGGCTAAATCCAAAAGTTCAGGAATATCTGTGGAACAACTGTATGTTGAGGTACCATATTTTAATGGATGCTCCCTTATTTTTACCCCCATCCAGTATGACTTTATTTCACCTTTTACCGAGAATGCTGTGAATGAAACCGGTTTATCTTTTTCAACTGGCAGTAAATTCTGAAAATACAGATCTGAGAAGGGAGCTTTTCCCAAAATCGATTTCACATTAAGCATAATATCTTCAGGACTTTTGACAAAAAAGGCCTTTTTCCCAAGGCTTTTGTAAAAAGAGAGTCCGTTTTTCCCTTTTATAAGGAGTGGATACTCAAACCCGGTATATTTCATATCCTCAATATTTTCCGGGAACCAGGAAAGCGGAACAGGAATATTTAATGACTGACACAGCTTGATAAGCAATTCCTTATTATAAATTTTATCGAGAGTCACCGGTTCAGGTGAAATAACTTTAAAATAATCCTTAAGTCTTTCAATGTTCGCTGAAATATTATAAACAGCGTGGTCATTTGAAGGCAAAAGAACCCAGCCGCGGATACTCTCCTTTAATGCCAGATCAATAAGAAATTCAATAAAATCACCGGATAAATAATGAGGACATTTAAGAAATTTTCTGCAATATCTTGAATATCCCGCCAGACAACTATATTCGCTTACAACAATAACCGGGATGCCGGCTCTTCCAAGTGCTCTTGTGTTGGCCAGTCCCTGCACATGTCCCTCAATTACAATAACGCCGGGTAATCCGTATTCCTGTTTCATCGGACAAAGATCAGTTGCTTGATACGGTTTTTCAAAACCTGTGAAGCATATTCTCCCAACCAGGAAAGCGGATTGTCTGTCCATCTCTGGGGATGAAAAGTTATCATCAATTGTTGAGGCAATTCATTTGATAATGCTGATTCAATAATGTTACCGGATGATTTCAATTTTCTCTTAAGAACCCGGAAATTATCCTGTAAAACCTTGTCACGCACACTTGACTTATCTCCGTTCCATTTCCTGCCTGTATCCGTGAGATAAAGAACTTTTTCAAAATCAATATCAAAATAGGGTTCCCCAATTATCCCAAAATCATGGTAATCATAATACTTCCAGAGAATCCTGGAATCCCATCTGCTCATAGGACTTCCATGCATGCAGATTGTAATAACGGGTGCAATCTTTCTGAAATCCTCCAGATTCTTTTTAAATGATTCTATACCAAGCTCAACTATCTGTCTTTCTAATTCTTCACCCTGTGCCCTCTGCCCTGCACCTTGCGCCCTGAGTTTTGCCCATGCAATACTCAAATCTTCATAATGATACCCGATTTCATGTCCTAAGGCAGCTATGGCACGGATTATTTCAGGTTTATAACTCTGTCTGACAATACGGAAATAGTACGTTCCCCTGATCCCCCTGGAATTCTCAAGCTTCGCTGTCTGCAACGAATGCAATGGGAACTTGTCAACATCATGTCGTAAAATCACAACTTTTTCAGCAGGATTGTTCAGAAAGTCCTCAAACCCCTGAAAGGAATAACCTTTATCAAGCAGACAATCCAGTATCTCAACAAATTTGTGAAAAGAAAAATCTGTTTTTTTATTCATTTATCAGTATCTGACCATGTAGTGTCAGGGGATAATCCGGTTTAATTGGAACGGTAAAATAATGTATACCTTTCATTTCCATCCGGTGTGCTATTTTTTGTATCCCCGTGTAAATCAGTGGTAAAAAATATTAAAATTCAAGTTTTACAGATTCATTCCTGACAATGAACTTCCTCTTTCCGGAGGGAAGCAAAGGTATTTCACTGACAGTTCTGATTTCAATTTCAACATCATTCCCTATCAGCTCCGAAAGACCTTCAGCAATTGCACTTTCACTCTTTTTATCATACTTCTTATTTACGACGAGGAGTATCTCAACCTGATCAGGTTTAGTTTGAATTACCTGAAACTGAATAATCTCTTCAAAATATTCAAAAAAAATTGTGAATGTGTGGACAATAAGGAACTTCCCTGAGGGAGTAACAAGAATGTCTGAGTTTCTTCCCTTTATCTGACTGAAGGCTGCCAGATGTATATCTGAATTTGTATACTGATCGGCTCTTTCAATAATATCCTGGGTATCATAACGGATAAAAGGCATAGCAAGATTCCACAGATCTGTTGTTACATGTCTGCCTGACTCCGAGGGTGAATCATTACTGTCAAGGACCTCTGTAATTGCATATTCCATCGAGGCTAGATATGCCTTCCGATCAGGCCCCTCGAAAAACTGGGCGCTGGCTTCACAACTATATGAATCAAAAACCGGGGCTCCAAATGCCTTTTCAATTTTCTCCCTGCTGCCGGGGGTCAGAATATTACCTGTAGTGTTTATTGCTCTCGGAGAATATTCAATGTTATGACCATCATTTATGATCATTGAAAGAAAAAGAAGCGGATCAGGATAGCATCTTATAAATTCAGGTCTGCCGGAATTTAACATCTGAATCACATTTTTAAGTGCCTCAGGAGTCAGGTCCTTAATAAATACATACTGACTCCTGATTAACAGATCCTGCAGCTTTTTATACAAACCCGTGCGTTTATTCTGGCTAAGCTTGGCATAGGTATCTCCCAGACGGTAACCCATCCAGTACCAGCCTCTCAGAGCACAGGCATAATTCATACTGAACGCTTCAGGAGTAAGAAAATAGGTAAATGGTTCACCGGTCGATCCGCTTGAATTCATCCTGATTAATTTCCTGGCGGAAATATTACCTGCCTGATAATAACCTGCCTGTCGGGTACGGAGATCATTCTTTGAGATTACGGGAATCTTATTAAGATCAGATTTAGTCCTGATGTCAGCAGGAACCAGATGGTGATCATGAAACAGATCTCTGTAAAAAGGGACATTTTCATATGAATGAGTGATCAGTTTCTGAAGGCGCTCTTCCTGGTATCCTGCAAGTCCGTCGGCAGACCAGTACTGACTTTCCAGCAAAAAATTCAATGATTCCGAAACAGACTGACCGGTGAGCATATCACTGACCGGAAGAACGAAATTTTCCTGAAACCAATTAAATGCCGGCATAATCAACAAAAAGTTTCCCTATCATCTGATCAACGATTTTGCACTGAACATCTGCCGAGTAATTCTCATTTACAGATTTAATAGCCTGCTGAGCCATTCTGTCACGCAGTATTTCATCTGATAGTAATCTGTGAATATATTTTGTAAATAATTCCGTATTCCTGTAATCACTTACCAGAAATGCATTCTCATTATGACTGGCAGCGTCGGCTATGTTGCCCACATTTGAGACAACGGGAACACAGCCACAAGCCATAGCTTCCAGCATTGAGGTGGGAAGACCTTCACTCCGGGAAGGCATAACAATTATTTTAGACTTCTGAAAATAGATTGCCGGATCATTTAGCTGACCTGTAAATATTACATTATCTGTGACACCCAGCTGTCCGGCCAGATCAATGCATGACTTATACATATAACCCTCCCCTATAAAACAAGCTTTTATTGCAGGATGTTCTTTTTTGAGCAGGGCTAAAATGCGCAATACCTTGTCAGGACCTTTAAGTTTGCGGAAGGTACCCACAAAAAGTATATCT
Source organism: uncultured Bacteroidales bacterium (assembly GCA_963760915.1). Lineage (GTDB taxonomy): Bacteria > Bacteroidota > Bacteroidia > Bacteroidales > VadinHA17 > LD21. Next base: position 830,237 of record CAVXEU010000003.1, on the reverse strand, counting down.
ATATCCTTTAATATTAAAGGATTAAAATAGAAGTTATCAAGGTTTACAGCACCGTTATAAATGATTACTTTTGAGGAAGGAATACCGTGTTTATCAAGATAGGCATTTACAGCTCTTCCCTTGGTGGTTATAAGGTCTGTATTTCTTAAGGCTAACAGATTAAGCCGTTTTAAAAACCACTTTATCCGGCTATAGGTTTCTATCTCTATTATACCGCCTATGAGCGAAATAATACATTTTGAACCAGTTAACCTGGCAGCTATAAGACTGTTGATACCTTTTGGGATAAGGTGATAGCCATTAATAATATCGGGTTTTATTCGTGCAGCATGCCAGATCAATTGTACCGGTTCAAAAATAAGCCGTAAAAACCTGGACACGATTCTGGGTTTTATTGTCAATATCCATTCAGGAAGTGTTATGTATATCGTTTTTGGAAGGGGGAATGCTTCTTTTTCCCGGAAAATAAAGATAGATCCAATTAAGGGATTAGCAGAAAAGGGTTCGGCTTTTGAGAAGGTGAGTGATTTCCCCATCCTTCCGGCTACAATGAAACAGGTTATCTTCTTTTCCAAAACAAACCGGATTTCAATTTTAAGTTCTTGTATAAATATCCCCTGGATTCAGCACTTAAGTTGAACACATTCTTAAGCAGGAATAGTTTCATCTGAATTCTGGCCATTAACCTTCTCTTTTTGCACTCATTCAGGTAAGTTCTCTCATAGAGATCCTTCGGACCCGATTTCAACAATTTTAGTTTTTGTCCTGCTTTTTCCAGGCTCTCAGATATAGCTTTTGAGCTTGAATAATCCTGAGTAAAATCTGAAGTCAGATAAAAAGGCCTGATATGGACATCAATTGTTCTGTCTTCATTCAGGATCAGATCTGCTTGTATTCCTGTACGTACTTTACCGGACCATAGCATATCAAAAAGAAAATTCCCAAGGCTGTAGAGAATAATTCCCCCGTGATATTTCTCTACAGGTTGCACCACATGAGGATGATGACCGATAATAATATTTACTCCGCTATCAATAAGCTCGTGGGCCAGGGAAACCTGCGATGGAGAAGGGTAGGGAACATATTCATTTCCCCAGTGGAAACTGAATATTATATAATCAGGAGATTCCTTTTTAATGCTGTCAAGGGTATTGAAAAGTATCTCTCTCTCAAGGGAAGCAATAAATGAATTTTCCGGATGATCATGAATGTCATTAAATGCTGAAAATGCTATCTTTTTGCCATTATTCTCGACAAGGCATACTTTTGGAAACGCTGTCATGAATTGAACCGACATTTCCGATGCCGTTTTTATCCAGTTCCTGAATCGTATGTTCAAAGGCATCCCTGCCATGGTCAAGAGTATGATTATTGGCAACAGAGACAACAGAAATATTAAGCAGTTGCATTAATCTGACAACTTCCGGATTTCCCTCAAATGGAAGTTTGTGACCCTTCTGTTCCCGAATCAGTGGAGCTTCAAGATTGCAAAACACTATATCTGATTCTTGAAAAGGGTTATTTTCGTTTTTTGAATAATATTCAATAAGATTTGGCATTTTGCTTCCAATGCCTTTCCCAATAGTATAAGCCGTATCAGCCGGCATTAAATCGCCCAGGCACGAAATTTTTATTGATCTCATTTATTAAAACAGTTCTTTCCCCTTAATCGTAAACAAGCCGGGTCAACATAACAATAACATCCTAATAGCTCATCTCACCGCTCATCTCTAAGTCTCTCAGTCTCTTCGTCGCTTAGAGTCCCTCAGTCTCCTAACCTCTCCCCTTAAGTCTCACATAATTCCAACCTATAATAAGAACAACCATAGCTGCAAGGTAAACAGGATACCATTTTTTACTTTTCATCTGATAAATCCCATATGCAGCTAAAATTAACAGAAATGGTTTCACCGGATATGAAAACCTTACTGAAGTGAACATCATTGCTTTAAGCAAAACAAACTGATATCCGATCACAAATGCAAGTAAGACAGACATCTCCCTTCTTTTATACCTGAGTGAATAGTAAAGACCATAGAAGCTGAAAAATGCCAGGGCAATCCAGAAGAGATTTCCGGCAATGTGGTAATAATACTCCGAATGTGGTAATCCTCCTGCATTTGGTACGATTACCACGCTGGGGAAAGGTGAAATATAAGACAGAACTGCAAAAACAGGAGATCCTACTAATGCTACAAATGGATTTATTCTTTCCATATATGATAACCGCTCCTGAGTGAACTCATCAATATTTGTATATTGATCATAATACTCATCAAATCTGCCGGTAGATTTGAGAAAATAAACATAGATAAGTATTAAAGTAACCGCCAATACAACATTAAATATAAAAGGCCTTCGTTTAAACTGCATAAAGAATGAAAACCCTGATACCATTAATAACAGAATACTTATAGCGGGTCTGAAGAAGAATAAGAGGATAATGAATAAAAGCTGCTTAAGTAAATAATGAACTTTAAAGGATCTTTGTGTTTTAACCATCAGAATAAGAGCCTCGATCATTAAGAGAACCATAATGCTTTCCTTTAACATTATTGCAGAATAGAACCATGATACCGGATAAAGAACCAGTAATATTCCTGCAAGTCTTGCGGCAGGTTCTTCGATAAGCAGCCTGGCTAATTTATATCCCCTCACAACAACCAGACTGCCCACAAGACAAAGCAAGGTTTTTATTATTATGGGAGTCTGACCGAATATGAAAATCGGGAACATAAGGAATGTTGAAAATCCTGTATTGGATATATCATTTTTATAACTTGAATAGATATGAAGGTATGCCTCTCTGATTGTCTGAGCTTTCCAAACATCAACAGCTTCATTGGCAACACGATAATAAACCATTTCATCCCTTGCGCCTACTGTGTAAAACATATTCCAGGTTTTATAGGAAATTGCAAGCAAAATAAGCATAACTACTATCCGGATTACAAACGCACTCCAGAACAATTTATAAACAAAGCTTTTTTCTTTAAGCTGATTACTGCTATTTGACAGAATTCTTATGCCAGAAATTGTCAGAATAAATATAAAGATTGCCGAAGCAATCCAATCGATACCATAGATTTTCCCGGGGAAAACCATATAAAGAACTATAAACAGCAATAATATAAATACAGTAATTTTCCTTTCTATGGCAGAAGTCCAACCCATATGTTCTTATAAATTATTGGCGATTTCTAAAAACTGTTTTGCTCTGCATTCCGATGATTGACCCAGTGCAATATTAATCCCTCTCTCAATTGTACTTTTGTCTTTTGCTTTTGCAACAGCCTGTTTAATTTTATTAATAAAATCCTTTTGGTCACCTGCGAGAAATACAAAATCCTCAAAATCTTTGTATTCAGCATCCAATTCATAGCTTACAAAAGGTTTCCCAAGTGCTAAATATTGATATTGCTTATTATTACTGAGATAGCGTGCATATTCATGATCAGGTTTAGCAGCAACGATACCAATATCCCAATTAATTACTACAGAAGGAAAATCATTGAATGGAATAAAACCCAGGTATTTAACATTGGGAAGAGCCAGCAATTCATCCCATAAAAGCTGTTCATCATCGTTTAAGCTCAGTTTCCCTGCTATTTCAAGATCATATCCGGTTAGATTCCTGGCAATATATACCAGCAATTCAATATCTATAACATAGTCAATATTACCTGCCAATCCGATCAAAGGTCGTGTTCTTTGTCTTATAAATGGTACCCATCTGTGATAATTCCACAGCTTAATGTCCACAGTATTTGGCCATAATTTTACATTGCCCGGAACATTATCATAATATTTCTTAAAATAGTAGCCGCAAAGACTTTTGCTGATACCAAGTATCAGATTTGCCCGATTGATTATCGGTAACTCCTTTTTAAAATTATCCGGATAAAGTAAAATACTTGGATCACGAAGAAGATAGAGTAATCTTTGATCCTTTTTTAAATACGGAAGAAGATAATATTGATTTGGATCTATAAAGAAAACCAGTTCATACCGTTCGAAAAATGAAGCCCATTTATAATACCTTATTAAATGTTCAACAGATGAAAGTGCTTTTAATCTTCTTAGTTTTTCGACGACCCAGAAATGATAAAAATAAAATTTAATCTCAGGGGAGAGAACTTTTCTTTTTCTGATATTCAAAACTGAGTTAAACATCAGAACATCAAGATCAGGGTTTAGCTTATGAATAGCTTCTATTGTGGCACGCCGTGTGTAGTTTATAAAATCGAGTCCGCTGCAGACAACAAGGATTTTCAAGGGAAATATTGAGTTATAAAATTCTAATAAATTTTTACGGAATCTAAAAAAGATGACAGATCTCTCGAAAAGGCTGTATAATTATTCTCAGCGTTATAATTATTCTCCCAGAAGATACGGGATAAAGAACGCTTTTTCTGCCAGCCTTTTCTTTGTTCATAAACATTATAAAATATGTCTGCAAGTTCATCAGGGCTAGGATTTTGAGAGATCAGCAGACCGTTTTCATCATTTACAAGTTCAGAAGTGCCTCCTGCATTTGTTGCAACAGCAGGTATAGAAAATGACTGTGCTTCCATGATAGACACAGGAATACCTTCGCTTTCACTTACGTTGACGAACAGGTCAACTGGCACTGTCTTATAAAAATTATAAATTTCATATGTTGTCAGCTGTCCCGGGAAATGACATTCAACAAATGAATTTTCCACTAATTCCTCAGCCTTTTCAATATATTTTACAATATCTTTCCCGCTTCCCAGATGATACCACTTTATATGAAAAGATGGGTATCTCGACCTGATTAAAATTAATGCTTCTAAAATCAGGAAAAGCCGCTTGTTGGGGTTAATTCCTGAACATGATACCAAAGTCAGGCAACCTCCATCGGGGAGCGGATTAACACATTCAGGATCAGAAGTTCCTAACCTTGACAGAAAGTATTTATCAGAATATTCGGGATATTTATCCGATATATAATTCCAGCCATGTTCCGATATCAGATAAAGCTTATCTAAATTTTTTAAAGTTGCTCCTTTAATAAAAAGGAGACTCCTTTCACCTCTTTCCTCATATAAATCGAATCCGTGAGCCCTGCTTATCAGAATTTTAATTTTTCCTTCCATCTTTAATAAAGCCAATGAAAAGGCGTTGAAATTAAGCCAGTAAGAATAATGAACAGATGATTCCTGTGGTATTAATTTTGATAACCTGCTTTTGGTTAATATTGCAAACCCTAAATATCTTATTGCTTTGAAAACTGAAATCCCTTTTAATTCTTTTTTCAGTTCGGGAATATCCAAAATCAGATTAAACGATAAAATTCCGGTAAGATATATTTTCAGAGAGCCCCACTTTTTATCCTGAACGGTAGAAAGTACCTTCACATTTCGCGGTAAGATTCTGATTCCCTCCTCTTTGCGGAAAGGCACAATATATATTTTTTCAAAATGAAGGGAAAGAATCAGGATTTCTGTTTCCAGAAAGGTCTCTGCCTTTCCGTAAGGAAAATTATTTGTATAAATTGTCAGAACCGACATTGAAAGATGATTTTAACCTTCTTTTTATTCCTATTTCCGCCCTGACAAAGTGATAATAATATGATACATAATAAGCCGCCACTTTCCAGATCAGGCTGATTTTTTTAAAAACAGAAAATTCCCTGTTGATCAATACCAAAGAAAGAGCAGTTTTTACAAGACTATTTGTAGCGCTGTTGAAATCAGATGTTTTTTGTCCCTGATACCACCTGAACATTCCAATGTCAGAATTAAAACGAACTATCGGGATTTCAGCCATCAACAGCCGCCCCCATAATTCGTAATCCATTGAATAATGGTTCTTTACATTCAGATAACCTGATTTTATTACTTCTTTCAGCGGATAGAAGCATGATTGCTGCATTACAGAGTCAGCCTTTCTCCAATGGTTTCTGATATCAAGCAGATCTTCAATGCTTCCGATTTCGGCTGGATTAACCTCATCAATAACCCTGCTGAACTGATCAATTCTCAGACCTTTTCCTATGAACAATGCCTGGCAGGAATTTTTAAACTGTGCGGCTAAATTCAGAAGCGCATTTATACAAAGCATATCATCGCTCGATATCCAGTTGACCAGCTCTCCTGTACATCTTTCAAAACCTTTATTTATAGCATGACTCTGACCCAGATCATGTTCACTTACCCAGTAGGTAATCCATGGCTCGAATTTTCTGATTATATCTAGGGTATTATCGGTACTTCCACCATCTATAATAATGTATTCAAGGTCAGGGTAATTTTGTAAAAGAACAGATCTGATAGTCTCCTCAATATATTGTCCCTGGTTAAAACTGGGGGTAATTATACTAATTCGTGGCCATCTGCTGCCGTCAGATCTTAACGGAGGAAGGGGATCGCTTTCTTCAGTCCATGGCCAGCCGGATTTTGAAGGAGAGGATGGCGGAAGATGATTGAGCATAAGTTTGAGGTTGAGGCTGAGGCTGAGGTTGAGGTTGAGGCTGAGGTTGACGTTGAAGTTGAGGTTGAAGCTGAGGATGAGATTGAGGATGAGGATGAGGTCGAGTACGAAACTGGGATTAATAACCTCTCAACCTTAGCCTTAACCTTAGCCTTAGGTTGAGGTTATATTAGAATAATTAACTATTAGTTACTTGCACTGTTGACCAGGTATTGCATATTATATCAACAGGGTACGTTTTTTTTACCTTAAATCCAAGCCAGAATTCAGGGGCAATCACCTTTAAATCCTCCCTGGTATTAAGATATGCTCCCCACCATGAAAAAGTTGAATTTGAAATAACTAAACTATTAGCATTTACTAATAGCAGGAAATCAATAACAGAAGGATTTTCTTCGACACCAAAAGGTACACCAAGTTTAAAATTTTGTTTTACATATTGAATATCATCGCTTATTACCAGCACTTTTGTATTTTCATCAGTTTCCAGTTTTTCGAATGCTTTCCGATAATATTCTAAAGGTAAGTGAAGATCTCTTCCTCCTAATTCTTTTGTGCCAATTTCCAGATAGTCCTTTAAACGAATATGTATTAATACAACTTTATATCTTTTAAAAAGGTCTCCATATTTTTCAATAAAGATTCTTTTATATTTTTTCTTGATTCTGAAAAGCTTTTCTCCCGCAACATTGTTCAGAAAAAAGTCGGATTGAAAAAACCCCTTATAAAGAGCTCCGGGTTTTATTGAACCCATTACTGTTCCGGATTCCTGCCAATTGTTGAATTCCAATATTTTTCTGGGTTTCCTCAAGAACAGATATTTCAATATTTTTCTGAAATACCTTTTCTCATAAAATCTTAAAATAAAATATTTTTCAGCGAGACAACCATACGATTTATCATCAATTATTACATAAGATTCATGAAGAATTTTTGAGGTAAATCTTATAAAAGCTATCTGGAATAGTTGATTACCTAACTGGCCTTGCAACTGCAATCCGATCATAGATATTAATAGATAAATTTTTCGTAATGTGTGACTTTGGGGCGCAAATAAACCGGTGGTTTGGCAAACTGTTACTATTCTTATTTTTTGAACTTCATTATAATAAAACCAGATCCAAAAACCAAAGCAAAAAGCATCAAAAATAACGAAAAGACAGTGAAGATTCCTATCCTCGTTGGTTTCCGTATTAGTGCTTCAAGGTACGTTGGGTCTTTATATCCGGACCATTTTATTCTATATTTATCAAATACCGGGTCAAGAGTTTCATTATATAAAAAGTTCAGAAGCTGGATATGGAAATTATGGTACCACGATTTCGCAGGTTTCCCAAGAACATCATAATTTGAATGGCCGTTATTATCATACAAATACAGAGAATTCTTAACAGCTTTAACTCCCTGATCGAACAGGAACAATGCACTTTTATCCGAAGTTACTTTATAGTACTCTGACAGGCCCTGCAATGTAACGATCATCCCGTTTAAGACTCTGGATTGAGGAACACTGTCATCAGCATATTCCTCGTACCAGTATCCCGTACTGTCTTTATAGGTAACACCGCCATTTTTTACTTCGGTATAGAGGACATTCATCGATTTCCTGGCATATTGCAGGTACGTGCTGTCATCAGTTTTTTTGAAGGCTTTCAGGAATGCTTCCACCGCCCGGCCCTGGTTCATTGCAGAACGCCACGGGGAGGTCATTTTATAAGCCGGCCAGTCATAATAATCCAGATAAATTATTGAACTGTCATTTAAAACAATGTGATTGTTTATCAGCCATTTAATACAGTTAAAAAATTTCCTCTCAGCCGTGGTATCTTTTTGATCAGACAACTTAATTGCCTGCTCTGCCACAGTAACTGAATTATATTGCCTGCCAAGTTTGCCTTCGTATACTACAACGGGCACACCGTTTGAATCCTGCTGAAGATATTGGGATTTTTTACCGGTGATCTTCTGATAAATTTTAGTCTCAAACTTTTCCAGAGTGGCACCCGACTTGTTAATTAAAAGAAATGTCAGGGCAATTGATATGAAAATCAGGAGAGTAAGTCTGAATATAATTTGTTTTTTTTTATTCATCTTGAAAGACTTGAAACATATCGCTCTAAATTACTCATTAAAGTAAAATATGACAATCCAAATACTTATTTGACAATTTCATACCTCCGTAACTGAATACAAGGATTAAGATCATCTTATATTGTAAGGTATTGAGAAATCTGAGCTGCCTTTTCTTCGGGGATCAGCAAATAATCAGATTGGGAAATGTTCCCGTCAATCTGAAATGAATCTAAATTTTTTAATCCTTTAAAATGATTTTCACTGTCTTTTTTGATCCTGAAAATATTATAGTTCAGTTCTTTGAAAATTAATTCAATCTGATTTTGCCTTTTTACCCGGTTCAGATTTTCTTCTGAATAAGCAGGCAGTATTTCAATAATTATTACAGGTCTTTTAGCTGAAAGGGTATTCTTCGAACCGGAGAGAACCTCAAGCTCAGCTCCTTCGACATCAATTTTTATAATCCCTATATTCCCCTTTGAAAATATTTCCAGATCATCCAGACGCGAAGATATTACATATTCGCTTCTGACAACCTTGTCATCAGGACGATAATCGGATATTATAGATGCCGTAACATCCACTTCGTTATTATAGTAAAACTGCAATTTTGTTAAACCCGTTTTATCAGCCAGTCCAAACGGCATTAAATTTATATTCTGAAGATCATTTATTTTTATTAATTCTTTAAGATAGGATATGCATGACGGATTCACTTCAAAACCAAAATAATCCCTGTTTTGATCAATGCTTTTTAATTTTAATAAAGTCTGACCTATGTTAACACCAACGTCAACAAACATCCCATGATATGCAGGTAATAAAGTTTCAAGGATTTCAGCCATCCATGGTTCATTTTCAAAAAGATTGCTCCATCCGACATTTTTTAACACCGGGATCTTAAATACCGTATTACCATATCTTTTACTGAGAATGAAATTAAATGGTTTTAACCAGCCCCTTTGCAGTATTCTTAATTTCCTCAGTGATTTGGCAATAAATAAAGACTTTTGCATAAGTAAGATTTACAATAAATTCCGGTACACTTTAATATAATCAGTTGCCTGATGGCTAAGGGTGAATCCGGCCAGAACCTTTTCACGGCAATTGCCTGCCATCTTTTTGTAGTCGTCTTCATCCAGTCTCAATATCCGGTTTATTGCGACGGAAAGACTGCCTACATTGCCTGTTTCTGCTAAATACCCGGTTTGTCCGTTGACGATCATATCAGGAATACCACCGGTATTGAAACCGGCAACAGGTATCCCGCACGACATTGCTTCAAGTGCAGTCTGCCCGAATGCTTCCTGCAGTGATGGTATTACAAAAACATCACCACATGAATAGATCAATGAAAGCAAATGATTATTACTGACATTCCCCAGATGTAAACAGGGAATATCTATTATATCAGGCATTGTACCTGATCCAAAACTAAGCAAAAAAATATTTGAATATATACTCCGAAGCCGTATTAATGATTCTAAAAGTTCATTAAAGCCTTTTCTTGGGTTATTTATCCCCGGAGCGCCGAAAACCACTACCCTGCTGTTTAACGGAATGTTTAATGCCTTCCGGACGGACTTTTTATCACGGGGAATGAATTCTTCCGTTTCAATACCGTAGTGAATTGTGTCAATATCAAAAGCTTTAAAAAGACTGCTTTCTACAGCTTCATTTGCCAGCCAGAAACTATCAGCTCTTATGATTATTCTGTTTTTAAAACCTGAAAAAGCTTTTGATTTTCGCTCCCAGATGAAATATGCTAGATCTTTTTCGGAAACAGAACCCAGTTGGGGACATTTATTGCAATGTGTTTTATATTTTTCACAACCATTGCTATAATGACAACCTCCGGTAAAAGGGAACATATCATGAAGTGTCCACACTATAGGTTTATCTACTGTTTTGAAAAATGCCGGTAAGTCAACAAAGCCTGAAGTCCAGTGTAAATGATAAATATCAGCCTCTGGCAATTGTCTGTCAAACCCAATTTTAAGAGCACTCCGGTCGTCACTGAAAAGTTCCTGATTTGAAGGTCGTGACCTGTTGTATTTATTAAAATCAGATTTTATCCGGCTCTTCCGGTTCCTGTAAAGAATTTTCTCAAGAGATCGCGGATAGCGATATTTTGTAACAGCCTCTTTATCAGAGTATTTATTACGAACAAACATGCCTGAATCCACATTTTGCCGGATCAGACCTTTATGAAGCCTGAAAGTCGCCCTTGCAGCCCCGCCTGAATTGTCAAGAGTGCTTAAATGAAGAATCCTCATTAAATAGTTTTTTGAGTTTCCTTAAAAATGACTTTTTATATCTTGTAAAAACTTCATCAGCAGGATTCAGAATTGTATAGAATACTTTTTTCAATTTATAAACCGGACTGTGCAGCAGCTTCTCGATATCTTGTGTTTGTCTTGTTTCAACAGTTAAAACACCATTTTCAATATCCTTAACAAGTGATAAAATCTGTTCAGGGTGGTTCCCTTTAAACCTTTTAAGCCACGAAATATCCCAATATATGCTGAATACACTGAATGGGTCTTCCAGTTTCATGAATACCTCATTGGCCCACCAGTCTGCCTTACTGCGCTGTGACCATTCTGCATTTTTATAATAGTCAGCCTTTTCAGCTACCTGCTTTGGAAAAACAAAAGAATAATGATATAAGTAAATGCCCAGTTTTTTTGTGTCTTTTGCTCTTAACCACTTTATGTTTCTGGTATCTGTACCCAATGCATCTGTTACTGTAGGGGGACGATGTGAAGTATACTCAAAATCCGGACCCCATTTAAATACCCTGTGAAATTCTTCAGCTCCCCGTTTTAACAACCAACTGTCAACCAGATAATCAAATCCTCCCCAGAACTGTTTTTGTTTAAAAGATATGGCGGTAATACCAGGATCATTTTCCAATATTTGTGTGACTGATTTTATGTCATCATCCCTGTAAAATTCATCAATATCCACCTGCCATAGGTAATCTCCGGTTGCTCTTTTTGCATAGGAACGGCTTTGTTCATGTTTTTCCCCCGGCCAGAAACCATTCCGATGACCTTCATCTTCGGCAGTAACAATGGTTATCTTATTTTCTGGATCCTTATACCTTTTTATCTCTCTGAGTATCTCAAGGGTCCCATCCCTTGAGTGACCATCAGGGTTCGCAACTCCCCGGCTCCCTTCACATGCACCTTCAGATATGATTATTTCATGAGCATGGCGGTATAGTGCATTGATGCAATAACAGGTAAATGGCTCTCCATTAAGTACAATAATACCGAAACTTATTTTTGAAGGCATTTCAGATAGATCTCCTCGAGCCTCTTGTTCAGCACATCAATATCATAGCGTTTTGAAACATGAGTTCTTCCCAAGCTGCCCATTTTATTTCGCAATTCAGGATCTGCAATCAGCGATTTTAAATAAGTCGCCATAAGTTTCGTATCAATACGTTCTACTAAATAACCACTTTCAGCATGATGAACAAGCTCTGATACGGCCCCTACATTAGTAGCAACAACCGGCAAGCCCGAAGCCATGGCTTCCATAATAACCACCGGAGTTATTTCATCAAGACTTGGATGGAAAAAAATATCAGCATTTCTGTATTCGGTGATAATTTCATCCTGATCTTTCGGACCTGTGAAAATTACATTATCCTGTAAATTGAGCTCTCTTACTTTACCCCTGAGATTTTCCAATTCCGGTCCATAGCCTACAATTCTGTATGTGATCTTGAAATCAGTAAGCCCTTTTATTACCTGAGAAACCGCCTCCAGCCCATGTTGATGACCCTTAATTAATGCAAGCCTACCCACACTTAATATAACAATATTATTTGAGCTTTTTGGTAATCTGTTTATGGTTTCGAATTTTTTTATATCAATGCCAACTGGATGAATGACCACCTTCTCTTCCGGAACCCCATAACTTATTAATGTCCTGTAAGAATAATCGCTGATAGCTAAGATTTTATCTGCATATTTAAAGTTATCTGAGTAGGTTTTTCCATTTGATTCAATAAGGTTCCGTAGATCATATCCGTGCATCATAAGAACGACTGGCACCTTCATTCCTGATTTTTTCAGGAGGATTGCCCTGTCCATATAATCCGCATAATGAACCTGTATGATCTCTATTTTCCTTCCCAGAAAAGGTAGTATCTGATAAAAAATCCTTAAAGAGAGAGCCTGTTTACCGAATTTAAAAACATTCAGACTATTGGCAACCTGAATCTTATCTGTAACAAATAACCTGAATAAAATGGGGATTGTTTTAAGATACCTGATCAGGATATTTTGGTGGAATGGGATTGGATAAAAGGCAGAGGAGTGCAGATCATAGAATGAAATTTCCTGATGAGAAATGCCTTTTTTTTCATATTTTGGAAATATATAAACTGAATGACCCTGGTCAATCAGTCCTGTAATCTGATTTAAAATAAATGTTTCGGGAAGGCTGGGAAATCCGCCAATTATAAAACCAATCCTCAAATATTTATTTATTAAAAATCTGGGAAATGAATTTAACTAATTTAATTAATCCAAAACCTGAAACAAACGCTTTAGTCTTTTTATAATAGGACATTATCTTTACTACCCAAACCATTTCTTTCGGATACAGATCAATTGAAATACCCTCTTTAATTGATTCGGCAACAAGCTTTAAATGATATTTAATCAGGGCTTTATTTATATCTTCTCTGTAATTCCCTATCATAAAATAAATTGTAGTCAGCAATGCTGAAAGTTTAGCACTCTTGTCTGCCGAGGTCCACAAACCACCTTCATGCACTCGCCGGACTCCCATAACTTGTGGAAAATACTTAATTTTCCCGTTTTGAGCAATTAATAGGAATAATGGAAAATCTCCGATAATTGTATTAGACAGGAAATCAGGATAACTAAGTTTATAATTTCTGAATACCACTGATAGGGTGGGTATTGATAATTCCCCTGCTGCTAATTCTTCTGTAGTGTAAAAATCCTTGACTTCATTTATATATCTGGTTTGTTTCACATCTCCAATTACTTCCACATTATGGCACACAAGAGAATATTCTTTGTTAGTTTCCAAAAAATCTACCTGTTTCTGAAGCTTTAATGGATCTGTCCAATAATTGTCCCCCTCAAGCAATGCAATATATTTTGCTCCCGAATTAGAACATATATTGAATATTTGCTTTGCATTGTCAAAGGCGCCAAGATTTTGTTTATTGTTTAAAACTTCAACAACTTCTTTATTCTTCATTTGGAGTCTTGACGTAATATTTGCTGTTTGATCTGATGAGCAATCCTCGCCAATAAATAACTTAATAGGAAACTTAGTTTTTTGCATTATAACACCTTCAATTGCCTGCTCTACAAATTTTTCATGGTTGTAGGTCACCATGAATACTGCAACTAATGGTGTGGACATCAGGCCTTTGATTTTATAAAGTCAATCATGTTTTTAGTAATTCCCAAACGAAGCCTAGCAACATCACTATCGCTGATACTGATCGAAAAGGCTTCCTCTATTTTTGTTAAATAATTCATAAATTCCAGGGAATCCAGAACTGAATCTTCAATTAATGCTGTACTCTCGGTAATTATAGAATCAGGTTTGATACTTTGTACAATAAAGTTAAGTCTGTCAAAAATTTTTTGATTTTCCATAAAATTAATCTGTATATCTGTATAAAATTGTTCCCCATGAGAGTCCGACCCCGAATCCTGAAAAAATGATCAAATCCCCCTGTGATAATTTTTTTCTGACGCAAAGATTTTTATAGGCAATCGGAATGGTAGATGATACTGTATTACCATAGTTCTCCATATCAATAACCATTTGTGAATCTTTAATATTAAGCTTTTTCTGAATTTCTCCAAGCATATATTTATTGGCCTGATGAAAAACAAAATATTTGATATCTTTTATTGACAGATTATTTCTTACAAGAATTTCATTTACAGATTGGGGTACAACATTGATTGAAAATTTAAATATTTCTCTTCCGTCCATAAATAAAAAGTCAGAATTTTCAGCGTCTTTTTTTACTCCGCTATTTTTGACAATTAGTTTGTCAGCTCCTGAACCGTCAGTTCCAAAAACACTGTCAATCACTCCGTAATGATCGTCACAGGAACTTAGTATTGCCGAACTTGCAGCATCACCAAAAATAGCTGCAGTGTTTTTGTCTTTATAGTCAATCGTCTTTGAATACTGGTCAGCCATAATAATAAGGGCATTCTGAACCATTCCGGTTTTAATAAAATTACCGGCCACTACAAGAGAATATGGAAAACCTGAGCAACCAAGGTTAATATCAAAAGCCAGACATGAATTGTTCAATCCGAGCTTGTGTTGGACTATACATGCAGTTGTAGGCAAGGTATAGTCCGGGTTCTGGGTGCATAGAATAAGCAGTTCAATATTTTCAGCTTTAAACTTCATCTCTGATAACAATATCGATGCTGATTTCCATGCCATTTCCGATGTAGTTTCATTTTCGGCTGCTATATGTCGCTTTTTTATACCTACTTTATTTTCGAGAAATTGAGCATCTATACCACATGTTTTACTTAAGTAATCATTATCTATAACATGTTCCGGTAAATAATATCCAATATGTCTGATATGATAATTCATATGAATCTCTATTCTTCTAAAATTGCATAACCAAATCCGGTTTTACCAAAACCATTGCCATTGTAAAACATAATTCTTTTACCGCGAATATCTAAAATGTGGCAATATTCCATCATTTCTGAATCCCATCCCTCACTTGATCGTTCAATCCCGACAAGATTGTCCTTCCTAATCCATTTTATACCATCTTGTGACTCTGCGTACCCAATTTTGTAGCTGGCGTTTTTCTGTGTTTTGTAATTTACAACCTTTCTGTAGGAATACCACATTTTATATATTCCATCTTCATGAATTACAAATGGCTTAGCAATTGCCTCAGAATCTGCGGTATTATCAATACAGACAATTCCGGTTCTGATCCAGTTAATCCCATCTTTTGATTCAGCATACTTAATATTATAAAATGGTTCAGGTATATCATTTATTAACTGCCAGCCTGTGCATGAAAGATACCACATTTTCCAGATATTAGATCCTAAAATGACTGAACAGCTTGCAGAAAAGTAAGGTTCGATAACATTAGAATCAAAGAGTGGTCCCTTAGAATATCTTTTAAAAGATAAGCCGTTATCTGAACTGATTGCTAATCCAATTGAATTATGATAGGGAATTGTATTTCTAACTGTATATCCTATATAATATAAAAAAATACGTCCCTGAAAATTAACTGTAGCAGAAGGAACAACACCCGCCTCATCAAAAGTCCCTAGATCTCCAAAATTTAAAACAGGCTTTTCTGAAATGTTTATAATTTTTTTTGGATTATCAGGAATAATATCTGCAAATCCAATCTGACTTTTTCCATTTATATTTCTTGAGCCAAAAAAAATCCTGATCAGGTCATCCGAAATACGAAATGGCACCGGGACTTGAGTAAATGATTTGTTCCATTCATATTCACCAGTTGCATAATAAATTAACCCTCCTTTATTCCAATGCATAACTAAAATCTAAGTTTAAAACTTGACATATCCATTTTTTTTGAAGGATTACCTGAATAAACACTAAAAGCATCCGTACTTTTGGTTAGATTAGTACCCATCGCAACAAATGTACCTTGTCCAAGAATGATATTCTCCTTAAGTGCTGCATTGACTCCTATAAAACTGTTTGCTTCAATTCTGCAATTACCTGATATTACTACATGTGATGACAAGAATACATGATCGTATATAATACTGTGATGTCCGATATGATTTCCGCTCCATAGAATCACATCGTTTCCTATTTCTACAAATGGCTGGACTGTATTATCTTCCAAAATAAAACAATTATCACCAATTTTAAGATCATCAAATATGGTAGCGCGTGAACTGATATAACTTATCATCTTATATCCTTTGATCTTGATTTCATTGTAAACATTTTCCCTGTCGCGGTTCATGTTTTTATGTGTCAGAGGGGCAAATAGCATATAGTCATCTGCCGGGAATTGCTTTTCGATATTCTCGAATGCAAGAACCGGAAGATTGTGAAAAAGTCCGGATTCCGGCAAGAACTGTTCATTGACAGTAAACGCAACGACCTCATGTTCACTATCATTCTCCAGATAGTAATGTGCCAGCTCAGCGAGATCCCTTATTCCGAAAATAATTACTTTAGCCATGTAAGGGGTTGTTTAAAAAGATAAATTGTATACTCATACAATCCGTAATCATTCCTGATAACAAAATGTCGTGTAACTTTCTTTGTCAGAAATTCTGCAAGAAGGTCAAGTGGAAGATGAAATAAGTCATCCCTCTCCCAGTCTACCTGCTTAGACATTACATTAAATGCCATTCCAGTGTTTGCCTTTTTGTATAAAGATAATATGACCTTTTTAAAATAACTGTACATCTCAGGGAAACTTAGTTCTCTTTTCTCCGTGAAAACACCATTCATAATTATATAATCAAAATCCGGAATATCATCAGTGTCTTCAAGAATATCTTTACGTATAAAGTTCCCTTCGGGAAATTTTTTTCTGCAAAGCGAAATATATTTAGCAGATATATCAAGACCTGTATATATTATATGTTCAAATTTATTCAATTGAATAAAGTCAAGAAGATGGGCCGCTCCGCATCCGAAATCAAGTAAAGTACATTTCCTGTATTCATGAATTATATCGAGCATTACACTATAACGCAAACTGGCATCTTCCTCTACGGGCCAGTCAACACCGAGGTGATTGTCGCCATATTTTCTGAGGCACGCCTCGTAATGTTCTACAATTTTTAAATATTTGGGTTTCATTGCATTTCGTAATGCGAAAGATAATCAATTATTCTCTTTTGTTCAATGAACATCATTAAGTCAATTATTGAAAGAAAAGGGATTGATTCTCCATTAAATCGAGGATAAATGACCGGTAAAGATTTCAAAAATTGAAGCTTAATTCCCTTCTCTTCAAAAGTCTTTCTATTGTAAAGATTTGTTCCACCTATCGGATTAAAATAAATATCAGCGTCTTCCTGAATGCATATGTTCAGGATTTTGTCCTGACCTTTTAAAGGTGTTGTTTTATATTTTAAAGAGGATAATTCAATAGGCGTCTTAATGTCTAAATATCTGCATATCTGAACTAAGCTGTTTGTTAAAAAGGCTGAAAGATTTCTTTCATTCTTAGTGATTATCTCTTCCAAGACCGGGAATACCTTTGAGTACATTGGTGCTTTTCTGAAAGTTGCATCAAATGTCTCAACCAGCCTGCTTTTCCATTCCGAATCTTTTGTTATATTAATTTCATTGATCAGTTTGTTCTGTGAGACTTTCTCAAGAGGTATAATAAACATGAATTCCTTTTCATTGATCACGATCCTGTTCCTATTAATCCAACCCTTTTTGATATAATTTACATCATCAAACAAAATAAATTTATTGACAGCCTTAATAAGTTGAAAATAACCAATGTATGGTAAAAAGTAGGGTTGCATTATGCCAATTTTCATTTTGGTAGTTTTTTGGATTATCTGATATTATAATTTTTGAATTATCGTTTTTAGCCAATCCCCATCTTTCCTGGTTTCAACTTCGCATGTGATTTTGCAAACATTTTTATATTTCTGAGAAAAATTGAGAGAATTTCTCTCAGACGAAATAATAAAACTCCCACTTTCAGATATAAAGTTCCATTTATGTAATCCAGTGTAATTTTCAGTTATTCCTTCATTCGGTCTGTGTATCATTAAGACATAGCAACCCTTTTTTACCACATTTAGCATTTCTAAAATAGCTCTCTCAGGAGAATAGGAATGGTCAATACAATTACGTGCAAAGACCAGGTCAAAAGAATCTTTCGCGAACATTCTGGATAGTCTTTCAGCAGCTATTTTCTTTGTCCGTATAATAGGTGAAATATTATATTTTTTCAATATTTTGTCGTATGCGTCAGCTAAGGGGTCAACGGCGGTAATATTAATTTTTATATTTTTATAAACTTTCCCTAAGTAGGTAACAGGTCCTGCGCCAACATCAAGAATATTTACCTGGCTTTTATCCAGAGAGAGCAAGCTAACAACTTCTTCCTGCAATGGGTATGATGGGTCAAAACCCTGATGAAAGCTATCTGTCCATTGTAATCCTTTGGTTTTAAAAAAAGAATCCCAAAAATCTAATTCAGAATTTTTTGAGTAATTCCATCGCAATTTGGGACTAAGAGGGAGTTTAATTTTGTATTTTTCTTCAAAAAGAAAAATAACAAACCCAGTAAGTCCAAGTTGCTTAATTTTTGAAAGAGCTGTCTTAATTTTTTTCATTTATAATTTTAGCTATCCTCACCACATCTTCCAATTCCAGCAACGGATAAATCGGTAGGCAAAGAATTTGCTGGGAAATGGAATGGGCTACAGGCAGATTTGATGAACTTGAAGATGGAAGTGCTTTATAGGTAGGAAAGTCACTGATCAACGGATAAAAATATCGTCGTGAAAAAATATTGCTTTTCTTAAGACGGTTATATAATTCATCGCGGGAACAACCAAACTCTTTTTCATTAACCAATATTGGATAATACGCATAATTATAGTCTAAACCGGACTTTTCATGCATAATTTTAATCCCACCAACATCTGCCAGCAAACTATTATATAGCATTGACCGTTCTTTTCTTTTAATTATCAAATCATCAACATATTTTAGCTGAAGTAATCCAAAAGCGGCCTGAATTTCGTTCATTTTAGCGTTGATACCTGGTGTTACCACAGTCGTCTCATCTATAAATCCAAAATTCTTCAACTGGTCAATATACAGTTTGGTTTTTTCATCGTGACATACGATTGCTCCTCCTTCAAAAGTATTAAATACTTTTGTGGCGTGAAAACTGAGAATAGATAAATCACCAAATTTTACAATAGATTGTCCATTTAGTTTTGAACCAAAGGTATGACAGGCATCATAAATTATCTTGAGTCCGTAGGTATCGGCTATTTGTTTTATCCGTTGCATTTTACATGGATTACCATATACATGAACCGGAAGAATCGCAGTAGTTTGTGGTGTGATTGCAGCTTCAATCTTCTCGGGATCGAGTGTATACGTTTCTGGTTCAATATCGACAAACACAGGCTTGACAGCATTCCACCATAATGCATGAGTCGTTGCCACGAAGCTAAAAGGAGTAGTAATAACCTCTCCCGTGATCCGCAAAGCTTTCAATGCGGTAATTAAAGCAAGCGTACCATTTGAGAACAATGAGATGTATTTTACTCCCAGGTATTTAGCAAGTTCTTCTTCCAGCTTATGATGAAAGGAGCCTCCGTTAGTAAGAATATGACTGTCCCAAATAAGCTCAAGATATTCCTGAAATTCTTTAAGAGGGGGAAGGAATGGTTGTGTTACAAATACCGGATTATCAGCTTTATTCATTATTTAATCACTTATTTTTGTTTGTTCCCAACGAAAGGATGGCATGATTGAACCTGGTTCTCTTCCCATCCATTGCCCAAGTTCAATTTCTATATTTGATAGCGTGAATCCCAAGATATCATTTACAATAAACAACCCTAATTTTGAGTCTTCAATAACATAAAGATCAATATAAAAGGTGCCCCAGTTAAAGAAATTGGCGGGAAATACAACAGATGATCTATAAAGTCCTTTATTTATATCATAATTCTCTCCTAAAGCTCCTGACCCTGTTGAAAAAATCTTAGTACCCTGATCATCTTTTAAATGCAATGTAAGATCAATTCTTTTTAAAGAACTTTTTTTCTTAAAAATAGCAATGAATTCAACTGCATCATCAATATGGATAATATCATCATATTCTTTATTTTGTGCCTTAATGCCAATTTCAATTAATTCAAAATCTTCATTCTTAATTTCAGCATCAATATTCCAAGATTTATGGTTTAAAAGAACATTATTCCCTCTTAGATAATTTAAGACACACGATTCAACTTCTCCAATAAAATGTAATTGCCCATTTGAGAGAATAATCCCCTTCTTACAAAGGCTCTTTATCGCCGCCATATTATGACTGACAAATAAAACCGTTCTTCCATCATCACGACTAACATCCTTCATCTTTCCAATCGCTTTCTTCTGGAATTCAGCATCTCCAACTGCGAGAACTTCATCAACCACTAATATCTCAGGTTCCAGAAATGCTGCTACCGCAAAACCAAGCCGAACGGTCATTCCATTGCTGTAACGCTTAACTGGTGTGTCAATATACCTTTCACATCCTGAAAAATCTACTATTTCATCAAATTTACCTTCAATCTCTCGTTTACGCATACCAAGAACGGCCCCGTTAACATAAATATTTTCGCGCCCGGTGAGCTCCGGATGAAAACCTGTACCAACTTCAAGCAAAGAGCCAATGCGGCCTTTATATGTAATATTTCCTGTTGTGGGAGCTGTTACTTTACTGAGGATCTTTAAGAGAGTGCTTTTCCCTGCTCCGTTCTTACCGATAATTCCCAGAACTTCTCCCTGCTGAACTTCAAAATTTATATCTTTCAGCGCCCAGATATAATCACTTGTCCCCTTTGTGGCTGCGATCATTAACATCCCCAATTTTCAGGTAGGGATCTTCTTTCCCCCGTACAAGGTGCCACCAGCGCCTGAGGTCGTGGGAAAGAGTGCCGGTGCCCACAAGGCCGAGGCGATACTGCTTGCTAAGGTTTTCGATTTTGATAACAGGAGCCAATGGTTAATGGTTAATGGTTAATGGTTAATGATTAATGGTTAATGATTAATGGTTAATGATTAATGGTTAATGGTTAATGATTAATGATTAATGGTTAATGGTTAATGGTTAATGGTTAATGGTTAATGGTTGATTATCAGTCAATAGCCTATGGTACTCTTTGAGGATTTGAGGATGGAGGTAAGAAGCTTAATTAACTCAATGGCTGCTGGTTGAATATTATTGAATTCTGATTCAGTTATGTAATCTGTTTCTTTAAGTAGTTCGAGCCAGTAAATTGTTTCAGAACATTCCTTTTGAGCTATCGACAGTTTGTGAATAAAGTCAGCTTTACTCTCTCCATTATTTCCTTCCCTGATATTTGCTCCAATACCTGTTCCGCTACGCAATAATTGTTTAGTAAGTATGAATTCTTTTTTCTTTTCCTGAACCGATTTTACAAGTTTTATTATCTCAACTGCAAATTGAAATGATTTATCTAATACTACGTTATCTTTCATTAACTATTAATAATTAATAATTAATAATTTACAATTACACAGTGTCCATAAACGTTCTCTCGGTTCTGTTAAAAATTGCCAGTCCGGCAAAAAACAGGATGAGGGCAAAAAGTCCGCTGTATATCAGACCATTAGAATTAAAGCTCCCTGAGCCGGTAAATCCGTATTTAAAGGCCTCTACTATTGGGCTTACCGGGTTAGCCATAATGATCCATCTGTATTTTTCAGGGATCTGAGATATCGGGTAGATAACAGGGGTCGCATACATCCAAAGCTGAATACCGAATTGAATAAGAAAGGTAAGATCGCGGTATTTGGTTGTCATTGCAGAAATGATCAAACCAAATCCCAGCGCCAAAACTGCAAGAATGAGAATATAAACAGGAACCAGTAATATTGTATTATTTGGTTGAATCTGAGAATCTGAAAAATAATAATAAAAATATACTCCCAGGAATAAGATGAACTGAATTGAAAACTTAACAAGGTTTGAGGATACTATTGACAAGGGAGAAATGATCCTGGGGAAATAGACCTTCCCGAAAAGGGCTGAATTCTTTACAAATGTATCTGAAGTAAGACGAAGACATTCCGAAAAATAGTTCCACATGGTAATTCCACCAAGGTAAAATAGTACCGGAGGTACTCCCCCGGTTGAAATCTTCGCAATCCTGCCGAATACAAGCAGAAACATTCCAGTTGTAAGCATTGGCTGTATAAAAAACCATAATGGCCCCAGAATTGTCTGTTTATAAGAAACCTTGATATCACGTTTTATAAACAGAACAAAGAGATCTCGATAAGTCCATACCTCATTCAGCTTCAGGTCGAAGAGGTTTTTCCGGGGAGAAATTACTGAGATTTTATCTGAGGAGTCCATTCAGGAGGTTGAGGTTGAGGTTGAGGTTGAGGTTGAGGTTGAGGCTGAGGTTAAGGTTGAGGTTAAGGTTGAGAGTGTATTTAACTTATTCAAGTGATTTAATAATTTTATTCAGCTCGTGAATGAGTTCATTATATTCGTCAAAAAGTCGTTGTGTGATTTGAGTTTCGAAGTAACCTACTTTATTACCATATAAAAGATGATTCTGAGTTTCGAATGATGATCCCCTTGCTACAATATAGAAATTGGATTTATCCTTTTGTGTGCTTCGCCCAAAACCTTCGGCGATACAAGCGGATACTCCATTTGAAGACTTTCTGATTTGAGATGTCAATCCATAATCTTCTGACCTTGGCAGACCAACAGTCAAATTAAATACCTCACCAGAAAGATTATGCGCCTTTTGCCAAACAGGCATCTCTGTAAAACTACTGTAAATCACATTTTAGTGAATCTTCTTTTCTCAACCTTTACCTTAACCTTAGCCTTACCCTCAGCCTTCATCTGTCGAATAATACCCGTTCACCTTATCGTTTTTGCCGTACTTTCCATAATAGTTGCTGCCGTAATAGGAAGTACCGTAGGAATAACCGTACCCCCGCATGTACCCGTACCTTATCCCGTAGCCATAATAGCCCGAAAGATTTATATCATTCAGTACAATTGCCATGTTTTTAAGCTCACCGTGATTTTTAAGTTGCTCGATCATATCGAGAGTGTTAAGGGATGTGTATCTCTGACGAACGATAAACAGGTTAATATCGGCATATTCAGCAAGCAAGAGAGCATCTGTCACTATGGCAACAGGCGGGGTGTCAAAAATAATATAATCATACTCCTTCTTTGCCTGCTGCATGAACTGTTTCATTCGTTCAGTTTCAATAAGTTCCGCAGGATTCGGTGGAACAGGCCCCGATGGAGCGTAGAATAAATTATCCACCTGGGTCTTCCTGATTATTTCCGCGTATTTACAATTACCGCTAAGGTAGGTACTCATGCCCGGACTGTTCTCATATTCAAATACTTTATTGATCCTGGGTTTTCTTAAGTCAACTCCTATCAGCAGGACTTTCTTCCCGAGCATAGCTATTATTGAAGCCAGGTTTATTGAGATAAAGGTCTTTCCTTCGGAGCTTACGGTTGACGACACTGAAATAACCGCCACTTCATTCTCCTTTACGTAATATTTCAGAGCCGTGCGTATCGACCTGAAGGATTCGGACAGTGCCGATCCGGGCTTTTCTACAACTGCTATCTCATTCTTCCCGGTGTTATGGCTGATATACCCTATTACCGGTACTTTTGTTTTTCTCGATATATCCTTCTTATCTATTACCCTGTTATTGAAAAAGTCAATCAGGACAATTGCTGCTCCCGGTAACATTAAGCCAAGTACTAAGGCAATCATCAAGTTATTCCTGGATTTCGGTTTCACAAGACCTCTTAACTGTGCATAATCAATGGTGCGGTTGTCAGGCAGAGTCGATGCCTGTGCAATGCCCGATTCTGCCCTTTTTTCAAGAAGGTAGGTATAGATGCTATTATTAAGGTCAAACTGGCGCTGGATGGCAACAAATTTCTTTTCAGTGGAAGGCAGTTTGCTTATCTCATCTTCATAAAGGGCTATTTTTTTTTCAGTTTCAGCTTTTGATATATTCAGACTTGCAATACAGTTCTCTATATTCTCCATAAGAGCAATGCGTGTAGTCTCCAACCGATTGTCGATATTTTTAAGCGCTGGTTGATCCTGCTCTAAATTTATCATTAGTTTTTCTTTTTCCTGCTTCAAAGAGGTTAGTTCATTGACAAGGACCAGAAGTACAGGGTCAGTTATCCCGATAACTGACGGTGAAATAACCGTACCTGGTGCATTTTTATTTCTTATATAATCCAGAAGATAATTATAATAGCGTTGCTGTAATTCAACATCAGCCCTATCATTATCACTTATACCGAGATTGTTCTGAATGATTGTACTTTTATCCTTAATATCCATAAACTGGTTTGTCATTCTGAAATTTTCAATCTTACTGGCAGCCACCTCGAGTGAATCAGAAATTATAACAAGCTGATCATTAATAAATTTGATAGTTTGTTCCGCAATCTGTTTCTTAAAATTGAGCCCATAAAGTATGTACACTTCCATGAGCTTATTCAGGTAATCCGCCTCCTGCTCAGGAACAAATCCTGAAACAGACAGGGTTACCAGCGAGGCATCCTTGTCTTTCGGAACCACAGACAATTTCGCCCTGTACTGGTTTGCAAGAGTTCCGGGATCTGCAAAATAAAAATAGTAACTGTTTGATTTCCCTGGCGAATAAACAGGTTTTTGTGGGTTCCGCTTTTCAATTGTAAAGTCAAACCCATGCCCTGAAAAACGTTCTCCAAAGTTCCTAATTGTATCAAAATTTATCCCTCCATTAAGTTCTATCTTTACCCGGGACTCATCCAGAATGGTAATGTTTACCCTGGTACCTTTTCTCTCGAGTTCCAGAGAATCGCAAACTACAACGAACGGACAGGTCTTGTACATCATCGATTCAACAATTCCTCTCCTGCCAACGCCAAAATAAACAATATGAAAATCTTTCAGCTCTTTCATTACCAGGTAATTCAGTCTGAATGACCTGAGGATCTCCATCTCGTTCTGCAGGTTTTGCTGGCTTTTGAAAATATCTCCTCCCGGGATAACATTTGTGGCAATATTGCTCATCCCCCCGTTGAGATCATCTTTAATCAACAAAGTAGCCGATATTGAATATACTTTCTGGGAATACCTGTTTATCCCGTAAGCCAGTGATAATGAAATAAACAATGCGACAGCAAACCAGTACCAGTTGCTGATGAAAAGTGACAGGTACCTTTTTATATCGATTGCTTCGTCATCCTGCTGATTGAAGCTGGGGGCATTTATATTCTGTTCCATAATATCAGGTGGTTAGATAGCTATTCAAAGGTTGAAATAGGTTGAAGAGGTTGAAAGAGTTGAAAGGGTTGAAATGAATTACGGGTATAGTTATTTTGTTTTACTTTCATTCTCATTATAATAAACTCCCTATTTTAATGAACATTATTTCCCAAAAAAGTTAATGAACAGCAATGTCATACTGATCGTTCCGGTTACTGATGAGATAATAAACCCAATTGTCGGGAGGTTCAGATTGAAGATCTTCTGACTCAGAGGCTGAACAATCACAACATCGTTCGGAAGGAGAAAATATGCCTCTGAGGAGAGTATTTTTTTATCCTGTAAATCGAGAGTAAAGGTTTTGGTTCCTTTATCAACCGGCCGGACAACAAGTATTTTCTTACGGTTGCCGAAATCTCCTACACCCCCTGCATGACCAATTGCCTCAAGAACTGTCAGATAATTATTGTAATTCATATATGTCCCCGGAGCCTCCACTTCTCCGATGACAGTATATTTAAAGCTAAGCAGCTTGCACGTAACAGTGGAGTTATTGAATACTTTATCAACAAAAGTCTGGATCAGTTTTCTGGCCTCATCAAGTGTGAGTCCTGCGACAGGTATAGTCCCCACAGCCGGCATTCTTATATTACCTTCCGGATTAACGTCATAGCCATAAAAAAAACCGGCAGATTCTCCCTGTACACCACTGCTGCTAGAAGACCCTGTGGAGAGAAGATCAGCAATAGTTCCATTTGCAGTCATTGCCTTAGCATTGATATATAAAATATCACGTGGCTGGATCTTATAATCAGGAATATCCAGAGGAAAGAACTGTTCACTACCTGATTCAGGGAGGTTGTTCAGGTAAGCAAGCTTCTTCTGGCTGGTACAGCCTGAGGCAAGTAGAAGAGCTGTGGCAAGGATAAGGGGGAGTTGTTTCATTATTCTAGGTGTAAAACAAAAGTATGGGTAAAGATAAAAGACAAAAGTCACAAGACAAAAGGCTGGTTAAAGATAAAAGGAGAAAGGATAAAGGAGAAAGGAGAAAGGAGAAAGTTATGGTTTTTCACGAGGCGAGACTTTATGTGATATGGACCCTAAGATTTTTTTTAATTCTTCACTTTCTTTTGTAAGTCTTATAATTTCATTATTCGTTGAAAAAATCTCATGTAAAATTCTGAGCCAGTAATTTGATTCCCGCATCTCCTTTAATGAAATATTAACTTTAAATCCAAAATCGGCTCTTGAAACTGCTGCCTGAGCTTCCTCGTAGTTGGCTCCCGAAGAAGTCGCAGATTTTCCTAATTGATTGCTTATTATTCTAAGATCATTGCCCCCAGACAACGTCCTGAGCATTTTTATCACATCAACTGCAAATCTGAAAAGTCTATCATTTAATTCATTTTCACCCATTCCTGATTGCAATTTTCCTTACTTTCTCCTTTATCCTTTTTACTTTCGCCTTCCCTTTGGGCAAGCTTCCGCCCCGTCAGTCACATTTTGTTCAAGTGACTAACAAGGCAATAATATTCTGTAAATCACTGCGTTATTTCTAACACAGGGTGCCACCGGGGCTTATTCAATCTTTTACCAGCTCTGCTTCTTTTGCTTTCCAAAGCTCAAGAAGATCACTGGGTTTATATTTTAAC
Source organism: uncultured Bacteroidales bacterium (assembly GCA_963760915.1). Classification (GTDB taxonomy): domain Bacteria; phylum Bacteroidota; class Bacteroidia; order Bacteroidales; family VadinHA17; genus LD21. The sequence goes on along the minus strand of CAVXEU010000003.1, from coordinate 803,005 downwards.
AAATATTCCTCTGACTCTTCAGGTTCAAGAACTACACAACTGACCTTTCTTCTGACAAGCTCCTCTGCCTGTACAACCTTACGGGCAAGATATTCACGGTCAATATCTGCTCCGACAAGGATGAGCTCGATAACCGGACTGTCTTTTCCCCTGGCAAAATCACCGGTAAGATAAACAGACATAAGAGTGCCGATGCGATGGATCACCTTTTCAATTACCCTGTCGATTCCGGTTTCCTTTAATATTAAAGTATGTATGTCTTTGTACAGAGGATGCTTTGGGTTTGCCTGGTAGATTTTTTTATTCCCGTCACGAAGAGAGTTCAATAATCCGGCTTCTTCAAACCTGTTCAGCTCAAGCCGGATTGCATTCGTGGATTCCCCGAATTCCGCCTCCAGTCCCCTCAGATGAGCTTTGGTACTACGGTTAAGAAAAAACTTCTTAAGCAGTTTTATCCTGGTGTGTGAGGTTATCAGACTATCAAGCATCAGGTCAGGTTAATGAGTAACAAATTTACTCGATTTCTCTGATTATGCAAACATAATTGAACTTTTATGATAGAATTTGGTGACGTTTATATGTTGGGCATGCGGTGTGCGGTTTGCGGCGTGCGGGTAGAGGTAGGTGGGTAAGGCGGTTTAGTTTAAAATTATTATCTTTAGTCTCAGTGCTAACTTTAATTATTAATCAAAATTTGCTGCATTATGGGAAATTTTCAGAAACTTCGTGTTTGGCAAATCGCCAAAGACCTTGCCATCAAGATTTACAAATTGACTCAGAATCCTCAATTTAAAAAAGATTTTGGATTCAAGAATCAGATTCAGAGAGCCGCGGTCAGTATTCCTTCAAATATTGCTGAAGGAGATGAATCCGGTACCGATAAGTTATCTGTCAGATATTTTTACATTGCAAAAGGATCGATTGCGGAACTTATGACACAACTGATTATAGCCAATGAGATAAGCTATATTGATTCTGATACTAGAAGCCTATTGTTTGATGACTGTGATAAATTATCTTCTATGTTGACTAAACTAATAAAAGCAAGAAGCCTGGGAAAATAAGGCCGCATACCTCACGCCTCGCGCCGCAAGCCTATCTTTATATTTTACAGAATTCCACTACCTTTGCGAGTACATGAGAGAACTTCTGTTATTATTATGCCGCTACCCCTTCGAAGAGAAGAACAGGGAGATCCTATCAAAACTGCTGAGAGAGGTTCAGGATTGGCATTTGATGGTTAAGCTGATAAATGAACATGGCATAATAGCACTGGCTGCGTATAATATAAGAGAGGCAGGGCTTGAGAAGGAGGTCCCGGATGATGCAATGGCAATTCTTAATACAGGCTATATGCAGAATATTGCAAGAAATGCCTGGCTGACAGAACGATGGAAAGAGGTTAATTCGATTCTGTCAGATGCAGGCATAAACCATATTTTGCTGAAAGGTATGGCTCTCGAGCATACTCTTTACGGTTCAAGAGGACTCCGGCAGATGAATGATAATGATATATTCATAAAAAGGGGAGACTCTGTCAAAGCATGGAAGCTGCTTGAAAAGGAAGGATATATCCCTGAACCATTCAAATCTCCTCTTTTTGAAAAAATAAAATTTGATTTCGGTCGTCACCTTCCGGCATTATACCGGGACGGATATTCAATCGAAATACACGAGAATCTGTTTGACAGCAGGTATACAAATGAAAATGATAATCAGGCTCTTTTTAATGACTGTATTGAAACAGAAGTTGCCGGAGTAAAGGCTTTTACACTGCCTGACAATATTCATCTAAAGTATCTTAAAAAACATTTTGAGCATCACAGGTTGTCAGGTGACTGCCAGCTGCGGTTATATGCCGATTTACTCATACTGGATAAGTCCATAACTGCTGAATTCCCTGATCGGTTCATATCAGATCCAATGCAGGGCATGAAAAAAGAATTCCGTAAACCCGCATATAAGGCAAGAGTACATTCTATCCCTGCAAAGCACAGGTTACTGTTTCTCCTGGGCGATACGTTCCCATCTGTCCGGTGGATGAAAGAGCGCTACGGATGCAATGCGTTTTCAGCCCTATTGAGGTACCCCTTCAGGGTCGGGAAACTGAGGTGGCTGATTTAATAATGTTGAGGTTGAGGTTGAGGCTGAGGTTGAGGTTAAGCCGGCTTCGGGTCTGAATTAGAAGACCGAATACCACAAGCCGCGTGCCTCAAACCTTACTCTTGAGCCGTTTTCTTTTCAACTTTTTCAACTTCTTCAACCTTTTCAACAATCCGTCTGAAAGTGATCCTTTCCATAATGTTTAAGTGATATAAGTTAAACACCAGGCCGCACACCGCATACAGCTCGCCTTACACCTTACCCTAAAGCCGTCTTCTTTTCAACTTTTTCAACTTCTTCAACCCTTTCAACAATCCACTCTAAAGTGATCCTTTCCATAATGTTTAAGTGGCATAAGTTAAACACCAGGCCGCACACCACATACCGCTCCCCTTTCACCTTACCCTAAAGCCGTCTTCTTTTCAACCTTTTCAACTTCTTCAACCCTTTCAACAATCCGCCTGAAAGTGATCCTTTCCATAATGTTTAAGTGATATAAGTTAAACACCAGGCCGCATACCGCAGGCTTCACGCGGCACACCTGCCATCAGTCCGTTTTCTTTTCAACATTTTCATCGGTTCTCTTGCTAATAAATATTATCTTTGTAAATTAACTGCAGAATTGTGCCTGATGCAACTTATATCAATAATTAGAGGTCTTGAAATAAAATCCGGGGTGGAATGAAAAAGATATTGTTTTTTCTGCTTCTATTGATCTGGATCAATGTGTCGGTATTTGCCATAACCGGCAACGGCTCTTTCGGGTCGCCCTATAGCGGACCACTTACCTCCGATATGACCTGGAGCGGAACTGTATATATTAATGGTGATGTAACTGTAAATGGTTTCAGGTTAACAATCAATCCGGGTACAGTAGTTGTGTTCCTGGCTTCAGGCTCTGATATTATAATTACCGGAACCGGGGTCATGACAGCTTCCGGTTCAAGTACAAATATGATCAGGTTTACAGCAGATTTCAATAACAACGGGATTTACGGCGAAACAGGAGAGAGATGGGGACATATCTCTTTCCAGAATATGTCTGCTGGTTTTACAACTCCTTCCATTATAGACCATTGCATTGTTGAATACGGATCTAAGAATTCAAGCCCTTTCAATTTTGAATTGTCGGGTGGTGGCATACATACTGCTTACACTTATCTTACTATTTCGAATTCGATAATAAGAAATAATTACGCTGGGTGGGGTGGTGGAATATATATAAATGCTAATGCCGCTCCAAATATTACTAAATGTCAGATTTTAAACAACACTGCAGGAACAACTGGAGGAGGTATCTCAACTTACACAAATACAGCTACAATAATAGAGAATTGTATTATTGCGAATAATTTATGTTTAGGTGGCGGTGGTGGTGGTGGTATTTGTATCGGAACATCCGCGAAGAACGTACGGGTCAATAATTGTAGTATCAATTCTAATATCAGTCTGCAGAATAAAGGAAATAATATAATCTTTTATGCCAGTGCCTCATATCCAAAGTTTTATAATACAATCGTATGGGGCAGCAATACTCCAATTAGTTATGTCTCTCAATCACCTCAACCTACCGATTTTAATTATTGTGCAATACAAGGATATACAAGTGGTTACACAGCATGTATTAATCTAAGCGCTGTTAATACAGATCCAACAGGTCCAAATTTTAATGACCCAAATGGTTCTGACTTTTCAATCAATTTTATTTCACCATGTCGTGATATTGGAACTTCAGCAGGCGCACCCTTAACCGATATCCTTGGGAATAACCGGATCGGAAATTATGATATCGGTGCATATGAAGTTCAGTACAGCAGGTGGGCAGGCACCACTTCAACTTCATGGGAGACTTCCACCAACTGGATTTTAAATATGCTACCTTCAAGCTCTTCAAATGTAGTTATTCCGGATGTAATTAATGACCCAAATATATCTGTAGCAGATGTTGCAGTTGATAATCTTGTGACTGAACCGGGAGGAATTTTAACTGTTGATCCTGATCAATTATTAACTGCAGCAGAATTGACTAATGGCGGAATTCTGACATTTCAGCCAAATGCAAAAGGTTTTATTACAAATCTTTCAAATAACGGAACGTTGAATCTAAGATCGGATGCTTCAGGGATTAGCTCCTTAATTGTCGCTAATACTGGTGCAACAGCAACTGTGGAGCTGTATCTTTCCGGCAAGGAACTTTTAGAAGTAAATAACTGGCATTATATATCATCTCCTGTTTCATTATTGTCTGTAAGTATTTTTACGGGCATCACCCAGGATCTCGCCCAGTATGTTGAAAGTTTACCAAACGGGGATAACGAGGGTCTTATTGAAGGCTGGATAGCATACGACGGATGGAACTATACTCTCGGCAAAATCCCTGATCCTCCACTTTATGCCTTTAATAATCTATCTGTCGGCCAGGGCTATAACTACTTTCATACAACAAATTATAAATATACTTTCACAGGAACTCTCAATACCTCGGATGTAGCCGTTTCACTTGGATACAGCGGAATTCCGGCACTGAATGGGTTTAACCTGCTTGGAAATCCGTTCAGTTGCGGACTGAACTGGGATGATATAGTAGACGGTGTATATTATCCCTATCCGGCAAATACAAGTAAAGGACTTTATTTTACAAGAAATAATTCACAGTGTTCTTATATTGCCGGGGTTGGTATTCCAGACGATGTTACCGGAATTATACCCCCGATGCAGGGATTCTTTACTAAAACATACAGCAGTGGCAATACTATTACACTTCCCGCAGCTGCAAGAACAAATTTCAGTATTCACCCTCGCTATAAAGGAACAACCATAATTCCCCTTGTTCGTCTTTCAATTACAGAAAATCAAATTTCCGATGAGACGGTTGTACGATTTGACGACCTGGCAAAATCATCACTCGACTATGATTTTGATATGGTAAAAATGTTTTACCCGGAATCGGGTCCTTCCATATATTCTGCCCTCGATGGAGTAAAATATTCTATTAACGGACTCCCTTTTCCGGAAACAATTGTTGAAATTCCAATTGGTGTCAGTTTTCCTCTCTCCGGCGTACATACCATTTCAGCTATACAACTACAGGGCCTTGAAAATTATTTAGTAACCCTGACAGATAATGTTACCGGATTTACTGCTGATCTGAAGTCAACTCCAAATATTGTATTTTCTGCTGCTGCCGGTCCGGTTACCGGTAGGTTTATATTGAAGGTAAGCAACTTATCGACCGGAACCGAAGATCCACTTGTAACAAAAGATTTATTTAGTATTTATCAGGCAAAAAGTATGATAAATATACAACCGTTGTCAGATGTGTGGAATGGAAAAAAAGGTTCTGTAAAAATTCTGGATCTTACAGGTAAAACAGTCAGAGATCTGAATAATACCGAGTTCAGGTTAAATTCAGTATCGGAAGTTTCTGCGCCGGCAGTGAAAGGTATTTACATTGTTGAAATAAAGTCAGGGACAATGAGGTATGTGGGGAAGATAGTGATAAGGTAAGGCACAATGGCACAAAGGCGCAAAGGCGCAAAGGCGCAAAGGCGCAAAGGCGGAAGGGCACAACGGTGCAAGGGAGCAACGACGCAAGGGCAGAAAGGTGTAAGGGTGCAAAGGGAAAACAGATTTTTAGATAACATTGTTTCCGGATCGCTATGAATGAATGTTTGTCAGATTTAAATTTTAATCTACTTTTGTAAAATATCACAATATTATTATTCTGTTGAATTTGACCTCCCTATGGAGAAAATGGTTCCAAAGAAACAATATATAAAACCGGAGTTAAAAAGAGTCATTATTGATAACTCCATTTCTATGGTGATGATGACAACTATTCCTCCCAACCCACCTCCAAGGGGAGGAGGTAACAAGGGTAGCGATCCATTCCAGTCACCTTTCGGAGATAAGCCTTTCGGGTAGGAATGGCGTAAAGGCGCAAGGGAACAACGGCGCAAGGGCGTAACGGCGCAAGGGCGTAACGGCGCAAAGGCGCAGAGGAGCAAGTACTTAATGGTTAAGTCGGTTACTTACTCCTGGCTTTTATAAGCTTTGTAAGCATTACAGAAATCAATCTGCAATCATTAACCAAAGAATCACTCATTCCGGAATGGATATATCCAATCTCACTGGCTATAATAAGTTGAGTAATCAATTCTGCAGTTGACCCCTTCGCTATATAAAAATGCCTTATGGATTGTTTATCTGTCTCCAGATCATCCCCCTCGGCTATATTAGAAGGTATACTTACAGCTGACCTCTGAATCTGATCTTTAAAACCATAATCTTTTGAAAATGCCGGCTCAGAATTAAGTTTATAGATTTTAACAGCAAGTTCTTTGGCTAATTGCCAAACCCGAAGTTTTTGAAAATTTCCCATAATGCAGCTTTTTAAGATTGAAGATTTGAAGATAAGTCAGACAATTCCACCTGTCCGACATCAATTATAAATATAATAAATAATCTTCAATCCCGACTCACCTGAATCAAACCTCATAGAAATATCCCCAATTTTTTTCAATGCACCTGCACCATCGCGCCTTTGAGCCGTTGCGCCGTTGCGCCATTGTGCCGTTAAGTCGTTGCGCCTATTTCTTCACAAACTTCCTGCTGTACGCTGTTCCGTTACCTTTAAAAGAAATCGTGTAAACACCTTTAGGCAGAGAGCTAACATTAACTGTTGTAGTTCCGGGATTTACTTCCTGTGTCAATACACGGCTACCGGAAATATTATAAATTTCAATAAGCCTGGTACCGGTACTATTGATATCGACTTTCATAAATTCATTTACGGGATTGGGATAAATTATTATCCCGTCTTTATCAGTCCTGAAATCATTTGTACCCGTAGAGATTGACTTTGGCGTTACACTTGCCCATGTTAAGCCGACCCTGATCTCATCAATGTCTATGGTAGGAGTGTTCGATGCAGCATCCTGCCTTATATAAAAACTGGTAACAGGATTTATATCATTTGCACTTCCGCCCGTTAAGTTGCTGGTGATATTTGCAGTCGGAGGATCAGCATTTTCGAAAGTCATTGAAGAAGGATTAATCCAGATACTTGATTTATCATTTGGAGTACCGCTAACAAACGTTCCTATAATTTCATAATTACCCACAATTAAGATTGGAGTATTAACTGAATACTGAACTGTAACTCCTGCAACCTTATACCATATAGGGGTCAACGATGATCTTGCAGCGTGCCCGATATTGAATTTAGTCTGGTCATTTGCATCTTTCTGAATAAAGATACTGCAACCAAATGACCCGGTAGCGTTATAAGTATTGGTAAATCCTGCGAAATGGGCAGGCGTACCTGTACTTATGCCGGTCATACCGGTTACCTGAAAAATAAAAGAATAATAGATCTTGGTATCAGCAGGCCGGTCTCCAAACCAGATTACAAAATCATCACCATCACCGCTTATATTAATTTTGTTTGCTGTCGGTTCAAGCAAATCCGGATAAGTCAAACTACCTGCTGTAACAGTTACATCATTGACAGGTGAAGGGTTCAGGCACCACCAGTTTATATTATCATAAATAAGGGTACCCACAGAATAATTAAAGCCGTCATAAACCGGTAATGCTTTTTGTCCGTTGCTTTCACTTAAAAGGAAGAAAATAAAACAGAAAAAAATGATGCCCCTCTTAAATTTAACAGATGTTTTCATTGTGACTCGATTTAGGTTAGTCTAAACTGTTCATCAAATTTAAGCTAAAACATCGGTTTATACGGGATTTTAAGCTTTAAGTTACATTGGGAAATTCAATTATTGCCGGCCAATTCGTTTCCCGCGGCTATATTACAACCTGATTAAGGAGTAGATTCCTGTTTCTTCAAAGCTCCAACCATATATACTCCTCAGGAGTAATTTGTATCCTTTCTGAATCTAAGAAGTATATATATTAATCGGGATTTATTGGCACCGATGATGTCTGTTCGTTGTTTCAACAATAAGAAAGTAACATTGCATTTGTCTTGAAAATAGAAAGGACAAACAAATAAAATTTTATCTTTGAACCCGATTTAAAGTCAATAACAAATGTCTGAGCAGGAAAACACAGCTTCCGCAGAAAAGAGAATAATCCATAGCAACATTTCTGAAGAGAAATGGTATGCTCTTTATACACGTCCCAGGGCCGAGAAGCTGGTCCTGAATCGTCTTGTTGAAGTGGGTATTGAGACCTATCTTCCTCTCCAGAAGACATACAGGACCTGGAGCGACAGGAAGAAACTTGTAGAAAGACCTCTTCTCTCTTCCTATATTTTCGTAAAGACAAAACCCAAATATTTCCCGATGGTATATAAAACCAACGGTGTTGTAAAATTCGTCACATTTGAAGGACAACCCGCGTCAATACCTCAGAAACAGATTGATATCCTCCGGCTTCTGATCGACAGTGATGCCGAGATAGAAATATCTTCAGAGAAATTTGCCCCGGGCGATAATGTCGAAGTGGTAAGCGGTTCTCTTATCGGCCTGACAGGTGAGCTTATCAATATCGGCGGACATAACCGTGTTGTTGTACGTATTGATAAGCTTGATCAGAATCTGATACTTAAGATCCCGAAGACGTTTTTGAAGAAAATCTGATCAGGGATCAGGGATCAGGGATCAGAGAGCAGGGAGCAGGGAGCAGGCGAAGGATAAATGAAATGATGATTTAAATAATCTGTCCCCGGGCTTGATTATTTTGCTTCTAAAATATTCAAGTTGTATATAGATCTTTAAATTAATCCGACATGAGAACACATAAAGACCTGAACGTTTGGCAGGAGAGTATAAAGTTAGTAACTCTTATCTACGAAAGAACAAAGTCATTTCCGAACGATGAATTATTTGCCCTGACTTCACAGATTAAAAGATCTGCAATTTCAATCCCGTCAAATATATCCGAGGGCGCAGCACGAGAATACAATAAAGAGTATCTTAGATTTTTATTTATAGCCCAGGGATCTGTGGCAGAACTGGATACTCAAATTATAATTGCAAATAACCTGGGCTATCTCGGGGAAACGGATTATGCTCAGATTATTGATAAATTAGCTGAAATCAGAAAAATGTTAGCCGGGTTAATAAAATTCAGGAAGGGAAAGTCTAATCAGTGTTAAATTAACCGCTGCTCCCTTTTCCGGATTTCCGGATCCCTGATCTCTGCTCCCTGATTCCTGTTCCCTGATTACTCAGTCTTATAAATAATCCATTGCGCAAGAAAAACATCATTAAGCCGATACTTATTCCCCGACAGGAAGATAAACTCCTTATCCGTCAGGGATTTTATTGCCTGGCTCACGGAACTTGCCGCTCCTAAGTCATATTCCGAAAGAAATTCCTTTGATGTAGGGTTATCAATGCCATCATTCAGAGCAATCGCTTTCAAAACACGGAATTGCATAGAGGTAAGGAGATTAAGATAATTGGCATAAACCGGTTCATTCTCTCTTACTATTGCCAGAAGCTCCATGTCCACATGGTCGGCATCAATCTTACCATATTCACTGTACAGGCGGTTGCAGAAATACTGCACGTAGAATGTATGAAGAGCCGTAATTCTTACGATCCGGTCAAGAGCTTCAGGAGATATGGAAACAGATCCCTCCCTGAACTTTGTATTTATAAAGGCAGTGTAGGTCTTTGGAAGTATGGGGCCGATCTCCATCATTTCAGTTATGTTATATAATGGTCTGTCCGGTTCCGAGAAAATCCCGGTCAGAATATGCTTCCGGCTTCCCGAAAAGATGATACTCACATTATTGACCAGTTGCAGATGTGTCCGCAGGATTGCTTCAAGGTTTTTTTCGGGATAACTGATGATCTGCTGAAATTCATCAATGGCTATTGCGATCCTCTGATGCTGATCCGCCAGGTATCTGAAAATTGTCTCAAGAGACTGCTCTGCCTCACGGGTGTTATTCACGTCAAGTGAAAGGGCCGGTTCGCCTGTTAGATGATCAATTGTAAGCTTGAGGCGTAAGGAGGAAAGACGCTTCAGGATCTTCTTCATCAATGCTTCATTTTTACCCAAAGCCGTCAGAACTGCCCTGCCAAAGAGCTCCGAGAATTCACGCAGAGATGTTGTTGCCATAATATCAACATAAACAGGTATGAATTCCTTTTTTCTTTCAGCTTTGTAGAACAGATGCCTTATGAGACCAGTTTTTCCCATCCTTCTTGGCGAGAATAGTGTCAGATGCCTCCCATTCCTGACAGCGCTCAACATCCTGGCTGTCTCCTCTTCCCTGTCGCAAAAGAATTCAGGAGAGACATATCCGCTGATAATAAACGGGTTTCTTTTCATATTACATATAATGTGTTACATATTATATGTAACGCAATATATGAAATATTAATCTATTTACAAAGGGAAATGCGAATTAAGTTTTCAAGCCGAAGCCGGCCTGGCTCCGTGGCCCCGAAAAGGACCTGTTGAAGAAGTCAAAATCCATTAACCGCAAAGAGTTCGTATGCTGCGTCTTAACTTTCGTGCTTTACGAAAACTTCGTGTGTTTTGCGGTTAAAAAAGTTTTTTTTAAAAACCTTCCAAGAGGCAGAAACTATGTGCAGCATGACAGAAGAGATCAAATCTCAATATAACATGTTACACCAAATAGTTTTATATTTGCCTGACAATTCACAGAAACCTGTTTTGAGAAAATACCTCCTTATATTGTTAATAATAAATCTGATTCAACTATTGAATGGATCTGTATATTGCCAGGAGGTCCCGCAATCTGTTGATAATAAAGGGATCTATGATTTTCTGGATGAACTGGCGAACAAACAGGTAATAGAGATTAATTCAGCAATAAAACCCTATTCCAGGCTTTTTATTTCTCAATGTCTTAAAGAGGCTGAAGAAAAAAGGGACCAGCTTAATCCCAGGCAGCAGAAAGAGCTCGACTTCTATATCAGGGATTTTGGGAAGGAGATGAATTATGAAGGGCACAAAGGCACAATGGCACAATGGTTCAATGGCAGGAATCAGCGTATGGATCTGTTTTATTATCAGGATTCTCTTTTTTCACTGACAATAAATCCGATCTTGGGCGGTGAGATCTTTAACAACTCATCAGGAAATGCCACATACTGGCGTAACGGTGCGGAGGCCCGCGGATATATAGGTAAATGGGGCTTTTATGCATCCCTGCGTGATAACCATGAGAAACCCCTACTGGAAAAACCTGAATACCTGACCCAAAGGGAAGGAGGCGTAATTAAAGGTGGAACCGACTGGAGTGAGATGCAGGGAGGAGTTACTTATTCATGGAAATGGGGTAGTGCCGGTCTGGTAAAAGACAGGCTTCAGTGGGGAAACAACTATAACGGAGCAAATATTTTTGCAGGAACTAATCCTACATTTGTACAGCTTAAACTTCACATTTCTCCGGTTAAATGGTTTGATTTCAATTATTTTCACGGATGGCTGAACTCGATGGTCGTCGACAGTGCAAATTCGTACTGGCTGATGAACAGTTACGGTACTAACTACCGCAGGGTATACCATAAAAAATTCATTTCCGCAAATATGTTCACCTTTATCCCGTTCAGAAATCTATATGTCTCGGCAGGTAACAGCATTATCTACGACGGTGAGAATATTATTCCCGCATATCTGATTCCCCTGTTCTTTTATAAATCGGTGGATCATTCGCTTACCTATGGCATTACAAATATGAATTCCCAGCTGTTTTTTGATATCAGCTCCCGCCAGATAAGGAATGTTCATCTTTATGCCACCATGTTTATTGATGAGCTGTCAGCAAGCAGGTTCAGAAAAAAGGATGAATGGAATTTTTTCAGCTATAAGGCCGGCTTCAGGCTAACCGATCTTCCTTTCCCGAATCTCTCCTTTACGACAGAGTTCACCTATACCTATCCGCTCACATATCAACATAATGTCCCCACACTGACTTTTGAAAATGCCGGATACAATCTCGGGTATTACCTGAAGGATAATTCAAGGGAATGGTACCTGGCATTTGATTATCGTCCGGTCAGGACTCTTGATATTAATCTCTTTTTCATTGATGCTATCCGCGGACCGGATTATACCGAACTTGGAGTTTCGCGTATCGGGAATCCTCCTCTTGCAACAATAGAATGGCATAACACAACTTATGGACTTAAGGCTTCATACCAGGTTATTAATGATCTTTATACATGGTGCTCCGCCACATACAGCAACATCAGAGGTGATATGAGGTGGAGCCCGGAATATTTTTACGGACGGAAGAGTACTCTGAATCTGGGAATGAGTTTTGGGTTCTGATCATTGCCATCCAACGGGGCTGTCTCAAAAGGGGTAACCTGATTTTTTCCCTTTAATTTACTTTCGCGCTCAGCTTTTTTGCCCCCCAACCCCCCTGAAGGGGGGCTCTTTGGTTTGTTTTAGGGAGTTTCGTATATTTGAGGTATTGCTGCATTTTATGAGTACGCCTTTTTATAATAAGAAAATGTTCTATGGAGCAGAATCCAGGACATTAAGAGCTGCTGGAATACTGAGAAAGAGTATGACTTCAGCGGAATTGATACTCTGGAAAAAACTCAAAGACAAAAATATTTTTAAAACGAAGTTCCGCAGGCAACATCCAATTTACTTTTTTATTGTGGATTTTTATTGTCATGAATATAAACTTGTAATCGAAGTTGATGGGGAGATACATGATTTTAATGATAAAAAAGAATACGATTTGAACAGAACTTATGAAATCAAGAAATTCGGAATAGAAGTGCTCAGGTTCACAAACGACCAGGTAATCTCAAATACAGAATGGGTCATATCTGAAATCCACAAGGTTATTGATCAACTGACTCAGTCCTAAATGAGCCCCCCTTCAGGGGGGGGGGCAATAAGGAGAGGGTAGATGGCAAAATAACAAAGAAGCAGGGGCAAAAAAGCAAGCATAGATTGCAATAATAATAAAGGCTTTGTAAGGCAACTACCAGGAGAAAGGAGAGCAGGCGGCAAAGAAACTTTTAACAAAATTATCAGGTTTTATCCGGATAAAATAGCTAAATTTTTATTTACTTCGTCCCTGATAACCGGAGCAGAGCCTTTACCTGATGGAGAAGCATAGATTCAGGACAATTACTTTATTAACAGATATTGTTATTCTGGCAATATCATTCCTTGCAATGGTATGGACCAAACCGGCCAGCCTGCGATCGTACCTCCCCTCTCATGCTCCGTTCTTCCTTGGACTGGCACTTCTGTGGATCATAATTTCGCTTGCAAATGGAAAAATGCAGCGCGGAAAGATCATCAACTTCACAACGCTTTTTACCAGGGTCCTCACCAGTAATATAATAGCCATATCTGTCACGGCCCTTGTTATGTACACTTTAAGGGATTATTATTATTCAAGAACAATCGTACTGGGAACCGCATTGCTTGCAACATTCCTTGAACTTATTTTCGGATCGGTATATATTGCTTATAAAAAGGCCCTGTTACAGGATTATGAGGAGTACGATAATTACAAAAAATATAAACTGCCCAGGGAATATGATCTTGTCCAGGGTACTAACGGGAACGGTGTACATAAGGCCAATCAGGCTGAGGTAAATCCCCGGATTGTAAATGCAATCGTGAAAGAATGTGGCCCGGACATGACGGAAGCAATAATAGAAATGACCGGAAATAAACTTACCGACCACACTGCAGTGCTGTCAACCACTACGATCTTTAATATAACCGGTCTTGCACATGAAAAATACGATTATATTATCAATCTTCACAAGATCAACGACATCAGGAGACTTGACGACTTTCTGGAAGCAGTTAACAGCAAACTTGAGCTCAACGGTTATTTTTTCTGTTGCGTAGAGACGAAGGACCAGAGAAAAGTCAGATTACTTAAAAAGTATCCGCCTGTACTGAATTATATCTACTATTTTTTCGATTTCATAGTGAAACGCATCTTACCCAAACTTAAATACACTCGTGGATTATACTTTTTTCTAACGCGGGGAGATAATGCAGTAATATCACGGGCAGAGGCTCTGGGAAGGCTTTCCAGGACAGGGTTCAGGATAAAACAGGAGTCATTTATCGGTAATCAGCTTTGCATTGAAGCGAAAAAGGTTGGCGATCCTCTTCCCAAAAACGGAACTTTTTATGGCCCGCTTATCGCACTTCCAAGGATAGGCAGAGAGGGACAAATAATAAAAGTGTATAAGCTCCGCACAATGCACCCTTATTCGGAGTATATCCAGGATTATGTGTACCAGTTACATGATCTCAAGGATGGAGGCAAGTTCAAACATGACTTCAGGATAACCTCGTGGGGAGGAATCTGCAGAAAGATCTGGCTCGATGAACTTCCTATGCTTATCAACTATTTCCGTGGCGATATGAAGCTCGTAGGAATACGTCCGCTCAGCAAACATTATTTTGAATTGTATAAAAAAGAGATACAGGAGAGAAGAATAAAATACAAACCCGGACTGATCCCGCCTTTCTATGCTGATATGCCTGCTGACCTTGAAGCAATTCAGGCCTCAGAACTGAAATACCTTGATTCATATGACAGGCATCCGTTCATTACCGATTTCAGGTACTTCTGGAAATCGTGGGGGAATATTTTGTTTCACAGTGCAAGATCTAACTGATACAATATTTGCCCTTGCCTCAACCCATCGAACCAGCAAGGACCCGTCATAGATTAAGGCTCGGATTGCAACCCCGCGCCAGCCAGGTATTAAGGATTTGGGAGCAGAACTTTTTAATAAATTCTCACAATTTTGGTATATTTTTAAATTAATAAAAAAACAATACCTTTGCCGGATATTAAAAATAAAAGAGATGGCTGAAAAGACAAGATATTCGGACAGTGAGCTGGAGGAGTTCAGAGAGATCATCCTCATGAAGCTGGACAAAGCCAGAAAAGACTATGAGATATTAAAATCCAGCATAACTCACGAGGAGAGTAATGATACAATGGATACATCGCCCACCTTCAAGGTTCTTGAAGAAGGTGCTACAACTTTATCTAAAGAGGAAGCCGGAAGACTTGCTCAGCGTCAGGAAAAATTCATACAGCATCTTCAGGCTGCCCTGATCAGGATCGAGAATAAAACTTACGGCATATGTCGCGAGACCGGTCAGCTTATATCAAAAGAAAGACTGAGAGCAGTACCTCATGCCACCCTTTCTATGGATGCCAAGATGAAACAGAAGTGAAAGGCTGAAGGCTTCAGGCTGAAGGCAGAAGGAATAATACAAATGACAAAAGACTGACAGAAAAAATTGACTGATAATATGAAAAGCTGCTTAAAAAATGAGCGGCTTTTTTATTAATGCAAGGGCCTTGGCAACTGGCGACAGCTAAGATTTTCCGGCATCTGGAAAATATTTTCTATTTTTAGATGTTATAACGTTTATGAAAACCTTTGCAACCAGCATTTGCTTTTTACTTGTATTTTGCTTCACGGCAACAGGTCAGGCAACGGATTCGGTAAAATACATTTCGCTTGAGCCATATGATTTCCACCTGGCATATCTGAGGGAAGACAAAGCTATCCTTATCGATGTAAGGGAGTTTTTTGAGTATAGGAGATCAAGGATAAAAGGCGCCGTAAACATTCCTTCGTCCGGGAACCTCGATTTTGCAGCAGACACAATAAATAAAGATAATGCTCTCTTTCTGTACTGCACCACTGATTTCCGAAGTAAACGGGTTGCCAAATTTTTCTGCAACAAGGGATTCAGCAAAGTTTATTCCCTCGATGGCGGTATTGTGGCCTGGAAAAAAGATAGCATGCCGGTGGAGAAGAAGAAGATAAGACGAAAAAAGTAGGTTTATAATCTATTGTCTGCCTAGCTCCCGTTTCACAATCTTGGCAATATACTTTCCCAGGATGTCAAATTCAATATTGACAACACTTCCCTTCTTTATCTGGTGAAAATTGGTCATCTCCCAGGTAAATGGAATAATTGCAACTTCAAATGAATTTGTTTTTGAATTAACAACGGTAAGACTCACCCCGTTCACCGAAACTGATCCTTTTTCAACAGTAATATAGTCATCCTGTACTGGTTCGTACTCAAAAGTATAATACCAGCTTCCCCCTGCCTCTTTCACTTTTGTACAAACAGCTGTCTGATCTACATGTCCCTGCACCATATGTCCGTCGAGACGTCCATCAAGCCTGGTACTTCGCTCCAGATTAACCTTATCACCAGGTTTTAGCAATCCCAGATTTGTTTTTTCGAGTGTCTCCCTGATTGCGGTGACTGTATATGTGTTGCCATCTTTCCTTACAACAGTCAGACAGACACCATTATGCGCAATACTCTGGTCGATCTTAAGTTTATCAGCAAATGAACACTTCATTGTGATGTGAAGGTTATCATTCTCTTTTTCAAGCTTTATAACCTCTGCTGCCTCTTCGATGATCCCTGAAAACATGATCTTATAAATTAATTGATATATGAATGCAAAAATAGGGAAAATACCCGGCAATCGGCGCTCGACTATCGAAAATCGACACAATCGACACTAGACACTAGACAATCGACACTAGACAATCGACACTAGATACTAGACAATCGACACTAGAACTGACAAGCAAGCCATAAGGCACTTTTATATTGCCAAAGGATCCTCTGCTGAATTATACACACAGATGATAATTTCAAACAAAATCGGATACCTTACAGATGATGAAAACGAATATTATCTGAATGAATGCAGAGCTATTTCAGCAATGCTGACAAACCTTATAAAATCGAGATATACAGAAAAATAAAAATAGCTTAATATTGAGATCATTTCTTGCTTTAAGACCGGAGATATTATTCAGATGATCTTAGCAGGAAATCGATCGTCAATCGCCGAGAGCCGAGCGAAGTTAGCCGAGTGTCGAGCGTCGTTAGCCGAGTGACTATCGCCGAGTGCCGTAAGTCATTCTTCCTGTATCCAGATATATTTCTTACCGAAACCCAGCCTGTTGTCGGTCATTTTGATATGGGTTAGTTTTACGATCCACAGGTGAGTATCCATAAGGGTTGCTACCGGAAATCTTTTAAGATATCTGTTTTTTGATATTGCAAGAAGGTCACCCTCCGGTTCGGAAACTATCCCCTGAAACTGAATACCCTGTATCTTACCGATAACCATTGTCTCAAGAACTACAGATCCGGCTACCAATGGATTATTTAAGAATTCCTTTCCATGACGCGTATCGGTGTCAGTAGTAAATACAAAAGCATTTTCATCTTCCATATAAACATAGAAACAATTCGCACACCATGGTTCATTTTCCACACAAGTGGCAATAGTAAGAACATGATGCTTCCTCAAAAAGCTTATGACTTTTCTGTCAACCATTTTCCATCCACCTGTAACCATTATTATCAAACCCGGCAAGATCTAATATGCGGTCAACTACAGTCATAACAAGATCATCGATGGTTTTGGGATTACTGTAAAAAGAGGGTGTTGCCGGACAAATAATCGCCCCTGCCAGAGTAAGGGTTTTCATGTTATTGATATGCACAAGGCTGTAGGGAGTCTCTCTGGGAACAATGATCAGTCGTCTTCTTTCCTTCAGCATTACATCAGCAGCACGTGTAATAAGATCATCGGAAGTACCATTGGCGATACGTCCGATTGTACCCATGGAGGCCGGACAAATAATCATTGTATTGTACCGGGAGGAGCCTGAAGCGAATGGTGCAAATAATGTTTTATTGCTATACTCCTTCGCAGGGAATTCCGTTATATATTTCTGTCCTGTTTCTGCCTCCCATATCTCTCTTGCGGCATCAGAAAAAATAACCGCTATCTCCTCAGGACGGGTTTTCATTTGTCGCAGTTTCTCAAGTAGTTTCAGTGCATAAACCGAACCACTTGCTCCGGTTATTGCAAGAACTATTTTTCGGGCATTAGTTACTGAATGGTTCATTTAATAAAGTCAAGTATACAAAGATAATGAATTCCTGAACTATTGTTAAGACAGGATCGGGGAGATTGGTTTGTCGGTTCGCTCCTTACGATGATTCTGAATTTTCTGTTGTATTAAATTCGAAGTAATATCCGTGTAAACGACAGAATCAGGGTTATCAGTCATAATATATTCATATCCTTTATATATATAATTCGTTTATATATATAATGTTTTTGTATATATAACACCTCTGTATATATAATATCTTTGCATATATATCTATTTTATATATACAACGTCTCTCATTTAATGTAAATATCCAGCAACCGTTCTGTCAGTATACCAACCCCTGCCGATGCATTTTTCATTATCACTTCAACTTTCCTGCAGACAGGAACCATAACATCCTTCGGATCGATCAGCCATAATGATGCTCCTGCTGGTGCAAAGTTAATGAGCCCTGCTGCCGGATAGACATTCAGAGATGATCCGACCACAACAAAAATATCTGCCCCTGCAGTAATAGTTACAGCTTCTTCCATCATCGGCACTTGTTCGCCAAACCATACAATGTGAGGCCTGAGCTGGCTTCCCCTTTCACAGTTATCCCCCGGATTAATATCCTTATAACCGATATCATATATCAGAGAAGGATCAACAGTACTTCTTGCCTTCGTTAGTTCCCCGTGAAGATGCAAAATTTTTGTGCTGCCTGCACGTTCATGCAGATCGTCAATATTCTGAGTAATAATATGCACATCAAAATATTTCTCCAGCTCTGCCAGTCCGATATGCCCGGCATTTGGTTTACAGACAGCAAGTTGTTGCCTCCGTTCGTTATAGAACCTCAGCACCAGGTCGCGGTTCTTTATCCATGCCATGGGTGTGGCAACCTCTTTTACATCGTACTCCTCCCAGAGACCTCCGGAATCCCTGAATGTTTTGATCCCGCTCTCGGAACTCATACCGGCTCCGGTAAGAATGACCAGCTTCTTCATATTATTAATAAATATTTTAACCCCATTAACCGCAAAGGTCGCAAAGTTTTCGCAAAGGTCACAAAGCAACAAACAGATTTTCTCTGCTTATCCCTTTGCAACTCTGTGTAACTAAAATCAAAAACTGACACTGAGTGACACAATGAAGCACAGAGACACCCGGAGAAGATGATCTTATTGCGAAATTTGTTATCTTTGTGCGAAATTTTTTTCATTACACAAGCAACAATAACTTATTGATACAATGGGGAAACGGTTTCCTGAATATAAAGGTCTTGATCTTTCGCAGGTAAATAAAGAGATCCTGAAAGTATGGGACGATAATGATACTTTTCATAAGAGTGTCCGTGAAGTAAACGGAAAAGGAGAATTTGTATTTTATGAAGGGCCGCCTTCCGCTAACGGTATTCCCGGCATTCATCATGTGATGGCCCGTACTATAAAGGATGCGATCTGCCGTTTCAAAACTCAATGCGGCTTTGAGGTAAAGCGCAAAGCAGGATGGGATACCCACGGCCTGCCGGTTGAACTCGGGGTCGAAAAAGCTCTGGGTATCACTAAGGAAGATATTGGTGTAAAAATTTCAATCGAAGACTATAACAAAGCCTGCCGGACCGATGTAATGAAATATACCGATCTGTGGGAAGAACTTACGCGGAAGATGGGTTACTGGGTAAATATGGACCACCCGTATGTGACCTACGATAACAGATATATTGAAACATTGTGGTGGCTTCTGAAACAACTGTATATTAAAGGATTCCTTTATAAAGGGTATACAATACAACCATACTCACCGGCTGCCGGAACCGGTTTGAGCTCACACGAGCTCAACCTTCCCGGTTGCTACCGCGATGTAAAGGATACAACCTGCATTGCGCTCTTTAAACTGATAAGGAATAAGAAATCTGAATTCCTGTATAAAAATACGGATACACTGGACCTTCACATAATGGCCTGGACTACAACACCATGGACACTTCCTTCAAACACCGCACTGGCTGTCGGAAAAGAAATAACTTATATAAAAGTAAGAAGTTTCAATCCCTACTCCGGAGACCCTCTTACAGTTATCATCGCCAAAGATCTGCTCAATGCATTGTTCCCCGAATCGAATACAGGACTCGATTTTTCAGAATATAAACCCGGTGATAAGAAAATTCCTTTCAGGGTTCTTGATGAGTGTAAAGGCGGAGACCTGGAAGGCATTAACTATGAACAGCTTATCGATTGGATGAGTCCGGGTAAAGGAGCCTTCCGTGTACTGACCGGAGATTTTGTAACCACCGAAGATGGAACGGGAATTGTCCATATCGCTCCCACCTTTGGCGCCGACGATTACCGTATTGCGAAAGAAAACGAAGTGCCTCCCCTGCTGGTTAAGCGGAAAGACGGTTCCTTTGGCCCGATGGTCGATAAAAGGGGCTACATGGTACCGATTGCTGATCTTGATGAGTCGTTTGTAAAACAGAGCGTGAATACTAAAACATATTCCGGCTTTGAGGCCCGTCCGGTTAAAAATGAATATGACGAAAACCTCCCTGCCGATACAGAAACACTTGATGTCGAGATCGCTGTAATGCTAAAGCAACAGGGCAAGGTATTCAGGATTGAGAAACAGATACATAGCTACCCTCACTGCTGGAGAACTGACAAACCGGTTCTATATTATCCGCTCGATGCCTGGTTCATCCGTACAACAACCTTCCGCGACCGTATGATCGCACTTAATAACACGATCAACTGGAAACCTCAATCCACAGGTACCGGCAGGTTTGGCAAATGGCTTGAGAACCTTGTGGACTGGAACCTTTCACGTTCTCGTTACTGGGGAACTCCTCTTCCGATATGGGTTACCGAAGACAGGAAAGAGGAAAAATGTATCGGCTCGGCCGGAGAACTGAAAACGGAGATCGAAAAATCTGTCAAAGCCGGATTCATGAAAAAGAATCCTTTACAGAAATTCTCCGAAGGAGATAACTCCTCCGCGAACTATGAGAATTTCGATCTTCACCGACCTTTCGTTGACGATATTATACTTGTAAGCGATACAGGCAGAAAAATGTTCCGTGAACAGGACCTGATAGATGTATGGTTCGATTCAGGAGCAATGCCATATGCCCAGGCACACTATCCGTTTGAAAACAAGGAAAATTTCTTCCGGATGTTCCCGGCTGATTTCATTGCTGAAGGCGTTGATCAGACAAGGGGCTGGTTCTTTACGCTTCACGCAATTGCTACAATGATCTTTGATTCGGTAGCTTTTAAAAATATTATCTCCAACGGACTGGTGCTGGATAAGAACGGAAATAAGATGTCGAAGCGCCTGGGAAATGCAGTAGACCCTTTCAGCACTATCGAAGAATACGGATCTGATCCGCTGAGATGGTATATGATAACAAATGCTCAGCCATGGGATAATCTTAAATTTGATATTTCGGGAGTGGATGAAGTCAGACGTAAATTCTTCGGAACTTTATATAATACTTATTCCTTCTTTGCCCTTTATGCAAATGTTGATAATTTCAGATATTCAGAAGATGAGATACCTGTAAATGAAAGACCTGAAATTGACCGCTGGATCATTTCCCTCCTGAACTCACTGGTAAAGGAGGTCGGACGATGCTACGAAGATTATGACCTTACACGTGCAGGACGGGCAATACAGGATTTTGTGACGGAATACCTGAGCAACTGGTATGTAAGGCTTAACCGGAAACGTTACTGGGGCGGGGAGTACGATAAAGATAAGCTTGCCGCTTACCAGACCCTCTATACATGCCTGGAAACCGTCAGCCAGCTTGCTGCTCCGATAGCTCCATTCTATATGGACCGCCTCTTCAGCGATCTGAATAAAGTAACAGGCAGACATAAGGAAAATTCAGTCCACCTGGCTCTGTTTCCCGAATATGATGATTCCCTGATCGATAAAGCTCTTGAGGAGAGGATGAATATTGCCCAGAAAATCTCTTCCATGGTTCTCGGGCTACGAAGAAAAGTAAGCATAAAAGTTCGCCAGCCCCTGGCAAGAATTATGGTCCCGGTACCTGATAAATATTTCAGGGACAAGTTTGAAGCAGTTAAAAACCTTGTTCTCTCCGAGGTCAATGTTAAGGAGGTTGAGTATATTGATGATACGGCTTCAGTTCTTGTAAAGAAAATAAAACCCAATTTTAAGACTCTGGGCCCGCGTTATGGCAAACTGATGAAAGAGATCAGCAATGCCATCTCTGCATTTACCCCAAAGGAAATTGTTGCATTTGAGAATAACGGGAGTCATCCGGTAACAATCAATGGTCAGAATTTAATACTGACCACTGAAGATGTTGAAATAATCTCTGAGGACATACCGGGATGGCAGGTTGCCAATGACGGTAAACTAACTGTTGCTCTTGATATTACTGTTTCAGATGAACTGCGTTATGAAGGTATAGCCAGGGAGTTTGTTAACAGGATCCAGAATATAAGGAAAGAATACGGATTTGATGTTACCGACAAGATAACTGTTCTCATTGAAGATCATGATTTTGTAAGCGAAGCTGTCAAAAAGTATGCTGATTACATAGGGTCACAGACGCTTGCCACATCTGTGATTATTGTGAATAAAATAACAGTCGAAAACATCCGGGAGGTTGAGATCGAGGAGGTGGTGGTAAAGTTGGCTGTTACGAAGAATAGTTGAGGAAATCTGTTTTACTATATTTGTCAGTAAAAATTAACCAATGAAAAGAATTCTTGTAACCGGCGGAGCCGGATTTATCGGGTCACATCTCTGTGAAAGACTCCTGAATATGGGACATGAGGTGATATGCCTCGACAACTATTTCACGGGTTCGAAGATGAATATTGTTCATCTGCTTGATAATCCATTCTTTGAACTTATCCGGCATGATGTTACAATGCCCATATACGTTGAGACGGATGAGATATACAACCTGGCCTGTCCTGCCTCTCCCATTCATTATCAATATAATGGCATCAAAACAATTAAAACATCGGTTATGGGTGCCATTAACACACTCGGCCTTGCAAAAAGAACAAAATCAAAGATTCTCCAGGCTTCAACCAGCGAGATATATGGAGACCCTGAGGTGCATCCCCAGCACGAGGGATATTGGGGCAATGTCAACACGCTTGGACCCAGGGCCTGCTATGATGAAGGGAAAAGATGTGCTGAAACACTTTTTATGAATTATCATGCTCAGAATAAGGTACGTATCAAGATCGCAAGGATCTTTAATACTTATGGTCCCAAGATGAACTCCAATGACGGAAGGGTTGTTTCCAATTTTATTGTTCAGGCGCTTAAAGGCAACGATATTACCATTTATGGCGACGGCTCCCATACAAGAAGTTTTCAGTATGTTGACGATCTTATCGACGGACTTATCAGGTTAATGGATACACCTGATTCTTTTACAGGACCTGTAAACCTTGGTAATCCAGATGAGATAACAATAAGCTCTCTTGCCCGGATGATTATAGAAATGACCGGTTCAAAATCAAAGATCATTCATCTTCCTCTTCCCCAGGATGATCCCAGACAAAGAATGCCTGATATATCTCTTGCCAAAAGAGAATTAGGATGGTCCCCGAAAGTTGATACTGAAACGGGACTCACAAAGACAGTTGAATATTTCAGGGCATTATTATAAGAATGACCGAAGGACTGAGAGACTGAGGGACTGAGAGACTGAGGGACTGAGGAGATCTCAGGTTTATTCATTTTGGCATTGCGTCATTGCCCCATTGTGCCCTTTGACCGCCGAAGCCCTGGCGAAGGTGGTTTGTACCCTTGCACCATTGAGCCGTTGAGCCGTTATGCCATTATGCCGTTGCACATTGTGCCTTTTTCCATATCTTTGAATCATGATCGACCGGTCCACAATTGAACGAATACTTGATGCTGCTCAGATAGTTGATGTAGTGCAGGAGTTCGTTCCTCTGAAAAAAAGAGGCGTTAATTATCTTGGATTGTGCCCCTTTCATAATGAAAAGACACCCTCATTTACTGTTTCACCATCGAAAGAAATATTCAAATGCTTCGGATGCGGAAAGGTTGGCAACTCTGTCAATTTTGTGATGGAGCATGAGCACCTTACTTACCCTGAGGCACTTAAGTACCTGGCAAAGAAATATCATATCGAGGTAGTCGAAAAAGAGTTAAGCCATGAGGAGCTGGAAAAACAGAACGAACGGGAGAGCCTGCTGGTAGTCACTGCTTATGCTGCACGGCAGTTCACCGAAAATCTCTTTCAGTCCAATGAGGGGATGATGGTCGGACTTACATATTTCAAAGAAAGAGGATTCCGGCAGGATACTCTTAAGAAATTTGAGACGGGTTACTGCTTTGAAAAAAGAGATGGCTTTTCAAAGAAAGCCCTGGAAGACGGTTATAAGCAGGATTTTCTTGTCAAGACAGGCCTCTCAATTCAGAATGAAGATCATATATTCGACAGGTTTAGCGGTAGGGTAATGTTTCCGATCCATTCTCTTTCGGGACAGGTGCTCGGATTCGGAGGAAGAATTCTGAAGACTGATGCCAGAACTGCAAAATATCTCAACTCTCCCGAATCTGAGATATATCATAAGAGCAGAATCCTTTACGGCATATTCCAGGCACGTAAAACTGTTTCCCGGGAAGACAAATGCTACCTCGTTGAAGGTTATACCGACGTAATGTCGCTCCATGAAGCAGGTATAGAAAATGTGGTTGCCTCATCGGGTACCTCGCTTACCCAGGAGCAGGTCAGACTGATAAAAAGATTCACCCAGAATATTACCATACTTTACGACGGAGACGCTGCTGGAATAAAAGCCTCATTGAGAGGTATCGACCTGGTGCTCGAAGAAGGGATGAATGTGAAGATCGTTCTTCTTCCCGATGGAGAGGATCCGGATTCCTATTCCAAAAAAGTAAGCAATGATGAATTTGCTAAATTCCTGAAAGAGAACGAAACCGATTTTATACGCTTCAAAACCCGGCTTCTTCTTTCTGAAGCCAATAATGATCCGGTAAAGAAAGCCGACCTCATCCGCGATGTAGTGAAGTCGATTGCAGTCATCCCTGAGGCAATAACCAGAACAGTATATATTAAGGAGTGCAGCACTGTGATGGAAGTGGCGGAACCAATCCTGTACCATGAAGTAAATAAACTAAGGCAGCAAAAGAATTTCCAGGACAGAAATAAATATCCGGGTCCCGAAGATCTTCCTGTTCCTCCTCCTGTGGTCATAAAGCCTGTACAGCGTGAAACGGTCAGTTATTACTCTGAGAAAGAGGTGATTCGCCTGCTTCTGAAATTCGGTGGTGTGGAATTTGAACGGACTCTTAATAAGGAAGACGGGAAGGAAGAGGTTCTTACCGTATCTGATTATATTGTAAAGGAGATCACATCTGACGATCTCCTGTTCGATGACAGGGTATGCGCAAAGATATTCGCCGAATTCCGGTTTCATGTGGAACATGGTCTTATTGCAGGAGATAAACAATTTGTCAAACATGAGGATCCGGAAATATCGAGTCTGTCAGCAGACCTGCTGTCCGATTCTCATGAACTCAGCAGGATCTGGAAAGATAAGCAGACATTTGTCGAAACCGAGGAAATGAAGCTTAAAGAAATTGTTGGGGATGCTGTTCTAAAGTTCAAAAGCGATAAGATCATGATAAAAAGAAAAGAGATCATGATACTTCTCGAAGAGGCAGTAAAAGCAAACGATACTGAAAAAGTTCTTTTATTGCAAAAAAGATATGCCACTCTCAGCGCTGTACTTGGAATAATTTCAAGAAAGCTGGGGAACAGGATATTGCTTTAGGTTTATCTTCCTGGAGTGTAAAATAATTTTGCTCTCACGTTATTTGCCCCCAAGGGCCGCTGAGGATTTGGAATCCATGCCAGCAAAATTTTGCCCTTCCGTTATTTGCCCCCCTGCCCCCCTAAAGGGGGGTTAATCAATGATTGTTTCCTGGATTTTAGTTATTACCTGGTCAATTTCATAGACAATCTGATAATTAGTGAACCGGATTACACTTATTCCAAATCTTTTCAGCTCAGCTGTTCTATTAAGATCATATTCCTGCTTCTCTTTATTATTATGTATTTCACCATCAATTTCGATTGCTAACCTGTATTTATGACAATAAAAGTCGACAATGAGTATTTCAATCGGATGCTGCCTGCGGAATTTAGTATTGAATAGATTTCTGTCCCTGAGCTTTTTCCAGAGTATTCGTTCTGCTATTGTCATGTTCTTTCTTAATATGCCAGCAATTCTTAATGTTCCTGAATCTGCTCCAAAGAACATATCCTTATTATAAAAGTCCGTTTTCATTTGAATGCAGCAGCATCTCAAATATACAAAATCTCCTGAAATAAGAGTATTTACCCCCCTTTAGGGGGGCAGGGGGGCAAAAACCAAGAGCTGGGGGGCAAAAACCAAGAGCAGGAGGACAAAAACCAAGAGCAGGAGGACAAAGACCTCATGCTGTTACTGTGAAAATTATAACAGAAATCTTATTTCTGGTAATTCATATAAATTCTTAATTTTGTTAAATAATTAAAAATTATATGAAAAACCTCTTCTCCTGCCTGATAATCTTTTTGTTATTTTTTGCCTCTTCCTGCAATAAAGGAATAAAAGAGAAGGATTCATTTGAACCGGTCTTCTCAACATATAAAACAGATTCTGAAAATCGCGAGTCCAAAGTTATTAAGAATGAGATCTTTTACGGGATACTGACGCCGGTAGAAATATGCTCGATCTTTAACAGACTTGGGGTCCCTTACGATGAAGCCACCCTTAATCCCATATCGAACAGGCAAAAATACCTGAGCAGTTCAAAGGCAGCTATCAATACGGGTATTTATGGTGTCGATTTCGGTTACCTGAAGATATTCGGAATCGGACAGCAGATGCTCGATTATGTGATTACAATACGTGCTATGGGCAATAAACTTGGAATACCAGACAGTTACCTGATAGAACCGATTAAGAGACTTGAGGGCGAGATACCTGATGCTGACACCATTATGTCGATCATGAACAATTCTTTTATTAAAATGGAAAGCCATCTTCGGGAAAACGGAAGGGAGAGCACAGCAGGCCTTATGATAATGGGAGGATGGGTGGAGGCACTTTTTATCGCTACCCAGCTGGTTTATGATCCTAATAACCCCGATCCGGAAGTTGTTCAGAAAATTGCCGAACAGAAATACACACTTACCTCTCTTTTAAGTTTCCTGAAAAATTATTATGACGATCCGGTAGTTGTATACTATAGTAAAAAACTAAAGTTCCTGAATAACTATTTTGATTCCTTCGATATCTACTTCAAAAAAGGTGACCTTGAAATTGACACGACCAATCAGGTCTTACGTTCTTCGGGAAGCGAGATGACTGTGACTGTTGAAACCCTGAACAAGATCGGGAGATATATTGCAAGACTCAGGACTGAAATGGTTACCCCTTGATTTATTCCGTATTTCATATAATTTAGAGACACTGTTCTGACAACAAAACCCGATCATTCTGCATCAATCCTGGTATTGCTTTTCTCCTCATCCAAATAAGAATGTTTGAGGGTTCTGAAAGGATGTGCCTTTCACATTTAAAATAACAAAGATTATTTTGTAATTTAGATTCTCCAATCCAAAATACTTTGAATTCAAATTCCCTGAATATGAAAGCTGTAAACCTCACTTTAGTACTCATGGTTCTTCTTTTAGGATCTTCCTGCGGTCCGAAAGATAAAAATCCCATCCGTCCATTAAAAGCCGGGAATGTCGTAACTATTTCGCCCAATATCCCTATCGATAAAGGATTCAGTGAATATATTTCAGGATATTCTTCTGGCATTATTCCGTCAAATTCAAAAATTGAAATAAGGTTCACTCCTGAGTTTGCAGCAAAAGTTGATAAATCGGCAACCGGGTTATTTGTTTTTACCCCGATGATAAAAGGGAAAACCGAATGGAAAGATGAGTCAACCCTTGTCTTCACCCCTTCACGTCTGCTTGATCCGGGAAAAACATATACGGGAAGTCTGTACCTCAGCAAACTGGCAGACGTAAAAGAACGCCTGAAAGTTTTTCCATTAAGGATTCAGACTCTTAAGAAGGATTTCCGGGTTACAATTGGACCGCTGGAATGTTCTCCTACCGAAGAAAATAGCTATATCATTCATGGACAGGTTGTTACTGCAGATATTATTGATCCTCTTGAAGCTGAAAACTATATTACTGTAAAACTGATAAGAAAAAAAATGGGGATTGAATGGGACCATTCATCTGTCCTGATCCATAAATTCACTGTAACAGGCATATTGCGAACGGATAAGGACCAGGTACTTACAGTTGCCTGGGACGGAACCTCAGCCGGGGTGAACCAGAAAGGTTCATCTTCAATACTCATTCCACCTATAGGTGAGTTCAGCATTCTTGAAGTATCGGGAGATTTGGGTGAAAGTCAGAGGATCGATATTGTATTCTCCGATCCGGTAGATCCTTCACAGGAGATGGACGGACTAATCCATTTAGTTCCACCCGTTGAAACAACAATCAATGTTAATTCCAACATTATCAGCGTGTTTCCGGCAACCAACCTGCAGGGAAGGATTGACCTTAATGTTGAATCCTCTTTAAGAGATAATAAAGGAGCCACACTCCCGTCCGCTTATGTAAAACAACTTGATTTCACCTCGGTTCTTCCAGGAATAAAACCTGAGGGAAACGGGGTAATTCTTCCTTCATCACAAAATCTTATCTTCCCTTTCAGGGCGGCAAACCTTAAAGCAGTTGATCTTAAAATTATTAGGATCTATGAGAACAACCTTCCTTATTTCCTGCAGGAGAGCAACATAAACAGCGATTACTCCGTGAAACGATTTGGCCGTCCTGTTTATTCAGGAAGAGTTGACCTTGTAACCGGAACGGGAATAAACAGCGCAGCCTGGAATCTTTACACTATCGATCTGGCTGATTATATAGATGTTGAACCGGGGGTTCTTTATAAAGTCTCGCTTGGAATGAAAAAATCATACTCCCTGTATTCCTGCAGTGATAACGAAGAGGACAGCAATTACGAGGAGAAACTCCGGCAGGCAGAGGAACAGAGCAAAAAATTCTGGGACGACCCCGACAATTATTATGATGACATCGAAGATGAGGTCTATTATTCCTTTGGTTTCAACTGGAAAGATCGCAATGATCCTTGCAAGGAAGCGTATTACAACCCCGACAGAAAGGTTTCCAGGAATATTCTTGCTTCAAATCTGGGACTCATAGCCAAAATGGGTGACGATAAAATCCTGCATATGTCGGTGAATGATCTTATATCGGCGATGCCGGTCAATGAAGTTATAGTTGATGTCTTTGATTACCAGATGCAGCGCATAATTACAGGTACCACCAACCAGGACGGTGAGGTGGCACTATTCTGTGAGAGAAAGCCTTTTTTGGTTATAGCAAGAAAAAACAAAGACCGTAACTATCTTAAAACCAACGATGGATCATCTCTTTCCTTAAGCTCATTCGATGTAGCCGGGACAAGACCTGAAAACGGTATCAAAGCATTCATTTACGGTGAGCGCGATGTATGGCGACCTGGCGATTCCATCTTTCTTTCAGTATTTGTGAAGGATATGATGAGTGAACTGCCTCCCGGTCATCCGGTACAGTTCGAACTGATCAATCCTCTTGAACAGAGGGTTGATAACCAGGTCCAGAAACCAGTCGGAACAAACCTTATTGTTTTCGCTACAAAAACAGCATCTGATGCAGTTACAGGAAATTATAATGCCCGGTTCACAATCGGAGGAGCAACATTTACAAAGCGGATAAGGATCGAAACAGTAAAACCAAACCGGCTGAAAATAAATCTGAATTTCCCGGTTGATATTCTTGGTGGATCAGAGCCTGCTGTAAAAGGAACTCTTAATGTTAAATGGCTGAATGGAGCTATTGCCAGGAATCTTAAAACGTCTGTAGAATATGTATTTAAACCTTCTAAAACCATTTTTGAAAAATACAGTCAGTACAACTTTGATGATCCTGCAGTGGAGTTTTACTCAGAAAATGTAAATATTTTTAATGGTTCAACCGATGATAACGGAAATGCAAGTATCACTTTTGATCCGGGCAAAGAGATTAATGCCCCCGGAATGCTTAATGCAGTTTTCACTACCAAAGTTACCGAACCTGGCGGCGATCAGAGCATAACCCAGACTACCTGGAAATATGCCCCTTATGCAGTATTTGCAGGAATTAACCTTCCGGCATTGAAGGGAAAGAGCAGGATGCTTTTTACTGATACTGATAATGAGGTTAAAATAGTAACTGTCGATGAATCAGGAAAACCGGTACAATCAGAAGTTGAGATAACTGTTTATAAAATATCCTATCGCTGGTGGTGGGAATCGGATAAGGAGAATCTTGCATATTATATTTCTAATAATATTTATAAACCTGTATTAAGAAAAACAATTTCTACCTCAGGAGGTGAAGGTTCCTTTACCTTCAATATTGATAAAAAGAACTGGGGCCGTTATCTTATCAGGGCAACAACTCCTGCAGGTCATTCAACAGGAAAGATACTCCTGATTGACTGGCCATGGGAATACGGGATGAAAGGAAATAATGAAGGCGCTACCCTGCTTGCAATCAATACTGATAAAGAAAAATATAATCCCGGTGATGAAATAAAACTCACTTTCCCTGCTCCCGAAAATGCCAGGGCTATTGTTACTCTTGAAAATTCATCCGGTATTGTTGATGAGATCCGTGTTAATACAGAAAAAGGGAACACTGTGGTCAGTTTCAAGGCCAGGCCTGAAATGGCTCCCAATGTATATGCTTATGTATCAGTAATACAGCCACATGCCCAGAGCATAAATGATATGCCCGTCAGGCTCTATGGAGTTGTTCCGGTAATGGTAGAGGATCCGGCAACCCGTCTAACACCTGAAATTGATATGGCTAATGAGATAAGATCCCAAAAACCATTCCTGATAAAAATCCGCGAAACAAACGGGAAACCCATGACATATACCCTGGCAGTTGTTGATGAAGGACTGCTCGATATTACGGGATTTAAAACACCCAATCCATGGAACTACTTCTATGCACGTGAAGCACTTGGCGTACAAACATGGGATTTATATGACTATGTACTTGGTGCATTCGGAGGGACTCTTGAAAGGATCTTTGCTATCGGCGGAGATGAAGCTGTAATTGATAAGGCTGCAAATAAAGCCCAGAGGTTCGTTCCTGTAGTAAAATTCCTTGGTCCGTTTAACCTGGAAGCAGGAAATACAAATACCCATTCACTTACCCTTCCCCAATATACCGGATCGGTGAGGACAATGGTTATTGCCGGAAGCGACAGGTCATTTGGTATGGCAGACAAATCAGTCTTTGTCAGAGACCCGCTAATGGTACTGGTTACAGCTCCAAGGGTTATAAGTCCGGGTGAAAAAGTGGCTCTTCCCGTATCTGTTTTTATTCAGAAAGAAGGAATAAAAGATCTCACTGTAAAAGCCGGTGGAAATGAACTGATATCCTTTGATGAGAAGTCAAAAAGCATTTCGGTAACAGGAACGGGAGAAAAGGATACAGAATATACTTTTACCGTTGGTGAAAAAACAGGTGTTGCAAAAATAAGTGTGACAGCCACCGGAGGTGGTGAGTCTGCAACTTATAACATGGAGATAGAAATAAGAAGTCCTAACCCTCCGGAAACCAGGGCTGAGCTAAAAGTGCTCCGCAGGGGTGAAAAATGGGAAACCACATTCAAACCGTTCGGAATAGAGGGCTCAAATTCTGCCATGCTCGAAGTCTCTTCCCTTCCCTCCATTAATCTTGAAAAGAGAATGGAGTATCTTCTCAATTATCCGTATGGATGCACCGAACAAATCACCTCAGCTGCTTTCCCCCAGCTCTGGCTTAAAGACCTCACAGGAAGCGATGCCTCTGTGGCACAGACTGTATCTCTCAATGTCACCGATGCAATCAATAAAATTGTCTCAAGACAAATGTCCGGTGGTGGCATATCTTTATGGCCTGGTTCTCTTCAGCCTGATAACTGGATTACCTCCTATGCGGGACATTTTATTACAGAAGCAGAAAGAAAAGGATATAGCATACCATCAGGATTCAAACAAAAGTGGATAAGTTATCAGAAGAAAACTGCCCAGGAGTGGCGGTTTGATACACGATATAAACAGACTGCAAATGATCAGGCATACCGTCTGTTAACCCTGGCATTAGCCGGTCAGCCAGAAAGAGGTGCAATGAACAGGCTTAGAGAGACGGCAGGCATCCCCCGGCTTTCACGCTGGTTACTTGCTGCAGCCTTTGCTACAACCGGTCGTCCGGAGGTTGCCGGCAATCTGCTGGATGTAAGGAATATAGCAACAGAAAAGGAATACTATAACTATTATTATGGCAGTGAAATCCGAGATAAAGCAATTGTGCTTTATACACTATCTCTTCTGAAAAATGAAGAACAGGCTCTTCCTGTACTTAAAGATATATGTGACAGTTTCAGCAATGATAACTGGTTAAGCACCCAATCAACAGCTTGGGGACTCTTTGCATATATGAAATGGACAGAGTTGATCCCTTCCGGAAATAATCCTGCTTCCTCTGCAAAAGTCACAATTAATGGCGAAAGATCAGATCAGACAATCCAGCCTAAACAGGTCTGGTCGAAAGATATTAAGGTAATAAACGGAAATAATTCACTGATGGTTGAGAACAGCTCCGAAAAACCTCTTTATGTCAATCTTACCAGGAAAGGCATTCCTCTCATTTCTGATATGACCCGTGAAGAAAAAGGCCTTTCTATGAAGATCGATTATGTTGATATGAGCATGAAACCTGTTGACCGGAAAAACTTGATTCAGGGATCTGATTTTATGATGATCGTTAAGATAACAAACAACACTTTTTCCACTGTGGATAATATTGCACTTACAGAAATGGTACCTTCGGGATGGGAGATACAGAATACAAGGCTCTTTGAAGCAAACTATGGCATTAAAGAGGGTGCTTATGATTACCGCGATTTCAGGGATGACAGGGTAAATACTTATTTCAGGCTAACCCAGGGACAGACGAAAACTTTTATTCTGGTACTAAATGCAGCATATAAAGGTGAATTTTACCAGCCGTCAGTATGGTGCGAGGCAATGTATACAGCCAATTGTTATTCGAGGTTCCCGGGAGGTCAGGTCAAAGTAACAGGACAGAAAATTGAATAGAAAGTTTAAAATATTACTTATTGCAACCGGAGTAGCAATTACTCCGGTTTTACTTTCACCATTACCTGAATTCCATGCACCTCTTTCAACTGTCGTTGAGGCTTGTGACGGAAGTTTGCTGGGTGCACGTATTGCTGATGACGGACAATGGCGCTTTCAGAATTTAGAACAAATGCCTGAAAAATTCGAAAAATCATTGCTCACTTTTGAGGACCGCTGGTTTTATTATCATCCCGGAATAAATCCCGTTTCAATAGTGCGTGCTATGGTAGGCAATTTCAGAGCCGGAGAAATAGTTAGCGGAGGAAGTACAATAACGATGCAGGTTGCCAGGATCTCAAGGGGTAACAGGTCACGTACATATCCGGAGAAAATTATTGAAATGCTTTCAGCATTAAAACTGGAGCTTTTAAGGTCAAAGAAGAAAATACTTCAGATGTATTCGGCCAATGCTCCTTTCGGAGGAAACACTGTGGGGCTCGATGCTGCAGCCTGGAGGTACACCGGTAAGTCATCCTCTATGCTGACCTGGGCAGAAGCTGCCGCACTTGCTATTCTGCCCAACTCACCAGGCCTTGTCTTTCCGGGAAGGAACCAGAAGATCCTTAAAATAAGACGCGATAATCTTCTTAATCGACTCAATGAAAGGGGTTATATGGATTCACTTACTCTTGTCCTCGCACTTGATGAACCATTGCCCGGAGAACCAAAAACACTGCCTTCAAAAGCACCTCATCTTACAGATCATTATTACCTGAATAACAGGGGACAAAGGATCAGGACAACCATTGATCCGGGTCTCCAGGAAAGAGCAACCGAGATCATAAGTGAACATCAGAAAAAGCTTGCTGAAAATTATATTTTCAACTCGGCATGTATAATTGTGTCGGTTGAATCGGGCAATGTGCTGGTCTATATCGGAAACAGCACTGTTGACGATGCACGGGCGCATGGAGGAGATGTTGATATAATAAGGTCGTTACGAAGTACAGGAAGTATCCTTAAACCCCTGCTTTATGCAGGGATGCAACAGTCAGGCGATATTTTGCCGGGGACCCTCATTGCTGATGTTCCGACCCGATTTCCCGGATTTTCACCTAAAAATTTCGATAAGGGCTACAACGGTGCCGTGAGCGCAGCCACAGCACTTTCTCAATCGCTTAATATACCGGCAGTTAAGATGCTTCAGAAATATAACCCTGAAAGGTTCCTCGATCTGCTTCATAAAACAGGATTCACATCTTTCAATAAACCGGCCGATTACTACGGATTGTCACTTATACTGGGTGGAGGAGAGACATCCTTATGGGATCTGACAGGTGCGTATGCTTCACTCTCAAGGGTGTTGAGCAGGTATAATAAGGAGAAAAGATATGTTAAGGGAGATTATCACCCTCCTGTACTTATTCAGAATACCGATTCAATTAATGAGAAGAAGGATGAGTCCGATCCTCCACTTTCTGCATCATCAATTTGGCTGACATACGAAGCGCTTCAAAAGGTAAACAGGCCTGAGAGTGAAACCGGCTGGCAGTATTTCTCCTCCTCCCCTGGTCTGGCCTGGAAAACAGGTACCAGCTTTGGTTTCAAAGACGGCTGGGCGGTCGGCACCACACCGGAGTATGTTATCGGGGTCTGGACCGGTAATGCAAACGGAGAAGGAAGACCCGGGCTAACCGGTATTACAGCTGCAGCTCCCATATTATTTGACCTTGTAAGCCTTACCGGACAGAAAGATTGGTTTAAAACACCATATGAAGACATGACAATGATCCGTGTCTGTGCAAAAAGCGGATTCAGAGCAGGACCCGATTGTCCTGAAACTCTGGAAATACAGGCGTGTGTAAACGGATTAAGAAGTGAAGCCTGTCCGTACCACAAGATAATCCATCTGAACAAATCGGGAAGTCTTCAGGTAACTTCAGAATGTGAGGCTCCCTCAGATATTATCAATGTACCCTGGTTTGTTCTCCCACCTGCAATGGAATATTTCTACCGTCAGAAACACCCTGAATATAAAACTCTGCCGCCTGTTGCACCGGGCTGTTCATCCAATAAGAATATTCCGGTTATGGAATTCATCTACCCGACCTCCGGTATTAAAATATTCATCCCCCGTGACCAGACCGGATCATTAACCCGTGTGATATCCGAAGTCGCCCACAGAAATCCTTCAAAGAAGATCTTCTGGCATCTGGATGAAACATATATTGCAACGACCCGCTATATTCATCAGGTTGAAATCCTGACCGGCGTTGGTAATCATGTACTTACAGGTGTTGATGAGGATGGTAATTCAATCAAATGCTTCTTTTCTGTAATTGGAAAAAGCGATTAAACACAGTCAATCTATGCAGTTACATTTTTTTATTACCTATAATGACATTTTATGAAAAGTTCTGACCCTGATGAATTATTCCCTGTAGTGGATGAAGAAGGGAACACAATAGGAGAAGCTCTGCGATCGGTCTGTCATGATGGAAAAAGCAAGCTCCTTCATCCTGTGGTTCATCTTCACGTTTTTAACAGTAAAGGAGAGCTGTTCTTACAGAAAAGATCAAAGACCAAAGATGTACAGCCCGGGAAATGGGATACATCGGTGGGTGGACATGTAAGTCCGGGGGAAACAGTGGAAGAGGCACTTCTCAGGGAAGCAAGGGAAGAGCTTGGACTGAAAGGTATCATTCCCGGATTCCTGGCAAGATATATCTGGGAATCTTCCATTGAAAGAGAATTAGTTACTTCCTTTACAACGACCACAGATGAGATTCTGCAAACCGATAAAGATGAAATTGAGGAAGGCAGATACTGGTCACTAAAGGAGATAAGGGAAAATATAGGAAAAGATATTTTCACACCGAATTTTGAACATGAAGTTAAGACACTCTTTTCTTTGCTGTAAGAGTTACATGCTGACAGCCACTATCACATAAAAATTAAATTATATTTACAGTTCCTTAAACTGTAAACCAATACTACGTGTATGAAACCCGATAAAACAGCTTTATCACTTTTTTCTGTATTGATACTTGCGGTCGTTTTATGGATTGCATCATGTACTCATGATGCCAAAATTACAGACTTCCCTGATGTGTGTTTTGAAGGGGACGTTCTGCCAATATTTGTAAACAGCTGTGCAATTGCAGGATGTCATGATGGAACGGGAGAAACACACCTGAAGCTCGATAACTATCTTGATATCAGTCATAGCGTTGTTGCAGGGAATCCTAACTCCAGCAGGCTTTATAAGGCAATAATAGCTAAAACAGGTGAGAACATGATGCCGCCCGGACAGCCTCTTTCCATAGATAACAGGATGATAATCAGGGTTTGGATCGAACAGGGAGCCAGGCTTACTATCTGTCCCGATACCTCAACTGCATCAGGTAACAATGGAACAGGAAGCGATCCGTATGTGAATCCGAGAGCCTGTTTCACGCGCGATATACTTCCTGTTCTTGTATCGCGCTGTGCATCGGTTAACTGCCATGACGCCATCACACATAAGGAGGGTTATATATATGCAAGTTACACTACTACAATGAGTTCAGTAGTCCATGGAAACCCGGGCGCAAGCAAATTATACAATGTGATCAACCTTTCTTCAGGTGAAAGTAAGATGCCACCCGCCGGGAGCAGTCAACTTTCTGTTTCAGAAATTGACTCAATTGGAAAGTGGATCGGTTATGGAGCCCTGAATGAATTTTGCGGTGAGGTGTGTGATACGGTAAATCCGGTAACATTTTCAGGAACAATCTGGCCGGTAATTCAATCAACCTGCACAGGATGTCACAGCGGTGCATCACCGTCAGGGAATGTCCTTCTGGGTTCGTACAACAACGTCGCAATCATTGCTGCAAATGGTACACTTATAAAAGCTCTCAAAGGTGAAGGTGTTACAAAGATGCCTCCAGCAGGTTCATTCTCTGCCTGTAAAATCCGGCAATTTGAGATCTGGGTAAATAACGGCTATTTAAATAACTAGTAATTCTTTTTATATGAAGCGGCTATTTATAATAATAATAACAGCATTAATATTTTCATTGTTACTTAGATCATGCTATTATGACAATGAAGAAGCTCTTTATCCGACTCTTAATTCCTCCTGCGACACAGTTAATGTAACTTTCAGCGGAACAATTGTTACTATCCTCAGTAACAATTGCTATTCATGCCACTCAAACAATACTGCTCCATCTCTGGGCAATAATATACCTCTTGAGAATTACGCTGATGTGGTGGCTAAAAATGTAAATATTTACGGATCAATTACTCATACAGGTTCATACTCTCCCATGCCCAAGAACGGAGGTAAGATCAAGGCATGTTCAATTACCCGGTTTGCTATCTGGGTCAGAAATGGAATGCCCGATAATTGATTGAACTATAAATTCTGCAAAATATGAAACGTCTGCCTCTGATTCTTATGTTATTCCTGTTCCCGTCTTGTATTTTTGCCCAGGATGATCTTATGAACCTCCTTAACCAGAATGCACCAAAGGAAATCAACTATACCACAGCCACCTTCAAATCAACACGGATACTGAACGGTCATTCTGTAGAAAGAATGCCTCCCAGACAACTTGACTTCAGGATCTCGCATCGTTTCGGGTTGATTAGTTCCGGTGCCTATAATTTTTTCGGCCTCGATCAGTCGAATGTGCACCTCAGCCTGGAATATGGAATATTTAACTGGCTTATGATAGGGGTGGGAAGAGGAAACTATGAAAAGACTTTTGATGGATTTACAAAGTTCACGGTTCTGAGACAATCATCAGGAGCAAGAATTATGCCTGTATCCGTTTCTGTATTTACCTCCGTTGCACTTAATTCGCTTAAATGGCCCGATCCTTCCAGAACAAATTATTTTTCGTCAAGGTTATCTTATGTCGGACAAATTCTTGTTGCCAGGAAAATAAGCCAGACGTTTTCAGTTCAGATTTCGCCTTCATATGTGCATCGAAACCTGGTTGCCACAGAGCTTGATCCTAATGATCTTTTCGCTGTTGGCGCTGGAGGCAGAATGAAACTTTCAAAACGTATCAGCCTTAATGCTGAATATTTTTATCTGGCAAATCCCAAAAAATATATGAGCCAGAAGGTTTATAATCCATTGTCTGTTGGAGTTGATATTGAAACCGGCGGACATGTTTTTCAACTGTTTTTCACGAATTCCCTGGCAATGATCGAAAAAGGATTTATTGGTGAAACAACAGGCACCTGGACTAAAGGTGATATACATTTCGGATTTAATATATCAAGGGTATTTACACTCAGGAAACAAAAGAAAACATTAAACTGATTTTGAATTCAGTAAAAAGAATTTAAAATTCTTCCACCCTAAGGAAATCATGTATAAAATGTAAAATGAGTATCGGTTTCGATTAATAATACTTCAATAATTTTCCTGTTTTCCGCGCTTTTTAAAAATAGCTTCTTAAGCCCACAATTAATAGGTGTTGATTGTAAAATTAGAGTGTTGCAAACTATCTTTATTGTAGTAAAATATATTTTATCCCAGGAAGAACATCACAACAAAAAGCCTTTCAAAAAAGATTATTTTGAAATGAAAGAAAAGAATAATGTTGAATTTAGAGAGGAATACCTGTTTGAATTCTCTGGTAATATTTATGATTGAGTTTTGATATTCCGGTGCACTGCACCTCTGGTTTTATAATGAAATCACATCCCTGCAAATATTTTGCGGCTCTGCCGCTTGTATCAGCCCAAAAGTGCGAAGCAGGATTATATTTACAATGACCTGATTAAAATAATTTCAAAAAGGTGCGGAGCACCATAATATTTGTAGATAATGGTTTGTAGTAGTAAAGCATGGAGGTGCAGCGCACCGGAATATTTTATTATATAATTGATATTTAATATATTATGAATATATTTTAGTACAGAACAAAAGACAAAATGTTTTATTAATATTCGTGTGTTGCATCGATGAAAATTGGAAAACTTTGATAATTATAATGGTGGTTGTATTAGAGACATTGATAATTGGCAAAAGTTATGGACTAAAGCCCATAAGCTCCTTATTATCAATGGGGCTGTTGAAAAAGTCTAAATCCATTAACCGAAAATACCGATAGCTATCGGTACGCAAAGAGCTTAATTACAGTGGCATAACTTTGCGAGCTTTGCGCACTCCCGACGCTTCGGTCGGGATCTTCTCTTCGCTTCGATTTGCGTCCTCTGCGGTTAATAAGGTCTTTTTCAACGGCCCCTAAGCAAGTCGTCCTGATAATAAGGCTTTAGCCCAAAATTATTGTTTATTCATGATTCCAGATACTCAAATTATATTTATTTCTTAATGAACAACATAAATATTAAACTGACAAAACCTTTTCACGAATTGTTTGTTAATTATTAAACAATATTACACTTATGAAACGACTTGCATCATTATTTTTTCTATCATTTCTGTTCTTTAGCGCAAATGCACAAAAATACATGACCAAAAAC
Source organism: uncultured Bacteroidales bacterium (assembly GCA_963760915.1). GTDB lineage: Bacteria > Bacteroidota > Bacteroidia > Bacteroidales > VadinHA17 > LD21. The sequence continues at coordinate 763,274 of CAVXEU010000003.1, read as the reverse complement.
GGTTATATCGGTTTCTTCTCACTGACTCCGATGGAAAATATTAAAGGAGATAACAACCAGGTTGCCAGTATAGTTGATGCATCGACCGGAGAAATGGTTTTTCAGGCTCTCATCAAATCATTTCATTTCGACAGAGCCCTTATGGAGGAGCATTTCAACGAAAATTATATGGAATCCGATAAAATACCAAAATCCAGCTTTAAGGGAAATATTACCAATCTTTCTTCGGTTAATTTTTCAAAGAACGGGATTTATGATGTAAATGTGGAAGGAGATCTTACCATACACGATGTAACAAAAAAGATAGCTGTAAAAGGTACCATTGAAGTGATTACAGGCGGGATAAATGCAAATGCAAAATTTAATGTAGTACCGGAGGATTACAATATTAAGATCCCCGGAGTGGTAAGAGACAAGATTGCCAAAAATCTGGAGGTGACAGTTGCAATGAAATATTCTCCCGTGGAAAATAAGTAGAGAAATATATTTCCGCTTACATAACTACAGCCGGCTCGTGCGCAGTTGCCAATAAGGATTTTATTTAATATATTGGTGATATGAAAACCTTCGTAAAAATCGCGCTGTTGGTTGTCTCATTCATCGCTCTTTCAGCCATCCTGGCTGCCCTGTATATGTATAATCTGAAGCATACTGATATGGCAAAGGCCAAACCGGATTTTGTCATTACAGCTTCCCTTCTCCAGAGGGAATTTGAAAACAATGAGACTGAAGCTTCAAAAAGGTATGTTAACAAGATCCTTGAAGTGACCGGAAAAATAGGTTCTGTAAAACCTGCCGGCAATAATATTATCAGTATCTCCCTTGAAACTGGCAACGACTTATCTTCTGTAATTTGCACATTCCCTGCAATTGCAGACCCTTCTACATTAAGAACAGGCGATAATATTACCCTGCGCGGAGAATGTTCAGGCTTTCTTATGGATGTACTTCTGAATAACTGCGCAATTATCAAAAAGATAAAATAACACTGTTCACATAAAAAGTCGGATCCTCCCTGGATAATAACCTTACTATTGTAAAGGTAAATTATGCTTTTCAGATATATCTCAAAATAAATTCTTTATTTCGCAAATGAATTGAAGAATGACAAAATGAAAATGCCTTTTTTATCAATTCAATAAGTTTTAGACTATTTTTGTGATTCCAATATTAGATACAATGAGCAGACCTGTTAAAATACTAATGTTTGAAAACGAGATCGAAGCTATGCTTCTTGACCAGATACTTACTGAAAAGAACATACCTCATATAATTCGCACATATCACGACTCCGCATACGATGGCTTGTGGCAGACTCAATCGGCCTGGGGGCACGTGGAGGCTCCTGAAGAACATAGGGAGGAAATCCTGAAGATATATAATGAAATGTCGCAATGAAGGGTCTTATGACTTGGCAGCCATATTATCCAAAGTTTTTACATTTGTCAATATTAATCAGGATATAATAATAGAATTAAGAGATGAACATCTAATTAAATTGTAAATGAATCTGACTTATAAAGGGAAAAATAAACTGTTATTAAATATTTCAGAGGCTTTCCGTTTACTGTTGCCCGTATTGAAAAGCAAGTATTTATATCTTGGGGTGCTTTCCGTTATTGCCGGAGCAGGATTGAATTTTGCTTCAGAGGTCTATCTTCACAATTACATGAGTGAAGGAAAAACTTTGCCAATGCTCTCCGACCTTATCCTTGATAATCTGCCTTTTATTAATGTGTCACTTGTTTATGACATCTTTTGCCTTGTGCCCATTGTCCTTGTCTTAATGTATTTTGTCCACAAAAAAGATTATAGCCGTATTCCCTTATTCCTTGTATTAACAGGCATTTTTTACATTGTCAGGGGGATTTTTATTGTACTTACACCATTTGGAAATCCTCCGATGTTTGCCGGATCTGATCCGCTGTTCAGTGGATTTTCAAAATACGAACTGGGTGTTTACCCTTCGGGTCATACAGGCAATGTATTCCTGTTATTTTTGCTTGTGAAGGACAAAGGATACAGATGGCTGATCTTCATTTGCCTGGTAATAGTTGTTACTGCTCTGTTCCTTGCCCGTGGACACTATAGCATTGATATTCTTTCAGGACTTTTCTTTTCATACGCCATCAGATCTTTCGGTGAAAAACATCTCCCCATGTTTGATCTGGGTTACAAAAAAGTGCCTGAAATTCCAATCAATCAATCGGATGTGAAGATCCCCTTTTCTCGAGTCTCCTGATCAGGAAATAATTTAAAAAGGCAATTATACCCATCCCAAGAAGAAAAAGAGGATAGGTAATTTTCCAGTTTGATGGACCGGTCATCATTGACCATTCTGACATACCGCCAATACTGGCAATCAATGTCAGTGGCATAAAAATTGTAGCAATCAGGGTCAGCCTTCTTACAGAGGTATTGGTGTGATTTGACATCTTGGTCATCAGGTTATTAAGCAGCGAGGTGTACAACTCCATCAGGCTGGTTTCAATTTCCCTGTAGGTTTCAGTAAGCTCAAAAAATTTGGTCAGATGATCATAAACATCACGATAGTGAATAATTGCTTTTTCGGAAATTAACGGACAATCTCTCCTGCAGATCTTGACGAGTATTTCCCTTTCGTGAAAGAGACTCTTTCTGAGGATCATCAGGCTTTTTCTAAGTTGGATAAGCCTCATCGGCTTAAAAGTTTCTACATTTTCAAGAAGCAATTCTTCTGCTTCTTCAAGCTCATCTTCCATATCATCAAATGCTTTGTATTTATTATCAACCAGGAAATCGAGCACTCTGTGCATTAAAAAATCGGGGCCTGTCTTTGCTTTGGTCTGTCCATTTTCTAAGGCTTAGGGATATATTCTTCAATGGCTCCCTTTTTCCTGAATTATGCCCGCTGACAGTGATCAGAAAATTCTTCCCTAAAAACAGATTCACCTCATCAATAAACAGTTCTTTTTCAGAATAACTGAAAGCCTTGAAAATTATGAAGGTAATATTCTGAAAGTATTCAATCTTCGGGACCTGCTTTTCATCGAAACAGTCTTCAACTGACAAAGGGTGTACACCGATTTTTTCAATAAGAATCTGTAGATCTTCTTTTGCGGGTTTATAATAATCGAGCCAGATGAAACCACCCTCTTTTGATGCAGCAATTGCCTCGTCGAGAGTTCCTACACCATAAAATAAACCTTTTCCGGAAATATGGTAAAATTTTGATTCTGACATAATACTGAATGTTGATATATATTAAGATTTCGATAAAATCTGAAAATAAAGTACAACAAAATTACAATATCCTGGAAATATCCTGATCTGACCAGAAGGATGAACTTTTATTCAGTGGATATGTTTAGTAACTGACAGGTTCGGGGGCCTCTCCCAAAGGATTAAGAGTTTGGTTTTTTAGCTATAATATGAGCCAAACCTGCCGGAAGTGAGTAGCTGAGAACTTTTATATAACCATTCAGATGTTCATGGATATTAAGAACAGATTATATTTGTGGCCAAAAAAATAACTAAGATGAATAATGCTATATACAATTTCAGAGAACCAAAGAACGAGCCGGTTTATTCTTATAAAAAAGGGAGTACTGAGCGTAAACTCCTTGAAGAAGAATTAATTAATCAGAGCAATAAAGTGATAGATATTCCTCTTATAATCGGAGGAAAAGAGATTCGTACCGCGAAAACCGGACGTGTCGTTATGCCTACTGATCATCATCATTTGTTGGCGACATACCACATGGCTGATGATAATACGGTGTCACTTGCTATTAAGGCAGCCCTCGACGCCAAGTGCGAATGGATGACGCTTTCATGGATGGAAAGAGCAGCCATAATGGCCAAGGCTGCAGAACTGATTTCCAAAAAATACCGCTTTCAGCTTAATGCTGCCACAATGCTCGGCCAGGGTAAAAATGTATTCCAGGCCGAGATTGACTCAATCTGTGAAGTAGTAGATTACCTTCGGTTCAACAATCATTTTGCATCTCTTATCTACAGGGAACAGCCAATCTCTGAAAGCGAAAATATTAATCGTCTTGAATACCGTCCGCTTGAGGGTTTTCTGTTTACCGTCACACCATTCAACTTTACCGCAATTGCTTCAAATCTCAATACGAGTGTGGCTCTTATGGGAAATACAACTGTTTGGAAACCAGCCACAACTTCCCTCCTTTCAAATTATTATCTAATGAAGATATATGAGGAAGCCGGTATGCCTGCAGGGGTCATTAATTTTGTACCCGGGTCCGGGGCACTGATAAGCAATATTGTTTTGAAACATAAAGATCTTGCCGGAATTCATTTCACCGGATCAAATTCAACCCTTAACACACTCTGGAAACAGGTTTCCGATAATCTTAATGTTTATAAATCATATCCCAGGATTGTTGGTGAAACAGGCGGCAAGGATTTCATTTTTGCCCACAGTTCTGCCAGTTCCCTTGAACTCGCAACAGCAATAGTCCGCGGATCGTTTGAATACCAGGGACAGAAATGCTCTGCTGCTTCAAGAGCGTATATTCCAAGGTCACTTTGGGATGAGACAAAAAAGCATTTATTGCGCATGATATCTGAGATCACCACAGGCGATGTGTTTGATTTTAAAAATTTTATGAATGCTGTTATCGATGAGCCTGCATTCGACAAAATAATGTCATATATAAACAAAGTGAAATCCTCAGGTGACGCAAAGATCATCTCAGGGGGATCTGGTGACAAATCAAAAGGATATTATATAGAACCGACCATCATAGTCACTGAAAATCCTCATTTTTTTACAATGGAAGAGGAGATCTTCGGCCCCGTGATGACAATCTACATTTATAATGATGATCGTTTTGACGAGACACTGACACTATGCGACGAAACATCGCCTTACGCCCTTACCGGGTCGATCTTCAGTAATGATAAATATGCAATGATAAAAGCCTGCCGGGTACTTCGTTATGCCGCAGGGAATTTCTATATAAACGATAAACCAACCGGGGCAATGGTCGGACAACAGCCTTTCGGAGGAGCAAGATCATCAGGAACAAACGATAAAGCAGGAAGCCATCTGAACCTGATACGATGGGTAAGCCCCAGGACTATTAAAGAAACACTCATACCGGCAACTGACTTTAAATATCCGTTCATGGAATAATCGTGGGTGCCTCTGCCGATAGAGTAAATAATAAGCTCTCCGGAACTTCTTATCCCGTTCTTACTTTACATTGCGAAAAAGTTATGTAAATTTGAGCATGAAAATGCCTTTTACAGCAGGTGAAAGAAAACCTCTCTTTATACTGAATCCAAATGCCGGAGTTCCGCCTGTTAATTTCATTATATCGAAGGATCTGGATCGCAGGAAAAAAGAACTATTCTGTTTGAAGTCATCAAGTATAAACGAAACAGAATTCCTAATCCAGGACAATTATGATTCGCACGATGTTTTTATTGCTGCCGGAGGTGATGGAACAGTACACACCGTTGCATCAGAACTGGTGCACAGTAATAAAATTCTGGGTGTCCTGCCAATGGGTTCAGGTAATGGTTTTGCCAAGGAATTCGGATTCAAAATGAATATCAGATCCCTCCTCTCAAACATCAGGAAAGGAGAAACAATGGATATTGATGTAATTGAGATTAACGAAAAGCTGTGCCTGAATGTAGCAGGAATAGGTCTTGATAGTTTTGTAGCCCATTCTTTCAATGAACTTAAACTTCGCGGATTCCTGCCTTATGTATGGTTAACCCTTAAAACTTTTTTACAACTCAGGCCATTTCATGTAAAGATCCTGTGCGAAGGTGAAGAAATTATCTCCGAAAAACTATTTGTCCTTACTATTGCAAACACTCGACAATTCGGTAATAATGCTTTTATTGCACCTCATGCGCTGCCAAATGACGGAATCATCGATCTCGTTCTGATAAAACCATTCCCAAAAATTTTAGGACCAATTTTCATTTTCAGGCTTTTCACCAAACGGATCCATAAGTCAAAATATGTTACGCATATTAAAACTGATAAAGAGTTTATCATTCAGACACTGGAGAAGAGGTTTCACATCGACGGAGAACCAATGATGATTTCCGGAGAGGCTGTTGTCAGATTAAAAAGAGATGCCTTGAAAGTACTTAAAACCGCAAATAATAAATTTACTCAAAAATCCTGAAAGCTTCCCGGTAGTTGCAGATGGACAGGTATATAAAAACCTCTGCTTTCAATATTACTCATATTTTTATGGACATCCCCTGAGAAATAATAATTGAGCTAATGAAAATCAACATCAGAATCAAAGATTTACTTATTGTCTGTAAGGTAATTTTTATAAGTTTTGCAATTAATCTTCAGGCTCAGACTCTTGACAAAATTGAATCTCACCGCGTTTTGCTCCCTAACGGATGGAACCTGACATCAGTTGGGAAGATGTTGAAACTGGGCGACCTGCCCCTGAATATTGCAGTGTCACCTTCAAAAAAGCTGGCTGCTGTAACCAATAACGGTGAGAGCGAACAGACAATTCAACTGGTCGATATTGAACGGGAAATAATTCTCGACTCAATATCAATAGGAAAAGCATGGTTGGGATTGACCTTTTCAGATAACAGTAAGTATCTGTACGCCTCAGGGGGAAATGATAATATAATAATCAGGTATGCAATCAGAGATAATCATCTTGCCGTTTATGACACTATCCGGATAGGCAAACCCTGGCCTGAAAAAATCTCAGTTGCCGGTCTGGCTTCAGATGATACAAACAGCAGGTTATATGTTGTTACCAGGGAAAATAACTCTCTCTATGTTATTGATACCAGATCGAAAAAAATCATATCACAATATCCCCTGGGTGGTGAAGGTTATACCTGCATATTGTCACCTGACAAAAAAGTTCTTTACATTTCATGCTGGGGTTGTGATAAAATTGTAATGTTTGATACAAATCAGAATAAAATTACCGGTACGATACCTGTTGGTGATAACCCAAACGATTTATGCATCACAGGGAACGGCAACTACCTGTTTGTTGCAAACGCAAATGATAATAGCGTATCGGTAATCGATACCCGCCGGACGAGGGTGATCGAAACGCTTAATTCTGCACTTTATCCCGGTTCTCCCACCGGTACCACTACAAACGGCGTGGCTTTGAGCACAGATGAAAAGACACTTTTTATTGCCAATGCTGATAATAACTGTCTGGCCGTTTTTGATGTTACCAAACCCGGATCAGCAAAAAGCAAAGGTTTTATACCTACTGGCTGGTATCCGACATGTGTAAGGATCGCAAAAAATAAAATACTCGTAAGTAATGGAAAAGGATTGACATCCCTTGCTAATCCTTTCGGACCTGATCCTGTCCGCAGGGGAGAAGAGGTGGTCTATCAGCAGGGGGGGAAGGAAGAAAAAATAAAAGTGCAGTATATAGGAGGTCTTTTTAAAGGAACACTTGGCATACTAGGTATTCCTGATGACAGGCAAATGGCAGTTTATTCACAGGCTGTATATAATAATACCCCCTACAACAAATCAAAAGAGATGATTTCAGAGGGAATGGAAGGTAATCCGATACCCAGGAAAGTAGGTGATCCGTCACCTATAAAATATATATTTTATATTATTAAGGAAAACCGTACTTATGATCAGGTTCTCGGGGATATGCCTGAAGGTAACGGTGACCCCGATCTCGTACTTTTTGGCGAAAATATTACTCCGAATCAGCACGCCCTTTCGCGTGAATTTGTGCTCTTAGATAATTTCTATGTTAACGGGGAGGTTAGCGCTGACGGACATAACTGGAGTATGGGAGCTTATGCTACAGATTACCTCGAAAAGACCTGGCCTACAAGTTATGGAGGCAGAGGAGGAACTTACGATGGGGAAGGTATACGTGGGATTGCTAACAATAAAAACGGATTCCTGTGGGATTATTGCCAGCGTAAAGGTGTAAGCTATCGTTCATACGGCGAATTTATTAGCGGTAAAAAACCAAATATTCCTGTATTAAAAGATCATTTCTGCCCTACTTTCACCAGCTGGGATCTTTCAGTCAGGGATACTATCCGGTTTTATCAGTGGAAACACGACTTTGAATCCCTTCTTGCAGCAGATGCCCTGCCTGCGTTAAGTACAATTCGTTTTGGGAATGATCATACCGAAGGACTTAGCCTTGGAAAACCCACACCATTTGCACATGTGGCGGATAATGATCTGGCTGTTGGTTTATTTATTGATTATCTGAGTCATAGCCGGATCTGGAATCAGAGCCTGGTACTTATACTTGAAGATGATGCCCAGAATGGGCCCGATCATGTTGATGCTCACCGTACCACCGCTTACGTTGCCGGAGGCTTGGTGAAAAATGGATATGTTGATCATACTGCTTATACAACCGCTTCATTTCTCCGTACCATTGAACTTATCCTGGGACTGCCGCCTATGAGTCAGTATGATGCGTCAGCAGTTCCGATATGGAGATGTTTTAACACCACTCCGGGGCATCCCCCCTTTGAAGTCAGACCATGCCTTATTAATCTTGATGATAAGAACCTGGCAGAAAACAGGTGGCAGCGTAAAAGCGAACAGTTTGATTTTACAAAAGAGGATATGATAGGTGATTCCGAATTCAATGAAGTTATCTGGAAAGCTGTGAAAGGATTAGATTCTACATGTCCTCCGGTGGTTCATGCAGCATTTTTTAGTCCCGTTAACAGGAAGGATAAGGATTGATCAGGAATGAAGTGAATGAGGGTACTTCCGGAAAATCCTTTGCATCTTAACTCCGGAGATACCCTCTTCACATTATACAAGTTGCTGAAGGAATTTATTTTTTATTAACCCGGATCTTAATTTTACTTCGGCACCTTATGAATACCTGTTTTGGTTGTAACTTCTATAACTCCGTATTTCCCCTTTCTTCCGTATTTTTTAATGGCTGATTTATCTTTAAGGACATTAACTGATTCAATATCATCAGGTGCTATTGAATTTATGTCATTACCTGTTATCTTGCCATCTACGACAACCAAAGGGAGGTTTGTATTTCCTTTTAAATTGCTGTAGCCTATAACTTGCACTTTTTCATCGGAGGTTATCCTTTTTGAAGTAATTAATATAACGCCATCTTTTGCTTTTTCTCCATAAGTTGCAGTCGCAGCGTTATCCTTCAGTACAGTCATTGATCCTATGCTCTCGGGATTAATCATATCAATATTAATATCCGTAATTTTTCCATCAATAACAATAAGGGGAGGATGATTTTTATCAAATCCTCTGATCTCCAGTTTCTGAGGCGGAGGTGGTGGTGGTGGTGGAGCAGTACCTGTGCTTCGGATTTTTACCTCATCGTTTAAGGCTGGAGGCGGGGGAGGAGGAGGAACATCTGTACTTACAGCATTCGTTTTACTCTTTGTTGGAGGTGGAGGAGGTGGTGGTGGTGGCGGCGGCGGCGGAGGAGGCATGTTACTGCTATTTGTGCTGCCGCTTTTAAGTGTATCCTGTGTTAGCATTATAGTCATTTCAGAGGTAAATACAGGCTTTATTACTTTCGAGATAAAGCCGGGGGCTGAAACGGCCAGCAATGCATCATCAGGTACATTCTCAAAACTGAAATACCCTTTGGCATCTGAAACTACTCCGCTTGATGTTCCGATAACTATCACTGTTGCACCCTGAAATGGATTCCCATTCTGCTTCACAACTGTACCTTTTACTTCTTTGGTTAAAGAGTATGCCGAATTGTCATTATTACCTGCATTTGCATCACCGGAACTAAATTTGTATTCCGGTTTGGAAAATGAGTATAAGACAATTGCAAAAACAGGCAGTATAAGCAATAGCTTCATCTTCCTGTAAGGTGAGCTGATAATATTTTTCATCATGATAAATCGTTTTTTGTTAACTGAATAATTGAAAAAATTGGCCAGGCTGACAACAGGAGAGCCGACAATCTGGTTTAAAAGAGTCGCTTTGTAGATTGCCGGATCTGATGTTCGCTGCAGCGCCAACCTATCGGCAAGATACTCATGGTTCTCCCTTATGAAACGGAGGTAACTCCAGACAAGCGGGTTGAACCATTGTAACATACAAAGAAACTCGGTAAGTAACAGGTCAAACCAGTGCTTTTGCCTGATATGAACCAGTTCGTGATTCAGAATTTCCTTTGTTTCGACGTCTGTAATTGAAGGATTGACAAACACATAGGAAAAAAATGAAAACGAAGAAGTATAATCAGGTGTTCTGACCAGTTTTACAGGTTCAAATGATACAATTTCTGCTCTTTTAATAACCTTAATGACTGATCTGGTCTGCATTACAAACCTTAAAAAAACTAATAATATTCCGGCGAGATATGAAATAAACAATATTAAGCCGACAACCTGAACAATACTGAGATCATCGCCCTTAATTTTAGTGACAATACTGCTGTCAGTCTCAAAGTCTCCGGTTATGGGTAAAATAACAGTATAATGTACTGAAATAAACGGAAATAAGACTGATGTAAGAATACCTGCCAGAAGATATAATCTGTTTAATAAGAAAAATCTTTCGTTTCTCAGGAAAAGAATATATACCAGAGTAAAACCAGTAAGCCAGATTACTGACTTGAGCAGATATAATGCTAATGCTTCCATTACTTTTTCTTTTTACCTTTTGATAATTCCTTCTTTGTATCCTCGAGTAACTCCTCCAACTCCTTCATTGTGAGATCTTTTTCCCTGGCAAAAAATGAAGCCATTGCTGGAAAGGAGTTATTGAAATAACTCTCCATCAACCCAAACAACTGACTTTTCGAATATTCACTCTTCGAGATCAGCGGATGATAAAGATGAACATTCCCATATGCTTTATGCCCGACATAACCCTTCTTTTCAAGAACTCTCAGTACTGTTGACACCGTGTTACGTACCGGCTTCGGGTCGGGAAAACTGTTGCGGATATCTTTAACAAGACCATCTTTCATGTCCCATAAGATCTGCATTACCTGTTCTTCTGCCTTTGTCAGTTGCATTTCAGTTATTTTTGATTTTCTCTCATCCCGTTTGGACTCCTGCTCCCCCTGGCAGGGATTACAAAGAGTATCCCGGAATGTTTCTTAATTTAATATTTCAAATTTTAAACTCTCTATAGTCAATCCTTCAATACAAAGATATGACTATTTTTATAGTCGGGCAAATATTTTGTAATAAAAATGACTATTTTTATAGTCTTTTTTGTAAGAAATTGATTTTGTTGCGATTATATAAAGAAAATATTCCATCCCTGGAAACTAATCATTAATTTTACATATTTTATCCCATATAAAACCTTCTTCAGGGTAATAAACCAGAAATAATATAACGTTCAATTCATTCAAATCACCCACGAATTATTATTTCTCCTTTATGCTTCATTGCCGAAGGTTAATTAAATTTGCAGAACAATGATCAGTATATTATAATAAGCTTGTTACCTGAAGTGGAAATTGAAAAATGAAATCTGATTATGGAATCAGGAGATTTACAGATGAATTTTTTTAATTAATTTGCAAAAAAAATAAACATTAATACCCTTATTATGAAAAGAATCATTTTATTATCGCTGGTATCAGCAGCTGCCATGCTTACAGTACTTCCCACCTGTGGTCAGGCAATTAATAAGCTCACCGCAAAAGAGCGAAAAGCAGGTTGGATGCTATTATTCGATGGTAAGGATTTTAAAGGCTGGAGACAGTTTAATGGCTCAGTAATGCCAAAAAACTGGATAATTGAAGACGGTGCTATGAAGGTGGTTTTAGGTGAGGGCAAAGAACCCGGAGAAGGATCCGATGGTGACATTATATATGATGTCAGGAAATTCCGGAATTTTGAATTGTCTGTAGACTGGAAGGCAAGTAAAATGGGAAACTCCGGTATCTTTTATAATGTCCAGGAAGTACCGGGACAACCAATATATTATGCCGCACCTGAAGTTCAGATTCTCGATAATATAGATGCTATAGATAACAAAATACCAAGCCACCTTTCCGGTTCTCTCTATGATATGCTCCCAGCTGATGCCCAGACAGTTCATCCGGCCGGAGAATGGAATACCATAGTGATCACAGTGCAAAATGGCAAGGTAACTCACATACAGAACGGAATTAAAGTTGTTGAGTATACATTATGGACTCCCGATTGGGATGCGCTTGTAAGCAACAGTAAATTCAAAACATTCCCTGGATTTATGAAAGGTATAGCAAAAGAAGGTTATATCGGGCTTCAGGATCACGGTTATCCAATCTGGTTCAGAAATATAAAAATAAAAGTTCTGAAGTAACCTTTTTCAGGTCACTGTACTATCACCGCATTTACAGCGGCCTTTAAACAATTATCAGTTTTGAAGATTCTGTTTGTATAGCTGAAGTATAGCTTACACTAATGCAGTAATAATGCCTGATAAAGTAATAAAAATTAAAGATCTCTGCTGAGAATAATAATATTTTAATCCAACTATCTGCTAACCAGAGCTTACAGAATGAAAACTACAATTCCAGATTCCTCATATAAGCCATCACTGACACTTGGGGGAATCGGTCCAAAGCTGGTACTGTTATGTCTGCCATACATAATCCTTTCATTAATTGTAATGTACCGATATCCGGAATTCTTTGACTTAAAGTTTATAAATTTACCTTATGTTAAGATGCTGGGATTTATCTGGTTAGGGCTGGGATTTATCTTCTGGATCTGCTCTGCCATATTTTTTATAAGATACTTTAAAGGTAATAATCTGGTTACCAGGGGACCCTTCTCTCTTTGCAGGAATCCGATATATTCCTCAATAATAGTTTTTATAATACCTTCCCTTGCTCTGATTTATCATTCAGGATTAATATTTTCAATTTCGCTGGTCTTATATATAGGATTTAAGATTTCCATTCATGGGGAAAGCAATTTGCTCAGAAGGACATTCGGAGAAGAATATGAGAAATATGAAAAGTCTGTTAATGAGATGATTCCCTTCCCAAGATACCTTTTCAAAAGAACTATAATAAAAAGCTGACTGATTCATCCATTACATTAATTTCGTAATTTCTGGCTGGAATCTGGCTAGCAACAAATGTAATAATGGGTTCATTCCGGATTTCAGATATCTTTTTACACCCCTGAAAGTATATTTCATAAATGAAATATATGCACCAATATTTTTGCAGCGAAATAATGCGGGTTGCACTGGATTCGAACCGGACCGACCGTTAAGAAATTAACCCTTTGGCTGATTTCAGGGAGGGGCCAGGTTGAGCGATGGCTAGGTTCGGTAATTTTCATGGAAAATAAGCCGGCGATATAACATGAAAAAAGCAGTTTGAATACTGCTTTTGTGGGTTGTACTGGATTCGAACCGGTGACCCCTACCCTGTCAAGGTAATGCTCTAAACCAACTGAGCTAACAACCCGTAAACGCAGTAAAAATAATAATTTTATTTAATCATTTTGCTTAGTGCCTGCAGTTTGTTAATTTCGATTCCAGGATATTCCGGGTTAAACTATTAAAATATTATATATGGTATCACATGATATTGATTTTAAGATTTTTGGGAATGATATTCAATTCGTTGAAATAGAACTCGATCCGGGGGAAACCGTTATTGCTGAAGCAGGTGCTATGGTCTACCTCGAACAAGGTATAAACTTTGAGGTCAGGATGGGCGATGGTTCAACGCCGAATCAGGGACTCATGGGGAAATTGATTTCCGCAGGTTCAAGATTAATCACCGGTGAGTCGTTGTTTCTGACACATTTCACAAATCAGGGAAATGTCAGAAGCAGGGTCGCTTTTGCCGGACCTTATCCGGGAACCATAGTCCCTGTAAACTTAAGAGAAGTGGGAAATAAACTTATCGTACAGAAAGACGGCTTCCTTTGTGCTGCCCTTGGTACAAAACTCTCTGTGGCTCTGAATCAAAAAATCGGATCAGGATTGCTGGGAGGAGAGGGTTTTATTCTTCAGAAACTGGAAGGAGACGGAAAAATATTCATACATGCAGGAGGAACAGTTATTGAACGACAGTTATACAACGATATCCTGCGCATTGATACAGGGTGTATTGTTGCCTACGAGACAACCCTCGACTTCGATATTGAAACAGCAGGCGGTCTCAAGTCGATGATTTTCGGAGGTGAAGGATTGTTCCTTGCAACCATACGCGGCACCGGAAAAGTATGGCTGCAATCAATGCCAATACGGAAACTGATAAGGGCTCTCTCCCCTTATGGAAGTAACACAAGGAAAGAAGCCAGCTCAGCTCTTGGCGGTTTATTTGAAAGATAAACATCCCGGATTCCGGATACTCCTGCTTCTGTTTAAGCGGTACTGTCATTCTGCAATGCTGCCAGTCTGTTCAAGAGGGTAAAAAATACTTTCCTGTTAGATCCAATTAATTGACTGCTGGTCAATATCTCATTTTCAACCTGCACATATTCCCCGGATACTAATTCACCTCTGCCATTTTCAAGCATCTGCTGCAGTAACTGAATTGTAAGTTCCAGGTGAAACTGCAATGCAAGCACATTATCTTTATATAGATATGCCTGATTCCGGCATCCTTCTGATGATGCAAAATGAATTGCATTGGCGGGCAGCTCAAATGTATCACCATGCCAGTGAAAAACTTTTAATTTCTCCCCCAGTCCAGAAAATAGCCTGTGCGATTGTGCCAATGGGGTCAATTCAATATTGAACCATCCTATTTCTTTCTTTTCGTTCCGATAAACTCCTGCTCCCAGGGCAGTTGAAATAAGTTGTGATCCCAGGCATATACCCAGGACTGTCTTTCCTTCATCAACAGCTTGTCTGATAAATCGTTTTTCATCAATAAGCCAGGAATATTCTTCTTCATCATGAATGCTCATCGGACCTCCCATAATTATAAGCCAGTCGATATCAGAAATTTCCGGCAATAAGTATTGTTCAAAAAACCTGGTTGAAGTAAGAGTATGACCACATGACAAAGCCCATTCTTCAATGCTTCCTAATCCTTCAAATGCGACATGCTGAAAATAATGTATTCTTAGCTTCTTCATATTTAAAATATGTATCTGTTCCCTGTATCTGAATCTTTTAAAATATGGATTAATTGAATCCTGTTATTCATTTTTATGCTGGAATTTATTCATATTCACCTGCAAAACAAAATATTAGCGATGCATTATCACTCTTCCCGGTAATAAGAACTACCTCTTTTCCGGATAGAGCCAAAGACATTGTTTCGTAAACACCTGTTTTGTTAGTCTGTCTTAAGAAAAATCAAATCCTGAAATATAAGCCGGAGCATTATAAAAGTACTCCTTATCCTTTTCAGACAAATTAATAAACCTTGCATATACAAGTCCGGGTTTTGCATTGAGCATCCTGTTCAATGCCCCCATTTTTGCGCCATTCCTGATATTGTCAAAAAGCTGACTTCTGTCGTCGAGCCAGGTAAGTCCTGTGTTGAAACCTTCAGCAGCACATGCTGACTCGAAGAGAGTTGAGAGTAAATTTTCCCGCCCGTTTTTACAATAAATTGCATCAAAAACCAGGTAGCGGAATTCCCCGGGACGGAACAATCTGCGGAAATATGGTGTTTTAGGAAGTACCCGCATCATTACCCATCCCCATATACCCGGTATATCGTATACTTTGTAAACAGATGGTATAGCGCTGACTCCGGCAATGATCTCTTTACCCTCTTTTAATATATAATACCTGTCACCATAAAACGAATAATCAGTGCTGAAGAATGAATAATCCCTGTAATATTCAAGAAGAAGAGATTCCATTTTCGCCTTGCTTTCCTCATCTAATTTTGTAACACGCGGGTCGGGTTTTGGAGAAAATCTGCTGAATGCAACTGTAAGAAAGGATCTTATATACTCATACCCTGCCTGATGAACAAGGTTTTTCGATCTTTCATTCATACTCTCCAGAAAGGCATACATAACATGTTTATCACCTTCAAATACATTGGCAACATCAAGAAGATGCGGTTTGCTGAATATTTCCAGTGTTTTCTGCTTAAAACTATCGTCCTTTTCAGGTTTTATAAGCGATTTCTTTTTTTTTCTCCAGGTTAAATCCGACTGGTAGACAGTCTGAAAAGCAAGGTACCTTAGATATGAGGTTGCGCACCGCAGGTTTCCCTGTCCGGATATGCGGAAACAGGATCCTACTGTTCCGGTTATCTGATTTTTTTTATAAAGTGATACAAATCTTATCTTATCCTTGTATGCAGCTATCCGTGGTGCAATATTTTGCAATGAAAACCTTAATCCTCCTTCTGAACCCTGAACAGCATGATTAAGAATATCCAGTATCCCTTCATTTGCATGGTCGGATACTCTTACCTCGAGTCCTTTATAAGTAAATACACTTCGTTCGAACATCTTTTTAATAAGGGTTAGTTAACTTTGTTATCGAGGCTACCGAAAACCCTCCTGAGAATCGGAGATATTCTTGCTGATGCATTTTTTCTGATCTTCAGCTCTTCCTGTTCAATCTTTGAAAACATACCGTACAGAGCTTTATTGGTGAGATAATCGTCAAGGTCGGTATTAACAGGTTTAAGATTGGTGAGCCTTCCCGCAGCTGAATTTGCAAGAGTGTTCCATTTACCTGTAAGAGCTACCCATGAATCTTTTGTGGATATACTCCCCACAATATTTTTCTCAGTCGAAACCTGTATTTTAGGTTTATACAATGCATACAATTCGTTATAGGTTGTTGAACGCAGGTAATTGGTAGCTGAGTTATCAGCCCCGTTAAGGATATTGAATGCATCTCTGATTGTCATTTGTTTAACAGAATTCACAAAGATTGGCGCTACTTCTTTAGCTGCATCTTCTGCAGCCCTGTTGATCCTCAGTATCACATCCTGAACAAGCTTGTCACCACCGGGTAATTTTGAGATATTATCAACAATAATACCGGCCTCTTCGGGAAGTAAAATCTTAATTGCTTCATCTCCGTAATATCCATTTTCGGCCGCAAGCCTCCGGGCTGAATTTTCAGCTCCAGTCATAAGAGCCTCCTTTAAACCGCTTATAACCTCATCCTCTGTAAGAGGAACAGGACTGGCTGACTGCATCATTTTCATTACTTCTGCACATCCTGAAAAAATCAAAATGGCTGCAAGAAATAGAATGGCTCTGGTTTTCATAACAGAAAATCTAATAAATGTACCGCAATATATAAAATAAGAGGGCTGCCACAAAGAAGAACCGGCATAAAGGATGTAAATGTCAGGAGAATGTTTGTAACAAGGCAGCTGAGATCAAAAGATCCTCCGGATTAGTTATTTTAATATTCTCCCGGTTGCCCTCAATAAGATTAATCTTCTCCCCTGTTTTTTCCAGAACCGTTGCATCATCTGTAAAATCCGGCTGATATTCCTGCAGATATGCTTTTTTGATAAGCTCCGCACTGAATACCTGCGGGGTTTGTATCTGTTTGACATGAAACCGGTTGACAGGCAGAGAACCCTGTTCCGTCAATATCCTCAGAGACTCTGTCGGAGAAATTGAAGGTATAGCATTGCCTGACTTTTCAGCAGCTTCAAAGCATCTCCTGATTGTATCTATACTTACAAAGGGCCTTACTCCGTCGTGTATGGCTACTAATCCCGGCGTATTTACAAACTTCAGACCGTTCCTTACAGAAAAAAATCTGGCAGAGCCACCTTTGACAATTGTCTGGGGAATTGTGAAAGAGTATTTTTCCTGAAGCTCAAGCCAGTGTCTTAATTGGTTTTCAGGCAAAATGGTTATTATTTCTATTGCATCATTGAATTTTTTGAATCGTTCAATTGTATGCATCAGTACAGGCCTGCCTGCAAGCTCAAGAAATTGCTTGGGGATATCAGCCCCCATACGTTTTCCACTTCCCCCTGCAACAATTACTGCAAATAAATCCATATATAATATTTTACTCTTTCGTATATAAAAATCTTTTTATACTTCTTTTAGGAGTTTTTGCAAATTCCTCCATATGAATCCTGAATTTACTGACAGTCATAAATTCAGGCAATCTTTCATTGACCTCTTTCCTGGTCACCTCCAGTATCGCATTTAGCTGTTCTTCGGAAATACTGTCTTTCTTCATCATCTCAATATCAGGATGTATCAAAGCGACTAATTTATTATCGACTGAAATAACCACTGATTCAACGATATAATTCTTATTATTAATAATCGCCTCTATCTCTTCAGGATAGATATTTTTACCCGAAGGACCAAGTATCATTGTCTTGCTGCGGCCCTTAATGAAGATATTCCCTTCTTTATCAATTACCCCCAGGTCACCGGTGTGCATCCATCCTTTCTCATCAATCATTTCTCCTGTTGCTTTTTCATTCTTATAATACCCGGTCATTACATTTTCACCCCGGAGAATTATCTCACCAACGATATTGGAAGGATCAGGCGAATCGACTGTAACCTCGAGTGTATCCACTGCTTTACCTGAAGCACCCAGTTTTGTTGTATCCCATGATGCATAACTTATAAGTGGTCCGCATTCTGTCATTCCATAACCGACTGTAAATCTGAAGCCTATCTTTTTGAAGAATTTTTCTGCATCAGCATTGAATGCTGCCCCACCTATAACGATCTCCTTAAACTGCCCTCCGAATGTTTGTGTAAGCTTCTCCCTGATCTTATTATGAAGAATTTTGTTCAGCCCCGGTATGGCAAGTAAAACTTTCATGTGTGGTTTACTGATTACCGGCAGCAATTGTTTTTTAAAAATCTTCTCTATAACCAGTGGTACAGAAAGAATGAGCCTGGGTTTAATCTCTTTAAACGCCTGAATAATTATTTGTGGTGACGGGGTTTTCGACAGGATTGTTATATGACAACCATAAGTGAAAGGAAAAAGAAATTCAAAAGCACATCCGTAGGTATGGGCAAGAGGCAGGAACGACACAAGCGGATCGCCGGGCTTCAGTGGCATATTTTTCTGCGCATACCTGACATTGGCTGCAAGACTGTTATGTGTAATCATTACACCCTTTGAGAAGCCTGTTGTTCCCGACGTGTAACTGATAACTGCAAGCTTATCGTTTGTAACAGAGGAAAATCTTATATCTTCCTTCTTAAGCTCCGGATAAGCCTTCAGATATTTTTCATCAAGAGATGCTAAACTTTCCTTAATTGAAGGTTTTAAGGAGGTTATCACTTTAAAATCATCAAGAGAGAGAACACCGATGATACCAGGCATCTTGATTATATCGAGAGTGTCGAATATTTTATCATCGGCAAAAAGAAGCTTTGAGTCAGAATGGTTGACAATATTAGTCAGATCTTCCGGTTTGAAATCCGGAAGTATTGGAACAATTACAGCCCCGTAAGTTACAGTTGCCAGATATGTAACACACCAGTTCGCCGAATTTCTGCCAATAAGCGCAATTTTTTCTCCCTCCCCTATACCTGATTCCCTGAAAAGGAAATGGAGCTTGAGGATTTTTTCTGCTATTTCCCTGTAAGAATAGCCCTTTTCCCTGTAATTCGACAAAGCTTCGATATTCCAGTTTTGTCTTATACTTTGTTCAATATACCCGATTAAGCGTTCCTGGATCATAAAATAGGGTTTTAAAAATATACACCAAAGTTACTACTTGTTTAAAAATACAGATTCAATGAGACACCTTTTTGTGTTTTCATTCTAGATTGCAATTATCAGTCAAAAAAAGTTATCTGATTTCTGCTAATTTTACTTCTCAGACATACTGAAAGACAGGTATATTGATTATCAAATGAAGTACATTAAAAGTATTACCAGTATTGAAAGTAAATTGACTATTGAAAAAAAATAATTATATCCATCTCTTTTTTTGCTGAATTGGCCAAGCTTACGGGCAAAGATGCCAATGGTTGGAACGAAAAGGACGATCAGGAATGCGAAAAATTCAATACCGTAAAATACATTTTCAAGACCTCCTTTTACCAGTGTTGCAAGATAAATAACTATTAGCAACACTAACAAATAAAGAAGATAACTTAGTTTAAGGGCAAGGGTTGAAACCATCCTTCTCTTGTGAAGCTGGTGTGGTTTAAGATAAGCATAAGCAAGTGCAAACACAATGATAATAAAAACCACCCCAAGAATATAACTTAGTATATCTTTGAAATTGGCCATATCTATAAGTATTAATTTTTCAATCATGACTCTTTCATTGACCATATAAGTGAACTGGCTCCCAGAACAGCTGCATTCTGCGTACTTAATTCTGACTGAAGCAACTTCACTTTCCCCTTGTAAATGCTCAGAAGGTTTTCCTCCATATATGCCTTAGCCGGTTCAAATATCAGGTCCCTGGCCAGTGCCAGCCCTCCGAAAAGAAAAATTGCCTCAGGATTACTATAAGCAACAAGGTCCGCCAGCTTAAATCCCAGCAGCCTGCCTGTATATGTGAATGCTCTCTTTGCAATATAGTCGCCTCTAATGGCAGCATCGTGAATAATTTCTGCATCAAGTTCATCAAAACTGTATTTTCTCAATTCACTTGGCTGATTGCTGTCAGCCATGATTTTAAGAAGCGACCTCTTGAGCCCGGTAGCAGATACATATGTTTCCAGACATCCTTTCCTGCCGCATCCGCATTCGCGCTCTGACTCGCCCTGACGAATCGCTGTATGTCCTATCTCTCCTGCAAATCCGTCCTGTCCGTATACAAGTTTCCCGTCAATAACAAAACCGCTTCCCAGTCCGGTCCCGAGAGTAATTACAACAAAATTCTTCATGTTCCTGGCACCACCATATACCATCTCCCCAACTGCTGCAGCATTTGCATCATTTGTTACAATTACCGGCAGGCTGGTATGCTTTCTGAAAATCTCCCTCATAGGCAGAATGCCCTTCCATGGCAATCCTGCAGCATGCTCTATGGTGCCTTTATTGATGTTCCCCATAGGTGCCCCTATCCCATATCCTATAATATCGATGCCGTCTCCAATTAGTTGACCGGTAGCAACAATTTTTTCATATAATGCCGTCACAAACACTTCAATATCATCATATCGGGTAGTTTTAAGCCTGTCCTCACCAAGAATATTCCCTTCTCTGTCAACATAACCAAAAACTGTATTTGTGCCTCCCAGATCAATACCTATTGCTACTTCTTTCTTTCCCATAAAATCAGGGATAATAACTATTATAAATGTAAATATAACATTTACATGATAAATCAATACTCAAAATGATCTAAAGTTTAGAGTGATTCCGGTTGAAGAATATCTGAGGGTTATTCTGCAATTTGAATTACTGGACTGATAAACTGACAGGCGAGCTCTTCGGCAACTCCGCTAATTCTGCCTGCAAAATATGTCAAAGATGCTTTTGAAATTATTTCACAAATAGCGGGATCAGCTTATACGAATCTGAGCAGACCAAAAAATTCCGGTCGATGATAATCAGGCTTTTCTGTACCTACTGGATTCCATGTAACATAATGAGGAACAGTTAGCATATCACCGCATTTGTAAAAATTAGCCCTGAATGTTATACCTTTCACATCTTTTATCTTATGAGTGACAAACACCTCAAAAGGTATTGCAATTGTTAAAGTCCAGGAATATGTTCCTGCCTTCTCCTTTACCGGTTTATCCCCTGATGATGCAAGCCTTCTTACTTTTGAAATGACCCCGGGATCGGCCCTTTTTCTGTCTGCCCGACCTGTTCCGATTTCCATAAGGCAGGTGCCAATAGCATTAAATTCAAAATTATAATATATGCTGCTATTATCGGAGGAGACAAAAAATTCAACACATGAATCTTCCCTTACCATCTGGTTTGTTTCCGTTTTTTCTGCTTTGAAATAATTCTCGGTAACATAAAATTTCAGAAAAATCTCACGATCGCTATACCCTAATGACAGCATAACCTCAGGTTTATACCTGTAGGCTTCCCAGTTAATGGTTTCTATCAGAAGCCTTTCCTTCTGTTTATCCAGCCTGTTCGATAAATCGGTCAGTTCAGGATAAGCAGATTTAAATTCTAATTTTTTTACCTCTGCAATCTTCATTCAGCAATTAAGCCTTACTTCGGAACTTAGAGAACCGGATTTAAATTAAGATTTATTTGTTCCTGAAATTTTAAAACAGGTCCGATCACTTCAACTCATTCCATCCAAGTGCGGAAGCACCTAAAATGGCAGCATTTCCCTCAGACAGACCTGAAGGTAAAATTCTGACAGTTCCTTTAAAGATAGGCAGGATATCCCGTTCAACATATTTTCTTACAGGAGCAAAAAGAAGTTCACCTGCCTGAGCCAGACCTCCGAACAAAAAGACAGCCTCAGGACTTGAGAATACTATAGCGTTAATAATTCCCAGCGCAAGAATTTCCGCAGTATAATCCAGAGCTGCAAGAGCAATGGGGTCATCACCGGCTGCGGCTTCAGCAACCTTTTTTGCTGTAAGCTCTGAGGGAGCAATTTCTCTCAAAGGGCTCTCGTCTCTCATTTCACTTAACATATTAAGCGTTGTGCGAACAAGACCTGTAGCAGAAGCATAGGTTTCAAAACATCCCTGACGACCACAACCGCAGTCCCGTCCGCCTGGAACAATCACTGTATGTCCCAGTTCACCGGCAAAACCGGTATGTCCGTATACAACAGATCCGTTAATGACAATCC
The DNA here is from genome assembly GCA_963760915.1 of uncultured Bacteroidales bacterium. GTDB lineage: Bacteria > Bacteroidota > Bacteroidia > Bacteroidales > VadinHA17 > LD21. The sequence goes on along the minus strand of CAVXEU010000003.1, from coordinate 740,664 downwards.
CGCTGCCAAGACCTGTACCCAGGGTAAGAATTATGAAATCCTTCATTTTTTTCGCACCCCCGAATGTCATTTCGCCTATAGCAGCTGCGTTGGCATCATTCGTAAGGGCAACCGGAAGTTCTATTTTTTCTCGTATATAATCAGCCATAGGAACAATTCCTTTCCAGGCAAGGTTAGGTGCAAGTTCTATTGTTCCTTTATGATAATTGGCATTTGGAGCTCCGATTCCGATTGCCACAAGCTTTAAGCCTGCAGTTCCTGATGCCAGATCATTTATTGCCGATGTCAGCGCTGAAACATAATTCCTGATATCGGGGTAATCAGTCGTAATCAGTCTGCTTTCCGAAACAATTTTACCATCCCTGTCAACCAGGCCTAATTTGGTATAGGTTCCCCCGATATCTATACCTGCTACAACTTCCTTCATAGTTAAAAATGTATTATTCGAGTAGAGTTGTTAATAATTTCTATTTAAGCTCCAATGTATTATTTAGTCTTTCTCTTGGCTCTTAATTTAGGATCCTTTACATTCATTAACCTGATATCCCAGGGCTGCTCCAATATCCAGTCTACTTTTACCTCCAGTTCCTGAAAATAATATGAAACCGGTTCCGGTTGCCTGTGCAATGTAAAATCACCCGTAGTCCATTGACCATCATCGTTCAGATCATATATTACCCTGATCCTGTAATAACCTCTGTCAATAAGCGGAAACTCAGCTTTCCCGTTTTTATCCATTAGTATCTGCCTGACAAGTTTTTCAGTATTATTAAGAAGCTGGACTATCCTGTCGCCCTCATAATCACTTATATCCATGATGAGTTTACCATAATCCTCGGGTTTTCTGACAGTAAATTTTGTTCCTGTCGAATCGGAATTTTCGTCATAGATGTTACCAAACGAAGAAGCACCGCTGATTAAAAGATATTTTCCTCCGGGCAATAAACCGGCATCCAGAGTATATTTACGTGAACTGTTGTTGTCTTTTACCAGATGGAAAGGTATTTTATGTTTAACTGTATCGATCAGTTCATAAAGCCTCATACGTGATGTATCGGGTTGTCGGAAAGGGGTCAGGGAAAGGAATTCAATCGGTTGTCCTGGCTTTATAAATCCACCTGCTATATTTGATTCAACTTTGAATACAGGCTTTTTGACCCTTGACGCTCTGGAGGCACGGGGTGTTGTAAACCTCATAGGAACAGTATCCACTTTATATCCGGTCACTCCAAGTGTATCAGTAAAGGGATACTTGACTATTGTTTTAATCTGCTGCTGGGAATAAAGAGTACTGTCTTTCAGCCATACTGTTATGGTATCCTGGTTTTTACTCTTTTCTATAAAATATTTGGTTTCACTTTCTGAAGGAATTGAAAATTCGAATTTCATGGTATCGGGTGGCAGAGAGAGTATATACTGCAACTCATACTTCTGGTTTCGCGAAGAGCCCGCAAGGTAATGATCTTTCCTTTGCGCTATAAAGAGATAAAGCTGATACTCCCCTGTCCTGCTTACCGGCTCAGTAATATTTTTTATCTCTTTGTCGTTTGCAGCTACTTTTACCTTTCCGGCAGGAGCTGGATTTTTATCCCGGGAAACCTTAACAGTTGAGGTATCCTTTGGAGCGGGAATAAAATTTTTAGCAGGCGAGACATTTATGGCAGAATCCATAAAAGCGAAGGCTTCTTCCCTACGATTATAATTCTTGCTGTTGTCATCATCCTTTAATGCATATAATCTGTAATTTCCGGGCCTTACATTGTTAATCCTGAAATATCCGTCATCATCCACTCTTGAAATATACTCGGGGAGAAGTTTTATCACAGCCGAGTCGGCCAGGTTTCTGTACAACAGAACCTGTGTCTTTTCAGGTACCTCAAGATCAAAAGAATTAAAAACATTGCCTGTAACGGAAAGGGAATCTATTACTGGTCCCGTTGAAAAAACAAACTGATAATTCTCCAGTATATTCCCCTCGTTCAGGTCCCTTATCGCATCCTGAAAATAGAAAGTGTAGGTTGTACTGTCCTTCAATGGTTCTTCGAGTTCGACATTGACACTTTTCCCTTTCAGGAATACTCTGGGCTTTTTCTTCATGGGAGGAGAAACCATGAATTTTTCATTTATATTATCAAGAACTACGTACTCGTTAAATATGATTGAGATATTCTTATCCCTGAAGTTTTTTGCCCCATTTTCGGGAATACTTTTTATAACTACCGGAGGTGTCCTGTCTCTCGGACCTCCGGAAGGAGTACTGATCTTTGCACAACCACCTGTTATAATAATATAAGTCGCGGAAGAAAGTAAAAGGTGTGCAAAAATATTCTTATTCATAAATTCATTTGGTTATTTATGATTTACAAACTTACATCATTTTTTAAAGATTCATTTCTATATTGAATTAAAACCCATTCTCAATTCGGGTGTTTTGATTATGATCAATAATATTATTTTCTAACTTTGGCATTTACATAAAACCGGTTTATTATGCATTTAGTAATTATTCCCTGGGATGTAAATCCTGAAATATTCCGTATTGGTGCTTTTGCTGTAAGATGGTATGGATTATTGTTTGCCTCATCCTTTTTCTTCGGATATTTAATTATGAACAAGATTTTCAAAAATGAAAATCTTGATGAATCGGTTCTTGACCGTCTGACCATTTATATGGCAGTTGGCGTTATAGTCGGTGCCCGGCTTGGCCATTGCCTTTTTTATGAACCTGGTTATTATTTTAAACATCCTCTTGAGATACTGATGATCTGGCATGGCGGACTTGCGAGTCATGGAGCAGCAATTGGTATCCTGATAGCAATCTGGCTTTTTACCAGGAAGGAGAAGAAAGATTACTTCTGGGCCCTTGACCGTATTGCTATTGTTGTTGCTCTTTCGGGCTTTTTTATCAGAATGGGCAACCTTATGAATTCAGAAATATATGGTAAAGAGACAACTGTCCCCTGGGGATTTGTCTTTTTAAGAAACCATGAGGTTGCTCCAAAACACCCTACCCAGATATACGAGGCATTGGCATACCTGGCTATCTTTATCCTGCTTTACAGGATATACTGGTCAAAAAAAGGAGAACATATTCAGGGTTTGCTAATCAGTTTGTTGTGTGTCCTCGTATTTACAGCAAGATTTTTTATTGAATTCCTTAAAGAGCCTCAGGTTCCGTTTGAGGCAACAATGAAACTAAACATGGGTCAGCTTTTAAGTATCCCCTTTATTTTAATGGGTCTGGTGGGCCTTTATTGGAGTTTAAAGAAGAAAAAACGGGCTGTATTCAAAAAATAATACCTATTTTTTCACAATACCGTAAAAAAGTACATCAAGGATAGTATTGAGCCTGTTCTCAATGTGTTCTTCCTTCTTTTTCCAGAAAAGCGGGACCTCCAGTCCTTTAAGAGTGGTCTGAATTGCCATGGCTGTGTATTCACTGTTAACTACATTAAATACTTTTTTTCTTTCTCCATCATAAAGAATCAATCTTAAGATAGCCAGCTCTTCACGGTCATATTTTTCTCGTATGTTCTCAATAAAATCAAAATGATCCAGATTTTTATCAAAAATCGCATTATAATAGTTTGAAAGTTTTTCGAACGATTTCATCCTCACAAAAACATAATTTCTCATTTTATCAATTGGTGATTCGACCGATTTTATTGCTGTAGTAAGCTCATTTCTAAGTATATTTGCTTCATATAATACAACTGCCTTAAAGATATCTTCTTTACTGTTAAAGTAGTAATAAATTGAACTTTTACCCATCTTCAGTGCTTTTGCTATTTCGTCCATGGTTGTCTTCTTAAACCCGAAACGACTGAAAATCTGTCCTGCTGTAAGTATTATTTTTTTTCTAAACTCCTCTTTATTAATCATATACTAAACATTTTTGGAATTTGAAACTTATTAATACAAAGATAATATTTTAAAAAATGATTCAAAATTTTAGAATAATCTGGTCGATAATTCGAAAATAACATTTGAAGTTACGGCAGACTATGATATTAAAATTGTCTGGAGCGAAATAAAGTTGGAATAAAATGAAAATAGGGATTAATAATATTCTGATAACTCTTAATATTCCGGACTTCAGGCACATTAGGCATTCTTTGATATCAATTATTCCAATATTTTGTAATTTTGTTGTTTAATATTTTTGGGGTCAGCAAGAACATGTAAATATGAACATAGGCAACAAAAATTATCAGAGCATATGGCTTGATGAATCTGATCCTGCTGTTGTACGAGTTATTGACCAGCAGAAGCTGCCTTTTTATTTTGAAACAAAGGAGCTGCGATCTGTGGAAGATACCTATTGTGCAATTGAAGATATGACTGTCAGAGGTGCTCCTCTTATTGGAGCCACTGCTGCTTTTGGCATTTATCTTGCAACGCTTGAAATCAACTCTCAGACAAATGTCAGGGAACATCTTTCAAATGCAGCCCGATATCTTGTTTCAAGTCGTCCAACTGCAGTTAACTTGTCATGGGCTGTCGATTATGTTATGGAAAGGTTGAAACACAATCTATATTCAAAATCCATATCTGCAGAGGCCCTGGCAGCTGCTACCGAAATTTGTGAGAAAGAAAAGGAAAACTGCCGTCAGATAGGCCAGTATGGACTGAAATTAATAGAAGTTATCAGTAAAAAAAAGAATGGTGAACCGGTAAATATTCTTACACATTGCAATGCGGGATGGCTTGCATGCATCGACTTTGGAACTGCAACAGCTCCTGTTTATTTTGCTCATGACAAGGGGATTGCAGTACATGTTTGGGTAGATGAAACCAGGCCCAGGAATCAGGGTTCGAAACTCACTGCCTGGGAACTGGGACAGCATGGCGTTCCCTATACATTAATCCCCGATAATTCAGGTGGCCACCTTATGCAACAAAAGAAGGTAGATATTGTTATTGTAGGCAGTGACCGCGCAACAAGAACAGGGGATGTAGCAAATAAAATAGGAACCTATCTAAAAGCTCTTGCAGCATATGATAATAAAGTCCCATTCTATGCAGCACTCCCTTCAACTTCCATCGATTTCAGTTTGGATAATGGAGTAAAAGAAATACCGGTTGAAGAGCGCGATCCTGAAGAGGTAACAAACGTTTCCGGATTTGCTGACGGAATGATCAGGTCAGTACGAATTTGTCCTGAAAATACTGTTGCAGTTAACTATGGATTTGATATTACTCCTGCCAGGCTAATAACCGGGCTGATAACCGAAAAAGGGATATGCAGGGCTGCAGAAAAAGATATTATGGAAATGTTTTCAGATAAATTTAATTGAAAATGGAAGGGGTGGTTAAATTTAATTGTCACTGGAACCAGTCTGGTCCGGTTATTTCTGATGAACAGTACGAAATAATTAACTACTGGAGGGAGATTCTTTATAATATGGATCTTATCGGAGCATATGAGAATGGTGTTGCCTTTGGAAATATAAGCATGAGGATAAAGGGAGGCAACCAGTTTGTAATCACTGGTTCTGCAACAGGCGAGATCCCTGAACTTGAGCCGGGGCATTATGTTAAGGTTAATTCCTTCAATATTGAAGATAATGCTGTTCAGTGTGTGGGACCCTTAAAAGCCTCATCGGAATCACTTACACATGCAGCAATTTACTTATCGGACCCCGGAGCCAACGCAGTTGTTCATGTTCACAGTATTGAACTGTGGAATGAACTGATCTATAAAGTCCCGACAACCAACCCTTCACTGGATTATGGTACAACAGGTCTTGCAAAGGATATTCTTCGGCTGTTTAAAGAATCTGACGTATATGAGAAGAGGATAATCGTTATGGCTGGTGACAGGGCAGGGATTCTTTCATTTGGCCATGATATGGATGAGGCAGTAAATGTGTTGCTGGAATATCTTAAGAAATAAGTAATATATTTTTTCTTTTAATAAGGTTCTTGCATAATTACATTCAAATAACTAATATTGCAGTCCGTTTTAATTCAGGGCCCATAGCTCATCCCGATAGCTATCGGGAGGTTAGGGCACCTGAAATGTTGAATATACTTTTTTTTTGGGCCCATAGCTCATCCCGATAGCTATCGAGAGGTTAGGGCACCTGAAATTTTGAATATACTTTTTTTTGGGGCCCATAGCTCAGCTGGTTAGTAGCACCTGACTCATAATCAGGGGGTCGCTGGTTCGAGCCCAGCTGGGCCCACAAAACATAAGGAGCCGCACATAGTGTTGCTCCTTTGTTTTGTATGTATTAAGCTGGGCGAGAAGTTGACGACCGAAGGGAGGAAATCCCGAGAGTCCCGAGTTCTCGGGAAGCCCAACTGGGCCCACTTCCAGTTCAATTTTGGTATGTCTATATTTTAAAATGAAGTAATGGATTACTTTATACCGGATGCACTAATAATCTTGAAGATAGGATCAATCGTCATAATTTGGGACAGGTGATCGCCACAAAAGAAATATTACCAGTTGAAATTGTAACCTATGTTGCATTTACTGATAAATACAAAACATACAAAAGTGATGTGAGAGGCGCACTCCGTCAGCCACCTATTCGATTTGGCAAAGTAATCATTACCGTGCAGTGCTACTATCCTGTTGGCTTGATATTTTGGTTAAGCCGAAACAGGTTGGTAGGATCATAAGTATTCTTCAATGCGACCAATCGATCGTACCTTTTCGCGTCGTACGCCGCTTTAACACGCGTTGAACCCTCATCGCCCAGAAAATTTAGATACACCTGCCCTGTTGAAAATGGTTGTATTACCTGCGAGAAATCGCGTGTCCAGGCAATATGTATATTGGCATTCTCATGTTCCAACCAAAGGCCGATGACATTCAGGACATAGCTCGAATTCCGGTGTGCAAAGGCAGTTACATCTTTATTCGCACGCTTGATCGCGCCTCCCCAGTGATGTATGTGGACTGCTGCATAATGTGAAAGTGATTTCATTTTTGAGGTGTGCTCCACCAAAACATTGATGGCATCGTCGCTTAAGTCGTTGAGATATTCGGACTTCCAGTAGGCGTGAATGCCTTTCGGCGCACTCGCATCGAACATGGTTTGCAGAGCAAGATAAGGAACCGGTCCAATGTGATCAATTGCCGGCTGTGTAAAAGAGCGAAGTGGTATGATAGCTCGCTCGCCTTTATCTGGCGGCCCGTTATAGCAAAGGGCCAGTACAATCATCTGTGTACCAACCTGTTCCTTGGGGACAAAAGGCTCAGGCGGTGCAGTTATGAATGCGACCATCGTTGAAAGTTCGTCAGGCATTGTCGGTGTCCATTCGCGATAAAACTGCAGGAACTCCCTGGCTCTTTCGGCAGGGTAAAAGGCCGCTCCACCATATACATGGGGCCCAACATCGTGAAGGCGGAACAGGAATGAAGTAACCACACCAAAGTTTCCCCCACCACCGCATATGCCCCAGAAGAGATCTGCATTCTCTGATGGGCTGGCAGTCATACGTTGGCCATTTGCCAGGATCAGATCCACTGAAAGCAGGTTATCCACGGTCAGTCCATACTTTCGCACGAGCCACCCAAAGCCGCCGCCGAGTGTGAAGCCGGAGATGCCGGTTGTGCTAACGAGACCTCCTGTCGTTGCCAATTTATGTACCAGGGTCGCTTGGTCAAATTCACCCCACGTCAAACCTGGCTGGGCGCGTGCAGTGCGTTCCACAATGTCAACCTCAATCTTCTTCATTTGAGAAAGGTCGATCACAATACCGTTATCGCAAGTACCAAAGCCAGCAACATTGTGCCCGCCACCTCGCACGGCCACAAGCAGTTCTTGTGTTCGGGCAAAGTTAATAGCACTGATTACGTCGGCATCATCAGCACAGCGAACGATCAACGCGGGATGTTTGTCTATCATCCCATTCCACACCTTGCGGACATCATCATATCCCGCTTCGCCCGGCTGAATAAGCTGACCGTGCAGACTTGCCCTGAACCTATCTGTGATTGCTTTCTCCATTAGAATATCCTCCTTAGATTAAGATATTAAATACAATTTGCTGAATTACAAATACACCCAAAATCAAAATGTACGGTCTGAAATTCTTACCAGTTTTCTGTCAAGAAGTATTAATCCTATTAAGATTAAATAGATTATAATAAATACGAGAAAGTTATTTGATGTTTTAGGCTGTAATCCAAATAAATATTGACCAATCCTTGCAAGGGAGGGTTGCAAAAAAACAGTTGCTGTTCCAATCATGAAGCGCATATGTGTGGGCGTATTTTTCCTTTTATAAACTGCTAATGAATAAAAGAGAATTAGAAATGCACAATTAGCTATAGGGTTGAAAGCACGGACAGGTTGACCGGATTTAAATATGTTTAGTATCAACAGAATAAAAGAAAATATCAGCAAGGGAAAAATAAAGTATGAAATTTTCCCTATCATTTTATGGATTTTAAATTTTCTATAACGAATTAAAAGTGGTTGGATAATAAGCAGAAAGATCCAGAGTGTAGCCAAAGTAGCATGAAGATGATGAAATATCGTAATATCACCATTCGTTACTGCTGTGAAACCTTCATTAAAATCACGAAAATGACTGAAATAACTTTTGTAGAACCCAAAAATAACCACAACAATCAGGAGTAACATAAAATAACCTGTATTCTTATATGCTTTTTCCATTGTTATTATTTTAAATAAAGACATCGAAGATAACCCGCCGCCAAAAGCTGCGAATCCGGGTTAAATTACAAATGGTTATAATTTTGCAGCGGTGTTTAAGTTTTATTGAAAGCCTGACGGAACTTTGTCTAATTAAAAGAGCATCATTTAACCCCATTGTTTACTAAAGACTATAAAACCCAAATCAAATCGCTAAGTTTTTCCTGCACTTTTATTTACTGTGGGCTTTCATAAATTCAATTGTTTTATCCCAATCCGATTTGAAAGATTTCATATCAGTATCAGTCAAATTCCCATTAAGGATTGTACTCCAAAAACGAGTCTCTGCTCCTTTTGTTACGGCTTCCCTTATCTCTTCGTCAGTAGCACCAAACAACTTAGCCAGTTCTGTATGAGCAATGACGCAATATTCGCAAGGAATCTGAGCAGCAACAGCAAGCCCGATTAGTTCTCCATATTTAGATGGGATTGCAGTGTTAGGATTGTTAATTGATTTAAACAACTCCCAGGCACTTACTCTTACATTAGCAGGTAATTTTGTAAACATTACGGGGACACTCCCCATCATTGCTTTCATTTCTTCCTGAGCTTTCACCCAGCTATCTGATGGGCTTTCCTGAGCAAGTTCAGGTAATGTAAGAACTACCATAGTAATACAAACTGTAATTATTTTTTTCATCTGTTGAACCAATAAATACATAATATACCTCCTTTGTTAAAAATTAATATTAATTATCAATATAATACTGATAATTTCTAAACTTTTAATGTTACAAAGATATTATAGGTAAGATGATTACGTTTTTCTTAAAAGCTCAATTTTTTTACTTTAAGGATAAAATTGTCTTTTTTTGAATCATCATGCAAGGGTAGTATGGTTTTTTCTAAACTTAAGTGGTGACAAGCCAAATCTTTCTTTAAAAACCCTGCTAAAGTGTGACACATTTTCGAAGCCGGAATTAAATGCAATTTCAGAAATACTTTGTTTGGTAGTATTTAACAACATTTTGGCATGTTTAAGACGTTTGTTGCTTAACCATTTTCCCGGTGTTGTATCGTAATATTCATTAAAATCCCTTTTAAATGCAGCCAGACTGCGACTTGAAATTCGGGCATATTCTTTAAGGGTTAAATTATACGTATAATTTTTTTCCATTATCTGCCAAATTGGAGTTTTAATATCGTCGTTAAGATGTAAAATATACGCAAGCAACTGTTTATTTGAAGGATTGGATAAAATATTTAAGAGAAGTTCCTTAAATTTTAATTCAAGTAATTTTTCTGAAGGCGGTATTTTTTGTGTGAAATAAGGAAGCATACTATAAAAATAAGTTCTTGTTACCTCATTCAAATCTATCGTGATAAACATTTCGTTTGTTAATTCAGGTAATTTTTCTGTAGATAAATCATCCATGAATTCAATGGTAAATTGTACCAGAAATTCATCCGGAATATGAAAAACAAGTACTTCCCAATTCTCTGCCTCTGCCTCAGGTAATTCCTGAACATACGCTGTTTTACGCTGAAAATAGGATGTTTGGGGTGTTACTTTCCACGATTTTTCCCCCTGATGCAAAATTCTTTCTCCTTTCAATGAAAAAGTAAACTGGTTGTAATGATTATATAACTGTTCTAGTCTTTTTACTTGTGGACACCTGTAATGCACAAAAAGTAAGTTTCTCACCGATAGCTGTTTGAAAGTTTCAGGATGAGCTTTTATGTCATCATAAGTGTTAATCATTATTGGGTAGTTGTTATTAAAATGCAAATTAATACAACATACTTTGACAAACAAGTATCTAATCTTTATCGACTGATCTGAAATGTATGAATATATTTTAGGATAAAAGTTCTGGACAAAGATGCTGGTAAATTCAGACTGGCTTCTCCCAAGGCTTTTATCATCTCATTGTAAACAAAATAAAAGTCATTTCCATCCCTGAAGTTATAGCGTAACCGTAGATTTATATTACTCATTTTTGAATTTGAATTATATTGAATAAAAAAGTTGACACTAAGTTTAACATTAAAAGCAGTGGAAATGTTTAGCCGGACTAAATGAGATATGTAATCATTGGAATTCGTAAATCGAATCCTGTTGTATTGATAATATCCGCTAAGAGTCAAATATTTAGATACAACATATGTAGGTTTTATAGTTCCGGAGAATAGTTTTCCTTCGTAATAAGAGCCTAGTTTAATCGTAAAATCTGATTGCAAAAATTTAACGCCCGAGGTATTATAATTCAAATTAAATTCATCGTTATAATATTTTTTTGGCAGTATTGTAACATCGGGACTTAGTTTAAATTCTTGTAGAGGATTATCATAAGACCTTGTATAATTTAATGTAAGTGTACTGGATCTATTCGTGGTTATTTTTATCAGGGGTGTGATGGTATAACTTTCCAGTTGATTTATAAGTCCTTGATAAAATGTTTTTGACTGTATTTCAAACAGGAGGTAATTAAGAAACTTCTGCTCCGGGAACCATGCATACGAAATACGATCGCCGATAGATTTGAAATTAAACCTCGATTCAAATCCAATACCGGGGTTATAGTCTTTATCCACCTGGGAATAACTCAATGAATAATTAAAACCTTTTTTTAATCGATCTTCCAACTGCAGATAGATTCTATTCCTGCCATTAAATAATCCGGCGTTTGAAATAGAATCATCGGAATCATGCGATTGTGCCAGATTTACTTTTACATATGTTTGTTTAAACAAGTTAATAATACCGTCAATGCCATAAGTCAGGTTTTGGCTGCCGTCCAATCCCAACCTTGAAGTGAAAATGCCACCAATGTATGAGTTGTTTTTAGAAATTTGTCTTCTCAAACGCAAAATACCGTAATTTTCTGAAAGGAAACTGTATTTTTCGCGTGATTGCATTGACATAAATCCCACGTCAAATTTATTGATTCTTCCAACTAGTCGTACCCCTCCCCATAAAGGAATTTTTTTACCATCATTAATTCCAATCCGCCGACTATAAAACAGCCGGTTGTTATCCTCAAAGCTAAATTCCATTATCCCAGACCGTTCCTGGAAGAATCTTCTTTTCTCGGGAAAGAATATGGAAAAACGACTAAGGTTAATTACCTGATCGTCGGCTTCAACCTGAGCAAAGTCAGTATTGAAGGTAACATCCATGTTTAAATTATCTGTAATTGCATGCTGAATGTCAAGACCAAATTCAAAATTATTATCCGGATTCTTTTCAAAACCGGATGGTTCCTGTTCAAGATTTTGAAATCCCAGTTGTGTCAGCAAATAAGGAGAGGTGTACCATGGTCGGGTGTTTTTTATCCCTGAAAATAGTACATCTTTGGCCTTTGATGGCTGAACGAATGCCCAAAAATTTGTGTCATCTTCCCGAAATGGGTAAATATCATCTTCCGACTTGCTTGCACAATGTCTTATTGTAGATATTCCCATTATTACACTATCGTTTACAACCTGAAACCGAAGACTGCTAAAGGGAATGCGCATTTCTACCATCCAACCTTTAGAAAACATTGAAACTTTAGCGTCCCAATACGAATCCCACGACATATTTATCGGTGCACCCTGTGCATCATTTTTGACACTGAAATCTATTCTGGAGACGGTTGCAGATGCAGTAAATGCTAATGCATTTTCGTTATCATTATAAGTATCTAAAAGAAGTGTTATGAGATCGGCGTTTGGTGCTTGTCTATCACGTTCAAATAAAGGCATTTGTATTGTTTTCGGATCCTGGTAACATATTGCTGAGTAGTAGAAATTTTTTTGATCATAGCCAACTCTCACTGTTGTCCGCATATATGGTATTAACGATGCCCGTGGCCTATAACTATACATTGGAATCGTATCGATGGAGCTCCATTCCACCGAGTCCACAATTCCGTCAAATTTAATTGGTGTTTTTATTTTTGGAATTAATGTAATTTTTCCGGATACGGAATCGGTGGAATTAATGTGTTGTTCCTCAATCCCAGATTGGCTCCATAATAAGCCATGTACAAAAATTAATAATATGATAAACCTGATTTTCATAATATCTTTATAACCTTTCAATGTGTTACAAAGTTACTATGTGTCAGTTGATTATGTTTTTCTTAAAAGCTCAATTTTTTTACTTTAAGGATATAATTGGTTTTATTTGAAACATCATGCTATCGTAGTCTGTTTTTCTCTAAACTGAAGAGGGGACAGCTGTACATCGTGGATAATCTATTCAAGTTCCCCAATGATTCTTCTCATTTATCAACCATCGATGCGGATGTAGATTATTATACAGCTAAGAGCATAATTGCACAACTTTGTGAATGTTTCTCGATGAAACCAACTGAAATTCCGTGGAATATGTTTTTATTCTTATTCGGGTTTCTGAATAAGACAGAGGTATGGAATTGTATTACTCAATTATCAGAGAAACTTATTGAAAAAGAAAATAATACATTCTTTTATTCCGGGATTGTTCAAGTATTTAATGACTGCAACTACACGAAATACATTGAGGATAACAAAACGAAATTATTAGCCAAAAGTTATCATTTGGATAATTATAAATTAATGTTTTTCGGCTTTTATTAGGTAACCTTCTGTCGTGGTTTATAAGGTCTTATCTGGTGCCAGTTTCGGTGCCAGTATTTATACCAAATCGGTATATATCCATGAAATCTTTTACAATTATTGTGCTACAACTTAAACTGGTACAAACAGATACAAATCTGTGTAAATCTCTGGAAAGTCACATAAGAAGCTCATAATCAGGGGGTCGCTGGTTCGAGCCCAGCTGGCCCACACAAAACAGAGCGAGAGTGAGAGCGAGAGCCAGTGAGGCTGCGAACACTCTCATACTGTTTTCTCAAAACTTACTCTCACTCTCACACTTTTCTAATTACGCCAAGTTTTGGATGATCTTCGTTTAAATTTCAACTAATTCTTCCATTCTGATCTTTTTGAAGACCTCCTTTAAATCTTTCCGATAACAGTTGAGGTTTATTCGTCAGCCGGCATAGCAGAAAGCCATATGCTAGCTGTGGTTTCATTGCATCTCCTTTAACCACTCACACATTGTTTCCGGCGCAAGCTTTTTAAGTAAAGCAATGCCCTCAAGTTGTTCGCCGCTGGGAGAATAATTTTCAATTACTTTCTTTATTAATTCAAGTTTCAGTTGAGGGTATAATGCAAAAGCAAGCTGTGCAAATTTTCTCTGATACCAATCATAATTTTCAGGGCCTACGTCTCCATACAGGTTCTGAAAATCCTGCAGACTCTTATATTTTGGGTGAGGCAACGGAGCCTTCACCATTTCTTCTATACCAGATGCAATTTGACTATGCTTTTCCTTAAGATAACAATACGAAAAATAAGTTGCCATGACCTCATGAAGCCATTTATCTTTTATACTCTTTCTTAAATGGTAAAGTGTTTCAATAAAATAATGTCCCAATTCATGAAGCACTCCTGCATCATAACCAGATATTATACTATCTGCCGTTATCGGATCATCCGGCACACCGACTAAACGAGTCAGCGCATTTTTATCAGCAGGTATAATTTCGAGAATATTATCAGGATAATAATTTATTAAACCATAAGGGTTACCAAAAGGTGGCCTTTCCCAATCATTTTTGTCTAAAACATATACACGCAGATCAAACTTCCTTTTGGGAAATTGAGTTTCATAAAACAAAATGCAACCAAGTACAAGATTATGGATAGCTTTTGCACGGACTTCATACCCTATACTGTAAAATGTAGTTGGCCTTCCTTCCAGTTTGTCAAGCTGCTCACTTGCTAGAATGGAATCTATGGCAATTTTAGTTTGAAGCAAACTATCTTGACTCTGTGCATATACACATTGATTTGCACTAAAAAAAGTAAACAATAATAGCAGATAGACAAAACGAGATATTTTACTCTCCATATGTTTTAAGTTTTAATCACATCTAACGATTGTGTAAAATTCTGTCCATTGCAATTATGATGGATCCCGGAACTATGTTGTCGGAGCCGAACATAATTCTTTTAATGAATCCTGCATTCACAAGCCGTTCGATATAATAATAACATTCTTTTTCAGGCAATGCAAAACCAATAAAACCTATGTCAACAATTCTATTTTTTTTCACAAATGACCTCCTTTTTTTTAGTTTAAAAGATTATCACTAGCAAAGCAACGCTCTAAATTTATTTATGTTCAAAGTAAGTACCACTTATATCATATATTTTGGCATTCATAAATCCCTGGTAATATGGATGATTAGTACATGTCCCCTTTATTGTCTTGCAGGGAGTAGCTGATGAAACCCGGTGCATGGGTCATTATGATAATAAAATAAATTAAGTAAGTGATTTGTAAGTCTGTAAATTCTAAATTTTCAATTGTACTAACATTAAAAGGGTTTCAGTTGGTTGCAACTTTATGAAAGGAAGTTGAACCTATCATATCATATGATTTCAATGTTGCTCCAGATATTGTTACACAAGTACACTTGATCGAAATAATACACCTCGTGAAAAGACAAGTCAGATGCTCGGTCACACCAATGTTGTGCGAACCGAACACTACCTGGATGGGCAAGATCCAGATAGTACATTTGGAATTAATTCATCAATACTTTGATGGTTTGAGATGGCTCAAAAAATCCGCCAGGTTTTCCGCCAGGTTTTATGAAAACCAGTGATAAAGTATATAATCCGAAAATTGCAAGAGAATGATAATGAAGACCTGTACAAACCAGCGTGATCTTTAAATCAGGGTTATATCTCACTCATAATCAGGGGGTCGCATGATCAAGCCCGGCCGGGCCCACAAACGAAAGAGTGAGAGCGCGAGCGTGAGCGAGCGAACTCACTCTTTTTTTACGCGCCAGGTTTTGGACAAGAATGGGTTTTTTCTGACCAAAAAACTGACAAATTGATCACCTTATTCCGGATCAACTGAGCAAACGGTTCCGAAAATGATTATGCTCCGTAACCAGGAATTGACTGCTCCTTTAACCGGATTCTCCATCAACGACCAGAGTACAGGTTGGGTGTTTAAGAGATTATTAATGTTATTGGCAAAAATGCACCCCGGTGATGAGATCAACGAGGTCTTATTCTGTGATACGGGCCGTGGTAAAACGTACGTCCCAGACTTTTTCCTCGTAAAGGCTTGTGATCCTTAGTTCGTCATCCAGGATCATCACGGCACGAACACGTGCGAATTCATACTTGCGGCGGGACTTCCGGTAGCAGGTTAAAGCGCCCTCGTAGGTTAATCGTAAGAGATCATTATATTTCCCAACTTTTAAAGTCTTGTAATTAATTGTGAACTGAGGTTTAAGAAATTCGAGAAGGTAGGAATTATGATATTCATTGTTTATAGCGGCAGGGGTTACATTGCGTAAACCAAAGTATCGATCCACACTTTTTGAGAACCAGTATGCTGCGTCAAAATTAGAATAACCCAAGGAAGCATAGTATGCCTCCACCCTCTGTAAAAGTACCTTGTCCGAGTAAGATTGTCCAAAGCTGGAGGGATTATTATTCCCCGGGACAGTATTTAACATCTTGGCAGGAACTTCTTTTCTTCCCTTTACAACCTTGCTACTCTCGTTATAGAAGGCAAATACAAATATCATTGCCATCACCACCGGGATAAAAAGATAGGGAAGAGAGGCGATAATGCCTTTCTTTTCCTTTTTTAACAGCCGATCCACGGGTGGCTCCATGGGAATTTCCGCTTGCTTCTCCTCGGGCTTTGCCATATACTGCACCTGGTTGCCACACCACGGACAGTATGTTGAACCTACTTTTATTTCTTTATTACATTTGGTGCATTGCATATTTACTGACTTATGATATGATTCTAATAATATAAATAATGTAAAATATAAGGCCTAAGAGGGTGATCCAGAATATAGAACGGCGGAAAAATGTTATTGATACCAAGAATGATATCCTCAGTGTGATAAAAAAAAGGAGGAAATTCACCAGGACATTTACAATGGATAACCGTATGATGTACTTCCCCAGAGCTACCGTACCAAAGGTCCACCCCATTAAATTCATAACCTGGAACAATAAGAGAAGGAGTGCCAGGTAAAACACCATCTTCGAGAGCGTAAGCTCCCTGGCTGATTCGAGAATAATGGAATTAAATCCGCTGGAACCCACCTTCGTGGATATATCTTTTTGGGGGCCAGGTTTAGAGATATTATGACCGCAGTACCCGCAAAAAGAAGCATTTTCTTTAATCTCATAACCACAGTTTGTGCATTTCATTTCTAAAAGTATCTATATCCTAAAAATAATTCATACTTCCCCCCGGTGAAGGAGACCAACCTGTAATCAGACTGGTAACGGCTATTGAAAGGAGACTTTTTATGAACCCATTCTTCATTTTTGGCAATGTTCCTATTGTGGAAAACATTCCCTTCCATAACTCCCGACTCGATCGAATAAGTGGAACTTTCCAGCTTCACGGTGACCGATCTCATCCATTTTAGGACAAACTGGTTATAGTACACATTCCCTACACCTGTTATCCTCACCATGTAAGGATAACGGGTCTTGTTTCTCAGTACGAGGATGGTCGGTACCTGGAGCCTTGCTTCCTGCCTTCCCTGGCTGACATATCCCTGAAAGGGTCTGAACATCTCCTTCGTTTTCATCTCCTTTTTAAAACTCCTGAGGCGTTCCGATTCTCTGTATTTGGCATTCCTCTGCTCTCCCTCACCTCTGCTGTCTTCTTTTGCAGCTGCCGATTCTTCCCCAGTCGGCATGAATCCAGGCACAGCAGGCGATGCCTCTATTCCGAAAATGCCTGCAATTTTTTGTTTTAGTTTCTCGAGTTTACCGGGCTGCCGGTCAAGGACTTTTTCCAGCTGAACTTCTGCCTTTAGTTCCAGTTTTTTTTCTACAGATAAACCGGCTTTGTCGTTTTCCCATAAAAAGGGCATTGCAGCTTTCTGCGAATCTGGAGCAACTGAATGACCGCAGTACGGGCAGAAAGATTGCCCATCACTGAAGTGTTTGTGACATAATTTGCACAGCATAAGTAAAGGTATTATTTTATATCCTGTCCGCACTCGGGGCAATAAACATAATCAAGACTATCCAGGATGGCATCGCAATGCCTGCATCTGGATTTGGAGTCCTGTACTTCAGCTGATGGATCTTCTGTTATCATTGTATCCTTGTAAAGGGGGGCTCCGCAGGAGATACAGTACTTGACCGGTCCCCTGAGATTTTTCTCATGACATCGCAAGCATTCAATCCATTCCTCCGTTGATAATGGATTCGGACTCATGTTAATATTACTATTCTGATAAGTGTCGGTAGCAGACTCGTCATCCATTTCGTGAACCGCCACCTCAGCATTCTCCATCTCCTGCAGAAGAGCCTCGTCCGTTGGCTTTCCCGGTTCTTCTCCCGAAAATTCTTTGGTCTCTTGGCTTTCCGGGTCCACTTCATCGTGCAGGTAACAATTGATGATTCCATCTTCGATCTCCATGAAGCTGGAATACGCTGGCTTGATTTTCAGATCGAATTGTTTATCAATATATTCAAAATACCTACTGTCATACTCCAAGAATCCTTTTTCAATCTCTTCGAAGTTATGGAGATCAACTGTCGACATGGCAAACAGCTTCTGAATATTATCCCTCAGGTTCTGCTCATATTTTTTCATATCAAAGATCCTCAGAGTATTGGAGTATATATACCTTTTCCGGTCCCCTTCGAACAGGGGGTAAATATCCTCTACACCCATTTCATAAAGTCCTGGCACACCTTCATCATTCAAGGGTACGGGGATGACCGTAAAAATCTTTCCGTCGAATTCAGGAGGATTATCGGACACAGACATTGGGAGTATAAGACCGATATTTGACTTAACGGCGATGCGGGGGGTGGAATAGCTACCGATGATACAATTTTCGACCTGCAGGTCTTCTAGGGCAAATACCCCTCCCAGTACCACACTATTGACCAGCTTAATATAATCGGCATAAACATTACCGTAGACAATGCTGTTACTCAGAGTTATGCTCTTCGAGCTGATGGTCTTCCCGAATCGTACTCTTACATTGCTTAGTTCATCCACAAGGATGGAATGCCTGGCGCTTACCGGGCTGTGGAACCATGCCTTCAGCCCGCTGTGCCCTTTGATGTTGATCCCTTCTTCTGCGAATACGCTTTTTCCCACGAAAACATTGTCGGCATCTACCTCCAGGTTTTCGCAATAGATCCCTCCCTGGAGCTGCACTTTGCCATAAAGATCGACTTTTCGTTTCAGCTCATTTTTTAGGAATGGATATACACTGTCAGGATAAACTTCATCCTGGAGTGTGAAAAATCTATCATTCTGAAGTCTTGTACGTTTCATAGCCTTTAATTTATCGTTTGTATGGTCGATTTTCTTATTGCTTTGAGAAACTGCCCTCTTGCCTGTGAATAATTTCCTTTCAAACTCGCATTGAAATATTCATTCAATTCTTCTTCGAGGTGCTTGTTCACCTGTGGGTCGTTTTTCCATTTGAAATATTTTTCCACCTGCTTGGAATTTTCCTGGTTCCTTGAAGGTTCATCGAGTTCAATAAAAGGATCATCGGTTAAAAATGTTACGGAAAGATCTTTGAATGAATCGGTCAGTGTGGGCTGCATCCTTGAAGGGGGAATGAGGTAACTTTTTCTTTTTTTATCCGCTGTGTTCTCTACCTCAACTATCCACATGGGAAGGAATAATTCTTTTTCCTTCTCTACTTCCAAGGGGATCTCGTACTCGGAAACTTTTTCAAAAAAGCTATTCCGGATACTCACAAAACGGTTGATCATGGCTTTCGACTTCTCCACCGCGATCTCGAGTGCCATGACCCTCTGACTGTAAGAAATGTTGGAATCGTTGATGAGCTTTTCAAATAAAGGGAGGATCTTTTCATTGAAGGCCGTAATATACTCCCTGGGAAAGCGGGAAGGAATTTCAAAAAGATGCATATCCAGTTCCCTGATCCTTTTTGCACATTCTTCCTCCAGTTCGCTATTGATCTTGGAGTATCTCTTATCGATCACAACAAAATCCTCATTCAGCTGTTCCTCAAATTCCTTGATTGCTTCATTCTCCGATCTGATCAGTTCTTTTTTTGATTTCAGATGTGCCATCCTACCATAGATCTCCATTTCTCCCTGGGCCTGTATCAGCCGATCAAAACCCTGGTTCATATCTTCACGGAGTTGAGCTACATAATCCGGGAGTTTTTTTAGGTGATTGAGTGCTTCCATGACCTGGTTAAAGAATTTCCCCAACGTCTCAAGGATTTTTTTCACCATATCACCAATATGATTTATCGAATGTTCAGACATGATATTAAGTTTTTATTCTGTATAAAATTATTTAGGTTTTCTTCTGTTGTAATTCTTTCTGGGACGAAATCCAAGAATGATCCTGTTGGTATCTTCAATCGCCTCGGTGGTCCGCTTTGTATTCTGCGCAATCTGTTTTTGCACCTCATCCCTCTTTTTTTGATCCTCCCGTTCGAGGGAGGCATATTTCTTCGTGGATTTATCTACGTCCTTCTTTGCTTTGGCAACTGCGTCGTCGATTCTTTTTTTGGACCGTTCATTCTCAATTTCGATCTCCCTCTTGCTATTCGCCAGATCCGCCTGAATCTCCCTCGATTTTTCAACGGCGATCCTCTTATATTTTACCAGAAGATCATTTAGACTCTGAATGGCCACTTCATCTGACGACATATCGGACTGTATCGTTCGTATTTTGGATTTAAGTTCATCCCTTTTAGTCCTGGATTCCCTCAATACCTGGTGAAACTGGACCTCTGCTTTTTCAGCATATTCCCTTTTCTGATCATTGATCTGATTATAGATATTCAGCCGGTCCTTAAAATGTTCCTCATAAAGTTTATCATATACTGGTGTGAACAACTCATCTTCCATTTTATGCCTTGGATAGGGTTCACGGGTCTCTGTTGTGCAAAGAGGGCATTTCCAGAGGAACAATTCCAGGTCTACCAGTTCCATTCTTGTGTTCATGGGAAAAACAACCCGATTATCTTTCTCCCCGCTGTGTTTATACTCTGCATTCAGGATATGATCGATAAGTTTTGCATTACAGGAAGGGCAATAATAATTATAGGAAGTTTTATCGACCCGGTCGAGGAATAAATAGGTTCCGGGAACAGTAATGGAGTTCAGCGATTTATTCATCACATAGTCGATTCTCGGCATGGAAGTCAATATGAGACCCATAAGACTCAGGCACAGGTCATCAATATCAATGGCTTTAACAGCCTTTCCCTCATACATTTCCACGATACCATCCACTCTGTGTATCTGGTCCGCAATAGTTTTATGTTCGATTTTCTCGAGCAGGTATTCGGGTTTGTCATCAGACATCTGTTCAAGTCTCGAGATCAATTCAGGATTATTTCTGAAAGCTGGGATTCCCACTTTATAATCTTCGGTCTCGGTAAATATTTTTTCCAGCTCAAGATTCATATTATGATACACCACCTCCTCCCGGTACATCTTCAGATTATGTTTTTTAAAATCTGCGTTCTGATTCGGAAGATCCATCATTTCACCTCCTGAGAGCAGTGAAGGCATCTTTTTCACGAGATTTTTGAGGGTCAGAAAATGTTCATTGGCGCTCCGTATATTATCGTCACTCAGGTTGGTGAATTCAAAGACCGAATTCTTTATAATTCCTGAACGGTCTACCAATATGGAACCATTCTGGAATTTCATCCGGGTGAGTGGCAAGTGGAACTGCCCGATACGAGTGATTCTGGCTTTCGGCTGTGCATTCACAAAAGAGACAACAGTCATGATCAGAGTAAAGAAAATACCGGGGATCAACAGAATCTGCAGGTTTTCTTTTAGTACCTGATCCTCATTCATGAACAGGATGACCGTGGCTATGGCCAGAATAATGGTCAGTACCAAAAAGACAATCCCGTTCCTCTGTTTTTTTAACGCTTCCTTTACCTGTCCTATCAACAAATAAAAGATGATTTTTGACAGATCAGAAGTTTTTTCGGATCCGTCATGGATAATGGATGTTTTTTTCATAGGCAACAGGGTTTTAGTAATTCTACCTTGAATAATTGAATTTATATTATACAATCCTTATTTATGCGTTCCAGAGCTTCCTCCACATCCTTGGCGAGGATTAGGTTCAAATCGTAAGTTGACAATTCCGGTTCACCACCAAGTCTTTTCGACATGAACTGGAGAGTCCGTTCAAAAAGATTCCTGATCCATCTTGCATTACCAAAGTCCTCATCCATAAATTCCCTGTTGTTGTCCAGAGATCCTCTAAGTACCTGCAGGGCCTTATTCTCCAGTTTATACTGCGATTGATGGACGAAATGTTCAAATATCCTTACCAGTTCATCAGGGCTGTATGGATTAAAAACGAAAAAACGATTGAACCTAGACTTCAGACCGGGATTGCATTCTATAAAAGTTTTCATCTCATTCGTATAACCGGCCACGATAACCACGAGCTGCGACCGATTATTTTCCATTTCCTTTAGCAGAGTGTCAATGGCTTCCTGACCATATGGGTCAAGCCCCATCTGGCGGCTCAGGGTATAGGCTTCATCGATGAAGAGAATACCATGGAAAGCCTTTTTAATGACATTGATGGTTTTCGGTGCGGTCTGTCCCAGGTATTCCCCCACAAGGTCACCCCTGGATACTTCCACCACGTGTCCCTTCTTCAGAATTCCCATCTGTTTTAGTATCCTCCCGAAAAGCCGTGCCATGGTTGTCTTCCCTGTTCCCGGGGGACCATAGAAAACTGAATGGAGGGATATCTGCTGCATGGCAAATCCCTTTTGCGACCTTCTTATCTGAACGTCAAGATAGTTCAACAGGGAGTTGACCTCCTCCTTCACTGACTCAAGGCCGACCAGGCTGCCCAATTCCCCCATAAGATCCTCCATGTTTTCCCTTTTGACGGTAAGTTTATCCTTCAGCATCTCCTTGAAATCATCATAATATAATGTTTGAAGTTCATTTTTTGTCGGAGAGGGTTCAGCAGCCAACCGGTTAGACTGGATCTTAACCAACTCCTCAAACAGATTACGGATGAGGCGGGCATTACCAAAATATTGATCCCTTGTCTCATATTCTGTTTTCAGATATTCTTCCAAATGCCTGAGACCCTGTTCCTCGAAGACATATTCATTCTCACTACATTTCAATTTAAAAATGGCGGATAATTCCTGTGGCGTGTAATCTTCGAATTTAAAATGCCGGCTGAATCTGGATTTCAAACCTGGATTAGATTCCAGGAATTCCTTCATTGGTTCTGGATAACCTGCAGCGATCACAATTAACCGGTCTTTATCATCTTCCATCCTTTTAAGGAGAATCTCGATAGCTTCCCGTCCGTAATCACCGGGGCCCTCACTTTTCGAGAGGGTGTAAGCTTCATCAATAAACAGGACCCCATCGATGGCAGAATCTATTACCCTATTTGTTTTCACGGCGGTCTGTCCCACATATTCCGCAACCAATCCAGATCGGTCCACTTCGACCACGTGACCACTGGCAAGGATACCCATAGCCTTGAATATTTTACCCAGGAGCCTAGCTACAGTGGTCTTTCCTGTACCCGGGGAACCGATGAATATCGAATGAAGTGTTAGGTTCTGCCTTTTCAGTCCCTGCGACGCTCTCACCTCGTCGAGTTTCAGGAAATTGATAAGTTGCTCAGTATCTTTTTTAATCTCTGACAGTCCCACCAGACTATTAAGTTCCTGCAGGTACAGGGAAAAATGGCTGTTTCCCATTTCTCTGGGTATATCCCCAGTCCTGTTCCTGTCATCGGAAGGATCATCCGCATTTGAAGAATCCACCTGCGAGAGTCTTATTTCCAGTGTCCTGACCTTTTCAGCTAGCTCATGATTGGTTCTGTCAAGATTAAAAGCTTTCCGGTAATTAAAAAGTGCATGTCTGAAGTTATAATGCCTGAGGAAATCTTCTGCCCTTCTAATATAAAGGTTGGGATTCTCTTTCTGTTTGTTCTTTAGGGCAAAAAAGTCTTTTCTCCTTTTTATGGCAAGCTGCAAGTTTTTATAGTATACTACCTGTTCATGATTTATTTCAATTGCTGCCTCGAACGATTTAATCGCCTTTTCAAAATTATCGCAGTGAAGGTACACCAGTCCCAAGGAGTTATATACCGCGGGAAGCTGATTGTTTTTCTCCAGTGTCTTAAGGTAGTATGTAATAGCTGAATCATAATCTCGTAATCCCGTATAGCAATCCCCTTGTCTTTCTAAAATCGTAGTATTTTCTGGGCTGTCAGACAATGCCTGCTTCAGATGGTCAATTGCCTCTTCAAATTCTCCCGATTCATAAAAAGCGTTTGCCAGTTTAAAATGATCTTTTTTCCCGAACATAGTTATTAAAATGTAAAGATGAGTGGGACATAAAATCGACATAATTTAGAAAATAATATCCTTACAGCCTATCTCCCCAAAAAAAAATTCCACAAACCGACTGATATTTGGTTTATAAATGGGCTATTGTTTGACAAAATATTTATTATTTTAAAACCCGCTATTTAAAACTAATTTAAAATGTTCACCGAAACTTTATTTCATGACTTTTTTGCAGCACAGAACCTTGCCATATTCAGCCTTACTTTTTTATTCGGGATTATTCTGGCCTTATTTTTAAAATCAAGAGGTTTGCTGGGATGTATTTCAAGCATTCTGATTGGAGCGATCGTAGCCATGGTAGTTGTTGCACTTATCAGGGGTTATAATTCGATTATTGAGGTTATCACGTATAATCTGACGCTATATATCATTTACAACACATTTGGTTTTTTCGGATTTGCTGCCGGTTTCCTGATAGGATTATTTGTAAAAAGAAGGCGTTAAATGATGGATATTAAGTCCTACCTGGAGCTCCTTCCAGGTTCCGTGATTATGATTGTCACCTGTTGCCTGGTCTTGTTTTTCATCCTCAGGTTTATGGGGATACCAATCATTAAAGGGATTTTAAGAGGATTTATACCCACCTTCCTTGCTACCCTGTTCCTTTATTTCGTATTGCACCTGAAGAGTGAGATCATTGTCCTCTTAGATAGCAGTGTTTTCCTGCTCACTAGTATTTTCGGGAATATCAGGGAGAAATAGGTTTTCTTTGTGCGTATAGTCGTTTAGGAAGCTATTATTTTCATAGAACAACGGTTATATTCTTGCCTTGATTAAGCTCCATGCTAGATGTTCTCAAATTTTGCAGGTCATCGTTATCAGGATCATTCGTAAGTTGTGATCATGACCACAATGGGATCAGCAGCATCAGGATGAACCTTTAAAAGTGGTATTTTAGAATTGCTGTATTATTGTAATGGTAGTAACAAACAGCGCAGTTTTAAATTAAAAAACCTTACCATGGGAGAGCATGTTGATCAATATTCCATTTTATATCATCTTATACTGCTTATAAAGGAGTTTTATCGAGTAAAAAAGGAGAGATGTCAGGGCATAATTTAAGAATTAAGAAAGTTTGAGTTGAAGTTCCAGTGACACAGGGTACATCATTCCGGATCAACTGAACAAAAGGTTCCGAATAATAGAGCCCATCATAGAAAAACGATGATTAAATACTGATTCTAAATTTGGTGCTTGTTTTGTTGCCTGAATTTGGGAAAGCGTATGATAAATAGTATGAAGCAATAATCAAGTTCAAATTATAAATCAAAGTAATACAAACCAGTATAAATCTATGCTAACACCAGAAATGTCATGTTAACCCACTCATATTCATGGGGCAGCTGGTTCAAAACTGTTCAATACAACCTGTTTATTTTACTAAATTCTTAAAAGCTGATCCAAAAATTAAATAACTGGTATTTCCACCAATCGTACCCTCGTTTTGTCCCCACAGGAAGGGCCAGTCATCGTAGTTTTCAAAGTGGTCGGGTTTTCTGAATAATATACCTGGAGCAACATTGCCCGGAATAAATGAGAAATCAGCTCTGTTATTACCATAAAAGACTGCTTTGGGACGGGCAGCGCCCACCGTTGCCACTAAAGAATAATTGTGATACGGATGGCAGCCAAATAGCCAGTTGATGGGCTTGAATGCATGGCTGGCAGCGATAATATCAGGGAAATATGTGCTGGCAAAGCAAATTGTGGTACCAAAGTTCACCACGCTTCCGCTTCCTGCCCAGTTACCAAGGCCAATGGGAACTCCGTAGGGATTATCCTTTTCAAGCTCATCAATATATTCTTTGTATTTTACAACATACGGCCGGAGCTTATCTTTAAAGGATGCGTCCATGTGAGGTATGGCATTTAATGCAGTCAGAATATTGCCACTAACATTACGCTCAAGTGCAGGCCATAAAAGCTCCTGAAACTTATCAACATATTGTTGCTCCCCGGTTGATATATACAGTTGAAGATAGGTGGCAATATCTGCTGATCTGCCGCCCCTGCCTGCACGATCCTGCGGCTGACTGGCAAGTAATTCCGTTGCCTCATTCAGAAGTTTTTTTGATTGTTGCAACGCTCTTGCCGAAAGATCGTCGTTATATCCCTTCAACGCCCGGCTTGCTGCGGCAAACATCGTTGCAGCCCTGAGATCAAGGCCGGGATTACGGCTGGTAAATGCCCACATATCATCCTTAACTCCGCTCGACCGGCCGTCACTGGCTACTTCATAAGGGCCAAGTTTTGGATTATAAGGAAGACCGTCTGTTATTGAGGCTGCGTCACCAAGGTGATGGTAATTATCAAGAACAGAATTAGTGAGAGCTTGTGCCATGTGACCGATATTCTCTGCCTGAGCTACAAGGTTCAATGTTCCATGCTCGATAAACTGCAATATGTCTGGCGTTCCATCCGGACGATGAAGATCAACATACCGGTGTTTCTCATCCACAAAAGTTTCATCGCGTAAGGGTTTGAAAGATTCCCATGTTTGGACAAAGTTTTGCACCACGCTAATATTCGATCCTGTCTCGATATCAAAATCCCCGGCGTCGAAAAAACCACCTGTATTTAATCCGGGGATCAATTCCAGCCCCTTATATTTTGTATCGGTTGTTGGCCCTTGTCCGTGGAGGTCGAAATGATCTGTGTTTGGCGGAGCCTGAAGATAACCTTCCTTAAAAGGTTCGCCGTGCCACACCCTGTAAGCCTCGTTTACAAACATATGATCCATATGTATTGGAATCCATATATCACTGGTAGCATCGGTGATCTTATCGTAAACGTTATTCTCTATTAAAAAGTTATTTGTTTTAAAGTTCCCATACTGAATATAGTATATACCGGGGGTGTTAACAGAAGAAAAATCGAATTTTACATAGTGATATTTATAATAGTCACCCCATGGTACGATTTTGCCGGTGAATACCTGGGTAGCTTTGCCGTCGTCGTCTATTTTATATATCGATGCCTGCGCCTGGGGTTTGTCTTTCTTATCGAGTTCAATAACAGAGACTTTTTGTTGCGAAGGGATATATCCTACCTGAGAGAATCCGATATTTGGCTCTCTAACCCATCCCTTAATGGCATTTGGTTCAACTGTCCAGGTCAAAACCTTGCCTGTTTTTCCTGCGGGAAGCAAACTGCGAACTACAAACCAGCCGTTTTGTGCCAGCACACGGCCGTCGAAGAGCATAAGATCGGCATCATTCGAGGTGATTTTTACCAAACGTTCGGGATCATCGGGCGCAAGAAGAAAGATACGGCCGGTTTCGAGAGGAAGCGGATCGATAAATCTGCCAGTCCCCCTATCGTCGGAAGTTACATACCCCTTGAATTGCTTTATTTTTTCACTGTTAGGCCTTGTAATGTTGTTTCCTACCACATAGCGCGGGAATCGATTGGGACGCCCATCCATCAAATAGGTCTTATTCCAGTATTGCGATGGCAGGAACTCAAGATTAAATCCGGCTTTCCCCTCAAGTGCCGTGGGAACCGGTTTATCCAGATAAACAGATATCTCAACACCTTTACCCTTAGCTGTGACAACCACTCGTGAATCAAAATTATAATCTGCGTACCTCAACGTAGACTCAATGGTTTTCGATTCACGGCTTACCGTCCGGGTTGGTATTTCCGGAACAAGATCCCACTGCTCCGGAGTGCTGGAAAGTCTCACAGCGCCACCCTGAGCTGTTCTGACGCCATGGTGAATCAACTCTATACCTGCAGTCTTTTCATCGTTAAAACCTCCGGTAAAGAGGTTATTGTAGACAAGAACATTGACGCCTTGCTTCTCGAAATACTCAAGATCATTGAGTTTCAAATCCTGACCCGAAGCATACCTGAATGCCGCTGATAGTAGCACTACAAGTGTTGTAATTGTTAGTCTTTTCATATTGATTAAAAAATTAAAAACGTGATAGTGGTATAAATATGAGATATGCTGTCATAAATATCTGATAATCTGAAATTAAAGTAATGACTTTGGATTCTGATAAAAAAAATCCCCTATCACCGCGGTTGCTAAAGTGTAAAGGTAAACAATACGATCTATATTTTTATGCCAAACAAATTTATTTTCCTCCATTCCTGCCTGGCTGCATTATATAGTTCTAATACTGCCGGTTTATAAAATGCAGCGGGAACAAATAAGTAAAAAATTAGTAAAGTGGCTATACACGATAACCCTCCGCAAGAAATTTATTATAAGGCAGATCTTTATACAAATAAATTAAAGCTCAATTAACAGAGAAATAATTATATTCGTATATCAATTGGATTATAGTTCAAAAAATGAAATTATGACAGAAAAAATCTCTATGAGGGAAAAAGTTGGCTTCAGTCTGGGCGACAGTGCTGCCAATTTTATTTTTCAAACCATGATGCTTCTTCAGTTAAGCTTTTATACAGATTCATTTGGTATATCAGCTGCCGCAGCCGGTTGGCTCTTTCTGGTTGCACGGCTCTGGGGAGCTGTATCTGATCCTATTATGGGTGCGATAAGCGATCGGACCAATACTCGTTGGGGAAAATTCCGTCCATGGATACTATGGACAGCTGTTCCTTTTGGGATAATAGGCTTCCTGGCATTTACTACTCCTGACTTTAGCCAGACAGGCAAAATAATTTATGCATACCTGACCTATATGCTGCTGATGTCAGTCTATTCGGCAAATAATGTTCCATACGCAGCCCTTAGCGGGGTTATAACAGGCGATATGGCTCAACGAAACAGCCTGTTTTCAGTAAGGTTTATTTTTGTCACGCTGGCCACAATTGCAATACAGGGATTTGCATTGCCTATGGTTAACCATTTCGGTAACGGTAACAGTGCAAAGGGTTACCAGATCACAATGGGTATATTCTGCGCATTGGCTGTAATCTTCTTCTTTATTACCTTCCTTACTACCAAGGAGAGAATAATACCAGATCCAAAACAAAAATCTTCTCTTAAACAGGATATCACTGACCTGCTGAAAAACCGACCCTGGCTGATAATGTTCCTGGTATTTATTGTAATGTTCATCTTCCTTGGGCTCAGAAACAGTATTCTGCTCTATTTCTTTAAATATTACCTCGATAAAACAAGCATGATTTCAGTACTTGAAGCGCTGAACAACGGAACGTTCGGGTTAATCGGGAAACTGGGAATGATCGGGGCAAATGCTGATATAGCAGGAAATACATTCAGCATTATCAATATCTTAAGCCAGCTGATTATTATAATCGGATTAACGTTATCGAAACCTCTTGCTAATAAATTTGGTAAAAAAGCAGTATTCCAGACAGGGATAGTTTTATGCGTTTTGCTTTCAGCCATATTCATAATAATTCCTCCGCAAGCTATTCTCCTTACCCTTATTCTGCAGCTTCTCTTTAACTTTGCATGGGGAGCCGGGGCAATGTCATTACCATGGGCTATGATGGCCGATGTTGCAGATTTTTCTGAATGGAAAAACAATCGCAGAGCCACCGGAATAGTATTCGCAGGAATAATAATTGGACTGAAGGTTGGTCTGGCAATAGGAGGAGCTTTGGCAGCTTCCCTGCTGAATGGCTATGGTTATATTGCTAATGTTGCACAAACACCTCATACTCAGTTTGGCATCAGGATGATTACCAGCATCTATCCGGCAGCTTTCCTGGCAATCGGAATTATTTTGCTAAACTTTTACAAGATAAATAAATCAACTGAAATACAAATGCAAAACGAACTTGCAGAACGACGCAATGCTCTGGAAAAGAATTAATAATTAATATATAATTCGTTATGGCAGATAAAAAAATAACCGGGAAAAAAGAGGGCAAATCTTCAAAGATCCCCTCTTATAAAAATTCTAAGCTTCCCGTTTCAACACGGGTCAGCGACCTTCTTTCAAGAATGACAATTGAGGAAAAAGTTGCACAGCTGATGGGCTTATGGAAAGGTGGCATTGAAGAATTTGATAATGACTTTCTTAAAGATCCTGAAAAAAAGAAGGAGACTTTCGGTAAAGGAGCCAATTCCATCCATCCTACTTTCAATAATGTAAAAGATACTGTTGAGATCAGGAACAAGATCCAGAAATATTTTGTTGAGGAAACAAGGCTGGGCATTCCCGTACTTTTTGTTGATGAAGGACAGCACGGGATGATGCGCCCCGAAACAACAGTATTTCCACAGGCAATAGGGCTTGCATGCTCATGGGACCCGGGGCTTTTTGAAAAAGTTTATTCGGTTATAGCTAAAGAAATACGTACAAGAGGAGCCCATCATGTTCTTTCTCCGGTGATTGATGTCTGCCGCGACCCCAGATGGGGCCGTGTTGAGGAAACCTATGGTGAAGATCCATATCTGAACTCTGAATTAAGCTGTGCAGCAGTAAAAGGACTTCAGGGTTCATCGAACGGGAAAGTGGCACCAGGGCACGTTGCGGCAACTCTAAAACATTTTGCAGGTCACGGGCAACCTGAAGGAGGACAGAACACAGCTCCTGCAAATTATTCATTAAGAGTATTGCATGACTATCATTTACCCCCTTTCTTAAAGTGCATCAAAAATGTAAAACCTGTCAGCCTCATGCCCTCTTATAATGAGGTTGACGGTGTTCCTTCACATGCCAATAAATGGTTACTGCTTGACCTGTTACGCAAGGAATGGGGCTTTAAAGGAATGATAGTTTCAGATTATTATGGCGTCGAACAGCTGGCCAATAAGCATTTTGTTGCTGAAGACAACAAGGCTGCTGCAAAAACAGCCTTTAACTGCGGTGTTCAGTATGAGTTTCCACAGGCAAACGCTTACAGATACCTGCCTGAATTGCTGAAGGAAGGTAAAATAAGTAAAGCCGATATTGACAAAGCTGTTTCACAGGTGCTTGAGCTGAAATTCATGCTTGGCCTGTTCGAAAACCCCTTTGTTGAATTTAAAACAGCAATTAAAGTTACCAGGGAACAGGCTTCGGAAAAGCTTGCCCTTAAAGCAGCCCAGGAATCGATCGTCCTGCTTAAAAATGACAAGCTCCTTCCTTTGTCAAAAAATAAATACAAAAAGATTGCCGTCATTGGTCCATGTGCAAAATATGTCTCTTTCGGAGGTTATGCCGGCGAACCTTACCATAAGGTGAGTCTGTATGATGGAATAATGAAAAAAGTCGGTGCTAAAACTGAAATTTTATACGCGGAGGGCTGCAAAATAACCGCAAATCCCACTATCCCCTTCTTTAACTGGAAACTCGATGAGATCAGGTTCCCTTCAAAAGAGGAAAACATGAAACTGATAAGCCAGGCGGTTAGTGTGGCTAAAAAAGCCGAAATTGTTATCCTTGCTATAGGCGAGAATGAACATCTGTGCCGAGAAGCGTGGGCAAAAACCCACATTGGCGACAATATGACACTCGATCTCTTCGGCCAGCAGGACGAACTGGTCAAAGCTATTGTCGCTCTTGGAATACCGGTAGTGGTTTACCTGATGAACGGAAGGCCATTAACAATCAACTATATTGAAAAGAATGTTCCTGCAATTATTGAAGGATGGTATATGGGACAGGAAACCGGCACTGCAGCTGCTGATATTATTTTTGGAGATGTAAATCCTTCGGGAAAACTTACAATCACTGTACCTAAATCAGTCGGGCAGTTGCCAATGTTCTATAACTTCAAACCAAGTGCCCAGATGAATGAATACATCTCACAGGATAATTTACCCCTCTACCATTTCGGTTTCGGCTTAAGCTATTCAAAATTCAGGTTTGACAACCTTAAGCTTGAAAAGGCGAAAATTAAGAAAAATGGCTCTGCAAAAGTAAAAGTTGATGTTACCAATACAGGAAAATACGAAGGTGATGAAATTGTGCAACTTTATATCCGCGATAAGATAAGCTCTGTTACACGTCCGGTAAAGGAACTCAGAGGATTCAAAAGAATTTCCCTGAAACCAAAGGAAACAAAGACTGTTACTCTGGAAATAACTCCGGAACAACTGGCATTTCATAATATAGACATGAAATATGTTGTGGAGCCAGGTGAATTTGAGATTATGATAGGGAATTCCTCACGTGATGAGGATCTGATCAGGACTACTCTCATTGTTTCCTGAGATAAGTCATACTGTTATAATGAATAGGGCCCTGGCTGAATTGCCAGGGCTCAATTTTTCCGGTATTTATTGGTACTGCTTTACAGGTTGTGTGGTTTATCTGTCTGGTATCAGTATTTGTACAAGCTATAATCATAAAATCTCAAGATTAAAACTATGAATATCGTATCATGGAACGTTAATGGAATTCGCGCAATAGCAAAGAAATCCTTTTTTACTGATCTTGAACTACTGGCTCCGGATATTCTTTGTCTGCAGGAAACCAAGGCTCTGGATAATCAGGTGGCTGAAACTCTTAAACCTCTGAATGGCTATCTTGTCTATTCAAATTCAGCGGAAAGACCCGGCTATTCAGGAACAGCAGTTATCTCAAAAACAGAGCCCCTGAATGTGACTAAAGGTATAAATATAAAAGAACACGATAATGAAGGCCGGGTGCTATGTCTGGAGTTCGATTCCTATTTCCTGGTAAATGTATATGTACCTAATTCAGGCAGCGAGCTTAACAGATTAGGTTACAGGCAGAATTGGGATAAAGCCTTTTTTGACTATCTGAAAGATCTTGAAAAGATCAGGCCGGTCATAGTCTGTGGTGATTTCAATGTAGCCCATAAAGAGATTGATCTGGCACACCCGAAATCAAATTATAATAAAACTGCCGGTTATATGCAGGAAGAGATTGATGGTATGGACAACTTAATGCTTGGTGGATTTACAGATACGTTCCGTCATTTGCATCCTGACGAAACTGAAAGATACTCATGGTGGAGCTACAGAGCCGGTGCAAGATCCAGGAACATTGGCTGGAGAATCGATTATTTCCTGGTCAGCAAGTCCTTTCTTCCAACAGTAAAAAATGCTCTCATTCTAGAAAACATTACCGGCTCGGATCATTGTCCGGTTGGCATAGTACTGTAGAATAGTGAATATTATTTTATGTCTGATAATATGCCCCGGCTTACAACAAGCCGATTATCAGATACAGTTCATAATATCCGTATAATGCAAAACGCCCGGCCTTCCAACCGGATTTTTACTTAATTTAACCATAGCTTTTGCCAGCTTTTCAACAGGCATACTTCTGTATTTTTTTAGAGTCCCTGTCAAGACCGGATTTATCAGGGTCATTATACCAGCCGCAATTTTCTCAGCTAACCTGAATTCCTTACGTTCTCCTACCAACAAACCAGGCCTGAAATGAAAAACAGCACCGGGAAAGTATTGCCCTGTTCCGTTTTCCATCTCAGCTTTTGTCTTCAGATAGAATCCACCTTTTATGCTTGCCCCGACGCTTGAAACATTAATCATAATCCTGACCCCGTTTTTTGAAGAGATCCCGGCAAATGCAACCGGCAGATCCCTGTCTATTCGTTGCTGTTCTTTCTTATTTCCGGCTTTTTTTATAGTTGTTCCCAGGGCATTGAACAGAACATCCCCTTGAATTTCAGATTCCAGGGCAACAATATCAGTCATGGGGGTCACAATTTCCCTGAGTTTTGGATTAACTGTCCCGGTAGGTTTCCTGACAAAAATTCTGACTTCAGAAAATTCATCTTCATTTAAAACCTCTTTTAAAATCAGACTTCCTACAAGTCCGGTTGCTCCTATTATTATTGCTTTCATAAAAACTGTAATTACTTTACAAATTTACATTTTTTGAGAAACATGAATAATGCATTATGTAATCAGGTTATCTGTTCAAATTAACCGGTCTGAATTTGGCCCGGAGTAACATACCCGCTATCTTTGCAGGATTATTTTAAAGCAGATTTAAATTGTCTAACATAATAATATCCATTATATGTCAAATCTATTATCCCCGATCAGCATAAAAGATATAACGTTCAAAAACAGGATAGTTATTTCTCCTATGTGCCAGTATTCTTCTGCAAATGGTTTTGCAAATGATTGGCATTTAGTTCACCTGGGCAGCCGTGCAGTGGGTGGTTCGGCATTGGTTATGCAGGAGGCAACATCTGTTTCCGAAGAAGGCCGGATCTCACCAGGTGATCTGGGCATTTATCTTGATGATCATATTGAGATGTTGCACAGAATTACATCATTTATCCATCTGCAAGGGTCTGTTGCAGGTATTCAGCTGGCTCATGCCGGAAGAAAAGCAAGCTGCAACATTCCCTGGAAAGGCGGAAAGCAGATAGCTGTAAAAGATGGAGGCTGGAATACAGTTGCTCCTTCTGCTGTTGGCTTTTATAATGAAGATTCTTTACCTCATCAGTTAGATCCTGCTGGTATTGCTAAGATAAAAGCTGATTTCAAAAGTGCTGCGGACCGGGCTCTGAAAGCCGGATATAAATTGATAGAAATTCATGCTGCACATGGTTATCTTATCCACCAGTTTCTTTCGCCATTAAGCAACCACCGTACAGATGAATATGGAGGTAGCTTTGAAAACAGGATCCGCTTACTACTGGAAATTATCAAAGAGGTACAATCAGTATGGCCATCAAACTTACCGCTGTTTGTACGAATTTCTGCAACCGACTGGGCAGAAAATGGCTGGGATATAGACGAAGCAGTTCAACTTTCATCCGTACTGAAATTGCATGGCGTTGACCTTATGGATTGCTCTTCAGGTGGATTGATTCCGGGCGTAAAAATTCCTCTGGTTCCCGGCTACCAGGTTCCTTTTGCGGAACGTATTAAAAAAGAAACCGGCATATTAACCGGTGCTGTCGGATTAATTACTGAGGTGCAACAGGCTGAAAATATTTTAAGAAACCAACAGGCTGATTTTATTATAATTGCCCGTGCTTCTCTAAGGGATCCATATTTTGCCATGCATGCAGCACATATATTAGGGGAAGATATTATCTTCCCTAAACAATACGAAAGAGCTAAATTATAAAGGTATATCCTTATTATTGCTTCAATAATTGTTTCCATATGTACCATGCACTCTGCCATGGATCGTACTGTGGTTTTTATATTGTTTTAACACTTTCTCTGTTTTTTAGCTGAACCTGAGAAAGTTACTATAAAATATATTCTCCTGAATCATAGTCAGTTTTTGAATCGTACAACACCAGTGATTTCCCTGTATAATTATTTGAACAGAATATTATGTGCTTATAAAAAATATTGACGGCGTAAAATAAATTTACGCCGTCAACAATTTTATGATCACTTCCGAAAAACAAATAATGCAATGATTAACCAGGATGATCAGTAGGTTTCTTGCCCTTTGTATACATCTGAGTTATAAAGATTCTGAAAACGGCCATCCCAGGTTAGCTGCCCGCGGCTTAACCCGCTGATTGTTGCTGAGGCATTAGTATCAGAATGAATTGTTATGAATATATCATATATTCCAATATTTGTCATCACACTGAAACTTACATTGTAACTTAAATTTTTCGGGTCTTTGATTACCTTATAATTTTGTATTCTTCCTTGAGCCGTTACTCCTCCAACTCCATTATAACCAACGCGATGATTTGAGCCAGTCTGAATTACAGCTCTGTTAGAATCAAGCATGATAAAATTTAAAACCGAAGTTACTGGCACCTGATCACCATACTGATTCCGGAGATAATCTGCTTCAATAACAAAGGTCCTTCTTTCCACCAAAGTATCAATGGCATTATAATTAGCATTCATCTGAGATTGTTCTAAAGCCTTTTTTTCCTGTCGGCTTAACCTGACATCCTGTGCCTTGAGATTGTAAGGAATACTTCCAAATACAAAAACAAAGAACAAGCTGACGAAATAAAATTTAAAATTTTTCATAATGTGTATATTTAATTTATTATACTAATTAATTTTAACCAAAATGCATTACACAAAATTATAAATGATTAATATAGATATAATTAGGATAGGATTAAGATTGAATTAAGATTGGATTAATGTTATTTGGGCATTCATTGAAAAAGCCTGAATATATCTGCAACATCGTATAAATATTTTAGTTGCACGATAATGGGTTTTTTTATGACGTTATTAAGTATTTTAAAATAGATCCGGTTTGAATTAATAATTCCAGGGAATCTTATGCCAGAATAACGAAAGGTTTTTAAATCAATTTTTGCCTGGGGATTTGTTTCTATTCCTGAATTTATTCGTTTACCTGACCGGTTGATTTAAAATACCCTGATAGCTTTTCCCCGGATGTCTTTATAAATATTAAAACCTGTCGTCAGCTCTTTTTGTTGCCGGCAGGGTATTAATTAAGTTTAAATGAGATTTATTCAAACCTTCAAAGAACAATGCTCCTAAAACTCTGTTAGCATTTTAGTGTTTCAATTAATGAAAAAATGGCCCGTAACACAGGTATTTCCGAGCATTCTGTCGATTTGAATCCTTTCATTCAGTTCGATAAATGGTACAGTGAACATTTACGTGCAGAAAACAATATTCCTGACTCCGTCAGTCTTGGAACAACATCTGCTGACGGACAGGTTTCGGTCAGGACCGTTCTGTTAAAGAGTTATGATGATAATGGTTTTGTCTTCTATACAAACTATAACAGCAAAAAAGGTTCTCAGCTTACTTCAAATCCAAAGGCTGCACTGCTTTTTTACTGGGCAGAGTCAGGAAGGCAGATCCGTGTCGAGGGCAGGGCAGAAAAAGTATTTCCGGAGGAATCTGAATCATACTTTAAGACAAGACCAAGGGAAAGCCAGATTGCGGCATGGGCAAGTGAACAAAGTTCCTCTATCCCCGACCGAAAATATCTTGAAACAAAATATAATTATTACAAAGATTTGTTTTTCAGCAAACCTGTTGAAAAACCACCTCACTGGGGGGGTTTCAGGATTGTTCCCGAGTGGTTTGAATTCTGGCAGAACAGAGAATTCAGGCTACACGACCGCATAATCTACAGAATGGCAAATGAGAGGTGGCTTATTGAACGCCTGGCTCCATGATTTTATGATTTCAGACAAGATCACATGCATCGGCTGGCATCC
This sequence comes from uncultured Bacteroidales bacterium, assembly GCA_963760915.1. Taxonomy (GTDB): domain Bacteria; phylum Bacteroidota; class Bacteroidia; order Bacteroidales; family VadinHA17; genus LD21. The sequence goes on along the minus strand of CAVXEU010000003.1, from coordinate 703,559 downwards.
AGTGAGCATCTTTCCCTTCCCATTTTATATTGCAGCCTATCGGATTTGTCATCGGTATTGAAATCGGCTTTCCTGATGTCAGCTCCTCAAGTACCCTGTCAAGGTCATGAACAGTAATTTTTGATCTGTCACGGGGATTATCAACACCCCTGCCGGTATAAACGAGAATTCTGTTTTCATTAAAAACATAAAAATGCGGCGTCCTCAATGCCCCGTAAGCCTTTGCAAGTTCCTGGGGCTTATCATACAGATATACCCAGGGAAACTTATTTTTCTTCATTCTTTCCACCATATTTTGAAAACTGTCTTCCGGATAAGTGTTCTCGCTGTTTGAATTTATCCCGACAAATCCGACTCCCTTATTAATGAATTTGTTAGCGGTTTCCCTGGTAAGTTCATCCGAACCAATCACATAGGGACAATGATTGCATGTGAAAAAGAGAACTAGATATTTGTATTTATCAAAATCAGACAGACTATATTCCTTACCCTCAGTTGATGGTAGTTTAAAGTCTATCGCCTTTTTACCTGGTTGTAATGTAAATGCCATAATGATATTAATTAGTTAACTTTATTAACATCTGTTTTCAGGAATTGTTCTTTGACATAATTGATAATGCTGTGACGAATCATTATCCCGGAATGCATTTCTTCATCACTATAATTAATAATTCCAGAGTTATATTATCCTGATTGCCTTTATGTCTGGCAAAATGTTCCGGAGATTTTGCACTACAGTATATGATGCTACATAATAAATTTATTATTGCGCATGTGGAAGATCCCTCGTTTTTCAGTTTGAATACCCGGTATGAAAGTTCCCTGTAAGACATTATTTAAACCTTTCCCGGGTTATTTAACTTCAGGAAGTTTCTTAAATACCTTATACCTGATAAGAATAATGCTAATCCGATACCGTTATAAAGAATTGAAAGATACCGTTTTGGTATGGCTGAATGTCTTAGTGCAATTCCCATTGAAACCATAATAAGAACAATTATATAGCTTCTCCATGTCATAAAGGAGAAAAGACACCTTTTTTCAGTCAGCGGCAATAACCTTTTAAGGTTTTTATCAGCAATTCTAAGAAATCCAAAATGGTGGACCGGCATTGCTGTGAGGAATCCAGCAGCATAATACAAGGCTTGTTCTTTACCATCATATGGCGATAACCATGAAACAGCAAAACATACCAGCATTATACCTACTCCACACCACATAAGTCCGGCCAGAAGAACAAGAATTTTCTTGTCGGCCGATGGTGTAAATTTTTTAAAATTCATTTACAGTGTCATTCGATCAATGCGAGACGTAAGGGTTGAATTTCAATTTTTTCCCACACCCCACCAGTGATATAAGGTTCAGATTTCAGCTTTCTATCTAGTGATTCCCTGTCGGGAAAATCATAAACAATCATTGATCCGATCATTTTTCCTGAGTCATCCAGAATTGCACCCCCGAATAAAAATTCTCCCTCTTTTTTCAGACCACCGATTTTAGCAAGATGATCTCCGCGTACTTTTGCCCTGCGGGCCGGCGCTTCAGGGTCTGTACCATCATATGCTATTAACAAAAATTGCATAATTGTTTTTTTTAATTCTTACCAGTATTATTTTACAGATCAAATTTAAAATAATTATGGAAGAACATTGTCAAAAAAGCCTGCATTAAAATTTTCACTGCGATTGTTTATATTTGAATAACTATTTAAGACCTGATCAGACAAAAACCAGTTCTTGAAAATTAATTACATGTCCCATCCCTTAAACGGGTAAATGAAGTATTTTCCAGATGAGACTTAAAGAAATCCAATATGTTGAATATTAAGAATTTATTTAACTTTTGGGGATTTTTGAAAGATCTGAAAAGAAAAGATCATACTCCCTCTTTCGGTGCTCTTGATATTTTCAAATATATTGGTCCGGGTTTGCTTGTTACTGTCGGATTTATAGATCCCGGGAACTGGGCTGCAAATATAGCAACCGGATCTGAATATGGATATACACTTTTGTGGGTAGTATCGCTTTCAACAATAATGCTTATCGTTCTGCAACACAACGTTGCTCATCTTGGAATCGCCACAGGGTTATGCCTGTCAGAAGCTGCAACTGTTTATCTGAAACCATGGGTATCGAAATCTGTTTTGTCATTTGCTGTCCTTGCATCTGTATCCACTTCACTTGCAGAGATCCTTGGCGGTGCAATCGCACTGAACATGCTGTTTGATGTACCCATAAAAATCGGCTCTGTTCTGGTTACAATTTTTGTTATGATAATGCTGTTTTCAAATTCTTATCAAAAGATCGAGAAATGGATCATCGGTTTTGTTTCACTAATCGGATTATCATTCCTGTACGAATTATTTCTTGTAAAGGTTGATTGGATACAGGCTGGAATATCCTGGGTCAAACCTTCAATTCCGGACGGATCTATATTATTGATAATGAGTGTACTCGGAGCAGTTGTGATGCCGCATAATCTTTTTCTCCATTCGGAAATCATACAAAGTCGTCAGTGGAATCTGCAGGATGAGAAGATAATAAAAAAGCAGCTCAGATTCGAATTTGCCGACACACTGTTTTCCATGATAATAGGATGGGCAATAAACAGTGCCATGATTCTGCTTGCTGCTGCCACTTTTTTCTCAAAGGCTCAGAAAGTTGATGAATTGCAGCAAGCCGAAAAACTTCTTGAACCTCTGCTTGGAACAAATGCTTCGGTAGTTTTTGCTGTTGCTCTGCTTTTTGCCGGTGTAGCTTCTTCAATTACTTCGGGTATGGCAGGTGGTTCGATAGTATCAGGAATGTATAATGAGCCCTATGATTCCAGGGATAACCATTCACGCTCCGGAATAATTGTCTCTCTTGCAGGAGCATTAATAATTATCTTTTTTATTGGTAACCCGTTTAAAGGCCTTATCTTGTCTCAGGTATTTCTTGGTATACAGCTTCCTTTTACAGTTGCAATACAGATTTACCTGACATCTTCAAGAAAAGTGATGGGGAAATATGCCAACAGCCGTTTTCTGGTTGGTCTGCTGTCTGTTATTGCAGCAATTGTGACATTTCTAAATGTTAAACTGCTTGTTAATTTTATATTTGGATAAAATATTTTAGAATTAGAATGATACCCAGGGAGAAATACAGGATCGGACTTGTATTAAGCGGAGGCGGTGCCAGGGGATTTGCCCATCTGGGATTGATACAGGCACTAAATGAAGCAGGGATCTTTCCTGATGTCATTTCAGGGACAAGTGCAGGCGCTCTGATCGGGGTATTGTATGCCGACGGACATAAACCAAAAGAGATCCTGGAATTAATGAATACAGGCAGCAGGCTTGACTTTATGCGTCCTGCTATGCCAAGGGAGGGATTGCTTCAGATTAACGGCATAATAAAAATATTGAAAACCAGTTTAAAGGCAAAAACATTTGAAGAGCTGAAAATACCTTTATATGTATCTGCAACCGACCTTAATAACGGGAAAGCTGTATATTTTTCAAAAGGAGCACTTGTTGATCCTGTGATAGCATCTGCAAGCATCCCGGTTCTTTTCCAGCCTGTAATAATTAATAAAATATCCTACGTTGATGGTGGTGTTCTTGATAATCTGCCAATACGACCTATTCAGAATAAATGCAGAATACTTATTGGTTCATTTGTAAATCCGGTAGGATTCATTGAAAAAATTAGCGGATTGATAAGTATTGCGGAAAGAACTTTTATGCTGAGCATGACAAAGGAAATTGTCGAGAAATCAAAGAAATTCAACTTGTTTGTTGCTCCCCTTGAATTAAGGAACTACAAAATTCTTGACCCGGAAAAAGCTGGTGAACTTTTTACAATTGGTTATAAAGCTACAAAGGAAAAACTAAAAGAAGTTAATACAGACAGCTGGCTGGCATAGTGGACCGTACTGCTTACTGGTTGTAGCAGGATAAGTTAAAGGGTCATGAGGTGCCTGGTTATTAATCAATTAAAGAATACAACCTTTTAATCTCAGCTTCCCATAGCGATTCCTCAGGTGTTTCCAGTATCAGCGGAAGATTGTCGAACCTTTCATCATGCATTATCATTTCGAATGTCTCTTCTCCGAGGAAACCGGTTCCGATATTCTCATGCCTGTCTACCCTCGTTCCTATCTCCTTTTTGGAATCATTGAGATGCATTCCTCTAAGATACTCGAAACCAATAATTTCATCGAATTTTTCAAATGTTTTTTTGAAACCCTGCGGCGATTTGATATCATATCCTGAAGTAAAAGCATGACATGTGTCAATGCAAATCCCTACTCTTGATTTATCTTCAACATTATCAATTATTATCCTGAGCTGTTCAAAGGCGTAACCCAGATTTGTTCCCTGACCTGCAGTATTTTCAATCACAGCAGTAACTCCCTTTGTCTTGTCGAGGACAATATTAATTGATTCAGCCATTCTTTTAAGGCATTCTTCTATTCCAATACCGTTCAGATGGCTTCCAGGATGAAAATTTAGCCTGTCAAGTCCCAGAAGCTCACACCTTTGCATCTCATCAAGAAATGAAGCTCTTGATTTTTCAAGGGCTTCATCTTCAGGATGACCAAGGTTTATCAGGTAACTGTCATGAGGAAGAATCTGAAATGGTTTGTAATCATACTTTTCACAGTTTTCTCTGAAAGCTTTTATACTTGAGCTGGTAAGTGGATTTGAGAACCATTGCCTCTGATTCTTTGTAAATAGAGCAAAAGCCCTTGCTCCAATCAGGTTTGCATTAACCGGAGCATTTTCTACTCCACCCGAAGCGCTTACATGTGCACCAATATATTTCATATTCTGACTCTTATATTAAACTGTATCTCAAAAAATGAGAAGCCTGGCTATTGATTCAATAAGTCCTTTGACAGGAACAATAAAATCATGTATTATGTTCTGTAACTAAAACGAAAATGAGCATTTGCCGAGATTATTATTACTGATCAAACATGTATATGAGAATTGATCACTAAGTCATCATATTGCTGAAAATAAATAATTTACCAGTAATATGTATATTTGTAAATATAATCATTGAATAGATTATTGTAATAATCTTTCAGATATTATTATTTTTGTCAAGAAATCCATTAAATACAGCTAAACAAATGACTGAAATAAATAATATAACTCCGCCCGAGGTGCAACCAAAAAAGACTACTCCTATTGGAATGATTGCCACATCAATAATTATGGCACTCATATTGATCTTTCTGGTCTTTATGTATTTCGACCAAAAGCATAAAATGTTCGAAATGGAAACCGTTCTGACCCAGGAAAAAGATTCTCTGGCTAATGAATTAAGACATATGGTAATTGCTTATGATACCTTAAAATCTACAAATGATACTCTGAATGCCGGACTGGAAAAGGAAAGGACCAGGATTGTCCGGCTGTTATCTATTAATGCATCAGATGTACAGCTCATAAGAAAGTACAAGAGCGAGATCACAACAATGAGAAGCATTATGAAAAGCTATATTGTTCAGATCGACTCGCTGAATTCCAGAAATAAACTCCTTGCGGCCGAGAATACTGAAATACGTCAGCAGATATCACAGGTGAGAAATTCCAATACCGAACTTTCAAAGGTAAAGGAGGAACTGAATTCAAAGGTCGAGCTCGCTTCAATAATTCAGGCCAAAGATATCACTGCGGTTTCTTTAAATAAAAAGAGAAAAGAGACCAGCAGGATAAACCTTCTTGATAAACTTAGGATATGTTTCACCCTTAGAGAGAATCCTCTTGCAAAAGCGGGGACCAAAGAGGTATATATGAGAGTAATCAGGCCAGACTCATTGGTAATTACAAGTAGTCCTGATAATCTTTTCGAGTATAAAGGAAATAAAATGATTTATTCAGCAAGCCGCGAGGTTGAATATATGAACCAGGATATTGAAATGTGTATTTTCCTCGATAATAACGGAGATTTTGTTATTGGTAATTATAGTGTTGAGCTATATCTTGAAGGTAATATAATAGGCCGCACAAATTTCATTCTGTCAAAGAGATAGCTATTCATCTGCCGGCATCATAAATTCTGATATTATATTATCAGATATCATCATCCCCTGGTTCGTAAGAACCAGGGTTTTTTTATCCAGCTTCATCAAACCATAATCTCTGAATTTGCCTGATAAGTTAAGAACATAATCGTAGCCCTCCTTTTCATACATCTTCTCAATATAATCAAGATCTATTCCCCACATTGTTCTGAGCGAGGTCATAATATATTCGTTAAAACGTGTTTTTGTATCAAGTTCTTCTCTTTCAAAAAATGGGAGTTCTTTGTTAACATATTTAATATATCTTTTCACGTCACTTATATTCCATTGCCTGGAATATCCGTTAAAAGAGTGTGCCGAGGGGCCGAGTCCCAGATAATTTACCTGTTTCCAGTAATTTGAATTATGAATTGAAAAATATCCCTCCTTGCCAAAATTAGATATCTCATAATGAATAAAACCTGACAATTCTGCCTTCTCAATCAGTATGTTGAACTGAGAGGTACTCTCCTCCTCTTCAATTTCTTTCATTAGTCCCTTTTCTAGCATCTTTCCAAACACTGTACCCGCCTCAATTGTAAGATGATAAGCTGAAAGATGCCTTATATCATAAGAAAAGCTGAAATTAAGATTAGAAGACCATTCCTGAGTACTCATTCCCTGAATTCCATATATAAGATCTATTGTCACATTCTCAAATCCAGCTCGGAATGTATCTTTAAGAGCTTTTGCCGCCTGGGCTGAATTGTGCCGCCTGTTCATCATTTTTAGATGAGCATCGATCCACGACTGAACTCCTAAACTTATCCTGTTTATCCCAAGGTATTTCAAACCTGACATGTAATCCGGAGTAACATCATCGGGGTTCAACTCAACCGTAATTTCACAGTTGTCCTCTACCCTGAATACCTTGTCTATTTTATTCAGAATTGTACCGAGTTCGCTTATTGAGAGTACGGAAGGGGTGCCACCTCCAATATATATGGTTGAGACCGTCCCGGTACCCAGATAGTTCTTTTTTAATGCAATCTCCGCCAGCATGGCATCAATAAAAACAGAATTATCTCCAGGTGTAATTACATGATAGAAATCACAGTAAAAACAGAGTTTTTTACAAAACGGAATATGTATATAGATGCCGGCCATACTATAAGAATGTAACCATGTAATTTATAAATAAAATACCGTTATTTAATTAAATTTGTGCCAAACAATCGAAATGGTAAAAAAAAATATACTCTCTATCACGGTCGCTCTGGTTATTATGTACCTGAGCCTTACCAGTTCACATACCTTTGATAAAGTCCCGTTATTTAAAATTCATTTCATTGATAAAATAGTTCATTTTGGAATGTATTTTGGTCTGATGTCAATACTCATTCTTGAAAACAGAAAAAGACTAAAGAATACAAAAAATCTATTTCTAATATCCCTGATCCCTTTTGTGTACGGCATCTTAATGGAAGTCCTGCAGGCGTTAATTACTGTTACACGAACGGGAAGTGTCTATGATGCTATGTCTAATACTGCCGGGATTGTTTGTTCCGTCTTGCTGTGGTTATGGATTGAACCTATGATAAAAGAGAAAATCAGATAGTAAATAACTCGTCTGTTTTTACCCTGTCTGCCAGCTCATCAATTGTCTTGTTTCTGAAAAGATTAATCCTGTCATCCCTGATCTTCATATAATCATCATGAAGCGGACAAGGTTTTTTATCCTTTTCAATACTTTTACATGAACCATTATGCATTACGCAATTTGTAAATATTTCATCTCCGTCAATTATATTTACAATATCATAAAGGGATAATTTCCGGGGATCTCTTAAAAGTGAAAACCCTCCGTGCGGACCTTTAGTCGAACTTAATACCTTCTGTTTTGCAAGTTGTTGAAGAATTTTTGACAGAAATGGTGCCGGCAGGTCCAGATCACTGCTGATTTTTTTTATGCCTGTCTTTCCTGCAGCTTCAGGCTGACTGGCTAAATATATAACTGCCCTGATCCCATATCTGCATGAATTTGAAAGCATTTTAATAAATTTTTAAAGAGATCTTGTCTATTCTTCTCTGGTGGCGCCCCCCTTCAAATGATGACTCCAGAAAAGTTTTAACAATAAGATATGCTTCAGAATCATTGATGTACCTGCCAGGTAATGCACATATATTCGCATCATTATGCGCCCTGGCCAGGTGGCTTATCTCTTCATTCCAGCATATTGCACTTCTTATTCCCGGATGTTTGTTTACAACCATGTTTATTCCATTACCGGTTCCGCAAATGGATATCCCTAATCTGTACTCCCCCGCTGAAACAGCGTTAGCTAACGGATGCCCGAAATCGGGATAATCAACTGCTTCTGTGGAAGAACAACCAAAATCTTTCACATCATACTGTAGCTTAATGAGATAAGCTAATAATTTTTCTTTAAGAATATACCCGGCATGATCAGATACAATTGCTATCTTTTTATTTTCCAATTTTTTGCTCTATAGATTATTTTTAAAACTAAATTCAAATTTAGTTAATAGATTAATCAAAATAAACAGGAACTGTAAATCTTAATCAGAAACCACATTTTCTATCCATATAACAAAACATCCGGGCTATTGTTTGGATGCCAAAATATATCAATTACTTGTTGTGATAATGATGTTAATAACATGTAAACAAATTATGATTAAAACTAATAACCTGATTGTTTTTAACAATTTTGACCTTTCTGCAGCGTTTTAAATTACCCCATGTAAAGTTTTAAGAATATAATGCAAAAATATGAACCTTGTATAAACCCTTAAAGCAATATTATTTTTCAGTTTACAATAATAACAATCTTATCTTAACAATTGTTAATTAATTAACTAATCAGTTGATATTCAAAAACGGTACATTTTTTGATCTGTTGAAAAGATGTTAGTACAGTTGTAGTTTCGGGAAAAACAATAAAAATCGTATTTTTCTATCAACACAATTAACAGCACATCATAACCATCATAAATAAATTTAAAATTAATATATAAGAATATAGTGATGTTAATAACTGACATAAATTTAGAATAAAGGGAAATTCAATATGACAATAATGATTAAGTTTGCAGACCATTAGTATGGTAAATTCAAAATCAGATGAAAAAACAGCCATCAGAATATTATATATCGGAAATTAAAAGGCTGTGCGCTGAAAAGAATGCAATAATTCTGGCACATTATTACCAGACAGGGGATATTCAGGATATTGCTGATTTTACTGGTGACAGCCTTGCACTTTCACAGAAAGCAGCCTCTAATTCTGCAGATATAATAGTTTTTGCTGGTGTGAAATTTATGGCAGAGACGGCTAAAATACTTTCACCGGAAAAAAAAGTTCTTCTTCCTGATATGAATGCCGGTTGCTCTCTTGCAGATTCATGCAAGGCAGAAGATTTTGAAAAATTCTTAAAAGAAAATCCCGGAAGAACGGTTGTTTCATATGTCAATACTACTGCCGAAATAAAGGCATTATCTGATATAAGCTGCACTTCCTCCAACGCAGTTGAAATAGTGGCTTCCCTCCCTGAAAATGAAAAAATAATCTTTGCTCCGGATAGAAATCTGGGAAACTACGTTCTTAATAAAACGGGACGTGATATAGTTATTTGGAACGGAACCTGTCATGTGCATGAAGAGTTTTCACTTGAAGCTATTCTAAGCCTGAAAAAATTAAATCCTGATTCAAAAATTATTGTTCATCCCGAATGTGAATTACCTGTAAGAATGATTGCAGATTTTATGGGATCAACATCCGCTTTATTGAACTTTACAGGGAAAGATAGCGGAAAGTCTTATATTGTGGCAACTGAAGCAGGTATAATTCATCAGATGAAAAAGAACAATCCTGAAAAATTATTTATTCCAGCACCACCGAAAGATTCTACATGCGGCTGCAGCGAATGCAGTTTTATGAAGCTTATTACTTTAGATAAGATCTATTCCTGTCTGTTGAACGAACAACCTGAAATTATCATTGATGGTGAATTAATTTATAGAGCACAAAAGCCTATTAAAAGAATGATTGAAATATCTGAAAATCTTGGTCTTTAAATCATGAAAAAAATTTATTTTTTAGTAGCTTTTATTTTTATCTGTTATATTGGTTTTGGTCAGGATAACGGTGCCTTAAAGGACGGTTATCAAATTTTTAAATACCCAAACGGTACCATTTCAAGTGAAGGTACGATGAAGAGCGGAAAACCGGAAGGTTTCTGGAAAAGCTATTATGTCACAGGAATTAAAAAATCAGAGGGAAAGAGGACAAATTTTCTTCTCGACAGCATCTGGATCTTCTTCGATCAGGTAGGAGATACAACTGAAAAGATAAACTATCTGTATGGTAAAAAGAACGGGTGGTATTATAAATATAAAAAGGATCCCACAAGCGGACTTTATATCTGGTCAAAAGAGCTTTTCGCCGGCGACCGGAAGGAAGGTACTGCATATATTTATTTTCCCGATGGTAAGATTCAGCAAACCATAGCATATAACAGTGGAAAAAAGGAAGGTCTTTCAAAGGAATTTGACAGAGAAGGAAACGTTATAACTCTTCTTGAGTATAATAAGGACTTCCTTGTAAGTCGTCAAAAAATTAACAGAACCGACAATAAAGGATTAAAACAGGGAGAATGGAAAGACTTTTACCCTAATGGAAGGATAAAAACTGAAAAAACCTATGTTGACGACCTCCTTAATGGTTATTATAAAGAGTACGATAACCGCGGAAAACTTGTTCTTACGATGTTGTACGAAAACGGAGCAATTGTTAAGTCAAAGGTTGAAGATGAGCCTGATATTGAAATGGTTAATAAGTATGATCAGGATGGAAAACTGATTTACAGCGGACCATACAGGAATAATGTTCCGGTTGGAATTCACAGGGAATTCGGAAGCGACGGAAAGGTTACCAATTCATTCACATATAACGATAATGGTCTTTTACTGTACGAAGGTATAATTGATGAAGCCGGCAACCGGAATGGAAAATGGAAAGAACTTTTTCCTGACGGAAAGGTACAGGCTGAAGGACAATATACAGATAACAGACGGTCAGGTATATGGAAATTCTATACTTTATCCGGAAAAGTAGAACAGACAGGTTCTTATAATAACGGACGGCCTGACGGATTATGGAAATGGTATTATGACAGCGGTCAGCTTCTCAGAGAAGAAGAATACTTCCAGGGACAGCGTGACGGAGCATATACAGAGTATTCTGAAACCGGGGAAATTATTGCACAGGGACAATATACAGATGGTGAGAAAAATGGTGACTGGATATATAAGACAAATGATTTTACTGAAGAAGGTAAATATCTTGTAGGTCTTAGAGATGGAGTCTGGAAGGCCAACTATACCAGTGGTAAACTGAAATTCAAGGGAAACTACATTCAGGGTAATCCTGACGGGCTTCAAAGTTACTATTACGAAGACGGGAGAATTAAGGAAGAACAATATTACCAGATGGGAATCAGAGAAAAAACATGGAAGAAGTATGATGAAGAGGGTAATCCTTTAATTGTAATTGCCTATAAAAATGACGTTGAGACTAGTATAAACGGTGTCAGAATTAAACTTCCTGAAGGCGATACAAAGCTTATAAAATAGTTAATTTGCTTTATGGAAGATAATCTCAATATCAGAAAGGATAGTATTACAGTAAAAGACAAGGAATTTGAAAAGCAACTGAGGCCTTTAAGCTTCATTGATTTCAAAGGACAAAAACAGGTAATGGAAAACCTTGTCGTTTTCGTTACTGCTGCAAAGCAAAGGGGTGAATCGCTTGATCATGTTTTATTGCATGGCCCTCCTGGATTGGGTAAAACAACTCTTGCCACAATAATTGCAAATGAACTACAGGTGAATATGAGGGTTACCTCAGGCCCTGTCCTCGATAAACCCGGCGACCTTGCAGGGTTGCTTACAAATCTGCAGGAAGGTGATGTGCTTTTTATAGATGAAATTCACAGACTTAGTCCTGTTGTGGAAGAATACCTCTATTCTGCAATGGAAGATTTTCAGATCGATATAATGATCGATAAGGGACCCAGCGCAAGATCAGTTCAGCTGACTCTTAATAATTTTACCCTGATTGGTGCAACAACACGGTCGGGATTGCTGACGAGTCCGCTGAGAGCAAGATTTGGCATTAAGTTCCACCTGGAATATTATGATCATGAAATACTTACAGGCATTGTTCAACGATCAGCCGCGATTCTGAATATTAATATTAGGAAGGATGCTGCTGTAGAAATTGCAAGGAGAAGCCGTGGTACTCCCAGAATTGCAAATGCTCTGCTGAGAAGAATAAGGGATTTTGCACAGGTAAAAGGATCCGGAGAAATTGATCTTGAAATTACAAAATACGGACTTAATGCTCTAAATATAGATCAGCATGGCCTCGATGAAATGGACAACAGAATTCTTTCTGCAATAATTGATAAGTTTAACGGGGGACCGGTCGGTCTGACTACAATTTCAACCGCTGTTGGAGAGGAAAGCGGAACAATAGAAGAAGTTTATGAGCCCTTCCTGATAAAAGAGGGATATCTGAAAAGAACACCAAGGGGGCGTGAAGCTACTGAGCACGCATATAAACATCTCGGAAAACAAATTGGAAAAAATCTGACCGGAAGCTTGTTCTGATTCATTAAAATTGTGTCCACCGATATTGGTAATTAATTAAAAACATTACTGATCTTTTCCAGTCCTTTTGTGTTCAGGATCTTAATCTTTCGGCCGCTGAGCTCAACCAGCTTGTCAGTCTTGAATTCGGACAATAATCTGATAACTGACTCAGTGGCAGTTCCTACAATATTGGCAAGTTCTTCACGGGTAAGAGAAATATTAAGAAACTGATCCTTATCTATGCCAAAATCATTAACCAGTAAAAGAAGTATTTCTGCAAGCCTCTCCCTGACTGTCTTCTGGGCAATATCAGTTATAAATGAGTTTGCTTCACCTAATTCATGACAGGCAAGCTTTAGTAATTCAAGAGCATAATCGGCATTTGACTTGATAAATGAAATAAGTATTTCCGAAGGAATAAAACAAACCTGGCAATCTTCTATGACTTTTGCTGAAGTGCAGGCTAATTCATTACTTAATACACTTCGGTACGCTATTATATCTCCTCTTTTTGCAAAGCGGATTATCTGTTCTTTTCCATCAAAACCTGTCTTAAAAACTTTTATAATCCCACTGTTGATGCAATAAAAGCCACTTATCCTGTTGCCTTCCTGGTATAGAATATCACCCCGACGGTACTGACGAAAATCTTTTTCATAATTTATTTGTTCTATTTCATCGGATGTCAGATGTGTGAATATAGAACCCGACTCCAGAGCGCATTTATTACATAATGGTACATTTATATCCTGTTGTTTCATTCAAGTAATAATTTACAGTGCAAAGATCAAATTTAACTCTCAATTAAATATTTAATTTATCTAAAATGCTGTCTTAAATTGTTCAAGGAACCTTTTGTCGTTTTCAAAATAGAGACGAAGATCATTTACCTGATATTTTAACATAGCAAGTCTCTCAATTCCCATACCGAAAGCAAATCCGGTAAATTTCCGGCTGTCAATGCTGCAAGCTTCCAGAACATTGGGATGAACCATACCACAACCTAAAACTTCAAGCCAGCCGGTGTATTTGCATACATTACAACCCTTTCCCCCGCATATTTTACAGGTTACATCCATTTCAGCAGAAGGTTCGGTGAAAGGGAAATATGAGGGCCTTAATCTGATTTCAGTCTCTTTTCCGAAAATTTCACGTGCAAAAAACAGCAATGTCTGTTTCAGATCTGCAAATGATACATTTTCATCTATGTACAAACCCTCAACCTGATGGAAAATACAATGAGCCCTGGCTGAAATAGCCTCGTTACGAAAAACTCTTCCGGGTGAAATAGTTCGTATCGGAGGCTTTTGAGATTGCATAACTCTTACCTGCACAGATGAAGTGTGGGTACGTAGTAATATATCACCCGGACTGGAATCTTCAGATGATATTCTAGAGATATAAAATGTATCCTGCATATCTCTGGCAGGATGCTCGGGTGCAAAGTTCAGTTTTGTAAATACATGATCATCATCCTCAATTTCAGGGCCTTCTGAAACGGTAAAACCGATACGGCTGAAAATTTCAATTATCTCTTTTCTCACAATCGAAATCGGATGACGCGATCCGGAAGAATATGGAAATGAAGGTCTTGTAAGATCTTTACCATCTGGATGTTCCTCGGTTATTACTATTCCTGACTGGAAGGAATTATATTTTTCGAGTGCATTCTTTTTTAATATATTCAGCATCTGCCCAACCTCTTTCTTATCTGAAACAGGAACATTCCTGAAATCTTCAAAGAGATCAGAAAGCAAGCCTTTTTTGCTTAGGTATTTAAGACGAAATGATTCGAGCTCTTCAGCTGTTTTAATTGTCGCCGATGAGACCTCATTTAAAAGATCTTTTATTTTCTGAAGCATAGAAATACACTTTTATATCTGTCTGTATTAATCCTTTTCAATTTTTATTCTGATAATTTTAATGTCGCTCAGAGGTTTATCATTACTGTCAGTAGGAACAGCTGCAATTTTATCAATAACATCCAAACCTTCAATTACTTCACCAAAAACAGTATAGGTTCCGTCAAGAAGGGGTGTTCCTCCGATGGTTTTATAGACATTACGCTGTTCTTCGGATAATGTATATTCTTTATTTGAAGCAAGATACTGAAACATTTTGAGTGAGGCAATTTCCTGAATTTCAGAATCATCTGATGTTGTACTTCCTGATAATCTTATACTGTCAGCAGTTTCCCTCATTAACCTGTCAAAAAGAGTTTGCTTGATATTGCTATTGATCCGTTGCTCAGCCTGGTTTAGTTCCTCATCTGTATATTTGACCCCTTGTACAATGTAAAATTGTGTGCCGGATGACCTCATTTCAGGATTTACGTCAGTTCCCTGTCTGGCAGCTGCCAGTGCTCCCTTTTTATGAAAATAGATTCTGTTGATTTCAGAAGGTATAGTATAGGTTGAGAGGGAATCGGGCAAACTTTCTGATGAGCCGGTTTTAGTCGAAGGATCGCCTGCCTGGATCATAAAATCTTTAATTACCCTGTGAAAAGATATTCCGTCGTAAAATCCTGATTTTATAAGCTTGATGAAATTATCACGATGCAGGGGAGTACCGTCATAAAGTTTTATTTTGAGGTCCCCGAGAGTTGTTTTAACGGAAATAATGGTGTTCTCATTGCTGATTTTTGGATTGCACGAGAAAGTTAAAAGAAGAAATGGAAGCAATATTACTTTTTTATAGAAGATGTTCATGAAAATCATATTTTGGTTAATAACGTTCTGCAAAAGTGACTGCAAAGATATTTAACTTTGGATGATACACGAAAATATTGGTTTTCAAATTGTGTTAATTTCGAAAAATCTTACCATCGGATTTACGTATTATGGCTTTAACGATATATTTGCACTTAAATATTTTATGTGAGAGAGGTCCGTAAACTTGCAGGTCAGACAGTTATTTACGGAATTTGAATAAATCATAGTATATTTTGTAAGCATTATGATATTCGAAGGTATGAAGCATCTAAAACTTTTACTGGAGAAGTAATAAGAGTGTTGATTAATGTTATTTTTATCCGGGTATTGGGATTCAGGACGTCTGCCCGGGCAAACATAGTATCTTACAGATAAATGTTAATAGTTTCGTTTATATTTGCGGAAAAGCACTATAAAATTCAATATGACGTTATTAAACCTCCACAGTATTTTATTATTGCTATCGGAATGGTAATTTTCAGACTGTACTTTAGATAAAAGAACCTTGTACAGGAGTTGATTATTAACACAGTTTTTATTGTTATTTTTATTGGATATTCAAAGTGTAAAGATAAAGTTCTCACAGTTTATTCTGGAAGGTAGAATGCATGAAGATCAAAGTAATTAATATATCGAAACATAAATTATCTGCTTATTACACACTGTTATCAGCTGAAATGGACATAAAGGCTGACTTTGAGGATGCAATTATTTAAGCAATGGAGAGGACAATTGCGAAAAACGGTTTGTTTCTCGAAATTTCTGATGGGTGCGAAGAACTGATAAGACATGGATGTGGATCAGCAATTAACAAATGTGTGTTTAATTATTTATCATGGTGCTGGTGATTCAGATTACAGGGGAGAATTTGTTTAATTCTGGTGAACTTATGTATGAAAGATTTCGTTATTAAGTACGGAGAGAGAATCTGTCAGATGAGAATTGCTAAACATGATAGGCAGAGTGGATAAATGTTGATAATCTGTTGGAATCGGAACGGGCAGCGGGAGGATTCAGACACACAGGAAAGGAGAGAATATGAAAAAAAAATGGTTTTATTTAATTTTTTCTGGCTTTATTTTATTAGGTGGTTCTTCCTGTACAAAGAAGATTACTCCATCGTTGCAAAGCGTGAAACAAAAGAACACATATGATGCTGCTGCATTCGATTATGTTTATGTTGAAGCACTTAAGCAAAAGCTTGAGGGAAATGATGGTGATGCTCTGAAATATCTTGAGCAATGTGTTAAAATAAATCCTGAAAGTGATGCATCATATTATGAAATGGCACAAATTGTAATTGCAAACGGAGATTACAAAAATGGGAAACGCTTTATCAGCAAAGCAGTTGCAATTGATGATAGGAATATATGGTATCTTACTATGCTTGCAGGTTTGTATTATCAGGAAAAAGACCTTGACAGTGCATTAATTTATTATGAGAAAGCTGTAAAGTATTATCCGGAGAAGGAAAACCTTCAATTAACTCTTGGAAGTCTTTATTCAGAGAATAAAAATTATGAAAAAGCAAATGCAATTTTTGAAGCTCTTGATAAAAAATATGGAGTAAATGAGTCTTCTGCCGTTGCTGAAATAAAGAATTATATGGCAGCCGGGAAATATGAAGATGCTCTTCTTAAGGCTGAAATGTTGTTAAAAAAGAACCCTGATGAAATTCTTTATAACGGACTACTTGCTGAGATTTATCAGGGAATGGGAGAGAATGAAAAAGCATTACATGTGTATGATGATCTTATCGGAAGAAATCCGGATGATCCGCAGATCCAGCTTTCTCTCTGCGATTTTCTTATCAGGGATAAGAGTTTTGACGAATTGTTTGTATTGCTGAATACTATTGTTCTGAACAAAAAAGTAACTCGGGAAGAAAAAATTTCATTAATAGCTCGTTTAATTGACACTCCGGAGGTTATTAAGGATTATAGTGACAAGCTCTTACTGTCTATTATGGTGCTGGAAGCAAATTTTAAAAATGATTATATAATACCTTTACTTCGACCTGAACTATTCATTAAGGAAAATGACTATCAGGGTGCAGCATTAAGACTTGAAGAAATTGTAAAGTCTTTTCCGGAAAACTATTATGCCTGGGAAAAATTGCTTTTAGTTTATCTTCAGATGAAGGATTACAGTAAATTAACAAGCAGAGGCGAAGAATGTGCTTCTCGTTTTAACACCTCATTTGTGGCAAAAATATTATATGCGAATGGTGCCATGGAAACCGGAAAATATACAGTTGCACTTGATGAATTAAGAAAGGCTGAGATACTTGCAGGAAACGACAAGGACTCAATAGTTCAGGTATTGACTATGAGAGCTGACACATATTACAGGATGAAGGATTATAAAAAAGCATTTCAGACTTTCGAGGAAGCATTGAAATATGATAAAAATGATCTGACTTTGATAAATAATTATGCCTATTACCTTGCTGAACAAAATGAAAATCTGAAAGAAGCTGAGGAAATGGCAAAAAAGGTAATTGATACTGAAAAAAACAATGCTACTTTTCTCGATACTTACGGATGGGTTCTGTACAAACGTGGCAAACTAAAGGAGGCGGCAAAGATTTTTGAAGAGATTATTAAAAAGGGTGAAATACCTGATGCAACTTGGTATGAGCATTTCGGATATATTATGAAAAAAATGCATAATTGTAAAAAAGCAATTGAAAACTGGGAAATGGCATTGAAATTAGATAGCACAAAAACAGAATTGATTAAAGAGATAAATAATTGCAAAAACTGAATATTATATTGTTAATTCTTATTTTAAGTTCCGGTTGTTCGGTGTTTAAGATTGAAAGAAGTAACATTCCGGGGTTCAGGGGGGAAGCAAAGAATGAAATCAAACTGAATAAACTTGAAGAAAGAAACTTAACGAAAAATAGCTTTTTTATTCAAAAAGCGGATATTTATATACGATCCGATGAAAATGATCAGAAACTTTTAGGAAGTATTAAGTTTGAAATACCCGATAAATTTCTGATAAGCCTTAGGAGTAAAACAGGAATAGAGGTTGCAAGAATTTTTATTACAGCGGATACACTACTGATTAACGACAGAATCAACAGGGTGTTATATTATGGGAAACCTGATTTCATTGGAAGAAAATATGGTATGAATTTTTCTGTTTTGCCTTTGATATTCGGGGATTTTGTTTCAGATGATATAATTGAAGGCATTGGGAAATGCGTTGATGGATATCTGAATATGAATAGTTTTAAAGCCGGAATCAGAATTATCTATACTATAAATTGCCAGAATGGCAAACCTGTTTCCGCGAAGGAGGAGGGTAGCTTAAGTGATGCCGCACTCGAATTCAGATATGAGAACTTTATAAATAGAGATAGTCTTATCATTCCCGGTAAGATTTATATGAAATCTTTAAGAATGAAGACGGAAGTTGATATGAAAATTGATAAATTAGAATACCCCTGGAATGGAAATGTAGAATTTATTCCGGGAAAGAATTATGAAATAATCCCACTTTTATGAAATATTTAGTACTGTCTGCGATAGTATTTATGAGTTATATTAACTGTTTGAATGCTCAGACAAAGGCTGAACTTGAAGCAAAACGTGCTAAAACATTGGAGGAAATTTCTTATGTTGATAATCTTCTTAAAACAACTGCGAAAGAGAAAAATGAAAGCTTGAATGATATCAGGATTATAGGAAAGAAATTGAACCTGAGAGAATCTGTTATTATTGATATGCGCGATGAAATAAAGCTTCTTTCTGAAAGAATAGATTTAAACTCACTTGCAATAGATATGATGGAAAGAGATTTAATAAGCCTTAAGAATGATTATTCAAGGGCTGTAATTAATTCTTATAAAACGCAAAAAGGTTATCCAGAGCTGGTTTATATACTATCAGCCAGAGATTTTAATCAGGGTTATAAGCGGCTTAAATATTTGCAGCAGGTTACTAAATTCAGAAGAAGGGAAGCAGAAATTATTCTGGAATTGAAAAGCCAGATAGAAACTTCAAAAGAAAAACTTCAGCTTGATTTGGAAAGAGTTTCAGATTTAAAGACGAAGGAAGAACAGCAAAAGAATATGTTACAAAATGAGCAGTCAAAAAAGCAAAGAATGGTTAAGACATTGAGTAACAAACAAAAACAGCTTCAAAAGGATTTGGATGAAAAGAAGAGAATTGCAAAGAAAATAGAATCAGAGATAACCCGGCTTATAGCTGAAGAAAGAAAAAAAGCAGTTAAATCTGAAAATACACCAGAACAAAAGCTTATTGGAGATAATTTTGTGGAAAACAAGGGCCGCCTGCCCTGGCCTGTTGAGAAAGGCATTATTACAAGCCATTTTGGTGTCCATGAAAATCCAATATTGAAATATGTAACGGAAAATAATATTGGAATTGAAATTGTAAGCAGTGGAAAAGCGAAGGCACGTTCGGTTTTTCAGGGTGAAGTTGCTCAGGTTTTTGCTATAAATGGTGCAAATATGACGATAATGATTCGCCATGGAAAATATCTTTCAGTGTACACAAATATTATAAATGTTAAGGTAAAAAAAGGTGATAAGGTCGTAACTAAACAGGAAATCGGAGATATTTACACAGATCCAGAAAATAATTATAATTCTAACCTGAAATTTATGATATTTACGACATTTACTACGGAATATCTTGACCCTGAATTATGGCTATCTAAAAATTAGGTAAGTTTATGTAACAAATACTTTAGATTTGAGTATAAAAGTTCGTAGCTGGGATAATATGTATAAAAAGATTAAAATAGAATCAAGAATGATTAATCTGCGGGTCGTGGAGACTGCAATTGATGAGGCTTCTAGTGAAATAAAAATTTCGGAGGAAAACTATGGCAAAATTCTTGTTTCGACCCTGGAAGCTGTAAACAATGCAATTCAGCATGGAAATAAGTCTGATCCCGATAAATTTGTCAATATTGATATAAGGTTTAAGAGTAATGAGCTAAAAATCAAAATTACTGATGAAGGGATTGGTTTCAGACCTGAAGAGGTACCAGATCCGACACTGCCTGACAATATTGAGGCATTAAACGGGCGGGGAATTTATCTGATGTCACGTCTGGCAGACGGAATTAAATACAGCAAGAAAGGAAATGCTGTTACTATGACATTTAAAAATATTGTAATTTGAGCATCAGAATATTTTATGATGAAACAGACTTCAGACTGAAGCACTGGAAAAATGTAAAAAATCTTATTAATGAGGTCATCCGGAAAAATGGAAAAATTACGGGTGACCTTAATTGTATAATCACAAATGATATTAGCCTTAGGAAAATTAATGTTCAGTTTCTTGAACATGATTATTTTACAGATGTTATTACGTTTGATTACAATGCAGAGGATATTATTAATGGGGAAATATACATAAGTATTGATACGGTACAGGAAAATGCATTAAACTATAATATTAGTTTAAGAGATGAGGTTGTAAGAGTTATTGTTCATGGAGTTTTTCATCTTTTGGGATATGATGACAGAACTGAAGCGGAAAGGAATGAAATGAGAGATTTGGAAGATTTGTGGCTTGGATTATTTAAGGAGAAAGAACATGGACTTTAGATATGATATTATTGTTGTCGGGGGAGGGCATGCTGGTTGCGAGGCGGCACATGCAGCTGCTGTAATGGGGGCAAAGACATTGCTTATTACCATGGATATGACTAAGCTTGCTCAGATGTCATGTAATCCGGCTATGGGCGGAATTGCGAAAGGCCAGATAGTAAGGGAAATCGATGCACTGGGAGGAATGAGTGGAATTGTTACTGATAGAAGTATGATCCAGTTCAGGATGTTGAATAGATCGAAGGGACCAGCGATGTGGAGTCCAAGGGCTCAATGTGACAGAATGAAATTTACCACAGAATGGCGAAAAGTACTGGAAAACACAGATAACCTGTTCATATGGCAGGAGCAGGCAAAAACACTGGTACTTGATGAAGACAGTGTTGTTGGTGTGGAAACATCCTTTGGTACGAGGTTCTACGGACAGGCTGTGATTTTGACGAACGGAACATTTTTAAATGGTCTGATGCATATTGGATTCAATAAAATTAAGGGAGGCAGATCCGGAGATCAGGAGTCAACCGGATTAAGTGAGCAATTGGAAAAGCTTGGGTTTACAGTTGATAGAATGAAGACCGGAACAAGTGCAAGGATAGATGGCAGATCAATTGACTTTTCTTCGATGACGGAACAAATGGGGGATGATGAAGGACGGGCATTTTCATATATGAATGAGGAAGGAGTAATTAAAGAACAAAGAAGCTGTTTTATTACTCATACAAATGAGGACGTTCATGAAGAGTTGAGGAAAGGATTGGAATTCAGCCCTCTTTTTACAGGACGGATAAAAGGAAGGGGTCCACGTTATTGTCCGAGTATTGAAGACAAGATTGTTACATTTAAGGAAAGAAATGCTCATCAGCTTTTTATCGAACCTGAAGGACTTGACACGGTTGAATATTATATAAATGGCTTTTCAAGCAGTCTGCCTATGGAGGTGCAATTAAAAGCCCTGAGAAAGGTTAAGGGTCTTGAAAAGGCTGAAATATTCCGTCCGGGATATGCAATAGAATATGATTTTTTTCAGCCTACACAATTGAAGCAT
Organism: uncultured Bacteroidales bacterium; assembly: GCA_963760915.1. GTDB lineage: Bacteria > Bacteroidota > Bacteroidia > Bacteroidales > VadinHA17 > LD21. The sequence continues at coordinate 681,534 of CAVXEU010000003.1, read as the reverse complement.
ACGTTGGAAACAAAAGCTATTAAAAATCTTTATTTCGCCGGACAGATAAATGGCACTACAGGATATGAAGAAGCGGCAGCCCAGGGTTTGATGGCGGGAATTAATTCTGTATTGAAGTTGCGGAATAAAAAGCCTTTTATTATGGGCAGGGAAGAATCTTATATAGGAGTTCTTATTGACGATCTCGTAACAAAGGGGGTTGATGAACCATACAGAATGTTTACATCGCGTGCAGAGTACAGAATTCTTTTACGGCAGGATAATGCCGATGAAAGACTTACAAGGAAAGCTTATGAAATCGGGACAGCTGGTATCGAACGGGTAAAACGCCTTGAAGAAAAGGATTCAATGGTTAACGAGATTATAAAATTCCTTACAGAAACCAGCGTAGGTCCGGAAGATATTAATAGCTTTCTTGAAAATATTGATACTAATATAATCGTTCAAAAAGTTAAGGCGATAACAATTGCTGCAAGGCCCCAGGTAGAAATCGGGGCATTAATAAAAGTAATTAAGGGAGGCGATGAACTTAAAGCAGTAAATTCTTCGAGATTTAAAGAGATTGCAGAATCGGCTGAGATCAAAATTAAATATGAAGGATACATCATTAGAGAGAAAATAATTGCAGATAAAATTAAACGACTCGAGGGTTTGAAAATCCCAGAGGATATCGATTATAGTGAATTGGTGTCAATATCTACCGAAGGCCGACAGAAGCTGAATCGTATTAAGCCTGTGAATATTGGGCAGGCAGGCAGAATAAGTGGAGTTTCCCCATCGGATGTTAATATATTGTTGATGTATATCGGACGATGAAATGTTCCACGTGGAACAATATTTTATAAAATCAAAAATATTTATTTATGAAAGTGTATGGACAACTGGTAGATATTCATAAAAAGGATATCTATCCGGTTATGATTACTGTTATCAATGGCAAGATTGAGGACATTGAATTAGTTGAAGAGGCGCCTGATGTTTTCATTCTGCCAGGGCTGATTGATGCCCATATACATATTGAAAGCTCAATGATCACCCCTGGTGCTTTTACCTTAACAGCAGTAAGCCATGGAACAACCGCAGTTGTTTCTGATCCGCATGAGATAGCAAATGTTCTGGGCGTGCCGGGAGTAGAATTTATGCTGAACGATGCCTCAAAAGTTCCGCTAAGATTTTATTTTGGGGCTCCATCATGTGTCCCGGCGACAGGTTTTGAGAGTAATGGTGGTTCACTTAATCATGATGATGTCAGAGCCCTTCTCAGAAGACCTGAAATAAATTATTTGTCCGAGATGATGAATTACCCTGCAGTAATTAATGATGATGCGGAGGTGTATCTCAAACTTGAAGCAGCAAAGGAAACAGGAAAACCAATTGACGGCCATGCCCCGGGCTTAACTGGTGAAATGCTGAGAAAGTACATTTCTGCAGGAATATCAACCGACCACGAATGCAGCACTCTGAAAGAAGCGGAGGAAAAAATCTCTTTGGGCATGAAGATTCTGATAAGAGAAGGAAGTGCTGCAAGGAATCTTGATGCTCTGAAGGAGTTGTATAAATCAAATCCGGGAATGGTTATGCTATGCAGCGATGATCTGCATCCGGAAATGTTGCTTATAAGACATATCAATAAATTAATTGCAACCCTTATTTCCGAGGGATTTGACAAATTTGATGTTATCAGAAGCGCAACCATTAATCCTGTAATTCATTACAAACTTGAATCAGGCCTATTAAGAAAAGGAGATAGTGCAGATTTTATTTTAGTGGATAATCTTACCGGGATGAATGTGCTGGAAACATGGATTAGAGGTGTAAAAGTTTATGATGATGGGCATGTAAACTTTACATATGAGCCAGGGAATCCTGTAAACAATTTTAATTGCACGACTATTAAAGTAAAGGATATAGCGGTTAAAAATAAACATGCCGGCATTAGAATTATAGAGGCATTTGAAGGGGAACTTTTAACAGGGGAAATTATCGGATCTTCCGGTTCAAAGGAATATGTGGAGACTGACATAAATACTGACATGCTTAAAATTGTTGTCAAGGAAAGATACCATGATTTTGCTCCGGCTATAGGATTTATCAGGGGATTTGATTTAAAGAAGGGAGCATTTGCGAGTTCTGTTGCCCACGACAGTCATAATATTATTGCCATTGGTACCAATGATAAGGACATAACAAATGCCATTAATGAAATTGTCAGGATGCAGGGAGGACTCGCAGTCTGTTCGGATGAAATGCACGAATCACTTCGTCTGAATATAGGAGGGATCATGACCACCCGTTCCTGCCCTGAGGTAGCAGATGATTATGAGCAACTTAATGGATTTGTCAAATCTTTGGGATGTAATATGAAAGCACCCTTTATGACATTATCCTTTATGGCCTTGCTTGTCATTCCTTCCCTGAAAATTGGTGATCGTGGTTTGTTTGATGTCAATAAATTCAAGCCTGTACAATTGTTTGTGGAATAAAGCAGTAATATTTTATTTGTGTGATGACATCAGATTCAAAATTCAAATCTATATTGTCCTTACTTCCGGATAAACCAGGAATATACCAGTTTCTCGACTCCGAAGGTACAGTAATATATGTGGGCAAAGCAAAGAATCTTAAAAAGAGGGTTACGTCATATTTTTCTAAAAACCAGTCAGGGAAAACCACTGTACTGCTTAGAAGGACTCATGATATCAGGCATATTGTCGTAGATAATGAATCGGATGCTTTACTGCTTGAGAATAACCTCATTAAAAAGCATCAGCCAAGATATAATATACTCCTTAAGGATGATAAAACTTTTCCCTGGATCTGTATAAAAAAAGAGCCTTTCCCCAGGGTGTTCAGTACAAGACACGTAATAAGAGACGGTTCACTCTATTTTGGACCATATACTTCAGCCCTTATGGTTAAAACCCTGATTGCTCTTATAAGACAATTGTATAAACTGAGAACCTGTACACTAAACCTGACAGAATCAAATATTTCAGCCGGGAAATTCAAAGTATGTCTTGAGTATCATCTGGGCAACTGCAAAGGCCCTTGCGTCGGCCTTCAGGATGAAAACGATTACCAGGAAAGCATTGTCCAGATAAAAGATATACTCAGAGGAAATATTTCAACAGTTATTGACCATCTGAAATTACTTATGCGGCAATATTCGAAAGAACTGCGGTTTGAAGAGGCTCAGGTAATAAAAGATAAAATCGCAATTCTCTCGGGGTTCAGAAGCCGTTCAACAGTGGTGAGCAATACAATAAAGAATGTGGATGTTTTTGCCATAGCACAAGAGGCTGATAATGCATATGTTAACTATTTAAAGGTTGTTCAAGGCGCTGTTATTCAAGCATTTACTGTCGAACTGAAAAGCAGGGTCGATGAGGAAAAAGAATCAATTCTTGGTTTTGCCATTACTGAGATAAGACAAAGATTAATAAGTGATTCTCCTGAAATAATAGTGCCATTTAAGCCGGATATGTTAATAAACAAGCTCAAATATACTGTTCCTCAGGCTGGCGATAAATATAAACTTCTTGAACTTGCTCAGCGTAATGCCATATACTATAAACTCGAGCAGAAGAAAAAGAGAATGGAGCATGCCCCTCAGGCACGTACCGGAAGAAACCTTGAGAAACTTAAGAATGATCTTCATATGCCTGATCTTCCTGTACATATAGAATGTTTTGATAATTCAAATATCATGGGTACCAATCCGGTTGCTGCATGTGTGGTATTCCGTAATGCAAAACCAAGCAAAAAGGAGTACCGTCATTTCAATATTAAAACAGTTATCGGGCCTGATGACTTTTCTTCGATGGAAGAGATAGTATTCAGACGATATAAGAGAATGCTTGAGGAAGAGCAGAAGATCCCGCAACTGGTAATTATTGACGGAGGTAAAGGACAATTATCATCAGCAATGAAAAGTATCGAGAAACTCAATCTGAGACAAAAAATAACTGTGATCGGAATTGCCAAGAAACTTGAGGAAATCTATTTCCCCGGCGACAGTGTTCCCATTTATCTCGATAAGAATTCCATCAGCCTTAAAATTATTCAGCAACTTCGTAATGAGGCTCATCGCTTCGGAATCAATTTTCATCGCGACAAGCGTTCATCAGAGATGATAAAATCTGATCTTGACCGGATAAAAGGTATCGGTCCGGCAACAAAAGAAATTTTGCTTAAATATTTTGGCTCGGTTGATAAAATTAAAAGTGCTACACCCGAAGAGCTTGAAAAAGTTATCGGACACGCAAAAACAACTGTTTTAACAGGATATTTCAGGAATTAGTTACAGTTTCCACGTGGAACAATTTAATATAAAGATACTGTAAGGAACACATATTGAACAATATAGCTAGTAAAGACCGATCTGTTAAGTCAACCAGAATCGAATATTTAAATGCATCCCTGCATGTGGTGATGAATTTTAATTGCTGGGTGTCTCCATGGTGACCCTGCTCAAAGAGGCGGTAAAGTTTTTCTCCTAGCCAGCTACAATATTATTTTGAAAACTTATTTGGACAAACCGGGAGAAAGAGATAAGATACTCCTGATTTCTTTTGAAATATCAGGAGAACCAAAAGTTGTCAGCCCTTTCATTCCAATTTCTTCAGAAGACTTGACATTTATTTCAAGATCGTCGATGAAAAGACATTCACCGGGGTTCAAAGAATAGTTTTCGAGGAAAAGCTCGAAAATCCTTTTATCAGGTTTGGATACTTTTGCTTCACCTGAAATTAACCCTCCATCAAAATATGTGAAAAAAAAGTATCCTGTTTTTATCTCTTCAAAAATATCAATAGGGAAGTTCGACAGAAAATACAGCCTGAAACCCTGTTTTTTTAGCTCTGGGAGCAGTCTGACGTTAAGGTCGAGTGGAAACATCATCTCGGTGCGTAAATTGAAAATATGGGCTATTTCTTCCTTAGTAAGTTCTGACTTCGTAGCGATTGATTCTATAGCCTCACGTGTGTTTATTTCACTTTTATCCAGCATGAGCCATTCTTTACTGTCGAATATGTCAGATAAAATCCTCTCTTTCAGATGCTGCGGATATCTTTTTGTACTAAAAAATTCAGATGGTCTGAAACTTATCAGAACATTTCCAAGGTCAAAAATTACGTTCTTTATCATATCAGGGATTCTTCATGCTTATTGGTTGGCCTGTTGCTTCAAGTACATTCCACCATAATTCGCCTTCGATATCTATTTTTTTCCGTTTTGCAATCACCTGTGGAATTGGCATTAGTGTAAACTGGTTATTCCAGAAGCCTATTACAAAATCAGTTTTACCGGAGAGAGCTGCATGAACAGCATTCTGAGCAAGAAGATTACAAAATTTGCTGTCATTTGCATTCGCCGGGGCACTCCTTATGATATAGCTTGGATCGATATATTTTAAAGAGTGTGGAAATTTTTTGTTTTTAAATTCTTCTGAGATTTTATCTCTGAGGTAGACACCAATGTCTTTATGTTTTATGTTTCCTGATGAATCTTTATCATTTTCACAATTTTCAAAAAATTCCTGCCCTGCGCCTTCAGCTACAACTATTACCGCATGCTGCCTCTCGTCGAGCCTTTTTCTAAGTGTGCGGAGAAATCCGCGCTGCCCGTAAAGATCAAAAGTAATTTCCGGGATCAGAACAAAATTAACCTCCTGAATCGACAGCGCAGCACTGGCCGCGATAAAACCCGAATCACGCCCCATCAGCTTTACAAGGGCAATGCCGTTAAAAGCACCTGCTGCCTCATTGTGAGCATTTCTGATGATATCATTGGCAATGGAAAAGGCTGTTTCAAAACCAAATGACTTTTGTATCAGGTCAATATCATTATCTATAGTTTTTGGGATCCCTGCGATGCAGATCTTAAGTCTGCGCTTCTCAATCTCTTTGTGGATTTCATGTGCTCCGCGCAGAGTTCCGTCACCTCCGATGCAAAACAATATATTGATATTCATGATCTCAAGGGTATCAACAATTTTTTCCACATCCTGCAGTCCTCTTGATGAACCGAGAATTGATCCGCCAGTCAGATGAATATTGTTGACCATTGGTGCGGTAAGCTCAATAACCGGATGGTTGAACTTTGATATTAATCCTTCATATCCATATTTTATGCCGATCACCCTGCAGATACCATATCTGTAATAGAGCTCATTGACTATGCTGCGGATAACATTATTCAATCCGGGACATAATCCTCCGCACGTTACAATTCCAACCTTGGTTTTTGCAGGTTCAAAATAAATTGAATCCCTGGGACCAGCTTTTTCAAAAGAGATAGGCAACTCTCCGGTTTCTCTGCATTTGTTGAAATTATCCAGAGAGACATCATAAATTATCCTTTCGCTGTCATCGACAAATTTATAGACCGGGCTATCTGCACGTTGAGTATGTTTCAATGGAGATACTACTCCACATTTTCCAAGCGAGGTGACAATAAAATCCTCATATTTCATTATATTCCGATTACAGTAATAAACAATAAAACAGCTATAAAAACCTTAGGTCTTCATATAATTCAAATTTATATAATTTTTTGATTGATTGTTAAATAAGAATAATCAGATTATCTGCTTAATTCTTCCGACCAGACCATTCTCCAGCTTAACCTTAATTCCGTGCGGATGATTCGGCGAGGAAGTTAAAATTTCCTTTACTTTTCCACCGGTCAGTAGTCCAGTACGCTTATGTTCAGTTAATTCAACCATAACAGCAATTCCCGGCCTGACATCTGCTCTTCGTGTTCCTTCCATAGCCATTACATTTGTAATAAATCTCAAGTATATTAGTAAGTCAAATATTGATACAATGATAGAAAAATTTACAGATTTTAACCTATAAAATGATTAATGTTATTTGAATTGTATAAAATGAGGGAATATCAGGGAATTGATAATTTCCTTAGCTTATTGCCCCTTTTGTTTTCATTCTGATACAGTAAAGACCCTTGCTGGCAGTGATAAACAGACTTTTCATGTCGGAACCGCCAAAACAGACATTTGCTGTCCAGCTTTCCGGAACGGCAATATTTCCTAATTTTTTGCCATTCTTGTCAAATACTGTTACTCCCCGGCCAGTCAGGTAAATATTCCCATCGTTATCAATAGTCATGCCGTCTGAGCCCATGTCACAAAAGAGTGTTTTATTACTCAGGGTGCCATCTTCATTAATGGTATATGACCAGGTTTTATTAGCTCCCATATCTGCAACGAAAAGAATCTTTCCGTCCGGTGATCCGATAATGCCGTTAGGTTGTTTCAGGTCGTCAGCAATTCTGATAATGGTCGTATGCTCAGGATTAAGGTAGTATACTGCCTGTATATCCTGTGGCCTTTCTGTATGGTCCCACCACTCTCTCTTGAAAAACGGGTCAGTAAAAAATATTCCGCCGTTACTTGCGATCCATAGATCATTTGGACCATTTAGTACCTTTCCGTCATATTTTGAGGGCATAATTGTCACGCTTTTATCAGGTGCGATCCTCCAGAGTTCATTTTTTGCTTCTGCACAAGCCCATAAATTTCCTGCCTTGTCAAAAGAAAGCCCATTAGAACGACCGCAAGGCTGCATAAAGGTTGTTAGCTTTCCGTCAGTACTCCATTCCATTATCCTGTCATTTGGCTGATCAGTGAAAAAAACATTCCCTTTTGAATCGGCAGTAGGGCCTTCAGTAAACTGAAATCCGTCAGCCAGTTTTTCAAGAACCGCACCGGGTTGAATAATATCTTTAATGCCATCCTGCTGGAAAAAGCCAAATCCAAGAGCTACGATTGGCATAACAGCTAAAAGTTTAATGATCTTCATAATTAATAGTTTATAAGTCACCTGGTTATTTGTTATAAGTAATTATTTTGCTTTCAGGGCATTTCCGATTCGTACGATATAATTATCAATCTGTTCGGGTAATTCAAATCCAACTATTATCATATCAACAGTTCCAAGTCCCAGCACATACTTCAGTGATGAGTCAATTTTTTCAGAGTCGTTTCTGAATTTACCGTTACCTATCAGCTTCATACCGATCACTCCTTTGCCTTCACTGTGAAGTTTTTCGATTACCGGAATAACTTCTGCAGGATCCCTTCTGTCCATAGATTCACCATAAGGATTTACCCTGACATGTATCACATCTATCCATGGATTTCCTATGCAGGCTTTCATGGCCTCAAGTGAATGCACCGATACACCGTGTGCCCTGATAATCTTTTTCGCCTTAAGATTTTCAAGAATATCCATCTGCTTTTTCTGTTTGTCAGTCCAGTCGGAATCTGTCATGCAATGTATCTGAACAACATCAAGATAGTCAGTCTTTAATTCTTTCCGGAAACGTTCAACAACAACATCAGCATCCGGTCGTTCCGACTCCGGAATACCTCCCTGGCTTACCCAGATCTTTGAGCTTAGGATATAGCTGTCCCTTGGAATACCTTTAAGGGCAGCAGCTGTATAAGGATGAGTACCATAACTGTCTGCACAGTCAAAAAACCTTATACCTTTTTCATATGCCTGATGAATTATAGATTCAGCAACTCCGGCCCTGGTAATATTGGATGAACGGTTATAACCGCTAAATCCTGTCCCCATGCCAAGCAGAGTCGATTTTATTCCTGTCCTCCCCAGAGTTATTATCTGGAAAGGATCCGCTGCTGAAACAGGTGAACCGGACGGCATTGCAAGAGCTGCTTTTCCTATCAGAATAGTTCCTGCTCCAACTGTCATTGTCGTAACAAATTGTCTTCGCGTCAGTTTATTTTTTCCCATGATTTTGAAATTTATTCAATAATTTAGGTATCACTTATTTGAGTCCCAATTGTTCAATCAGCTTACCGGGATGAACAGGTCTGCCTTTCCTCGTAGCTATTCCGGTCACCCTTGCATGGGCTACATGTTTCTCGTCAGGCAGCCTGAAGATATCCTGAACAAAAACAAGCCTTGCATTACCTTCTCTTTGAATGTTCAGCCGGACAATGAATTTATCACCACTGCGGAGAGGATATTTATAATCGATTTCAATTTTTGTAACAATCAGGTCTGTCCCTTCTTCGTGAAGCCGGACAAAATTCACATCCTTTAAAATAAGAAACTCATGCCGCGCATGTTCCAGATAATGAAGATAATTGGCATTGTTTACTACTCCCTGAAGATCACATTCATAATCCCGGACAACAAATTCAAGGCCATATGTATCATAGTTAAATGTCATCTTGGTATGCTTCTTAATTTCAGAACTAACCGGAGCTTGTAAATACCTTATTTTTTTTAACCACTTTTACTATTTGGGAAAACGGCCAAAGATTTTTTTCAGACCCCTGTGAAATTTGTGGAAACTATGAGGCTTGTAATGCATTAGAATGCATTCTCCTTTAATAAATTTAATATCAGAGCTCTTTAGTTCATCAAGAGCTTCCCTGCTATCAGACATTTGCTGGATCCAGATCTGCTTTATCCCTTTTTCTTTAGCTTCCCTTACAACCGATGCTGTTTTATCTTTATGGGTCAGTATTATTATTCCATTTACTTCCGAGGGTAGTAATTTAACATTTGGATATGACTTTTCACCCATAATTTCATCAGCTTCAGGATTGACAGGAATAATATTCATCCCCTTTTCTTTAAGCTCTTTGAAAGCAGCATAGCCGAATTTTTTTGGATTACGTGAAACTCCCACCAACGCAATTGGCTGAGAATCAAGGAACTCATTGATTTGTTTTAATGTTGTCATAGCTAATAAGTAAATATTGTTTGACAAATGAAAAGTAGTAATTAAAATTATAATATTTCTGGTTGTTGTAAATAATTGAGACTGAAGTTTTATTTCATTTCATCATTTTTAAATTTCAACCCCTTCAACTTTTCTGTAATGACCAGGCCATACGCCTCACACCTTTCCTTATTTCTTCCTTTTCGTAACTCGGTGTTCCCTATTACTATCTGGACTCTGTGCACCTTAGTGAAAGTTCTTTTTATTTCTTGCTAAGACTAAAAAGCGATATTACACTGAGAGCCACATAGTAGTCACAGAGATTTTTCAACCCTTCAACCCCTTCAACCCCTTCAACCCTTCAACCCATTCAACCATTCAACCTCTTCAACTCTTCAACTCTTTCAACCCCTTCAACTTAAATTAGCTTATCAAATCTAAGCTGGATTAATGTTCAGTTTTTAATAATAAGTATAAAGACTTAAAAATACGAAAAAATAAGTAACTGATATTTATTTTTATTTACTTGGTATTGAGGATTAATAAATTCTAGGCACAATGCAAAAACCTGATGATCGAAGCGGGTACCTTTTTTCAAAAGGCTACTCAAATTATGTTTTTATGTTATTGTTCCTGTTGTATATGTTTGATTATATCGACAGGATGGTTGTTACATCCATGTTTACCTCAATAGAAAAAGATTGGGGAATTACTCATACCCAGAGTGGATTACTTGTATCGGCAGTCTACTGGGCGATCGTTCTGCTGACTTTCCCTGTATCAATTCTTGTTGACCGGTGGAGCAGAAGCAAGACAATTGGCATAATGGCAATTATGTGGAGTGTTGCAACTGCGATATGTGCTCTTACCGGAAACTTTGTTCAGTTGTTTATGGCCCGACTGCTTATTGGTGTGGGTGAAGCTGGGTATGCGCCAGGTGGAAGTGCCCTGATATCAGGATTATATCCCGTTGATAAAAGAGCAAAAATGATGGGGATCTGGAATGCGTCAATACCACTGGGCTCGGCAATAGGAGTATTGCTCGGGGGTATTATTGCAGCAAAGCTCGGCTGGAAGCATGCCTTTGGAATAGTTGCTTTGCCCGGCCTTATTGTGGCAGTTCTTTTTCTGTTCGTGAAGGACTACAAAACTGTAGATCTGTCATTTTTTGATAAGAGCAGAAACAAGGTAAAGATGGAGAGAAAAGATATAGTTAAGGAATTTATTACAAAACCATCGGTAATGTTTACTTATTTCGGAATGGCTGCTGTTGTATTTGTCACGACATCCATGCTGACCTGGCTTCCGACATACCTTGAAAATGTGCGGGGGATTCCTCAGGAAAATGCCGGAAAGATGGCCAGTTCAATAATGGTGCTTGCCATTATAGGTGCACCACTGGGAGGTTACCTCACCGACAGATGGAGAAAGAGTAAGGTAAATGCCAGATTGCTTTTCCCTGCCTTGTCCACCTTCTTATCAGCTATTGTGCTGTTTTTGGCTCTGACTATATTTAAAGGCACTATTCAGTATGCTGTTTTTCTTTTATTCGGGATATTGGTTTTGAGTTTTATTTCGGGAGCAGCTGCTGTTACACAGGATGTTATTCATCCCGGACTTAGGGCAACTTCTTATGCTATTGCGGTAGTGGTTCAGAACCTTCTTGGAGCATCAATGGCCCCGGTTGTATTGGGTAAAATTTACGATCTCTCCAACATCCGTGTCGCTATGTCGATTCTGCCGTTTATGCTGCTTGTAGGAGCACTTCTATTCTGGCTTGGATCAAGACATTATGTAAAGGATCTTGAGAAAGTTGCAAAGATTACACTTGAGGCAGAATAATCTTATTTTTTTCTTGATGTTGTATAATGAACGAATTCCTTAAGAGATTCTTTGACATCGGTATCAGGATAAGAATCCAGGATAGCAAGGGCTTTGTCCCTGTACTGATTCATCTTTAATTCAGCATATTCAATGCCTCCATAATCCGAAACAAAGCTGATAACCTCATCAATTTCAGTTTTTGTTTTTTTCCTGGTCTTTAAAATACCCAGAATATGTCTCTTTTTGGAGTTTGGCGATTGTTCAAGAGCATGAATAAGAGGAAGGGTTATCTTCTTTTCTTTAATATCATTTCCCACAGTCTTTCCTGTCAGTCCGGTACCTTCATAATCCAGGATATCATCCCTGATCTGAAAGGCGATGCCTATATTTTCTCCGAACTCCTTCATTAACTGAATTGTTTCTGGTTCATCTGATACGGATCTGGCACCACAGGCTGTACAGGCAGACAGTAAGGCTGCTGTTTTACTGACTATTATCTTAAAATAATCTTCCTCTTTAATATTGAGTTTCCGGGATTTCTGCAATTGAAGCAATTCACCTTCGCTCATCGATTTAACAGCTTCAGAAACGATTTCAAGCATGTCGAAACGATTCTTCTCAACACTTATAAGCATTCCCTTTGAAAGCATATAATCGCCTACAAGAACAGCAATTTTTGAATTCCACAAGGCATTTATAGACAAGGCACCGCGTCTTTGATGAGCATCATCAACTACATCATCATGAACCAGTGATGCTGTATGCAGAAGTTCGATAAAAGTAGCTGCAACAAATGCAGATTCTGAAATAGTTCCATTGAGTTTTGCTGTCAGGAATACAAGCAATGGCCTCATCTGTTTGCCCTTGCGACGAAGTATATAGTTCAGGATTATATTTAATAAGGGAATGTTGCTTCGCATCGTTCTGCTAAAGTAGGCTTCAAACTCAGCCATCTCTTTTTCAACAGGTCTTTTAATTCTTGCGAGAACCGGCATAGAAAAATATTTAGGTCAAATATAGTAAAATCAGCAGTCCGAAATTATCTTTTAGTACAAGTTCTTCTTTTAAAGACGAATTTGACTGGTTGCAGATACCTTACTGCGAATAATTTCCGGGTTAATGAGTTCCGGATTTATCATATCGACATATTTATATATATTTGTGGCAGGAAAATTATAGATAATGGAATTTAAAGAACTGAATCCGGAAAGTATTGAAAAAGCTGCAAATATGCTTAAAGCAATAGCACATCCTTTGCGACTCTCAATAGTAGGCTGTCTTGAGGACGGGAATAAAAAAACAGTAACCGAAATTCATAAGCAGCTGGGAATAGAGCAATCAACAGCTTCCCATCATCTTGGCATTCTCAAGGACCGGGGAGTTCTGGCTTCAAAAAGAGATGGGAAGAATACCTGGTATTATCTGAAGCATGAAAACCTTAAAACTATATTAAGCTGTGTCAGCGGTTGCTGCCTTTGACTGATATAATTTTCTTTGATACTGAACAGGATCAGTTCAAATCCCTGAACATTTTTTTCTGGAATAATATTATTGAAATCACTCCGCAGGTAATTGCTGAATCTGCAATATTAAAAACCGGCCGGAAAAAAATAAATGACTCCCCCGGTTTGATAGGAGACCAGCCTGGCCAGTGGGTGTCAATGATCGGAAAGTAGAACATATCGACCACTCTTCCATGAAGAAAAGATGAGTATCCTCCTCCCGGAGGGAATAATATAGCCGGCTGATTAAAACTTTCGCTGAATATCATTCCATAAAAAGCACTGTCTATAATATTTCCGATCGCTCCTGCAAGAATAGCGCTTACAGCGAGTATAAGTCCTGTATTTGCCTTTCTTCTGACAAGGGAAACCAGGAACCAGGCAATACCGAATATGGCAATAATTCTGAAAATACTTAATATGAGTTTACCGGGCTTTCCCCCCATCTCCATCCCAAAGGCCATACCATTATTTTCGATGAAATGCAGCATGCCCCAGTTATCGAAAAGATGTATCTCCTGTCCGATTTGCATATGGGTTTTTACCCATATTTTCAAAACCTGATCAACAAAGAGGATCAGAAATATCAATATAACAGACTTTTTCCCTGATGACATTATGATCTTGTTAAAATTCAGGGGCGAAAATAAGTAAAAAATTTGATGCTTATGTGTTCCTCAGAAAATAATTGGGAACTTATCATTCCCGCACCTCAATATCCGGTTTCCTGTCAAATAAATTCAACTTGACCGAAAGTCGCATTGTCACTGCCAGCAATACAAAAAGTCCTATATTTCCTGCCAGATAAGCATAGTCGTTAAGTGTCAGTAATACGAATATAAAAGAGTATAAAAAAACAAGCATTCCTGATATCAGCAGAACTGTCTGGCTTTTATTTATCAGCATTCGAAGGAAAAATGTAATAAGTGTAATTGTGGCAAGAGACGAGATTAAGTATGCAAGATTAAATCCTGTGTGTTCACTTAAGGCATTTAAGAGAGAAAAGAAAAGGACCAGACCAAGAGATACAAGAAGATAATGGAAAATATGAATTTTTTCACGTATAGTCAACTCTGCAAATATTAAGGCAAGAAACGTAAGGGCGATAAACAGTATTCCATATTTTGCACTTCTCAGCGATTTCTGATAATGATCTACAGTCAGAATAAAATCTACACCGAATGAATCGCTGGCCGGACTATAAGAACTTCCGTTCCAGACCTGAGGAAAGTTGCGGTTTAGATTTGTCACCAGCCATTCAGCCCTGAAGCCTGAATTATCAATCTCCCTTTTAACCGGCAGAAAATTACCTGAGAAGCCGGGAGAAGCCCATGCAGATCGGAGATTAACTTCAGTCGTTTTGCCCACGGGGGTTAAGGTCAAACTTTCTGAACCCGATAACTGAAGGGCGAGCGAATAATGGATCTTCCTGTTTTTTCCGGCATCTTTAAACAGAAAAGTGATACCCGAATTAAAAAGATCGGTGTCCTTAAGGCCGGGTATTGCCTCAAGGCTTGTCGAATCCGACACTAAATTCACAACTCCTTTCAATCCCCGGTTATCACTAATTCCGATAGAATAATATGCCTCGTTCCAGAGTATTTCACTTTTCTCACCGGCGTTAAGTTCAGGTATGATAAAATCTCCGGAAAGCCCCAGGTCCGCTGTGTAAACCACTGCCTTATAGATACTCCTGTGTCTCGTTTCCGACTTAATATCACCGGTAATTCTTAACGTTTCAGGCATTATATGGAAGATGGTTTTGTAAGGTTCTGCCACCTTTAATGAAGGATATACCCATGCGGGAATGTTCAGCACCGGACCAGTTATGTTTTGCTGACCGGCCCACTGAAAAGCAATTTCTTTCTTGACATTTTCTGCATTTTTCTGCCTCTCTTTTATGATAATTTTTATCATTTCCAGCGGTATTAGCAGAAATACTCCAAGAAAGCCAAGAAGCAGCATCTTTAATGTTAATGACTGCTGCCATTTTTTGTTGTCATTGATTTCAATTTTCATAGTTATATATATTAGTTAAAAAGTACTTTGAATAACAAAGTGAATTAATAAAAAAATTATTGGTTTTTTATAATTTCTTCAAGAGCTTTTAAATGAAGTCTGAAGGATTCTTTCCCTGTGTCGGTAGCTGAATAACTCGTATTGGGCTTCCTTCCTATAAATTGCTTGTTGACTTTAATTAAATCATTATCTTCAAGGGCTTTTAAATGACTGGCCAGATTCCCGTCTGTAACCTCAAGAGCATCCTTGAGGCTATTGAAATCATAGAAGTCATTTACCATCAGGACTGACATAATGCCGAGCCTTACCCTGTTTTCGAATAGTTTATTTATACCTGATATTGAGATTTTCATCCTTCGTATTTTCTATACATGAACAGACCATAACCAATATGAAGAAATCCAAATCCAAAACACCAGAAAAAGATTCCATATTCGGGAAATATTGCAGAGGCCAATCCTGTAGTTATCTCTGACAAACCAAGGTAAAATAGTTCATTGAATGTAAATTTACAGGCACTTACCAGGGCAAGCCCATAAAATATAAGCATGGCAGGAATGATTAGTTGCCATTGAGTTGCAGAATAGAGAATAATGATGAATATTCCGCCGGAAATTAATGGAACAAGGAGACTGGAAAGCAATCGCTTAGATACAGGTGTCCATAAAGGTATGCCATAACGGAGCGATTTCCTGTATGAAAAATACAGTGAAATGCCTATCGCCAGAACCAGTACCAGTATCGAAACAGAAATAAGCTTAAGTTTCAGAGCAGATATCTCACCCATTGAGAGGCTTCTGAAAAATTCGTTATTCTCAAGCAAATTGCTTTTCAGGAAAACAATATATGCAACGGAACCTCCAATAAGGGCAATTATTCCCGCAAACAGACCCGACAATCCGCTGAGGGAAAGGAACCGGGAAGACTCCTCCATTATTTTTTTGATTGTTTTCAGGTCATCAAAATAGTTCTGGTTATTTTCCATGGTGATAAAATAAAAGTACTTTGAAGTACAAAGTAAAATCATTTATCTGAGAAAACAAAATATAGATCATAAAAATATCAGAATTCAAGTGCGCTGTCTTCCGGGCCACATTCACAGCCGGTTAATGAGACATGAATAAGATGCACTAAAATTTAGAAATTCGCACGAAGATTGTGGAAACTCAAATGGAAATATTATTGACACAAAACATTGACCTCCTGTTTTCAGCGTTGCAACACCCGAATTTTAATTCTGAATGGTTATTATTTGTTATTTCTAAATAACTGTTTACTAATGAATTAAAAATATATTATTTAATAATTATATTCCGGTGCGATGCACCTTTGTCTTCTATAATAATAATTTATCTACAAATATTATGGTGCTCCGCACCTTCTTTGGCTATTCAATGCTTCTATTCATCTATTGATAGTTGATGCGCTGCACATTCCGGGCTAATATTAAGCGGCAGAGCCGCATAATATTTGTAGAAATGCATTTGAAAGACATTACAGAAGGTGCAGAGCACCGCGATATTTAATCCCAACCATGAACGTCATCAAAGAATTCAAAAACATATTCATCTTTAAATTGCACGTTATTCTTCTCCAGGATTTCAAAATACTCTTCACTGAATGGCTTTTTTTCATGATGCTCTTCCTGAGACAAGATATATTTTGCCACAAGGTCTATTTGGGAATGAGAATGTGTGAAAGCTCCATAACCTTTCTGCCATTCAAACTTAAATTTTGATAACTTTTTTCCTTTAATGAATTTATTAGATGATGTTTTAATTTCTTCAATAATATCTGGTATCAGCTGATTTACATTATAACCTATCAAAATATGAACATGGTCAGGCATTGTTCCTATTGCCAGCATTTTATGCCTATGGTTTTGGACAATTCCTGTGACATACATTTCCAATTCATCTTTCCATTCTCTTTTTATCAGCGCATCGCGATTTTTTACTTAAAAGACCATATGGAAATAACATTGAGCATAAGTGTTTGCCATGGTGATGTAAATTAAAAATTCAAATAAAATACATCATAGATATATGATGCAACACCCAAATAAAAAAATCATTCCCCATTACTTGAGAGTCTCAGAAGCTTTTTTAAAAAGTGCGTAAAACAGGATAAAAATATCAGAATTCAAGCGCGCTGTCTTCCGGGCCACATTCACAGCCGGTTAATGAGACATGAATAAGATGCACTAAAATTTAGTAATTCGCACGAAGATTGTGGAAACTCAAATGGAAATATTATTGACACAAAACATTGACCTTATTTGAATCCCAGCAATACCAGGCATTATCTCCAAGGTAATCCTGACTCTTAACCCTGCCGTTATAAGTAGTGGAATTCCATTCAACATTGACATCTGAGAACTTCGCACCATTGAAATAATGAATAGTATAATAATAAACATCTAATGTATTGGCCATAAGTCCGTATTCAATATAACTGGTATTGAATGTATCTCCGTTTTTAATGTATGTATAAACAATTTTACCGACAGAAGTGCCCGATTTTGTCCAGTCAATCTGCAGAATTGAAGCAGGTGCCTGCGGACTTTGATTCAGAATCCATTGTCCTCCCGTACCATCGAGCTTTGAAGTACCCTCAAACCATAGAAAATCTGAGAAACCTCCTGTTCCTTCCTTTGTTATGTACATCTTCCACGCAACATCACTGGTTCTTATTTCTCCAGTAAGTCTTGCCTTATAATTAACGGATGCAACCGTTGCATCGTAGCTCCACTGCCATGTTTTACCCGTAACATACACAGGAGTCTGGTTAACCGCCAGCTTAAATGATACAACTGGTACAATAAGTGTGGTATTTATTATCACCCTCCACAAGCCTGCTACTGTTGCAGCAAATTCCCAGTTACTGTTCTCAGTCCCTTTCTGGCCAGGGATCAGGTCTGCTGATTTTTTCTGGCTCTCGAAATTGCTGAAATCTATAGACATCGATTCCTGTGGAGGCAGGACCGGAGGCTCTCCCTTATCCTTCTTACAGTTACTTAAAATACCTGAAAACAGTGAAAGTATCAGAATCAGAGTTAATTGCTTTTTCATAGTAATAAGTTAATTACGGATATAATACGATTATTATCACAAATTAGTATAATATCAACACAAAGATAACGAGTAGGGTTGTAATAATCGTAAATTCATTTGTATTTTAATATTCCCGGATAAGTGTCTGTTGCACACTTATTAATTTAATCAATTTTCTAAGGAATGAATCAGATTTTTTTATGTTGTGATAAAATTGAGCGATCATATTGCAGACAGTTCGTAGTGTTTAATTATCTTTATCAAAGAAAAATTTTAGTATAATATTTACCTGTTCATTATTAATTTATCTTCATATTTTAATATTTTTGGATCTGGCGGAAATTGCAGGGAAAGGTCGGCTTATTTAAGCAGAAGATTAATATAAATTTTATAATTTACAGTTAATGCGTAAATCCTTTCTTCTCAAAAAAATCATTTATTTACTTGTTATCATTTGTCTGTCAGGTCTGTTTATTCCTGCTTATTCCGCTGCCCAACAGGCAAATGATTCAGTCCTCTACAAAAAAAGGACTTTTACTGCTGAAGAGCTTATCAGAGGAGAGAGGTTGTTTTTCGGGTTGGTTTACCAGAAAGATAAATCAGCAAATTGTGCGGCATGTCACAATACAAGGGTGTTGGATACCTTGAACTGGAATCCGGATGCATACGAAATTTCAAAGAAGTACCTTGATAAAAGTGCAGCTGATTTAAGTGAAGTACTTCTCAATCCTTACGGAAAAAAGATGACCGAGTCTCATAAGGGATTTCAGCTTACCCCTGAAGACATTGTTCTCATCAAAGCCTATATGGACAAATTTGTCACTATTGGCCTTGTTCCGGAAAAGCCTGTGATCACAAACCTGCTATTATTTATTATTGCTTCGATCCTTTTTCTGTTTTCAGTTACAGATCTTATAATCAGCAAACTGATCAAAAAACGATGGATAGATTACATTCTCCTTTGCTCCACTACAATATTTATAAGCTATACACTGGTTATTGATGCTATAGCACTCGGTCGTTCGAAAGACTATTCGCCCTTTCAACCAGTAAAATTTTCGCATGCTGTTCATGCAGGACAGAATCAGACAGCATGCCTTTACTGCCATAGTTTTGCGCAAATCAGTCAGACAGCCGGCTTTCCTCCGGCAAATGTATGCATGAACTGCCACCTGATAGTACGAACAGGATCGCGCTCCGGTGCTTTTGAAATAGCTAAGGTGACTGATGCTCACGATGCAGGAATACCTGTTAAATGGATCAAAGTGCATAACCTTCCTGACCATGTTTTCTTCAGCCATGCCCAGCATGTCGGGGCAGGCGGAATCAACTGTGAGGTATGCCATAGCGATGTGAAGAAAATGAATGTTATCAGGCAGGTATCGGATCTGTCAATGGGATGGTGCATAAATTGCCACCGGACCTACAAAGTGGATGTGATGAGCAATAAATTCTATTCCGATTACAGAGAACTTGCAGAGAAACTCAAAAAAGAACAGATTGATAGTGTGACTGAAAGCGTACTAGGTGGTACTGAATGTATGAAGTGCCATTATTAATTTAAAAATCAGGAATATTGCCTGAGTATGAATACAGAACTTAATGATATGGAAGAAATTAATGGCCGGGCTTCAGGGGATTCTGAAAATAAAGAGGAGCGCATTAAGGAAATTCTGCCTGAATTTGCCGGAGAAAAGCTTGCCGGACGAAGTACTTCCAGAAGAGACTTTTTAAAAGTTGTCGGATTCAGCTTTGCTTCAGCAGCAATACTTGCCAGTTGCAGAAGGCCGATTCAACATGCCCTGCCATATGTTAATCAGCCGCCTGAAATTATTCCGGGGAAAGCTCTGTATTATGCATCAGGTTTTTATGATGGTCATGAATATGCCTCTATTCTTGTAAAAACCCGCGACGGACGTCCGATTAAAATTGAAGGCAATCTTCTTTCTGCCTTCAACAGGGAGGGAACCACTGCCAGAGTGCAGGCATCTGTTCTAAGCCTTTATGACGATGCCCGCCTGAAAGGTCCGGCAGCTGATAATTCACCTGCCAGCTGGGATGCAGTTGATGAACAGATCATGAGTAAGCTTGCTTCCATTAATACCGGTGGTGGAGATATAGTGCTGCTTTCGTCAAGCATCATTTCACCCACTACAATGAAACTGATAAGTGAATTCGGCGCCGGTTTTAAAAACTTCAGATGGGTGAAATACGATGCAGTATCATATTCTGCAGTTCTGGAAGCCAATTCTTTATGTTTCGGAAAGGCTGTAATTCCTGATTATCATTTTAATAAAGCTAAGCTGGTTGTTTCAGTTAATGCAGATTTTCTGGGTACCTGGATATCTCCTGTTCATTTCATTCCGGCTTATGCCTCCGCACGAAGCCTGAACAGCGGTGAAAAAGAGATGCTCCGCCATATTCATTTTGAATCGGGAATGAGCCTCACGGGAGCCAATGCTGATATAAGGAAGAGGATCAGACCATCTGAAGAGAAAACCCTTCTTCTTGATCTGTATAATAAGATTGCTGAAAAAACAGGAGGTGAGAAGGTCCCGGGAAATAGTTTTAAAGAAGATCTGTCAGGTCTGGCAGATGATCTTATTGCAGCCAGGGGAAGATCGGTGGTTATATCCGGTTCCAGTAACACAGATATTCAGATCATTGTCAATGGCATTAATTCTCTTCTGGCAAATTATACCGGCTGTATAGATCTTAACAATAATATCAATATCTCCTCCGGAATTGACTCCGTAATGGATGATCTGGTGACAGACCTGAGTGCGGGCAAAATTAAGGCATTATTGATGTATAATGTCAATCCGGTATTTGACTACCCCGAAGCGGATAAGTTCCTTAAAGGGTTAACTAATACAGAACTGACAGTAAATATGGCAGTTACTTTAAATGAAACTGTCGGAAATTCAAAGTATGAATGTCCTGTAAATCACTTTCTTGAATCATGGGACGACGCTGAGATTACTCCCGGACAGCTTAGCTTAAGTCAGCCATGTATCAATCCTGTATTTAATACCCGTTCATTTCAGGATTCTTTATTGAAATGGTCAGGTAATTCAATGCTTTATCACGATTATCTGATTGCGAACTGGGAAAAGATGTACTTTCCTCATTCCGGTGCTTCCGATTTCAGTAAATTCTGGAATGAAGCCCTGGGAAACGGAGTCTTCAGCTATAATGTACCGGAACAGAAGTTGTCATCATTCAGAAATGAAGTGCTTTTAAAAGCGGCAGTATCACCCTCAGTTAATGAGGCAGGTGGATACGAAGTCATTATTTCTGAAAGTGTTACCCTTGGTACAGGTATGCATGCGAATAATCCATGGTTAATGGAATTACCTGATCCCGTCGCACGTCAATGCTGGGAAAACGTTGCTGCACTGTCGGTCGATGATGCCGGAAAATTGGGTGTTAAGACCGGGGACTTAATAAAGCTTTCTGACGGATTGATACTGCCGGTATTCATTCAGCCCGGTCAGGCAGACGGTACAATATCTGTAAGCCTCGGTTACGGACATACGAATGCAGGTCCTGTCTGCACCGGTATCGGGGTAAATATGTATCCGTTTGTCAGAATGATCAACGGGAACAGAATATATGGATTTGCAGTGGAAAAGATTGAAAACACCCTAAAGCAAACCACCCTGGCTCTTACACAGGTTCACTATTTAATGGAAGGCAGACAAATAGCCAGAGATACTGTCCTTAGTAAATATAAGGAAGATCCTTCCTCCGGTAATGAGTTCCACAAGGAGTTTGAATCATCACACAGAACATTGTACCCTGATGTTAAATATGATGGATTTCACTGGGGACTTGCAATAGACCTTAACTTGTGTGTTGGCTGCAACTCATGTGTCATTGCATGCCAGGCTGAGAACAATATCCCTGTTGTTGGGAAATCGGAGGTGATAAACAGAAGGATAATGCACTGGATTAAGATAGACAGGTATTATTCGGAATCACCTGACGATCCGAAAGTTTACTTCCAGCCACTGACATGTCAGCACTGCGATAACGCTCCCTGCGAGAATGTCTGTCCGGTTTCAGCCACCAATCATAGCAGTGAAGGGTTGAACCAGATGACTTACAACCGTTGCGTGGGCACCAAATACTGTATTAACAACTGTCCTTATAAGGTAAGACGGTTTAACTGGTACCGTTATACCAATAATAAGGTATTCGATTTTAATACTGCATCAGAACTTGGGAAAATGGTTCTTAATCCCGATGTAACTGTCAGAGAGAGAGGTGTAGTGGAAAAATGTTCTTTCTGTGTTCAGAGGATACAGGAGAAAAAATTGCAGGCTAAACTGGAAAACAGGACTCTTAAAGATTATGAAATAAAGACAGCCTGTATGCAGGCCTGTCCTTCGCAGGCTATAATATTTGGAAACCTGAATGATAAGAATAGTAAAGTTTCCGGGTTGTTCAGCGATCCGCGGCGTTACAATTTGCTGGAAGAGTTGCATACCCTGCCTTCAATCGGGTATCTGACCAAAGTAAGGAATGATGAAACAAATAAATCTTAAAATAATCTGAAGGTAGCCGATGTATAACAGAAAGATCAGAGGACCCCTGATTGAAGGGAATAAGACATTCGGTCAGATTTCCAGGGAGGTAATCAATCCCCTTGAAAAGGCTCCGGGGCTTTGGTGGACTATTGCTTTTGGAATAGCCTCGGCAGCAACGCTGTTTGGGGTTTACTCTATTTACATAACTGTTTACAAAGGCATAGGAACCTGGGGAGTAAATAATTCTGTCGCATGGGGATGGGCGATCATCAATTTTGTATGGTGGATCGGGATAGGACATGCCGGAACGGCATTTTCTATTTTCCTTCTCGTACTCCGGCAACGATGGAGGACATCGATTAACAGGGCAGCTGAAGCTATGACTGTTTTTGCAGTTCTATGCGCTGCTCTCTTTCCGACCTTGCATATGGGAAGGGTATGGCTTGCATTTTTTATTTTTCCTTATCCTAATACCCGGGGACCATTATGGGTTAATTATAACTCTCCTCTTTTCTGGGATTTCACGGCTATTACTGCCTACCTGATAATATCAGTTTCATTCTGGTACCTTGGAATGTTGCCCGATCTGGGAACAATTCGTGACAGGACTACCTCGAAAATAAGGAAAGCCATTTATGGTTTTTTCAGTCTTGGATGGACAGGTTCAAGCCGGCAATGGATTAGATTTGAGGCTCTCAGCTTTATACTCGGGGGTATAGCTGCAGTACTCGTTGTTTCGGTCCACTCAATAGTTGCTACCGACTTTGCAGTAGGAATAGAACCGGGCTGGCATTCAACTATCTTCCCTCCATTCTTCGTCGTTGGAGCGATTTTCTCGGGATTTGCAATGGTCATGACGCTTATGGTTCTGATAAGGAAAATTTATAAGCTAACCGATTACATCACTGATAATCATATGGATGCCATTGCCCGGATACTTATCTTCATTTCACTTATCATGGGTACTGCCTATATAACCGAAGTCTTTGTTGCATGGTATTCAGGCAATGAGTTTGAGATGTTTACATTTTTCAGGAACAGGATTACCGGCGAATATACTTTCCAGTTCTGGGCAATGGTTACATGCAATGCAATAATTCCGCAGCTTTTCTGGTTCCGGAAATTACGAAGAAACTGGGTCAGCCTGCTGGCAGTTTCACTTTTTATTAACTTCGGAATGTGGTTCGAGAGATTTAATATTGTTGTGACCTCGCTCAATAGAGATTTCCTGCCCTCCAACTGGGTATCTTACACTCCCACAGTTATAGATATCGGCGTATTTGTCGGGACTATAGGACTTTTTGCATCCGGGGTGCTTCTTTTCATGAGATATATTCCGATGATGGCAATAAGTGAATTGAAGGGGGTATCGCAAATTGGTAAAAAAACTGAGGATTAACATGGTATAATTATGGCCAGATCTTTTAAAATAGGGATATTCGATGATGAGGACAAGTTTCTTTCCTCTGTTAAATTGCTGCAGGAAAAGGGCTACCAGATCTTTGAAGTATTCACGCCATATCCGGTAACAGAAGTATTTCATTTGTTGAAGCGAAAATCAAAACTTCCTACCGCAGCATATTTTTTCGGCCTGTTTGGCATTCTTTCAACCCTGGCATTTCTTTACTGGACTTCTGTCATAAACTGGCCTGTTGTTTATGGAGGGAAACCTGTTAATTCATTTCCTTCATTTATTGTCATTACGATTGTTTTGACAATTCTTACTGTGACCATTGCGAGCCTTGCAGTATTTTCAGCCCGCTCAAAACTTTTTCCGGGCCGTGATAATACAATTTTTGTTCCGGAAGCAACAGATGATAAGTTTGTGATTGTTGTAGAAACACAAGTCCTCGATTTATCATCAGCTGCCGGTGCCGGTAAGCTGATGGATGAACAGGGTGCAGTTGATGTCCTGGAAAAAGAGTATGAAAGTGTAAAAGCATGAAAAAGACTATAATGCAAATACCTGGTAATAAAACAATTCTTATTATACTTGTTTCAGTCATTCTGTTTGGGTGTAACAGGACAAGAAATAATCCGGGATGGGATTATTTCCCGGATATGTTTTATTCTGCGGCTTATAAGACTTTTACGCCAAATCCGAATTTTAAGGACGGAATGACAATGAGAGTGCCTGCAACCGGGACAGTTCCAAGGGGTTTTATCCCTTTCGGTTATACTATCGATCCCGAATCGAGGATAAAAGCCGGGATGGAGCTTGTTAACCCCTTTTCACCCACCCCTGAGGTTCTTTCCAGAGGCAGGGAAATCTATACTACATTCTGTATCGGTTGCCATGGTGTCTCAGGCAATGGAGAAGGACATCTTTATACAAGTGGCTTATATCCTATGAAACCATTTGACATTTCAGGAGAAACAGGCGCTGCGTTGAAAGACGGGGAGATATATCATACGATAACCCTGGGTTTTGGTACGATGGGTGCGCACGGATCGCAGATACAACCTGAGGACAGATGGAAACTGGTGCTATACATCAGGAAACTTCAGGAAGAAGCAGGAAGCATTTCAGAAAATAAACCGGAGGAAAACAAGAAATGAAGGAGCAAATATCCATGTCCCGAAACTTCAAAATAATTACCATCGTGCTGATTGTACTGGGAGCCGGAAGTTTCATTATTGGACTGTTTACCGATCATCAGTTAACATGGGCCCATTATCTTCTTGTAAATTATTATTTTCTTTCGCTGGCCATAGGCGCAGCTTTCTTTTTTGCAATTCAGAGTATTTCCCAGTCTGGATGGTCATCGGCATTTCAGCGTGTTTCTGAA
Organism: uncultured Bacteroidales bacterium; assembly: GCA_963760915.1. GTDB lineage: Bacteria > Bacteroidota > Bacteroidia > Bacteroidales > VadinHA17 > LD21. The sequence continues at coordinate 656,098 of CAVXEU010000003.1, read as the reverse complement.
GCAATGATGTCATATATCCCAATCGCTTCGGTTTTTTTTCTTATTCTGTTTTTCGGGATGAACGATCTTTATCAGTGGACTCATAAAGGTGCCGTGGAGCTTGATCCATTAATCCGTCACAAGTCGGCGTTCCTTAATACCCCGTTCTTCTTTGCAAGGATGATTTTATACTTTACACTCTGGATTCTGTTAATCGTTAAATTAAGAAAGCTTTCTCTGAACGAAGATTTAGCAAATCCTACAGATACGAATGGGATCATGTTTCTTACGGGAAAGATTGAGCTCTATTCAAAGATATTCCTCTTCGTTCTGGCCTCAACTTTTTCATTCTCTGCCATCGACTGGATAATGTCAATTGACGTGCATTGGTACAGTACCCTTTTCGCCCTGAAGAATCTGATTGCAGCCTTTTTGCATGGGGTATCCATACTGACACTTATAATTTTCATTCTTTATAAAAGGGGATATTTCCCATTCTTTAATAAGTATCATATGCACGATTTTGCAAGATATATTTTCATGCTTTCGATCGTATGGGGATATTTCTGGTTTGCACAGTTTATGATCATATGGTACGGAAACATTCCCCAGGAAACAGCCTACTTCTTTGTGCGCTGGCAGAATGGCTGGAAGATTATGTTTTTCCTTGAGATCGGACTTAACTGGGGCGTGCCCTTTATGCTGCTTCTACCGGTCAAAACCAGCAGGAATATGACGGTAATTTTCTTTGTAATTGTATTTCTGGTCATAGGGCAGTATGTTGACCTCTTTGTGCAGATAATCCCGGGAACAACAGGATTGTTAAAATTCGGTTGGGTCGCAGCAGGTTTGTTCCTCGGCTATGCAGGTTTGTTTGCTTTCGTAGTTGTAAGGACTCTGAGTAAGGCCACGATAATACCGTTCAATCATCCGTATCTAGAGGAAAGCATGCATCACAAGTTTTAACGGATTTGAAAAAGAGCAAGAGAAAAATAAATAATTAACCACGGATTTCACGGAGAACACGGAGAAAGCACGGATTTTTAATCCGTGTTAATCCGTGCATCCGTGGTAAAAAAAGATAGGGATAAAAGGATCATGTAATTATCCTGTCTGAAATTAACAGAAGAAGGACCAGAAGGAAATATGCATCAAGTAGTATTGAATGACGTCTGTAATTTATATTGGGACCTCCGGATTTTAGAAGGTCTAGAAATTGCCAGATCATTAAAGCTGAAGCGATCAGGAGTATGGCGATAACAGGTCCGGTCTGAAAAACACCAAAATAGCACAGGAAAACAGCTGCAATCACTGAGGTGATTATCCAGGTGAAGGTAAGCCTCCTTATCTGGGTATTACTCAATAGCGAAGTGAGACTTGGAAGTCCTGCATTTTTATATTCTTCGCCGTATTTAAGGATAAGAAGCCAGAAGTGTGGTATCTGACCGGTAAAGAGCAAAAATTCAATGAATATAATTGGCTTATCCCAGAATCCTCCCCCAGCAGCAACCCATCCGATAAGCGGAGGCAATGCTCCTGTGACAGCTCCCGGAACCACTGCAAAGGCAGTAATTCTTTTGGAATAAGTGTATACTCCATTATACCAGAATATGGTAAATATTCCGGTAAGGGAAGCGCCGAGATTTCCCCATATGAAAAGAATAGATGTACCTGCAATAAGGGTAGCAAAGAAGAACAGAACAGCATGCCTCATATCAATATTGCCTGCCGGAAGAGGCCGGTTCATTGTCCTGTTCATCATGCTGTCCGTTTTAACCTCCTGTATCTGGTTAAGAACAGAAGCAGAGACCGCTAAAAGCAGAATCCCAAAAGTTGTCAGTAACAATCCGGCAGAAATATGTGGATCAAAAACAAAATATCCGGTAAACCCCGTAAGGCTTACCGGTATCATTATTTTTAGCTTGCCAAGTTCAAAGTAGTACTTAATTCTTTTTCCTGAATTATTTTTCATTTAGTGATTTCAGGTATTCAACTATTTTTGCAATATCATCATCGCTCACTTTACCCTTATAACTTTGCATTATCCCTTTCGGGAATCCCTTAACTACCTGATAACCCGGATCCAGTATCATCCGTTTAATATATGCATCATCAACAGTGATTGTTACCTCTTCGCCATTGCGTATAACAACCTGTTGTTTACCATAAAGATGCAGATAGCTTGGTCCTACAATTTTGGAGCCGTCAGATGAATGACATGCAGTGCATCCCTGGGCTTTCATAATGGCAAATCCCTGGGCAGCGGGTGTTAAAGCCTCAGTGGTGGTAGCTGCAACAGAGGTAGTATCTTTGTACCAGGCGGCAAATTTCTCCTTTGACAGTACCTTTACTGTTGAATTCATGTATGAGTGCCTTAAACCACAATATTCCGCACAGAAAAGATCATAATCGCCTTCACTCTTAGGCAAAAACCACATAACTTTTTCTCTTCCGGGGATCATATCGGATTTTATTCTGAATGCAGGAATAAAGAGGCTGTGAATTACATCAAGCGAAACCAGGTTAATTTTAACCGGGGTATTTACCGGCACCACAAGATCGGGACTTTGTTTGCCATTATCATAGGTGAAGGAAAAGTTCCACATTCTTGCCACACTGGTTATATTCATGGCATCCTTTGGGACGGCGGTCATAGGCTTCCATCCTGCCCAGCCAAAATAAAACATTGCCAGTGCAAGAAGAGTTGGAATGACAGTCCAGACAGTTTCCAGCACATTACTGCCTTCAATCTGGGTTGCCGTCTTATTCTTCTTCTTATTATACCTGAAGACAAAATAGAGCATCAGGAAAGTAATGCCAATCAGGAACACCAATGAGATACCTGCGATAAAATAGAATGCAGTATCGAATGTGGATACATAGTTTGAAGCATCAATTCCTGTTGTTGAGTACATACTTGTTATCTATAAAGGTAGTCAAGAAAGGTTATTATAATTACAGAGCCGATCAGCAGAGCTACGGCTGTGATCCCAATGGTAAACATCCTGCTCTCAAACTTAAGATGCATAAAGTAACGCAGAACCAGTGAGGATTTTATAACTGCTATAATAAGCGCCAGGGCAACAGTAAGGGTACCAAGATAAATCTGGGTGAGAGCAACAGAAGTAAGTGCAAGGACTATCAGGGCTGCCAGCACTTTCAGAAATGTCCTGTAAGGTATTATATGGCTTTTAGCATTATCAATTTGTTCCATAAATATCAGGTAATAAGATAAAACAAGGGAAAGAGGAAGATCCATATAAGATCGACAAGATGCCAGTATAATCCGCTGTTTTCAAACAAAACATAATTGTCGGAATTTATTTTATTCTTTATGATCTTTACGGTTACAAAACCAATAAAAACAAGCCCGATTATTATATGCAGGGCATGCAGCCCGGTCATAAAGAAGTACAATCCATAAAAAAGAACATCTCCCTGACCACGGAGAGCAAGAACAGGAGAACCGGGATAAATATGTTCCCTGATATGTCCGCCCCATTCAAAATACTTATTTACAAGAAATGCAATACCCAGAAAAATTGTAATTCCAATAAGCAATAGTGAGAGTTTTTTGTTATTTAACCGCAGAGCTGTTATTGACATGGCAATGGTGGAACTGCTTATCAGGAGAATGATGGTGTTTGCTGTCCCAATAAACACACTAAGCTCCTCAGCAGCAAAATGAAATGCTTCAGCATTTCTGAACCTGTAAACTGAGTAAACTATAAAAAGCCCGCCGAATAGGAGCATCTCCGTAAAGAGGAAAAACCACATTCCGGTTTTGGAAGCAAGATCGTCTCTGTGTATTTCTGTTTCCATACTCATTAGTAGTTGTATGGTCCTTTGATTATTACCGGTACCTCTTCAAAATTCTCGACTGGCGGAGGTGAAGGTATAGTCCATTCCAGGGTCTTCCCGCCCCAGGGATCTGAAGGAGCTTTAATTCCTCTTTTAAGTGATGTGAACAGGTTGATGATTATTATGGCCAGACCGGCATACAGAACCATCGCACCCAATGATGACACAATGTTTCCCGGATGAAAGACTTCGTCATAATCAAAATATCTTCTGGGCATTCCAATATATCCCAGGTAAAACATAGGTCCGTAAAGAGTAATAAATCCGATAAAGAAGAGAACTAAACCTGTATTAGCCCATATAATATCATACATTTTACCGGTTATTTTCGGATACCAGTAATGGATGGCAGCAAAAAAAGCAAATCCTGTTCCTCCGAACACAATAAAGTGAAAATGTGCCACTACAAAATGTGTATTATGCAGATGAACATTGGCTGCCAGCGAACCCAGAATAAGACCCGAGAAACCACCGATCATAAAAACAAAAATAAATGCCATTGCCCAGAAGAAAGGAGTCTGAAGGTCAATTGAACCTTTGTGCATGGTTGCGATCCAGTTAAATACTTTTATTGCACTGGGAATAGCTACGAGAAATGTAAGAAGGGAGAATGTATATAATGCTGTACCGCTCATACCAGAAGTGAACATATGATGTCCCCACACAAAATACCCAACAAAGGCAATCGCCAGGGAGGCTGCAACCATGAATTTGTATCCGAATACGGTTTTATGTGAAAAAGCGGCTATTATCTCCGAAATTGCACCCATGGCAGGAAGGATCATAATATAAACCGCCGGGTGACTGTATGTCCAGAATAAATGCTGATACAGAAGCGGATCGCCTCCAAGAGTAGGGTCGAAAAAGCCGATGTGCAATGTCCTTTCCGCGACAATCATAAGCAAAGTGATCCCGATTATAGGGGTTGCAAGAAGCTGTACCCAGCCGGTTGCATAAAGTGTCCATGGGAACATTGGCATTTTTAACCAGGTCATTCCCGGGGCACGCATCCGGTGTATTGTAACCAAAAAATTCAATCCTGTAAGTATGGATGAAAACCCGAGAACAAAGGCGCCGAAAACAGCCGGCAGCATATTGGTGGTAGTAGTGAAACTATAGGGAGCATAGAATGTCCATCCTGTATCAGGAGGTCCCTGGCCTGTAAACTGGGAAATCAATACCAGTGACACACCTGCAACATAGAGATACCAGGACATAAGGTTAAGTCTCGGGAAAGCTACATCTTTGGCTCCTATCATAATAGGCAACATGAAATTTCCAAAAACGGCAGGTAAACCGGGAATTACAACGGCAAAGATCATTACAATTCCATGCAGAGTAAAAAACGCGTTGTATGCCTGCGGGCCCATTATTGTTTTTCCGGGGGCAATGAGCTCTAACTTCATTAACAGACCCAGAGTGGCGGCAATGACAAAAAACGAAAGGATGGAAAATAGATATAACAGTGCGATCCTTTTATGATCGGTCGCGAATATCCAGGAAAAAATGCCTTTATATTTACCCTGATAATCAAGGTAGCTGGGTTCCTCTATGTCTTTCTTAGTTGTCATTTACTAACATTTCTTTTAAAAAGTTTTACGCGTGAAAGGGCAAGTACTAAAAATACTATGACAACGATGAATATTATAACGATTGCAGATACCCTTGTTACGTTAAAGACAAACTGATTACCCTTGCTGTCATAACCATAGCAAACTGCAAGAAGCCTGTTGATGCTGGGCCCAATTTTACCTTTAGCAGCTTCAACCAGGGTGATTTTTATATCGAAGGGCAGGAAATCAATTCCCCTGAGATAACGTATGATCTTGCCATCAGCTGCAAGAGCTATCAGTCCAGTAGGATGTACATACTGATCATTCACCTTCTGATAATTGAAGCCAACAGACCGGGTCAATCTTGCAATATCTATGCTGTCAGACACAAAAAACTGCCAGTTTTTAGCTTCCTCTTTCTTCTTCATCGTACTTATATAACTGGCTTTCTTATTAATCCCCAGATTAATTTTTTCAGAGGGATCAAAACTGATTGTAATAACCTGATAATCCTTGCCAAGCTGAAGATCCATTGCATCGATTATCTTGGAAATACTCCACATCAACGGACTGCATGTTCCGGCACACTGATAATATACCAGATTCAGAATTGTCGGTTTCATGATCACATCCTTCAAAAGGACCGTGTCCCCGGCCTCATTGACCAGTTTTACGTTAAGATCAGCATATTGTCCCTGTTTTTCTTCAAAACCAACCTGCATCTGCTGATTGAACAGGTTTGATTGAGAAAATAAGTTGATGTTTATCAGACAGGCACATATTGCAAGAAGCAGGTTAGGTTTACTCATTGCATTAATTTAGGATTGTGAATATTGTATAAAGATATAATAATTTTCTTTCAGGAAATCTATAAACAGAACCTCAATCCCTGTATATCTGTATTTTTTCGTATTACTCTCTGCAAAGATCATCTATCTGCCTGTCTGATAGTTATTTGAACTTCAGGATTAGTGTTGTAAAAAGGTTCTCAGGTAATATATGATTTATTTTTTCTCCGATTCTTCTTTGTCATAATAAATGCCGGCTATCATCATTGATCCTCCAAGCAGGGAGATGTCCTTAAAAAGTGCGATAAGCGTTGCAGTCTTATCCGATCCGTCAAAAAGATGAGGTATATGGATAGTCACAATAAACAGGAATAGAAGAAACGCAAGCAGTAAGGTAGACTGCACAATAAATTTTTTAGTTATGATACTTATGCTGGCTGCAATCAGCATAATTCCTGTAAGAATTATGGTATATGCTCCCAATGGGATAAATGATGTCAGCATCCCAAGGTAGTAATCTGTCATCAGAAAATGGTTAATTCCCAGAATTGCAAATGGCAATGCGAAAAGGATTCTTCCGATGGTTGTGATTTTTTTCATATTCAGTTCATTAGATTTTCAGGAATACTTTATCTTTTTCAACTTTAGAAATTTCCTATGTATGAGAATGAAGCTTATAAAAAAGAGAACAATCCGTCCCATGCAAACTTTTACTTGTATATATCAAGCATATTTAAGTTAACAGGGCTCAGGTAAATAAACCATTATAAAAGTATTAATTTTTTCGGGACTCTGTTCAAATGGATTAAAAAACATGTGTTTTGATTGGGATTTATAATTCCGGTTTGAACAATAGTGAACCCGCACATGTTTGTGGTTATAAAAACCTGATTATGGAAAGAAGAAAATTTATTAAGTCAGTTGGGTTGGTAACTGCAGCTGCTTACATTGGTCCTCAATTATTTGGGGATGACCAGAAAACCGTCAGATCTTTCAAACCGGAAGATGCACCCCCGTCTGAGCTTCCTCCTCTATCTTATGCTTATAATGCCCTGGAACCTTATATTGACGCCAGAACTATGGAGATACATTACGATAAACACTACAGGGCATATTATACAAACTATATGAATGCTGTAAAGGGCAGTGCACTGGAAGGGATGGCAATGAACAAGATATTTGCATCTGTATCAAAACAGACAGATGCCATAAGAAACAATGGAGGAGGATATTACAATCATTTATTATTCTGGAATAATCTAGGAAGAGGATCAACTAAACCATCCCCGGAACTTTCATCTGCTATTGCAAAATCCTTTGGTTCTTTTGATAAATTCAGGGATTCATTTAGTACCGCAGCCAAGACAAGATTTGGAAGTGGCTGGGCCTGGTTATATCTTACTGCTGATAAGAACCTCGCCATTGGGAGCACACCAAATCAGGATAATCCGTTAATGGATATTGCACAGTTTAAGGGAACACCTCTTTTGCTTCTCGATGTCTGGGAACATGCCTATTATCTTAAATATCAGAATAAGAGAGCAGATTACGTTGATGCATTCTGGAATGTTGTTAACTGGAATGAGGTTTCCAGGAGATTCAATGACGCTCTTGCTTAGTATTTTACGTCTGTATGCCTGACAGCCGGCAGGTAAAAGGGTTCTTTATGTATATAAGAATCGCTTAATCTTAAGTGTTGCCGTTTTCTGGAACGGTACCGGCTGAAGAACAACCTTTTGAATCTGGCTGAATTTGTTAACCTGTGAATTCACATATTGCTGCAGTTCATTAAGAACTTCATCAACTTTATCTTCAAGCTGGCGTGTCATATCATCCTTGAAGTTCTGATATTTCTTCTCAAGCTCCTCGCGGTTAATATGTACAAGGGCAACCAGTTTACCTTTTTGCTGAACTACCAGCGATTCAACAACGAAACGGAAATTATTAATGATCGATTCAATCTCTTCAGGATAAATGTTCTCTCCGCTGGCACCCACAATCATATTCTTCAATCTGCCTTTGATATACAGGTTGTTGTTTGGGTCCAGTGTACCCAGGTCTCCGGTTTTAAACCAGCCATCAGCAGTAAGAACTTCTTTTGTCATTTCAGGTTCTTTATAATAACCCTTCATAACATTTGGCCCCCTGGCCCAGATCTCGCCTTCCCCGGTTACTTTGTCAGGATCATTTATAATAAGCTCGATACCTTCGATAGATGGACCGGTTGATTCAAAGACAGCTTTTTTTGGATCAGAACCCGCGAGTAAGGGGGCTGTTTCCGTAAGACCATAACCTATTGCATACGGGAATTTTGCCTCGATCAGGAATTTCTCGACTGTTTTGTTGAGTTTGGCACCACCAATGCCATAAAACTTCAATTCCCCGCCGAATGTATTTATAAGCTTTTTGCCGGCAGTAATATTAAGTTTTTTCCTGATCAGCGGTATCTTATAAAGAAGATTAAGTACAGGATTATCCCTGAAAGCTGGCAGGATCTTGTTGAAATATATTTTTTCTATAATCAGGGGAACAGTCAGCATCATTGTTGGTTTTATTGCAGCTAATGCAGGAATAAGTACTGCGGGAGTGGGGGGTTTCCTGAGATAGTAAACGCTCGATCCGCAAAGCATTGGCAAAACCAGTCCCAGAGTATTCTCATAAGTATGTGACAGGGGCAATACCGAAAGGAAACGATCATTTTCATCAATCCACTGTATCTTCCTGCCCATCATGGCATTAAATGAAATATTCCTGTGAGTCAGCATTACTCCCTTAGACCGGCCTGTGGTTCCAGATGTATAGATAATCGATGCAAGGTCATCTTCTTCAACATTATACTTTTTTAAAGGAACTGCAGAAGGGACATATTCAGAAGAATCCTTTTCAGAGAAGATCAGCGAAAAGTCCTCTAACAGTATACCTGTTTTAAGATCCTGAGATTTAAAATCTTCAATCCTGGGCAATAAAGAGAAAGATATAATAATAGCTTTGGCTCCCGAGTGTTCAAGAACATTGGCTACCTCTTTATTTGAAAAGTCAGGAAGGACCGGAACAGCGATTGCACCCATAAATGTAACCGAGAAAAATGCTATACCCCAGTTGGGCATATTTAAACTCAATATTGCTACCTTGTCTCCGGGACATATCCCGTTTTTCTCAAGGAATGCAATCAGAGCCTGAATATCCCTGTTAACTCTCTCATAGCTCTTAGGTTCTTCTCCCACAAATGCATACGCATTATTCTTCCCAAACTTTTTTAAGGTTTCATTAAACATTGCCGGGAAAGTCATCCTGATAGTATTATCTTCCATTATAACCCATAATTAAGCTGATAATAAAACACAAAGGTACTGATTTATTGATTTGATGGATTCAAATATTACATAAATTGTGTAACAGGACAAATGCAATATAAAACAATTATCCTTTATTGGGCAGAATAGTTAATTTTGTAAATTGTTTAACAATAAGGAAATTATGGCTTTAATTATAAGAGTTACAAAGGAATTCACATTTGAAATGGCTCATGCCCTGTGGAAATATGATGGTCCGTGCAGAAATGTTCATGGCCACTCATACCGGCTGTTTGTAACACTTTCCGGCATCCCGATGGATGACCCCGGGAATCCGAAGCATGGAATGGTAATGGATTTTACCGATCTGAAGAACATTGTTAATAAAGAGATTGTTAGTGTTTTTGATCATACAGTTGTAATAAGCAGGTCATTTGACAAGGAAAAAACAGCGTTGTTTGAATCGATGTTCGGTAATATGGTTCTGGTCGGTTATCAGCCTACATGCGAGAATCTGGTGTCAGATTTTGCTGCCAGAATCAGACCACATCTGCCTCAGGGAGTCACGCTTCACAGTCTTAAGCTTTATGAGACTGCAACATCATTTGCTGAATGGTATGCTGATGACAATTAACTATATAAAGCCAGTAGCTGAAGTGAAACGTTAAGTAAGAGACGGAATGGTGAAGAAGCTGAACGGTTGAAAACAGTTAGTTGAAAGGGTTGAAAGGGTTGAATGGGTTGAATGGGTTGAAATATGTTGCTGCAATAGAATATATATCAAGTGTATAAGTATAAATGACTTTGGAAAATGTTAATAAATGAGGAACCAACAGATGAATGATAATAAAACAAAAAAGCTATTCTTACTGGATGCATATGCACTCATCTTCCGTTCCTTCTATGCATTCATTAAAAATCCCAGGATAACATCTAAAGGGATGAATACTTCAGCAATATTCGGGTTTCTTCTTACCCTTGAAGAAGTACTTCAGAAGCAAAAACCATCTCACATAGCCGTTGTATTTGATACACCGGCCCCTACATTCAGGCATGAAATGTTCAGTGAGTACAAAGCTCACCGTGATGAGACCCCTGAAGATATAAAGAAGGCAGTTCCCTATATAAAAAGATTGATAGAGGCATATAAAATCCCGGTTATCGATTACCCCGGATTTGAAGCTGATGACGTAATAGGAACACTGGCCAGGAAGGCTTCTGAACAAGGATTTACAACATACATGATGACCCCTGACAAGGATTTTGCACAACTTGTCTCACCTGATATTTTTATGTTTAAACCTTCCAGAAGCGGAAACGAATCCATCTTGTGGGGAGTTGATGATGTTAAAAGGGAGTTTGCAGTTCAGCGTCCTGAACAGGTAATAGATATCCTTGCCCTGATGGGCGATACTGCCGACAATATTCCCGGAGCTCCCGGGGTTGGCCAGAAAACCGCAATGAAACTTATCTCTGAGTATGGAAGTATTGAGGAGCTGTTCAAAAATTCCGGTAAATTGAAAGGCAAGCTTAAAGAGATAATTGAAAATAACAGGGAACAGATTGAAATGTCGAAAAAACTTGCTACTATAGAACAGAATGTGCCTGTGGAACTGGATGAAAACGAGCTTGTAACAGAAGTTCCTGATCCTGCAAAACTTAAGGTCCTTTTTGAAGAACTTGAATTCAAAACAGTGGCTTCCAGGATATTTGCTGAAATTGATAAATCGGAAAAACCAGGAGAAATCACCGGATTATTTGCCCCACCACCCGATTCTGTTCAGGGATCACTTTTCGCAAATGAGACAGCCGGAATGGAATCTGAAAAAAAATCAATTGAGAACGTTGATCATAACTATAAAATAGTCGGGAATGAATCTGAACTGAAAGCTTTCCTTAAAGAGATTGAAGGTCTTAAAGAGTTTTGTTTTGATTCTGAAACAACCAGCATAAACGCCCTTGATGCAGAATTGGTTGCACTGACGTTTTCGTGGGAGAAGGGTTCGGGATATCTGATTCACTTCCCTGATTCACAAAAAGATACAAAAGCACTTCTCGAAAAAATCCGACCTGTTTTTGAAAATCCCCAAACGCTGAAAATAGGTCAGAATATGAAGTTCGATATTCAGGTTCTGGCAAATTATGGAATTGAAGTGAAAGGTCCGCTGTTTGACACGATGATTGCCCATTATCTCCTGGAACCAGACATGAGACACAACATGAACCTTCTTTCTGAAATTTATCTGTCATATAGTCCGGTTCATATTGAATCTCTTATTGGTGACAAAGGGATAAGTCAGAAAAATATGCGTTCCGTACCTGTAGATTTGCTCAGAGATTATGCTGTTGAAGACGCGGATGTAACTCTTCAGCTTAAGCAGGTATTTGAACCCCGGATTTTGGCAGAAGGGCTGGCTGATCTGGCCCGGGATATTGAGATGCCTCTTATAAAAGTGCTTGCTGCCATGGAGAGGACCGGAGTAAGATTGGATCTGGAGGATCTGAAAGAAATTACCAAGAATCTGAGAGAAGATATTATTTCGCTTGAGAAAGAGATCTATTCGCTTGCCGGGGTGGAATTTAACATCTCTTCACCGAAACAGCTCGGAGATATTTTGTTTATAAAGCTTAAGCTTGACGACAGGGCAAGGGTTACAAAGACACACCAGTTCAGTACCAACGAAGAGATACTGCAGCGCCTGACCAGTAAACACCCTATTGTTGAAAAGGTACTGGAATACAGGGGACTTAAAAAACTGTTATCAACTTATGTTGAGGCACTTCCCCTTCTGGTTGATAAAAAAACCGGAAGAATACATACTTCATACAATCAGGCAGTTGCAGCTACGGGCAGGCTTAGCTCCAATAATCCTAATCTTCAGAACATCCCCGTCAAAGATGCCAGGGGACGAGAAATCAGAAAGGCATTTGTTCCTGCACCCGGACATATCTTTTTTTCGGCCGATTATTCGCAGATTGAGCTGAGGCTAATGGCTCATCTGAGCAAGGATTCAGGTATGATTGCTGATTTTCTTTCCGGTAATGATATTCATGCTGCAACAGCGGCTAAGATATTTGGTGTGGAGATCGGTGATGTGACAAGGGAAATGCGAAGCAGGGCCAAGACCGCAAATTTCGGCATCATCTATGGAATATCATCCTTCGGACTTTCCGAAAGACTGACTATCGGAAGAAAAGAGGCAAAAGATCTTATCGACGGTTATTTTACCTCCTACCCCGGGGTAAAGGTTTTCATGGATGAGAGTATAAGCAACGCACGGGAGCTGGGGTATGTTACTACCATGTTCGGACGGAGACGATATCTTCGTGATATTCATTCCCGGAACCAGGTTGTAAGGGGAAACGCAGAAAGGAACGCAATCAATGCGCCTTTACAGGGGAGTGCAGCGGATATTATCAAAGTAGCTATGGTCAGGATACATGACAGGATGAAATCAGAAAAATATCTTTCTGAAATGATCCTTCAGGTACATGACGAACTAATTTTTGAAGTTGAGACCTCAGAACTTGAAAACCTTAAGAACATGGTTTTATTTGAAATGTCAAACGCAGTAAAACTTGATGTGCCGCTGGTGGTTGACTGGGGGACAGGCAATAATTGGTTTGAGACGCATTGAAAGGATTTGTGCTGCAATGGCGGAATTATGAAAAATCCCGTAAAGGCCAGCTGCCTGAATTATATATTATCAATAGCCTGGCGGGCGGGTGGAAAAATTTAATTGAGATGCAAGTTGAAAAAATCGTAATAAATAGAATATTTTATGCAAGTTAAGGTATTGTTTTTTGGAGTGTTGGCAGAGGTTACTGGCATTAATCATTCATACTACCGGGAAGTAAAATCATTGGGTGACCTCAATTTAAGAATTCTGGATGACTACCCGGAAATAATGCATTATAAGTTCAGGATCTCTCTCAATAACATGATCATCGAAAATGATCCGGTTCTTAAAGATGGTGATGAGGTGGCATTATTGCCGCCTTTTGCAGGAGGATGAACCGTTTCAATATTAATTATAACCTGACAGGAATAATGAATTATCTCATAAACGGGCCAGTTACCCAACATATAATATCTCATTTCATTGAAAAGATGGGTGAAAGAACCGACTCCGGCGGACATTCGGTTTTTCTAGGGCAGGTGAGAGCTGACATAATTAATGGCAAAACTGTTAAAGCAATAGAGTATTCAGCATACGAAGGGATGGTTAATTCTGAAGCCGAAAGAATAAAAGCCATTATTATTTCTGAATTCAACGATGTCAGATCTGTTGATATAGTTCATTCAACAGACCGGGTAAAGGCAGGAGAGATCTCGCTGCTAGTTCTTGTTTCTGCAGGTCACAGGCAACAGGCAATTATGGCCTGCTCTAAAACAGTTGAGCTGATAAAGCAAAGACTTCCCGTCTGGAAAAAGGAGATATTTGATGATGAATCCAGCGGGTGGAGACAAAATGATCAGGAATTACCTGGTAGCTAAGTTTTTCTGTTTTTGGTTATTTCAGTTTTTCGGTAAGTTTGGATCATCCTTCCTTATTACAAGTATTGCTCCTGTTTCACCTTTGAGAATTGAATCGTACTTCTGTGTGTTGTCAAGCACTTGACGTGCTTTTAAAACCTGTTTATCCTTCCTGATGGACCATTCAACTTCCCCGCTTTCGTAAAAATATCGTCCGATAATTTCATCTTCGATAAGATCGGTTATTTCAGTTCTGAACATTGTAAGATCCTGGTCCAGATTATGTGTAATATCTTTCTCCATCTCGGTAAAAAGAGCCTTGTGCATATCGTAATATTTTTCCTTTTTTGCATTGGTTATAAGCTGGTTTAGAGACTCCTCCGTTTTGGTCGTGTAGTTGAATTTACGGCTGATAAGATATTTTCTGAAATCGGCATAATCCCCGTCGGTGAAAGTAAATTGTCCGGGGGATTTAATATCGGGATGAGCCCAGTAATATTTGGTGGCATAATCAAAAATATAGTATCGCACATAGAGTTCTGCAGCAATCTGGCTTAATGATTCAGGTAAAACTACAATATCAGGGGAAATGCCACCTCCGTCTTTTACGATCCTTCCGTCTTTTGTTTTATATTCAGAAATAAGGGAATCAGGAATAATTCCGACACTTCCGTCAGGATTACGGTGTGAGTAATCGAGAGCCTGGATGCACCTTCCGCTTGGTATGTAATACTTGGCTGTGGTGACTTTAAGCTCGGCATTATAGCTTAAGGGACGCGTAATCTGGACCAAACCTTTCCCATAGGAGCGTTGACCGACAATAATTCCCCGGTCAAGGTCCTGAATTGCCCCTGTAACTATTTCAGAAGCTGAAGCAGAGCCCCTGTTTATTAAAATAGCAAGATGTATTTTATCATCAACAGCCGGTTTTGTTGTCTTAAATACCTCATCAAATTGTTTAACCTTTCCCTTGGTGGATACTACCTCAGTTCCGGGATCAAGGAAGAGATTCAGAACATCCACTGCTTCTGTGAGCAAGCCCCCGGGGTTTCCTCTCAAATCTAATATGATCTGCTGAGGGTGGTTGTTTTCAAGTGCAGTAAGTGCAGATTTAACATCCACTGCACAATTCTGAGTAAATTCCTTTAACCTTATATACCCGGTTTTTGAGTCAAGCATACCATAATAGGGAACAGGCGGCATAACAATTTTTTCGCGTTTAATAGGAATATCCATTTGCTTGCCGTTTCTTTCAATTGTAAGGATGAAATCGGTCCCCGGATTCCCTTTTAGTTTTTCGCTTATTTTATCAGTCGGCAATCCCTTAAGCGATACACCATCAGCTTTTATCAGAATATCTCCGGGTTTTAACCCGGCCTGGTCTGCCGGAAATCCCTTGTACACTTCGCTGATTACGGCATAATCACCGCTGCCTCTTACAAGTGAACCAATTCCTCCGTATTTTCCGGTAGTCATTATTGTAAAATCTTCTACTTCATTTGCAGGATAATAGACAGTATAGGGATCGAGAGTGCTTAACATATTATCTATGCCTGATTTAATCAGCTTATCAGGATCAATAGTATCAACATAAAATGTATTAAGTTCCCTGAAAAGTGAGAAAAATATATCAAGGTTTTTGGCAATTCTGAAATCTCTTGATTCCTGATTGACAAGAAATCCTGTGCTGACACCAATGGTAAGTACAATGGACAGAACGATAATAATCCGGCTTACACGTATCTTTTTCATTAATTATCTGATTTTATAATTATAAAAATTAAAATTCTGTATAACCTTGTGGAAACAAACAATTATAACAACTTGATCAAAATTAGTAATTCTCTTTAATTAATCCTGTGAATTTGTTTATCATCTCCATGAATGATTTTTCAATATGAAAATAATCAGGGATCGATTTTCCTCTCAGGATAACAATGAAAACAACCTGAATGTTTTCCGAAATAAGATGATTATAAAGTATATTTTTATTTTTCCGGTATGCTTCCCGCATTCTTCTCTTTATCAGATTCCTTGTAACAGAGTGCTTAAATCCTTTTTTTGGAACACTGAAAGCAACCTGAGCCGGAAAAGGCAGTAATACCGGACTCTTTGCCCAGATAACCTTAAAAAGGGAAGTATGGAAAATGTTTCCGGATTCAAACAAGGTGGAGATAACCTTGAAACTGCAAAGCCTTTCAGATTTATCAAACGTCTCCCCTGTGATATTCATATTAAACACAACTTATCCTGAAAACCCGAAAGGATGAGTTTATGGAGCTTCCCGGCGAATCAGTATTATGGAAAAATTACTTTAAATTTCTGTTGTACTCTTTAAGAAAATCATCAAGAGCCATGGTCATTGATGGAGCTTTGGGATTTGGTGCATTTATATCGAGCCTCAGTCCTTCGTTTTCAACAGCACATGCAGTGGTTGGTCCGAATGCTGCTATTTTTACATCACCCTGAACAAATCCCGGGAAATTCTCTTTAAGTGATTTTATACCAGAAGGGCTATAAAAAACAAGAATGTCATAATCAAAATCCTTAAGATTTGAAAAGTTCGAGCTAATTGTTCTGTAAAGAGTTCCGATCGTATATTTTATCCCATTCTTATCAAGTAGTTCCGGTATTTCAGCATTATGTGGTTCAGAAAGCGGAACGAAGTAATTATCTTCACGGTGTTTGGAAATTATCTCAATAAGATCCTGAAACTTAGCTCTCCCATGAAATATTTTTCTCTTCCTGTAAACAATGTATTTCTGAAGATAAAATGCAACATTTTCTGTTATACAGAAATACTTCATGGTATCGGGCACAACAGTCCTGAGTTCGTTACAAACCCTGAAAAAGTGATCTATCCCGGTTTTGCTGGTAAATATAACGGCAGTAAAATCAAGGATATTGATTTTTTGCTGACGAAAATCTTTTGATGAAATCCCTTCAATCTCAACAAAGGGTTTGAATTCAACTTTTAGATTATACTTTCTTGCCAGTTCGAAATATGGAGATTTCGGGTTAAGCGGTTCTGGCTGCGATACTAAAATCTTCCTTATTTTCAACTCTTTATAGTTTAAGTTTTCCTCTCAAAGTAACACTCGCCAATCTAAACAAGGGCTGCAAAATATTTTACAGATACTGCAACAGGCAGAATTTCTAGGGCACAAAGGTATAAAATCAAATACAAAATCGAAATATTACGGTTTAGAAATATTATTAAGAGTCTTAAAACACGTATAAGGTACATAAGTACAAGAATTACTATTCCTGAAATAATGTAAACTTTTACTGGGAGGAAATGTGTGTATGAAATAAGAATAACTATGACAGAAAGAAACAATGCACTGAACCGGTATGCCTGATACACACCCAGCAGATATTCTCTGAAAACCTCTTTCTTATCACTTAAATCGCCAGTTATTATACATACAATATGGCGAAGTGTAACTCCTGTGATTATTATTCCCAGTGATATCAGCCAGACAAGTATCCCACTGAACCCATGAGGGATCAGATCATAATAAGAGGCAACTGAGTAAGCAAAAAGACTGATTATCACAAATGAAACAAGATTTTGAATAGTCTGCTGCCAATGATACAGACCTCCTATATCCCTTGAAGCAGGATCATTTATTCCTCTTAAAAGGAAAAACCTGGTAACACCGGGGAACATGGTTTTTGATGTGGATATAATCAGAGAGTATAAAAATGAGGCAACTACGATTGTCAGAATAACCCAGTCGTCGTGAAACGGCTCTACGGAAATATTCTGACCTGGCTTAAGGTGACTTAAAAGAGTTGCTCTTTCTTCCGCAGCCTTCAGCCTGTTATTTTCTGTAAAGGTGATCGGAAACCGTTTGAAGGTACCTGACTTAATTTCAGAGATAAAATTATTTGAATCATAAAAGGTAACATCAGCAATGCTGTTTCTTGAACAAACAGCTGTAGTATCAGCATAAACGAACGGAGCATATCTCGGAATATGTTTGGTAACTGGTTGCAGGGAATCTTTTTTCGTAAGTGAATTGGCTAATGACAGCGAATCGGATTTGATTCGGGTTGAGTCATTTACGACAATATTTCTACTCTTAACAGTATCTTGCTGTATATTGAAAAAAGAAATAATCATCATTTTTGCAGATTCAAAACACAAAAGTAATGATTATTACAAGAGGAATATCAAAATATGATAAAGACTAATTATCAGAAGTAATCATTGGCACAACCGGAAATTTCAGTCAGTATATTGTTTGTTAACCTGCTTGCTCCTATTCTGAACAGATTGTTGTTAAGCCATTCGCTGCCAAGGCAATGCGATACAATATGATAATACAATACGGCATCAGCCGCTGTTGCTATTCCTCCCGCTGCTTTAAATCCGACACGTATGCCTGTTTCTGAATAAAAATCAGAGATTGCATGGCACATAACATATGCAGCTTCCGGTGTTGCGGAAACCTGAGTCTTTCCGGTTGATGTCTTGATAAAATCAGCTCCTGCATCCATTGCAATCATTGATGCACGAAAGATATTCTCATAATCACCTAAAAGTCCCGATTCGACAATTACCTTGAGTTGCCTTGATCCGATGGCTTCCTTGATCTGCCTGATCTCATCTGCCACCATTGCAAAATCATTTCCAAGAAAAGCCCCTACGGGAATTACTATATCAATTTCGTCGGCTCCTGCCTCTATTGCCATTTTACATTCAGTTATCTTTATGCTCCTGAACGTCTGAGATGTGGGAAAAGAGCCGGCAACTGAAGCTATTTTTACATTTTTCGCTGTTAGTTTATCTTTAACTACAGCAACAAAATTCGGAAAGACACATATTGCAGCAACATTGGGGATATTCGAAAAACGGCCTGAAAAACTGTTCACCTTCCCTGTTAAATGAATAATATGACTCCTGTTGTCAGTCGTATTCAGACTGGTCAGATCAATAAGATTCAACAAGCTCATCAGCAGGTGTTTATCAGGCTCTTTAGCTGCCAAAGCCGATACATTCCTAAGTCCTTTTTTAATTTCGGATTCCGACGGGCACTTTTTGATAAGTTTTTGATATAGTTTTGTCATAAATATTCTGTTATGTTAAACTAAATAAAGTCACTATGAAAAAAAAGAACGGGTTCAATATAATGCTTTTTGTTTTCATAATATGTTTTATTCTGATATTAAGTTGTACAAATAATACCAAGATTCCTGCTACCGGAATTCTTTTACAGACAGATCGCGATTTCTCTGCAATGTCGGTAAAAGAAGGGATGTTCAAAGCCTTTTTATATTACATTGCAGAAGAAGGTGTCATATTGCGCGATAATGCGTTCCCTGAAAAAGGGAAAGAGACTCTCGAAAAAAGGTATTCAGGCAAAACGGATACAACATTCATTCTGTCGTGGGAACCTCTGTACGAACGAATATCTGAGAGCGGAGACCTCGGATATACCTATGGAATTCATACTAATACGGACAAAATGACAGGAATGACCACAAGAGGCACCTATGTAACAATCTGGCAAAAACAACCTGACGGAAACTGGAAATTTGTGCTCGATTCAGGTACACAGGGACTTCCTGATGTAGCCGAATGACCTGGGTGATTTTCATTTATTATCATCTCCTTGCTGTCTTGTGGTCAACAATTATGATATTATACAGCGAATTGTATATTCCTGGCCATTGATACAAAAATTCCGCACACCGGCAAAATTCAAAATATAATAATTCAGGTCCTTATTGCTGAAAGCTGATCTGGATAGGTCTCAGTATTAATTGTCTGTTGACTGAGGTACAGGGAAATTAGCATCATTGTAATGCCCTTTCTGATCGCATTGGTATTAGTATCTTTTACGATCGGCATAAGGGCAGTATTAACAGCAGTACTAAAAACCGGTGTCAGAAACGCATCAAAGTTTTCGACCAGGTTTATTCCTTATCTTTTGTGTCAATAATTATTGTTACCGGGCCATTGTTTACCAGTTCAACCTGCATCATAGCACCAAACTGGCCAGTCCCAACTTCTTTCCCCATAAGCTGCGAAAGCCTGGCAACAAACCTGTTATAAAGCGGAATCGCAACTTCCGGTGTGGCAGCCCTGATGTATGATGGTCTGTTGCCTTTCCTGGTTTTGGCATGAAGGGTGAACTGACTTACTGCAAGAATATCTCCCCCGGTTTCCAGAACTGAGAGGTTCATTACAGCGTTATTGTCGTTGAATATCCTGAGCTGAACTATTTTATTGCAAAGCCACTCAATATCGGCATCATTGTCAGATGCTTCAAAGCCCACCAGCACCAGCAATCCGGTCCCGATTACGGATCTGACATTATTATTGATAGTTACGGAAGCCCTGCTTACCCGCTGAATTACAGCTTTCATTGCTGCTGCTTTTTATGCTATTCAAATATATACAATCAATTTCAAAATCATTTAAGCGATGATTTATATTATATTTGCGCATCTTATTATCGATCATGGATTTTTTTACAATTCTGGTTGTGGCACTGGGTCTGTCATTTGACACTTTCGCTGTTTCTCTGTCGCTGGGTGTGGTAAGGAACAGAATCCTCTTCGGACAGGCAACCAGGGTAGCAGTAGTGCTTTCCATTTTTCAGGGAGGACTGACCATTGCAGGGTATTTTCTTGGTTCAATAATATCAGGCGAGTTAAAAGCTGCTGATCATTGGATCGCGTTGGGGTTAATGGCCTTTCTGGGAATTAAAATGATCATGGAAGGTCTGAGAAAAACAAGTGAAGAAAAAGCAAAAAATTTCAGCAGTATGATAATACTGGTGACCATAGCACTGGGAACAAGTATTGATGCATTCGCTGTCGGAATAAGTTTTGCACTGCTGGATGTAAAGATCTGGGAAGCCGGAATCCTTATAGGGGTTATCACTTTTTTAGCCTCGATGACTGCAATCAGGATTGGTAAATCCGCAGGTTCCAGGCTGGGAAACAAGGTTGAAATTATAGGTGGTCTGCTTTTAATAGCGATCGGACTAAAAATATTCCTTGAACACATTCTCTCATAAACGATTTTCTCCATTGGCAATGTCGGATGTCCAGAATATCAGTTCTGAGCCGCAGGATTAATAATCAGGAACAGGTTTTCCTGGCAGACAGGGTTAAGTGTCAATATTACACTTAATAGTATATTAATGCTTTTTAAACTGTATCTTCCTTCTGTAACCCTGTGAGATATCCTGAAATATGATTCTCAATTAAACTCAAAAAGAAACCATGTGCCGTACCCGTTTATCGAAGACTGCCATTTCGGTAAAGCCCACATATCTTAACAATTCATATGCCTCATCGAAATACTGAGCTACCCTGGCCGGCATATGTGCATCCGAATTAACACAGACTGCAACATTTTCCTCCCTGAAAATATGGAGGAACCTTCGGTCAGGATAAAAATCAGCAAGGGGTCTGTTTCTTCCATTGGTGTTTACCTCAAAGGCAACATCATGAGCCTTCATTGTCTTTGCCAGTTTCCTGTAAAGGGGTTCCTGGTCGGACGAAGGTTTAAATCCATATATTCTTATAAGGTCGCAGTGACCAATTATGTCAAAAAGACCGGAAGCTGCTGCAACACTGACGGACTCAAGATATGATGCAAATAGTCTGTCAATGCTTTTTCCTTCATAAAATTCAGGGTCCATATCCACGGTTTTTTCACCAAGATAATGAACTGAACCTATAACATAATCGAGCTGCAATTCGCTCAGGTAGGTTCGGATCTCCGCCTCTTTTCCTGCAAAAAAATCGACCTCCAGACCAACTTTTATTATGATATTTTTTATGATATTTTTGAGCTTTTCAATGTGTTTTATATATGAAGAAACATTTAAGGGATTCATGTTCCATTCCTCCTGTTCCCTGAACAAGGTCAGATGGTCAGAAAATCCTATTTCACTTAGGCCTGCAGTGATTGCTGCGTTGATATAGTCTTCCGGAGCTGAACGTCCATCGCTAAAAATGGTGTGCATATGATAATCAGTCTTATAAATCATATCAGGGATTAAGGTAAAACGCACTATTCGACCTTCAAAATAGCTTCAATTTTGGCAATAAAACAAATTGAAATTGGACAATATGATCAGGAAAATGGTACTTTTGTGAAAAATTGTAAAGCGTGAATGAAAAGAAAAGGCCCTGTGTATGCGCAAATTGCGAATTCCGGGATGTTGTGTTTTCTTACCTTGATGATCCATCAATTGATGAGTTATGCGAAAATAAAGAAGAACAATTTTTTCGCAAGGGTGAGATAATTAATCATGAGGGTGAAAAGATTTCGACCTTCAAATATCTAAAAAGCGGTTTGGTCAAACTTTACAGGCGGACCTCAAATGGGGAAGAGCAGGTTATTACCATAACCAGGCCTTTTGAATTTGTCAGCAATATGAGTATTTTTTCCGAAGAGCGATACCAGTTTTCTGTTTCAGCTTTAGAAGATTCTGTTGTATGCATGGTTAAGCTTGATTTTATAAAACAGCTTTTTTTAAAAAATGGCGGTTTTGCTATGGGGCTTCTTACAAAGATATCGATGATAAACGATAAGATAATAAATCAGACGCTCGATATCAGACAGAAAAACCTGGTGGGCAGGGTAGCATTTGTACTTCTTTATTTTACAAGGGATATTTATAGATCAAGGGTCTTCGATCTCCCGGTTTCAAGGAAGGAAATTGCTGACTATATAGGAATGAGTACAGCAAATGTTATCCGAACATTATCTGATTTTAAAAGAGAGGGGATTATCAGAGTCTTCGGCAAGACTATTGAGATAGTTGATATTGAAAAGCTGGAAATAATTTCCAAGCGTGGCTGATCCTAAACAGTTTTTATGTATGTCCGTATGTCAGATCTGAACTGAGCGGCAGGGGACAGGTTCTTTTAACACGGAGTGGTGCTCTGGAAGATAAAGATTTTGTGATTATAGGATTATCTCCCTTGAGTTCCGGCAATGACGGATATGCACATTACTTCAGCTTCATGCTGTTATAACAAAAGAAATTCAGTTTAAGATGTAACATTCGTTGGTTGCTCCGACCTTCAGGATGGCATAAATGCATATCGGAGCGGGTAGAGGTTATCTAATTCCCTAGAGTATCATTTAAAGCATCATTAATATTATCAAACCGGAACCTTAGTCCGGTCTTCAAAATTTTTTCTGATGATACACGGCTCCCCTTAAGTACTATATCCGACATTTGGCCAAGGGCCATTTTTATTAAAACTGAAGGTACAGGGAAATGAAAAAACCTCTTCTTTGTTGCCTTAGCCAGGGCTTTCATAAAATCTTTGTGATTTACATGCTGAGATGATACCGCATTAAAGGCTCCTTCCATCTTATTATCACGTACAGCCTTGAGATAAATATCACACAGATCTTTAATATGAATCCAGGGCATATATTGTCTTCCTAAGCCCAATATAGGGAATATTCCGAACTTTGCGGGTTTTAAAAATTTAACCAGTGCACTATCATTCTTTTCCAGCACTACAGCTGTCCTTATTTTTACAACCCGTACTCCTGTATCGGAAAACTGATCAGCAGCTTCTTCCCAAAGCCTGCATGTGGCACCTAAAAAATCTTCTGCCGGCGGATCATTTTCCCTGAAGATCCTGTCAGTGGTCAATGATCCGTAATATCCAACGGCAGAGGCAGATATAAAAGCTTTTAAATTTAAGGCATTATCGGCTATTGTCTTAAAAAGCAAATTTGCCGAATGAACCCTGCTATTTATAATCTCTTTTTTTCTTTTACTGGTCCAGCGTTTTTCTCCTATGTTCGCACCCGCAAGATGAATGATATAATCAACTCCTTCGAATACCAGAGGATCGAGGATATTTTTTTCAGGATTCCACCGGAACACTCTTATCATGCCAAACTGACTGGCATTTCTCGAAAGATGTGATACCCTGAATCCTTCCGACAGCAGGCGAGATGTCAGATATTTTCCTATAAGTCCGCTACCGCCGGTAATCAGAACTGACGGAGATTTAGGATTCTTTATGCCGGTCCGGGTTTCATCCATTCTCTTGATTTTTGAAGAATTCTATAATGAGTCACCCTGATTTCAGAAATTTGAAAAGTTCAGCATCAAATTTAACGAAAAGAATTTAGATAAGTCAGAGAACCTTAAGAACATATCAGTTATTTTTCTCTTACGGCTCTGTTATTCATTCCCGAAAGCATAAAAAGGATATGAAAATCAGGATTACAGTGATCGGAAAATTGAAAAGATATTGTCATATTTGTGACCTTAAAAAATTGTGCCTCCAGGTACAAAAATTAAAAGTTATAATTATCCAACCATTGTATAATCTGTAATGAAAAAAAAGACTATGAAAGATGCAGTTGCTATCTTATGTGCCGGAGGCCCGGCACCTGGAATCAATACAGTAATAAGTGCAGTCACCAAAATATTTTTGCAGAACGGATACACAGTTCTAGGTATTAATGGAGGTTATAAATCACTTTTTGCTTCCGAACCTTCGTATGATTATCTCGATTTCGAATTTGCTGACTTGATATACAGTCGTGGTGGTTCAGCACTTAAAATGAGCCGGCACAAGCCAAAAGATGATGAGTTTAAGGTTGATTTCTTTAAAAAGAACAATGTTAAGCTTCTGGTGACGATAGGGGGTGATGATACAGCCTCTTCTGCCAATCGTCTGACAAAATACCTGAAGACTCAGGAGCTGGATGTGAAAAACATTCATGTTCCAAAAACTATTGACAATGACCTTCCTCTTCCTGAAGGCACTCCGACCTTCGGATACCACTCAGCAAAGGAAGAAGGGGTTCGTCTGGCCACAACAATTTATGAGGATGCCCGCACAAGCGGTAACTGGTTTGTAGTTTCTGCCATGGGTCGGGAAGCCGGACACCTGGCGTTTGGAATAGGAACTGCCTGTCATTACCCGATGATCATTATTCCTGAGATATTTAACAAGACTAAGATTACATTTGATAAGATTACCAGGCTGGTGATATCCTCCATGGTGAAAAGAAGGTTACTCGGGATTGATTATGGTGTGGCTATTATTTCTGAAGGAGTTTTCCATTTTATGAGCGAAAAAGAGATCATCGATACCGGAATCAATTTCACATTTGATGATCATGGTCACCCTGAACTGGGCAATGTAAGCAAATCGCATATTTTTAACATGCTCACCCAACAGGCGCTTAAAGGGTTGAGGATTAACGTGAAATCGCGGCCAAATGAGATGGGTTATGAGTTGAGGTGCTGCAGGCCGGTAGCATATGATCTGAACTATGCTACAAGGCTCGGGCTTGGTGTTTACAAACTGTTCAAGGCTGATCTTACAGGTTGTATGGTCACTGTTGACAGAACAGGTTGTATACTTCCTTTATTTCTTAAGGATGTTGAAGACAAAAATGGGAAAGTTAAACCAAGACTGGTAAATGTTGAATCGGAAAAGGTACAACTAATATACAGGAACAATCTTCACTATATTACCAGAGCGGATTATCACGGTGCAAAAAAATATGTTGAAAATCCTGAAGAGTATGATTTCTTTAAGATACTCGAATGGGATGACAGTGCTCAGGCATATTAAACCATTACAAATAATATCTGGAAAGGGGTGATTTTATTCATCCCTTTCTTTTGTTCCCGGTTATAATTCTCTTAAAAATAGATTCGTTGGTTTTTACGCTGTTTTAATTTAATTTTATAGTCGACTAAGATTCATTATTTTAAAATAAATAAAAATCATGGCAAATCTAAAAACGACAAAGGGGGTAATTGCTATTCTGACCGGAGGGGGCGACGTTCCCGGGCTTAACCCGGCTATACGGGCAGTTACGATCAGAGCTAACAGGGAAGGATATAAGGTGATAGGACTTCGCAGGGGCTGGGCCGGTATTTCAGAAACAATCAGGGATTCCAAAGCTGATAACAGCAATAATTTTCAGATCCTTACGGATGATATTGTTAATAAGGCCGGCCGGACCGGAGGTACGTTTCTGCATACATCAAGAACAAGGCCTAGCCATATGTCAAAAGCATCGGTTCCGGAACATCTGAGAGAAACATATAATGCTGAATACAATGACATAACACCAGAGATAATAAAGAACCTTGAATGGCTGGGTGTTGATTATCTTATACCGATCGGCGGTGATGACACCCTTAGTTATGGTGTTCATCTCTATAAAAAAGGTGTAAATGTGGTTGCAATACCAAAAACTATGGACAATGACGTCCCCGGAACGGATTACTGCATTGGCTTCAGTACATGTATTTCAAGAACCATTCAGATGACAAACAGCTTAAGGACGTCAGCCGGGTCGCATGAAAGACTTCTGGTTCTTGAGGTGTTCGGAAGATATGCAGGGTTCACTGCTATGCTCCCGACTTTGGCCGGTGCTGCAAACAGATGTGTAATACCTGAATATGAGTTTGATATAGAAAATCTTGCAAAACTTCTTGTTGAGGACCGGAATCAGAACCCAAGTAAATATTCTGTTGTACTGGTATCGGAAGGAGCTATGTTTAAAGGTGGAGAGATGATTTTTGCCGACAGCGAGAGGGATGCCTATGGTCATGCAAAACTTGGAGGTATCGGTGATGCGGTATCAGCAAAACTTAAAGACCTTTCGGCAAAATATAATAAAGGGAAAATAATCAATGTGATTTATCAAAAGCTGGGCTATATGGTACGCGGGGGAGATCCTGATGCACTGGATTCCATTGTTCCAATGGCTTACGGGAACCTGGCTTTGGATCTTATTCTCAAAGGAGTACACGGAAGGATTGTGGTTCTGAAAAACGGAAGGTACGATAATCTTCCGATTGACGTGGTTACTTCGTCTAAAAAGGTTGTCAAATTATCTGATTATAATAAAGAAAGACTCAGGCCGTATTATCATAGCTTTGAAATGAAGCCTTTTCTTCTTATGGCATCAGATAATTAACCGGAATATTCAATCGGAATAGTTTGGAAGGTACAGTTACACATCTGATTTGATAAGTTTTCTGCCAGGGATAATATATTCAGGGATATTGATATTGTCAGATTCGCAACTTTGAATTAACTGACTTGTGACACCGATGAGAGTTAAGCGGGAGAAACTTTAACTTCAATCCTGATATATAATGACATAATCCGTCACCGTTATCAGAGACGGAGAGCAAAAATGGAAAATTTCTTTACTTTTGTTGCAAATATTTAGCATTTGGAACGGGGTGTAGTATTAAAATCTACCGGAATCAGGTATAAGGTTCTCTATGGAGATGGTTTGACCATTGATTGTTCTATTAAAGGTAAGTTGAGAACAAAGGAGTTCCAGATAACAAATCCGGTTGCTGTTGGGGATAATGTACTTTTTGAGCTCGAGAAAAAGAGTAATTCAGGGATCATTACCCAGGTTCTTGAACGAAGGAATTATATTTTGAGGAAAGCTTCAAATCTTTCAAAACAGTACCAGATTATCGCATCAAATATCGACCAGGTATTTTTATTTGTAACCATTGTTTTTCCTGAGACTCAGGTAGAGTTTATCGACAGATTTCTTATAACTGCAGAGGCATACAGAGTTCCGGCAAGTATCGTAATTAATAAGACAGATCTGTATGGAAATGAAGAGAATGAAAAAATGGAATACCTCATATCAATGTATTCCAGTATAGGTTATGACTGTATCAGGTTATCAATTTATAAGAAAATCAATATTGACCTGCTTAGAATGCTGATGAAAGATAAAATAAGTCTTGTCTCAGGGAATTCAGGCGTGGGAAAAACATCATTATTAAATGCATTTAATCCTGAATTGAATCTTAAAACGGCTGAAATATCTGATTTTCATAAGCAGGGTAAGCATATCACAACCTTTCCTGAAATGCACCCAATGCCTTTTGGTGGATTTGTGATTGATACCCCCGGAATACGGGGGTTTGGCGTAGCAGATATGCAGAGGAATGAAATTTATCATTTCTTTCGTGAAATATTCAAAAAATCAAAAGAATGCAGGTTCACCAATTGTCTGCATCTTGACGAACCCGGTTGCGCAGTAAGAACAGCTGTGGAAAATGGTGAAATAGATTTTCTGAGGTACAGAAGTTACCTTAATATTATGGAAGGGGATGACCGTAAATACAGATGAATCATGAAATATTATTTTAAATCTTACCTTTAAATTTTTGGGGATAACATTTTAGTCAGATGAAAAGGATACTTATTATTGTTTATTCAGCATTTCTGATAATATTGCTTGCTAATATTGTCTATTATAAAAGTCTGTATAGGAAGCAAATAAACTATATAATCGAACTTCTTGACCGTCAGGTACAAATTGTCGGGATATCCGTTGACAGCACCAACAATACATTTTTAAGTGATTTGAATAAAATAAGTTTCTCCGGAGATCTTGGTCAGTTTTTCACGAATTCCGAGATTCAGAACCGGACAAAGGAGGAAATGAAGCTTTTCTTCTTAAGATACCAGGATCTTGTTACCGGGATTAAAATATATGATAACAATAAAAATGAATTCACTCTGAAGAAAGATCTGGAGACTGAGACGGGCGACTGGCTGGAAAATGCATTTATTCTTCATGTTCAGGCTGATATTTTCGGTACAGAAAAACTGGTTCAGGAGAACCGCAAGTTCTATTATTATCTGCCTGTAAAAAGTAAAAAAACAAATGAGACAATCGGAAACATTGTTGTTACAGTTGATTACCAGAAATACTTTACGGAACTTTTTTCTGAATTCAATCTTAAGGATTATCAGTGGCAATGGGTGGTAAGCGATTCCGGTGAAATTGTTTTTGACAATTTTGGAAGCAGGATAGAATATCTCCAGCTGGATAAAATCATAAATGGCCTGTCAGCAACGACCACTGGAAATATCACTCATAATGCACTGATTAATAATAAAAAGGTAGAGATAATCTCATCTTTTTATTCAACAATGCTTCTTCAGAGGGAATTAGGTCTTGTATTTTCTGCACCAACTGATTTCTTCCAGAAATATTTAATCAGAAACTCACTTTTCATTGTTATTGCAACTCTCATTCTGGTTCAGTTGATAATATTTATTTTCATCAGGTATATTAAATCACAAAAAACTGAGACGCAACGGTTAAAAGCTTCTGAGAAGATGCTTTTCAGTCTTATAGAAGAAATGCCGGTCGGAGTAATAATTCATAATAAAGACAGGGAAATAATTAAGGCCAATAAGGTTGCTGCAAATCAGTATTCCTATAAGAGCGAGGCAGATATGAAGGGCAAGATATTTCCTGAAACATCATTAACCAGTGAGAGCGATTATTTTTCTAAAAATCTTGGCAGCACGTTTAATCCTGATCAGTTTGTTATAATAAAGAAAGAAATTGGAGAGATAGTACTCTATAGGAATAGTATTCCGGTTGTTTTCATGGGAGAAGATGCAACTTTGGAAATACTGATTGATGTTACAACGCTGGAGTCAGCAAGGAAACAGGAAGTAAAGGCAAATGTGGCAAAATCAGAGTTTCTGGCAAGAATGAGTTATGAAATAAGAACCCCGTTGAATGGAATCATTGGAATGACAGATGTTCTTAAAAAACATAATCTTACTCCTGAAATAGGTGATATCGTAAACATTCTTCACAGATCAACCGAAGTCCTTCTTAGTATTATAAATGATATTCTCGATTTTTCAAGAATCGAATCGGGGAAGATGATACTTGATGAGATTCCGTTCAATCTGAGGGAGGAGATAAATTATTGTATGGACCTTGCCAGGACCAATATATTTGAAAACAGTACTGAGCTGTTCTGCACAGTTAATGAGAATGTTCCCGAGAGCATTATTGGCGATCCTTTCAGATTGCGCCAGATTCTGACTAATCTTCTGAACCATTCCGTCAGGAATACTGAAAATGGAGAAATCCGCCTGAATTGTATGTTTAAAGGCAATAATAACGGCATTGTGACACTTAAGTTTGAGCTGAACGATACTGGTGTAACCTTTGACAAGGCTACACTGAAAAAGATTTTCGGGGATTTCATTAATATTGAATCAAAAGCTATCAGAAACAATGAAGAGTCGGGGTTCGGTACAATTTTGTCCAAACAACTTATTGAACTTATGGGAGGTGAACTCAAAGCGGAATGCCCTGGTGGCATTCTTCCTGATAAGGGGATGAAAGTCACTTTCACAATACAAACCTATTCAAATGACCGGACAATTAAAGATCTTTCTCTTGATAAGATAACCACCTTTGATAAAGTAAGAACTCTTGTAATAACCGGGAATCAAAACCGGGATGAAGAGATCCTGGGAGCTCTGCACAGACTTGGTCTTACAATTACAATAACTACTTATCAAAAATCAACTGTAAAACAGATAAGGTCAAATCTGAACTATCCTGATGAGAAGTACAAGCTTGTTATAATCTTTGATGACCAGGAATTTAACGGATTTGATGCTGCAAGGGAAATCTGGGAGAATAAACTGTCAGTGAACTTTATAATGCTTCTGGTCAGTTCAAATGATAAGAAAGGTAATTATATGCGGTGTATAACAATGGGAATAGATCATTATCTTATAAAACCATTTGATACTACCGAATTGCTAAATATCGTCAAGAACAGTTTTCCGTTCCTTGAAGATGCATCCTCGGAGGTTGAAATTGGGACTGTCAGAAGCGATATAAAGATATTAATAGTTGAGGATAACAAGATGAATCAGAAAGTTATCGGAACTATGTTAAAAAATCTTGGTTATGACTTTGATGTGGCGGACGATGGCTATGAGGGCTATTTACAGGCAAAGATCAAAAAATATGATATTATATTCATGGATCTGATAATGCCTGAAATGGATGGTTTCCAGTCTTCACAAAAAATTCTTGACTATGATAAAACAATTTTAATCGTTGCCTTCACTGCAGATAACCTGCCGGAATCGAGAAGAAAAGCCGAACTGGCAGGTATCAGAGATTTTATTTCAAAACCTGTGAGAATTGACGAACTTAAAAAACTTTTTGCAAAGCATTTTAAAAAATAAAAATGCCGGAAACTCGCCGGTAACTCTATAAATCCTCAGATCAGGATAAAATTATGGGTTTTAAGAAAATTGATGCGGAACACTTCCTGGAACTTGCAGAAAGAATTCCTGTAATTGATGTAAGGTCACCGGCTGAATATGCTTCGGGGCATATTCCCGGAGCGGTAAATATTCCCCTTTTCAATGACAGTGAAAGAGCTCTTGTTGGAACAAAATATAAGAAGGAAGGACGGATCCCTGCAATCCTTGAAGGCCTAAGACTTTCAGGCCCGGTATTGTCATTGAAACTTGAGCAGGCTCTTAAGGTAGCCAGAGAAGGAAAACTTCTGGTCCATTGCTGGAGAGGTGGTATGAGATCAGAAGCAATGTCGTGGCTCTTTTCATCAGGCGATATTGAAACAGCAGTACTTGAGGGAGGATATAAATCGTACCGTCATCTTATTCTTGAGAGTCTTTCTGAGGAACGAAAAATGATAGTCCTCGGAGGGATGACAGGCAGCAGTAAAACCCATATTCTGAACTATTTGAAAGTACATGGGAACCAGATAATTGATCTCGAGAGACTTGCATGTCATAAAGGATCCGCCTTCGGTTCACTGGGACAACCACCCCAACCTTCTACGGAACAATTTGCAAATATCCTGTACAATGAGTGGAAGAATCTGAGAAAAACCGATCCATTCTGGGTGGAGGATGAAAGCCGGAATATTGGTACTGTATTTTTGCCTGACAGTTTTTACTCAAATATGCAGGCTGCTCCTTCAATTATTCTTAAGATGGATGTCAAAACAAGATTGCCAAGACTATTGGAGGAGTATTCTTCATTTCCTTCCGAATCACTGAAGGCTTCAATAACGAGGATCAGCAAGCGACTTGGAGGAGATAATACCCGGGATGCACTTGAAGCAGTTGAGGCAGGAAATATTTCCAGAGCTATTGAAA
The DNA here is from genome assembly GCA_963760915.1 of uncultured Bacteroidales bacterium. GTDB lineage: Bacteria > Bacteroidota > Bacteroidia > Bacteroidales > VadinHA17 > LD21. The sequence continues at coordinate 624,174 of CAVXEU010000003.1, read as the reverse complement.
TATCCCTGAATTATTATGACAGGGCTTACACATTTGGATTAAAGAAAAAAAACATCAGGAATATAATTTATGTTGAGGCTGATTCTGATAATATTGAATCCAACGCTTTAAAAGTTCTTGATGCTGCAAGTACCATAAAATGGTAAGAGCGGATAAGTGAGGCAAAACCCTCTGAAGTGAACGCTTTAGGGTGAGGTTTGCTAACCATTCCAGGTGTTATTCTCCCCGGAATCTACCCACTTATAAACCTTATCGGACCTTCTGAGAAAATCGGGTGTTTTAATAGAACAAAGTTCTCCTTTAAGAGCTTTTTCAGTCTGTTTCAGATCAACCCGGATATCATTAGTTATATATTCCACTACACCTGTTGTGGGCCCTGTAATGAGAATTGTGTCTCCTTTGTTCAGTTCGCCGTTTTCAAGTTTGATTTCGGCAACATTCAGTTTTGTAAAATAATTAGTGATCTTACCTATATAGAGCTTTCTTTTTGTAGCACTGGAACCATAATTTGTATTCCATTCCCCCATCTTTTGTCCGAGATAATAACCATCCCAGAAACCTCTGTTAAATACTTTAGATAGTCTCTCTCTCCATAAGTCAGTTTTTTCTCTGTCAAAAATTCCCATTTCAATGGCTCTGACTGCTTCATCATAGCACGATGTAACTTCTTTGACATACTCGGGAGATCGGGCCCTGCCTTCTATCTTAAGTACACTGACTCCAGCCCCGATCACTTTATCAAGAAACCCGATTGTACAAAGATCTTTTGGAGACATGATATACTCATTATCGATTTCAAGTTCATATCCCGACTCTTTACCAGTGGCTATATATGACTTTCGGCAAGTCTGATAACATTCCCCCCTGTTTGCCGATTTGTTGTTTTCATGCAGACTTAGGTAACATTTTCCTGAAATTGCCATACATAAAGCGCCATGTACGAACATTTCAATTTTAATCAGGTTCCCTTTGGGACCCCTGATGTCCTGATCTTTTATGCTCTCAGCAATATGTCTGACCTGCTCAAGGTTAAGTTCCCGAGCCAGAACCGCAACATCTGCCCACTTTGAATAAAACTTAAGTGATTCAATATTAGTAATATTCAGCTGTGTTGACAGATGGACTTCAATGCCGGACGAATTGGCATAGTTGATCACTGAAAGATCGGAGGCAATAATCGCAGTTATCCCACCTGCGACTGCAGCATCGATTATCCTGTGCATCTGTTCAATCTCATGGTCATATACAACCACATTTACAGTAAGATAGCTCTTGAGGCCTCTATTTTTGCAGATTAAAACAATTTTTCGCAGATCATCAACAGTAAAATTATTCGAGGATGCGGCTCTCATGTTGAGTTGTTCAGCCCCGAAATAAACTGAGTCAGCACCACCCTGGATCGCTGCCATCAGCGATTCATATGATCCCACAGGAGCCATTATTTCAATATCATTCCTGTTCATTATGGGGTGCAAATATAGCGATTAGAATTTGTTCTTGTTTATTACAATTCTGATGCAGGAACCTTTTCCCAGTTCGGAATGTCTTACAAATATTTTCCCGTTATGATACTCATCAATGATACGCTTAGCCAGCGACAGGCCAACACCCCAGCCTCTCTGCTTTGTTGTGAAGCCCGGATTGAAAATTTTATTGAAGGCAGATTTTGGAATTCCTTTTCCGGTGTCGTAAATATCAATTAATGCACTTTTTTCTGTTTCTGATATACGTATAGTAATCTCTCCGCTTCCCTCCATGGCATCAATGGCATTTTTCGAAACATTCTCAATTACCCATTCAAAAAGGGCAGAATTTACCGGAACGATAACTTCGTTATTTGAGTTATAATCTTTAATAAATCTGACCTTTGAGGAGGACCTTGATTTAAGGTAATCCACAGTACGGGATACTATAACAACAATATTCTCATTTGTAAGTAATGGCTTTGATCCGATCCGGGAAAATCTTTCAGTTACTTTTTCAAGCCTTTGAATATCAAGGGCAAGTTCTCTGGTAATCGATATTTCCGGGTATTTGTGCTGCAGAATCTCAATCCAGCCGGCAAGAGATGATGTTGGAGTACCAAGCTGATGAGCTGTTTCCTTAGACATGCCGACCCACACCTGGTTTTCTTCAGCCTTCCGCGATGAGCTGAATGCAAGGTAAGAAACAAGGATAAAGAGTAGAATCACTGCCAGCTGAATATATGGATAATAAATCAGCATGGTAAGAATAATACTGTCCTTATAATAGATAAGATTATAATGACCATTTTCCAGGTTAATAACAATCGGCTTGTTTTTTTCTTTTATTTTTCTGAGAATTCTCTTCAGATACTTCGGATCTTCAAGTTTTGTTTCATCAAAATTCCTGGCTGAAATAATGCTGTCAGATTCATCGGTCAGAATTACCGGAACGGTTGTATTATTATCAATGATTGAGGAGGGAAAATCAACATTCTGACTGGTGTCCGACAAAGATACTATTCTTGTAGCCTCTGCCCATAGTTCAACATTTTCTCTTTCTCCTGCTTTTAGCTTCGTCACGAGGTTCTCTGTGTATATCAGGGACCCCATCCCGACCAGAATTGCAAAAAGAAGCAGAAACAGCTTCCAGAGAGTTTTATTACGGAATATATTCACAATATATGTTTAATTATCAGATAACTATATTATAATATTATTATTACTTTTCAATTCCCATTCCAGATTGTGCTTTCTGGATAATCTTAAAAACTGGCCTTTACCTTACATTACAAATTGAAGCATTAACCAGGATTCAGGAAGCTTTCAGCAGGAATGTTTTATCAACGTTTCCTTACAGGTATAATGAAGATACACAATGTGCTTTTTATGACAGTCCCATTGATCTTAAACTTGAAAGGCTCCGGCTTATTATATAATACTATAAGTTTAATTTAATTATTTCTTTCTGAATAAGCTCTTAATCCCTGTGTCCTTCCTGACTACAGGAGGATTTGCTGCAGCACTGGTACTGTCGGTTTCGTCCCAGCTTATTTTGAACCGGGATTTCTTCTCAGCTGGTTTCTGCCTGGCAGATGTATCATTTTTAAACCAACCGTATTCCTGGTTTAATATAGACTTGAGTGTCTGCCTTTCAGTCTTAATATTCTCCTTTACCTCGTTGCTTACGGCTTTCAGATCATATCCGACCTTAACATCTTCTCCCTTTCCTACAATTTTTAACATCAGGGAAGTACGTCCCAGGCCGTCATCTTCAACGACTCCAAACTCTGTAACATTGTTTTTGGTTTTCTTTCTCTTTTTGCTTAATATCTCAGATAAAAGCATTTTAACATGGTACTCGTAGTTGTTTTCAAAACTGTGCTTACCATTCACAGAAAGATCAACTGCTGAAGATCTTACATCCATTTGAGGGATATAAAGGAAATTGTTCCTTATGAAAAAGTCATTTTCAAACTTGGTAAAATGAATATTCTCCAACTCTGATAACTCAATATAGGCTGATAATTGTTTTACAGGATCGAAGTTTATAAGATTACCATTCACAAGAAGATATTTACCTTCAGCTGTTACTGATTTTATCTGAGGGATAAGCATTGAATCCATTGGAAGAAGAAGAGAAAGGGAACCCGATAATGTGCCTGAAATATTTTCAGCCTTTAGAAAATTCTGTCCGAAATTGTGAAAAGTTTTAAAGGCTTTGTTTACATCAATATCCGACACATTAAAACTACCCTTTGCGATAACTGATTTTGTACTGTTTTGAACAACGAAACCATCTCCGGAGATAGAACCATTTAAAGATTTCATATTCAGCGATTCGAAAGTCAATATCCTGGGTTTGTAATTCAGAGAGCCTGTGATCTCCGAAGAAGAAAACGTTTTGTAGGTAAGACTGTCAATTTTGAAGTTAATATCAAGGATCATATTATATGGCAATGAAAATGCTTTTTGATATGATAATTTATTTGCTGATGAGGAATAATCACTGAAAAACGCTTCAGGAATCAGTCTGTCGAACACAACATTAGCTGAAGCCTTCATCTGAACCGGTCTCCCGGACAACCACCCTGGTAAATTTCTGAAATCACCGTCAACTTTAATTTCCTGTCCCTTATACCTGAACCGGAAATTCTCTGCCTTTATGTGATCAGAAACAAACAGGTTACCATTTACCTGACTGAATAGCATATCGTTGTTTTGGAATCCAATAGAAAATGAGTTAAAAACCAGATTGCCCTCAGGCTTAAGATCAATGACATCATTCACAGTAATTTTCCCTTTTGGCCAGAAACCGGTAACAAAGTCAAGATCCAGATCAACTGATCCATCAGCTGTTGAAATATTCTGAAGATCGAAAAATTCCTTAAGTTCCTCAGGAAATACTCTGCCTTTCAGTGAAATCTGAGTTGAGGGACGATCAAACCGCGATACCGAAAATGATCCTGCATATTCTGATGAACCAAGCCTGGCCTTGAAATCTTTTACAAAGACCGAACTGGTTGAGCGATTGTTTTTTGACCCATTTGAAAAATTTCCGGAAAATGACAGATTATCTACCGACAGATCTGATCTGCCATATGAGATCTGCCCTTTGTTAAGAGAATAGTATATTTCGACATGAGGATTTGAGGTGCGGGTTAATAATCCTTGAATACTGCAATCGATAATTAATTTGCCGGAAGGATTATAATCCGCGACCAATTTAAGATACTGTTCCGGAAGGTACTTCCGGATCTTTGCCAGATCAATATTATGCCCTGTAATCTTAAGATCAAGGATGTTATCTGAAGAGATGGTCCCATCCAATCCCAAATCGAAGTTATCAATTGTAAGAGAACTTTTCTTAAACCGGATACCGTATTCAGAACGTTGTAATGTCAAATCAATCTCAGCTGCAATGGTTTTTGTAATTCGGGTATTAAAAAGCTGAAAACCCGTAATCTCCATATCTGCTCCCGCTGCAAAATCTAAATTCTTTCCGGATATGCTGCCCCTTAGCCTGCCGTCTTTTATTAATCCTGTAACTATTAATTTGTTGGCCAAATTGTTGTAGTAGCCATTAATACCATCCAGATTGACCCTTTCAAGATTTATTGTGATGTCTTTATTACCGGAACTTTTGCTTTTTACCGTTATATCATAATTTACATGTCCTGATGTATCAGTATACAGATTGACAATTCCCGATTTTGCACTTATTCTTTCAATATTGTAGTTCCCCCTTATAATGTCTGTTATTTTGAAATCTACCGACACGGATTTTGCAGAAAGCAGAGTATCGGTATTATGTCCGGCAAAAGCTGCTGAATTAAAATCCGGAGACGAATGAACCACAACATTTTTCAGTTCCAGTGAAGCTTTCGGGAACTTTTTGAGGAATGATAGTTTGACTGAGTGGACATCCAGTTTTGTGGAAATCTTATTATTTAATGATTCAAGAATAATATATGCAACCTTATCCTGAAGTATCAACGATGCCGTGAAAAGAATAATTGATATGGCTATTATAAGGAATGCAGATATTTTCAGTATTTTAAGAACAAGTTTCATAATGTAATACGTAATTTCAGTCTGCCAGTCAATCAACAGTAGCGCAAAGTTAGCTCATTTGAATAAAAAAAGATCTTTATCTGAGAAGGAAGGTTAAATCATCCTCAGGGCCTACTTCGGATGGTTCTATTCCCTGTCTGAAAATTCTCATCTTCCGAGGTCCGTAAAGTGATAATTTTTCATCTTTCCGCACAAGCATTGTCCCTTCGCGCAAGCCAGCGACAAAGATCCCGGAATTCAGTTCGATAAATTCCTCTATCCTTTGTTCCCTGGTTTCTCCTGCATGACCAGCCGGATTTGCATCAAGGTAGTGAGGATTTATTTGGAAAGGTATCAGATTTAATGCAATAAATGAATCTGGTTCCACAACGGGCATGTCATTCGTTGTACGGATAGTCGGGCATGCAACGTTTGATCCTGCACTCCAACCGATATATGGTATTCCTGAAAGTACCTTCATTCTTATGACTTCAATAAGCTTGTTGTCTCTGATCATTTTCAGCAATTGCCAGGTATTTCCCCCTCCAATTACTATCGCTGATGCATTCTTAACTGCAGCCACGGGGTCACTGAACCTGTGAATTGAAATTATCTCATGGCCGATTTCACGGAATCTTTCAGATACTTTTTTTTCATAAATATCAAAAGAGAATGTGACTGCAGCATATGGTATAAACAAAGCCTTAACTGACTTTGGACCAAGAAAGTCCCTGATGTTATTTTTAGGGTAGCCAAGATAGGGTTCCCCCGGATTGGTTGAATTGCTTATCAGTAATAATTTCATAGTTCTGCAATTATTATAAACCTGTAATAGTCAGGTGACAATGGTTTGAGAGCTTTTAAAGGCTGGAATTATAATCATAAAGTTAAATTCAGTTTATAACACATTTCAAAGAGTGTTGAAACTATTGCTGATTTTAAGTGTTTTTTATGTTAAGCTTTTGATATTGTGATTATCAGGGTTGTTATTTACAGAAAAAATATTGAATGTGTTATTGAAAATGTTAAATAACAATATTTTACCACTTAATACCTCGCCGGAACCTGTTATTATCTTTATCACTTCATTTGCCATAAAAGTACCTGTAATTCCCGGAAGTACGCCAAACAATCCCACGGACGACGGTGAAGGATTTTTATATTCTTTATCTGTTGAGTAGGGATTATAACATCTGTAGGTTGGTCCTCCTTTATAGTTAAAAACAGAGAGAACCCCATCGTATTTATAAATTGATCCATGTACCATGGGTTTGTCGAGTATAACGCAGGAATCGTTGATTACGTATCTCGTCTCAATATTATCTGTGGCATCAACGATCACATCATAATTCTTAATAATATCAAGAGAATTTGTAGCATCGAGACGGAGGTTGATTATTTGAATATCTCCAAGTGAATTAAGATGCTCAAGACGACTTTTTGCAATTATTGATTTAAGTTTTCCAACATCAGAAGAGCCGTACAAAACCTGTCTTTGAAGATTAGCCTCATCAACCGTGTCGAATTCAACTATCGAAATATTTCCTATGCCTGCTACGGTAAGGTATTGAAGAACAGGGCATCCAAGTCCGCCCGCTCCTACAATAAGTACACTGGCCTTCTTAAGTTTTTCCTGGCCACTGATTCCGATCTCAGGGATCATAATTTGTTTACTATATCGCCTGACCTCTCTGGTAGATAATATTCCGCCTTCCATTTTGTATATCTGTCTGTATTATACAAATATACAGTACTGACGAATAACAAACAAACATAAAAATGAAGAGACGTTGAACCCAACGTCTCTTCACAAATCATCAGGAATGAAATATAAAACTAATCGTTAAATGTAAATGCGACACCTATTTCAAAGGGATACAGATTGTAACCGCCCGGACCTTTTCCTGCCCTGAAGAGTGGAGTCATATAATAAGTTCCGTAAAGCTGAAAATTCTGATAGCCTAAACGGGCTGTTGCACCATAGCGCAGCATATTGAGGCTGAAGTCTCCGTTCGATTTAACCTTCTCTCCATCCTGGTATACCATTTTAGTGTGAGATCCCAGCTTGACAGCCCCGATAGGACCTGCTGCGATATTAAGGTGATGATTATCAACAGGCAGCTGCATTTCCAGCATAAACGGGAGAGTAAGATACAGTGTCGTCAGTTTTGATTTTTCAAGATTAGCTCCCGGATCCAGCTCCGCAATAACACCATTGGCATCTTTCAGGATGTTGTTGTTTCCATCAAACCTGTAATTATTCCAGTTAAGGCCAAGGCCTGTTACAAAACCTATATGTCTGGTTAAACCAAGACTAAGTTGTGAGAAGTTGATATTGAAATTGGAAGATTTGCCTGAATGAAGGTTCATATATTCAATATCAGCGGGTAAAGCCATACTCTTGTCAGATGTTACATAGTTATTGAACCCAAATTCAATTCCCGACCAGTGTCCCCTGAATCTGCTTCTTCTTCTTGCCCGTTCATTTTCCTGGTCATCCTGTTTCCATTCATCATTTTCCGGGTATTTTTCAAAATTAAACTTCGGGCCTTCAAGAGATTCCAGAATATTGAGACCTCTGTTGCCGATTCTTACTTTCAGTGCTGAGTCATTTTCCTCTACACTTAACAGGTCCCTTCCGATAATTACTTTTGTATTTTCATCTTTGGTGACGTTGGTTGTCTGTTTTTTTTCGCTTTGAACCTCAGCTGAAACTTTCCGGCTGAAACCCTGCATTATTATCGCTGTAAGCAATATTATCATTCCGATCTTTTTCATGACATTATAAATTAAAATTATAACTGGTTTTCAGAGATGGGACGACGGGAATGGTCAAAAAGTTACGGCTGAGCAGCAGTTTTTTTTACCGGAGCATTAAATTTCAGCATCTTTGAACTGAAATAGACCGAAGTTGGTTCACCGTTCTCATAGTTGTTCATATCCAGTTCCATTTCCCATCCAAGTAGTTTATTCAGACCCGTCACCCCTGCTTCTGCGATTTCATAACCTCTCAGCGGTGTATCGGCTGATGATTTTTCTTTAAGGATCTTCTCTCTGAATGTTTTTGCGATAAACCTGCTTAGTCTGCCTCTTTCATCTTCAATTTCCGGTACAGTTACAGTAGCTTTGGATTTAATAAGGGTATTACTTATAACCGCTGCTCCCAGACCGATATCTGCCCGAAATGTAACCTTAATATATGCTGATTCAGAAACCCGGGTATTTATGACAGAAGAATCAACTGATGATGTTGCATTTGATTCAGATTCCTTCATGGCATAATTCATTTGCTTAATTACCGGTGGTTGTTTTGCTCTTTTGCCGGAGGATAAGGCAGGAATGTTTTCCGAAACAATTCTTTCGGGTATATTATTAATTTCTGTATTCTTATGCTTATTGTCAACTACAATGTTCGTAGCGATATTGTCAATATTATCAGAAGGATTGTAAGGAATTGTAAAATAGATCATTATCATAATTGCAATTGCTGCAGCTGCAGAGAATCCAATGATGGAGAGCCTGATAGTTTTTTGTAATGGTGTTCTTTTAAAGAGTTTATTCTTATTCTTAAAGGAAATGGCAGCAGGAGCAAGTTTTATATTTTGTATTAATTCAAAAGTTTTTCTCTTCCCCGGATCATTTTCTGTTATTTCCTTTACTTCGTTTCGCTGTTCGGCAGAGAGGTCATTTTCGAGGTAAGCCACACAAAGGTATTCGAATTGTGAGGGGGTGAGATCGAGGGATGATTTAAAGAGGAGTTCTTTGTCTTTGAATTTTGTGGCATTGGGTTGAAGATTTATTGAATTTAAACCTTCAAATTCCTCTTTAAGATCCGGATTTTGCTCAATGAATTGCATAAGCTGCTCCAGCTGAGGGTTGCTTAGTTTTCCGTCGAGCCAGTCAATAAACCATATTTCATAATTTGATCTGTTGATATTCATGGCTAAAGAACTGTTTCAATTTTGCCGATAAACTCTTTTAAAGCGAGCCTTCCCCTGTATATATTAATTTTTACCTGCGCCTCACTTAACCCCGTTATATCACCGATCTCCTTGTAAGTGTATCCTTCATAATCTCTTAGTACAACAGATGTTTTATGATGTTCAGGAAGTCGTTCAAGCGCTTTGTGAAGAATTTCATTTAGATCGCTGTATTGAGATTCATGAATCATTTCCTTTTCATGACTTACTTCAAGAGTTGTTATTTTTTTTTCTTTCCTGATAATGTCAATCATTTCGTGGTAAGCTGTTGAAAAAAGCCAGGATTTCACTACCCTGTAATCAATCTCGGAAACATGCATCCAGAGCTTTTCATAGCTATCCTGAACGATATCGTTTGCCCTGTGTTCGTCTTTGAGATTTGCCCTGATGAACCGGTAAACAGAATCGGCATATTCTTCTACGGATCTGTTGTATTCCTTAACTGTCATATAATCAATTCCGGATGTGGGACGTTGAGGCAGTATAAAAAGTTACAGTAAAATTACAATTAATAAAAAAGATCAGAAATTATTTTTTCCAGAGTATTATTTTTTCAGATTTCCCCCTTTTTTTAAAATCCGGCAACAAAATCATTTTTTATCTGTTTAATTAATTAGAAATATTCTAAATAAGAACATTGTGTGAGTTTTGTGGTTTTGAATGTATATGGCCCGGTTGTTGCGGGGATTTGATTTACAAGATAGGGGTGAAAAGATTCTGGAAAATAAAGTGAGGAATAAAAAACAGGAACAAAATGATTACAGCAACGATTGTTATATTAGTCATAGTAATAAGAAAAGCAGTTACCTATTTTATATCGCTGTCAAAATAAAAAAGACGCATTTCAATGCGTCTCTCAGAGAATATTTATTAAAATAGTTTTATTCTTATTTGGTCTGGAAAACCCTTATCCAGTCAATCTCCATAAATGTTACTGCATTAATTGGCGTATCGAGACCTCCGGCAAGAAGAACATACATTGGCTCCTGCGGCACATCAGATGTCTGAGTAAATACTGTGGTGTTATTGATTTTCCAGACAAGTTTGTCAGAAGTCCACTCAAGGGTATAGATAAAAAAGTCATTTGCATATTTTGAGCCCAGCGAAGTTTTGGCATTATTTCCTTTTGCCGGGAAAAAATCGAACCAGACTTTCCCTTTTGAAGTCCGGCATACGTCGATATGTGGTGTGATCTTATCGGCCAGCATCCAGAATGAACTTTTTGCGACCGGATTTCCAAGTTTGATTTTAGCTGAGAAAACACCATATTTCTGCCTGAAGCTGTTTCCTGTGTTTATGAGACCCGAAGTATAGTTGAATTCCTTAGAAGTAAAGCCATTGACTGCTGACCATACTTTGCCAGTGATTTTCTGAGGTTTAGTACTGATTTTAAGAAGGCTGTTCCGGACCTCAAAATTATCTTTTTCTGTAAAGGCCTGAAGATCTGATTCCACTGAATATCTGTCTTTAAGTAACTTTTCACCCCAGTAATAGTTAGTCAGCCATTTCACGGTGTCAAGCTTATCCCCGTCAAATTCATCATTAAAAGTCATTTCCCTGTTCCTCAGAATATTGAATTTATCGGAATCCTTAACTTTGAAATACCAGATAATATCCTCACTTTTCTTAAGCTTATTGTATTCCTGAAGTTCATTGAACATTTCGGTCTTCTCGAACCTTTTTTTATCAAGAAGATATTCTTTCTTTTCCCTGAAAGCTGAAGTGGAGACGTATTCCTTAAGCGTATTATATCCTGAAAGCCTGGCAGAGCTATCAGTATTTAGGTAGTTTGAGTATTCCTTTGATGCCTTGAATCTGTAGAATTCTTTAATATCAGGAGTTTTTTTAAGTCTTTCATATTCAAGGAGCTTTTTATATTCCTCAGAGTCTTTGAAAGTTATGGGTTTCATTTTCTTTTTTGCCTGGAAAGCAGAGGATTTAATAAGTGCATCAAGCTCTTCGAATCTTGAAAGGGTTTTGGATTTTGCAGTTTCGACTTTGGAAGAGGACTTAAGATATGACCTGATCTCAGGGTCTCTTTTCAGAGCTTTGTATTCAATGAATTTGCTGTACTCTTCCGTATCCTTGAATCTTAAGGGCTTCATCTTCTGCTTTGACTTGAATTCGGCCGAACCGATGAATTTTTCAAGTGCCTCAAATTCATTAATTCTGTCAGAGCCTTCCATCTCTTTGAATCTTTTCAGGTAACTTCCGGAAATTGTCTTGAAATAGAGAACAATATCCTTTGCTTTCTGGAGCGATAAAAACTCCTTCTCTTTTAAAAACTCCTCAGAGTTCTTATAATTAAGGGCTTCAATCTCTTTTCTTTTCTGAACAAAATCGGAGGAATTAACCAGATCATTCAATCTGATGTATTTTGCCAGCTGATCAGATTCTGAAAAGGTATTTAGCTTTGCAAATTCAGCAATAAGAGCCTTTTCAGCCAGTTCAATTTTAGAAGTGGACGGGATCATTCCCAGTAAAAGCTTGAGACTTGCCATCGTAAAATTGGTTTAGGTACAACTGATAAAGATAAAAAATCTATTATAATAATTGGTCACGATTGTTCAAATATTTGTTTTCTGGGGCTTTGCTTGATTTACAGTCTAAAGAAAACAGCTATTTATAAATTTTATCAGAAAAAATTTGGAATTTAAATTGACTGGCTTTATCTTTGACTGACCGTTCAATCATAAACACTTTTTATGAATCTTTGTTAACCTTATAACAATAATGACACAGTAAGTCAAATGTCACCAAGAACACCTCAACAGTTTGAAGAGATTAGAGAGGAGAAGCGTACCCTGATAATGGATACTGCCCTGCAGCACTTCGCTAATGAAGGCTTTCATAACACTACTATTAGCCATATTGCAAAACATGCCGGTATTTCAAAAGGACTGATGTACAATTATTTTAAAAGCAAGGAGGAGTTGCTTGACAGGATAATTAACAGGTCGATGGATGATATTTTTTCACATTTCGATCCTGATCATGATGGCTATCTCACAGAAGATGAATTTGAAATGTTTGTCAGGATTCTTTGTAACCATATCAGGGAAAATCTTTCCTTCTGGAGACTGTTTTATCAGCTTCTTCTTCAGAAAGATGTCAGAGAACGGTTTTTGGAATCATATATAGGTACCTCAACTTCAATACAAAAGCTGTATACAGGAGACGGAATGTCTGCAATAGGTGATTTTGCAAAGTTGATGCAGGATTATTTTGCTAGAAAGAAAGATAATAAACCGGAAGGATATGATCCGATGCTTGAACTCAACATGTTTATATACACTCTTGAGGGATTTACAATAGTTAATTCCTATCTCAATGATGTTGATGATTATTATGATAAAACCATAAACAGAATTATTGAACTCTATAAATAAACAGCTTATGAATAAATTGTATAAAATATTGTTCATTACAGGGTTTTTCTTCAGTAATTGCCTGCTGATGTCAGCCCAGGAATTGACAGCCAAAGAAATTGTAAAAATCGCTGATGAAAAATTCAATGGTGAAAAATCAAGTATAATGGTTATGTCGATGACAATTATTCGTCCTACATGGCAACGTACAGTTGATTTTAAGAACTGGTCGATGGGACGTGAATATGCTCTGACATTAATAACATCACCTGCGAGAGATGCGGGTCAGACATTCCTGAAGAGGGGTAATGAAATGTGGAGCTGGAATCCTTCAATCAGCCGGCTTATAAAGCTTCCGCCCTCAATGATGTCACAGGGTTGGATGGGTTCTGATTATACCAATGATGACATAATGAAAGAATCATCGGTTGTAAATGATTATACACACGAAATTATTGCTGAGGATACTGTAGGCGGGAGAATATGCTATAAAATAAAAATGATTGCAAAACCGGAAGCCGTAGTTGTATGGGGTCATCAGATAAGGTGGATTGCTAAAAAGGACTTCCTTGTAATGAGGGCGGAATATTATGATGAAGACGGTTATCTCGTCAGAACCGAAATAGGTTCGGACATCAAAACTATGGATGGGAGAGTAATTCCAACAAAACTGGAGCTTATTCCTGAAGATGAACCCGGACATAAAACTGTTGTAGTTATTAACGATATTAAATTCAACGTTCCTATCGCAGAGGATTTCTTCTCCCAGCAGAACATGAAAAACTTAAGATAAATGGATTGAACCACAATATATTTAGAGACTTACAATGAAAAATTATAAACTGGCATGGCGTAATCTCTGGAGAAACAGGAGGCGGACCCTGATAACTGTCGCATCTGTATTCTTCGCAGTATTTTTTGCGCTTCTAATGCGATCGCTTCAGCTGGGGTCATATGCTCACATGTTCAGGAATGTAATTGAATCTTATACAGGTTATGCACAATTACAGAATGAAGATTTCAAGGATAATTCCACAGTTGATAATTCCTTTCAGTTCACTCCGGAAATAAAGAAGATACTTTTAAGTGACAATAATGTAACCGGGACAATACCGCGATTTGAATCTTTTGCTCTTGCATCCACAGGACCTCTTACAAAAGGTGTTCTTGTACTGGGGATAGACCCTGTAAAAGAGTCTCTTTTATCAAATGTCAGAAACAGGCTGGTTAAGTATAAACTTACGGATGCTGCTATTGACAGTCTAAAAAAAATGAATCTTCCTGAAAAAATAGTCAATAAGCTTGATCTTTTCAGGGATGACGGGTTTTCTTCCGAATCAATACTGCAACTTGATCTGGGAATCAGCGATAAGGAGGCAATAACGCTGATGCCTGTTATTGAGAAGGTTGCAAGGTTTGATAATGGTTACCTTTCAGCCGGTAAACCCGATGCACTTATAGGCTTCAGGCTGTCGCAGTACCTTAAACTAAATATAGGGGATACACTTGTTCTTATTGGACAGGGTTATCATGCTACCACTGCAGCCGGCAAATTCAGGATTGCAGGTATTGTAAAGATGCCTACTCCCGATATCGATAATAAAATTGTATATCTGCCTGTTGATGTCAGCCAGAACTTTTATAATGCTCCCGGTATGCTTACATCTGTTGTGCTTACTGTAAAGAAAGATGATGACAGGCATATAAACAGGATGATTTCAACGCTCGATAAGGAGGTCCCTGCACCTCTGAGAGTGCTTGGCTGGAGGGAAATGAATCAATTGCTGATAAATCAAATGGAAGCAGATAATAAAAGCGGCGCCATTATGATTGGAATTCTTTATATGGTGATTGCTTTCGGAATATTCGGAACAGTACTGATGATGACCATTGAGCGGAGACGTGAATTTGGAGTTCTTGTAGCTATTGGCATGCAGAAAACCAAACTGGCAACAGTTGTCTCAATGGAAATGATTTATATAGGTCTGCTCGGAATATTAAGCGGAATTGTTGTGGCACTTCCGGCTATAATTTACGGAGTTTACCACCCAATCAGATTTTCAGGAGAGGTTGCCAAGATGTATGAAAGCTATGGGATGGAGCCCGTAATGCCTTTCCTGCCTGTAAGTTATTATTTTCTATGGCAGTCGGCGATTGTCGCCATAATAGTGGTAATAGCCATAATTTACCCCATGCGAAAGATATTCAGAATGAAACTGGTCGATAATTTAAAAGCATAAATGAATATATCATGATCTGGAAAACAGCTTGGAAAAATGTCTGGCGTAATAAGGTCCGGAGTCTTGTGGTTATTTCTTCAGTTACTGTTGGAATATTTGCCGGAGTGTTCTCTGTTGCCCTTATGAATGGTATGATTGCCCAGCGTCTTGATGATGCCTTGAATGACGAGGTATCGGACATACAGATTACCAATAAGGATTTTAGAATTAACGACGATCCCCGGCAGGTTATTGAAAATCCCGGAAAAGTTTTGTCGGTGATAGATTCAATAAGCGGTGTTTCAGGAACGGTGGAAAGAACAATCATTACCGGTATGGCAAATACTGCTTATAAAAGTGCAGGAGTAAAGATTGTAGGTATTGATCCTGAAAAGGAAAAGAAGGTATTCACTCTATATAAAAAGATAGTTCCGGGTACCGGAAATTATTTTGATAAAGAGGATAACAATAATCCTGCATTTATTGGAGAAGCTCTGGCCAAAGAACTTAACGTTGTCCGGTATTCAATCGACAGTGCAACATTAGTCAGGCTCAGGGCTGACGGTATACCTGAAAATCTAATAGTTAAACTCAGCCCGCTTGTTGGAAAACGTTTTTTGAACGAAATGGATTTTTTAAAAGAAATGAATTCACTTTTCACCGCCAAGGAATCAAAAAAATACGGCCTTACCATTCATAATGAAGCATGGTCATTCAGGAAAGGGGCAAGATTTACTCTTACCTTTCTCGATAAAAACAACGACCAGGTAGGTGCAGTTTTTAAGATATGCGGATTATATAATATATCGAACACAACGTTCGAAAAAAGCATGGTATTCGTGAGGAGTTCTGTTTTAAAGATGCTTACAGGAATACCTGACAGTTCATATCATGAAATAATTGTTAAGCTGACCAATCCGGAAATGGTCGATTCAACAACATCTCTGCTGGAAGAAAAGCTACCTGAAGATGAGGTTATGAGCTGGAAAAAAATTCAACCCGACCTGGCTATGACTTCAGCTATGGTGCAGCAATTCTACCTGATTTTCGGACTGATAATTCTGATTGCACTGGCTTTCGGAATAGTGAATACCATGCTTATGGTTGTCCTTGAAAGAACCAGAGAGATTGGTATGCTGACAGCTATAGGCATGAATAAGAAAAAAGTCTTTTCAATGATTATGCTTGAATCAGTATTTCTTTCTCTTTTAGGAGGTATTTCAGGTATGATTTTAAGTTATCTGATTATACTTCTAACAGCTGAAAATGGAATTAATCTTTCCAAATATGCTGAGGGATTTGAAGCTATTGGCTATTCTGCTCACATCTATCCGCAGATAAGTCCCGGATTCTTCGGTGTAGTTACAGTACTCATAATAATAACCGGTATCATTTCTTCAATTTACCCGGCAATGAAAGCATTAAAACTTAATCCTGTTGAAGCTATCAGGGCCGAATAATATCTAACTTTTAAAACCATCAGTCATGAAAGTCCTTGAAATTAAAGATGTTCACAAAATATATAATGAGTCGGAAGTCCAGGTACATGCTGTAAATGGTGTAACCCTCGATTTTCATGAGGCAGAATTTGCAGCCATTGTAGGTCCGTCAGGTTCAGGAAAAACAACTCTGCTTAACCTTATTGGCGGACTGGATAATCCTACATCAGGTGAGATAATTATTGATGGTGTGAACCTTTCAAAGCTTAAATCATCGGAACTGATTGATTTCAGGATGAGGAACATAGGTTTTGTCTTTCAGGCTTATAATCTTATCCCTGTTTTAACAGCAAAAGAGAATGTGGAATTTATAATGTCTCTGCAGAAATGGTCAAGGCAGGATCGTGATGAAAGAACATTCGAACTTCTGAAAGCTGTAGGTCTGGCCGACAGGGCAAACAGCCGGCCGTCAAAAATGTCTGGAGGACAACAGCAGCGAATTGCTGTTGCAAGGGCGCTTGCATCCCGTCCCAAGTTTGTGCTGGCAGATGAACCCACTGCAAACCTTGATTCAAAATCTTCCACCACGCTTCTCGAAATAATGGAGAAACTTAATCATGAAGAAAAGATAACTTTCATTTTCTCCACACATGACGCAAGAGTTGTTAAAATGGCTCACAGGGTCATTACCATTGAAGATGGGAAAGTCGTTTCGGATGAAGCAAGAGAGTAGCTAAATCATAATAACCGGTAATGAAAAAACAGATCCTGATATTATTACTTATTCTGGCCTGTTCAGGAAACATTTTTTCCCAGGACAAGGATAAAAATAAAATTATCAGCCTGTCGGGTTATACATCGACAATGCAGACTGTTATGTTTGATTCCCTTTCCGGACCATTTACCAATGAAAACCTTATTCATAACAGGCTCAATTTCAAAGGTTATGTAAATAGTCATATAAAGTTTGCCGTGGAATTCAGAAACAGGCTGTTTACCGGTGACAGAGTAAGAACTGATCCAGCTTATGCCGGTATGATAAGTTTTGATCCCGGCCTGATGGATCTTTCCCTGAATGTTCTTCATCAGCCTTCATTTTTCCTGAACAGTACCATTGACCGTATATGGGTGGATTTAAATTACGGGAAGATTGAAGTTAAAGCCGGCAGGCAAAGAATTAACTGGTCTCAGACACTCGTATGGAACCCTAATGATATCTTTAATGTCTATTCTTTCTTTGACTTTGATTATGTTGAACGACCGGGTAGTGATGCCATCCGGTTACAGTTTTACCCCAATTTTTCATCAGCTTTTGAACTTGCAGTAAAAGCCGATTATAAAAATGATATTACAGCTGCAGCTCTGTACAGATTTAACAAATGGGGTTATGATATTCAGTTTCTTTCAGGTTATTACAACAGTGAAGATATTGTTGCAGGCACAGGGTGGTCAGGATCAATAGGGTCGGTTTCGTTCAGGGGTGAAGCATCATGGTTCCAGCCGGCACGGCATTTTTCCGATTCAACAGGAACGGGTATTTTTACAATTGGACTGGATAAAATATTTAAGAATAGTTCAACAGCCCAGTTTCAGGTTATGTACTGTAATAAACCGGTATCACTGACAGGTTTCAATGCTCTTTATTCAGATAATTTATCGACTAAAGATCTGGCATATTCGAAAATTTCGGCTTTCGGTCTGTTCTCATATCAGGTTACACCGCTATTCAGTTTAAGTATTTCAGCGATGTGGTTTCCCGATCTTAAGGGGTACTTTGCCGGACCATCACTCGATTGTTCACTTGCGGAAAATGTTGACTTTTCAGTATACTGGCAGCATTTTAAGAGTAATCTCATACTTGAAAATGCAAGTATTAATCTGGGTTTTCTAAGGGTAAAGTACAGTTTCTAGATTTTTTATACTTTTGCCCCGTCACTAAGATATAGAAGAATGGCTCTGGTACATGAATTTGAAAATAGTGGTAACTGGTTATTTAAAAGAAGAAGCTGGTTACCCGTTTTTATGGTAATTGCTGGTATATGTGTAATGTATCTGGGCAACAGGCAGGGAATTTTCTTTGATATGAGAGATGAATTTATCTTTCTTGGAGTGAGTGCTTTAGGTGAGCTTATCAGAATAATTACTGTAGGTTATGCTCCAAAAAACACTTCCGGCAGGAATACCGTTAACGGACAAATTGCTGATGAGCTTAATGTTACAGGAATATATTCACTGGTACGTCACCCGCTGTACATTGGCAATTTTTTCATGTGGCTCGGACCTGTCTTATTTATACGATCAGTTTGCTTTACAGTGGTATTCTGCCTGATATACTGGTTATACTATGAACGTATAATGTTTGCTGAGGAACAATTTTTAAGAAGGAAATTCGGCGACTCATATGACAAATGGTCAGAAAAAGTGGGGTCTTTTATTCCGTTTTCATTCAAATTTATACCTCCTGCACTGACCTTCTCGGTACGAAACGTCCTGAAGAGGGAATATAACAGTTTTGTAAATATCTTTGTAATATTCACACTGCTTGATCTTTTCCGTAATTATTTTCTTTCGGGCAGAATATACCTTACACCCCTGTGGATTTACCTTTTTGGCTCTGCCTTTATTATCTGGATAGTCTTAAGGACAATTCACAAATATACTCACTGGCTTGAAGTTGAAGGAAGGTAATCAGAGCTTATCTCCTTGCTCCTGTGAATATCATGATATAATATAGCAGTGCAGCCAGGGAACCAAGTGCTGCAATAACATACGTATATGCTGCCCATTTAAGTGCATCCTTTGCTTTTTCGTGGTTCTGGTAGGAGGTAATGCCTGCATTTGAAAGCCACGCAAGGGCTCTCTGGCTTGCGTTGATCTCAACAGGCAGTGTTATGAAACTGAAAAGCGTTGTCAGTGCAAACAAAATGATGCCTGCAAGAAGCAGAGCCGGGAATGTTCTTATAAGTAAAATCCCTGCAAGCAGAATCCATTGAACATATCTTGACGAAACACTTACAACTGGTACAAGGCTTGACCGGAAACCTAGCCAGGCATAAGCTTTTGCATGCTGAACAGCATGTCCGCATTCATGCGCTGCCACTGCAGCAGCTGAAATACTCCTGCCGGAATAAACTTCTTTACTCAGGTTAACTGTTTTATTGGCAGGATTATAATGATCCGTCAGCTGCCCCTCTACGCTTTCAACTTTTACATCATAAATACCATGATCATGGAGCATTTTTTCAGCTACTTCACGACCCGACATTCCATTATCAAGAGGTATTTTCGAATACTTAGTAAATTTTGATTTTAATGTAAAGCTTACAATCCAGCTCAGGATCATAAAGCCAATGAAAATTATCCAGATATTCATAATATTCTTTTCTTCATTTTTTATTAACCTCTTTTGCTGCAAAACTTCTGCCAAAACATTGTCAGGTATATGAAAGTGGTCATTTTGTCAGAAATTTTTAATAAAGTACATTCATAATCTATTTAAACTTCATTAAGACTTCAATTATTATCTTTGTTCAATGATTAAAGTTTTAAAAGCTTTCTTGTCTTTTCTCCTGTCACTTCCGGTGCTCTTTTACAGGTATTCAATATCTCCATTTTTACGGCCATCATGCCGTCATGTACCTACATGTTCTCAATTTATGCTTGATGCCTTAAAGCTTCATGGACCCTTTACAGGGTTAATGATGGGCATCGGAAGAATACTCAGGTGCCGTCCCGGCGGAACTCATGGATATGATCCTGTCCCTCTTTTCAGATTCCGCCATTATAAACCTGTCAGAGCTTTTTTTAAAGGGTGGGAAAAAGGAAACCGGTTGAAGAGGTAAGCCCCCTAATACTCTCGCATTAAGAAGAATACTCTATAAAACAGTGAATTTTAACCCCTTTAGGGGGGCAGGGGGGCAAAAATTATTGTGGAAAAAGGGCAAACTATCAGAAATTCAGTTCTTCTTTCAGGTGCTTGTACCCAGCCCGGCTGACAGGGAGTTTTTCGTCAGAACGGAGAATTGCTATATGATTATCCTTGCCATAGGGTTCAATTCGTTTAATCTGTTCCACATTCACAATATATGAACGATGGATTCTCATAAAATCAGTTTTGGGAAGATTCTCTTCATAAAATTTCATGGTCTGTTGCTTAAGAGCTTTCCCTGAAGAATGATAAATCATTACATAATCATCCTGGGCTTCCACGTATCTGATCTGATCAACGGGAATCAGATTAATTGCATTCCCTTTACGTACAACAATCCTGTTAACGGGAGATGCGGGTTCAGGTTTTAGTGTCAGGAGCTGATTTCCGGGTTTATTATTACCTGATCCTGACCGGATCTTATCTATAGCCTTGCTTACTGACTCCAGAAACCTTCTTTTTGGGAAAGGCTTCAAAAGATAATCGACAGCATTCAGTTCAAAAGCTCTGAGAGCATACTGATCAAATGCTGTTGTAAATATGATTTCCGGCTTTTCCGTAAGAACCTCTACCAATTCAATTCCGGTAAGTCTTGGCATTTGTATATCCAGGAACACCAGATCGGGTTTCAACTCTGATATTGATTTCAATCCTGAAAAACCGTCCGCACATTCGGCAATCACTTCTACAGAACCGATTTCTGTTAAATAATGTTTAATGATATCCCTGGCAGGGGTTTCATCATCAACTATTATTATCCGGATCTTTTCCATTGTTTTCCTGCACTTCTTATATATAATGTTCTTATACAGCCACTAAATTAATAAAATATTTTTCAGGGTTATAACAAATATCAAACTGGTATGTAAACAGTGACATCATAAACCCCATTTTCTTTCGATGTTTTAAGCGACGCATTCTTCCCATAATACAATTCAAGTCTTCTGGTAACATTAAGAAGACCTGTTCCAGTACCTCTTGCAGATGAGGTTCCCTGTTCAAAATTATTGCTGATGACCATTTGCAGGTAGCCGTTTAACAGTTTTCCCCGGGTAATTATCCTGACCCTTTCAGTACTTTCATATACTCCGTGTTTGACGGCGTTCTCATAAAGTGGCTGGAGGAGCATGACCGGGATTTTGATTTCAAGACAGGCAGGATCAATACTTTCTTCCAATATAAGTTTGTCTCCAAACCTGATTTTTTCAATTTCCAGATAGAGTCTTATATTGTCAAGTTCGCTTCTCAGAGAAACGGGCTGTTCATCCTTTCTTGAAAGAGCATATCTCATGAATTCGGAAAGTTTTACCACCATATCTCTGGCCTTTTCAGGATCAGTTATTGTAAGAGAGCTTATCGAGTTAAGGCTGTTGAACAAAAAGTGGGGATTTATCTGTGACCGTAACATTTTAAGCTCGGTTTCTTTAACAAGACTCTCAAGCCTGGCCTCTTTTGCATTTTTTTCGGAAAGATTAGTAAGGCTTATAAAGAGAAAATATGTAAGGATGATCAGGCCATAGATAAAGACTCCTGTTCCTACTCTGTATGGTAGAGTTGCATCCCAGTAGGCCTGATAATTGTATTGTTCCGAGAGTATGGTACTCATAATGAATTTTGTCAGCAGTACCCATAAGCTTACCGAAATGGCTCCGCTTGCAACCAGATTTGATATAAGTACTGAGGGGCGGGTTTCTCCGGCGTTGAAAAACCTGAATGGGAACCATAATGCAAGAGCAATACCTGAATAAATTACCAGTGAGACAAAGCTGTCAATCAGGCTGATTTTGATAAAACTTCCGTAGGCATAGTAAAACAAAAGTGACTGACCCAACCCAAGAAAAAGCCAGACCAGCCACCAGATTATCAGCCGTACTTTGTTTGCAAGTACAGGATGGTTCATGATTGGGTTAATTAATAACTTTTTATTTCACCACCGCCGAATACTACGGCACCTTTTAAAACAAGTTGTTTTGTATTATCAACGGTTCTTCCGGGGTTTAACTTTCTCGAATCGCTGAATCCACCGAGTACAGGAGTTACTTCTATTGAAATATACCAGTCATCAGGAACAATAAATGTTGCTCCCCCGAACACACAGGCAATCTCAAGTTCGTTCCTTCCGGGGGCAAGCTTTGCTTTGGTAAGGTCAAGTTCCATACCTCCGAATACAGCTGAAATCCGTCCTCCTTTGAAATTCTCAGAAACAATCTGACGTTCTCCCCCGCTAAAAACATTCACATAATCTATATAATCGTCGCTAACGATTCCTGCAGATGATACAGAATTCCATCCTCTGCGTTTGGAGAAAATAAAAATTACTCCTATTATGATAAATATAGAAGGCCAGAACATGTTGTAGGCATGAAATGTTTCGCGGAATATCATTGGAATCAGGAAAAAACCACCTACAGCCATTACAATTACGCCCGCTGTTTTTTCAGAAGCACCGAGTGTCATTACCAAACCAATAGCAACAAGCAACATCGGCCAACTGAATACGATATGATCAATAAAATCAGGAAATATTCCCGTATTTCTCATTACAAGAAATAAGCCTACCAGAACAAGTATCACACCTATAAGGGCACGATTGTTTGAAAGATGATGATGGTCATGTCTCGACCTGCGAAGCTCATCCTTGAAGTTTTCATTTGTTTCCATAGTCGTAAATTTATTTGTTTCTGAATTAATTACTTTAGTTTTTTTGTTTTAAAAAATGAAGAAATTATAAACGACAGACCAATTAGCACAATTACTGCCGGCCAGTAGTAGGTTTTAAAGAATTCGGGAGGAAAAAGAAATATCTGATCACGTAAAAACCATAGACCGCCTGCAATAAGTAAAAATCCGCCTATGAACTGAAGGTTAAGCAACAAAAGAACCCCTATGAATATCATTGCTGTTTCCCATGTAAAATATCTGTTTATGCTCCCCAGGTTGAGCAGATCGTTTGTTGCTATGAGAAGCGCTGCGCCCAGAACTATAAAGAATAAACCGATACTCACCCTCGGGTGATGTTCCCTGTCTCTGAAGTGATGATAATCTCTGTGTCTCATAATTTAAATATATTTGATCTGTGTCAAAAATAAATATCCATAAGAGAATAGTTAAGAGAAAATCGGCGAATGGCGTTTTTCTGCCGGTATTTGGTCTTTTCCGGTAATTAGTGTTACTTTTTTGTTGATAATTTTTTTAATTGATAAAGGATTCATATTTTTGCAGACCAAAATTTATAGAGATGTCCCGATCATATACCATACCGTTAAATGGATTAAAGGAAGGGCGCCACACCATTGATTTTGAGATTGATAAAGAGTTTTTTGACAGGTTTGAAGAGTCGGAAATTAAGGAGGGTAGCCTTATTGCAAGGATTGAGATAGATAAAAGATCAACTCATACTGACCTTGTTATAAGGATCACCGGCAGCATAAAGGTGTGCTGTGACAGATGCCTTGGAATGTTTTTTTATCCTTTGGAATGTGAGAACAGGCTTATAGTCAAGTTTGGGAAAGGCATTGAAGATATTGATCCGGACATACTTTATCTTGCAAGCGACGAGAATGAAATGGACCTGCAGCAGCACATATACGAATTTATTCTGCTTGCACTACCGATCAAAAGGGTACATCCTGACGACAATGAAGGGAAAAGCACATGCGATCCGGAAATGTTGAAAAAACTTGAAGAACTGAAAGTTGAGGAGGAGAATGTAACTGATCCCCGCTGGGATGAATTGAAGAAACTAATAAACGATAATTAATTTGATAAAGAAATGGCACATCCGAAACACAAACATTCCAAAACCAGAAGAGATAAGCGCAGAACGCACTACAAAGCAACTGCTCCGACAGTTGCAAGCTGTTCCAACTGCGGATCTTCAGTACAGTATCACAGGGTATGCCCTGAATGCGGATTTTACAGAGGTAAACTTGCTATTGAGAAGAAGGCTACAGCCTGACTTCCTTTAATTTAAATGATGTAATATGAGAATTGGCCTTGATGTCATGGGTGGTGATTTTGCACCTGATGCAATCATTGAGGGCGCAGTAGATTCACTTCAGCATTTATCAGTTAATGAGAAGCTTGTTCTGATCGGAAATGAAAGTTCCATTTATAGCAAACTGAATGAAATGCAGATCGAACCATCTCTCTTTGAAATGGTACATACCACTCAGGTAATTGAGATGGCAGATCACCCTGCAAAAGCCTTTTCACAGAAAAAAAACTCCAGCATTGCTGTAGGATATGGAATGTTGAAAAGCGGTGTTCTTGACGGATTTTGCAGTGCCGGTAATACCGGCGCAATGCTCGTTGGTGCAAGCTATACCGTTAATGTAATTCCCGGTGTATTACGACCAGCCCTGGCTACACTGCTTCCATGTGTTGATAACCGTAATTCTGTTATTCTTGATGTAGGACTAAATCCTGATTGTAAACCGGATGTACTCCTGCAATATGGAATCCTTGGGAGCATATATGCTCAATATGTTCTGGGGAAGGTAAATCCTACAGTCGGATTAATCAATATAGGTGAAGAAGAGACCAAAGGGACCCCTGCAGTAAAAGCTGCATATGAATTAATGAAGGACCACCCCGGTCTCAATTTTGTTGGTAATATTGAGGGGAATGCCCTGTTCAGGGAAACAATGACTGATGTTATAGTTTGTGACGGCTTTGTAGGGAATGTCATTCTTAAACAGGGTGAAGCATTTCATCATATTTATAAAAGCCGGAATCTCAAAGATTCTTATTTTGACCGGCTTGACTTCGAAAATATTGGTGGCACACCGATTATAGGCATTAATGCTAATGTAGTCATTGGGCATGGAATCTCCAGAAGAAAGGCTATAATGAATATGATCCTCCAGACCAGGGCAGTTGTACATGCCAATCTGGCTCAGAAGATAAAAGAAGCAATATAATTATGAAAAAAATACGTGCAGCTATTACCGGTATCAATGCCTGGGTACCGGAATACAGGCTGACAAATCAGGAACTTTCAAAAATGGTTGATACCTCCGACGAATGGATTATGCAGAGAGTCGGAATAAAGGAGAGGAGAATACTAAAAGGAGAAGGTCTTGGAAGTTCAGATCTTGGGGAGCAGGCAGTCCGGGGATTATTATTAAAAACCAATACTGCTCCTGAAGATGTCGATCTGATGATCTGTTCAACAGTAACCCCTGACATGTTCTTCCCTGCAACAGCAAATATTATATCAGATAAGTGTGGGATTAAGAATGCGTTCAGTTTTGATCTTAACGCAGCCTGTTCCGGATTTCTGTTTGCTCTGCAGACAGGTGCGGCATATGTCGAAACGGGAAAATATAAGAAAGTTATAGTAGTTGGAGCCGACAAAATGTCGGCGATTACCGATTATACCGACCGCACAACATGTCCTCTTTTTGGTGATGCAGCTGGTGCCGTTCTGCTGGAACCTACAACTGAGGAATTTGGTATCATGGATTATATCTTTCATACAGATGGATCAGGCCGGAAGTTCCTTCACCTTAAAGCTGGAGGCTCTGTAAAACCTGCCTCTCATGAAACAGTCGATGCCAAGGAACATTTTATATACCAGGAAGGACAGACCGTATTTAAATTTGCTGTTGTAAATATGGCCAATGTAGCAGTTGAAATTATGGAACGGAATAATCTTAAATCTGAAGATATTTCATGGCTGGTTCCTCATCAGGCAAACCTCCGGATAATAGATGCTACAGGAAGAAGAATGGGACTACCCCCCGAAAAAGTGATGATCAACATTGAAAATTACGGAAATACTACCTCTGCAACAATTCCTCTGTGCATATGGGAATATGAAAATAAACTAAAAAAAGGAGATGTTCTGATTCTGGCAGCATTCGGAGGAGGTTTCACATGGGGATCTATTTATCTGAAATGGGCTTACGACCCGGAATAAAATTCATCCCCGTTTATCAATGCCCCTCTTCATAACTGACGGGAATTTGCAATCCAGGCCCGATATGTACTCACAGGAATAAAAGATTTTTTAATTGTCACCCCTAATTTTATTAATATCTGCAATAGTTTTTATATTTGTGAGTTATTAAGTTTGTATCTTTAATAAACTTTTAGAAATTATGGCAAAGTTCAACGAGGTTGATAACACCGCAATTAACCTTATCAGCAATGGAACAGATATTACAGGTGATATTAAATCCAATGGTGATATCCGCATTGACGGATCTCTTACCGGAAGTCTCAATACTAAAGGTAAAGTTGTTATTGGACCTACTGGAAAAGTAAATGGAGAGGTTATTTGCAAAAACTCTGAAATTTCTGGCATTATTGAAGGTAAAATTATTGTCGCACAGTTACTTAATCTTAAAGCATCTTCCAAAATACTGGGTGATATAGATACCTCCAAGCTTTCTATTGAACCCGGAGCAATCTTCACAGGAAGTTGTAAAATGAGTGAAAGCGAAACCAATGGTGGAGGAGAATCAGCAATCAAAGAAAAAGGGACTGAAAAAACAGGGAAATAAAGGTCTGCGAGATTTCGCCAGATATTCAGGGATCGCATTCCAGATGATAGCGATCATCCTTGTTACAACCTGGGGTGGTATTAAACTTGATAAACTGACAGGTTTCAAAACGCCTGTTTTTACCATTATTCTTTCTCTGTTTGGAGTTTTTGCAGCCATATACACTGCCGTAAAAGATTTTATTAAGTGACCCTTTTCCTTAAACCTCTTTACAGATATATTCTTTATCTGTCTGTTTTAAACATATTCATACTCGGATCCGGATATTTTATCCGGTCTATAATAAATACCGGGTTTCTTTTAAGCGATGTGTTGATTCTGTCATTTTCTTTCTCAATCATTACCGTAATTTCCCTCATCATTTTTTTCAGAGGTCAGAACAAAGAACCTGAGAGTCAGACTCTGCATAGTCTGGTAGCTATAGTCCTGAAGTTTCTGTTTGAGATGGGATTAGCCATTCTTTGGTTTATTGTTATGAAAAAAACATTACCGGCGTCGGTTTATTTGTTTTTTGTTATATATTTAACACTCACTTTGTTTTTGGCATCGGTTGTACTTAAAACACTAAAAAACAAGTCTTTATAAAACTGGTATTGATTTGAAAACAATAAATTTAATAGTATTTTTCTTCTGTCTTCTGCTTGCAGGAACATCAGTTTCTGCGTTTGGACAGGATACTGAAGAGAAAGAGGAGGGTAAGGAGAAATTTGAAGCCAGTACATTTATACTTGAACATATTGCAGATTCACATGAGTGGCATATTCTTACAAAAGCCAATGGAGAAAGTGTTGCTATCTATCTGCCTGTTATTGTATATACCAGGGAGTCAGGACTGAAAATCTTTTCATCAAGACATCTTTCACACGGTTTGGTTTATAAAGGATTCAAACTTGAAGAGGAAGGAGAACTGAAGGGTAAAATTGTAACAGTAAATGATGCCGGGCAGGTTGATGAGGAGAATCTTCCTCTTGATCTTTCAATGACAAAAACAGTCATAGGAATGCTGTCGGCAGCAATTATCGGGCTGTTAATATTTCTGCTGCTGGCACGATCCTACAGGAAAACCGGCATCAGTTATCCAAAGGGAATTCAGAGTTTTCTTGAACCGGTCATACTTTTTGTTCGTGATGATATTGCAATACCTAATCTTGGTCCTCACAAATATGAAAAATTTATGCCCTATCTGCTTTCTGCGTTCTTTTTCATTCTGATCAACAATATTATGGGACTGATACCGTTTCCTCCCCCTTTCGGGGCAAATGTTACCGGGAACATTGCAATAACATTTGTACTGGCAACCTGTACTTTTGTAGTAATACAATTCAGTGGAAATAAGTCGTACTGGAAACATGTATTCGCTACACCGGGTGTGCCTGTCTGGCTTTTACCTATTATGATACCAGTTGAAATAATAGGATTATTTTCAAAGCCCTTCGCACTAATGATAAGGTTATTCGCTAATATGCTTGCAGGTCATATAGTTGTTCTGAGCCTTGTTGCGCTGATTTTCATTTTTGGGACAATTGCACTTGCTCCGGTATCAGTTTTTTTCGTGATTTTTATGGATTTTCTCGAACTTCTGGTGGCATTTCTCCAGGCATATATATTTACCCTGCTATCAGCATTATTTATTAGTCTTGCGGTGCAGGAGAACCACTAAAATTTTTATTTAACTTAATATTAGAACTATGACAGGTACATTAGCAGCAGTAGGAGCAGGTCTCGCAGTAATAGGTGCAGGACTTGGCATCGGCAGGATTGGCGGCTCGGCAATGGATGCAATTGCAAGACAGCCGGAAGCTTATTCTAAGATACAGATAGCTATGATCATTTCAGCAGCCCTTATTGAAGGAGTTGCATTGTTCGCAGTTGTTATTGCTCTTATCAAGTAATTGGAACTCTTGAAGCCTGCAACGGTTGGTTGCAGTGCTTCAATTTACCGAATCGTTAAAATTTAAGTATATGATATTATTAGCCAACAGTCTTACCACTCCTGCCGTAGGAACGCTTTTCTGGTCAGTACTGATATTTGTTCTGTTTTTTATTATACTGACAAAATTTGCATGGAAGCCTATCCTGAATGCGGTAAAGGCAAGAGATGAGATGATAAAAGGCTCGCTTGAATCTGCCGAAAGAGCGAGAAAGGAGATGATGAAGCTGCAGAGTGATAACGAAACCATTATCCGCAAAGCAAGAGAAGAACGCGAAGGAATTCTCAGGGAAGCACGGGAAGTCCGTGATAAACTTATCTCTGAAGCTAAAGGCAAAGCCTCCGAGGAAGCTGAGAAAATTGTTGATAAGGCAAGAGCTGGAATTGAAAGCGAAAAACGTAAAGCAATGTCTGAAATACGCGAACAGGTTTCAACCATTTCGGTCGAAATAGCATCAAGATTGCTTGGTGAAAAACTTTTAAAGACCGGAGAACAGGAAAAATTGATTGATAATTACCTGAAAGAGATTGATTTCAATAAGAATTAGAGTGATAATCTGAAATGAACGACAGTAAAATATCAGTAAGATATTCCAAAGCTTTATTCATGTCTGCTCTCGAAAAAAAGATCCTTGACAAGGTTAATCAGGATATGATCTTTATTCTCGGGATATGTAAAACGCCGGAAGTTAAAGAACTTATCCAGAGCCCTGTCATCTTTCCATCAAAAAAGAGCTTTATATTTCACAAAATACTGGAAGGCAATATTGAAAACATAACTCTTTCACTGATAGACCTGTTAGTGAAAAATGGCCGAGAGCCATTTATTCCTGCAATTGCCCGCGTATTTGTACATGAGACAATGAAATACAAGGGAATAACAGAATCTGTCCTGACTACAGCAGTTAAAGTAGACGCAAAGGTCAGAAAGGGTATAACTGATCTGATTTCTGAGGTTTTCAAGACTAAGGTTGAATTGGAAGAACACATAGATACAGATATAGTCGGAGGCTTTATTCTTCGTGTTGACGATAATTATATAGATGCCAGCATCAGGAATAAGCTTCGTAAGATTAAAAAAGAGCTTTTAGGAAATGCTATATCTCCACAGTAGAAGAATATTAATAAGGAATTTTAAGATAGTACAGTATGGCAAATATTAAACCGGCAGAAGTTTCGAAAATTCTCAGACAGCAACTTGAAGGAATACAAACCGGAGTTGAACTCGAGGAAGTCGGGACTGTGTTACAGGTTGGTGACGGGATCGCCCGTATATACGGACTTTCAAATGCGCAATCGAATGAACTGATCGAATTTGAAAATGGAATCGAGGCTATTGTTCTCAACCTTGAGGAAGATAATATCGGGGCTGTATTACTTGGCCCCTCTGAAGAGATAAAAGAGGGAGATATTGTGAAAAGAACCGGCCGGATTGCCTCAATCGGAGTAGGTGAAGGGTTGCTGGGCAGAGTTATCAATACCACAGGTCAGCCTCTCGATGGAAAGGGTCCAATCACAGGTGAACTTTATACTCTGCCATTAGAGAGAAAGGCCCCCGGTGTTATTTTCCGGCAGCCGGTTAAACAGCCCCTTCAGACAGGTATCAAGGCTATTGATGCGATGATCCCGATTGGACGCGGACAAAGGGAGTTAATTATCGGTGACCGCCAGACAGGAAAGACAGCTATTGCTATTGATACTATTATTAATCAGCGAAGTAACTTTGAACAGGGAAAACCTGTTTATTGCATTTATGTCGCAATCGGACAAAAAGGATCGACCGTTGCAAATATAGCTGCAACTCTTGAAGAGCACGGAGCTTTGGAATATACTGTTATTGTGCTTGCAACCGCATCCGATCCTGCTGCCTCACAGTTCTATGCTCCTTTTGCCGGAGCAGCAATCGGTGAATTTTTCCGCGATACAGGCAGGGATGCTCTTATCATTTATGATGACCTTTCAAAACAGGCAGTGTCATACAGGGAAGTTTCCCTCTTGCTACGGCGCCCGCCAGGACGTGAAGCATATCCCGGGGATGTCTTTTATCTTCACTCACGACTTCTTGAGAGAGCAGCTAAAATCATTGATTCAGATGATGTTGCACAAAAGATGAATGATCTTCCTGAATCAATAAAGCATATGATAAAGGGTGGGGGATCG
Source organism: uncultured Bacteroidales bacterium (assembly GCA_963760915.1). Classification (GTDB taxonomy): domain Bacteria; phylum Bacteroidota; class Bacteroidia; order Bacteroidales; family VadinHA17; genus LD21. The sequence continues at coordinate 593,125 of CAVXEU010000003.1, read as the reverse complement.
CTTACCGCGCTGCCAATTATCGAGACACAGGCAGGTGATGTATCGGCATATATTCCTACAAACGTTATTTCAATCACTGACGGCCAGATATTTCTCGAATCAAGCCTTTTTAACTCAGGTGTCCGACCGGCAATCAATGTTGGTATTTCAGTATCGAGGGTGGGAGGAAATGCCCAGATCAAGGCGATGAAAAAGATAGCAGGAACACTGAAAGTTGATCAGGCGCAATATCGTGAGCTTGAAGCATTTTCGAAGTTCGGGTCAGATCTCGACGCATCTACCCTCGCAATTCTTAATAAGGGAGCCAAAAACGTTGAAATACTTAAACAGAAACAATATGCTCCTGTTCCGATAGAGAAACAGATCGCAATAATCTATTGCGGAACAATGGGACTTTTAAAGGATGTTCCGATAAATAATGTAAAGAATTTCGAAAGCGACTACATCGAATATCTCGAGCTCAAACACCGCGATATTCTGGATAGCCTTCGCGAAGGGACCCTGAATAATGATATAACTAATGTTCTGGAGAAAGTTGCCTCTGAACTGGTTGCAAAATATAAACCACAATAACCGGTTTTGGGTGAATAAATGGATGCTAAATGGCTAATTTAAAAGCAATAAGAATACGAATAACCTCCGTTAAATCAACACGGCAGATCACTTCAGCCATGAAAATGGTTTCTGCAGCCAAGTTGAGGAAGGCTCAGGATAAGATTGTGAGGTTGCGACCGTATGCGAATAAACTGTATCAAATACTGGTCGATCTCACGCAGAGTCTTGCAGACTCGGATGTTGAGAACATTTATGGCAGACAATCCGCTGCGGATAAAATTCTTATTGTTGTTGTTACATCGAACAGGGGTCTTTGCGGGGCTTTCAATACAAATGTTATAAAAGAGACAAAAAGGATCATTTCGGAAAAATATGAGGATCAGTATAAAAATAACAACCTGTGGCTCTTAACTATTGGCAAAAAAGGGTACGATTACTTCAGAAAGCTAAAGATTAATATGCTTCCGGAACAAAATAACCTGCTTAATGACATTTCATTTGAAAATGTTGCCTCAGTTGCCGAACATGTAATGAAAAGCTTTACGTCAGGAGAGTTCGACCGGGTTGAGTTCATCTATAATCAGTTTAAGAACGCCGCAGTGCAAAACATAACCTGTGAAGGATTCCTTCCTGTTGAGACTGTTCCTTCCGGGAAAGGCCTTAATGTTCCGGTTGACTATATATATGAGCCAGATAAGGAGAGTATCATTAAAGAGCTTATCCCAAAATCATTAAAAATTCAATTTTATAAAGCTGTACTGAACTCATTTGTTGCTGAACACGGGGCCAGAATGACAGCCATGCATAAGGCAACTGACAATGCAACAGAGATGATAAGGGATCTTACACTTCTTTATAACAAGGCAAGGCAGGCAGCAATAACAAACCAGATACTGGAAGTTGTTAGTGGCGCTGAAGCGCTTAGGGGTTAGATGTAATTGATAATCAGGATTGTTTAACTGAACAAAATGTACAATCAAGCTGAACTTAAACATTTAGTCGAGAAGGCTATTATTAATCTTCCGTATAATGCGGAAGCTGAAAAGCTTATAGCCCCGGTAAAATATATTCTTTCGATCGGGGGAAAGAGATTAAGGCCTATTCTTGCACTTATGGCCTGCAACCTTTTCAATGACAACATAAGCGAGACAATTTTGCCTGCCACCGGACTGGAGGTTTTTCATAATTTCACTCTGGTTCATGATGATATTATGGACAAGGCTCCCCTGAGAAGAAATTTTGCCACAGTTCATAGCAAATGGAATATAAACCAGGCTGTCCTGTCAGGCGATGTAATGGCTTTTGTGGCTAATGAATGCTTCTTGCAGACCCCCTCCAGGTATCTGTTAAAAGTATTTAATGTCTTTAATTTAGCAGCTATCGAAGTGTGCGTCGGTCAGCAACTGGATATTGATTTTGAAAAAGCTGCTATTGTATTGCATGATGAGTATTTACGTATGATCGAATTGAAAACCGCAGCTCTGATTGCGGCCTCAGCTAAAATTGGTGCGATAATCGGAGGCGCAGCAGACAAGGATTCCGGGCTTCTGTATGAGTTTGGAAGAAACCTTGGACTTGCTTTTCAGTTACAGGACGATCTCCTTGACGTTTATGGCGATGTTAAAATATTTGGTAAAATTCCCGGAGGAGACATAATCTCAAATAAAAAGACATTTCTCCTGGTAAAAGCTCTTGAAACAGGTTCAGTTGATCAGGTTAAACAGTTACATGAACAAATTGCTCTGAAGGAGTTTGATCCTGAAGAAAAGGTAAGAAAAGTAACTGATTTATATGATCAGTTAAACATCAAAACTGCTGCAGAAAACCTTGCTAATGATTATATAAATAAGGCCTTCAAACTTCTTGAAAAGATAGGTGTAAGTAATGAGAGGAAAAGTGAGCTAGAACTTATTGCCGGTTCCCTGGCAGGCAGGGATATTTGACCTATAATCAGTGATTTTCGTTTTTTTTAAGCCAGTCAATGTTTAGAACAAGGCCAGCATTCAGCTGAAACTGGTCATACCTGCTCAGTATATATTTTAATTCAGCGTTAAAATCCAGCTGCTCTGTAATTTTAATATATGTTCCGGTACCAAGATTAAGACCAAAAGCATTATCAGTCAGACTTGGAGCTGTGTTTAACCATTTAATCTTTGAAAAAGTAACATTCAGCCCCAACAGGCCATAAAACTGCAACCTGGGAAGAGAGGTTAATCCATAATGTATATTTACATCAGACATTATCGATGAGACTCTTGTCCTCTCCCCGTTTGTGGCTGCCTCAGCGCTATTGGTTCGGGGGAAAAACCAGGTAAACGAGGGAGAGATATGAAACGGTTGACTTATCTCATATACACTTGTCAGAAATATCCCGGCTAAAGGGTTCTTGTACAAATCTCCAAGAACTCCGGTTTCATTATTGAAATGAAATCCGGTTCCATAGTTAAATCCACCTCCGATCCTTGTGAACTGAGCATTGACAGCTGATACTACCAAAATTATAAGTACAACTGTTGCAATGAGCTTTTTCATGGTTGAGGAATTAGCAATATGCCAACTTATTTTTCATAATATTAACTGCAATAAAGATAAAATATTATAACAAATAAGTCAATAAGAATCTGATTAAGAACGATAAGAACCTATTTAATTAGAATAACATCTTACATTTTCAGAAATCTGAATTAATAAGAGCATAAGTCATTAAAAAACACAAATATTATTAAATTTGTATCTTCTGAAAAATTTTAAATAAAAAACTGAGATATATGTCACAGAATACCGGGAAAATCAGCCAGATTATCGGACCAGTGGTTGATGTTAGTTTTGAAATGCAGAGCGTTGAAATGCCAGATATTTATGATGCGCTCGAGATAATTAAAGATGATGGCTCAATTCTGGTTGTCGAATGTCAGCAGCATATCGGAGAGCGAACGGTTCGTACTATTGCCATGGATTCAACTGACGGTCTTCGCAGGGGAATGGAAGTAGTCGCAACCGGATTACCTATTACAATGCCAATCGGGGAACAAATCAAAGGCCGTCTGATGAATGTTACCGGGGAAGCAATTGACGGCATCGGCCCCCTTGACAAAAAGGGAGGCTATCCGATCCATCGAAAGCCTCCGAAGTACGAGGATCTTTCAACAGAGAAAGAGGTGCTGTATACCGGAATAAAAGTGATCGACCTGATTGAACCTTATTCTAAAGGAGGAAAAATCGGCCTCTTCGGTGGTGCAGGTGTTGGAAAAACAGTTGTCATTCTTGAGCTGATAAATAATATCGCAAAGGCATACTCCGGCTTGTCTGTATTTGCCGGTGTTGGTGAACGGACCAGGGAGGGTAACGACCTTCTCCGTGAGATGCTTGAAGCTGGAGTAATTACATATGGTAAGGCATTTCTTGAAAATATGGAATCGGGAGGATGGGATCTTTCCACTGTGGATAAAGAAGCTCTTAAAGAATCAAAGCTGGCACTTGTGTTCGGACAGATGAACGAACCTCCGGGTGCAAGAGCAAGGGTTGCTTTATCGGGTCTTTCAGTAGCTGAGCATTTCAGGGATGGCGATGGAAAAACCGGGGGAAGAGATATACTGTTTTTTATGGATAATGTGTTCAGGTTTACCCAGGCAGGCTCTGAGGTGTCGGCGCTTCTCGGAAGAATGCCATCAGCAGTTGGATATCAACCGACACTGGCTACCGAAATGGGTATGATGCAGGAAAGGATTACTTCAACCAAAAACGGATCAATTACCTCAGTCCAGGCAGTTTATGTGCCGGCCGACGACCTTACCGACCCTGCCCCGGCTACTACATTTGCCCATCTCGATGCAACCACTGTGCTTAGCAGAAAAATATCGGAACTTGGTATTTATCCGGCTGTGGATCCTCTTGATTCGACATCAAGGATACTTACTGCCGAAATAGTTGGAGAAGCTCATTACAACTGTGCCCAGAGAGTAAAAGAGTTGCTTCAGAGATACAATGAATTACAGGATATCATCGCTATTCTAGGTATGGACGAACTTTCAGAAGAAGATAAACTGGTTGTACAGCGCGCACGCAGGGTACAGAGATTCCTTTCACAACCCTTCCACGTCGCCGAACAGTTTACAGGTATAAAAGGAGCCCTTGTTTCAATTGAAGATACAATTAAGGGATTTAATATGATCATAGATGGTAAGGTTGACCAGTATCCCGAATCTGCATTTATGCTGGTTGGAACTATCGAAGATGCCATTGAAAAGGGTGAAAAAATACTGGCTCAGTCAAAATAAATTTTTTTCGGATGAAAATAGAGATTATTACTCCTGATAAGAAAATTTATGAAGGGGATATTAGTTCCGTTAGGGTTCCGGGTAAAAAGGGTTCCTTCCAGGTATTAAAAGATCATGCTCCCATTATCTCCACCCTGGATAGCGGTTCAGTGATAATAGTCGACCAGGACGGGAAACAGAAGATCATTGAGATAAGTGGAGGAGTAATAGAGGTTAAAGCAAATAAAATTGTTCTTCTCGCTGACACAGTTAACCAAGAACTCCTGAATGAAACCAGATGAATTTCGCAGGCATGCCCATGAGCTTGTTGAATGGATGGCAGACTATATGGAAAATGTTGAGAGTTTTCCGGTTAAATCAGCAATAAAACCAGGGGATATTTTTAACAGGATTCCCGACAATCCTCCTTTGCAGGCTGAACCTTTTGAATCTCTGATGAGAGATTTCAATGAAGTGATAATGCCCGGGATAACACACTGGCAGAATCCTAACTTCTTTGCATATTTTCCCGCAAATAACAGTCCTGCCTCCATATTGGCCGAGATGATCACTGCAACTCTGGGAGCGCAGTGTATGATATGGGAAACCTCCCCTGCTGCAGCAGAACTTGAAGAAAAGATGATGATCTGGCTCAGGGACATGATCGGGCTGCCATCAGCATTCGAAGGTGTTATACAGGACTCAGCTTCAACAGCTACCCTGGCCGCCATATTGACAGCACGTGAGCGGATCACGGGCTATTCCTTTAACAGCCAGGGTGCACAAAATGCAGGAACCCTGAGAGTCTATTGTTCTGAACAGACTCATTCATCAGTGGAAAAGGCTGTGAAGATCAGTGGAATAGGGAAAAGTAATCTTATGAAAATTTCTGTCAGGGAAGACTTTTCTATGGATCCTGAAATGCTTAAAGCCGAAATTATCAGCGACAGGCAAAAGGGATATATTCCATGTTGTGTTATTGCAACTATTGGAACTACCGGTACCGCTGCCATTGACCCTTTAAGGGCTATTGGAGAGATCTGCAACGAAACCGGAGTCTGGCTTCATGTTGATGCTGCAATGGCCGGAACAGCTCTTATTTTGCCCGAATTTCAGTGGATGCTTGATGGCAGGGAATACATCGACAGTTTTGTATTTAATCCTCATAAATGGATGTTTACAAATTTTGACTGTACTGCTTATTTTGTGAAAGATGCGGGGTCACTGATTAAAACTTTTGAAATATTGCCGGAATATCTTAAAACAAGAACCAGAGGAAAAGTGAACGACTACAGGGACTGGGGGATTCCTCTCGGACGGAGGTTCAGAGCATTAAAACTATGGAGTGTATTAAGATCCTACGGGATAGAAGGTTTACAGGAAAAAATCAGATATCACATCAGAATTGCTTCCGGTCTGGCTGAAATGATATCAGGAGAATCTGACTTTGAAATACTTGCACCTGTTGTTATCGCCGTCGTTTGTTTTCGATTTAATCCGGCAGGGTATAATGAGGATCAGGTAAATGCGTTGAATGAAAAGCTTAACCACCAGCTTAACGATACAGGTAAGCTATACCTTAGCCATACGGTGTTAAATGGCAGATATACTCTCAGAATGGTTACCGCCCAGACAAATGTAACATCAGGGCATGTCGAAAGAGCGTGGGACCTTATTAAGAGAACTGCCCGTGGTTTAAATTCCTGAAAAAATCACAGCTGTCGCTTTCCCAGAGTCAGCCCAAACAGATCGATATTGAACAATGCTTCAAAAACAGGCTCCCTGTTAATATTTTTCCAGACTGCCCTGGTCCCTCCCGATATCATAAAGGGAATTCTTAATATGTGAAAATCTGCCATCAGTTCAATACCGAACGACCGGAAGGTCTCTTTATAGTTATGGAAGTAATTGGAAGGCATCCCGGCAACATTTTGATTATAATAAGTATTATCTCTGCCTGAGGCATAATCATAAAACAAGCCCGAGCGTATCCTTTTAAGATAAAGAAGGGATGATATATTGAAATCAGGATATGCAACAGGAAATACATAATCACCGGAAAGAAAACCGATCTGTCTTGAAATGATGTTGTAATAGCCTCGAGGAAACGATACTGTGTTGCCATATTGATACAGGGCGGGATGCTGATCTTCAATTTCAAACCTGAGTCTTAACCCGTTGTTTGACAGAATGCCTGGCATATAAAAGGAAGTCCTGACCGAAAGAGATGTTCCGTAAATAACTTTATCAAACGGAGCAAAAGCATAATTAATATCAATTGTCTGCGCCCACCTTGGATATATATCACGTATTGATGAGATATGATAATTTGAGAAATACAATCTTCCTGATAGTATTGTCTGTCCGTAATCGTAGGTGCCGGATTGTTTGATATAAATGTATGAGTTCCTGAAATCCGATGTAATTGAAGGACGAAGAAACTGAGTAAACTTTCCGGATGAGAATTGTAGTGGAACGGAAACGGCATTCGAAAAACTTACCCCTGGCCGGATGTCAGAAGGATTGCCTACCTGTTCTCCGGACTTATATATCTGAGGATTAGCCCCATAATCAAGTTTTGATTCAACTTCAGGATACCATCCTTTCCAGGTAACACGTGAGTGGAATACATGTGTCTTATCATTTGAATATTCATATCCAATTGAAGAGATAACTGTACTAAGGTCATTCTGCGATAAAATTGTTACACCTGGCCTGATTGAGGCAGGGTTTGACTGTATCTCCTCAATATCCGCATAAAAAGGCATCCAGCTATGGAATCTGAACGGGTGTAGCCATTTTCTGTAGGGTTCTGGTAAATATTCATCACCGGACCTTTTATCGATGGATTGCGGAATGGTTTTAAAGCGGTTTATCAGAAAGGATGTTGAGCTTTCCGTTGTGGTGCCGGTTGCAGGAACTTTCTGAATCGGAGTAATACAGATATTGTTTCCGGTTTCTGAATAATCGCTGAATACCATATTGTCCCCTTTCAGAGACAGATCGGTTGCTCCAAACTTCGATTTGGACAAGCCAATGATTTTCTGATCAGGCGTCAGGAGATAAATATTGTCAGTTCCCGAGAGAGAGCTTATAAAAAACAATGAGTCGTTTCTTAGAAAAGTTGATTGCAGATCGTTCCTGCCTGCTTCAACAAGTGTCTCCCAATTATGGTTTTCAGTTGAATATGACATAATCCCTTCTCCGGCATCTGTTAAATAAATAACAGTAATTTTGTCTCCTTCATCTGACCATTGAGGACGCTGAAGGTATGCATTTCCGGGTACGGGAACCGATTGCAGCTCCGTTCCTGTTTCCGGATCAATAAAAACAAGGTTGTTTATATTGCTTACCGTATTTTCAACTGCGGCGATCTTCCTTCCATCAGGCGAGATGGAAACTGACATGTACCTCGACTTTCTTGATAACCTGATGGTAATTTTATCTCTCAGATCCATAAGTTTAATAACGGAATAATTTCTGTTTTCCCATCGGGGATCAGGTTGGTTCTCTACCCATACAAGCCTGCCCCTTGCATAAGAGAAATACCAGGGATATATCTGGCCGGGTGTATGTATTCTTTTTTCGGTTTTTTCAGAAAGTTTAATTAAAACAAATACCGGCGGATCAGATAATGATGTTTTAATGGCAAGTATACTGTCAGAACCGGCAAGAACAGGTGAATAGTAATTAATATAATTTCCTTCTTTTTCAGGATTTACAGTCTGGTATGCAATTGAATTATTATGTGAGACATCATTTGTCCAGATAGTCTTAAGAGTGTCAAAAGTCTCCTTGAAAAGTTTCTTTTTGGTCAGTCCTGCATCCCTTGAAAGACTGATATTGACAGGATTTATAGTAAATGGCTCTTCGGCTGTGAATTTAAGTACCTTATTCCAGATCTGCGGATCATGTTTTGCCATAGCCCATGTTACCATCTGGTAGCCGTATTGATAATGATCAGGCACATAATCCCGGTACGATCCGAACAGTATCTTGTCAAACTTATACAAACTGCCTCTTTCGACTGCAAGAGCTTTCAGCTGTTTCTGGAAGGAAGGAGTTCTGCCTCTTCCTGATGCAGATAAATAGGTTTCTGCAAAAACCGCATCTCCTTCAAGGAACCATAGAGGCAGAAGTGATGATATAAATCCCGTGAACTGCTCTCCGGTCAGAATGGTCATTACTTTTGAAAAGCCTCTGTTGAGTGATTCCATTTGAAGCACATGGGCAAGTTCATGTAAAGCCAGTTGTTTATCAGGGTCAAGGGGGATTGTATTCTGTTCGGGTGTGGGGTATATTTCCATACGGCGAGGTGCCCAGGCGACATACCCGTTTGACTGTGTGGTATAATTATGAATAATGACAGGGATCCTGAATTTTTTTTCGGGAAAAAGGGTGGTGAGTTTTGAATTGGCTTCATCAAGCGATTGGGCAAAGGCTTTTCCGCCTGAACCATATTTTTCAGGATAAATGATTCTGAACCTTCCGGTTTTAATCTGCATCCATTTAAGGGACGCCGGGTCCTGACCAGTGTCATAATATTGACCGGAAACTGCCTGTCCTGTCAGGATCATGGTTATTAATAAAAGTAAAACCGGATGTTTCATCACAAAAAATATTGCTTAAAAGTACTAAAATTAGTGAGCTGTAACTCTTTGGCGAAAGTTTGAAAAAAATAAGTAATTTCGTCATCTGATCTTTCAGAGGATATTTTGTATTAAATGCAAAGAAAGAATGAAAAAATACAAGTTAATTAACAACATAACAGGTTGGGCGGTTTTTGCTGTTGCCGCTTTTACATATCTTAAGACAATTGAACCCACAGCAAGTCTCTGGGACTGTGGAGAATTCATCGCTTCGGGATTTAAGCTTGAAGTGGGTCATCCTCCAGGGAATCCTGTATTTATGGTTCTGGCCCGGTTTTTCACCCTTTTTGCCGGAGGCAATGTTTCAAAAGTGGCTGCTATGGTCAATGCAATGTCAGCCCTTGCAAGTGCCTTTACAATACTCTTTCTGTTCTGGACTATAACCTATCTGGCAAAAAAAATAATGTTTAAGGGTGAAGATCAGTATAATCCCGGAAGGATGATCGCAGTTATGGCTGCAGGTATTGTCGGTGCGCTGGCATATAATTTCTCCGATTCATTCTGGTTTTCTGCAGTTGAAGGTGAAGTATATGCCACATCCTCACTTTTCACCGCACTTGTATTCTGGGCAATTCTTAAATGGGAGAATGTGGCGGAAGAGCGGTATGCTGACCGCTGGCTGATACTAATAGCTTTCCTGATGGGACTTTCCATTGGAGTACATCTTCTTAACCTTCTTGCACTTCCGGCAATAGTTCTGGTATACTACTTTAAAAAGTTTGAATTTTCATGGAAGGGTTTTTTATTCTCCATTGCCACTTCAATGATTCTGCTGGCACTGCTTATGTATGGAATAATGCCCGGAATAGTGACAATTTCTTCAAAATTTGACCTGTTTTTCGTGAATACTCTTGGCCTGCCGTCAAACAGCGGAATGGTATTCCATATAGTTCTTCTGGCAATTATTTTCATTTTTGCAGTAAAGTTTTCATTTACATCATCCAACACTGCAAAAAATGCAGCTTTTGCTATAGCTGCTCTTTTCTTTACCGGTATCTGGGTCATTTCAGGATCAGCTTTCCTGAATATACTGGTTTTATTGATAATTTCCGGTATTGTGTGGTACCTGGCTGGTAAAAACCGTTCAATACTGAACACCACATTGACAGCCATTATGGTCATTCTGATAGGCTATTCGGCAAATGCTATAATTGTTATAAGATCATCTGCAAATACTCCTCTTAATGAGAATAATCCTTCAAATCCTTTTAATCTTCTTTATTTCCTGAACCGTGAACAGTATGGAGAACGCCCGTTATTCAGAGGACCTTACTACAATGCTCCTGTTATTGATTACAAAGATGGGAAGCCAAAATATGCCCTCGCAAATGGTAAATACATAATTACAGGCCATAACCTGGAACGTGTTTTTGATCCCAGGTTTATTACCCTGTTTCCAAGGATGTGGAGCGACCAGCCTGACCATGTTGAGGCATACCAGGAATGGGGAGGTACCGGTGGAACACCCATTCAGATCACTGATCAGTCGGGAGAAAAGAAAGTTGTCAGGAGACCTACCTTTGGTGAGAATCTGAAATTTATGTTTTCATACCAGTTCGGATATATGTATTTCAGATATTTCATGTGGAATTTTGCAGGAAGGCAAAATGATACCCAGGGTACAGGAGGTGTTGTAAATGGAAACTGGATTTCGGGAATTAGCTTTATAGATACTCCAAGGATCGGGACCTCCGATTTGCCTCCGGATATGAAAAACGACCCTTCAAGGAACAAATATTTTCTCCTGCCATTTCTGCTCGGACTTACCGGTATGTTCTATCATCTTAACCGCGATAACAGGAACTGGTGGATTATCCTTCTTCTTTTCCTGATGACTGGTGTTGCAATTGTATTCTATCTGAATCAATATCCTAACCAGCCAAGGGAAAGAGATTATGCCTATGCAGGTTCATTTTACTTTTTCTCTGTATGGATAGGCCTGGGAGTTCTTGCATTATTCGAGAGTTTCTCAAGGATAACAAGCGAAAAGATTGCTGCTCCGGTTGCAGGATTACTGTGCCTTGTTGCAGTCCCTGTGCTGATGGGATCGGAAAATTGGAATGACCACGACAGGTCGGGACGTTACCTGACAAGGGATGTTGCTTTCGATTATCTGAATTCATGTGCGCCTGATGCAATCCTGTTTACCAACGGTGATAACGATACATTCCCGTTATGGTATGCCCAGGAGGTTGAAGGTAAACGTACCGATGTACGCGTTTGCAACCTGATGCTTCTGAATACAGACTGGTATATTAATCAGATGAAAGACAGAGTTAATGAATCTGCACCGCTCCCGGTTACATTACCGGCGAAAAAGTATTATGACGGTGTCAACAATCAGGTGTTTATTGTCGAAAAAACAAAAGACCCGGTGGATATTTCCACAATTATCGATTGGGTTAACAGCGATAATAAGAGTACCAAAGTGCAGGTATCATCTTCGGAAATCCTTGACATAATACCTTCCAGAACAATCAGAATCCCTGTGGATGCCGCAAAGGTAATTGCCTCAGGGACAGTCAAACCAGAAGATGCTGACAAGATAGTACCATATATTGATATCAAGCTCAAAGGAAATTCAATTCTGAAAAGTCAGTTAATCGTACTTGATATTCTTGCACATAATAAATGGGAACGCCCGATTTATTTTGTTACAGGTTACCAAAATGATGCGCTCGGACTTGAAGAATATTTCCAGCTGGAAGGACTTGCTTACCGTCTTGTTCCGATTAAATCAGAGAATAAAAGCTGGGTTGACTACGGCCGGATTGACACCGATATCTTATATGAGAATATGATTAACAAATTTGTGTGGGGAGGAGCTAATGTAAAGGGAGTTAATATCGATTATAACCACAGGCGTACTATTCTAGTTATTAGAGCCAGACTTAATTACGCCCGTCTGGCAAAAGCTCTTGTCGCCCAGGGCAAAAATGAAAAGGCAATCAAAGTTCTTGATTTCTGCATGAATGCCCTTCCTCTGGATAAGATAACATATGATCCTTATGTTCCGGATATAATTGATGCCTATTTTGAAGCAGGAGATACTGTTAAAGCGGTTAATATGACTAATGCTCTGTGTGATTATTACTACGGACATCTCGACTATTACCTTAAACAAAAGCCGTATATTATAAAGTCAGCAGAATTCGAAATCCAGAGTGCAATTCAATATACATCGAAAGTTGCCAGTGCCTGTTCTGCATATGGTAAACCTGAATTGGGTGACGAGATAAATAAAAAACTGGAGAGCTACTACGCAGATTATATTAAAGTTCTTCAACCTGCAGCCAGATAAAACAGCACGATTAATATAGAAGAGAAGCTGTTGTCTTTGTTTTGAGGTATTTCTCAATCAGAAAAAATATCTTCTCAGGGTATATGGGTTTCAGGACATACTCATCACATCCTGCAATGTAGGCTTCTGTTTTTGCCTGTTCAGAAGAGTATGCTGTAATCATTATCAGTGGAGTGGCTTTTCTTTGTTTCCGGAAAATCCTGATGCATTCAATTCCGTTAATCAATGGAATCAGGAAATCCATGAAAACCATATCAACAGCATAGTTGTCATTACTGATATAGTCGACAAAATCTTTTCCAGTATGAAAGATTTTTATATCAGCACCTGAATTTTTTAAGAGTGTTTCATAATACCTGATTGAAGGCAAATCATCCTCAACAATTACTATAGTTTTGTTTCTTAGTTCTAAATTGCTGATATTCAATGTCATTTTGACTTTTGTTAAGACTTGTATAAAATTACAATAACTAAAGAGAAACAAACCTGCAATTCCCTACAGTTATTAACATTTTATCAACATGATTGGTTGCATCCGAACATAAGATATTTGTTTTCAATAATAAAAATGTGCAATTTCGTATTAATAAAACCTTCCGATCATGTTGAATAAGATTACTTTAATCAGAACCACGATACTTTCTTTCTGGTTATTATTACTGCTCACTGACCTGTTCAGTCAGGATAATATTGACAACAGCACAAGGGCAGTTTTTATTTTTGATATAGCAAAATATATAGATTATGGTCCGGGTTTTGCCGATTCGGCTGTCTTTAGAATTGGAATTCTTGATAAAACATCAGAACTGTTCTGGGAAATGGGAAATCTTGCCAAAACCCGGAAATCGATCCAGGATAAACCGGTAGAACTGGTTGCTTTCAGAAGTGTTGATCAGATCAGTTATACTCAGCTCCTGTTTGTTAACAAATCCAGCGGATTCGACCTAAACAAAGTTAAGTTAAAACTTGACGGACATCAGACACTACTTTTAACTGAAGGATATGAATTCAGGGAATCTATGATAAATTTTATGGGAGTGGAAGGTGGTATACCTAAGTATGGAGTTAATGAAGACATGATCAAAAAAGCGGGTATGAGTGTAAACTCAAATATGCTTTTCCAGGCCATAAAAACCAAGGAAGACTGGGAAAATCTTTTTGGCAAGGCAAATGAACAAATAATAATACAGAGGGACACTATCAGGAACCAGCTCGAAATGATCCGGAATCAGAGAAAGGAGATCCTTCATCAAAAAACCCTTCTTGACAGTCTCGATAAAGAAATTTTATTAAAAGAGAATACACTCGATGAAAAACAAAAGTTTCTGAACACACAGTCTTCCAGGATAGGCAGGCAGCAAACGGAAATAGATGCTCAGAGGCATACAATTCTGGTTCAGCAGAAAGAAGTTCAGGTTCAAAAGGATACCCTGGCAAAACAGAAAGCAAAGATTGCTGTTCAGTTAGCCCGGATAGACGACCAGCTAAAAAGGATTTCTGAACAGGACAATAAGATTAAAATGCAGCTGGATGCTATCGAAAAACAAAAACTGATACTTTATTTTGTGCTTTTAGCACTTGTGCTGGTTATTATAATGGGATACTATATCTACAGAGGATATAAGATTAAGAAGGAGGCGAATATCCGGCTTGAAGAAAAAAACAGAACAATATCTCTGCAGAAAAATGAAATTGAGGAGCAAAGAGACCTTGCTGCAGCTCAGAGAGATCAGATCGCGTATCAGAAAAAGCATATTACTGATAGTATAATGTACGCTAAGAGAATTCAGACAGCTCTTATCCCGTCTCTGGAGCTGTTTAGCGATAAGCTTGAACATTTTGTTTTATATAAACCTCTTGCCATTGTCAGCGGAGACTTTTACTGGGTGAGCTCGCAGGGTAACAATCAGATAATAATTTCAGCTGATTGTACAGGTCATGGTGTCCCGGGTGCTTTTATGAGTATGCTCGGGGTAACATTGCTTAATGAAATTGTAAATGGAAAACATATTCTTATGCCTGACCAGATAATAGAAAATTTGCGCCAGGGAATAATCAGATCATTAAACCAGGTTGCAGAGGAGGACAGTATTAAAGACGGGATGGATATTGCTGTATGCATGATTGATTTCGATACCGGTACAATGTACTTTTCCGGGGCAAATAGTCCGCTTTTTCTTGTAAGAGACGGAGAACTCATCCATTACAGGGCTGACAAAATGCCGGTAGCTATTCATTACAGGATGGGACCCTTCACACTTCATAAGATTGATCTTAAAAAAGGAGATGCATTCTATATTTTCTCAGACGGATTTGCCGATCAGTTTGGAGGTCCAAAACAGAAGAAATTCATGTCAATACAGCTTAAAGAGACTCTTGTTGCGATGGAGGGAATGCCAATGCTTAAACAGGGAGAGAAACTCAGTGAGATATTTGAGGAGTGGCGGGGAGATAACCCTCAGGTTGATGATGTCACTTTAGTGGGGATAAGATATTAATTACCTGCATACCCATTTGGTAGTTATTCCTCCTACAGTTACATCTTTTGTTGTCTCTATACCAATAAGCTCCGCACCACAATACTGTGTTTCACTGCCTTCTGTGAGAAGATCTCCGGATGAATTATAAGTGTTTTGCCGGCAGACCTTGCAACTCATAGTTTCGCAAGAAGTAAATGACCATGCCATAAGAGCAAGCCCTGCAAAATAGAATAATTTCCTTTTCATGCCGATATTATTATTATCCAAATATAATAAATCTCTGATTCTAACGGCCAATAAGATGGCAAAAAGGTTGCCTTTACGATTTAGTGAGAAAATGATGCAGCATCTGGCAATTTTGGCAGTCATTGTTACAGGAATGAAAATATTTATAAATTGCACAAAAAATTATAATCATGGAAGATTCAAAAATGAAAAAGCATGTAACTGTGGTTGCAGCTATTCAGATAGGATTCGCAATCCTGGGATTAATTCTTGCGGTTGTTATTTTCTTTGTCATGAATTTTGCCAGGAGTCAGGTGGGAGGAGATGAAACAGGCCGGATTGTATTAGGTTTTTTATCAGTAAGTCTACCCATTCTTTTCGGTTTCCTTTCAACTCTTGGACTTGTTGGCGGGATTGGACTTTTAGCATATAAGCCCTGGGCAAGGTACCTAGTAATTGTCGTTGCAGCCCTTGGTTGTCTGAACATTCCCATCGGGACTCTTAAAGGGGTTTACTCCTTATGGGTCTTGTTGCAGGATGACACGGTAAAATTGTTCGAAAAGAATTAATAATTACAAAAAAATATTGTGACAGAGACGTTCAAATCGGACGTCTCTGCTTATTTTTGTCTGGAGTATTAACAAGTATGTTATGGCTGAGGACAACAAGATCATTTTTTCGATGCACAGAGTCGGGAAATTATTCCCTCCTCATAAACAGGTTCTTAAGGACATTTCCCTTTCTTTCTTCCTTGGAGCAAAGATCGGAATAATTGGTTTGAATGGATCCGGTAAATCAACTCTTTTGAAAATTATCGCTGGTTTGGAAAAGGAGTACCAGGGAGAAGTGACCTTTCTCCAGGGTTATTCTGTGGGTCATCTTTCACAGGATCCGCTTCTTGATGAAAACCGCACAGTAAGAGAGATAGTTGAAGAAGGGGTGAAAGAGACTGTTGACATAATAAAGGAATATGAAAAGATAAATATCAGTTTTGGAGATCCGGAGGTCTTTGAGAACCCTGATAAAATGTCACATCTTATGGATCGTCAGGCTCTTCTTCAGGAGAAGATAGACTATAGTGACGGGTGGAACATTGAACATAAGCTTGAGCGCGCTATGGATGCCCTTCGTTGCCCCGACAGTGATACACATGTTAATATCCTTTCGGGGGGTGAACGCAGAAGAGTTGCCCTGTGCCGACTGCTCCTGCAGCAACCCGATGTTCTGCTTCTTGATGAGCCTACCAATCATCTTGATGCAGAGTCGGTTCAATGGCTCGAGACAACCCTTAAACAATATATGGGTACTGTTATTTGTATTACTCACGACAGATATTTTCTTGATAATGTAGCCGGGTGGATACTGGAACTCGACCGGGGTGAGGGTATTCCATGGAAAGGTAACTACTCATCATGGCTGGAACAAAAAGCAAAACGACTTGAGGCAGAGGAGAAAGGCAATGTCAAGAGAAGAAAAATTCTTGAACGGGAACTTGAGTGGGTCCGGATGTCTCCAAAGGCACGTCATGCTAAATCAAAAGCCAGGTTAGGAGCATATGAAAATCTTCTTAATCAAGACGTTAAGCAGAAGGAAGAAAAACTTGAAATATTTATACCAAACGGACCAAGACTAGGTGATAAGGTAATAGAAGCGAATGGAGTGGCAAAATCATTTGGGGAAAAACTACTATTTGAAGGACTGGATTTCAAGCTCCCTCCAAACGGCATAGTAGGAGTCATTGGTGCAAATGGTGCCGGTAAAACAACCCTTTTCAGATTGATCATGAGCCTTGAAGAGCCTACCAGAGGGACCTTTATAATTGGAGAAACTGTTACCCTTGGTTATGTTGATCAGGCACATGCTGCAATTGATCCTGCTAAAACAGTTTATGAAGTTATTTCAGGTGGTTTGAATGATGTAGCTGTAGGTAACCGCCAGGTAAATGCAAGAGCATATGTTGCGAGGTTCAACTTCACTGGCTCGGATCAGGAAAAAAAATGCGGTGTGCTTTCCGGAGGGGAAAGAAACAGATTGCATCTTGCTCTTACTCTCAAATCAGGTGCGAATGTCTTGCTTCTGGACGAACCGACAAATGATATTGATGTAAATACACTCAGGGCCCTTGAAGAGGGTCTTGAAAACTTTGCAGGCTGTGCTGTTATTATTTCTCACGACAGATGGTTCCTCGACAGAGTAACAACTCATATGCTTGCTTTTGAAGGAAATTCAAAGGTTGTATGGTTCGAGGGTAACTATTCCGACTACGAGGAAAACTATAAAAAAAGGGTTACAGACACAACTCCTGTTAGAATTAAATATAAGAAGCTGATCTGATACGAGGTAAAAGCCCGCCATGGTTTGAAGAGGAACAGGGGCAAAGGTAAGCCGGAATGAAGGCATGACGGATAATTAATGTTAAAGGCGCAACTTTTAATGATTTGAATGTTAAGAGTTTGAAAACTGGCAAATGTCATTTTTATTCTGATTTTTTTTGTATAATTTTATTCCGGATCTTTCGTTATTAACTAATGTGCTGAAAAGATTTTTCACTTCAGATCAATAATCAATATTTAAGTTTAGACAATAATGAGGAAAACGGCATTTTTCTTAGTTTTGATTACAATCATTTTTGTTTCAGAATCCAGGGCTGCTTCTCCATACGATTCCGTCAATGTCGAACCATTTGGCAAAGTATTTATTTATAAGCAGACAGCGACCCCTGAACATGTTGCTATAATGATATCGGGAGATGGCGGATGGAAATACGGAGTTACCGGCTTTGCTGAAACGTTTTCAGAAATGAATACTCTTGTAATCGGGGTCGATATATTACGATATTTTAGAGATCTCCGGAAACGAACAGGAGATTGTTATGATATTGCAGCGGATTTTGTGAAACTGGCAGCTGAAATAGAAAAAACGTATAAATACACCGATTATACACCTCCGGTAATAATGGGTTATTCAAGCGGGGCAAGCCTTGTTTATGGAATTCTTGCCCAGGCACGGCCAGAGACTTTTATGGGGGGAATATCTTTGGGATTTTGTCCCGATATTGAACTTCCAAAAATATTATGCCAGATCAACGGACTTACTGAAAAGGTCTTTGTGCCGGGCAAGAGTTTTTATCTTCAGCCCGACGCGAGACTGGGGAATAAATGGATTGTTCTGCAGGGAATGCTTGACAAGGTTTGCAATTATTCCGCAGTTGAAGAATTTGTAAAGAAAACAACCGACGCAGAACTGATTTCACTTCCAAAGGTGGGACATGGTTTTTCGAAATGGAGCGATTTTATGCCTCAGTGGAAGGATGCATATAACCGGATAATTAAAGAATCTGTAACAAAGGAGGACATGGATGTAACTATTGACAGTCTAAAGGGCATACCTGTTAAGCTTACCGAAGCTAAAATTCAGAACAAAGATTTTCCGGTTGCCCTGCTTATTTCCGGTGATGGTGGCTGGTACGGGTTTGAACAGTCTATAGCTGATAATCTGTCCAGACTTGGCATTCCCACTGTGGGACTTGATTCAAGAAAATATTTCTGGAACCGGAGGTCGGTTGACGAAACAGCAGCAGATATGGAAAAACTTCTCAGATTCTATAGCAGAAAGTGGGGAAGAGACAGTATTTTACTTATCGGATATTCACTTGGAGCAGAAATTGTTCCATTCGTTGTAAACAGGTTACCGGAAGACATTAAGTCAAAGATTACTTCAGCTGTCCTTTTGTCACCGGGACTAACCACCGACTTTGAAATACATATATCAAACATGCTGGGAATGGGCAATCGTCAGAATACCTACAATGTGGTTGATGAGATAAACAAAATGCAGTCAGTTAAAACACTGGTAATTTTTGGCATAGGTGAAAAGTCAGAGGTGCCTGCATTGCTGCAT
This sequence comes from uncultured Bacteroidales bacterium, assembly GCA_963760915.1. GTDB lineage: Bacteria > Bacteroidota > Bacteroidia > Bacteroidales > VadinHA17 > LD21. The sequence continues at coordinate 573,759 of CAVXEU010000003.1, read as the reverse complement.
GGTAAATTGTTAAATGTCAGAGAAATACCCGGGGATCATCACTATAAGTCTGACCTGGACCTGATAATTAAAACCATGAATGATAACAATGCATTCTGATAAATACCGGTATCAGAAGTTGTGTAAATTCTTCATGTATTTAAGTTCAATCGGGAAATGTATTTAGTTCACTAGGGACTCATTCTTTCCAGTTATTCCTGACTGCCCTTCCGTTTAACCGGCTTCTTCGCAATTAATCCAGCAGGACCTGTTAAATCTATCGACTTTGAAAATAATATTATATGAGTATCGGTCTTAATTAAAAAACTTCAATAATTATGATGGTGGCTGTGTCGGAGAGATTGATAATTGATAGAAGTTATGGATTAAAATCCGTAATCTCCTTATTATCAACTACCCCTGGGCAGGTCGTCCTGATAATCGGGCTTTAGCCCAAAATGATTATTTATTCATGATTCCCGGTACTCAAATAATATTATTTTTAACCAATAAATAAAACTGACAAAAACCAAAGGCAGAAAAGAGTGGCAAATTTTATTCTGATAAAGAAAACATTTATTTACCGGGATTATTAAATATTGCCGGCGTTTAAAAACCTGATACTGAAAATCTCAATAATTTAAATTGGATGGTATTAAAAATCTGTTATTTATTTTTTAATATTTCGCTGGCAGCTGCACAATTAATTCCTTTTGAGAATGTAACTCAAAAATCTGCCACCATTAGTGGTTTTGTCCGTGATGCGGGAACAGGAGAAACCCTGATCGGCGCTGTGATTTATCCCAAAGAGAACAGGAATGCTGGCATAACCACCAACTCTTACGGATATTTTTCACTTACGATTCCCACAGGGAATTGCACAATTGTAATTCAGTATCTTGGCTATAAAACCACGTTTATTCCGGTTGAATTAAAAGAAAACATGACTATTAGTGTAGACCTTGAGGAAGAATCATTCGCATTGAATGAAATTACAATAACCGGCGAGAAAAGTAACAGAAATGTGGTTTCAAGTGAGTTGATCTCAAAGATCAATGTAAAGGAGATTCAGAATATACCTGTAATTCTGGGCGAAAAGGACATTCTTAAAACTATTCAGTTGCTGCCGGGAGTATCTCCTGCAGGAGAAGGGAATGCAGGTTTTTATGTACGTGGGGGAGGAATTGACCAGAATCTTATCCTTCTCGATGAAGCACCGGTGTATAATCCCTCTCATCTTCTCGGGTTCTTTTCTACTTTTAATTCGGATGCGATTAAGGATATTACATTATATAAGGGTGGGTTCCCGGCTGAATACGGTGGACGACTGTCATCTGTTGTCGATATTAGAATGAATGAGGGAAACAATAAAGAATATCATGTTTCTGGTGGTATCGGAATTATTGCATCACGGTTAGCTATTGAGGGTCCAATAGTTAAAAATAAAGGTTCATTCATGATTGCAGCACGCAGAACTTATGCTGACCTTTTCCTCAAACTGCTTCCTGCTTCAGGAAATGATTCTCTTGCAAGCAAAACAACCCTTTATTTCTACGATATAAACATGAAAGCCAATTATCGTCTTTCGGCAAAGGACAGGCTCTATTTTTCGTGTTACCTTGGAAGGGATAATTTTAATCTGGGTGGTTCTTTGGGCCTGAACTGGGGCAATATCACAGCAACTACCAGATGGAACCATATTATCAGTGATAAGCTATTTTCAAATACTTCGTTGATATTCAACCAGTACAGTTATAATTTTAATGTTGCTGTTGGTAATAATAACATGAATATTCTTTCTGAGATCAGGGACTGGAACCTTAAAGAAGACATTAATTATTATCTGAATTCAAAAAATACTCTTAAGTTTGGTTTTAATGCGATATATCACACTTTCGTCCCCAGTAAAGTGGATAGCACCGTTTTATTCCATGTAAGGTCAATGGATAACAGATATGCCCTTGAAAATGCATTGTACATATCAAATACACAAACTATCTCAACCCATTTTGATGCCACTTACGGATTGCGGTATTCCCTCTTCAGTTCAATAGGTCCCGGAACAATATACACTTACGATGAAGTGTCGGATGTTGTGGATTCAGTTACATACCCTAAAGGCAGGATATTTAATACATATGGCGGGATTGAACCAAGGCTTATCCTGAACTATATAATAAATGACTCCAGTTCGGTTAAGGCGTCATATGCACGAACCCGCCAGTATATTCATCTTTTATCTAACACCACATCAACTACCCCTTTTGATCTTTGGGTGCCAAGTAACATAAATATTCTGCCTGAGATTGCCGATCAATATACTATAGGGTATTTCAGAAATTTTTCAAATAATATGTTTGAGACATCTTTGGAATTTTATTATAAAACATTTCAAAATCAGATTGATTATAGGAACGGAGCCAACCTTATACTAAATAATAAAGTGGAATCACAATTGATATATGGCAGGGGATGGGGATACGGTGCAGAATTTCTTATCAGAAAGAAATATGGAAAGCTGACAGGTTGGATAAGCTATACATTGTCAAAAACCAAAAGGCAGTTCAGTGATATCAACGAAGGGAATGTTTTTCTGGCAAAACAGGACAGGCCCAACAACATTTCAGTTGTAGCTATGTATGAGGTCAGTCCACGTATGACTTTTTCTGCAACATGGATATATTCCAGTGGAAATGTTGTAACATTTCCGAGCGGACGTTATGTTATTGACGGAAATATTGTTCCTTACTATACCGAAAGAAACGGATACCGGATGCCGGATTATCACAGACTTGATATAGGGATGACTCTGCAGGGGAAAAAAACAAGCAAATTTGAAAGCAACTGGAATTTTTCAATCTATAATGTTTATGCCCGTGAAAATGCATATGCAATTAATTTTCAGCCCGATCCGAATGATCCGACTAAAATGCAGGCTGTTCAGCTATCCCTCTTCCGGTTCGTTCCGGCAATTACATATAATTTTAAGTTTTAACTGAGGACAAATATGCTGACCACAGAAAAAATATATCATATAGGCAAGTTAAGAGCCTTGTTATTGATTCCGGGCTTAATGGTATTCTCCGGTTGTCAGAAAGTTATAAATGTAGATCTTAATGATGCATCTCCAAGGATAGTAATTGAAGGTCTTATAACTGACCGCAAGGGACCTTATACAGTCACCATCAGCAAAACTGCCAGCTATTTCAATCAACCGGTTATACCGCCTGTAACGGATGCTTTGGTAATCATTACGGATAATGTTGGCACGATCGATACACTGAAAGAGAGACAACCGGGAATTTACTTTACATCAAGGATCCATGGAGTTTCCGGCAGAAAATATACTCTCAGGGTTTTGTCGGAAGGAATGGAATATGCAGGAACTACAACAATGAACAGTCATGTCAGTATAAATTCATTGAATCTGCTGAAAAGTCAGCCTCATAATTTCGATTTTGGCTCTGATAATCGTGATGAAATGAGTTTTGACATTTATTGCTATTTCAGCGATCCGACTGAGAAAAATTATTACAGGATTAAGTTTTTCAGAAACGATACAACCAGGAATGAAAATTATCGGCTTTATGACGACCAGTACACAAATGGGCAGGAAGTGGCACTGAGAGTCGGACATGCAACAGCTGGTGATACAGACAGAATTGAGCTCTATTCGCTTGATAAATCTACATATGGTTATTACAGTACCCTTGAAGATCTTATTTATACAAATCCGGTTTTCGGTTCAACACCGGCTAATCCCAATACCAATCTTGACAATGGGGCATTAGGTTATTTCGGTGCCTGCACAGTCTCAACCAAGGTTATCATTATAACTGATTCCCTGCTTCAAACAGTGAAATATTAATGAACAGCCATATCTGAAGACCCGGTTCAACCTGTGTGCAATACCCTGGCTATCCTAAAGAGCACGAACTTAAAATAAAGTTGTATTTGCAGAGACTAAGGATTAAATTTGACTTCGATTTAATAAATTCATAAATAAAGCACCTTTAATATAGGAGTCAGCTATTTGTTCAACAGGTAACAAGAATTAAGAGAAATTATGAATAATATCAGGGCAGCAAAAATAACAGATTTAGGATCTATTATCGAGATTTATAACCAGGCAATGTCATCAAGATTTGAGACTGCTGATACGTTGGCGGTTGATACGGAGGATAAAATTAACTGGTTCAAAAATCATCAGAATGATGCATACCCGATTTTTATTTTCGAAATAAAAAACAAAATTGTCGGTTGGATAAGTATTAGTCCGTACAGACTCGACCAGAAAGCTTTAAGGTATACTATAGAGATAAGTTACTATGTTGATTATGGATACAGAAGGCAAAGTATCGGAAGCAAATTGATTGAATATGTGATTAACAAGAGCAAGGAATTAAATTATAAAACATTGGTAGCCACCATATTTGACAAAAATGTAGCCGGGATAAAACTTCTTGAGAAATTTGGATTTGTCAAATGGGGACATATGCCGGATATTGCTGATTTTGACGGTATAGAATGTGGTTATGTTTTTTACGGACTTAGGATTAAGGACTTTGGTAAAACAGATCTGACTTAAATAGTCGGCCAGGTAAAATTTCTTTAATATCATATAACAACAATTTATTCTCCAACACTCACTTCAACCTGGGCCTCCTGTATAACGACGTTATTATAGTTTATCTGAGGTTTAATAATCCGGGTAATTATCTGTTCACCGGGTTTCAGGTTCTCATCACGTTTAAACTTTGCAGATACATTCATTCCGGGATCATAAGGCTTATTAATCAGTTCAACCATCTCATAACCATTTTCTGTGAAATTATCCTGGATACGCTCAACTGCAAACTCCAGTTGTTTCAATCCTTTAGTTTCCGGATCCATACTACTTATATTCTTTCGGATCCGAATAATTTCATCTGCAACTTTCAAAGCCAGAGTATGGTCAATCTCTTCTGATTCATTTTGATCAGTTTTTGAAAGTCTCTTTTGAAAATCAAGAGACCAGAACATCTTATCATCAAGCTTAATTATCTCTTCCCGGATTGCTTCGGAACTGTTTATTATCTGAGCCGATAATTCTGTTTTTAATGATGTCAGCCTGCTTCTTAACCAGCCGAACAGAATTGCAGGAAACAGTACGATTGCAATAATGGAAATGACCCAGAATAGAGCAGTATTATGGCTCACTCTTTTACCTAAAACCGCAAGGTCAGAATTTGTTTTATTGTTTAATTGCTGGATCTGCAACTCAAGTTTATTTACCATTGCCTGTATGTTATTGTTTGTCAGTGCCAATTGTTGTTTCAAAATATCAACACTATCTGCAGTGGAAGAAATTCTGCCTTCAAGAACTCTGATATTTGAATTAGCTGCATTTACCTGATGTGACAATCTGGAGTTGTGATTTTCAAGATTCTCGATCCGGAGTTGAAGTTGTTGGATAGTGTCATTTATAGTCTGAGCAACTGAAACAGTACCAAATAATGTCATTACTCCCAGGATTAATATTATCTTTTTCATTTTATCAGAGTTAAATGCATATTAAAAATTGACCGGATCATTTTAATTAGAAATGATTTTTCTGTTAACTAAAATTTGTGCAGATGGTAATAACAAGATAGAAAATAAATAATGCCTCATATTATTACAACTTTTAAAACCATTACAACTTTCCTTCCTGAACAGCATTGCAGGTTATCTTATTGTTTGACTGTCAAGTTCCCTTTTCCTCTTTTATTTAAGAAAGGGTCCGGGCTTAGGGTTAATAAAAATAAATAAAACTTATCGATTATTTATACAATCTTAACTCATTACTAACGGTTGGCGGTATGAAATCGTTGGGGAGTACAAAGCTACTTCACTATCAAGGTATAGCGAATTTTGATGCGAGAACTTATGATTCAATAAACACTTCGCCCCCAATGTTTTATGACCGAGTGTTATATGCCGTATTTTATTAATTCCGTTCATCTGAAATGTTCGATAAAATTTCAATTCCACTTTTTTTCATAAGTTCACTTGCATTAAAGTCATAACAAATACCCTTATGAAGTTTATAACTAAAAATCATAGAATCATTTATTATTTCGCTATTGAAACTATAATTTGTAACTAACTTTTTGTTTTCTGATAGCCTGGCAAGTTCAATATCGTGTGTTGCTATAATTCCTGACGTATTCAGTTTAGTGATTTGATTAATCAATGAAAAACCTCCCTTATGCCTGTCTTCAGAGTTGGTTCCTTTAAACATCTCATCCAAAAGAAAAAATATGTTTTGACTTTTTCCTATCAGTTTCAGCATTTTTTCTATTCTATTTAATTCAGCATAAAAAGAAGAAATTCCTTTCTCTAAATTATCCTGGGTTCGCATACTAGTAAATAATTTCAGGTTTGAAACCTGCCCATTTTTGGCACAACAAGGTGCTCCAGCTAATGCCAATACAAGATTAACGCCCACGGTTCTCAAAAAAGTACTTTTCCCTGCCATATTTGAACCAGTTATCAAAACAACATCTCCGTATCCGCCTGAGTGAAAATTATTACAAACACGATTATTGAAATTTATTAAGGGGTGTCCTAACGACTCGAAATGCACGAAGTTGTTCTTTTCTGTAATTTCCGGAAATGTATAAGTTGGATTTGAATAGCAAAAACCAGCAAAACTATTTATTACTTCAAACTCACTAACCGCTTCAGCCCATGATTTTAAAAATGCTTTATTCTTCGATTTCCATTTTTCTGTTCCAATAATCAGGTAAATATCAATGAGCAGGAAACTGTTTAATATAGGATATAATTGATTTCCATTCATTGGTTGCTTTTTTATAGGCTTTTGATGTGAAAAGTCCAATAATCTACATATCCTGTTAATTTCATTGGATGCTGAATATTTGCCATTTATGAGTACTGATTGTAATTCCACCAATTTTTCTGACTTGAAACTTTCAGTTTCAATTTTATTGATAAGTGCCCGATAGGCTCTTAAAGTTTTAAGATTTTTTGTTGAGGTTTCAACGATATCTTCAGCCATAGACCTTACTTTTCGTAAAATCATAAAGCCGAAAAACCAAACTAAAATCAGGAGAGACAAATAAATTATTCCTGTCAGAGATGACAGGTTGTTCATGAAAAAGTAAAAGCCAAGTAATAATAGAACCGGAAAGATTATTGCAAGGGCTTTATAAATAACCCGATGTTTTAATAAAACGACAGGTCTTTCAACCCAATCCAGCATTTTATAATAATCACTTTTTTTATTATGAAAGTGCATGCCTGACGCCTGAAAGTCTTGTCTCCAATTCAATTTTTGCGATAATTCTTTTATAGCTTTTTGTCTGTCAGGTATTTCAAAATCTGGTGCAGGTTCCGATAACCATTCTGATAAGCGTATCTTTCCTGATTCTGTAATTGTTCTATTAACTAATTGAAAAATGGAATGTTGTCCGAAAATATCTAGATCAGATGTGTAAGGGTGATTTGGATTAATAAACTCCTGTCCGGGATCAAATTCTTCCAGATTACACTTTTCTCTTTGAATTTCGGATTCATTTATTCTTTTAAGGAAGGACGTATGTTTTCTCAGGTAAGCTATTTTGTTATGATTCTTTATTACAAAAGCAAAACCGATTATTGATATAAGCAAAACAACAACAAAGAGAGTAATTAATTTGTTGCTAAACAAGGTTATTAGAATGGTACACGAAATAACAAAAATAAGTAACCTAAGTAATGATATTCGATTTAATACCTTCTTTAACCTGACTATTTCGGCATTATACTTTTTTATATTTTCTTGATAGACTTTCATTTATTATTTTTTAATTATCTAAGATACGATAGCGATTTTTCAATATGGCATATAACGGTTGGTGGTAAGAAAACTTTGGGGATTACTAAGCCACATCACTATCAGGGTACAACAAATTTTGACACGAAAGATGTCATTTGAAGAACCGCTTAAACCCCAATGTTTTATACCGTGTGTTGTGTGCCGGTCATTATTCTGTCAATAGTATCAATCAAATTATCAATATCTTTTTCTTTAATTATCAGAGGTGGCATAAATCGTAATGTTTTCTCTTTAACTCCAACTAAAAATCCGTTTTCGATTAATTGATTATAGATAAAATCAGCCAAATCATCTGACTTTAATTCAATAGCAATCATTAATCCTCTTGCTCTTATGTCAATAATTTCAGATTGTTTTATTTGTAATTGAATCAGTTTTTGCTTGAAATATTCTCCTTTCCCGAAACCTTTTCTTATCAAGTCCAGTTCTTCAATTGTATTTATAACTTCTAATCCCACAGCACAACCCAATGCGTCATTTTGGTGAGACTGTGCATATCGGAAAGGTGATTTTTGAAATAGTTCAGAAATAGCTGATGAAATAGCAACTCCACTTACCGGATATCCATTTCCCAAAGCTTTTCCAACAGATACAATATCGGGTTGATAGTCATAGTGCTGAAATCCAAACCATTTTCCTGTCCGTCCAAACCCGGTTGTAACTTCATTTGCCATTAACAATCCTTCCTGCTTTTTAATCCTGGAAGCTACAGCATTAATAAAGTCTGAATTAGGGTATTTTATTAAACCCGAAGAATTTCCAGGCTCAAATACAAAAGCAGAAATCTCTTGAAAATCCAGTTCAGAAATCGTGTCTAAATTGTTGAAAGGTATATTAATCAAATCAGTGTTACTCTCTGAAATCTGCCCGTGTCCAAAAGCTGATAAATAGGAGCAATCCATTTTTAATACTTTTTTCCTGCCAGTCAAGTTTTTAGCGATGGTTATTCCAAGATTAACTGCTTCTGAACCTGAGTTTACAAAAGCACATTGTCCTCCATTTAATCCTAATTTATCGAGTAGTTTTAACGATAATTGCTCCGATTCATTATTTCGGAATCTTAATCCATCATGTATCAATTTGTCAACTTGCTGTTTAATCCGTTCATTAATCTTTGGATTTGAATGTCCAAGATTTGAGGCCCAATCACCCGATTCAAAATCAACATATCGTTTATTGTCAGAGTCAAAAACATAACAATTCTCTGACCTTATTATCAATCTGTCGGCTTGTTTATATAAAGGAATTATCAGATTTTTCATTCTATGTTTATCTGTTTGCAGGTCGTTCTTTTAACTGGCACACAACATTAAGTATAAGAATAGTAGCCGGCTGCGTGGCACTTCACTGTCAAGTTACAAGAAGGTTGAAGCGGCCTACAACCGTTGATTTTACTAGTGTCCCGGCTATTATTTTTATACATTGTTACCAACCGTATTTTTATTGATGAAAGTTGAGTTATTTCTTAATTCTCTAAATAATCAACAGCAAATTGAATCCAATCTTTTACAGATTCATCCAGATAAATATCAGGTTGAACTCCAATATTGTCTATAGGGTAATCGGGAAGTCTTCTAGCTCTCCACGCTGGTAGAAGTAGATTGTAATTATCGCAACCAAATTTGAAATAGTAAGCTGAAGCGTAATCCAATGCCCCATAAGTGGGCGTTCCTAATATCTTTACTTTTTTACTCTGCTTCATACTAAATACAAAGGCCTCTCCCTGACTGCCAACCATCTTATTAGCTAAGATTATAACCTGATCTGGACTATGTTCTGCAATTTTCACTTCAGTTATAGAAACATCTGTAGAATCGGGATTCACAAATTCTCCTACATTGGCCTTAAAGAGCTTAATCCATCCCGTAACCATTTTCTTATCTGCCGCATACTGTTCTTCATCAGGAGTTATATCAATCCAGTGTTGCAAAGTTTCAATTACTGTTGGGGTTGCTAACCATTCTGTTCCTAATGACCTAATATTATTTGTACAGATGTAAGGCAGTAGCTTTTCGTAGGCATTGCCTGTACCTCCAGAATTATCTCTTATATCTATAATAAGGTTCTCATAGTTTTCGAGGAGCTCAATATTATCATCAATTAAATTCTCAATTCGTTCAACATTAGCTTGTTCAAAACTGGACATACGCAATAAAACGGTTTTGTCTGTTAACTTCTTAAAATAGAAACCTTCAATCTCATCCATTTTCATTTGAATTTCATTTTCGGTAAGGTTTGGTTTCGGCATTTCTTTTAAAAAGACAGATTTGGTATTTTTAAAGGATAAAATGGCTCCATCAAACAACTCATAGTTGTCTTCTCTTAATGAATGGTCACCCATAAAATAATTAGCCTTTCCATCTTTCATTAAGCTAAATTTAATCTCATTGGCTTTCCAGGATTTGTTATCACTTTCAATAATAAATGCCTGATATTCGTCATTCATATTGATAATGCCAACTTTATAAGAACCCAATTTCCAAACACCTTCCAGTTCGTCGGTAGAATTTGAGATATGCTCATAAAAGTTCTCCAGATTAATTTCTATTTTTGAATAGCTTTTACTTCCCATTTCTTCAGTTTGGGCTACTTCTTCTTCACCATTTTTCGATAGTGTAATATGACCATCCTTAAAATAATCTAAATAGGATTCTAATAAATCAAAACAATCTTTTTCTTGAATACTTTTCGATTTAACTCTCAAGTCATTCTTTAAGCTGTTGTAAATTAATTTATTACTCGTTTTCTCCTTAAATCCGGGATAATCGCTTTCCACTCTTTCTATTAATTGGCTTAATGCCTGTTCGCAGTTACAGTCAGTCTGAGAAAAGGAGGCTAAGGTTAAGCCTGAAATTAGAAATGTTATAATGCATTTTTTCATGATGGTAATTTCAATTATTAAATTAAGTTATCATGAGGATGACGTTTAGACTTAAAGATTAGTTACAAGATAATCCAGAAGAATGTGTAATTATGTTAGGCTTAGCATATTGAAACATTGCATATTTTGAGACACTTTTGTTTCAGGTTGTAGGGTTTTTATATATGGTTGGTAACGATTGTGTAAACGCCATAGTGGCGATTATTTCTGATTTAGACGAAGCCCGAAAAAGATGTAACCATTCTGATAAACAGGAGACTATCAATTTGTTCGTACTTTTCATCCAATTGTGGTTATTTATATTTCTATTCTGATAAAACGAAGTTAATACTTTTTATTTATCATGGTTCGAATCCAGGTTACTGAACCGTAGTCTCATTATAGTCCCTGGGAGGCAAAAAAACATGTGTTTCGAGGCAACGAAGGCTGTCTCGATGGCGATTGCCAAACACATGCTTGTCGTTGGGAGTCCTGAAATATGTAATGAACTTGCTTTTTTGTGGTTTTATGCAGGGTGATTTTCATACCAGTCTAATTGTCATGGACACAGAACCTTACATATAACTCTGTTTTAAGACTATAAATGAATTATTATTAGAAGCTGATAGTGAAGAATTCGTGGAGAAACAAAGAGGCCATTTATCAAATCCCGCCAGTCAGGATTGAAAATTTTTGATCTCATAATTGTAAAGCTTATAGTTAACCCTGTTTAACCCTTCTGCCCCGCCACAGCGCAGCCGCAACAGCAAGATGAGGCAGAGGGGCTGGGGGGCAAATCATTACTGCACCTTTTCCATTTCCACCTTAAGTTCAGTTCTCTCTCCTTCAGAAACAGTAACTGAAATCTGTTTATCTTTATATCCTTTTTTGCTGATTGCCACTTTGTAAGTCCCGGCTGGCATGCTCTTGATATAGAAGTTTCCTTTTTTGGTTGTTTTCTTTACCACCTCTCCATACCCATTGCTCCCTGAAGAAAGGGATGCTTCATGTTTGAAAATAAAAACTGCCCCGCTAACCGGTTCCCCGTTTATAAGTTCTCTTGCAGCTGCTCTAAGTGCAAGAGTCCCCGAGTTGGAGTCAATAAGTTTCCTTGAAGTTTTATACGCGTTGAAAAAATCTGGGTATTCATCCTTTGCTGAAGCTACGGCCAGATCCATTATCTCAATTTCAGAATCAGCTTTATCAAACAGAACCGGAAGTTTCTGTGTGGCCTTGCTTTTTTCAGCGATTCCTGTTCTTGGCGTTTCCAGAGCATTATTGAATGCTGTTATTGTTTCCAGATATTGCTTTTGTGTATCAGGCGTTATACCTTGTTCAGCAAGATTGTCCAGATTAGCTTTAGCTTTATCATAAATGATCTTAACACGCTCCTTTAAAGTAACTTCAGATATTCTTTTAAGATCTGATTCATTAAATCTTACTTCATTAAACAAAGTGTCATTTTTGTTTAACTTCGCAAGGATGGCTACCTTATTGGAATACTTAACTGCCAAAGCGATAAGTTTCTTTTTCAGTTTGTTTTTATCCAGGGCAAGACCTGTTTTGTTTATTCCCTGCATCTCCCCTATTGTCTGAATCTCATTTATTGTATTCAACAGGTTTGCATAACTTCCTGAGAATATCGGAATCGAACTGGCAATTGCTTCATTCTGTCCCACAAAATTTCTGATGCCCAGGTACATCCTTAATCTGATCTTCTGATTTGTTGTCATGATTTCAAATTTTAAGTTAATAATTGAACCTTTATTTATTATTGAGGATTGTGTTCATTAAATGAAGATTCGTTCCGGTAATTCCAGGATCGATTCCGGCTGCATGATGAAGGGTTCCGGCAATCCCCGGATCAATTCCGGCAGGATGAAGATGAGTTCCGGTATTCTCAGGATTAATTCCGGCAACTTGAAGATGGACTCCGGTAATCTCAAGATCCATTCCGGTTATCAGAAGAATGATTCCGCTAACCGGAAGATTGATTCCGGTGCTTAATAGAATAACTCCGGAATGTTGAAGTTTATATTCAGGACAGATTAGCCGGTGTTGTAAATAAGAATGATAAGTCTTTTCTTCCAACAGACTTGTATTATCATTTCCTGAGGGCGCTTTCAGATATTTTTTAATATGATTCATGAGTCGAAACATAAATTCCACTCACGAAATTATTTCATAAATCAATACTCCGCAATACTACAAAAGTAGTATAGGAAATTGCTGTCCGGTATATTTCAGTTTTGTAAATACCTTCTTTATCTTATTGTACTATTGTGCCATGCCTGTTAGGGGCAGATCGTAAATCCGCAATCGTAAATCCGCAATCCGCAATGATTATAAATCCGAAATCGTAAATCCGCAATCCGCAATGATTGTAAATCCGCAATCGTAAATCCGCAATCCGCAATGATTATAAATCCACAATCGTAAATCCGCAATCCGCAATGATTATAAATCCGCAATCGTAAATCCGCAATCCGCAATGATTATAAATCCGCAATGATTATAAATCCGCAATCCGCAATGATTATAAATCCACAATGATTATAAATCCGAAATCGTAAATCCGCAATCCGCAATGATTATAAATCCGCAATGATTATAAATCCGCAATCCGCAATAATAAAAGAATATAGAAACACTTTATGGAAAACTGATTCAGCCAGTTACAAACGAATTGTCAGGAACCGGTTGGTTGCCCACAGGACCTTATCTTCGTGTTTATACACAGCATCAGAAATAACAACAGGAATTCGACAGGAAACACAGCATAAATATAAAAAAGATGAAAGTTCAGGTATCAGTTGAACTGCGTCAATGGTGACCGCCGATAAAAAATTATGGCAGTTCTGGCTCATGTACGGCAAATGACTGTGTTGGAATGGTTGAATATTAAGAAAGGAAAGCCATTAACAACCATTCAGATGCCTCTGGTCTGTTCTTATATAAAACAACCCGTAACCATATGCAGGTAACCGGCGATGCATGAGGATGGTTAAGATTCACAATGCGGGCACTTGTACTCTGCGGAGTTACTCAGGAGAAGTTCGGGCCCTGTAATATTGCTGAAATCGATGTGGAACCTGATTCATTTGTCTATTCAATGGCAGATTATTATGGAGCACTTAAATTTATCAGGTCGCTGCCTGGAATGGATTGGGTTGATTCAAAACAATTTGGGATATAACAGTATGTTTAAAGCATAAGATGTCATTTCACTCTTCATTTTATCAGATTGTATTGTCCTTCTAGCTTCATCTCAATACATCAGAAAGGACAGGATTTTCTGTGGTATCTGAGAATACCATCTTTCTTTTTTAAAATAGAATCCCTTGCAATCCCATCCTGCCGACTCAGCATCAACGCTTAAAGATATATCCATCAGGCAGGAAGAGCCTGCAAAGATCAAACTCATCATCTTAAAGAAAGTTTCAAAGGCACATCTGAAGCCTGATAAAAGGAAGCTGCAAATGATCCATCATTCTAAAAACAAACTTGTCCAGTACCAATTGAAATTGAAACATCTGAATGCTTTTTGCAACCTTAACCTTCTTCTGACAACAATTTCGTAACTTTATAACTTTAATCCTGATAAATTCAGCCTGCTTATCAGGTTGTTACATCTCTACCAAGCTCTCTCTAAGGGCAAATTGCGATAAATAGTCGTATTTATTGAATCATATGCAAGCTTGGAAAATACTCTAAGTAGTTTATTAATAGCTCACAAATATGAAGATTACTTACAAGACCAAAAAAGAATTATTAAAAGAGTTGCAGGAATTGCGACAAGAGAATAATTCCTTAAAAGCATCAAATACCGACATTTCCAAATATAAGAAAGCTGAGAAGGCTTTGCTTGTTTCCGAAATCCGCTATCGCAGGCTTTTTGAATCTGCGAAAGATGGCATTCTTATCCTTGATGCAGAAACGGGTAAAATTGTTGACGTGAATCCATTTTTAATTGATTTGTTAGGTTTCACTTATGAACAATTCGTTGAAAAAGAAATTTGGGAGATAGGTTCATTTAAAGATATAATATCTAATTATGATAAATTTTTAGAACTGCAGAAAAATAAATATGTTCGTTATCATGATTTACCCATTGTAACTAATAAAGGGCAGAAAATTCATGTTGAATTTGTTAGTAATGAGTATCTGGCTGATAACAGGAATGTAATCCAATGCAATATTCGTGATATTTCCCAACGGATTAAAATTGAAACGGATTTAATAGAAGCAAAAGAAAAGGCAGAAGAAAGCGATCGTCTTAAATCCGCTTTTCTTACCAATATGAGTCATGAGATACGTACTCCTATGAACGGCATCCTGGGATTTACTGAACTTTTAAAAGAACCGAACATAACAAGTGATGATATACAGGATTATATTCAGATCATCCAGATCAGTGGCACACGTATGCTCAATACCATCAATAATATTATTGATGTTTCGAAAATTGAATCGAGACTTATTCAAATTAATATTTCTGAGACTAATATTAACGAAAAAATGGAATTTACTTATAAATTCTTTAAACCGGAAGTTGAGTTTAAAAAGTTGCAGTTTATCCTGAAAAACGGTTTGACAACAAAAGAATCGATCATTAATACAGACAATGAAAAGGTCTATGGAATACTGACTAACCTTGTTAAGAATGCCATTAAGTTTACTTATGAAGGATCAATTAATTTCGGTTATAATAGAAAGGGCGGATTCCTTGAATTCTTTGTAAAAGATACGGGAGTAGGCATTCCTGAGAACCAAAAGAAACTTATTTTTGAAAGATTCAGACAGGGAAGTGAAGCACACAACCGGGCTTATGAAGGCAGTGGTTTGGGTTTATCCATAGCCAAAAGTTATGTAGAAATGCTTGGCGGGAAAATATGGGTGGAAAGCCAGGAAGGGAAAGGCACAATATTTTATTTTACTATTCCTTATAATGCTGTACCGGAAGAAAAAACAGAAATAAAAGATGTTGTTTCCTCAGACCTTAAAGAAATTCAGTTGCATAACCTGAAAATTTTAATTGTCGAAGATGATGAAATATCTTATTCACTTCTCGTAAGAATGCTTAAAAAAATAAGTAAAGAAGTTTTACATGCAATGACAGGGGCTGAAGCTATAGAGACTTGCCGGAACAATCCCGACCTTGATCTTGTTTTAATGGACATCAGAATTCCGGTTATGGATGGAAATGAAGCCACACGTAATATCCGGCAGTTTAACAAAGATGTGATCATCATAGCTCAAACTGCTTATGCATTTTCAGGCGACAAAGAAAAGGCTATTGAAGCCGGAAGCAATGATTATATTTCAAAACCGATTAATATGACCCTGCTTTATGAGTTAATTAAAAAACACTGTAACAGAAATTAGTGATGAATAAGAATGGACTCGAAACCAGGATAAAAGAATTAGAACTCGAATTGAGTAATCTGAAATCGGGCATTAAAGCGACCAGTGAACCTGTCGATCTCAGGCCGCAAGGGGAATCATTTCAATTCACTTCACAAATAATTAATTCTATAGATCAAGGTCTCGTTGTTTACGACAATAACCTGCGTTATACTGTATGGAATGCATTTATGGAAAAATTTACGGGATTTTCCGCTTCAAAGGTTTTGGGGAAACTTGCCATTGAGGTATTCCCATTCTTAGAAGATACAGGAGTAGTTAAATCGCTTAAAAGGACACTAAATAATGAGATCATTGAGGCTATTGATTTCCCCTTTAATTTGCCCGACTCTAACAAATCCGGTTGGGCATCAGATAGAAATGTGCCTTTACGAAATGTAAATGGAGAAATTATCGGGGTTATTGGAACTGTTTATGATATCACTGAGCGAAAGAAGCTGGAAGAAAGCCTGAAGAGTATTAATGAACGGTTCGTCCTTGCAACTAATGCTGCTTCTATAAGTGTTTGGGAGCATGATTTTATTACAGATATTATTCAAATAGATGAGAATTTTAATAAGATATATGGCATTACTCAAAACAACTATAAAATAGATTTTAACCAGTTTTGTAAATTTATTCACCCCGGTGATCTTGATATTATTAAATTTAATATTGAAGAAGCAATAAAATCTGATAAAAACAGGAACTTTGAATTCCGAATTATCAGAACTGATGGTAATATCAGAAATATCAGCGCATATGGTAAAATAGTAAAGGATGAAACTGATAAACCTGTAAAGTACATTGGTGTAAATACAGATATAACTGATTTTAAAAACGCCGAACTGGCAATTAAAGAAAATGAGAAGCTATTGCTTCAACTGAACGCTGACAAAGACCGCTTTATATCAATTCTTTCACACGATTTAAGAAGTCCGTTTAATAACCTTCTTGGTCTGTCGGAAATTTTGACCGAAGACATTTATAAACTCAATATTGACGAAATTGAAAAACTCGCAAACCAGATTAAAACAACAGCAAGAAGCACTTTTAATTTACTTGAAGACATATTGGCGTGGGCAAGAACACAGCAGGGCACGATTCCTTTCAATCCACAATTAATAAGTTTCATCGATATTTGCATGAATATTCTTGAAACTGTTAATCCGGATGCCAATGCAAAAAACCTCACAATTAATTATTCGGCACCCGATGGAATAAATATATTTGCGGATAATGATATGATAAAAACGGTAATAAGAAATCTTGTGTCGAATGCAATAAAGTTTACAAACATTGGTGGTGCAATAAATATTGACGCAGAGGAAAATTCAGAAAATATTACAATATCAGTATCGGATAATGGTGTCGGAATAGCCCCCGGTGATATGGAGAAACTGTTCAATATATCAGAAGTTCTTACAACAAAAGGGACAGCAAATGAGAAAGGAACGGGTTTAGGATTATTACTTTGCAAAGAATTCGTGGAGAAACACGGAGGCAAAATCTGGGTTGAGAGTAGGCCCGGGAAAGGGAGTGATTTTAAATTTATTTTACCTCGTTAGATCCTGGTGACGTGAAGACGCTGATTGGTTAACAAGCCGATGCTCAGTTGTCATGGTTTTTGCTATTCCCTCCTGATTGTTTTATCATGACAGGATAACTCCCGGCAATCTATCGGGACTTCAAACCATTATAAGTGAATTATATATGACCTTACAGGAACAAATACTTTTTAAGAGAGTGTGTGAGTGTGGGTGTGAGAGCGAGAAAAAAGAGTAAGAATGCTCGCTCTCGCTCACATTCTCACTCTTTTTTTGTAGCCCCACCAGGACAAGATAGCCAGTTTTAATTAATTAGAGCCATGGAAATATCTGAATATCAATTTTAATCCCAGGGGTACAAAACTGGGGTACAATTATAAGTGAATTATATATGACCTTACAGGAATAAATACTTTTTAAGAGAGTGTGTGAGTGTGGGTGTGAGAGCGAGAAAAAAGAGTAAGAATGCTCGCTCTCGCTCACATTCTCACTCTTTTTTTGTAGCCCCACCAGGAATCGAACCTGAATCTAAGGTTTAGGAAACCTCCATTCTATCCATTGAACTATGGGGCCTTGTTCAGACGCAAAAGTATATCTTTTTTTCATCATTCCAAATCATCCCTTCCAACATCTCCTGCCTGTATCTGGCAATTTGTGTTATCGGAGAAAAGAAATATGGAGACGATGTTAATCATGCCAGAAGGTTCCTGTTCAATTCTGAAAAATAAGCTATCTTTATACTTATCAAATACCTTGTTTTTATGAATTGGATAGATCTTATAATAGTTGTTGTACTCATATTGTCGGTAGTTATGGGATTTATTAACGGGCTTGTCAGGGAAGTGGCTTCACTTGCAGCTCTGATACTGGGTATCTGGGGTGCCATAAGGTTTTCAGGCTTTACAGCTGAGAAACTATACGATTATTTTGATATGACCGGGCAGTATGTCGGGATAATTGCTTTCCTTATAACTTTCGGAGTTATTGTTGTAGTGATACATTTCATAGGAATATTAGCTGACAAAATTATAACAGCAGTTGCTCTTGGCTTTGTAAACAGAATTCTCGGTATGGCTTTCGGACTGTTGAAAGCTGTTCTTATCATGAGCGTTTTCTTTGTTGTTCTTAATGGCATTGATGCGAGGAGACATTTCCTGCCAAGAGAAACAATCCAAAAATCATATTTCTATAATCCTATATCCGATATTGCACCTGTGTTATTTCCTATCATAGGCGAGGGTGGTTTCTATCGAAGCTTCGACCGGTTTAAAAAGAAGCCTGAGAATGTGACTATCTGACCCTGTTTATTATATTTGCATTTCTGAATTCGCATGACAGATCCGGATCTCAACCAATTTCATAAGTAACTTATTCTTATGATTGTCCCGGCTTAAAAATATTAATCATGCAACGTTCCGGAGGTGTTAAATAGGATATATTTAACAACTCCCTGAAATTTTAAAGAAAATTTATCTGGTTATTAATGATGTTGTTATGAATTTTATTGATGAACTGAAGTGGAGAGGCATGATACATGATATTATGCCGGGAACGGAAGAATTATTAAGTAAAGAAAAGACCAGTGGGTATATCGGTTTTGATCCTACTGCAGATTCATTGCATATAGGACATATGGTACAGGTTATGCTGCTGGTGCACTTCCAGCGGGCCGGACATACTCCGATTGCACTTGTCGGCGGGGCAACAGGGATGATTGGTGATCCTTCAGGCAAATCTGAAGAGAGGAATCTACTTGATGAGGCATCTCTTAGAAATAACCAGGAAGCTATTAAAAAGCAACTCTCAAAATTTCTCGATTTTCAGTCGGATAAAGAGAACCGGGCGTTGATGGTGAATAACTATGACTGGATGAAGGAATATTCCTTTCTGGGCTTTATCAGGGATATTGGCAAGCATATTACGGTTAACTATATGATGTCAAAAGATTCTGTTAAGAAACGAATCGGATCAGATGCCAAAGAAGGGATGTCTTTTACAGAATTTTCATACCAGCTTGTGCAGGGAACTGATTTCCTTCACCTGTACATGAATAATAAATGCAGGCTTCAAATGGGAGGTTCTGATCAATGGGGCAATATTGTTACCGGAACTGAGCTGATCAGGCGGAAAGCTGGTGGTGAGGCTTATGCTCTGACCTGCCCGTTGATAACAAAATCGGATGGGACAAAATTTGGCAAAACGGAATCCGGCAATGTCTGGCTTGATCCTGAAAAAACAACACCTTATCAGTTTTACCAGTTCTGGCTTAACGTCTCCGATGAGGATGCGGCAAAATATATTAAGATCTTTACCATACTGGGTAAGGAGGAAATTAATTCGATCATTTCCGGGCATGAAAAAGCTCCTCATGAACGTCTTTTGCAGAAAAAACTTGCAGAAGAAGTTACAGTAATGGTCCATTCACGAAGTGACTATGAAGGTGCCGTGGAAGCATCACAGATATTATTCGGAAAGGGAACAACCGAATCTCTGAAAAAAATGAATGAAAGCACATTTCTGTCTGTCTTTGAAGGTGTTCCTGTATTTGATGTCAATCAGGAGGTTCTTGATAACGGCGTGTCTATCTCCGATCTATGTACGGTACACTCCGGTATATTTGCTTCAAAGGGAGAGTTGAGGAGACTTATCCAGGGTGGGGGATTAAGCCTGAATAAAGAGAAGATTGATAATCCGGAGATTTCTGTTAACAGGACAAATGTGCTGAACAATAGATACCTTCTTGTCCAGAAGGGGAAGAAAAACTATTATCTTATAAGAATTTCCTGAGAGTTATCTTATAAGATCCGCAACTATTATTGAGACATCATCGAATGTGGATGGATTATTATCAGGCAACCCAAGTTCCTTTATCATTTCCATGATATTACTTTCAACAGGTCTGTCATTTGAAATATGCCGTATAATTTCTTTTGTCCCAATATCTTTGCCATCTTTCCCTTTTAATTCGGAAAGGCCATCGGTATAGCAGACAATCTTCGAGTAGTTCCTGATTGGGATTTCCGATTTTTCTACAGGAGGCATATCATCAAGCATCCCTATTCCGACGCAGGAGGTACGGAGATGACGGATCTCTTTTGTTGCTGTATCGTATAATACGGGTGGGTTATGGGCAGCATTGATATATTCAAGTATTCCGCTATCATGATCATATCTTGCAACAAAAAATGTTATAAACTTTTCACCTGAGGCATTTAATACTACGATCGAATTGAGTTTATATATTAGTGCTTCAAGATTAGTATCATGAGTAAAGAGCGCCCTGAAGCTGGCCTGGAAATTCGACATAAGGATTGCTGCTGAAATTCCTTTGCCGGAGACATCAGCGATACAAAAACCGGTTTTTGTATCTGAAAGCCTCAGGCAGTCATAATAGTCGCCCCCTACCTCATAATGAGGATAATAAAATCCGCTTACTACCAGTTTTGGATTTTTTGGCATATGGCGGTTGTCGGGGATAAGCATCTTTTGCATTCTGGCTGCAAGCTCCAGCTCTTTTTTCAGTGCCTCCTGACGAAGGCTTTCGTTAAAAAGCCTGATGTTTTCTATGGCAACAATAATGATACTTGAGATTGTCTGAATAAAATTCAGATGTTTGAGCACAGGACTCATACCTTCTCCTTCCTCATCTATATCACCAATAAATACAAATGCCAGATGGATATTGTTATTATAAACCGGAATAATAATATCAACTCCCTCAAACCCCAGGTCCGGAGTTACATAAGCGATTTCGGTTATGTTATGCAACTTCGCCTCAACGTCAATTGTTTCCAGATGTTCCGGGAAACCACCGTTTAAAAGGCACTCCCATGTATCGGAGCGTTTAAATATAAGTATTTTGCCTATCCCCAGATTGTTTCTGAGTATATATTCATATTTGGATAGAAGGTCCTCAGTGGGAAGATTGGCATTGATCGACAATGTAATATCCAGTAATGAATCCAATTTAAATTTTGAAATTCTTAGTCTGTCTGTCAGGGCCCTTTTATCTGTCATAATATTTCTTATGCCTTAACTCTTTCAACATAAGTCTTGTCCCTAGTGTCAATCCTGATTTTATCACCTGTATTTACGAACAGAGGCACCATGATAATTTCACCATTCTGAACTTTTGCCTGTTTTAAGGTATTGGTTGCAGTATCTCCTTTTAACCCGGGTTCTGAATAAATGATCTCCATAACGACGAATTGCGGAATATCAACTGAAAGGATTGTTTCGGTATCGGCATGAACCACCACTTCAACGCTTTGGCCTTCAAGCAGGAACTGATTATTCTCAATCAAATCTCCCTGTACATGGATTTGTTCAAATGTTTCAAGGTGCATGAAGTAATAGCCCATATCATCCTTATAAAGGTATTGATAGGGACGTCTTTCAACCCTTGCCAGGTTCACTTTAGTTCCGGATGAAAAGGTATTATCAATAACCCTTCCGTTTTTCAGGCTTTTAAGTTTTGTCCTTACAAAAGCCGGACCTTTACCGGGTTTGACATGTTGGAACTGAACAATTGAATATAGGTCATTATTGAATTCAATAACCAAACCATTTCTAAAATCTGCAGTACTTGCCATATGAATTTTAAATTATTCTGATATTAATTATTATTATTTCTTAATAGTTTCCAGCGGGTAAGCTAATCCTTCATAATTTGTGATTTCAACTGAAAACGATCCTACAAATATATTAAATCGTATTTTAACAGGTATAAAATTTTTATCAGCTGAAAACCAGAATGAAACATCCTCTTCGGTCTTGAAGAGTCTTCCTTTTTCAGTCACAGGATTGAATTTATAGCATTTTATCCTGCCTACTTTTGTTCTTACTTCTTCAGTGCCAACATACCTTAATCTTATGGGGTAAAGCTCATCAGTAAACCATGTTTCGATAGTTGTAAGTTTGTCTTTTTTTAAATTACTGTCAACGGGAAGAATATGATTCCGGAAATAGTAAAAGCAGGAAAGTATATCATGTATTCCCGGAGGTGCAATATGAATACCTGAAAGATCACTATCAATGATTGCTGAATCAGACCTGGTTTTATGGTCGAAGAGAACCACATTATAATTCCTGTACCTGCCTTCACGGATGTTTCTGATTGATTTTACAGGAAGTTCCGTTACAGGATCAATATAACTCTCATATATATCCAGGACTTTGAAAAATGCATCAGCCACTCCGGTAGTTTTTGCCAGAAGCTTTGAATGCCATACTTCCTGACCATTCAGATACTCACTATTCAGATCAAGAGTGGCCATTCCTCCGGTTATAATTCCATACTGAATGCTGTAGGTTATTTTTTCCCCGGCTTTATATGAAACTATCTGACCCCTGCTGTTGGCAGATAAAAGCAATGCAATAACTGTAATATAAATAGTTCTCAGCATATTCTTACGTATGGCATGCAGATATTATGCCAATTAATTTCCAAATATATTTTTTCTGGATCTGGTGGTTATGAAATCTTTCAGATAAAATGGCTCAAAATACGCAACATCCTCAAATTCACTATTTATAAAAGCCTGAAATACAGGCCTGCACATAAAAGTAGCGGATATTGCAAAATCATCAACAAAGTGAGCATTATTTCGCTTAATCACCTCTTTGCATTTAGTTGACCCGTCTCCAAAAAATATTATCTTTTTTGATTCAGGAATATTTACAAACGAGTCAGCATCTATTATTTCTGCGGAAATGTCTTTGATAATATTACCTTCCGAATCATATATTGCATAATATACCTCCATTCTTCTGGCATCAAGCATGGGACAGTATAATGTATTTCCTGTGTCTTCCGCATTTTCAGGCTTGTCGCCGACCATTCCCCAGAACATCGATCTGGTTGTCTCTATTCCTATAAGCGGAAGTGATGCGGCATAAGCAATTCCTTTTGCTACTGAGACACCTATCCTTAATCCGGTATAGGAACCCGGGCCCTTGCTGACAGCAACTGCTTCAAGATCGGCTGCTCTCATTCCGGCTTCTTTCAGGATTTCCCCGATGAAAGGTGTGAGCATGGAAGCATGCGATTTAATATCATTAGTTTCTCGCAATGAAATTAGTCCGGCAGTGCTGCATAATGCCACTGAACATATATTTGTCGCTGTCTCCAGACATAAAATCATTTTTGATGGGGATGAACCTATTTTTCCTTAAAAAGATCTTCCTTTTTTACTATTTCAATCAGAGTACTATCAGATAGTTTTTTACTTATAGCACTGAAGGGTGCAGATATCACACGGTCATTTAATTCAACTCCGGAAAGAATTTCAATATAATTGTTATCCTGAATACCTGTTTTAACATCTCTGGCCAGGGCATATTTCCCGTCAGTAATAAATACAATTGTACGGATATCTTGTCCGGAAAGTGTTTCTGTGGTCTTGGTTGAATCAACCCTTGTAGTTACAGATTGGATGGGTACTGCCAGTACATCAGGTTTTGTATCTGTTCTGATATCAACGGTCGTGGACATTCCGGGACGGAAAGGATTTTTGTCACCTGCAGCAACAAGTTTTTTGTATGATTCAGGCAGGAGCAGAATCTTGACATCGAAGTTAGTCACCTGATCAGCCGATACACCTGTCGTTTTGGCAGAATTGGCAATCTCAGTCACAATACCCTTGAATTTCTGATCAAGGTAAGCGTCTACCTCAACCAGGGCTGTATCTCCGAGTTTAACTCTGACAATATCATTTTCATTGACCTCAACCTGCGCTTCCATTCGCGAAAGATCTGCCACTCGTAATAATTCGGTACCGGCCATCATATTTGTTCCTGCTACGCGCTCTCCGAGCTCAACAAGAAGCATAGATACTGTTCCTGTCATTGGAGCATAAATAGATGTTTTTGTAAGGTTTTCGTTTGCCTCTTTGAGCGAAGCTTCACTGCTGATAACTGAATATTTAGCTGCATCAACCTCTGATTTTGCAACAGTATATGTTGCCTGCGCCTGTTCAAAATCTGATTTTGATATTGTCTGTTCGTTATATAACTGTTTGTTCCGGTTAAATGAAAGTTCAGCCTGGGTATATTGCGCTTCAGCCTGAGCAAGACGCGCCCTTGCTGAACTGATTGCAGCCAGAGACCTGTCTCTCTGTGAGATATATATATCGGGTCTGATTCTGAGCAACAGCTGTCCTTTTTCAACATGATCTCCTTCTTTTATTGTCAATTCTACAATCTCACCTGCTACATCAGGGCTAATCTTAACCTCTTTTTCAGGCTGAATTTTACCATTTGCTGTTATTGTTTCCACAATAAGTCGCTTTTCTGCATTTTCAACAGCAACTTTCACGGTTAATGCTTTGCCGAACCAACCCTGTTTTTTCCCGATTACAGCAAAGATTAACAGTACAATTACAACAGGGAGTAAGACTTTTAGTATCTTATTATTTTTCATTTTCTGTATCTTAAAATTATTAAGTATTATTATTTATTTAGATTCAACTGGAGACCCTTATAGAAGTCAAGTACCTTCGTTTTAAAAA
Source organism: uncultured Bacteroidales bacterium (assembly GCA_963760915.1). Taxonomy (GTDB): domain Bacteria; phylum Bacteroidota; class Bacteroidia; order Bacteroidales; family VadinHA17; genus LD21. Next base: position 548,601 of record CAVXEU010000003.1, on the reverse strand, counting down.
TAAATTCATATTTAGCTTGCGACATATCGGATTGAGCATTAAGAAGCTGCGTTTTTCCTGCATTGTAGTCAACAGGGGTAACCATTCCTACATTAAACTTTTGTTCAGTATACCTGAAAGATTCCTCGGAAGATGTAACAGCCTTTACACTTGAGTTATATTTTTTGAGTGCAGCTACTGCATCAGTGTATGCCTGCTGGATGTTTTTATAAAGTTGCTTTTTGACTCCTTCAAGGGCATAGCGATTGTTTTCTATTGCAAGCCGGGAGTTTGCTATGTTTTTGTTTACCTGCCATCCGTTCAAAACCGGAATGTTAAGTGTAAAGCCAACACCATAGTTAATATTATCATTAACCTGATCTGCAAAGGAGTACTTACCATATACAGGACCAAGTACAGGATCTATTCCCACTACTTTTTTCCTGATATCCGAATAGCCGGTACTGAAGGAGTTATTCATAGTCAGCCGTGGACTTCTCCCTCCCTTTGCATACTTCATGTCATACTCGCTTGCCGTCAGTTTAAGTTCGGAGCTTTTTACTTCTGGTCTTATACCCTGAGCAACTGCATATATTTCATCAATATTCCCTGATATCACTCCGTTTGTATCTATTTGTATATCAGGCACCACTACTTCAAAACCCTCCGGTGTGGTAAGCTCAAGCAACTGACTGATATTCAGGTAGGAAATATCGAGCTGGTTTTTTGTATTTATATACTGGAGTTCCTCCTGAGCTGCCTGTGCTTCAATCTGCAGCAGGTTCCCTTTGGCAACGCTTCCGGCATCGACAAGTTTGCGGGTTTTTTCTATCTGCTGTTTAGTTATCAGAACCTGGTTTTCAGTAGCGGTTACGAGTTCCTTGTTTAACAGAATCTGAAGGTAGGCCAGGGCAACCGAAAGAGCGATATTATCTTTGGTATTCTGCAGATCCTTCTCTCCTGCCAGCAATTCGTATTCATTCTTTTTTATCGTGTTGTAATTCTGTAGTCCGCTGAAGAGGTTCAGGCTCCCGCTTATATAAAAATTATTCGACTGAACAGTCTGATTATTAGTATACTGATAGGTTGTTTGATCAAGTGCCCGTCCAAAAGAATAATTGTGAGTTGCAGAACCATTTACAGATGGTAAGAGCTTTAATTTGGAAAGGGCAAGTGTGTTTTTCTGGTATCTGGTCTGAATATCCTGTTGTTTTATCTGGATATTATTGTCAATTGCATACCTGATACACTCTTCGAGTGTCCATACCTTCGTTTGAGAAAAGACTAACAGCTGTGAAGAAAGCAAACCGGTAAATATAAGAAATAAGAATTTTTTCATTTTAATATGATTGTTTTTAAATAGTATGATGTAACTCATCCATGTTAACAGGTACATGATTTATACAAAATTCAATTGGCATTGGTAAAAAGAATAACGGATTGGTAGCAGTTTCTGTTTTTAAAAACATGGATATGGGGCAATTACATTTTATCATTATCAGTGCAGAAATATTTCAAAAATAAGTCTACGAAGATAAATAATATCTCAAAGAGAATAAATTATTTCTTTGAAAAGAGTGAATTAATAGATCACTTATCATTATTTAAAATGTTTCATGCAGGTTTTAATTTTACCTATATTTGTATTGTAAACTGAAATATATTATCTATTAAATTATTAATTATATGACTAATAAGGTATTAAAACTGGAACCCGGAGTGATTTTCGGAGATGATGTCAAGTCACTTTTTGATTATGCAAACAAAAACGATTTTGCTATTCCTGCCGTAAATGTTGTTGGTACTAATTCAGTAAATGCTGTTCTTGAAACAGCAAAGCTGGTAAATTCACCTGTTATTATCCAGTTCTCAAACGGAGGAGCTCATTTTTTTGGTGGACAGGGTTTACCAAAGGAAAATCAGACCGGAGCAATTGCAGGTGGAGTATCAGGTGCTCTTCATGTACATAATGTTGCGGAATATTATGGAATTCCTGTCATTCTCCATACAGACCATGCCGCACGGAAACTTCTTCCATGGATTGATGCCTTGCTTGATGCGGGAGAGGAGTTCTATGAAACAAACGGTAAACCTCTTTTCAGCTCCCACATGCTCGATCTTTCTGAAGATCCTTTGAAGGAAAACATTGAAACATGCAGGAAATACCTTGAAAGAATGAGCAAAATAGGAATGACACTTGAAATCGAACTGGGAGTTACAGGTGGAGAGGAAGACGGAGTAGACAATGCAGGCGTCGACAGCTCACGTTTATATACCCAGCCTGAAGATGTTGCCTATGCTTATGAGGAATTATCAAAAATAAGTGACAGATTTACAATTGCTGCTTCATTTGGGAATGTTCATGGTGTTTATAAACCTGGTAATGTTGAGCTCAAACCAATCATTCTCAAGAATTCACAGGATTATATTGCTAAGAAATTCAAGACCGGGCCAAACCCTGTAAATTTTGTATTTCATGGGGGATCAGGATCTGAAAAACATCTTATAACAGAGGCAATTAAGTACGGAGCTGTTAAAATGAATATTGATACTGATATGCAATGGGCATTCTGGGATGGCATCAACAAATATTCAAAGGAAAAGAACGCATACCTGCAGGGACAAATTGGCAATCCTGAAGGAGATGATAAACCGAATAAGAAATATTACGATCCAAGAGTATGGCTCAGAAAAGGAGAAGAGTCTTTTATTGCCAGACTTAAAGAGGCATTTGCCGATCTGAATGCAATGAACCGGTATTAGATTGATTTTATTCGGCCTGCTGCTTTTATAAGCAGATTCCCGCTTATGGTAAAGCGGATTACACTGAAACGTAGTGTATGACTGGTAGTTTATCTGACATGCAAATATAAAAAATGTCCGATCAATGCTGATTAGCTTATGGATTCAATAAAGTTGTGAATAATATAATAAATAGATAGCCAGCCCTATACGGAATTACTGGGTTTTTATGTTTAAAACTATTTTTTTTCTTCATACTGATAAAAAGCAGTTTTTTTAATTTAGCTGCCAGATTTCATATTTTTGGCATTGAGACATAATTTAATTAAGGAAGACAGGTTACGGCGTACGAAACGATTATCCCTTATGCTCAACAACAGGGAAATGAGGGCTTTGGGAATCTATTGCAGCCGATACAGGGTTAAGAATAAATCGGAATTTCTCAGAGAGACTATTATGAAAGCCATTATTAAAAAGTTTGAAGAAGAACATCCTACACTGTGGGAAGATAATGAGCCATCACTTTTTAATCAGAATGTAACACGTTAACATTTGGATTGTACACGCCTTTTCCTAAATTTGCAGATTCCGGACTAACCGGATTGTGAATAAGATAATAAATTTGAAACCGCAATTTTAATTTATTAACGAACAGGAAAGTATTTCCTTTTATCTTTAATGAAATATCCTGAAAGTTTTAATAATGAGCCTTCAAGAAGGACACCCTGGATAATACTTGAGCCGGGAATAATTTTTATTATGGGCCGGTCAATCCCTGAGAATCCTGGTGAATTTTACCGTCCGGTATATGAATGGATATCAGATTTTGCCAGGGGAAATGATGAAAAAACAAAAATCGATCTGGGATTTGAATATATAAATACCAGTTCAACCAAATGGATATTTAACCTTCTGAAAGAGCTGGCATTGATGAAGGATATAGCTACTAAGGCGAGTATCACCTGGTACTATGAACAAGGTGATGACGATATGTGCGAACTGGGATTCATCCTTCGGTCTCTTGTTGACTGCCCTTTCCTTGTTGTTGAGGTTGATCAGATGAACATGGCGAGGTACGAAATGATCCTTTCAGACTCACTTCAGTGATATACAAAATGGACTATATCAAAATCACCCGGGTATGATCACTTTTAAATTATTTTTCTAATTTTGCAGCTCAATAATTGCATTCTGACCCATGGTGTAATTGGCAACACGTCAGATTTTGGTTCTGAAGAGTCCAGGTTCGAAACCTGGTGGGTCAACAAAGAATTACCAACAAAACAGGCAGTCGTAGCCCTCGCGACAGGCTGTCCCCTTCGCTAAAATAGCCCACCGGGCTATTTTTACGCTCGGTCCGGTTCGAAACCTGGTGGGTCAACATATCATAAATAAAGCCTTGATGAATATTTTTATCAAGGCTTTATCTTTATTGTTTCTGGCAAGTGGCAGATCCATTTAATTTAAGACGAATTTTACCCAAACCTGACTGTAATGATCAGTATGATTCCTGTCCTTTAAAAATCCGTGAATTATAAGGAGCTTCAATCTGACCATCCCATTTCAGAGTGCCGGGCCCTAATCCTGATATTCTGGCGGTAGCATTGTTATCCGCATTAATTATCATGAAAACATCGTATGGACCTATAGATGTGTTAATACTGAATTGAACTGAATAGCTCAGATTTTTAAGATTCTTATCAATTTTCCAGTTCTGAATTGAGCCTTCAGCTGTAACCCCGCCGACACCATTATATCCGTAGCTGACGTTTGATCCGGTTTGCAAAACAGCATCCGGCGAATTTACCTTTATAAAGTTAACCATTGAATTTACCGGTACCCTGTTTCAATATTGATTTTCAAGATAATCTGCCTCAAGGACAAATGTCTTTTTCATAAGCAAAGTGTCAATAGCCTTGAAATTGGCATATAATTGAGCTTTCCTTGCTTCTTTTTGTTCCTGTTTTGTTAGTTTGATGTCCTGAGAATTACTATTGAGAGAAATCAAGCTTAATCCAAATGCCAGAAACAAACCTTTTAAAATTGAATTTAAATTTTTCATAGCATTGAGATTTAATATTATAGTATCTGTTACAAATCGTATGCCATATCAAATCAAATTTAGTTTTAAACAACATGCTATTTATCATATTGTTATTAAATGCCGGCAGGATTGGACAACAATACAGCTTCCTGGAAGATCAGAGCTGATCCTTTATACACCGTACACTGAACCCATGCATTTTATTTCTATGGCTGACAATCAAAGATGCATCATTATAGTATAAAGCTATGTACCACTGCTCATGATTGCCTGATTCAGATCCGGACCAGATTGAGGTATAATATAATATAGAACTAAAGGACCCTTCGAAGTACCTTATACCGGCTCCCCGTGCCGTAAAGCCGCTGCGGTTGTCCGCTCCGGTGTTCGGTGCAAGCCAATGATCAAAACCGGTCTCTTTTAATTTACCTCCGGGTGTAATCGTGTCAGCTATAAACTCCTCAAGTTTCTGAAACTCTTCCATTTCTGGTACATGCCAACCTGTCGGACAAAGTTTGCCGGTGTTAACAGTAAAGGCATTATATAGCGCTCCGTAGGTATCTTTATTTGAAGATTCATCATTATTATACCAGCAATAACCTGGTTTTGTGCTGTTCCTCCATTCTGAAGCATCTGTTATCAAAGAGATTTTTTCTCCGTCATTATACATAGTGGCTTTCAGATTTTCAGCCATCCATAGCTGTTCACCGATTCGGACAGTTTTATAAATGTTTCCTTCAATATCAATAAGAGGCTCAGGGGATTTGTCTTCCCTGGTGCAACTAAACAGAATGATAAAAAATATTCCAGGTATAACTCCGCAAATCCAAAACTTCTTCTTCATTATTATTGTCCCCATAACATACTGACAATTAAATTATCAGTATTAATTAAGAAATTCACGTTTCAGAATAACAGAAAGAAATCTATCCGTTTCTTTTTCTACTCCCTGCCAGTCTTTCGACCTGATGTATGATGCAATTACATGAGCTCCGGCTTCCGGGAAGGCAACCTTTTTTTTCAAAGCATCGGGTGTGCCGAGTTCATCAAACATTTTAAGCATGGCAGGAACCGAAACAGTATGATCCTGCTCGGTTTCATTTTTATAGTAATAACCCAGGAACACAGGACATTTAATTTTGGTAAATACCTCTTTTTTCATAGTGTTTGAAACCAGATTATGAAGAGCCACCAATCCTTCTATCCTGTAATGTAATTGCCAGTACCGGGCATGTAATTTACTCTCAGCTTCATATACCATGACAGGTCCGCCACTGACCATTCTGGCTATCTGCAAACCCCAGGGTTTATTGAGTATTACAGCCGTTTTATCATATAGTTTTACACATGGAGAGTATAATACTATTGCTTTTATTTCGGGATGACGGGACGCAAGAAAAAGAGTTAGCGTTCCACCGGTTGATGTTCCGATAACTACAACTTCATCTCCTAATTTTTCAGTAATATCAAGTGCTTTTTCAGCTGATGCCTCATAATTGTCAGCTGTAAGATTTATCATTGTGCTGTCGCCCCTTTCAATACCATGTTCGTATAAGCGGGCAAGATATAGATTAGCATTATATTTTTTTGCAAGATCTTTATGGACCGGATCACCTTCAGCCTGGCTCGCTGAAAAACCATGTAGGTAAAGGAATGCTATTTTGGTCTTTTCTTTTTTAGAAGAATCAGCCCAGACTATCCTCGCTTCATTATCGGGTTTAATTCCCCTGACCTTCTTTTCAGAATTATTAATTTGTTCTTCCAACCCGGCAAGTGAAGAAGGGAGATTGATCTCATTGATTTTAAAATCCGGCTTAGCAGGTCGGGGCCCGGCAATATAAGAAATAAATAAGATAACAATTATTACCGAGAGCCATTTTGAAAATGTCTTCATATATGTATTTAAACTAATACATAAAAATATGAAAGTAAGGGGTATAAAACAAATAATGTTTTTCCCAAAGTCTTATCGTAAATAGCCGAATTTAGTGAAAAATGTTAAAGACCAGGCAAAGTGCCATGTTACTTCTTTTCGGATAGTTGCTTTTCTTTAAGATATTCAAATCTTTTCCTGATTGACTCCACATAATCAGGTTTAAAAGTCATTTTTGAGTTTTTAACACTGCCAAGGAAGAGCTGATAGTAATAAATGGCTTTTGGAATATCATCAAGTTTTTCGTCATATATATTTGCAATTATCATATTGATATTCATATCTGGTCTTATTTCCTGACCTTTGAGATAATATGTTATTGCCTCCTTATACTTGCTGTCTGATTTTAATTCTTCGGCCAGCAGGATATAAGTCATCCCAAGTTGTTGCATAACAGGATTAAGCGTTTTAATAATATGCTTATAATAATAAGCGCTTTTGCCGTAATCTTTTAGTTTATTAAAATTTAGCCCAAGATAACTGGATACCTCGTAGTCACCGGAGTCTTTCTGATAAGCCATTAATAAATATTTTACAGCTTCTTTTGGCTGAAGGTTATTACTGTACCCTATTCCCGCTCTTTTGAGATAAAGAACTGACGAATCACCCGAACTCAGGATTACCAGGTAATCATCCAGGGCCCTTTTGGTGTAGTTGACCGCAAAATTGAGAGCAGCCCGGCGTGCATACAGATCCATATCTCCCGGATCAATTTTAATACCTCTTGTCAATAGTTGTACTGCCGTATCTATCCGATAAGTTGAAGCGTACAGGTAGGACAGGTTTTTAATTGCATTTATATTTTTCCCGTTAATATCCAATGATTTGCTGAAAAGCTCAATTGCCGGCTCGAATTCTTTCTTTTTAATCAGTGCAAAGCCAATCTTGTCCAGAATGACATAATTAGTCGAATCCTTATTATAGAACCTTTTGTATATATTTAATGATTCATCAAATCTGCCTTCCTGCATGTAGATGCTCGTCAGATAATAGGCATAATTCCAGTTCATTGAGTCGGAGGCGCAAAGTTTTTGCAAAAGCGTCATGGCCTGTTTCATTTTTCCTCTATTAAAATAGCTCTTTGCCAGCATAAAATTGTACTGGTTGTTATCAGGAGATATAGTTGCGGCCTTTAAAAAGTAATCAAATGATTTATCATCTGGCACAAAATTCTGGTATGCCAGCCCGATTTTATAGTATAACCCTGAGTTCAGACTGTCAGTAGCAAGAATGGATTTGCAGGTATCAATAGCTCTGTCGTACTCGCCTCTGATAAGCATTATATCAATTTTTGAATAATCGGTAACTTTCTGAGCAAAGCTTTGAACACCAGATAAAGTTATCGAAAGAGTCAGTATTAAAATTGTTTTTTTCATTTAGGTTGATTGATCCCGGTCGGACCATTTTGTATTAAGGTTATTTAATTTCGTAGAGCAAATATTATATAAATATATAACGAATAAATTAGTTATGCAAGACTTACAATAACTATCTTTTATAATGATCAGTTCATGCTCATGCAATGATTATGGAAATACCTGCCTTCTTAAATGATTTGAAGAAAGAAGATACTAATCAGTATGTGCAGAATGTTTTACCCAGAGGTATCTTAAAAAGATATTGCTGCTAACTAAAATCCCCTTACTCTCAACCATTTGATACAAAGTTCCGGCCATGAAGATTCTGTTCCCCTGTTGATTGCAAGGCCATATCCATGACCACCCTTCTGAAAAACATGCAATTCAGCCGGGACATTATTTGTCACCAATCCTTCAAAATAAACAATACTGTTTTTAACCGGCACCGTTTTATCATCTTCCGAGTGAACAAGAAATGAAGGTGGTGTTCTACCGGTTATCTGAAGTTCATTTGAAAAGTGAGCTATTACAGCAGCTGGTGGATTATCCCCAATAAGATTATTTCTTGATCCGGCATGTGTAATAGATGCCTCGAGAGAAATTACCGGATAAATGAGTATTGAAAAATCAGGACGGGCACTTATAGTATCTTTGACAGCATAAACTTTTTCAGAGAAATGTGTTGAGAGGGTGGAAGCCAGGTGGCCACCGGCAGAGAAACCAATCACACCGATTTTATCCGGATTGATCTTCCATTGAACTGCATTCCGCCGGATAATGCGAAGGGCTTCCTGAGCATCCTGTAAAGGACCGACAGACTTATCCTTCATGATCTTATCAGAAGGCAGCCGGTATTTCAGAATAATTCCGGAGATACCGTTGTCATTCAGCCATCTTGCCACAGCAACTCCTTCATGTCCGAAAGCGAGGAAACCGTATCCGCCTCCGGGGCATATCAGGACGGCAGAGCCGGTTGCTTTTTCAACAGGAGCAAGAAAGACTGTAATTGTCGGATCTGTAACCTTTTCATAGCTTGATACAATATTATTGGCTACAGTGGACTTTTCAGAATAACTTTCGTTTTTTATTGATCCGGGAACTCCATCCGGCCATATTTTCAGAGTAACATCCTGGGCATTGCCATTAATTAGCAGAAGGTTAATAAGCAATAACAGTGTTAGAAAGTTGATCTTTTTCATATTGGTTAGATTTGAGTTTACTATTTGTTAGACAAATGTATTATAATTCTTTTCTGACTCGTACTCCTTCCTCACCGGTATAATGAAAACCCCTGATCTTACAGCCCGATACCTGATCGTTTATTGCCACGCGTTCACCCCCCGGACTGGTAATAGCAATTCTTGTAATAGTAAAGTTCCTAAGAAACGATTATTAATATTACCTGAATAAGTCAAAAGTATTCGCTTAAATACAGATAAAGATATTAATTTGAATTAAACTTAGGGATAAAGTTTTGCTGATACGAATAGCCCGATAACTATTGTAGAACTGTTACGAGTCTTCTGTTGGTTCTTTTAGTCTAATTTGAATTAGGTTTTATTGTTTATCTATTTTGATAATATCGATGTGTTATTAGCCTCAACGGCACGTCTTTTAGTCTTCAGACCCTGGTATATTACCAGTAGTCCTGCGAAAAAAAAGATCGCGGCAATTCCTGCCAATAAATAGTCTCCGGTTTTAGTGCCTGGCTTCAAGGCTGCCGATCCAGGTAATTCGGGATCATAATAAACATCGACCTCTTTCCCGACAGGATATTCTGCCTGGAGACGTTTTGCCGGAGTGACATTGTTGTCAAGGGGAGGGTCGCCCATAGTTATCTTTGAAGAGCTGTATTTTTTGCCATCAACACTGTAAGCATAGGCTATATCAGGCTTATAATGGGTTTTACTGTCACTTGTCCAAATATTGATCTCAGATTTAGTAATAGTCCCCGGCACTGTAGGCCAGCTCTTAGATGTGCTTGAATATTGCAGCGGAGGCAAAGCAAAAAGGAAAAAGACTGCTCCGCCGGCAAGAGCGAATATTATCCCCAGGGTAATTGGGTTTGCATTACCGGGTCTTTTATTTCGGGTATGACCGATTCTCATAGTGTATCTTTTTAGTTATTTTTGATGTAAGATCTTTCATAATTTGTTCCAGGTGAAAGAACCAGATAATTATCATTGATAATATATTCAGATGTTTCTTCAGATTTTCCCTCTTCCCTTACAGTGATTGTCGTTTCAGTATATGAATAGTCATAATTTGTTGCTGTGGTGATATCCTGACTGTTAACTGTCACCACCAATGTGAAAGTCATGGTCATATCAGCTCTGAATGCCATAGTTGTAAACACAGAACCAAGATTTGTTGTTTCAGTGTTTTCCCATGACCCGATAAAAGGATTATCCTTTTTCTTTTCACAGGAGAAGAGTAGTAATATTAAAGCGATGGTTGTTAAGGATATTAGTATTTTTTTCATGATTTCTATGTATTGATAGTTATTTTTATTGTTTATGTTTAAAATCTACAAGTCTTTTATGCAACGCACAGAAAGCCCAAAATTCTTATTGTTATCATATCTGCTTATACTGCCTGAGTTTAATTGCAAAGTACGTCTCCAGGCGTAAATATTGTCTTTCATGGTTGAAGTCCACCAGTCACATCTATAACCAATGCTATAGAAATTTCCACCATTATTTAGGTAACCGCCAGGCAATGCTGTAAAACCAGATTCATTTGTTGCCTCAGTGTTGGGACTACCCCAGTGTTCTGTGCCTGCTTCCTTAAGCTTGCCACCGGCTATCTCTTCACCTCCCAGGAAATCAGTCAGGCTTGTCCATTCCGTATCGGTTGGTACATGCCAGCCATCGGGACAAAGTTTCCCGGTGTTAACTGTGTACCAGTTGTACATAGCCCCATATATTCCTCCATAGGTGGCTTCATCGTTATTATACCATGTGTATCCGGGATCGTTGGTTTGGAACCAGGTATTATTGTCTGTCACATATGGTATATCAACTCCATCATTATATTTAGTGACTTTCAGGTTCTCTTTCATCCATACCTGGGTGCCTATGGTAACAGTATTGTAAACATTTCCGTTAATATCTGTAAGTTGCCCTGTAGTGAATGAGACCTCATCTCCATAGTTTGTTCCTTCACTATTGGTTGCATAGGCACGTACATAATAGGGAGTTTCAGGAGTCAAATCCGTCAGGGTACTTGAGAAGGTTCCGGTGCCTGATCCGTCTTCTGTTTTACTGTCAGAAGTTGTAGGGCCCTGGGATATGCTCCAGCAGACCCCCCTTGAAATGATCGCCGACCCTCCGTCACTTGTAATATTACCACCCGAAATCGCTGTTGAATAGGTGATTGCAGATGCACTCACTGTAGTCAATGCTAGAGGATCTGGTTCCTTTTTACAACTATAGAAATTAAATGCTACGATTATGGCAAAAAGGGAAAATATCTTTACTATTGGTTTGTTTATCATGGATTAAAGGTTTTATTTGATTATTAAATATCGTGTTAGTTCACTTTTGTGAAGGTCCATGGAATTCTCCAGTTCAATGATAAAGTCAAAGAGATTCCATTAATATAGTAATCAGTTATATAATCCGCATCACCTGTTTTTTTTAATGTAAGTGTTGTAGCTGTATAGCTATATGTGTAATTATTTGTATCGGTGATTTCTGTATGTCCATCATCAGTTACAACAGTGGTAATGGCTTTCATGTCATTGCTGAAAACCAGTGTTGAAGTAATTTGATTGTCATTGTATTCCCAGGTTCCTACGAACGGGTTATCTGCCATCCATTCGCAGACTGTTGTTGAAGGGATTAATCTCAGCGTCCAGATTATAGAACCTCCAGCATCGCTTACTCCTTCTATTGATCCTCCGGAGTTAGTTGTTGCTTCATTGTAGCTGAAGGTCACAGGTGAATCATCTATTGCTCCCGAGAAGGGTGCTTCCAACAATAGTGCTCCATTAATATATAGCCGTATTATATCATAATCTACTGAAATTTCAGGATTAATAACAACATAAGTCTCATTCATGTCTTCTTCTACAACTCCAACTGGAAAGAGCTGCCACATTCCACTTCGTGTATATTTGCTTTCATCTGTTTCAACTTCCCCGGAGTATTGGAGGATTCCGGTACCTATTTGGATGTTTCCATCCGGATAAACTTCAACATTCATTACACTTTGTACAGACCATACCGGATATGTGCAAGAAAATTCAACTTTAAGATACCCGGAAGATGCTTCAACTGTTTTCGCTGTCTCTTTTGTACAACCTGTTTCTATTATACAGAATAGAAGCAGAATTATTTTAATAAAAGGTTTGTAGTTCATGTCCATAGATTTAATTAGTCAAAATGTTCACAAGATTATTTAGCACCGGCGGCTTTCAGTATTTCGATGATTTCCGGATGCTTTGACCCGACAAGTGAAAGGGGCGTCTTACCGTCAGTTGTTTTTGCTTTTAGGTCTGCACCGTTTTTTATAAGAAACTTGATCAGTTTCTCATTACCGTTACTGGCGGCATAATGAATTGCTGTCCAGCCCTCTACATCTCCGGAGGTGGCTGCTTCATTAACATCCGCACCCTTTGAGAGCATGAATTCTGCCAGTTCAATGTCAGTAACTCCCATAAGGATGCCAAAAATGCAGCTTGTGAATATCCCTCTGCCATCATCTCTACGGGTAGTGATATCCGCACCCTTCTTCACGAGCATAAGGGTTATTTCTTTAGAATTTTCAGCTGCATCAAGAATTGCTGTAGTGCCATCATTGGCACGGATGTTCACATCGGCACCTGCATTGATCAGGAATTTTGCTACTTCAGCATAGGGAGCCCTGTTACTGTATGTAGACGCCCACATCAGCGCCGTATATCCGTTATCGCTCTGCCTGTTGATATCGGCGCCTTCAGCCAGGGCCTTTTTCGCGGCTTCGATGTCTGCACGTATGGTTGCATTGTAGAGAGGATCACTCTCCGGGGCTACCTGTGCATGAAGATTTGCTGTCAGTAACAGTCCGGTCAGTATAGCTATGACTTTCACGAGTCTTCTGGTGCTTCCTTGATTTGTCATTGGATTAAGTTTTATTGTTTACTTATTTTGATCATATCGATGCGTTTTTTGCCTCAGCGGCATGTCTCTTGGCCTTCAGACCCTGGTAGAGGGAAATGAGTCCTGCTAAAAAAAGATACCTCCCCTGACAACTGCGAATATGATCCCCAGAGTTATCGGATTGGCGTTGCCGGTTGTTCATGTGCTCATTCTTATTTCAGTTTATTTTGTAAGTATCACTATCCCGGTCATCGGAGTTCCGTCATCCCACTGGTTAACGGTGGTGCCCTCGGTAATATCCATGCTTCTCAGTCCCATGTCATCCTCAACTCTTATTGTTCCCCTGAGGGCAGTCAGATCGCGTACTATGCCATCCTCAAAATCTAAATAGAAAGCTGTCTGATTGCCAGGCAGAGATTGGTAACCTTCAATCAGTTCAGCTTTTTCCGGGTCATCCTGCTGAACCTTAAAAAGCCCAAACGTTAGTTCGTTTTGTGAAACAGGGTAAGGCACAAAAACAGGGTCGGCAGACACGTAAAAAATGGGCAATGTATTATTTAACTGTCCCCTGACTCCCCCTGGGGTTGAACGCAGGTTTGGTTTAAAATCAGACCTATTCCTACCTACACTTGATAGGATTTTTCCTTTGACCAGCTGCCCTTTGCTTGGAGGTTTTACTGTTGCCGGATTGCATGGATTGGATAAAACCAGCCTTGTTTTGGAACCCAGACTAAAAGTCTCATTCCCCGGAAGATGAATCTGTATTCTGGATCCAATTTTGCTTGTCTCTATCACATCTCCGGCTCCAACCTTAGTTGTTCCTTCTTTTGCCGGCACCCCGTTTATCTTAACATCACCTTTTAAATATGAGATAGTCCCGTTGCATTCCTCTGTTCTCTTAACAAGTGTCCACGAGGTTGTGATCTTTGTAATGTAGGAGCAGTTCATATCGCCATGTACCATGCGTGCCAGGTTTCCAAGGCACGACCTGCAGTCGTCGCCCGACTCATCTTTCTGGACAAATGTTCCTTCCAGGGCATCAGGATTGTCAAACAGTTTTTCGCCATGTATCACAACAGGAAAATCCAGTGTAGTGGTTTTGGATATAGATGTGGGAGGTATCAGGGTGTCAAGACATGGGAGTGTTAATGATGAATAGGTTTCTGAGGTCATATTGATTTTCATTTTCCCCATCAACATCAGGATGTATTTATTGTCGCGGAACATTATATTTCCTCCCTCAATTACAGTTTTGTCCGGATCGGTGCGGGCCGATTTAACGCTAAATCTTTCAGTACGTGAGTCACCGGGAGTGGCATTATGTCTGAAAACCAGACGGTCATCATAACAGGGCTGAGATATTTTCTGCTCGTTTCCTTCGTTATTAATCGAATTGACATACCGAATGTCTTCCGTAATATCTGTCAGCTTTAGCCCTGACAGGCCATAAATTTCTCTGCCATTAAATGACTGTTTATCACCTGTATTACCACTATGGTATAATCCAACTTTGGCATTGCCCGTGAATGTCACATAAAAGTTGGCGTCAATTATTTGTTTCTCGTTAACACTGACGTTCCAGTTAAAGCCTTTGTCAGTACCGCCGCCATTGGCTGTTTTTATTACTTCAAGATGATATTCAACCGGACCGCTGTAGGTTACCATCTGGGCTTCCAGGGTTGATAAATTGCAGTAAATAAAAGACAGCGTAATAATTGCTACTAGATACTTCATTGCCATTTTTTATGTAATCAGTTTATAAAATATTCGTACAGCTTGTTTCAGGTTTATCATACCCTCTTTGCCTCTCAGCATTTATTGCTGAGAATAACAGCTCTTTTATTCCAGCCTGAACATAACAGAGTGTTCGTGTCTTATTCTATCCGGGT
Source organism: uncultured Bacteroidales bacterium (assembly GCA_963760915.1). GTDB lineage: Bacteria > Bacteroidota > Bacteroidia > Bacteroidales > VadinHA17 > LD21. Next base: position 533,575 of record CAVXEU010000003.1, on the reverse strand, counting down.
GGAGGTATTCTATCTGCATGCATTTTAATATGTAAAAACCCGGGCCAAGCTCAGAAAATGCCTCTGACAATGCATGTCCCTCTTCTGTCTCCTGGAACTCCGTAATTTCCCTGTATGCAATCCTGTAATCCTGACTATAGATTTCCAGTACAACCTTATAGGGTTTTTTCGTAAAGATGCAATTAACAATGGCTCCGGGGCTTCCTTCCTCCACCCACATTTTTTCGAGGTTAGTGGAAGTGTCCCGGAACCAATCCTTAGATGCTTCTGCCAGGGCGTTTGCCAGTTCCCTTGCACTTAAAGGCCCTGAAGAAAGTTGTATTTTAATTTTCTTTCTGGCAATCCCCAGCTCTTTTGTATTGCTTGAATAAGCCTCAGTTGTTTCCGGATCCGAACAGTAAAACTTAATCTCATAGATACCTGCCCCAAGATTAGACACATCAACCGTAACCATCGCATGATTCCATGATTTAACCCTTAGGTTTGTTCGTGTATCTTCCGGAGCAAACGGGAGATTTAGTTGAGAGTAGTTTGTCTCAGCATAGACATACTTCCCCCTCCTCTGATTTCCGAACTCTCCGTAAATAGCAAAATCTTCTCCCTGCCCTTTTACAATATCCTGGTTGGAGAGGGCTTCAATATTGATTCCGCACGGCACGCGCAGAGTTTTGTGAAATTGATTGTTCTGTTCATCATTTTCTTCAATCCTGTTTTCCGGATCTGCCGCTACAACTGCGTTTAGTGTGGAGTGATCAATCGGCTCCGGCCAGGTATAATCTGTTAACAGCGTAACCCACTCGTTATCGGTTGTATTCAGTGACACAGGCACTGACACAGTCCTGTCAAGAGTATAATCGCTGTACGGATCAGACAGGTTGACTCTGAACTCAAGGTTCCCTTGATATGGCCTTCCGTTGTTTTTTACCCTTGCCCTGATACGTGTTCTTTCGGGCCAGTAGGCAATATCCGTCATCTCAAATTCCGACTTAAGGAGAGGGTTTGTCTGATCTGATTCCGGCATTGTGTCTTCCGGCGGATTGACAAGTTCCTGCTCCTCAATAGTATTTATCCTGTCATTTGCCTGGATTTCCCGTTCATATATATTTTCATTGGAATTATCAGGTAATACGGTGGGTAAATCAGTTGAGTGAACAGTTGCCTCAGGTATTGTAGTACCGTTATACTTACCAATCATAACTATATCAACACGGGTAATTCCATTGCTGAATACTGCCTTCAGTGCGAACTGTTTTTCATTGTCATTAAGCATTAATGCGGCACTGTTTTTAACTGACATCACCATACCATCAGGCCAGCCAAGACTTTGCATCTCCTTTTTGTAGTAGGAGGCAACCCTTTCAGGCTGATCTCCGGTTTCAAAAGCCAGGATGTAATTACCATCTGATGATGATTCTTTGATTATTTTGGACCCGGGATAAATGGGGATATTATGTTCTGAGGCATTAATAATCAATTGATAATTGGAATCTTCAGTGGCTGGAGAATCTTCTGGTTTATTAAAATTCACTGCTACTGTGGATAACAATAAGATTGCTGGGAAAAATAATAATAGTCTCATCAAAATTTAATTGAAAATCAAGGCATCATTTTAGGCATATCTATCACCTGGTATCCGGAGGGTATCTCAAAGCTTTGTGCATTTGGTGTCCATGGTTCGATATCCTTTAACTCCATACCTGATCCGCTGGAACCATCGATATGGTTGATTATCTTCACAGGGAATTTGTATTTATCGGATGTCCATACGATGATCATAAGCTGAGTTACCTGACCATATTCATCGCCTGTAATATTCCACAATTCCGATTTTGTACATTTTACTCCATTGATAGTTTCGGGTCCTATCTCTTTAACAGTTCCGTTTTTTTCATAGTGTTTATATGCATTGACAGGATCATTCCCCATGCTTGCAGGGTTATCTGCTGATCCTTTCATTGCCATCTTCTGCTGAGGAATAAGTATTACAATATCGGGCGAGCCATTTTTAACAATTATTACTCCCTCCTGTCCATTCTCATTAAATTCGTAACGGTAACCATCGTCAGACGAATAGACTGTAAAAACGTGGTCTTTACCCATTGAGTTAAATACCATTTTAGCCTTGAACTGTGCCGATAGCGGGAGAACCAGCAGACTGACTGCAAACAAAAAAGTTAGTTTTTTCATTATATATCCTTGATTAATTGGTTTTCACAAACTCAACTCTGCGGTTTTCTGCTTTGCCTTCCGGTGTAGCATTTGTATATATCGGCTTGGATTCACCAAAACCTTTAGATATTAACCTGCCGGCTGTTATTCCCATCGATACCAGTTGTTTCATAACAGTTTCAGCCCTTTCCTCTGATAGCTTCTGATTAAGATCATTATCTCCATCACTGTCGGTATGACCCTCAATACTGACTTTCACATCAGGATGTTCGTCAAGCATAGTGTAGATTTCATTCAGAACGCCCATTGATTCCGGTCGTAGTGTTGCCTTACCTACATCAAAGCGAATACCGTTTGAGACTATCTTGCCGTCCTGAAGGAATCGATCGTAATACTTGACGCCACCTTCAGCCATTCTTACATTCTTCACAAAATAGAATCCATCGTCCTTGGTCCCGAAAATATAATTGGAAAAGGTTATTCCGGTAGGGTCAAAATTGAGGTGTGGAATGTTTACTAACCTTGTATTATCCATATAACCTTTTAATTTGCCGCTGGTATAGGCAATTGCCATGTGAACCCACCGCTTTTTTGGTGTGGGATCATCTTGTAGTTTACTGTTACTGCCTGCCCATCCCATCTCATTTGCGCTGATTTTAAAAGTTGACCAGTTTGAGTGACTCGCTGATCTTTGATTTTTTAAATCATAAAGAAATACTTCAAACGAACCATCTCCACAGAACAGATCAAATTCAACTGTAAATACATCAGGGAGATAATCTTTGTCAGGGTTTTTCAAATATGGAATTATTCTGGGGGCACCTGCCCGGAACATAATAACATTTTCACCGTTTAATTGAGCGACCTCGACATTCCCCTGTATAAGGTCCCATCGTGATGGAAACTCCCCGTTTTCCTCTCCCAGGAGGTTATCTTCAAATATGATTTTATCACCCGGTACGAAATCGTATTTACTCCAGGAAAGAATGGGGGAATTGTTTTTAGTTACCTGATCGCTTCCTGATGGTTTATTCTCATTAGCCTGATTATCAGCTTTCTTTATTGTTGAGTCATCTGCATTTTTAGTTCTATCAGCAGCTTTATCGTCATCCTTTTTGAAGATTCCTTTTATGCCATTCTCCAGCTTATCAAAACCTTTATCAAGTGCCTTATCTGTATTCTTATTAGCGCGGGTATCGGCTTGCTTATTTAGCTTTTTCTTCAGGTTAATTTTTACCTGGCCGGAAGCCTCCGGTGATAAAAAAACAAAGGCAAAAATAATAAGTGTAAATACTGATTTCTTCATGATTTCTGGTTTATTGAAGTATACTAAATTTGTTAATGGCTTCCACACGATTTTTGGCACCGAGTTTTTTATAAATCTTCTTCAGGTGATATTTAGTTGTATTTAGTGATCTTCCAAGTTTAGAAGAGATCTCTTTATTGGTATATCCTTTACAAAGCGAAAGGAGAACATTTGTCTCATGTACTGATATGATGATTTGTTTTCTCAACATACCTGTTTTCCTGATTATGAAATTAATCCGGAATCAAGTTAGACAATCAGCCTTTTTCTTATACTACCCCAACGGGTAGTTTTTAGAAAACCATACAACTTTTTTAGAATGGTAATTGGAAAGAGTGAAATTGATCAGGTGATGTCAGATTACTCATTTGTACATAGCAGAAGCGCCTGGATCCGGTTCTTAACATCGAGTTTAAGGTAAATGTTTTTAATATGGAATTTAACAGTGTTTTCGGATATGAAAAGTTTTTCTCCTATTATGGTATTTGAACAGCCTCTGCCCAGGTAGTATAAAATTTCGCTTTCCCTGCTGGTAAGTCCCCATTTCTTATATATTTCACCTGCATCAAGAGATGTGTGATTCTTCACTTCTGTTTTGCTTTGTTGTTCCTCTCTTATTAGCAAATGTTGTAGTTCAATATTCATCTGTCTGAGCTTCTGGTTTTTATTTCTTAACCATAACCAACTCGTAATAAGAATTAACAGACCAATTAGAGTGAGTGTACCTATAATAATTTTCTGAGTTCGTATCTTATTCTCTTTAAGCAAATTGGTTTGATTGAGCAATTGTATTTGCTGTTCTTTTTTTTCAGTTTCATATTGTGTAAGAAGTTCTGCCACTTGTCTTTTTGATTCCTCCTGGTTTATCCGGTCGTGAAGAGTGATGTAAGTTTCATAGAATTGAAGTGCTTTGCCAAATTGTTTCTCATTCTTATAAATAGTATAATAAAGCAGATTAATACCTGACAAGTCGGGTAGCCAGCTGGTGTCGCATAATTCATATGACAGGTGTAACATGTCGAGCGCTTTATCATTTTTCCCTGCAAGGAGATATGTTTCTGATAAATTCTTATAAGAATTCATCAGTCCATATTTATCATCTATTTCCAAATCAATTTTGATACCCTTCTGTTTATATTGAATGGCCTCTCCAAATCTTTCCTCCCTTTCATATACCGATGCCAGGTTTGAATATCCTACCGATTCTCCCTTGAGATAACCAGATTTTACTGAAATATTAATTAGTTTTTCATAGAAGTAAATTGCAGAATCTAATTCCCTGTTAAGTTCGAAGAGATAGGCCGTCTCATTATAAATATTAGCTAAAACTTTATAATCTTTTATTCCCGGAATCAACTCAACAGCTTTGCGGCAATAATAACGAGCCTCATCAAATTGGTTCAGAACTCTGAGTAACTGAGCCATGTTTCTTATATCACGGGCCATTCTGAGTGTGTCTTCTGAGCCAGATACCTGTTTATACGCTTCCATATACCAGAAAAATGCAGAGTCATGTTTCCCGGTATATTCATAAGTCCTTCCAAGTCCTGTCATTGCATCATTTACTAAATCGCCAATGAGATGATTTTCTTTATCTTTAATCACTTTACGAAAATAGGGTATCGCCTGAATATATTGACCTGAATGCATAAGACTGAATCCTATTTTATATTCAAGTCTTAATTTCTCATTTTTCCCGGGTATTTTTTCCGGATCATCAATTATTGATTTGAATATATCGACAGCTTCCTTATGTTTTTCAATTAGTGCCAGGGAATCGGCTTTCTTTTCCCTTGTAAGATGGTTTTCCGGCATCTGGCCATAGATGAACAGGCAATTTAAAATTGTCAGAAAAATATTCGTTGTAACTACTTTCTTTCCAGCAAGTTTCATGATATTCATAAAGTTAAATCATCTGTTGGAGGATTCCAAAAAAATGTTTCAGAAGGTTTATTCTTTGAATTTGCCTGGTTGAGGAAGAATATTTTGTCTGGGTTAAGTAAGTTAAACAACAGGATATATCATTTTCAGGAACTTAATATTTATTTAAGCTTTATAAATCTTGATGAATAATTGGAGTTTTTACCTGATAGGGTTAACAGGTAGGTTCCCTTTGGCAAATCATTGATTCGAATTAAAAGTTCCTCATTTGTATTATGTACATCTAAAAGTTTTTCAATCATCAGTTTCCCTGTAATTGAATAAATCTTAAGTACGTAATTATTAGCAGGTATAATATTATTCAGGTGGATCCTTATCTGGTCTGTTGCAGGATTTGGATAGACATATATTCCTCCGGTTTCAGTTAGTGAATGAATATCAGTAATAACGGATCCTGAAGGACCTCCCGGCTCCTTAATTGAGCTATTTGCTGTAATGTCGTCATCTCCCCGAAGACCATCAACGAAATGCAGGGTAATTGTATTCCCGTCTATTTCTGCACCCGTTTGACCATCATAAGTAAATTCATACCAGTGTGGTGTAAGATTATCAGGTGTCAGTCCGTATTTGTAATATTTGCTAATGGTAGATGCATCATGCAATATGAGAGTAACACTTATTGCTTCTCCCGGAATGAGACCATCAATTGAAAAATCGAAGAACCCGAACGGGAATTCAGCGTCCTCCGGTGTATCAGAAGGTGACGGATTATCTGTTACTTCCAGTTGCGAAAGCTCTGTTCCTGAAGGTACAACCATTGTTACATAATTCTGTCCGTCGTAAGTAAGAAAAGAAGATACATTTGATTGCTCATAGTCTGGGATACCATCTGCATTGCCATCATAAGCACTATTATTCCCATCCGCTCCTTCTTCCCGTACATCGCTGATGCCGTCTTTATCTGTATCGAGGTTTTTGCCATCGGGCGTAACCGGTTCAAGGACAGCACCTGGTGTAAGAGAAGTTAGATCGTATAAAAGGCTGTTGCCATTATTCTTTATCAGATTTCTATAATTATTAGTGTATGTATTCTCTATATTAATGAAAAGAAATTCCGGTCTTTGCCCGTTCCAGCCTTCTTCAGCTGAAATATCAGCGGGATTGGTATGTTTTACGGTATTATTGAAAGCTACCTCAACGATTATGGTATCACCAATGGCTACCTTCGCAGTAATATCATCAGTATTGTTAAGGTCGATTACCAGATGGCCCAGCATTGCGTTTAACATATAGGGAGTTCCCAGGATATCCTCCACATCGCTCCAGCGAAGATATTCCCTGTCCACTGTTCCTGCAAGCCAAAAGGTTTCCGACATCTTATTCAGAAAAAGAACCCCTGTACTTAAAGCATCCCATCCATCTCCTTCATAAGTACCCTGTAATGTTAGGCTCGCGTTTATATCAACCGGGTCACCGGTTTGGAGTGTTCCTGTTGATTGAACAACGACGACCTTACGCATATAGCCATAAGAGAATCCTTCCCCCCAGATTGAAGGGGCAGGATAACATATTTCACCTGAACCAAAGGGGTTTGGAACACAATATGGAGCCACGGGGCCATTTCTGGCCATAGCATAAGTAAGGCACCATATCTGATTGCCGGCAGGTTCAGCAACCACACTTCCGACGGAAGCCATGTAACTATCTGAAGGATTTGAACATCCCATAGCCGTATTGTTCCAGACACCATGAAATCCCGGAATATCAAATAGCGGAAAGTCACCGCAAATAAGCAATGGTGCGGAGGGATATCCCCAATACCTGTAGCCATGGGCAAAAAAGACGCCAAACGAACTTTCCGATGTTGCCTGCGTATATTTGCCATAGGGCCCAGGATTTGCGGCTCCATCCAAGGTTGACCCTGAAGCCGCAGTAACTGAACCATAGGAATAATCGGGGACAGTCATTTTCTGAGCAAAAAGACAGTTGGTTTCCAATATAAAAAATAACAATGCACAGATAAATATTGCAGTTTTAAGTGTTTTTTTCATTTTGATCTCCTCCTGATTTTTAATTGTCATTTAGAAATGTTCATGCTTTTGTTTCATCTTTTTCCTTTATCAGAACATCGGCATCTCTGAAAACTTAATGTCTTTTGGGATAATGAAATATTTTGACTCCACTGGTAAATTGATTTTTATATCTGTTGCTTCCTGGTGGGATTTGTAACCCATCATCTTCGTGTCGAGAAGCATAAGAATGCCATTCCAGACAAGCGCCTTACCTCTTTTGCCTTTCATGACTTTACACTCTTTCCCGAGCAAAGTTTCTGATCCGCTTTTTTCCATTCCCATCTTTGCATACATTGATTCAGAAAATGATTCAATCTCTCCCTCAGCGGCTGAATTGATCCAGTCAATGATAGGATTTTTAAGTTTCATTCCTTCAGTGCTTCTTTCAGGATCCCACATATACTGATAATCACCGGATGTAACCACCCATCCTTTTCTTTTTTCACCACGTTCCACGGCGTCGGTATACATGGCACTCTTGAGACCGTAATCGTCAAAATAGAGTGTCCCTTTTCCCACTTTGTCGCCGGAATATGAGTACTCTATAATGCCTGATTTGATTCCGTATGGTTTAAGAGTTACTTCCTGACTTATAACTGGAGTATCGTCCATAAGCAGAAGTGCAGACAGGATTAATAAAATATTTTTCATGGGTTATAAAATTTTGGTTGATGATGATTCTTAATTTCAGACAATTTTTGTATTGACATATCATCTTTCTTCAGGTACAATTACCACCAGCATTTTTCCTTCATGAACCTGAATGATCTTATCGTCGCCCTCTTTCCAGCTATAGGTGCTTGAATTTGATTCACTTTTAAAAAGACGTTGCGTGCGATATTTTATGGGACCCTGTTTATTATCGGGTAGTTCCTTACCGTCTCTCATTGATATCCTTATAACTTTAGCAGGTTCATCAGTCTCATTTTTAAGAACCACTTTGTAATTTCTGCTTTCCGGTATTTTGAATGAGATAATATCTCCCCTTTTAAATTCTTGTTTTACAGGGATTGATACCTGAATTGTATTCCACGATTCAGGGGGAGGAGGCTCGGGTATCACCGGCCTCATTTTTTCATCAACTTCGATATAATCATCAGGAACCTTAAAAATATCAGCATCTAAATTTCCCTTTTTAATATTGGTGAGTTCCATATATGTATTGTCATCCGAAGCATTAACCATCCTGATCAAAAAATGCAAATCATCGGAGTACCATGCAGTACATAATTTCTGATTGTCGGCATATAGTTCAGTCTTTTCAGCATCAAAACCTGACATTTTTTCTTTCCCTGCCTTTTTCTCAGTATAATTCTTTTGCATATACCTGAAAGACTGATTAGGATCGTTCATCAGGCTCGCCGGAGACATCAGCTCTGTGTAAAAAACAAATTTCTTTTCAGGCATCAGTACGGCTGTTTTATTGGCAGAGGGGTCCACTATAACAATTCCTTTTATACCATCCTCCTCGAAATCGTATCGGTATTTATTGCCATCTGATTGAACATGGTAGATTTTTTTGGTTCCTTTCTGGACATTTATCATTTCAGCTTTGAATGACTCTTGTCCCCACAATTCCATGGGCAGTACTGCTATCATAAAAATAACTGTGAATTGTATCTTGTTTTTCATTTTAAGGTGGTGTTTATTTCTTCTTTTTAACTGTCATATTTCAATCGTAATTAATTACCGCTTTAAAGGAGCTGTATTTTCATCTACTATTTCCCATTTAATACTTTCCAGAGGCGGGCCAATTCTGGGTTGGTAGTTTTTTATATAAGATTTGGGTGGTGTTTCATAATTGTCTTGTTCGTTTTTTGGATTTGCTGTAACCTTGGGATCATTTCCCGTTGTAATAAGATGAGAACTTCTTTCAAGTGGATTTTTTGGATCTACAGGATCCTCTACCGGAACATCTTTATTTGTTTTAACAGAATTGTATTTTAAGGTGTATTGCCAGGTAAATGTTCCCATGCCGGGCATATTCGTGGTTTGCTCAAACGTTTGGTCTTCATATAGATATTCAGCTAAATATTCAAGTGTTTTGTCGGTGGGTGGCGAATCGGGGAAAGTAGTAGGTTCAAACATTTTAAACACTTTTAACCGAACAGGATCTCCATCAGGGTCATCGGTTTTTATATCCCACACTATATCGCCCTCCCAGTTTTCGGTCAGTTTTAAATTCATTAGCTTTATCGAACCACCGGCTTCAGGCACTTTTACGAAGCGGGTTTTGCCTTCAATATCAATTTTCACTTTCGAATAGTAATTCAGTTTTTCAATCTTTAAATCAGGCAAGTCCATATTACCTTCGGCTTTTAAAGTTGCTGTTCCTCCACCTGAAAGAGTTGAAACTACGTCTAATACTTCACCATCGGGATACCATTTGTACGTTGCAAAATTTTGAGTGTAAGAAAATGGTATCTCGCCGGTTATGGTAATCTTAAATTTGGTTGGAGGAACATTATATGAAAAAGAATGATTTAGAATAAGAGAACATTTAATATTGTCGCTTTGGGCTAATCCGGAAACAGATATTGCCAGAATAATGATGGTAATAGTAATGAATTTCATGGTAGTAATGTTTCAATGTTTTTATTAAATTTTAGAAAACTTATGCAAAACTGGACCAACTTTCATATTTCACAAATTCCACCCTCCGGTTATTGGCTTTTCCTTCGAGTGTGTCGTTGGTATCTGTTTTACCATTTGCTTTGCTGATGCAAATTATACAGATATTATAGTCTAATTGGTTTTTATAAACTCAACCCTCCTGTTACTCGCTTTGCCCTCAGGGGTATCGTTGGGTGATACAGGTTTGCTTTCACCATATCCCCTGGAACTGAGTCGTTCTTTAGATATTCCCATCGATACCAGTTGTTTCATAACAGTTTCAGCCCTTTCCTCTGATAGCTTCTGATTAAGATCATTATCTCCATCACTGTCGGTATGACCCTCAATACTGACTTTCACATCAGGATGTTCGTCAAGCATAGTGTAGATTTCATTCAGAACGCCCATTGATTCCGGTCGTAGTGTTGCCTTACCTACATCAAAGCGAATACCGTTTGAGACTATCTTGCCGTCCTGAAGGAATCGATCGTAATACTTGACGCCACCTTCAGCTATTCTTACATTCTTCACAAAATAGAATCCATCGTCCTTGGTCCCGAAAATATAATTGGAAAAGGTTATTCCGGTAGGGTCAAAATTGAGGTGTGGAATGTTTACTAACCTTGTATTATCCATATAACCTTTTAATTTGCCGCTGGTATAGGCAATTGCCATGTGAACCCACCGCTTTTTTGGTGTGGGATCATCTTGTAGTTTACTGTTACTGCCTGCCCATCCCATCTCATTTGCGCTGATTTTAAAAGTTGACCAGTTTGAGTGACTCGCTGATCTTTGATTTTTTAAATCATAAAGAAATACTTCAAACGAACCATCTCCACAGAACAGATCAAATTCAACTGTAAATACATCAGGGAGATAATCTTTGTCAGGGTTTTTCAAATATGGAATTATTCTGGGGGCACCTGCCCGGAACATAATAACATTTTCACCGTTTAATTGAGCGACCTCGACATTCCCCTGTATAAGGTCCCATCGTGATGGAAACTCCCCGTTTTCCTCTCCCAGGAGGTTATCTTCAAATATGATTTTATCACCCGGTACGAAATCGTATTTACTCCAGGAAAGAATGGGGGAATTGTTTTTACTTACCTGGTCGCTTCCTGATGGTTTATTCTCATTAGCCTGATTATCAGCTTTCTTTATTGTTGAGTCATCTGCATTTTTAGTTCTATCAGCAGCTTTATCGTCATCCTTTTTGAAGATTCCTTTTATGCCATTCTCCATCTTATCAAAACCTTTATCGAGAGCCTTATCCGTATTCTTATTAGCGCGGGTATCGGCTTGCTTATTTAGCTTTTTCTTCAGGTTAATTTTTACCTGGCCGGAAGCCTCCGGTGATAAAAATGTAAAAGCAAGAAAAATGACTACAATACTTAGTGCTTGTTTCATAGTAGTATAGTTTTTCTTTTAAATTTATTCTAATGGCATAATAATGACAATAGTAAATTAGCCTACTACCTGTTTGAGTTAGTATTTACCGAAGAAGAAATAGGATTTGTTTTTGAAGGGGACCGCTAGCTATTCGTATAAGAGATCTTTTATAGTCAGAAGAACCTGTTTCTTGAGATTGGGAGAAACTGGAATTTTGGCCCCATCTTTTAGCTGAAGATAACCACCATCTCTTTTTACGAATTTGTTAATAAAATTGATGTTGACCAAATGAGACTGATGAACACGTATCAGTCCTGATCCTGAAAGCATGCTGTCATACTCTTTAATGGTACGGGATACCATGATCTTCCTGTTCTCAGTAAGCCAGAATGTGGTATAATTACTGTCAGCTTCGGCACGTATTATTTCGCTTACCTGTACTATATGAAGATTGTCGGATGTTGGCAGGATAATCCGCTTAAGTATTTTATTCCCCTGCAAGTTCTCAATAAGCGTTTGTAATTTTAATTGCTGTTCATTATGATTAATTACTTCCCTGGCTTTTTCAATAGCACAACGTAGTTCATCTGTATCAAATGGTTTTAGAATATAGTCGAGTGCGCTTACTTTGATAGCATCCAGAGCATACTCCTGATGCCCTGTTATAAAGATCAATTTAAAATCTACTGATGAGAATTTCTTAAGAAGATCAAAACCAGTTCCGTCAGGCAGCTCCACATCAAGAAAAATTAATTCAGGGGAATGCTGTAGAATAGCATTATATCCTTCTGACACAGAGCCAACAGAAGAGACTATCTTAATATCAGGGAATTGTTCTGTCAGCAGATTTTTAATTGCATTTCTAACAGTTGGCTCATCATCTATGATTATTCCTTTCATAATTGAAAGATAATTTTAGGTGAAAACTAATCAGACGTAAATTTTCCTGTAAGGGAGCATCATGATAACCTTTGTACCAGCAGATTCTCCATTATTAAAAAGATCAATAATCTGATAGCTGATATTTTTTTCTTTTAATGTTTTTCTGAAGTGTTCAAGACGTTTGGATGTAAGTCTGGTGGAAACAGATTGTTTTTTCATGGCTTTACCTCTTAGGTCAGCGGCCTGATCTCTTCCCACTCCATTATCGGTAATAACAAGTTTTAAAAGCCCGTTATTAAGGCTGTAGTCTATGTTAAGTTCACCTTTTTTATTAGCTGGCAGAAGTCCGTGTTCAATTGAATTTTCAACAGCCGGTTGTGTAAGCATTGGAGGTACTGAGTAGTTCTCAGGATCGATTGATTTATCGACCGATATATTATATTTAAATTCTGTCTCGAACCTTAATTGTTGTATATCGAGGTATAGTTTTAATGTCTCAATTTCTTTCTCAAGAGAAATAAACTCTTCTCTTGAATTCTCAAGAATATTACGCATCAACCTTGCTATTTTAGTGAGAAAGGTGTTTGCTTTTTGTGGTTTATCAGCAAGAATGAAATCCTGCACCGCACATAAGGAATTAAATATGAAGTGCGGATTCATCTGAGCTCTTAACAGCCTTTGCTCGAGATCAATCCTTGCATACATTGAACGAAGTTGGTTATGCCTTAGAAATAGCAAGAAGATAAGTGCTATCAGAATGATAAGGGTCACTAGTCCTTTCAGATATTGCTTTTGCTGCTTTATTTTATTATCACTTATTATCCGTTCTTTAAGTTGTGCAAATTCAGCGGCTCTCTGTTTTTTATCAAATTCATACTGAATTTCAAGCCTTGTAACTTTATTACTAAATTCGTCACTACTAATACTGTCCTGTAACTGCTGATGCTCCTTCAGGTATCTAAAAGCCAGGTCGTCACGATTCATAAAACTATAGATGTCGCTAAGTAAACTAGTGGCATCAGATAGAAGAATCGGAAGTTTCCTTTCTCTGGCAATATTATAGGCTTCCAGCGTATTCTTTAAAGCCAGCTGATAATTACCTTTAACTTTTTGAACATTTCCAAGAGTAACATAGTAATTTACAAGCGATGGGTCATTTATCTCTTTGGCCAGATCAACGGCTAGATTGATATAGAAATATGCTGAATCAATATTGTGAGATAAAAGAAATGTATTAGCAAGGTTTTGATATGCTGATGCTACACCAGATTTTAAATTTATTTTTTTATTAAGGGCCAGACTTTTTCGCATAAAGAACAATGAACTATCGTACTCTGATCTGGCATTATAAATCTGGGCAATTGTATTGCAGGTTTTACTAAGTTCCCAAAGGTCGCCTGCCGCTTCTGAATAAGGCATCTTCCTGAAATTGAACTCTAAAGCTTTACTCCAGTTTTTCTGATAGTAATACATAAGTCCGATACTTCCGTAAGCTATTGAAATGCCGATAGTATCGCATTTAAGTTCCCATAGTTTAAGCGCCTCAAAGTAGGAATCGATAGCCTGGCTAAAGAGAGCCATATCTTTATAAATATTACCCAGGCTATTCATTGCATCAGCTAAGGGTACTGTATCTTTTACTGATTGAGCAGTTATAATAGCCTGTTCGATGAGGGCACGGGCTTTTTGAAGATCTTTCTGTTGTTTGGCAAGGTAGGAAAGGGCACTGTAAGCATTTATCATTCCCCGTTTATTACCAGCCTGTTCAAAAAAGTTGAGACTGAGCGCACCATATCTCTCAGATTCTGTCAGGTCTCCTTTAAAACTATATACATATGCGAGACCATAACAAGCCAGAGCTTTGCCCTGACTATCATTTAGCTTCCTATATAAATTATAAGCTTGCATATTGTAAAAGGCAGCACTATCATTTGCATTATATTTCGCCAGGTATGCCATACCCAATGCCAGGGCGGCATCTGCAATGCCTTTATTATAGAGTATCTTTTTGGACTCTGCCAGAGCCTGATGAGCAAGGAATATAGAAATATCCGGATTTCTTCTTGCACTGGTCAAAGCATCCCTGGTCTGGTTATTTATTAATGAGGTATCCCTGTTTTGAAGAGCATATACTTTACATTCCAGGAAATTTAGGAGAATAAGCAGGAACGTTATAATTGTATTAGTCCGGTTCGACATTATCCTACAGAATTATTCACAAGATCACAATAACCTTAAAGTTATTAAAAAATCAGGTGATAAGGGGAATAATCCGGATAATTTTACTTCTTTGGAAACCAGGGAAGAAATGCACTTGTTTTTCTTATGTACTCTTTATATTCCGGTTTCTGCTCTTTTAATGATTTTTCCAAAAGAGCAACGCCCGATACTTTTATTATTAATGCTGTCATAAGTACCGAACCAAGGATAGCATAATAATTACCTGCAGCTATTGAAATAAGTCCAAATCCCCACCATACAGCAGAGTCGCCAAAATAATTAGGATGACGGGTATACCGCCAGAATCCGGTGTCGAGCACCTTCCCTTTATTAGTGGGGTCAGCTTTAAAACGCATAAGCTGAAAGTCGCCTCCTGATTCGAAGCATAACCCTATAACCCAGATTGAAATACCTATGTAGTCGGTTAACCCAAGAGAACTATTTTGTCCTGAAAATTGTGCTCCCAGCAAGGGTACAGAAATCAGCCACATAAGGATTCCCTGCAGCAGGAATGTCTGGAAAAAGCTTATCCACCAGTATCTTTTTATTCCGTATTTAATACGGAATTGCTTATACCTGAAGTCTTCTCCCTTTCCAATATTTCTGACAGCAAGATATATGGAAAGTCTTAATCCCCAGATTGAGACCATGCTTAGAAGGATTATTTTCCGGATTTCAGAGCCATCAGTTTTGAGAAAGTAGAAGAATGCAGTAATTACAAATCCGAGGCCCCAGAACAGATCAACAATACTTACATTTTTGATTATTACGCTTACAATCCATAATGCGGTCATTAAGACCAGTATGACAAACAATGCCTGAATATATACCTGAATGAAACTCATAGCGTTAATTATCAGTCAAACAGGAGTGCAACTGCAGCAGCACCTATACCGGTATTGGCTCCGATAATAGGGGATATATTGACAATTGAAGCAGGTTTTCTACCGGTTAATTCTTCCATTTTTACCGCATACCATTCGGCGGCATCGGAGTTATGTGCATGGAGAACAATGTAGTTCCAGATAGTGTTTTCACGACTTACTTTTGAAATATGACCCATAACTTTTACCATATTCGCTTTCTGGTTGAACGACTTATCGAAAACGATGGCTTTTCCCGATTCGTCGATAGATACTATGGGATTAATGTTAAGTATACGGGCTATCAATCCTTTGGCAGCCGACAACCTGCCGCCGCGAATAAGGTATTTAATATCTTTAACACTTACGAAGATCCTGACTTTCTTTACCCAGTTTTCAGTCATCGTTACTACCTGATCATGAGAATACCCGGCCTCAATAGCCTGGGCTGCCCTTAGAACCAGGAGACCTATTGATCCGGAAAGGTTTTTGGAATTTATAACTGAAATAGGTTTATTGAACTCTTTGCTTATTTCCCTGGCAGCCTTCTGACTGCTGTTAAATGTCCCGCTAAGCTTGTCGCTAAGATGAATAGCGATAACGGAATCATAATGTGAAGCAAGATGTGAATAGAGGTTTGTAAACGACTTTTCGTTAACCTGGGAAGATTTGGGATAATCGGTGTTTTCCTCAAGCAGTTTATAGAATTGTTCAGGCTGTATGGTAATTTTATCGAGATAATGATTCTCTCCGAAATTAATATTTATCGGAAGCATGTTTACCTGGTATTTATCCATAAGGTCCTGAGAAAGATCGCAGGTTGAGTCTGTTACTAAAGCTGTTTTCCATTTTCTGTTATAAACAATATCGCTCTGTCTGACCATATCGTCGGCTTTCTGGAAGGTCAGTGTACCGGTAACTCTCAATTCATTAAAGAGTTCTGCCGGTGTGTTCGTGTGCAGATGCAACCTCCTCATTTTCTCAGATCCTGCAATTACAATAGAGTTCCCGTATTTTTCCAGAACTGACAATAAGGTTTTGTTATCAATGGAACTGTTTTTAATAAGTGCTTCGGTGCAATACCTGAAGTCTACTTTTTCAGGAATTGATTCCTCAATCTTTTCAAAAAGGGATGTTTCAGCTTTACCCTTAAGGAGTTCTTTCACATTGCGGTGAGAAATGAAATCTATTATACCTTCAACGAAGAGGACAAATCCCTTTGCTCCGGCATCAACGACGTTAGCTTTTGAAAGTACTTTCAACTTTGATTTGGTCTGAATAAGTGACTTGTGAAGAACGCTGATAGAACTGGTAAACAGCTGGTTGAAATCTGTTATATGGTTCCTGTTTTCATAAATATAGTTAGCCCAGTCCTTGATTACGGTAAGCATTGTTCCTTCAACAGGATTTGCAACCGCTTCATATATATATCGAACAGAGTTTTTAATACTTTCAGCAAACTGGCTGATGGTTATAGTTTTAAAATTGCCGGTTTCGGTACTCATTCCGTATAGAAATTGAGCAAAAATAATACCGGAGTTACCACGGGCATTTATCAGAGTTGCTTCTGCAATCCTGTCAGCAGTTATTTTATATGATCTGTGGGGATGCAGTGAGTCAATAACAGTCCTGATAGTTGATGCAAGATTAGTGCCTGTATCTCCGTCATTGACAGGAAATACATTGATTTTATTCAGCTCAACCTGGTGTTCAATAATTTTTCTGGCACCGGCAACAAAAGTATAATACAATCTGCGACCATCCATTTCATTTATCGGTACCGGAGTAGTTAATGCCATATGTCGTTAACTTACAAATGTTTTGCAAAGATAGTTATTTTAATCTTCTCTATTACAGGAAGAGTATTGCTGATCTTAACAATAAAGACCCGGAATTGTTTTTAATGAATTATACAAAATTCAGTAATTTGAATTTACCGGTTCTGGCAGACCCTTCCCTGGTCAACTTCATATTTTATGGAGAAAACAGATTTTGACGGATCACCACCATTTGCTCCGATTGAATGGTTTAAAAAGTATCTCTTCTTTACTTTTCTCCCCAATCTTCCAAACTTAATAAGTATTGACAATCTAATCGCGGATTCCGGCTGATGCGTGAACCTGTGCGTCGTTTTCTTTCAGAATCGTTCTGTCTTTTTTTGACAATACTCCTTAAAGATGACTGATGAATAAATCAGGACCAAAATAGATTGTTGTAATGAAGATTTCATCCCTTCATGAAATATATCGTTCATTTTAGGGATCTTAATTAGACAAGAAGTGTTAAATACTTAAGATCCGGATTAAAGTTAGAAATGAAATACAACTGGTTAAAAAATTAAGGTTGTAAAATTCCGTCTTCTTTTCGGAATTCATGCCATAGATATAACGATGAAAGTATATATGAGACATCCAGTGTGATGCAAACACCTGTCAGGTAATATCTTTTCAATAATACAGGTAATAATATAAGTGTTACTGCCAATCCGATCAATGATTTGTTTCTGAGTATATTAAGCTTCCCTTTTCCGGCGAAATAATGACCATAAAGGTTAGACACTGCGATTGCAATAATTCCCGGGATCAAATAGATAATAAATCTCTTTACATCTCCAAACTCATTTCCGAAAATTATCTTATAAGCCTTTTCAGGGACAATAGTCAGTGTCAGGAGAAATAATAAACTGATCCAGAAACTTTGCCTGGAATATACCTTTGTTTCATTGCGGCTTTTTTTAAGGTCATCAGAATTAATTACGTTTGAGAAATGTACTGAAGACATACTGCGACTTATTACCCACACTGCCTCTGATATGGAAACAACTACCGAAAAAATACCCAGCACTGAAAGACTCAGCATTTTTGCAATGAAATAGTAAGCCAGACGATAATTCAAAAACTGAATGAGATAATTGAATTCGTTGTATAAACCATAAGAAACCAAACTTTTTATTCCTGCATACTTTATGTCCTTTAATCTGAATGGTTCCCTGACCAGGAGGCTGGTAAAACCAATTATCAGCACCATGCCTGTACCGATATAGTATGACTGAAAGTAACTGTTCAGTTCTGTTTTGTTGAAAATAAAATACAGGAATATGAGAGAGATCAAAATGCAAACCTGAACCATGATAGCCAGGATGTTGTATTTCATAATTTTGTTATTCCCAAGCCAGTAACTTGATAAGGCTGCGACAAGCGACATCAGGAGTGTTATTAAGAACATGGGCTTGAAATGTCCGAATCCGAATAACACAGAAAAGATAACTGCACCTGCTAATGAGACAGGAATAGCTCCGAAGAGTGAAAAAATAAATAAAAAATCACGCTTTTGTCTGGGTGCATGGTAAGCAATTGTGCTGCCGCAAAAAACATTGGTGAATATCGTAATAACTGAAACATTCGCCAGTAGCAGGGCTATCTCCCCTCTCCCCTCACTGCCCCAGATTCGGGTGGATAATACCACCAGAAAAAAACTGGAGAGGAGGACAATGGATTTCGAAGCTATGGTGAATGCAGCGTTCTTCGATATCATCTCATCAGGGGGATATAAACTTTACAAAAAGAGGTTCAATTTTTTGCCAGTTGTAAATATTTTCTGCCAGACTACGGGCATTTCTGCAATGTTTATGATAAAACTCCTTATCATTCAGATAATCTGAAATTATGCGAACAATTGATTCAGAATTTTCAGGTTTCACAAGAAATCCGAACTTATCAATAGCTACCTCTTTCCGTATGGCTTTAAGATCAGTAAATATAACAGGCCTTCCCAAAGCTGCATAATAGAACAATTTTATCGGTAGACAGTGCTGATTTTCAAAATCACCATATCTCAGATCCATAAATATATCCGAATCTTTGATCAGCATAAGGAAATCCATAAGATTCTGTCTTTTATAAGTGAAGACTGAGATGTTCCCTCTTATATTATTTAAATGTTTTTCACATTCTTCTCTATCTTTATCGGTTTCATACCAGCCGATTATTTTAACTTCAATCTTAAGATCTTTCCTTATTTCTCCGAGAATTTTAAGTGCATTAAAGAAATTTCCAAAACCTTTCTCCAGACTTATTTTTCCTGAGTATGAAATTCTTAGTAAATCCATTTGAAGCATAGGTTCACATACCTTTATGTATTTCAGATCGGGGTAGTATGAAATAAAGATGAATGGCTTGCTAGGATATAACACTCTGTAAGGTCTGCTTTTATACCATTCTCCAAAGATGAATGAGTCGGCGAAATTTGACGCCCAAAGGTTGAAAAGCAATAGCCTGATGAAGATAAGCCATTTATAAATTTTTTTATGGGCTGAAAGATTTTTTTTTGAAGGATACCATTCAGTTATATCATAAACTATACGGATCTTACGGGAATGTCTTGTAGAATATTTCCATGCAGCCAGAACAGGCAGTGGTTCAGAACAGATCATCAGATCAGGTTTGAAAGCTGACAACCGTTCCAGGAACCGGTTTATCTTATCTCTCTTCCCCAGATTTTCTCCGTCAAAGCAATTTATTTGTATACCATCAGTAATTTCTCGAAGATCAACCCTGCTGCTGATAATTTCAATATTGTTCTTATGGGTAGAAAGTGATTTTGCCATATGATAAAATATTCTGTCATCAAATGGTTCATGTCCTGAAGTAAGGAAGGAAATATTCATTCTGCCCTGTTATTTCTTAAGAATGGATCAGCTCTATTTATACCAGAGCATATTTTTAATTGCCAATCAGTATTCCGGAATTCAGTTTTATAACGCTTTGAACAGAATTATGATTCCCGGAAATTCATTATTGTACTATATACCCTTTCCCTGGTTTCTTCCGGTGTCGGGTTAAGTTCCTCAGTAGTGAATTTGCCATTTCTTATATCTATTCTTTCAAATACCATCATGTAAAGCGAGAATATGATCTCAAGACTCAGCTGATATCTCGGTTCTAACTGTGGACAGATCTCCTGTATTATATCATAGGTTTTTATTCTGTATTCATCGGCCACTAAATAGTAATATCTGATCAGGTCACGGAACATATTATTTACCTCCCTTCCTTCAGCGAATTCCCGCAGATCCTGTCTGCTCAGCCCGTTTTTAATTATCAGGTTATCAGCAAAATAGCTGAGGTTATTTAACTGATCTTTCTGGAAGTCGCGTATAATATGCACAATATAACTGAAAACAGCACATGGTGTTGCGGCCCATTTCACATCAAAAGGCGGCAGTTCATACCGTCCGTCAAAGTTCTGAAGTCCGTTCAGGTGAACGAATATTGAAGCAGGAGCAACAGATGCCCCGTTTGAATACTCCAGGAAATCCTCAAATGTTTGAAAACCATCATTGTTAATATCATATATCATCGATTTTGCAAAAGCTTCCATTGGCCATAAAGGGATCCTGAATTGTTCTATTGTCTCAATAAGTTCTTTCTGAAGAGGATTGCAATCTGTTGAGATAATTATCATTTTAAGCCATTCATTGACATTGGCGACAAATTGTTTGCGCTCATTAGCATCTGGCAGTTTGTTTTTTGCCTTATGGTTATCTATTAGATCATCGATGGCACGCATGAACTTATAACAGATTTTAGCTGCACAATACCTTTCAGCATCCCAAAAATTGGCTGCAATAAGTATATTCGGATGATCTTTGATCTGATGGAAATCGATTGAATGGAATATTTCTAAAAACAGATCCCTTTGTGATTTCATTGATTTTATTCAGTTATTGTCAAAGATATTAATTCTTGAGAATTCGCTCCGATGTCAGCCTTGCTGAGATTAGAACATTAGGTATTCCGTTGCCGGGATGGGTGCTGCCCCCTACAAAGAATAGATTTTTATACCGGCTATGCTGATTATGCGGACGAAAATATCCCATTTGCATTATGTTATGAGCAAGACTTCCAAAAACAGAACCTCTCGTAATATTGCAGGCGTTTTCCCAGTTTTCGGGAGTATAACATATTTCAAATTTAATGTGTTCTTCAATATCATCCATCCCAAGCTGCTTAAGGCGCTGAATAATAGCAATCCTTGTTTTTTTCTTAAGATCATCCCAGTCCTGTTTCTTTCTTTTATCAACATGACCGGCTCCTACAATAAATGAAAGAGTGTCCTGGCCAGCAGGTGCAGCCGAAATGTCAGTCCTGGAAGGAGCGTGGATATAAAAACTTGGATGGTCACTTACTGATTTGTCCCTGAAGATCCGGTCAAGTCCTTCACGAAAACCATCGGAAAGGAAAACACTGTGATGACCAAGTTGTGGATAGGTTTTGTCGAGCCCCAGGTGAAAGCAGATTGCTGAACATGAGTATTTCATTCTGTCAAGTCTTACCGATTTCATTTTATCCGGCAATAGTTTACGATAGACATATGGGAGATCGGCATTTGCAACAATAATATCTGCTATTATCTCAGAGCCATCCTCCAGAGTTATGCTTTCGGCTCTCTTCCCATTAACATTTATCCTGCAAACAGGTTTAGTGTAATGGAATTGAACCCCGTATGATTTTGCTGCCTGCAGTAATTTGCCGACTATACTGTACATCCCACCCTTTGGGAAAAATGATCCTTCGGTAAGTTCAGCTGCAGGAACCATTGAAAAAAGCGCAGGAGAGTCGAATGGACTTTGTCCTATATAAATATTCTGAAAAGTGTAAGCCATCCTGAGATGAGAATTTTTGAAGAATTTTTTTACATATCGGTAATTTGATATATGTGTTTTGAGTTTGATAAGAAGTCCGATATTTTTGAAATTTGTAAATTGGAAGATGTTATCGAAATTACGGCCAATAAGCTTTTTCATTCCGATCTGAAAAATTTCATATCCAACAGAAACATATTTTTGAGATCTGGCAAAACTGCCGGTTTCAACTGCCTCAAGCTGGGTTTTCATTTTTTCTTTGTCGGTAGAAAATGAGATAATTTCATCATTATCAAAATAGATTTTATAGAGATCTTCCAGCGGACTGATATCCTCATTTTCAAATAATGGAATGCCAAGTGACTGAAATACTTCATTGTATATCCCTGGCATCATAAGCATTGTTGCACCAAGATCGAATCGGTGTCCGTCACGGATCAGCTGACCACAACGACCCCCAGGGGATGAATTTTTTTCATAGACAGCTACCTCATAACCGTTTTTTGAAAGATAAACTGCAGTTGCTATACCTCCGATGCCTGCGCCTATGATAACTGCCGATTTTTTCCCTGTCATGTCTTTCTGGAATTTTATGATCTAAGATTTGAACTAAAGACTTTAAATAATTGACTTCGTCCCAATCAAAGGATGAATTTAATATTTTCAGTTTCATTTTCTCAATT
Source organism: uncultured Bacteroidales bacterium (assembly GCA_963760915.1). Classification (GTDB taxonomy): domain Bacteria; phylum Bacteroidota; class Bacteroidia; order Bacteroidales; family VadinHA17; genus LD21. Next base: position 510,851 of record CAVXEU010000003.1, on the reverse strand, counting down.
AGTAACTAATGATTTTAGATTGAAAAATAATTTATAATGATTTGTAGTAAATATGTCAGGCTAAGGTTTTGAGACTGAGTAGATTTCCCTGCCACTGGCTGAAAAGTCTGGGTCATAGTCAGTGACACACATGAGGATTTCAAGCCAAAATTTGCTCCGAGTGAAGTGACTAGGTAATTGAAATCAGATGGAGATCAGGGCTTTAGACCCGGGTTAGTATCATCTGCTCATACAGACATCAGACCACATTTACTCCTCGTAAAAGACGGGGTTAAGTAGCCAGTCAATACAATACACGAGATCAATAGGTCGGTCTCAGAGTGATCTTTTGATCTCCGTCAATACCAAAAAGCCATTTTTCAAAGGGCGGCGGGCCAAACTTTCCTACAACATTATTTGAAAATCCATAACCTTCAGTTGGCTTTCCAACAAGATTGGTATCCATCTTTCCATTAAGATTTTCATCGTGATAATACCTGACGGCATATTTCCCGGGCGTAAGACCTGGTATTGAAAAGGTACACATTTTATCTTTAATCGGGCTCATCTCCTGAACTATGATTTTTTCATTTTCATCAAGAACCTGTAACATAATGTTTCCTGTATTATTTCTGATTTCAGTAATTTCAATGATCAGTTTAATCTGTGAAATACCGGAAGTTGATATAATAATAAAGACGACAAGGAATGCATAAATTCTTTTCATATATATATTTACTGTTTGATTAAGTCCGGAACCTTATCAGTTAAGGCAGGCTTATCAATGCTGTTGCATTTTATTTGTGAAACTGCTACGGATGAATTAATATTTTTGTTAAAAATATTTAATTGCAGTGTTGAAATATAAACGCATGTAACAGAAATTCTCATTTTCTGCAAATCGGGTATTTTTAATGATAAAGCCAGGTAAAACATTTCAATTATGTATTGTTCTTCTTTGTGTTGATTCATGTAACCTTTAGTTATACATCAAAGTCTAAGTTTACTGACTAAAATATACTAAAATGATATAAGAGAAAATTGACACAATTACCCACGAGGCTAATTTAACCTTTCTGCATTTTCTCCGAAAAGATATTCTTTTCCCTTTTCAGTGTTTAATATTTCAATTATTTTTCCTGCATAGCTTAGTTTAAGCGGATTTCCATTTATGGAAAAGATTCTGGCATATTTCAGCTTTCCGTTATCCCAGTCAATATCCACCCTGAATCCTCCCCGCGCCATAAGTCCGTGTATATATCCCTTCTTCCATGCTGAAGGAAGAGCAGGCAACAGTTCAACCTCCCCGGCATGGCTCTGGAGGAGCATTTCAGTAATGCCTGCTGTCCCACCGAAATTGCCATCGATCTGAAAGGGAGGATGGTTATCGAAAAGGTTATTGAGTGTTGACTTCCTTATAAGTGCAAGAACATTTTCATAAGCTTTATCGCCATCCTTCAGACGTGCAAAAAAATTGATGATCCAGGCTCTGCTCCAGCCAGTATGACCTCCGCCATTTGCAAGGCGGTAATCAATTGTTTTACGGGCAGCTTCAAGATATTCTGCGTTGTGCTGCTGGGTTATCTGATTTCCCGGATACAAACCATACAGGTGCGATATATGCCTGTGACCTGGTTCCGGCTCTTCAAATTCCTCACTCCATTCCATAATCCGGCCGTCCGATCCAATTTTTGTCGGAGCAAGTCTGGCAAGTGTTTGTTCCATCTTCTTACGTAAGGGCTTATCAATATCAAGAACAGTACTGGCCTGAATTGTATTTTGCAAAAGATCGCGTATTATCATGTGGTCCATAGTTGGTCCCATTACCATACTGGCATTTCCGCCTTCCCCGGGAATCCTGAATTTATTCTCAGGTGAGATGGATGGACCTGAGACCAGGTATCCGGTTTTCGGGTTAACGACAAGCCAGTCCATACAAAATTCGGCTGCTTCCTTCATTATCGGATAAGATTTTGTTCTCAGGTATTCCTTGTCACCACCAAACAGGTAATGATCCCAGATATTCTGACAACTCCAGGCAATGCCCATGGGCCACATACCATAACCAATTGCACCGGTTGGTTCGGTGAAATGCCACGGATCAGTGGTATAGTGTGCGACAATACCATGCATCCCATATACTTCCTTTGCTGTCCGGCGTGCATTTGGTCGAAGAGCATCAATAAAATCAATAAATGGCTCCTGCAATTCGCCAAGACTGGTAATCTCTGAAGGCCAGTAATTCATCTGTATGTTAATGTTTATATGGTAGTCTGCACTCCATGGCGGACGCAGTCCATCGGCCCAGATCCCCTGTAAATTGGCTGGCAGGCAGCCGGGACGCGAACTGCTAATGAGCAGATACCTTCCAAACTGATAATAGAGCTCAATAAGGTCATTATCAACATAACCGTTTTGCATGGCTGCTATCCTTGCATCGGTTGTGAAGTAATTACCGTCACCTGATCCGAGATCAAGATCAACACGTTTGAAAAGTGATTGATAATCTGCAATATGAGCCATCCTAACTTCAGCATATAGTTTGGTAATGGCTGCATCCATTTGTGATTTAGTAGTTTCTGAAGGATCTGCACCGGAATAATTTGTAGCGGCAGTCAGAAATAATGTAACACTGTTTGCTTTTTCCACCCTTATACTATCACCTCCGGAACTCATCGTTCCGCCTTCTGCCAACACTTTGAGACGGGAATATACTTTTACCCCTATACCGTCACCAATATGTTCATTCAATGTGATTTCGTTCCCTTTTGTCACAATTGTTGCCTTATTACCCTGACGAGATAGAGTTGAGGTAAAAGTTATCGATCCGCTCTTGTCGGCAGTGAGACGGACAACAATTGCCTGATCAGGTGCGGATGAGAATACCTCCCTTAAAAAATTAACCTGGTTTGCAGTATACGAAACGGATGCAACTGCGTCTTCAATGTCCAGTTCACGACGGTAGTTTGAAACACCGCGCTGGGGACCAAAATGAAGATATATGTCACCAAGAGCCTGATAGGTTGCAGGATTATTTAGTGGTTTGTTACCCATTATGCCATTTTGTGCCAGGGTTTCAGCCTCTTTGTACTTTCCTTCAAAGAGAAGCTTCCGTACTTTAGACAGGTTTACCAGAGCATCCGGATTAGCATCCCAGCGGGATTCACCGGTCCATACAGATTCTTCATTTAATTCAAGGCGCTCATTTTCAATGCCTCCAAAGATCATTGCACCCAGCCTGCCATTGCCAACCGGAAGTGCTTCATTCCAATTATCAGCAGGCTTATTGAACCAGATTTTCATACCGGATGGTATATTCTGGCAATTAGAAAAGAAGCTATTGATGAATAAAAGACAGATTGACAGGGTAATAAAAGGAGGATATTTTAATTTCATACCAGATTATTTTATTTGTAAGGTAAAAATATCTGATATAATTTAAAAACAATGGTACCGTATAATATAATGACGGGGGTGTTTAAAAAGACCCTTTTCAACACCCCCGGTTCATATAATGATTGAACGTCCTATTTTTTTAACAGATCGCGGATCTCGGTAAGAAGAATCTCTTCTTTTGTAGGAGCCGGAGGAGGTGCCGGTGCAGGCGGAACTTCTTTTTTCTTCAATATAGTAGCATTAAGCGCTTTAATGATCATAAATACAGCAAAAGCAACAATTAAAAAATCAATTATAACCTGAATAAAATTACCATAATTCCAGGTTACTGCAGGATTTGTCTCTGTAGCAACTTTCATAACAACTTTAAGATCGGTAAAGTTAACACCACCCAAAATTAATCCGATGGGTGGCATAATAATGTCATTTACCAGGGATGAAACAATCTTGCCAAAAGCAAGACCTATAATAATCCCTACAGCCATGTCAACTACATTGCCTTTCATGGCAAATGCTTTGAATTCATCTAAAAGCTTCATAATGTCAGGTTTAAGTTATATTGAGTTAAAAATTATAAGAAAGTCCGACTCCGAGTATTTCTTTAAACTGAACTTTTGAACCAACAGCTTCCCCGGGTGCAATTGTTCCGTCGCCGTTTTTGTCAAACGGGACTTTGATCTTGTCGTCATAAATCAGCTGCGTGTTGAAATTGGCAGAAAGATATTTATTCACCTTAAATGCCAGCAATGTTTCCCAGTTTACAACAATATTCTGGGGTTTATCAGCATAATTTGAGAACAGATCAATCTTTGTTGAGAAAGAGACGTTTTTCAGGAATTCTGATTTAAAATCATTCCTGGAATAAAGGACTCTTAAGTAACCTCCAAATTCACTTTTTGATTTTTTGCCCGGGTCAACACCAAAAGATCCTGCATCGGAAAGAGCCTTATCATGAACAAAAATTACTCTTGAAGTCAGAGGAGCGATAAATGCACTGAAATATGCATCCGGATTATAATCCATTCCAACAGCCAATATTAAGTAAGCGGGTGAAAATAAATCGGATATTTTTGTTTTAACCGTTGAATAATCGTACCCTGGAGTCATCTGGGTTTTAAAACTCAGTAAGGCAGCATAATAGACATTTTTGAATGCTATTAAACCATATTTTGATGAAAATTCAAACTTGTCATCAGTCTTTCTGGATATTCCACCCTGTTTAAGAAGGCCATAACCTGCATCAAGAGTATTGTCCCAGGCGGATTTGTCTGATTTGTAATTAATGAATCCGCTGAAGAGCCCATTTACCGACAGAGAATTCTGACCACCTGCCACCCAGTTTGTAAGCGATGTCTGTGAAATGTTTAATGAGAGCACGCCCCCGTTTTTCCAACCAAGAGTAGTATCCACAGACTGGGTTCTCAGTTTTTTTTCGACTTCTGTAACCTGTCCTGACATGATGGTATAAAGCAGTGCGAATAATAGTACTGTAGCTGCTGTTCTAAGTTTCATTTTCATATTGTTTTAGTAAAATACTCTGTTTGTTACTGCCCTGGTAACAGATTTTATTTGAATAGCACCAAATTAATCAATCCATTCAGTATTTCAAAATTAGTATAAAATTGCTATTGATACAGACAATCAGACCGTTATCACATTTAAAATCGTTTGCAAATTATCTTGGTGAATATTACTTAAACACTTAAATTGCACAGTTGTTCATTCAAATGAAAAACATGATATTATGGATAGAAAAGCTTCTTTTAAGAAATATATTATTGATGGATATACCTGTAAAGGTGATTTTATTACATTGGGCAGTGCTATGCTTGATGGAGAGGTTGTTGCCGATGCGCAGGTAAAAGTACCTCTGAAAACAATGAACCGGCACGGTCTTATAGCCGGTGCTACCGGTACCGGAAAAACAAAGACACTTCAGGTTATTTCCGAACAGTTGTCGGAAAAAGGAATTCCCGTGCTTCTTATGGATGTGAAGGGAGACCTCAGCGGTATAGCTTTGCCTGGTGAAGCAAAACAGTTTATTCTGGAAAGACATTCCAGGATAGGTCTTCCTTACACCAATAAAGGATTCCCCGTGGAACTGATGTCTCTCTCACAACAGGAAGGTGTAAGGTTACGTGCAACTGTTTCTGAATTCGGACCGGTGCTTCTTTCACGAATACTTGATCTGAATGATACCCAGACCGGGGTTGTTTCTGTAATTTTTAAATATTGCGACGATAATAAGCTGGCATTGCTTGATCTGAAGGATTTGAAGAAGGTTGTCCAATATATAACCGAAGAGGGAAAAGCAGAGATTGAGAAGGATTATGGGAAGATTTCAACAGTAACGACGGGTATTATTATTAGAAAGATCATTGAGCTGGAACAACAGGGAGCTGATTTGTTTTTCGGTGAGCTCTCCTTCGATATTAATGATCTGATGAGGGTAGATAAAAATGGTAATGGATATATCAGCATTATCCGACTCACAGATATTCAGGATAGGCCAAAGCTTTTTTCCACATTTATGCTTTCTCTTCTTGCGGAGATTTACAGTCAGATGCCTGAAAAGGGTGATCTGGAAAAGCCCGAAATGGTCATATTTATTGATGAGGCTCATCTTATCTTCAATCAGGCAAGCAAAGCACTGCTTGACCAGATAGAGAATATTGTCAAACTGATTCGCTCCAAAGGGGTGGGGCTCTTTTTTGTTACTCAAAACCCGACTGATGTGCCTAACGGAGTTCTTGCGCAGCTTGGACTTAAGGTGCAGCATGCACTCAGGGCATTTACTGCGATCGACAGGAAAGCTATAAAACTATCTGCTGAAAACTACCCGCTTTCGGAATATTATAAAACTGATGAAGCCATAACAAGTCTGGGAATCGGCGAAGCCCTTGTTACAGCTCTGAGCGAAAAGGGTATTCCAACACCTCTTGCGGCAACAATGCTAAGAGCTCCGGTAAGCAGGATGGACATTCTCTCCGGAGATGAGATCTCAGCTATAAACAGGTACTCTATACTTGTTCAGAAATATAGTCAGACTATTGACAGGGAAAGCGCATATGAAATACTCGGAAGAAAAGTTTCTGAGATGCAAAAGGAAAGTTCAGATGATGCGGCCAGAATGAAGTGGGAGAAGGAGAGAAGGGGAGAAAGAGAGAACCGCCCGGTCAGCACCTCTAAACGGACTGCTTATGGCAGAACCGGAACTGTCAGAACTCCTCAGGACCAGATGGTTAAAGTTCTGACAAGTGCAACTTTTATCCGGGGAGTTTTCGGGATTCTAAAAAAAGTGATGAAATAGTACCTTATCACCTCTTTGCCAGCAGTATAATATCCTTTACCTCAAGTACTGGTTTATTGTAACCATAAATCACGGAATTTATCATAGCCAGACCTACCTCTTTAAGGGTTGAGACGAAATTTGGCATTAATCCTCTGATAACCGGAAAGAGAAAACCAAACCATGTGTAATAAGCATTGATGTTTTTTAAACCTTTTGTAGGTTGAATAAATCCTGGGCGAAAGGCATAAACACTTTTAAAAGGAAGCTTCATAAGATCATTTTCTGTTTTTCCCTTAACCCGTGCCCAATTCAGTCTTCCCTTTTCACTGCTGTCAGTGCCGGCACCGGAAACATAACAGAATGTCATATCACTATTTTGCTTTGCCAGTATTTCAGCCATATGTAGTGTAAGTGTGTAGGTAAGAGAAAAGTAGGTTTCAGCCTTTAGTCCTACCGAAGAGACACCCAGACAAAAAAAACAGGCATTGAAACCTTTCATCTGTCCTGCAATGGAAGAGAGGTCATGAAAATTCTGGTGCAGAATCTCTGTTAATTTTGGATGAATAACCCCGCAAGGCTTACGGTTAATTACCAGTACTTTATCAACATCAGGATGTAAGAGGGCTTCATGAAGGACTCCTTCACCAACCATTCCGGTTGCTCCTGTAATTATTGCCTGTATTTTCATATTAAATCGGCTTTATTCATAAATCAACTATCACATCGAAAGGGACTATTTTCTTAAGGGTTTTAATCGTATCAGCCAGACTGATTCCATGATTATGATCAACAGATCTGTCAGAGACAACAAATGAAACTTCTGGTTTGTTGTGCAAAACTATTTTGAGGATGTAGGAGAAGTACCTGCTTTTACTTTCCCTGAGTCGTGTTGCAGGAATATGTTTAATCAGTTTTAATTGTTTTATCGTTTGAAAATTATATTCTGTAATGATATCCCCGAGTCTTCTTCTTATACATGATTGAGTTATTTCAAGTTCCCCTATGGCTTTCAGACTATCAATTGTTGATCTCATCTTTTTGAGAATAAAGTAATAAATAACAGCCAGGAATGGCGTAGAGATCAGAAACTTCATTGTGCTGCTTAATCCCCAGAAGTGTCCGAAATTAAAAGAAAGCAGGAACAGGGTAGGAAGTATCATATAAATTGTATACAGAAGCCTGTTGTTTTTACCAATTCTTTCAGGATCAGCATTATCGACCCGTAAAATTCTGAATTTGCTCATAGTGAATTAATTTAGAGCCTCTTTAGTAGTTTACCTGATCAATCACTTAATTACTCAGGCAGATGTGGCTAATTTACAAAGTGCTTCATCAAAAGTTGTCAAAAAGAATACTCTGTTACCCCTGTTGCTTTCACGGATAAAGTCCTGCAGGTTTTTGCTCCTGTACTTTGAGAAGTCCCCTATTATTGCCAGCTTAACTCTATAGTTTGAGAATTTCTGAAGGATATCACCAGCGAGACCGGTATGGAGTTTAAAGAATTCAGGATGAAGATTTTCTTCCCGGATGATAATTTTGTTACAAGGATATGATCCTGCTTCACCCATTAAATCAATGGCATCCTGAGTCACTGAAATTATATGCTTTTTATCTGTTAATTCTGCAATAATTGTATTGTCAAATTCGTGGTAACTTAACATGACTTATTGATATAAATTAAATAAATATATGAACCTAAATTTACGAATTATTAGTTATCTCCTTGCTGGTATGAAGCAATGGGGTAAAATTTAAGTTCAGGTGGTTCAATATTCTGGTAAAGTTAAAAATAGGAATTATTGTTTATCTGATATATACTCCATTACAATAGATTTAATTATATTGGCAAATCTGACACCAGGTATTTCTTCTCTTGAAAAATACTGAGGCCGTACTCCTTCAAGAAGTGTAATCTCTTCTATGGGGATATTAATTTTGCCGTGGTATATATATTTAATATTCTCATAAGCATCACCTGTGAGGCATTCATACTTTTTATAGAAAGAATAATCTTTCAGATCGAGATCCAGTTCTTCTTTTACCTCTCTGACCAGAGCTTCCTCAGGTGATTCTCCCTCTTCAACATGACCACCTATAAGATCCCAGTGATCGGGGAAAGGTATATCGGGTTTATTATCACGTAAAGCGAGCAGGAATTCTCCTTTGTCGTTTTCAAGTATTATGGCGGCAATTTTTTGCATTATCAGTCTATTCTTCAATTAGGGATAAAACTTTTATTCTGAAGTTGAGTTCGGGAGGAATTTCGTTAGATACAACTGTGCAGCTAAATATTATTATGAAAAAGGATAAAATCGAATAATAATCTGTTTTTTGAATATGCATTGTTGCATTAATATGTATTCTCAAAACTACTAAAAAAGGATTTTTTTATCAGAAGGTTTACCGTCATTCTGTGAATTTAAAAATTATCCATGGATTGCATGCACGAACAAGGAGTATTCATGGATGTAGATTTCTATAATCAGAAGATAATTTTAATATTCCCAAAAAATTCTCTGCGTGGTCCGGGCTGATAGGAATTTCCGTCAGGATCAGGTTCTGTAAATGCAATATATTTTGCTCCTGTAAAATTACGGGCAAATATACTGCAATCACCTTTCAGTCTCCGGAAATTCCATTGATAGGATATCCGTGCGCTATATAGATTAAAACCCTTTTGCCAGTTCTGAAATACTTTTGGGTCTAACTGATCATTATATGCTTTAGCATCGGTGTAGATTGCCCATTTTGACTGATACTCCGTACCTAAGCTTACTTTAAAATTCCTGTTGGCCGTATAGACTATTTCTGAATAAAGCTGATGTTCCGGTGAATTAGGTAAACGTTGTCCGGCTGCCGGAGGAGTTGTAAGAACATAGGCTGCATCTGTATATACAGGATCGATAGTTGCCGATGTATATTTATAGTCAGCAAATGAATATGAGGCCTGCAGATTTAAGTCCTTTAAAATATATAAGGAAAGAAACGATTCAATGCCAAGACGTTTGCTGTTTCCCGCATTTCCATAAAATACCTCCTGATTTCCCCTGCCGGTCTGTTTGAATCGGAAGAAATCATTTTCAGTATTCATTATAAATCCTGTAATTTCATATGATAGTATATCACCATGGAATCCCCGGGCGCCTATTTCAAAACAATTTGATGTAGCCGGAACAAGATGAGTATTGAAACCGCTATAACCGACAGGATTACTGGCCAGTTCTTCAGTGGACGGGGGCATAAAGCCCTGGCTCCAGTTAGCAAACAAGGTCACAATCGGGGAATATGAAAAACTTACTCCGAGGCGGCTGGAAACTTTGGTATAATTCTTCGAAATTTTAGCTGTATCCATTCCCAGCATTTTGTCAGTTAATTCATTGTTCATTGCATCATAACGTATGCTTCCCATAAAAGTGAATTTTCCGGCATCCAGTTTATATAATGCATAAACACCGGTGCTTTTCTGTGAAATTACCTGGTTTGCCAGAAGGGAATCTGTTTCAATGTTTGTCTCGTCAATACTTTCAACTCTCAGTGGATTGCTTCCGCTTTGTAGTTTGTACATATCGATGATCTGCCATTTAAAATCAGTGCCCAGGCTGAAATGATGCTTAAAAGCGGCAGTACCAAAGTGAAAATTGTACTGAGCACTTAAAGCAGGAACAGTATAATTCCTGTATTCGGCATACTTATTACTGGTTTCCTTATACTTCCACAGCCTCAGCAATGAAGAAACCTGAAGATCCTGTGTGTTATTTATCTTATAGGAACCAACAAACCCTGTGGTTGTACGGTTTGTTTTCTGATATTCATTAAAAGGCCTCGCATCAGGGTTTGCCTGCAAGGGATTGCTAAGCTGCTCAAGGCTCAATCCTTCCGGGTTTTGCTGGAAATAATCTATGTGAGATATGATCTGAGTAATTGCCAGTTTTTCTGAAGGACGGAAATGGATTTTTTCGTACAATTTATTTCCCCAGAATGCCTGGTGATCGCGGTATCCGGCGCCATCTGTGAGGGAAATACTTATGCGATAGTTAATTTCATCTTTTGATCCGTCAAGTTGCACCAGGGATTTATTGAAGCCATTTGAACCAATAGTCTCGCTTAATTCACCTCCAATGGATTTCGGGCCACCATCATCAGTGGTTATATTAATTACACCTGCTGCAGCACCTCCTCCGTATAAGCCGGCAGCAGGACCCCGCAAAACCTCAATTTTTTTTACGGTATTCCAATCCACATCATATAGATCCGGTACAAATCCGGAAGGGTCATTCAGGGGAAGGCCATCTATTATTACTCCGATTCCTCGCAAACCGCGTTCTGTCAGGATACCCTGACCGCGGATTGAAACATGAACCCGTTCTCCATCGTGCTGATTGTCAACACGTACTCCGGGCACTAATCTTAATGCCTCCTCGGCTCCGATTCCTTTCGGCATCACAGAGAGTATTTCGGGTGTCACAAGTGATATTGAACCCGTATTGTTCTTTAACAGGATCGGCAATCTGTTAGCTGTTACAACAATATCACCCAATTTTATGGTTTTTATTGAATCAGGTTTTTCAACCTGTCCAAATATCAGGCTATTAATGAGAATAACCTGTGTAAATAATAATAACCTGAGCTTCATTTCTCTCCAATTTTTATTTCTTTAGATGCTTCTTCTGATATTTTATTGCTTAAAATCAAACAGTCTTTTACCAGCTGATGCGATTCTTAAAAATAGGAATTATTGCATTGAATTTTCCCTGACTTCAGGCACTTTCTGATTTTAGTGCGTTTGAAATTTTCAAGTAATTGAATATGAATAGTATAAAATTTAAAATTTTGATTTTTACCGTACTAACACCTATTTTTGTCTTATGTATAGGGTTAGTCAAAAAGGGATGGACTAAATTGGGCTATATGCAATTCAGGTGTTTCTATATATGGGGTATCTGGCAATGATCGCTAAATATATAGGTAATGCCAAAGATGATATGGGGTTTGGTGCCATACATAACTTGAGCTCTTTGAAGGAGCGAGATATAAGGAATAATGGAAAATACTTTCATCTGGTATTAATCCAGACTCTAACAGGATTTTCTTGTATTCTTCTTCAAATGTCACTTTTTTATGATGTTCATATCCCATCATATTGCGCTCTTTCAGGCATAACCGTTAACTTAAGCTTTGGAGATAAATGAGAAACTGCATAAAAAAGTTTCCCCTCCTTTTGAAGGAGGGGTGGTCGGGACGATTGATTATCTTATATATACAGTATTTTATTTCCCGACCGGGGTGGTTGATTCATTGATTTCTTCTTACCTTTATTGGTATGAAAAACCAAAACCTCTTTAACAGGAAAAGCCTTAAATTCTTCAGATCATCACTTAGGAACAAATCCACTTCTGCTGAGGCTGAGTTATGGAATATTTTAAAATCAAAAAAACTTAATGCAAGAAAATTCAGAAGACAACACAGTATAGGTAAGTACATAGTTGACTTTTTTTGTGCTTCAGAAAAACTTATAATTGAACTTGATGGAAATCCTCATGGTGAATATCATAAAATAGAAAAAGATAAAAAAAGAGATCAATATCTTGAAAGCCTTGGATTCTCAATATTGAGGTTTGAAAACAGATTAGTATTTCAGGCACCTGAATTTGTAAAAAATGAGATATTAAAAACCTTTAAAAGAGAAGATCCGGTCCTTGAATAAACAATCAACCACCCCGGCCGGTATCAGCATCTGTATCATAATTAGAAAATGGTCCGGCCACCCCTCCTTCAAAAGGAGGGGAAATGTATCTAGCTAATATATCATACTTTACATTCCGTTTTGTACACTATATTCAGCTCCTTAAGTTAACGGCAATACTTTTAAGGGATGTAAAACAGAGTGTTTGCTTACCCCCGGCTTGCAAGGCTGCGCCGGAGGTTAATCATATTTAGCCACTTCGTGGCTTATCGCCTCACAATTAAAGATCCCGTAAAGCGGGGAAAAGGGTTCATGCATGTCAGATCTTACCTGCAATAAGGGCAATGATTCTGGCAGACGGTACAAGCATAAATTGAGCTAATACGGTACCTATCACCCTGGCAAATACCATATAAACTATATATTTCCTGAATAGACTCTCGCTTGTTTTTCCCAAAACCACATCATCTGTCATAACCGACAGAAAAGGATCAATAAAGACAAACATTAAAATTGTTGCCACTCCATTTATGATAGCTGACAGACTGCTTGCCGTGGTTCTGAATTCAGGGTTAAAGTATCCTGCATAGAGAGAAGATAAGACACCTATGGTAATTATTGCAACAGCTATTATATTCATAATAAAGACTTTCCATGGGAACTCATATTTCAGGTCAATCTTTTTCAGGTTTTTCGAGCTTGGGATTACAATGTTCTCTCTTATTGAGGCTATACCACTCTTGGTGAAGCCATAAAGAACTACTTTCGGAACGGATTTATATATACTGAATTTATCAACCGCTATTGATAATATTCTTTGAAAGGTAGGGATAAGCAATCCTCCTATTACTGTAGCCACGGTACAGGAGAGTACAATCATTCTGAAATCAAGGATGTTTGCACCGATACCAGAGTTAATATTCTTTTCAATTGTGCTTGCCAGTAGCGGAGCCTGAAACCCGTTGGCTGTCCTTGAAACCAAAACGAGGATATTGAAAAGTGCAAAAGATACTGCAATCCTTCCTGTTCTTATGCCGACAATCCTGACGGAATATGATAAAGTTGTGATTAGGTTAATCAGGAATGTTAATCCGATAACAAGTACTATCTGGCTGGTCATATTATGAGAAATATCATTTTACCGAATGTTCATATGGCAGCAGGTCGGTCAGGTCCAATATCCTGTCTTATTACATGCATAAACCAACGAAATCGGATTATCCATTTTTGTCAAAGTTAATATACTCTTTTATCATTACAACAGAATAGCATCCTGGTATGTAAGAATTTGCAGGTATATTAATAATATTCATGAATAAGGTTTAATTTCATTTTCTTTTGATCTCTTTCATTAAGTCTTCCAGATAATCGGTCTGGATTTCCTGTATATCAAGCAGCTTTTTATTCTGGTGTACAATCATATGATCAATTTTTTCGCTCAGCAGCTTAATTTCAAGTTCTGCCTTTAGATTAATCTTATAGTCCTGTTCTCCTCTTTTTCTGTCTTTCTGTTCTTTCCGGTTTTGGCTCATCATTATAATTGGTGCCTGAATAGCAGCAAGACAGGATAGAATCAGATTCAACAGTATAAACGGGAAAGGATCGATAGGTTTTGTTGCAAGTATCCATGCATTGAGCCCCATCCAGAACAGGATAAAAGTAAAGAAGATTATGATGAATGCCCAGCTTCCTCCAAACATTGCAATTTTGTCAGCCAGCTTTTGACCAAGAGTAAGTTTGCCTTCTATTTCTTCCTCTATGTTCTCCGAAAGTAAGGAATTATTTTTTATGGCGTTCATTACATCGTTGTCAAGATCCGCCATTTCCCCTTTTTCCTGAGCCATAAGTGAAGTCAGGAAAAGTCTTCTGTAATGGTTCAGCTCATCTAACGATATGAAACAAGCTTCATCAAATTCAGGATAATCCGATTTTATCAGATTGAAAATTCCTTTTCGAATATCCTGTGCACTTATGTCTTCTCCTACAGGGATCTCTTTTTTGCTTATACAACTAATCATATCATTTGTGTTTAATTTATTAATGGCAAAGTTGGATTCAGATGAAGGTATTAACAGCTTTTGCAACCAGAAAAGCAGCAGAGGCTGCAGCTATACCGATTAAGGTAACCTTTATAGCTCCTTTAACAGGTGGCTGACCCGTAACTTTGCTCTTGAAATAGCCAAAAATAAACAGGCAGATTATGGTAAGAATTGTGGATATCATCAATCCATCATATGGAGTAGGGGTAAAAAAATAGCCCGATAGAGGGATAAGTCCGCCAACTATATATGAAATACCAATAGTGGCAGCACTATTCCGTGCCCTGTTGACGTCAGGCTTTTCCATGCCAAGTTCATATTTCATCATGAAATCAACCCAGTTTGTTTTGTCTTTTGCCAGCTCGTCAGCAATAATATTCTGAGTACTTTCATTGAGACCATACTGTGCAAAAACAAGTTTGACCTCATCTTTCTCTTTTTCCGGTATTTGTTCCACTTCATCATACTCCCGCTTAAGTTCAGCCTGATAGTGATCCTGTTCAGTTTTGCCTACAAGGTATCCGCCAAGTCCCATAGCGATACTTCCGGCGACTATCTCTGCAATTCCCGCCGTAATAACAACAGAATTACTGTTCACAGCACCGCTAAGGCCTGCTGCCAGGGCAAACGGCACTGTAAGCCCGTCGGACATGCCAATAACTATATCGGTGATGAAATCGGAACTTTTCAGATGTTCCTCCTTATGCAAATCTTTCATAGTATTCATTTCCGGTAAGTATTTTTAAAGATAACTTAAACCAGGTAATATTATCAGGTCTGTCTTAAAACACATAAATCAAATCATTTTTAATCCCAGCAAATTACTGATTTTTTCACGTTCTGCTTTTGCAGCGTCAAGTGATGTAGCTTTATTTACTGTCATAATCTGTTTTTTATCGGGGCTGTACAAAATAATTCTTATGTCATTTATATGAATATCATATGTCTGTGTTCCCCTTATATATGACCGGTATCCATGGTGCGCTTTTTTTAGTCCAAGCAGCATATCCGGCTTAATATCTATCCATTTTCCGGTTGAAATTACACCAAACAGATCATTTGAAAATTTAATCCTTTTGTTATCGGTGTCAATAATTGTACTTGTGGAGGTGAGTCCGATGAAAGCGCCTGTTATCGCTAAAATGATGCCAATAAATGAATAGTATACCGCTATTGCCCCACCAATGAATATAAAAAGACCTGTTGAACTTCCAAATGGTCCGAATGCCCTGTCTAATCTGGTCCTGACTATCATTTTAAATTTCTTTATGGACTCGCATTGTATTTATTGTATTCAATCAGACCTATATTTAACTGTCAAACAGCATGATGTATTATTTTGAACCTTTGACCGTGAGAATTGTTAAACGCATAATAATAAACGATATAGTGGCAAGTACAGCAACATTTACGCAGATTATGGTGTTATAATTGGCTTCAATTAAACACTATTAATATACAAAATTATTTTATTAAATCTATAATCAGTTTGGTTTCTGATTTATAATCTTACTTCTATGGATTCGGAAAAGAATAATGAAAAAAAGCGCTGGGGAACAGTTATTGTAGGTGCCGGACAGGCCGGACTGACGTCGGGTTATTATCTGCTAAAGGCGAATGAAGATTTCATAATTATAGATTCCGTAAAGAGGGTGGGTGATTCCTGGCGAAAAAGATGGAACTCACTTTGTTTGTTCACACCGGCGCAATATGACAGTTTACCTGGATTTCCATTTCCGAAGGCAAGGGGGACATTTCCAACAAAAGACGAGATGGCTGATTATCTTGAGGAGTACGCTCAAAGATATAACTTACCCGTCAGGCTGGGAGAGACTATAAACCGGCTCTCGAGTACAACTTCCGGATATGTTCTTTCCACTGCCGGGGGAATTATAGAATGTGACCGGGTAATTGTTGCCACCGGCACTAATCAGTTGCCAAGAATTCCTGATTTTGCAAAAGATGTGAATAAATCGGTCTATCAGATTCATTCTTCCCAATATATTAATCCCGATTCATTACCCCCGGGTGATGTTCTAGTTGTTGGAGCAGGAACTTCCGGTGTTGAAATAGCTATTGAACTTTCCAAAAACAGGCATACCATGCTTTCCGGGAAACCCACATTTCATATTCCAGATCAGGTATTTCGTTACGCTGGCAGGCTCTACTGGTGGTTTGCCGGCAACATACTCTCAATAAATACTCCGATCGGGCGTAAAGCCAGAAAAAGTATTGTGAGGGGAGGTGGCCCACTTGTTAATGTTTCCATTAAAGATATTGCAAATGCAGGCGTTGAACGTCTTCCCCGTGTAGCCGGAATTGAAAACGGACATCCAAAACTGACAGATGGCCGAGTGGTTCCTGTTTCTTCGATCATCTGGGCTACTGGTTTCAGGCCGGATTATTCATGGATCGATACGAAAATCTCGTACGAAAACGGATGGCCTGCAACCCATAGAGGAATTCCTTCTGGTGCTGAAGGGCTCTACTTTGTGGGTATGTTATTCCAATATGCTCTCACTTCAGGTCTTGTAGGAGGAGTAGGCAGGGATGCTGCTCATATTGTAAATCATATCCGTAAGAATATCCGCAATTAAAAGGAGCACCCAAAAAGACAACCG
Source organism: uncultured Bacteroidales bacterium (assembly GCA_963760915.1). GTDB lineage: Bacteria > Bacteroidota > Bacteroidia > Bacteroidales > VadinHA17 > LD21. Next base: position 493,841 of record CAVXEU010000003.1, on the reverse strand, counting down.
GTTCTATCAGCTCTTCTTATAAAATAGTTTTCCTGTAATCAAAAGCCCTGTAAATACAAAGACAGCAAATACCAGACTACTTACAGCAAGCTGCATACCTCCCGAAAGTATATGTCCGCTTGTGCATCCCCCGGCCATTCTGGCTCCCGTAATTAAAATGAATCCCCCGACAAAAGCCCAAACTGCTCTTTTTATTGCTGATGTGCCTTTGTATTTTTTCCAATTGCTGTGGATCAGTGTAATTTTAAAATCTTTCCTGATAAGTGAAATAATAAGTCCGGCAAGAAATGCCCCGCTTAAAAATATCAGTTCCCATTGACCTGGTTTCTGAATTTTGGCAAAATAAGCATTGCCGGTTGTTCCTGAAAGCAGATCAGCTACATAGGGGTAAGAAGTCGAAGCTCCGATTGGCCTGTTGTAGGTTGACGTAAGAAATATTATCCCGTTTAAGATTGCCAGTGCAATTCCTGAATACAGCCATTTATAGTCTTTTATTTTATCAAACTTATGCAGCCAGAATGAAATACCGATAAAAATTCCTCCGATGATGAATATAAGCAGATAGAAGATAAAATTCGTTCCCGTTAAGGAATTTAATGATATTGTCCCAAGATCCGGACCTAATATACTGTTTAACGAAGGAGATAGCAATGTATAAACCAATCCGGCAAAAAGGCCTCCGATTATACCAATCAATGCATCCAGTGAACCTTCTCCAAGAGAAATAGCCAGAGTTCCCGGACAATACCCCAGAATTGCCATACCCGTTCCAAAGATCAATCCCCCCAGGATAATCCCACCAAGGATTAATGGTTTAACATGGTAAGATGCAAAACCTGATAAGATTTCAATATTCAATAAGATTGCTCCAACTCCGATTGCAACTGCAATAGCTTTGGCTACCGCAAAATTTTCAAGAGTTGCCAGCCCGCTTATAACATTGAATTTATTCAGTTTTGCATATTGTAATATGGTACCAAATAAAAATCCTGATAAAACGATCATTAATTCCATGTTCAATTTTTTATTGATTAATATCCTTTATTAAGTATCAGAAGAAAATATCAGAGCTAAATGGCAAGCAATTATTCCGCAATTTACTATTTGTCAGCCATTCCGTTACTTCTATTCAATCATTTTTAATTCTTTCAAAATAGCTTTGGTAATGTCATATCTCGCATGCACAGTTCTGTCATAATCATTTGTTCTAAAATTCATTGCGAAGAAATATTAACCTTTCATTAATGTTTAACTTCAGTTATTTTATGATTCTGTATAGTCAGCCTTGAACATTCCGGTCATGGTAAAAAAAAATTAAGCAGGCTATCGAATGATCAGTTAAATCAGAATTATGAAGATTTATTAATCTTTGAATCGACTGACCATCTGCCACTTCCGTAAATCAGCAGATATACAAGAAGCAGGGTCATGGCAAAATCGGTCCGGTATTCGTGTGCCATTGACCAGATCCCCTTATCTATCAGAATTGGCCATTTGGTTGTAACAAACGCAGTTGCCATTATGATCAGAAGTGGAAGGGAAGCTAATCTGCTTAGAAAACCTATCAGGATTAATGCGCCGCAGACGATTTCAAATGAAGCAGTAAAATAAGCCCAGAATTCGGGATTACCGAATCCGATTTTTAAAAATCTGCCTGGTCCCAAAAGTCCGGGAAACAGAAATTTCTGAATTCCTTCTGACAAAAAAATCAATCCGACAATTATCCTGACAAGGATTTCCCTGTTATCATTAACAGTATACAGAATTAAGGATTTAAAGTTTTTTTCGCGGCTCATTACCACAAAATTTTAACGGTTACTAATTTTATTTTACCACAGGTAATCCGTGCTGAAAAGCAACCGGCCTGCATGAAATATAACATCTCAGTACTGCTTTGTGTTCAAATCTGACTTACTGATACTTACCGGATTCATACATTTTGCAATAAATATTTGCCGTAATCAGACCGACAATATATTTTCTCCTGATTTAATGTAATCAGTCAATGCCTTCCCCATATATCTTACATTGATACCGAGTTTTATTAGCTTATCTGTTACACCCAGATTGTCAGCACAGGCTTTACATGCTTCAATTTTTACCCCTTTATTGATCATTTCGATTATTTCATTCTGTACCTGGGTATCTGAAGCTGCTAATTTTGCCGAGGCTCCCCAGATAATAACATTAACCTGCTGCCACCAGTTGTTGGCAGCCGAGTTAATCGCATACATAGCTAACATATTTATTACAGTATCTTTATTATCGGTGGTCCAGAGAATATTCAATTTTTCCATAAGATTGGTATTTGTTAAGTTTCTATAGAGATAGTATGCCCGTTTTCTCTGAGCGCATTAATTCCGGAATTTATATCTTCATGCTTAACCATGATATGATCAGTATCGTATGTTGATATTACAAAGATAGGAATCTTTCTCTCCCTGAAAATATCAGAGATCTCAGCAAGAATTCCTATGTGTGAAAAGTCGAGTGGACCTGAGATTTTTAAAATCCGCCAGCCATTGCTACAGACTATAACATCTGATCTGAAATCTGTCTGCTCAGCAACTACTGAAATCTCATCATTTGTTTTAGTAATTGAATAAAAATCAGACAAATAAATCAAATCTGGCAAAACTGAACCAACATTAAATTTACAGATTGAATATTTCTTTGCAGAAACAGTAAAATTCAGAGTCATCTGTTACTGATTAGATAGGTCTGTAATTTACAAATAAATTCAGAAATGCAGGTTTTGAGAACGTAAATTAGGTACGCTGAGAGAATATTAAATAGTCTGAATATAAGTCAGAAACCTGGAAAGTAATCCGATTATATAAAGTGTAACAGATACACTTATAAATCCATTATAAGTCTGTTCGCAATATTCACAAAGAGCATAAAGCTTTGGATTTAATCTGGTATACTATGCAAAAACCCGGCTAATCATACGGGGTCTGAAGTCTTATGACAAAGATCTATTTATTTTACTGAGGTCGGTTTTGATTTATACGATACAACTACCTCTTTATTTAAGAATTGCCCAAAGATGAAGGCTTTATTTTCAATAAGACCCCTTACGGTTTTATTAAGTGGTATAAACAACTCTGCTTCTACCAGGACTTTATCCTTCTTAATCGTGCGTTTCCATAAGCCTGCAACCTGCCCGTCTGTAACAATAACCGGACGGAAAATCCCATTATCTGAAATTGCCTTTTTGTTTTCAGTTATTGAAATGGAAGCACTTCTGTCCTTGTAACTTATAAGGAATTCGTCGAAAGCAGGCAGTAAGTGTGCAGATGGTTTATCGTACCGTGTTTCAATATAAGAATCAGTAAGCCAGTATTGCTGGGTGCCTTCTGTTTCAGAAATAAAATCTGATTTTACTGAATCCAATCCGTCTCTTGCATCTCTAAAAGTAAGACCTGACCACCATACAAAATCCTGAAGTGTAGCTGGGCAACGACTTGTAAAGTATCTTCTGGCAAGTTCTGCCAGTGATTCCTCCTTAGTGAGTACTTTTTTATGTGGAACCCTTTCAGGTAGCAAAGCATATGTCTGTTTATTGCCTTTAACGGGTCCGCTGCAAATAATTCCGTTAAGTTCGGCAAGGACCAAAAGATGAGATAATCTGTTATTATCTGTCTTTATATCAGCATCATTAAAGGACTCGGATATTTCATCTCTGGTGAGAAAAGATCTTTCTGAAAGTTGTTTTTCAATTATTCGGTTACTTTTTCTGATAATCAGGTCAGACAATTCAAGTTGTTTATGCCTGAAATTCAGTGATGATCTTATTCTGGGCGCTGTAAGCTCAAGCAGCCAGTAGATATCCCTGGCAGAAACAAAATGCCAGGTGGGTCGCATGATATGAATACGGATAATATCGCCTTTATTGACTGCTTCTTCAATAGTTTTGTCAGTTGAATTCAGAGTCCGGACCCCTATAGCCCATTTTACCATAGAATAATCCTGGGCCTGTATTGCCCCCATCCAGGTTACAATCTGTTCAGCAGATGTAAAATCGGCTGATGATATTTTCTGGCTGATCATACGTGAATTTGAAATCTCTTGTTGTGTCATCTGCAGGTTGTTGATAGCTGATCTGTTAACATTTTTCCAGTCGGAATGAATTATGACTGTTTGGTATCTTTTTGGTAAAGTTATGGCGACTCATGGTTTTAAAATTGCAGTTAACAGTTTTTAATAAATCAGGCAGATTTGATGAGTTTCTTTTCTAAGCTTATATGTTAAAAGTTTACCCTGATCAGCCTGCCGGTACCTCTTCTCTCTGCGATTTCAATTGCCGGATTGCCGTGAAAATAAATATTTCCGGATCCCCAGATATAAGCCTTTATGTTATCTGATGCATTTATATGAACATCTCCAACAGAATCGTCTACAATTTCTGCATCTGTACATATAAGGCTATCGGCAAAAACATTTGAGCCGTAACGATTGAAAAAAACAGAACTGACAGCTTTGCCACTGATATGAAAGTTCCCCAGTGTGTTGGCAGAATTTACAATATATATAGAGTTGCAGTCCACTACAAGCCTTACTTCTGCAATTTCACCAAGTGCTTCATAAAGAAACCCCTCAGTCTTAAGAGTATCTTTATTGGTTACATTAACCGGATTGCGTGTTTCCATATAATTCAGGGTACTGAAATGAATTTCAAGGGAATTCTTTGCTGTATTAAAATCCATTTTCCTGTGATCATCAATAACAAGTGTATCATTATGAATATCGGCACTTATGGAACTGAGACTATTTACACCACTAATTATCAGACGGTTTGATGAATCCTGAATAAGAATTACATTGTATATACCAATGATCTTTACTGCATTGAAATCTTCCAGTAAAATTTCCCGCCGGTCTTCATCCTTATTAAAAAATATTTTCTGACACGAAGCAAGAAGTAATGACGCCAGGAGAAGATATATGCTAATTATTTTCATAGGGTTCATCATTTCTTTTGTCACCAGTAATAACCTATTCCATACTCAAGGCAATCGGCTTTCCCCAGGTGAGATTTAATTCCAATACTTCCCAGGAGGTTCTTTGTGATAAGGTATTGTACAGATATTCTGCTGTAAACAGGAGTAAGCACAATATATTTTGAATAAAGATAATGTCCTATCTGGATCCTCATCAAAATACGTTTATATTGAATGCCATATGATGCATGCAAACCAAGCCGGATAAGTTTGGCAAAGTCATTTTCACGCACTCCTTCTGCACTTGCAAGTGCTTCACGAATAGAGCCATCATAAGAAAAATCTGTTCCCAGTCCAATCTTCCTTTTATGATTAATGATACGCTCAATATTATAGGAAACGGATGAGAAGAAATATTTTTCTCCCGACAGGTTATCATAAACCTTTGACCCTCCTGAAAATAGGAGTGTTTGCACATATCTCTTCCCTATTTCAGGAATACTCTGTTCCTGATAAGGTATGTGCGAATCGCCAATAAGATAATTATATCCCAGTGATAATGTTGCTGCATTAATTCCATAATTTGGCGAACTTGTTTTTCCGTTGGAGAAATGTGTTGTTCCAGCCTCAATTACCAGCTCGCTGCGTGGGGAAAGCTTTATCTTACTATCTATTCCAAGCCGTATATAGACATTTGCATGCGAGCCTATTGCCCGGTTGAGATGATTTTCGTGTACATCAAATTTTTTCGACAGGTAAGCGCCTCCGAATGAAATCTGGTAATTGAATGAAAACTTTTCCCTGCGTACGAAAAACGGGATATTTATAAAGCTGTACAGGCTATATGCCTTCCCAAGAACCTCATTATTGCCAAGGCTCCAGCATGAAAATCCAACTCCAGGCCTGGGGTAACGATATAACTGTTCCCAATAGTCCTTCCCATATGAAGGAAAGTTTACTGATAGATCAATAGCGTAAATATCATCCTGAACAAGATACTCAAGAGCTTCGTAAAAAGGCAGAATCAAACCTGTATGTAATTTTGACCCGATAATGACCGGCTGGCTGATTAATTGAGCTTTGCCTGTCAATCCGGATAAAAAAAGAATTAAGATAAAAACCCCGTTCTTCACAATTTATTACATAAGGTAAATTTAGATTTTATCTAAATCTGAATTGCAGATTTCTGCTGTTGTCAAATATAATAAAAGAGATGCCTGCTTTCACCGGGTAATTAAGGAATACTACAACATGGACTAATGTATTGATTATAAATTTTTTTATAACAATTTAACAGATGGAATCAGGAATCAATAGTACAGTAAAAGTACAGAATTGTAAATAACCGCCCTGTAAGGGGATTCTCCTGATCATTTGAATTTATTCAGACGTCATCTCTGCATATTTCTTAAAGTTGTACAGAATGGATTGCCATCCATTACGCTGCATTTCAACCGGATTTGTATTTTCTGCTTCAAAAGACTCAATAATTTCCGACCTGTTACCCAAACGGGTAAAAGCAATTTTTACTTTTCTGCCATCGCCAAGAGTATAATCGATTTCCTCATTCAGGGTCACTTTATCATAAACACCTCCAAAGTCAAAACCGGTGCTTCCGTCCTTGGCTTCCATCCTGACTGTGAATTTGCCACCAGGACGCAGATCATTTTCTGCATGTGGACTGTGCCAATCATCAGATGCATTATTCCATTTAACGATATGCTGAGGATTGGTCCAGAACTTCCATACTTTCTCAACCGGTAAATTGATAGTTGCCTGAACCATAATAATTGGTTTGTCTTCTGATTTCATTTCTTTTTGTTATTAACAGATTTACTTTTACTTTTCAGACCAGGTGATGACTTGTTAAATGCCACTCTGAATGGCAAACATGTTTAATAAAACTGTACACCTTCACGGAGTAAAGGATGAACTGAAACAAAATGCTGATCTTTCCATGATATACCACTTTATTGGCTAAAATTGCATAACAAATTCAGGATACTTTTGTTTATGGACTGTAAGATTAAAACTCGTATTAAACGATTTCAGCGAAGAATTAATCAATGTGATAACAAATAAAGTATTAACCGGCTAACAACGTTTCTGTGGTTAAATTTCCTGATTTAGCGTTCATTTTATTTCAACCCCAGCTTTTTGTTTTCCTTTAACAGGCCGATTGATTCCTGCAACCGTTTTCGTACGGTCTCTTCTTTCTTTGCACTGGTTATCCAGAGAACAAAATGTCGCTGATAGGTTGGAGCCAGGTTATTAAAATTTTTGAAAGCGGGCTCATTGCTTATCAGCGCTTCGGTAATGAAACCGGGCACCTGAGGTTCTTTTATCTCCTGCGGTTCTGATTTGTCAGAAGGCAGACTGATTGTTCCTGTTCTTAAATACTCATCTATTTTAATGAGCCCGGCCTGAGTCATTTTCCCATTCCTGATCAACCCGATAACCTTTTTTTTATTTATTTCCGACCATTTTTTTGTATTCGTTCTCGGAGTGAATTTTCTTGCATACTTATTATTATCTATTTTTTTAATTAAGCTGTCAATCCATCCAAAACATAACGCTTCTTCCAGTGCGTCGCTGTAATTTATGGTAGGGGTGGTTGTATGTTTTTTATAAAATATCATCCATATGCCGGTGTTTAAATCGTGATATTTCTGAAGCCAGTTACGAAACTCGCTTCTGTTAATAAAGTGCAAATATTCAGGCTCTTTCATCGGATAACTAATAACCTGTCTAAATTATGAAATTAGGAGCATAACCGCAAAATATTCACGTCAGCAAACAAGCATGCTGCTTTAATAAATTGGGTGAATTCAGGTTTTAGAGTAAAACATGCCGACTGACTTTAAAGGAAGCGGAAATGGTCAGTCGCGATCCATATGAATTGGCAGCTGCATCAAAAACTTAGCAAAAGTGGTTGATTCCGGGTGGGTAGCTGTCAGTGACAATAAGTGTAAAGATTACATTTCTACCATCAGATCTTTAATTCCTCAATTGCCTACTTTTTATTTACTTCCGCGATAAGTCTCCGTCTTGCCCTTGAAAATTGTGATCGCGAGGTGCTGCTTGATATTGACAATATTTCACTGATCTCTTCATGGTCATAACCTTCAAACAGATGTAGTGATAATATATTCCTGCATTTTTCAGGGAGTCGTTTTATCAATTCCTTTATTTTATTTATTTTTAAATCTGATTCTTCATTCATACTCTGACTGTCAAAGCAATATTCTTCTATCTCCTGGTGGATCTCAATATCTTCGAAGATCATTTTGCTCTTTTTTCTCAGAAGATCCAGTGAGCGGTTTTGTGTTATTTTCTTAAGCCAGGCTCCAAAGCTTACTGCTTCCGAGTAGCTACCGATATTCTCAAAGGCTGACAGGAAAGATTCCTGCATGATATCTTCTGCCTCCAAAGTGTTGTTTACAATCCTCAGACTTATGTTATACATTGCTTTATAATACAATTTATAGATCTGAAACTGTGCCTTCTGGTCTCCTTTTTTACAACCGTCAATAAGATCCTGATGTAAGTTGAGGAATGATCCTTTTGAATTAGCCACTTTTGTAGTCATGATATTAAATTTTGGTTTACGGATCAAACTTAATATCAGACAACAAACACTAAAGAACATGCCTATAAGGACGATGTACATCCCGATAGGCAAGTATGAATTCAACTATATAAGTACGACAAAATAAGCAACTTATTATTTTGAGTAAAAAGGATACCAGATTTGCTTTTTACTGGAAATTTCGATTAAAGACTTTATTTGAATTGAAAAGATTTGATCAATCCTTCACTGATTGATATCACCGGGAAAATAGCCGGAATCCGAACGTTTGGATATATATGTAAAGCAAAGATATACAGTCTGATAAAGAAGAGAAGGGCTGATAAATATTCCAGATATGCTTCTTCTTCGCATGCCTTTTTCAAGAAGAGAGGATCATTTACAAGGGCCTGTTTCCAATCTCCCACTGCTTTTTGAAATGAAATAATTTGACAACCGGATCAATGATTGCTTCATATACCTTATTTGCAGGTTTAAGAATCTGAAGTGCCGTTTTGATTTCGAGAGTCTGGATTTTCATTTTATTCAGATTTTTATTACCGGTAATGACCTAATGCATAATTCAATGATAATGTACACAATCTGTTTTTTTACAGCTTTTTTTTAATAGGGATCCATACCTCTTCTTCTGAATCAGGGCTATCATTTTTATATCTTTCCCCTAGTATTTCAAAATGAGGCCGGGGATCAAGCAGGTATGGTGAATCAGGGAGCCAGGTGCTGAAAATGTAGCTGAATGTCTCAGTTCCCTTACTTGCTTCCCCCCTATGAATAAACACAGCATAAAGTCCGCCTTTTAAGGTCAATGCTTCCATATCAGCAGGGATTGAAGTAAAGTCCGCAACCTCAACAGCAGCCCATTTCTCAAACACAGCTTCAGGGTTAAAGGTAACAAAATCAAACGATTGGTCATAAATCTGAATTGAAAACAGATCGGAAGTCAGATTATTTGTAATCTCTTTGCGTCGTTGCATAAAATTCTTCCAGAGTACACCGGTTTTGTTGCTGGAAAATGTCATTTTCATTCGTATGCCTGCCAGCTTTTTTTCAGATAACATTTCTATCCTGTAATTCATCTGTCTTTTTAATTATCCGGGTCGATATCAATATCATACTTTTCCAGGAGTCCCGTCACTCCGGATAATGAAAACATGGCTTTCTTAATCCTGTTTATTTCAGGATCGATTGAATAGTTGAAAGCGGTACGTAAGTCGGCTTTTTCAATAACAGTACTTTCAAAAGTTGCCCTGGTCAGGTCACAGTTATCAAGAACCGACCCGGTCAGATCGCATCCCGTAAAGTCGGCTTCATAAAGGTTCAGGTTTTTAAATGTTGTCTTTTTAAGTACCATTCCACTGAAGGAAGAATGACTGAGATTACAATTTTCAAAAGTGACTGTAAGGCCAATCTTATTGCAATTATCAAAACGCAGTCCCAGCATTTTACAGTTTATAAACTTAATATCACGTAACGCCGTTTGGATAAGGTTAACCATACTTAAATTACATACATCAAAAGCACATTCAATAAAAATTATATCGGAAAGGTCCGAATTTGAAAAGTCACAGCTGACAAAGGTGCAGCTGTCATATTCTCCTTTGATGAGCGGTTTGTGAGTAAAATCTATGTTCTTAAAGGTTTCTCCTTCAAAATTTGCATGTTTCATTCTGTTGACAATTTGGTCCGGTAAACTCTGCTGACCTGATAATGTCAGTTATGTATTTATTATCTCTCAAATATACAGTCAGTTAATCTTTTATTTTATTTATTTTTCATTTTTTTTGTAATAAATTCGATCAAAAGAAGACTTTATGAGAAACAATTCAGTGATGAAATCAATGAAAGATGAATTCCTGGAAATCTTGTCAAATTACCAGGGCATTCTGCACAAAGTCAACCTGATATATTTCCGTAATAAATCGGACCGGGAAGATAATTTTCAGGAAATCATTTACCAGTTATGGAAATCATTCCCCGGATTACAGAAAAAAAGCAGTATAGGTTCATGGATATATGCTGTTTCAATTAATACTTCAATTACAAAAATCAAAAAGGGATTACATATAGAGTACCGTGAAAATCTTCCCGATACTATTGACAGTACTGATATTATTGAAGATATATCATCTAACGAAACAAGTCAGATCTTATTAAAGGCAATTTATAATCTTAATGAAATAGACAGACCGATCGTGCTTTTATATCTTGAAGAAAAGAGTTATGACGAAATATCTGAAATCATTGGCATATCAAAATCCAATGTCGGAGTGCGAATTAGCAGAGCAAAGGAATTACTGAAACAAAATTTAAAACATCTGAATCATGGAAACAAATGAATTGCAAAATGTCTGGAAAAATATTGATTCTGAAATTAACATGAAAACAACTGAAGAACTGGAACAATTACTTGTTGTCAGGACCAGGAAAACGATCAACAAATTCCTTTTTATTTTCGGTATAGACATTTTTGTGTGTATCGGGTTGATAATTTTTCTGATTATTACAGCCCTGAACCGTACTGATGATATTATATACATGGTAAACAATTCTATACTGTGCTTAATAACAGCAGTATCTTTAATTGTTTCTTTATTGTCGTGGAACAGACTGCATACTAATAAATTAAATTTATCAGTAAAAGAGTGGCTTGAACAAAGGATCAGAATGATCTCAAAATGGATGTCAGGCAAATACAGCAGAATTTATATTCTGATTATTCCGGTACTCCTCGTGATGATTAATCTTTCAATTCATGTTTATTATGAATATAAACCATTTCTTGAGGTCATTAAAAACAAAGAATCCATATACGGTCTCATTGCCGGATTCATTGTCGGATTATTTGTTTCTTTCTATGCCGTTAGTAAAATTCGCAGATACCAGATGAAGAACCTTGAATTTCTGAAAAGGTTATACAGTCAATTCTGAAATAACTGATATAACTGCTCAGATCAGTGAATCATAGCACAAGTAAACCTTTATATCGAAGTAGTGAGTGTTGGGTCAGGATTATTGTAAAGGAAGTGAAAAGCGGGTATTTCTTAATCCTGGTTTGAGATAACAAGGTTAGCAAAATCCCCATCTGAATTGTTACCTACCCATAATCCGATTTTGCCGGTTTTCCGCTCATTCAGTTGTTGAATCCTTAAACTTGGCTCTGAATTCTTATTTACATAAACTGAAACCTGAGGATATTTTACAATTATTGTTACATGAAACCATTCATTTCCGTTTGGAGCAGGAGTGACTGCTTTCTCATATTTGCCGTTGTCTTTTTCTCTGAGAATATTCCATGTATAATCAGGGTGTGAGACATATTGAACTGCGTGAATTTTCCTTACAGGATCGGTTGACTGAAAGTTAAAGGGCCTGAAATATATTGCATCAAGAGTTGTGTTGTCGATTCCGTGAAATGCAACGCCAACAAAACTTTGCTGTAAAACATCTTTACCCCTGATATCGATTTCAATAATGCCGTCGGAAAATTCAACGCCTTTTAACCAGGCTATTCCGTCATCCTGACTTTTGGAAAAGCGAATCCCTTTTTTATCATTTTCTGAAAATGAGAATACCTTCCTGTTAAAAACATCAAGATTGTTATTATCAGCCATAGAATTCAGGTCGATACGGGTGGTATTGACTTGCCCTATACCCTCCGGAGAGGTTATAAATCCTATAATAACTATAAGACAGAGACGGATAAATTTAGCCGGATTCATTATCTGAATTATTAAATTAATAAGATGAGCTATTCCAAATTTAGTAAAATATTTGAATACTATTATTCATTTTTCAATGAACCGCGTCACCTTTGACAATTTTTCGGACCTCCATACTATTACCCTCTCCCTGCAAAACCGGACAACCTTTGGCAAATTCAATTGCTTCCTCTACGGAATCTGCTTTTACTGTAATAAATCCGCCTATGGTTTCCTTAATATCCCCGAAGGGTCCGTTGGTTACAATGTCGTTTGGTCTTACAACCCTGGCATCTTCGAAAGACAGCCCGGTTCCTCCTATAAATTTGTTTTGAACTGCTATGGTGTCAATCCAGTCCATTGTTTGTTTCATCCAGCTCTGTATCTGTTCCGGGGAGGCAACTTTATTCCCGTCTTCATGCCTCATTATTAAAAGAAATTCGTCCATTGCGATGTGATTTTAAGTGTTAGACATTTTTTTATACTCTATAAGAACAATCGGTAGGGTCAAATGTGGATATAAGTCCGAAAATATTTTATGGGAATTATTCTTTGTCCGTGTCATTGATTTTAGCCAGAGTTACTGCAGACATTATTTCATCAGCATAGGACATGGGATTTAATTATAATGAGGAAAGTTATCCCAAGATATTCAGATATAATAATCTAATATTCCGACAATAATAGATGAGAATAATATATCGTCAGGAAATTATTGATTTACGGAACTCTGAAGGAGTTTTCCCGGTGAGTTTTTTAAAAGCATTATTAAAGGAAGTTTTGGAATTGTATCCGACCATTTCCGAGATCTCCTCGATAGTCAGTTTGTTCCCTTTATCTTCAGTCAGGATTACTTTTGCCTTTTCGACCCGGTAAGATGCCAGTAATTCAAAAAAACTTTTGTTGAGTTTTTCGTTAATTACCTGAGAGACATGATGAGGACTTTTTCCGACATTCCTTGCAAGCTCGGACAAGGAGGCAAGGTTATCAGAATAATATTCTTTCTCATCAAGCTCCTGGATAATTCTGTCAAGAATTTTTATTTTATCCTGTTCATTTAATGAAGATTTCCGGTATTTTCCAATTGAAAGATCCATGAAGGAGGCTGAACGGTCAAAATAGGAAGAGTCATTCATTACCCTGTAAGAGGTTAACAAGGTAAATACCGAAACATACATGCCAATAAAATAATCACCTGTATCCCCCTGATATAAGGATTTAACAATAATAAAAATAAATACGATCAGGGAGATATGAAAAACCATATTTCTTAACGACTTCAATACATCATCATCCGTGCGGAAGATAGATTCTTCCAGCTGGCCGGCTCTCCTGACCAGCTTTCCAAATGAAAGTGATATATAGAAAATTATCTGTACTGCTGTCAGCAGGTTAAGGTACTTTTTTATATCCAGCGGATCATTCGATATGGTTGAAGTTGTCTTTAACAGAGGCCAGTCGGGATGGAAGCTGTTTACATATGAATTATACTTGAAGTCATTAGTCTGAATCATATCGAAACATATATATATAACGTAAAGAAAGAACAGGATAAAATGGATCCACTCTTTTTTTGAGTACGACTGTTCAATACTTCTTTTGACGAAGATATACAGTAATGGGCCAATCACCAGATTCAGGGGTTCGGTAATATTAGTTATGACCAGAACTTTAACAATATATCCGGTAAGATTCAGAAGCTGTTCAAGGATGCACAGTGTAATTGACAGAAGCAATAAGCCCTGCATCCTGTTAGCCTGAATATTTGATGAAGGCTTGGTGATTAAGAAAAATGAAAGGACGAGGCCTTGAAAAACGCCAATAAATATAAACAGCGATAAAGCATCAACATGAGTAGTGGTATTCATAACTCAAAAATAATGAACTTTTTGTATTTTGATCCCGCTATATTGGTATAAATCAGTTAATGACAGGCTGGCCTGCTATCTTCATTCAAAAAGTTCTGGCTCTGTTGAAGCAGTTCGATTCCTTATTATCGTGAAACATGAATTTAAACGGGTCTGATATTATCAGAGCTGAAATGATGCTAATAATTAAAGGCTGAATGATCAGTGTCGGATGAAAAATCTCATTTGCCAAATCAGGTGACTTCTGAATAGTTTATCAACAATGGGATTCACAAAGACAGGTGGCAATGAACAATCGTGCTGCCCGCTCTGCTTTCTCTTCGTTGGCAATAATAAATTCTGCTGCTCTCTTTACTTTTTCTTTGTTAGTATTCAATAACTCTTGTGCCAGGCTTTCCTTTTCATTGTTGGCTTTGGCCAGTTCTGCTATCTGCTTAGCTTTCTCTTTATTTGCAATAATTAACTCGCCTGCCAGTCTGGCTTTCTCCTTATTGGCAATGACTAAATCTGCTATTCGTTTTGATTTCTCTTTGTTGGCTTTGGCCAATTTTGCGACCCGCATTTCTTTCTCTTTGTTGGCAATGAATAGTGCTTCTAACTGCTTTGTTTTTTCTTTATTGGCATCGGCCAACATTGCAGCCAGTTTTTCTTTCTCCTCAATTTGCAGGGCAAGTTTAAGTTTCGCCTGATTCAGCCCGGTGATATCAGCCATGGTCACCAGACATTGTTCTGCATTTTCGGAAGCAACGCCGATAAGTTGAACATACATAAATATGTTGTTATCAGGTGATAGTGTTAACTGACATGTTTCGCTGGTCTTATTGGTCAATATTTTTTCGATAAACTTATTAAAGGTTCGTTTACTGTCATCAGAAACAAAAAAACCAAATCTGCTCTTAATTAAATTCTCCCTTTTTTTGTTCAGCATTTTAGAACCGCAAATGTTCAAATTGATAATCTCTCCTTCTCTTGAAAGCGTAAAAATACCCGCTGGTGCAGTATCAAATAATCTGACAGCATCCGCTATTTTGGATAATGCCAGATTGAGTTTATGGTTCTGCAGTTTCAGCTCTAACTGGGATTCTCTTAGCTGGTACATGAGATTCCACTGATCATCTTTAGGAACAGAAGGTGTTTTTGCAGGCCTGCATGTTATTAAAACATCTGCACTATGTTGCAGATTTGTGGCTTCATTATTTTTTTCCCTATTCATTTAATTGCATTGTATATTATTCAATCCAAAATTTATTGTTCACTATTTATCCTGACCTGGTAAGTTTTTTCGTAGCTCAAAATAAATCCACTGCAGCATTAAAAACATTACATAATTTTTAAAAAACATTACATAATTTACATATACTTTTTCCATGTGAGAATTTTACATTCTTATGAATACCTGCAATTCACTAGTTACAATTTATCCTGTTCCAGCAAAACAAATTTCAGGAATCAGCCGGAAAGGGAGAGAGATTAAAAGTTATAAAATAAGTGCAGGAAACAGTTTATAGTTAACACCTGATAAGACCTGGCTGTTTGTCTGGCTTATCAACAACAGGCATTCGCAGAAACAACCTTTGCAGTCTTTTGTTTTACTTTCCTGTTGTTTTGATACATTGGTTAAGCCTGTTCCAATGTCTTTATATCCAATTTTTTCATCTGGAGAAAAGCTTTTGTAACCCTGGCTGCCCTTGAAGGGTCTTTCATTAGATCAGATAATATTGCCGGGACAATCTGCCAGGAGAGACCATATTTGTCTTTAAGCCATCCACACTGGCCTTCACTTCCTTCTTCTGTAAGCATGTTCCAGTAATGGTCTATTTCTTCCTGTGTATCACAAAAAACCTCAAATGATATCGCCTCACTGAATTTGAACAGAGGCCCTCCGTTTAATGCAGTAAATTCCTGTCCGTTTAGTGTAAAGGTAACGGTCATAACAGTACCTTCCGGTTGGCCATGAAATTCAAAGCCCTCTTTTCCATATCGGCTTATTTGTTCAATTTTTGAATTTTTAAAAACGGATACGTAGAAAGTTGCAGCAGCTTCTGCTCCACTGTCAAACCATAAACATGGTGTAATTTTATTTGTCATTTCTTTGTTATTTTATTATTTTCTTTTTCAAGCGTTTCCAAAACTCTGAATTTAACAATTTCAGATATCAGACCGGCCGGAAGTTGCTTATCAATCGGAAACTGCACTGCCCCCTTTGAATATTTATACTCTGAGAGTTCGCTCTGAAATGCTTTAATGCCTGATGATGTAGGATAAAATCCGATGTGATTTTTATATCCGGCAAAATATACCAGGACCTCATTTTGTTTGAATGCAGGCATCCGGTAGCTGATTACCTCTTCTGCATGTGGTGCAGATTCCCTTATTATGGTGCGCAGTTGTTCAAGAATTTTTTGAGTATCTCTAGGAAAACCCGCTATATACTCATTTATGTTGTTGAATTTTGGTCCGCTCATTGTCATAACTGATTTGCTTTATCGATTTTTGGGGAAATGTTAAGATCCGATGAATTAATTATGTTAAAAAGCGTCAAAAAGAAAATGGGTACTGGACTCAGATAAATTATAGATAATAACAATTAATGTTTAATAAAAGTTCTGAATCTTCAGTTGAATAATTTAACCCTCCGGTATCAGATTAATAAATAAACGGAACAAATTTCTTTGTCCAATTTAATCACAGGGAGGACTATTATTGGTACAATCCTGAAGTCCGATAATCAGAACAGGTTAG
This sequence comes from uncultured Bacteroidales bacterium, assembly GCA_963760915.1. Taxonomy (GTDB): domain Bacteria; phylum Bacteroidota; class Bacteroidia; order Bacteroidales; family VadinHA17; genus LD21. The sequence goes on along the minus strand of CAVXEU010000003.1, from coordinate 477,001 downwards.
GGGCTAAAAATTCAGGTGCGGACTATTATCCACACCTGAAAAAAACAATCCACTTAACACATGTATGAAAACGGGTATTTACATACCTTTTAATTTTATTTGGCAGGTTCCTGTGCAGCAAGACTAAAATTAACAGGTACCATATACCAGACATTAACCGCTTTGCCTCCCTGCATCCCTGGCTCGAATCCTGATAACATTGAGACAACCCTTACAGCTTCGGCATCAAGCAGAGGATTGACTCCTTTTAAAACTGATATACCCTGAGCCTTACCTTCAGTATTTACGATAAATCTCACAATTACTTTTCCTTCAATCTTTTCAGCTCTTGCTTCTTCGGGGTACCTGGTGTTGCTTTTAATAAAATTCAGCAACTCTTTATCACCTCCAGGGTACATAGGCATTTTCTCAACAACAACAAAAGGAGGCTCATTCGATACCTGGTCAGGTAACATGAATTGCAGCGTGACACTAGAGCTGAACGGCTCATCTACATCTGGATTCTTTGGTGGTTCCCATTTTGGTGAAGACTGAACAACTCTGATAACTTCATTGCTGAGAATCGGATCAATGGAACTTGTGGATTTTACATTGTCGATAGTCCCATCAAGTTCGACTGTAAAATTCACTGTGACCCATCCTTCCTGTTTTTTTTCTCTTGCTTCTGCAGGATATTTAACATGGCTGACAACCCAATCGGAGAAACCAGAATACCGCTGGTTATGAAATGTCGGATAGTCTCCGGGGGCCAGCCTTGGGAAGGGCGGTTTAAGTCCCATTTCCAGAGTCTTTTTCCTGGTTGTTATCTCGTAAACACCATCAGATGCCTTTTCCCCATATTTATCTGTTGCCTCCTTACCATTTATCATTTTTGAAATTCCCATATCATAACCAAGATCTTTGATAGCTTCACTCAGGCTTTTATCTGAAATCACGCCATCTATTACAACAAGAGGTCTTGGCCTTTGAGTTGGAGGAGCATCAGTAATTGCTACTGTTTGAGCTTTATTCTCCGGGTCCTTTTCCATTTTTATTATCATTTCTTTACTAAAATCAGGCTTCAGTGTCAATCGTTTATATCCACGGCAATAAAATAATAATGACCCGTTTGACTGCACGCTGCTAATTGAAAATCTTCCGTCAGTCGCCGTGGTAACAGAAAAGGCATTACCCACCGCCCCTGTGCTTGTAATATTGACTCCACCGAGGGGGGCCCCATCCTCATTAAAGACTATCCCTTTCACTTCCTGCTGAATTATGCCCTCAGCCTGAAAAGGCGTCAGAGAAGCAGTAACCTGAGATACAGAATTATATTCAGGAGTCGCAAATGCATATATTACCAGTGCTGCAACCGGAAGAATAATTATATTCTTCAGGGTGGCATATTTACGAGTTGGTTTTTTATTAATCATGATTATCCGGTTTTTAATTAAACTATTAAAATTATGAGCTAATGAAATATGTTTTAGTCCTGCCTGAAAATTGATGAGCCTGTACTGGTATTCTTTCGTGCGCTTATTATTGAGTAAAGAGACATGATCTGCAAGAAATTCATGGTTTAGCAATATGGACCTTTTAACCATCCAGACAAGCGGATTGAACCATTGGAATATGATAAAAAGTTCTCCCATAAACAGATCAAAAGTATGCCCCTGCCTGATATGTGCAAACTCATGATCGAGTAAATCAGTATAATCTCCACTGTTATAAACTCCCTCCGGTATAACGGCATAAGGGAAAAAAGAAAATGGAGGAACTGAAATTTCGGGAATTACTATTTTCGGGAATTGGCCGGATTTAACTGTTCCGTTTTTAATTATCCTGTAAGTGCTTACCAGGCTGATAAGCATTCTTAATAGCAGTATACCGGCTATAATAAAATAAATATGGGTGAACAGTGCCGCGTAATCGAAAGAACTGACAGTTCCGGGTATAGCATTTTCAATGGCAATATCACGGAAAATGTCACTATTCAGGGAATATGATATTGGTTCCAAAGGAACTGAACCGGATGAGATAGCCGGTATCTTTATTGCAGCCAGAATTGTTGGCAGCAGCAATGTAACGATCAGAAAGATCCTGTTTCTCAGATAAAATGTGTCTTTTCTGAACAGCAAAAGATAACTAAGGTAAAAAATGGTTATTCCTGCTGATACCTTTAACAGATATATTAGTAAATTCTCCATCTTATTCTCCTTTCTCAATTATCTTAATTATTTTTTTCAGGTCTTCGGCGTTTAACTTTTTTTCATCGACAAAAAATGAAACAACATTTTTGTACGATGAACCGAAGTAATCGCTTACTATTTCTTTCATAAATATTTTCCTGTACTCTTCTTTCTTCACAAGAGGATAGTACTCATGATTCTTTCCGTAAGCCTTATGATCTATATACCCTTTTTCTTCAAGTCCGCGGATAACCGATGAAAATGTGGTATAAAGAGGTTTTGGTTCCGGATGAAGGCCTATCAGGTCCCTGATAAACCCTTTGCGGGCTTTCCAGAGGATCTTCATTGCTACTTCTTCTTTTCTGGTGAGTTTTTTCATTGTTGACTAATTTTTTAGTAAAGTTAAAACGGATAAATCAAATATACAACTAAAAGTATAATTATATTACTAAAAAATACGTTTACAATAATATTTCTTCTTCTGAATATCTGGAATGACATGAATATTTGTTTAAGGGCATGGTGGAAAGAGCGGGCATTGCCCGCTCTCTTCACAATAGTTACCCCCAAAAGTCCTGTCATCCCGAGCCGAAGCCCAGAGCTAAGCCGAAGGGGCAAGCGAGGGATCTCCACTATATAATTTGATTATTATTCATAGCCGATACTCATTTTTCTTTTAAATAGCAGAAGTATTCCACTAATGGAATGGGAGAGTATTAGTTTTGTTAGTTTGTTAAATATATGGTACAGTTATTTTGATTTTCCGATGGTTCTTTCATCTGGATGTCCAAATCATGATCTTCGGCAATATCGTAGAAAATTATATGCAATATTTTACTGATTGTTCAAACTGATGAATAATAAACCAATGAGGACAAAAGGATATATTGATGTCCGATCGCCGGCTATTTTTTTTTGCTAAGAAAATAATCCTCATATTTGATCCGCTTATATAGCAGAAAGTCTGATGATGAAAGTATTCTTTGCGAACTCAGGTAAATATGTTGTTCTGTTAATTGCAGTATTTCAACTGCTTATCTTTTCATGCACAAAACAATTTTATCCCGGACCATCATTTAAGAATATCAAAAGCAGTGTTGAAAAAGAAAAGCTAAATGATTTTATGAAGGCTGGTACCGGAAAAGTGATCAATACACACAATGTCAGCCCTGATGAAATCATCAAAACTGCCGTAAAATATCTTGGTGTGCCTCATTGCATGGGAGGAACAACTATGAAATGTATGGATTGTTCAGGACTTCTGGTAACAGTTTTTGCTACTTACGACATTCGCCTGCCCCATAACTCTGAAGAACAGGCCAGGTATGGAAAAATAATATCCGGAATTAATGAGCTTAAAAAAGGCGACCTGGTCTTTTTTATCAGATCATATAAAACACATACCTTCATCACCCATTCGGGTATTTATACCGGTGATAAAAAATTTATCCATACTTCATCTACAAATGGAGTAACCATCACTTCAATTTACGATCCCTGGTGGAATGAAAAATTTCTTTTCGGGACAAGGGTGCTTGAATAGAAATTACGACATTGTGATCCCGCCTGTAGAATTATTCCAGTCGAGGGCAAATTTAACTTTTACCCCATAGTCTTTCATTTGTTCATACCACCTTTGCTTGTACTCCCCTGCTTCTTTCATTTCATCCGACCATTCCTCAAAGCAGCAGAAGTACAGATTCTCATTCTCCTTTGAAATATCTGCTATTCTCATTGTATTCTGTTTTAGACCGACGGAAAAAAGATAGTGTTCATCCAGACTGTCTCACTATCAAAGGAAATTTTAATTAATGTCAATCTTACATTTCAGGCAAATGCTGCGGTGTACAGATAATGTTGAGCCACAATTCTTACATGTTCTTCTTTCAGACTCAAACACCAGGAAATCAGTAAGCCCGGTTTCTTTTATTCTGAGCAGATTTTCAATAAAACTTGTTCTGTATTTTGTAGTGTATCGGTTGTCCAGCTGTTTCATTCTCTTACAAGGAAATCTTTCACATTCGTAACAGAACTTTGTTTTTGTTTTTTCAAGGTGAGTGCAATTCTTTATTATGCAATTTACCATGGTTTTAAGATTATTTTCAGAATTGTTCCGGCAGCCATTGCATCTGTTTTTGTCTCTCAGGTAGCCAATACATGTCCCGCAGTTCATTCCGCAGGGAGCTATCAGGGATTTGTCAAATGTTACGGTAGGATTCATTGTTAATCATAATTTATTATTAATCAGTTCATCTATCTCTTTTAAATGCAATTTAAGATGTTTTGGGAAATCAAGAATCATTGTTTCCAGAGTTACTCTTTTATCCGGCCCGGATATCCATTCATTCCCGAGTTTATCCGGCATTAAGTTATTAATTACGTGGCAGAAATGAATGAGAGAGTATTTCCACAGATTAATAAGATCTGACCAGTTTTCATTCTGATAATCCTGAATCGCAATCCATCTGTCATTATTACCAAAGGTTGCATAGTTTGGAAAAATCAAAGGACCATATTGATATTGAAGATGAATGACCCTGTGAGTATTGTTCGATGTTGAATCCACAAGATGTCCGGGGATTTGTTTTATAGTCCGGTTCTGATTGTTCCTCCGAAGAGTAATCATTTCTGCAGGAAGTGATATGAGTCTTGGTTCCCATTCCTTCGTCAGGGTCAGGATCTCCCTTGTTATTGATGAAGTTTCTATCATTTTAAATTACTTTAGTATAAAGTTATGCATTTCTCCTCTCCAGCTAATGGAAACGGAACTCATTTAATTGATTATGAGTATCGGGTCTGATTAATAAAACATCAATAAATTTGACGGTAGCTGCATCGGAGACATTGATAATTGATTAATGTTATTATGCGAATCCTTTGGAAACTAAACATAATAAACACTATTCGCATATATAAGAGGTCGTTATCCTGTCACCTATCACAATAACCGGTTTTTGAGTGAATGATTTTTTGTCCATGGACTGGTTCGACAGGGTTAAACAAATTATTTTAAATGCAATATAATGACATGAGAAAGGCTCTGTTACAATATTAAGAAGAGAACTTATTTGCAGGGAAAAGAAATAGCGGGGTCCATTCTCCTGTTTTACGCACTTTTTAAAAAAGCTTCTGAGACTCTCAAGTAATGGGGAATGATTTTTTTATTTGGGTGTTGCATCATATATTTATGATGTATTTTATTTGAATTTTTAATTTACAACACCATGGCAAACACTTATACTCAATGTTATTTCCATATGGTCTTTTCAGTAAAAAATCGCGATGCGCTGATAAAAAGAGAATGGAAAGATGAATTGGAAATGTATGTCACAGGAATTGTCCAAAACCATAGGCATAAAATGCTGGCAATAGGAACAATGCCTGACCATGTTCATATTTTGATAGGTTATAATGTAAATCAGCTGATACCAGATATTATTGAAGAAATTAAAACATCATCTAATAAATTCATTAAAGGAAAAAAGTTATCAAAATTTAAGTTTGAATGGCAGAAAGGTTATGGAGCTTTCACACATTCTCATTCCCAAATAGACCTTGTGGCAAAATATATCTTGTCTCAGGAAGAGCATCATGAAAAAAAAGCCATTCAGTGAAGAGTATTTTGAAATCCTGGAGAAGAATAACGTGCAATTTAAAGATGAATATGTTTTTGAATTCTTTGATGACGTTCATGGTTGGGATTAAATATCGCGGTGCTCTGCACCTTATGTAATGTCTTTCAAATGCATTTCTACAAATATTATGCGGCTCTGCCGCTTAATATTAGCCCGGAATGTGCAGCGCATCAACTATCAATAGATGAATAGCTGCATTGAATAGCCAAAGAAGGTGCGGAGCACCATAATATTTGTAGATAAATTATTATTATAGAAGACAAAGGTGCATCGCACCGGAATATAATTATTAAATAATATATTTTTAATTCATTAGTAAACAGTTATTTAGAAATAACAAATAATAACCATTTAGAATTAAAATTCGGGTGTTGCAACGCTGAAAACAGGAGAAGAGAACTTATTTGCAAGGAAAAGAAATAGCGGGGTCCATTCTAATATTTCGGTGACAGACCTTTACCTGATTGTTCTGAAATAATTGATCACCCGGAATTAATAAAACAAACCGTTATGTGCTAAGAGTTTTTTATATGGGATATATTCAGATTAAATCAAAACTCATTTGAGTAATTGTACGACACGATATAATCGTAAAGATTTTTTTTCTCAGTATTGAGAAGTTCATCCACTGCGGAGAGTATAAATAAATCTGAAGCCCACTCTGAAGAATCTTTCAATATAACCGGATACATCTGAGACAGACTGTAATTAAGGGTTTTTTCAGGTACCCAGGCATCACCCGAGTAGTGTGCTTCTGAGAATACCTGATATGAAATATTCAGAATTTCCATTAGTATTTTATCATTTTTAATTGAAATTACAGAAGTATAAGTACATGAATTAGTGTAATTAATACTTAAACTGTTTCTGAAAATTATTTTCCCGTCTTCAGTATTAGAGTATATATCAGATGGGATTAGTCCATAATTAATTGACAGCCATTCGAGGGTCCGGTTGTAAAGATTTTCTTTATTAAGATCGGGAAATTTATAGAGATAAATATAATGGATCTGGCCATTCGGATCTAAAGGTAATTCAGGGTACTTTTTGATATCCCTGATTATCTGGTTCCATTTCAGGGCGAGTCTGGAAAATTCAGCCTGCCCAATTTCTTTTGACATTACTTTTTTATACATGATAGCTTTTTCGATAGAATCAGTCTGGCCATAGAGAGTTGATCCGAAAATCAGCAGTAGTAGAATAACTGAATATTTCATTGGCTTTAGTTTTTATTGTACTTCAAATTAATCCTGCAGAGTTGAAAACACATGATAAAAATAGTAAAGTTATATATGGTTTTACCAGTAAACTATTATTTTTTGAAAACAAAAACTGGGCCAGAATATTTACTGGTTTCCGGTTTTCAGAATTTGCCGGATCCAGTCCTGATGCTGCCTGTCAGCAGTAAGAAGAAAAATGAAAATATCCGATGTTGCAGTGAAGTGTTTAATAGATTCAATTAGCCATTGACAAAACGGTTTGATATTGCCGCTTCAGAGAACGGGCGATAGTTATTAAAGGGAGTATTATAAAAGTTGTCTGTTCATACCTTAATGTATCCTCCGGATTCCTTGTCGCCACCCTCCGGCTTTGCCAGCTTAAAGTTAGCAAAGCTATTCCTGAGGCAATTATCCCTGCAAGAACAAATATCCACCAGCTTAGCCCGGTTTTATAGGCGAAGTTTCCAAGCCATCTATGCATAGCATAATATGCTAACGGCACTGCAATTACAAAGGCAATTGCCACTAATTTCACAAAATCCCTGTTAAGCATTATCATCACTTCAGTAATACTGGCTCCATTTATCTTTCTCAGCCCGATTTCTTTCGTACGGCGTTCAGACGAAAATGAAACCAGTCCGAATAATCCAAGGCAGGCAATGAGTATTGCAATTATGGAAAAATAACCTATCAGTAAATTAAATTTTGTTTCATCTTCATAAAGAGCTTTGTATTTCAGATCTAAAAACTGAAATTCGAAAGGAATATCAGGAGAATATTCCTCCCACTGTTTTTTAATAAACCGGAGAGTTCCCTGAGAATTTCTACCGGTCATCCTTATACTTAAATTGTATGCGTAACCGGGAACATACCAGAGCACAAGGGAATTGATATTTTTGCGGAAAGATTCATTATGGAAATCCTTTACCACACCTATTACCCTGGTTTTGTAATTAAATAATTCCATCTCAAACCCCAATGGATTATCGATGCCGAAATTTCTGACTGCTGTCTCATTTAAAATAATAGTTTTGTATTTGTCAGTCTCCAGATCCCAGGAAAAGTCCCTTCCGGCTTCAATCTTCAGACCAATAGTCTTTATATAATCAGGATCAACCCCCATGGCATAAAAGGTCCTTTCGCTTCCATTGATCTCATTTGTGAAGCTTATGTGAAATCCTTCGGTCAGACCATTCCCGCTTGATGCAGCTACATTTACTATATCCGGATTCTGAAGTAGTTTTTGTTTAAATAAATCAAATTTATTCTTGATGGTTTTCGTTATCGGACAAGTTATAATATTCTTATTGTCAAATCCTACATTCTCTGTCCGCATGTAACTGACCTGTTTGGAGATGACAATTGTGCTGATAATTAAAATGACGGAGAGAATAAACTGAAAAATTATGAGGATCTGTACAATAATCTTATTTTGTTTCCCGCCGCTATTCTCATTTGTAAGTATCGCAACTGGTTTAAATGAAGACAAGTAAAGGGCAGGATAAACTCCTGCTATAATACCGGTAACAATAATCCCTGATATAAAAATCACGATCCCTGCTGGATGCAGAATAAATCTTAATGAACCGGAGATACCTGTTACCTGATTAAACAGCGGCATCAGGAATTCAACAATAATCACAGATAAAACAGTCGCTAGGAAGGTCAATAATAGTGTTTCCCCGATAAATTGTTTTACAAGATCAATTCTACCTGAACCAATGGCTTTCTTTATACCAATTTCTTTTGTGCGCAAGGAAGCTTTTGCAACTGAGAGATTGATAAAATTAATTATAGCAATAATAATAATGAATAAACCGACCGAAAGAATTAACCATATGAATTTGAGTTTATTGTTATTGAAAAAGTTAACCTCTTTTAACGGAATAAAGCCTGCAATATATTCCTTCCCTTCTTCACTGTCAGGTTTGATATTACTCCTTTTCAAAACATCATCAAGCCAGACTTCATTTGTTTTTCTGGTAAGCAGATCAACAGAGTATGAAGCTTTAGTTAAAACATAGGTGTCGTAGGTCCAGTTTGCATAATCTTCATCGACATCAACCCCTCCGGGTTTTATCGATTTTAAGGTATTAAATGAAACAATGCCATTAAACTTCAAAGATGAATTTTCAGGCAGGTCCCTTATAATTGAGGTTACGGTATAGTTTAATCTTGGATTTTCACCAGTACCGATAAATTCAACGTTTTTTCCAACAGGATTATCTTTCCCAAACAACTTTAATGCAACACTTTCAGTGAGGATTATGGAGTTTGGTTCTGTTAGGGATCTCTTTGCATCACCCTGTATGACACTGAAGCTGAAAATATCAAAAAATGTGCTGTCAGCATAAATTATATTATTCACCTGAAATGGCTCTGTTTCATTACCTTTCTTAACTATAAGTACTGGCGATTTACCTCCTCCCATTTGAAAATCTATTCTGGCAATTTTTTCAATTTCAGGTACTTTGTCTTTTAATGCCACGGCAAAAGGTGCCATGGTGTTAAAGCTTTTTCCCAATGTAAGCTTGTAAATATTTTCGCGATTCTTATGAAATTTGTCAAAGTTTAATTCATGATGAACGTATATCAGTATAAGGAGAAAAGACGAAATACCAATGGCTAATCCTGCAATGTTAATTATCGATTGCAACTTGTCGGACAATATATTTCTATATATTACTTTAAGATGATGTCTAAACATGTCAGATGTTTTTGTTCAGATTAAATATTTTTATCTTAATCATCAGGCACTGCTTCCTGTACTCTGAATAACCCTGTTTATCGTTTGAACCGGAAATTTATTAAACATCATCAAATATTGTCTGATATATTCAATAATATTTAAAATCAGATGCAATAGGCATGCCATAATTGTATGTGACTAATATACAATATAATAAAAAAACAACTATTCTGATGTGTAAATATATTTTACATGAAAGCGTAAAATAATTATACTGATTCCGGAGAACCGTAAATATCAGGTTATATAATTCAAATTTAATCTTATGATTCTGGCCCTTATTTGTTGATTCAGAATGTCAGCTTTGAGTCAGCTGTGCCAATTATTATTGGTATCGGCGGATAAGCATTATTTGTTGAGGTGGAGGTAAACGCGCCAGTAGATTTTTGCTTTTCTGTTAAAATGATCTTCAATTTCTCCCCAATGGATCCGCATAAAGTTATATGGCTTTAACCAGTCCTGATTTTTAATTTCCTCTTCCGTGGGAGATGTACTGTAAGGTAATTTATATTCAGTTGCGTAGTATTTATATGCCAGGAGAAAAGCATTGTTTCTGAATATCTCATAGTGTCCTAAACTTTTATTCCAATGGACACGGTAGAATTTTTTCTCATTTGAAGTCAGGATTAAAACTGAAACAAAAGCTACCAGCAGATATGAAGGAATAACAATAAGTGCCCACCAGTCCAGAAAGAAAAATCCGGCTACAAATACGCCAATCATTATAAAAAGATTGAATTTCTGAAATATCAATAAGGGGAAATTTAGAAGTTTAAAAAAATTGTACCCAAACGAAGATTTATTATGATTTGTCCAAGAAAGTAAAGACTTGCGGGGGCTATGAACTTTACCTGTAAATCAAATTTTGTGAAAATCAGGATAAGATAGGATATGGTAAAGAGAAAATTAGGAAATTGTATAATGCTGTCAGTCAGAGATAAAAAGTCAACAGGATTGATTTTTTTTGATAATCTGTGGAAGAGAATCCACTCTGTCTTTCCGTTAATGTCAATTATTTGTCCTTTTGTAGTTATCATTGGGCGGGTATTTATCTGCCGGCAAATATAAAGGTTGTTTCCCTAATCTTAAAAAGGGAAACATCTGTAACTGAAATTTCAATGGAAAGGCATATGCTATTTTTTAAATAAAGCCCTGTAGGATTCTTATATTTGGCCATTTTTTAGCAGTATTCGCCTATATAGAAGGCACAAATTGATATATTACCATCAATTAGTGACAATACATGTTCAGAGAGCTTCCAGGCTCAGCTGATAAACTTATGTTGATTGTCCCGGGTGAGTGGACGTCCTCGGTGTTCAGCTGTGTAATTAATTAGTATTGTTTCTGTCGGCCAGATTATTCGACCCCTTCAATACATCCTCTCTTAAAATGTGCTTCATTTTTTCAGGTTCTTCAAATATGGGGCTGTGAGCCGAATTGTAAAAGGTGTAAAATCCTTTTACAGGTGCCTTTAATTTCTCAAAATAGGATTTTGCCACGGAGTAGGAGCAGGTATAGTCGTATATCCCTTCAAGGAAATAGACGGGAATCTTAAGTTCCGGCACCTCTTTGGAAAGGTCGGTGGTAATCATTTTTGACCATAGGATGCTGATGCCTGACCTGGATTTCCCTCGCCACATTTTGATCTTTTCAGTAAGGGAGTAATCACGACATTTCAGGGATTGTAAAAAGATGCCTGTAATCACCGACTTCATGTCATGAGTTGTACCAATGCCAAGTGAGTGCATTGCAGGGTCACGCAATGCACGGTAAGCATCGGGTGTACCTCCTGTTAATGTGACCGGGGCTGATTCAAGTTTTTTTACCATACTGGTGTTCCCATTCTCACTGAACTGATTTAGCATATACTCCCAGGCTTTCAACTCTGATTTGAGCTGATCTGACATCTGAGACACACCAATATAGGCATAAAACAACTCCGGTGATTGTGCAGCTGCCTGGATGCCAATAAAGGTTCCTCCTGAATGTCCCATCAGGTAAATCTTTTCCTGTCCGAACCGCTTTCGCAGGTAATTTGTTACCTCCCTTGTGTCAGATATCATTTGCTCCAAAGTCATTGACCTTTCCGGAACACCTGAGCTGAATGAGAGTCCTGAACCCCGCTGTTCCCACCATACCATAGTAAAATACTCTTCCAGACCTGTAGGGTATTTTTGCGAAAGAAAATAATCAGGCAATCCCCCATGGAGATAAAGCAGAACAGGATTAGATGCATTTTTGCTTTTAATAAACATGCCCTGCCCGATCCCGTTTATTTTGACAAATATTTTTTCTGAAATGCTTCCGGAAAGAGGGTTTCCGCTTTCATCCAGGAAAGGTCTGACTTTGCCCGGACTGTATATAATCAATAATGATACAAGAATTAATATGCAACAGCAAAAGATTGAAAACATGATCAGCATAATTCGCCCTCCTATTTTTAAGGTAGATATTATTGTGAATCTTTTCATGGTGGTGCATTTAAAGTTTTGTCAATATTACAATTGAAAAACTTATGCTAAAAATAATCAGGGGGTACTTTACACGTCATTTACACGTCATTTGGTCAGGGTTATTATTACATTTCCTGATTTTTGTCCTGTTTCCACATATTTATAAGCCTCAACAATTTGCTCCAGAGGGTACTGCCTGTCAATAACAGGTTTAAACTTCCCTTTTTCCGCCAGTTCTTTCAAGAATACAACATCCTTTTTACTTATGGTGGGAATTGGGAATAGAACTTTTTTGCCTCCGAATAAAGGGGTTAAAAGCGCTAAAAATATATTTTCAGAATTCTTTCCCAGCTCAGTTGATATGTAAATACCCTTTTTGTTAAGTAATGGTTTGCATTGTCCGAATGAACTTTTACCTACTGCATCAAATATAAAGTCAAATTTCTGGTCAGTTTTGGTAAAGTCCTGATTGATATAATCAATTACCCGGTCAGCACCCAACGATTTTAAAAGTTCCACGTTTTTAGTATTACATACCGCTGTAACCGAAGCGCCAAAGAATTTTACCAGCTGTACCGCGGCTGATCCGATTGCTCCTGATGCACCATAAATCATTACATTCTGTCCCGGTGTAATTTTTGCAGCTCTGATATCGCAAAGAGCATAATGCCCGCCTTCTGTCATGGGAGCAGCCTCTTCATACGTATAACTGACCGGCATTGTTGTTATGGCTTCATTCTCATCAATAGTCATATACTCGGCATGTGATCCAAATCTTGCGCCACTGAAACCGAAGACCTTATCTCCTTTATTAAAGGATCTTACATTTTTACCTGTTGCTTCAATTTCGCCGGAAAACTCGTTACCAAGGATTTTAAATTTTGGTCGAAATAAACCGCTGAAAAATCTTGAAATAAAGTACTCTGCACTTCTAAATCCGCAATCGGTACGGTTTACTGTTGCTGCATAAACTTTTACCAGTACCTCGTTGCCTCCTGGTACCGGTTTCTCAACCTCCATTAATTTGACAACCTCAGGAGGTCCATACACGGTATTTATGATTGCTCTCATATTCATTATATATGCTAAAACCTGCCATAAACAACAAAAGCTGCCAGCAAAAATATTGATACATTAAGAGCAATCTCTTTATATTCATGCTTCTTCAGATGAACAATATTTGTTGCCAATACCATAATTATGCAGATTCCAATAGCCGAAACAGGAGTAAGAATCGGAGCAATACCGGTGATCCGGGGCACTATTAATCCAATAGCGCCAAGTAACTCTGCGAATCCGATAAAACGAACAGTGCCGGTAGAAAAATCCTTTACCCATGGGAGCTGACCGGATAATTTTTCCCTTGACTGAGATAATTTCATTATACCGGCTGTTGTGAACATAGCCGAAAGTAATCCCTGAACTATCCAAAGTGCTGTATTCATGATCAGTTTTTTAATGGCTAATATCTGCAATTCCAAAGTTACAAATTGTCAGGGTAATAATTTGATTCTTTAGCATTTATAATCCTGATTACATAAATACGCAATTTTATTCTATTAACAGGATAGCGATCCTGGTCATCACTGCCGGATTATCTGCCAGGACATTTATGTCGAATCCTGCAGTCCTGACTGTTTTATAAACATCAACAGCGAAACTTTCGGGACTTGGCCTTGATTTAGCTTTTTCCTTACAATCTAACCGGTTTCCTGAACACTCCTTGCACAATGAACAACATGTCTGATTGAGTAAAAAGGTTTTCTGATATCCGTACAGGAATATTTCCCGTTCAATACCCAGTAACTTATCTGTCATCTCTTTTGACCAGTCGGATGGATAGGAATTTTTATCGGCAAATTTGTTAAGCCTGATAATCAATGCACTATCATATTCTTTGAAGAAGCTGGCACAATCATTTACCGATGGAGTGTTGGGAGGGCAGGTGCCGGATCCGTAATCACCGCATCCAAAAGTACATTTTACCCTGACCCAATGGGAGACAACAATTTCTTTTGGATTTATCCATTTATAATCAGATAATTCCTGATTTCTTAAAATGGATTCAATTTTCTCTCTGTTTACCATATTTTCAATTTACAATTTTCTTAATCAATGTAATGACCTGGCAAGACGACGTCCAGGGTCATCAATATTAAAGACCGGGTAACTGTGTCGTCTGTTCATTGTCATACAGTCCCCAGACATTGAGTTCCTTTGTTCCTACGTAATGAGTTTTGCCTTCTGCATTTTCAGTATACCAGGAAATATTATCAAATGTAATAATATTTGAAATGTGATGGAATAACCTGAATTTCCCTGCCATCCTTTCCTGCACAGTTATTAGTTAACCCTGGATTAAAGGAACATCATGTCCGAAACATATTCGGCTCTATATCTCTGATGATCAGCCAAAGATCAGGTTTTGATACGGCTTCCTGTTCATGAATACGGTTCTTAATTTAATCCATGACATTTTTAGTAATTTTGAGGGTCAGTAAATTAATAAATGAGTAGTAAAATTTTCTCAGGAAATGAGAGAGTTGTTCGAAGTTCAATTCTGAAATGGCTTACAAACTTTCAAATATAAAAAAGGTAGATCCGATAGAGCCTGTGTGCAGGAAGAAAACTTATTACACACAGGAAGAGGCTCTGGATATGGTCAGTTATATTAAAGAGAACCGAAGTATAAAAGAGATCCGCGCCTATAAATGTACATTATGCGGATTCTGGCACTTAACAAGTAAATCCAAATAAGTACTAACATGAGCGGTTATCTTAACACGGTGATAAACAGGTAAATCCGAGTCCTGCAATTATCCTTGTATGGCTCTGTAGTTTCAATTCCCGATTTCATTTTATTGTCAGGAATTTTTGAATGTATCCTCAGGGATTATAAAGATTACGGGAAAATGTGTGTTTACTTTTCCAGGGTTAAAAATAATCGAAGATTGCTTCCCAGTTTAAGTTTTCTGTTATATATCCTGCCAAAAAAAGTAGAAGCATCCATATCTCTCCTGCTATAAGTATAATATTCAAGCACTTTATAACCATTATCAGAAATAAACCGGAGTAAGCTTGGAATTGTAGGCTCAAATAAATGATCCGGCGTTCTGGAACTATCTTTCCATTTACCCTTTTTTAATCCGGTCCTTTTAAGAAATAAATGGAATCTTCTGGGCAAAGAATACATATTTGGGACACTCAGAGCCAAAATACCATGGTCCTCAAGTATCTTTTTTGTTTTGACTATCCATTCTTTTGGATTAGGAATATGTTCTATTACGTGGCTCATATGAACACAGGAAAATTTTTCATTAAAATCGATATCAAGATACGAACCTATATAAACATGCAGTTTTAATTGCGATTCAACATACCTGGCCATATTTTCAGCTACATCAACACCGACACAATTACTATAATACTTTTGTGAAACTTTTAAAAAATCCCCCATACAAGAACCAATATCGAGAATTCCGGTTCTGTTCTTATCAAACCTCAGGATTTCCTTTAGTTCTTTATTCCAGCTATTTAAAGATTTTTCAGTAAACACATGATCAGGGATATAGCCTTCATATTCTTCATAAGCATCTCTCAAAAATATTTCGTCGTATTTTGGCCTCGGATTTTGATAGATTAGTTTACAGTCTAAGCATTTTACATATGTGTATTGCAATTTCGGGCCATACTTTTCATATAATTTGCTTTTAGCTGAATTACAAAAAGGACAATTTACAGATTCCCATTCATGAGGGGTATAATCATTTTTCATTTGTAATTTGTTTAATGGAATTCATCAGGTTATTTATTGATGTAAAAAAGAGTAAGTCCCGGAAGATGACTAAAAGTTTTTCTTTACGGAAATAAGTTTAGTATTAACACTTATTATTAATTTTAAAATCGTCATGAATTGAACTTACCTTTTTTTGTTATTTAGAATATTGCGTTTAGTACTTATTTTTATTCATATCTTTTTTGTAGTTCTTTAGTATTTTTCCGAAATCTTTGTCTTTTTTCCGTCTCTCTGCAATAGTTGATTCAAAATGCACTTTCTCCTTTTCCATTTTCAGATAATTCTCATAGGAAGCTTTGTCTATTTCTTTCTTTTCCACAGCATTAACAACATTACAACCAATCTCATTTGTGTGAGTACAGTCTTTGAATTTACAATTTTGAGCAAGCCTCATAATCATGTCAAAAGTGACTTCCAGTCCACTTGTTGAATCGGCTATTCCAACTTCTCTCATTCCGGGGTTATCAACCAAAATTCCCCCATTATCAAGAATAACTAATTCCCTGTGACTTGTAACATGTCTCCCCTTATTTGTGCTCAGGCTTAATGTATCAGTTCGCATTAATGATTTACCAGACAGATTGTTTAAGAGTGTTGACTTTCCGACACCTGAAGAACCTAGCATGCAGTACGTTTTCCCCTTTTCAAAAATTGCTTTTATGGTATTATATCCAGCCTTAGTTTCGTTGCTTACTGCAATTACCGGGACATTTTTAATCCGTGTTTTTATATTCTGCAATATCTCAGAAATCCGATACTCATTTATCAGGTCAGACTTACTGAGTACAATTATCGGGCTAACTTTACCTGAATAACAGATGGTCAGATATCTTTCGAGTCGATTGATATTAAAATCCCTGTCAACGGCCTGGACTAAAAAAGCATAATCAATATTTGCGGCAATTACCTGAATTTCTCCAAATTGTCCGACTGCCTGCCTTTTAATAACTGAAAATCGCGGAAGTATTTTATGAATAATAGCAAAGCCGGATTCGTAAGTTGTCAGAGCTACCCAATCACCTACTGCAGGAAAATCTTCACGGCTTTTTGCGGTAAAACGCATATTCCCGGTAATCTCTGCCTCAAATTCCTCTGCGGGTGTCCTGATAATGTATCGTTCTTTATGTTCTGCAATAACTCTTCCAATATCAAAGCTATTCAGGTTGTTCTCATTCCGGAA
Source organism: uncultured Bacteroidales bacterium (assembly GCA_963760915.1). Taxonomy (GTDB): domain Bacteria; phylum Bacteroidota; class Bacteroidia; order Bacteroidales; family VadinHA17; genus LD21. The sequence goes on along the minus strand of CAVXEU010000003.1, from coordinate 459,800 downwards.
TTCTTCAAGTTTGTCATTATATCCTAAATCTTCTATTGTCATACCAATAAATTATTATTTTATAAATTGTTAACGTAAAGCAAAACTACAATAATTTTCATTTTACTGAGTGGTGGTATCGGTCAGAATGAAGCACTTTGTACATCCGATAGTTGTGTATTTCGTCACAATTCATGTAACTGTTAAGAACTTGATTTCATGATGTATTTATTCAGGAACCTGCTTTATGGTCTGAGCGGAACAGACTCCTGTCTGTAAGTACACATTGGGAAAGGGGAACCTTAGTCAGCTTTTTCAGGTATTTGAAAAACAAGCAACACTATAATGATTTATCTTTATCAATACTCATTTCTTATAGTAGCATATACCCCATAACTGGAGTTGTTTATTTCGTAAAAAGGCAGAAGTTTATATTCCGAGCCATTGTTTTTAAGAGTAAAAACCATGTCACTTCCTTGTTTGGAAATTGATTCCAGGATGTCAGTGGGGTTTCCTTTTAGTATTAATTCTTTATTGGTTTCAAAAGCTAAAAGTACAGGGCCGTAGTATAATGCCAGTACATTATGATTGTCTGGCATGGTTTTTAAATTAAATCTGTAATCGAAGGTTAATTCAATTTTGTCGTTGTTTTTCCATTCCCTGTTAAGAGTTATGTATGAAAGAGGCTCAATATCAATGTTAACCTGTTTCCCATTTATAAATACTTTTGTTTGTCTGGTTGCCCATGAAGGGACAAACAAATTTATAGCAAATTTTGAAGGTTTTTTTGTTGTAACTGCAAACTGAACAGTTGGATTATCAGGAAAGTTTCCGTTTTGGCTGATAGTTATTCCCCGTGCGTTCCATTTTACTTCGGATGGAATATACAGATTTACCCAAAAGTTGTCGTTATTATAAAAATAGATATTAGAATTGAGGTGTGTAAAGGCTTCGATGGTTGAACCGTTGCAACAACGGAAATCGTTCTCCTTTAAAAACTTCTTTCTTTGGGGCGAACTTAAAGGGAGGTGATAAACGCATGTTCCGTTTTCGCTGTTTTGAAGTGCCATTATCGAATTGTAAAAGGTATTCATATAAACATCGGCACATTCAGCAGCGGCTGTCCACTGAAACATTTTAGAGGTTATTTTCTGGGTATTATGCGAAACGCAGGATTCGGCAATCTCGTCGGTAAGAGTTGCACTGAGATGGTCAGCTACGCCCCAATGCTCTGCCGTACGTGAGGTGGAGGTGGTCGCTATCGGACGGGGGCCGCTGCTTGAACCATTTACATAAGTATGATGATGAATAAGAATATCCCAGAATCTGGCTGTTACATCGCGGTAATAGGTCTCTCCGGTATTTTCGTATCGTCTGGCGAAACCGATTACCAGGGGCAGATGTGTATTTGAATGTAAACCGGACAATATATCTTTCCCTTCATACAAAGGCTGGCTAAACCATTTCCTGTCGAAAATCGATGCAAGTTTCAGATGTGCCGGATCTTTGGATACCGAATATAAATTGTGCAGAACATCGTTCATGCCTCCGGGTTCGTTGGAAGGATTGGCATCAGCAGTATAGAGTATTTTTTCTATTACTTCGGGCGACAGTTTATCCATTCGTTGCTTTACATAATCAGCCATCTTCAAAACTATCTGGTATGCTTTTTGATTTCCGGTGAGGGTGTAAACATCGAGCAGGCCCTGCATGATTTTATGATAGGTGTAGTATGGAGCCCATACACCTCCGTATTTGGTCTCCAGGGTTGTGAAATCATTCTCAGGAAAAGCGCTAAGGTATTTTCCACCTGATTTTTGCTGACAATCCCATAATACATCAACCATGTAATCAATACGTTTCTTTAAAAGTGTATCTCCGTTTTTTTCTATTACCGATGCACAGGCTGATAAATAATGACCCACGAAATGACCACGCAGTCCTATTTTTGGAGCCTCCCATCCCTCGAGTGGTTGTGCGTCGGATTTAATTCCGGCGTTCACCCTGAAATTATGCAGTAACCGGTCCGGGTCCAATTTATGAAGGTAATCAGTATTGAGTGTTTCCCGATGTTTTATCCACGAATCGTACAGTATTACATCTTTATTTGAAAATTCCAATGGCCGGTTTTCCTTTTCCAAAAATGGCTGACTTATAGCTTTCTGACAAAAAAGAAAGATGACAGCTGAGAACAGAATCAGGTTTTTCATAAATTTTCAATTGCATATTTGATAACTGCAGAACCTCAACAGTGATAAATATAATAGTGTCAATATCTTAAATTACTATCATACGAAGAATAGTGCCCTGGCGGGTTATATTGCCTGTTTATTTCTCCCGGCCTGTTAGTATGTCTTCCAGTCTCTTTCGTTTAACAGAGTTATCATAACTAAATGATTGAGCAAGTTCTATCAGTTCTTCTTCAGAAAGATCTTTGAATAAATTGCAATATTCAGGCACAAGCGCCTCAGCAATAAGTATATGTCTGACCAACAGGTCGATCATACCCTGCTGACCCTGCGGATAGGGGTTATAATCCCTGAATTCCTCTTTAAACAAATCTTCTATCGGCGACATCACCTGTCTGATATTTTTATCAGTCGATCCCCATCTATCGGCTCCCAACGAATCTTTTTTTGAAAGGAAAGCTGAGATCAGTTTCATGTATGGAGTATTATCATTCTGGTGCAATATTGCCTGCAATCCCATATCCTTATATAGCCAGATGCACCAGCTTACCTTGTATTTGTTGTAATATGCCAACTGATCTTTAAGTATCTGGTACCGCATTTCATCTTTTTCAGGATTACCTGTATAAACCGGACCGAATTCACCTACCCAGAGAGGAACATGGTGGGTAAACATAAATTCACTTTTCTTAAGGAAATCTTTTTCAAGAGTATCCTTGTCAAAATACCTGTTGCCGGTATAACCCGGATAATCTTTCCCATTAATAAATCCGGGGACAGCATAATCATGATTGGTATAGACAACATTATCCCAAACTTCAGTAAACTTACTAAAATCAACTGCATATTTATCACCTTCAAGGAACAGAATATGATTCGGGTCAATCTTAAGGATAGCTTCCCGGAGACGTCTGTAATAGGGGAAAACTTTTTCACCGCTCGGATCAGCGGGCTCGTTGATCAGATCATAGCCTGCAACCCATGGCTGGTCTTTGTATCGTTGTGCAATAGCTTCCCATAGGATGAGTGCTCTGTCCTGAAAATCCTTATGTTGCCAGAACATTGCCTTGTGCGTTGGATTGTCGCTGTGCCAGTGCTGGTTCTGAGAACCAGGTAAGGCATGCAGGTCGATTATGGTATAGATATTATTCTTTGCACACAATTCAATAACCTTGTCGAGGTATTTGAAAGCATCTTCCTTAATAACCCGTGGATTCATATCATCTTCAAAAAGATGATAATTGATCGGAATGCGGACCAGGTTGAGACCCAGACTATGAATGTATTCGGCATCGGGTTCAGTGAAATAATTTTTAAGGAAGGTATCGAAGTAAAGATTATATTTTTTTTCACCCAATACTTTCATTAGGCCTTCACGCATTGTTTGTTCATTGAATGGATAACCATCGATAAAATTCTCCATGTGAAGCATTCCACCCAGACCAAAACCACGTAAATAAACGGTATCGCCGTTTTGTTTGACTATCTGATTCCCTGATACCCTGAGCCAGTTTTCGTCAGTTAAACTCTTATTATTTTTTCCGGCCTCGGAACAGGCGGACAATAAAAATAAGACCTGGAGTAGCAATAGCAGTAAGAAATTTGTTTTTCTCATTGTAATTTAGGTTATAAAGTTAAATTAAAAAGTTTCGTATCTGTCGTGTTCTAAATTGTTATGTAACGATCTGTAAACGCCCCGGAATCGTTTTTCTGATTTGTTCATGAGGCATTTTCTTTGTTCCGTTCAGGCAGTAAATATAGAAAAATTTCAAGACCTGGATGTCTGGATTAAAAGTCCGATGATTCTGACGGACTTCATGTCGGAGCAAATTCTTTGGTGAAATAGATGATGATTACATTAAAGATATCAGTCAGCACAAATTATCTTTCAGATTTTCTGGGTATTGTAAATAATCAATTATAAGTATCTTATTTAATTACACTTAACTTTATTCATACTCTCATCAAGCCCGATATTGAAAATATGGGATGTAAATACATTCAGAACTACTTTTCTTCATCAACAAATTATTGCTTACAGAGGCAGATAAGGTTGCATTTTCCCTGAGTTAAACATCTGCAAATAATTGTCCCTGTATTTCTGAAGATATACTTTATCGAATTTTTCAGCTCCTATTACAAGCGGATTTGGCTCACCGGGTTTAAGAGTGCGAAGAGCAGCATAGTATGATTCCCGGGGATGAATGAACAGGCCGACGTCACATTTTGCACTGGATGCGATTGCTTTAAAATATTCAACAGAAGATTTATAAAGACGGGCTTCGGTCTGAGCAGGCCAGACTCCGGATCCTCCCATAATGCCTACAACATGGGGAGTTCCGTTGTCGGTAACCGGAATAATAAATGACATGCATCCAGGGCTGTGCCCGGGAGTGGCAACCACCTGAATACGTGCATTACCAAGTTTGATCTTCATTCCATCAGTAAGATATATATCGGCAGATTCCGGCCTTGAACCGACATATGCCCATTCTGACGGTACTGACTGCAACAGGTTCCAGCCAACAAGGCTCATGGCAACTTTAGCATCAGGACAGACATTCTTTTTAAGGTAATTAACACCACCATAATGGTCAAAATGTTCATGTGAGATGAAGATCAGCTTTATCCTGGCCGGATCAAGTCCAAGCTTCTTCATATCTTCAGTCATCATAGCTGCATCTTCATCGCCGCATCCTGTATCCAGCATAACCAGTCCATCCCCGGAATCTATTATAAATGCACCAACAATAGTTGTCCCGACAAAATAGAAATTGTCAAAAAGCTTAATTGGTTTTATAGAGGTGTATGGAGGACGGTAATGTGCAGGAATATCGGTTGGTGCTCCCTGCTCGGCAGCATGTTTTGCAGCTGCCTCCGGCACTTTCAGTGCAGCCATAGCTTCAGCCACTGTAAGATAACCGGCATCTGAAGAGACGGGTTTGTTTTTTACACCTGTGAAGGCAACTGCCGTGAGGCATAAAATAAGGGTACTTAATACACTTAATTTCATGTTTTTCATAGTGATCGGATTTTAATTATGTCAAATTACTGGTAAACAGGTAATAGCTGTGTTGTAATATGAATATTTTCAGTGTCATTTACTTTATTGTCCATCCCTGATTTTAGCAGCAGTTTTTACTGTTATATTAACCATGGGACTAAAGCTTTTGTTTTAAGCATATACTCTTTGTATTTATTTCCAAAAAGATCAGTTAACCATTTTTCTTCTTTTTTAAGTTTGAACCAGAAGGAAATGAAAACAATAAAAACACCAAGAAGACCTCTCCATTTGCCAACGATTACAGCGTTTCCTAAGAACATAAGAATTAATCCGGTGTAGATAGGGTGCCGTATAAGTTTATAGGCGCCACTTTTTATCAGCTCATGATCTTCCTTTTTCTGAACAGATACACTCCAGTTTTTTCCTAATAAGTAGCGGGACCAGCAAGCTATTACGAGGCCAATATAACTTAATGACAGTCCGATTACTCCTGTAAAATTGGTATTGGAGACAAAATTACCTTTAATCAGAGAGTTGCCAAACCTTTCATCAGGCCCTAACAGATATACGGCTAAAATAAGAGGAAGCCAATAGAAAATGAATTGCATGAAAAGAGCCTCTTTGAAATCAGACTTTTTAGCCATAATACCAGATATGAACCAATACATTATTAATATTCCCCAGGCAATATTCATGGATGATCGTATTAAGTCGCTCATGGTCTTAATCTTTTAAATAGTCAGCAGGTAATGATCCGATCATATGGACAAAATTAACACAGAAGTTTTTTTTCAATAGCTTTTAGTTTAAGACCGGAATAAAATTAGTCAATATTTAAATGTTATCAGGATCGATTTGTGATATTTTTCAATACCGGACACAGACTTGATTTATTAATTCATCATAACATTATAAACAGAAGGGAGTCTGTTGATTAAGATCTTAAACAACAAACGAGAAAAGAATATAATAAAAGTAGATTGATGGCAACTTCCTCCTCCTTAACTGTTTCAGCCAAAGAGATCTTTCAAAAACAGCCTTTTTTAATAACAGGAAGAAATACAGAAAAAGCCAAATACCTTCTCCCGGAATTGTCTGTATTAAAAATATTCGATGTTAACTGTACCGGCTGATTTGTATAAACCTGATCTGACTGGTTCAATTCAATTTCTATTTGATGTCAATAAGCATAAAGATCTTTTTTTAATGCAAATTGTCTCACAGTAGCGCAGTATTTTATTTATCAACTCATATACAGTGCTTAAAGTAAAATTCAGAGGTCTATTTTTATAATATTATATCACTCGTATCTGATTAATACTAACAGATTTATAGTTGTTGATAATATAATTCGTTGGCATCTTTGTAATTTTGATTCGTAGCTAGTTCATTTAGAGATGCTCTGTAAAGGAAAAAATTGCTCAAGCTTTACAGTATATTGTAGGTTGAACGGTCAATTTGCAAATCGTTATGCACACCAGAAGCTCTGCAATACAGATATATTAAGTATTCCAGAAAACTTTACATTAATTTAACCTGACCTTGGTTAAATAAAGTATTAACTGTTGATCGTATATGTTGTACTTCTTTATATAGCTTATTAAAATCAGTTCCTGTATCAGTAGATTGTACCTGGGCGAATGCAGAGGAATGCATGACCAGGACAAATAAAATTAGCACTAAAAGGTATTTCACGAAAATCTGATGTCTGATTTGGATAAATATGACTCTATTCCTCCCTCAATGTCTTAACAGGATTAGTCAGGGCCACTTTCAGTACATGATAGCTGATAGTGATAACCGCAACCAGTGCTATAAGTCCGATGGCCAGAACAAATACAGTAAGAGGAAGTGGTTCTTTGTAAGCCCCTGGCAAATTTTCATAAACATACCAGGCTGACGGGCAGGCAATGAGCACAGCTATTCCCAGAGACCCTAATACTTCAAATAAAAGCTGTTTGTATATCAGAACCACGGAACTGCCAAGGACCTTACGGATTCCTATTTCTTTCGTCCTCCGCCTGATTGTAAAAAGAATCAGACCAAATAATCCTATGGATGAAATCAGAAGAGTTATAACTGTAAAGAAGGTGAATATATGTTTCATTGTTTGCCAGAAAGCAAGGGGAGGGTCCAGGAGGAATATCTCCTCAAAACTTTTAAACTCAAACGGATCTTTGGGGATGACAGCTTCCAGTTCACTTGTGGCCAATTTACTGGCAGTCTGTTCTTTCCCCGGAGCGAAACGTACTGTAAGCAGTTTCGGTCCGGAAAGCTCGTTAGGCGACAGGAACATAATGTAAGACGGGATGAGATTATGTGGCGAGAAAGGGTGGAAATCTTTAACTACACCAATCACATTATAGAATTTATCAGATAGTAAAATCCTCTTACCTATAGGATCGGACCAGCCAAATACTTTAAGAGCAGTTTCGTTTATGATGCAACTTTCATAATCTGATGGGTGCTCCTTTGAGAAGTTACGGCCTTCTACAATCTTTAAATTATAAGTCGGAATAAAATCGTAGTTGACATAATTACGGCTTATCATCTCTCTCTGGTCAGGAGAGGCACCATCCCACGATACATAGCCGCCGATATTCCCCTGAAAGGGGATGGTACTTGAGAATGTGGCGTTAACGATCTCCGGATGTTGAAGAAGTCGCTGATGGATAGTTTCAAAATCGACATTTTCCTGCAGGTTTACTTCTGAGATAATAATATTTTTATTATCGAATCCAAGATCCTTATTAATAAGAAAGTTTACATGGCGAAAGAGGATAAAACTTACAATGAGCATAAAAAGAGAGATGGAAAACTGCAAACTTGTGAGTATTTTCTTTAGATTAATCGATTTGCCTGTCCCCCGGAATAGTTTTCCTTTAAGAATTCTTACCGGATTATAGGTTGAAAGTATGACAGATGGGTATAACCCTGAAATCAAACCGGCTAAAAGGCCAACTACCAGAACAACAAGTAGCAATTGCTTATTTCCAAAGACATTGTACACAAAATCTTTCTGAAGAATTATGGTCATTAATGGGGAAATAATCCAGGCTGCAATTAACCCGATGAACATCGCGAGAAATGTAATCGTTAATGTTTCAGTCATAAACTGGACAGCTATGGCGTTCTTTGAGGAACCCATTACTTTTCTTATTCCTATTTCGTGCGCTCTCACAGTTGAGTTGGCAAGAGAAAGGTTCACATAGTTTACACACGATAGAATTAGCACCAAAAATCCGGCAAGGGAAAGTACCGACAAGCCGATTATAAAATCTGGCTGGCTGTTAGGGGAGATGTGGTGTTTCGAAAGCGGGTAGAGATATGGAGTCGATTTTTCAAAGTTTTTTACATATTTAAAAGCATCCTTTATTTTTAAATCTACTGATTTTGGATTGGTGCCTTTTTTAAGAAGTACATAATTATCGTTGCTGATATTTGTCCAGTTTTCACGAAACCCTTTGTTTTCCGTCCTTGATGCATAAGTGCTCATCGAAATCAGGTATGAAGGTCTCATATCCGAATTACGGGGGAAATCGGAATATACGGCAGTAACCACAAGAGGATATCTCTTGCCAATCACTACTTGTTTTCCTATGGCTTCGCTATCTGGAAAAAGTTTCTTCCGAAGGCTTTCCGAAAGGACTATAGTATTTGGTTCAGTAAGAGCATTGATACTGGTCCCTTCGGTCAGCTGAATCGTGAAAATATCGAAAATGGAATTCTCACTCCAGTAGCCGTGTTTTTCATATAACTGTCCGCCATCAGGAAGGGTGAAAAACTGACCGGCACCCTGGCCCCCTGAAATTTCCCTCATCAAAAGGACTTGTTCCACTTCCGGAAGGTCTTCCAAAAGATGATAGCGGTATGCTGCCGGACTGAAGGTGCAATAATTTATAGGGTATGAGTCTTCCTGCCTGGTTTGAACCCGGTAAATCCTGTCAAAATTCTTGTTTGATTTGTCATAACTTAACTCGAAACTCACAACCAAACCTAAAAGAATAAATGTAGTGAATCCGATTGCCAGATTTGTCAGGTTTATCAGGGAGAACATCTTATTGATGTTCCTGAAAGTACTTTTTAAAAAATGTCTGATCATGTCTTTTAAAATAAATAGTGGTTTTTATCAAATGCTTCAAATGGATACCGGACTTATACCTTTTCAGCTAAGGACAACCGTTCTTTTGAATATCTGATCAGAGTATTTATTAACCATTTTTAATGCCAAAATCATATATATATGACATACAGCTATTTATGTATGATAAAAAATTACTTATGTAAAAATATTTTACATGTTTGCGTAAAAATACTTTACAGGCTCCTGACATAGTATTTAATATTGAGTTTGAGAATTAAGATTCTCTATTCTTAATTCAGAAGTATATCAATGGACTCAGATCGGGAATAACAAAATCCTGACTGCCATGAAGCTTGTCATGATGCTAAGTTGCCTTTAGCCTGGCACGCATTGGATGTGAAGTTGGCGTACTGACTTTTCTCCTGATTATTTTTCAGATTGGTATTTTAAGCCCTGTTAGTTCATATCCCGCGTATTATAACCGACACGCTCATTTTATTGCTTTATAATTGAAGTTATTAAATGTAACAATACCTTCACCAATAGAGCAAAGTCCCAGACGCAAACTTAAAAATCCGCCCAGGACATTATGATGCAATGCAGAGACTTCTACTGAATTTTCTATTTTATTCCATTTATTTCCATCACTGCTGTAATACATATCAACTATATTATCAACTTTTTTCAGGCGAAGAAATACGTGATTGTTTTTTATAACATTCTTCTCAGCAGGGAACTGCCAGCGCTGAAGATTTGCTAAAACATCTTTATTATCAGCTAATATACCCGAATATGCTTTTTTGTTATAGAACAGAACTAACCCTCCGGTTGCTTCTCCTTCAATAAATACTTCCACTTCTGCAATATATGAATGATCTGATGGTATACAAAGCAACGGAGTACAATCGCTGACAGAATCTCCTCTGGCATTGATAGCTAGTCTGTTATCAACTAAACGGTATCGGTTGGCATCGTATTCACCAAAGGATTTCCATTGTGGTTTTAATTGATTCCCATCAAAGTTATCACTTAAAGAAAATACTGTTTTTGAGGTAATATTTGCAGGTCTTTTAATCGGTTCATCTGTTTTAATTCCATCGGGTGTTTTGAACCAGCCGTCTTTTGTCCATTCCATTGGTTGAAGCAAGGTCTGACGTCCCATATTAGATTGTCCATTTTCATATCCATGAAAAACCATCCACCAATTTCCTTTCGCATCTTCAAACAGAGTACCATGTCCTTTTGACCACCAATTATCTGAAATTTCATTTGTTCGTATGACAGGGTTATATGGAGAATTTTCCCAGGGACCAAAAGGTGATCTTGACCGTGCCGAGACAACCATATGGCTTGTAGGTGGCCCTGCTGTTCCGCCTTCAGCCATTGTAAGATAATAGTAATCTCCATGTTTAAGAAGCTTGGGACCTTCCAGACAAAAACATTCAATTGTCCATTCCCGGGGAATTGTCCAGCCGTTGTATACCTGCTTTAACTCCCCGGTAACAGACAGACCGTCGTCTGATAAAGGAACATAACCTCCACCACTGAAATATAAATATCGTTTACCATCTGCATCTGTTATATGCCCGGGGTCAATATTACCCACTTGCAGATCTATTGGCTCACTCCAGGGACCTTTGATAGAATCAGATGTGACTACATAGTTTGTATTATTAGCCGGGAAATAGATGTAATATTTGTTTTTATATTTTATCAGATCGGGAGCCCAGACCGAACCTACATATTTATGCAATGCATTTGTTAAAGGTGTCCAATTTATTAAATCTCTTGAGTGCCAGATTAGTAAACCCGGATAATAATCAAAAGATGAATGGACTATGTAATAATCGTCACCCTCCCGTAATATACTTGGATCGGGGTAATCTCCGGCAAAAATAGGGTTTAAATAAAAACCGGCACCCTTTTCCGGGGTATTGACTTGATATTGTGCGTTTAAAATAAAAGCCAATTGAATAAGCAATGTAATTATTACAGTTTTCTTCATTTCAGGTCGGTTTAATAAATTAGAATTCGAAATTACTGAAATATATCACTCGTTTGGAGTGGGTTGTGTTTTATTCCCGCCGGTGAAGTATGTATATTCATATGCCCAGCGCTCTTCCTTACCCTGACCGGCACTAAGATTTATGAACGACTCAAGGGATATATTAGTGAAGATTGCCCAAAGCATGATCTGGGCAAGTGGCCTGTCGCCCAGTACAGAATAACCGGTTCCGGTGCGGATATTCTCCACACGAAAGGAATAATCTTCTGCAACCGGTCTGAAACCATCAATCCATGTTACCACCATATCCATAGCTGAGAGGGGCTTAGTGAACAGCAGCCTGTTTCCCTCAATACGAAACAGACCTGATCCCTGTGTACGGCTTATTTTCATCGGATAAGGCGTTGTGATCATATAATCAGGCCCCGTGTGATGATTTTTCGTGACGAAGAAGTTGTGGTCATAGACACTGCTTTCAAGCATCTTGATTCCTGTGTTTAGCAGCTGATGCTCAATCCGCATCACAGGCTTTCCGGGAAGCAGATACAGCGTTTTGGTATAGACATAGCCATAGCCGCTCTCAGGGTTTGACAGCGTCTGTGTGAAAATAACTTTATCGTTCTGGATCTTTGTCGTCCATTTGCCACCGTCGATAATCTCGTAATCGTGATAACGGTCATATGGTCTGTCATCAGTCCGCCGCAGAACACCGACTCCGATCTTGAGGAAGGTTTCGCCTGGCTTGGCATCATCGAAACCCAGCGCCTTGTCATTTGTAAGAAACTCTTCCGCAGGTCCGAGTCCGCTGCTCGCAATTCCGGTAACGACTTCACCTTTTCCATCCGTCCCGACACGCTGGACATTATTGTGAATGGACGGATCAATTCGGGTATACCATCTGCCATAATAATCCTCGCCCTTGTAACGAAGCGAATAAATGATGCCCGACCAGTCGAACCTTGTCCCTCTATAGAAACCCTTTCCGGCATCCGGTATATAAAACGAGACTTGCACCAGGCCATTGGTGATTTGTCCTGCCGGCCATACCTGTTCAGTGTATGTGGTTTTATCAGTCTGTCCCTGAATGAGAACAGCGGAAGAAATACAAGCAATCAGCAAAAAAAGTTTTTTCATATATGATCTGGTTTCTTTTAAATATTACGACATGACTTGTCCAGTGAATATTTAAAGGTCAATTCTTTTAATTCGGGTATAAATTTATAAATTTAAATTACACCGGGTTATTCAAAAGGATAAAAATAGCAAGTGGCTCAATACCAGCGTAACAGGATTTAACATAACAATGACCTGCCTTTTTTACAGAGACTTAAATTCAGCGCAAAAACCACTCCAATATTATTTACTTATGGCACTCTGGATAAATGTATAACCTAAGGTGTATTATCAATAACTCCTGTAAATTATTGTATGAAAACAAAATACGAAAGACTATGCAAACATTGGTTATAAAGAAAAATAGATTCAAAGTCAGAATTCTTTTTATTGGTTAAGATATTGGGAAGAAGAGCCTGACTGCCCTAAGGGAAAAACTTTGTATGTTATATATACCTGATTACTGTTCAACAATAGAACTTAAAAATTCAGTGAATCCTATTATCTCCTGGTTGGTTTTAATTCTCCCCGATTTGCTTTCCTTCAAGAACTTCCGTATCTGATCTTTTTTTTCCGGAGCAAATGCATATATCGTTTTTCTGCTGAATCTTTTAAACCCTACTACTTTGCCATCCGGAAATTTTATATAATAAACAGGTTCTTCTTCATAAATATCTTTCTGAATCACCCTGTTATCAATTTGAACCTCTTCTTTATCATCCAGATGAAAATTGTGATAAACAAAAAGAGACACATTTCCCTGAGATATTACCTGTACAAAAATTTCAGTTGTATCGGGGAAGTTCTTTTGTTTTATTCTTATTTTCCTGAAATAAACCGATGTGTCACCCCGAAGATTTTGATAATGAAATTGATTGATAGCTTCTTTGTCAAGTTTAAGAGTCTGATTAGTTACCGGATCAACGCAGAATAGTTCGTCCACTAATCCGTTATATCTGATTTTTTTAATTTTTAAGATTCCTCCGCCGGCCAGATAGATATCCCCCGGAAGCCAGTTACTATTGAAATAGGTCATAATATCAAGCGGAACACTAGGAGTAAATAGCTCACCTGACATGTAGGGTTCTGTGCTGATTTTTCCTGCATCCTGACAAATGCAATTACTTTGACAAAAAACTGTCTGTGAGGTTGTCAGCAAAAAAATTAAATAGAGTAGTATATATCTTGGTTTCATAAATTCATTTCGATTTCTACTTGATTGTAATTATTTCAGACCCGTTTACCGGATTACCACCAGCCGTAATACCCTGTATATTGATTCTATATTTACCCTTCAGGTCAGATGCATAACATTCGATTTTCTTATTATTATTCTTGTCCGGTATGAAGGCCGGATTCCATAACAGTACCTGCCTTAAATCAGGGTGGTGATCAGCAATATTTGCGGGATTAAATGTTTCCGGTATCGTATAGGATTGACTTAATATTGGGTGGTATCGTATAGTCGGGTTTTTAAACTGTATATTATTAATCGCATGATTATTACTGAAAACCGACAGTATCCCCTGAAATGACATTTCTCCGTAATATCTGATAAGCGGAATTGTCTCAATATACTTAATATCTTTTGAGCCAAGTGTGATGATCTGGTTTACATCATCTAATAAAACTCCATCAAGAAAAATTGTTGGTTCGGTATCTGAATTTGTCTGGTACTGAAGGCTGGGATACGACGCAATGAAATTGTCATGTTTTTTTGTGACTCGGAGAGCGGGAACAATTTCTCTAGCTACTTCTACAAAATCGGGAAGTTTCATATATTCTGCAGGATATATTCTGGAATAGATTTTATGATAGACTGCCGGAATTATTTTTGACGGGGAAAATACTTTTTGGGTATCTATCACCTCCTTATTATTGTAATACCTCCGTATCTGGGCAATTTTGCATCCCCTGATAAGAAAATCTTTCATCCCTGGTATATCGTAGGTGTTCAATGGATTGAATGATTGAGCTGATCTGCTTTTATCATCAAGTTCAATAGTAGCCTTCTCCTGTTCTTTAGTCCTTATGATCAAATCTTTTCCCTCATAATAAGGATTAAGATAATAGGTGAATGATCCGAGTGAATCAGTAGCAGTATACTGCAAATTTGCTGAAATATCGGGAGTTGAAAGCAAAAGCGTATATTTTTTTACAGAATCTGATTTTATTCTGGATTGCATAACAGGAATTACTCTTCCCTGTAAAACAGCTCTGCTGAACTCTGGCATAAACCTGCATGGTTTCAGGGTTGATTCCTGCACGAAAGAGATTTCTTTATTACCTGAAAAGTATTCTGAGATGGACGGTTCCACAGGAAATCCGGATATGATCTCACTCAGTGAAACCGAAAGATTTGTTATTGAATCGTCTGGCATGTTTATAGTTTCAATCGAGAATATTATCTTCTCCCTTGGTTTAAATTCTTTTTTATCAAGATGAATAACGAGGCTTCCAAGAGTGGCCTTATTTTCAGAAGGCATCTGCCCGGAGGCAGCAGGTTCTGTTTTTCTGAACTGCCCGGTAAGGAAGCTCATCTTTTCATCAAAACGGTTTGCAATTACTATTTCTTTTTTGAAATAGGTATCCTCTGCATTTCTCATAAGGTTAGTATAGCAAAGAATTTGATAAGGGCCGGATTTTAGTGTGTCGGACAGAAAGATGTTTCCATAGGAGATCTGGTTATTTATTTCCAGCCTTACCTGTGTTGCGATTGAATTATTTCGATCACGAATAACAAGATATGCATATCGGCTCATTTTTCCCGGATCTCCTTGCAGATACATAGTATAGAAAAGATCCTCACCGGCAATGTATATATTTCTATCGGTATGAAGATAGATCCTTTCGTAAGACAGTGAATTGTAGTCCTTCTGTGCATAAGCTGTGCATGGAAGAATGAATAGAATAAGAAAAAGAGACAGACGGGTTTTCATGAAGCTTAAATTAATATCCCCAAAAGGGAGGAATTTTATCGATCCAACAACCATCAGGTACAGGTGGCAGAATATATGGCATTTTTGTTACTGAATATTGATCATTATAGCTCCTGAATCCAATGTCATAAGAAGTGCGACTGACAGATGATGCTTCAAAAAAGCCAAAAGTTTTTTTATCAGGATTTGTAGTGCAATTTATATTCCCGTTGAGCTGAACTGCAATCGGATCGAATAATTTTCCATCTGATCTGAGTTGTTCATCCATGCTCTTATAATATAAAAACGCTTCATTATTGAGTGAGTATTGGTTTAAGTAAAGAATACGATGCGATATAAAATAAGACTGGCGATTAATGGTTGGGAGGGCCTTATATGATAAGTCTGGTTGCAGGGGTCCCAATTTATATATCAGCCCTTCAAAATTTATATTATCATCAACAAAATATACAGCATGCTTAATTATGTTGGAAGAATTCAGGGCATATTCATTACTTGTCAGGTTTATATCCATAATGGTATTATCTGTCTCCCAGGCATAAAACTGATACTCAATTGTGCCTTTTAATACAAAATAAAGATACTGTTTAACCAAATCTGAAGTAAACCTGAAACGAGGAAGAGTATCTGAACCGTCTCTGATGTCAAGGAATATATTTGCACCATGGATTGTAGATATTAATCCGGTGGATGAATTAAGAGTTTCCTGATAATCAGCCTCGGCATATACGGTGTCATGGTAGAATTCAGGATACATACGCTGTGGATCTGATATATAGCTTTCACCATCAGGAGTCTCTATGTGAAGAGTATATATTCTGCCCGGATGACCTGAAAATTGCAGAGAGTCTGATAAATAATAACCATTTTCTGAATTCGTGAATGGATAATTATTGCCAAGATCATCAGTAACACAGACACTGGCAGAATTCACATCTTGTCTTGTATCCTCATCGTAAAATGGGGTGGCATAACTTAGATGGATCTTATAGGAGGCCATTTCATTTGTAATCATTCCTTCAACAACCAGAACTTTTTCATTCGCATCAATGTCGGAAGTGTAAAGTTTGTAACACGAAACCATCAATCCACTGCATAATATTATCGTAATAGTTATTGCTCTCATTTTAAAAGGTAAAATTATAAGTCAAAGTAGGTAATGGCATTCCAATGATATATAACATATAAGTATCATACTGCCTGTATTCATATGATATCAAGTGTGTTTCCTTTTTATAGAAGACAGAATACGGGTTTTTCCGGCCATAAAGGTTCACAATGGAAAAAGTCCAGCTGCTTTTCCATGTTTTTCTGAGTTTTAATGATTTGTCATATGTTAGTGAAACATCAAGCCTGTGATAATCGGGCAGCCTGTATTTATTCCGGTCCGAGTAGTAAAGAAGCTGGTAATCCTGGTATTTGAATTTATATTCCGGCAAGGTTACCGGCCGGCCGGTAGAGTAGGTAAATGTGCTTCCGAAACGCCATCGTCTCGAAATATGATAATTTAAATTAAGAACAAGATTGTTTGGTCTGTCAAAGCTGGAAGGGAATATCTGATTGTTATTGATTTTATCCTCGTCAAAGAGTCCGTTTGTTTTTAGCAATGAACGTGAAAATGTGTAACTCGCCCAACCAGTCAGTTTTCCGGAATTTTTCTTAACATAAAGTTCAACTCCATAATTATTTCCGTTTACATTTATCAGGTCCGTTTCAAGATATGGATTAAGCAAAATTTTTGTACCATTCTTGTAATCTATGGAATTCTTTAATCTTTTATAATATAATTCAATTGAAGTTTCAATAGCATTGTTTTTAAAATTCTGAAAGAATCCTATTGCCAGATGATCACATGTGAGAGGTTTGAGATCAGGGGAGCTTAGTTTCCATACATCCGACGGTGTCATCACAGCCGTATTCGAAATCAGGTTAATATACTGATGAATACGGTTATAGCTTAACTTCACCGAGCTTTTGTCTGATATGCTGTAGCGTAGAGATAACCTGGGTTCTATACCTGAATATGTTTTAATTGATTTATTATTGCCATAGAAAATTGAATCGATAATAGATTCCCGGTTTTTAGGTGAACCAGGTCGAAATATATAAACTTTATTGGGACCGAGGTAAGTATAAAGTGAATACCGTAAACCCGCATCCAACGAGAGCTTTTTTGAGAGCTCAATGTTATCGGTTATATAAAGTGCGTTTTCAATGGCCTTTTCCTGCAACATTCTGGCTGATTCAATTACAGTTTCTTCCTGAATCGGGTTTATCTCTCCTGGGCTTATAGCGTAAAAGGCGCTGTTTATTCCAAAATCAATTGTATGGTTTTCGAGAGGGAACCATGAGAAATTCAACTTAACATTTTTATAAAATAATGAGGAATTGATTTTATAAGCTTCCTGTGGTTTTGCTGTATCAGATTCTGCAACAGAGAATTTGTAGTTGCTTAAACCGGCAACAAAATTAAAATATAGGTTATCCCTGATTGTATGTTTCCACTTTACAGAAGCAAGAAGATTGCTATAGTTATAATTGGTGTTTTTACTGAATCCGAATTTATCATTACTCAGATAAGTGAAAAAATTGATTTTATTTCTTGAATTCAGATTATATGACAGGAATGTATTTACATCATAAAAGTGAGCTGAGCTGTTCATTAAATCGATGTCGGGGATCTTATGCAGAAGCCAGTTTGAATAGGAACTCCTCGCACTTACCAGAAGAGAAAATTTCTTATTGAGTAACGGAGTCTCAATATATAACCTGCTGTCGATCAATCCTATTCCACCTTTAACTAAGGTTGTGTTCACCTCCTCCGCTCCAAACTTAATTTCCAAAACCGAAGAAGCACGTTCACCATATTTAGCAGGAATCCCTGCCTTCATCAATGTGCTGCTTGAGATTCCATCAGAATTTACTACAGATGTCAGTCCAAAAAGATGAGATGAATTGAATAATGGTACATCTTCAAGAAGAATCAGATTCTGGTCAGCACTTCCTCCGCGAACATTGAATCCGGTTCCGAACTCGCCGATTGTCTGAACTCCTGGCATCAGAGTAATACTTTTTATAATATCAGTTACACCCAGCGAAACCGGAAGTTCCCTGATTGTTTTTAAATCGAGACTAACATAGCTCATTTGAGTTCCTGTGACATTTATTTCAGCTTTTTCCGCTGAAATTACAACCTCACCAAGTTTTATAGATTTCTCATACAATTCAAGATTCAGGGTTCCATTGCTTACCAATTTAATTTTTTGGAAATATTCCTCATAGCCCATGAAAGTCAGCCGTACTGTATGCTCTCCAACAGGTGCCAGAATATTAAAATTTCCATTTTTATCGGTTATTACGCCAAGTTTTAATTTATCAATGTAGAGGGTTGCCCCGGGTAAAGGATTTCCATTAATTCCGTCAGTGATCTTACCCTGAATGGTTGCCTTTGTATATTTCCCGTAATCATCAGGATTGCCGACAACAATTTCATCTGAATAATTGACTTCTGGAGTAGTATTTAATTCCGGGTTAAGCGGAACCAATATATACAGCACAGAGTCAATGGTAAATATTGAATAACCCGTTTCTTCCTTAATTCTGTCCAATGTTTCATTAAACGGCAATCTCAGAATAGATGGATTAAAGGATCTTAATTCAAGCCATTCAGATTTGTAGAAGAATCTTACATGATAGTTGATCTCCAGCTGTTCGGTTAACTGGTCAAATGTAAGAGAAGTGCTCTTTGTGACTGTCTGTGAAAATATTGATTGAATAATGGAAAACAGAATTAATCCAACAAAAAAAGATTTAATACTTTGACGTCTAAACATCAGCTACTGTTATAATCGATATAAACATAATGATTTAAATTGTTAAAAAAATATGTTTAGTGATTTGTCCATTTTTATTACAAGGAAATACATATCAATTCCAATCTTAGTTATTGTTAATCAGTAAATGGGTGAGAGTTATTATGATATGAAAAAGGTGTTTGTTTGATGAGGTCAAGATAGACAGGGAGTAGTTGTCCTGTTATGATCACATGGTCAGGGCTCGGTTTAGCCAAATATTTATACCATCTGTCTTGAGTACAAGCAGTTATTTCGTTAAATGAAAAGGAGAAATCATTTTATCTCTGTTTTACAATTCTTAAGGCTATATATGGTTTTGATGGTAATTCTATTAAACTATATCCGGAAAATTTCTTTTCTACCGGAGTTATTGTCATATTCCAGGTATCAATTATTTCAACCGAATAGAATGAGTCCTCAGGAAGAGTAATTATAGTGCTGCCGGGTTGAGCATCATTAAAATAAGCCAGATAGTATTCTTTATCTTTACCAATTGCAGCAAATGGCATCCATGATGCAAACAGGGGAACTGGTTTTAAACAGGGAGGGGCAGTTTCAATTATTTTACGGAGAAATTTAATTCTTTGAGGGCTTTCCCCTTTCAAATTTCCACCTTTTGACCACCAAAGGATATCAGATGAAAATTTCGGATCTTTAACAGGCTTTTCGGTTACATAAGTCTCACCATGTCCAACAAACCCACCGTTTACGAATCCTCTCCAGAATTTCTCTGTCATTGTTTTAGCTGTCAGATTACCCCATGACCAGGGGATATTTCCTTCATACCTGCATTCATCAAAAACAATGGGCTTCTTATATTTTAACCTGTATTCTTTTGCTCTGTAGGTATCTTCACTTTGAATACTTGCATGAGTAATCAATGGATTTGTGTGATCATAGAATCTGGATCCATTATGAATACTTATCAGATGATGGTATTTATCTTTTCCGGCAAATTGCTCAATATAATAATCCCAATCGCTGAGTGTTTTTCCTTTCATGAAATCATACTCATTGGCCATGCTCCACCAAACATTTTTGTAGGCGGCAAAACGAGCGATGATGTAGTCAATATACATATCCTCGGTTGTCCTGTCCAGAGTACTGAAACCCCACCTGTCATAAGGATGAAAAACAATCAGGTCTGCCTGGATCCCTAAAGAATCAAGCTGCTTTATTCTTTTTTCTATGTTTCTGAAGAAAGCTGGATTTAACCGGCTGAAATTCCAGTTTTTTGGTGGTGTTCCCTCAAAAGGATAAAATTCAGGTTCGTTATGGTTCCAGTCATAGCTTTTCGGGAAAATGCACATACGCATTTTATTAAAATAACCTTTTGATAATGTTTTGATGGTTGCGTTGGCCATACTGTCGCCCTGATGTACCCAGCCATAACAGGTTGTTCCAAATGAACTATGCGGGGTTCCGTCGGCATATGCAAAATAAAATGTATCCTTAACAACAACAGGTCCATGATTATCCTTCAGAGCAGGAGAGCAGACAAAACTTCCTCTTTTCTTATCCAATTTTCTGACATTACTTGTCGTTGTGTAAATCCATTCTCCCTCTTTTTGAGGCATGAATCTGATCTTATAGGAACCATCACCGTCATAAAAGCCCTGAACCGTTATAGTATCATTTTCGTTAATGAACCTGCCGGTTACTTTTACATCTGTAAAAGGATTTCCATCAGTTTGTGCGTTAAGTTTCAATTCGAAGATTCCCCATTTCTCTATTTTTACCTGGGCATAAAGTGAAAAGCCGGATAAAAACAGCACTGTAAGTAAAATGTTTTTAATTCTCATATTAAACTAATTTAAAATAAATCTGCAATTGGAATATATCTGTATTTCGAACAGGTTTAATTATTATATCAGGAGCTTAAAGATTCTTTTCTTATCATATCATTTGTCTTTTCAGCTACTATATAAGAAGTGCTTTCAACTTTTCAATGGGAATAACAGGATTTTTCTTATCAGATATTTTAAGTGAATGTTGTGTGCCGGGTGATGCAATGTAAGGTATTGAGAAGAAAAAGACTGAACCCTTTCCAAAAACACTTTTTAACCAGACTCGCCCGTTAAGCATAGCAACTATTCTTTTAACAATTGACAAACCGATACCGGTTCCATCTTTATTCATGCCATGGTAATTAAACTTAGTAAAATTATCAAATACTATCTTCTGATCTTCTTCGGGGATCCCGGTCCCGGTGTCTGAAACAAAAAATATTAGTTCACTGCCTTTCTTTTCACAGCTAAATGTGATTAAACCATGTTCGGTAAATTTTATGGCGTTGTCTATCAAATTTGATAATACTTGCTTTAAACGCAGAGAATCAGAATGAATAAGTATCCCCCCGGCCGGGAGAAGAAATTCAAGTTTTAAACCAGTTTTTTCTCTTTTTAAAATATCTAATGTGTGCAATGTTTTCAATTCTGTAAAAAGTTCTTTTAAATTGAAATCTGAGTATTTAAATTCCAAATCTCCAATTTCAATCTTTGAGAGGTCAATTATATCATTGATAAGTCTTAGCAGGTTGGAGCTGCTGTTTTGGATGATGTTTATGTATTGGTTCTTTGTATCAGGTTCAGTTTTATCGCTAAGCAGATTACTGAAACCTATTATTGCATTCATTGGGGTTCTGATCTCGTGAGACATATTTGCCAGGAAAGCAGATTTTAATTTATCTGACTTTATTGCTTTTTCTTTTTGTCTCAAAAAGTCCTTTTTGACTATGTAAAGTAGAAAAATCATTAATGAAGCATAGAGCATGAAGCTTAGATAGATATCAATACTTCTTATTTTATTATCTGGATACCTCAATAAAAATTCAGGGGCGGAATAATCAATAATGAACAGAGCTACAATGTTTAAGAAGTATCCTGTCAGTAAAATGGCGAGTGACCTGCCTTCCCATACCCAAAGAATCAATGCACCAAAAATCATGATATAGAATAATACAGGGCCATTGGATAAATATTTATAATACCAGACGAAATCGAGCATGATAAGTCCAAATAAAGTCAATATCAGTTTTGGTATAAACAGGTAATTCCTGAATCTGACCAGAAAATAAAGCCCCAACATAATAACTGAGCTGCCGCCTGCAAAAAAGACCGGAGCCATTTTAAGTTTCAATATCAGGTGAACAGCACAAAGTATAAGCAAAAAGAATGAAGCTACAAAACACGTTATAGTCACAAAATATTTTTCTGAGCTAATTTGATCCACATTCCCAATTACAGATATAAGATAGGATTTAAATTTTGACATGATTAAAGTTTTTCAATATTCCCTTGTCTTTCAAAGATAAAACAAAATCGATGTAGTAATTACGTAGAAGGGGCATTACTTACACACAATTTTCCGGTGGTATGGGAAGGTACCGTTCCGCTGTCAGACGGACACATAAACCTGCCGACCTATTTACTATGTCCTGGCAGCATAATTAATTACTATTCCGGAAGTATGATAGGTGGCTTAATAATTTCTCTCTAAGTCTTTGGTGGTGATTATTGATTTATATCTGGAGATGAGGGCATCCGGGGAGCTCTGTTGTGCGACGAGCTTAATGAAGCTTATTAATTTTTCCATTCGCATAAGCAAAAGGTATGTTATGTTTATCTTCTGGTCAATCGTTGTCTTATGACACTGTTAATTATTACATCATCTGAGATCAGTTTCATGTAAAAAACAAAATAGTTCATTTTCAGCACACAATCCGGGACAATCATCCTAAAGGTATAAAAGGTATCCGGCAGATTAAACCTGTTACCTTCCAATTTAAGAATGCCTGGAGTCCGGACCTGATTTTTGATTAACCTGATCTGATATCTCTAATCATTTGGTATCAGGAAATTAGTAAGGAATAATTATTCTGTTCTACTTCATTTATTTTGTTATCAGGGCAAAACGGGGGAAATGGTACATTAGATTTTTTTAGTTACACAGTATTGAGGTGCTGTTTATGACAGTTTTTAATCTATATTTTATTAATTTGCAGATTATGTGGGGGTAATAATGGATAATTGCATGCAAATGAGCCTTAAATAAGAAAATGCAGCAGAAGCAGATCCAAATTATTATACTGCTGCACATAATTTTGATTTTTTACCCTAAAATGAAAAATGATGATCAGCATAATAATTGTAATTTTTGTTATTGGCTATATTTCCGTAGCCGTTGAGCATAAAATCAGGATTGATAAAGCAGCTTCAGCCCTTGTAACTGGTGTGTTGTGCTGGTTGATTTACTTTTTATATGAGCCATCATTAGCTACATCTGAAAGAGAACTTATGCGTCATTTGGGAGAAATTTCAGCCATATTGTTTTTTCTCATGGGGGCGATGACCATTGTTGAGGTAGTAGATTCTCACCATGGATTTAATCTGATAACTGATGCGATTCATACCAAATCAAAACCAAGACTGTTGGTGTTGGTATCAATCTTAACATTCTTCCTGTCGGCAGTTCTGGATAATCTTACCACTGCAATAGTTATGACCTCCTTATGTGGTAAATTATTAATTGATAAGAAAGATCGTTTATGGTTTGTATCTATTGTTATAATTGTAGCAAATGCCGGAGGAGCATGGTCTCCACTAGGTGATGTTACAACGACGATGCTTTGGATCGGGGAACAGGTAACCGCTTTTAATATTATTGTTAAAACTATATTACCCAGCATTGTAGTTGCATTAATACCATTACTCATACTGATGTTTAAGTTTAAGAATCAGACAATTAAAAATGCTGATGGCCTAAAGGGCAAGCACAACACAGAAAGTAAAATCATATTATTTACAGGTATAGGTTTACTTATATTTGTGCCGGTTTTTAAAACATTGACGCATATGCCCCCGTTTATGGGAATGTTACTTGCGTTAGGCATCGTTTGGATTGTTAGCAGCATAATTCATTTGAATAAAAATACTGATGAGCGATATAAATATTCCGTGACCCAGGCTTTAAGGAAAATTGACACTTCAAGCATTTTGTTTTTCCTTGGAATATTGCTGGCTGTATCTGCCCTTCAGTCCTTTGGCGTTTTGGGACAACTGGCCGAGTACACTGTTAAACATATTGATAATTACTATATTACGGGTACAATTTTAGGCCTTTTTTCCGCTTTAATAGATAATGTTCCGCTGGTTGCAGCAGCACAAGGGATGTTTAGTCTGGATATGTACCCGACTGATCATGTTTTTTGGGAATTTCTGGCCTTATCGGCAGGAACCGGAGGGAGTGCTATTATTATTGGTTCAGCTGCGGGAGTGGCAGTAATGGGAATAGAGAAAATCAATTTCTTTTGGTATTTAAAAAATATAAGCTGGCTTGCACTGACAGGTTTTTTTGCAGGATTGATAACCTATATTTTGCAGCAATCATTATTTGGTTAAAAATATGATTAAACTCAGTCTGTCAAAAGCCGGCAAAAAAGGATTACTTTTTAGCTGAGGCAGGTTTTAGGATGGACTCCCTGGCTTTTAATTGTGTTTTGGTAATCCCGGCATTATAGTAGTTCCTTCTGCTTGCAGGATGCGTCTGCCCTGCGTTTTGACAATCCAGGTACAAGTTTGAATGAGTAATATGACAAGCATTACTGATTGAGACTACATGCAGAAACAGTCTGCAAAATGCATGACAAACAACTTACAATTTCCGGTTTTATGACTAGCTATTAATGAGATTATCAATAGGATGATTTATATTATTGCAAATCCATCGGCTATCGGGACCTGTCGGAGACTGGAATTTGTACCGTCAGAGAATAAGTGTAGTGATGACACTTATAATAAATGTTCAGAATTTGTACTTACAAGATATAACTTTCCGGAGGGCTGTGAAAAAACCCCCGACCAGGGTCGGGGCAAGCTTCAGAATTTTGCACGCAAAGATTACAAGGGATGATTTCGGAGATGTCCGGCATGTTAAGACAACCGGTTACCGATACCTGCTTCGTCATGAGTGATTTATAATTAAGTATAGCCTGCAGTTTGATCTTCATCACTCATATCTGAGGGCTTCGATCGGATTCCTGGTTGCTGCCTTCCAGCTTTGCCAGGTCACTGTCAGAAGCGCAATTCCCAGTGCAAGCACACCAGCCAGTACAAATATCCACCAGCTAAGTTCGGTTTTGTAAGCAAAGTTTTCGAGCCATTTGTGCATAGCGTAGTACGCGATGGGCATAGCAATCACAAAAGCAATAGCCACCCATTTCATAAAATCTATATTGAGTGCAGCCAGTATTTCCGAAACCTTTGCGCCGTTCACTTTTCGTATGCCGATTTCCTTAATTCTCTGTTTGGTATTAAACATAGCCAGACTTAGTAGTCCAAGGCAGGAAATTACCATTGCAAGTAATGCCGAATAGGTTAAAATGTGGTTGAAATTTATATCGCTGATGTATTGTGCTTCAAATTTCTTGTCAGATAAATAGTAAACAAATTCATCTTTAGGATATAGTTTTTTCCAAATCTTTCCAACATTTTTCATTACTCCTGTAATATCTGAAGTCCCCAATTGAAATGAATAGAAACCGACTGACAGTTCCCATTGTAAATCCTGAAAAAAGATGGCAGGTTTAATTGGTTGGTGAAGCGAAACATGATGATAGTTTTCTAAAACTCCTTTTACTTTAAAATTGTTTTCTCCTATTAAAAATGAGGAACCAATGGCATCTTCAGGGCTTTTGAAATGCATAGCTTCCGAAGCGCAGCGATTAATTAAGACTTCATCAGAAGTCCAGTCTGACTGTTCGTTAAAATTAGTACCTGAAATGAGTTGTATTTCATAGGTTTTTAAAAAATTATCGTCAATGCTGATCTCACTGAATGGCGATCCGAATGGTTCGGCGGAGTTACCAGGTGTTATATTTTCCCGGACACGACGTACTTCTTTTCCCGGGACAGAAGAACTGACACTAAACGAATTTACCCCGGGTAGAGCCAGCACTTCATTTTTAAAAGCAAGAAGTTTACCGGGGATGTCAGGACTGTTTGTCATAGTCATCGGAGTGTAGCTATACACAGTTCGAGATCCCGAGAAACCAAGTTTTTTTTCCATCACATAATTCATTTGTTTATAAATGCCAATGGTTGAAATTACCAGTATGATAGTTATTGCAAATTGAGCCACCACCAACGCTTTTCGGCCGGACCAATTTTGTTTTTGTCTCTGCGATTGTCCTTTTAACGACAAAAATATTGGTGTGTTAAAAATGGAGATATATGGAATTATGGATGCAATGCAAATCCCTGTTCCGGAAATTGCCAGCATAATCAGGATAACTGAATTTGAGATAGCGCCTTCGGGTAATTGGGAGCGAACGATTAACATCGCGATCGGAAAAGCTATTAGCAGGGCAATAAGGTACAGTATTATATTTCGAAACAGTAAATCTTTAAATACATTGACTTTCGGGGAACCGTTTAAAATCTTTATTGTGTAGCTTTTTCGGTCTTCTATTGTTGATATAGTGCTTAGATTAAGGAAATTAACAAAACAAACGATTATTACAACCATACCGATAATGATCAGAAAGTTAACCTGTAAGTTACTTCCATTGGTCATAAGTTCGTTGTCAAGACTGGAATGAAGATGTATAGATGTGATGGGTTGAAAAATAAAATCGATTTTGCTTTTCTCCAGATCTGGAGGTAAGCCGACTTTTTGCATTGCTGGCTGAACAGCAGACTTTATTCTGTCAATTGAACTGTTTTGAGCCAGCCTTATATAACAGTAGGGACGGTACTGCATGGGAATTGACCATCGATCACTATTATATGGCGAGGTTCTTTGAGAAACATAGTTTGGATTTTCGATCAAAACCTGTAAGCGGTTGTCGAAGTTCCGCATATAGTAACTCAACGACCGGTAACTGCCAATTACATCAATCTTCAGGTGGCTGTTGGCAGGAATATCTTCATACACACCCTTGATCAGGAACTTCCAGCCTTCATTTAGCGATATTTCCTTATTAAGCGGATTCTCACTGCCGAAAAGTTTTTTTGCAAACGATTCTGAAATTGCAATTCCATGTATATCGTCCAAAATATGATCGGTGGCCTTATAAATAAATTTGCGTTCAAATACATCAAAGAAGGTAGTATCGCTCCAAAACCAGTTGACATCCTGCATTGTTTTTTCCTGATAAAAAACCGTAATGACATCAGGGGCCATGTTACAATGGGCAGCAACTCCCGGAACCTCAGCTTCGAGCAGTTCAGATGAACCATGAAAATTTTTAGCTGAGTTGATTACTCTTCCGTCTTCGTACTTCAGATTGAGGCCAAGCCGGTAAATCGATTGGGAAGCTTTCCAGAAGTTATCGTAAGAGTATTCATAATTAATTTTTACCAGCAGGAAAATGAAAATACTGAATCCGATTATGAGACCTCCAATCTGCACACTGGTCAGGAATTTTTTCTTTAAAATATTTCTGAGGAGTACTTTCAGTAATAAATTATTCATTTTAAGTAAGTCTATTGTTTGATTTATGCATCATTCTTTTTACGGGTACCTGAGCGTCTCAATTGTATTCCATTAACAACTCTCTGACTCACCCGACTTCTGGTTAACCATTTTATTCTCAATACCAGGAATAAGTCAGGTGCAAAATCCGCCGGTATAACCTGGAGTTGCAGGAAAGAATTTCGAACCCTTTATTCAAAGCAGACTAGCCGGGTCATATCACATTCCTGCTGTTGAAATGCTTAAAGCAGAAAGTAATATACTCAATTTTTTTCTTTCAATTCTTATTCTAAGCTTTTAGAAAGTAATCTGTTACTGAATCATGTTGTATTTAATTCATTTATAAAGTTCCTGACAAACAACTTAGCTTTATCGCCGATGAAAAAAGCATTTTCCAGGTCCCATTACCATTGGTGTTAGCAATACATTGTTATAAAACAATTTACGAGAGACAAGGCAACACAATTTACAGGAAAACTGATATCAGAGTTATTTAGCTTCTCATAGCACTGGCTGAGTTGGTGGTTGATATTTTTGATTACTGTAAAATAAACAGGTTATTTGTACTTTTTTGAGATCAGGCTGCAGGCAAACCATAGAATGGGGGCCTGTCCATGAAGATCCCCGGTGGTTCTGGGACGATTCAGATAATAATTGATATCTTTACTCTGTCCGGTTCCAACACAGACTTCTCTTATTTTACCATCTTC
This sequence comes from uncultured Bacteroidales bacterium, assembly GCA_963760915.1. Taxonomy (GTDB): domain Bacteria; phylum Bacteroidota; class Bacteroidia; order Bacteroidales; family VadinHA17; genus LD21. The sequence continues at coordinate 431,451 of CAVXEU010000003.1, read as the reverse complement.
ATTCTGGTATTCAGTCAGGGCATTCCAGGCTTTTATATATGAAGCTGTATATGGTTCTTTTGGTAATATTCCTTTCTTTACTCCTAACGACATAGCAAATCCAAACATTGCAGTTGATGAAGTTTCCTTAAATGCTTCAGGTTTATCTATTAATTGTCTCCACATTCCGTCTTCTGATTGATTATCCATAAGTGTTTTCATCATCTTTTTATAGGCATTTAAGATTGAACTGTAGTGTGGATTTTTTTCCGGTAGGACTGAAAGCAACTCAGCAAAGCCGGCTGCGACCCATCCATTACCTCTTCCCCAAAAGAAAGGAGCATTACTTCCATGAAAGAATAACCCGTTGGGTTGTTGCAGTTTTTGAATATATGAATCAATTTCCGATGCAGCTCTTTCAAGATAGATCATATTGCCGGTAGCTCTAAAAGCCTGAACCTGAAGGCAACCAATCATATATATATCATCAATCCAGTATCTTGTTTGTGATGTAAGTCCGTCTGGTAAGGGATTCTCCCATTGTCCGTCTGCAAAAGCTAGCCCTTGAGTCAGGTATTTCTTGTCTTTGGTCTGAAGGAATATTTCCAAAGGAAGTACTCCATAAACATTAACATCAACATGGTTAGCGGTATTTGGGATATTTTCATCAATTACTCTTTCATAACGGTTTATAAGATCTGCCATTATTTTATTATCCCTGATCAGTCCGGCAAGTTTTATTGCACCATATCCGGTGCAAACCTCTGCATAATGGACAGCTGTTACTCCGGGTGTCTGATACATCATGAAATCAGGCCGGGATAAAAGATCTGCTATGATTAATTTTGCAACCTCCTCCGGGTTCTTCTTTAAATCCTGGGACTTGCCCGATTTTATGCCTGAACCTAATAAAAGTAAACAAGATATGATAGTTACAGGAAATATTTGATACATCGGATTAAGGTTTAAATTAATATTCCGGTTTTATGTCTTCAACACATTTTACAGTAAAAGGGGTATAAATTTCTGTGTAATTGTTTAAAGATATTTCAAATAATTTCATAATCCAATTCCGGTGTGACCCAGGCATTTCAAATTTACTTCAGAGGCCAGGGAAGTTGCCTCGGGAGAGTGATCAGAGCAAAAGCAAAGTCGCGGAATTGTTGTGGTTTCCTGTGCAGGAATACGGATTAAGATCAAATCGGGATGAGGCATAAACTTATACACTTTATACAAAACTGATACTCGTTCACCGCTTCAGTCAGATCTTAACCAACATAATATTATTTACGAAATCAATGATCAGGTTCTGATAAAAGTTCCTGATATCGTATTACTTACCAAATCTTTTGATTTTCATTTTATAAGCATGATTCCGGAAACTCATATTATTTTATTTAAATAGACTTAGTATGTTGTTCAATTTTTGTACAACCAAACCAATTTGAGAACTTTTTTGTCTTCTACCGACCCTCATTCTTTAGCTGTAAATTAAAACCCCGCGGCATCTTAGTCATCTATCGGGCCGCGGGGTGTTATAAAAATTATGTCAAAAACCTGCTGATGTCCTCACTAAGGTTTTCTGAAATATTGATTAGGTGCACCTGGTGTGGGAAGATAACTGGCGACCTGAGCACCATTGTCGTGGGCCCTGGTTAAAGGTGATTCCAGTGTGATACCACTACCGGAAACCTGTGCACCCACATTATGGACTTTATTAAGTGGTAAAGTTACAGTGATTGAGTCAACAGGTGCGGTACCACGGGGGCCAAAACGCCGGCGTCCGCCGGTGACGGTGGCAATAATTGCCGTCTCACGGTTCGCATCACTGTCTATTGTAATGGTCTGGCCTGTGCTAAAGCCTTCTGTGCCGGCAACATGAATAACTTTTGTGCCTGCCTGGGTGGCGGTACTCACAGTAGTGGCTCCTGTTGTTCCAATGGTCCTGATAACAGCTGACTCGCTATTTGTGCCTGTTCCTATAATAATCTTCTGACCAGCGCTAAAGTCTGCCATAACTGAAACTTTGATATTGTTCGCCCCTGAAGCAGATGGAGCTGATAAGGAAGTAAAGGACTGAACGAGAAAATCAGAGCAGTTGCTGTCGGTGTCAAGGCCATCGGGGAACCGGCCTCTGCTGACTCCGGCGCCACTGGACGCTCTTGGTACGACTACGATACAGCCACCCTGGCTTTGGTCGCCCTCAAGGGTTGCGATTTCGGGGCTGGTGATAGGCCCGTTGGCGCTCGAATTGCTTTGCTGGGATCCGTAAACCATTGCATCGACAAGTACTAAACCACTGGCATCTGATAGTGCGATCGAACCGGCGCTGGTGGCAAGTGGCTCTCCATACCATTGATTGGGGGCTGGTAATCCCTGATAACCCACTGTCGTTGCTAAAGGATTGATTATGGCCCCGCCGTATGCATGGCTTCTGACCAGAGGGCTGTCCAGTGTGATACCGCTGCCTAGTGCCTGCACTGCGTCGCCACTTTTGTGGGAGAATCTCGTGGCCGGCTCGAAAGTGATTCCCGTTCCAATGTCGGACACGTCAACACCGGACATATGGTTGAACTTAAGCGGTGAGGAAAGTTCCACTTCCCCCGGATCTCCGCTGCCAAATGCTCCGCGGCCACCACCAATGGGAGCCGCAACGGATTTAATGATATTCCTGACCCTTACAAGTTCTTTAAGTCCTCCGGTACCTACCGTGAGGGTGTCACCGACCGTCATGTTGGAGCTGGCCGCTATTTTGATACGGGTAGCACCCGCGACTGCAGCCTCTGACAGGGTTGTTTGTGTGGCTGGCTTACCGACCGCAGTGACTGTTGCCACTTCGTAGTTGCCGCCGATGTCAATACCGATCTTTTGGCCGACCTCAAAGCCGGCAGCACTTGCCACAGGCAGGTTGGTTGATCCGGTTGGTATTGTGAGCCATGGACCTGTGGACACAGGGATGAAAAGCGTGGTCATAGGAGAAGCCTCTGTCCCGATGCTTACGATCGCGTGAAGATCCCCGTCTATATTGATCTTCTGTCCAACCTCGAAACCGGTAATGCTCCGGACATTGATTTTTGTCGCACCTTTTGTTGCAGGGGCAACCAGTCCCGAACCGGAGAGACCGAGCAGGTAGAATCCGTGTGCTGTGAGTTTCGTTCCGGCAGGGATCGTTGCCGTCCTGACGGGAGCCCACTGGCCCGGAGTACTGACCAGAGTCCAGTTGGAGATGTCGATGGTGCTGGCGGAGTTGTTATAGAGCTCTATAAACTGGTCGGTCGGGTTGGTGCTGGTACTAAAGCGGATCTCGTTTATCTTGACAGGGAGAACGTTTCTTACCCTCTGTGAGGTTGTTCCGGTTAGAGTTGCACCGGTCATCTGGTTCTTCCACTCGGTTTTGCCGGAAATGAATCCTGCTCCGGTTTTCGCCGAAGAGGTGACCTTGAAGGTCGCGCTCACACTTGCGCCCGGCGCTACCAGGGCAGTGACGGTCTTTGAGGTTTCGGCGTTGCCGGAGATTATGGAGGTCCATCCTTTGGGTACGGTTATGCCCAGCCTGACACCTGTGGCGGGTACCCCAGTTGTATTTGTGAAAGTCTCGGTGATATCTTGTGACGATCCGGGAGTGAACGTTATGACCCGTGACAGGCTTACCTGCTGTACGTCATATCTGGCAGCAACGATGTTGGCCTGTACTGCATCCGTTGTGGCTTCGGTCGGATATCCGGTTGTCATCACACCCTCATAATAGGTTCCGGACGAACCGTTGCCGTTGTCACCGCCGGTACCCAGAAGAATAGCCCCCTGCTTGTGCATCGGGTAGTAGGCATCACTTTTTGGCGTGCCAGGACGAACTCCGTTGTAGAAGGTCGTCAGACCTCCTTCCTGTGCGTTACCACCCCGAAGTTCCCACTGGTTTCCACCACCGCCATTCACTACTGCGGTTACGAACTGCCAGGAATCGATGGTTGGGACATTGTTTTGTTTCGAGTTATATCCGGAAAACAGGCCAGCTTCCATGTCGGCCATGATCCACGGGCCCGGGCCGTTACCGCTTCCCCATGCAGTGGAGGTGCCATAGTAGGTAGTTTCCATAGTGCCGGTGCCCACGGCACGGCTGTTAGTCGAGGAATTGCCGTAATCAAAGCAACATCCGCTGTCGTAGTGCCTGCCGTTTACGACATAGTAGATACCTTCCGGTTCATCGTTTATGGCGATACCGGTAGCATTGTTATTGCGCATACCCATGCCCGGCATTATATAGACACCGTAGACCTTGTGTCCGCTGATCGTAATGGGCGCCATGTCTGCGATCGACAAGGTGTTGAATCCGCCTTTTGCCGGACCCTTGAATGTTCCCGGAGGTGCCTGAACGAGGTGGTTGCCCTTGCCTGACTGGTCGTAGAGTATAGTGATCAGGCAATATGTATTGGCACAGAATGCGTCCTGAGCGGCTGCATTGGCATATCCACCCGGATCTCCCTCACCGGGCTGAACCATACCTATGTCCATGGTCTTTCCGTCCGACTGGCGCATAACCTGGTAGAGCGGACCGTTGTAGGAGGCGTATAACGCACGCGTGCTGCTGTGGGCTGCCACACACGGGTTGCCTGCTGCGGCATAGATATCACAAGGACCTTCTGGTCTTTGTGGAGTAACATTTCTTCCTACCCCTGACATTGCCATCACTATCATTATGGCGACAGGTAGTATCAGCGCCAGTGCAAGAATGACCAAAAAACGACTTTTCTTTTTCATGTTTCTTTTCCTGTTTTTTTATAGAGTTTTATATAGCTTATCTTTTGCCATGCATTCCAATTATAATTTCATAATCTGTTACCATTCAAGGTGCAACAATTTCCGGCTTAATTCCAATCTCCTTATTTGTTGGGCACCAACCGGCAAACTAAAAACCATTATGGAGTAATACTCATTGTTAAATTTTTCCGACACAAAAAACTATAATAATCTTTATTTTTTGTCCCTTAAGTTAACATCTTTTTTTAATTTATTATGATTAAGGGAAATTGCTTATTTCCAATATTGTAATTTAGTGATTTCCTTATACGGACAGCATGAAGAAAGCCAAATCATTGTAAGCAATTGTGATTATTGCCTGACGGAGATTTAATATAATGAGGTGTTTCGGCTATTCAGGTAAAAGAAATATATATTGGTTTCCCTCTTCTTTTAATGATTTACTGTATTTCAATTTAGCGGGCAAAAATAGCATGTGTTATGCCAGGTTATATTTCATGTGTTAGTCCTGGGGACTAAGTATTCAGGTTCTTTGAATGGGCAACTTTGCTTTTTATGAAATGATAGTGATTTGAACAGATGTCAGGTCGTTAGACATGCTGAATCCCCTTAGGCAGGGTTAATGCCGGCTGGCAGGAGTAATAAGTTTTGCTGATATTAAAATACTTTACAGTTTGAAAGCATAGCCGAGACTTATTACAAGAGCACCAGTATTATTTTTACCATTTACAGGGTCTTTTTGAATATTCATCAGGCCATAATATCCCTGAATATCAAGAAATAATTCCCCCTTTCCAAGCATCTGGACAACTCCAACTCCTCCCGATAATCCGTAGTTGCCTTTTCTCAGATCAGATCTTATATTAGTGTCTGCATTAAAATCCTGAGGAGGCAGGGGTATATATTGTTCAGGATTTGTCGGGTCTGGAATCATTAGAGGAGTTCCGTTATTATCGACATAAACTGAGCTTGTGCCTGAAGTTTTATTATGGGCGTTAATAAGGTAGCCAAAATATGGCCCGGCGTTAATGTAAATTTTCTGTGAAGTTAAATGAATAAAGGTGTACCTGGCTAAAACAGGAATTTCAATATAATTCATTATAGCCTCATTCTTAAAAGCTGCATATAATGTCATTGTTGCAGGTAATCCTGTAATAGCTCCGGCAGAAATAGGCTGGATACCGTTTTTCTTTCCCCCCTGACTTGCATAATCCACTTCAATCTGTAATGCCCAGTTGTTTGAAAATTCAAAAGTGCTTAACAAACCAAAATTAAATGCAGACCTGCTCTTCCAGTTCCGGCTGATCTCATTTGTGCCACCACTCAATTGTGGTATGCCCCAACCACCTTTTGCTCCCAAATAAACCGACTGACCATTAAGATTATTATATTCAGGGGAAAGAAAACCAACTAATTGAAGAGCGCATAGTGATACAAAAAAGTAGATAATCTGCTTTGAGACATTTTTTTTAAACATGATTCAGAGATATAAATTGTACACTGTCCATATAACAACCTGAAATATTGAATTGTTCATAATAAAATTCAATTTCAAATAAGGATAAAATCAGAAAACAGGGATTTGAGCAGGTAAATTTTATCTCTTACAGAATCCTAAACGCTCTCATCATTGATGATGGTATACATTACGATTGTGTTTCGTCAGGGAAACTTGAGTTTTAACCGATAATCCCGGGTACTTAGGAGAATCAGGAAGAACAGAATTTTTTTCATGTTAGATATCTTTAGAGAATCTTCTAATCCTCCAGAACTCACGAATAGTTTTGCGTTAAAATCTTTGTTAATTATACATACTCTTTCACAAAATTGAAATGAACACCGTTATCATAACTAATGGAAGGACCTCCTGCATAATAAATGTTAAATAATTCCTAATTATTGAATAAAACATAAAGGAAAACAATCCACCAAAGGAATAAATTTCAGCATAATTTCAGCTGATTATTAATAAGGGGATTTTAGTCTTATGTCTGACTGAATCAACAGTGGTTCCAAAAACAAGATCTTTAAATCCTTTGTGACCATGAACTCCCATTACCAGTAAATCTAGATTTTGACTTTGAATTATTTTGGTTATCTCAGACGCGGCATTTCCAAAGCCAATCTGGACATTTACCTTATAACCTAATTCATTAAGATCAGTCTGATACTTAATCAGACTATCGCGGTCCAAGTTGGTTTCATAATCAAGAGTATTCTTACCCAGATATCGCGCTGCAGCACTTTCCACCACATGTATGATTGTATAAGTTGCCGACTTACCACCCTGATTTATCGCATTTTTAATTAATTTCAGATCATTCCCTTTGAAATCAATTGCAATTCCAATGAAGTTATATTGGATAGCAGGTCCTGAAATGAAGTCCTCGGCCTGGCCATGGGGCAATTGCGATATTTTTTTGGCTTTGGATGAAAGAAAAGGATGTATAAAAACGTATCCTAAAAGAACAAAACAGGCAATACTAATTGGAATAACAATTGCGTAAATGGCGATTTTATTACCTGTTGCGTTATTTATCCATCCTGTAATTTCATCAATAACAAGGTGAATATTAAGATAAACAATTATTGCTGCACTTATCCATGCCAGTATTTTAATCCACAATTTTATAGTAAATTCTTTCATATATTTCTTATCGGAATTAAAATGAATTAGAGGAATAACTGCAAAACCCAGCTGAAGACTCAATACAACCTGGCTTAAAATCAACAGGCTCCCCAAAGCTCTGTCTCCAAAATAAATAATCGTGAACAAAGCCGGTATAATAGCTAATAACCTGGTGATCAAGCGCCTTATCCATGGTTGAATTCTAAAATTCAAATGCCCTTCCATAACAATCTGTCCGGCTAAGGTACCTGTAATTGTTGAACTCTGTCCCGAAGCAATCAACGCTACTGCGAAAAAAGCCGGGGCGATTTTACCAAATAAATTTTTCAGCAAATCAGAAGCATCCTGAATTTCGGCAACATGGAAATATCCATTGACATAAAATGCAGCTGCTGCAAGTACTAATATTGCAGCATTAACAAAGAAAGCAAGGTTAAGTGCAATTGTAGTATCGAAGAAGTTCATTCTTATCGCATTTTTCATCCCTTCAGCACTCTTTTCAAACTTTCTGGTCTGAACCAGTGATGAATGCAGATACAGGTTATGAGGCATTACGGTCGCACCAATGATTCCAATAGCAACATACAATGCGTCGCCATTTAATCTTGAGGGGATAAATCCCTTTGCTACATCGCCATATACCGGTGCGACTATAAACATTTCGACAATGAAAGAAAGTCCGATGATGAAGACAAGGGAAACAATAAAAACCTCCATTGTTCTAATGCCTCTGTTAATTAAGAAAAGCAGAAGAAGAGTATCAAACGCTGTTACGCTTATCCCCCAGATCAGCGGAAGACCAAATAATAAATTCAGGCCTATAGCCATTCCTACTATTTCAGCCAGATCGCAGGCTGCAATTGCAATTTCAGCTAATATGTACAATGGTATGTTTGCCCATTTCGGGTAGGCATTTTTTGAGGCCTGGGCTAAGTCCATCCCTCTGACTATTCCCAGCCTGGCGCTGAGCGACTGAAGAAGAACAGCAATAAGATTTGACATAAGTAATATCCAGATCAACTTATACCCGAATTCTGAGCCTCCGGCAATATCCGTTGCCCAGTTTCCCGGATCCATATATCCCACGCTGACCAGATAGGCAGGGCCAATGAAGGCAAATATTTTTCTCCACCCTTTTCTATCTGTTGACACAGAAGAATGTACTTCACTCAGAGATTCTGATTTCATTGATGTCAAATAGTATTTATAAAGATGATATGTACATAAATTATATACTTAGATCATTCTAACATTTATGTGGTGTAATTTGTTTAATTTTGTTTTGAATAATATAAGATTATGGCATCACAAACGGAGGAAAATTATTTAAAATCGATTTTACTCCTTACTTATCAGGAAGAAGTTGTTACTGCAACAAAATTAAGCAGGTTGCTAAAAGTCAGTATGCCAACTGTCAATAGTATGGTGAAAAGACTGAAAAAGCAGAGGTTAATGAATTACGAAAAATATAAGCCTTTGTCGCTTACAGTCAAAGGTAAACAAGAAGCCTTATTTGTTATACGCAAGCATCGGCTTTCGGAAATGTATCTGAAAGAAAAAATGGGATTTGGATGGGAAGAAGTTCACGAAATTGCTGAACAGCTTGAACATATTGATTCTCCGGTTTTTTTTGGGAGAATGGATGAGCTTTTGGGTTTCCCGAAAATAGACCCGCACGGATCACCAATACCGGATAAAGACGGCAAAATTACCCGACGGACTCATAAGCAATTAAGTAAATTTAAGACAGGCGACCATCTGAGATTAGTAGCACTTGCTAATGACTCATCTGATTTTCTGACATTTCTTAATAATCATGACTTGCACTTAGGAACAAAACTTGAGATAAGGTCAATCGAGATTTATGACAGCAGCATGGTTGTAAATTACAGGGGACATTCTCATGAAACACTTTCCAAGATTATCTGCGATCGGCTGCTGGTTGAACGTTTGAAGTTTTGAATTTGTGTACTTAAGAATTAAAGGTTAAAGCAAATGTAAAGAGGATCACTTTCATCAGTAATCCATCAGCTGCTACAGCATGAAAGCGCTTTGGCAACATACCGGTAATCTGACCAAACGTAGGCTTCATTCTTTTCCTGTATTCAGAGATTTAATATTATTCGTCGCCCCGGCTATTCCGGGCAGTAACATTTAATCATTTCCTTATTCTTAATACAATAGAGTGGATTAAAAAAGGATGGGTTTGCTGCTGTTTTATTTTCGATTTTATATTTAGTCAACATTCACATTTAAAAAGCACATTTCAAATAAAAATGTTGCTTACCTGTAAAAGTGGAGCATCAAAACCGAGCATTGCATTTATCAGTTTGAAATGGTTGAAAAGGGAAAGATCACCGATTGTGATCCTGTCTTTTTTGATCGCACCTTTTCGAAGAAGTAACTCGCGCATTGTTCCGTAAAGAAGAGGAGTGTCAGGAGTGATCCATTGTTCTCCATCAGTAAAAACAATATTTGCAAAGGACGCATCAGTTATACAACCATTTCTTATGATAAGTATATCATCAGCTGCGCTCTTATCAATAAGTGCAGTCAGCCGACTGCGATCGAGATATTTGTAGTCATAATCCAAAGTACCTGCATCAACAATTTTGAGTGTCTTAATATCTGCAGGAATATATGGCGAGAATTCTATTGAGATTACAGAAGTTGCATATACTACCCGGCATCTGGTAATTATATCTTTATTGGCATCAGGTACTGTAATATAGTCTGAAAGCTTTAAGTAATCATTATTACCAAAAAGGTTTCGTCGCGAGCGGTTCATCCTCTCGTCATGCATGGATAGGTTATGAGGTTTCCCACCAGTGATTTTTATAGTTTCAAACAATTGGCACATATATTTTATCAATCATCTCGTTATACTCCGACAATGGATCACTGAATGATGTTATTCCACCACCGCTATGGTATATATAACCGCCGGTACATTTCTCGATAAAACGTATCATCACACCACTGTCCAGGTTATGACCGTCAAATAATCCGAATATACCCGTATAGTAACCACGCTCACGACCCTCTATTGCTTTTATAATCTCTGTCGTTTTTCTTTTGGGTGCCCCACTTACTGAACCTGCAGGAAGAAGTGTAAAAACAATATCTCCAATATGGGATAAATAATTATTTTCAAGATTACCGCAAACCTCTGAGCTCACCTGCAGCAGTTTCTTTTCACTGGTCACAATTGTGTCAAGATATCTGAAGCGGGCTACTCTCACCCGGTTTGAAACTGAGTTAAGATCATTTCTTATCAGATCAACAATGGTATAATGTTCAGCAGTCTCTTTATTATCATTTAAAATAATTTTTTCAGCATTTGGAATCCTGGCGTCAATTGTGCCTTTCATTGGAAATGATCTTATTGTTCCATCACAAATGGTAATAAAAATCTCTGGTGAGAAGCATATAAACTGTCCTTCAAACCAAATCTTGTACCTGGAATTGCTCATGTGATAAACTTCCAAAAGTGTCATATTAAGATCTATCGGAGTTGAACAGGTGAGATTAAGTAAATAGGTGTTACCGAAAGCTATCTCTTCTTTTCCTTTGTTGAATTTTATCAGATAGTCCTCATATTTCTCCGGGTATTTTAAAAGTTGTAACTGGTTCGACAGGCTAATGTTATCAGAACAGTTTGTCATACCATTTATGTTGTAAAGTAATCTTTGCGGATTAATTTCGTCAAGTCGGAAGATCAGAGGCTTATTAAGTTCGAAATCAATAATAAAAAGAAAAGGAATGCCCATTTCAGCCCAGGAATTCATTTGTTCTTTTATGCTACTTTTACAGGACATATTCTTAATTGGAGAATCAAATTTATGAATAATAAAGTTCCCAGGATTCTGATAGTGGATAATTATGATTCATTCACATATAACCTGGTCCAGATAATTAAAGAGAATGGGGAATGCGACTTTGATGTAACGAAGAACGATAAAGTAAATATAGCATACGCTGCAATGTATGATGGTTTCCTTTTCTCCCCCGGGCCCGGCACCCCTGACGAGGCTCCGGCAATGGCAGAATTGCTCGGGGTATATTACAGAAGTAAAAGCTTCCTGGGTATTTGTCTGGGTCATCAGGTTATAGCTAAAACCTTCGGAATGAAATTAATAAAGCTTGAAGCTGTCCGGCATGGTCTGAAAACGTTAATTAAGATTATTGATTCTTCCGATTACCTATTTGAAGGGTTGCCATCAGCATTTGAAGCAGGACTTTATCATTCCTGGGCGGTTGGTTTTGAGGATAAAGATCAGGAATCCGTGTCAAATTTGCGTATTACGGCACTTAGTCCTGATGGAATAATCATGGCTGTTGCACATGTCAACTATGATATAAGGGGAGTTCAGTTCCATCCGGAGTCTTATTTATCTGAATATGGGCACAAAGTTATTCATAACTGGATTAACAATATGGCTTGTCAGAAGCAGTAGCTTTTAGTTTTTACAGGGTATAATTATACGTGTCAGCTTTTCGTTTGGATTAATTTTCTTAATCAGCCCTACAAATACTTTCTATGGGCAATTAATTAATCCTTTTCTAACTGTTCTATCTCGTTAATCTCTTTATTAAGTTTTATAAAACGCTCATAAATAGAATATTTAAATGTGATATACATTGATGAAATAAAAACAATGATAATTAAGAATAAGTGTAATGTCATTAATCAGATCTTCTTTATCAGATATTGTTTTTGAATATGCCCGTGCATTCTTCAGAATAATTGCAATATTGTTCTCAGGAACATCCGGAAACTGGTCCTTTTGTTTTTTTTGTAAAGAAACCGATCTGTGATCATATACAATCCAATCAGTAACAGATCAGGCATAAAAATCACAAACGAGTCTTTTTATTTTTGCAGACACTAAATCCAACGTAATTTTTGCAAATCATGGCAGGGGAAATAACTTCCCAGGTTAGCATATTTATCAAAGCCACAGGCACAGTTAATGCAAAAAGTATAGAAAATTAAGTGCAAATGCAGATTTTTTAATGATTTACCGGAACAGTTTCAAAAAGAGAGCATGGCATGACCTTTGAGAGGAAACTCCATAACGATGGTAAGGACTGCCCTGGCAAGCTGTTTACATGAGCAGGACTATACTGTGATTTTCGGTATGAAGGCTCATTAAAATCGGGCATCTGCTTCACCGAAAAGCACATAAAAGCGATTGCCGGATCAGATATTTCCGCGACGATTAATGATGGGTTTGCCAGGACAAAACTACCGGAGGTTTTATTTTGAGGGTCATTGAGGTAAACGATAAAGAACAGCCCGGGGAATTATTGACTGTTGTAAGTTATAAGAAAATCTGTCTGTCAAATAGCACGTGCAGGTAAATATTCACGAATTGTTTAGAATTCGGCTGAACAACTAATTTTATTTTCTAACTTTGTTTCCGTTGTACGTTTTTACATCAAAAACAAATTTACAACATCCGGGTGAAACCGACATAAATTCCTCCTGGTACATTATAATTATATTAAGGCAGTGGTGCAAAAAAAAGATCAAAAATGAAGAAAGTTAAATTTGTGTTGAAATGGCAGCCAGTAATTTTATTATTTGCTGCTATGTTTCTGTTTTCTGCAAAAGAATCAGGAGGGGACAAGGATCAGTTGATAAACGACCCTTCGATTACCCAAGTCATCCAAAGTGTGGCAGGTAACCCGTATCTGCCGTTATGGGAGCATTTGCCCGACGGAGAGCCGCGTGTTTTTGAAGATCCCGATAGACCTGGGAAATTCCGCATCTACATTATCGGATCCCACGATGTCAGATTTAATAGTTACTGCGGACCGGACATAAGGGCCTGGTCGGCTCCTGTGGAGGACCTGTCTGACTGGCGTGATGAAGGCCCCATTTTTACTTACAAAATAGATGGACAGTGGGATGTTATGTATGCTCCTGAACTGGTTGAGGTGAAAAGAAAGGACGGCACAAAGGAATACTACCTCTACCCGCACAGTCGTGGTCGGAACAGAGAAGCGATGGTAGCCAAAGGAAACCGTCCGGACGGTCCCTTTACACCCATTAACATGACTGAAGACGGAATGAGGACTATACCCGGAAGCATCATGGGATTCGATCCGGCAGTATATATAGAATACATCACGGATCCAAAAGACCCTGATTTTGAGATCGGTTTCAGAGCATACGGATTCTGGGGATTTCAAAGGTCGCAAGCGGGACAGCTGGATCAGAACACAATGTATTCGCTCAGACCCGGAACCCAGATCATAAACTATTTTATTCCTGCCAGTTCCAGATACGGTGTTATCAGAGACCCGCAGGGGACTGTATATCCCAGTGTCTATCCCGGTGAGGATCCTGGTTCGTTCAACTTTTTTGAAGCTGCATCTATTCGCAAGATTGGTAATAAATATGTATGGGTATACAGTGGATATTCAGGGCCTGAATATGGACTGAGCAGTACCAACTCGGCGTTACGTTACGCCTACGGAGACTCTCCGCTGGGGCCGTGGAAAAGCGGTGGCGTTCTTGTCGATTCACGTGCGGTAGTGGAGGGTCAGGACGGAACCAAATTACAAACCGGTTATTCGGGACACAACACCCATGGCAGCATCCAGCAGATCAACGATCAGTGGTATGTATTTTATCACAGGGCGCCAAGGGGATTTGGAAATGCTCGTCAGCCGATGGTAGCACCGGTTACGGTTAAGTGGGATGAAAAACCGGTGGCAGAGGGCGGGAAAGTAACTATCAGAGGATATGATCCATATTCGGAAGATAATATATGGACCGCAAAGGATAGTCAGGGAAGAGAATATACCGGAGCCGAAGTAACTTCAGAAGGCTTCCATATCTATGGCTTAGATCCCTATCAATATTACTCCGCGGGATATGCATGCTATCTTTCCAACCTCAATAGTCAGCAGGATTCGTGGGATATATGGGATAATAACATGCCTATTACAAGTGTGAAGAACGGTAACATAATAGGATACAAGTATTTTGGCTTTGGAGGACTTGAGAAATACAATAAAGGGTTGAAAGCCTTCGATGGGACCAAACCCAGGAACAAAACAGCATTTAATTTGTTCCTTACACCAAAGATAAAAAACGCATTTAAGGTCAACGTTTGGTTAGACGGACCATGGGACAATGATACGTGGAAAGGCAAAAAAATCGGTGTAATAAATGTACCCGCAAATTCTGCCCAGGAAACAACAAAATTCACTATAGATGTTTCAGCCTATGTAGACAATCTGGACAGAAAACATGCTATTTTCCTTGTTGCCGAAGGTTCTGACCCGGAGGGTCTTTTCGATTTAATCGGACTGGGATTCAGCTCGGCTAAAAAGAAAATCGTTCGTCCGGTTGCACCCACAGTAAGTATAAGTGTCAACGGAAGGGCGATAGATCTGCCAGCTACTCCGGTAAGGTCCACAAATGCCAACGGTATTGTCGGTCTTGATCTTTATGAAACTACTTATAAACTTCCGTCAACCGTAACCGGAATACCAAGCGTATCGGCATCTGCGAGCGATCCTGCTGTAAAAGTGGCTGTTACGCAGTCGGAATCAAACTCCGGAACGGCTGTTGTGCGATTTGATTATAAAGGTGTGGTCAAAACATACAGAGTCGTGTTTGCCTCGGAATGAGGAATGTAGTGTGTATTCACAAAGACGGGCTAACTGAAGTATCTGCGTTTGTTCTATAATAAACGATATTCCCTGAAAGATACGTTTAATAGGAATGCAGACAAGCAATGAAAAGATTTAATTGAGCTACAATTACACAAATCAGGTTATGATAACCTGACTTAAATCTGTTACATGAATTGTGAAGAATTACACAGCCGGCGGGAGCACAGGCAGGTGGCCCTATAGACATTGTCACGTTAGCAGGATTATTCAAAGTATCGAAATCATGAAGCGTGAACAAAGTTAACCGGACAGACTTATAGAGCTGTTTACATATTGTACTATAAGTGTAATACTGAGTTCATGCTTTTCTCCTTTTCAAGCAAGACCCTTGTTTTTGGTAAACTTTCAGGATAATTTTTTTGAATAAATTCGATCATTTTTTCCCTTATATATACTCTTAAGTCCCATGCTGTTGGTGAGTTTTTAGCACTCACCAGTATCCTGATTTCCAAAGCAGATTCTTTGGAATCAGTTACTTGCAGAACATTTACCTTTTTGTCCCACAATTCACTTTCATTTAATAATCTTGAAAGTTCATCTCTCATTGCCTGAAATGAGATTGAATAATCAGTATAAATAAAAACGGAACCTGTCAGTTCAGCAGATGTTCGTGTCCAGTTCTGAAATGGTTTTTCTAAAAAGTAAGTTGAAGGCAGTACCAGTCGCCTGTTATCCCAAATTCTTACCACAACATAAGTCAGATTTATTTCCTCTATCCAACCCCATTCATTTTCAACAAGAACAGCATCATCAATTCTAAAAGGCTCGGTGATGGCAATTTGAATTCCTGCCAGCAAGGCTCCAACTACTTTTTGGGCGGATAAACCTACGATAATTCCAGCCAGGCCTGCAGAGGCAAAAAGTCCAATACCAATCTTTCTGATACTATCAAAGGATAACAGGACCATTCCTGTAGCAAAAAGAATAATTATAAATATGATTATTTTTTCGAGAAGATTAATCTGAGTATATACTTTTCGGGAAGTAAGATTGTCTTCTTTGGAAATATCAAATTTTTTTAAATAGGCCGTTTTTAAAGTCCTTGTTAATACAATTAAGAACCACGAAATTCCAATTGTAACAAGAATATGACTGTTATTATATAGTATTGATAATATACCCTTTGCATGTTCAGTATATAGCCCAAGCATTGGTTTAACAGATAAAAAAACTATCGTAAAAAAGATACTTAGGATAATTTTAGAATATTTTTTCATTACTGTCATTTATTTATTGCATAAATAGCTGCAGGGCAATAATGCACCCAATTCTTTTTAATCAATAAAAGCAAATAACTGATAGTTATTAAACCGGGGTGTCAGGCAGGAGCTGAATAAGTCCTCCAACATCTCAATTGTCACCATCAGTCGTTTTGCATGTGAAGTCAGGACAGACTGACAAATTCTTGTTTCAAAGCAGAGAGTCCGGGTACATTTACAAATTTTTAATCTTATTCTGTTATATCCAAGGTGAATGACAATGCTTTTAAACTTGCCGGCATGAGGTACACTATTTTGAATTTTTCCGGAAAGTTTGTTAAACTATCTCATAGTTTTCCGTTGTCTCTTCATACACATTTTTAATGCGGTTATTTATCATTAATTTTTTCTTCCAGATATTTAACGGTAATTGCTTTAGGATTTTTCAACCTCATGTTCCAACCCCGATTATCCAAAGGATAAACCTTAATTCTCTGAGCCCAGGAGTCCCAAGAGTTTTTCATATCATTGACTTTTTGAGGATAGGTCGCGGCTAAGTTATTCATCTCAGTACGGTCTTTAACTAAATTATAAAGCTCCCATTTATCATCATCAGTATTTTCTTCAGTTGCTTTTAAGACCAGCTTCCAATCGCCTATCCGGATAGCGCGGTTTGCCTGATGTTCCCAAAACATTACCGATTTTCTTTCTTCAGATTCATTATTTATTGAATTCATCAAGGATTCACCCTCTAATTCAGTTATTGAATTTCCATTGAATTGTTTAGGATACTCAGCTCCCGATGCTTCAACACAGGTTGCCATAATATCCAATATCATTCCGGGGCGATTACTCTTCCTTCCCGGCTTAACTACTCCTTTTGGCCAGTATACAATAAGTGGGGTTGAAATGCCTCCCTCATGTAACCAACTTTTAAAGAGGCGAAAAGGGGTATTTGATGCGTTAGCCCAGGGTAAACGATAACTTTCAAATGATTTGTTTGTTCCCAATGCCTCTAAATCTTTGTTCCCACTGCTTATGAATTCTGAACAGCCACCATTATCCTGTAAAAAGAAAATCAGGGTATTATCCAGTTCTCCTTTTTTTTCAAGTTCAGTTATAATTCGGCCAATTCCACGATCCATTACTTCTATCTGAGCCGCATAAATTGCCATGCGAAGTTGCATTTCCTTCTTCATATTATCTGAAAGAGTATTCCAGGCAGGGGCTTGTGGGTCGCGTTCTGATAAAATCCAATTTTTATCAATTATTCCCAGTTCTCGTTGCCGTTCATACCGCGTTTGCCGCAGGGAATCCCAACCAATTGAATATTTATCGATATAAGGTTCGAAATCTTTTTTAGAGGCATGTAATGGCCAATGAGGTGATGTGTACGCAACGTACATAAAAAACGGGGAGTTTGTTTTTCTGTTTTCCTGGATCATACATACGGCGGTATCGCTTATTGCATCAGTATAATAAAAATCCTCAGGTGCATTTATTAAAGTATTCTGTGAGGTCAGTGAACCGGGTGTATAGTAACTTCCCGACCCCAACAATGTACCAAAAAAGCGGTCAAAACCTCTTTGTAGTGGCCAGTCACTTTTATCGCTTTCTTGTGTTGTCTTTTTGTCGCTGACCAAATGCCATTTTCCAGACATATAGGTTTTATAACCTGAAGTTTTTATAACCTCTGCTATAGTAACACAATTGTGATTTAAATCACCCACATAGCCATCAGTACCAAGATCTTCCACAGTCATCCAGCCCATACCAGACTGGTGTGGATAGAGTCCGGTTAATAATGAAGCTCTTGACGGGCAACTTCGGGCACTATTATAAAACTGTTTATAAAGAATCCCTTTTTCAGCAAGTGCATCAAGATTTGGCGTTTTTATTTCACCTCCCATAGCACCCATATCTGAATAGCCCATATCATCAGCCATAATAATCAGAATGTTCGGCTGCTTCTTTGTTTCGGCATTATTACATTGCACACAAAGAATAGGAAGAATTGGTAAAGTTTTAACGAATCGATTCATATTTTATAAGTCTATTATAATTATTATCAACTCAAATTTGTATTCTCTGTTATCTCCAAATCCATTTGCATTTTGTCTGCCGTAATTTCAAAAAATCTCTTATGCTAATGTAGAAAAATTAATCTGAGTTATACATTATATTTGCCGGGGAGCGTTCATTTTTGAGTTCATTCGCCATAAAATCCATTGCTGATGTGACATGTGCGAAAAAAAGTTTTAAGCCTTCACATAGATAATTTAGCCCGTATTCTCCCTCATTAGAATACAGAAAACGGTTTTTTGGACACTCGCCCCAGCATTTTGTTAAAAACGCACAGTTCTTACATTGGTCAGGTAATTGCGAAAATTTATTATCTCCAAAAATCTGTTGGCTTACAGAATTCATCATTTCTTTCAAGCTCTTCTTAAGTATATTTCCCAAATAATATTCAGGAAAAACAAAGTGGTCGCAGTTATAAACATCACCATTGTGTTCAATAATACCCGCACGTCCGCATTTAGGTGACATTACACATACACCCGGCAGCGCCCCAACCCAATTGGCTAAAGTGGCATCGAACATTTGAACAAAATATTGACCGACATCTTTTTTTACCCACTCATCGAAAATAATTGTTAAAAATTTGCCGTATTTCAACGCATCAACTGTCCACCTGGTAACTTTGGCATCACTTCTTTCCTCGTTTGCAAGTAGTAGCAATCCATTTTCCTGTTTAACATTAATTGTGCGTTCTACAATTGGCGTAAATTGCATGAACTTAGTCCCAATAGATTTTAAAAACCTGTAAATTTCGAGAGGATAATCAACATTAAAATTATTTACGACTGTCAAAGTATTAAACTCCACTTTGTGCTTTTTAAGTAATTCAACAGCCCGTAAAACTTTATCGAAAGTAGAGGTATTATTCAACGATAAGCGATATTTATCATGCAAACCTTTGGTGCCATCAATTGAAATACCGACAAGAATATGATTATCATAAAAAAAACGACACCATTCCTCAGTAAGCAAAACTCCATTTGTTTGAAATGAATTTTCAATTTGTTTCCCACCGGCATATTTTTTTTGCAATGCTATTGCTTTCTTATAGAAATCTATGCCCATTAAACAAGGTTCGCCCCCCTGCCAAATAAAGGTTACTTCCGAGATTGGCTGTGCATTTATATACTGACAGATAAATTCTTCCAGTAATTCATCAGACATCTTGCTTGTTTTTGCTGAAGCATAGAGATTTTGTTTTTCAAGATAATAGCAATATGTACAATTCAGGTTACACCTGGAGCCGATCGGCTTAGTTATCAAACTAAACGGTTCTGGTTGAAAATTTGGAAAAAAGGTTTTTGATTCTTTTTTTGAATTGTACATTTTTTGATTTTTAAGGATCATAAAATATTCCCGGAGAAGAATTCAAAAAACAGGTATCCAGCTTAAGTGCAGGCGAATATTGCGCCACTAAGTAAGTTAATTTATAAGCATATTAACACTATTTAATAAAAGTACCAAAAAAATTCATCATCATTTATGCATAAAATTAGCATGTGGTAAATCTAAAGGGTATAAGATGCCGGAAAAAAGTACTCGCGCAGAGTTGCAGTCCAAGTTGTGTCGGAGGCAATCAGCCGGCTGGCGGTGTCATCACTGCATTTTACTTTTTTAGTTTTACTATCATCAGAATAGGATTATCAAACTCTTTCAGACTATTTGCCAGATCTTCCAACTCTTTTTTCTTTTCCGGTTTTTTGGCAGCCATATTTTTAAACTCATCACTTAATATGTAATCCTTTAAATCAAATGGATTCATTACGGATGCGATAAATTCTGAGCCATTCTCAGCATAATAACAATATGCTGGTCTGAGGGACAAAGGCATACCCCCATCAAGGTCATTAATTAAACAGGCTCTGGTGTGGTTACTGCCAGGTATCATTCCTGACCTATATGCCAGGGAGGTGTTTTTTGTTTTTTTATTTAAGAGAAAAATTGCTGAATTATTTTGATACGTATATTCAATGAGAATGAAGTGTTTTGTTTCAAACATGCCGCCTGTTCGAAACAGGCTATCTGCCCGGGAGTATAATTTAACTCCATGTTCTTCTTTTGGCCTCAGATGTGCATATTTAGAAAAGATATAGGCTGCATTATCTTTCAGATCGGCTGAAATGGAAAAAACTGTGTCATTGAAATGGTTAAAGTAATATAATTTGTTTTTGAATTTATATATGCCGCCTCTCAGAGTAAGACTTGTCTCAAAAGGAGGAATCGAGTTCACTTTTTTAGAGACCAAATTACCTAAAGTGTCAAGGAATATCCAATTGAATTTTGAATTTCCATACAGTATGTCGTCAGAAATAAAAAGAGAGGATTTTAACATATCAATTCCGCCTGCTCCACCCAGAATATAATCAACATATGGGAACTCCCTTATAAACTTCCCGGACTGAGAATAGATTATAATTTTATGTTGGTCAAGAATGTAAATACGTTTGTTTCTGTCATCAACCGTGAAACGGATTCCTTTATATTCCCCTGGTCCATCTCCTATGTGACCAATATTCCGGACAAATTTACCCTGCCTGTCAAACAGAGCTATTCCACTATATTTGATGTTTAAATAAATATTATCATTATTTATTCTTAAGCTATTAATTGCCCTGATAGGAAAACTATTATCTAGTGGTATATACTTAATGTCATCAGCTATCTCTGCAAGAGAAATTTTATTGTCACTAAAAGTTTCCGGGGAGATTTCAAGAACACTATTATTGTATGATCCGCAAGATAGTATTATAACGAGGATCAGAGGGAAAATAAAAATTGGTTTCATTAATTAATTCTGGCAGGTGTTATTGTCTGAACAGGAATAACTAAAATTGATTGGCATTTAAAACGCAATATCCGAAAACCTGTTGTCAGTCGACGACGAATTTTGATCTTAGCGGTTATAGCTGGAGGGTTTAAATCTTAGTTGATGGGCGGGAGTTGTCATGTTATGGCAAAATTTGGAGTTTTATTGCATTTGATTGTGTGCTTTGCTGGATATGGTTAGCAGTGGAGGGTCGATCCCTCAAACAGAGTCAGCCTCTTTGCTTCTGATCGTACCATTTTAGTTATTTATAGTTGGGATAAAGCGCATGTCTAAAAGGCATGATTGTTAATTGTGAACTTACTGACCATAAGCTTTCCTGATATCCGGCTTTTATTCCAGTTCATTTGATGCAGTCATCAATTTTATTGTGTACTTATTCCTGCAGTTTATTTTACTTTGAAGTTTCAATTTCAGCCTGAAAAACTTTGACTATATGAACAGGTTTGCTGCCATCTTCGGGAACTACATCAAAACTCACCCGAACACCTTGAACAGTCAGTTCAATATTAGATAGCAATTTCTGGCCGACATATAATTTTGTTCTGCTATTATTCTCTACTAATTCCTTATTTTCTGTTGCTACTAGCTCCTGAGCTATATTCTTAATATCTGCGAATTCCTTTATTGATGGATTAAAAATATACTCAACGGAATTTACATTAAGTTCATATTGAAAATGGTGGCTTTCTGAGCTAATCTTAGAATAAAGCACTTTAGGCTTACTATTCAAGTAAAAAATACCTAAAGGCTTACTATAAAATGTCCCCATCCCCTGCATAATAGAATTATTAGCACCACTAATCACAAATGATTCATTCCCGCCAGGCAATCCAACTATATTTGGCTGAGTAGTAATTGTTAGATTTGCATTCCATTGAATCTCACCTAAATAATCATAATTTATTGAACCGTTCAAAATATTATTGAATGATTGTTGATTATATATTTGATTAATTAATTCTAAATCAGAACCGGATAAAATATTAGATATTTGGTTTATATCATTCCTGCCATAAAAAATCATGTTCGCATCTCCATTATATGATTCTCCATATTGGTAGCTTCCGTCAGAAAATCGGATTCTTGCATTTAAATTATTTAACCGGACCCCATTTATTATCAATGATTCCTTTTTTAACATTCCATATCCGAAATCAAGAAGAAAGGTACCAGGATTCTGGTTGTAAATATCTTTATCGAATGCCAATTCATATTCCCAGGCATACCAGGTAGAATCAGATAACTGCTCAGGTTCAATTGTAGTGCAAAGTGTTGAATTTTTAGTGATATCAATAATCTTTTGTTGAGCAAAGTTTAAAATTGGAGACATATTTGCATGAGAACCTATTGACATTAAACCATTGTCTAATATGTTATAATCTAGAACCTTATCTATGCCAGTTGCAGTAAGAAAATAATAGTATCTCAGAATGCCCCTGTATTTATTATAGAGCATAAATGTTTTAACTGCAGGATTTATTTGTTCAGAAAATCCACAATGATATAGTATCCAGCCATCTGCTTTTTTATAATCATAACGAATATCATCACTAAAGCTCCTCTTAGCTTTATCGCTCCATGGCACAGGTATTGAATTTGTTGTTGATGGGACTGGTAAATATTCTGTATTCTCCCAATCGAACTCTTCTTGTCCGGAAATTATATGAAGAGTGTAATCTTTCTGAGTTATGGTATCAATAATAACCGGATTACCATTTAACGAACTTTCTATTATCACATCCGGGATTATTTCAGATGATAAATCATTCTTTTGACAGCTCAAAATCGAGAATAAAACAGCTATTAAGACTAATCCCTGATAATTCAATCTTCTTTTTATTTTTATGGCGATTGGTTTATTTTGTTATCAGTAATTTTAAATACTTCTTCTTTTAAAATTACAAGTTTCGTTTATCTTAAATTGCGGGCAACGATTATGTAAACGCCATAGTAGCGTTTATTACTGACCTGTACGAAGTGTACTCTTTGTTGTTTTCGTTCATATCGTAAATATAGAAAATTCCAAATAAAATTTGTGAGTTACACATGCAAAAAACACGACAGTGAGTGTTGGCCGGCAGCCCTATTGACTCTGTTACCGTTGCAGGAGCAGGAATAGAACAAAAAAGTATGCTACGTGGCTATAATTTACTGGCAAAGAAGCCTGGAGCTTATTACAGAGCTGCCAGGGCTGCCGACTGTGCTCCACGAATCTATTCTTCTGCTTTAACTAATTTGTCTCCATTAGCAGGTGAAGCGCGAAGTCAGCCGAGGAACAGCCAAAATATACTTTGCGAAGCATATAAAAAGATTAATAGTTCCGCGCTCGTCGCAGCCAATATCCCATACCATCTGTGTTGTATTTTCGTACTTTTTTTAAAGTAGTCAGGATATGATAAATTCAGTTGTATGTTTGTCCGGGTAGAAGAGACAGGTATCAGTTATTTCAAGCTTTCGCCCTGTCAGTCACAGGTAGACTAACGGTATAAGAATCACTATGTCAGGAATATAACTTATGTTTTATAAATATATCTGTACTGTAAATCAAAGCTATAAAATATAATTTGCATTTGAAAAAAATCAAGAGGTTTGGCAAGTGTTTGTCCAACGAATAAGCGAGTCATTTACTCTTGTCTATTTTTTTATATGGCAAAAATCATGACCAGCCAGCAGTCAGATACAAAAGCCGGCAGCCGATAGACTTTGTCCCGACATCAGGAGAAGTACCGGCTCCGAAAGTTTAATAAGTAAGATAAATTTCTCTCGCATAGTCTTTAAGGGCTATTTCGGAGCTGTCAGGGCTGCCAAAGGCAACCGAGGTCCTCTTAAGCTGGCCTGGCCCGGCGAAGCCAAATACCCATATCATATGTGTTTTATATGCAGGGTGAGTTTTAAAACTGACATGATGGACGAGGGCCCAGTCGTTAAGTCATTAATCAGGCAATAGAGCTAGTCGATGACTGCAGATCGCTTTACGCAATCTTGTGAATTATTATTGCATTTGTATTAATCTGCTAGTTATTTTATTTTCTCCGACACTTCTTTAAATTTGTCTAAAAATATATTTACTTTTTGTAACTGCAAATTGCCAACTGTGAAGCCAACACTAAAAGTTATTTAGCTTTTAAATGTTGAATAGCCCATGCAAAAATATTTACCGTATAAGATTACACCTGTTATATATGAATACTCAACAGGTATAGGGCACTGTTTACCTGCTTATAATTATTGGCACGAATACAATTTTTATTGGGTGCAGGAGCAAAAGCAAAAAATATGACAATCAACTTATCTATAGCATTGACCATGTTAGCGGCTGTTCCTCATATATTTAACCCTATTGCCATTTTATAGGCCAATACAGCGTCGGGAATCGGTGTTAGAGTATCTAATAAAATATTGTAAGTTCCTTTTTCTGATAGTTCACTAGCAACTTTTTTAATTAGAGCTAAAGTGGCTTTCATTAAACTTGAACCAAGGCTTAAACGTGCTACACCTAAATCCTGCAGCTCACGAACAGATGGAGGTAATCCTGCCCCGATTCCAGGATTTGAGAGAATATTAACTGGAGCATTAATTTCCTTAACCAGTGTAGCAATCGTTTCTTTTTCCCAAACAGGCAGAACAAATATGCAGTCTGCACCTGCTTCCCTGTATTTATTGCCACGCTTTATTGATTCGGATAATTTTTCTCTTGTTGATCCTGACGAAATATAAAATGAATCAGTTCTTGCATTAATTACTAAATGAAAACCCAGCGAATCTGATAGTGCACGAATAGCTGATATTCTTTCACAAAATTCAATCTCGTCAATTAATACCGGCTGTAAATCAATACTGTCTTCAATATTAATTCCAACTATTCCAGTTGCAATAAATTCTTTGACCGACTCAATTATTTCATTAACATTATTTCCATACCCGGCTTCTATATCCACGGTTACCGGAACTTGTACGGCATTTACGATCCCTGTTATAGCTTCAATCATTTCTGACAATTGAATTACCTGACAGTCAGGATAACCTAAAGAGGCCGCTATTCCCATACTTGTTGTTGCAATTGCTTTATAGCCACATGCTTCTATCAATTTAGAACTTCCGATGTCCCATGAGTTTAGCAGTACCAAAATTTCTTTGTCTTGATGAAATTTCAAGAACATTTCAGCTTTTGCTTTTTGAATATCTGAAACCATAATCTGTCATCTTTAATTGTTCTAAATAAAACATTGAATCTTGAATAACTGTTCAAAAAATGTAACAATTGTTACAATCTTTGAACAGTAGATTTTCGTCATGCATTTGTCATGCTTGTCAATATAAAGATCGCCCATCTGTCCATCCAGTTTTTAAAATCTGACACACGTTCTCTACTTACCAATATTTCATCTTTTTCTGTCCAGTTAGTAAGAACAATCTTTAATCTATTCGAAGAATAAACAATGATATCATGAATTGCTGAAAAATTAATTAAGAAGTTTCTGTTTACCCTGAAAAACATTTTTGAATCAAACAATTGCTCTTCAGGGAATGATGTACTTTCAAGTTTCATAATTGCAGAACTGACAATATTACAGCCTGAGTTGTGCGATGGATAAAAAAGCATACAGATGTAATTTCTTATCTGTTTTCAACAGGAATATTATTAGCCAGAGATGTTTTTTTGACAGAAATTCACTGCTTATTAAGATTTGTTTCTATCTGAACGCCTTTTGTCAGCGTTTGATAGACGACACAAAATCTTTCCGTCAGTTTTGTGAGAGTATTCAACTGTTCCGGTGATGCGTTACAATCAAGATAAAAGGAGAGACGAATTGATTTAAATCCAACCGGAACTTCTTTTGAAACTCCTAAAGTCCCTCGAAAATCTATATCGCCTTCAACTTCAACATTTCCCTCTCTTATTTCAACGCCGATTGAAGTCGCTACTGCACTAAGAGTTACGCCAGCACAACCAACCAGTGCTTCGAGAAGCAGATCTCCGGAACAAAGGAGCATACCGTCTCCTCCAGTACCAGGATGAAGTCCGGCTTCCACTAATGCCCTTCCAGTTTCAACCTTGCAGGAGATTCCTTCGCCGATTTTGCCTTTTGCCTTAAGTGTTACCAGAGCTGTATCGGCCTGATCCCGATATTTTGCTTTGATCGGTGCCTGAATTCTCTTTAATTCTTCTGATTTCATTTACAGATACTAACAGTTGATGTTTGCTATCTGTTCAATAGTCATACCACTTTGAAATTTCTGGAGCTAACTCGATTTTAAAATTACTTTAATAGACTTTTTGTGTTGATTACGGATCTGTCAGGGCTGCTGACCGCAACCGAGGAGCTTCCACAATTAAATATGCGAAGCAGATTAAAATGATTATTCGTTCCGGGCTCAAAGGAGCTAATAATATACTATCCGTCTTATATGGTTGTAGCTGTTTATCTCTCGTCAGGCAGTGAATTTGTCTATTATTTTTTAGCAATAAAAAATAGTCGTTTAAATGGAAAAATAACTTTTCCGTTTTTTTGTTTCGGATAGTCTTTAGTAATCTCCATTAAAACTTGTGTCTCAAAATCCTGCTTATCACTATCAGTTTCAAATCTGTCGAGAAATGGTTTTAATCCAGTGCTTCTAATCATTTCCAAAATTGAAACATGAGAATCCATAATATGCATGTAATAGGTTTCCCATATATCAATTTTATTGAAATAGATAGATAATTGGTCAAAATAGTATGAATAATTGTGTATGGTGAACAATTCAGTTACACCTTGTGTGATTGATTTCCAGGGGTTACCTGTAGCGATGTTTTCAATAGCTTTTCCTAAGGGCATATCCCAAAATAGAGGTATTTGAATAGCAATAAGCCCTTCTTCACTCAGATTGAGAAAGAATTTTCTAAATAGTTCGGCATGATTGGGGATCCATTGAATGGTAGCATTTGAAAATATAATATCATAGGTATCTGGAAATTCTTCTTTCCCGGCATCTAATATTTTCCAATTCTGGTCAGGGAAATCATTTTTGGCTTTTTGAATCATTGCAGATGAATTATCGACCCCAATAATGTCAGAATGAGGCCATTTCTGAACCAAAACCTGTGTGCTATTTCCGGGGCCACAGCCAATATCAATAATTTTTGAAGGGTAACCGACCTGAATACGTGATACTAAATCTATCGAAGGTTGTACTCTTTCCTTGTTGAATTTAAGATATAAATCAGGGTTCCAGTCTTTTTTGCTCATCTCTTTATATTATCAAACTTAAATGCTGTTATCAAATAAATTTAGTTTTCATAGGTTACAAGATAATCATTGGAATTATAAGGAGACTATTTGAAAGCTGTGGCGCTAAATCGCACCCCGGAAATGTGGTGGGATAGTTTTGTGTCTTTCCTTTAAATTTATTAACAGCAAAATAATTTTATAATATACCATCTTTATTCTGGTCATATTCTTTCTCACGGGAAATGTTGAAGAAGCTAAGAAGTCTGGATTTTTCACCGGGGATGTGTGGTTGTCGTTTTTCTATGTACTCAGGATCAACAACCTGCGATCTACAGCAGATTCTTGTCCTTAGTTACCGTATATAGATTTAATCTGTATCGACCTTGCAGTCAGGTCAGAATATTTACTTATGGTAAATAGAAGGGAATTTTTACAGAGAAAAATAAAGACGCACGTTTTATTAACGTGCGTCTTTCATATAGAATATAATTAGTGAGCCTTAAAATCCCATTTGGAATTGTCACTATTCATATCAAATGTTGCAAGAGTCGGTGTGCTATCTCCGATAGATATTAGCGCTAATTTCTCTTTTGAATTTGGAACAACCTTGGGCATTATTCTATATGTTCCGTCAATCAATTGATCGATTCGCCATAATTGTTCCGGTGCACCGGTAAATGTTGGAACAGTTATTACTTCAGCCTCTGCAGTTGCCGCCAATGCCCGATCTGTTCCAGCTATTACTATTTTATAATATGGTCCTCCGGGATATCCTCCTGCATCAGGAACTGCAGTAATTGTCCATTTCTGATGGGGGCGGAACATATAGTCTCCGTTTCTTACGCCTATGTTTCCGGTTGGCCAGGTATTAATTACATCAGCTAATTCCTGAGAGGGAACCGGCTTTACTGGTTCATCAGTATTACGTCCGAATCCTCTCATTCCACCTGCCATTCTTACAAAATCTACTACTAATTCCAAAGCATATCCTCTTCTCTCGGATTCAATTTCGTATGTTCCTTCTTTGAAATTATCTCCGGCAACCGGCCATTCATTTTTCCATAGTAACGGACGGATGCCTAATACACTACGTCCGCCCTGATCTAAATCTGCTTCATAGTGGCAGGACATTTTTTGAACTCCGTCACCAAGGTCTAAAAGTCCAAAATGTCCTGGTCCGACAACTCTTCCACCAGCTGCAACTACCATCTTGCCACCACCTTTTAACATGTCTCTTCCCATATTATCAAGGTAAGGACCGGTTACTTTTCTAGAACGACCAACAACTATATTGTAGGTTGAGTTTGCTCCATCACAGCAGGTTCCATGTGTGCCAAGAAGATAATACCATCCGTCACGATACATCAAATCTGTGGCTTCACAATCAATTGCTATATTTATTGCTTTATTGCCTTCTACACGCTTTCCTGTTTTGGGATCCAGTTCTACAAGGCGAATGAACCCAAAATAAGTACCGTATGAACACCATAATCTTCCATCGGTTGGATCCAGAAGAAGTCCGGGATCGATTGCATCACAATCCTCATTACCATCGGATGAAGCAACTTCGACAGGTTCGGAATATTTAAAATCGGGAGAATTCGGGTCAAGAGTTTTATTCCACATTGTAAGTATTCTTCCATTATGTCTGCCTCCAAGGCCCCCGCCGGTTGCGCCATAGATTATAAGGTAGCGATCACCGATTTTTATTGCATCCGGGGCGGCTCCTCCACCGGGTCTTACTGCACCACTGTTCCATGTCCAACCGTCTTCGGAGATTAATCCGCCTCCACCTGTGCCAAATGTATAATACTTACCATCACATTCCATGATAGTTGATGGATCATGTATAAATGGTTTCCCAACTTGTGCTATCACAGTTCCGGATAACAAAACTAACAACAGAGCCGTTGCGCCCAATATTTTAATTTTTAATTTCATCAGTTTATAATTGTTTATTTTTAAAGGTGACAGATGGAACTCCCATGATAATTATAATAATGCTTTTTTGTGTTAAGATATTTATCATGGTCGTTTCATAATAATTCCAATTTCTATAGATTGAGATATCAAATAGGATGATTTACTAATTTTATTCACAGCTAATAGTGATATCTTTTATCGGCTCTCCTTTTTCATCCAGGAAGCGAACACAGAAATCACTCATTCCGGGACCATTGATTACTGCTCCCCGGATTATATTCTTCCCTTTGTTAAGTGTTAATCGAGTCGAAACACAATCATCCATTACCATGCGCCTATCACCGGAAAGAATCACTGCTTCTTTTCCATTTAGCCACCACATTGATGCTGAATTTGACCCTACTGCCATTCTAACATTTTTCATTTCCTGAGGACTGTTGACTACGGTCACTGCCCAAAACAGAACTCCATATTCCTGTTTTCCTAATCCGGTGGCAAAACGAAACAGTTTTACATTGAAATTTGTGCTCTCCAATGCATGCCATGTCAGTTCCTGTTCTCCAACTTTTACCTTATCTCCATTTTTTGGGAGAACAGTAAACTGGTTTGGAAAGTACTCGGTTGTAAAAGCTGTTCTAATGTAGCTATCTGTAAAAACAGTATTACTACGGTTTGGTTTATTAATTGGTTCTAAAAGTAACCAACGTTGAATAAATCCATCAGAATCCGGTGTTTTCTTTTTTGTTGTGGCCGGAATGAAGTATGGTGCGAGGCTTTGTTTAGTATCACTTTGGACGATACCATCATTTTTGCCCCCTGGTGTAACGGAATATCCTTGTAATCCTAATCCTGCCAAAATTACAGAGATCACCGCCAATGACAATGTTTTGCGTTTAATGTTCATAGTAAATCTTTACAGTGTTTACAATTGTTGTTCTTGAAAAATATATATACTTATATGCAAAACTACAAAAATTATTATCGCCTTGTTCAAAAATGGCTAATAAATGTTATAACTAATTAGTGATTGAAAAAGCAGTTCAAATATATAACTGTTTAGGTTATCTTATTAACAACGATAGAATTGTGATGATTCACCTTCAATTATAAAGGTGTCATGGAGCAGGTTTTCCGTAATGATCCTAAATAATGAAATGAATTCTTTAAACTTGG
Source organism: uncultured Bacteroidales bacterium (assembly GCA_963760915.1). GTDB lineage: Bacteria > Bacteroidota > Bacteroidia > Bacteroidales > VadinHA17 > LD21. Next base: position 400,980 of record CAVXEU010000003.1, on the reverse strand, counting down.
CGAACACCCCGGCTAGGTTATACATATTTGTTATGTAGATGTGCTGCTCTTCCTGCTAAGTCATGTTGTTTCATTCTATCAGTCATTATGTTGCCGGCTCATAATAAAGCGTTACTGAACCCGAGCCAAAGATTTTTGTTTTTATGAGTTTAAGATTTATTCTGTCATTTATGTTTTTAAATAATCGCAACCCGTTTCCTAAAATAATTGGCTGAACACAGAGTTGATATTCATCAATTAAGTCAAGTTGCATTAACGCTTCTATTAAACTGCGGCTGCCGGCTAAAATGTTCTTACCTTCTTGCTGCTTGAGTTCTAATACTTCTTCTTTAATGTCTTTCTTTGCCAACTTTACATTTTCCCAATCTACATTTGTCAGAGTATGGGAAAATACAATTTTGGAAATATTGTTTATTAATACTGCAAATTCATAAATTGGTTTGTTACCAGTAGGATTTTTTAAAACATATGGCCAATAACTTTCCATTAGTTGATATGTCGTCCTTCCGTATAAAATGGTGTCTGCATTCTTTAACAGCTCATTGTAATGTTGATGCAATTCATCATCTGGTATCCCTGCCGTGTGGTCGCAAAACCCGTCAAGGGTCATATTGATTGCCGCAATTAGTTTTCTCATTTTAATTATCCTTAAGCTCCAATAGTACCTGTCCTGACTTTTCCAGCTCGCTTGTAATTGGCAATAAATATTCCACTCGGCGTAACAGTACCCTCTATTAATGTAAATGCCGCAGGAATAGGGCCATTGTCAAACAATTTTTTCCCTTTACCAAGTGTCAATGGGTAAATTTTTAGCCATAGTTCGTCCACCAAATCATTCTTAAGCAGGAGCTGAATAAGCTCACCACTGCCGTGAACCTGAATGTCAGATCCTTCTGAATTTTTGAGCTTTTTGATATCTGCCAGATTTTTAAGGAATACGGAGTTTTTCCAATCTGACTCTTTCATGGTCCTGGACATGACGTACTTTGTGACATCATTGATACCCGGCCAAAAGTCTGCATGTTCAGGCCAGTAGGAGGCAAATATCTCAAATGTTTTTCTGCCCAAAAGAAGGTCTGCAGGTTTCATCTGTTTTTCCATGGCCTTATCAACAACATTGTCAAAGTAAGGTGCAACCCAACCGCCAAATTTGAAACCGTTCGCTGTATCTTCCTCAGGTCCACCAGGTGCTTGCATTACTCCATCTAATGTAATAAATGATAAGACAACTATTTTTCTCATAATCTTAAGTTACTAAATTGTTAATACCCTAAAACAACAAGAAATATAAAAATGTTTAATCACTGGTCTTGGCAAGTGCCTCAGAAACATGCAAAAAGCATAATAAACAACTTACTTTTATTGTTCTTGTTATGGGCAGTATTTTATTAATATTAAGTTCAGGAAGTAATTCTTAACTTATTCTTGATTATTTTTTTAAAAAGGTCTGTTTATTTAAAAACCTTTACAATTTAGATTCCTTTTTTTAAGGACGGTAAATCAACTACTCCTGAAGATGATAATTCGGTTATAATTTTACGCCCCAACATGTCATATATTTCAAACTTGTTGGGATTGCGTGAAAATTCTTCATAATATAGATAATCACCTGCGGGATAAGGATACAATTTAACTATTCCATTATTTATCCGGCAGTAAAATGCGACTTCCATATGCTGTTCCTTATTATCTCTTTTTCCTGAATTCCATAATACTCATTCCGGTATATTTCTCTAAAACTGCCCCAAGTACATTTGTGCGGGCAGCTGAAGGAACTTTCCCATACTGTCCGTGTCACGTTTTCGGGCCAACCAAAAACTGATCCGTTTCGGCACATATCAGTAAAACGATAGTTCAATAGTCTTAATATTCCCCATTAATTACAAAAAAAGAACCACGAATTATTCCTGCAAGTTTTGATTTTTGTCTTGCAAACTTAAATTTCTCTCCGAGCTCTTTTGGTACCTCCATCCCTTCTGAGAGTTTAAAGCCCACTGATCTTTTTTTAGGGTCATTCAGTGTATACATTACGTTGATTGAAAGTCCGCTTTCATAGAATACGTATGTCCATTTTATACCATCAACCACGAATTCTGATGTTTCAAGGGGTCTGGATGAAATTTTAATATCACGTTCAATTTGAAGAATATTTTTAACATACTCAAGTATATCTTTACTATTAGCTGCAGGGCTGACAGTAAAATCATGATTGTATTTATTATTAAAGTAACGTGCTTCATTAGCACGTAAACCGGCAAGTTTTTCTGCTACAGGTGATGACTCTAAGCCTACCGTAGATACGTTTTTGAAATCGACAATGTAGTTCATTTTCTTCCTTTTTATTAATTTTCAACAATTTAAATCTGTATTTATGTTTTGGGATCTTTATATGATTAAAGATCAACCTCTTGATGTCTGTGCTTGTTCATGTTAAATTGATAAAACGACTTTTCTATCCACAGGTCTAAAATACCAGGATAGAATTTTAAAAAAGATCTGAAAAAGTGGTCAAAAGATTGCCTTGCCACTTATCGCCTATTACCAGATGTGAAATTAAAGCACCAGTCATTGCGAAATAGAAACCAGCATAAGCCCACTCTTTAATAATTTTATTTCTCCTTTCCATTTTATTTTAATTTGTTAACTATTTCCTGTAATCTGTTATGCGCCATATTAATACCGTATGTAAAAGGCAATTTTAAATTTTCATCGCGATGAGCTCCCGATTGATATATCGAATGTATTTTAAGTTTGCTTATGTTCTCTGTTAATTTCTCAAATTCCAGGAACTCAAGCTGCACACCAAAGGGCATATTTTCAAACTCGAAAGTCCGAATGATTTTTTGATTTGAAACAACATCATGAATTGTTCCGGAGAACCTGTACATATTTCCTTTATGGTCAGTTGTTTCAAAAATGTAACCACCATGTTTTTTATTTTCAAGTTTCAATACTTTTGTTCCCATCCATTGCTCAATGATTTCGGGTTCTACATACGCTTTAAAAAGTAATTCGACCGGTAAATCAAATTCCCTGGTTATGAATAAATCCTGTTTGCCTTCTTCAGCATTTACTTTTGTTTTCAGTTCCATAGTTTCTATTTTTTTTGTTTCATTATATTTTCCAATTTATTAAATCTGTCATCCCACATTTTGCGGAATGGTTCAATAAAGTCGGCTATTTCTTTCATCTTTTCCGGATTAAAATGATAATACATTTCTCTGCCTTGTTGCTCCTGTTTCAGCAACTCACATTCTGTAAGGATTTGTAAATGTTTTGAAACAGTAGGTCTTGCTGTGTCAAAGTTTGAAGCGATTGCTCCAGCGGTCATTGATTGAGCAGCTAATAACAGAAGTATTGTTCTTCTTGTTGGATCTGCAATTGCCTGAAATACGTCTCTTCTTAAATTCATTGTGTAGTTATTTGACTACAAATATAAATGTAGTTATTTAACTACGCAAATAATTTACGATTTTTTTCAATTTATTAATACCTGAAGATTTGTTGCAAGGATTTCGGTGATGCCCCTAATGGCCCTGTGGTATGTGTAGTAGCTGTCTGTGCCAGGGTTATCATAGCTTGTCCCCAACAGGGTAGGGGACAAGCAACCGGGGACCACATCAAATTTCCTTCACGAATTGACTTGATGTGTTAATTCAGTCCGAGCTCAGCAAAGCAAATTTACTCTACCACTCGTTTTAGCAATTTTCGAATTTGTTATAGCTTGATAAAATTATTTTTTATTTCATTGTTACCTGAAATAAATTTAATAAAATATACGCCCTCAGCTAATTCAGTATATTCCTGCCGATCTGTTTTACCGGAATAATTTTTCCATCATTTGAAAACATTTGTAAATCTTTCTATTCAGATAATAACAGAATTTATTTATTTGAGCTCGCCTCAATAACGGCCTTGTATGCCGGCTTGGGATTCAACTGGCCATCAAACAAAAGTGCATCCTGCCCTCTGCGCCATGACCTGGTATCGCTAATTCCCCAGAAAGTTACGCGTTCAATGACGTCTGAGTGACGCATAAAGATTTCGAACAACTTTTTGTATACCTCTGCCTGCTTCTGATAGTTCTCTGCCGGGATGGTTCTATCGCCCTGACGTACACCAAAAGCGCCACTATTATCGCCTGTTGCTGTAACGTCCAGTTCTGTGATGGAAACCTTAAGCCCCAGAGATGCATAATCCTCGATAGCTTTTTCAACATCATCAAGTTTAGTGTCCAGATGCCAATGGCCCTGAATTCCAACACCGGTGATTGGAGCACCTTCTGCAAGGAGACGCTTGAGAAGTAACATTGAACTGGCGTGTTTACCTTTGTTTTCAACTGCGCCCTGTTCGATATTGTAGTCGTTGTAGTACAGTTTTGCATTGGGATCGGCTTCGTGAGCCCACTTGAAAGCCAGAGTCAAAACATCGGGCCCGACGGCCTTATACCAACTGAAAGTCCGAAGATTTTCTGTCTTACCGTCACCGCCGTCGGCAATCGATTCGTTAAATACATCCCATCCGTATATGCGTCCTTTGTAATGTCCAACCACGGTCATGATATGGTTCTTGAGACGTTCCAGAACGACTTCACGGCTTGCCTGTGGGCCTGTATTGCCACGATTCCCAAAACCTGCCATGTTGGGGCGTGGACCATTAGGATCAGATGCTGTTGCCGGAGGAGTTGCAGGAGGAGTTGCCGGCTTAGCTGCTTCTCCTGTCGCCGGATTCTTTTCCTGGAAGAACCAGGGTCCTGACTGCGAATGCCAGGCCAGGGTATGACCCCATACTTTTAAACCATTTTTCTGACACCAATCAACCATTGCATCGGAGGTTGCAAAGTTGTACGTATCCTCCGAAGGATGGATTGGCTGCGGTTTCATGCAATTTTCCGGGGTAACGATGTCGTATTGCATTTTAATATTTGCCGACTCAGCCTCGGAAATCGATGACAGATCATTTGCAGTTCCTATAAGGAATTTCCCGGCGTATGCCTCTTTTAATGTCTTCTGGGGTGCCGTTTTAGCATTGTCCTGACCGTATGCAGAGACAGCTAATGCCAAAATAAGGAAGAAGTTAGTAATCAAATTTCTGTTGATCATAATTTATTTTCTTTTGGTTATTTTATAAATATTTTCAGCCTAAATGTACTGATTTCAATATTAAAAATATGTTTTACCAGGCATTTATTGAAACTTAAAGTATCTGCCGGAAAGTATGTTATTCATTAAATCATTTTTAGAGTTTATAAAAATAAATATTATTTGTATAAATAAAGAATATCATTTCCATTGGAGATGTCTGAAAAATACGTGTCAGGTCAGCAGGAGTTTTTAAGTCATGGTAGAATGGCAGGATTTGTCATGTCGGGATAAAATTGTCTCGCTTGCAGAATGCTGGTAAAACAGATTTAAGTGTTTCAATCCGGCTATCAAAACGTTCCAAAGCTATATAGTGTCAGGCAAAGTGCATTTAAATATGAAAACAAATACTATTTAGTTTTATCTTTTTTTATTTCTGATTTAAAGTCAGAAAAACGTTTATAAGATTCTCCTGATACCACTTTTATAGTATTAAATATTGAAAATACAGCGTTCACAAGGAATACTAAAATTAATGGAATCGGCTGATGTGCCTTCCAATAAATCCATGATCCGGCAAGAATGCCGATCCAAACTTTCAATTGAAAACTGATAACATCACGATAATGTTCAGACATACCTTTTATTTTATTTTTTTTATAATTCCATAATATTACGGTTGGGAAAATAAGTGGTAAAATTCCACTAAAGTGTAAAAGTCCTAACCAATTGTTGGCATTAACCTGTTGAATAGCTTGTTCTTCATCTGGTTCATTCTCTACAAAGAGATTATAATCAACTTCAAGAGCTTTGGCAATCATTTGAAGGGTATAAACCCTGGGATCTACTTCTCCATTTTCAATACGTTGTATTGTCCTGGCGCTAACTTCTGTTTTATCAGCTAACTCTTCCTGAGTCATTCCCTTTTTAATCCTTAGTTCTTTGATTAGTTTTCCTGTTTCCATTTTCTTTTTTTATTCAAAGTTCACCCTGATTAAGGTAACTTTCCAACTACAAAAACACGACATTTACACGACATTTGCAATATTAGTACTGATTCAAAAAATGGTAATTGAATATTATGATACTGGTAAAAGAGGTTAAATTGTCGCACTAGCAGGGCCATGGTAATAGGTTTAAGTGAATTTGACCAGTTTTTAATGCAGAAGGAATTTATCAGTATTAGTAAACTTTTTTTCTGAACCATTATTCATAAACTGCCTCAACTTGCTTTTCTGGAAGGCAACCTGCCTGATTTTCTAAAAAAAAGTGGGTTAATTGGATGAAAAAAGTTTAACTTTCAGTTTCGATATTCATATTAATATCTGATGATGGGTTTCGGAGAACCGTACCTGCAAAGAACCTGATCCGGAAAAATATTAATGCAACAACATAATAATAGTGCGTTAAGATAGGCATTCTTAAAAAGTGAGGGCGAATATGGATTTCCATAAAAAAGAGATAACAACCCGAAGAAAGTTTATTAAAGGGGTAGCCGGTGCAGCTGTATGTTGTTGCGCAAGTTTTTCATTGGAATGTTTGGCAATCTCAGGAGAGGATAAAATCAAAAATGGTAAGGGCAAAGAACATCTGGCAGCCGCATGTGGAACATATTGCGGAGCCTGCCCGGCTTACATCGCTAAACATAGCGATGATGAGCTGATAAAAATAAAATTGCAAAAGAGATTATCATTCGGACCAGCGAAGGTACTTAAAGGGATTCCGGATCCGGGTTGGATGGATGGCCTTCTTTGCGATGGTTGTCTCGGCAGTGGTATGCTTGCGGCCCATTGCCAAATCTGCGCTATAAGGAAATGCTCAGCGAACAAACAGAATGATTCCCGTTGTTCTGACTGTGAAGAGTTACCCTGCTATCGTATTACGAATTTAATTAATATGGGCGGTTATCTGCATCGTAAAGAATATCTGCCAAACCTAAAAAAAATTCGTGAGATAGGCGTTCAGGAATGGGTTAAATATGAAGAAGAGCGCTGGAGTTGTCCCCGGTGCGGCCTGCCTATGAGCTGGTATGACGCCGGTTGCGCAAGATGTGGGGAGCCAAGATCTAAGCAACTGTTTCCGTTGACTTAGAATAAAACCCAATCATTCTAGAGGGATAGTGATTGAGATCCTCTCGAGGCCCGGGGCCTTCTACAAGGATTCGGGTGAAAGACAGTCAACCATAAAGAGTTCAGATTATGACTCAATAAACATGACAAACTATTTTTCTTTAGCATTGGTATAGTCATCGGAAACTTCGAATTAATTCTGAGGTTATCAATGATTTGTTGTTTTTACGCATCTGAATCCAACTGCAAAGTCTATCCAGCTTGGGGATAGTCCGTTACGATAATAAGTCTGAACGCACATTCCACCGGAATGCCAGCTACCACCCCGAATTACTTTAAATCTCCCTATGGATGGTCCTTTGGGATTTTGGTCAGGTGAAACTGAGTAGTAATTGTCAGCATAGTTGTCTGTTGTCCATTCCCAAACATTGCCTGCAATGTCAAATAATCCATAACCATTTGGTCTAAATGATCCTACCTTAAGTGTTGATTTATATCTTTTACCGTAGTTAACCATCGTCGAATCTACCTGGTTACCCCATGGATAATTATTTCCAATCAGACCTCCTCTAGCAGCATATTCCCACTCTGCTTCAGTAGGAAGTCTTTTACCTGCCCAATCAGCATATCTGACCGCATCTGAAAAACTTACCCCCACGATAGGGTGATCCGGGAATTCCAATCCGCATTTAAACTGAGCCATTCCCCATAATTCAGGCATGGGATAATTTGTCTTGGAACAAAATTCGTAATATTGTTTGTTGGTAACCTCAAACTTATCCATATAAAAAGCATCAATAAATACTTTATGTTCTGGTTGCCAATCTGTTTGATTTGATGTGTTTTTTCCCATTGTGAATTCTCCTGATGGGATGAGAACCATATTATCAGGAGGTGTATCCTGGGATTTGAGAATACTCCCTGAAAACAGGCAGATTATTAGTAGAAGGATACTGTTTTTCATAGGTCAAAAGGTATGAATTGTCGTCAACTAAGATATATAATTGACATCAAATATATACGTTCTATTTAAGCCATCAAAGTATAAGTGTCTCTATAGCTGTCTTATGGCTAAAATATAACAGCTTGGTTGTATGGGAATTTGCTGTTGGAGCCAGCCCTGAGCGCATTAAAGGATCGGTGTCAGACGCTGTTGAGCACACTATTTTTATATCCTATAACATAGTAACACTTCTTCTCTTTTGTATGCTCAATTGTTTCAATGGCTTTATACCCTGTTTTTTCCATTTCTTTAACTACGTCACCAATACTATGCCGGTAAAATATTATTTCGCCTTCATATTGTTTGTTATCCTTAAAATACTCAGAGTCTGCCATGAAAATTATGACTTTGCCATTTTGTTTTAAAATAGTGAATATCTTTTTCAGAGGGCTTTGAATTTCGCTCCAGAAATAGATTACATTCAAAAAATATATGCAATGAAAAGAATCTTTTTCATAACAATAATTATCGAAGTCAGCACATTTTAGAATTACTTTACCATGCTTAATGTTTTCCTGGTTTAACCTTACAGTCATAAGGTTTGCGTTCTTCGTAAGTCCTAAACCTGAAAACAATTACATATTTCTTGTCTACCGGGGTATCATTTAGTTTAGCAGGACTCCATTCTCCATCTAATGAGTTAATTGCATTTCTTGAGCTGTTTAAAAAAGAAGCATTGGTATAATCCTTAAGTGCTAAACTTTCAAGCCTGCCATTCCTGTTTATAATAAATGAATAAACTACATCCCCATTTATCATACTTGTCATCTCTGTAAAAGGATACTCAGTATGAGTTGAAAGAAATTTATTCAGGTCTTGTTTCAAATACTTCGCCTTATCATATTTAATAATTGAATCAGGTTTTTGAACAATCTGGCAGTTGGAATAAGTAAAAATTGTAAGTAAAGCAAGCGTGACTAAAGTACTTTTCTTAAACATTTTGGGATGGCATTAAATTAGCTTATTATAAAATTACATTATTTTTTGAACTCTTCACTCAGGACTGCAAATTAATTGTCCCGGTCTTTAAAATCGTCAACATATCAGGTCCCGGTAAGTGGCCCTTAGTTGTTTCGGTGTGTGAAAGTTGTACACGGATTGAGTCATGATAGACAGGAGCAAGTTGTCTCGGTAATGGATTAATGCTTTGTCGGTTAGTGTTTGATTTTGCAACTTGTCTATTGTGCAGTAACTCAGACACTAACCATAATGGCCCGGTTTTATTTGCAGGGTAAGTCTTAAAATTGTCATAATGTACGAGAACTCTGTTGTCCAATCTTTTATCATGTTAAATAAGCAAGGACAGACTGTAACCCACTTCCCGTAAACATTGAACTTAACATTGATTTGGGTTGTAAAGCTTACGGGATGTGGTTTATAGTTAAGGATCAGCCCATTCTGAAAATTCAATCACTTTGATCACATCCTTTGTTATTTTATTCATTGTCAATCGGTTCCCATAATTCTATTTTGTTGCCTTCTGTGTCCATTATATGTACAAATTTGCCGAAGTCGTATGTAGCAATACTGTCAAGTACAGTTACTCCATTCTCTTTGAGTTTGTTTACAAGTCCTTCAATATTCTGAACCAGGTAGTTAATCATAAAATCCTTTTTGGACGGGGAAAAATATTCATCTCCTTTTTTGAAAGGTTTCCATTGAAGAGAAATTATCTCGTCAGATCTGTCAACATTTCTGGATTCAAAACTTGAAGAACCCCACTCATTTATTTCAATCCCTAAATTTTTGGTGTACCATTCTTGCGTTTCCTTCGGATTGTCTGAATAAAAGAAAATACCACCAATTCCAGTTACCTTAGGGGTTGTATCTTTACCTGAAGCTTTGTTTGTCACTTCGTTTTTTTGTTTGCCCATAGTATTTATTTTTTTGATTGTTTTACTTGTCTGATTGCAACTTATAAAAATTATTGCAATTGCAACTGTTAGTATTAGCCTTGTCATTTGTTTTTCTGTTTTGTTAATGATGTGTAGTTTTTAAGCCGCCGCATAACGTTAGGTATTGCTGAATGCAGCTTATTCAATAAAAGTTCTGCACGGGGCTACCGCTTATTTATAATTTGTTACTGATCATAGTTACATTACATCCGATAGCCGGATATGGGTTTGGCATTTCGGAAATTAATTAATAATATCTCCTTTGGCATTTGCCAGCTTTTCGCGCCATTGTCGGAGTTCCCCAGGTGTTTGTCTCACCCAATCTGTTACTTCGCCTAATATTTTCAATGGTGCCTTGGTGCGATATGAACGCGTTGGATTACCCGGAAATTTTTTGTCTGTAACATTGGGGTCATTTTCAAAGCTCCCGGTCGGTTCAACGATATATACACGTTCACGTCCATCACCCTTAGCTAATGCCGCAGCGAGTCCGGCCCCATTCACCAGGGCGGTAAAATAAATATGATTCATTGTGAGTTTTGGGTTGTAATTAGAGCTGCCCCCTGCCGTCAGCAGATCGCCAACTTTCAGATCTGCTTTTGTCCCGTGATAAAACGGACCGCTGTCAGATGGTTTGTCCGTGAATGATATTGCTAACTTATAATTCTTTTTTTCGTTGCCAGGATCGCTTAAGGCCTCATAGCATTTGGAAATGTTCAGATATAGAGAAGGAAAAGCTCCCTTAACGGCGTCGTCATTTATTTTTAAGGCAAACTGCAAAGCTGTTTCGAACCATTTTAATCTGTCGGAAACAATTTTTTGATGTCGGGCCACGAAATAAGCAGCAATATATTTTTCAAAATCGCCTGTCGCTTCGTTCCAGGCTTGAAGGAATAGTGTGCCGGCCTCTTCAGGTTTACCTTTTTGTTCCATGTCCATACCCTGAACACAGAGTTTAACAACATTATTGTTTGGGTTGAATTCCATTTTCTGATTATTATATCTCCAGACAATTGTACTATCAATTTAGTTGTTTCTTAGCCCGTTGAGTTTATGGCTATTCTGGATAGCTAATTTCATTTTGTATATTTCAAAATCACTCCGCCTGTTAAAAGTTTATGGGACGAAACCAGAGTTAAATTTTCAGGAGAAATACCTTGTCTGAAAAGTGGTCTCCCACTGCCCAAAATAACTAAAGCAATTCCAATTCGGTATTCGTCAAAAAGGTTGTCATTTATAAAAGTCTCCGAAAGGTTTGAACTACCGAAAACGTACATATCTTTACCACCTTCAGCTTTAAGTTTACTGATTTCCCCGGTAGCATTTTCCTTTATAAGAGTGGTGTTGTTCCAATCAGCTGATTTTAGTGTTTTAGAGAAAACAAGTTTGGGTATTCTGTTCATGATGTCGGCAACTTCTCCTTCTTCTTTAGTCCAATAAGCTGCCATGCCTTCATAAGTTACACGCCCAAAAACAAGGTAGTCTGCAGAGTGCAATTGCTCAATGCTTAGTTTTTCAAGTTCCTGTCCCCAAATAACACTGTGAAAAGACAGGTCCCAGTTTTGATTTCCTTCAAAGTAACCGTCAAGGGTTATGATATTCCACATTATCAGTTTTCTCATTTTTCCAGTCTATTATGTCAGCATAGCTCCCAATTGCTAAGCGGTATCGTTCATTTAATTCTCGCTAGTCACATTAACATTTTAAATAAAAAATTTGTTCATCTGGTCTGAATAAGATCACTTGACCTGAATATCGAATCTGTGAAAAATCGATGTCATAAAGTATTTTGAATCCAGTTTTGAAAGTGATACTATGCTGTTTTGGCATATTGGCCATTTGATCACTTTACGTAACCATCACGTTATGTGCGAATTGTCACCTTTGTCACGTAACAGGCCGGAATACTAACCCGTTTATAGCATTTCGGACTAATTTGAAAACTGTCGCGTTTGCTGTTATTTTATTAGTCTACCTGATTAAATCAAAATTTACAATGTAAAATCGGCTATAAAGTGGTTCTGCTGTTTCTGTTCGTACTTCAATTTTTGAATCATTTGTAAAAACATTAAATGATTCTCCATATAATTTATATAGTTCACTATTACGAAAATATCCTTTACTCCTGTCTGGAAATTTATTTTTAATGTCTTCAAAGAATTCTTTTGTTTTATCAGCATAAGCTGAATCTCGTCTTATTATGACTCTGATTGTTTTAATGACCTCTGGTAGTGGCGCATAATTTGGTTCCCATTCATACAGACTTATCTTCACAATAGCTTGATCCCCCTGTGTTTTTGGTTCCCATTCTTCCGATCTGGAAGCCCTAAGATCAGGTATTAAGGGATTCGGCATTGTCTCAGTGGTAATTAACTTAGTTTCACCGGTAGCAGAATATTCAAAATTATGCTTTTTTAAGATTTTTCCTAAGTGGGCGGTATTTGTTAAAGCTATTTCAAAGTCTTCAACTGTCAAAGATGGATTACTTAATAATTGGCAATTACCAATACTACTGTTTATGTAAACAAGAATGAAAAAGACAAATATTTTTTTCATAGCTAAACATTATTAGTTATCTGAAATTAAGTTACATAAGCAAAAAATATGCCATTGATAAAGCAGAATTCCATATTTTATTATTACTGGGCTCAATTTTTATTTTCTTCTGATCAACTGTCATGATTTTCTAATGTTGATTAAAGTCAGTATGATTGACGAAATTTTATTATGTCAGAGCCTTGAATTTTCCTGAAATTTTGTTTGTGGATTTTTTTGTTTTAGGATGTGATTTAAAAAACTCCCAAATAATTTCATTTGCATCGATCCCCGAATTATCAGTAGTAAACCACTGGTGAGCTCCTTTTTGCATAACATACAAAATGATATCGATGTTTGTATCCCCGCAACTCCACCTTTTTATAAGGTAGTTACCGTTCATAAGTATTGTATCAGGTATAGTGCTGCATGAATAATAAGATGACCATCGGGTAAGAATGCTGTCAACTGATTCGTACATGGTTTCATTTGGATTGTGCTGTCCATTCCTCCCATGGGCCACCACAGTTCCATGCCTGAGGATTGTTTTCATTCCAGGGGTAAGGAATGCCATTAGGATAGGCAACAATGAAACCTTCCTTATCCGCAATTTGAACGGGTCCCTGATGGACGCGCTGAAAATCCACTTTTATTTCGAAAATCCGGGGAATCGCTATTTCCTACAGATCCTACTACATTTGATGGGTTCCATAATGTTGTAGTTGAAAGTGATTTCGCTATTTTATTGTACTCAATATATGATGTAGACCCATCATAATTATAACCATTGTCGTTAAGATAGTTTTCCATTAATGTCCATTCAGAATCTGAAGAGACATGCCATCCCGTTGGGCAAACTTTGCGATTGTTAGTTGCTGCAAACCAGGTATATAAACGGCCATAAAGTGCCACATTTGATTCGTTACCGGCATATGCCCATTGATACTTTGGTGTAGTTTCACCCGATATGTCAAGTGTCGCTGGAGTTGTTGTACCAATAAGGTCAGTTAAACTTTGTAATGAATTTCCATTGATTGGACTGAGCGATGAGGTTAGAGTATTTCCATAGCTTTTACTGTTACCCCATTCGAATTCTACCGTTGTACTTAAGTCATTTGGGTTAACAGAGCCCGATAATGTTGCTTCTTTTGCCTGGATATCTGTTGGGAAAACTGTGGAAACAGTTGGAATCTGGCCAAGTGTTTTGAATGATATATCTTCGCTATAAGTTATGCCGAGAACGTTTTTAGCTTTGACCCTGAAGTGATAGGTTGTTCCAGGTGTTAAGCCATGGTAGAAAAGAAGAGTTTCGTATCAAGATTAATTTTCAAGAGGACAGGGTCAGAAGCAGGCATGTGTCTCGCAACAGCCTGTAAATGAATGCTTATGGATCGGTGGTATGGGGAATTGCCCTTGGAGCTTGCCCTGAGCGCCGCGAAGGGTTGCGGCTGATGTGGTTTTTGCAAATCGCGGGACCGATAGATGGATTCAAAGTTTGTTGTCCGGATGTAACTGTAAAAGGATTAGTCCTGATAAAAGGTTCTGAATTTTCTCGTCCTGGAATAAGTGTAGTGATGACACTTATGATAAATGACCAGAATTTACTCCTCCGGATAAAATTTGTAAGTGACACCTGCAAAAACACAACAGCGAACCTAGGCCGGCAGCCCTATTGACTTTGTCTCGACAGAAGGAGCAGTCATGGTACCAAAAGTATGATACATGGCTTTAAATTTACTCGAAAGGCCTGTTGGAGCCGATTGAGTAGCTGTCCGGACTGCTGAAGGTAACCGAAGAACGACCACAAGTTACTCTGCAAAGCAGTCTAAAATGATTATTCGTTCCGAGCTCTGCGAAGCCAACCGAGGTCAGCTCAAGCTGGTCGGGCTCACCTAAGCCAATTACCCATGCCATTCGTGTTATGTTTTAGGCCGTGATTAAAATTCTCTTTCGTGAGGAATTTGTCCTGGTACTGCTTATGTTATTAAATTCACAATACTTTGTTCCCCAATTGATTTATGACTGGGTTTTACTGTATAGTTATCCTTTTATTATGAGGGATATCACCAAGCCAAATTCTGCTATTTCCTTGATAAAGTTGATCTTTTGTCACCTGATATGCCAACCCAGGGAATTTAAAAGTGGTATAGTACTCTCCAGGATTTAGATGAATATTAATTGGATAGTTTATAATGAACTCTTTAGAATCTCCTGATTTTAGTTCTGATAACCAATCAATTTTCCAGCTATTCCAAGGATCAGGAGCTTCATATTGTATAGTACTTGAAAAAACCTCATTATGAGCTAAGTCGTAAATATATAGTCCATTTGTAAAGTAGTGAAATAGATCAGGTCCGGTTTTATCAGGGTCAATAATCATAAGGTCTGACTGATCTTTATTTGTAACCGTAAACTTGAAGGTTAGTTGTGTCCCGGTTATTTCTATGGAACTGGAAGAAATTGCAAGCCCTGAATGTAAAAGATCATGCTGGTTTAAAACAGTAATCATTTTAGGGTCATTCCTTATGTCAGGTTTATCAGAATGCCGGTTGTCAATCCACAAGGCATAGTTTCCAAACATCGATGGTGGTGACATGATAAACGGACCGGATGGACCAGCACTGGAATATCCAGGCCAAAAGCTACCTGAATAAATTGGATCTCCTTTATCCAAAAAGGTAAAAGAACCGTTTTCTATGTTTTGAAATTCGTCATGCACCTTCTTGAAGTATAACATGTGAGTTGATGAATCATAGAGTTCAATATCACTGAACTTATATTCGAGTCCACTTCCAATTTTGAAGAAAACCTCATTATTGAGTTTCTCACAAGAAGTCAGAGTTAAAAGAACTGCTATTCCGATGAGCAGAGACTTTTTCATGATGAATGGTTATTAGTCAGGTATTTATTTGCAACAATTTTCATGCCATATTAGTTAAATGTCAAGAGGTTAGTCTTAATTTCATCATGTTAATCCTGCCGATGGTCAGGAGTTGTTATGTCACGATAAAGTTGTCCAGGTGGCGAAGTCCTGTCGACAACGCAAAATTGTCCCGGTTTTTATGCAGGGTTAATTTTTAAACTGTTAAGATGTACGAGAACTCGGTTGTTCAGTCCGTACTCGAATCATACAGGAAGGGATGGGCTGTAAACCTCTTCGTGCAAACGTTGCAGTTTTAATTGTATATGTTTGTGCGATTTGCGGGATGTGGTTTACAATGAAGGAAAGGACACTCTGAATTAGTCAGTCGCTTTTTATTCTTCATAATTATTCAAATCTCATAAAATGCTTAACAGCCTTAACATTTTCTTTATCTGTTAACATCTCTAATAAAGTAAATGCTACATCAATAGCTGTAGATGGTCCGGTTGATGTAATAATATTTTTGTCCACCACTATTTTTTCATCCTTAATAATTGCTCCAAATTCAGCAAGTTGTTTTCTTCTTACTCCGTCTAATAAATCATAGGTGGTCGCATTTCTATTTTTTAATACTCCTGATTTAGCAACCGGAAGAGCTGCAACGCATATTGCAGCAATAACTTTTCCATGATTATCAAATTGACGAATCAGATTCAAGACTTTTTCGTCAAATGTATCTTCATAAAATCCCGATTTTTCAAATCCTCCCGGTATGGCAAGAGCATCGAAATCATTTAAATTTATTTCACTTAGTACATGACAAAAAATAATAACTAATTGAATGTTAATATCTTATATGATTAATTGTTAATAAAAACACGTTCTTTTATTAGGTTAAAACCTTGATATTCAATATGTTGGAATAGTACTACCAATACCATTTCCGACTATGAAAATCAAGGTTGAAAACAAAGTTACAGTTTTATCTGATACGTTGAAAGAGTTCTTTGGTGACAAAATGAATCTGGCACGTATAAAGTTCTTTGGCTTATTTATCAGTGCGTTATGCAAGGTGCAGACTGTCTGCTTCGAAAAATTGGCCTGTGGATTTGACTCCAATGTTAATGTTGAGTCGTCACTTAGAAGGATACAGAGGTTTATTGCTGAGTATTCACTCGACTCGGACCTGGTCGCAAGGTTTATATTTGCTCTGCTTCCCCATGAACCACCATACAGGCTGGCTTTAGACAGAACAAACTGGAAGTTCGGTATGAAGAACATAAACATCCTTACTATTGGCATCGTATATAAGGGAGTAGCCTTTCCGATTCTGTTCCATATAATGCCGAAGTTCGGTAACTCCAGCATGCAGGAGCGGATAGACTTAATGGAGCGCTTTGTCAGGCTGTTCGGCTCTGAAAGTATTGAATGCCTGCTGGCCGACAGGGAGTTTGTTGGTGACAAATGGCTTGAGTATCTTAACAGGCTATCCATTGAGTATCATATTCGTATACGTGAGAACTTCTGGGTTGAAAAGCCTGCCAACGGTCAAATGGTAAAAGCCTCGTGGCTGTTTAATAACCTCAGGGTCAATGAATGTTCCTTTTATCGAAAGATTGTCCGGGTTAATGGAGAACTCTGTTATCTCTCTGCTTCCAGAATTATGAACAAAGAAAATGTTCCGGAGCTTCAGATAATAGTGTCGTTCAAAAAACCAGACAAAGCCCAGGCACTTTACAAAGAAAGATGGCAGATAGAGTCTGCTTTTAAGGCGTTGAAAACAAGCGGGTTTAATATTGAGGACACTCATCTGACTGATATTGAAAGAGTAAGTAAGCTATTGTCACTGGTTTTGATTGCTTTTGCCTGGGTGTATAGAATAGGAATACATCTCGACACTCTCAAGCCCATCAAAATCAAAAAACATGGAAGAAGGGCTAAAAGCCTGTTTAAATATGGCTTGAATTACATTGCCAACTTGCTTTTTAGCAACGATATAGATAAATTTAACCAATGTTGTAAATTTTTGTCATGTACTTAGTTTATTTCATTAAAATCCAACTCAGGTTTAACAATAAAATTCCATGTACATTTTATTTCTTTTCTCAAACCAGTCGTTTTTAAATCCACCGGGGCTGTCCCATATATTCTACTCCAGCCTATTACATCTGTAAACACACTTGCTTCATATGCTTCAAAGCCTTGTGATAAAAATAATAATATACTTTTCATATATTTCTCCTTTTCAATTATGCAATGGTCTATTTTTTCGGCTTGCCAGCAACGTTCCTAGGCTGCGTGTGGTAAGGGATTTGTTTGCTATCATTGTCAAAACACATAAATTTAACAAAGATTTAATGGACTAAAAAATCCACAGAAACCCTTGTCAGCCACTGGCAATTATTTATTCTTTTTAAATTCAATCAACTCAATTGGAGCTCCATTATGCTTGATCATTGCTGTCCTTACTCCTTCAGATGGGATACCAGGTTCAGAAATAATTTCAAAATTGTGATCTTGCAGGGCTTTATCAATATCATCAACTTCAAATGCAACATGAGGAATTGTTTTTATTAATTCTGATATTGGACAATCATTATCAAATCTCATCCATTCAATTCCAAATGGACAGGTACTAAATCCTGAAACATAAAATTTAAGGTGCGATAAATACCTTTCATTAGGCATTATTTTATTTGTTGGAATCCCTAAATGGTGATATTTCCATCCCCATTTTTCAACAGATTCTGGTAATTCGTGGTCATGTCTGATTATTTGCATTTTAATGTTTGTTTGATTCTGGCAATGTCCAGGGTATATCAGCTATATCAATTTGTCACTTCTATAATATTTTTTTGTCATAGTTTGTCAAAGTCTATCTATGAATTAGTCCGTTTTGCCTGCGGCCAATGACTGTATAAACGATATAGTGGCGCTTATTTCTGACTTATGTGTGGTGTCATTTTTTATTGTTTTTATTCATATAGTAAATATAGGGAAATTCTAATCCTTAAATTTTATGGTCAAAGGTCTAAGGTGTCAAGGGGACTTTTAATCTTATCGAAACAAATAGTGGTTACGAGGATATAAATTTCATTGGCCTTGTTGCCTCAGTGCCTGACTGGTTGTTTTTCCAGTGAAGTCCTGGTAGGCAAAAAAGCATGTGTCTGGCAACAGTAATCTGTCGCGGAGGCGGCTGCCAAACTCTTGCTTGAGTGTTTGGAGTCCTGGTAAATAATCAGCAAAAAGCATGACAAACAACTTACTCTAATTGTCCATGTTAGCTGATGTAGTTATTTTCTTGAATTGACGGGCTATTTGATTTTACTTTTTTGATTTATGATGATAAGATAAATTATGCATATAATCAAAAATAATACAGAAACGCCAGACATAATCCAAGAGTATTGGATTGCATTCTTCCACTGAGTAATTTTCCAAACATTAATTATACTCATAAGGCCAACGCCTATCCAGAAACTCATTGCCAGCAGCAAATATATTTTTCTTTTATTTTGGTCGATCATACTCAAGATAAGTATATTAACATTTTTAGTTTCAGTTCAAAAAAATAGAAACAATTTTATGTCGAAATTGTTGCAATGGCACGTCAATGGCAGCTATCTTAGTCCTTAGAATCTACTAATAATCAAAGTTACAAGGTATTTTGAATCCCGGTCAATGAGAGAGATTTTGCTTTTTTCCGTTAGCATTCGGACCATTTGTTAAGGTAACGTAACTGTCATGCTATGTGTAAATTGTCCCGGCAACAGGATTAGTCAAGGTACCGGAAGTTTAATAAGTGGGTTTGAATTTATTCTCATAGACTTTTTGAGCAGAATGTGAAATTGTCCGGGCTGTTGAAGGGCAACCGGGTCAGCTCAAGCGGGCCGAGCTTACCGAAGGCAATAACCCATAACAACTGTGTTATGGGCAGTACGTTATTTCTTTATTAGTCATAGATAAACTCTTCACCATTAATAACTTTGACTGGATATCTGGTTTCATAATTATACTGATATGCAGTTGTGGATTCTTGAATATCAACAATCCCGGGGGTGAGTGCATAGTTATAGGTCCTGGTTTTAATGATGTTATTCGGGTTTGAGTTGATTCCTGGCCTACCGGTGTGTTTAAAAACGGAATATGGATTTATGTATGAATCATACTCAAATGTTACTTTACTTAAATGAGTTGGCCCAGTCCCTGCAGGTATGAATAAATAGGAGTAGGAATTCTCTTCTAAAACATTTCCGTATTTGTCATAAATATAAGTCGAGAATTGAGTTACTACTGAATTGCCATCTTGCAACAGAACTTTAGAAATTCTGTTATTGCTGTCGTACTCAAAAGAACAGATTGATCTTAACTCATCTTGTCCGTTTGATGGAATATAATTAAGTTGTCTCGACAGATAGCTATTCTCATTGTACTCAAAAATACTGTACATTGAAATACCTGTTTTATACGGGTCGACAAATTCGTGTGTCATGCCAGCAGGCATTGAAGAACTGAAGCTATCAGGCGAAATTACAACTTCCTCTTTGATGAGTTTGTTACTATTGTCATAATAGAATTTTCTATAAAAGCTTGTGCTATTTACTTCTAAAATGAGATTGTAATGATTGTAAGTGAACTGAGCTGTGATATATTCTCCTTGTTTAATTTTTTTCAAATAGTTATTCCGGGAAGGAACAAATCCGTCTTTTGTACAGCCATTTATAATAGCGGATAATCCCAAAAACAGGCAAAGTCTTAGAAAGATGATCTTGCGTTTCATGTTGTTTTCAGTTATTTATAATCTGTCTTAAAGAACGTTATTGCCTTGTTATTGACAAATTTATAAAATATTGATTGAATGGATGCAAATATTTGTCAGGATAATCTGATTATGCCCTTTAAAACCGATGGGTCGTGCCCAGAGTTTTTAGCTTCGGAGCTGTTTTAGGCGGTTGCGCTGATAGATAATTTGTCAAGGAATAACGAAACTGTCCAGCAGACGATATTGTCTATGATAACTGTCACATGGTCAGCGCTATTGCCAATAACAGCCCGGTAGTATGGGAAGTTAACGTCCGTGTCGGGGTTGTCATGTGTTATTGCAATGTCCGGGCTGCCGAAGGCAACCGGGGAACGAACACAATTTACTCTGCTAAGCAGACTAAAATGATTATTCGTTCCGAGCCCGGTAAGGCCAACCGAGGTCAGCTCAAGACGGCCGGGCTCACCGAAGGTAATTACCCGTACCATCCGTGTTAGACTTTCGTTGCAATGTTAATCGTCGGGGTCAGAATTTGTCTCTTAATAATTTGTATCAGAATGTGAAAAGACTCTCTCTGTTTATATCCAGGTGTCAATGAGCATGATCATCAGGGTGTAGATTTTATTTACGCCGGAAGGTTCCTATTCTGCTTCAGGATCAAACTCTTCTACTTGCTGTTTTAAATTTTTAATCCAATTACTCCATATTCTGGAAGAAAGATACGTCATTACAAGTAGGGTTACGACAACTCCGATCAAAATCAGATATTTTTCTTTGGTGAAACTAATAACTGATGTGAAAAAAATCACAATTGAAATACTATACAGCAATGAAATAATTATTGAAAAAACAAATAACCGTTTTATCCTCACAAAAAAGTTTTGAATTGATTTTTTAAGATTTGGACCTTTGATGGGCTTAAGCATGAAAAGATATCCAATGACATCGTTGAAGAGATATAACAATATAGCGGTTATCAATAATAGATTCGCGTAAAGTGGTTTTTTGTCACCATCAAACCAATTGTAGTAGATTAATAAGAATGAAACCAAGCCGATTGTTTCTAAAATTAGCTTTGTTCTTATCTTTTTTAATGAAGGATGATTGGCAATTTTGGTCATATGATACAGGTCTGCTTCACTTTTAGATGAGCTACCGGCATTTTGCCACACTGATTTTAGATCATTTAATTCCATCGCTTTAGTTTATTATTGTTTTTAATTTATTTTTTATTCTGTTTAACCTCACACCAATGTTGCTTTCACTTAATCCTGTGATTTCGGCAATCTCCTGATAATTAAAATCTTCAAGATAGAGCGAGATAATTGCTTTCTCAGAGCTATTTAACTTTTGCAATGCAAAAAATAGTCGTTCCTCATTTTCTGAAACCAGAACCTCATCAGAGGGATGAGTTCGTTCAGGGAGCTCATCATAATAGTCAACAGAGAGTTTCGATTTACGATAAATAGCCATAGATGTATTTAAAGCTATCCTGTATATCCATGAGCTCACTTTAGATTCTTTTTTGAATGAAGGGAAGGCCTTCCATATTTGATAGACAATTTCCTGGAATAAATCTTCCTGATCTTCTTTACTGTTACGATACATCCTACAAACTTTATAGATAATTTTTTGATAGTCGTGGACTGTTTTTAAGAATTCTTTCTCCATTCTATCAATAGTTTTTATGATCATTTTCAAATTAAGTTATATGATGCATAGGTTGCTTTAAAAGTTCAAAAACTTACACATAAAGAAAATATATTTTTTATGTCTTTGTTTAAGTGAGAAGGAAGATAGAAATATTTACATGTTGTTTTTGAAACATTACGACTCTGAATTATTATAATGATCACAAGATGAGTTATGGATCTCTAAATTTTCCTTCTGGATATTTTTGGCTGGAGTTGGAATTAGGCTATTTTTTGCTTGTCCAGGAATGTGAAAAGACTATCTCTGTTTCTAGACAGGTGGTAATGAGACTGAGCGTCAAAGTGTAGATTTTATTAAAGCCCGTTAGGTTATCGTTGCCTTTTTAAGTCACGATAAATGGCAGATAACCAAGCTTGCAGGGGAAGGAGCCTGCCTGCCGCTTGAGCATGTTACCTGTCGCACCCTTCCGGCCAATGGTCCTGGTACTTTAGCCAGAAATCTGTCACGATGCAGAATTTTTATTGCAGGCAGTTGCGCGAGTCCGGGTGCCGGGTTAAGTACAGGTCCTGGTAAGTGGCTAAGAGTCATGCAAAAAGCATGACAGATAATTTCCCTTTATTGTTCTTGTTAGCACAAGCAAATTGTTAATTGTCATGTTAGTTTACAGGCTTGGTCAGCTATTTGAATTAGAATAATTTGATTAAAATAAAAGGGAAGAATCAATGTTTTTATTATGAAATTTTCTCCAATTCAGCTTTAAAACTATCTAAAAACACTTTTACTTTTTGTATCTGTAAATCACTACCTGTAAAACCTATGCTGAAAGTTATTTCTTTGTTGAATGTTGAGTAACCCATGCAAAAATAATTTCCATAGCATACGACTCCGGTTATATACGAATAGTCAGGAGGAATGCCCCCGAAATTTATATCTGAAGGGTTTATTATGCCCACATTTGTAACCAGGGGAATTGGTGGCATCTTATGGTGCATGGTTTGTTCCTTAAGTTTTACGTAGGGGATAAATTTTGACAACACCAATTGTGGAGCAAGCATATGCATCTCGGCATGTATTTTTTTCTTGTAATTCATCTCTTTACAGACTTTTTTGAGAGTGTCCCTGAATGTCAGACCAATATCTTCACTAATGTTGCATATCAAAGAACCAGTCAGGCTACAGATGGCACTATTATTACCGGGTTTTATGTACTTTCTTAAATCGACTGGAACAATTACAGGTTTGGCAGTAAATTGATTATCAGGGTTTGTAGTCACAAATACTCTTATAAATGCAGCTAATATTAAATCATTAATAGTTGCGTCGTTAAGTTTTCCAAATTTCTTGATGCTATCAAATGTCCCGGATGAAATTTTTGTTGTAACAAATTGATTTTGTTTATCATCAACCGACTTATTCCAATTAAATGACCATGAGGGCGCCCTTCTGGGTTTTTTGAAACCCTGCTTTATAAACTGGATTTTTTGATTAAATGTAAAGCTCTTTGTTACCTGCTTAATACTTCTGTCTCCTTTGATATTAGCAGTACCAGTATAATCGGGATGTACAATAAGTTTGGAATAGTTAGAAGCCAATATTTTAACAAATTCCTTTAAACCCGCACCATCTGTGGGAGTATGATTCATATTTATGCAAAGGACATCTTTATTCCCAGCTCTGATAATTCTCGCTTTAACTATAGGAAAATCAAAAGGAGAGATGGTTAATGTAAGGAAATGGTTCACCTCAGCAGCCACATCATTAACATTATCTATTAAATCAATTAGTGCTGTTGAGTCAATTACATCCTGTTTTTGCCAATAAACCTGATTTTTTTCTTCTTTATACGTGTAGGAAAAAATCGGTTCATTATAAATAGTTAACCGGAAAGCTTTTCGCAGAACATCAATGTCAACATTTTGACTGAGATAGATAATAAATCGCATTTGTTGATCTGCATTGGAACGAAGAAAAAACTGAATTCGATCGCTTATCTCAGCAGGAATTCGTTTAGGCAGTTTATTATGTAAATTTTCAATATTCATTCTATGGGTGATTTTTAAATTTTAATCAATGATAGGGTAAGAAATTCTTTTTTTTTCATTGATTTCGATTACTGGATTATTATTATCGGTTAATGAACAATATTGAACGGGCAATAGTAAAAACTTATATGTTATCAAAGCTCTTGCTTCTTCTGTTGTGAACATTACAGGTGGCAACCGATAACCTTCAACCAAAAAGTAACCCTTTCCTTCTTCTTCGCCAATTGGAACACCTGCAAGTCTTAATGTTTGAATGTCTCTGTAAATTGTCCTATTTGTAACTTCAAACCGTTCAGCTATTTCTCGAGCTGTTGTCAGTCGTTTAGATTGAAGTTGTATGAATATGCTTGTTAGTCTGTCAAGTCTATTCATTGTATGTGTAGTGTTTCGTTAAATTGCTGCTGACGGCCCCTAAATATGTGGAGGTTGTGTTACCCGACGGAGTATCCGGACAGGGTCTAGGTACTTTAGTCAGAAAGCTGTCACGGTACAGGAACAAAAGCAAAAAGTGTGACAAATAACTTACCCATATTGTACTTGTTACCGTTAGTATTTTTTAAAATTATCTTTCTGAGAGCAGTTTAAAGAGAGGGTTATTGATATAATAATTTGCGGTCCCAAGTTTCTTTTTTGTCAGGAGTTTGTCGTCAGCAAGTTGGTTCAGATAATTTGCTGCAGTAATCCTAGAAACATTTAAGTCCCGTTTAATAAACTCAATTTTTGTGTATGGATGTTTAAATAGGTTATTGAGTAAATCCTGGCTGTAGAATTTATAATTGTCACGCAATATGTGTTTATAATTCATCATTTGCTCACGAATCTTTATGATCAGGTCGATAGTCTCTCTTGAAGTCTGATTCACAGCTTTAATCATGAACAGGAGCCACTCTTCCCAATTGTTCTTTGTTCGTACTTCCTGCAAAAGTCTGTAATAGTCAGATTTATTTTTAATAATGTAATTGCTTAAATAAAGAATTGGTAGGTCCTGAAGTTTTTCCTGTATCAGATATAGAATATTGATTATCCTTCCTGTCCTGCCATTACCGTCATAAAATGGATGAATGCTCTCAAATTGATAGTGTATAATTGCCATCTTCACTATTGGGTCAAAGTCACATGCTTCTTTATCATTGATGAATTTCCCAAGGTTTGCCATCAGGTCTTTTATTTCTTCAGGATCTTGGGGTGGAGTGTAAATTATCTCTCCAGTCCAAGTATTTTTTAACGTTGTTCCTGATAGTTTACGAAAACCAGCTTTATTCCCCTCAAGGATTTCTTGAATTTTTAATACAATCTGGTTAGTTAGTAATCCAGTTTTTGAAATAAGATCAAATCCTGTTTTTGTAGCAGCAATATAGTTTTGTACTTCCTTAGCATTAAGTGATTTATATGAATCAAGGTTTAATTCTGATTTGTAAAGATCATCGTGTGTAGTTATTATATTTTCAATCGCAGAACTGTCCTTGGCTTCTAGAAGTCCCAAAGTATTAATTAGGATACTTTGATTTGGCATAGTCGATGCTATCCCTTTTAATTCAGCTAGTGCAGCGTGAGCAGAAGGAAGGCTTTTCAGGATAGTCTTAGTTTCTATGTCCCAATCCAGGGGAAGTGGAAGAAGCTTTTTGCTTGACTTTGTCATATGTATAGAAAGGTTAAATTATTAGTCAAATCAATCTACTTCTGTAAAGGAAATATGATTTTATATACAAAGGTAATATTCATTTGTAAAGAAAATCAAATAATCTATACATAATAATCTTGGCATGATAAATATATTGAGATTTCTTATCATATGTAGGGTGTCATATATTAATGGTAACGGCCCGGTGGAATGGGAAGTTGCCGTCAGCGTCGCGGTTAATGTGGTTTTTGCAAAAGTCCAGATAGATGGGAGCAAAGTTTGTCGTCGAGATGTAACTGTAAAAGGATTTGTCCCGATAAAAGACTGGAAATTTTCTTGTCCGGGAATAAGTGTAGTGATGACACTTATGGTAAATAACCAGAATTTACTTGTCCAGATGAAATTTGTAAGTGGCACCTGCAAAAACCACTTAAGCGCGGGTTAGCCGGCAGCCCTGTTGACTCTGTCTTGGTAGCAGAAGCAGTCGAGGTACCGAAAGTTTAATAAGTGGCTTTAAATTTTCTCGCATAGACTCATGGAGCTTATTACGGATCTGTCCGGGTTGACGAAGGCAACCGAGGAACGAACACAATTTACTCTGCGAAGCAGCCTAAAATAATTATTCGTCCGAGCTCTGCGAAGGCAACCGATGATCGGCTATAATTCTGTTTGTGAAGCAATTAGATAAAATCATCCGATCCGAGCTCATTGAAATCCAACGCAGCGGGATGAGATAATTACCCATACCATCCGTGTTAGGCGCCGGAGTAATGTTAAAACTGTCGTGCTGGCTCTAAGTTCTCTTAAGTTCAGCTGTCAAGGTTTGAAATATGCAATGATTACTTTTGGCCTAAGAACCAAGAAATATGAGTGCAATCGGAGCAGACAAAACAGGTAGCAGTCCGGTTCGCCCAATCAAGATTAAAGAATGTAGCTACAGATGTATTTAATTGTGCTCTTCTCATCCAGAAATATGCATTATTGCAAATTGGACATCTTAGCTCATGTCCTTTCACAGCGACTGGCTGAGGTTCTGATTTATTAAATAGTCCCATAATTTTAGGATTAATGATAAAGTTAAATTTTAAGAAATGAATTTACATTTTTATATTGAACTATTTGTCATGATTACAAATTTGTCAAGAGAGAAGACCATCCTTGGCTTTTTTCGTTAGGTCCTATGTTTTTACAAACATAGGACCTAACGGGAGTCTGTCTAATAACCTTTTCTATATTATTTGAATATTCTTCATTTAAGCGAGATCTGGAGATTTCTGAGAAATATACCACTCATATCCTCCAATATTGACTCCATGTAGCTTATAAACATCAAAACAAGTATCCTGAGATACTCTTTCAACCGATCTTGGGTCAAAATATTACCAATTCGTCTGAGATTATAAGCGATAAGCATAAATCCTACATCAGTGCCAGTCCTTTTCATCCCCATTTTAGTAATAATATAGCTGAATCCCTCCCGATGGCTATCGGGATCGCTTTATTGTTCCATAAGGATGTTCAACAATCGCCTGGCGGCGTTTATACAGATGCTCTTTCTCAAAGGTGTTTATAAGGTTTCTTTCATAGTATTCTGCAAATTCGCTTCGCTGAATGAGCCTTTCCTTTTCTGATCTTGTACACTGCGAACGCACGGGACATTTTCTGCACGTCTTAGTTTTGTACTGCTTAAACCAGCTTATGCTTCCAGTGCCTGAACGCTGCTTGTACCACGATCCATTAGTGTGGAGAACCTGTCCCTGCGGACATGTATATGTGTCTGGTTCTTTGTCGTACATGAAATGCTCATAGTTGTAATCATGATCAGGAGCCTGACTTATGGATGGCAGTTTGGGTATCGCAACAATAGTTTCAACACCTAAATCCTGAGCAGTCTTTAGCTCTGATCCTGTATGAAAACCTTTATCATAAAGGACTGTGAATTCATTGGTTCCAAGTATGCTTTTTGTTCTTCGAACCATATTCCCCATCGCTTTACTGTCGTTTTGGTTTGAAACCTTGTAATCGATTGGAATGTTATGCTTTGAGTTAACGGTTGTTTGCACGTTATATGCTACCTCAGTGATATTGTTTCGAAGCATAATCTGCCGGCTCTCGGGATCAGAAATTGAGATCTGTGGTTTGCCGGATTCTTTCAGTTGCTTTTCAATATTTCTGTAATTTTCTTTTCTCTGCTGTTGTTTTTCAATCTCATCTTGTATTACCTTCTGATTATCTCCGTCATCTTCAGCCAGTACCCGTGTAAACTCATCAAGCTTGTTATCAATGTAAGCTATGTGCCCGTCTATCTTGGCCTGGTAGTAATTGTTTTTCTTGCTGTTTTGGGCACGTAATTTAGGACTGTCTCAGGCAATAAGCTTTCCCTCAATCAGATCAGGATGTTTTGCTATCTGAACAGTTGGCCTGAATACTTTCCTTATTGCTTTCTCATTGTCTTTTCTGAAATTGGCAATAGTGTTAGCACATGTATTAATTTTAAAACTGTCAAGGAATTATAAATCAGTCCTGACACAGAACTAAAGATATCTAATTTGAATTAGTTGTTAATCTCCAGACAGCCAATATCATTATAGTTTGGATCAGTCAAGAAAGTTTTAATGAGTTCGAAATTCTTTCTCAAGACACTCTCAATGTTTTGGGTACTTGTGTTCCCAAGTCTTAGCCAGATTACTTTAGGGGAAGATCCTTTGATAAGTCCAAGATCGTAAAAGTCGCCGTCAAATATTACGATACAATACTTATTTTCTTTTGCATAATTCCATAAAAAGGAATCTTTGGAATTCTCAAGTACTAAGTCCCGAACTTGTTAAGAACCAGGAAATAAGTCCTGGATTTTACTTGTGATCCTAAATGAAATATTTTGATCAAGAAGTAATTTCATCAGATTGTCTGAAGTTTACGTTCTCTATCAGCGGCAAACATTAAACTGGCTTTTATATCCTCTCTTGAAAGTTCAGGATAGTCGTGGATTATTTCTTCGAAACTCATTCCAGATCCTAACCAACCAAGAATATCAGAGACAGTAATTCTGGTATTTCTGATACAAGGTTTCCCAAATCTCTTATCGGAGCTGATTTTGATTATCTTGTTGTATGTTTTCAAGGCTCAAAGATACAACATTTTTAAATTTGACATGTCTGATTTCCCCTCTTTGCTGTTAGCTCATGTGTTTTTCGTGGTGCGATGGGAGAGTCCCTGTAGAAAGTAGTAATGTTAATTAAATAACATATTTTTCTTGTGAAGGCGGGAGGGCAAGCTGTCTGTCGAGCGCTGGCAGGTCCCGGTAAAAGTACAGAATTTATATTGTCAAGATAAAACTTTATTAACATGGCGCAAAGGGTAACTGTCACATCCACAAATATATGTGCTAAATCGTTTTTATAGTTAGTTGCTTGTTTATCTTGATCAGTGTCAGAGGTTTGTAATATGTAGGCTATTCCATTTTTTTAACAATGAAAGAGCCGTCAGGTTGTTTTACTTTAATATTAAAACTATCTGGCAGCTTGTCTCGGTTATATGTGATATGTTGGTCAAGATAGACCATTACTGTTGGGCAGATAGTTGCATCTGTAACACTTGTTTTCCAAGCCTCAATAATTAGATCGTTGTCTTTAACATATGTATTACAGTGGCTGAAACTAGAACAACCGTTATAACTGATAATACCATAAATATCTATTTCGACCAATGAACCAACAAAAGTTTCTGAATAAATTGTTGCTATAACTGCTTTAATGCTATCCACTTGAATAAGGAAGTCCTTATATCTGGGTTCTTTAGAACAGGATGATAAATTAGCTGTTAACCATATTAATATTGGCAAAGCAATCAAAAATGAGTATGATTTGTGGAGTTTGATTAAGGATTTCACTTTTTTAGCATTTTTGATTTGTTAGTTGCAACTTTTAAGCATGAAAGATCATTGTCAGGGTTTAATTTTCCCTTTAAAGGTCAAATAATTATCAATCGAGACTCTGTATTTAAAATTATCACCAGTCCCTATGAATTTAAAATTATACGTGTAATAGCATATACAATTACAGTCTCCAAGTTTTGTATTCAGTATTTTAATTATAATACTATCCCCCTTTATATCGGAGGATGTTGAATACTCTCCACAACATGTTGCATTAAAACCTACAAGTAAATCAAGGTTTCCATTCACTATTGAATATGTGACACCATTAGTCCCAGTAAGCTGAGATCCTTTAGCAGATTCTCCATTTGCTAAAGCACAGCCTCCGGGGATTGCCTCTGAGTACTTAAGATCACCTGTTTTTTCACAGGAGATAAAAGCTGCGATAAATAAAATTAGGAAGAAATACTTTTTCATTGCATTAGGTTTAGTGTTAATTTGTTCACAGCAAAAACCACGCCAATCATATGATCAGAAATGTTGTTACCTAATCCCGGTAAGATGGAGTCATTGTCTTGTTTTAAGAATATTTTCAAGGTGACTAAATCTGAAAGATGGATGCAAGTTTTCTCGTCAAGAAAAAGTTGTCAAGTTGATGAAACCTTATCTGGTTGTACAACTGCGGCTTCATGTTGGGTCTGAAAAAGACCACACGAAGCCTTATCTGGTTATATGTAGGGTTAAATTTAAAACTGTCAGGATATGCAAGAGTTTTGTCGTCAAGTCGAGGCTATGCGCCGTATATGGTTACAGGAATGCGAACCTATCAATGTTACAAATTTTGCTAGAGGGAACAGAACTTGAAAATTGCTCTGGAACCCTTATGGAGTATGAGTCTGCGTTGTGGGCTGTACTTTTTTTATCCAGTATGCTAAACTTAATCCAGCAATAATTGTCGAGATTACTAATACCTCAATCGAACCCAAATATAAATTAAATCTTTCGGATTCAGTTACTCTCAAATTTGTATTCAAATCAATGTGCTTACTTCCAAACATTACAACCATCCAACCAAAGTGAAGTGCCCATGAATATCCAATATGACCAGTTTGAAGAATTAAACTATTCCTTACAAATCCTACAAGGAACAAGGTTGTTAATGTTGTAACCCCAAGAATACCTCTATCCCTAAAAAGCCATTTATAAAATACAAAATGTATCAAAGCAAAGAATATGGCTAATCCAACTGATGCTATAAATGGTTGAATTTTTCTTTTATTGACTAACGCAAAAAGTAAAATTGAACCTATAACAATCTCTTCGTTGAGAATGTAAAATATATCATGATAATAATCCTTCCAATTTGTATAGCTAATCGTTACATTATGCTTGACAGCAATATATTTCATAATCAACAAGGCGGAAATTGCAATTATCCCTGCAAGTATTATTGATTTGGCAATTGTTTTTAAGTCTAACTGTAATCCAATATGTTTAAGAAAATCCTTATCCCAAATCAAATAGCTAAAGAGAATAATTAACACTGAACCAACTGACGAATTCCACCATCCACCAAAGAAATAGTATGAAAAGAATCCATAAGATAATCCTAAAAATGAAAATAATATTGTTCTTTTTAATCTAAGTATCATGTTGGTAGAATGTTATTTTAGTATAGCCCACAACGATTATTTAAACGCCATAGTGATGTTTATTTCTAACATGTATGTGGAGTCATTTTATTCATTTTCGTTCATATAGTAAAAATAGAATAATTCCAATACTCAAATGTTAAAGACAATGGTCTAACGTATCAAGCCGACTTTTTATCCGATCGAAACCCTTGTGTTACGCAGCAGTGTGGACTGTCGGGGTGGCGGCTACCAAACTCTTGCTTGCGCGTTGGAAGACCTGGTAAATGTGTTGATCCTACTCTTTTTCCGTTATATGTAGGGTGATTGTCATACTAGTCTAATTGTCAGGTGCTCAAAACCTTACATATAACGGGAGTCTGTCTAATAACCGATATGGATTTTTCATTTAAATCAGATTTAGGGAACAGTTCACACCAAACTGTCTGAAATTGATTCCAAAAAGGTCAAAAAACATGAAAACAAGTATTCTGAGATACTCTTTTAGCTGATTGTGGGTCAAAATATTACCAATTCGTCTGAGATTATATGCGACTGGCATTAAGCCTACATCGGAACTGGCCCTGCTTATCCCTTTTTTGGATCTTGTACACTGGGAATGTGACTTGCATGACTTGCAGTCAGGTGTTCTGTATTGCTTGAAAATGATAATGTTGGTAGCGCTGTTTTGTTCCTTATGCCAGGTTCCGGTTGTTCTAAGAGTAATACCCTCTGGACATGTGTAAGTATCGGCCTCTTCATCGTAAGTAAAATGTTCAGAGTTATAATCATGGTTTGGAGCCTGGCTTGTTGATGGAACTCCCGGTATTGCCACAATTGTTTCTATTCCCAGATCCTGAGCAATTTTAAGTTCTGAACCGGTATGAAATCCTTTATCGTACAGGACAGTAAATTCATTGTTGCCGAGTATGCTCTTAGCCCTTCGTATCATATTCCCCATTGCTTTGCTATCGTTCTGGTTCGTTACCTTGTAGTCAATGGGAATGTTATTCTTTGAGTCAACAGTTGTTTGAACATTATAGACGACTTCAGTGATATTATTGCGCAGCATTATCTGCCGGCTTTCCGGATCGGAAATAGAGATCTGTGGTTCTCCGGATTCTTTAAGTTGCTTTTCAAGATTTTTGTAATTGTCCTTCTTATCCTGTTGTTTTTTTATCTCATCCTCTATCTGCTGCCTTTTGTCTCCATCGTTTTCAGCCAGTGCCCGTGTATACTCATCAAGCTTGTTATCAATATAGGCCACATGCCTGTTTATCTTTGCCTGATTATAGTTGTTCTTCTTGCTATTCTGGGCTCTCAGTTTGGTGCTGTCTCCTGCAATTAGTTTTCCACCGATCAAGTCAAAATGTTTTGCAATTTGAACCGTGGCTCTGAAAACTTTCCTTATGGCTTTTGAGTTATCCCTCCTGAAATTGGAAATTGTGTTATGGGCAGTACATTTTCTTAAGATATATTAATACCGTAGTAGTTATCAAGGTTATTATTTCAAATTAGTATTATTTTAATAAATTTAAATAGACTTAATATAAATCTATTTTAAAATGGAATGGCTAATAAAAATAGGTGCGTCTGGTACACTGGGGGAAATTGATCCGAGGCAGGCTATGAGATAGTGAATTACTTATCATTCCGGATTGTTTAATTTGATTCTTTCGCGTTGATTTGCAACCTGATAACCTAATAGGAAAACCATTTTTGAGACTTTTTCCATCTTATCAAAGTCAATCTTATCAACATCATCTCTCGAAGTGTGAAGATCGGAATGTACTCCTGAAATGAAAAGATATGCAGGTACATTTTTAGCAATAAAGCTTGCCTGATCGCTACTGCCGCGTGGAAGGTACTTACCCTTATCAATAACTTTTATACCTGATCGTTCTTCTGCGTTTTTAAGCATCTTATCAAGCTCTGCGCTCTCATGAGCAGTATAAGTCAGAACCTCACCCGGCTGGGTGACCGTAATATCAAATCCCATAACTTCTACTGTATCAGATGGCAGCTTGGATCGCCCAACCATATCCAGATTAATATCCAGCAGGGTTTTTTCCATAGAAATCACAGGGTTATCTGCATAATAATGAGATCCCAGTAAACCCTCTTCCTCTCCAGTTACCCATGCAAAGATTATTGTTCTCAGTGGTTTTTTCTTAAGTTTCATAAATGCTTCGGCAACTTCCAGTAAAGCCATTGAACCTGAAGCATTGTCATCAGCACCGTTTAAAATTTCCCCTTGCATATCTGGTCCCATATGATCGAAATGAGCAGTGTAAATTATACACTCATTCTTCAAAACAGGATCAGATCCTTCGATTATACCAATCACATTAGGGCTTGAAAATTCCGAAGACTCGACATTTATTGTTAATGAAGTAGTAATATCTTTTACCTCAACTGACACAGGTTTTCCCGAGGAAATCATTTTATCAGACATCTGTTTAAGGTTATATCCTGTTGGTTTGAGCAACATATCGGCAGCATGTTGAGTGATAAAAAACACCTGTTCATCCTTGGAAGGAACCTGATTTTTATTGATTGAAACTATTTTCCTGCCCGGTCTTACTGCCATATTTGCCAGACCAGATGCATAAGGATCTGTGTACTTATTTTCAGGGTCATATACATAGAGAATATTTTTTGGACCATACTCAATAAGAGACATCAATTTTGGTTCCTCATAAGGCATGTTGAAGATCGCATTTAATTCTATTGAGTCATTATTACGGACAGGGCCCGTCATAATCAAGATAAATTTATCTTTAATATCAACATCCTTAAGATCGTTATACCCACTCTCCTTATCTTTCAAACCATAACCTGCAAAAACTAAGTTTCCACTGACATCCAGTGACTTTGATGGTTCTGAAAGAAATACGAGTGAGTCGGTAGAATAAATGCATTCACCACTCTCATTATTTATTTTCAGGGAGATTCCTGTTTCCATGAGCATGGATGAAACAAGCGGTACCATTTGATAATAATCTCCGGTTCCGGGAACAGGTTTTAATCCTATTCTCATCAGGTTTGTTTTCAGATAGAGGGCAGCGGCATTATTTCCCCGAGAACCTGTCTCACGGCCCTCTAGTTCATCAGAGGCAAAGAAGGTCATTAATGCTTTCAGGTCATTTTTATTAATTGATTTCAGACCCTCTTTTTGCGCACTAACAACCAGCGAAAGAAATAGCAAGCCAAACGTTAACGATAGTAATCTTTTCATTTTATGTAAGGTGTTAAGTTAATTGAACCTGTTCAAAGACTTTTAAGGCTGTTCCGTTCACCAGTGGTTTATTAATTTGTACTCAAACAGGTCTCGAATTAATTTATCCATATTGCAATTTATAAAGAATAATCATTCGGTAATCCATTAATCATAGATTTGAAATGCAGATTAAATTCCGACTCATTAAGAATGGTATTTTCATTTTGAAGTTTATAATAATTTTATTGATCAAATGAGATTGTTGTTATGGTTAGAATAACAGACAAAAGGATTATAAGTGACCTTTTCATGTTTGAGGATTTGAAAGTTAAAAATAAACAATATGTGTTAAAGGGACTGTCATAGTATAACCCATTCGAGATATCTAGGAAATTCTTGATCTAGACCATTATAGGTCAGTTACTCTGAGAACGCATTTGTCAAGGAATAACGAATCTGTCATTCTAACGGAATTGTCTTGGTAACTGTCACATGGTCGCCGGATAGGTCGGGCGGGTTACCCCGCCTTTCCCTCCTAAGAACCGTACGTGCGACTTTCACCGCATACGGCTCAAGCACTCTAAAGGTAACAAAAGTTACCCGGCAATATAACATTAGGCTGCTTTACTCATGGCGTATCTTCTACGGTAGTACTTATCCCAATATGCACAGAATGGGTTAGCTTTACCATTGATAAGGACATGTCGTTTGATAATAGTATCAGAGGCATATTTTAATAAGATCACTGTACGGTTATCAAAAGAACCAAAGAAGGTCCATTTACGATTACCAACCTTTTTGAAGTATTTGTTGGCGATCCAATAGTAACCTTTATTGGAATGTCTTCTTTTAGCCCATTTCCAGAGGTAGAACCAAATGAACCTGTCGAGAGCTGCAAAGTATCTGGCAGCCACGATGCGTTTATGATAGTTCGCCCAACCGGTAATCACAGAGTTAAGTCTGCGGATGAGGTCGACAGTAGGAGCTCCCCTATGACTGATTATTATCAGCTTGATCTTTGACAAAACCGCTTTAAAGTTGTCCTTTGAAGGTCTGATCAGCAATTTTCCGTTTGAGAACTTTCTGATATTCTGACCAAGGAAGTCGAACCCGGTATACACGTCTGTGATTTTGGTTTTAGTCTCCGAGAGCGTCAGACCACGTTTGGCAAGGAAATTAGCAATTACAGGCATAACAACGTTCATTAAAACCTCTTTGCTTGCTCCTGTCACTACGAAGTCATCGGCATATCTTATAAAATGGATTTTATGGTAGTTCCTTCGGCAGCCATCGTATTTACGAATACGAGTGTTAACACTTTTATATATGGCTTCTTCCAGTCCGTCCAGAACCATGTTTGCAAGAGTGGGAGAGATGATACCCCCTTGTGGGGTTCCTGCCTCTGTAGGAAACAGTTTGTTTTTGTCGATAAATCCAGCTTTGAGCCACTTGGTGACAACTTGTTTATCAATAAGGATGTTGTCTCTTATCCAGTCATGACTGATATTGTCGAAACATCCTGTGATGTCACCTTCCAGTATGGCTGTTGCGCTGTCGCTTCTTGAGAGATGTATATAACACCTTTCAATTGCATCATGACAACTTCTCTTTTGGCGAAAGCCGTATGAGGAGAAGTCAGCGGTAGTTTCCGATACCGGATCAAGGGCAGAGAGGAATAGTGCCTGCATGGCCCTGTCTTTCATTGTAGGTATTCCAAGGGGCCTTTTCTTACCATTTTTCTTATTGATGTAGACCCTTCTCAGAGGCTTAACAGTATATCCATGTCTGCTGAGTGATAGAGCGGCTTTAATCTTGTCTTTAGAGGTTTTCCATAACACCCCGTCCACGCCGCGAGTGTTCTTTCCTTTGTTTTCCGTTACTCTTTTCACAGCCAAAAGTTTGGCAGAGAAAGAGTGCGTCATTATCCATTGCAGGGCCTTAGCCTTGCCTGGTTTAACTTCGCTGATTGCCTTTGCAATACGTCTCTGCAATGATCTTACTCTCTCGTACACTTTATCCCATGGGATGAAATTCCAAGCGACTACTAGAGTCTTAAGAGCACACCTTTTTGAAGGGTTCATTTGCTTCCTTAAGTTAAAGGTCTTATTACAGATTTCTTGCAACAGAGCACCAGATAAAATTCAGCCCTGCTTTCGCAATGGGGGCAAATCTTGAACCCCTATCTACCAAATTACATGATAGCCTTCGCTTTCTTTATCCTCCTTTACCTGCATGGTATTGTGCGCTCCGTCACCAGAGGCCTACCCCGTGCCGGGAACCATACAGGCTTATCACGTTCCGAACATATAACAGGATGGGTTAGGTGCTGTCTGTACGCCGAAGGGACTCCGTCCATGTATGATATGCACCAAAATTCATATCCTGCCCATTTACCGTTTTGGTTAAAGCGTATCAAC
Organism: uncultured Bacteroidales bacterium; assembly: GCA_963760915.1. Classification (GTDB taxonomy): domain Bacteria; phylum Bacteroidota; class Bacteroidia; order Bacteroidales; family VadinHA17; genus LD21. The sequence continues at coordinate 364,314 of CAVXEU010000003.1, read as the reverse complement.
AACTTTCGCTTATTGGCATTACGACGCTTACAACAGTTCACATATGTTCACCATACCACCCAAGCCGGAACCCATTGAATGTTGTTATCAAGTGGGTAACCTTGTCCCAGCAGCTTCGAACCCGGGATCACTCCACACGCACGTGCCGGTAGGCTAACCTGATGGAACAGGATGTCAACTCGTATTGTAGAAATTAGTCATGTAATACATTGGTTGACAGTTATATAGAGCGACTTCGTGTCGCAGAGCGCTATTGCCCATAACGGCCCGGTGGTATGGGAAGTTGCCGTCGGCGCCTGCCCTGAGCGGAGCGAAGGGTCAGGGTTGGCATGCGTTTTTGCAAAGTCCCGATAGATGGGCAGGATTTTCGTGTCACGATGAAGTTGTCCAGATGGCTGAGTCCCGATAGATGGGCAGGATTTGTCCCGTCACGGTAAAACTGTCTAAGTGTGCTGCAAAAACCCCCGACCAAGGTCGGGGCAAGCTATGACAACAGCGTGTCGGCCAGCAGCCCTAACGACTTTGTCTCGGCAGCAGGATTTGTCTCGGTACACAAAATTTGATAAGTGGCTTTAATTTTACTCGCAAAGACTCTTGGAGCCGATTTCGGAGCTGTCCGGGCTGCAGAAGGCAATTACCCATACCATCCGTGTTATGCTTTGGCGTTTATTAATTTTCTATCAGGTATCATTTATATCTTATTTGCATACCAGGAGCATTGATCGGTCTCTTTTCAAACCCAAATTTTTCGTAAAATGCAAATTTGTCTTTAGCCGAAAACAATTGAATATCCCTTATTTTATGCTCTTTGCATTTGGTAACTAATCTCTCAAGGAGTTCACTACCCAATCCTTTGCCTTGATAATTAGGATGAATGATTAAATCTACGATTAAAGCATGATGTACCCCATCAGCAATCACTCGACCAAATCCAATTAATGTTTCTGAATCATAGATTGATGTCGAAAACCAACTATTTTTAATTGCATTGGATAAATCTTGAATTGAAAAATTATATTCTTGATTCCAACCAGTTGTTAGAAATAAATCCCAATAACCCTTAATCTCAGGTAATTCTTCTTTGAATTTTATTGTATTTTTTAAATGATCCGTCATTGTATTAATGTTTTCTGAAATGTATATAAAAAATTAATCTCTGGTTTTTGCCAGTCCCGGTTGATGACTGGAAGGTTTCTGGTCAGGGTAACACACTCTTGCGTCTGAGTCCAGGTAGAAAGAACGAAGTTTACTGGTCACGATGCATATTATAAACGGAGAGCAAAAACCATTTGAGTTGTCTAAATGGTAAGAATTCTACTCTTCGCTGTTATGCTTTGGCGCATGTTGTCCGGGCAGAAGCTGTCTCGTAAGTCGTTGGCGCTTAAGCATAACGGCCCGGCGGTTTAATGAGTTGGCGTCCGTGTCGGGGTACCGCGTTTTTTGGCAGTCCCGGTAAGTGGACGCTAAGTTTTGGGTCACGATAAAATTGTCTTGACGGTACCAAGTCCGGGTAAAGGATGTGAGTTTTGGGTCACGATGAAACAGTCCAGATGGCGAGCAAAAAACAAGGCACCAGAGCGTTGGCCGGCAGCCCGATGATGCTGTCCAGGTAGACGAAACTGTCCGTTTACACAGGAATTTATAAATGGAACAGAATTTAAGGGCATAGATGTTGTGGTTGATTACACAGCTGTCCCGGGCTGCCGAAGCCAATTAATTAAACCGTCCGTGTTAGCTTTCGCTTTTATTTTTGTCTTTGATTAGGGACTCAACTTTCTCAAGTAGTGATTCTACAGGCTGGAGTAATGGGAAGGTTTTATCTCTGTCAAAGTCATAGAAATCACCATAATCACCTTTTTGTCTCCAGTCAAAAAGCTGTACAAATACTCTTCCAAGCTCTTTATCAATAACTTCAGTCTTGATGAAATGAAGAGTAAACTGATGTTTTAGCCCAGCATGAGAATTTGCATTAATGTCATATTTATAGAGCAGAGCTGAAATTGCATAGAAACAAGTGTAATAGAGTCTATTTATTGCTGAATTCCAATGAGAATTATCAGCTAATAACCTAGCAGCTTCTAAAGTCTCCTTTGCACTTTGGATTCGATAGTTGACGTAGTCTTGCTTTACGGAGCTTGTCATAACCTAACTCCCTCTTTTTTAATGTTTCTGTAAAGAGGTGTCACCTTATGCCTTGTGTCCCAGTCCTTTTTCTGATATACGAAAGTTGAAAATACTTCTCCAGTTTCAATTTCTAAATCAAAAAGACTGTTTCTGAATTCTCTTTCAATTTCTATTGATACAGGATTGTCTGTAAGGATTAATATATCCCAATCTGATTCTCTTCTAGCATCTCCCCTGGCTCTTGATCCAAAAACAATTATATGTGCCTTTGAATCAATCAAGGCGATACTATCTCTAATCTTCTTAGCGATATAGTTGTCTTCCTGTTTCATGCAACAAATTTACAAATTATTTCTCAAGTATTTCGATAACTGAATAAGTCCTGGTAGATGAGGATGATTTGTCAAGATGTAAGAGATTTGTCCAAGTGAGATTTTAAATTCAAAGACTGTAATTGTTTCGCTTTTTGTTGGGGTCAGTCGAGTAGGCCGGAGGAACTTCCCCCTAGCCTCTCACAGAACCGTACGTGATACTCTCGCATCATACGGCTCTTGTTACACAAAAGACTAAGCGGTTTGAAAACCATACTGCCAGTGAACAAATAACCCCGGATAGCTAATAGCAAGATTCCTGAGCCAACGTTCAGCTTTAAGCATACTACGCTCAAAACGCCCATACCGATTTACCACCCATTTGATTAGCCGATTGTGAAAAATGCGGAATATCCTCATCAACTTGTGAATCCTGAACTTACCATAATAATTGATCCATCCCCGGATTTTGGGATTAAATACATTTGCAATCCGGGTGATATCACTTCCAGTCCAGCGATGAAATTCTAGTTTCCTGAATTCTTCCACAATCTTATTCTCACTCTTTCTGCTAATCGCACAGTCATAGCCTACAAACATCTCACCACCATGGTTCGATGTCGGCCTTGGTTGAAAACTAAATCCAAGAAAATCAAATTGCACTGTCTTGAACTTATCCTTTCGGTGATCTTTCTTACAGTAAACAATCTTGGTTTTCTTCTCATTCAATTCTAATTTGCACTCCCCTAACCTCTTCTTAATGGCTGTCAACACCTCTTCTGCTTCTGCCTGGCTATTGCAGTGGACTATTATGTCATCTGCATACCGTACAAAACACAAAATTGGATATGTTAACTCAAGCCACTTATCAAAAGCATAGTGAAGAAACAGATTAGCAAGCAGGGGACTTATTACCCCTCCCTGAGGCGTTCCTTCTCCTTCACGATAGCGTTTGTTCCCTTTCCTGTCTTCAATGGGTGCCTGAAGCCATCTAGTTATGTACATCTTCGCCCATTTTTCCTGTACATGTCGCTCAATTGCTTTTTGTAATAGTTCATGCGACATCTTGTCAAAGAAACTGGTTATGTCCATGTCGATAACCTAATGGTAGCGTCGTACGTTCTTTCGAACCTGTTCTACTGCCTGATGAGCACTCTTTAATGGACGATAACCGTAAGACTGCGGTAAGAACTCCGCTTCAAATCTCGGTTCAAAGTAGCTCTTTAATACTTGTTGTGCTACCCTGTCATTAACTGTTGGAATGCCTAATTTTCGTTTCCTTCCATCATCCTTGGGAATCTCCACTTCAAGTACCGAAGGTGGAAAGTAGCTTCCGGAACTCATCCGATTCCATAGCATGTAGAGGTTGTCATCAAGACGCGCCTCATACCATTCAATGGTCTCCTCATCTATTCCTGCTGCTCCTTTGTTTTTCTTAACTTTCTTGTAAGCTTCCCAAATCATTCTTTTGGTAATTGGTATACTTTTCGTCTCAGCTCCACCAGCCCTCCCCCCTTCTGGGGTTGTCAGTGGTAACCTCAACTGTGTAACCTCAGCCCTTCGCTCCACTCCCATTACAGGAGCTTCATTCACTACTATGACTGAGTCCGATTTCATACAAATCATCGGTATTCGGCCTCACGGGTGTTTTTCCCGCTTGTGCCTTTCCCTTTGCATCTTTGTATGACTTCCCTTGTTCCATAACTAAGCCTGAATAGAACTCATGCCTTCTTTATGACGTCAGCCATGTAGCCAGTAAACAGGTAACCGCTACACTCTTCCCCCGGCGTGCATGTACCAGTGGTTTTGACTGAAAGTTCGTTTTCACGGCACCTCATCGAAGGTTCACTTTCGTTCATCTTTTCTATTCTTACATAATCCTTCTAACAGGACTTTTTCCCTATTCCGTTCAATACCTACCAGTCACCTGGGAAGCACCGTAGGGTAGTTTGCAGGTCTCGCCTGTACGATACCTGCGGAGGGTCTTCCTCCATCTTAATTACAGCATTGAGTCTGGTCACTTGGCCAGTCTCATTCAAGGCATACGTGCAAGCTAACGGCCCGCTGGTATGGGCAGTAAGCGTTGGTGGCGCCGTCCGCCGATACTAGTCCTGTTACTTTAGCCGAAAAGTTTTCCCAGCGGGCAAGCCACCATGGCGCAATTTTTGCAAGTCCCGGCGAATGATAAAGTTGTCTTGGTTGCAGGATTTGTCCAGAGCCGGAAAAGAATTGGCAGAAGTGTGAGATGTTGATCGTCATGATAAAACTGTCAAGGTGGCGATGCAAAAATTGTGACAAGCTTATTGCCTATACCAGCGTTGTTAGCATTTGTGAAGGTTTTAAAACTATCACGAGGAAAAAAATTTGTCACGGTTACTGAAATTTGTCAAGGTTATTAGTCCCGGATTACAGGCAGGATTTGTTAGGGTATTGTTTTGATGCAATTAAAATTATGGTGCATCAATTGAATAAAAGTTGTCTAGAACTCCAGTCTCGCTATCAAAGAAAAAGCTAATCCAGGAATCTTCGATTAAAACTTTATTATCTCGTACAAAAGATAAGTGTACTGCAAAATATATCCACTCTTTATTATTTTGGGTAATAACCTTTCTTTTACTAAATGACTTTGGGAAAACATCTTTAAATTCCTTCTCGGTCATTCCAATCTTGATAATTTTTCCATTATCCATCAATAATGCGTATTTATCACTATTTATCCTAAAATTAATTGTGTTTGGTCTGTCGGAGATGTAGATCACCAATCCATCGTCATATTTTATTTGGCTGCTAGGTTCGTCTAATAATTCATTAGTGTATTTTGTGATTAAGCAGTTTGATCCATATTGTTGCTGAATTATATTGACACTTTTAAGTTCGGAAACTTTGATTTTCGAGGTAGTTATTGAATCTATCCCAGTTTTTATAATACCAAACTTTGATCGATCAATGTTGTCCGCATCTATTTGGGAAAATGAGTTAATTGTCAAGGAAATGAATAATAGGGCTAGAGTTGCTTTTCTCATGTTGTAATATATTAATAATAATTGAATGGTTGTCAGTATTTAGAATCCTGTTAATTGATGAATCCTTGCCTTTTTTGTTAGCATTTGTGAGATCTATCAAGGTTGTGTAACTTTCACACTATAAGTAATTTATCCCGCGAAACGGCGCATGTCACGTCCTAGAATAGGGTTACACTTTTAAGTGTGACATAATTGATTTAAAGTTAAAATATTTTCTTGTTTTTTCTTTTTAAATCTCATCGGCCATTTCTTTTGTTTGATACTCTCGTTGGTATGAGTTTGAAGAGGGGTTTAATAATTACAGCTTTCATGTGGTCTGAGGTTGTTATAAATCCAGATAGCTTTGTTAATTTCCCTTTCAGCATGTTTCTGATCAGGGAGACGATCACCAAGGTCAAACTCATTCTTGAGAGTTCCATTAATTCTTTCAGCAACAGCATTTTCATAAGGGTCGTGTTTGGTAGTCATGCTGATGTCAATGTGGTTACTATCAAGAATATCGGTATAATCGGGGAAACAATACTGAAAGCCACGATCAGAGTGATGTATAAGAGATCTCTCAGGATATTTTCTGTTTTTAATAGCCATTTTAAGAGCACAAATGCAGTTAATAGTCTTTAGGTAATCTGACAACTTATGTCCAACAACTTTCTTTGAATAGGCATCTGTAATAAGACTCAGATACATGAACCCTTCGGTGGTTCTGATGTAAGCTATATCACTTACCCAGACCTGTTCAGCACGATTAATATCAATGTCTTTAATGAGATTTGGATGCTTACGGAACCTATGATATGAGTTAGTTGTCCTCATGTAGTTTCGTTTTTTCTTAACAAGCATTCCTTCAAATTTTAAGATTGCGAAGAGTCTGTCTCGGCCACATCTAATGCCAACCTTATCAAGAGAAGGCTTGATAAGGTAATGTAATTTACGTGTACCGATTCTGGTCATCATCACTCTTTGCTGCTGAACCAATGAAATGATAATTTCTTTTTCTTTATTCTTTCTGCCGGTCGCCTGGATACTTTTGTAGTATGCCTGGCGACCGAACCCGAAAAGCTTGCAGATAGCCTTTACTTTGATTTTGATTTCTTCTTTGGAGGCTTTTTTAGTTGCAGTCCGGGCAAATACTTTTTTACAACATCCTCACCATATTCCTCTTGGATGATCTCCATAATGTACTTCAGAGTCTCGTTCTCTGCATTTAAAACTCGCAGGCTTGCCTTGAGTTCAACAATCTCCTGCTGGGGTGTTTTCTCTCCCATGTCAAGATATTTTTTCTCAAGGTTACTAAATTTTTTCACCCAATCCATAATTGTTTTACGGTTAACTCCGTATTTTCTCATAGCTTGCCTTTGCGACATCTGTCCGCTTTCCACAGCCTGGATCACCTCCATTTTGTATGCATAACTGTAGCGATTTGACCATCTTTTATAGGCAGGTACTTGTCCAATTTCCATGCTCATTCCTCCTTAGTTTGGTTTACAAAGTGTAACCCTAATTCAGGACGACATAGCAGCCTCATAAATGCTAACGGCCCGGTGGTATGGGAAGTTGCCGTGTGCGTCGTGGCTGAAGTGGTTTTTGCAAAAGGACAGATAGATGGTTGCAAAGTTTGTCGTCCATATGAAACTGTAAAAGGTATTGTCCCGATAAAAGACTGGATATTTTCTTGTCTGGGAATAAGTGTAGTGATGACACTTATGGTAAATAACCAGAATTTACTTGTCCAGATGAAATTTGTAAGTGGCACCTGCAAAAACCACTTAAGCGCGGGTTAGCCGGCAGCCCTATTGACTCTGTCTTGGTAGCAGGAGCAGTGCAAGGTACCGAAAGTTTGATAAGTGGCTTTAAATTTACTCGCAAAGACTTTTGGAGCCGATTACGGAGATGTCCGGGCTGCTGAAGGCAATTACCCATACCATCCGTTGTTAGCATTTGTGCTTCTTTTACAACTGACACGATGCAACGCATTTGTCAAGATAACTGAAATTTGTCAAGGTTGCCAGTCCTGGATCGCATGCAGGATTTGTCTCGGTAGTGTTATTTTGTTAACAGTTGTTGTGTGGTTGTGGAATAAGGTTCTTTCATCCAGCATTATCGTAAGCAGTTTTTATCCATTCAATTACTTCATTGTCAATGTCGTTTATATCAGTCAAGTTGATTTTGTGAGAACACATTGCATTTGATGTGTTAACCCCCTCCAACTTTCCTTTTGGTTCTTGTCCCTTAAGATTGATACCAATTTCAAATCGTGTTTTTGTTGCTGGTTGAAGAATGGCAAATTGTTTCATTCGTCTTAAACTCACATAGGCATTTTTTGGTGCAACTTCTATGTCCTTTCCAAATTTCAGAACTTCGGATAACAACTTTTCATAAAGTGGTTTTAAATGTTCTCTCCCTTTGTATTGTTTTTCTATCAACTCCTCTTTATTCTCAACTGATCCTGCATCTGCACCCCTCGATTTCATTGCAACCATATTTGCAAATCCGTGGGTAAAGGAATACTGTTCTTTTAAAAACTTTAAAATTTGACTGTGCTTTTCAAAGTTTTGTTTTTTGACAATCTCAATCCATTGTTCAATTGATTTGCCCGTGTTTTTGAGAAGATTGTCCAACATAGTTTGTTCTGCTTTGTCCATAAATTTTAATGGGTTTAATTATTTGTGCTTTGATTGAAGAAATTCAATGGTTGATTTTATCAACTTATTAAGTGTTTCTTGATCAATATCTGATAGCTTCTTAATGTAAATACAGCCTTTACCCATTTTGAATTTTCCCAAATCTTTCAGCAAATCTTCTTGCCCAAAACATCCCGAATAAACATAAAGTGAAATTGCTGATTTTCGTGGTGAAAAGCCAACAAGTGGCCAATCTCCTTCCTGACGGCTTCTTTCAGATTTGTAATGATAACTTCCAAATCCGAAAATAGAAGTTCCCCACATTTTGGGTTCATAACCTGTAAAATCCTGCATTAGTTTGAGAATTTCAAAACTATCCTTTTTCTTTTGTTCGGTATCCGCAAACGAGTTGATAAAATTGTTAACGTCTGCATCGTTTTGTTTTGTTTTTAATGCGGCCATACTATATTTATTAAATTGTTTTACGCTGTTGTATGAAATCAATAAAATAATTTCTACAGTAAAACAGATTTCTCTTTACTTCCTTAAAATCTTTTCCATTGTCTTCCCTCTAACCAATTCATCAACTAGCTTATCTAAATAGCGAATCTTTTGCATCAGTTTGTCTTCAATTTCTTCCACACGATAACCGCAAATTACACCTGTAATTTTTATAACATTTGGATTAATTTTTGGTGCTTTGGAAAAAAATGTTTCAAAATCACTTTTATCGTCAATGTGTTGTTTTAATGTATGTTTATCATACCCTGTTAACCAAAATATAATTTCATTTACATCTGCTTTTGTGCGTCCTTTTTTCTCTGCTTTTTGCACATATAACGGATAGACACTAGCAAAGGTCATTCTATAAACTCTCGTATTATCCATTTTTAAAATCATTGATTTTTAGAGATAATAGGTATATCACGGTTTAAATTTTTATTTGTTTCTGGCAACTTGAGTACTATTCTTCTAAAACGTTTTTAAGTTTATTCAGCGACATTTCATTTCCTTGAATAAAGAATTTGAGCAAATCAAGCCATTGTTGCTCATTTTTATAGCCAATACCGTATATAGTCAATTTGGTCTGGTTCTCATCCATTTTTTCAAAGTCAACTATACTATAGAGATTCTTTTCTTCACCAATCATAAATGCAGGAAAATTCTCGTTTAACTCTGCTTGCATTGTGATTTGCTTTTGAGGGATATAATTCAAAATGTGATTTACAATTGTTCCTTTGTCGCCAATAGTTGCAGTAGAGTCATAATGTGATTTTATAGTTCCATTAATTTTAAAGTCCATTTCTACAATAGGAGTCACCCACTTTGTCCATCCTTCTGGTGTAGTATATGCATTCCATACTTTTTCAACAGAGGCATTTATTACAATCTCTTGTTGGAGCATCAATTCTCCTGAAGGTAATGTGTCTGTTTGACTAGTGGCCTGCCCAAAGGTCAAGTTGGTCAGTAATAATGTTGTCAATGTTAGAATGTATTTCATTGTTTAAAGACTTTATTGGTACAACTGTCCCGATTAAACACTTTTCAATTCTAAAATGTTCAAAGTCCTTAGAGCATTCTGAATTCCGCTAATTTTTTTATACTTACTCTTAATTGTTAGCATTTGTGCGATCTGTCAAAGATACGTAACTGTCACGTTGTGTGTAGTCTGTCTCCGAATCGCCGCCGCATAAATGCTAACGGCCCGGTGGTATGGGAAGTTGCCGTTTGCGTCGCGGCTGAGGTGGTTTTTGCAAAAGTCCCGATAGATTGGCAGACGTTTTATTATCACGGTAAAACTGGGTGACGGCTTAATCCCGGTAGACGAACGAGCAGTTTTTTTATCCAGATGAAACTGGAAAAAGGTGTAGTCCCGGTAGGTTGGCAGTAGGTTTTTTATCACAGTACATTTAATAAGTGGCGAGCAAAAACCGAAACAACAGCGCATAGGCCGGCAGCCCTATTGACTTTGTCTCGGGAGCAGTATTAGTCACGGCACACAAAATTTGATAAGTGAGATGAATTTGCGAACATAGGCTTTAAGGGCTGATAATGAAGTTGTCAGGGCTGCCGAAGGCAATTAATTATACCAACCGTGTTAGCTGAAGGGCGTGTGCCCTGTGTTGCTCAAGGGTACGAAGATGAAAAAGTGTTCTTTGAATGAGTAACAAAAACTTTAAGTAAGATGGTAGACAATTGGTCTCGTTTTAACTAAGTCCCGAAAAGGAGCCGAATCCTGATATAAAAGGCAAAGTTCGGAAGTCTCACATTTTGGGATTAGGATAGAACAGATCAGTTGAACTGGCCTACCGACAAAGATGGTCAGGCATATTTGTCAAACCGCCCTGCGGTGCTTCGTTTTCAAGACGTAGGTATTGAACGGTCAGGGTTAAAGACTGAACAGTCCGGAAGAAGTCTGGGCAGAGTTCAGTTATGGTGCTGATAGTGGAGATGAACGAGAGTGAACCATCATTGAAGTGTCGTAAATAACTTTTATGGTATCGAAATCGAGTGGCTGCCAACTGCGAGAGAGCAAGGTGCAAGGTTTAACCTGATTAATGCTTGCATGGTATCCGGCATATAGATGGCATGACTATTATCTGGGCTTACTTAAGGAACAGGGGAACCTGAAAGGAAATGCAAAGGAAAAAGGACGAAAGCCAGAATTGGCAAGTCCGAAATACCGATATTCCTTTCAGGGGCGGATGAAGCCGTAGTAGTGCTGATACTCCCGGAAACGGGAGAGGAGCGAAGGGCTTCACATGAAAAGTTTCTGTTTGTATAACAACTTAATGAAAATTGAGAATGATTTTTGAAGAGAAACAAAAGACGCATCCTATCGAAAGGATGCAGGTCTGGGAGGCTTTCAAACGAGTGAGAGCAAATGGCGGAAGCCCTGGTGTTGATGGCATCACCATCGAGACCGTAAGAGGCAATCCAGGGAAATACCTCTACCCGGTATGGAACAGGATGGCTAGCGGAAGCTACTTTCCCAAACCAGTACGACAAGTTCTGATACCAAAGAACGACGGAACAATGCGACCATTGGGTATTCCAACGGTGACTGATCGAGTAGCTCAGATGGTGGTAAAACAGAAATTGGAAGAGCTTGCAGAGAAGCATTTTATGGCAAATTCGTTTGGTTACAGACCGAATAAAAGTGCACATGAAGCAATCGAAAGATGTCGGATTAATTGCATGCGATATGGCTGGGTAATTGATTTAGACATTAAGGGCTTTTTCGACAACATCGACCATGAGCTTATGATGGAAAAATCGGACATATTGACCACCCTAGATCGTTTTCGTGAGACCATGCATTTCCGGCTGCCAAAGACCACCCTAAGTTAACATCCTTTTTTGCCTCATTTTCATCATAATTTACAGGGCGATTCTACAAAGTTATTTTTTTAGTCAGTTTCTCCAAGAGATATGTTTGTTTTATTCATGTGTTTTCTCATTGATTCACCAGAGAGTTCAATACGATGCGCCTGATGTACAATACGGTCCAGTATCGCATCCGCGATTGTATTTTCTCCAATTATCTCATGCCATTGTAATACCGGAAGTTGTGAAGTGATGATTGTAGAGCGCTTGCCATGGCGGTCTTCAATAATCTCCATGAGTGAAGAACGGCTTTGATTATCAAAGGGCTGTATCCCAAAATCATCGAGTATTAATAGATCCTGTTTTTCAATGCGTGCAATTTCTTTTATATATGACCCATCTGCTTTTGACATTTTTAGTTTAGCAAATAGCTTTGTGGTATTTGCATATAGGACTTTGTATCCCAGCATGCATGCCTGATTACCGATAGCTGAAGCGATGTAGCTTTTCCCAATGCCTGTGCTTCCGGTGATAATAATGGTTTCAGATTTGTCGATGAAGTTACAATCTGCAAAGCGCATGATTTGGTTCTTATCAAGATTTCTATCAGTAGCAAAGTCGAGGTGCTCGATATTTGCCTTGTAGCGAAAACGGGCTTGAGTTATGTGCCGTTCTATGCGGCGGTTATTACGATAGTCCCATTCTGATTCAACCATGAAAGCTACCATCTCATCTGAGGTCATGCTGGCCATACTCCCGTCTTCAAGGGAGGTTTTAAAGGCCAGGGCCATACCATGGAAGTTCATTTGTTTAAGTTTCTGTAATGTTTGATCATTCATATATTTATATTTTTAAAGTTCGTAATTTGATTAATCCAGCCACGGGTTTATCGTGACTGGATATCTAATAAATTTATTATTTGTAGTAATTACCTCCGCGAACATTGCGATGTCCGGGCATTTTTTTATTGTCATCTTCTGAGTCGAAAGGCTCCTGGTCCAGCCTTTTCTCAATGATTGTACGGATGGCATTATAACTGAAGTCACCATAATATAAAGCCCTTCTACAGGTCATATTCAGACGATCACTGCCCACACGCGAAGCAAAGCCAAGGATTCCCTGACATGTTTTATAAGCCTGTTCGGGATGCTGCCTTATCTCAAGAATACGAGTTATATAATCTCTGGTATCGTTTCCGATAAAGGTTGCTCTCTGAATAAACTTCTCTGGCGTCCAGTCGCTTTTAAACTGGTGGTGAGATGCAAGATGATCTTCGCCCGTAGTGTATCCGTAAAGCTTTAAATTACGTGTATGGCTTGCTATTTGGTCGTAATGGTAAAAGACTTCTACCAGGTCCTGAGTGTAAAGAATGGTAACCTTCTTTCCGATGAAGCGATAAGGAACACTGTAGTAATGCTTGTCTTCCGCCAGACATACATGATTGTTTTTCATTACTGTAACTACTTTCTTACGTTTAGCTTGATACCTGTGTATCGGCAGTGGCTGAAGATCCGATCTCTCTATTTCTTCAAACAGTTGTCTTCGGCTATAGGGGCGGCCGGTCAATAGTTTGTTATTGTGATCCTCAAGTGCTTCCCTGATCGCGGCATTTAAGTCTGCTAAGGAAAAGAAGGTGTGTTGTTTTATGGAGTAAAAAATCGTACGGTATATTATCTTAACAGCACCTTCCACCAGAGCTTTGTGTTTCGGCTTATAAGGGCCGGCAGGAAGAGCTGTCATGTGGTAATGTTCCACAAAATCACGGAACATCTCATTAAGTGTGGGTTCGTACCGATCGCTCTTGATCACAGCTGATTTTAAGTTGTCCGTTACAATAGCCTGTGGCATACCTCCATAATAATGAAGTGCATTTTCACAGGAACAGATAAAGTCTTCTTTGCGCTGAGTCATTGATGCCTCGACATAGGTCAGCTGGCTGGAACCAAGGATGGCGACAAAAACTTCTGTGGGTACCACTTCTCCTGTTGCCTGATCAACAAAGGACAGCTTATCACCAGTATAGTCCACATACATCTTGTCACCGCTCTTATGCTCCATGTGCATAGAAGAGTTCACCTTCTTGCTCCATAGATTATAATGTTCATTAAACTGCGTTTTGCGATAACCATCCGGATGTTTAAGAAAATATTGCTCCCACTGTTTTTCTCTGGTCTCACCTTTGCGTTTGAGAGCTTTTTCCATGCCGGGAAAGAAGGCCATCAGGTCTGCCTTGCGCTTGTCCGAAGGGACCTCCGGTCGGGGAGTTGAAAAAACTGCTTCCAGTTGAGTGTCACTGAGTGCGTTAATCTCTTCCAAGGTCTTACCCATAGCAATAAATTGCCGGATATACTTCTTTACCGTGTTTCGAGTAGCTCCTGTGCGGAGACTGATTGATTGTTTACTTACACCCTCGGTGTACATCTTTAAGATCGTTCTTGCTTTACTCATAATAATTAAATTGTTAGACATAAATGATAGGTATTGTATAATACCCTCAACGTTAATCATTCAGCCTAATAAATCATGATAAAAAAGCAAGACTTAAAGGGGTGGTCTCTTTGCTCCGGTATTGGGTGGTCAATTTGGTCCGGTCAAGGGTGGTCAGTTTGCTCCGGCCAGGGGGTGGTCTCTTTGCTCCGGTTTTAGGTGGTCATTTTGACCGTTTTTTCCAGTCTATTGCTGAAATAAGTCCTACTGTAACAAATACCAGAGAACCATTATCGGTGATGTATGGGAATATTGATTATGAAGAGTTGGATGCTTCGAGAGATTTTGGGGAAATTGAAAATCAGAGGTCTTCTCCTAATGAGATACAGAGACTAGTTTTAAGAAGTGGATTTGATAGCCTCCCAAAAACAAAATATGAGATCGAAAATATATCTAGAATTCTTCAGGATAAGAATTTTGAGACTAAAATTTACACTGGGAAGAGTGCAACTGAAGAATCATTTAAAGATCTCTCAGGTACTGAGCCAAACATTATTCATCTGGCAACACATGGTTTTTATTATCCAATGCCGAAAAACCAGGAATTGAATCATGTATCTATTAATAATGAAGTTTCATCAGTGATTAATAATCCCTTATTCCGATCAGGCTTGCTAATGGCAGGAGCAAACCAAGTGAATAAAGCTTTTGGATCTTCAGATGGTATATTAACTGCATTTGAGATATCGAAAATTGACCTTCATAATGTCGATTTGGTTGTTCTTTCAGCTTGTGAGACAGCACTAGGTGATTTGAAGGGAAGTGAAGGAGTCTTTGGTCTTCAAAGAGCATTTAAACTTGCTGGAGTTAACAGTATTATAATGAGTTTATGGAAGGTCTCAGATGAGCAAACTTCAGAGTTGATGCAATTATTTTACAAGTTTTATGTATCAGGTAATTCGAAACAAAAATCATTATCAATGGCTCAAAAGCAATTAAGCTTAAAGTATAAAAATCCATTTGATTGGGCTGCATTCTGTATAGTTGAATAACAAACAAACTTGTTGTGAGCGATTCAAAATCATATTTTCAGATAATTGAAAGTTAACTAAGATTCGAAATGGGAATGAAGAGATCTTTTGATATTGAAACAATTAATATTTCACCTAATGAATCCTAATGACACACCTTCCAGACTTTTCTTTTTGGCAGAAAAGGGAATTGACCTAATTCAAAATTTTAGGAGTTTAACAAAGAATGGCAAGTTTGAGGTATTATTATTTAATACTGAAATAGTCCTGGATACATATCGCTCTAACAAGCCAAATAACTTCGGCAAAGTTCAAGAAGAGTATTTTAGATATTTTGAGGACTATATTTCACAAAATAGAATCAGCAGTGAAATTGAAGATTTATCAGGTTTTATAAATGATCGGTTTGTATTCTATGCAGATGAATTAAATAAAATATTTTCACCTACATATATTCCTGGGAAACTTTATAATGCATTTTATAACTCAGCATTAAGTTTAAAACTCGAGATAAATTTCGATCTGCCAAACGTAATGATGTTTAGCATTGCACTAAAGGAAATGGCTAAATATGTTAATAATGAAGTCAATTTAATTAGCAAAAATGAAAATGTTTAGTGTCGATTTATTCAATCGCGATATTATACTCCTTAATTCTGCTTCTCAGGGTATTTATTGATTTATAGCCTAAAGCTTTACAAGCCTGTCTTTGATTCCATTTCTTCAACTTTAGTACTTTTTCAATATGCCTTTTTTCTACATCTTCCCATCTTAATGATTCCTCAATTGGAACATTTTTAAACCTTAAAGGGATATCACTTGGCTTTACTGTTCCTGAACAGCAAGCGTAGAGGCTTTCTACCAGGTTTTCAAGTTCCCTCACATTACCAGGCCATGGATAACTTAATAATAGTTGTCTAGCTTCAGGATTGATTGTAAGAGGGTGTATTTTCTTCATATCAATTTGTTTCTTCCTGATAAAGAAATTAATTAAATCCTCCAATTCTGCGGATCCTCGTTCCAATAGATCCGGCAAACTTAGTTCTGTTACTACAAGTCTATAATAAAGATCCCATCGAAATTTCCCATCCCGGCACATGTTTGCCAGGTTCTTATTTGTAGCAGAAATAATTCTTACATCTATTTTTATTGTTGAACTACCTATGGGTTGGATCTCTTTTTCTTGAATAACTCGTAGCAGTGATTGCTGCATATAAGGTGAAATATCGCCAATTTCATCAAGGAAAATAGTACCTCCACTAGCTCGTTCAAATAATCCTGGAGTATCTTTATCTGCACCTGTAAAAGACCCCTTTTTAAAGCCAAATAATCGTGATTCAAGAAGGTTGTCACTGAAGGCGGAACAATTTATTGTTTCAAAAGGCTTCTTCTTCCTAGGCGAATTTTCGTGTATGTATCGTGCAAGATGTTCCTTCCCTGTTCCAGTTTCCCCTTGTATAAGTACAGTTGTAAAGTGATTTTGAGCTACCAATCCTGCCATATCATATATCGGTTTAATAGATGGAGTAATTACGTAGTCTTCTCTCATTCCCCTCTCCTGAATGAGTTTCTCTTTGATCATCATCGTTATTGGGGTAGTCGATTGCTCCAGATCCATAACCAAAAGATCAGGTTTCCCAGACTTTGATTTTTCTTGAGGTCTTGTCTGAATTATCCTGGTTTTCAGATTAAGGGTGGTATGGCATATATACCATGCCACCTGCATTGTAGGGGTCCCAGGAGAAGCAAAAATATCGATCTCATCCTTATCGATATCCAGCAAAAAGGCTTCCACTTTTGGCTTAATTTCAGCAAGGTTGATTGGATCATCAATGCCCATATCAATCTTCTCTATAATATGATCCGGATATTCTTTTAGAATAGCATTAATAAGCATTTCTACTCCTGTTTTATCACCTTTCCCTGAATATAGGATGATGTGTCTATCATATTTCCAGAAGTGCTTATGCATATTAAAGTTTGGGCCATCTTTTTTTACTCCCTTTACGGCACCATTCTCATTTGATCGTTCAAAGTCATTGTTGTAAGCTAACCAGGAAACAAGAGTTTTCATAATATCAATATTTGATATAAATATACATTATTTGATTATATTAAAGAAAGATCTTAATTAAAAATACAATATTTATTCATTGTCATACAGATGGTTAGCAATAATAGTCACGAAATTAACCCCAAGGCATATTTTTTGATTGTCATAAAAATCAAAATATTATATTATTTACAATATCAAAAATTGAAGTTATGATACCAGGTCCAACATTAATTATTCCTTGCCCTAGCTGTGGTCATCCTGGCAAAAAAAAGACTCTAGTTAGTGGTAATACTTTCGGTGCAGAATTATGGTCAGATGGTAAACAGATAGCACCGATGCTCCCACAATTTCCGTGGCTTGTTAAATGCAAAAAATGCGGCACGTTTTTTCATACAGATTCAAAGCTGGCAACCAGAGAACTTAAATGGGATGACGATGATGCAAAAAAGTTTGATTATGTAGAATACTTTAACTTCCCGTCTTTCCTTGAATATTTCGAGGCACTAGGCATTGAAGAAGATGAGAAATCTTTAAGATTCCAAATCTTCAGAAGTTATAACGATTATATCCGAAATAAAAAAGAAGACCTGATTACAGAAAATATGCAAATCCTTCATGAGGACAATCTTAAATCTCTACTCTACTTGCTTGAAGATACTAATGTAGATGATATAAATTCTCTTATCACTAAGATCGAGATCAATAGAGAACTTGGTAAGTTTGAAAGGTGCTTCGAAATGCTCAAAAAAATAAATGATGAGAAGTACGAACGGTTTAAATCACAATTTATGGATGAGGTAATAAGGAAGAACACAAAAGTGTTTAGGTTGTATTGAATTACATATCCGAAACAACCGATAAATCAAAATGAATTATGGTTAACATTATTAGATAATTAGTAAATTTATAGATAATCAGAGATTTTAAGGATATCAATATTTCTTAAACTACCAAAGAATGAAATTCTATACAGACTATTCAAAAAAATATGTTCTAGACATATGTGATGCTTTAAATAATGAGGGTCTTCTTATGAGAACTTTTGGAGATAGCGACGGAATCCCATATTCTCCCGAGAATTTTGAAAGTTTAACTATTTTCTTACATCAGTATGTGGTTATGCCAGCCGGAGTATATGACTTTCTTAGTGAGAGAGGACTTGTAAACACTGGCAGATGTCCGTTTACTGGAACACCAATTGACAATCTGTCACCAACATGGACATATATGAGATCCAGGAGTGTACATGTATCGAAAGAAGGCCTTAGAATCATGCAAAGAGAAGATGATGAAGATTATGAAAAGTTATTTGGTAAGCCACCCCCAAGGAGAAAGTCAAGCGCATGCTATATTGCAACCGTTTGTTATGGGGATGAATTTGCTCCAGAGGTTATTGCATTAAGGAGGTTTAGGGATGATAAATTATCAAACAGCTTTTTTGGAAGGACACTTATTCACGTTTATTATTTTGTTTCACCTTTTATTGCTAGGATTTTGTCAAATTACAGGGGGATGAATACCTTGATTAGAACCAGAATCCTGGATAAAATTGTGAAGAGAATAAGTAGCAAATAAAGTCCATCACAATATCCTTAATAAGAATAATCTCACAATCAGTCCCAAGAGTTTAAAATAAAATTTGGTTTGCATCAAATTAATTAGGAATTTTATTATTCAATTGTCTGTAAATTACCTACAAATAGATTTTTTGAGAATAGAAAACAAACTTTAGATATTACAAATTATGTGGAATGATAATGAAACTAGTTCAGACTTAATAGACTTCCAACACATGGTTAGTGCTATCACAAGTATTATCAATAATGATGATCTTTTACCTTGCAGCATTGGAATTTTTGGTGATTGGGGAAGTGGCAAATCGAGTCTGATGAAAATGGTTGCTGAAAAGTACTCCGATAAGAATGATATCCTTGTTATTAATTTCAATGGTTGGCTGTTTGAAGGGTATGAGGATACAAAAACAGTTCTCATGGGTAGAATTGTAGATGAGATCATTAAAAAACGAACCATTGGGGAGAAAGCATTGAAAATTGCAGCTAATCTACTAAGGAAGATTGATCTAATAAAACTTGGAGGCCAAGTAATTAAACATGGTTTAGCATATCTATCCATGGGACCGGCCGGATTAGCAATAACCTCTTCAAATGAAGTACTTTCAAATCTATCAAACGTGGATTATGAAAAATATATTAAAGACCATAAGGGGAAAAGTGATCCAGACGAAGAATTGAAAGCAAATATTCAAGACTTCCACTTGAATTTTGAGCAATTAATTAATGAAACTAAAATTGAAAAAATCATTGTCCTTATCGACGATTTGGACAGATGTTCGCATGATACAGTTATCGGGACCCTTGAAGCAATTAAACTTTTCCTTTTTGTTAAAAAGACCGCTTTTATTATTGGTGCCGATGAGCGTCTAATAAAATATGCAGTCCGTAGGAGATTTCCTGAAATCCCGGGAGATAATACAGAAGTAGGTCGTGACTACCTTGAAAAACTTATTCAATTTCCTATCAGAATCCCTCCATTAAGCGATTTAGAGTTAACCATATATGTCAACTTCTTATTCACATTCCTGTATACTGATCCTGGAGAATTTGAAGAAGCTCGCAAAAAAGTATTAAAAAAGAAAAATGAGGATCAATTTGGATTTACTCTAAATCTAGAAAATATAGGTGATTTCATTAATGATGCTGATGAGAGGCTGAAGGAAGCATTATTATTATCTGCTCAAATAACGCCGGTATTAGCCGTTGGACTTAATGGAAATCCTAGACAAACAAAGCGATTCTTAAATACTATTTTGGTAAGATATGCAATGGCCAAATCTAAAGGTGAAGAACTGAATAAACGAATCTTGGCCAAACTTATGCTTTTAGAGTATTTTAAATCTGAAACTTTTAAAACTTATTATCTGCAGCAAGCAAATAATAAAGGATACATTCCCGCTATAGAAGTTTTAGAAACTTTGGCAAAGGCTGATGATAATGATGATAAAAAAGTAAAAAAAATGACAGGCGAACAGCAAGCTCTTCTTCAAGATTCTTGGATTAAGAATTGGCTAAAATCTGAACCATCACTTGTAAATGTTGACTTACAACCTTATTTCTATTACTCTCGTGATAAATTATCTGCATCTGGCATTAATTTACGTCGGATGAGTTCACAAGCACAAGAAGTGTTTCGTAAACTTATCAGTGAGTCTGAAACAATCAAAAATTCCGCATTACAAGATTCAAAATCAATTAATAGTGGAGATGCATCTTCAATTTTTGAATCTTTAACTGAAAAAATAACCCGTGAGGGAAAACAAACTGGTGATTCTTCAACACTTAAACGTTTATTCGATTTTAGTAAGACACAAATAGATTTAATTTCACAATTTTTAGTTTTTATTGACAAGCTTCCTCATCAAATTCTTCCATTAAGTGCCGTTACTTGGGTCCTTGATATTACAGAGGATACGAACTACAGAGAAATTGCTTTAAAAATTATAAATGATTGGAGCAAAAGTACCACTAATCGAAAATTAGCAACGATAGCTAGTAAAAAACTTGAAACATTTAGTTAACCTATGGGAACATCTTCCTCAAGTTCAGGTCCAAAAGGAAAAACTTCACTTCTACCTAGCTGGGCGACAGGTGACAATAACATGCAAGATCAAGATCAAAATTCTGGCATGGATGGAGTTGCCTTTACTGGCAATGATTTTATAAAGGAGACTCACCAAATTCAGGATCCTTTGTATAGTTTAACAAGTGCTAAAGGTGTATTAAAACGGATTGCCAATAATAGAAAAGGAGTCAATTTCAAGAAAGCTGCAAAAAACTATGTAAGTAAAACAGGCGGGCATAATAAAGCTACTCGAGCATCTGTAATGGGAGTAACTACTGGTACAAACTATTTAGGTTTTTTTACTGGAGTAGCCAAGGAAGGAATAGATCAAACATTAAGGAAATATGATCTGTCTGATTGCATAGGAAAATCTACTGACGAAGTATTAGCTAAAATTGCTAACAAAATTTCGCCAATAGGGGCTACGAATGATGAAGCAATTGCTAGAGCAGCAGTAATGGTGGCCTTTGACAAACTTTATGAAAAATTTTTAGATAATGGACAGGATATTAGCTCCTTAGATAATTTGGATGAAGATACTTTGAGAGATGTAGTTATTGAATTTGTAAGCGCATATATTTTTAAAAAGTGGGTATATGAAGCTGGACTTGCATTAGAACGAAATGATTTATCAGAGTCAGAAGCTATTGAATTAGAAGATGAAATGCGTGTTTTTGTAACAGATGAGATAAGGTCTGGCCTCGCTAAAATTGATATTCTTTCGTTTGACATTACAAAAGGGAAAGGCCGTAAGGTTGTCGAAAATATATTTGATTTAGCATATTCAACATTAGAAAAATGAACATTTGGAATATAATACTCAAGCAGCAAAAGAAGGACTCCTTTGATTTTGAAGTCCCTCCCAGCGAAAAGAAACTGATAATCGACACTTGGCAAAATGATAAAGAAACATCTTTTCTTAGGTCAAAGGTCTTTAATGAATTTAAGAGACATAATTTGGTTCCTCATACAAATGTTATTGATCTAATACATTTAGCAATGGGTGTATATACAACAGATCAAGTTGTATCTAGATCGGTTCATGGATTTCAAGGTTGGAGCCGTCATTTCAGGTTATATATACCAGTTTCTTCCCTAAAAGAATGGAATCCATTACAAGAAAAGGTAGAAAATCTTCTTTCCTTTTTAAGTGGGGACAAATGGGAGATATATTTCAGAGGAAAGGATATAAAAGAAAATAAACAACTTGAATTACCATCTGATTCTAATCCTTATGGGATACAAAAGGTGTCTTTGTTTTCAGGCGGACTGGACTCTTTTATTGGTGCTATTGATTTACTTGAAAGAAAACAGAAGGTAGCGTTTGTTAGCCATTATAAAAGAGGATCAGAAGGAAGTGTTCAAACTAAACTTTACAGCGAACTAAAAAAGATATATGGTAAAGATTCTTTTATAGATCATCAATTTTGGGTTCAACCTAACCAACGAAATAAAAACGCCTCAAAAGAAAGTAGTTCAAGAGCTCGTTCTTTTCTGTTTATGTGTCTTGGGATATCTGTAGCTAATTCTTTAGGGGATAACATTGATTTTAATATTCCTGAGAATGGTCTAATATCCTTGAATATCCCTTTAACTGGAACAAGGTTGGGTAGCCATAGCACAAGAACAACTCATCCATATTATTTAAAAATATTTAAAGAAATTGTTACTGCCCTTGGGATTAGGAACAATATTTCTAATCCTTACCAATTCAAGACTAAGGGACAAATGATGATTGAATGCAAGGGACAGTCGATACTTAAGCAATTAGAATCTAAAACATTGTCTTGTTCTCATTCTGAAAATAGTAGGTATGCGGGTTTAAGTCCAGGGCTTCACTGTGGATATTGTGTTCCATGTATAATAAGGCAAGCTGCCGAGAAAAGAAGTAATATTAAGGGCACTAAATATGTGAATTCTATTTTAAAGTCGCCTCCTTCCCCAAACTTGCAATCAGGAAGTGACGTCAGAGCATTTCGATTGGCTTTAGAAAGGATGAAACGAAAACCTAAGCATTCAATTTTGTTTGATATATTAAGTTCGGGTCCTATTCCATTTGAAGATGATGAAGAGTTTGCGATGTACATTGATATATATAAAAGAGGAATGAAAGAAGTCGAAGTATTTTTAAAAAAATAGTATGAGATATCATGATACGCATTTTCATCTTGACCTGATGCAATCACCTGAGGGAATCGTAAACAAAATTGAAAATCAAGAAGTATATACTATAGCTGTAACAAACAGTCCAGCTGTTTTCTTTTACACAGAAAAGCTTGCTGCAAATAAGAAATATATACGAGCTGCCCTTGGTATGCATCCTGAGCTTGTTGCTCAAAGACACAAAGAAATTGCGCAGTTTATTGAAATGATTTCAAGGACTAGGTACATTGGTGAAATAGGACTTGATAACAGCAATAAATCATTTGCAGATTATCGATTACAAAAAGAAATTTTTGAAAAAATTGTTATAGCTTGTGCAGATGCACATAATAAGATTCTCACAATACACTCCAGAAAAGCTGCCCAAGATGTCATCGATATCATAGGTAATCACTTTCCGGGGAAAATTGTACTTCATTGGTATTCTGATTCGATAAAACATCTTCAAAGAGCAATAGATTATGGATATTATTTTTCTATTAACTATCCAATGCTGCATTCAAAAACCGGTATAGAAATAATTAAGAATATCCCGATTGACAAATTATTAATCGAAACTGATGGCCCATTTACGAAAAAAGGCGATGAGGTTTTTACTCCATTAATGTCCGAAAATATACTTAAAGAGTTAGCGAGTTTATTATCAGATCCTTTTAAGGCAACGGAAATCGAGAAAAAAATAAGTGACAATTTCGATAGTTTACTGAAATAGTTAATTCTCTTGACTCTTATTCATGTTTGATAATTTTAAGTTTATCAGCCGTTCCTTATCCTCAATTGTCATGTTCCCTTTATAATATTTCAAGGTACGGACATCAGCGTGACAGGTAAATTCAATTATTTCCTCTTCGCTAAGGCCAATATGGTTCAGAATGGTAACACATGTTTTTCGGGCGAAATAGGGATTAAATATGTCGCATATTCGAACCTTAATCATACCTTTTTTCGAATTTATCAAGGTGTCGGGTATTGATATTATTCTATCAAGAGGAATTTGTTTTGCAATAGTCTGAAGGCATGAACGGAATTCATCTACCTTTAAAAATTCGGGTAATCCGTTATGTCGCTTGATTACATCATTTAACTGCAATATAATTGGATTGGTGCTTGTCTCATTCGTTTTCTTCCTATAAATATGTAACCTCTTATCCTGAATATACAGATGATCATTGTACAATTCTTGAGTTCTAAAACCTCCACCAAGAACTGCAATCACGAACATATCCCGGGCAAGATTTAGTTTCTGATTCTTAAAATCTGTCTCAGCGATAAAATTAAACTCCGGAACCGTTAATGCATGTTCTCTTCTTGTATATGTCTGATTTTTTGTTCTTCGTTTAAGATAGTCAGAGGCCTGAATAAGTTTGGTGTTCTTCTTGTAAGGGATTAAATCATATTTCTGAAGTATATCAATATGCCTTTTCAGGTGCTTAACAACTTTTTGAAATGATTTTTCCTTATATGGCAGTCGGTCGGCTTTAATAAATCGATCACGAAATTTAACGATAGTAAAAGGATCATATCCACGTAGATGTACAGCAGGATACCCCTTCTCGACTAAATATCTTAAAAAATTGTCAATCCATTTATCATTAAAATCTTTAATCCACTGTGACGGTTTCGAATTAAACCTGTAATCATTTAGTTGGACTATAAGAGATTTATATGAACCCGTAATAAGAGGTTCTCCATTTTTAGGATTTGCTGACCAGCAGAAACCAAATAATTCAAAAATATTTGACTTGTCATAATTGCCTGTTTGATATCTTTCATTAAAACTCATACTACCGACTCTTTTGGTTTCCTTATCTCTGAAATGACCAAAGTAAACTCCATCTGCAATATCCTGTAATTCTTCTTCTGTGATATCATCGATATCATCTTCGGTGACAGCAAGTTTATACTTTTCCCATACGGAAACCGGTATCGGCTCATCAAAAAACTTTTTAACCTCATCATTCCATACAGTCTCTTCACTTTCACCTACAGTTTCAGTTTTTGGGGACTTTCTCTTCTTATACAAATAGTTAAAGAGATTAGTGGATGTCATTTTTATATTATCTTTTATCATCTGAACAACGGAATCCTTGACCTTAGCTTCCGTTCTCAGGATAGTCAGGTTCAACGTTTTATTGGATTTTCTGTTATCAAATTCCGATGAAGATGCAAGAACCGGATTATTTGACTCATCAAGGATGGTTACCTCCAGAGTAATCTTGTTTCGAAACTTTCCGTAATCATTGGAGCCAATAAACACCCTTATTTTAACTTGGTGAAGGCCATCTTTTTTACGAACTGGCGACTTCTTAAACGGATTTGTACGAATTTCAAGGTTGTCAATTTTCATAGAGAAGGTAGATTTCTACAAATATAAATAAAATCCGCCACAAAATCCGCCACAGAATCCGCCACAGCATATTGCTATAATGCTGAATATATGGCAATTAAAATTTCTACTCGAGTCCCGTCCGCACCGCAACCACATAATAGAGATAAAGCCATACGCAGGTGAGCGTGTGGCTTTAATATTTTAATAAGGTTGTTATTATTAATGTCACACGTATCACGCTCATTTTAAATCACTTATATGCCATAATCTCAGAAAATCAGGTTAGGTATTTTATCTAATCCTGGCTTCTGTATCCTCAGATTATTCCAAAATATTCTAAAAATATATCTGTGAAATCCTTCTGTTGAATTTTATTTGACTTGCATTCATCTCTTTCATAACTTTATGTCAATAAACAGGTAGCAGGAGTATCAATCTCTTATAAAATGGAGGAGATAATCTGTCCGGAAATTAAAGGCAAATGGTTAGAAATGGACCTTGATCAGGACCTGACCCTGCTTAGGTTTCTGCCCTGCAAATCACGATTAACAAAAACCAGACATACCAGTGAAATGGGGTCTTGAGGCGCATATACGGTTCTTAGGGATGCAAAAGCTGCCGTTGACACCGGAAAGAATACTGGCTGTGCCGAAGAAAATCTGATAAGTATAAACATAAAAAACAGCTACATGAAAACTGAAAATGCAAATGCTTTTGTGAAAAGCAAAAAAACAATCCTGAGGCTACTAAGCCTTTTACTCTGCTTTATACTGACCTGTAATCTTTCTGGTCAAAATTTACAGATGATCCTTGGCGAATCATGGTCAGGCACAAACTGGCAAAACTCTACCAAGCAGATATTTACCTATGACGTAAATAATTTCCTGACCAATCTGCTTTCCCAGACATGGGATGTACCCTCGCTCTCCTGGATAAACAGTACACAGTCAAATTACACAAATAATCCAGATGGAACCAAAAGCCAGGTAATCGGTCAGTCCTGGGATGATGTGATGAGTGTATGGAATGACCTGACAAGAACAACATATACATACAATCTATCAGGTAAGGTACTGACTGAAGTATCAGAATTATGGCTTGGTACCGTGTGGCAAAACTCTTCAAGACAGACTAATACATATGACGGATCGGGTTTTTTAACTGTTGAACTGACTGAAACCTGGGATTTCATCGGCAACAACTGGAAGAACAGTACTCAGTCTCTGTATACAAATAACCCGGATGGTACTGCAAATCAGGAGATCATCCAGCAATGGGACGGAATAAGTACCTGGACCAATTATCAAAGAATTTCTTATACTTATAATCTGGCAAAAAAAGTACTTACAGAAGTTACAGATGACTGGTCCGCAGGAGCCTGGCAAAGCCACTCTATGGAGACAAATACCTATGACGTAAGCGGGTATCTCACAAATGATTTATTGCAGCTGTGGGATATTGGCTCAACAAGCTGGATAAATAACACTCAAACTGTTTATACAAATAACCCTGACGGGACTCCATCTGTGTCTGTCGATCAATCATGGGACACAGGTTCAAGTTCATGGATTAACACCTTAAGACTGACATTCACTTACACTTCAACCACAGGCATGAATGAATTATTGAAAGATGAGAATTATACTATTTATCCAAATCCTGCATCAGATATAATATTTGTAAAATCATTTAAAAGCCCTCAGCAGTCGAATTACTACTTAAAGGACCAATCCGGCAAACAGGTACTGCAGGGTAAATTAACCGGTCAGACCACCAACATAAATATATCACTACTGGCAAATGGTATTTATTTCCTTCAGATAGGAGAAAAAAAGCAACATATATTTAAAGTAATTATTAACCAATCAAAATAAAATACTGATTAACCCCCGTTAATCTCAGGTTCATTTTAATAATTTTCAAAGAAAATCCAGGGAAATACGATTCAATGGGATGGCTTCTGAAAATATTATCTGAATCTGATGTTATATGTAGTAAACCCCGGCATTGGAGCCGGGGTTTACTGATTGCAGGAAAAGGCTTTCGCCTTTTCCTCTGGTTTGCATTAATTAAACTTGATCTTATCCTACAATGTTTATACTATTTATAAAGTTATGTGACTTCGGTTTTTTTTGTTATATGGTTTTATGAAAAACCCTGGAAAACTTTGTTAAAAAATTCTGTCAGATAAGCGTCAGGCTGTTATCCTGTTGTTTTGGGTTCTGAAATAGGTTAATCCGTTAATTTCAGTCATGTCAATGACCTTCAATCCGTTTGATTCAAGAAGCCTGGAGAGCTTAGTTTTGTCTATTTCAGTGTCAATCCTTAAATCAAGAAAATTTATTATTTTTTTATACATCCTTGATGGCAGGCTTTTTCCTTTCTGAGTTTTCTTATCATAAAAGCATCCTATGAAATTAGTCTTGGGAGAAAGACCATTACAGACATTCTTAAAAAAAACATCCAGATGATTTATCAGGTTAAGCTGTTTGAGATTTATCAATGTTGTAACACTTTTTAAATCTTCGTGATCATAATAATAATGGTATTTGGACGAGAGAATAAGCATGTTAGGTTCATTAACGAGGCCATGCCATTTTATATAATCCAAAAATGCCTCCCCACCCTCAGCTATCAAATTGTCAATAACCGGATTAGTTACATGTTCTGTAGAAGAAGGTCTGGTTACATTGAATTTTCTTTTAACCCTTCTTTTAACTACATCATTTGAATTATTTAATTCTATCATCTCTTTCATCGTTTCTTCAGTTATATTGTACTTGTAAAAATAAGATATAAGAATATTCAAATCAAGCGTCTAACGCCCAATTAGTGGGTTAATGAGAATAGTATTGGATACCTTTATCGCTTAAATACTGCCAAATAATTACCTTAATAACCAATTGACACCGAAAAAATGGCATTTCGTCAAAAACAGGGTGAAATTTATGAAGACCCAGTTGAAATCCTTTACGCCTGGGAGTTAGGTTTTAATGTAATAAAATGATTATCTTATATATATGGTTTTAATTAATGCTCAAATTATAAAAATATTCTCTTTAGTTGATTTTTGACTAACATTACCTTAGATATGATAAAAAATCGGATTTTATCGAAATAATTGAAGAGAAAACACCTGTTCCTGAAAGCAAAAACGCTGATTCCTTCTTAGCAGTCACAATTATTGAACTGAAGAAACACTTGCATTGCATCATTCTCCATTTGTGCCATTAACAGATTACAGCACTGTTAAGGATTGGTTCTGTATGGTTGCTTTTCACATCCATCACATGGAGATTCTTAATTTAACAGGTCTCCTGAGGATGAATATAAATAAATGAATAACCGGCATTTTGATTTTGTGAGGATTCCTCCAGTCTGAGATGAACTGAATTATTTTAAAATATAACTTAAGAGGTCTTTATTCTGTAATACTCTGGGATAGCCTTGGCGATCAAAATTAGGGATCAGTATCTTTTTCTTACTACCATATTATTATCAATGAGCATGCCATTATAGGTCTGAATTATTGCTTTCATCTTTTCTTCCATTTTTTGCTGAAGGGCCGGCTCACTTCCTATCAGATTGTTTTCAAGAAACAGATCTTTTTTATAGTTAAACAATCCTGCAGATTTATTATCAATCATTTCAAGAATATGATCCTGCATATAGAGATGATATGTGCTTCCGGAAGTATTAAATGCGAATGATTCTGAAGTATCATCTAATAGATTGTTTCCAAAAGCAATATATTCCTGATCGTAATGAAGATAATTTAATATTGTGGGTAAAATATCAATTTGTTGAGCTATCCGCTTCTTTATCCCCCGAAGATCACTTCCCGGTTTATAAAAAATTATTGGAATACTGTAAGATCCAAAATTATTCTGAAACTCTTTATGAACCGATTCATTTGTATGATCGGCAGTAATAACAAAAAGAGTATTCTTAAACCATAGGGTTGTTGAAATCTGTTCAAAAAATTCCCTTAGAGCAAAATCTGTATAGCCTACTACCTCTAATATAGGAGCCGGACCTTTTTTAAACTTCCCGGTGTACTTTTCAGGTACCTTAAAAGGATGGTGTGATGATACAGAGAATATGGAAGCTAAAAAAGGTTGCCTGAAGGTATTAAGTTTATCCGCGAAAAACTTAAAAAAAGGTTCATCCCATACTCCCCATATGCCATCAAAATCTTCTTTATTTGGATATTGGTTCAGACCAAAGTAATCATCAAACCCGGCAACCCTGGCAAAAGAGTCAAATCCCATTGATCCATTAGGCGCCCCATGAAAAAAAGCACTATAATATCCTTTAGGTTTCAGTAATTCAGGAAGTCCGTTTATTTCATTATTAGCATAATGAGAAATAGTATATGGCGTTTCCAGTGAAGGAACTGATGCCAGAATAGAAGGCATCGCATCAATTGATTTTTTCCCGTTTGCTATTGAAACATCAAAAGTAAGACCAACACTTATAAGAGAGTCAACAAAAGGAGTATAACCCTCATACTTTCCACTATCCAGTTCAGGATTCAAAGCGCCGATATACTCTCTCGCAAAACTCTCAAGAATAATAATAACCACATTATTATAGGAAAAAGGTTCTGTATTTGAAGGAATATAATGTGGATTATAGAGTTTGACAAGTTGTTCATTATCAAAAAATTCATACTTTAACAATGCTTTCTTATCAAAAGTTCTGAAAAAGCTGAAAGGTGTATTGAGTACTATGGCGACATCCCTGGGATTTTCAACATAACGGGCAGCATTACTTATTGTTATTGGACGCGTGGAATGTTTGTATCCGCCCCTGGCAGCACCAATTACCAGAGCAATTACAATTGGGATAACCAGGACATTTACCGAATAATAGGCGATTTTATTTACAGATGCAGCGCTTTTTTTAGGGCTGACCTTATTGTAAAGATATACCATCAGAAACCATGCGAAAAGAGTGAATAGTGTTGCAGGCCAGTAATCAAACAGGAACCTGAAAAACAATTTCACCATATTGGTTTCATGCTCAAAAGTTTTAAAAACATCGGCAGTAGCTCTCTTATCAACAAACCTGTAATAAACAAAGTCCATCCCGTTCATTGCTATCGCTATACCGTTTGTTATAAAGAATAAATATTTAATAACTGACTGGTAAACATCATTGTATCTGATCTCAAGTGGTACAATATGCAGCAGGATTAAGAGTAAATTGATATATACAACGGCAGAAATATCAAAGACCAGACCGCCTCGAAGAATCATAATAAACTGGTTAACGGATACCTCCGGAAACATCTTATAATTGAACAGGAAGAAGCCAATCCTGCAAAGCGTGAATAGGAACATAATAAGTAAAATCCTATATGCCAGAACAACAAAAATGTTTCTGGATACTAACCAGTTTTTCATATCTAACTGTTTTTCATCAACTTCACAAGACCTGATGAGATCAGATCTTTTTAGAACTTTAAGTGCTAAAACTATAAAATCTACTTATCAGTTGCAAGCTTGATATTCTTAATCCATATTAGCACTTCAGGTGCAGCCTGAGCTCTTGAGGAAGATGGGCCCGGCATCCCACCTCCAGAAGGAGGACCGCCCCTGCTTCCGCCACCCCGTGATCCTCCTCTTGAGCCTCCCGGGGGTGACATGGAAAATTCTGAGGAAGAAGGTCGGTTACCACTGTTCATAACCGGTGGAGCCCCATATTCAATTGCTAAATTAAAAGGCATAGCTCCGTCTCCCTCTTTTGAATTTCTCACTGGCAGTTTTGCCACAGGCATGATCAATCTATAATGCAATATACCCTCATTATCATATTTTACGTAACCCCTGAAATTATCAGTATTATCTGAGGGAAAGCGTCTGGAATCCTCGCTGGAAAAGCCTGACAGTTCAATTGTATTTGCCTGTGAGAGAGGTGTAACAAGACTTCCATCAGGGTTAACTTTAACATTTGAATAATCAGATCCGTTTCTCCGTCCGGCATATTGCGAACCGATAGGAAACCTTATCCCCATTTTCTTAACTAATTTGCCATCCATATTTATCCATACAGTCAATCCCTCTTTAAGTATCCTGTTCTGAACTGCAGGATCTTCTATATTCATATCCAGATAGATGTCAGAATTGTCATTTGAAAGAACATAGTAAAGCTTGCCTTTCTCAAAATAAGTATACCTGTCACCCTGAATAGCCATCTCAGAGTTTTCATTCCCGCGCCAAATACTTTGATAAAATTTCCCCTTCTGTGCATTGACATTAATGAAGGAAAATAACAGAAAAATTGCTACATATGTTTTCATCTTATTAAAATTAAACGCCAGGACCATTGCAGAAGCATACAGGTAAACCTGGCGTTGTATTATTTATTTGAAAAACCTAATGATTCTCCTTGTCTTTCCTGATCTCCAATAAACTGGAATTATTGAATTCTTTCATTAACTGACTTGTCCTTTTTCGGGCACCGAATCCGGCGATCATAAAAAGAACTATGAGAGCGATAAGAATATATACAAATATTTTAGAAGTTTCAGGTTTAGCCTTTAGTGACTCAACAAGACCATGATAAAGAAGCCATAATGAGAATATATACACAGCAAGACTGATAATAAGTCCCAGGTAGAGATTAAAGAAACCCGCAAATCCCAGAAAGACATTAATTGGCATTATGATCAACAGAGCAGCAGACACCCTTACATTTGCCTCAAAATCAGTACTCCCTTTGCAGATAGAGGAGATGACCAACAATATTACAGCACCAACAAACAAGGCAATTATTGCTCCAATGATATACCAGACGAAAACCATAATTCCGATTGCCCCTCCAAATCCGCTACCGGCAACGCCACCGATTTTCAGTATACTCCAGAGGAATGCTATTACACCGGCAATTGCACCATAAATTACTGCCTTAATTAAGGGTTCAGACATACCTCCCGAAGTTTTCATTGCAGAGAAGTAAGATTTCGGATTTACCAGGACATCTTTCGATTCCTTAATAAATTCATTAAAATCAAAGGTTCCGTTACTCATAATTTAATTAATTAATTGGGTTAAAAATAAACAGTAATATAAATTATGAACCTAAGTTAAATAAATATTTTGTTGAATTGATACATAGTTCTTAAGAAAATATTAGTCCGGACAGAAAATTATTCCAGATATGTATATCCGTAAAGACCTGATCTGTAATTTGAAAGAAACTCTTTTCCTTCCTCAAGGGTTATAATACCTGCCTTGACCGAAGTTGTTACCCACGATTCAACGGTACGCACCATCTTTTTTGAATTGTACTGGACATAATCTAACACCTCCGCAACTGTCTCACCATCAATAACCTGATCTATTTTATACCCAACCTCGTCAACAGATACATGCACTGCATTAGTATCACCAAAAAGGTTATGAAGATCACCAAGTATCTCCTGATAAGCTCCGACAAGAAACACTCCCAAATAATATGGTTCCTTACCCTTAAGCGAATGAACCGGAAGATGGTGTGATGAATTACGTGTGGAAATAAAGTTATCAATCTTCCCATCTGAATCGCAAGTCATATCCTGAATAGTTGCATTTCGAAGGGGTTCCTCATTAAGCCTGTGAATGGGCATAATCGGAAAAATCTGATCAATCGCCCATGCATCCGGAAGAGACTGGAAGAGAGAAAAATTGCAGAAATATTTATCAGACAATATTCTTGATATCTGACGAAGCTCCTCAGGTACATGTTTGGTAATATTTGCAAGCAGATATACTTTTCGGGCAATGGACCAGAAAAGTCGCTCAATCTGAGCCCTGGTTTTCAG
Organism: uncultured Bacteroidales bacterium; assembly: GCA_963760915.1. Lineage (GTDB taxonomy): Bacteria > Bacteroidota > Bacteroidia > Bacteroidales > VadinHA17 > LD21. The sequence goes on along the minus strand of CAVXEU010000003.1, from coordinate 331,456 downwards.
ATCAATAAGCCCGAAGCTAAATCGGTCCAGTGCCTCTTCCCTTATCTGCTGGGCATCATGCCATGTTTCGAGCATCCTTGGCTGGTTTATGTTATCCCATAACAGGTACAACTCTTTAACAAGTTCATGGTCCTGGTCATTCACAACAGTCTCAGTATCCCACGATGGAAGAGTTGTTGTCTCAAGAACCTCAAATATCAGTACCGAATGATGTGCTGTAAGGGACCTTCCTGATTCTGTAATTATATTCGGATGAGGTATATTATTCTTATTACTGGCGTCAACAAATGTGCTGATAGAGTCATTTACATACTCCTGGATAGTATAATTAACACTGCTTTCGCTGTTAGATGAGCCTGTACCATCATAATCTACACCTAAGCCACCGCCAATGTCCACAAATTCGACATTGAAGCCAAGCATGCGCAGCTGAACATAAAACTGTGATGCCTCCCTAAGTGCAATTTTGATTCTGCGGATTTTTGTGACCTGGCTACCTATATGAAAGTGGATAAGTTTGACGCAATCTCTCATCTTGTTTTTCTCAAGGAAATCAATTGCCTCTAATAATTCGCTCGATGTCAGGCCAAACTTGCTTATATCACCACCCGAATCCTCCCATTTTCCACTTCCCACACTTGCCAGCTTAATCCGGATACCAAGGTTTGGCTTTATTTTAAGACGCTTTGAGATTGTTGTTATTAGTTTCAGTTCATTGAGTTTTTCAACTACAAGAAATATCCTTTTACCCATTTTTTGCGCAAGCAGCGCCAGTTCAATATAATCTTCATCCTTATATCCGTTACATATGATAAGCGATTCCGGGTCAGTATTGATTGCAATAACAGCATGAAGTTCAGGTTTAGATCCGGCTTCAAGTCCTATATTGAATTTTTTCCCATGGCTTACAATCTCTTCAACAACAGGTCTCATCTGGTTGACTTTAATCGGGTAAATAATAAAGTTCTGAGCTTTATATCCATATTCTTCAGATGCCGACTTAAAACATTTTGAAATACTTATAATTCTGTCATCAAGTATATCGGGAAACCTCACCAGTACAGGAGTGGATACATCGGAGAGGATAAGTTCATCCAGAAGATCTTTCAGATCTACTGAAATACCATTTTTCTGGGGGGTAACTATCACATTTCCTTTCTGGTTAATGGAAAAATAATCCACACCCCATCCATTTATGTTATATAATTCAGCAGAATCTTCCACTCGCCATTTTCTCATAATTGCAAATTTTCCTAAATTAAACAGTCCGCAAAGGTCTGAAAAAAAAGTGTTTTTAACAAGGTTATTAATATTACATGAATTTCCCCTATAAGAATGAGACTTAATACATTCTGCCGGTTAAGTCATATGGACAAATAAGTTATTAAAAAAAGCGGATTACCTCAAAGAATGGTATACCATTATTAATTACTTTCATCGTTTTTAAACATTAAGGTTTGTCAGCTCCGGAATATACAATTGGTGCTCAACAACGCAGCATTGGCTAAAAGTGCAAAGAATAACGGATTTAATGTACTGTACGATTATCACTACCCTAAACGTGATCCTATCCCCGAGAAAAGTTACTCACCATGATTTTCTTAATCTAGTTCAATTCAACGGTTTTCATATCTGTTTTGTTTATCACCCTGTATACCGGGTAAGGATTAAATCCCGTTCCCCACTGAGGCACAAGATACCGGTCAAAAAAGTTCCAGGTCACCAAACCGTCATTAGATTGAGGTTCCAGTAAATATGCAGCTACATTTGCCATTGCCTGGGCTGTTCTTATTACTATCGTTCCTTCCGGAAATTCAACTGCTCTGTCGATATATCTGCCGCTTATTGAATTTGTGTAATGCCCCTGATTCAATCTCTCAGTTCCTTTAAGACTATCGATCTCAAAACGTTCTACATTAATTAAGGAACTACTGGTCAGCTTTTCTAACTTCACACCATGCAGTTTCAACAGATTTAAAATCTCCGGGTCTCTGACTGTCAGAAGATAAGCATATGGGAACCTGACACTTTTAGTTGGATAATAATCAATATAATATGGTATAGTAACATCTCTTTGCCGGTCGCTTTTCTTATAACTTCTTCTTCCATTGGCATTGGTAACCAGGTCTGCCTCAAAGGTTCTAACAGTTACCTTATCAGGCGCCGGTTTTACCTTATACTCAATTGCAAACGAATCGGTTATGGCAGGTTTTGTGCCACGTGCTACTGTCCTTTTATCAACCTCATGAATCATGTTTTTAATTTCAGAATTATGAGTCGAAGCATAATCAAGCAGGGAATGAATAAGATAATAACAACCATAAACCCGTGATCTGAAATCAGCATAGACATAATTCTCATTCAGAATGCCCAACCTGTTTCTGATCCCGGCATAGTTACTTATATACCTCGGTTCGGAAGCATCGTAAATCCAACCCTTATCCGGATCCATCATATCTATGAACTCTCCATAGAAACAGTTTTCAACTTTATATTTTGATGATAAGATTTTCGACATTTCAGGCATCATTTTATCACGCATGTATGTTATTAAGGAATTATCACCGTCAGGGTTAACCATCCATGTAAAAGTCACAGGTTCAACATGATAGGAACCATCTGTTGTGTGGCAATCCATAAAGACAGAAGGATCCCAGCGGGTAAAGACTTTAGATAACAGACCTTTAACTTCAGGTGACTCAGCTTTCATCCCATCACGGTTAAGATCAAGAAACTGACCATTATATCTCACTCCAACGCCATTCACAGGTCCATTCTGGTTTGTCCTGTTAAGGGGGCTGATTTTCTCATTACCATCCGGATTAAACAGGGGGCATATCAGAAGCACTATATTTTTAAGAATCTCAGGATTTTTATCTTTAAGAATATCTCTTGCATACATCAATGTTGCCTCTTTACCTTCCACCTCACCCCCATGAATATTTGCCTGAACATAAACAACAATCCTCTTGTCATTAACCAGATCTTCAGGTGATTTTGGCAAAGGGTTGCCAATTATCATAAGTGGTAAAGTCCGGCCCTCAATTGATGTCGCCATACTTTCAACCCTGACAAAGGGAGATATTATTTTTAACCTTTCAATAAAGTCTGTTACATCCTTATAGTCTGATGTGGATTTAAACTCCGATCTTTCTGCTCTTGTAAGCAGGTCAGCCTGACTGAATAATTCACCTCCCGACAAGACAACAGTCATAATTAAAATTAAATACTTTTTCATAATCCGGATTTCCTCTGTTAATTTAACCGATAAAAGTAGAAATATTTTATATGAGTATCAGAATTACTTGTTAAAATGTAAAGTTCTGCTGAGCTATTTTGAGATTTTCAGGTGAGTATTTTTTGCCGGAACCTTGAATTTACCAGGCTGATTAGAAACAGAAATAATAAACTGACAGGCTGTTCATTATGATATCGAAGCAAAGGGTATTTTAATCTATTACAAATCAATTTAATATCAGATTATTATAAAAATATTTAGATTATATCAAATAAAATACTTACATTGCGCCATTAATTTAAAAACAGAATAAAATGAACAAAGGAACAGTTAAATTTTTTAATGTATCAAAAGGATTCGGATTCATAAAAGATGCAGATTCGGATAATGAATATTTTGTACACGTTTCTGGTCTGAAAGATCAGATTAAAGAGAATGATGAAGTCACATTTGAACTTCAGGAGGGCAAAAAAGGAATTAATGCAGTAGACGTAAGACTAGCTTAGTTTATCTATACAAAGATTTATTATTCAGCCGGTGATACTTATCACCGGCTTTTTATTTAAGCGCTCATATCAAGCCATCATATTTTAGTATTCAGTAGCTGACCAGATTACTGAATCAAAGAAATACAGACATTTTTATATTCAATAAAATGTCTATTGTCGCATTTTTTCTTCCTTTTTAGCTTTTTTTGCAGCGCGTTTTTCTTTCAGACTCTTAGTAGCCTCTTTTTTGTTCTTTGTCTGTTCCTTAGCTTTTTCGTGTGACATATCTTTACATTTAAAGTTAATAAAAAGGTATTTCAAATATATAAAAAATCATCCGAACCTGATGTATTTAATGATTTTGCAACCCGTTTAACAGTTAAAGCAGACTTCCTCCATCTTCATCAATATACCAGGTAAGGCTCCCATGAACAGGAACAACATAATAAGCTGGAAAGTTTATTGCTGCCGGGTTATTTTTAATTATATTCTTCACTATTTCAGCTTTTTTTCCTCCCGTAACAAGAAAAGCTACCGCATCTGCGTTATTTATAACCCTGCCGGTAATAGTAATTCTTTTTTGACCGGAACCAGGATAAACTGTCACCTCACAGATATTCTCAGAATTAAATAAATCTATCCTTCCGGGAAAGATTGAAGCTGTATGTCCGTCCTCGCCTAATCCAAGCATTATCAGGTTGAAACGTGGCATTCCATCTCTCCTGGCTGTGTAATGTGATATTTCATCCGAATAACGTGAAATCTCAGTATAGGGATCAGCTTCACCCTGAATCCTGTGAATATTTGCAGGAGGAATCATAATCTTGTCTAGCAATTTTTGTTTAGTCATACCGTAGTTACTCTGAACATCATCAGGAGGAACGCATCTTTCATCTCCCCAGAAAAAATGAACAAACTCCCATGGAACAGATTTTGAATAATAGTCACCTAACAATGAGAGTAAGAGCTCAGGAGTGGATCCACCTGATAAGGCAACTGAAAATAGCTTCTTGCCGGCCACAGCTAAATTGATCATTGCTATCAATTCTTCGGCGAACCTTTCTGCCAATTCATATGGCGTATGAAATATTTTTACCGATTTATCCAATTCGTAAAGTTCTTTGGTTTATAATATAGTGCATTAAATATAAATCAGATGCAATTTTTTGTGAACCAATCTTAATGCAATCAAAAGGCTTAACAAATATGAGCAGAAATATCTTCCAGGCTGAATCTGGTACCGTCTGAGTGCAAATGGCCATTGTATCCTTAACTCAACACCCGATACTTCATTTTTCTTCATAATGGTACCTGCCCTTATGAAATTATTTTCAGGAAGTTCCTTTGTATGTTTATCAATTTCCGGTTGCAGGCCAGTCCAAAATCCCGCACTCATGGCCAGCAGGTTCCCTCCAACAAACAATTGAGCGCATGCATACCCGGGAAAGATGAAAAAAATACAAAAAGATGCAGGAAATCGTTTCATATTAAAAATGATAGAATTTGAAGGTAAGGATATTTTCAATTAAAAGATTTTTTCTGAAAAAAACATATTTTACCGGCTTTACTTCATCTCTGCATCAAAGCTCGCAGTACAACTCATCATCTGCCAGGTTCTTACATGGATATCTCCACGTAAGACCCTCTCCTTCAATAAGATCATTTGCATGTTCCGGTCCCCATGTCCCGGCCGGATAGCCAAAAATCTTAACGGAGGGATTGTTTTCCCATGCTTTTTGAATTGGTTCCAGAAATTTCCAGGCAGTTTCAACTTCATCATCACGTGAAAAAAGTGTTGAATCACCAAGCATAACATCATGCAATAACCTTTCGTAAGCTGATGGTACTCTTACATTTGCAAGATCTTTATAGTGAAAATCCATATTTACATTCTTTACATTAAACCCTGCACCTGGTTCTTTCATGTCAAATTTAAGAAGTATTCCCTCATCGGGCTGAATCCGGATTATTAACTGGTTAGATGACAGTTTACCGGATTCTCTCTGAAACAGATGATGAGGAGTCTGTTTAAAATGAATAACAATTTCAGTGACACGGGTAGGCAGTCTTTTACCCGTACGGATATAAAACGGAACTCCACCCCATCTCCAGTTATTTATGAAAAACTTAACAGCTACATAGGTCTCGGTTCTGGAGTCAGCTGAAACACCCTTTTCATAACGGTAACCTGTAATGCACTCCCCTCTGATAAGGGATCCTGTGTATTGCCCTCTGATTACCTGTTTTGACACATCTTCCTCTTTAATCGGCTGCAATGACTGAAAAACCTTCAATACCTCATTACGAATAGCATTGGCATCGAGTGATGAGGGAGGCTCCATTGCAGTTAATCCCACCATCTGAAGAAGGTGGTTCTGTACCATATCCCTCAAGGCACCTGATGATTCGTAATATCCTCCCCTATCTTCCACACCGATACTTTCAGCTGAGGTGATTTCAATACGGTGTATATAATTTCTGTTCCATAACGGCTCAAACATACCGTTTGCAAATCTTGTAACAAGCAGGTTCTGAACTGTTTCCTTTCCCAGGTAATGATCTATCCTGAAGATCTGATCTTCAGGTAAAAGTTCATGAAGAGTTTTGTTCAGCCTTCTTCCCGATTCAAGATCATAGCCAAAGGGTTTCTCAATAATTACCCTTCTGAACCCATTTTCCTGATTGGTAAGTCCCGCTTTGGCAAGGTTAACTCCTATAATCTCATAGAGGCTTGGCGGTGTTGCCATATAAAAGATATAGTTACCACCGATACCATATTTATTATCCGTTACTTTCAATAATGATTTCAGATCCTCATATCCCTGGGCAGAAGCATTATCCATGGACAGATAGTACAATTCATTAACAAATTCATTAACGATATCCGTATCAGTTATCTTTTCCTCTGAATATGAGACTATTGCCCTGCTAAGCTTAGTTCTGAATTCATCAGTCGTCATTTTCGTTCTGCCAACTCCAATAATTGCATATTTCTCAGGCATAAGCTTTTGAGTCTTCAGAGAAAATAATGCAGGTAAAAGCTTCCGCGCAGTAAGATCACCCGAGGCTCCAAAAATTACTATAATAAGGTTCTTTGGGTTTTCCATGTAAATGTGTTCAAAAAGGAATAACTATTTTAAATAATTGTCCAGACTATTAAAGAAATACAAGGTAAAGAAAAAATTTCAGAACCGGTTCATGGTAAACAGGAATATTGCAACACTGTACATTCCCTACTGTTAATTAACCGGTTTATATCTTTTTTAAATATTTATTAATTATTATTAATTTTTCTCTGATCTATTGTGACAATTTGAAAGAATATGTAGTATATTTGTCAGCAAATGTTAACAGAAATGAACACTTTTAGATCCATTTTATCATTACACCTCATTAAAAGGTTAATTGGAACTGAATAAAAATGGTGTTTGGTATCGGATTAGGGATGACCGTTCTCAAACACAGAGAACGGTTTTTTTTGTACAAAAACAGAACATGATATTACTTTAGATTATGATGAAAAAAGAACGGCCAATACAGCAGGGATTATACCGTCAGGAGTTTGAACATGAAAATTGCGGAATAGGATTTGTTGCTCATCTTAAGGGTAAAAAATCTCATTCCATAATCAAACAGGGTCTGGATATACTTGCGAATATGACCCACCGTGGTGCAGAGGGGGCTGATAGTAAAACAGGAGACGGTGCTGGTGTGCTTATACAGGTTCCCCGCGATTTTTACCTAATACAGGGTTACTCACTTCCTCCTGAAGGACAATTTGGAACTGGTCTTGTTTTCTTTCCTCAAGACAGTTCTGATGCGGCAAAATGTCAGGAAATGCTGCTCGAAATTATTAAGGAAGAAGGAGTAGATATCATAGGTTTTCGGGAAGTTCCACGCAATAATTTAGTGATAGGTGAGATCTCGCGCGCTGCTGAACCGGAAATACTGCAGATTCTCCTAGGTGCGGATATCCCGCAGGATGATCTGGAGCGAAAATTATATATTATCAGGAAACGGACGGAAAATCTGATCCGTAAATCGGATCTGAAGCAGAAGAGTTTTTTCTACATACCCAGCCTGTCGACCAAAGTTCTTATTTATAAAGGTATGCTAACTTCCAATCAGCTTGGAGAGTATTATCTGGATCTAAATGATGAGCGTTTGCAAAGTGCCATTGCACTTGTACATTCCCGTTTCAGCACCAACACATTCCCAAGCTGGGATCTTGCTCAGCCTTTCAGAATGCTGGGACACAACGGCGAGATCAACACAATAAAGGGGAACCGTTTCTGGATGGAGGCAAGGGAATCAATCCTGAAGTCTGAAAAACTGGGCGATCTGTCAAGATTATATCCGATAATTGAACCAGGTAAGAGCGATTCTGCTTCTCTTGATAATGTACTGGAATTCCTTATAATGAGCGGTAAATCGCTTCCATATGCTATGTCGATTCTGATTCCGGAATCAATAAATGATAAAAATCCTATTTCCCCGGAATTAAAAGCTTTTTATAAGTACCATTCCACATTTATGGAACCCTGGGACGGCCCAGCCTCACTTATCTTTTCCGACGGACGATACATAGGTGGAATGCTCGACCGCAATGGTCTCCGTCCATCACGATATGTAATTACAACCAATGATCTGATTGTTCTGGGATCTGAAACCGGGGTACAGACATTTGCCCCTGAAGAGGTCAGGGAGAAAGGACGTCTTACAGCAGGCAAAATGCTGCTTGTGGATACAAAAGCCGGAAAAATCTATTATGATAAGGAATTAAAAGCCAAACTGGCTGATGAATTTCCTTACGGAGAATGGATCCAGCAAAATATGGTAAAACTTGAAAAGATTGAAACCGGTCGTACAGAGCCCACTGAAATGGGAGATCAGTACAATAAATATATCACTTCATTCAATTACTCGCTGGAAGATACTGACAGGATAATCAAAGAGATGGCAGCTACCGGGAAAGAGCCAATAGGTTCAATGGGCAACGATGTACCGCTTGCAGTTCTCTCGAAGAAACCCTACCGGCTTTTTAACTATTTCAAGCAGTTATTTGCACAGGTCACAAATCCACCTATTGATCCGATAAGAGAAGAACTGGTAATGACGCTCTCGGGTTACCTCGGATCACTACAACAAAACCTGCTTGAGACATCACCCGATCATGTCAAAATGGTCAGGTTCAGAAATCCTGTAATAAATAATACCTATTTCCAGGTGGTTAAAAATCTGGGCTATAAGGGGTTTTCAGCAGCAAATCTCAAGCTCCATTTTGATGCCGGCAAAGGTGTTGAAGGACTCAGGAGTGCTGTTGACCAACTATGCAGTGATGCTGAAAAAGCTGTCGATGAAGGGAAAAATTATATCATTCTTTCTGACCGTGGAATCAGCGAAAATGCTGCGCCAATACCATCTTTGATGGCCGTTTCTGCAGTGCACCATCATTTAATAAGAAAGCGCAAACGCATGCAGATCGATATTGTAGTGGAATCTGCAGGACCCCGTGAAGTAATGCATTTTGCACTTCTTTTTGGCTACGGAGCAAGTATTATCAATCCATATATGAGCTTTGCCGTTATAGACAAGCTTGTTAAAGTAAAAGCTATTCAGCTCGATTATCAGAAAGCGGAAGAAAATTATATAAATGCAATCAATAAAGGCATTCTTAAAATTATGTCGAAGATGGGGATCAGTACACTTCGTAGTTATCGTTCGTCCCAGATTTTCGAGGCAGTAGGTATTCACTCCGATGTAATTGATAAATACTTTGAAGGAACGGTCTCAAGGCTGGGAGGTATAGGTATGGAAGAAATTGCCGAAGAGATACTCATACCTCACAGAAAAGCATTTATTGAGGAACAGCAACCTGAAGCCCTTACAGAAGGTGTCTATTCTTACAGGAAATATGGTGAGCATCATGCCTGGAATCCTGAAACAATCTCACTTCTTCAATGGAGTACCAAAACTGCTGACTATAATAAATTCAAGCAGTACAGCAATCTGGTAAATGCCAACACTGCAAGTCCGGGATTTATCAGGGGTTTATTAAAAATGAAATGTAACCCGATCCCTGTCGAAGAGGTTGAGCCTGCAGAAAACATAATGAAGAGGTTTGTAACTGGTGCGATGTCGTATGGATCTATAAGCCGTGAAGCCCATGAGACTCTGGCAATCGCTATGAATCGTATCGGTGGAAGAAGTAATACAGGTGAAGGAGGTGAAGATCCATTACGGTTCGAGCCGCTTGAAAATGGCGACAGTGTTAGAAGCGCCATTAAACAGGTGGCTAGCGGCCGTTTCGGAGTAACAACAGAATACCTGGTTAATGCTGACGAGATACAGATCAAAATCGCACAGGGAGCAAAACCCGGTGAAGGAGGTCAGTTGCCCGGCCATAAGGTCGATAATATCATTGCTAAAACCAGGTATTCCATACCGGGTATTACTCTTATTTCACCTCCGCCACACCATGATATATATTCAATTGAAGATCTTTCCCAGCTTATTTTCGACCTGAAAAATGTTAATCCAAGGGCTAAGATAAGTGTAAAGCTGGTATCTGAGAGTGGTGTAGGAACAATTGCTGCAGGAGTAACAAAAGCCGGAGCCGACCTTATTACCATAAGTGGTTATGAAGGTGGTACAGGTGCCAGTCCATCTTCTTCTATAAAGCATGCCGGATTGCCACTTGAACTGGGACTTGCTGAATCGCAACAGACACTGGTAATGAATAATCTCCGCAGGAAAGTGATCCTTCAGGCAGACGGCCAGCTTAAAACCGGAAAAGATATTATAATGACCGCATTGCTGGGCGCTGAGGAATTTGGTTTTGCGTCATCTGCACTTATTGTAATGGGGTGTGTTATGATGAGAAAATGTCACCTAAATACATGTCCTGTCGGAGTGGCTACCCAGAATGCTGAACTCAGAAAAAGATTCAGGGGAAAAGCCGATAATCTGGTAACATTTTTTACCTTTTTAGCTGAAGAGGTTCGTGAGTATCTTGCTGAACTGGGTTACAGAAGAATGGACGATATTATCGGTCGGTTCGATCTTCTGGAAAGGAATCCGGAAGTAAATCACTGGAAGATCAAAAATATTGATCTCAGCAGTTTGCTAACAGTTACTGAGGAATCTTCGGTAAATGCTATGCATTGTGCTGACGTTCAGGATCATAAAATTGATCACGTTCTTGATTTAGAGTTGATATCTGAAGCAGAAAAAGCTATTTCAGATAAACAACCGGTTGTTATACAGAAGGCAATCCATAATACTGACCGGACTACAGGTGCGATGCTTTCAGGTAAAATTGCATCACTCTATGGTGCAGAAGGATTGCCTGAAGGGACAATAAAATGCTGTTTCAACGGATCTGCAGGTCAGAGTTTTGGCGCATTCCTCACACCAGGGGTTGAACTTTATCTGGAGGGTGATTCAAATGATTATCTTGGAAAGGGGCTTTCAGGTGGCAGGATAATTGTTGTCCCGCCTCCTGGGTCGACATTCGAACCCGATAAGAATATAATAATCGGAAACACTGTACTTTATGGTGCCACAAGAGGTGAAATATATATCTCCGGCGTAGCTGGTGAAAGGTTCGGGGTGAGAAACAGCGGGGCAAATGCTGTTGTTGAAGGTGTCGGAAACCACTGCTGCGAATATATGACAGGCGGGAGAGTTGTCGTCCTTGGTACTACAGGAAGTAACTTTGCAGCAGGCATGAGCGGTGGAATAGCATATGTTTTTAACGAAAACGGCGATTTTGATTACTTCTGTAACATGGGAATGGTCGAATTATCACTGGTTGAAGACTATAATGAGGTAAACGAGCTTACTAAACTAATTACCCGTCATTACCAGTTCACTAAAAGTAAAAAAGCAAAAATGATCCTTGATAATCTCAATAAGTTCCTACCAATGTTCATTAAGGTTATTCCGTATGATTACAAAAAGGTATTGCAGGAACAAAAGCTTGAAGAGATAAGGAAGAAAATTGCTGATGTTGAGATTGACCTTGAGATAAGTGCAAGTTAATTAATACTATAATACTATTAGAAATATTTTAAAAATAAATTATGGCTGATATTACCGGATTCTTAAAAATAAGAAGAAAGGAAGCTGGAAACAGACCGCTGAACGAACGAATATGTGACCACAGCGAAGTCGAACAGGTTTTGAACAGTGAAGACAGGATGCTTCAGGCATCCAGATGTATGGATTGTGGCATACCATTCTGCCACTGGAGCTGCCCGGTTGATAATTTAATTCCGGAATGGAACGACCTGCTCTACAAGGGCGAATGGAAAGCTGCATACCTGAGGCTGTCGGCTACGAATAACTTTCCTGAATTCACAGGCCGTATATGTCCGGCTAGTTGCGAACATGCATGTGTTCTGAATATAAACCAGGAACCCGTGACTATACGTGAAAACGAAGTTGCTATTGTGGAAAAAGCATTTTCCGAAGGTTACATAAAGCCTGAACCTCCAAAAGTACGTTCAGGTAAAAAAGTTGCCGTTATCGGAAGCGGACCAGCTGGTATGGCTGCTGCCGATCTGTTAAATAAAGCCGGCCATCTTGTAACACTTTTCGAAAAGGACGAGAAACCGGGTGGATTACTAAGATATGGAATACCTGATTTTAAACTAAGCAAAGCTACCATCGACCGTCGTATAGATCTTATGATAAAAGAAGGACTTATCGTCAGAACAGGGATAAGCGCGGGCAAAGATATCTCAGGTAAAGAACTTCTGGAACAGTTTGATGCGATTTGCCTTGCTGTAGGCTCGACACACCCGCGTGACTTGAAAATTGAAGGAAGGGAACTTGCCGGGATCCATTATGCAATGGATTTTCTTTCAATGCAGAATCGTGTTAATGCTGGGCAGATCCCTGTTACATCTAATACAATTAATGCGGAAGGTAAAAAGGTGCTGATAATCGGAGGCGGTGATACCGGCTCAGATTGTGTTGGTACATCTGTCAGGCAGAAAGCTGCAAGCGTTACCCAGATTGAGATAATGCCCAAGCCTCCTTTGACCCGTACAGATGACAATCCCTGGCCTTACTTCGGTAAGGTTCTTAAAACATCCACTTCTCATGAGGAGGGATGTGAAAGATGCTGGAGCCTCTCTTCGGTGAAATTTATTGGGAAAGATAACCATGTATCCGGAGTTGAGACAGAAGAGGTGAAATGGAAGAAAATTAATGGTAACTATTCTATGGAGGTTATTCCGGGGAGTCGTAGAATAATTGACGCCGACCTCGTACTGCTTGCAATGGGATTTGTTCATCCTGTACTGGAAGGGTTGCTTAATGAACTGGAATTAGAGCTTGATCACAAAAAAAATATTAAGGTCGATAAGAACTTGTTTACAAGTCATGAAAAAGTGTTTGCAGCTGGAGATTCAGTCAGCGGAGCAAGCCTTGTTGTAAATGCAATTGCTTCAGGCCGTAATGCAGCAAAGGAAATTGACAGATTCCTTAAAAAATAAAGAATTGTTTGTGGCTGATCCTGTTAACATCAATTGAAAAACAAATTATTTGCTTTTTAATGACCTGTTTGGTTCAACTGTGAAGACTGTTCCTTTTCTTATGATACTTTCAAAACTCACCATGCCATTAAGGTAGTTTTCAGTGGGCAGCCTAACACTATAGAAACCAATCACGTGGTTTTGATCTTTCGTACTGAAAGATCTCCTGAAGAGCTGAATTTGTACATCCCCGGGAATGACCTCTTCGTTTTTAACCCTGAATCCGATATTATCATTACAGCTATCTGCAGCTGCAGTAAATTGTCCATCTGGTCTGATTACCGGCAATTGCGACAGACATTACTGCATTGTCGTCCAATTCCTGAGAATTAATGATAGTATTTTCCAGTAATAACTCCTAAGCTTAAAAAAGTTAAAAAATACTTGGCTCTTTATAATATTACCCTGGAGAACCGGATTTTCTATTCTATCCTTAGGGCTTTTGCAGGATTGTAATTTGCTGCTTTAATAGTTTGATAACTTATTGATATCCAACCTATAGCAAGACCTATTAACGTTGCTGCAATATAAATGACCGGACTTATTTTTACTTTATCTGCAAAACTTTCAAGCCAGTATTTTGATCCGAAGTAGGCAACAGGATATGCTATTAAAGAGGATATAAGTATAAGGTACATTACTTCCGCCGATAACAGACCCAGTACAATTTGATTTGAAGCTCCGTATGTTTTTCTGATTCCTATCTCCCTTGTTCTTTTATTCGTGATATAAGTTACAAGGCCGATAAGACCCAAACAGGCAATAAAGATTGCCAGTATGGAAAACAAAATGAATATTTTTCCTGTTTTCATCTCGGAGGAATATAGATTATTCCACAAGTCGGAGAAAAAGTCATACTGAAACGGTTGCCTTGTGGTAAAGGTCTGCCAGGTCTGTTCAATAGCTTTCAGAGTAGAATTCACATCTGTGCCGGAAAGCCTTACTGTGGCGTACTGATCGCCTCCACCCTGACCAAGTACAGTAAAAATCACCGGGGTAATAGCCTTATGCATCGATTCGATATTAAAATCTTTCATCACACCTATAATCTGAAGTTTCTGGAATTGCTGAGGACCCCGCGGCTGAAGAATATATTTCCCTATCGGATCAACCAGTCCAAGAGATTTAACCGCAGCTTCGTTTATAAGTACCGAAGTTGAATCACTGCCATATTCTGTGGAGAAGAACCTTCCTGCGACAAGCCTGACACCAAGTGCCTTGGGAAAATCAAAACTCACCTGCGCCTGATTCAACAGATATGTGTTTTTATCGGGATCCTCATCTTTAAAAAATGCATTATTATTAAAATATGTTCCGGGAACTGCTCTTGAGAATCCGACCTCTTCAATCCCCGGAATTTGCAGGAGCCTGTCCCTGAAAGATTTCATCTGACGGAAAAACGAATCAGGCCTTCGTATGATGACAAGATTTTCCTTATTGAATCCCAGATCCTTTTTTGTCATGAAATTCAGCTGGTTATATACAATTATAGACCCGATTATGATTATTATTGAAACAGTAAACTGGAAAACAACCAGCAATCCTCTCAACTTTTTGGACATGGAGCCCGGATTTAATGTTCCCTTCAATACTTCGACGGGGTTAAATGAAGCCAGGATAAAAGCAGGATAAAAGCCTGCCGATATACCAACGACTATTATCAGGAAGATGAAAGCAAGTATTCCTATATAACTATCAAAAAGAGAAATCGAGAGATTCTTTCCAATAAGCTGATTAAAGGAAGGTGTAAGGGCATATAATGCAATTATTGCGATCAATCCGGCGAATGATACGATTATCAGTGATTCTCCGAGGAACTGTAAAATAAGACCTGCCCTGTTGGCCCCCGATACTTTCCTGACACCTACTTCTTTGGCTCTGTTAGCCGATTTTGCAGTGGCAAGATTGACATAGTTAATAATAGCGATAATCAATATGAGTAATGCAACAACAGCAAAAATATAAACTGTGGAAATGGAACCCATGGGTTCGAGGTTATACTGTGTTGCCCCCCTCAGATGCAGATCCTTCAGAGGTTCAATAACATAACTGAAATCATTTCCGGCTTTTCTGAAATCATCAATCGAAATACCAAGTATCTGCCGTATCTGAGGTCCGACATATTTAATAACCATCTCCTGGAATTTTTGTTGCAAAACATCTTTATCCGTACCATCCCTTACAACAATATATGTATAGAAATTATGATTTACCCATTGCGGATTGTTTGCTATCCCCGGATAGGAGCTCACTGATGCCAGAATGTCAAACTTAATATGTGAATTGTCGGGGATGTTCTGTACTACACCTGTCACAGTATAAAGATTCGTATCAGCCTCTAAGCTCATACGTTGTCCCATCGGATCCTGGTCGCCAAAATACTTATTTGCATATTCTTCCGTCAGAATAATTGATTTCGGCCTCACAAGAGCTGTCCTGGGATCACCTCTTAATAGCTTGAAATCAAAAACATTGAAGAAGGTTGAATCAGCAAAAAGGACTCCATCTTCATTAAACCTTTTATCTCCGAAGCGTATCAGCCAGGCTCCAAGTTTGGTAACTCTTGTCGCTTCCAGCACCTCGGGATAATCAGATAGCATGGCTTGAGCCATGGGAGCTGCAGTAACTGCCTGATCAAGTACACCCCCTGACATATGACCCACAACTTTCACACTATAAATGTTCTTATAGTTCTTATGGAACCTGTCATAGCTGAGCTCATTTATAACATACAGTGAAATAAAAAGGAAACTTGTCAAGCCTATGGCAAGTCCGCCTATATTTAACAAAACATAACCCGGTTGCTTCCTTAGATTTCGGATGGCATTTACAAAGAAGTTCTTAAGCATTGCGTAAGTAAATTGATTTGATTTGATTTAATAATTCAGAACAAAGACATAAAATAAACAGAGATGCTGCAAGAAACAAATGTATAAAAATGAGACAGCTACTGAAGGCAACTATCTCATTTTTCAATAACCTTATAATCAATGTTGTTATACTTTACACAGTGCTGTTCAGTAAATCTCTGTATAATAACTTAATAATTGTTGTACAGATAATCACAGATGCAACAGATAGCAGATAGAAAAAAAGAAAATTATTCTTTATCTGCAAGTACTCTCATATCTTGCACAGTATTGATCAACCTGATCATTTCAGATCTGTATCCGTCTTCATCCTCACCCCTCGAAGACTTTGCTAGGACAGAGGCACTGCCAAGGGTTGCATTTCCCCTGTATTCTGAATTTCTTAGTATCATACCAAACTCAGCCACTGCTGCAGCAAACCGGAGATTGTCCGAAACATCCTCAAAATCATTCAAATAGCCTCTTACCGGTTTTTCAAATAGTTTACTTGTACTGCCATCTGGTTTTTTATAGCGAATCTTTATTGTAAGGTATTCAGCTGAAAAATCATTCTTTCCATAGTTTTCAGAAGTCTGTTGCTGATATCTGAGAGGATCGACCGAAGGTATCTTTTCAACTGTTCCGGCTGGAACCAGTTCGTAAAGTGCTGTTACTGTATGTCCTGCTCCCATCTCTCCGGCATCTTTGGTATCGTCATTAAAATCTTCTTCATCAAGCAATCTGTTTTCATAGCCTATAAGTCTGTATGATTGAACTTTAGCCGGATTAAACTCTATCTGGAATTTCACATCCTTAGCTATTGTAAACAGAGTTCCGCCAAACTCACGGACAAGCACTTTTCTGGCTTCCTGCAGGTTATCAATATATGAGTAGTTGCCATTTCCCTTATCTGCAATTATCTCCATTTTATCATCTTTTACATTACCCATTCCAAAACCCAGAACTGTTATAAACACTCCAAGTTCACGTTTCGATTCAACCAGTCTCTCCATGCCTCCATTGCTCGATTCCCCGACATTAAAGTCTCCGTCGGTTGCCAGAATTATCCTGTTATTACCGCCTTTAATAAAATTCTTTTCAGCTTCAGAATAAGCCAGTTTCAGTCCCGCACCACCTGCAGTTGATCCACCTGCTTCCAGATTATCAATGGCTGCCATTATAGCCTCTTTCCTGTTTCCCGGTGTTGATTCCAGTACCAGTCCTGCCGCTCCTGCGTATACTACGATTGCAACACGATCCTGTTGCCTTAGTTCATTTACCAGTAAACCGAAAGCTGACTTAAGAAGAGGAAGCTTATTAGGAGACCCCATTGATCCTGAAACATCAATAAGGAAAACAAGGTTTGAGGGCGGAAGAGAAGATTTATCAATGCTTTTACCTCTTAAACCTATCTGTAGCAGCTGATGATTTTTATTCCAGGGACAAACAGCCAGTTCGGTGTAGACCGAAAACGGATGTTCGCCACCTGGTTCCGGATAATCATATTTAAAATAATTGATCATCTCTTCAACTCTGACTGCATCAGCAGGCGGAATCTGCCCCATATTGATAAACCTTCTTATGTTTGAGTAAGAAGCATTATCAACATCGATGGAGAATGTAGATAATGGATTAATTTTCACTATTTTATAACCGTTCTCCCTGACAGCAGCGTATCCTTCCGTATTAAAATTATTATTAAACCGGGGAAAAGACCTGTTTGACATATAACCCACTCCTGAAGGTGCTGCCTTAGACATCTGCCTCGACGACATATTCTTACTGGCTCCATAACCAGTAACTACTACCTCGTCCAATTTTGAGACATCTTCGGTCATTTTTACATTCATTATGGTCTTGTCCCCAATCTTTTCTTCGACAGATGCAAAACCGATAAATGAGAAGATCAGGATCTTTGCATTCTGATCAATCGTAATTGTAAAATTGCCATTATAATCGGTAATTGTTCCTGTTGAAGTCCCTTTTACCTTAACTGAGACACCTGGAATTGGCTGACCTTTATTGTCTGTAACTTTTCCGGTAATTGTTACTGATCCGGTAAAGGCAATCATAATTGCTGCCAGGATCAGTATTGCGAAGATTGATAAGTTGTTTTTCATGATATGTGATTTTGGTTAAACATTTATCATATGATGCCCGGTTTTGGTGAATTCCATAAATTATGATCAGTTATTTTCCAATTGATTTATCTTTAAGGCTAATTATTGGCCCGCAGTTTGTGGTATAGGGCATGAGGCAAGGGATGTTGATATTAAATCATTATGTATTAACTGTGATGGTTTTTAAGATACGGAGCAGGAAGAGGGTACTTAAGTCAGATGAGGAAATCCTGAAGGATTTCACTTCAACCGGGGAACTTGAGATACTTGGTAATCTCTATTCTTCTTATATGCCTCTTGTTTATGGAGTTTGTCTTAAATACCTGAAGAACAGAGATGAATCAATGGATGCTGTAATGCAGATATTTGAGAAACTTGTTACAGAGCTACCCCGCCATCGGATAGAGAACTTTAAAAGCTGGCTGCACGTGGTTACAAAGAACTACTGTCTTATGCAGTTAAGATCACAGAAGTCCGGGGCTGAAAAATTAGATGAATGGATAAATGATCCTCTCATTTTTATGGAATACAGTAACATTATGCATCCTATAGACGAAGAGAAACCCGATATGGAAGATGCCCTGGTGGGATGTATTGAGCGGTTGAAGGATGAACAGAAAGAATGCATAAGACTATTTTATTATGATAACAGGTGCTACAACGAGATCGCAATACATATGGGCCTCGATGAGAAAAAAGTGAAGAGTCATCTTCAGAATGCGAAAAGAAATCTGAAACTTTGTCTTGAAGAAAAAGATGTCAGACAGAAATAAAAATATAAAAAGGCTGCTTACCGGTTTTCTCCGTTATAATCGGGGTGAAATGAGAGGGCAAGAGAGAAATGCTTTTGAAAAAGAGCTGCAGAAGGATCCCTTTACAGAAGAGGCAGCTGAAGGTTTTGAATCAGTTAATCCGAAAGAAGCCTTCAGTGACATGGCTCTCCTCCAAAAACGTTTAAAAAGCAGGACTGCCCAGAGAAAGAATTTTATATATTTCCGTATTGCTGCCTCGGTTGCAGTTTTGGTATTAATTTCTACGGTTTATCTCCTGGTTGAAAGAGACAGACCAGATAAAAGTCTGACTGATAAGTCAATTCAAAGTGTTCCTATACAAATAGCCAGAAATAATCCCCTTAAAGAACCGGTAGTAAAAAATAAGGCTTCAGAAAGATCTATTTTAAAGACAGAGAATAAGCCTGCTAAACCTGCAGACAATATGATCTTGTCAGAGACATCTGAGGTGACCGGAAAAGATGAAGAGTCAAAGGTTGCTGCAGCTCCGCTCAGGGACTCAATTCCGGAGATTAAAGTTATGGCTGCAGAGGGATATGCTGAAACCAGAAAGGTTGCCGCACCACTGGCTGTTATGGCTAAAGCAAGAAGTTATGGCGGAACCAGTGTAAGGGGGAAAGTTGTCTCTTCTGAGGACAGGATGCCTCTTCCGGGAGTCAATGTATCAATTAAAGGGACTAATAAAGGAGTCGTTAATGATGCCGGAGGCAATTTCAATATTACTATCCCCGATTCTGACAGCAGGACTCTTATTGCAGATTATATCGGGATGGAATCAAAAGAGTTTGAGGCAAAAGCTGATACTCAGCTGACAGTAAGCCTCGTTCCTTCTGTTTCTGCCCTCAGTGAAGTAGTAGTTACAGGTTATGGTTCTGTCAGAACTGATTCGAAAAAAGGAGCCGAACTAACCGGATACAGTGCTCCTCAGCCTGTCAATGGAAGGTCAGCCTTTGATAAGTATATTGAGAAAAACCTGAGGAGGCCTGATACATTGACATCGGGTCAGCGAGTTGTAGTTGTTATAGGCTTTATCGTAAAAACTGACGGAAAAATTGACAGCTTGAGAATTGTGAGAAGTCCGGGAAAGCCCTTCTCTGATGAAGCTCTCAGACTCATTCAATCAGGTCCGTCATGGAAGCCGGCTTTGGAGAACGGAAAGCCAATTGAAGATGAAGTTCGGTTAAGAATTGTATTCAGGTAGCTAATTCACATACTGGTCAATCACATTTTCTATAGACCTGCTGCAGACTTTACAGAATACCATATGACGTGTAAACATAATGCAATCAACCTGAGGTCGGTAAAGCCCTGTTGAAAGATAACCTGCTCCTTCAAACGCACCTACTTTATCCTTGTAGACCTCTTTTGCAAATAACTCATTCTCCATAATCATCTGGCGGGTAAAGAGTTCTTCTAATACATTTTCAGGTGCCTTGGCAGCGCGGAGACTGTCTCTCTCTTTCTGTACAGAATAGCCGTACCTGTCAAATTCTTCTTTATTCCATGGGGTAGGTATGGGCGTATTTTTATCAACCAGATCTTTCCATTTAAGATTGTTCCTGTCGAACAATGCTGTAATATTTGTTTCCCATGGCTCCACCTTGACTTCAGGTTTCTCATATGAAACCGATGATGTGTAATATTCATCAGCAAGAGCAGCAATATGGTGTCCCATTTCATGTATCATAATATATTCCGAAAACAGGTTGCCGGCGGCAACTGTTGTGTAAAGATTATAGATTCCTCCACCTCCATAGGTTCTTTCATTAATAAGTATAACCATCAGATCGTAAGGTACCTCAGAGGCAATATCTCTTATGGTCCGGTTATCGTATGAAAGAGCATATCTTTCAGAATCAAAACTGCTGTAATGCACACTTAAAGGGGTCCGCCTGAATATTCCCTGGTGGGGCTTGCTTACTCCGGAAGACTCTGCCGGCGTTTCTATTGCCCTGATATTAAATTCGTTGCGGTGTGATAGGAATGGTTCTGTATTCATAAGATATCCTGACAGCCTTGTGGCATCCTTTCTGAACTTATCCATCTCATCTTTCGTATACCCATCGCCCAGAATAACCAGATCAACCTTTTTATCAACCGGACCATTCTCAGCAATAATATCAACGCGGTTTGAATGAATGAGGTCAGCAGGATTAACCTGCCTTGAAGCAGGATCAATATCGGTTGTCCATACCGTAACGAAATTGTTTAAGGAGTCGCGTTTTTTGAGGATCACAGTTACAGGTCTGAGTGGCCATGGAAATCTGACTGATTCATTAAACGTACCCCATACCTCTGATGCCTCCGGGATAGTCTGCCACTCTCCAAAAATGCTGGCAAATCCTCTGGAATAAAGTAATGTTTTTGATTCCTTATCAATAATCTCACAGAAATATAACCCCAGTCCAAGGTTATCTGTCAGGATCTTTTTACTTCCGCTCCATATCCCGTCAGAAACAATTCTGTCTGTGGTAAAATGTTCCTCTGTAGCTGTTCCTGAGTGGAAATAATCGAGTCGCATGGTTTTATCAATGAAATAATCATCAAAGTTCACATTTCCCATGTTTACTGCAGTAACATCTTCTTTAGCCGGATTTTGACTTATTACGCCGGGTTTTGTAGCGGATTTACATGAGGTCATAATCATTATGACGACAAAAACTGACAGAAAATATACTCTTTTAGTCATACTTAATTGATTTAAACTATTTTATCTCTTCAACGCATATAGAATAAATTATTAATTTTTCATTTTCCCCATCAGGATTGCGATAAGCAGTATGTTGTTTTTTCACGAAGAAAATTTTATTCTCTTACGGTGCCGGACCAGTATCCACAAAACCTGGACCACTATAAATCTGGTCAGCTCATAAAGTCAGTATTTTATTGATTTATAAAGACCTTACAAGGTATTTTGGATTTTGTGAGAAAGTTAATAAAAAATTATTCATCGCGGGTACCGGTTCTTTACAAATTATTTCCGGCCTGCAACATTTTGATACCATTCTGATTACGTGACAATTTATAATTGAGAAAGTCAAAGCTCTATTATTTTAACATAGTTTGATATTTTATTTAACAAAACAAATGCTAAAAGTGGCTATTTTTAGAAGTTTAAAAACATTGTGAATAATGAAAAGCAAAGCTGCAAAAGCTTTAGTCGTTGTATTGATTCTTTTAACAAGACAGAATTTGTATTGTCAGAGTACTGACAGTACTTCATTTACAATGAATGCACGACAGACTTTCTATTCATTTGAAGATGAAGCAGAAATGATCCTTAATGTGCCGACATCCCTATGTTGGGCAGAAATGACCATAATATTAAGGGTTGATGGAACAGTTGTAAAGGAACTTGAATGCAGACCGGGGAAGGCACTATTCATGATCCCGTTTGAAATACCCCCCTCTGCAGGGAAATATATTGTTACAGCAAGTATCAGAATCAAGGGAAGAGCAAGTAAGGCAGATTATTTTGCTTCAGCTGATCTAATCAGACTCACATATAAACCTAATGAAGTAAAAGTTGACAGGTATACCGGAGGAATGATTGTAAATAAAAAATTATTCTTTCCTTTTGGTTTTTACTGCTACTCACCTGTACCGCAAACACTTATTGAGGAGGAAGTTGTAAGGGGATTTAATATGATCTCGCCGTACCAGAAGATCCTGCCAGAATCACTTACCGAAAGAAAAACCTACATGGACAGGTGTGCACAGCTTGGCATGAAAGTTCATTACAATCTGCTTTCTGTGTCAGGAGGGGGCGGAGTCGGATCTAAGATTGAAGGACTAAGTGATGAAGAAAAGAGAGAATTTCTGATTACTGAGATCGAAACCTTCCGCGATCATCCGGCTTTGCTTGGATGGTATATTGCTGATGAACCGAACGGATACAAAATCCCACCCGAAAAGCTTGAGGAAATTTACAGGACAGTTAAGGAATATGATCCCTGGCATCCTGTATCTATTGTTTTCATGGCACCTTTCCTTGCAGCAAAAAAATATGCTAATGCACTTGACATAGTAATGGCTGATCCCTACCCTGTACCTACCCTTCCTGTAACAATGGTAGGAGATATTACCGGTCAGCTGAAGGCAGAGTTTGCCGGCAGGAGAGCTGTGTGGATTGTTCCGCAGGTTTTTGGCGGCGGAGAACTATGGGAACGGGAACCCACACTTCAGGAAATCAGGTCGATGACGTGGCAGTCAATTATTAAAGGAGCTACGGGTATACAATATTTTGTCAGGCAGGGACCTAACTATTTTCCTAAATCAACTGCAACATGGAGTGAATGTGGCAAAATGGCCATGGAAATAGCAGAACTGACGCCATGGCTACTTTCAGATGAAGAGACATTACCGGTTCAATCGTATTCACAAAATATTTTAGTCTCTTCCCGGCTTCATAAAGGGCAACTGATAGTAATGGCTGTCAATAAAAAGAATGAACCTGCAGGAGTCGTCATAAAAATAAACGGTTTTAGTAATGGAAAGGCCAGGTTACTGTTTGAAAATCGTTCATTATCCGTTTCGGGAGGACTGATAACTGACCAGCTCCCTCCATTCGGATCGCAGGTGTATCTTATCAGTTTAAAAGCGGAGAATCAGTCCTTAGTATCTTTAAATGCAAACCTTATCCTTGATCCGGGATTTGAAGATCTTTCAAGTCCTGGGATACCTTCTGCCTGCTATGCCCGTCCGGGTGGGGACATGGGAGCAACTTATTTTCTGGATACCAGGGAATATTTTGAGGGTCGTCACTCCTTAAGAATTGTAACGCCGGCTGATAATAAAGGTCTGTCAATCAGGTTCTTTCCCTTTACTGTCAAAGCCGGAGCCTCCTATGCAATTTCAATCTGGGCAAAATCAGATCCCGAACAAAGGTTTTTATATGCAACGAAAAAGGAAAACGATCGTCTATATTACGAAAAAACCGAACCGCAATATGCCGAAGTATTATTAGGTGATTTCGGACAAGCCCGGTTTGTTCCCGATAAGGAATGGAGACGCTATGTAACATTTGTTACAATCCCTCCTGATACATTGCCTTCATTTAAGACAAATCTTATTCTGAAGATGCCGGGCCGGGGAGTTGCATGGTTCGATCAGATAAAGGTATTTGAGGAAAAACAATAATAATGATAACCTGTAAAACCTCCGGAATAGTTTGTATAATAAAAAATTAAGCATAATTTTAATGTCATTTCCTTATATCTCAATAAAATACTCATGATAAAAAATCTTTTTAAGACAGCATTCAGACATATTCTAAAACACCCTGGTTACAGCGTTCTGAATATACTCGGATTAACCCTTGGAATTTCAAGTGCCTTATTCCTTATCATTTATGTAGCGGATGAAGTTAGCTATGACCGTTATAATGAAAAGGCTGACAGGATCTACCGTGTATCATCGAAAATTACCGAACCCGACGACCAGTTCACCTGGAATGTAGCCCAGATACCTTTTGGACCACAGGTAGTTCGCGACTATCCCGAAGTTCAATCCTTTGTAAGGTTTATAAATATGCCCCGCGCTCTTTATAAATATGAAGACAAAGAGTTCAATGAAGAAAAATTCTTTTACGTAGATTCGACACTGTTCGATATTTTTACATATAAGGTGCTGGAAGGAGAGGTTAAGTCAGCCCTTCTGGAACCAAATAAGATCATTCTGACCAAAAAGACTGCATCCAGGTACTTCGGCAGTGCGGATCCTATCGGAAAAACTCTTAAGTCAGGAACCAATACCTTTGAAGTTACCGGAATTATAGAGGATGTTCCGTATAACTCTCATTTTCGATTTGATGCTCTTGCTTCAAGAAATAATCTGCCGAAACAACTGGGCAGCTGGGGAAATTTCGGGGTGTTCACTTATCTTTTATTTCCGGAAAATTTTGATGTCAAAGCCTTTGAAACAAAGATGCAGGGGATGTATGATGCATATATGAAGACCATCTTCGAAAGTATGAAGATTAAAATTGAATACATACTTGAGCCTCTGACAAAGATCCATCTTTATTCAACAAGCGCATCAGAACCTGAACCAACAGGCAGTATTACATATGTTTATATTTTCGGAATAGTTGCATTGTTTCTGATTCTGATAGCTGCTATGAACTACATGAACCTTGCAACAGCCCGCTCTGCCAGACGCGCACGGGAAGTTGGCCTCCGAAAAGTTGTAGGATCACGACGATCGCCGCTTATATTTCAGTTTCTATCCGAATCAATTCTATTCACAATTGTTGCAATGATACTGAGTATAATAATTTTAATTGCATTGTTGCCGAAGTTTAATCTGCTGGCCGGTAAGTCGTTTGATCTTCATGTTATCTATAGTCCGGTTGTTTTGCTGAGCTTATTGGGTGTAATAATAATTGTCGGAATATTGGGAGGAAGTTATCCTGCCTTCTTCCTCTCCCGCTTTAGCCCCGTGACAGTTCTTAAAGGGGAAATTACCCAGGGCTCGGCCGGAAGCTTATTCAGGAAGATACTTGTTGTTATCCAGTTTGCTGTTTCCGTGATAATGATTATCTGCACCCTGGTTGTATTCCGGCAGTTAAATTATCTTAAGACCATGGATCAGGGATTTGACCAGACTGACATCATAGGTCTACAGTTAAATAATCAGACTATGATACGCAAATATCCTGTTCTGAAACAGACACTTCTTGAGGATCCGAATATAAAGTATGTAACCTCAACAAATACTGCTGTAGGAAAAGGATCAGGGAAAGTGATATTTAATGTGGAGACTGACCAGGGTATGGTTCAAAAAGGTGTGAATTTTGCAGTTGTGGACCACGATTTTATTGATGCGCTTGGAATTAAAATGGCTGAGGGACGTGACTTTCAGCAAGACATGCCTTCAGATACTCTTACCGGCGTTGTGGTGAACGAAACTTTTGTAAATCGGATGGGATGGAAAGATCCTATTGGCAAAAAAGTTGAATTAGGTGATGCAAATACTATCAGGGCAAGAGTTATTGGCGTAATGAAAGATTATCACCAGACAGGAATGTACAACGGTATCGAATCACTCCTGCTCGTATACCGGCCATTAAATAATATCATTTACATTAAACTCAGCGGTAAGGAGACTAAATCTACCATCAGTTTCATAGAGAATAAATGGAAGGAATTATTCCCTGATCAGCCTTTTGTTTACAGCTACCTGTCGGAGAGATTTAACGATCAGTTTAAAGCTGATGAAAAGCGTGGATTTATCTTTACTCTTTTTACAGTCCTGGCTATACTTATTGCATGTCTCGGACTGTTTGGATTAGCTTCATATATGGTTGAACAGCGAACAAAGGAAATAGGTATCAGAAAGGTATTCGGAGCAAACGAAAGTGTGATTCTGAGATTAGTACTGAGGGACTTCCTGATACTTGTGACATTTGGAATAGTCATTGCGATACCAGTTGCTTATTATTTTATGAGCGATTGGCTTGAAAATTATGTCTACAGATCAAATATAGGCGCTCCACTCATTGTTCTGGCTGCATTACTTACACTTCTGATAACCTTCATAACAATAAGTTACAAAGCATATCAGGCCGCTGTGATGAATCCGGCCAGTTCATTGAAAGTAGAATGAGACATTAAAGCTATGATTTATCTCTTTAATATGCGGAGGGATACCGGTCTGGTTTTGATCTAAAAACTTCAGTATGATTAAATACTTTTTTCTGATTCTGGTCATTTCCGCACATATTTTATCATGTTGCACCAGGATTGATGTTAATGTAAGTTATAAAAACAATCCTGATCCGCTTCTGAAAAATGCCTATATAAAGCTCCCGCTTGGCACTGTAAAGCCTCAGGGCTGGCTTAAAGTACAACTGGAAAACCAGACTGCGGGTCTGACAGGCAATATCGATGATTTCTGGCCCGATCTGGTCAATTCTTCATGGCGTGGAAAGGATGGAGAGGCCTGGGAAAGAGGACCCTATTATCTCGACGGTCTTGTTCCTCTTGCCTATCTTCTTGATGACGAACGTCTTATTGCTAAGGTAAAATCATGGATCGAGCCTATTCTTGCAAGCAGCAACGATACAGGCTGGTATGGACCTGCCAAAAACACTGACCGGTGGCCTCTTGCTATTGCAAATAAGGTACTTATGCAGTATTATGAGGCAACAGGAGATAAAAGGGCTATTAATGTTCTGACAAAATATTTCAGATATCTGCACGATTCACCACCCGACTGGCCCGATAAAGACTGGCGCGGGGTACGGGCCATGGAAAATGCTGTAGCGGGTTACTGGCTGTACAGGCAGACCGGCGGGTCGTGGATACCTGAAACAATTGAATCAATTGAGAAGAACAGTTTCGACTGGACCTCCTACTATGAAAAATTTCCCTGGGATTCTGCCGCCTCGGCTGACAGGAAGATACCGCTTAACTGGGGGCCTGATGGACTGACAGCGCATGTTGTTAATAATGCAATGGCAATAAAGTACCCGGGATTATGGTATCAGCAATCAGGTGACGAAAGGTTCAGAAAGGCCGTTTTTTCGGGAATTGAAAAGTATGATCTCAATCACGGACAGGCAGGCGGAAGATTTTCAGGGGATGAACATCTGTCAGGTAAAAGCCCGGACAGAGGCAGCGAACTATGCTCAGTAGTTGAATATATGTTCTCACTTGAGGAACTTTATGCCATCCTGGGAGACAATAAGTTAGCCGACAGACTGGAACTTCTTACCTACAACTCGCTTCCCGGGACAACTTCAGCGGATATGTGGTCGCATCAGTATGACCAGCAATCAAACCAGGTAGTCGTTTCCGGTGCGAAAAGAAACTGGAGCACTAACGGAGATTACTCAAACATTTATGGTCTTATGCCTAATTTTGCCTGCTGTCTGGCTAACATGCATCAGGGTTGGCCCAAATTCGTGGAAAACATGTGGATGGCTACAAACGACAACGGACTGGCTCTTGTAACATATGGTCCGTCAGTAGTTAAAGCCAAAGTGGGAAAAGGCAGGGAGGTGACGATCAGCGAAGAAACTGATTACCCTTTTGAAGGATCTGTCAGACTTACCATAAGCACTGTTCAGAATATGAGGTTTCCTGTTTACCTGAGAATACCAGAATGGGCCGATTCTGTAATTTTAAAATATAAAAATGAAACTATAACTGTAAAGGGTGATTCAGAGTATAAAATAAATGAGAGGTGGAAAAACGGAGATCAGATCTTTATATCAATACCAATGGATTTGCGTATCGAGAAAAGATACAATAATGCGATATCTGTATTAAGAGGACCACTCTATTTTTCACTTAGAATAGATAAAGAGTATAAAAGCATAAAAATCAATTATGACAACTTCGGGTATAAAGGGAGTGTAGACTGGGAGATAACGCCAAAGAGTGATTGGAATTACGGGCTGATTATCGACAAAGGAAATGTTATGAACGGTTTAAGGCTTTCGGAAAATTCAATTGGGAAATATCCCTTCTCAGATAAAGGTGATATGGTATGGTCAGCTGACTCGGCGAAATATATCATGACTACACAGGAAGCACCACTGGTTATTAAAGCCAGAGGTATCAGAATACCTGAGTGGACGATGAAGGATAATTCGGCTGATATTCCTCCGGTGAGCCCTGTAAAATCTGAAGCAGATCCGGAAATAATTTCTCTCATACCATATGGCTGTGCGAAATTGCGTATTACTGAATTCCCTCTTATGGATGTGGTTCTTATGGAAGATATGAAAAAAGCAATAAGATAATAAGTAAGAACTGGCACAGAGGGACACAGAGTCCCGATAAATCCTAAAATCCGCAGGATATTGTTAATAAAGGCTGCAAAACTCTAATAACTAAAGCTCTGCAGCCAAAGTATTTTCACCTAAATTGGTGTTGCACAAAATACCAGAGATGAAAGTAATAAATAGTAACACAATATCCGCATTCGGTGGAATAAATTTTGTTTTTGAACACCTTGAAGAAGGTAATTACAAAAATTTGTTCGACAGATATCTTCCAGAATTAGCCCCTCAAAGTACTTATAACTGGAAAGACATAATCTATTCAATATTAAGTATTTATTTATGTGGTGGTGATTGCATTGAAGATTTGCAGATACACTTGAAGACACATTTTCAAAGGAATCCATTTATTAATGTGCCAAGTTCTGACACAGTTTTAAAAAGGCTTAAGGAAATATCTGAAGATAGCAATCATTGTTTTACCAGGAGAGGAACTGTAGAGCATATTTATAACAGGAACTCAAAATTGGAGGAACTTAATGTAGAGTTACTTAAAAAACTTGGAGCTTTTTCTAAGGATGAAATTATTATTGATTATGATAATACAATCATATTCAATGAGAAAAGTGATAGTAAGATGACATATAAGAGGAATCCCGGATATCAGCCTGGGGTATGCACTCTTAATGAAGAACAGGTATTATATATTGAAAACAGGAATGGAAACAGTGATGCAAAATCCTTTCAGGCAGATACTATAAGACGCATTTTTACCCTGCTTAAGTCAAAAGGGATTAAAAAAGCTGATCATTTTAGAGCAGACGCTGCTTCCTATCAATATGATGTTATAAAGCTTCTGGAGGCAGAAGTTAAGAATTTTTATATTGGATGCAGGAATAGTTATATCGAAAAATACTTTCCTCAAGTCAATAAGTGGATGTCCATTACAGATACCTCTAATGAGATTATAGAGGTCGGAGAGATAACTATAACTCCCTTTCAGCGACAAGCAAGTAATAATAAAAAGTCTGCTCATGAGTATAGATTGATTGTTAAAAGAAAACCGAAAAAAGACGGCCAACTCAACCTTTTTACTCAAGACGCTTATGAATACCGGGCTATACTTACAAATAATACAGAGTGGAGCACTGTTGAAATAGCTAAATTCTATAACCATCGTGGTAATATGGAAAAACAGTTTGATATACTGAAAAATGATTTTGGCTGGAACTATATGCCCTTCTCAAAACTAAACCAGAACACCGTATTTTTATATATAACAGCAATTTGTAGAAATCTTTATCATAATATTATTGGCCACTTCTCAAAAATAATCAAGTCATTAAAACCTACGTTTAGAGTTAAAAAGTTCTTATTCCGGTTTATCATCCTGCCTGCAAAATGGATTAAAAGGGCCAGACAAAACTACCTTAGAATATACGGAAAAATAAACTTCTCAACATAGAGGTAGTAAACATCAATCTATTAATAACCTGATAATAAGGCACAATGTGTCACAGGAAACATATGCCCTAAGAAAGGAGAATCAACTATAATACTGATGCTAATCTCGAATCTGAGTAAAAAATGGGATAACTATTTTTGTTTTTTTCTGAATTGCACCATCTAAATCAATTAAAATAGTAGAAATCCATAAAAAAAGACTTCACAAAATCCAACATGCGGATTTTAGGAAATATCGGGATCACAGAGGGTCACAGAGTCCCGATAATTATCGTGATCGCAAAGAACCACAGAGAAATATGTGATTATTCTTCAAACTCCTCTGTGCTTCTCAGTGTATCTCCGTGTAACAAAAAGATCTCATAAAAAAGTAAAATTGTTGTATCACAGCACTTCTGTCTTTTCTTCTAACCATATCTTTTCAGCATCGGTTAAATAGGGACTTAGCTTATCGTATACTTCAGAATGATAGGCATTAAGCCAGTCGATCTCTCCCTGCTCAAGTAAAGTGACATCAATAAGAGACTTATCAATATAACATAGAGATACCGTATCGAATTTCAGGAATTTACCGAATTCGGTCTCCTCATCCTCATAACCTAGTATCAGGTTTTCTGTCCTGATTCCATACTCACCCACCCTGTAAATACCCGGCTCGTCAGAAATAAGCATACCCGGTTCAATATTCGTTTTTGACCCGGAAGAGGCAGACTGGCTGATATTCTGGGGACCTTCGTGAACATTCAGACAGAAACCCACACCATGTCCGGTACCATGACCGTAGTTCATTCCACACTCCCACAAGGCCCTGCGAGCCAGCAAATCAAGCTGATAACCTCTGGTTCCATACGGGAACTTTGCCATTGCAAGATTAATTGTTCCCCTGAGTACTAAAGTAAAATCCTTTTTTTGCATCGCTGTTGGCACACCAAGGGCAATAGTCCGGGTAATGTCAGTAGTTCCATCAAGATACTGACCACCGGAATCAATAAGTAAGATGCCAGTCTGTCCGATAACACAATCAGTTTCTTTTGTAGGTATATAATGAGGTAATGCAGCGTGATCATTATATCCGATTATTGTCTGAAAACTTGGCCCAATGTAGTTTTCCAGTCCGGATTTCAGTCCATTCAGTTTTTCAGAAAGAGAAAGTTCTGACATAGGTACAGACCCTGCATTATTTTCAATCCAGTAGAAAAGCTTTGTCAGTGCAACTCCATCCTTTATCATTGCTTTTCTGATGTTCTCAATTTCAATACTGTTCTTAATTGCCTTCAGGTGTGTAGGGATGCTGATATCTTCCTTTATTTTCATTCCATCGGGTATAGCAGAAAAGAGACTTACCGATGTGGTTTCCGTTGTTATCAGAATGGTGGAAGCCGCAGAAAGAGTAGACAGCATACCGGCAGCTTCTTCATAAGGCAAAATTACAATACCAGATTTATCAAAATCCGAGGCCAGTCTGAGTGGAATTTTAGCTTCGTCTGTGAATAGAAGAATTTGTTCTTCACCTATTATGGCAAAAGATATTATCACAGGGCTGTATTTAATATCATATCCCCTTATATTAAGCAGCCACATGATATCGTCAACAGAGGTAAGCAGGTGCCACTTCAGGTTGTCTCTTTTCATTCTATCTCTTACCTCTTTGATCTTTTCATCCCTTCCTTTTCCGCAAAATGATACAGGATGGTCAAATGCAACTGATACAGGCATAGGAGGACGATCAGTCCATATCTCTGATATCAGATCGCAATTACTATCAATAGTAATATTTTTACCCTCAAGACATTTTTCGATTCTTCTCATTAATCCTATAGAGAAGGTCTTTCCATCCAGGCCTGTTTTACTGCCGGTTTTAACGTTATCAGCAAGCCAGTTAATATAGTCCAACCGGTCCGGTTGTACAGATTTCATAAGATCAAATCCTGAACCTTCTAATTGATTTTCGGCTTGAACAAAATATCTGGAGTCTGTCCATAGCCCTGCAAATGAATCAGATATGATTAATGTTGCAGCTGATCCGGTAAATCCTGTCAACCAGGCCACAATTCGCCAGTGATCAGGAACATATTCTCCAAGATGGGGATCGGAAGATGGAATCATATAATAACCGATACCGTTCTCTTTCAGAGCAACCCGGAGAAGAGACAACCTTTCAGCAAAAGGGGTCATAAGCTTTTTACCTCATTAACAAGATTTTGAAGAGTGCTTTTTGCATCACCAAACAACATTCTCGTTTTGTCATTAAAGAAGAGCATGTTCTCGATAGCAGCATAACCTTTACCCATGCCACGTTTCATTACTATAATATTTTTAGCATCACGGGCTTTGATTATTGGCATTCCATAAATAGGACTGGAAGGATCATCCTCAGCCGCAGGATTTACAACATCGTTTGCCCCAATCACAACCAGAACATCAGTATTCGGAAGATCCGGATTAATCTCATCACTCTCAATAAGCTGCTCATAAGGGACATCCGCTTCAGCCAGAAGAACATTCATGTGTCCGGGCATACGTCCTGCCACCGGATGTATTGCATATTTAACTTCAACACCTTTTTCTTCAAGAAGCTTATCAAGCTCATGACATATGTGCTGTGCCTGAGCAACTGCAAGCCCATAACCCGGAACTATTACAACTTTTTTTGAATAGCTGAGAATTACTGCAGCATCTGTAATTGATATCTCTTTTACGGTGCCGCCTTCTGAAACATTCTCCTTACCACCACCACCATATACTCCGATAATTACGTTCAGTAAGGAGCGGTTCATCGCCTTGCACATCAGAATGGTGAGTATTGTTCCGGCTGAACCGACAAGAATCCCTCCTGTAAGCATTGCCTGGTTATTATAGAGGAACCCGCCCATTGCAGCAGCTACACCTGTAAATGAGTTAAGTAATGATATAACAACAGGCATGTCGGCACCTCCGATAGGCATGACAAACAATACTCCATAAATAACCGAGACAAAGAACATTATATAGATCAGAGGTGTAAGTTCGCTGCTTGCCTGGACATTCCGGGTCATTATATAAATTATGAATCCGATAAGAGCAGCCAGTATTGTAAGATTGACATATTTCATAGCTTTAATACGCATATCACCTATCCTTCCGTCAAGCTTTCCGAAGGCAATCATACTGCCTGCCCAGGAGACCGTACCTATCATTAATCCCAGAAGAATTGCAAGAACATGCCCGTTTGCCATACCGCTTTTTGCTATAAGCTCCGGACTTACATGCGGGAATTCCATCATGGAAATCAGAGCAGCAGCCGCACCTCCCATACCATTAAAGAATGAAACCAGCTGGGGCATAGCGGTCATTTTTACCCTTTTGGCTATAATCCAGCCAATTGCCGAACCAATTGCAATAGCGATAAGGATAAGTCCGATATTACCAATTGGCTTACCGTCTTTATGGTGAAACAGTATAGTTACTATTATTGCAAGTACCATGCCTACAGCTGCAAGGGAATTACCACGACGCGCTGTCAGCGGATGACTTAACATCTTCAATCCTAAAATAAAAAGTACAGATGCTAATATATAAGTAATCTCAAGTATCGAGAGTCCTGTATTTAATTGAGCTAATTGGTTCATACGGTTGATCTATTATGTCTGTTGCACAGGTTAATTACTTTTTCTTTTTAAACATTTCAAGCATTCTGTCGGTGACTACGAAACCACCTACAACGTTAAGTGTACCAAGAACTACTGCAAGGAACCCAAGTATCAGGGCTCCTGTTGTTTCAGCATGGCCCATTACTATTATAGCACCTATTATTACTACACCATGAATAGCATTTGCACCTGACATGAGAGGTGTGTGAAGAATTGCAGGTACATGGCTAATAACTTCAATACCCAGAAATATTGAAAGAATAACAATAAAAATTGCCTCCCTGTGTGCTAAGAAAAATCCTAATATATTTTCCATGATATTTATTATTTTATATTCAGCATTTGTTTTATTCTGTTACTTATATATTCTTTATTATGAATAGCGGTAGTGCCATTTATGATGTCATCCTGCATGTTAAGAACAAGGTTGCCATCTTTATCAACCATGATCTTGAGCAGATTTATAATATTACAACCGAACATCTTGCTGGCATCGGTAGGCATATCAGAAGGAAAATCGGATTTTCCGATAATATGAACACCATTTACAACTATATTCTTTCCGTTTTCGGTAAGTTCACAGTTACCTCCGGTTGATGCAGCCAGATCAACAATTACAGAGCCGGGCTTCATTAAGCCGACAGTTTCTTTCAGAAGCAACACCGGGGCCTTTCTACCCGGGATCTGAGCTGTTGCAATAACAACATCAGCGGCAATGGAACGCTGCTGGATAAGCTCCTGTTGTTTCTTTTTGAAATCTTCGGTCTGTTCCACAGCATATCCTCCTGCTGCAGCATCTTCTTTGGCACCTTCAACTTCGATAAATTTTCCACCCAGACTTTTAACTTCTTCTTTCACAGCTGACCTTACATCAAATACCTCAACCACGGCACCAAGTTTCCGTGCAATTGCAATTGCCTGAAGCCCTGCCACACCTGCGCCTAAAATGAGTACTTTGGCAGGTTTTATTGTTCCTGCAGCCGACATGAACATCGGAAAAAATCTTGGCAATAATGCAGCTGCTTCAAGAACAGCTTTGTAACCTGAAACAGTAGCCATTGATGAAAGGATATCCATAGACTGAGCCCGGGTCGTTCTCGGGACAAGGTCCAGGGCCAGAACAGTCAACCCTTTCAAACGGGCTTTCTCGAGCCAGCTGCTGTTTTCGACCGGATTAAGAACCGAGCAAAGCACCTGCCCCTCCCTGAAGGAATCCAGATCATCTTCCAGAGGAGGATTGACCGATAGCAACAGTGCGGCTTTGGAAATAATCTCTTTTCGCTCCGCCATTGTGGCTCCAGCTTCCTGGAAATTCCTGTCAGTCGCATAAGCGCGCTCTCCGGCATGAAGCTCGACTAATACCTCTACATTCATCTTTTTCAATATGGCAACTTCAGCAGGAAGTAAAGCTACCCTGTTTTCAGTTCCGGTTTCATTGAGGATGCCTATAATCATATTTTTGAAGTTTGAAGTTTGAAGTTTAATGTTTTATACTCGCGGATCGTTATTTGATACTTGCAGTTCGCTATTTGATACTCGCAGTTCGTTATTTTATACTCGCAGTTCGTTATTTGATAATCGCAGGTCGTTATTTGATAATCGCAGGTCGTTACTTTATAATCGCAGGTCGTTACTTTATAATCGCAGTTCGTTATTTGATAATCGCAGTTCGTTATTTGATAATCGCAGTTCGCTATTTGATAATCGCAGGTCGTTATTTGATAATCGCAGGTCGTTACTTTATAATCGCAGGTCGTTATTTGATAACCGCAGATCGCTATTTGATTCTTGCGGTCCGATGTTTATGTTAAATATTCAAAATATCGAATTTAAAGTTAAATGTGCTTTTTTGGAAAAACTGCTGTAAATATTTTTTCGTGCGGCAATATAATAAACAAAAATTTACTCCCTGTACCTTGATTAATAAAATTAAGAACAATTACTCATATTAGCACTGCACTGGTTATAATTACTTAATCCTGACAGTAAAAAAACAAATATTACTTAATAATTTCAATGAGTATACTTAATAAGGGAAACCTCAAGTATAAGAGTTTCACCCGGTGAGATTACAAAACGTCTCTGGCCGGCAATCTCTTTGCCATAGAACCCGCTGTTTATCCCATATGCAAGGTCCGGTGGGATAATAAGAACTCTCTTTTCTCCGGTCTTCATATCTTTCAACGACTCATTCAATCCTCTGATCAATCCTTCCTTACCCAAAGCATGAGTAAATGTAACAGGTCTTGAACCGGGTACCGGTTTCCCGTCGTCAGCAGAACTTACAAAACTCAATCCGTTTACAAGCCTGCCACTGTACATAACATTCATCACGGATCCTTCATCCGGTGGATTTCCTTTTCCCTGAACCAGCACTTTATATCTCAGCCCATCAGGCATTATGGTCAGACCAGGGTAGTTTTCAGCAATAAATTTCTCATCACCGGCATTCTTCAGCTCTTTCTCATAATTTACTTTTCTCCACTGCCTGTCGGTAAGCCTTTTAAAATTGTCATCATTTACAATGAATTTTTCGGCATCAGGTCCTGCCCGCACTATTGTTACAGAGTATGTTGTATCTCCCTGAACGATTTTATTCACAATATCCATTCCATCAACAACCTCTCCGAAGAGAGTATAATTACCATCAAGGTATGATCTGTCTCCGAGGGTTATATAATACTGGCAGGTATTGGTGTTAGGACCGGAGTTTGCCATCCCTATCATTCCTGCCTTTTTATGACTCAGGTCTGTTATCTCATTGGGGATCTCATAACCGGTTGAGTTGACCTCCGAATTTGCCGGGTCCTTTACTGTTGCAGGTTCTCCACCCTGTA
This sequence comes from uncultured Bacteroidales bacterium, assembly GCA_963760915.1. GTDB lineage: Bacteria > Bacteroidota > Bacteroidia > Bacteroidales > VadinHA17 > LD21. The sequence continues at coordinate 294,771 of CAVXEU010000003.1, read as the reverse complement.
TCACGTGTCCCTTAACAACCCGGTGCCAGATAGAACCATTATAAAATGGAATCCCGGCAGGGTAAGATGCATTTGTTATTGTCCCTTCGGCAAGTCCGATAAAATTGGCCACAGTCATTGGAGCTTTTTTATAATCAAGCTTCACTGAAAACCTGCCCTTATTTGTGGCAAAATCAGCATAAATACCATCCGGCATAAAAGTTCCTTCCCTCGACAGAAGATGATCAAGATTTGCTATTCCATAGGCTACAACTGCAGTAACAAGTGAAGAATATTCCTGGTAAGCAGGGATAATCTCATCATAGGTATCCAGAGTAGTATGCCAGGTACGTCCATACTGTTGTTCTCCCTTTGTTCTGTATCCGAAAGCAGGAACATCTTTCTGCAAAAATGAAAATGTATCAGTTCCTCCTCTCCCACCTTTTCTTATTGGTCTTGAACTTTCAGTTAGCTCAAACGGATATTCAGGATTAATTCCAAGTATTGGCTTCACAACATACTGGAAATCAACCATCATTGCTTTAGGGACACTAATCCCTGATATACAGTTGGTTCCGCCATCACGATTAAAAACTGCAGATATTCGCGGAAGCTTATCAGGATTTTGTCTTACCCAGGCAGTTGAACCAAGCAAACCAAACTCTTCTGCTGCCCACAATTGTACCATAATTGTACGTTTCGGCTTACCGCCTGCGGCAAGGATCAGTCTGGCAGCTTCCATTGCCGGAGATGCACCTGAGGCATTGTCAACAGCTGCAGTTGCTCCGGCCAGACCATCAAGGTGACCACCAAGTATTACATACTCATCCGGAAACTCTGTTCCTGGTATCCAACCTATCACATTATGATATATTACCGGTCCGGGCCTGAAATAGTTCCTGATATCGAATTCCAGCTCAACTTTTTCTCCTTTTAAAACAAGTTCTTTTATCTCATTATACTGCTTGTCAAGAAGTTTGATATCAGGCAGTGTCGGAAGATTCTCCCACGAATCAACTTTATGATACAATACCCTTATAGGGAAGGCTGATTGTTGTATTGTTCCCAATGCTCCTGCTTCCCTTATCAGTCTGGTAAGTTCGGATTCACCTCCGCGATCGCGTGACCAGCCTGTATTTAATCCGTCAATAAGTATCCAGGCACCTTTAATACTGTCCTTTATGCTCCAGAACTCCCCGACTGACTCCGGTGCGACAACAACACGACCTTTCTGTCGTCCTTTTGTCCCGGCTGTATATGCCGGAGTACAAAAATCAAGGGTCAACTCCTTAGGAGTCACCATTTTCCCGAACCAGGGTCCCCTGTTAAAACCAACAGGCATTTCGCCGGCTTCCTGCATTTCAGCCATCATTCCCCACGACCGCATAGTATTTACAGCCCACAGGCAAGCGCTGTAATAATTGTCAGAGCCTGTGAGACGATCACCAAACCTGTTTGTGAGAAAATCCGCATGTTCCATGACTCTGTTGTCTGAAATGCCCAGATTTATTATTCTGTCAACGACAGGATCGTTCTGACCACTGGAGACCAGTGTCAGTAACAACATGTAATTCAGGAGTGTATATCGCAATAGTTTCATCTTATTTATATCAGATAATATTTATTCTTATGAGTATCGGGAATGAGTAATATAAAATATTAAAGCGCTTGAAAATCAATTTATTTACCCCAGCCCCAAGGGGAGTAAATTGATTTTCTTCGCTCCCCATGGGGTTGGGGTATACGAAGAAAATCAATGAGAGCTTATTATTAATTCCCGATATTCATTTTTGTTTTAATTTTAAATCAAATCAGAAACAATCTGCTATTATTTACCAAAGAAATTCCTCAGCCAGAATCTATTTGCTTCGTTTCTCGAATGTATGGCTTTTGCCCCGCTCCATCCATGTCGCCCACCCGGGTACAGCATAAATTCAAATATTTTGCCTTCATCTTCCAGCTTTGAAATAAGATAAATTGAATTCTGCATATGCACATTATCATCCATATCTCCATGAGTCATATATAACTTTCCCTTGTAGTTCTTTACAAAAGTAAGAGCAGAGCCATCTTTGTAACCCTCTGGATTATCTTCAGGAGTATCCATAAAGCGCTCAGTATAAACATCATCGTAAAGACGAAAATCAGTTACTGATGAACCGGCAAATCCGTGTGTCCAGAAATCTGAACCTTTTGTAAGAGCAAGACATGTCATATAACCACCGTACGAACTCCCGGTAATGCCAATCTTTGATGGATCAACAAAAGCTTTTGACCGCAACCATCGAACGGCATCTTCATAGTCAAGAATCTCCCATTTTCCCAGACAGCGATAAAGATAATCAAGCCCCTTTTTACCAAACTGACCCGATCCACGGTGATCAACAGTAAAAGTAATAATACCATTCTGAGAATACCAGGAAGGGTTGCTTCCCTGCCACCTGTTGGTAACATTCTTTGAATCAGGTCCTCCATAGATAGTAAAAACTACAGGGTATTTTACCGCAGGGTCAAAATTGACCGGATAAGTTATAATTGCCGGCATGTTGAACAGTCCGTCCGATGTCATAATCCTGACCATTTCAGCCTTTGAATTTAAGGATGGATCATAAGCGGGTTGTTCAAATTTATAGATATCGCGTATCTGTTTGCCGTTTTTATTATAAGCTATTATCGACCCTGCACTTGAAATACTGCTCCAGGTATCGGTATAGTAAGAGCCATCAGGTGAAATGCTTACTTTGTGTGTTCCATCACCGCTGGTAAGCTGCAGAAGGTTCCTGCCATCAATCCCGACACGGAATGCATGGCTGTCAGTAGATTCAGGTCCGGTTGCAGAAAAATAAACGACTTTATTATCTTCATCAACCCTGTCGATACCTGTAACCCTGAAACCGAAATTTGTAAGCCGGGCAATCTGTTTTCCATCCCATGAATAATAATAAAGATTCTCCCAGTCATTCCTGTAGCTACGTACTATAAACCCTGTACCATTCTTCATAACATAAATATCCTCATAGAATTCAACCCATGTCTTACGGTATTCATCGTGAATCTGTACAAAGTCACCGGTTGAAGGATCAGCCAGGATAATTTTCAGTTCATTCTGGTCGCGATTAACTACCTGTATCGCAAGCTTTTTACTATCGGGTGTCCAGAAGGGCCATGCAATATACTGGTCAATTCCGTAATCTGTTTTTACCCATACTGTTTTGGCCGTCTCAATATTCGCAATACCCATTTTTACCTTAGGGTTAGGATCGCCCGGGTATGGATAAGGGGTAGCTTCAATAAGTCCGTGAATTCCATCAGGCTCGTCCTGCCTGACAAGAGTATAAACCGGCACATCAGTTTCATCAGTTCTGAGATATGCCAGGCTGTTCCCGTCGGGTGACCACCAGAATGCGGCATAATGGCTTGGCCTGCCCAGTATCTCCTCCATATAAACCCACGATGAATATCCGTTGTATATTTTATCTGATGCATCATAAGTGAGTCTGGTCTCCAAGTTCTTTGTCAGATCATAAACATACAGATCCTTACTCCTGGTGTAGGCAATCTTTTTCCCGTCAGGAGAGAAGCGTGCATTTACTTCTTCCGTTTTGTCATTAGTTAGTCTTTTCAGTTCTTTATAGCCAATGGTGAAATAGAAAAGATCATTATCTTTTACGATGATAACGCTTTTCATATCCGGACTTATTATATCTCCCATAGTCATATAAATTCCCCGTGGCAGGGCCTGAGACAGAATATCCCTTGCAGATTTTTCAGGAGAAATAACGACTCCCTTTCCGGTCCTGATATCAACACTTTGAATTACAGGGTTTCTGTCTGCATCAAATGTCCTGAAAAGGTAATGAGTATTGTCTGACCATCCTGTTACAGCAACCTGGTTTCCACCACGCTGTGGCATTTGTGCACTGACAGTACCTCTCTGAACCGTTAATGACAGAAGCAGGCAAATTACTATCCGAAGAACTTTTAATCTTCCCATAAATAACCTATTAAAATGTGTGAATATTCTTAATCAGGGAAGCAAAAATAAGAATTTTTAATTGCAATTCCTTCCGTGTGCTGAACATCATAAATCTTTGAATTCATAAACATTTACTACATTTACCTGATAAAATAAAGAGTACGGATATCGATACAAAATCTATTAAGGAGACAGGGTGGTTTACACTTGATAATGCAGCGAAACTATTCCCTGCAATTATGTCGGGAGAATTAACTGCCGTATTCAGGATAACAGCAACTCTCAAAAAGCCTGTAAAGTATTCAGCAATCAAAGAAGCAGTTGAAATTACATCACAACGCTTTCCTTATTTCAGTGTGTCACTCGGCAGCGGATTATTCTGGTACTACCTTGAATATAACAGTCAGCTTCCCCGTATCCAGACTGAAGAAAAAATACCTTGCACTGCTTTTGCAGCAAAAAGAAGGAATGAACCTCTCTACCGGATTCTTGTCAAAGAGAACAGAATATCGGTAGAGTTTATCCACATACTTACCGATGGCGGAGGCGCCTTCGAATACCTTAAATCCTTATTATACACTTATTTAAAACTGACAGGCCAGACAATCCGTACATCAGAAGGAATTGTTCTGCCGGACAGTGTGGTAGAAGAGGGTGAAATGGAAGACGGTTATAAAAGGTTCTTCAAAAAGAAGATCCCCCCTCCGGGAAAGCTGACCAAAGCATGGCATCTGCCATTCAGGCTGAATAAAAAACCGAGGCTGAAAATTGTCAGATCAGAGTTATCACTGGACAAGCTCCTTGAAGTGGCCAGAAGCCATAAGGTTACAATTACGGAATATGTGGTTTCAGTATATCTCTCTTCACTTCAAAACATCTATCTTGAAGAAAGGGCAAAAATGGATATTCAGAAAAGAGGTGTTTTACGCATTGAAGTACCTGTAAATCTGCGGAAGAAATTTCCCAGCAAAACCATGCGTAACTTTTCACTCTTTGTGTTGCCTGAGATCGACCTCAGGCTTGGAACCTATACTTTTGAAGAGATATTGAGCATTGTACATCACCAGATTCAGACTGGTGCAGATGTTAAACAGATATCACGGTTTCTTTCACAAAATGTAGGTCATGAAAAAAGTATTTTCATCAGGGTACTGCCACTGTTTATAAAATCGATGGCTATCTCCGCAGTGTACCGTAGGCTTGGGTCAAACCAGTGTTCCGGTATAATGACAAACCTTGGTGCCGTGAAAATTCCTGAAGATATGGCGGATTGCATCGAATCATTCGAGCTGATACCCACGCCTCCCAATACTCACGTTAAGATCAGTTGCGCCATGGTCACCTTCCGGGATAAGCTTAGACTTACTTTTTGTAATATTTCCCAATCTGCAGAGCTTGAGAAACAATTCGTCAGGCATTTTAAAGATGCAGGAATCCATGTTAAAATTCTGAGTAACAAGTAAAATATTTTATTATGAATTTTTGTAATAATTGCGGGGTAGAACTGGATGAGGATGTGATTATATGCCCACTTTGCGGAACGGCAATCGGAATGGAAGAACCTGCCGAAGTGAAGAAAGATTCAGTCCATTATCCTTCAGATATAATTCTGTTGCACAAGAAAGAAAAACGGAAAAATCTCTGGGAGCTTACAGTCATTATATCCTTTTCCGGAATTGTGGTGTGCTCAATTGTCGATTTTGTTCTAAGTAAAAAACTGACATGGTCACTGTATGCGGACGCTTCGATAATTGCAGCATGGATATCCCTCACGCTTATCCTGCTGGCATTTAAGAAATATTTTATTGTTATTCCGGGCTTACTGGTTACAGTGCTGGCACTGCTCTTCTCATTTAACCTGTTTTCACCTCCAGTCAACTGGTTCTACGGAATAGGACTCCCTGTAACCATTGCACTTTTTATTTCTGTCAGTATTGTTACATTACTTTGGAAAATAGCTCATTTTAAAGGATTCAATATCCTCGCTGTTGCTTTCCTTGTATTATCAGGCTTTTGTATTGTATGTGAAGTATTTATAGATAAATATCTCTTTAATAAAGTTGATATCAGGTGGTCTGCCATAGTTGCAGCCTCAATTCTACCGATTGCACTTATACTCCTGTTTATTCATTACAGGATGAAGAAAGGCAAAAGGCTTGATTCATATTTTCATGTGTAGCAAGTTGTTTTCTTTCTGAGGTGTTGACAATCTTATTGTGATTTAGTGATAAAGAAACTGTTTACAAGCAGATTGAAATAAACTTTCGCTGATTTGAAAAAAGGTTATATTTAACCCGCTAAACATTTGCATAAAATATGAAGAAGACCCTTCTTGCTTTTTTGGTTTCATTATTTATGATGCCGGCAATCAAATCCCAGACAATTAAGTCACCTGATGAGTTTCTAGGCTATGATCTTGGTACTCAGTTCACCTTTCATCACAAGGCTGTTGAGTATTTCAAATATATTGCCGGAATATCTCCTATGGCTGTCTACCGTGAATATGGCACAACTTACGAAGGACGTACACTGGGAGTTTGTTTTGTTTCAACTGAAGAAAACCTTTCAAAACTTGAAGAATACCGGAAGAATAACCTGATAAAAACCGGTCTGCTTAAGGGCAGCTTCACCGGGAAACAGATCCCATTTGTCTGGTTGAGCTATAATGTTCACGGGAATGAGGCTGTTGGTATGGAGGCTGCCATGAAGACACTATACACACTTGTAACAGGTTCATATAAAGGTGTGCCTGATTATCTGAAAGAATGTATTGTTGTTATAGATCCATGCCAGAACCCCGACGGACATGAACTCTATACGGAAAGATACAGAATTTCAATGAATTACGATATTAATCCTGATGGAAATTCCTGGGAGCATAACCAGGGATGGCCCGGGGCGCGTTCAAATCATTATATGTTTGATCTAAACCGCGACTGGATATGGCAGACGCAGGCAGAAACAAGGCAGAGGCTTGCACTTTACACTCAGTTCATGCCACAGGTTCATGCCGACTTTCATGAAATGGGACCCGAGTCAACATTCTTTTTTGCTCCCGGGGCCGATCCGTGGCACGATGTGCTTACACCATGGCAACATGAATTCCACAAACTGATGGGAAACGGGAATGCCTCTCTGTTCAATGAAAAGTTCAGGCTATATTTCACCAGGGAAAATTTCGACCTGTTCTATCCGAGTTATGGCGATACCTGGCCGCTGTTCAACGGAGCAATGGGCTTCACTTATGAGCAGGGAGGAGGAGGCGCTTCCGGTATTGCATACAAACGTGAATCAGGAGATACTCTGACACTGAAAGACAGGATTGATGGCCATTTCACTTCATCTATGGCAACAATAAAGGTAGCATATGATAACAGGGAAAAACTGGTTTCAGGGTTTAATAAATACTTTGCTGACAGTGAAGAAAATCCTGCGTTCAAATATAAATCAGTAATTATCAAAGGATCAAATGAGAAATCAAACATTGAAAGCCTCCTTCAGCTTCTTGACGGAAACCAGATTCAATACAGTTATGCAGGAAACACCGGGAAAAAATTCAAGGGATTGGATTACTCTTCAAAAAAAGAAGGAGAGGTAACTATTGAAAAGGGAGACATCCTTATCAGTGCATATCAGCCACAGTCACATTTAATGCAGGTGTTGTTTGAACCTGAAAGCAGGGCTACTGACTCTCTAAGCTACGATCTGACAGCATGGGCTTTGCCTTATGTCTTTAATCTTAAAGCCTGGGCCCTCACCGGTAAGATTTCTGCTGACACCGGGAAGGTCGCTGTAAAAAAAACTGTGAACATGGCAGGACAAAAAAGTAATTATGCATATGTGACAAATTTTTCAGGATTTGATGAGCTGAAATTTATTGCAGCATTGTACAAAAAGAATATAAAGCTAAGATATTCACTGAAGCCATTTACCCTGAACGGAAACAGTTACAACCGCGGTAGCATAATTATTGCCAGAGGTGACAATAAGCATATTGAAAACAATTTTGACAAAATAGTGGCAGAAGCTGCCAATAACTGCCAGGTCCAGCTTGTTGCAACATCAACCGGGCTGGTAGACAGTGGAAAAGACTTCGGATCAGGATATTCCCCTCTTATGAAAAGGAAAGCAGTTGCCATGCTCTGCGGCGAAGGAACTTCATCTGCTTCAGTCGGAGAACTCTGGTATTTCTTTGAGCGCGAACTTAATTATCCTGTAACACTTATAAATATAAGCAATGAAGAAAATGCCGATCTTAGCAAATATGATGTACTGATCCTTACCTCAGGCAGTTACCCGAAACTTAAAGACACAATTCTTGATTATGTAAAAAGAGGCGGCAGGGCAATTGCAATGGAAAATGCTATTTCGGTTTTTGCGGGAGATAAAACGACTTCCCTTGCCAAAGCGATTGAAAAAAGAACCGCAGAACTGAAAATTACAGAGAAAAAAGTGAAGAGTGATGATACTACGCTCCTCAAAAAATATGAAGATGAAAAACGATATACCCTGTCCGACCGGTCTGCCGGAAGTATATACAAGGTCAGACTCGATGAAACCCATCCATATGCTTTCGGCCTGGGGAAAGAGTGGTTTATAATGAAAAGGACTGCCGGGTATCCGTTCCTTGAAAAAGGCAGTAATATAGGCTATATCCTGAACAAAGAGCCGGTATCGGGATTTGCAGGATTCAAATACAAGGACAAAATCAAGAATACACTTGTTTTAGGTTCAGAGAACATCGGAACAGGTGAGGTTATATATATTACCGACGATCCTTACTTCAGGGGATTCTGGAAAAGCGGCAGGGTCCTCATTGGCAATGTAGTACTCAGGTAACAGCCGGATATTTTGTTTCAACAGTCAATGAGGTAAATTTTATTGATTATAAATCCTCTGTTTAGTGTATACTGAATTAAAGACCATTTTTGCTATTTTTACTGATAAATCAATTTTTATCAGTTATGGAAAAAGTTGCAGAAAGGTTAATCAGGTACGCGAAGATCGATACTCAATCGGATGAAAAATCAGATAAATGTCCTTCAAGTGATAAACAGTGGACCCTGGCAAAACTCCTTGAAGAGGAGATGAACTCCATAGGTCTGGAGCAGGTTAAACTTGATGATAATTGCTACCTGACAGCCACCCTTGAATCGAATTTCAGGAGTACTCTTCCGGTAATGGGTTTAATAGCCCATATGGATACAAGTCCTGATATGAGTGGTAATGGCGTTAATCCCCGGATAATTCAGGATTATGATGGTTCAGACATTATCCTTAATGAGAAGGAAAAAATAATTCTTTCTCCTGCAGATTTTCCAGAACTGCTATATTATAAAGGAAATGATCTTATAACGACTGACGGAACCACGCTTCTGGGATCAGACGATAAAGCCGGGATAGCGGAGATAGTTACTGCAGTGGAATATTTTATTCAGAATCCGGGTATTGAACATGGCAGAATAAGAATCTGCTTCACTCCTGACGAGGAGATCGGAAGAGGTGCTGACAGGTTTAATGTTGAAGAATTCGGGGCAGATTTTGCTTATACCATTGATGGTGGTCAGATTGGCGAGCTTGAATTTGAGAATTTTAATGCAGCTCTGGCTACCATCAACATCAGCGGAAGAAATGTGCATCCTGGCACTGCTAAAAACCAGATGATCAATTCTATCAATATTGCCAATGAATTGATTAATATGCTTCCGAATGATCAAAAACCTGAATATACCACCGGTAAAGAAGGCTTTTTCCATCTGATGGATTTCACAGGGACTGTTGAAGAAAGCAAACTCAGATTCCTGATAAGAGATCATGACAGAGAGAAGTTTGAAATTAAGAAGAGATTGCTGAATTCTGTAAAAGAGTTTCTTAACCTTAAATATGGCACCGGAAGAGTGACGATAAACATTAAGGACCAGTATTATAATATGAGGGAAAAAGTTGAACCTCATTATCACATAATTGAACTGGCTGTTGACGCTATGACTGAAGCAGGCATTAAACCACTTATTCAACCTATCAGAGGTGGTACCGACGGGGCAAGGATATCCTTTATGGGACTACCCTGCCCGAATATTTTTGCCGGAGGTCATAACTTCCATGGCAAATATGAATTCATTCCTGTTAATTCAATGATAAAAGCAGTAAATACTATTACCAACATTATCCGGAACATTCCCGGCAGGTATTAATATCGTAAAGATGCACAGCTTGCATTTGTTGTAGGATACAGGCTATCTGAATCCGGTACTTTCCCGTCATGGAAAGCTGGTCCGGAAGTAATAAATGTAAGAAAATGACCGCTGTCAGCATCTTGACAGTTACGATAAAAGCAAAGTCCAAAACAGCTGTGTCCAAAATCAGATCAACACTTACTATTTAGAACTGTTAAAATCTTCTGTTATTTTATTAACATTGTTAATAATTTCACAATTAATTTTCTACCTTTGCTGCATAAAGATTAAAAATGACAGCTTTCAGCGGGTTAATTTAACTCAAAAGACCTTAAAAATTCTTAATAAACAAATGATAATCAAATAAATTGAAGTATCAGATTCATTATTGTGGGAAAGGGTACAAAAAACTGCCGGGCTGTAAAGTGGTACATTAATTAATTAAAAAAGCAACTCATTAAAAGAATTGCAGCAAAATAAAAATTAAAACTAACGGACAACATGTCAAAAATCACATCTCTTGCGGATCTGAAAAAGAAACGCGATGAATTAAAAAGAGGGTCGGACATCCGGATAAAGGCCGCTGAGACTGAAAACATTGTTCAGGTCAAGGTTGCAATGGCAACCTGTGGCATTGCTTCAGGAGCAAAGACCATAATGGAATTTTTCCTGGAACAACTCGAAAGGAGGAATGTCGCAGCAGTTGTAACCCAAACCGGTTGTATGGGGTATTGTTATGCAGAACCAACTATTGAGGTCACCCTTCCGGGTGAGAGTCCTGTCGTATTTGGGTTTGTCGATCTGAAAAGAGCAGATCAGATAATTGAGAAATATATTAAAACGGGTGAGCTGGTTGATGGTATCATCCCTATGAATTACCAAACTATTGACTTAAAAGGATAAGGAGGAAGAATTATGTCAAAATACAGCATGCATCTTCTGGTATGTGGTGGCACAAGTTGCCACGCCTCAGAAAGCGATGCTATTGTCTGCAATTTACGGGATGAACTTGAGACAAGAGGATTAATGGATTCTGTTCAGGTAATTATGACAGGGTGCTTTGGACTTTGCAGTAAAGGTCCTATTGTAAAGATAATGCCTGATAATACTTATTATTTCGGTGTCAAACCTGAAGATGCACAGGATATTGTTGAGGAACATGTGATAAAAGGCCGGAAGGTCACAAGGCTTTTACACAGGGATCCTGTGACCATGGAACCTCTCTCCGATTCCAGGCATATAGGTATCTTCAAAAAACAACTCAGAATAGTCCTTCGTAACTGCGGTTTTATCAATCCCGAGAATATTGATGAATATATAGCGCGCGAAGGATATCAGGCACTTGGGAAAGTTCTTGCGGAAATGACTCCTGAAGAAGTAATTAAAACTGTCAGGGACTCTGGTCAGAGAGGACGCGGTGGTGCCGGTTTCTCCACCGGACTTAAATGGGAACTTGCCCGAAAAAGCCGGTCGGAAGAGAAATATGTTGTATGTAATGCCGATGAAGGTGACCCCGGCGCATTTATGGACAGGTCAGTCCTTGAGGGCGATCCTCACTCAGTACTTGAGGCTATGGCAATTTGCGGATATAGTATCGGAGCCTCCAATGGCCTTATATATATTCGTGCCGAATATCCTCTTGCCATCGAAAGATTAAAAATCGCCATAAACCAGGCAAGGGAATATGGGTTGCTTGGAGATAATATTTTCGGAAGCGGTTTTAGTTTTGACATAAAACTTCGATACGGTGCCGGTGCATTTGTTTGCGGCGAAGAGACAGCCCTTATTCATTCAATGGAAGGTCTGAGGGGAGAACCTACAGTGAAACCTCCTTTTCCCGCGGAATCAGGATATCGTGGTAAACCTACAAACGTCAATAATGTCGAGACCTTTGCTGCAATACCACCAATTATCCTTAAAGGATCAGAATGGTTCAGCAGTATCGGTACTGAAAAATCAAAAGGGACTAAAGTATTTGCTCTTGCAGGTAAGATAAATAATGTAGGACTGATTGAAGTACCGATGGGAACTACACTCAGAGAAGTGATCTTTGAGATCGGTGGCGGAATAAGAAATGGTAAAAAATTCAAGGGTATTCAAACAGGAGGTCCATCCGGAGGTTGTCTGTCTGAAAAGCATCTTGACACACCGATTGATTTTGACAACCTGATTGCAGTTGGTTCAATTATGGGCTCAGGAGCCATGATCGTTTTAGATGAGGATGACTGTATGGTATCGATGGCAAAGTATTTTCTCGACTTTACAGTAGAGGAATCATGCGGAAAATGTGCTCCATGCAGAATTGGAAATAAACGTCTGCATGAACTTCTTGGTCAGATATGTGAAGGAAAAGGGACACTCAAAGATCTGGACAGGCTGAAGAATATGAGCCTGGTAATCAAAGATACAGCACTTTGCGGACTGGGACAGACCTCTCCTAATCCTGTCCTGTCCATGATGGAAAATTACATGGACGAATATGTTGCACATGTGACAGATAAGAAATGTCCGGCCGGTCAGTGCCGTAGTCTCATGGAATATGTAGTTGACCCTGAGAATTGTGTGGGATGTACTGCATGCGCGAGGGTTTGTCCTGTGAACGCAATAACCGGTGAAAGAAAAGAGATTCATCTTATAAACCCCGCTATCTGCATCAAATGTGGTGCATGTATAGAGAAATGTAAGTTTGATGCAATATTTATCAGATAATCAGGAAATAATGGAAACTATAAAGCTTACAATCGATAATAAAGAGATTAACGTACCAAAGGGTACTACAATATACAAAGCTGCCAGGGAACTTGGAATTGATATACCCACCCTGTGCTATATGGAACTGCACGACATGAACATCGAGAATAAACCAGCAGGTTGCCGTATCTGTGTTGTGGAGGTGCAGGGCAGAAAAAACCTGGCACCTACATGTTCTACAAAATGTGAAGACGGAATGGTTGTGAAAACCCATACTACCAGAGTGCTCAATGCCCGCAGGACCGTAATGGAATTCATTCTTTCCGACCATCCGAAAGATTGTCTGGTATGCTCCAAGTCAGGTACCTGTGAACTACAGGCAATGGCTCATCGACTTGGCATAAGAGATATTCCCGGAGCAGAATATGCAGAAGTATCAACATACAGGAAAGACACCTCACCTTCTATAATAAGAGATCTTGACAAGTGTATTTTGTGCCGCCGGTGTGAATTGATGTGCAATGAGGTACAAACAGTTGGAGCACTTTCAGCAGTAAACAGAGGATTTATGGCGACTGTTGCTCCTGCATTCGAACAGAACCTTGAACATTCAACATGTACATATTGCGGCCAGTGCGTTGCGGTATGCCCTACAGGTGCCCTGACAGAGGTAAATCATGTCCCTGACGTACTGAGAGCTCTTGCAGATCCGGCAAAGACTGTCGTTGTACAAACTGCACCTGCAGTACGTGCAGCGCTTGGGGAAGAATTCGGTCTTGCTCCGGGGACAATTGTCACTGGCAAAATGACAGCTGCCCTGAGGGCTTTGGGATTTGATTATGTTTTTGATACAGATTTCGCTGCGGACCTGACAATAATGGAAGAGGGCACAGAACTTCTTGACAGACTTACCCGACATCTTAATGGTGATGCCACAGCAAAAATTCCTATACTCACATCCTGCTGTCCCGGATGGGTTAACTTTTTTGAACATTATTTTCCGGATCTTAAAGATGTGCCGTCTTCAGCAAAATCACCCCAGCAGATGTTTGGTTCCATTGCCAAATCATATTTCGCCGATAAGATCGGAATAAACCGGAAGGATATGGTTGTTGTATCTGTTATGCCTTGTCTTGCAAAGAAATATGAATGCCAGAGAGATGAATTTTCAGTTGACGGTAATCCGGATGTTGATTATTCAATATCTACCAGGGAACTGGCAAATTTCATTAAACAGGCAAATATCGATATTAAGAACCTCCCTGATGAAGAGTTTGATTCACCCCTTGGCGAATCAACCGGTGCAAGTGTGATTTTCGGTACAACCGGAGGAGTTATTGAAGCAGCATGCCGTACAGCCTATGAACTTTATACAGGTAAAAAACTTGAGAAGGTCGATTTTACAGAATTAAGAGGTATGGAAGGTGTTCGTTCGGCAACAATAGATTTTAACGGACTACCTCTTAATATTGGCATTGCCCACGGTCTTGGAAATGCCAGAAAGCTCCTTGATGACGTAAGATCAGGAAAATCACAATTCCATGCCATTGAAGTTATGGCCTGCCCCGGAGGATGTGTAGGAGGAGGCGGACAACCATTACATCATGGAAACTCGGATATCATAAAAGCAAGAGCTAAAGCCTTATATAAGGAAGACAAGAATAAACCTCTCAGAAAATCACATGAAAATCCATTCATAATTAAACTTTACAACGAGTTTCTTGGTCAGCCTGGAAGCGAAAAGGCTCATCACCTGCTTCATACTCATTATTTTGATAAGCAGAAAAAGGTCATCATAAAAAATTAATATTTATAATGGGTTAATAATAAAATTCACGGCTATGTCGCATATAAAAATCGAATTAAAAAAAGAGGATGTGGACTTTATTAACGGAGTATGTGAGTCCTTTAATAATGATCCTCAGGAACTTATTAATGTCTTGCACACGTGCCAGGAACATTTCGGATACCTGCCTGCAGAGATCCAGGAAGTAATTTCTGACGGACTTAATGTACCTGTAGCCAAAATCTATGGAGTAGTAACATTCTACTCATTCTTCACTATGACTCCAAAAGGTAAACACCCTATTAGTATCTGCCTTGGAACAGCCTGTTATGTCAGAGGAGCTGAGAAGGTACTTGATGAGTTTAAGAAAGAACTGGGCATACAGGTAGGTGAATCAACAAAGGATAATAAGTTTTCGTTATCCAGTCTTAGATGTGTCGGGGCATGTGGTCTGGCACCGGTCGTTCTTGTAGGCGATAAGACATACGGCAGGGTAGCACCTGATGATGTTAAAAATATACTTAAAGAATACGAATAGCGGTTGGAGCATGTCGGGGCATGTCAGTTTCCGGGGAGGTCGCGAAGTATCACAGATTATTTAGTATTTCTTCTCCCTGTTTCTGCGCGAGGTCCGTGGTTAATCGATTTCAGTTTGTTACCAAATGATCTTTTTTTAGCCAAATCAGGTCTGAATCCGGATTCCTTTTTGTACCAGAAAAAGAATTCTTTCTGCCGTCTCTTATCATCAATATTTCTGGCCACATATACCTTTTTCCCTGTATATGGATCAAATCCGGTATAGTACATAACAGTAGAAAGAGTCATCGGAGTCGGTGTAAAGTCCTGTACCTGCTCAGGCTTTATGCCCAGACTTTTTACCTCTGTTACAAGTTCCTCCATATCTGAATCGTTACATGCCGGATGCGACGAGATGAAGTAAGGAACAATCTCATATTTCAGACCATTCTTTGCCAGTATATTATCGAATCGTTTCTTAAGTTTTTTAAACAGTTCAAACGGAGGCTTCCGCATATGCGTCAAAACCTTTTGTGAAGTATGCTCCGGAGCTACCTTGAGTCTTCCAGATGTATGATTTATAACAAGTTCCTCAAGATACTCACCTTCATTACGTCCTGCATTTTTATTCCATTCAGTGAACAACAGATCATAACGGACACCGCTACTTATAAAAGATTTTTTTATCCCCTCCATCTTATCCACTTTTCTGTACAGATCGGTCAGTTCTTTATGACTGGTATTCAGGTTTTTGCATACCGATGGCCATATGCAGGATGGTCTGGAACAGACCATGCATAGCTTCATATCCATCCCTCTCATCCTGTACATATTAGCAGATGGCCCGCCCAGATCCGACAAATATCCCTTAAACCCCGGCAGTTCCCTGATCTTCCCTATCTCCTTCAAAATTGAGTTCTCCGATCTGCTTATTATCTGTTTTCCCTGGTGGGCTGCAATTGCACAAAAGCTGCATCCTCCAAAACAACCACGATGTATATTCACGGAAAATTTTATCATCGCATAGGCAGGTATATCTCCCTTCATATTATACCTGGGATGGGGTAAGTACATATAGGGGAGATCGAAGGAACGGTCAGCATCTTCTTCTGAAACAGGCAAATATGGAGGGTTAACTATCACTTTGTATTCCCCTGCGCTTTCGATAAGCCTGGCAGATTCCATCCGGTTTGATTCCTTTTCAAACTTTACAAAATTCTCTGCAAAAAGATTCTTGTCCTTAAGGCAATTTTCATATGAGTTGAGAGTAATATCCTTCCAGATTTTCTGAACCGGAAGAGAGTCATCTTTTCCTGAAATAATTGCAGTCTGAGGTATTGTTTTAAGTGAAGAAAAAGAGGCTCCTTTCGAAAGTTGTCTAAGAAGTTCTCTCAAAGGCTGTTCGGCCATTCCATATATTAACATATCAGCCTTGCCTGACAGCAGGATGGATGGTTCCAGCTTGTCCTGCCAGTAGTCATAGTGTGTGAGTCTTCTCATTGAGGCTTCAATGCCACCTGTTACTACAGGTACATCAGGATATATTTCCTTAAGAATTTTTGTATAGACTATTGTCGGGTAATCAGGTCTGAAGCCTGCTTTTCCGCCCGGAGTATAGGCATCGTCAGACCTTAGTCGACGTGCAGCAGTATAATGGTTAACCATCGAATCCATATTTCCTGCCGTTACTCCAAAAAAGTATTTCGGCCTTCCCAGTTTACGAAAATCTCTCAAATCGTCTTTCCAGTTTGGCTGCGGAACAATTGCCACACGGAATCCTTCATCTTCAATAACCCTTCCGATTACTGCTGTTCCAAATGAAGGGTGGTCAACATAAGCATCACCGCTGAAAATAATAACATCAATTTCATTCCACCCCCTAGATTCAACCTCCTTCTTATTTGTAGGCAGCCAGCTATTATTGAAAATTAATCTGTTTTTCACTCTGCAAATTTACTTAAAATAACTATCTTGCTTATTCATGTCTATTATTCAGCCGCATTTAATTATGCCCTGTATGAAACCCAGGTCCGATTCTATTAAAAGATATTCCCGAAGATTTCTTTTAGTATGTTTGTGTATCTGTTATTTATTACTCCTCCAGCCTTTTAATATCGATGCCCAGCAAATTTCCTCAAGACCCTCTGTGGGACTTGTACTGAGCGGTGGCGGAGCACATGGCATAGCTCATCTGGGTGTTATAAAAGTAATGGAGGAAGCCGGATTACGTCCTGACTATATCACCGGAGTAAGTATGGGGAGTATCATAGGCGGAATGTATTCATTAGGTTATACTGCTGACAGTCTGCATAAGATTTTAAACGAGATAAACTGGGATCTTGTCATCTCAAACAAGATACCTGAGAACAAAGTGGCTTTTATTGAAAAAGATCATTTTGACAATAGCATAATTTCTTTGCCCCTTTCATTTAAGAAGGTAATATTGCCTTCAGGCCTCATTAATGGCCAGCAGATCGAAAATACGCTCAGTTTTTATGGCTGGCCGGCAGCAGATATAAGTGATTTTTCGAAGTTGCCCATACCATTCATGTGTGTAGCTACTGATATTATAACATATACAAAAGTCGATCTGAAAACAGGATATCTTCCTGATGCGATTAGAGCCAGCTCAGCTGTTCCTTCTATTTTTACACCTCTTAAAATCGATACTCTTCTCCTTCTTGATGGAGGGCTGATAAGAAATTTTGCAGCCAGTGAAGCCATAGATATGGGTGCTGATATCCTTATCGGATCTTATGTCGGTTTCAAAGGATATAAGGAAGATGATCTTCAGTCTGTTTCGGGAATTTTAAAACAGATAGCTATGTTCAGAAGTCTGAATGATTTTGATGAAGAGAAAAAACTATGTGATGTGATTATCAGGCCTGAAACAAGCGAATTTCCAATATTTGCCTTTGAAAAGGTGGACTCATTTATTCAAAGAGGATATGAAGCTGCCCTGCCTTATAAAGACTATTTCAGAAAACTTGCAGACTCACTTAACCAGATTGGTACTCAGGAACCTTTGGTGAATATCCTTGATAAAACGTCATATACATTCAATAAGATTGAATTCCAAGGGAATAAGAGATATTCAGATTCTCAGATTCTTGGAGTGATGGACATAAGGCCTGAAGAAGAAATTGATAAACATATGATAAGTGACAAAATTGAACTTCTGTTCGGTAAGGCGTGGTTCGACAAAGTCAAATACCGGATAGTTCCCTGGAATGATTCACTTATTCTCGTTATCGACTGCATCGAGAAACCATTGGCAATGCTTTATGGCTCGGTTCATTATGATAATTCTCTTCTTTCAGGTTTAGTACTTGGGATTTCTGTAAAAAACCTTATCACTCAAAGATCTGTGATCAATCTGGATTCTTATATTGGTCAGTATTACAGATTTAATCTTAATCTTCTTCAGTTTGTGGACAGGAATCAGGTATTCGGCCTTTCCGCAAATTTTTATGCCGACAATACGCGGCTACCCATGCTGGAAATTCGAGGCGATCGTGGAGATGTTGTAAGCAGAAATTTTATTCCCGGAATTGGTTTCAGCCAGAGAATTGGTCTTAATCAGATGGTTGGTGTTTCCGCAAACTACGAGAACATGAACCTGATCCTGCGTTACGTTTCAGATGTTCACCTTAAGAGCCTTTCATATAATTATTTATCAGCATCTTATTATTATCAGATAAACACTCTGGACAGTAAGCAGTTCCCGGATAAAGGAATTATATTCAATTTTAAAGCCGGCACATCAAAACTCCTTTCAGAAACTGTCAGAACTGATTCTTCAAAAGTCGTTTTCAGGGAGAATAAGAGCGGGCTTTCGTTTAACAGATTCTTCACTTTTTATGGAAATTACAGACAGTATTTTACATCACCTGGCAGCAAGCTGACGTTCTCTATTGGAGCTGATGCTCTTTTTATAACCGATTCAGATTCTGATTCAGCACAGAATAATTTTTATCTCCTGGGTGGTATTGAATCATTAAACAACAGGTCTGTTCCGATGATTGGTTTTCATTCAAATGAAATCCCTGTTAATAAGATGGCAGGATTAAAAACTGAGGTTGATGCAGAACTGTTCGATAATTTTCACATAAATATAATGGCGAACATTTTCGCTGCAAGTCAGATTAACAGCGATAAAGAAATTTCCCTGCTTACCGGTTATGGAGCCGGTATCGGATACAACTCTATAATGGGTCCACTAAGAATTGGTGTTATGTATGGGAACGGTGTTCATGAGAAATATTTCAGACGAATCAAAGGATATATAAGTATCGGTTATAACTTTTGATTCGGTGAGCAAAAACGATTATAC
Organism: uncultured Bacteroidales bacterium; assembly: GCA_963760915.1. GTDB lineage: Bacteria > Bacteroidota > Bacteroidia > Bacteroidales > VadinHA17 > LD21. The sequence goes on along the minus strand of CAVXEU010000003.1, from coordinate 275,314 downwards.
TCATTTCACTCATTATGTCAGTATACGAACTGGCTTAGTACCTTTGAAAGACGGGCTTAATAAATGAAATGGTCTGATTGTTGCTTATATAAATTTTACAGGTTGAAATGATTATTTGTCATAAATCATTTCTAAAAAAGAAAAAAATGGATGTAGCAAAAATTATAAAGCAGCATAAAAGGTTAAGCAACCTGGTATCGGAGAAAAGAATTAAGCAAAGCCTTGATATTCTGGCTGATATGATTGCTACCTCTTCATATGGTGATCTTCATGATGAATATGAAGATATTGTAATGACCTACCGGAATATGGTAACATATACAATTGAAGGAATAAATGACCCGGAAAGAAATAAAATTTACCTTAAACTTATTCAGTCAATTCTTGGACTCTCTGACCGTGTTCGACAGGACATATTGTCACATTATTCGGGCTGGCATACCTACTGGGTTAAGCAGCAGGCAGAAAAAGAGATGAAGCTCAGTGGCAAGACTCTTATTGAAACTGTTGATGACCTGATATTTAAATCGGATCTTGATGAATGGCTGAAACTGAGTAATGAGATAAATCCTGATCCTGAATCGGAAATCACAAAGAAGCACAAACAACTTATAAAAAATATATTCAACCATCTGTGGCTGACCGATTATTACGGTGAAGCTGAAAACAGCCTGATAAATATCATCCTGAATTCAGGGAAATTCAGATGGTATGAAGCCAGTATCTTTACCAGTGCCATTACATTGAGTTCCTTCAGAACCTGGCAACCGGAAAAACTGTTTCATCTGATTAAAATATACGAAGCAGGACAGGAACAGGTAATGGAGAGAGCCATTTCCGGACTCATCCTGAACCTGCATTATTATAATGAAAGAATTTTGCTGTATCCCGAAATAACCAGTCTTATAGTCAGAATGAGTCAGAACAAAATATTCAGGGAGCATTGCAGAATAATTGTTTTGCAGACAATCAGATCGAGGGAAACAGAAAAACTCGGACAGAAGCTTCATGATGAAATATTGCCCCAGGTTGCTAAACTCAGACCAAGGATAGAAGAAAAGCTCGACCTTGATAATATTCTGCCACATGACATGACTGAGGAGAAAAATCCTGACTGGTCAGAAATGTTCAGCGAATCGGATGAAATATTCAAGACAATGGAAGAGCTTACAAAGCTGCAGATGGAAGGGGCTGATGTGTACATGTCTGCTTTTGCCAACATGAAGCATTTTGACTTCTTTAAAGACTTCCAGAATTGGTTCGTACCATTTTATCCTGATTCTGAAACTGTAGATGAGATTTACCATGATGAGATTCTTGGACCAGGAACCAATGAGCTGGCTGAAGCGTTATACAAGACACCGTTTATCTGTAACTCGGACAAATATTCATTGCTTCTAAACCTTAAATATCTGCCATCGGCTCAAAAAAATATGATGCTCAAGGTTTTTCGTATGGAGCTGGAAGGGCTGCAGCAAATGAATGAAGACGAATCGGTCACTGACCCTTTCAGAAATTTCAGGACTAATGTAACCCAGTATCTTCAGGATATTTACAGGTTCTTTAAACTCTCCCCTTACAAGAAGGAATTTGAGGATCTGTTTATCGGAAAACTGGATATTTACAATTCGGAATTCTTTAAAATGGCATGTAAAACTACGGATGCTGAAACAGGTCTGGCTGATTACTTTTTCAGTAAAAATTTTTATGAAGATGCTCTGAGCCTCTTCCTGAAACAGGTAAAAGACAAGCCATCTGATGCGCAGCTTTATGAAAAAATAGCATACTGCTACCAGGAGCGTGCCGAATATGATGAAGCGCTGAAGTATTACAGAAGAGCAGAACTTATCGACCGGAAGATGTGGACTATAAAGAAAATAGGTTTATGCCTTAGACGTCTGGGTAAAAATGAGGAGGCACTTGAATACTACCTGCAGGCTTACGATATGGAACCTGAAAATATACATACCACCATAATGGCTGCACATTGCTATCTCGATCTTAAAGATTACGAACAAGCCTTAAAATACTATTTCAAGGTTGAGTATAAAGAGCCGGGTAATCTTAAGATATTAAGACCTATTGCGTTTTGCTATTTTGCGATGGGGCGGTTTGATGATTCAGAAAAATATTATGAACGTCTGTCTGAAGGTAAATTAAATGCCCATGATCAGATAAACATGGGTCACCTGTTGCTTTGTAAGGGTAAAAAGAAAGAAGCTGTTGATTTATACAGGCAAAGCATAATAAGCGGAGAACTGTCAAAAGAGCAGTTCATATCAATTTTTACAGAAGACAGACCACTGCTTATATCACTTGGTGTCAATCCTGAAGATTTGCCGATACTTTTGGATTATCTGCTTTTCAGTGTTGATTAGCTGATTATATATTTTGCATTTAACGAGGGGGTGCCCCATCTGGGTGTGGCCTTCCGTCAGGAGGGGCATGACGCCTCATATTATTTCCGGTTGTGTCACTATCGAAGTTTCTCCTGTTTTGCTTTATCATCTCCTGGCGCCTTTCATCCATTGCTTTTAAACGGGCAGCCTGTTCTTTTGTAAGGTTTAAATCAAGTTCTTTCCTGAATTCTTTCATAGTTGCATCAAGTTTCTTTCGGAAATTATTCTGCAAATCACTTACAATTACAGCATATTTATCAAGGATCAAATCAATCTTCGCCTTTTGTTGTTCATCGGGTTGTATTGCCTGATAAAAGCCATCTCGGAATCGCTCTTCAGAGAAGAATACTCTGACAGGTTTTAGTTTATGGTATCTGATCTGTGCGGAGGTAAGCATGCCCAGCACAAATCCGATTAAAAGTGTTATAAAAACTAATATAATTGGTTTTGCTTTCATCATTATTTAATTTCCAGTTAAGAGACAAACAATACTCTCATCATAAGTATTATTCAATCCCAGAAATGAGTTAAAGGAGAGAGAACCCTGCATAAGAAAGATTGATATCAGTAATACAATAATTGCAGCTACACCCGTAAGAGCAATCCTGTAAAATGCAAAATTCAGATATTTTACAAAATCCACCTCCCGGCTGATTGTTAAACCGGCTGAAAATAATTTATCAACAACCCTGTTGTGAAAATTTTTGCTGAAATCGTAAGATATTCCCTCCTCCTCAAGTTTCCCATAAAACCCGGAAGGATCAGTATCCTTATCCAGGGAGCTGACTAACATGTTTTTTACATCTGATGTATTCATGGCTTTTACAATTTAATCAGAATTTTTTTTATTTGTTCCTGTGCTCTTGATAACCTTGAAAGAACTGTCCCCAGAGGCAAATCAAGTATTTCTGCAGTCTCTTTTGTTGAATAGCCCTGCAGCATCCTCATTGTCAATATTATGCGAAACTTCGGGTCCATAGCCAATAGTGCTTTATTAACAATTTCAGAGGCCTCTTTCTTTTCTTCAGTATCATGGTCGGCAATTTCATATTCATACATCTCGTTGTTAGCTTTTTGCGAAAACATTGAAAAAAATCTTTTTCTTCTTTTTATCTCATTTAATGTAAGGTTCACAGCAATTTTCTGAATATATGTCGATAATTTTGCTTCTCCCCTGAATTCAGATAACGAATAAAAAAGTTTAATAAACACCTCCTGTCCAATATCTTCTGCAAAAACTGAATCTCCAAGCATCCCTTTAACAGTTCTCGCAACCATCCTCTGGTAGCGGCTAACAATTTCTCCGAATGCATTCTTATTTCCATCCAGAGCTGCCCTAACCAGTTCGGTTTCCTCAGCTGTACTGTACGATTCTTTAATCATACTATGACATATAGACAATTAAAAATATGCAATTATTCCCCATTGTTAATTTTTATTAACATAACACTATTTTGTGTAATCCGGGAGAACAACCCGGCACACTTATTATTGCTGAGGAAATGTATCATCCCTGACAAGCTTTACTTCGTAATCCTTTGTATATCTGATTAGAAAGAGTGTCTGGTTCTCAAATCCGTCACCAGCACCTTTTCGCACAAAATCATATTCAGTCTGCAGCAGGTCAGGGAAATGTATTTCCGGATGCTGAAGAAATTCCTTACCAAACATTGCCAATCCGCTCAAAAAGTAATAAGTGATATCATATCCCTGCCATGCAAAACTCTTTTCAACAGGTTCGGTAAGAAATTTATGCCTGAACTCTTTATTAAAATGCATTACATCACTTTTTGTATAATCGATCCAGTAGGGAGAATATACAACCATATTCATATCAAAAAGTTCCTTCTGGTCAAGCCTTTCCATATCTCTGATTACCGGATAAGCAAATACTTTTACATTGAATTTCCTTGAAAGTCCGTATAATTGATCAATCACCTCACTTATAACGGGTGCTTCTTCAGATGCAATTATTACAACATTATCAGAATGGTCTGAAAGAGCATGACTCAGTCTGTTAATGGAATCATTGCCAAACATAGACCTGGTATAAAATGGAAATTCTTTAAACTTAATCTCCTCATAAGGCAATTTATAACTCAAATCTCTAAATATCAAATTCTTAAACCTGTTTACATCCGGATCGGTACCTGCAGTATCAGTATGAATAAACACAAAATTATTATCGTAGTATTCACTTACTTTTTTTGCCAGAGCAATCTGGGCAATTTCAAGTGAAGAACTGGCCATAAACAAAGTAGGATTATTTAGAAGTGCGGAGTTATTTATTAAAGGAACCGGCGATACAACAGGTATCCCGAGCCCCCTGGCATATTCGGCGACAATATTAAGGTTATGCGAATATACGGGACCGATAATAAGATCCATTGAAGATAACTTTCCTGACATTATGAGTCTGGTAACCTCAACAGTGTCGCTTTTAATATCATATATATTCAGGTTAATACTTAAACCCAATGAGCGAAGAGTATCTGCAGCGATCAGAATTCCCTCATACATTTCAATAAAATCAATACTCTCTCTATAGATCCAGTCCTCCGGTTTTTTTACTGGTTTGTAGATCTTTCTGCCATTAACTATTCTTGATGAATCAATGTCAAATCTGACTGAATTCTCCTTAAGATAAAAAGGTAACAATACGGCAACATTCAATGACCCTGTGAGGTCTTTTACAGTTGTATAGCCCGGTGGCCTGGCTATTCTTGCCGGTTCTTCAACAACAGCCGGTACAGTATCTGCCTGTACAGGTTCAGTCTCCGGAATCTCCACCGTATTTGCTACCGGGATTCTGACGAAATCGCCAACCTGAGGAAATCTGAGATCCCTGTTTTCCCTCCTTAACACTCTGACAGTTAGTCCGTATTGCTGAGCTATTGAGGAGAGTGATTCCCCTTTCAGTACTTTGTGATATATGTATTTCTGCTGCTGACTGTCAAATTTCTGTCTCTCTGTCATAAACTCCCTTCTTGGAATTGCTATTTCGCTACCGACAGATAATTTATTAATATCAATGCCCGGATTGCCTTGAATAATTTCGTTTTCCGAGACACCATATGATTTTGAAAGTGAATAGATTGTTTCACCCGGCTTAAGGATATGGTAGATATACTTGGCATTGTCGTGAGGAAGGTTCAGTGGAGGCACTGATTCAGCCTGTTTTGCAGTATCGACCAGGTTAAACGGAATTCTGAGCGCCTGTCCCTCATTTACTCCATAAAGAGCCGGAGGATTTTCTCTGATTAACTCTTCAACAGTAATGCCATAAGCTTTTGAAATCGAGTAAGCAGTTTCTCCCTTCTTAACATGGTGTATATAATAAGGAATACCCGAGATAATTACCTTTTCTTTTGATCTCTCAACCAATACCTGTGCATCCGACACATTGTTAAAGACAAAAACTGTTATTAAAACTAACAGGGGATTTAGCCAGTTTGCAATTTTCATTATAAAGAGTGCTATTTTAATTCGGTAACAAAAGTAAGAACATTTTGAATCTGAACGCAATTTCAGCAAAAACCAGCCATTTAAATAATTGCAGCATTTTTAAAAAACTAAAAAGTTTTTAGAAAATTTCTGCAATTCTGCTCGATTCTTTCCGGGACATTTGAAATATCTGCCCTTAAAAACTTTTCACCTGTAATCTTTTCAAAAAGTTCAATATACCGATCAGACACCTCATTTACATAATCATCAGTCATTTCAGGGACCTCCTGTCCCTCTTTTCCCTGGAATCCATTTGCCATAAGCCACTCCCTGACAAATTCCTTTGACAACTGCTTTTGCGGAAGTCCCTGTTCAAAACGTTCCTCATACCCTTCAGCATAGAAATAACGTGAAGAATCGGGAGTATTGATTTCATCAATCAGAAAAATCCGTCCATCTTTCCTACCAAATTCATATTTGGTGTCTACAAGAATCAAACCATGTTGTGCCGCTATTTCAGAGCCCCTCAAAAACACCTCCATTGCATATTTCTCAATCAGATCATATTCATTTTCCGGAATAAGTCCGCTGCTGATTATCTCATTACGTGAAATATCTTCATCGTGTCTTCCCTGTTCAGCTTTAGTTGTCGGTGTGATAATCGGCTTATCAAACCGTTGATGTTCTTTCATTCCGTCAGGAATCTCAACACCACATATTTCTCTGGCTCCTGATTTATAGGTTCTCCATGAACTACCTGTAAGATAAGCCCTTACAATCATTTCAACAGGATAGGGCTCGCATTTATGACCAAAGGTTACAGTAGGATCAGGAGTAGCTATTTTCCAGTTAGGAACAATATCGCTTGTGGCATCCAGAAATTTTGCTGCTATCTGGTTTAATACCTGCCCTTTATAAGGTATGCCTTTAGGCAGTACTACATCAAATGCTGAAATCCTGTCTGAAACGATCATCAACAGATAATCATTATTTATATTATAAACATCTCTGACTTTTCCCTTGTAGATACTTTTCTGTCCGGGGAAATTGTAGTTTGAACTTAAGATTGTCTTAACCATAATATTCAAAAATTAGTTTAAATATTCCTTTTCATTAGTTTTCTGCGACTGCCCAGAATATTTTAGTGTAACAAACATGAACAGCGAATCATATCGGTATCAGAATTACTTTTTACCAGACCCTGATCTTTCAGATGAAATATTCTTAAGCTTATCGGCCTCATTCTCTTCATTTTCATAAGCCCTCACTATTCTTTTTACCAGTTTATGTCTTACAATATCACGCTCGTCAAATTTTATAATTGAAATACCTTCAATACCGGCCAGAATTCTCATTGCCTGCAGTAATCCCGAGTCATTTTTCTTTGGCAGATCAATCTGTGTTGTATCTCCGGTCATTATAAATTTTGAACTTATACCCATCCTTGTCAGAAACATTTTAATCTGGCTTATTGTTGCATTCTGAGCTTCATCAAGTATAACAAAAGCATTTTCTAATGTTCGCCCCCGCATAAAAGCAAGAGGAGCAATCTGTACTGTCCCGTCTTCAATCCATGTTTCCAGTTTTTTGAAAGGCAGCATATCGTGAAGAGCATCATACAATGGCTGAAGGTATGGATCAAGTTTTTCCTTCATATCACCGGGCAGGAATCCAAGTCTTTCACCGGCTTCAACTGCAGGGCGTGTAAGCACTATCTTCTTAATCTCTCTTTCTTTTAATGCCCTCACAGCCAATGCTATAGATGTATATGTCTTCCCTGTTCCGGCAGGTCCTTCAGCTATTATAAGATCATTGGTTTTATAATCATTGACCAGTTGCAACTGGTTTACCGTTCGTGCTCTTACAGGTTTTCCACTGGTCCCGAAAACTATAACCTGTTCAAATTCACCGTTCGATGCAGATTTCATATGTTCAGAATCAAAGAAATATTTCTCGATATCCTGTTCATCGAGACGGTGATACTTTTGATAGTATTCAATCAACTCATTAAATTTCTCGGCAAAGACAGTTATCTCTCCCTCCTCTCCCATACATTTGATCTCATTGCCTCTGGCCATGATCTTAATTTTAGGAAAGAAGCTGCGGATTTTATCAAGCAGCGAATTATTTGTTCCAAAGAAGATAACCGGGTCAATATCCTCAAGAAATATTATAATCTCTGTCATTAAACCTCACAAAAATTAGTGATCTTAACAATGATTTGCCAAAAGATCATAAAACAAGATAAATAGTTTATAAAAAAAGTCATTGTACATTACAAAGTAAGGTTATTTTTTCCTTTTAAGATTATCTTTGTTATAAGTTTTTTCATATGCCGGTAGTTACTTTAACAACAGAGTGGAAGCCAGATGATATCTATTATGGAATCATTAAAGGAAAGCTCAGCAGTATGTGCCCGGGAGCCATCATTATAGATAACGCCGGTGGGATCCCTGCTTTTAATATTGCTCATGCATCCTTTGTAATAAGGAATACATATAATCACTACCCTAAAGGCTCTGTTCATATTATATGTGTCCATTCAGAGGCTCATAAAGATCAGCAACACCTTATAGTGAGGGCAAAAGATCACTTTTTTATTGGTACCGATAATGGAATATTCAACCTTATTCTCAATTCAGATCCTGACGAGGTTATAATAATCGATCCCCTTGGAATTTCAGATGAACTGGAAGTATTTGCCAGAACCGCTGCCGGGCTAATGTCTGGAAAAAAACCCTCGGATCTTGGTAAATCGGTTGCCAGTCTGAGTGAAAAAGTACCATTGAGAGCGACAATTGATAAAGATGTAATTATCGGCAGTATTATATTTATTGACTCTTACGGAAACGCCATTTCCAATATTACAAGGGAGGTCTTTTACAGGGTATTTGAGAATAAAGATTACAGAATACTAATTCAAAGTAATAAGAATTATACCGATATAATCTCAAACAGATACAGCGATGTTGCTGTGGGTGATCTGCTTGCAAGATTTAATCAACTTGACCTGCTCGAGATTTCAATAAATGGAGCTGATGTATCTGAATTGCTAAGTATTACTGCCGGTTCAGTTATTCGTATTGATAATGCCACCAGACCTGCATCTCCAAACCGCTTGTTCTAAAACACTTAAATAATGAATGACAAAAATAAAAGTCTGAAAGAATTTAACAGGCTGCTTGATATAATGGATAAACTAAGAGCAGAATGCCCCTGGGATATGAAACAGACAAATGAAAGTCTTCGGAAACTGACCATAGAGGAGACCTATGAATTATCGGAGGCGATTTTTTCAGGCAATGATGAAGGGATTAAAAACGAACTTGGTGATCTTATGCTCCACATTGTCTTTTATGCTAAAATCGGTTCAGAAAAAGGATCATTCACTATGACAGATGTTCTGGAGAGCATTAATTCAAAACTTATTTACAGGCATCCCCACGTTTTCGGTGATGTGAAGGTAAAGGGTGCTTCAGAGGTAGAGGAAAACTGGGAACAACTAAAAATAAGGGAAAACAGAGGTTATAAACCGGTTCTTTCAGGTGTTCCGGCGTCTTTACCAGCCATTGTCAAGGCCAACAGGATCCAGGAAAAGGTCAGGGGTGTAGGATTTGACTGGGAGAAACGGGAACAGATCTGGGATAAAGTGCAGGAGGAAATAAATGAGTTGAAGGAAGAGATAAATAATCATGATACTGAATCAATAGAATCAGAACTTGGAGATGTACTGTTCTCAATTATCAATGCATCACGACTGTATGGAATTGACCCTGAAGCAGCTCTTGAAAAGACTAATAGAAAGTTTATAAAAAGATTTAATTTTCTTGAAAATGAGACTCTTAAAAAAGGTATCTCTCTTCATAACATGAGTCTCGATGAAATGAATGTTATCTGGGAGGAGGCTAAGAAGGATGATGACCCGCCATTGTCTGTCAAAGAGGACTAATCAGGTGTCTGTTGAGGATACTATCTTATGGGAATATACTATGTAGCAAATCTGTAAGATAACAGCTGATATATTATTTTAGCAGCAATGAAATCCGGTGATTTATTTGTTTGAGAAGGGCACAGTTCAACAACATCAAAGCCAACAACATTTCTTTTTTTTATAACATCCCGTAAAAAATGGATCAGTTCAAAATAGTCCGGTCCGCCAGGTTCAGGAGTTCCGGTTGAAGGCATTATTGACGGATCTAAAACATCAAGGTCGATTGTAATATATACATTACCGGTGAGCTTATCAATTGCTCTAAGATATAGATCCTTATCATAATAGAGTTCATGAGAATAGAAAATTCTCTCTTTGTCAATGAAGGGAACTTCTTCGGCTGACATGCTCCTTATGCCAACCTGTACAACAGGTGCAAATTCGCGTGCTCTGGCCATTGCACAGGCATGATTAAATTGAGATCCTTCATATATATGGCGCAGATCAGTGTGAGCATCAAGCTGCAGAACTGTAAGTTCGTCAAAATATTCTGAAATGGCTTTGATGGCACCAATTGATACAGTATGGTTTCCTCCTATAACTACCGGAAATTTCTTATCTGCAAGGATAGCCTGTGTTGATTCATGAACAGCATTAACCAGCTTTTCAGGCGAGTCTTTTTCCAGAACCGGTTTAACCGTATTGATGCCAGAGAGGTGAGCCTCGGAGGAGGTTTCAATATCATAAAATTCAAGGTTAACAGAGGCTTCAAGAATTGCAGCCGGACCCTTATCGGCTCCCCGCATCCAGGTGCTTGTCTCGTCGTAAGGTACCGGTAAAATAATTATGCCTGATTCTGAATAATTATAAACCACCTCATCTCCACCAAAGTTCATATTTGTCAGATTATCAGAGTGGATTCAGTCAGCTTTTGGCTTTGGCTTTGGCTTTGGCTTTGGCTTTGGCTTTGGCTTGGCCCCGGGCTTAGCAACCTTCTCCTTTTTTTCAGTAACCGAAGTTACTTCATTCTGTGCAGAAGCTTGCTGTTCATTCTCTGATATGGTCTCAACCTCTTCCTTTACCAGAAGGTTAAGTTTATTCAGGAGATTATACCACAGAGCTACCTTTTTTATATCGCTTATATATACTTTATCTTTTGAGTATTCCGGAATTACTCCTTCAAACCATGTCTTAAGTTTTTCAGGATCAGCCTTTGGATCAATAGCCGGACCTCCGGCTTCTTTTTCGAAGATCAGGTCAAAAACTTTTCCGAGAGGCATATCCTCCTTTTCTGTAAAAATTGCGATGTCCTCAAGAGAGCTTACCTTAGCTGAGCTATGGGCTGTGCTTCTCCTTTTAGTCTCCAGATGTTCAACAATTATTGCATTTTTCCCCTGGGCAATAAACTTAAAAAGTCCGGGTTCACCTGAGATTGCCAGAATATCTTTTAAAATCATTTTGTTTCTGTTTAGTGTACAAATTTAATTCTTGTATTGTAATCCTGGATTTATTATTGATATTTTTTCACTTTAAACCGGTCAGACAATATTTCTTTCCTTTTTTATCTTGTCATAAGCTTCATTGACTTTCTTGAATTTTTCATCTGCTGATTTTCTGAAATCATCACCAAGGTGGCTGACCTTATCAGGATGATACTTCATTGCCATTTTCCTGAAAGCCTTTTTTACCTCATCATTTGATGAAGTGGGATCTATTTCAAGAATTTTATATGAAGAGTCTGTTTCAGGAATGAACATATTCTTAATTGAAAGAAAATCATTTGAAGCAACTCCCAGGAATGTTGAAATTTTTTCAATAATCTCCAGCTCCGAAGTATGAATGGTTGTATCGGCAAGTGAAATATTAAATAAAAGGTGAAGCAATTGCAGTCTGGATGAATAATCCATATTACCCCTGATTTGCAGACATACATCTCTAACCGGAATTTCCTGCCTGAGGATGTCCTTAAGCATCAGCAGTGCCTGTTTTGCTGATTCCTGGCCAAACTGGCTGACAAAAAATCGTTTCACATAGTCCAGCTCGGATTTAACAATTTTTCCGTCTGCCTTCATAACGGCAGCAACCAGGACGAGAAGACTCATCCCGAAGTCGCCCCTGGTAGTACCAACACTTCTGGTTGTATAACTTTGAGCCTCCTCTGTTGAACTATCAATCATTGAACCGACAAGAAAGCCCAGAAGACCTCCGATAGGACCACCCATAACAAAACCAAGTCCACCACCCAGCCACTTCCCGAAAATTCCCATAATCAGATATCTATATTTAAATTGTTTAATATGTCTTTATGAATTTCCAGGATTGCCGGAATAATCATATCATTTTCTGAATTCCTGATTACATAATCAGATTGTTTTATCCTGGCTTCATCGTCAATCTGGTTTCGTATCCTTTCCAGAACCTGGTTCCTGGTCAGATTGTTCCTGCGAACAACCCGGTCAACCCTTTCCTCTATGGGAGCAACTACAGTAACAATTTTGTCCACAAGTTTTGATGCGCCGCTTTCAAAAAGTATTGCAGCTTCCATTATAACATAGGGAGAGTCCTGTTGCATCTCCCATTTTTTAAATAGCTCAAAAACAAGAGGATGAACAAGGGAATTTATTTTTGCAAGAATTGCGTAATCATTAAAAATCAGATCCGCCAATTTCATACGATCGAGGGTACCATTACTATAGAGGTCCATCCCGGCAATGGAGTTGATCCTTTGTGTCAGACTTTTATCATTATTCATAATTTCCCGTGCCTGCGTATCAGCTGAAAAGACAGGTATCCCCAGAACATTAAAAACCCTGCAGACAGAAGTCTTGCCACTTCCTATTCCACCTGTCACTCCAAGTTTCATTCCTGAATTAGTCATTTCTTTCACTTGCCCTTATCACCCAAAGATTATCCTCCTGGTCCGTTTACAATCTTCTTATCCAGGGATAAGGTTTTTTGTTTTGAAACTATCCTTCCCAGAGTAAAAAAAATCGTATCAGGTTTAATGTAGGAAATCTCACAATCTGACCTCAACTGAACGTTAATGCTTTTTGTAAGACCTGATGTTATAATATAGTACTTTTGTTCGGTACCTGGAACCCGTTTGTAGCTCACTTTAGAAATATCTATTATGACAGGTTCCTTTTTCCCTGATAATTTAAGCTTCAAAATGGAATAACCCGTTCCTTTAAGATAGAGGTTTAACCTTTCCGGCGAATCTTCAATAATTTCTCTTTCCCTGGGTATATTACTATATGTTAAAGGATATTTTATCCCTACTTCAGTTTCCTTTCCGAGATAGTTGAGGTACCAGAAGATGAATGACAAAAAAAGGAAGAAAGTAAAAACGACAATATCTTTTTTTTTGCCGCGGACCGTCTTCTTTGCGAGCCCTGCTGATATGTCATTTTTACCGGTCACTAAAGATATATTAAAAGGAGTAAATTCTATTCATCTGCAGACGGATCCTTAAGAAGAGCGTTTTTGTCTACTTTCAGTTTGATGTCGCCGCCAACATCAATTGTAACATAATTATCCTTCACTTCGTATACTTTTCCGTAGAGACCGCCGGTAGTTATAACTTTATCTCCTCTTTTCAGAGAACTCCTGTAACTGGTCATCTCTTTCTGCTTTTTCATCTGGGGTCTGATCATAAAGAAATAAAAAACTACAAATACCAGAATAAGCGGAAGAAAAGTTACAAGCGGGTTACTCTGACCGGTAGCTCCGGCAGGTTGACCCATCAAAAATAAATAAGCAAAATTGGTCATCGTTTAATTTATTAATTATTATTAATTGAGCGTGGTTATTACTTCTGCGGTTATTTTCAATAATACAATCGGGGTTGAGGCATTCGATTTCACAGCAATTGTTTTGGTCTGCATTCCGTTCCTTCCCGAAGTATCAAAAACTACTTCCAGATTTCCGGTTCCACCCGGAGGAATCGGTTTTGTATCATATTTCGGCACCGTACATCCGCAGCTAGTTGTTGCAGATGTTAAAACCAGATCTGCATTTCCATTATTTTCAAAAGTAAAATTAAAAGCTACCTTTTCCCCTTCAGCCACTTTTCCGAAATCATGTTCATACTCTTTAAAAACTATGCCACCTGTACCATTTCCTGATCGGTCCAATATCTGACTGTCAGTATTCTTTTTAGAGTCAGACCTGTTACCGCAATCAGCTGCCAGAAATGACAGGAGCACCATACCTGTTATAAAGATCTTTCTCATAAACCTAAAAATATATTGATCAATCAGTTATCATCCTTTAACACTTCGCCAACCAAACCTCTTCCCGACTTATTAAAAAGCCCTTCATCACGGATCTCTTTTACAATATTATCCAGAATTCCGTTTACAAAGGTACTGCTTTTTGAAGTACAATAGTATTTGGCAATTTCAATGTATTCATTAAGAGTAACCTTTACAGGTATTTCAGGAAACTCAAGAATTTCAGTAATAGCCAGTTGCATAACAAGTATATCCATGAGAGCAATACGCTCAACTTCCCAGTTTGTAGTATTTCTGTCAATCAGTTCAGAACATCTTTTGGAATGAAGTATAGCTTTTCTGAAAAGGATTCTGACAAATTCTTCATCTTCATTGTTTTTGAACAGAGGCATAAGAGGTGTATCCTCCCCGGAATCGGCTTTGAACTTTTTAAGTGTCTTTTCTATCATCGCAGTTATGTACTCCATATCGTCATTCCAGTATATACTTTGTTCTTCAAGGTTTGACTGGATATCTTCCGACTCTGAGAATAAAATAGTAATCAGGTTTATAATAAATTTTTTATCTGTCTGATAATTACAGTTTTCTCCATTCATATATTCTTCAGTAAAGTTCCCATGAAACCATTTTATTGTACATTAGTCTCGGAATGTGGGAATTGTTTACCCATGAAAGTTTTTTGGAGGAGATATAACTTTTAAATGCCAGATTTTTTCTGAGCTGGGCAATTACCTGATTATCAATAAACCTTCTCTGAGGATTAAGATCCTCAGACGTAGGCATTCTTTTCTGAAGAGCCTGGTCGATCTTCTCTCCTGCAATATCTGCAACTTCCAGAACAAGCAGCAGCAAAATGTGATAGAGATCATAAGTCTTACCAATGCTGAACATAAGTTCTGTCTCGGCCTGGGTAAGATTATCATCTTCCCTGCGGTTAAAAGCATAAAGAGCCATCAAAGCTTTTATGCGTAGTAATCTTCTGCTTATCATTTATAAAGAACCTCAAATTTCAGCTGCAAAAATACTCTTTTTCCCTTACCTTCAATACATCTTTTCAAAATTTTAGGTAGTATAAATAAATATTGCACATACTTCTAATAATGTAACATACTAATATTCATAATAATACAGGAATAGATGCTCAACCAGCTATAAAACAAACTATTATGTACAATTAATTATCCACCGTTTGATTTGAGAAAATAATTGTTACATTTGACAATATAAAACAAAACCCTAACATTAACTGACTTAGAAATGGAAGAAGAAGCCGGAACAAAGGAAGTCATAAACGGGCATGAAGAAAAAATCGTAAAGGAAGAAATTTTCACCAAGGTGGTGCGCGCAGGAAAAAGAACATATTTTTTTGATGTGAAAGCTACACGTAAAGAAGATTATTATCTTACTATTACTGAAAGCAAAAAACGTTTAGGCAAAGAAGGGAAGGTATTTTATGAAAAGCATAAGATTTTCCTCTACAAGGAAGATTTTGAAAAATTTTCAGAAGGATTAAAAGATGCTGTGTCCTATATTGATAACAGCCAGGATGAGTTAATAGTTCCTCAATCATCAGATGCCGGACTAAGGGAGGAGAAAAGCACAATTACTGCTGAAGAATTCACAAATGTTGAGTTTGAAGACCTGGGAAAAAAGTAAAATACTTTTTATAAGTTCATTTTTTGTAAGGATATTTATAAATGTCTGATTATATACTCCTTATATTAGGAATATTACTTATGATCCTGGGAATTATCGGTTGTCTGGTTCCAGTTTTACCCGGACCTCCATTCAGTTTTCTTGGATTGATTTTACTTCACCTGACCAGATTTGGTCACTTTACAAATACTACCTTAATTACCCTTGGAGTCATAGCTGTGGTTGTTACAGTTTTGGACTATGTTGTCCCGGTATGGGGAACCAGAAAATTAGGCGGATCCAAGTACGGAACCAGGGGAGCAACAGTTGGTTTGATAATTGGCTTGTTTCTTGGCCCGCTCGGGATAATTATGGGACCGTTGATTGGTGCCTTTGTCGGCGAAATGATATTCAAGGATGATATTAGTTATGCACTTAAGGCCGGATTTGGAAGTCTCCTGGGATTTCTGACCGGGATAGGCCTTAAACTCGCAGCTTCATTTATAATGACTTTTTACTTTGTCAAAGAGTTGATTGCCTGAAATAATGATTACTGATTCATATTGAAATGACTTTAATATTCATATTTTGCAGTGCCCGCCAGTTATCTATCACCCGGCACCCAGCGTTGCAACCATCACTGCTTTAATAGTATGCAGACGGTTTTCTGCTTCGTCAAAAACAATGGAGTGCTTCGATTCAAAAACATCATCAGTGACTTCCATCCCAGTCAAGACCGAATTTCAGGAATATATCTTTACCCACTTTTGTCTCCCTGTTATGAAATGCAGGCAGACAATGAAGAAATTTCACTTCTGGATTCCCGGTCTTCTCAATCACGGATATATTAACCTGGAAAGGCTTTAACTGTCTTATTCTTTCTTCCCATACAGAATCGGGCTCGCCCATCGAAACCCATACGTCAGTATACAGAAAATCCACACCCTTTACGGCATATCAACATTTTCGGTTATTGTGATTTTTCCGCCGGAATTCCCGGCTATTGCACGGCATTTCGACACAAGTTCTGCTGATGGCTGATAAGCTTGAGGTGCAGCAATCCGGAAATCGATTCCCATTTTGGCAGACCCGACCATAAGCGAGTTACCCATATTATACCGGGCATCTCCTAGGTAGCATAACGACATCTCACTGAGAGGTTTATCGGAATGTTCCATCATTGTAAGAAAATCGGCGAGAATCTGTGTCGGATGAAACTCATTGGTAAGCCCGTTCCAGACCGGAATACCCGCATATTTTGCAAGTTCTTCAACAATCTCCTGTCCATAACCACGATACTCTATACCATCAAACATACCGCCAAGTACCCTTGCAGTATCTTTCATCGACTCCTTCTGTCCAATCTGAGATCCTGTAGGTCCCAGATAAGTAACATGTGCCCCCTGATCATATGCAGCTACTTCAAAGGCACATCTGGTGCGGGTTGATGCTTTTTCAAAAATCAAGGCGATGTTCTTTCCTTTCAGATACTGTATTTCGGTTTTTTCGTATTTTTCTTTTTTAAGTCTCAGCGACAGGTCGAGTAGATATTGTATCTCCTCCTGGTTAAAATCAAGCAGTTTAAGAAAGTGGCGGTTGTGAAGATCAGTCGACATAATTTTAATATTAGAATATTTGAATGTTCAAAATTAATAAAATTCAGGTAACTATTTAAAGGAATCAGGCTTAGGGAAAAAGAGGCGTCATATATTTCTGATTCAGGTTGTCAGTTTCCTGACGCCTGTTGCCTGACGCCTGACGCCTGATGCCTGAAGTTATCGTCTGTCATCCTCATATTCCATAGTGATTTTTGAACCATAACTTATATCTGCAAGCTTGAATGCTTCGGTTATAATACACTTTTTTCCGCCTTGCTTCAAAAAATTAAGACAAGCCTGGATTTTAGGAGCCATACTTCCCTTCGCAAACTGACCTTCATTCAGGTATTTCAGAGTATCAGCATAATTCAAAAATTCCTTTATTTCCTGATCTGGCTTTTTATAGTTAATGAAAATGAAAGGAACATCAGTCAGAATATAGAACTCGTCTGCCCCGATCTCTGTTGCCAGAAGTGAAGAGGCAAGATCTTTATCGATTACGGCTTCTGCCGGTCTTACATTTTTATTTTCATCAATATAAACAGGAACGCCACCACCTCCCGCAGCTATGACTATATTACCTTTAGCGGCAAGGTCGCGTATTATTGATTCATTAATTACTCCTGAGGGTACTGGTGATGGTACTGCCCGTCTGTATCCATCCTGAATTTTGACCTCCTCCCTGAATATCCATCCTTTTTTCGATGACAGATTCTCTGCCTGCTCCCTGGAGTATATTCTCCCTACCCTTTTTTGAGGATCCATGAAAGCCGGATCATTTATATCCACCAGAACCTGTGTCACAATGCAAATAACATTTTTATCAATCCCGTGTTTATTAAGAACATTTCTGAACATCCTCTCAATCATATAACCAATGCCTCCCTGTGAGTCAGCAACACATATATCGAGGGGCATCTGGGCAATATTATATAACTGTTCTCCTGCATCATTCCTCATAAGGATATTCCCAACCTGTGGTCCATTACCATGAGTAATAACCAGGTCATATCCTTCATTTATAAGAAAAACCAGGTTTTCAAGTGTCTCTGTGGTATTTTGTTCCTGCTCATCAATTGTACCAACCTGATCTCCTCTCAGAAGTGCATTTCCACCTAGAGCTACAACTGCAAGTTTATTTTTCATACTGTTTCGGAATCACTGACCCTTTTATACCTGATCAGGTTGATTAATAATTGTCATTCTGAATTGAGATAGAAGTTGACAAAGCTACCAATTTTAAAAGAATACACGGTATCGGATATCATGAAATGACAATAAAAAAACCTTGGTTTTAATCAGAAACGCCGGGTATAAACTCATAATTATCTGAGGGGAGGATTGAAATCAGAAAAAAATGTTACATTTACGAAATTCAAAATATTATCAGATAAGTGAGATTCAGCTATGTGTTGTTTATTGCATTAATTCTGGCAATAACAGGTTACTCCTGCAAGGAACGAGGGAGTAGATATATAAATCAGGGCGAAATACATTACAATATATCTTATTCAGGGACTATTGGTGTGCCTGTTGAGTTTCTGCCTCAGAATCTTATAGTTTCATTCAAAAAAGATAAAATACTGTTTGAAATGACCGGTATAGGCAATTCAGGTATTATCAATCTGGCAAATCCGGAAAAAGGCATTTATGATACATACTACAGTTTTTTTAACAAAAAATATTACTATGCTGCAAAACCTGGTGAGTATTATCCAGGATTTGAAGAGATGAGAAGAATTGAGATCAGAAAAACATCAAAGAAAGCTGTAATTTGTAATTATAACTGTAAAAATGCTGAGGTTACTTTTTCGGATAATAAAGAAAAGGTTTACGAGATATGGTATACCAATGAGATCGATGTTAAGAACCCTAATGCAGCTACTCCTTTCGAACAAATTGATGGCGTACTTATGAGTTTTTTCTTTATCATGGGTCCTACTGAACTTAATTTTAAAGCTGAAACTGTGTTCAGAAAAGATCTTCCGGATGAGACATTTGACAGGAAAAAGAAATTCGTAAAAGTATCAAAAGATCAGATCGATAAATTTATAAATAACCTGGTAAGTTTATAGTATGCAGGTTACCTGAAGTTTGTACCTCCTGATACGATTATTTCAGAAGTTAACCACAGAATATTTACTTTATCTGAAGTCTCTGCCAGACAAGTATTCAAATAAACATCGTCTTAAAACAAAATCAAATATCTGCTTTTTGTGGAAGCCTCAAAATTATTACCTTTGGATTGCGTTTTAAAAAACGATATTGTGTTGACAAAATATTATCTGAGATGAATAAAGAGAAGGAAGAGGTTGGTAAAAAGGGGGCAAAACCTTCAAAAGCTTCTGCAAAATCAAAATCTCATGTAATTGATGAGAGGATAAAATTTGTTCTGGGAATTCTCATAACAGGTTTTGCATTATACCTTCTGTTTGCTTTCGTTGCATACCTCTTCTGGTGGAAAACCGATCAGAGTCTGCCTGATTCAGAAATAGTTTCCGGACCTGACATTGCAGTAAAAAACTGGTCAGGTAAAAGCGGCCATTTCCTTGCAAAAATGATTATCGGTTATGGTTTTGGATATGGTGCTTTTTTTATTCCACTGATAATCGGCTCTATAGGATTATATCTTCTGAATTTCCCGAAAATCAAACTCTTTAAACTTGTCACTAAGTTTGCTTTTGCGGCAATTATACTCTCTCTGATTCTGGGTTTTATATTTGGTGATGCCGACGGGTACCTTATCAGCGGACCAGGAGGTGCTCAGGGATACCTGTTAACAAGATGGATGAATGCGTTCATGGGTATGATCGGAACCGGAATTGTTCTGACATTTATTACCGTGACCTACCTTGTCTTTGCCTTAAGAGTAAAGCCCAAATCGTTTGGTTTAAGATTTCCGGATTTTCTAAGGTTTCAGAATCCTTCAAAGGATAATGATATAGTTCAGAATGAGAATCCGGATGAAGACACGGATCCAGATAATTTTGGAGATGAGCACCTGGATGAAAAGATGTCACGAAAAGGAAATGTGGAGTTTGTTGTAAAGAACACAAGTCTTATTGCCGATCACGATAATCACGATGACGTTATCCCCGATGTAATATCAAGAGGTTCTATTATCCATGATTTTGACAGTTCAGTGCATACTGTATCTTCAGAAGATGAGGTTCCAATAAATATTAACCGTCCTTATACAGATGACAATCTTTCAGAACAGGAAGTTAAAAGGAAAATGGAAAATTATGACCCCCGTCTTGATCTTTCACACTATAAATTCCCCCCTGTATCAATCCTGAAGGAGCATAAATCTGAAAGTGCTTTCGATAACAATGAGGTATTTGAAAACAAGGAAAATATCATCAAAACACTTGGCGATCATAAGATTGCCATTAAAAGCATTTCTGCAACAGTAGGTCCTACAGTTACTTTATATGAGATAGTTCCTGAGCGGGGTGTAAGACTGGCAAGAATCAAATCGCTGGAAGATGATATTGCACTAAATCTTTCTGCTCTCGGAATCAGGATAATTGCTCCTATTCCGGGAAGAGGAACCGTCGGGATTGAGGTACCAAACAAAAAGCCAGAAATGGTAACAATGCGTTCACTCATTATTTCAAAAGCTTTTCAGGATTCTAAGTTTGATTTAGCACTAGCACTTGGCAGGACAATTACAAACGAACCATATATAGTCGACCTTACCAAAATGCCTCATCTACTGGTGGCTGGTGCAACGGGCCAGGGGAAATCGGTCGGTATTAACGCAATTATTACTTCAATTCTTTATAAGAAACACCCGGCTGAGGTAAAGTTTGTTCTTATTGATCCCAAACGGGTGGAGCTGCCTCTTTATATGAAAATTGAGAGGCATTTCCTTGCCAAGCTGCCCGACGAAGAAGATGCTATAATTACAGATACTCAGAAAGTTATAAAAACACTTAATTCATTATGCATTGAGATGGACAACAGGCTTGAGCTGCTTAAGGCTGCCCAGTCACGAAATATCAAGGAGTATAATGAGAAATTCATATCAAGAAAACTGAGTCCGGAAAAGGGACATAAATATCTGCCATACATTATTCTTATCATTGACGAATTTGCAGACCTTATCATGACTGCAGGAAGGGAAATAGAGGGACCAATAGGCAGGCTGGCACAGCTGGCAAGAGCTATAGGAATACATCTTATCATTTCAACTCAAAGACCTTCTGCAAACATTATCACAGGATTTATTAAAGCAAATTTCCCCACAAGGATCGCATTCAGAGTATTTTCTTCAATTGATTCCAGAACCATACTTGATGCTACAGGAGCAGACAGGTTAGTGGGGCGGGGAGATATGCTGGTATCCTCGGGAAATGAACCCGTAAGGGTACAGTGTGCTTTTATCGACACCCCGGAAATTGAAGAACTTACTGATTTTATAGGATCTCAGAAGGGTTATGCCGATGCAATGCATTTACCTGAATATGTTGATGACAGCGATTCAGGTGTTGCTGATGTTGATCTTAAAAAAAGAGATCCTATGTTCGATGAAGCTGCCAGACTTGTGGTACAGCATCAGCAGGGATCCACTTCACTCATTCAGAGAAAACTTTCAATAGGATATAACCGGGCGGGAAGAATTATCGACCAGCTGGAAGCTGCCGGAGTAGTGGGTCCGTTCGAAGGAAGTAAAGCAAGGGATGTTCTCTGCTCCGACTTTATAGCTTTGGAACAGATTTTGAAGCGTCTCGAGTAAAACCATGGATATGAAACAAATTTTGTCTTTCTTCTTAATATTCCTTCTTCCGTCTCTTACTTCTTTTGCTCAGAATGATAAAGAGGCATTGAGTATACTTGACCGGTTCTCTGCAAATGCTCTTGCCGCCCCATCAGTTTCAATGAAGTTTACAATTGTCACCACTGATCAGCTTGAAAACACTAATGACACTCTTTCAGGTTCAATAATTTTAAGCAGGGATAAATATAAACTTGAGCTTCCGGATAACATTGTTTGGTTTAACGGAGAAACATCGTGGAGCTATCTACCCGCTGAAAAAGAGGTAACTATTACCAGGGCCGATAAAAAGGATGATTCATTTCAGAATCGCCCTTCAGCTATATTTTCAATGTATAAGAAAGGCTATAAGAGCAGGGTTATTGATGAAAAATCAGATTCTTATGTTATTGATCTTTATCCCGAAGATTTACAAAGTGATCTGATCAGAGTACGTCTTACAATTGGAAAACCTCTGTTGGATCTTAAAAGCCTCGAATACAAGAAAAAGGATGGCGTAACTGTAACACTCCATGTTCAGGATTATAATCTGAACCTAAAGCCCGGGCCTGACACCTTTCTTTTTCAACCTGCAAAATATAAAGGAGTTGAGATTATTGATATGAGGTAACCTCTCTTTTATTCCCTCTCAGGGTAAACAATACGTGAATGATAAATATTGGAGAGACTTTTCTTAAATACACTCTTTATATCTGATATATCCTTAAATGTCAGAGGCGCCTCGGAAAACTGATCATCCTGTTCCTGAATATACATGATCCTCTCAACCAGTTCACTTATATTATACTCAGTATATTTATCAAGCGTCCGCGATGCAGCTTCAACAGCATCTGCCATCATTACAATAGCCATCTCTTTCGAAAAAGGCCTGGGCCCCGGATAATCAAACTCTTTTTCCTTTTCTTTCCCATTTACCGGTTTATTCTTATCAAGATACTTTTTATAAAAAAAATAAGCCTTCGTTGTTCCATGGTGTGTCCTGATAAAATCAATTATCTGAACGGGCAGTTTGTAGCTTCTTGCAAGCTTCACTCCTTCATTAATATGATCGATTATAATCCTGGAACTCTCAAGAGGATCCAGTTCAAGGTGAGGATTATGATCCGATGGCTGATTTTCAATAAAATATTCTGAATTGACTACTTTTCCAATATCGTGGTACAGTGATCCTGTTCTAGCCAGAAGATGATTGGCACCAACAACTCTAGCAGCTTCTTCCGCCAGGTTAGCCACCTGGCGCGAATGCTGAAACGAGCCTGGTGCTTCCTCCGCGAATTTTCGTAAAAGAGGTTGATTTATATCTGATAATTCGAGCAATGTGGTATCAGAGAGAAAGAAAAATCTTTTTTCAAAAGTAAATATCAGGGGATAACTTAAAAGTATAAGTATACCGTTCCCTATAAACCATTTATAATCAGAGTATTCGAATCCACTAAATGATCCCTCCTGCAATATGCTTAGTGCAAAGTAAATTACCATCAGGCAAACTACAACCAATATCGCGGAGAAAAATAATTTGCCTCGTCTGTAAATATTTGTCAGCGAAAATATTGCAACCACACCTGAAATAAAATTCATAAACACAAAAACAAAAGGATCAGGCACAATAAAGCCTGCCAGCATAATTGTTATAAGCAGAATAAACAGTGCAAGACGGGCATCATAAAAGGTTCTTATAACAATAGGTATTATGGCGAAGGGTACAAGATAAAGGGCATTTCTTTCGGGAAAAGTTATGGCGATTCTGGCTAACACAACGAAGGCAATAATTGTGAGCATTATAAAGAATGTCTTGCGGGTTACTTCCAGGATCTCGGAACGGAAATGAGAGAGAAATAGAAAAAGAACCAGATAGCATGATGATACCATAATAAGTCGTCCCAAAACTTTGGCAAAGCTGTAGCCAATATCATGGGGCCATATAGAAACAACTATAATTATGCTCAGTAAAAAGAAAACAAGATTGATAATATGTTTTCTTGTTGGTTTCCAGACTTTCTGAACTTCCGGCATTGGCTTACATGTTTGATAAACCTGTATATCAATTGCAAAATTAGGTTAATTTTTACCAAATCATTAAAATCAGCCAATATTATGGTAATTCCTTGTCAAATATCATTCGGAACATACATAGATTAAACAAGTTATAGAGGGTGCTCAGAAATCATGTATATTTATTAATTTTGAAGAAAAATAAATGATGGAAATCTATATCTGCGAAAATGTTTTTGTTCCGTTGCGATATGGCCCCTCGCATAAATCGGAAATGTTAAGTCAGATACTATTTGGCGAGAAATATACGGTTGTGGAAAAAGCCGGCACCTGGTTGAAAATAGAGACTTTGTTTGACAAATTCCAGGGGTGGATAGATATGGATCATATCCAGTATTCAGCTTATGAGGATAATTCTGCCAGTTATGTTCTTAACAAATCCCTGCTTTGTTTTAAAAATGACAAGACAAAAATGGTTCTCGAAGCCGGCTGTGAGTTATTTAATCCTGATTTTGAAAATAAAAGGTTCTTTATCGGCAAAAATATCTATTCAGCCTGCAGTGAATTTGATACCAGATATGTATCAACCAGGGATGCACCTTCGGAAATAGCACAGAAATTCATAAACAGTCCATACATATGGGGAGGACGCATACCCTCCGGAATTGATTGTTCTGGTCTGACCCAGCTGGCATATAAGATAAAGGGGATCGCTATCCCCCGCAACAGCTGGCAACAGGCTGAGACTGGTAAAAATATTGATTTTATAGATGAGACCGCTCCTGGCGATCTGGTATTTTTCGATAATGAGAGGGGTAAGATATCTCATGTCGGAATGATCATTTCGCAGGGATTAGTTATTCATGCATCCGGGAGGGTGAGGATTGATTCAATTGATCACCAGGGGATCTTTAAACCGGAGATTGGAGGCTATTCTCATAAACTCAGAACAATAAGAAGAATTATCTAATAATGAAAAGAGTTTAGGTTGCATGGTGAGACATTTAACCTTTACCTTGCAGCCTGCATCCTGCAACAAAAAAGGCTGCTCTTTCGAGACAGCCTTTTTTGTTTAATATTCAGAATAACCAGATTGTGAGCGAATTGAAGCACACTTTCCGAAAACTTATCTAAGATTACTTAGTTGAGCTGTATCCGTAATTCTGAACCATATTCGAGTTAGCATTAAGTTCAACCCTCGGTATCGGGAAGGCATATTTATAATCGCCATAAGCTGGTCCTCCGTGAGTCTGCTGGAACGGGCTTACCAGAGGAATACTCCTTCCGGTACGAGCCAGATCATAAAATCTGAACCCTTCAAAACACAGTTCTTTTCTTCTCTCAAGCAGGATATTATCTTTACTGATTGTTGCATAAGGCGTTGCATTTCTATTTGCAGGTATCAGGTTAAGATTTGTAAGAGCATTAGGATCACCCAGTTCAAATAATGCTTCAGCATAGTTAAGGATTACCTCTTCATATCTTAAAATAAAAACATCATCAGAGTAGTCTATAGAAGGATATTTTCCCAGATTCCTGAGTTTGGTACCTTCATAGCCTATCATACCATCAATAGTGCCCCTTACATCATTGGGTTCAAATTGATTAGCCAGATCATCAAGTACCTGAATATCACCATAAGATGATCCTCTGTAGATATATTGTAAGCCATTAATGTTAGCATTGTCTGTACTGCTGAATGCCAGTTCGAATATTGAATTTACAGGGCTGTCAGTATTCCAGATGCTGGAGAATGAAGCGGCGGGAATGATCTGGTATTCGCCAGAGCCTATTACAGCTTCACATGCGATCTTAGCCGTATTCCATTCTTTGAAATACACAGCAACTCTTGCCTGAATAGCATTCACAGCATAGGTTGTTATAAATTGCGCAGAAACATCATTCAAAGATGCTGACATCAGCGAAAGAGCCTGAGTCAGGTCATCATTAATAAACTGCTTGTCCTCAGCAACCGTATTTCTGAATGGAAGCAAGTCTGGACTTTTATACTCCTTAATATAAGGCACGCCCAGGTTTGGATCACCTCCGATAACGTCCTGTTGACCATATAATCTCAACAGATCAAAATGAGCAAGAGCCCTTAAGGCGTAGGCCTGACCTTTAATGTGATTCAAGGTTGCTTCGTCTCCGGAAATGTCTGCTGCATTAATAATAATATTGGCAGATGCGATTACAGCATATATCTGAGACCATGTATCGGTTACATAAGCTTCGTTATTACCCAGTGTCATTGCAGCTACGGTAACAAACCTGCCTGAATTACCATTCGAGAATGTATTATCTGATCTTACCTCACCAAAGATTATGTAATCGCGTCCGTAGTAAGTACTTGAAGTCATTCTGTTATATGTTCCCAATAACAGACCCTGAAGATCTTCCACTGTTCGTATACTTGTTTCAACAGCCTTTGACTGTGCCAAAGTGGGATCCAACGTATCTTTATTGCATGAAATGAAGAGTCCCATTAAAGCAATTACGAGTATTATAGTTGTTTTTCTCATGTTTTTAGAATTTTACGTTTAAACCAAACACGATCGATTTGACAGGAGGTGTAGTCAGTCTGGTATAACCGTCAGCCCTTACCTCAGGGTCATATTTCAATCTTTTATCCTTCACCCATGTCCAGATGTTTGTCCCGCGGACAAAAACTGAAATGTCATTAAATCCAATTCTTCTCTCCAGAGAACTTGGAAAAGAGTAACCAAGAACAACGTCTTTTAACCTGACATAATCTCCTTCATACAGGAATCTGGTTGAAGATCTTGATGCATTATTTGCAGTAGAGCCTATAACCATTTTCGGAACATCAGTTACATCACCGGGATTTTTCCAGCTGTCAACCAATTCTTCTACTCCGTTGTAATTCAACAGAGTATAGCTACCGGCATGGTGAGTATAGAATGACCAGTCTTCAAATACCTTATGCCCGCCTGCATAGAAGAAGTTAGCATCGAAATATATGCCTTTATAATCAATATGTGTTCCAAATCCGCTTGAGAATGTCGGTAAAGCGCTTCCACCCTGGAAATCGAGTGTAAGAGCCGGATCATAGTAGTTATTTGTAACTTCTCCATCTTTACTGTTGAGATACCACTGAGGAAGTCCGTTATCAGGATTAACACCGGCATATTTTCTGGTATACCATGCGTAGATAGGATGACCAACAGCAACTTTTCTGTCTCCTGCTGTAATATCAATATCCTTCCCGGTTGCATCCTTAGCAAGTGCAATAACTTCGTTATGAACTGTAGCGAAGTTTGCAGTAACATTCCAGGTCAGATCCTGGGTTTTAATAACAGCGAAATCAAGTACAATTTCTATACCCTTATTAACAACAGTTCCTATATTCTGAGTGATGCTAGTATGCCCCGATGTTCTTGTAATCGGAACATTCTGCAAAAGATCATAGGTTTTCTTGCTGAAATAAGCAAATGAACCGTTAATCCTGTTATTCAGGAAACCAAAGTCGGTACCAACATCAATAGTATGGTTCTTTTCCCAGGTAAGACTGCTGTTACCATACTGACTTGGATAAACAGCACCCTGGTTAGCATAATCTGCATCGTATGATAATAATGCCTGATAGGTATTAGTTCCTACACCATTGCTTCCACTTAAACCATAAGAGGCTCTTAATCTTAAGTTGCTTATTATTTTTATATTCTTAACAAAAGATTCTTCACTGATATTCCAGGCGCCACCAACCGACCAGAAATTACCAAATCTGACATCAGGTGCAAACAAGGAAGAACCTTCCCTTCTGAATGTAAAGTCTGCAATATATTTACCTTTAAAATTATAATTAAACATTCCAAGGTAGGAAAGGTTGCTCCAATCGGAGAAAGAAGAAGAAGCATCAAAGTTTGCTCCGGCACTGGCAATGTTTGTAAGCCCGTCAGTGGGGAAGTTTTCACCATAACCATAGAGGTACCCGTTTTTGTTCTTCTGATACTCAATGAGAGCTTTAAGTGCAAAATTATGATCGTTTAACTTAAAACTATAGTCCAGTGAGTTTTGAAAAACCTGGTTAAAATTCCTTTCTGTGGAAGCTTCAGCGCTACCTTTTTCATCTTTTGAATCACCGTGTACCCTGTTCCTGTAGGTTTTGTAATTGGTAATGTTATAATCCAGACTAACAAAGGTCCTGAATTTCAGATTCTTTATAATTTCCCAGTCCAGCGAAGAGCCCACAAGACCGCGTGTTAGATCATTTGTCGTAAGGTCATGCTGTGCCAGGTAGATCGGATTGAAAAGGCTTCCCAGATTGAGGTTGAGAGTGCCATCAGCATTATAAGGATTTAACCATGGACTCATAAAGTATTTCGTAAGGTTTGGGTTTGCAAAATATGCCGATTGTTCAAGGTAAGCATTCTGAAAAGTGTTCGACACATTCATATTCACTGAGAACTTGATCTTACTTGATAACTTTCTGTTGTAATTAAGAGTACCGGTTAATCTTTTAAGACTACTTGCAATAACTGTAGCTTCTGTCTTATTATATCCAATGGATGCATAGAAGCTGGAGATATCATCACCTCCGGTTGCTGAAAGACTAATATTGGTAACGGGAGCATTTTCATTTTTTACTGCATCTTCCCAATTGCCCTCGACTCCATCCCAGTTCTGGAGACGGCCTCCGTCAATGTTATGAGCAACCATGTAGTCATAAGCCTGATCCCTGGTAAAATTATTGGCGGCTCCATAAGTGTTATATACGGCGTCTAGCAGTAATTCTTTTCTCTGAGCCCCGGTAAGAGGAGTCTGCCCATTTACTGCATTATTCTGAAAGCCTGTAACTGCTGTAAAGTCAAAATTTGTTTTACCGGTTTTGCCCTGTTTGGTTGTTATCACAATAACACCATTTGAACCTCTGGCACCATATGCTGCAGTAGCAGAAGCATCTTTCAATACCGTAATACTCGCAATATCATTACTGTTAATTGCAGACAGTGCACTAAGTGAACTTACGGCTGAAGACCCTGTAAAATTGCTATTGACTACCGGTGCTCCATCAATAATAATTAATGGATCATTATTTCCCGTAATAGAACCCACACCACGGATACGGATGTCCTGTACTGATCCTGGAGTACCGGAAGAAGCAGATATTGTTACACCTGCAACTTTACCCTGTAAAGCCTGATCAACTGTAACCACAGGTACGTTTCTCAATGTATTCCCGGACAACTGGACAGTGGAACCAGTAATCTCGTTTTTGCCTCTGGTAGCATACCCTGTAACAATTACTTCGTTCATAGCAAGGATATTAGATTCCATGGCAACATCAATCACAGTCTTTCCGGTTATGTCCATTTCAACCTTCTTCATACCCACATATGTAAATTCGAGGGTTTTGGAACTAACAGGCACGTTCAGAGTATATTTCCCATTTATATCTGATAAAGCTCCAAGAGTAGTCCCTTTTACACTAATTGTGACTCCAGGTAAAGGTAGTCCATCTTCAGAACTGGTAACAGTTCCGGAAATTTGCACTGTTTGAGCCATAACAAAGGAACATGTCAATAGCAACAGTGAAAAAAACGAAAGGATTTTTTTCATACAATCTAGTTTAGGTTAATAGGTAAATAATCGCGCTGCTAATATATTTAATAATTTGACAAGACAATTATTATGCTTGAATTTTTTTACTATAATCTATAAAAAAAGTATGGATTCTTTAATTTCCATTCAATTTATTAAACAATACCAGTCTCCGGATTAATATATATAAAAGGATAGTATGCAATTATCATAACGTTCCTGTTATTCCGGAATTGTGAATATAATATTTCTTGAAAAAATCAGATACATCTCGTGTTTTACTCAATTTATCCGCTGACAATTCACTTATAACATTAACTTTTGAATGATAATAAAAGCTATAGGGATTCTCATATTCCCTCACCCATACTGAAACTGTGGCAAAGTATATTTTAACCCGGGAATAACATCACAAAAATCCCCCATTCAAAGAAGAATATTTGGTAATGCTTGTGAATAACAATATTGAATTTTAAGAGGAATATCTGTTTGCGTTTTTTAGTGACATTCATGATTGGGATTAAATATTGCGGTGCTCTGCACCAATGGTTATATGTTTCAAATGTATTTCTACAAATATTTTGCAGCTCTGCTGCTTTATATCCGCATTAAAAGTTACGGAGTACCATAATATTTGCAGCGATGTAATCTATTGGTCAGTCTAAAAGTTGCGAAGTACAATTCTATTTAAATTGATATAAATTATTGTGCAGTCTAAAAGGTGCGGAGCACCATAATATTTGTAGATATATTGTTGCCGGAGATGATAAAGGTGCAGCGCACCGGAATATTATATTAATAAATTATTTGTGCAGCCTAAAAGGTGCGGAGCACCATAATATTTGTAGATAAATTGTTGCCGGAGATGATAAAAGGTGCAGCGCACCGGAATATTATATTAATAAATTATTTGTGCAGCCTAAAAGGTGCGGAGCACCAAAATATTTGTAGATAAATTGTTGCCGGAGATGACAAAGGTGCAGCGCACCGGAATATTATATTAAGTGATTGAAATTTAATTCAATCTCAAACAGGTTTTTGGAATAGCAAATGATATCCACTCAAAATTAAAATTTGGGAATTGCAACGCAGAAAACAGGAAACCAATAAGAGGCACGTAAATATCTAAAAGAAACACAAAACAAATTTATAGCTACAAACGTAGCCTCAAAAAGATGAAACAAAAGATAAGGCATGCCTTGTATCTTCCTGATTATACGTAAAATATCTTTAGAATAAAAAATCCATGCTATGAAATATATTTCACTTTAGACGGGATTCAAGATACCCAAGGACAGTCTCCTCCTCAATTTCAGCATTTTTTTCTATCTCTCCGGCGCTTTTGATAATCTGTTCAGCAAAATCTTTATCATCAAGCCCCGATGCATTTATTCTGACATTCAGAAATGCACCTTTGATGCAGGTCCTGAGAGCCAACGCTCCGACTCCGGCATCAGTTATTGAATTAGGATTTCCATTTTCTACCATTTCCCTTATTAATCCATAAGCTGAAGAGGCAGTCTCCATAACTCTGAAAGGAATCAGTGTTGCATTTTTGGTGGCCTCCTGAATAGACATATTCCTGACCTGTTTCTCCTCATCAGTCTTCTTCGGAAGAGCAAAAGCCGCCAGGATACCGTTGAACGCTGCAGTATCTTCATCAACCAGGTGCAGGAGGTTGTTTTGGATTGCTTTTCCTTTTTCAGCCCAGTCAGAAAACTCTTTCCACCTTTCATCCCATCCCTTTTTGTGCGCCGACAGATTGGCAACCATTGTTCCAAGCGCCACACCAAGAGAACCTATATATGCTGAAACGGATCCTCCTCCAGGTGCCGGAGACTCTGAGGCAGTCTTGTCCATAAATTTTTTAAGACTGAGATCTATCAGTCTTACTCTTTTGTCTTCCTCTGCCATTACAAATTCAATTACCTTTTCTTCAGGCCTGAAGGGATGAATATCACTCAATCCCATCGATCTGACTGCTATCTTTATGAGCTCTTCATCAGATACTCCGGCTGAACGCTGCTGCTTTGCCAGGAAATATCGGCCTGCATCGAGAAGAGATTTAAGCGGTATTAGTCCTACCAGTTCAGAACCTGTAACCCTTAAACCCCGAGCTTCTGCTTTGCGGCAGACTTCATCAAAAGCAATATGAACAGGTGTGACCGAGATATTTGTCAGATTCATTGATATCTGAGCAATTCCGTATTCCTCAATATACCAGCTGATAGCCTTTACATTTTTAAGTGTACCTGGTACACTTATATCTTCTCCCTTTTCATTCCTGATATTCCTTCCCTTTTCGCGTACGTCAAAAGCAACGGCATTTGCCCTTCTTGTTGATGTGGTATTCAGATTTACATTGAATGCGACCAGAAAGTCCCTTGCCCCGACTGCCGTAGCACCCGATCTTTTATTGAATACTGCAGGTCCGAAATCGGGTTTCCATTCATTATCAGCCAGTTTTTCCTTAAGTCCTTCATATTCACCCGAACGGCAGTTGGCCAGATTTCTCCTTTTTTCACTGAAGGCGGCATTTTCATAGCAATAAACAGGTATACCCAGTTCGATCCCGATCCTTTCGGCAACCTGACGGGCACATTTAACAGTTTCCTCCATAGTGATACCTGAAACCGGAACAAAAGGACATACATCTGTTGCACCCATTCGCGGATGCTCACCATGATGCTTCGACATATCAATTACTTCAGAAGCTTTTTTTACAGCCAGGAATGCCGCTTCAGATACAGCCTCCGGACTTCCGACAAAGGTTACGACTGTTCTGTTTGTATCTTTCCCCGGATCAACATCAAGTAATTTTATCCCTTCAACAGATTCAATAACACCGGTAATCTGTCTTATTACTGCCATGTCCCTTCCTTCACTGAAATTCGGAACACATTCTATAATTTTCTTCTCCATAATACGACTAATGAATGTTTAGTTTTGGGAGCTGTAGAAAAAGTCCTCAGTGGAACTCTGTGTAACCTCTGTGGTCCTTTGTGTAAGTTCTAAACATATTGTTGCACAGAGATTCACAGAGACTTCACAGAGTCACACAGAGATTAACAAAGTACTTATTTCAACTTTTTAGACATCCCCTAATCCCATATTATATTTAGATCCTACAGTATTCATAATGATTATTCCAACAATACTACCATATTAGCCCCCCTTCAAGGGTGATAAGTGGTTAATTAATAACTCGCCCTCTCAGTATTACAGTTTCAATAAGGTTACTACCAAAGGCGTATGGCAAAAACTCATATGATGGTATAACTTTGGTAACAAATACATTAGCTACCTTTCCCCTGGCTATTGATCCATGTGTTTCGGATAATCCCATGGCATATGCCGAGTTTATTGTCACAGCATTTATCACCTCTTCCGGAAGCATTTTCAGTCTTATGCATCCAAGTGACATTATAAGTTTCATGTTACCGGATGGTGATGAACCGGGATTATAATCCGAAGCCATTGCCAGCGGCAACCCCGCATCTATCATTTTTCTGGCCGGGGGATCATTCATTCCAAGGAAAAAAGAGGCTCCGGGAAGCAAGGTAGGCATTGTTTCCGATCCAAGCAGAAAATTGATTTCCTCATCGCCGGTATATTCCAGGTGATCAACTGAAAGAGCGTTATACTTCACCCCTGTCTGAATGCCACCTGAATAACCCAGTTCATTTGCATGAATTTTTGGAGTAAGGCCATATTTCATTCCGGCCATCAAAATCTTTTCAGTATCCTCAGTTGTAAAGAAGCCCTTATCGCAAAATACATCAATATAATCAGCCAGTTCTTCAAATGCCACCAGAGGTATCATTTCATTTATTATAAGATCAACGTATTTTATACTGTCGCTTTTAAACTCAGCGGGTATTGCATGGGCTCCCAGGAAAGTTGCTTTAACTTCAATCGGACTGGTCTCTTTTATCCTTCTTATAACCCTGAGCATTTTCAGTTCATCTTCAGTATTAAGGCCATATCCGCTTTTTATCTCCACTGCTCCTGTACCCTGTGAAATTATCTCATTAATCCGTGTCATTGACTGATTGTACAGCTCGTCTTCCGATGTTTCGTGCAGAAGTCTTGCAGAATTAAGAATACCTCCGCCTTTTTTTGCTATATCCTCATATGATAACCCCCTTATCTTATCTGAATATTCTATTTCACGGCTGCCGGCGTATACCAGGTGTGTATGTGAATCACAGAATGACGGAAAAACAAATCTTCCGGCAGCATCCACGGTTTTAACACCCGGAACGTGGTAATGCTTTTTTCCTGATTTAAGCTCACTCATTTCCCCGAAATCGCTTATCAATCCATTTTCAATAAACAAAAAAGCATCGGATATGGTGTTCACATCCGACATCTCACTGCCGCTGACTTTAAACTTTGAAACTTCCTCTGTCTGAACAAGACATCTGATATTTTCAATAAGCAATCCTGTAAGCATTTAGTCGTATAATTTAACGTCTAAGGTAGCAAATATTAAAAAAAGAGATTGTTATTTCCATATTTCTTTATCTTTATCGTTATGAACCAAACCTGTAACCTATGAAAAAGACCATTTCAGTTTTGCTTATATTATTGCTTGTAATCTCAGCATCCGCACAGGAAAAAAAGATAAAAACCGGATGGAAATTTGGTGGAGCTCTTCCTGCAATAACTTTTGACTCCGACCTCGGTTTTCAGTACGGGGCCCTTGTGGAATTTTTTAATTATGGCGATGGAAGCAAATATCCTGATTATTTTGATCACACTTATACCGAAGTATCTCATTTCACAAAGGGTAGCGGTATTTTCAGGTTTATGTACGAATCAAATCATCTGATTCCCGGAGTGCACATGACAAGTGATCTCAGTTATCTTCCTGACAAAGCTTATCAGTTTTATGGTTTTAATGGATACGAATCTGTATATAATAAAATCTGGGTTGATGATGATTTATCTAATCCTTACTACAGGACCAGAATGTTCTACCGTTTTGAAAGGAACCAGTTCAGGTTCAAAAATGATTTTCAGGGGAAACTATCGGGAGAACATATAAAATGGAGTGCAGGTTTTGCTTTCCAGAAATTTATAACCGGTTCCGTAAATATTGATAAACTTAACAAGGGGAAGGATGCTGATGATCAGCTACCATCTGTTACTGAAAAGCCTGGTCTTTTTGAGATATATAAGGAGCTTGGAATTATCACACCTAATGAGGCCGATGGAGGATGGGTTAATACCCTTAAGGCGGGCCTTATGTATGACAGCCGTGATAACAGGCCCAATCCAATGAAGGGGCTCTGGACGGAAATCGGAATAGAAACAGCTCCAAAATTCATGGGTAATGACTGGGGATTTACTAAGCTATATATTACACATCGTCAATATTTTACATTAATTGAGAATGATCTTTCCTTCGTTTACCGCCTGGGATATCAGGCTACAGTTGGAGGAGATGTCCCATTTTTCTATCAGTCACAAGTGATCACGTCTCTTCTTACAGGTGCCACATCAGAGGGACTTGGA
Source organism: uncultured Bacteroidales bacterium (assembly GCA_963760915.1). GTDB lineage: Bacteria > Bacteroidota > Bacteroidia > Bacteroidales > VadinHA17 > LD21. Next base: position 240,221 of record CAVXEU010000003.1, on the reverse strand, counting down.
GGTGCCAGCACATTGCGGGGAGTATTAAGAAACAGGGTCGTTGGCGATGCCTTTTTTATGGGCAATATTGAGCTTCGCTGGAAACCATTGTATTTCACGTTTTTAAAACAGGAATGCTACCTGGGGCTGAATGGTTTTTATGATTTTGGAATGATTACAAAAAATATTAAGCTTCCGTCCGATCTAGAAACCAGGTTTTACGGAATAAATGCGATCAGTGAAATATATACAGATGACACTTTTTCTGAATATTTCAGACCCGGAGCTGAAAAGATGCACCAGAGTGCCGGGGTGAGTCTAATGCTGGCTATGAATCAGAATTTTGTAATTGCCGTTGATATCGGGAAAGCATTTAAAGCACAGGATGGCAACATCGGATTCTCAATCGGTTTGAATTATCTGTTCTAGACTTATAGCCCACTCGTCCGCTATGCGGCCTTTCCCCTTTTGATGACTAATTCTGATAATCAGTTCAGACTGTGATACAAATAGAGAATTAGCCCCCCTTTAGGGGGGGTTGGGGGGCAAACATTCAGAGATTTAGCCTTCTTTAGGGGGGTTGGGGGGCAAAAGACTTGTCAGAATCCCTTAAGGAAATATCCTAATCCCACACCCAGGTAATTCCCGATAATATACCCTATAATGCCAACAGTAATTCCAGTAATAATCACATCCTTATTTTTAAGCGCTCCGGCTACAACAGGAACGAAAGGTGGCGAAAAGATAAAGGCTGTTGTTGTTATAAGGTAGTCGTCGGCATTTACCCTGAAGATTTTTGACAATAAAAGATGAAGCAACAGAGAACCAAAATATGCATACATAACGTAGGCAAAAAGTCCCAGAAAGCCAATACTGAAAATTGTACCGAGATCTGCCATTGATGCAACCGTGAATGAGAAAACAAGGATGAAATACATCCCAAGCTGGAAAGTTTTTTCTATTTTATTGATCCAGGTTATTAAAGAGGCAATTACCGCGAGTGTAGTTATTGAAAGAATAACCACAACCATCTGGGAAATTTTCGGAAGGAGAAGGCTTATCCCGAAAGATATGATAAAAATCAGAAGAGCCAGGCCGAGTGCTTTCAGTAAAGGAATGAACCTTCCTTCTCTGAACATTCCTGAATAATCTTCAAAGCTTTCTGCTTCAGCAATTGCCTCGTCAGTACCATTTGATCCTTCAACCTGTTTAAAGGGAGGCAAAATTGATCTGAATAACCGTGGCCCGATAGTTATGAAAAATATGATTGTTATAGCTCCAACTATCATATCATAAGTGCTTGTCATGACAAATAAGTTGGGGTCGACTCCGAGAGCTACTTTCAATGAAACAAGATTGGGTGTTCCACCCGAGTAAACACCAACCAGCATACCGGCAACCTTCCAGGAGTCAGGCACAACATTTTTGAATATAAAATAGCCTGATGATACAATAATCATTACAGATATTAAAGCAAGAGCCATTGAGATAAAACCATCTTTTGCAAAGCGCAGCCATCTCCGTATGTTAAGTGAGAACAGAAGAAGGGGAAAAGCAAGAGGGACAATTACTGAGATCAGACCATCCTGAGTTGAAGCTAGAGCGTTCACATAACTATCGCTCTGACTTATTGTGCCTGAAGCCATCAGAGCCTCCATCTCGGTAGCCGGAAGTGAAGCTCTTCCCTGCAAGGCTACCTTGTAAGCATCACTGCCCTGTGGCAGAATACCAATACTGCCAAATAATAGCCCGAAACCGTATGCAAGTACAATTGAACCCAGCTTTTTCAGAGTTGACCATCTCCTGCATATATATATAATTAACAGCGGGAAAGTGAAGTAAAAGATTACGAGGAGTATAATTTTAATCATGCCTTCAATTTTAGGTTGCGTTCAAATATAAAAAAAGCGGCTCACCTTAAGGCAAGCCACTTGAAAAATAGGTTTTTATACTTATTTACTTCTCATCGCAATCGCACTCATCAAAACTCTTCTGATACTGCTCAATTGCTTTCAGGCTCATACCCATGCTTGAAAATCCTCCATCGTGAAAAAGGTTCTGCATGGTAACCTTACGGGTAAGATCGGAAAAGAGTGAAACACAATAATCGGCACATTCCTCGGCAGAGGCATTCCCAAGGGGTGACATCCTTTCGGAGAAATCAATCAGAGAATCAAAACCATGAATACCACTACCTGCAGTTGTGGCTGTAGGTGATTGTGATACAGTATTCACCCTTACTTTCCTGTCACGGCCATAAATATAACCGAAACTTCGGGCGATTGACTCGAGAAGGGCTTTAGCATCACCCATATCATTATAACCTGAAAGAGTTCGCTGTGCAGCAACGTACGACAATGCAACCACTGAACCCCACTCTTTTATTGCGTCAAGTTTGTAAGCAGTCTGAAGTACCCTGTGAAAGCTCAGGGCAGATATATCGAAAGTCTTAAGCATGTTTTCATAACTGGTCTGTTCGTAAGGAATATCTTTCCGTACGTTGGGTGACATACCAATGGAATGAAGGATAAAATCAAATTTTCCGCCGAATGTTATCATACTTTCAGACAACAGGTTCTCAATATCATCCATTTTAGTGGCATCTGCAGGAATAATTTTGCTACCGGTAATTTTCGCAAGATCATGCAAATTGCCCAGCCTCAGAGCAACAGGAGAGTTTGTAAGCATCAGCTCTGCCCCCTGCTCCCATGCTTTCAAGGCAACCTGCCATGCAATTGATTTTTCATTCAGTGCTCCAAATATTATTCCCTTTTTCCCTTTTAATATGCCTTCTTTCATTGTCTTTATGTTAATTCAATTTATATTAATTTCTGTTTTGCAAAGTTACTAAAATATTGTAAATCAATCAGGAGTAAAATCTCATCAGACACAAGACGATTCAGTTATTTACAGGATTGGCTTCATTGCAGAATAAACGGAAATTGATGAGCCTCAAAAAAAAATTGCTGACAGCTTACAACACTCATCAGTTAACCGCCGCTTTCAGAAGTTCACGTGCATTATTCATTGCCGTCTCGGTAACCTCGCTTCCGCTTAATAATCTGGCAACTTCAACAATTCTTTCCTCACGTGATAACAATTTAACTCTGGTAAAGGTTGAGTCATCAACATCATCTTTATAAACATGGTAGTGTTTCGTTCCGCGTGAAGCAACCTGCGGAAGATGAGTAATGTTGACCACCTGCATATATTTCCCCATTCCGGAAAGTATCTGTCCTACCTTATCGGCAACTTCACCTGATACACCGGAGTCTATCTCATCAAATATTATTGTCGGGAGACTATTATTCTTTGATAGTAAGGATTTCAGGCTAAGCATAACCCTCGACAATTCTCCTCCGGATGCAATTTTTGCAAGGTTTTCAGGTGCAATCTGACGGTTAGCTGAAAATAAAAAATCAGCATGATCGATACCCTGCGGGTTGAAATCCTGTGATTGGGCAAGCGAGATTCTGAATTTAGCATTAGGCATACCGAGCAGTTTTAGCAATTCGGTGATCTTCAGCTCAATTTCCGGCAAAACGGCAATTCTTAAATCAGATATCTTTTTGGATAATATATTCAAAGTTTCAATCTCATTTGCAAGAAGCTCTTCCAGCTCTGAAAGATGTTCATCGCTTGAAACAATTGAGTCTATAAGCTCTCTTATCTCATCTTTTTTCAGAAGAAGTTCATTCAGGTTGGCTACCCTGTGTTTTTGTATGAGTGAGTATAGATTATCGAGACGGGTATTTATCAGTGCAAGTCTATGAGGATCAGCCTCAATTGAGGAAGCAAGTTTTTCAATCTCATCGGCAAGGTCGTCAAGCTCTATTAATGATGATTCGGTTCTATGCATCATATTTTCGGCTTCAGGCAGAAATGGTTTTATTCTGGCAAGATTCATTTTGACCTCACGAAGCATTCCCAGAATAGACAAACCATCCTGTGAAAAGAGATTTGAAGATCCACTCAATGCCAGTTTGATCTCTTCAGCATGTCCCAGCAGTTCCTGTTCTGCCTCAAGTTCTTCCTGTTCATCTTTCACCAGAGATGCTTCCTCCAGCTGGTTAAACTGGAACTGATAATACTCGAGATCCGCCCTGTTTTTTGCAGCATTTTCCTTCACCCCGGTATATTCCCTTTTCAGTTTCAGATAGTTTGAATAGGCAATCCGGTATTCTGCTTTAAGTTTTGCGGTACCTGCGAATGAATCAATTACGCTTAACTGAAATGAGTTGTCATTCAGCATCAGGGTCTGATGCTGTGAGTGAATATCTATAAGCCTTTCTCCGAGTTCCTTCAGCAAGTTTACAGTTACGGGAGTATCATTAATAAAGGCCCGTGATTTACCTGCAGGATTTATTTCTCTTCTTAAGGTAGTAACATCCTCATAATCAATCTCATTTGATGTAAAAAAATCATTAAGATCATATTCATCTATTTTGAAAGTGCCTTCCACAATGCATTTTGCGTTTTTATCTAGGAGTACTGTAGTATCTGCACGAGTACCCAGAATAAGCGAAAGGGCACCAAGGAGAATTGATTTTCCTGCACCGGTTTCCCCGGTAATGATGGTCAGTCCGTTATCGAGTCCAAGGTCCAGTTCCTTTATGAGAGCATAATTCTGAACGAAGAGTTTTAAGAGCATAACCTTATATTATGGTAGATTTGCCGAATTGATCTTTTCATATTTTGCCTTATTGGCCGGATCAATTTCTGTAAGTATCTGCACCACACGGCTTTTTTCCTCAGGAAACGCATCAGAAAAAATATTTATCAGTTCGTCAGATTTTGAGTCCATTACAATCTGAACCAGGTACATAAAGGGATCCGGTTTTCTCCTGAAAACATCCTGAATAAGTTTAAGGCTCTCAGCAATTGAGGTTCTGGCTTCGGGAAGGCTTGATTCCATTCTGTCGAGACCATTAATATCATATTCATAAACGAACTGTCTGACACCCTGGTACTCCTGATTGAGAAGATTCTTCACAAGCCAGTACCTGTTCCTGTTTCTTGAACCATCGTATGGCTTCCACCCGGGTTCAGGAGCATTTTGTGCATTTGATACAATTTTTTCAGCCATCTGAAAGTACTCTGTTCCTCCCATAAGGGAAAAAGAATCATAATCAAATCCAAGTATTATGTAAGTGTAATATGCAAGAACGGAAACCAGATTTGATCTGTGAGCAGAAGGATCAAATTCCAGGGGTTGAAATTCCACATACCTAAACTGAAAGCTGTTATCAATAAAATTAAGCATCGTGGAATTATAGGTCGTATTGTATACCGGGCGGCTTAGCTGTATCTGAATTGTCCCCCTGAATTCATCAGCTGACAACTGATCGGTGAGGTTAATAAGAATATTACAGTCGATTCTCTCAGCATAGCTGTATACATGGTTTGTCCATACAGTGCTGTTCATAAAGTCATAAATATCGCGCTGCATGGTTTCGAAGACCTGCCGGTTCGAACCCTGTATCCTCTGTGCAGAGATCTGAACATTACAGTTCAGCTCCTGGGATCTGGTTATTACCGGTATTAAAGCCAGTAAGAGCATGAGACAATATATCCGGATGTGCAAAAATTTCATTCTTATAATTTATGGTAACATTGATACGATTTTATTGAGGATATCTTTAGCAGCTTCGTCTTTTGATTTCAACTCAAATTTATCAATATTATTGTATCTGTCAATTATTGTGATCTTGTTTGTGTCATAGCCAAATCCTGCTCCTTTTTCCCTGAGTGAATTCAAAACTATAATATCCAGATTTTTACGTATCAGTTTTTCTGTAGCATGTTCAATTTCATCATTGGTCTCCAGTGCGAAGCCAGCCAATATCTGGGATGATTGTTTTATTTTTCCCATGCTTTCAGCAATGTCTTTAGTGGACTTTAGTCTGATAACAAATTCATTATCCCCTTTTTTTATCTTGCGTTCCATTACCTCGACAGGTGTAAAATCGGCTACTGCCGCTGCTAAAAGAGCTATATCGCAACCAGGGAACAGAGACAGACATTCGGCTGCCATTGATTCAGCTGATGTAACATTTATTATATGAACAGTATTGTTTAAAGGTGAAATACTTACTGGTCCGAGAACCAGATCGACATGAGCACCATACTCTACAGCAGCATCTGCAAGAGCAATTCCCATTTTTCCTGATGAATAGTTGCTTATGAAACGAACCGGATCAATAGGCTCCTGGGTAGGTCCGGCATTTATCAGAATATTTTTCCCCGTCAGAGGCTTATAGTTTTTTTTTTCGCAAAGTGATCCTTAATTTCCTTTACGATATCCTCAGGTTCTGCCATACGTCCTTTTCCTGAAAGTCCACTGGCAAGTTCTCCGATTGCAGGATCAAGAATTGAATTTCCGAAAGCCTTCAGAGTCTCAATATTGATAATTGTCGACTGGTGGTTTAGCATATCAACGTCCATTGACGGGGCAACAAAAACGGGGCAACGTGCTGACAGATAAGTAGTGAGCAATAAGTTATCAGCTATTCCGTTAGCCATTTTTCCAATGGAGTTTGCTGTAGCAGGAGCAATAAGCAACAGATCTGCCCAAAGACCCAGATCTACATGGCTGTTCCAGTCCCCATTTTCGCTGTTATAGAAGCCGCTGAGAACCGGATTCTTCGATAATGTTGCTAAGGTCAGAGGGGTAATGAAATCTTTTGCGCGATCCGTCATTAACACCTTCACCTCAGCCCCCTCCTTAACTAATAACCGGATGATAGTTGCAGTTTTATAAGCCGCAATACCTCCGGTTACTCCCACAAGTATGTGTTTGCCTTTCAGCATTTAATGCAAAATTTTACTTCTGTTTAGAAGAACTGTCAGGGTTTCTGTAGAATATTTTGCCATCTTCAAGTTCCTGCAGTGCTATAAGAGTTGGTTTCGGGAGTCTTTCGTAGAATTTTGAAATTTCAATCTGCTCACGATTTTCAAAAACCTCCTCAAGGTTATCGCTATAAGATGCGAACTCTTCAAGTTTCTTATTAAGCTCCTGCTTCATCTCCACCGATATCTGGTTTGATCTTCTGGAAACAACTATAACTGTCTCATAGATATTTCCCGTACCCTGTGTCATAAGGTCCAGATTACGTGTTACAGTTGTTACTGGTGCTGCTGATTTTCTGTAATCCATATATTATTTATTTATTATTTACTCCGGTGTCAGGAATTCCTGCCTTAAGATATTTATTTGTTTTCTCAAATATGCTATTTACCTCTTTTAAATACTGACTTTTAGGAAATTCTTCCATAAAAGAATAATAATCATCAAGGGTATCCTGATATCTCTCTTTTTGTTTGTTTGCCAGGCTGTACTCAGCATAGAGGAATAGAGAATTTAATTTAAGGAACATCATTTCTTCTCTGTATTTTGTATTTGCATATTCCTTAAGACTGTTGTTAAGTGCCACAACGGCTGCCTTATACTGCTTCATCTCATAGTAGAGTTTAGCACTCAGGTATGATTTCTCAACGAGTTTTTCTTCCAATTCCTTCACAAATATTTTAGCCTGTGGCACCTTTGTACTTGATGGAAACCTTGTCATGAAAATATTAAACCCTTCAATTGCGTTCCTTGTATTTTCCTGGTCAAGTTCCGGTCGCGGAGATATTTTATAATCACATAATGCTGCCATATAATTTGCCTCTTCGGCATGTATGCCAAATGGGAACTGATCGATGAATGATTTGAAATAACTACTGGCCATAAAGTAATCCTTCATACCGTAATAGCTCTGGGCATTCATCCAGTTAAGCTCTTCAGACTCTTCAGTGGCTCTGTAACGGGGAAGTATCTGGCTCAGAATTTCAGAAGATTTTACATATTGACCGGCATCAAAATACTCTTTTGCCTTTGCCTTTTTCAGCTCATAATCGTTACTCTTAAGTAGTTTTTCATACTCGCCGCAGGAACTAACTAATACTAAAACTAAAAGGACTATATATAATCTTAACTTCATAAAAAAAATTGTTGCGCAAAATTACTGAAAAATTTTCATTTCGTAGATAAAAACGTAATAATAATACATTTATTATAGTTTCAAATTTGACGGTATTAAATTAGGTATAAATAGGTATAATGGGTTCCCTGTTAATTAATAAATTTGTGAAAAAATTTAGAAAGGGTAGTTACTATGGATATATTTGAAAAGATCAAGAAGAACAGAGGTGCTTTAGGACAATACCAGGATGTTGGGCATGGGTACTTTGCATTCCCGAAACTGGAAGGTGAAATAGCTCCGCGGATGAAATTCAAAGGCAAGGATGTTTTGACCTGGAGCCTTAACAACTATCTTGGACTCGCAAATCACCCCGAAATAAGGAAAGCCGATGCGGAAGCAGCAGCAAAATACGGACTTGGTTATCCAATGGGCGCCAGAATGATGTCGGGACATACCACGATGCATGAAAAGTTTGAGGAAATGGCAGCCCGGTTTACCCAGAAGGAAGATGCATATCTCCTTAACTATGGATACCAGGGAATGGTTTCAATAATTGATGCTCTGGTTGACAGGCACGATGTTATTGTGTATGATTCGGAATCACATGCCTGCATAATGGATGGTTTGAGGTTGCATATGGGAAAACGGTTTGTATTCCCACATAACGATATTGAAAGTTGTGAAAAGCAATTGCAGAGGGCTACCAAGCTGGTAGAAGAAACCGGTGGCGGCATACTTGTTATAACAGAAGGAGTGTTTGGTATGGCTGGTGACCTGGGTAAGCTCAATGCAATTTGCGCATTGAAAAAGAAGTATCAGTTCCGCTTCCTTGTTGACGATGCACACGGATTTGGAACAATGGGTTCAGATGGCAGCGGCACTGGGAAACATTTTGGAGTTCAGGACCAGATAGATATTTATTTTGCCACGTTTGCAAAATCAATGGCAGGAATCGGAGGTTTTGTAGCTAGTACAAAAGATGTCATTAATTATCTTCGTTACAATCTACGGTCGCAGATTTATGCAAAATCGCTTCCGATGGCAATGACAATCGGAGCTATAAAGAGACTTGAATATATACAGGCTCATCCTGAGTTGAAAGACAGGTTATGGTCAATTGTTTCTGCATTACAAAAGGGGCTAAGAGATGCGGGGCTAAATCTTGGAAAAACGGAATCTCCTGTTACTCCTGTCTTTATGAAGAGCGGGGTTCCGCAGGCAACCCAGATGATCTACGATCTAAGAGAGAACTATGCTATCTTCTGTTCGGTTGTTGTTTATCCTGTTGTACCTAAAGATGTTGTAATGCTTCGTCTGATACCAACAGCGGCTCATTCTCTTGAAGATGTTGCTTATACGGTAAAATCGTTCGCTGAGATTAAAAATAAGGTAGATAATAATGAATATCCGGATAAGATAGCCGATTTCAACAAATAAAGACATTCTCTGATAATAAAAAGCAGCTGTACCGGAAGGATATAGCTTTTTTTTTAATTGCCTTCTCAGGCACTGTCCGGAAGAACTCACTCCTTATTTAACGCCCGGGGGATAACCGGTGAATATGTTATAATTGAATAATCCAAGGTTCCGTGTTAATAATCCGGGCATAAAATTTTATCTAAAAACGAACAAATCAACAATATATTGGTTTACTCATCAATACATGGATTATATCCTGACTTTTCTGGTTCTTATAACTTAAAGTCATATAAAAAGTCAATTCAGTAGTGATGGACATTAAGAGTCAACAATATAATATGTTAAAAGCATACAATATGCTTCTCTATTTCGCGGGGAGCATGATTATGTATGAACCTTCAGAAGAATGCGTTACAGATTTCTGGACAAAGGGCATATTGAAGAATCTTCCGGTATATAGTCTAAATCCAAATTTTGTCAAAGCAGCATCTCAGCTCAGGGATTCATGTGCAGACAAATCCACGTGCGGAAAAATTCTCAGTGAAGATTTTACCAGGCTTTTTAACGGTAGTGATGTGACCCTTGCCCCTGCATATGAATCGCTCTACAGAAAGAATACCGGTTCAGGTTCGGCTCAGCATACCTCAAATGTCACGGAGTTTTATAATTCATACGGATGGAAATCAAAAATCAAGAGAGAAAAGAGTGATGATCACCTGGGAATTGAACTGCTTTTTCTCACTGTACTTATTGATAAGTACCTGGCATTGGATGATGAAGCATGTCTTGGTGAAATGAGAACTGAAATTCTCAGGTATATCGATCAGCACATCCTGTCGTGGATCCCGAAATGGAATGAAAAAATTCAGGCAAACGCAAATACACTATGTTTCAAGGGTATAGGGACATTGATCCTTGCCTGTTCAGAAGACATCTTTTCCATATTCGAGCAGAAAGCCTTTACTCCTGTTCAAGATGATAATCTTAAAAATTAGGATTGAAGAAATTTTTGATTGCACCAAAATAATATTCCCTCCATCCTTCAGCTATATCAGTGAACTCATCATCGGGAATATTGGTATGTTCAACAACTACGTGCGAATTCTCCCCGACAGCAATAATATTGATAGTTACTATGGATTTTTCGGTCTGCTCACCAAAATACCACTCCTGTACAACCTTTTTGTTTTCAACAAATTCGATGTTTTTTCCTGTGATATCACCTTCCCATAAAGAAAATTCACTGCCTGGTTCCGTGTTCATAAGCGCCGGATAACCGGACCATAGCTCAATTGTATATGGATTTGTCAATGCAGCATAGATATCAGATGGTTCAGCATTGATCTTAAACGTCTTTTTGAAAGTTTTCATCTTTAAAAATAATTGTCAGATTAGAAAAAAATCCTGATCCAGAGTTATTCTTTTGACTCTGATCAATATTTATAACATGATGCCACTCTGGAATCCCAGACAACAAAAATAATAACTTCCACTAAAAATCACAAAGAGTACCATGAGAGTACCTGAGGGCCGAATTATTACTTTTCTGACAAGTATCGTTCTGCATCCATGGCAGCAATACAACCTGAACCTGCAGCAGTAACTGCCTGACGGTAATGTGGATCCTGAACATCACCTGCTGCAAAAACACCAGCAACGTTGGTTTTTGAAGTACCGGGAACAGTTTTTATATATCCTACTTTATCTGTATCAATAAATTTTTTGAAAATATCCGAATTTGGTGTATGTCCTATTGCAAGGAAAAATCCATCGATCTTGATTTTTACCATCTCTTCCTGAGGTGTGCCTTTCTTTTTTACAAGTACTGCTCCCTCAACGCCTTTCTCTCCGAAAAGATCAACTGTCTGATGCTCCCACAAAATCTCAATATTCTTCGTCTTCATAACCCTCTCACTCATCACTTTTGACGCTCTGAGGGCATCTCTTCTCACGATGAGGTACACTTTACGGCATAATCCTGCCAGGTATGTCGATTCTTCAGCTGCAGTATCTCCGCCACCTACTACTGCAACATCTTTACCTTTGTAAAAAAAACCGTCACATGTCGCACAGGCAGAAACTCCCATTCCTGCATATCTGGATTCGGCCTCCAGCCCAAGATATTTCGCAGTGGCACCTGTCGATATTATAACTGCATCTGCTTCAATGATTTTATTATCGTCAATTGTAACTTTATGTGTACTGTCAGAGAAATCAGCTGCCGTTGCAATTCCGAACCTAATATCAGCGCCGAACCGTTCAGCCTGTTTTTTAAAATCTTCCATCATGGCTGGACCGGTAATTCCGTCAGGGTATCCAGGATAATTCTCTACTTCGGTAGTTGTGGTAAGCTGACCACCTGCCTGAAGACCAGTATAAAGGACCGGATTAAGATTTGCCCGTGCAGCATAAATTGCCGCAGTATAACCGGCAGGACCAGATCCTACAATGAGGCATCTAACCTTTTCTATATTTTCAATTCCCGCTTTGTTACCGTTATTTTTCTGAAGATCCATTGCTTTAATAATATCCATATCTGTAATGCTATTTTTTTTGCAAATATACGCAACTTTGACTTTCCTTCTGTGACAAAAGTTACAGATAGCTTAAAGGGAATATACATTTGAACATTTTCTTAACATAACAAGTGTAATTGCTTTTTGGATAATCAGAATTGTTGATTATTTTTGCATTGGATTTTCGGGGTGTGGCGCTGTTGGCTTGCGCATCCCGACCAGGGGTCGGGAGGGTCGTCTGAAGAGTCAGAGACTGATAGTCAAAAATATTATTCGGGGTGTGGCGCTGTTGGATAGCGCATCCCGACCAGGGGTCGGGAGGGTCGTCTGAAGAGTCAGAGACTGATAGTCAAAAATATTATTCGGGGTGTGGCGCAGTTGGCTAGCGCATCCCGACCAGGGGTCGGGAGGGTCGTCTGAAGAGTCAGAGACTGATAGTCAAAAATATTATTCGGGGTGTGGCGCAGTTGGCTAGCGCATCCCGACCAGGGGTCGGGAGGGTCGTCTGAAGAGTCAGGGACTGATAGTCAAAAATATTATTCGGGGTGTGGCGCAGTTGGCTAGCGCATCCCGACCAGGGGTCGGGAGGGTCGTCTGAAGAGTCAGGGACTGATAGTCAAAATATTATTCGGGGTGTGGCGCTGTTGGCTGGCGCATCCCGACCAGGGGTCGGGAGGGTCGTCTGAAGAGTCAGGGACTGATAGTCAAAATATTATTCAGGGTGTGGCGCTGTTGGCTGGCGCATCCCGACCAGGGGTCGGGAGGGTCGTCTGAAGAGTCAGGGACTGATAGTCAAAATATTATTCAGGGTGTGGCGCTGTTGGCTTGCGCATCCCGACCAGGGGTCGGGAGGGTCGTCTGAAGAGTCAGAGACTGATAGTCAAAATATTATTCGGGGTGTGGCGCTGTTGGCTAGCGCATCCCGACCAGGGGTCGGGAGGGTCGTCTGAAGAGTCAGAGACTGATAGTCAAAAATATTATTCGGGGTGTGGCGCTGTTGGCTAGCGCATCCCGACCAGGGGTCGGGAGGGTCGTCTGAAGAGTCAGAGACTGATAGTCAAAAATATTATTCGGGGTGTGGCGCAGTTGGCTAGCGCATCCCGACCAGGGGTCGGGAGGGTCGTCTGAAGAGTCAGAGACTGATAGTCAAAAATATTATTCGGGGTGTGGCGCAGTTGGCTAGCGCATCCCGACCGGGGGTCGGGAGGGTCGTCTGAAGAGTCAGAGACTGATAGTCAAAAATATTATTCGGGGTGTGGCGCAGTTGGCTAGCGCATCCCGACCAGGGGTCGGGAGGGTCGTCTGAAGAGTCAGAGACTGATAGTCAAAAATATTATTCGGGGTGTGGCGCAGTTGGCTAGCGCATCCCGACCAGGGGTCGGGAGGGTCGTCTGAAGAGTCAGAGACTGATAGTCAAAAATATTATTCGGGGTGTGGCGCAGTTGGCTAGCGCACTTGCATGGGGTGCAAGGGGTCGTCTGTTCGAGTCAGATCACCCCGACAAAATAAAAATCAGGAACATTATTGAAATGTTCCTGATTTTTATTTATAAACTCTTTTATTTTTTAGCTTACCCCTACTTATGGGGTCAGTTTGAAGTCCTTAAAGACAGTATTTTATTTATATATGTATTCAATATTCCCATTTTTGCTTATGGGATATCCGGTGTCATTATATGCATAATAAGTTTCAGTAGTCTGTACGTCATCTGACCCTTTTACTGATTTCAGGTAAATTGTGCATGTCTCCTTAATAATATTATTCAGGTTTGTGTTAATCCCCGGAGTTAGTAGTCCGCTTACCAATCTAAAAGGATTTTGCTGATTATCAAATTCATATTGGGTAGTAGTGTTTATCTCTGCAGCACCATTTGATGTAAAACTGTAAAGAGTTTCCATAATCATATTTCCCTTAGTATCGTAGGTATATTCATTATATCCGGTTGCAGTGTCATCCCAATACATTGTTTCTTTGCTGATCCTGTTATTGTCACCATAGGTAAACTCCGAATAATGAGAAATCCCAGATACCGGAGTAAAGGTGATCTTACTCAATTGTCCGTTTACTCCATATTCATAACTCAAAGTTCCGCCTTTATTGGGACTATCAGGAGTTACCCATGTTTTCTGATTCATGGCAGCCTGATACACCTGAAGAACATTACTTAAAAGGTCATAATTGGAATAAAAATCAGTCCATATCAACTGATTTTTTTCATTATAATGGTTAACCGAGAAATACGATTTATTTTTTTCCTCACTAACTAAATTTGATCCATTATATAGGTATTCAGATGAAGGCTGATTATCGGTAAGAACTTTACTAAGCAAGCTTAATCCTACAGGATCAGTTCCTGCATTAATCCCGTCAGTTTGCAGGTCATCCTTTTTGCATGAAAAGAAAATCACCGCAAAAAGCAAACAAATAAAAGTTATTTTTAATCTCATAGTGTCTTAATTTTTTATCATCAGTTGTTCAAATAATCTTCTTAATGTGCTGGTCATTCATTAATAAGAACAATATCTGACCTTTTATGGACTTAATTTTTACTCCATCCTATAAAATGTCATGTTGGATTAAGATATTGACTTTCGATTTTAAGAACGGACAAATATCAAATATGTTGTCTGATTTTTCCGGGTGAAAAATATTCAAAAAATAAAAAATCTGCAGTGCTATTACATAATGCACTTAACTCTAATTTTTTAGAACTAAAAAACTAAGAATTTAAAGAAAAATATAATTAAATATTTTTTCTCTGTGTAATAAATAAGTTGATTGATCGTTTGTTTTGATGTGTTGGTCAATTTATTTAAGCTATTCGTCAAATTTATTTATTTTTTTCTACTGGGGAAAATTAAACCGATTTGATTTTTTTAACCACTGAAACAGGTGTATTGCAATAATTGCTTTACTGGCTTTTTCATGGATTTTTAGCGAGGTCTGACTTCTGTGCAAATGTAACTTTTAAATTATAGCAAAATGAAAAATATATTAATACCAATATTCCTTTTAATAAGTTCATTACTTCAGGCTACTACATATTATGTAAGTACCTCCGGATCTGATTCCAATAACGGATTATCAACTTCAGCCCCCTGGGCAACACTTTCCTGGGCTGAATCTCATGCAACAGCTCCGGGAGATATTATAGCCCTGAAGAAAGGTGATACATGGTCTCTGGCCACAAGCGTTGTAATTAAGCATGGAGGTACCACAGGAAGCCCTATTACATGGGATGGTTCATTATGGGGCAGTGGAGCTAATGGGAAGATCCTGAATACAAAAGACCGGGGAGATGGTAACAATGCTTTGGTTCATTTCATAACATCCGGTAGTCATGATGTGGTATTTAAAAATATAATAGCAGATGGAGGGAATCATCAGTGTTTTGGTATAGTTATCGGATATCACTCGGCAATATCCGGCAATGCACAAAACAATGAACATGATATAACTATTGATGGCTGTTCAATTCTTAATATAGGTAGTGGAGCTGCATATAATCAGGGATTTTTATGTGGCACGTGGTACACCGATATTTGGAATATAACAATCCAGAACTGTACCTTAGATGGCGCAGATGATGAACAGTTAACCTTTTACGGTGGAAGAACCGATGAGTGGGATGCACAGGCAAGGGAATGCCGTAACATCGTTATCAGAAACAATACCCTTACCAACTGGGGCAGAAGAGGACAATCCACCGGGTACGGGATGCAGATTAATAATAAAGCTACCAATGTGTTAATTGAAGGCAATACATTGACTCAGGGAGCAAGCGGGAAAGGCGACGCTTTCCATCTTGAATCCAATGAGCCAATTGCAGGATATTACCCTACCGGAGTTATTTTCCGCTATAACAAACTTACAGTTAACAGAACAAATGAATGGTGCGTTATTGTACAAAAGGGGCAGGCAATGACAATGACTGCATATTCAAATATTTTTATTCATACTTCTTCTTCCAATACCTCCGGGGGTAATATCTGGATTATCAGTAACGGGACATATACCGGGGCAAAATTGAATTTTTATAACAATACCTTTTATACACGAACCGGAAGATCATATGAAGATGATTCCCACTTAACAGGTGTTTGTACATTTAAAAATAATATCATATATCATGCTGGCACACTGAGTACTGACAATCCAGTTATAATAAGCTCAGCGGGATCAACAGTACACAGCAATAATTTATATTACAGGGTAGGTACGGGTGATGTATTTCTGGTGTCAGAAGGCGGCAGCAGCAAATATCAGAGCACTATTACATCATGGGAACCAACTTCAAAAAAGGATGATCCGTTATTTACAAATGTAAGCGGTAATGATTTTACATTACAACGAGGGTCTCCTGCCATTGGTGTAGGAATTGCAATACCAACAGTATCAGCAGATATATCTCAAAGACTATATTCAAACCCTCCAAGCATGGGTGCTTTTGAGTCTTCTACCACTTCCACAAGTCCGGTGATCCCTGTTTATGTCAGTTCCATAATACAGAATGCCACGTCCGGTCTGCTGGAAATGAATTATAACGCAACCCTGGCTGCAATTATTCCAGCTGCTTCTGCCTTTAGTGTCATGGTTAACTCTGCAGCAAGAACAGTCAACTCGGTCTCAGTCTCAGGCACAAAGGTCTCATTAACCCTTTCCACCCCGGTAATCAACGGAGATGTTGTAACCGTTTCATACACTAAGCCTTCCACAAATCCATTGCAGACAGTTTCAGGAGGAATAGCAGCAGACCTGAGTTCAAAACCAATCACCAATAATGTAAGTGCTGCCGTGACACTTCCTGTATATGTCAGTTCTGTAATACAAAACGCTACTCCTGGCAATATTGAGATGACTTATAATCTTAGTCTGGCAAATATTATTCCTCCCGCCACTGCCTTTAATGTTCTGGTAAATTCGGCCGCAAGATCAGTTAGTTCAGTAGCAGTCTCAGGAACAAAGGTATCATTAAAACTTGCCAGCTCCGTAATCAGTGGGGATGTTGTAACTGTTTCATATACAAAACCTGCTACAAACCCTTTGCAGACAACTGCAGGAGGACAAGCAGCAACCTTAAGTGCCAAGCCGGTAACTAACAGCGTGAGTGCAGCTGTACCAGTGTATGTTAGTTCAGTAATACAAAATGCAAACCCCACATTACTGGAGATGAATTATAATTTAAGTCTGTCCGCTACAACCCCTGCAGCGTCAGCATTTCATGTCCTGGTAAATTCTGTTGCAAGAACTATCAGTAAGGTTGCAGTCTCGGGTACAAAAGTCTCTTTAACTCTTGGAAGTCCGGTAATAAATGGTGATGTTATAACAATAGAATATACAAAGCCTGCTGCAAATCCATTGCAGACAACCGCAGGAGGCCAGGCTTCAACATTAGCAGTCCAGTCGGTGACCAATAATATTACAGCAACTATACCTGCTTATGTCAGTTCTTCGGTACAATTTGCCACTCCCGGCATAATTGAGATGATCTATAGCTCACCTCTGGCAAATACTGTTCCGGCAGTTTCAGCTTTTAAGATAATGGTAAATTCTGTTGTCAGAACAATAAGTTCTATCTCAATCTCAGGGACAAAGGTTTCTTTAACCCTTTCAAGCCCGGTAGTTAGTACTGATGTGATATCTGTTGCGTATACAAAGCCAGGTGTAAATCCTTTACAAACCACAACAGGTGGCCAAGCCGGATCTTTAAGTACCCAGCCTGTAACCAATAATGTTATTGCAGCTATGCCAGCATATCTTAGTTCTGTCATGAAGGATGCCGACCCTGGCAAGCTTGAAATGACATTTAACCTGGCTCTGGCAAATATTGTTCCTGCTGTTTCAGCTTTTAAGGTAATGGTCAATTCTGCTTCGAGAACTGTAAGTTCTGTTGCTATATCAGGGACCAAGGTCATATTGACACTTTCAAGTACAGTAGCCAAGGGGGATATTATAACTGTTTCATATACCAAGCCGGCAGCAAATCCGTTACAAAGTACTTCCGGAGTTCAGGTGGCAGATATTATTTCTCAATCCACATCTAATAATATAACTATTCCGGCAACAATTCCGACCCCGGCTTCAATCGATATGACCATTTTCCCTAATCCGGTATTCAATATTATTAATATTAAATTAGTTTACACAAATTCTTCAACAGGCGAATCTGCCGCAGTGACACCCCAGATTATCAGAATCTTCGATATGTCAGGTAAGCTTTGTTTTGAAAAATGGTTGAGCAAAGGTGTTACTAATGTGCGGTTTCCAATAAATCTCCGATCGGGTATATATACGTTAATAACCTTATCAGGAGGAATACAAATGGCATCACAGAGAATAATAGTATATAAAAGATAACTGCACCGGATTATCCACCCAGACATATCGTACTGTTCCATCTTACAATAGCTTATGGCCTATTGCCGGTATGGACTGAATGCCACCGATAACTGACACTCAACGGCTTATCGGGGCATTATCTCTTTTTTATACTTGCTGAATAGCGGTAAAAATGGGATAAATATAACCTGATGAAAGACTTCTCAACCTGGAACAAATACCTGATTTTTCAAATGAACGGTATCGATCTCCAACATATTTATCACAACGATTAATTTACCATCTTTCTCATAATCCTTTCTGCAGGAATGGCAGACAAGCACGGGCAAGGCAAAGTCCCAGTATCCAAAAAAATTGCGCAAAGGTACCAAAGAATAGCAGAGAATTGATTTGAAATAAAAGACTTTACCGGAAATTAGTGCCACAGGTTTACTTAATTAATCTGAGTGTCTGTCAGTCTCAGTAAGAATTTCGAAAAGCAGATCTAATAATATTGTCAGAAATAAAAACTCACAAGGAGCTCACACAGGTATTGCCGTATATTCTTTTTAACTTATTTTTGACAATTTTAACTTCTCTATTCAGGTTAAAATGATTAATAAAGGAGTAACAATGGATGCAGATATAACTATAATCGGGGCCGGAGTAGTCGGACTCGCCATTGCCCAGGAGGTTTCAGAAAAAAATTCAAATGTATTTATGATTGAAAAACATTCCTCATTCGGACAGGAGACAAGCAGCAGGAACAGTGAAGTGATACATGCCGGGATCTACTATACTAAAGACAGCCTGAAAGCCAGACTTTGTGTTGAAGGAAAAAACCTCCTCTATGACTTCTGTCGGAAATATGATGTTCCATATAAAAAATGTGGTAAGCTTATTGTAGCTACCTGTGAAGAAGAAATATCAGTAATTGAAGGAATAAAGCTAACTGCACTGAAAAACAGTGTAGACGACCTTGAAGTTTATGGGCCCGAACAGATAGCTGAGAAGGAGCCAAACATTTTTGCATTGAAAGCACTGTATTCTCCATCGACTGGAATAGTTGACTCTCATTCTCTCATGAAGCAATATGAGACAAATACAATTAATAACGGAGGCCAGGTTGTTTATGGCAGTGAAGTAACCGGTATAAAACAAATCAAGGGTGGTTACAGGATAACCCTTCTTGATGCAGATAAAAAAAATTATACATTCACATCAGGAATCGTAATAAATTCTGCAGGACTTACTTCAGACAAAATATCTGAAATGATTGGAATATATGATGATAACCTGAAAATAATGTTTTGCAAAGGTGAATATTTCAGGATAAATCCACCAAAGAACCGGTTAATAAACAGACTTGTATATCCTATCCCCCATCACAACATGGAAGGAATTGGGATTCATGTCACAGTTGACATGGGAGGAGGAGTTAAACTTGGACCTGATGTAAAATACCTCGAATCAAATGTTTATGATTATAAACTTACGGTATCAAAACAAGAAGCCTTCTATAGATCTGCAAAAAAGTTCCTTCCGTTCCTTGAATTTGATGATATTGCCCCTGAAATGGCAGGTATTCGACCAAAGATACAGAAACCTGGCGAGCCACTCAGAGACTTTTATATTATGGAGGAGAGCAGCAGAGGTTATCCGGGGTTTATTAATCTGATAGGTATTGAATCGCCAGGATTAACATCTTCAATAGCAATTGCAAAATATGTAAATAGTTTCATTAAATATATAATTTAATTTATGTAAATTTAATCGTTTCAATTCTAATCTGGTTTATCAAGAAAGGGAGGGTTATCATGAAATCATCATCATTTTTCTGCAAATCAACGATTGCTTTCTTTTTATTCTGTATTACTTCCGGGCTCAATGCCCAGGAGCAGACTCAGGGTTCTGTATTTATTCCCCAGGTTGGGCAGGCTGGTAAGGATGTTATTTGGGTACCTACACCTGACGAACTGGTTATTAAAATGCTTGATATCGCCAAAGTTACAAGTAATGACTACCTTATCGATCTTGGATCAGGTGATGGCCGGACTGTAATTGCGGCGGCTCGCAGAGGTGCAAGGGCTCTAGGTATTGAATATAACCCAGAGATGGTAGAGCTTTCGAAAATGAATGCGAAAAAAGCCGATTTAAGCGAAAAGGCAGCGTTTATCAAGGCTGACCTGTTTGAGACAGATCTCTCCAAAGCAACTGTAATAACAATGTTTCTTCTTCCGGATATAAATCTTAAGTTAAGGCCAAAACTTCTTGATCTGAAGCCCGGAACACGTATAGTTTCTAATACATTTAATATGGGTGACTGGACCCCTGATTACGAAGTTACTACAGAAGAGAACTGGAACAGCTGGAACACCGCTCTTTTATGGATTGTACCTGCCAAAATTGAAGGTACCTGGATACTGCCAGCCGGAGAACTGAATATCCATCAGGAATTTCAGATGTTTTACGGAACACTAATAACAAGCAGAGGAACATCAATAATTAAGGACGGTAGGCTCAATGGGGATGAGATCACTTTCCGGATAGACGGAGAGACATACAATGGTCGTGTAATACAAAATAATATGATGTCGGGCACTCTGACTTCCGGCTCAAAAACAAGTAACTGGCAGGCAACCAAAAAATAATTACTTACATATTCTGTTTTAATGTGTATTATATTTTGTTTCTGAGAAGTTTCTGAAGGTCAGCCATCTCATCCCTGAATCTTGCAGCTTCAACAAAGTCAAGCTCAGTGGCTGCCTTTTCCATACTTTTCCTTGTTTTTTCAATTGCTTTTTCAAGAGCTTCCCTGTTCATATACTTAACAACCGGATCGGCAGCTATATCTGGTCTATCCGGTTCAATATAGGCTTTGGAAGATATTCCTTTTTTGCCAAGTCCGCTCAGGACTGATCCTGTTTTCCTGAATATCTGAGCCGGAGTGATTCCCATTTCATCATTGTATTTCAATTGTTTATCTCGTCGTCTGTTTGTTTCATCGATAGTCTGCTGCATGCTTCGGGTAACATTATCAGCATACATGATAACCTTGCCATTCAGATTACGTGCAGCCCGGCCTGCCGTCTGGGTCAGTGATCGCGATGATCTCAGAAAGCCTTCCTTGTCGGCATCAAGAATTGCTACAAGAGAGACTTCAGGCAGGTCTAATCCTTCTCTCAGGAGGTTTACCCCTACCAGAACATCGATAGACCCTATACGGAGGCTTTCCATAATATCAATGCGATCAAGGGTATCTATATCAGAATGGATATAACTGCATTTTATATCAAACCGGGTCAGATAGGAAGAAAGTTCTTCAGCCATTCGTTTAGTAATAGTTGTTACCAGGGTCCGTTCGCCTGATTTTGAACGTGAACGGATCTCTCCCATCAGGTCATCAATCTGGTTTAGGCTTGGACGTATTTCGATTGGAGGATCAAGAAGGCCTGTTGGTCTTATAACCTGGTCTACAAAAACGCCTTCACTTTTTTCAAGCTCATAATCTGCAGGAGTGGCGCTCACAAAAATTGTCTGACCGGTCAGTGACTCGAACTCCTCGATTCTCATAGGCCTGTTGTCGAGCGCAGCCGGCAGCCTGAAACCATATTCCACAAGTGTTTGTTTTCGTGAATGATCGCCTCCGAACATGGCCCTGATCTGGGGAAGGCTAACATGGCTTTCATCAATAACTGTTATAAAGTTTTTCGGGAAATAATCGAGCAGACAGAAAGGCCGGGTTCCTGGTTTTCTTCCGTCAAAGTATCTTGAATAATTTTCTATACCGCTGCAATAACCCAGTTCCTTTATCATCTCAAGGTCGTATAAAATCCTTTGTTCCAATCTTTTAGCCTCTTCTTTCTTTCCTATTTCATTGAAATGGGTTACCTGCCTGACCATATCGTCCTGTATTTCACCTATTGCCAGGTTTATTCTCTCCCTTGTTGTAACGAAAATATTTGCAGGATAGATTATATATTCACTAAGAATATCAATTCTTTGTCCGTTTAAAGGATCAAATGTATTCAACTCTTCAATCTGGTCGCCAAAGAATACTACCCTTACGGCGATATCGGCATAGGCAGGGAAAATATCCACCGTATCGCCCCTGACTCTGAAAGTGCCATGCTTAAATTCCAGTTCATTTCTTGAATAAAGGCTGTCTACAAGTTTTCGCAGGAACAGATTCCTGCCTATGTTCTGTCCGGTTTTAACATGGACAGTGTTCGAATGAAAATCATCAGGATTGCCTATACCATAAATGCAGGAAACCGAAGACACAACAATAACATCATTCCGTCCTGAGAGAAGTGATGATGTAGCGCTTAACCTTAGCTTTTCTATCTCTTCATTTATCGAGAGGTCCTTCTCAATATAGGTATCCGAAACAGGAAGATATGCTTCCGGCTGGTAATAATCATAATATGAAACAAAATATTCGACCCTGTTTTCGGGAAAGAACTGCTTGAATTCACCGTAGAGCTGAGCAGCCAGGGTTTTATTATGACTTAATACAAGAACAGGACGGTTTACTTTTTCAATAACATTGGCGATTGTAAAGGTCTTACCTGAACCAGTTACTCCAAGAAGAGTCTGGTAAGGAACTCCTTTTTCAAGACCATTCACCAGCTGCTTTATAGCCTCCGGCTGGTCACCGGTTGGCTGAAAATCGGATATAAGTTTAAAATCCATTGAATTCCTTCTGGAAATAAATTCACAAAATTACAGAAATTTCAGATAATCTGATCAGTTCATTTTCAATCATGCCCGGACCCAAGGAGTGATCAAGCCTTCAGTTTCAAAAGTAGGGTCCGGATTCATCTGAGAATGTACAGTTAGACGCAAAAAGAAAGGCGCCCTGTTAATTGAGCGCCGTTTCATTTCAACTTTTAGTATATCTAACCCAAATAACCCTTTAATAATCTGCTTCGCGAAGTATGCCTAAGCCTTCTGATAGCTTTTTCCTTTATCTGTCGCACTCTTTCTCGTGTAAGACCGAATTTCTCACCTATCTCCTCAAGAGTCATCTCCTGGCACGCAATACCGAAGAAATATCTTATGATATCTCTTTCCCTCTCAGTGAGAGTGGCAAGTGCCCTGTATATCTCTTTTGAAAGAGATTCATCCATAAGCAGCTTATCTGCTACAGGAGAATCAGAGTTTGTCAGCACATCGAGCAGACTGTTATCTTCACCCTCAATAAACGGAGCATCAACAGAAACATGTCTTCCTGATACTTTCAGAGTGTCAGTTACTTTCTCCTTAGGTAGTTCAAGAACATCGGCAAGCTCTTCAGGTGATGGAGTACGTTCGTTCTCCTGCTCAAATTTAGAGAATGCCTTGTTTATTTTGTTAAGTGAACCCACCTGGTTCAATGGTAATCTGACTATTCTTGACTGTTCTGCAAGCGCCTGAAGTATTGACTGGCGTATCCACCAGACTGCGTAAGAGATAAACTTGAACCCACGTGTCTCATCGAATTTCTCTGCAGCCTTTATCAGACCCAGATTTCCTTCATTGATTAAATCGGGAAGACTAAGTCCCTGGTTCTGATACTGTTTAGCAACAGATACAACAAAACGCAAGTTTGCTTTGGTGAGTTTCTCAAGAGCGGCTCTGTCGCCTTTCTTTATTCGCTGGGCCAATTCAACTTCTTCTTCTACCGATATCAACTCCTCTTTACCAATTTCCTGTAAGTATTTGTCGAGTGATGCACTCTCTCTGTTAGTTATGGATTTGGTAATCTTTAGTTGTCTCATTATGCCTCCCAAAAAATTTCCGCAAAGATATTGCTTTATTATTTAATAACAAAAATTATTCACTAATGTTGTGAAAAGGGGATCTATTAAAATAAATCCCCTGAAAAACAATTACTTATGTAATTATTAATATTAGTTTCCGAACTGATAACTTAAGACTGAACCATCGGGCTGAATGCCACTGATTGATTTCAGGCTCTTTTCATTATTTGTATCGTTCCTTACATCAGCTGCACTATTTACCTTTTTACCATTGACACTCAGTATTATATATCCTGGAGTCATTCCTATGTCTTTAAATTTTCCGTTTTTAATTGCAACAACTTTCACACCTGAATCAACATTTAACTGGGCTTTCTCATCCGGCGAAAGTCCTATAAGTTGTGCACCAAATGCGAAGTCTTCTCCCTGTACCATACTGGCAGTAACAATTTTCGTATTTCCTTCCACATTCTTCAAAATGAGTGATACAGTATTCTCCTTTCCGTTTCTGATATATGTAACAGTAGCACTGTCGCCCGGACGATATTTTCCTACCTGCTCCTGCAAATCAGCTGAAGTATTGACAGGCTGACCATCAAATTTGATTATTACGTCATCATCTTTCAAACCTGCAGCTTTAGCCGAACCATTTTCGAGAACTTTAACAATATGTACACCTTTAACCTCCTTGAGATCCAGTTTCTTAGCTACATCTGAATTAACATCTTCAATATTCACTCCAATAATAGCTCTCTGAACTTCTCCATACTTCATAAGATCGTCAACTACCTTCTTTACTATCGTTACAGGAATTGCAAATGAAGCACCTGCATAAGCACCACTTGGTGAAAGAATCGCTGAAGTTATTCCAACCAGTAATCCTTTTGTATCAACCAGAGCACCGCCACTGTTTCCAGGATTAAGGGCAGCATCAGTCTGAATGAAGGATTCTATACGATAGTCACCTTCATTTAATCCGAGGCTTCTTCCTTTAGCACTTACAATACCAGCAGTTACAGTAGAAGTAAGATTGAAAGGATTACCAACGGCAAGTACCCATTGACCCAATTTCAGATCATCCGAATTACCATATCTGATAAACGGGAGATTGTCAGCTTTGATTTTCAACAGTGCTATATCACTGCTTGGATCACGCCCCACAACTTTTGCAGTGAAAGTACGATTATCATTTAATGTAACATCAACGGATTCTGCATCATCAACAACATGGTTATTTGTAATTATATAACCATCGCTTGAAATAATTACCCCTGATCCATATCCGTTTTCAACTCTGGGCTTTTGACTCTGACCACGGTCACCGTAAAAAAACTGCATGATCGGATTTTCAGGTTGAGGACCCATGGTTACCTTGACATGCACATGCACAACAGCATGAACTGTTTGTTCTGCTGCATAAGTAAGATCGACCGGACCTCCACCATCCTGCTGCATCTGAAATGATGTATGCATCGGATGTGCAGTTTGATTTTCATAATTCGAATATGCATTCATTGCAACATCTGATGGTCTGCTCAATAATTTTGTATAAGCAAACAGAGCTATCACTGCTCCTAATATAGCCATTAATAAGCCTCCTAATAAATACTTCCTTTTCATAACTTTTATTTTTAAAATTTAACTTTTCTTCTGTATGTTATAAGATTCAATTTTTACGACTTATAAAAGATTGATATCTTTACAACCTGTTTTTTTGTTATTTTGTTCACAAAGATCATGCATTTTACAGGCGATCTTGGCTTATTTCCAAAGAATTAACTTCACTTTAACACTGATGACAATAGTATTTAACAAATACCAGGGTACCGGAAATGACTTTATTATTATTGACAACAGAAAAAATATATTTAATCCGGATAATTCCAGACTCATTATTAAATTATGTAACCGCAGATTTGGAATTGGAGGTGACGGACTTATTCTTATATCAGAGAGCCTGTTATACGATTATGAAATGAGGTACTTCAATTCCGATGGCTTTGAAAGTACTATGTGCGGTAATGGAGGCAGATGCTCAGCCGACTATGCCATAAGGGCAGGGATAGCAGGAAAAAAGCTCACATTCAAGGCTATTGACGGAGTACATAAAGCTATTTCTGAAGAAGGCATTATAAAGTTGCAGATGAACGATATAAAGGAAGCCGGAATAATAAATGGCAACTACTTCATAAATACCGGTTCGCCTCATTATGTCATATTCATACAAAATCTGAAAGATGTCGATGTCAGTGCCGAAGGAAAGAAGATAAGATGGTCCGGGGATTTTGCACCAGGCGGTACCAATGTGAATTTCGTTGAAACAGAACAAAATGGAATATTTGTCAGAACATTTGAAAGAGGAGTTGAAGACGAGACATTTTCATGCGGGACTGGTGCAACTGCTTCTGCCATTGCTTCAGTTCTGTCAGGACATTTTGACATGAATACTGTCAACGTGAAAACCAGGGGAGGAAATCTGACTGTATCATTTAAAACAGACGGGAAAAGTATTTCAGATATCTGGCTTTCAGGGCCTGCTTCATTTGTTTTTGAAGGTAGGATTGAGGTGTGACTGAGAGACAGAGAGACAGAGATATTGTATATTATATAAGGATGATTCTTGAAATCGCTGTATCAGACTGAAGAATTGAACATAGGTAAATGACTGAAGAATTAAGAATAACTGCAGTTTTAATTCCGTAGGCATGAAGTAACACAAATAGTAATATAGATAATATAAATGATGTTTATGAAAAAGCCGGTTCTTCTACTGTTAATGACCATGATGCTTATTCCTCCAATGCTGTCCGGGCAACCCGGGACAACAGAGCTTATGAATGCCATAAAAGAGGTGAACTCAAATTTTGAAGATATTGGTCATCGATTTGACATTCTTGAAAAAAAGATTGATGATGTCCAGTGGTACAACAAAGTTGGAGATATTGCCTATATTGATAAAGTATATATGACCGGTCCTCCTCTGGCAATGGAAAAGAATCCGACTGGTCAGGGTGCCGGCAATCCTGTCAAATTCTGGACATATATTTTTATTCCGAAGAATGCCGAGCCAACGAAAAAATACCCATTGCTTGTGTTTCCTCATGGCGGTGTCCATGCCAACTTCGACACATACTACACCCACATCATAAGGGAATTAGTCTCGCAGGGATATATTGTTGCGGCTGCTGAATATCGTGGATCAACCGGGTATGGAAAAGATATGTACAACAAAATTGATTATGGGGGACTGGAAGTTCAGGATGTTGATGCGAGCCGACAGTATATGATAGATAATTATTCTATCGTTGATAAGGACAGGGTTGGAATAATTGGATGGAGTCATGGGGGTTACATAGCACTTTTCAACATTTTTGAGTATCCGCAAAACTACAAAGTTGCTTTTACGGGTGTCCCTGTCAGTGACCTGATAGCTCGTATGGGCTATAAGGATCAGGAGTATCGGGATCTGTATTCAGGACAGCCGGCTATTGGCAAATCAGCCGATCAGAACGTTGCTGAATACCGCAAAAGATCGCCCGCCTGGCAGACACAGAAATACCAAAACACTCCTCTTCTTATACATACAAATACAAATGATGAGGATGTGAATGTTCTGGAGGTCGAACACCTTATCAAGTCATTAAAGGCTGATGGCAAAAAGAATTTCGAATATGAGATCTTTAATAATATGCCAGGTGGTCATTCGTTTGACAGAATGGATTATATGGAAGCAAAAGAGATACGACTTAAGATCTATAACCACCTGAATAAATATCTTGCACCTCCCAGACCTTTTAAATCTGTCAAAGATCTTCAAAAAGCCGGATATGGATTTAACTAATAACAAAAGAAAAATATAATACGGAAAAACGCTTTCCCCTAATAACAGGATTTCACTGTACGGAATTTAAATACTGATTAATAAACAAATACTGCCAGGGATAGAAGATTAAGCTCCCTGCATTCAGAACATGCACAAAGAAAAACTATACGGGAAGACTCTGAACGAATTAATTGCTGTTACAAAGCGGATCGGACTGCCCGGGTTTGCCGCAAAACAGATAGCCGACTGGCTGTATAAGAAGGAAACACTGTCGATCGATGAAATGACAAATTTGTCGAAAAAAGTAAGGGAACTTCTTTCGAATGACTATGAAGTCGGACTTGAGGTCCCTGTAAATGTTTCTGAAAGTTCTGACGGGACTAAGAAATATCTTTATAAAGTACTAAATAACAAATACATAGAAACTGCATATATTCCTGATAGTGATCGTGCTACTATCTGCGTCTCCTCACAGGCCGGTTGCAAAATGGGATGTATTTTCTGCATGACCGGAAAACAGGGTTTTCAGGGAAACCTCTCTTCAAATGAAATTCTCAACCAGTTCAGAAGCCTGCCTGAGTTCAGAAACCTGACGAACATGGTGTATATGGGTATGGGCGAACCGTTAGACAATATAAATGAAGTACTTAAAAGCCTTGATATCCTGACGAATGACTGGGGATATGGCTGGAGCCCTACACGTATAACGGTAAGTACAGTCGGACTGATTGACGGGATAAAGCAATTCCTGGAAAAAAGCAGGTGTCATCTCGCTGTAAGTCTTCACTCACCTTTTGATGATGAGAGGAGGAAACTAATGCCAATTCAGCGCACAAACACAGTTGCTGAGGTGCTTGATATTATCCGTAATTTTGACTTTAACAGTCAGCGAAGAGTATCTTTTGAGTACATTTTGTTTAAAGGACTGAATGACACACCACGTCATATTAAAGAGCTGGCAAGAATCCTGAATGGGATAAAATGCCGTATAAATATAATTCGTTTTCACCCGATACCCGGATCAGAATTCCAGAGCCCTGACCTTGGAATGACAATTAACTTTAAAGAAGCACTGAATGCCAAAGGCATTCTAACAACCATCAGGGCAAGCAGAGGAGTGGATATACAGGCTGCATGCGGCTTATTATCAACTCTCGAACAAAATAAATAATCCACGGTATGTTGAGAATTCTTTTTACACTTACTTTAGCTTGCCTGAACCTGTTATCTTTTTCACAGGACAAATCATTTGAAACATTTCTGTCTGACTCAACAATGAGATATGCCTCTGTCTCCTTTTGTGTCGCAGATGCCGAAAGCGGAAAAACAATAACGGAATATAATTCTGAAAAAAGCCTGGCACCGGCCTCAGTAATGAAGCTTATAACTTCAGCTGCCGCTCTTGAACTATTAGGTCCGCAATATACTTTCAAAACCGTTCTGGGCTATACCGGAACAATAAACAGTCGGTCAGGAAAGCTTTCAGGAGATATAGTCATTAAAGGAGGCGGAGATCCAGCATTGGGCTCAGATAACTTTGCTGATCATTACAATGATTTTTTGGATGGCTGGGTTAATGAAATAATGAAGCTGGGAGTAAAAAAAATTGAAGGAAGAGTACTCACTGACGACTCCTACTACGATTATCTTCCGGTACCTGCAAAATGGCTTTGGGAAGATTTGGGGAATTACTATGGAGCCGGAGCATACGGACTATCGGTATTTGATAATACTTATGCTATTCATTTCAGGAGTTCATCGGACAGCAACCTGCCTGTAATAAAAGAAATTGTACCTGCTGAGTGCACGTTTGAATTCTCAAACCGGCTGGTTTCTGCCGGAACATCAGATGAGGGCTATGTATTCGCCGCTCCGTACAGTACAAACGGATGGCTTGCAGGTTCAATACCTGTAAATACTGATGATTTTGTAATGAAAGCCTCAATATCAGATCCTTCGCTACTGATAGCCAGGATGTTGAATAATAAGCTGGTGGCAGCAGGCATTCCTGTTTCAGAGGCTCCAAACTCAGTAAGAATGGAACAGAGAAATATTACAGAGCAGATCCATCCAATTACAGAAACAATCTCCCCACCTCTTGCTGAGATCATTAAAGTACTAAACCATGAAAGTGTGAATCTGTACGCTGAACATCTCATAAAAGAGCTTGGCAAAAAATATAAGAATAGCGGGTCAACTGCCTCAGGTATTGAGGTTATAAAAGATTTCCTCAGTTCTGCAGGCATTGCAGCAGGCGGGTTATTTATGGAAGATGGCAGCGGCCTATCCCCTCTTGACGCAATCAATTCCCGGGAACTGGTAAATATTCTGTCCTTTATGAAAAATAAGGGAAAATACTTTCATGAATACTACGCCTCACTCCCCGAAGCCGGAAAAGAGGGAACTCTTAAAAACTATTTCCATGATCCGGCATTTGATTCCAGACTTAAAGCAAAAAGCGGATCAATGACCAGGGTAAGATGTTATGCCGGATACCTCACTTCGGTATCAGGTAAAGAAATGATTTTCAGCTTAATCATTAACAACTATACTGGATCTCCAAAGAATATCATCCCAAAAATCGAAACTATTATCAGGGAATTGATATTATTTAAATGATCTCGTAATACTCCGTTTGAAACTATGATCTATATTTGCAGACTTTTACGGAAACTGGTATATGAATAATAAAGTCTCAGTAAGAAACTGCAGAAGGTATGATGTTGATGAGGTTTCAGACATTATTTCCAATATATATAAGAAGACTGACGGCCCTGATGTTAAGGGGAAAAAAGTCCTTCTTAAACCAAATATTCTGTCTGACGATGACCCTGAAAAATGTATAAGTACTCATCCCGTTGTTGTAGAAGCAATGATCAGGTTTCTTCAGTCGGAAGGAGCAACAGTTCTGGTAGGCGATTCTCCGGCAGTCCATACACAGAAGTTCAGGGGCGAGAAAGCCGGCATATATGGTGCATGTCATACAACTGGGGCTGCCTGGGTTAATTTTGCAGCTGATCCTGTTGTGAAAAACCTCCGGAGAGGAAAAATAAAGATTGCAGCTGTAGTTGACAAAGTTGATCTTATAATTTCCCTTCCGAAATTCAAAAATCATGAACTGGTTTATTTTACCGGGGCAATCAAGAACACGTTAGGCCTGGTTCCTGGTTTCAGTAAAGCCAAACAGCATGCCTTGCATCAGGACAGGAACAGATTTGGAGAATTTCTGGTTGATCTTAATGAAGCAATTACTCCCGATTACTTTTTGATGGACGGCATAATGGGAATGGAAGGTCCGGGACCCGGCAGAGGATTTCCGGTCGAAATCGGACTATTGCTGGGATCAACAAATCCTCTTGCGCTGGACATGATAGCTTCAGGAATTGCCGGATATGACCCGATGATAATACCCACTTCAAGAACTGCCATGGTCAGAAAAAAGTGGCTTCAATCAGAATCAGAGATTAGCTATGATGGTCCTGAACTCAATAGCATAATTAAGACAGACTTTAAGAAAGTTCCCGTATCAGGTAGTAATAATATTGCTCTTCAATTTGTGATGAAGAGGATCAAAGTACTGAGAAAACTTGAAAGAAGGCCTGTTTTTATTCACGAAAATTGCACAGGTTGCAGAAAATGCGTTAATATATGTCCGGTACAGGCAATACAACCTCATCCTTCAGTAAAGACACATATTATACTGACAGACAGTAAATGCATCAGGTGCTTCTGCTGTAGTGAAGTCTGTATGGATAACGCTGTGGTAATCAGAAGAAAAGTCTTTGGCGTATAGGTAAAAACTATAAATCATCCGGCTTCACATAAGATCTTTTTAATCGAAAAGCATGCGTATCTGCCCTTCTGTGAGGGTTGGGGTGAATAGCAGGTTAAGAATGGTTATATAAAATTACAGAATAAAGACGGTTATTACTAAAGATCAAGAAGGTCAATAAGATAGATCAAAGATGCTATTGCAGCACTTCCCATCTGCAATTCCCGTATATTTACCTGTTCAAAAGTGTCATTTGCCGAATGGTGATATGAAAAATATCGTTGAGAATCAGGTATATAACCGATTAATAAAGTTCCTGAAGCTTTAAGAGGTGATATATCTGAACCTCCTCCACCCCTGTCAAACTCTCTGATATCAAAGGGTTCAAAATAGGCTGCCAGTTTCTGTAATTTGTCAAGTCTGGCGCCATCGGCATCAAATCCAAAGCCTTTTGGGCTCATTACGCCCCGGTCAGATTCAAGAGCAGCATAATGTATCTCTCCCTTTATCCAGGCTTCATCGGCATATGCTTTTCCTCCTGTAGATGACATTTCCTCGTTCATGAATAAAACAGCCCGTACCGATCTTTTTGGATTAATACCCAGCTTTTTAAAAATCCGTATCACTTCCATAGCCTGGACACATCCTCCAGCATCATCATGTGCACCTTCTGTGATGTCCCATGAATCAAGATGGCCGCCAACAGTAATATATTCTTTTGGTTTTACTGATCCCCGTATTTCACCAATTACATTATATGACCAGGTGTCCGGATTGTTTTTACATGTAGAGATAAGATGCAATGACAGAGATGGGTCATCTTTCAGCCTATTACTCAACAGGTTGGCATCAATAGTAGATACCGCAACGGCAGGAATTTGATTTACCCCAATAGTATAATGTGTTACTCCTGTATGCGGAAAATCATCAAGACTCTGTGTTACTGACCTGACAATAACCGCTGATGCACCATATAAAGATGCCTGAGAAGCACCTGCTATCCGCTGATCAACTGCGCCAGAATAAGCTGAAAAAGTATTTATCAATGTATTGTCAGCCGGACGGTTAAAAAAGACAATCTTTCCTTCTATTTTCTTCCTGCCCAGCTTCTTAAGTTCATCAAAATCGTTGACTTCAATTACTTTGGCAACAATACCATTTTCAGAAGTACCAACAGATAGCCCCAGAGCTGTTATTGAAAGTTCTTCGGTACCTGAGATTGTCGATGTTATTGTGCATTTCTCATAGCCCCTTACCCAGAAAGGAACGGGAACCTTCTGAATCCAAACTGTATCGGCTCCTGCACTTATCAGAGCCTGACGTGTATATTCAATAGCCTTTTCAGATGCAGGGGAACCGGCTAATCTGCCACTGGTATTTTTACAAAGGTATTGAAGATGCGTATAAGCAGTTCGGTCCGTTAATGCTTCATTAAAAACAGAGGTTAAAACCTTATCTGGTTCCTGGGCTTTCGCTCCAAGCGAAAACAGAACCATCAGAAAAGCTGTAAATATTCCAGGCTTTTTCAAATCTCAGACATCAATTTTGGCATACTTCGCATGAGTTTCGATAAACTCTCTGCGTGGAGGAACTTCGTCACCCATCAGCATAGAAAATATATGATCTGACTCGGCGGCACTTTCAATTGTTACCTGCCTCAGAGTTCTCGTTTCAGGGTTCATTGTAGTTGACCACAGTTGTTCTGCGTTCATCTCACCAAGACCTTTATATCTCTGAACACCTACAGCGGAATCCTTTCCCTGTCCCATCTCTGCAACTGCAGCTTCACGCTCCTCCTCAGTCCAGCAATAACGTTCAGATTTTCCTTTTTTTATCAGATATAGTGGCGGAGTTGCAATATAAATGTTTCCACCTTTTATAAGATCCTGCATATACCTGAAAAAGAAGGTCATAATTAGTGTAGTGATATGAGAACCATCAACATCAGCATCAGTCATAATAATGATCTTATGGTAGCGTAATCCACTAAGGTTTAGAGCCTTACTATCTTCATCGGTTCCGATATTTACGCCAAGGGCAGTAAATATATTTTTTATCTCCTCACTCTCATATATTCTGTGTTGCATTGCTTTTTCGACATTCAAAATTTTTCCTCTGAGGGGCAGAATTGCCTGGAACCGGCGATCACGTCCCTGTTTGGCTGTACCACCTGCTGAATCACCCTCAACAAGGTATATTTCACAATGTGCCGGATCTCTGTCAGCGCAGTCAGCCAGCTTGCCAGGAAGACCTGAACCGGATAAAACATTCTTACGCTGAACCAGTTCTCTTGCTTTTCTGGCAGCATGTCGTGCTGTAGCAGCAAGGATTACCTTCTGAACAATGATCCGGGCATCTTTTGGATTTTCTTCAAGGTAGTTTGAAAGCATTGTGCTCACAGCCTGATCAACAGCACCCATAACCTCCGAATTTCCCAGCTTTGTTTTTGTCTGTCCTTCAAACTGTGGTTCCGCAACCTTCACTGAAATAATCGCTGTAAGTCCTTCCCTGAAATCATCCCCATTTATATCAAATTTCAATTTTGAAGTAGCACCCGAATCTTCCGCATATTTCTTGAGGGTTCGGGTAAGTCCCCGTCTGAAGCCTGCAAGATGCGTTCCTCCCTCTATTGTATTAATATTATTGACATAAGAATGTACATTCTCTGAAAATGAGTTATTATACTGAAGAGCTATCTCAACTGGAATATCTGTCTTATCAAAAGTGATATGAATGGGCTTTTCTATCAGCCTTTCCCTGTTTGAATCGAGATATTCAACAAATTCCTTCAGTCCAAGTTCTGAACGAAACTCTTCATAACGCGGTATTCCTCCATTACCATCCTCAGCCAGATCTCTCATATCCTTGATATTAAGAAGAATTCCTTTATTAAGGAAGGCAAGTTCACGGAGACGGGCAGTAAGGATCTCAAAGTTGAAATCGACAGTCTGAAAAATTGTTCCATCAGGCTTAAACGTTATTGCAGTTCCTGACTTTTCTGATTCTCCTATGACCTCTACATCAGTTATTGGTTTTCCTTTTTTATATTCCTGCCTGTACACCTTGCCTTCTCTCATTATAACGGCTGAAAGATGCTCGGAGAGGGCGTTTACGCAAGATACGCCTACGCCATGCAGGCCACCGGATACTTTATAGGAATCCTTGTCAAACTTGCCGCCGGCATGTAATACAGTCATAACTACCTCAAGAGCAGATTTTTTTTCTTTCTCCATCATGCCAGTTGGTATGCCTCTTCCGTCGTCAGTAACGGTAAGAGATCCATCTTCGTGTATGATAATCTCTATTTTAGAGCAATAACCTGCAAGAGCCTCATCAATTGAATTGTCAATGACCTCATAGACCAGATGATGCAATCCTTTGATCCCAATATCGCCAATGTACATCGCAGGCCTTTTCCTGACAGCCTCAAGACCTTCCAGTACCTGAATATTATCTGCTGAATAATCTATGCTGTCCTGCAACTTTTTTTCTTTTTCACTCATTTTACCAGTTGTATTATTTCAACTTTTATTCAATCAATTCTTTATTATAAAGGATCAGGAAGCCTATAGGAAATACTTCCCGATACAGCATGTTTAAATTCTGTTTTAAATTGCTTTTTATGCAATGAAATCAGGATATTTTTCATCCCATCCATCCTTCAGAACCAACTTCACAATTCCTTGTATAAATTCTTGATATCATGAATATTAATTATCCCTGCAAATATACTGATTTAAAACGATTTTCCTTCAAATAAAGCATAAAATAACGCACATTATTCACCAAGAAATTAACAATTTATGTCGGTTAATTGTCAGTATTTCTGACAGTATTAATCTATCACTGTAATTCAGTGAATTTTGACCATACTAATATCCGTAAATAGAATTTTCCCGACTCAAAGCTAATAAAACCCACTTTCTGAAACCAACTTTAAATCAACGCTTATATTCAGCATGCTGACCAAATAATCTTTTATGGACCTCCACCTTATGTTTATTTTTTTCGAATTTAACGATGAATGTTTTCAAAAAGAATTTTTACACATCAGAGATGGTTTTTACAGACTATATGTAAATCCAAGCATAAAGAGGAACCGGTGCGTTGGGTAATAAGCCCATTCATAGTACTGATTGGTCGAGATATTATTTAATTTAACCCATAACGAAAGTATCTTGGAATAACGGTATTCCGCACTCAGATTAAGATTAAAATGGGCCGGCATTCCGATCTGAACTGAGGGATAACGAATCGGATCATAAAAGAGAGCCGGATCGCCATTAACAATCAGTCTGCGCTTCCCCTCGGCCGAAATTTCAGCTCCTGCAACAATTTTATTCCTTAGATTATATTTTAAACCCAGACTGGCATCCCAATCGGGTTTATTCCAGGCATACTCATTAACTGAAAGAGTATACTTATAAAAATTTATCACGCCATTGAATGAGATCTTGTCATTTATAGGTCCGTTCATTTCGGCATGGATATTCAGAAGTTCAACGTCATCGGCTATCGGGTTAAAAAAGTTACCCCTGCCTGGTGATAATATGCTGTCAGCGAAGACTAAATTAGAATAAAACAGCATATCGTTGATCAGAGAATATGAAGCAGATACCTGATAATTTCCTCCTAAACCTGAATTTCCTTTCAGACCTGCAAAGACAACCAGCTGATGACTTGTATTCGGCAATGTAAACAGGCTTCCATCAGGGACGATATACGGATTGTCGCAGACAATCTTAAAAGGATCATTTCTTTCCAGCCGGCCAGATAAACCTGTAAAGAACCTGATATATTTTGGGACAACACTGAAACCAAAATTAATATCAGGATAAAGATGGAAAACCGCCGATGATGTCATATTTTTATCTACCAGTGCCTGGAAACCGATTTTAAAGTTCCATTGTTCATTGCCTTTTTTAATAAACGGGCTGGCCGATAAAATGAATTTGGGATTTGGCAGAAGAAAATCAGGTAGCTTATAGTAATCATAACCGATACCCGATCCTACGTAAAACCCCTTATATGACTTTGCCATAAACCCCTTAATACCTAAATTATTCTGATACAGATTTTTAGTATTGTAAAAATAATTATAATAGAGATCGAAATCATATGAAAAGCTTGATGAATCGAGGGTCATGGATGCCAGCGACGCTTTTGCATCAAGATTATTATATCCGACCCTGGTATCCTTTTTTGAAGGAAAATAATCTGTAATAGCAGGATCATACCCATAGGCATGTCTTACTTTCTGACTAAAGTCCACAGAGCTTTCAAAAAGGCTCTTTCTGAAAAATTTTCTGCCGAATACAGAAGCATCATTATCCATATAGCCTGCAAAAACTTTTCTACCATTCATAAGTTCTATTTTACCATTACTGGAAAAATGACGGCCATAAAAACCTATCGTACCTTTTTTTGATCGTTCATTGGTAATGCTTATTTCGGCAAGCGGTGAAATATAATTACCTATTCCTATATTAATATAACTTTTATAAAGTTTGGGTAATGGTTCAGGAAGAAGGGAGGCTGCTTTGATAGGACTTATAGTATAAGCAGGCATAAAAGGTTCAGTGCTGATATCATAATGGAAAACCGGTCTGATCTTCACTGTATCGTTCATATCGGGAAGGAAGCTCCTCTTTTTGGATTCGGGCAGAGATGGTTTATAGGGATTATAAAGAGTAACCTCTCTCTTTAGCCCTCCCTCCTGTTTCTTTTGCTGAGCAATGACTGGTAAAAACAAGAAAAAGATGAAGGCAGTTATAATAAGGGTTCTTTTTATCATGTTAAATCAATTTCTTATACACTTTTCAATTTTTCCGATAGAAGGTTTTGCTTAATACTTTTTATTACTGGTTAACATTCAGGGAATCAAGTTTTGCTTTAACTTCGTCCAGTATTCCATCATTATCAATTGTGTAATACTCTTTCAGACTCTGGAGTGTTGCCCTTGCCTGAAGAGTATCGCCTTTTTTGATACTTATATCGGCAAGCAGTAAAAACATCCTTGCCATCCAGTACTGATGTGGTGTGTTCTGATTTATAAATTCAGTAATTACTTTTTCTGCTTCGGCTGTCTGATCTTTCTTATTGAGCAGTTCAGCTACCCTGTATTTTGATTCTGCACCTTCAACACTTGTTACCTCTGTGGACACCTTTCTGAATTCTTTTAGTGCCTCATCAAAATTATTGAGGCTGTAGTTTGCTTTTGCGCTCATGAATGTTGCTTCACGGGTAAGCTCCTCAGGAATATTTGCAGAACTGTTTATCTTACCCGCAGCAAGAATTGTTTTTTGCGCATCACCTGCCTGATAAGCTGATCTCAGTTCTCCTTTCAGAGCTATAAGTTTCTTTATATTATTACTTGCTACATTCTCAAGTTTCTCAAAAAAATTAAGCGATGCCACATAGTCTTCTTTATCAAAAAGTATCGCTGAAGCAGCGATCAACGACTGTTCCAGAAACTGATTATTTGGCTCATCTGAAACTTCAATGTACAATTTGAGCGCTTCATCATTATTACCGGTCGATTTCAGACATTCCGCAAGGTAATAACGGGCATTTTGTATGAAGCTTCCATTCGGAAATTCATTAAGGTAACTTTTAAACACTTCAGTTGCTTTATCGTACCTGGATGTCATGTAAAGGTTTTCACCAGAGGTATAGAGAAGTGAGTCTTTTTCTGCAAGGTTCACATCGCCATAACCATTTAATGTTTTAATATAGGCAAAGTAAGCTTCTACATCATTGATATCTACATAAGTGTTTTTCAATCCGGTTAATGCACTCCGGGCTTCAGGTGTGGACCTGAAATTTTCGACAACCTTCTTATACTGCGCAATAGCTTTATCATTTTCTCCCAGGTTGTAATAAAGCAGTCCAAGCTGGACCATAGCAGGTGGAACAAGCGGGCTAGCAGGATAAGCCGATATCACGGTATTGAAATCAGCCTCTCCGTCTTTATAATCTTCCATTACAAGGTAAGCTCTGCCTCTTTCAAATATGGCATTCGGAACATACGATGAGGTGGGGTACTTTTGTGTAAGAGATGTAAGGATATCCACTTTACCTTTTTCATTATTCATAAGTCCAAGTGAAAAACCCTTCTGAAACATGGCATAATCAGCATCAAGAAGCCTGTAATCAATTACTTTATCATAATAGCTTATTGCCATTGTATAATTGGTTGCTATGTAATAACAGTCAGCTATCCTGTCCCTCGCATCCACAAGGACTTCCGGGGCCACATTTGTTGCTCCTGCTTCAAAATTTTTCAGATGGTTAAGTGCATTAGTGTAGTCTTTCATATTAAAGAATGCATACCCAAGATTGTATCTCACAAGGTTGTATTCGCTTAATTGCATTGAACCCGGAATACCCATGAACAATTCATAATCGCTCACAGCATTTTCATACCGGCCAAGTCTGTATGATGCTTCACCTCTCCAGTATATTGCCCTTGCCCTTACCGGTCTGCTATACTTTTCATACTTCAGTGATTTATCAAACATATCTATGGAAGCTTCAAATTCAAGGTTCTTAAACAGTTCAAGCCCTCTGAAAAATGCAACCCGCTGATAGGCTTCCTCCAGTCTGTTATCCTTGTTCCGAATCTTATCCAGAGAAGCGAGGGCTGCTTTGTAGTTTTTAAGTTGCGTATAAGTACCAACCAGGTAATCATAAGCCTCCTGAATCCTGTCTGAGCCGGGGTAAAGGTCAATGTACTCCTGAAATGCAGCAATAGTCTCTCCGAAAGGTGAATATGATGTTTCATATGTCAGTTTCGCATAATTAAACAGTGCCTCCTCTTTGATTTTTTTATCGTAATTCAGTTTTGAAGCTTCTCCAAATGCAAATTGTGAACGTTTTTTATCGCCTTTCTGTAAATAACAATCACCAAGGATATTCCAAACATTCTGACTCACGAGGTCACTTCTGGCTCCGATTTCCAGAAATATTTTAATTGCTTTATCAATCTCCCCGGTCTTGTAATAACAATATCCAAGCTGGTATTTGTCCTCCCTTGCACTTGCTTTTGCACCGGTTGAATACTTTTCAAGATAAGGTAATGCAGCTTTGTAATTTTCCTTATTGTAATATGCATCACCTATAAACCGGTACAACTCCACGGCTCTATCCTTTCCGGCTGATTTAAGCAGATCAGGAGCCATTGAGAGAATTCCGTCATAATCCTTTTTCAGATAAAGGATCTGAACAATATAAAAAGGGACTACACCCCCGAATGTCTCATCATCTTTCAACCGCATAAAACCATCCATTGCGGTTTCGTACATCTGCTGCTCATAAGCTATCTGTGAAAAATAGTAAACAGCGGGTGGAGTATATTCAGTATCAATATCCTTTATTTCAGAAAACATCAGCAATGCCCTGCTTTTGTCTCCTCGTATGTAAAGAGAATAACCAAGCCTGAAAAAATATTCAGTAAGCTTCTCCCCGGTCAATTCCTGCCGGTTTACAGATTCATAGTAGGTTACAGCTTTTCTGTAATTCTTAATCTGATAGAAATAATCACCCAATTCAAGTCTCGCCTCATTGATTCTTGGACTCTCAGGGTGGTTAGAGATATACATAATCATCCTGTATTCGGCATCGGTATTGAATAGCCTCAAGGCAGAAATTGCACTGTAGTATTCAGCCTCAGCAACGCTGATGAGATCCGATTTTTCGTTTTCTTTAATATATAAATCCAGAAGACGTATTGCAGCAGGATATTTTTCCTTATTGAATAATTCAATTCCCCTGTTATATTCAGAACCTATTTCTTTTGCCGTAAACGGGACCTGTGATGAGACCTGAATTATGAAAATCGCAAGAAAACTGACAATTAATATGAGTTTGTATCTGTTCATAACTTATTTATTTTGGTCCCTCCCAATCAGTCGCCAATAACTCTCATTAATTGCTAAAAGAGTACAATGCACTAATTGTAAGCCACATATAATTAATTCCTTGATTTTTTAACCAAACGTAAAATTACAACTATTAAACGCCGGCAGCCGGCCTTTATTACTGATTTTATCAACATATAAATGTTAATTATCAATTCTTTCTTTATTTTGCAGATTAATAATTGGACCAGGATACTCTTTTTGTCTCTGAATGCAATATATATCATGAAGTTCAATTGTTTCTTACATGATCGGAACGGAATCGGATTCAAATGCAATCTGTGGCTTTGCAAACAAAGCATTGGATAAAATATCGGCCGGTACACCAGGGTTCAGCAAACAGGATATAGGAAACTGTTACATATTATTTATATATAATCATGGGTGATAATAATGCTTTGGATACAATTATTGAATTTACCGGCTGTTCAATATGGCAGCAGGACCACCTTGTACTTAGCGATGTAAGCTTCAAAGTTGATAAGGGTGAATTCCTATATCTCGTCGGGAGAGTTGGAAGCGGAAAAACCAGCATAATTAAGACAATAAATGCCCAGATTCCTTTAAAAGAGGGCAATGCTATTGTTGCCGGGTATGATCTTGCAAAAATTAAAAACCGTGAGATTCCATACCTCAGGAGAAGAATTGGTGTTGTTTTTCAGGATTTTCAACTGCTCATTGACAGAACGGTGCAGGAGAACCTGGAATTTGTTTTAAAAGCTACCGGCTGGAAAAATAAGAAAGAGATTGATGTCCGGATAGGTGAAGTCCTCGAAAAAGTCGGCCTGGGGCTAAAGGGTTATAAGATGCCTCATCAGCTTTCCGGAGGGGAACAACAGCGAGTGGTAATTAGCCGGGCACTTTTAAACGATCCTGATATAATTCTTGCCGATGAACCTACCGGGAATCTTGATCCTGAAACATCAGAAGGTATTATAAGGCTGCTGATGGATATCAGTAAAACAGGAAGAGCGGTTGTCGTTGCAACGCATAATTATACTCTGCTTAAAAAGTTCACCGCAAGGACCCTTAAATGTTTTGACGGAAAACTTATTGAAGTGCTGGATGATGTGGAGATGGAATTACTCCAGTAGAAATC
The DNA here is from genome assembly GCA_963760915.1 of uncultured Bacteroidales bacterium. GTDB lineage: Bacteria > Bacteroidota > Bacteroidia > Bacteroidales > VadinHA17 > LD21. Next base: position 198,669 of record CAVXEU010000003.1, on the reverse strand, counting down.
TGTATAGAACCGGATATCAATATCTGGAAAAATATAACAGCAATATAATTATGCATGCCAAAATACAGATAGTCATGACAATCCGGAATTATGGTTGTTTCCGGGATAATATACCTGATCCATGAACTGACATTGTTCTTTGCTATGTAAGTCTTAAACGATCGTTAAGGTGTTACAATTGCTGGATATTTGAAAACTCCCGATGGCAAAACCCGGCAGCATCTATGTGAGAGCTAATAGCTTTTACATGACCTACTACGGAATTCTCACCGCAAAAAATGCCTCAAATAGCAACTGCTTATCAAACTTTTATGAGTCCAACATTTATTCCAGTATGTGTTTTTCTAATCCAGGCAGAATATGGATCTGTACTAGTGCTCAGCATAAGTTTTGTTCCACCTCTATGAGTTGAACATCGCAAGGAGTTAATAATCACTGTTTAAGAGCTGCTTTGGTAAAAATATAATCGGGAATTTTCTGGTCAAATTTTACGCTTGTCATTCTGAACTCCGTTCCATCTCCCTCTTTAAGCACATCTTTATAGATTATTTTCATTGGGAACCAGCGTCCCTGTACCTGTTTCACATCAGAGAGTGTGGTACGTTTAAGCAACTGTCCGCTTTTGGCAAACATTTCCTGTTTTAGGGGTACAAACCTCTCGGTATCAACCCATATCTTCTGGGAATAATATGCCACATCCTCTACTTTAGCCGTAAGTTCAAGAACATATGTATCCCTCCCGTCAATAGTCTCGTTGCCTGTAACTTTCGCCGAATACATATCGGTAAGTTTACGGTCATCCATCATATCTTCATATGAGAGATCTGAGCCCATCACAGACTGACGCAGCATATGTCCTGAGATTTGAATGATACGGTCTGTGGAAGGGGAATAAATCCACAACTGATTCTCAAGCTTCAACATTTTTGTTCCCTGTTCACGTGCCGGAGACAGGTATTCAGTGAACGATTTTTTATTGCTTTCCGAATATGAGATTGATGTAATAGTCCTGCTGTTGCGTCGTCCGTGAATTATCATTTCAGATTCAAAAACCCTGTTTTTTGATGACATATTCTTATCGACTTTATCGAGTATAACATTTGCATCCGGTATTACAAAGCTTGTTAATAAACCCAATACAATTATGAGTATGAATATCTTTTTCATTTTAATAACTTTATTTTGACATATTTCTAAATCCTGTCTATTCCGTATGAGATATAACCTAGACTTCAAGTTCATGAAATAATTGAGATGTTTTTCTTTTGTAAATGGCAAACCCGGCCAGGGCGCTACCAAGAACCGTTGCAATTACTCCGGGGAAAAAGCCGATATAAAACAGATCAGGTGTTACTTTTGTCCTGTAAACTGAAGGCAGCATCATTCCGACATTTCGTAAAATGGATGAGACATCCAGACCATGGGACTGCAGGTAATAAACTAATCCCAAACCTACTCCTGTACCGATTACAGAACCTATAATGCCTATTATTACTGCCTCATATATTGTGGTTTTATAAATATGTCTCTTTTCTTCGCCGAGGGCCAGACGTATCCCAAATTCGCTGTATCTTCTTAATCCTCCCAGAAGACCTGTGTTCCACAATACAATTGACATGGCAAGGACAAAAATAGAAACCATAATTGCACCCGCACTATCAGCAATTTTCAGATAGTCCCCCAATCCGTTCTGTTCCTCCAGTCTTGACATTTCCGGAGAAAACTCATCTCCGGGCAGGCTGTACTTAGCATTAAAAGTCTTTTCAACCTGCTGTGCTTTATTATCATCATAAATACCATCCTTAAAATATCCCAGTATTTCAGTTGCTCCATCATTCATGTCGAGAGCATCCTGGGCATCATGTATATCCATAAAAATAGCACCGCGGTCAAGAAGGGCATTTCCAAATCTGAGTGTTCCGCTTATGGTAAAAGTCCGGAACATCATGCTTCCATTCATAGTTGATCCGAACAGGGTCACCTTATCCCCTACGGATAATCCGAATCTTTCAGAAAAATCATCGCTTATAAGTGCTTCTCCCGATTTTGAAGGTAATGCACCTTTTACTATGGATTTATAAATGTTCATGCGTCCAACCTCATGAGTACCAGGGGTTAGCATATCAATCGCCGTCACTACTGCCTGCCCCTGCCCCCTGGTTTCGCCATTTTTGTCCGGCACATCCAGGAGTCCTCCTGAATGAATTCTTTCCACCCATTCCATGTCGGGAAAGTCATTATGTAACTCAGTCATAAGCTTTTTAACATTAAGCAAAGCCAGGTCAAGAGGCATCTGATCTTCATTTTCGGCATAAGTCCGGGTTTCTATTTTAACATGACCGGTTGTGAATTTTGCATTAATGTCTATCATATCATTAAATATCCCTCTCAGGAAGCCACTCATAAAAACAGTCAGAAAGACTCCCAACGCAACGACAATTATGGGCAACAGGCTCCTGCTTTTGTCCCTGATTATACCTTTGATTAAAAATTTTATCATTGTAATTTTCCCTTTAATACATCAGTTGGTTTCATCCCGGAAATTTTTCTGGCAGGCAGATAACTGACAATAGTTGAGGTAATGACCACCAGTAAGATGGTTATGATTATCAGTCTTAAGCTATAATATGGGTAGATTGATTTAGCCAGCGGAAGGTCAAATTTCATGCTGTTGGCATAACCCATTGATATACCTTTAATGTTGATCCATAGCAGTAGAGGTATGCCGTAAATTGCACCAAGAATAGTTGCCAGAATACTATGTGTACCGCCCTCAACAGTAAAAATACCTACTACCTGCGCCCGGGTCATGCCCAGAGCGATATATGTACCTATCTCTTTCTGTCGGCGAAAAATCGTCAGTACCTGTGTATCAAAAATTGCGATCAGTGCAATTATCAGCAAAAGTGCTTCCATTATTGAGCCGCCTGCCTTTTTTGCCTGAATGATCTTATCCATGTCGGCCAGGAGAAAGTCAGTGTTCCTGAATACCCATGGTTTAAGATCCTTATTAACAAAGTTTTTCCCTGCAACAAGCAGGGTAGCTTCATTTTGCATGGCCATCATTTTCTGAAGAACATCAAGACGTAGGTATATCTGTCCTTTGTCAACTGTCGGAACATCACAATCAAAGACTGACGCAATCCGGATTTCACGGGCATCAAACGTACCGTTCTTGTCACGCCATCTTATCAGAAGCCTGTCACCAGCTTTTAGTTTAGCTTCTTCGGACATCCTTTTTCCAATAATCGCATAATCGGTATCATCAGATTCTTTTAAGGATCTTGTAGGGATTTTAAGTATAGTCTGATCGGGATATATGCCTTTGAGTATCACACCCATCATCCTGCCCTGCGGAAATGCAGTTGCCTGTGCTATAAGTTCCGGTACCAGATTATTCTTTTTAACCTCCGCAAGGATTTGTGCAGACATTGGCATATGCGCTTCCTGAATCGTATAGGCATCATACCGGTCATACTCCGGATGCCAGTACTCCCCTGCTCCTGTCTCCCATGCCTCAGTGTCTATTCTGCTTTGTCTGTTCCATCCATCGATTATACCATTATAAAATACAATAACGACAAAGGCAAATGAAAGTACAGATACATTCAGCCAGGTTCGTAATCCGGCACCTATAAGGTTTTTAAATGCTAATTTAAAGGCTAACATAATACTAGTTTTTTGAATCAGTAATTAGTTCATCCTTAGTGATTTTCCCATCTTCCAGCGAAATGATGCGATTAAGGTATTTCATCACTTTTTCATCATGAGTGGCAAAAATGAATGTAGTCTTCAACTCCTGGTTCAGTAATTTCATTGTATGAAGTATATTGTAGGAGTTATTTGAATCGAGATTAGCTGTCGGTTCATCTGCAAGTACTATCTCAGGCTTTTTTACCATCGATCGTGCTATTGCAACTCTCTGGCATTCACCCCCTGACAACATGGATGGTTTTGACTTTACCTTATCGGTAAGTCCTACCCATTCCAGAGCATTCATCACTGCTTTTTTTCTTTCTGAGCCGGAAAGTTTTTGTAAGAGCAGTGCAAACTCAACATTTTCATAAACAGAATATACGGGCAAAAGGTTATATGTCTGAAATATGAAACCAATATGCTGATTTCTAAGCTTTGCAGATTGTTTATGGGTCAGATTTGAAACTGATTTTCCCAGAACAAGTACATCTCCTTCGGATGGTGAATCGAGTGACCCGATAATATTCAGGAGAGTCGTTTTCCCTGATCCGCTCGGACCCACAAGGCCTGTAAATTCACCCTGAGAAAAACTGACACTAATATTGTTAATAGCTGTGAATTCGTTTCTCCCGACCGGAAACCGTTTAACAAGTTTTTCAATTTTAATGAATGAAGAATTTTCCATTTTATTTTCCTTTATTTCATTTTAATGGTTCAGAACAAGCATAAGCTGAATACCTTTCCCGGCAAAAATATTCTGCGAGGTTTCCTGAGCGGGGAGATTAAAGGTCTCCGGATTCCAGTAAGCCATACAGTATAGAATAATATTGTTGAACTGCCGTTGCCAGTTCAAAAAGTTATAGACCGAATGACCGGTCCAGTTATAATAAACGATTGCGGTTAGTTTATCGAAGATCCCGATAGGATAGCTTATTGTCATCAGTGAAAATGAGGTCTTGTTCTTTAATGCGAACGGTGTTTCATCATACGAGGCTAATAACTGCTCATATGCAACATAAAGACCGCTTCCCACAGCAAAAGTATAATCTATACCGGCAGTCAATGCAAGCTGGTTCGTATACATTCCAACATCTTTACCTTTATTTGTATAGGACCCTTCAATCCATACCCCTGTTTTCAGGTCCCATTTAGCATCAATTCCGATTCTGTTCTCCGGAATACTGCTGAAGGCATGTATTATCCCTGCAGTTGTTCTGCTGTCAGCAACTCGGTGATGGTAAGTGAGAGCTACTTCACCTGATGGTACGGGAAGCTGTATCCGTCCACCGACCTCCGGTATCCTTTTATTGACAGGTATTACTTCCCATCCCATTCTCTCGTTGTTTCCGTATAATCCCCATAACCATACATTGGCATTATTAAGGAAAAAATACCGGGCAAGAAGTCCCCAGACACCGTCGGTCAGTTGCAAGGGATCCCTTGGATCAATCTGGTCAAACCACATCAGGGGTCTAAGCATCATTGCTGAACCAAAATTGAGCTTCTGCAATCCCAGCCTGATCTCAAACTGATCGGATGAGTATCTGATCCATGCACGATAGGGTTTTATGGTTCCGGAACCTGTGAGAGAGTCAAATGGATGCAGACCGGCACTTCCGAAAATATTTGCTGACAATTCAGTGTCAAATTGTACTTTGGTTCCAAGTCGCCTGGAATAATTAAATTGTGGGATATATCTTATACCTCCCAAGAGCGGAAGTACGCTACCTGAACCGACATTTATCCAGGAAGAGAACTGTCCGCTTAAGCGAATACTGTCCTGACCATCAGCAGAAGCCATCACAAAAAGATACAGAAGTGATATATAAATAACTTTTGCCATCTCACTGGTCTTCATAGGGTGATATCCCGTAAAAGAAGAAATTTGCAAATTCCATTATCAGTTCCTGAGGATTACTGTAATATTTCAGGAGCTCCTCATCTGCAACCATTGGACTGATTTTCTGAGCAATATAAAAAAGAAACTCGGGCTTGAAATCTTTACGGAACCATCCCATTTCCTGGGAATAACGGAAACCGTTAATTATTTCATCCCATGACGTCCGGGTGACCGTTGTCACAAATTTCTGCAAATCAGTATCAGGACTATTATAAAAATCCATAATGAATTCGCGGCTGATATCATTTGTGTTATCCATCTTCAGTAAAAGCATTTTTCGAAGCTTTTCGGAGGCGGATAAGTCTGAATTGATGATCTCATAGAATTTTTCCACTCCACCTCTTGCCATCTCACTGAAAATAATTTTGGCAAGCTCTATCTTATTCTCAAAACATCTGTAAAAAGTCATTTTACTAACTCCCGCTTCTTTACAGATCTCATCGACTGAAACCCGCCTGAAACCATGCTTCCAGAAAAGCATTTTTCCTGTTTTAAGGAGTGCAATTCTTTTGGTGCCTGAATATAACTCTTTCATCAGTAATAAAAGTTAAACCTGAAATATGTTACAAACATAATTATTTTATACTATTATTGTAACATTATTAATATTAATTAACAATATAATTGAATAAAGTCATCGAAACCTTTTCCGTGAAGAGGCTGCGACTGAATCATTAAAAGTCAAATGAGAAATTTATGGCAATTGGTTAAAACGGTCAAGGCATACAGAGGTCTGGCAGAGGAGTACTATTTCAACATTCTGACCGGCCAGAACAGTCTGTTGCGGTAAATTCGATAAAAAGGATTATTAACACACCCGAATGATTCCATAAAAGAAGCAACAGAGGGAATTGATGAGCCAGCAAAATCCAGTCTTGTCCGGGTTGATGATTGCTTTTTAATTAATTCATTTACCACATAATAACCTATTCTTTTTTCCCTGCTCCTTTTTGTATTGACTACCAGAAGCATAGTCATGTTTCCGAAAGTTTCGATAATAAATATCCCGAAGATCAGTCGCTTTTTTGTTGCTCTTACGCCGATTATCCTGCCTTTTTTATTCTTCACGCAGAAATTCATGAGATTTTTAAGCCGCTGATAATCCCGGCTTTTAATTCCTTTAATCTCTTTACCTTTATTCAGAATGAACAAGTCTATTATCTCATCAGGAGTAATATCATTAACAATTTCAAACTTCTGCCTTGATGATATTTCAATATTTCTTCTGCAATGCTGAGAAAAATTATTCCATATTTTTTCATAAGATTTTGAGAGGTCCAGTTCAAAATTTGCTTTTTCAGTAATTTTAAACCCGTCAATACGTTCGATCTGTCCAACACATAAATCAATAAGTCTATAAAAATCAGGCATATAATCGATGAACTCGACAATGGTTTGTGAAGCAGGTTTATCGGGTGAGAACGCCCCGAGTTGCTGCAGGAAGATAGGCGTAGCAACATATTTTATCCCGAAGCGGCTGGAACAAGGAATCGGAAAAACTGAGTCGTAGTCATCATCTACAAGAGCCTCCCATCCCGGTGACATAATATCAAGGTACCAGGAATATGCATAGGGTTTGATTGAGGAACAGCTCCTGATGCAATTATCCCATTGCTCACGGTCGATCTCGTTATTTTTATGGTAATTAATCATTGAGCTTGGTTTTTGAGCATAAATTCAAATACTTCTCTCCAACCTCTGCATTCGTTATTATCAAGCAATGATGTATTATGCCAGATACTTGTGAACAGACCTCCCGCTTTTTTAGTTTCATTTATAAGATCCAGGATGATCTGCTTTGACAAATCCGGATCCAGGTTCTTATACTGGTAGAATGTGGCATCCATCATCTGGAAAGGAATAATTCTCAGGCCGGTCAGAACATCCTCAGCTACATCATAGAAATAATACGGACGGGCTATTCCGGCCCTGAACCCGGGTTCATCGGGATATCCCATCGAATAGTCTTCGATGATCCTGGCGTCCGATATATCCCTGTATGATCGGGGCATTAATAATTTTATGTAATGAAACCTGCTGAATTTGATCTCTTTTCCCAATATTGTCCTCAGGCGGTACATTTCAGTAGTTAACAATGAAGTGTTACCTGCTGCAAAGTAAGAAGGATGCAAACCACATTGAAATTTAACCGAAAGTTTATAAATGAGCTTCCTGTACTCTTCATTTTTCCAGGAAGGGTTTTTATCATATTTTGAATGGTCACCCACAGGAAGAAAGAACTTTACATCAGTACCATTCCTTTTAATGTTTTCAGTTATATAATCAAAGACATCAAATGGATCCTTCTCCCCTTTGGTAATAATCCTGTACCTGTCACCTATCGTGCCTGAATTACTTTTAATATCATTTATCATTCCACCGAGAGATCTGAACAGATTTTTCCCCAGATAAGCATATGGCTGATCAATATCAATGGTTAAAAGTGCCTTGTAATCATTTCGCTTGAAAACCAGGTAATTAAATTTCTTCAGGAACGCTATTGACATCTCTTTCACCCAGATATCCACAATGGGTTTTCCAAGGAATCCGTTTTTAAAGGCAACAGACGAAGAAGATTTGTATCTTCCATGCTCATCAGGCTCATATTCAAGATATTCCTCATACCTGCTTATCAGGAAAAATGATGCTGCAAAAATATCAAATGGGATATCGGAATCAGGTGAAGTCTGAAAAAATACAGGGAACCCTTTCCATTCATTTACCAATATCTCTTTGGGAGTTATTCCGGTTTCAAAAAGGATAGTAGCGGGGTTTATTTTAAATGCTCCGTTGATATGCTCGTTTGAATAGTTTATAACCGGATGTTTCCTAAGCTTACGTTTGTCAGTTATGACTTCCCATTCCAGTCCGAGTATATCGCCCAGGATAATACCCGCAATATACCTCAGACGGGGAACATCATCCTTTGAATATATTTTTACGGGTAGTGGATCCATAGATACAAATTTATGTAATTACTTGTAATATAACATTATAATATCTGTATAATTGTAACAAATATTTTTAATAGATAGAAAATGAAGTAAAAAAGTAAAGGCACAAAGGCACAAAGGCGTAATGGCACAGTAGTGTGATAGCGCACTGGTAATTAATACTATATCAATAAACTTCCCGGAATTACCATTTTCTGAAGAAACAGCTGAGCTGTTTCGCCGGAGAACCATTCAGCCATAGCACCGTTCTTTCTAATAATGTTGTAATCAGAATAATTTGATTATCTTTGCGCCTTAATTAACAAAGTGGTTTCCACGTAGCGTTGCCAGGCATTTTGCCCAGTCTGCATTTGAGTTCATTTCGACCGGGATTAAGAAAATCCATCGCTCCCGGAATCACGTCATAAAACATAATAATGATAAATTTTGAAGAGATGGGATTTACTCCCGGTATACTGAAGGCTATTCAGGAACTTGGATTTGATCAACCTATGCCAGTACAGGAAAAAGTAATTCCTCTGATGCTGGGAGGCGATGGCGATATAATTGCCCTTGCACAGACCGGTACCGGAAAAACAGCAGCCTATGGCCTGCCTCTGGTACAGGCAACAGATACGGAAATAAATAATACTCAGACACTCATTCTTTGTCCTACACGGGAACTATGCATGCAGATCACAAGTGATCTGACTAATTATGCCAAATTTACCGGCAAGCTGAAAATCCTTGCAGTCTATGGGGGAGCAAGCATCGATACACAGATAAGGGGATTAAAAAAGGGAGTTCATATTATCGTAGCCACACCCGGCAGACTCATTGATCTTATTGGCAGAGGCGCTGCCAGATTATCCTCCGTAAATACCGTCATTCTGGATGAAGCAGACGAAATGCTTAACATGGGTTTTCTTGACAGTATAAATGAAATACTTGAAGAGGTTCCTGACGGAAGACGGACACTATTGTTTTCAGCAACTATGTCTTCTGAAATCGCTTCTATCGCAAGAAAATATATGAACAAGCCGGTTGAAATAACAATCGGAACAAAAAACTCATCGGCCGATAATGTAAGCCACGCATACTATCTTGTTCATGCAAAAGATAAATATAAAGTACTTAAACGAATAGCTGATTTTGAACCTGACATATACGGTATTGTTTTTTGCCGTACCCGAAAGGAGACGCAGGAAGTGGCGTCAAAACTTATAAACGATGGCTATAATGCTGATGCACTTCATGGCGATCTTTCACAGGCCCAGCGCGATGCAGTGATGCAGAAATTCAGGCTAAGAAACCTCCAGCTGCTCGTGGCTACCGATGTGGCTGCACGGGGACTGGATGTGGACGATCTGACGCATGTAATCAATTTCAGTCTGCCCGATGACACCGAAGTTTACACTCACAGAAGCGGTCGTACAGGAAGAGCTGGCAAAACAGGAATATCACTTTCACTTGTTCACCTGAGGGAGAGACATAATCTTCAGCAAATTGAGAGATTAGTTAAAAAACAATTTAAAGCTATCCAGATCCCAACCGGAAGTGAGATATGCGGCAAGCAGTTGTTCAACTGGGTTAATAAAGTGCAGAATGTGGTAGCGGACCATCAGGAGATTGAAAAATTCCTGCCGGAAATAAAGGAAAAACTTGCAGGACTCGACAGGGAAGAACTTCTTAAAAGAGTAGTTACTCTCGAATTTGACCGGTTTCTTGGCGATTACCGGCATGGTGAAGATCTTATATCTCCTGTAAATGAAAAAGAAGGCAGTTTCGGACGATCAGGCAAAAGGGATTCGCGGGAAGAATACCCGGGAAACTATACCAGGTTGTTTATTAATCTAGGCAAAACAGATGGATTTTTTCCTGAACAACTTATTGAGCTAGTAAACCAGAATACCAAAGGCAAAAAAGTTCCAATAGGGAAAATCGATCTGTTAAAGACATTCTCCTTTTTTGAAGTTGACCCCGGTTATGCTGACGATCTGATTGCAGCATTAAATAATGCAAAATTCATGGACAGAAGAGTTGCTGTTGAGATTGCACAGGCAAAATCCGACAAACCAGGACAGGCAGATTATTCAGGAAAGAGACCTTCGAAATGGTCCGACAGGAGACCTGAGAAGAGAGCTCACGGCAGAACTGAAAGCCATTCCAGGGATTTTAAAAAAGATAATAAATTCGGGAAAAAGTACAAGAAAAACTACAGCCGATAGTATTTTAGTCGCTTTGGCTCTCTCTGTGTCTTTGCATAATCTCAGGATGAATACACACAAAAATCCTGAAATTAAAATGAGAGTCTCATAGAAATTAAAAAAAGTCAACGAGAGCCTTTAACAGGCTCTTTTACTTTTAATGCAAGAAGTATCATTGAGATAAACGCTATGATTCCACCGAAACCAAAGGCAACCGTTCCGCCATATCCCGGAAACCGCGAATCAAAGAAACTGTAAAGAAATCCGAAAATTATACTTGCAGGAAGAGCTCCCAGTCCGATTGAAAAATTGAACAACCCAAATGCAGTTCCCCTGTTTTCATCTCTGACGAGATCGGCAACAAAAGCTTTTTCCGTACCCTCGGTAAAAGCATAGAACAATGCATAGACCGCAAAAAGGACAAAGGTTGCAATAACCTGAAGATCAGGAGAAAGAAATACAATAAGAGCAAAAGAGATATAAACAAAAGCATAAATCCCCCAGCCTGTATTTATTACTTTCTTCCTTCCTATCCTGTCTGAGAGTGTCCCTAACGGAGTTGAAAAGACAACTTTAATTATATGAAAGAATGCCCAGATCAGCGGTAAAAAGAGGATATTGACTACATTTGACTGAGCAGCTTTATCTCCAAAGTTTGAGACCATGTTGTGTAAAGGAGTAATTCCATTTACCATCTGTACCACGGCACCACTTTTACGTATAGCTTCTTCGACCCGGAACAAGAGAAATGCATCCGATGAATTACCCAGTGTAAAAAGTATCATTATAAGCAGATAACCTCTGAAGTTTTTATCATAGCTTTTAAGAGAGAAGGTGAAAACCTTTCCATTGTCATTTTTCGGAGCTGATTCCTTAACAAACAAAACGATTGTAAAAACAGCTAAAATCCCAGGAATTATTGCAAGAATGAATGTCCATCTCAAAGCTAAAAGAGAATCTTTCATTCCAAAGCCTATGAACAGGATCAGCAGTGTAATTATTGCCATTACCGGACCTATTACTGCTCCGGTATTATCCATGGCACGATGAAATCCATAAGATCTGCCTCTGATGCTTTCGTCCACAGAGGAGGCTATAAGTGCATCTCTGGGGGCGGTCCTTATCCCCTTGCCAACCCGGTCAAACATCCTTATTATGACGATCTCCCAGGCTGATGCAACAATTCCCATAAGCGGCCTTACCAGCGATGATATTGAATAACCAATAAGTACAAGCAGTTTTCTCTTCCCGATTTTGTCTGATATTATTCCACTGATCAGCTTCAGCATCGAAGCAGTTGTTTCTGCGACTCCCTCAATTATTCCAAGTAATATCGCACCGGAGCCAAGGGCAGCAACATATACCGGCACAAGGGGGTATATCATCTCTGAAGCAGTGTCGGTGAAGAGGCTCACGATACCAAGCATTATCACTACCCTGGGGATGCGTTTTTTGTTTTTGCCTGTCACAATTGATCAAATTATTATACGATGTAATCCATAACAAAAATGCTTATCTCTTCAAGTAATCATTAAATAAAACCTGAAGATAGGCTTTTCCAATTCGTTCAGCATAATCCGGGTCTTTTCCCTCTTTAACAACCGTATTTTTAAGTTTCTGATCATAAATAACTACAGAACTATCTGTAATAAATCCGAAACCTTCATTATAAGTATAGAATGCAAAAGAATTTGATTTATCAGAAAAAAGATCTTTCGCAAAGGGGAAACTGCTTTTTATTCCCATCTGATTTAATAATGTCAGGGGAATATCAACCTGACTTCCAAGCTTCTCAACCCTTAAGCCCTTCTTTGTAACTGCACCTCCGATCCACAACATCGGTATTTTGAAAACGTCCTGTTCGTAGTTAAGCATATCGCTGGAAATTCTTGCACAATGGTCAGCAACCAGAATTATCAGGGTGTTCTTCCACCATTCATTACCTTTTGCCCAGTCGAGAAAAGCACCAAGGGATTTATCAGCATAATAAACGGAGTTCATGTATTCTGTTATGTTATCTTTTCCGGGGAAGACCGGCTCCATAGGAACAGTAAACGGTTCATGGCTCGATAAAGTAAGTACCACTTTCAGAAACGGTTCATGAACTGTGTTCATTGAATCCTCAAGAGCTTTAAAAAGAATATGATCATGAACGCCCCATTTGGAATTGTAATTTACAGGGTCAAAATTTTTCTTTGTTATTATACTTCGGAAACCTGACCCTATGACAAAGGAATTAAAGTTTGCAAAATTGATCTCTCCTCCATACCAGAATGCACTGTTATATCCGTTTTCAATAAGTATCCTGACAAGACTAGGTAATGTCTGGCTCTTTTTTGGCTCTTTGATTATTGATTGAGCCGGCTGGGCAGGATATCCATCCAAAATTGCCGGCATTGCCTTATCAGTTCTTGTTCCTGAAGCATAAAAGTCAGTGAACAGTATTCCTTCTTTAGAGTACCTGTTGAAATTTGGAGTAACCAATGAATCTCCTCCAAGAGGACCGATAAGGTATCCGCTGAAACTTTCGAGAACTATTATAAGAATATCAGGTCTGTCGGTGTTAAGTACCTTTTCCGGAATACCACTTTTCGTAGTAAGCGAATCAACCAGCACTGCAGCTTCTGACAGATCGCCGAACTTATAGGGATTCTTCACAGGTTTTTGAGTGAAAGCTGATGTTCCTACGTTCCATATTGCATTTATAGCAGTATGATTAAGGAACATTTTGCTGCTGAAATATACTGTTCCGGCATTTATGGGTGCCAGACCGAACCCTCCTCTTATGGGTATTATCAATGATCCGAGAATTATCATCATGAAAAGTATTCCAGGAAGCCAGTACCGGATCCTTTCAAAGCCACTAAAAATCTTGTCAATAAGCCTGTTATAAATATATATAAATAAAGATGCAAGTAAGATTACTGATATAAAAAACAAAATTATTTTCAAAATACTCACAGAAGCCATTGCCTCTCCGGGGGTTTTCAGATATAACATAGGCGTGTAATCCATCCTGAATCCCCAGTAAGAATAGAGATTGGCATCAGATACTACAATTATCGATGAAAATATGATCAGTATATAAGTATACCATCTGATAAAGTGTCTATACCAGTTTCCGGTAAACCAAATTCCGGGAATAGAAATCAGAACAGGTAACAGCATATAATACCCGGTTGTGGAAATATCCAGTCGGGAACCATGCAGGAATGTTCCAAGGAGTCCGGCGAAGCTATTCTGAAAAGCATTATGGTACTGAAATAAAATAAAAAACAGACGGGAAATAAAGAAAAATGCCATCCAGAATATCGCATAATAACCAAAAGCAATTAATCTTTTTTGCATATATGAAAATTAAAAACACCTATTCTGTTTTTAGCTCTTTTGTGCTTTTGTAAAACAGTATCAGTGATATTGTTATTATTACCATCCCTGTTATTGTAAGCCATTCAGGCTTTTCACCCGGTACAAACAGCCAGCTCAGAATAGCCCCGACAACCGGAATAATGAACTTCCAGAGATTTAACTCAGATACTTTAACCCCGGGTCGTTGCAATAGCTTAAACCAAAGCGAAAATGCAAAAGCCGACATAAAGCTTAACCACAATAGAATCAGCCAGTATTCCATGGGTTGGGGACCATGCGAACCTTCAACAGGTATTGATAACAGGTAAATAACCAGTCCGCCGATAAAAAGTGATGATGAACTCAAAACCAGAGGATTAATGCCATCACTCCTGAGCGAAACGATTACATTACTTGTTGCAGTAGCAATATTTGCAATTAAGATGAGAACCACTCCGAGAAGTTCTGTTGCAGTTCCCAGCTCTAATGCCTGTCGTCCGGCACTGATAAGGATTACTCCTGAAATACCAAATATAATAGTGATAATTTTTTTCTTCGTCAGTTTATCATCTTTATTCATTATTGCCGCAACAACAGCGGTAACAAGAGGCTGTGATCCCACAATAACTGCACCCAAAGCTCCTGGAACAAGGTCGAGCCCATGGTAAAACAAGGTATAGTTAAGAAAAGTCTGAAGGAAAGTAACCCATGCAAATACCCTCCAGTGTTCCCTTATCATTTTAAAATAAATTCCGGGCTTAACAGTGAATGGAAGTATCATAAGCCCGGAAATAACAAACCGTCTTCCGGCAAAATGAAATGGAGTATCATATTGCAGTCCCAGCTTAATACCTGCATAAGCTGTTGACCATAAAAGGCAGGCAACGATAGCCCAGAAGATAGTGTTCCCTTTATTGTTCAATTAAAAATAATTTGGCGGCAAATATCAGCAAAATTATTAGTTTTCCATCTTATTCCATTCCGGAGGATCCACCCGCAGGAGTTGTTTAACAAAAAAATCGCGAAGTTTTCTTCCTCCATATATGCCGCCATTACTGATATGCTTTGCTCCAGGAACAAATACGTATTCAAATTCCTTGCCAGCCTTAATTAATGCATTGACCAACTGCTCTGTTGAAGCCGGATCGACATTGTTGTCCATTTCACCATTTATCAGTAGCAGTTTACCTTTCAATCTCCAGGCATTTTCAACATTCGATGATTGTACATATTCTTCTCCGACAGGCCATCCCATCCATTGTTCATTCCACCACATTTTATCCATGCGGTTATCATGACAACCACATGCAGCTACAGCAACTTTATAGAATTCGGGATGAAATAGCACAGCGCCGGCTGCATTCTGTCCTCCGGCTGATCCACCATAAATGCCAACCTTTTCAAGATCCATATAGGGAAATTTTTTAGCAGCAGCCTGCATCCAGAGAATCCTGTCCGGAAACCCTGCATCCTTTAAGTTTTTCCAGCAGATATCATGAAAAGCCTTAGAACGATTGGATGTTCCCATTCCGTCTATTTGCACTACAATAAATCCAAGTTCAGCCAGCTGATTCATCTGACCATAAAACGGGCTGAAGCTCTTTGGCACAAAGCTGCTGTGAGGACCAGCGTATATATATTCAATTACCGGATATTTCTTTGAAGGATCAAAATTTATTGGCCTGATAATAATTCCCCATATATCTGTAGATCCATCACGTCCTTTTGCAACAAAAGGTTCAGGCATTCTTATCCCCGTTTCAAGAAGCCTCGATATGTCAGCCTTTTCTATAACCATTAACAGGCTGCCATCATCTGCTTTTCTTAATACAGATACAGGCGGGGAATCAACCCTGGACCATGTGTCAACAAAGAGCTTCTTATCTGGCGAGAAACTTGCTTCATGTGTACCGTAACCATCAGTGAGCTTTATTAAACCCGTTCCGTCAAAATTAATCCTGTAATATTGAATATAATATGGATCACCTGCCTCCTTACCACTAGCTTGAAAAATTATCTGACGCTTTTTGGCATCAACATATGATACGTCTCTTATAACCCAATCACCTTTTGTTATCTGATTCTTAACCTCACCGGTGCCGGAATCATAAAGATAAAGATGATTCCATCCATCCCGTTCCGAAGCCCATATTATTTCATTTGTTTCATCAAGATTGTACCTGTAATATTTACCGCTATAATCAATAAAGGTCGGCGATGTTTCATTTATTATTACTTTATAATTGCCTGTGAGAGCATCTACCCTTATAACCTGGTAGATCTGGTGACCTCTCTTATTATATTCAAAAGTAAAATAACTGTTATCCTTACTCCAGAGAATATTATTGACTGAATACTGATTTGGAATCATAGAGTCATCCACCTTAATGTGCTTTTTTGATTCAACATCAAATAGTTGTGGATATTTTTGAGGTACGGCATCTCCGGGTTTCTGGTATTCATAAGAATAATGTTTTGGTTGCAGCTGATCTTCCGGCGAGGATTCAATATAATAAATCATATGTTTTTCAGCAGGCTTCACCCTGTAAGCCATCAGTCTTTTCGAATCGCCGGACCATCTGATATAAGATGAATAATAATTGCCCAGACCGCCATCATAACTGAGCTGATATTCTTTCTTATCATCATTCGATTTTATGTACACATTGAAATTCTTTATAAAGGCGGTCCATTTTCTGTCAGGTGAATAGACCGGATCATTTCCAAGTTCATCCCTGAAGCCCCAGTCCCAGCTGCTTATTCTTACCCTCTCAGACACCTTGTCTCTTTTTACAATTTTATAATCTTTAAGGCTACATATCCAGTTATACCCGTTAAAGGAGAAGGCAAAGCTTCCGAATTTCTCGGAGAACAGAATATCTCCGATAGGCAATTTCCCCGGTTCAGCTTTTGACCCTGTGACTGATTCAAACGAAACAGCAAATTTTTTCTGGTCAAAAGCCTGTTTCTTTGTAAGGTCAGCTGAATTAACAATAATGTATGATGTTCCTGAGGGAGTGTTGCTCTCATACAAAAAATTACCTGTATTACCAATCCACACTGGTTTCACGTTTCCGTAAAAAACTTTATCAGAGACCAGCCTGCTCAGTCCATCCGCTCTTTTATAGTCATCAGCAGTACCTTGTGACCATACGGGGGATGCTGACATGAGTGTTAAAAAAATACAAGTCAGAACACTTATTTTATATTTCATTGTTAATGCTTTTATTGGAAGCTATCCGGTGATTATTCATTGAGAAGCATTTAATTTAAACCTACTGATAAATGTAACAGAATTTGAATTCAATATTAATATGAAGACTTCATAATATTTAATAGTTTTGTCTGTTATTCAACATATTAAAAATGACAGTTGCAGAATATATTGCAAATCAATTATTTAACCACGGCGTCAGATTTGTATTCGGTATCCCCGGGGGGCCTTCAATTCCTTATCTTGAGGCATTCAGGACAGCTGGTATAGAATTCATTCTGACTTCAAATGAAGCATCTGCAGGTATCATGGCTGATGTAACTGCCAGGATGACAGGAATTCCGGGTATTTGTCATGCCACTTTTGGCCCGGGCGCAACTAATATTTCAACCGGTGTGGGGGGAGCCCTTCTGGACAGATCCCCCGTTATCGTCTTCACAAGTGAAATGAACGATAAAATGATCGGCCGGACTACTCAGATGAATATCAATCATCAGAAACTTTTTGAACCGATAACAAAGGCTACATTCAGAATGAGAGCTGATAATGTCGTAGAAGTTATGGAGTCGGCATTCAGGATATGCCAGGACTCTTATCCCGGTCCGGTTCATATAGGATTGCCTTCAGATATCTCAGATATAGAAATAGATACGACACAGAATAGGGGGTTTGAGATTGAAAATAAATTATATCACAACGATATACAAAAAATACTTTCACTTCTGGATAAATCGCGGCGACCCCTGATTGCGGCAGGTCTTACGGCAGCACGGCTTGGCATTCAAAACGAATTGATATCATTTATCGATTTTTACAGAATTCCCGTGGTAATAACCCCTATGGCAAAAGGATTGATTCCCGAAGACCATCCATGCTATGCCGGAGTATTATTTCATTCACTGAGCGATTATATTGAAGATTTATATGAGAAAACAGATCTGGTTATAGGATTAGGTTACGATCCTGTTGAATTCAATTATGAGTCCTGGATGCCTGATGTACCTCTTATTCATTTTGATACGATAGAATCTGACCTGCCTGAAACAGGTGTTGTTGCGCACTATACAGGTTCTGTTGATGAATGGTTCAGCATCCTTAAGAATTTGAATATAAGCTCATTAATATTCGAACAGACTGTTATAAAAGGGATACGTGATCAGATGGAATCTGTCTTTTCAGGGTTTACAAATCATTTCGGCCCGGCAGCAGCTCTTAAAGTACTGCAGGATGAGTTACCGGAAGATGTAATTATGACAGCTGATGTCGGATCGCATCTTCATCTTTTCGGACAATTCTGGCAAACACATGGCAAGGGAAAGTTAATGATGACAAACGGCTGGTCGGGAATGGGATTCGGAATTCCTGCAGCACTCGCAGCTCAGATCAACAACCCTGAAGCCACTGTTGTCTGTATAACGGGTGACGGAGGCTTACTGATGATGGCCGGAGAAATGATAACAGCCAGGAGATATCACCTGCCGGTAATTATAGTTGTATTTTCTGATGGTGAACTCAACCTGATCAAAGTTAAACAATCATGGCACAACCTGTTGCCATACGGAACTTTGCTATATCAGGGCGATCTTTTTGGAAGTGATATTTTCCTTGGAATTAAAGTGCATAGAGCCGACTCTCTTGAAAGTATGAGAAAAGCTATAATTGAAGCACTATCAGTCAATGAGCCTGTAATTATTAATACAGTTATTGATCCGGAAGATTATAAGTGGCTGATCGTTAAAAGATGACTGAGGGACTAAGACTAAGAGACTAAGAGACTAAGGGACTAAGACTAAGGGACTAAGAGACTAAGAGACTAATGGACAGTAAAATACTTATAGACAACTAGTTACAGGATCAAGGCCACTGTTAAACTACATTAAACTTAAAATCTTCTTTAAGAACTGAATAGATGCAACTGTCTTTGATTATTCCATTTTTTATCACATTCCTTTTAAGGGAAGCTTCAAGTGAATAACCAGCTTTCTCAAGCGCTTTTCGTGAACCAATATTATCTGAAAAAGGTTCCGCATATACCCTTACAACATCAAAGTCTTTGAATGCATATGAAGTCGCCGCCTTTATAGCTTTTGTTGCTATTCCTTTTCCCCAGTAAGCTTCAGAAATAAAGTAGCCAATCTCAAAATTTTTTCTGTAAATATCTGACTTAGTGACAATACCTATACTGCCGGCTAGCTGTTCTTTAATCCTTATGGCAAAGAATTTTGGAGGAAAATTTTCAGGCAAAATAATATTCAGCCAGTCTCTGGCATCCTGTAATGTATATGGATACGGGAATCCATCGCGAAGATTATCGGCAATATTTTTATTATCAGCAATTAAGGCAAGTTGCGAAGCATCACTTATGGACCAGGGTCTTAGAACTATCCCTTCAAAAAAAATTTCCATTCTTATTATTTAGCTCTTCTCTTTTTTAGATTTGGGCTCTTTCTCGGGTTTTGGTTCTTTTACTTCTTTATTCTCTTTTACTGCTTTAGGAGCTTTAGGTGCAGTTTTTTCTTTAACCTCTTTTGTTTCAGCAACCTCAGCAACGGGCTTTACTTCTACTGCTTCTTTCTTTTCTTTGGCCGGTTTTTTTTCTTTTGTCTCTTTCTCCGAAATCAGTTTTACAGGTTTAATTTCAGGTTTATCAGCTTTTTTCCTTCGACGTCTTACGCCAAATGATCCATTTGTAATCTTCCCTCTTCTTGATTTTTTATCACCTTTTCCCATATTGTCTGGTTTTGTTAGTTTTAATTATCCCTTAATAAGGATACAAGCAAAGTTAACAAAATTCTTTATTTTTATTGAATAATTTTTACGGATTCGATAAACAAATCTGACTCAGACAAGATATAAACGGGGTTCATTATTACTATATTGACCAATGTCGGATATTGATTAAAAAAATTATAATTATGAGCGAATTAAATTTTATTGTCCGGAATGAAACATCCATCACGATTCTGTCACCTGCTCCCATGGCTGTTATGCCCGGCTATCAAAACATAGCAAGCGGAAACCTCATGTTTCTGCCGGAGTATTATTCTCAATCTGATGAAATTACATATTGGTTATGACATACTGTGATTATATTAAGACAATAAAAGGTGATCAGCTTTCACTTCATAAGGAATATCATGACAATCATTACGGATTTCCTATTGACAATGATGACGAGTTGTTTGAAAGGCTTATGTTTGAAATAAACCAGGCTGGATTAAACTGGATTCTCATACTCAAAAAGCAACAAAACTTCCGTAATGCCTTTGATAACTTTGACATTGAAAAAGTTGCGGGATATGAGGAAAAGGATTTCATACGCTTAATGAATGATGCGGGGATCATCAGAAACAGATTGAAAATAAATGCTGCCATCGAGAATGCGAGGGTACTTCTGGAGATTAAAAAAGACTCAGGTTCATTTAAAAAATGGCTTGATCTGCATTCTGAAGAAACCAATACTCTTGAACAATGGACAAAACTCTTCCGTAAAACTTTCAGATTCACCGGGGGAGAAATAGTAAACGAATTCCTTATAAGCACAGGCTATCTTCCCGGGGCCCATAGCGTTGAATGTCCTGTTTATGAACGTATTGCAAAACTTAAATTTAATAAATGAGACGAAAAGAACGAGAAGTTACCGATTATCATGAGATTACTGATATAATTACAAGGGCCGACGTATGCAGAATCGCTTTAGCCAATGATAATATCCCATACATAGTTACTATGAATTTCGGTTTTACTGATAGTCCGGAACGGTTATTATACTTTCACTGTGCTCACACGGGTAAAAAACTGGATATGATACGCCGGAACAGCTATGTTTGTTTTGAGGTGGATACTGATCATAGTGTAATTTCGGGTAGCAAGGGTTGTGACTGGGGAATGAAATACAGAAGCGTTATTGGTTATGGGAATATCTCAATTGTAACTGAAAAGGCCGAAAGGTTGACCGGTTTAAACTGTATAATGCACCATTATGGTGGTGAAAATGAGTACACTTATGATGAAAATATTATTAACAGGACAACCATTCTTCGTCTTGTCATTAAAGAAATGACCGGAAAAAAGTGTTAAATTGCATACTGTTTAAAACAACTGAATCATGCAAACATTAAACGATCTACGGCTGGCGGTTCTCATTGATGCCGACAATATACCCTACAGTAACGTTAAAGGAATGCTGGAGGAGATTGCGAAGTATGGAACTCCAACATTTAAAAGGATTTACGGAGACTGGACAAGACCAACCATTTCCGGCTGGAAATCAGTACTTCTGGAAAATGCAATAACCCCTGTTCAGCAATACAGTTATACCAAAGGAAAAAACTCTACTGACTCAGCACTGATTATTGACGGAATGGATATACTTTATTCGGGGAAGGTTGATGGCTTTTGCATCGTTTCCAGTGACAGCGACTTCACTCGTCTGGCTACAAGATTGAGGGAAGCAGGAATGAAAGTAATAGGCATTGGAGAGAGGAAGACACCTCATCCATTTATTGTTGCCTGTGACAAATTCATATATCTTGAAATACTCGCATCTTCAGCTTCTCAGGTGGATACTGCACCGGAGATCAAAAAAAGGGGAAAACCCGTTTTAAGGAAAAAGAAGACTGAAGAACAAACCAGCCATCCTCCGGCTCAGACAGTTAAAAGATTGATAGCTACATCAATATCCGATCTTGCTGATGAAAACGGCTGGGCATATCTCGGTGATGTTGGAAACCTGATACTTAAAAAACAACCTGATTTTGATCCAAGAAATTTCGGATTTCCAAAACTTACTCCGCTAATTAAATCTCTTGATTTTGAAATTGATGAGAGAGAATCCGGACAAAATCATATAAGGCATATATATATAAAAAACCGAAAGTAGAAAAACACACTCTTTACCGAACAAAAGTTTAAAACTTTTGTTTTCTTCAAAGGAGAAAATATTCACGTAGGAGTGGATACTTTTGCCTAACCATAAAACCTGATGATATGCTAAAAAGCACTTTAAATACAATATATTATGGCTATTTATTTTTTGTTTTCAAAAATAAATATGACCTTTGTTACTGTTTTATAAATACTTTAATAATTGAATTATGAACATTTACGTAGGAAGTCTTCATTTTAAAATGAGTGAAGCAGAATTAAAAGAAATCTTTGAAGAGTATGGCGAAGTAACCTCCGCTAAAATCATTATTGACAAGTACTCTGGAAAAAGCAAAGGATTTGGTTTCGTTGAGATGCCAAATGATGCTGAAGCAAAAAAAGCTATCGAGGAATTAAATGGTGCTGAAGTTAGCGGTAGGAACATTATTGTTAATGAATCAATCGAAAGAACTGACAGAAGAAGTAATTTCAGAGGTGGTGATAACGACCGCAGAGGTGGCGGTGGTGGTGGAAACAGAAGAGATAACTACAGGTAGGCAACAAAAAATCTAAAACTATGAAAGGTACTGTTAAATGGTATGACAGAGTAAAAGGTTATGGATTCCTTCAGACAGAAGATGACAAGGATATCTTTATCCACCGATCTGGTTTAGAAGTTTCCCATACCGAACTTGAGGCAGGTCAGGCAGTTGAGTTTGAGATCGAACAGAGAGAAAAAGGCCCGGTTGCTATTAAAGTTAAAAGAGTAGATTAAACCTGCTCAAAGCAATACCAAAAGGCTGTTACTGAGATGTACAGCCTTTTTTTTATCCTTACTCCAGATTAACTTCTCTTAAAAAACCGTATGTTACTATCCTTCCGGTTATTATCATTCCTGCTGATAGTTATGCGGTTTGTTCTTCTTATTCTCTGACTGAATTCAACCTTCTTTTACAGGTACAAAATGATATTTCCAGGGTATTATACAACATTCAGCTTTATGATTGCCATCCCTGAATTGAAATGATCATAAAAAAGTGAGGAAGAAATACCCTCTTTGGAGAAAAGAAATTATGCACCAAATATCTTCAAAATTAATTTTCAGTTTTTCTCCTGATTTTAATTAAATTGCATCCCGTTTAACATGATAGCTGATCATTATGCAAAGAAGAATTTTTTTGATTCTTTTCCTTTCCGGCATAACACTTATTGGATATAACCAGACGCGGAATCTGGACTTCTATTTAAAAGAAGGCATTCAGAACAGTCCATTATTAAATGATTACAGGAACCAGTTCAGTGCAGCTGTTTCTGATAGTCTTCTTGTAAGAGCTGCAAAAAAACCTCTTGTAGAAGCAAGATCATTATTGCAGTACTCCCCTTATTATCACAATTTCGGATACGACGAGGTTATCACTGACGGGGGCAATTATATGGCTGTGATGAGTGTGACTCAAAACATTTTTAACAAAAGAGAGCTGACCAATAAATTTGAGGCAGTTAATCTGCAAAAACAGTATGTTAATAACTCTTCAAAGATTTCAGTCACTGAACTGAATAAGATCATAACTGATCAGTATATCACATCATTTTCCGGCTTCAACGATTACATTTTCAATAAATCCTTTCTTGAACTCTTTAAAAGTGAAAATGAAATTGTAAAACAGTTTGTGAAAAGCGGGGTCTATAAACAGACCGATTATCTTTCGCTGTTGCTGGAGACTCAGTCACAGGAAATTCTTGTCAAACAACTTAAAAGTCAGTTCAGAAAAGAGCTTACCCTTCTTAATCAGCTCTGCGGTCTGACTGATACCGCATGGTACGAGCTGGCTGACCCTGAACTTCAGATTAACGGTACCCCCGATATTTCAAAATCGCCTTCATATATTCAGTATAAAATTGACAGTATCAGGATCGAAAACGAGAAGGTGGCCATTGATATTAATTACCGGCCAAAAGTCAGCTGGTTTGCCGATGCAGGCATTTTAACAAGTAATCCCTGGAATTTTTACAGGCATTTCGGATACAGCGCAGGTTTAAGTCTGAATATTCCCGTATACGACGGGAAACAAAGAGGCATTGAAAAACAAAAACTTGAATTCAGTGAAAACAGCAGAAAAACTTATCAGACCAATTACAGGAATCAATATTATCAACAGGTTCAACAACTTGATAATGAACTAAATACACTGAATGAAACCTATACTCAGATTGAAAATCAGCTTAAAACAGCTGATCAGCTCACCTCGGATCTGAAAGTACAACTGGAAGCTGGAATAATTATGATGACCGAATACATAAACGCACTTAAGAATCTCAGAACAATCAGCAGGAACCTGAACCTTGTAAATATACAGAAACATCAGGTTATCAACGAAATGAACTTCCTATTGACTCAATAATACACATAATGATGTTAAATATATTCAGAACTCCGGCTTCATACTGCCTGCTTACGGCTATAACTGCATTTACATTATCCTGCAACCGTTCAGCCCCTGCTGCTGAAGAAGATATGGAAGCTAAAACCCCTGTCACTGTTGTTACCGCAGCTATAGGTCCGGTCACTTCGACTATAGATCTGACTGCTGTTTCAATGTTCATGAATAAAAACATTGTCAGGGCAACAACTACCGGAACTATAGAGAAAATATCAATAAATCAGGGTGACCAGGTTACCGGCAACCAGCAACTCTTTACAATCCGTACACGAGAAGCAATGGCACTTAAAAACAGTGCCGGCAACGATACAAGTTTAACATTCAAGGGACTTATAAACATTGTATCCGGAAAAGCCGGGATAATAAGTTCTGTCGCTTTTCAGAAGGGAGATTTTGTCCAGGAAGGTGATGAGCTTGCAGTTATTTCAGATCAGAACAGCCTTGTTTTCATTCTTGATGTGCCATTTGAATATGTAAAGTATATAGGGAAAAACAGGAACTGCATAATTGTACTTCAGGATAACAGCAAGGTAAGAGGATATATTACAGGCAAACTGCCTGAAATGGATATGCTGTCACAAACGATCAGGTA
Organism: uncultured Bacteroidales bacterium; assembly: GCA_963760915.1. Classification (GTDB taxonomy): domain Bacteria; phylum Bacteroidota; class Bacteroidia; order Bacteroidales; family VadinHA17; genus LD21. Next base: position 173,472 of record CAVXEU010000003.1, on the reverse strand, counting down.
TATAGTTAAACCCTCCTCAATGGGCAATCTGCCCGGAAATCTGATTGCCAGGATCAGTCTTATAAAGTCTGAGAATAGCAGGGCAGTGATTTTACCAAAAAATGCAGTTCTCAGTAATGAGACACAGACGGAATTCTGGATAATGAAAGTCATAAATGACAGCACTGCTGTAAAGGTTATTGTATCAAAGGGATTTGAAAATAATGATGAAGTTGAAATAACCGATCCTCATTTACTCCCTTCAGAAAGGATAATCCTTACCGGCAATTACGGGTTACCTGATACCGCCAGGATAACAATAGTTAAGAATTAACAATATGAAGAATTTCTTCCTTTCATATAAAAATCCAATATCGATAATCCTTGCTGTCATTATTGTAGGAGGTATATTTATTTATAGCCAGATTCAGGTATCGCTTTTCCCTGAAATCACTTTTCCGAAAATTAAAGTCATTGCAGATAACGGAGAACAGCCCGTCGAAAAAATGATGGTTACTGTAACCAGGCCTCTTGAGGATGCTATTAAACAGGTCCCTGATCTCAAAATATTGAGAAGTACTACCAGCAGGGGGACATGCGAAATTTCTGCTTTCCTGAACTGGGGTGCTGATATTAATGTCAATCAGCAGATGCTCGAATCGCGCATTTCACAGATAAAAAATCAGCTTCCCGCTGATGTCAGTATACAGGTTGAGAAGATGAATCCCTCAATCCTTCCGGTAATTGGTTTCACTGTGGAAAGTGACACAAAAACACCCATTGAACTTAATCTTCTGGCTACATATGTAATAAAACCTTTTTTATCGCAGATAGATGGAGTTTCATCTGTAGGTGTCATAGGTGGAAAAACAAAAGAGTTCTGGGTTGAACTTAATCAGTTAAAAATGAGCACCTATTCGATTACCCCTGAGATCATAAGTGCCATGCTAAGCCAGAATCATTTTATTACATCAAACGGGTTTCTTTCAGATTACCGCAGGTTATACCTTAACATTACCGATGCCGGACTCTATAACCTCAACGATATCAGGAATGTAATTATTCGCAATGATGGAAAGAGAATAATAAGGCTCAAAGATGTTGCCGAAGTTAATGTAAGAGAGAGGACCGAATATACAAGAATAAACGCTAACGGACGCCAGGGTCTGCTGGTTGCTATTTTGAAGCAGCCAAATGCAAATCTTATTAATCTTTCGGCGAATGTAGCCTCAAAAAAGCAAGAACTTGAGAAAATACTGCCTTCTGATGTCCGGATTTCGTTGTATTATGACCAGGCAGATTTTGTAAACAAGGCTATTAAAAGTGTTAATGACAGCCTCTGGCTGGGACTCCTTCTGGCAATACTGGTTGCTATTATGTTCCTGAGATCTTTCAGGGCCAGCGCCACTATCCTTATCACTATTCCTGTTACTCTGTTCCTGACGATAATTGTATTGTACAGCATAGGGTATACTTTAAATATTATGACGTTCGGAGCTATTGCAGCAGCAATTGGTTTAATAATTGACGACGCTGTGGTTGTAGTGGAGCAGATCCACAGAACACACGAGGAGTTTCCGGAGAGGCCTTCGAATCAGCTTGTTCAACAGGCGATAACTTACCTGATACCATCCATGGTCGGCTCTTCATTAAGCACAATTGTAATTTTTATACCATTCATGTTGCTGGGTGGAGTGGCAGGGGCATATTTCAATGTTCTTACCAATACAATGATTATAACCCTCGTCTGCTCCTTTTTTGTTACATGGATTGGTCTGCCCGTCATTTATCTGTGGTTTTCAGATTTAAGGTCGCTCTTCCCTGAAAAAGCCAAGACAGATATCCGGATAACAAAGAAGAGAAACTGGGTAAGCTTTTTTATCCGCAGACCGGCTTTAAGTATCCTGTTCATAATTTTTTTGGTTTTGTCCATAGTTTATATACTTCCAAGGCTCGAAACCGGCTTCCTTCCTGAAATGGATGAAGGTTCAATAGTGCTCGATTATAAATCTCCTCCGGGGACATCTCTTGAAGAGACAGACAGGATCCTGAAAGAAGTTGAAAAAATTATTGTCAGTATACCCGAAGTTGAATCTTATTCACGCAGGACAGGGGCGCAGATGGGATTTTTTATTACTGAAGCCAACGACGGAGATTTTCTTATCCAGTTGAAAGACGACAGGAAAAGAAGTACAGTGGAAGTTATTGATGAAATAAGAAAAAAAGTTGAAGCTTCACAACCGGTGCTTGAGATAGATTTCGGACAGGTGATCGGCGATATGCTCGGTGATCTGATGGCATCAGTTCAGCCAATTGAAATAAAGATTTTCGGAAGCGACCAGAACAAACTGAATGAACTTGCAAAACAGGTAGCAGCTGAAATAGAAAATATTGAAGGAATTGCAGATATTTTCGATGGAATAATCATTGCCGGACCATCAATAGAGATCATTCCTGATCAGGAAAAACTTTTACAGTTTAATATTTCACCAGAGTCGTTTCAATACCAGCTTCAGACTGTTGTGGAGGGTAATATTATTGGAAATATTCTTGAAAAAGAACAATTGACTGATATAAGAATGATATACCCCAACAGCACTAAAAACAGTCTTGAAAACATTAAAAATCAGCTTATTTTCATGCCTGACGGAAAGCTGATGCCGTTAGCCGGACTTGCTGAAATAACCCTTAAAGAAGGAATTGCGGAACTTAACAGGGATAACCTGAAATCAGTTTCCATAGTTACAGCAAGGCTTAACAACAGAGACCTTGGAAGTGCTATGAAAGAGATCCAGAAAATCATCAGTACAAAAGTATTTCTTCCACAGGGATACAATATTGAATACGGGGGAGAATATGCTGATCAGCAGAAATCCTTTAAAGAGCTCCTTCTGATCCTGATACTGTCAAGTTTACTTGTTTTTGCGCTTATGCTGTTTCTTTACAAAGATTTCAGAGCAGCCTGTTCTATTCTACTGATTGCAGTACTCGGAATATCAGGAAGTCTCATTGCTCTTTTCATCACCAATACGCCTTTAAATGTTGGAAGCTATACAGGATTAATAATGATAGTAGGTATCATTGGCGAAAACGCGATATTTACTTTCCAACAGTTTGCCACCAATCGAAAAAAAGGATCAGTAGATGAGTCCCTGGTTTTCGCTATTTCAACACGTTTGAGGCCAAAGCTGATGACTGCACTTGGAGCCATTATTGCTCTTATGCCCCTTGCAATCGGGATAGGTACAGGAGCTCAAATGCATCAACCCCTTGCAATTGCAGTTATCGGAGGTTTTATTATTGCGTTGCCTCTTCTTCTGATTATTCTTCCGACGCTATTACATATTTTATATAGCAGAGAGGATAAAAAGCAAGTTCTGAATAATTAACAAAAGAATAAAATCATAGGTATCTTTGCCATGAAATATTTGGAACATGGAAAACATTCAGGAAAAAATAAAAGATAAGGCAGGTTTCATAATTGACATGGATGGGGTAATCTACCATGGCAATAAAATTCTTCCGGGGGTAACAGATTTTGTTGCATGGCTGGAATCATCAGGCAAAAAATACCTGTTTCTTACAAATTCAAGTGAGAGAACTCCTAAAGAGCTTCAGGAAAAAATGAAAAGGCTCGGCATTATTGTTGAGGAGGAACATTTTTATACAAGTGCTCTTGCCACAGCAAGCTTCCTTTCAAATCAGAAACCCAATGGAAGTGCATATATCATTGGCGATGCAGGTCTGATTCATGCCTTATACAGCATAGGTTATACAGTAAATAATGTAAATCCGGATTATGTAGTTGTAGGTGAAACACATGGTTATAATTTTGAAAAGATTGAACTGGCTGTTAACCTTGTTATAAAAGGTGCAAAACTGATAGGAACAAATCCCGACATAAGCGGTCCTGTTGAGATCGGTATAACCCCTTCAACAAAAGCTCTGATTGCACCTATTGAAATCGCTGCCGGGAAAAAGGCATATTACGTCGGTAAACCTAATCCCCTTATGATGCGCAGTGCTCTTAAAAGACTTGGTGTCAGGAGAGAAGATACTATTGTAATTGGTGACAGGATGGACACTGATATCCGGTGCGGACTCGAATCCGAGATTGATACACTTCTGGTATTAAGCGGAATAACAAGTGTGAATGAAATTGATAATTTCCCTTACCGGCCACGTTATGTGCTTAATGGTTTAATTGACCTCGTTTAATGATCTCTTAAATGAGTAACGCCCGGTTATATAAGGATGAGCGTAAGGAGGTTGCCCGGTTTATGAGACGGCTCTATTATCAAAGGCTCACTACTTCCTCTGGGGGAAATATAAGCATACGTGTAAACAATGATATAATTATTATTACGCCCTCTTCTACAGATAAAGGCCGGATGCGATGGAATGAGGTCGGAATAATCACCCTCGGAGGAGAAAATCTTACACCTGAAATCAACCCGTCTATTGAATCCGGAATGCATATTGCAATCTATAAGAAAAGAATGACGGTTAATTCCATTGTTCATGCACATCCGGTATTTGCTTCCTCATTCACAGCGATGAAGTGTAAAATTAACACTTATCTTACTGCAGAAGCATGTGCCATTCTTGGTAATCCGATTACTGTTCCTTATGCCCTTATGGGGTCATCTGAACTTGCCGGCTTTGTGGCAGATAATATTGTACAGTCCGAAATACTGCTTCTTGAAAACCACGGTATCCTGACTGCCGGATCAACTATTCTCCAGGCTTTCGATAAAATGGAAGTGCTTGAAAATGCTGCTAAAATGACTCTGATTGTAGAAATGACAATGAAGGAAAGCCCATTGAGTAAATCCAGGATAATGGAAATAGAAAAACTGTTCCGATGATAAAAGGAGTGCTCTTTGATATGGATGGAGTGCTTGTCGATTCAGAACCTTTTATCTGCAAGGCAGCAATAATGATGTTTGAGGAACTTGGATACAAGGTGGCGGCTGAGGATTTTCACCCTTTCCTCGGTATGGGTGAAAACAGGTACATCGGGGGGGTCGCTGAAAGCCATGGAATTCAAGTTGATATTGATAAGGTCAAAAAAAGAACATACGAAATCTATAAAGAGATAGTAAGGGGCAAATTATCTCCGCTTCCGGGCTCCCATGAGTTCATAGGCAAATGCAGGAAAAAAGGATTTAAACTGGCTCTGGCAACCAGTGCTGACAAGGTTAAGATGGAGATAAATCTGATGGAGATCGGACTATCAGCTGACATATTCGGATCAATAATAACAGGACTTGATGTTGAGAAAAAAAAACCGTCGCCTGACATTTATATTAAAGCAGCAGAAAAATTGATGCTAAAACCTTCCGAATGCCTGGTAGTTGAAGATGCAGTTAGTGGAATTAAAGCTGGTAAGTCAGCCGGATGCAGATGCCTGGCTGTCACAAACTCATTTAATGCTTCGGTTCTCAATGAAGCTGACTGGATATGCAGAGCATTAACGGAAGTGCCTGACGAAGCGTTGAACTGGTAAATTGTAACTTAATATTATTAATTAATATGGAATACAGGACACTTGGACAAACTGACATTAAAATATCCGAACTGGCGTTCGGCGCATGGGCTATCGGAGGCTGGATGTGGGGTGGTGCTGATTCAAAAGATGCTGTAAAAGCTATTGAGACAGCAGTTGATCATGGCATGACTACAATCGATACTGCAGCAGTATACGGTTTTGGTTTAAGTGAGGAACTGACAGGTAAAGCCATTAAAGGAAAAAGAAGCAGAGTCCAGATACTTACCAAATTTGGATTGAGCTGGAATGAGAAGAAGGGGGCATTTTACTTTTCGTCAAGGGACAATGAAGGCAAAGATATCAGTATATACCGGTATTCTTCCAGAGAAAAGGTGATCAGTGATTGTGATCTGAGTCTGAAGAGACTTGGTACTGACTATATTGACCTTTATCAGATTCACTGGGCTGATCCGACAACTCCCGTTTCAGAAACTATGGAAGCTCTCGAAATTCTGATCAAAAAAGGTAAAATAAGAGCAGGCGCTGTATGCAATTATTCTCAGGTACTCCTGGCAGAGGCCGGGGAGACTTTTCCTGTTGCATCCAACCAGGTGCCTTACAGCATGGTCAACAGAGATATTGAGAAAGATATTGTACCGTATTGTATCGAAAAGAACATTGGCATTCTTGCTTACAGTCCGCTTCAAAGAGGTCTTCTGACCGGTAAAATAAAGAAGGACCACAAATATAATGAAGGTGATACCCGACCCGAAACAATTTATTACCGGGAACCTAACCTCTCCAGGATTCTTAGACTTACCGGCGATCTTACCGAAATAGCAAATCAACTTAAAGTCACTCTTTCTCAGCTTGTACTTAACTGGACTATCAGTCAGCCAGGCATTACCTGTGCACTTGCAGGTGCCAGAAATGCAACTCAGGTTCTGGATAATGTCAGGGCTGCGGATTTCCGTCTGAAAAATGACGAGATCAACAGGATTAATGAGCTTCTATCAGATTTTAAATTGGATACAGTAGACTAAAAGATGCTATGAAGTATTTTCTTACCGGCTTCCCATCCTTTGAAATACTGAAACGCAGAATGCATGGCCAGCTTTTACCTGAGTATCGCGAAGCTAACGGAAATATTCATACACCATATTCATTCAGCGCCTTCACAGATCTTGCTGCGACATTTAAAATGGCACATGAGGAAAAAATTGCCGTACTTGGGATAAACGATTTTTATGTAACTGACGGATATGATCCATTCCTCAAGGGATGCATGAATTTTAATATATTCCCCTTGTTTAATATTGAGTTCATCGGGCTCCTTAAAGAGGAACAGCAAAAAGGAATCAGAATTAATGATCCTGATAATCCCGGTAGAATTTATTTCAGTGGCAAAGGCCTTGATTATCCGTTTCATACCGGATTTATGATGAAAAAGCAACTGAAGGCTGTAATCAGGGAGAGTCAGGTCCACATTAAAGAATTGATCACCAGTCTTAACAGGTTGATTGAAAAGGAAAACCCAACTCTTAAGCTAAGCTACGAAAATGTCAGAAAAAAATATGCCCACAATCTTGTTCGTGAGTGGCATATTGCCAAAGCATTAAGGATTCTGTCCCTTGAAAGTTTTTCTACTCCCGGAGATCAGATGAGTTTTCTTGAAGCACTATACAATGGTAAAAAGTCGAAGACAACCGTGAGCAACAGCTCAGGGCTTGAAAACGAGATCTGTTCAAATCTTATGAAAACCGGGGGAGCCGCATTCGTTGAAGAAAATGAAAGTTCCTTCCTTGAACTAAAAAAAATCATCAGGATTATTATTTCTGCAGGTGGAATACCCTGTTACCCGGTATTGCTTGATGATCCTTCGGGAAATATCACTGAATTTGAATCTGAATATGAAAAACTCTATCAATCACTTAAACTTTTTGGAGTTGAATGTATTGAACTTATCCCGGGAAGAAATGATTCTGCAATCCTGAAAACTTTTGTTGAGTTTTTCCATCATAAAGGATTTATTATAACGTTTGGGACTGAGCATTATACACCTGAAATGATCCCGCTCACTGTAACAACAAGAGGAGGAATACCCCTTGATGAATCTTTGAAAAAGATTGCATGGGATGGTGTTTGTGTTATTGCCGCTCATCAGTATCTGAGAGCTGATGGCAGACAGGGGTATGTTTTGCCCGATGGAAGTCATAGCATTAAACAGAGAAAAGAGCTGATAAATCTTGGCCAGTTAGTAATTGAATACTTCTTAAACAATCATCGAAATGAAGCCGGAAATAAATGAACTTCTTGGATTATCGCAATATTATGGCAATATTAATGATTATGTTATTGCAGGAGCAGGAAATATATCATACAAAGATGAGCAGACAATCTGGATAAACTCAGGCTGGCAACCCCTGGCTGAGCTGAACGAAGATGGTCTCTTGGCTTTAAGCAGGGAAAAGCTTCATGTAATTTCATCGGGTGTATATTCCGACGATCCTGTAACACGGGAAGAACAGGTTAAGAATGAATTGTTAAGCAGTGTTGTTGATCACGGAAAAAATAACCGACCCCCGGTTGATACTTCACTGCATGAAATAATTCATTATAAATTTATCGTTCACCTTCATCCAACCCTTGTGAACGGACTGCTTTGCAGCAGAAATGCCAAAAGTTTAATACAAAAACTCTTTGGGGAGAGTGTCCTTTTCGTACCTTATACTGATCCCGGATATTCTCTCTTCAAAAAGATTGAATCGGAAATCGTGTCTTATCGTCAGAAGTTCTCTCATGACCCCCGGATTTTATTTCTTGAAAATCAAGGTTCAATTGTCGGGGCAGATACAACTGAGGAAATAAAACAGATATATAAAGAAATCTTACAGAAGATCTCCGGACTGATTCCTCCCCTTTCCGGTATCTCTGCTTTGCCTTATAATCCCCTCTTAAACAAAGTACTCCCCGGATTGAGGATTCTTCTTTCAGACGGCAGGCCTGGAATAATAAGATTCCGGCATAACTCACTTATTGCCATGTTCTATCAGAACCAGCAGGAATTCCATAAAATCTCGCTGCCTCTTACCCCGGATATCATTGTTAACTGCAAGCCAAGATATTTATATATTGAACATTCATCCACCGCAGACAAGATACTTGAATCTGTTCGTTACCAGCTGCCCCGCTTTATAAATGAATATGGCTATTCCCCTAAAATCTTTGTAATTAAAGATATGGGATTGTTTGCCATCGCTGAAAGCTTTACCTCTGCTGAGACCAGCCTCGATGTTTATGAAGAACTGATAAAAATTAGCTATTATGCTTCCATATGCGGAGGCATTAAGTTTCTGACACCGGAACAGGTATCATTCATCGATAGATTGGAAACAGAGAACTACAGGAGAAAAATTGCCGGGGCAGAAGAGCGTGAGAACAGGATTACAAATAAAATTGCTGTTGTAACAGGAGGGGCACACGGATTTGGTGCCGGTATTGCAGAATCTCTTTTTGCACTTAAGCTAAATGTGGTAATAGCCGATACTGATGAAGAAGCAGGTATTTCTCTGCTTTCCAGGCTTTTATCAAATAAATCCACAAACAGGGCCGTCTTTGTAAAAACAGATGTCTCCGATCCGAAATCAGTTAATGATCTTATCATTTCAACTGTTGGGGAGTTCGGGGGACTTGATGTCATGGTAATTAATTCAGGGATTCTGAATACCGGGGGGCTCGATGAAACAGAACCTGAAACATTTTCAAAAACCACTGATGTCAACTATACCGGATATTTCCACTGTGCAAAATATGCTTCAGAAATAATGATACTACAGAACCAGGAGAATCCCGGATATTTTACAGATATAATCCAGATAAATTCAAAATCCGGACTCAGAGGAAGCAATCACAATTTTGCAGATGCCGGTGCAAAATTCGGAGGAATAGGCCTAACGCAGTCATTCGCCATGGAGCTTGCTCCATTCAGAATCAAAGTTAACTCAATATGCCCGGGCAATTTCTATGAAGACCCCCTCTGGTCTGATCCGCATAGCGGATTATTTGTCCGGTATCTCAAAATAGGTAAGGTTCCCGGGGCAAAAAACATCGGGGATGTCAGAAAATTCTATGAGGATCAGGTTCCCATGAAAAGGGGATGTAAACCTGAAGATGTGATGAAAGCCCTGCTGTATATTATTGATCAGGAATATGAAACAGGCCAGGCTGTTCCGGTCACAGGCGGGCAGGTCATGCTGCATTAGGCGTGAGGCGTGAGGCTCCCGATAGCTCCTAAAATCCGCAGGATATTGTTAATAAAGGCTGCAAAACTCTAATAACTAAAGCTCTGCAGCCAAAGTATTTTCACCTAAATTGGTGTTGCACAAAATACCAGAGATGAAAGTAATAAATAGTAACACAATATCCGCATTCGGTGGAATAAATTTTGTTTTTGAACACCTTGAAGAAGGTAATTACAAAAATTTGTTCGACAGATATCTTCCAGAATTAGCCCCTCAAAGTACTTATAACTGGAAAGACATAATCTATTCAATATTAAGTATTTATTTATGTGGTGGTGATTGCATTGAAGATTTGCAGATACACTTGAAGACACATTTTCAAAGGAATCCATTTATTAATGTGCCAAGTTCTGACACAGTTTTAAAAAGGCTTAAGGAAATATCTGAAGATAGCAATCATTGTTTTACCAGGAGAGGAACTGTAGAGCATATTTATAACAGGAACTCAAAATTGGAGGAACTTAATGTAGAGTTACTTAAAAAACTTGGAGCTTTTTCTAAGGATGAAATTATTATTGATTATGATAATACAATCATATTCAATGAGAAAAGTGATAGTAAGATGACATATAAGAGGAATCCCGGATATCAGCCTGGGGTATGCACTCTTAATGAAGAACAGGTATTATATATTGAAAACAGGAATGGAAACAGTGATGCAAAATCCTTTCAGGCAGATACTATAAGACGCATTTTTACCCTGCTTAAGTCAAAAGGGATTAAAAAAGCTGATCATTTTAGAGCAGACGCTGCTTCCTATCAATATGATGTTATAAAGCTTCTGGAGGCAGAAGTTAAGAATTTTTATATTGGATGCAGGAATAGTTATATCGAAAAATACTTTCCTCAAGTCAATAAGTGGATGTCCATTACAGATACCTCTAATGAGATTATAGAGGTCGGAGAGATAACTATAACTCCCTTTCAGCGACAAGCAAGTAATAATAAAAAGTCTGCTCATGAGTATAGATTGATTGTTAAAAGAAAACCGAAAAAAGACGGCCAACTCAACCTTTTTACTCAAGACGCTTATGAATACCGGGCTATACTTACAAATAATACAGAGTGGAGCACTGTTGAAATAGCTAAATTCTATAACCATCGTGGTAATATGGAAAAACAGTTTGATATACTGAAAAATGATTTTGGCTGGAACTATATGCCCTTCTCAAAACTAAACCAGAACACCGTATTTTTATATATAACAGCAATTTGTAGAAATCTTTATCATAATATTATTGGCCACTTCTCAAAAATAATCAAGTCATTAAAACCTACGTTTAGAGTTAAAAAGTTCTTATTCCGGTTTATCATCCTGCCTGCAAAATGGATTAAAAGGGCCAGACAAAACTACCTTAGAATATACGGAAAAATAAACTTCTCAACATAGAGGTAGTAAACATCAATCTATTAATAACCTGATAATAAGGCACAATGTGTCACAGGAAACATATGCCCTAAGAAAGGAGAATCAACTATAATACTGATGCTAATCTCGAATCTGAGTAAAAAATGGGATAACTATTTTTGTTTTTTTCTGAATTGCACCATCTAAATCAATTAAAATAGTAGAAATCCATAAAAAAAGACTTCACAAAATCCAACATGCGGATTTTAGGAGCTATCGGGAAGGCATCAGGCGTCAGGCATCGGGATCAGGTATTATTTAACAGAAATGGTTGTTTCGCCCCTAAGGTCACGCGATGACGATCCGGCTATTATTTTATAACTTCCCTGTTCTACTTCCCACTTCATGTTTTTTTCATTAAACCAGGCAAGATCACTGACATTTAATCCGATATTAACCGTACTTTCCGAACCGGCTGACACAAAAACCTTTTTAAATGCCTTTAATTCCTTTTCCGGCATAAAGACCTTGGAATCAAGGGATTTTATATAAATCTGTACTGTTTCAAGACCTGACATGGAACCAGTATTCTTTACTTTAAGAGTTAATTCTATCTTATCTGCTTTGCCATATTTTTTCCTGTTTGCTTTAATCCCGGAATAGGAAAAATCCGTATACGACAAGCCATGGCCAAAACAAAAAAGAGGCCTGATATTTTTTGTATCAAACCAACGGTAACCAACCAGCAGACCTTCAGAGTAATTTACTGTATTATCACCAGTTATCGGTTTAAGTGACTGTACCGGAGAATCTTTGAGCGAAACAGGAAAAGTAAATGGCAATTTGCCTGAAGGGTTGATGTTCCCCAGCAATACATCTGCGATAGCATTACCGCTTTCTGATCCATTAAAGCCTGACCAGATCATTGCTTCTGCGGAATTCACGGTATTGTTCAGATCAACCGGCGCACCTGATATAATAACAATGACTGTATTGGCATTGGCTTTTGTAACAGCACTTATCAGTTCATCCTGTCCATATGGTAATGTCAGATAAAGTCTATCAGTGCCTTCTGTTTCATAAATACGGTTGGTACCAACAAAAAGTATGACAATATCTGAAGAACCGGCAGCATCAACAGCTTCCTTTAACAATAAAGTATCAGGCGAATTATCAGGCTGTCTGCCTGATCCTCTGCCTGCAGAGGGCAGATATTTCGGCTTGTACCCCTGAGCAAACTGAATATCAGCTTTCTTGCCGATTTTAGATATGAGACCTGCCAGAGGGGTCACTTCGAATCGTGCCTTTACCCCGGCACCAAATCCTTCACTCGAATGTTTATGAGTCGCATTGTCGCCGATCACGGCAATTTTCCTGACTCCATCCAACTTCAAAGGCAATAAATTATTTGAATTCTTCAAAAGAACAATTGATCCGGATGCAATCTTATAGGCAGCTTTAACATGCTCAGGAGTCGAGATAACATCCCCTTTTGGCGCGGCACCACTATTCTGTACGAATAACATAACTCTTAATATCCTTCTTATCTTATCGTTAATGACATTAACAGGTACCCTTCCTGATTTTACCGAGTCGAGAAGGGGCTGCCCGAAATACATGTGCCCGGGCGATGATCCCATTTCCACATCGAGGCCATTGAGTGCCGATGCTACCGTACTGTGTGTGCCTCCCCAGTCAGACATTACCAGGCCTTTGAAGTTCCATTCTCCTTTCAGTATCTTATTAAGCAAATAGTCGTTCCCGGCACAATAGCTTCCACGAAATTTATTATATGCAGCCATCACCGAATATACCCTTGCTTCTTCAACGGCAGCTCTGAAGGCAGGAAGATAAATCTCACGCAAGGTACGTTCATCCATTGTCACGTTTACCGAACCTCTGTCTGTTTCCTGATTATTTGCCGCATAATGCTTTACGCCTGCGGCAACACCGCAATCCTGTACACCCTTGATATACTGAACTGCAAGCCTTGAATTTAACAATGGATCTTCGCTCAGATATTCATATGTCCGGCCATTAAGCGGACAACGGGTGATATTAACAGCAGGTCCCAGTAATATATCCTTACCTCTTGTAACTGCCTCTTCACCCAATACTTTTCCGTACTGATACGCCAGGTCAGTATTCCAGGTAGCTGCCAATGCAGATCCGGTTGGCAGAAATGTAGCTGAATCGGTGGTTAATCTGAGTGAATTCCAGGAATTAGGGTTCATCTCTTCTCTTATGCCGAAAGGACCGTCAGTGTAATGTAATTCCTTAATTCCCAAACGGGGTATACCTTCTGAGATAAATAAAGCCTTGCCATGAAGCATGGCTATTTTTTCTTCGAGAGACATAACAGAAATAATGCTGTCAATTTTAGCTTCCTTAACCAGATTTACCGGCTCTCCGGTTCCGATAAAGTGATTGCCGGAATTCATTTTGAAGGCAATAAAAAGGAATGAAATAATAATGAACCATCCTGTCAAAAGATATTTGTTCATTATGGGCTTTAATTCATTGTAACGGGATCTGCTTATTTTCATCTTTTAACATCTTTAACGAACGATAGCTCTGAAATTAATATTCTGTAAAAATATAAAGTTCACTCTAAAAGACTGCTATAAAAGTGGCACTCAAATATATTATATCTATTTTTATTTCAGAATTGATAAAATCAGAAATGAAAACAAAAGCAGTTCGATTGTATGGCAGAAAGGATCTCAGGCTTGAAGAATTTGATCTTCCTGAATTAAAGGATGATGAAATACTTGCTCATATTATTTCCGACAGTATCTGTATGTCTTCCCATAAAGCAGCTTTGCAGGGCGCTGATCATAAGCGGGTTCCTGCCGATATTGATATAAATCCCACAATCATAGGTCATGAATTTTCAGGTATTCTCATAGAGGTGGGGAAAAAATGGAATCATAAATTCCAAAAAGGGCAAAAGTTCTCAATTCAGCCTGCTATGAACCATATGGGAACTCTTGAAGCTCCGGGATATTCATTTCGATTTATCGGTGGTGATGCGACATATATAATAATACCCTCTATAGTTATGGAAGCCGGTTGCCTTCTGCCTTATAATGGAAAGGCCTTTTTCCCTGCATCCCTTTCAGAACCAATGTCATGTATTATCGGTGCATTCCATGCAAGTTATCATATTCCCGGGGGAACATATATTCATGAGATGGGAATAAAAAATGGAGGAAAGACAGCAATTCTTGCGGGAGTTGGTCCTATGGGACTTGGGGCAATTGATTATGCACTTCATCAGGAAAGGAAACCGGGCCTGCTTGTGGTTACAGATATTGATGAGACGAGGCTATCAAGAGCTGCATGTCTTTTCACTCCGGAACAGGCTGAAAGAGAGGGAGTCAGGTTAATTTATATAAACACCGGGAACATGAACGACCCTGTAAAGCATTTACGCGAATTGACAGGAGGAACAGGGTTTGATGATGTATTTGTATTTGCGCCCGTTAAATCTGTAGTTGAGCAGGGTGATGCAATTCTTGGCACTGACGGGTGCCTTAACTTTTTTGCCGGACCTACTAATCCTGAATTTAAGGCTGATTTTAACTTCTACAATGTTCACTATTCATTCACCCATATTGTAGGAACATCTGGAGGAAACACTGATGATATGAGGGAATCATTAAAACTGATGGGAAAAGGAATGATTAATCCTGCAGTGATGATCACACATGTAGGAGGACTTGACTGTGTAGTTGATACAACGCTTAATCTTCCCCAGATACCCGGAGGCAAAAAACTGGTATATACCAATATTTCCATGCCCCTGGTCCCGATAAATAAGCTTGCGGAGCTGGGCAAAGAAAATAAATTCTATGCCGCACTTCATGAGATAGTTGGCAGAAACGATTATATCTGGTCATTCGAAGCTGAACAATATCTGCTAAGTCATGCAAAACCAATATGAAAACGAATAGCTCCTGTTTTCAGCGTTGCAACACCCGAATTTTAATTCTAAATGGTTATTATTTGTTATTTCTAAATAACTGTTTACTAATGAATTAAAAATATATTATTTAATAATTATATTCCGGTGCGATGCACCTTTGTCTTCTATAATAATAATTTATCTACAAATATTATGGTGCTCCGCACCTTCTTTGGCTATTCAATGCAGCTATTCATCTATTGATAGTTGATGCGCTGCACATTCCGGGCTAATATTAAGCGGCAGAGCCGCATAATATTTGTAGAAATGCATTTGAAAGACATTACAGAAGGTGCAGAGCACCGCGATATTTAATCCCAACCATGAACGTCATCAAAGAATTCAAAAACATATTCATCTTTAAATTGCACGTTATTCTTCTCCAGGATTTCAAAATACTCTTCACTGAATGGCTTTTTTTCATGATGCTCTTCCTGAGACAAGATATATTTTGCCACAAGGTCTATTTGGGAATGAGAATGTGTGAAAGCTCCATAACCTTTCTGCCATTCAAACCTAAATTTTGATAACTTTTTTCCTTTAATGAATTTATTAGATGATGTTTTAATTTCTTCAATAATATCTGGTATCAGCTGATTTACATTATAACCTATCAAAATATGAACATGGTCAGGCATTGTTCCTATTGCCAGCATTTTATGCCTATGGTTTTGGACAATTCCTGTGACATACATTTCCAATTCATCTTTCCATTCTCTTTTTATCAGCGCATCGCGATTCTTTACTGAAAAGACCATATGGAAATAACATTGAGTATAAGTGTTTGCCATGGTGTTGTAAATTAAAAATTCAAATAAAATACATCATAAATATATGATGCAACACCCAAATAAAAAAATCATTCCCCTTTACTTGAGAGTCTCAGAAGCTTTTTTAAAAAGTGCGTAAAACAGGAAAATAAATTCTATGCCGCACTTCATGAGATAGTTGGAAGAAACGATTATATCTGGTCATTCGAAGCTGAACAATACCTGCTAAGTCATGCAAAACCTATATGATAACTTATAGCTTTACAATACCACTTGAAAAAGAGTTACACCCTGGCGAGGCAGGTCCAGCGACAACTCAATGGTACCATCTTTTGTATTGGCCCAATACGGAGATGTAAACATGGCCAGTTGCCCTGCAGCCTCAAGAGTTCTGACCTGTTCTGCTGTCGGATTCTGAGGTGATCCCATTTTTTTCCAGACTTCATATGAATTGCTGTTTTCCTTATCAATTCTATATTCATAAACCATTACTCTGGGTGATGTCAACCCATTTATAGAAATTGTTACAGGAGAAGAGGGAGCCGCCAGATCGTCATCATGATAATTCCACACCATAACCGAAACCAGCCTGTTATCTTTACATGCGAGGGCATTTATATCCGGATTACTACCTTTTACACCCGAATCACGGATCATAAATGGAGTAAACTCTCCCCCTGAAACGCTGACTCGGTTACCCTGCATCATTCCAAACATTCTGAAGATATTCAATACTGGCTTATCTACTCCGTTAGTTGCCAAATCTCTAAATCCATCGAACCAGGGCTGATCTTCAAATTCAAATGCCCATGTAACAGCTCCCTTAAAATTTACCTTGAAATAATCTGCCAGAGCATACTTTCTTGCAAACACGGCTGCTTCATAACTTGAATAAAGAGTGCCATTTCTATAAGCATTTTCAGGATTTCTTGTCATAGAGCAAGCTGCACAACCCTCCGGATCAGATTCGCCAATCACTATTGGAAGATTCCGGACTTCAGGGAAAGATGAAACAATCTCAAATCCATTTGAAATATCTTTTAACTGAAGATTGATGTTCATCTGAACATGACCGCTTACAATTTTTGGAGATCCTTTGGCATGGAAACTGATGTAATCAAGAGGAGAACCTTTTTGTCCGGTTGCGTAATTCGTCCCGTTGATACAGTGATTTAGGAAATCCTTCAGGAAGGCAGCAGCATTTTTATCTCTCGGACTAGTGCTGTGAGGACCTCCCACTGTTGTTTTCGGACAGGCTCTCCTGACTCCTGCAGTTGCATAATCATAGAGCTTAAAATATTCTTCCTTTGTACCTTTCCAGTAATTAATATTCGGCTCATTCCATACTTCCCAGTACCATGATTCTACTTCTTTCAGACTATACCGGTCAATACAATGTTTAGTCAACTGAAATGCCAGCTCTTCCCATTTGTCATAGTCTTTTGGTGGATAAGCCCAGCCTGTAGAGAAGGTCTTCGGCCATGAATGTCTGTACGGCTGCGGATTTGTTGATAATGCTTCGGGCATAAATCCCAGTTCAACAAGCGGCTTCATTCCTCTTTCAATATATGTGTCAAAAATTTTATCAATAATTGTCCAATCATAAACTGGATTGCCATTTTTATCCTCTGTATAAACATTTGTTGATCCCCATTTCAGCGATGCCGTGCCATCACCTGAAGTAAGCAGATTATGTGCACGTATATACACAGGAACCTTGCTAAGAGCTGAAATCTCTGTAAGAAGTTTTTTCCCGTCTTTCATATAGGTGTAATTTGGTTCATCATAACCAAACCAGGCCCAGGCCGGATTCATAGGGCCTGTCTCCTCTGACAGGTTAACATTCAGTATCACAGGTTCAGGGGCCAACTGAGCTGTGCTATAATTTTGCCCTGAAACAAATAGTCCGGCAAGGACAGAAAGCAGACAACTGAATGTTTTCATGGTATCTAATAATTAATTATTACTGTATATATTTTCTGATTTATGCTAATAAGTCGATAATATTAAAATCACTTTACAAATAATTAATGTCCCGGTACAATGTCGAAACTGAATTGCCCAATTAGTTTTCAGTGACTTCATTAAAATTTACTATATCAGGCTCCACATTGTAAAATACTGTTCTTGTGGCATTGCCAGGAATCGGTTCTTTTATTATGTACACTTAGTGTCTCCATATACTCTTCAGGCATACCCGGAACAACAGACAACTGCTTGTCATTGTCGTTCCAGAAAAAAGTTATCAAATACTCTCCTCTATTTTCAGTCCCCTGGCAAATTCTTCAGAGATGTAGTTTTCATAACTTAAGCATACCTGGGATGCAAAGGCAACAGCAGTTGAGATTATCTCCGACCATTCTTTCACAGTAAGTTTTTCCAGATGTTCGCGTATAATATTTTTCCTGTAAATTGAAGTGATCATCCCCGCATTGAAATTATCTCCTGCCCCTATCGTACTTACCGGTTTGATACTCTGGACAGGAAATCTGCCTGAGAATGTGGGTGTTCTCACAAAAACACCTTCAGTATTATAAGTGTAAATAAGACACTTACAAAATTCTCTTACTACTTCCCATGCCTCATCAGGGTTGTCAACACCAAATATATTTCTGAAATCTTCATCTGAACCCCGGAGCAGTCCTGCCATTTTCATATTTTCAATTATCAGAGGTTTAAGTGTATTCAGCTCCGACAAATGAGAAGATCTGAAATTTGGATCATAAAGAACCAATGCACCTTGTTCCTCTGCACTTTTGATGAATTTCTTAAACTTATCCCTTATCTCAGGCCAGATCGCATAAAATGATCCGCATTGTACAATATCATCTTTATGAATAACCGGAAATTCTATATTAAGACGTTTTTCAGGAAAATCTTTATAGAATGTATACCGGGCATCATTATTCTCATCAAGAAATGCCAGTGCGAGAGATGTACTTCCATTATCAAACCGGTGAACGAAAGATGAATCGACACCGTTGTTTTTAAGAAAATTGTCAATAAGTTTTCCAACATCATCAGTACCATACTCGCTGATAAAGGAGACCGGCAGGTTCATCCTGCCAAGAGAGACAACACTATTTAAAACAGAACCTCCGGCTTTTGCAGCCTGTGGCTGACCATCCTTGAAAATTATGTCGAGAACCGTTTCTCCAATCCCGTAAATTTTTCTCATATGCGATAAATATCGTATCTGATAATGCTGTGAATTTACAAATAATTCTGTTGGCCACAATAAGACTATTGTGCAACTGCTCAAACCATAACACGGCAGATGCATAACCATCTCAGAATGTATCTCGTTGCGCCGTTTTATAAAGTGCATTAACGGTTAACAGGCTATATAATATGAATATTCACATCAATATAGATCCTGTTAAGTTCTAAAGGCATTGCAGTTAATCACTATATTTGCTCTACCAAAATACATAGAAAGAGATGAAAGCAATGAAGTTAACTGGTATAAGACAAATGGAGATAAAAGATATACCTGAACCCGCTGTAATAAATCCAAAGGATGTGAAAATAAAAATGTCAGTCCTTGGGGTCTGCGGATCGGACATCCATTATTATACACAGGGCCGGATTGGTTCGCAGAAGGTCAAATATCCATTCACTATCGGCCATGAGGGAGCAGGAGTTGTGGTAGAGGTCGGGAATGCAGTGCAACGGGTGAAACCGGGGGATAAAATTGCTATTGAGCCGGCTATGCCGTGCCGGGAGTGTGATCAGTGTCTCTCGGGAAGACATAATACGTGCAGGAAACTAAAATTCCTTGGATGTCCTGATCAGGCTGAAGGATGTCTCATGGAGTATATTGTTATGCCGGAGGAGAGCTGTTATCCGCTTTATGGAAAATTGGTGCCTGATCATGGTTCAATTTCCGAACCTCTTGCCATTGGAGTCTACGGCGTAAAAAAAGCAGGAGATGTAAGGGATTTGAATATTGGTATATTCGGATACGGACCAATCGGAATGAGCGTGATGCTGGCTGCAAAAGCACAGGGCGTCGGTAATATATATGTTACGGACAAAATTGATGAACGACTTGCTATAGCATTGAAAGAAGAGTCATCAATGACAGGGAATCCCCTGAAGGAGAATATTGTTGAAAAGATTTTACAGAAAGAGTCACTGGGACTTGATGTGGTATTTGAATGCTGCGGTCAGCAGGAGGCATTTGACCAGGCGGTCGACGTACTCAAGCCAGGGGGAAAACTGGTTGTTATCGGTATTCCTGAGTTCGACCACTGGTCAATGAATGTTGATACTACCCGACGCAGGGAAATATCGATTCAATTCATAAGACGTCAGGCTGATTGTGTTGAAGAGGCTCTTGAAATGATGGAAAACGGATCTATATGTGTTGATAATATGGTTACGCACAGGTTCCCATTTGTCAATACCAAAGAAGCTTTTGATCTTGTTGCCGGCTACAAAGATGGTGCAATGAAAGTTATGATAGATTTCTGAATTTTGGGTCAGTTCCTGTCTGCATTAAAAAAGTAGCATGAAAAGAATAATGTAGTGATTAAATCTGGAAGAAAAATAAGCGTGCATCCAATTCTGTTAACAACAATGTCCACCAGATGGTCATTACTAATTTTTCCGTATCCTCATTACTGTTTTATGCCTGCGGCTGGTGCCATAAAGCTTCAACGCTCAGGTAACGTTCACCTAAATCATAAGCAAAGGTCAAAATCCTGCTACCCTTTAAGATTTCAGGTTCAATTGATCTGATAGCTGCAAGAGATGCTCCGGTTGATATGCCTGCAAGAAAACCCTCTGTACGGGCAGCAGATTTAACCATTTTAAAGGCTTCTTCGCCTTTAATGGCGATAATCCTGTCAGCTACCTCAGGTGAGTAGGTGTCGGGAATAAAACCCGCACCAATACCCTGAATAGGATGAGGTCCGGGAGATCCTCCTGCAAGTACCTGGGAATCAAATGGTTCAACTGCAAATACTTTAATAAGCGGGAATTTACTCTTCAGCACTTTTCCTACTCCGCTTATATGGCCACCGGTCCCAACACCGGTCACCAGGTAATCAAATCCCTGAGGAAAATCCTCAAGGATCTCCAGGGCAGTTGTTTTTGAATGTATAAGAGGATTCACCTGATTTTCAAACTGCATAGGCATCCACGCTCCGGGTGTTGATTCCGTTAATTCCCTTGCCTTTGCTATCGCACCTTTCATCCCTTGTTCCTTTGCTGTCAAAATAAGTTCAGCTCCATATGCTTTAAGCAGGTTTCGTCTTTCAATGCTCATCGATTCAGGCATAACTAGTACAACCCTGTATCCTTTTGCCGCACCTGTCATCGCGAGGCCTATTCCGGTATTACCAGAAGTAGGTTCAATAATTATACCATCGCTTTTAAGTTTCCCTGTCT
The DNA here is from genome assembly GCA_963760915.1 of uncultured Bacteroidales bacterium. GTDB lineage: Bacteria > Bacteroidota > Bacteroidia > Bacteroidales > VadinHA17 > LD21. The sequence continues at coordinate 152,222 of CAVXEU010000003.1, read as the reverse complement.
CTTCCGCATCTTCAATCATTGCTATCGCAATACGGTCTTTGATGCTTCCCCCAGGATTTCGTCTTTCATCTTTAATCCATACTTCATGATCCGGAAAAAGCTTTGAAAGCTTTATATGCGGAGTCTTTCCGATAGTTTCAAGAACGTTTGAGTATTTCATTTTATCAATATTTACTGTATTTTTTCACTCCGGTCCCTTACAGTGGTTTTGTTCTGATGATAGACCAGAGAATAAGGGGGAACACTCTCCGTCAGCCATACATTACCTCCGATAATGCTGTCATGACCGATGGTAGTTTCACCGCCAAGAATTGTGCTTCCTGAATATATTATCACATTGTCCTCAATAGTAGGATGTCTTTTAGTAGCAGCCATCGCTTTATTTACGCTCAGGGCTCCGATTGTGACACCCTGATAAAGCTTGACTCTGTTGCCTATTACGGCAGTTTCTCCGATTACAATTCCGGTACCGTGATCGATAAAAAACGGTGATCCTATCGTGGCTTTCGGGTGAATGTCTATTCCTGTACCTGAGTGGGCATACTCAGTCATCACCCGTGGAATAATAGGTACATTTAATCCCGAAACGCAGTGGGCCAGCCTGTAAACAAGAATTGCAAAAAAACCCGGATAAGCCATAATCACTTCATCTCCTCCTGCTGAAGCGGGGTCATTCTGGGTAATAAAAGCTGCATCTTCCTCCAGCTTACTTTTTATAGCAGGAATCTCATTAAAGAATGAAGAAGCAATTACATCAGGTTTCTCAGGCAACTTTCTTACTATAGGACCCAGTAACATATGAAACTGATTCCACAGTTTACCCATTCGTACGGATTGATAGCCGCCTCCCTCTATGATCGGGAAAAGATAAACAGCCATATTCTGAGTAAACTCAGCTACCCCGGCTTTCGATGGAAAATCAGCTCTGCTGAACCTTCTGCTGAACAGGTTTAAGGATGCAAACATGATGTTTAAAGAATTACTTTCTGTATAAAATATGTTGAAATCTCCTCAGGATGACAGCCATACAAAACCGGATTAATTTAAATTAAACAGACCTTAAAACCTGATTAATGACTAAGAATATCAGGAAAGATCCTTTTCAAATGACTCCTTACTGAATTTATACTTATTTCCCAGAAATTCAATGACCTTTAAAGTATCGGAATAAGCATTCCCCAGACAGGTGGATGCGCCAGGAGAAGGAGTAATATTAAAAATAATATTTTCTCCTGACAATTTTGCTTCTCCCATCTCAAGTTTACGCGTTGTATTATTTACAATCTGTGGTCTGGTACCTCCGATTTTCCTGGCAAATTTGATTTCGTTTATCTTAATTGACGGCACTATCATTTTTATTTGTCTGAGGAACAGCCACTTACCGACATAAGGTAAATCATACAATACATTAATTACAATGTAGTTGAAGAGCACTTTATCAAATATTATTTTAATTAAACTGATCACGGGACTTATGCCTAGTCCGAATGTTTTCCAATATTCCAGGAATGTTGATCTGTTGTGCCTTTCCAGGAGAAAAATAGGCTTTGCAGTCGGTCCAAATCGTGTAATCTTGTCATTGTGCACTTCCGGATCGCCATGAATAGCTGCAAATGGCAGTTTTGCAACTTGAATTGTATATACTTTGCCATTTAAAACTTTGGGTGCAATATAGAAACTCCCTGCCATAGACAAGATGGATAGGTTCCTGCCATATCCAAGAGATTTTGCAATCATCAGACTATGTCCTCCGGCAGCTACAACAACTACCTTAGAACGAAATTCTCCATTATTGGTTTTAATAGTGAAGAAATCCTTATTTTTTATAATAGATGTGAGCCTGGTATTCAGATGAATATTCAAATCAGGATTTTCCTTTTTAGCATTTTTTACAAATGAATAACAGAGTCGTTTAAAGTCAACTGTATAGCCATCATTGGTCACTAAAGCCAGAATTTCCTGTGAAGGGTCTCTTCCTTCAACTACTCTTGGTTCAATTTTTCCAATCTCCTCCCGTCCTATCTCCCGTAAATCAGGATACAACTGTCTGAATACCGAAAATCGTTTGCTGAGTTCACTAACCTGATTTTTCCCGACTGCCAGCACCATCTTTGAATACCTTGTATATATATCAGAATCGGCGTCTGCCAGTTTTTCTTTTTCAAGATAATGCTTAACCATATCAGCCATCCTCTTCACATTTTTGGCTTTCTCAAAAGAGTAATTGGTTTCAATATCACCAAAATGAAGAGTCTGGCTGTTCTTGGTTGATGCAGAGTTTACCATACCAAAATCCGAATATTTCTCAATCAATCCTACATTCCGGATATCAGTATACTTACTTAAAGTATAAAGCAAAGCTGTGCCGACCACACCACCTCCTACGATAAGCACTTCATATTCAGATACCTGATCGTTATGATTCTGATTCTCTCTCATTCAATGGTTTATAATCGTGTTTCCCGTATACATTCTTAAAAGCTGGTCTGATAATTCTTTTTGCCGAGAAGGTAAGTTCTTCAATACGGTGAGTACACCATCCTGATACTCTTGCAACTGCAAATAAAGGAGTATAAAGTTCCTTTGGAATATCAAGACAGGAGTAGCAGAAACCCGAATAAAAATCAACATTGATACAAACCACTTTTGTTGATTTCTCACCTTTAAATACTCTGAATACTTCAGGAGTGAGCCTTTCAACCAAAGAATAAAGCTCAAATTCTTCCAGGCGGCCCTTTTCAATCGCCAATTCTCTGGCTTTTGCCTTTAAAATGGCAGCCCTGGGATCAGAAATTGTATAAACCGCATGGCCTATCCCATATATTTTTCCTGAAAAATCATTAGCTTTTTTATTCAGAATCTTAAGAAGATACTGCGTAACTTCTTCTTCACTTGTCCAGTTCTTTACATGGGCTTTCATGTTTTCCATCATTTCCAGTACTCTGACATTTGCCCCACCGTGCAATGGCCCTTTTAATGATCCGATTGCTGATGTTATCGAGGAATAAATATCAGTTTCTGAGGAACTTGTTACCCTCATTGTAAAAGATGAATTATTTCCACCTCCGTGTTCTGCATGAAGAACCAGCATCAGGTCGAGCAGATCCGCTTCAAGCTTTGAAAAGCCGTTGCAATCACCCTTAACCAGATAGAGAAAATTTTCAGCGGTTGTCATATTTACCTGAGGATGTCTTATTGACAGGGTCATCCCTTTGTACAGATGTCCCAATGCCTGATAGGAATATGCAACTATAGTAGGAAATTTGGCAATTATATTCAGTGACTGTTTAATCATATTGTCAAGCGATATGTCATCCGGTTTATCATCCAGAATATACAGTCCCAGAACCGATCTGGCAAGTATATTAAGTACATTCTTCCCCTTCATTGACAATATCATATCCTTAGTGAAATCGTCAGGTAAAGCTCTTAGTGAAGCCAGATGTTCTGAGAATTCCACCAACTCCTCTTTATCAGGTAAATGCCCTGTAAGCAAAAGGTATACAGTCTCATCAAAGCCATGACGATTCTCTTTTTGAAATCCCAGAGTAATTTCTTCAATATCAATTCCCCTGTACAATAAGCGTCCTGGTATTGCAATTACCTTACCGTCTTCTTTTTTGTAGCCGACCACATCTCCGATATTGGTCAGTCCGACCAAAACGCCTGTTCCATCCTTATTCCTTAAACCACGTTTTACATCAAACTGTTCAAATAACTCATTATCAATCTTACATGATTCTTTTACAGACTTTTCCAGTTTTAAAAAATAACTATTGTCTTCCATACAAATTAAGTTTTTATGTATTTCTATATATTAAATATTTGAGATGATCGCATTTGCAAATTCCGATGTTTTAAGCAGGGTTGCATTATCCATCAAACGATGGAAATCGTATGTAACTTTTTTACTCAGGATTGTAAGTTCCAGTCCGGAATAGATACTTTCAGCTACTTCGCCCCATCCGATATAATCAAACATAAGTGCACCTGAGAGAATCACAGAACCCGGGTTAACTTTATCCTGATCAGCATATTTCGGAGCAGTACCGTGGGTAGCCTCAAAAATAGCATGACCCGTTTCAAAATTGATATTGGCACCTGGGGCTATACCAATACCACCTACAATTGCAGCAAGTGCATCAGATATATAATCTCCATTCAGATTCAGGGTTGCTATGACCGAATACTCAGCAGGTCTGGTAAGAATCTGCTGCAGGAAAGCATCAGCAATTACATCCTTAATAATCACCTTTCCTTCACTTTCAGCCTGTTTAAGCATTTTGTCAGCAGTTTCAACACCCCTGGTTTCCGAAATCTTTTTATGTTGTGCCCATGTAAAAACATAATCACCGAATTCTCTTTCAGCCAGAGCGTAACCCCATTTCATAAAGGAACCTTCGGTAAATTTCATAATGTTGCCCTTATGAACAAGAGTAACAGACGGCAATTTTTTTGAAATTGCAAATTTAATTGCCTGTCGGACAAGACGTTCTGTTCCTTCAACTGATACCGGTTTAATTCCGATGGATGAGGTTGCCGGGAATCGGATAGATTTAACACCCATTTCCTCAATGAGGAATTTTTTTATTTTTTCAGTTTCTGGTTTTCCATACATAAATTCTATACCTGCATAAATATCTTCAGTATTTTCTCTGTAAATATGCATATCTACATTTTCAGGATGCCTGACAGGACTAGGCACTCCTTTAAAATACCTTACTGGTCTGTAACAGGTATAAAGATCCAGAATCTGACGTAATGCAACGTTTAAAGAACGCATTCCTTCTCCGATCGGTGTTGTAAGGGGCCCTTTTATTCCAACGAGATAATCCCTGAAGTCTGCAAGTGTCTCTTCCGGCATCCAGTTACCTGTTTTTTTAAAGGCTTTTTCTCCGGCAAGAACTTCTTTCCATTCTACCTTCCTTTTCCCGTTATAAACTTTATCAACTGCGGCATCGAACACCCTTACAGAGGCTCTCCAGATATCGGGACCTGTTCCATCACCTTCAATGAAAGGGATTATCGGATTTTCTGGAACAACTAATTTACCGTTAACTAATTTTATTTTTCCTGTTGTCATATTACTTATTTGATTTTCTAATGATGTTTAATGCGCTTCCTGCCTTAAACCAGGCAATCTGTGCATCATTGAATGAATGATGTGCTATAATCTTTTCCTTTGTTCCATCAGAATGATTAAGCATAACTGATATCTGACTATCCGGTGCAAAGCCCGTCAGTCCGGTTATATCAATCTTATCATCCTCCAATATTTTATTGTAGTCTTCTTTATTCTGGAAGGTTAAAGGTAAGACACCCTGTTTTTTAAGGTTTGTTTCATGAATCCGTGCAAAAGATTTTACAAGAACTGCTCTGACCCCAAGAAACCTCGGTTCCATAGCAGCATGTTCACGGGAAGATCCTTCCCCAAAGTTTTCTTCACCAACAACAACTGACCCTGTTCCCGCTTCACGATATGCCCTGGCTACCTTAGGTACTGTATCGTATGCCCCGGATAATTGATCTAAAACACTGTTGGCCTGATTATTAAAGAAATTAATAGCCCCAATCATGTAGTTGTCAGAGATATTTTTGAGATGTCCGCGATATTTCAACCAGAAGCCGGCCATTGAAATATGGTCAGTAGTGCATTTGCCTTTTGCTTTTATCAATATGGGCAGGTTAAAAAGATCACGTTCATCCCACTCCCCGAATGGAGTAAGCAATTGTAATCTCTCTGAATCAGCCGATATCAGTATGTTATTGTTTCCCTTATGTTCAGGTTTCTGATATCCGTTATCGACAGTTCCGAACCCTTTTGGCGGCAGATCATATCCTATAGGCTCTGCTAATTTAACCTCCACTCCACTTGAGTTAAGAATGGTATCTGTTATCGGATTAAATGTCAGTTTTCCTGAAATTGCAATAGCGGTTACCAACTCAGGAGAGGCAACAAATGCGTGAGTATTGGGATTTCCATCTGCACGTTTTGAAAAATTTCTGTTAAAGGAGTGGATGATCGTATTAACCTTTTTATTCTCAGAACCTTTCCTCTCCCATTGCCCTATACACGGACCACAGGCATTTGCAAATACTTCACCACCAATTTTTCTGAATGTGTCAAGGAAACCATCTCTTTCGGATATAAATCTGATCTGTTCGGAGCCGGGAGTGATTTTAAACTCCGATTTGGCTACAAGTCCTTGAGCAAGTGCATTTTCAGCTACAGAAGCAGCACGGGAAATATCCTCATAGGATGAATTTGTACAAGAACCTATCAGCCCGACTTCCACATCAACAGGCCAGTTATTCTTTTGAGCTTTGTCTTTCATTCCTGATACAGGTGTTGCAAGGTCGGGAGTGAAAGGGCCGTTGATAAATGGTTCAAGTTCTGACAGGTTTATTTCAATATACTGGTCATAATATCTTTCCGGGTCAGCATATATTTCAGGATCGGCATTCAGATGAATCCTGTGCTTCTCCGCAAGTTCAGACACATCTTTCCGTCCGGTGGCATCCAGATACCTGATCATAGCATTATCAAAACCAAAAATTGAACAAGTAGCACCTGTTTCAGCTCCCATATTGCAGATAGTACCTTTACCCGTAGCTGAAAGAGATTCAGCTCCTTCTCCGAAATATTCAATAATGGAGCCAGTGCCACCCTTTACTGTTAATAAACCGGCTACTTTAAGTATGATATCCTTTGCAGAAGCCCATCCACTAAGTTTACCCGTAAGTTTTATACCGATAAGTTGAGGAAACCTGAGTTCCCATGCCATTCCTGCCATAACGTCAACGGCATCGGCACCTCCAACTCCAATGGCAATCATACCAAGGCCGCCGGCATTTGGTGTATGAGAGTCAGTACCTATCATCATACCACCCGGAAATGCATAATTTTCAAGTACTATCTGATGAATGATACCTGCTCCCGGTTTCCAGAACCCTATTTCATATTTATTGCAGACGGAACTTAAAAAATCATATACTTCCTTATTAGTAACACCTGCCGATTTAAGATCTTTGTCTGCCCCCTCCTTTGCAAGTATAAGATGATCACAATGGACGGATGCCGGTACTGCAGAAGTTGCTTTCCCTGCCATCATGAACTGCAACAGAGCCATTTGGGCTGTTGCATCCTGCATAGCTACCCTGTCTGGCCTAAATTCAACATAATCGATACCACGTTTATATGATTCTGTCTGTTCATTTTCAAACAAATGGCAATAAAGGATTTTTTCGCTTAAAGTCAGAGGATGTCCGAGGTTTTTTCTGATCGTGGAAATTTTTGAGGGTAATTCCCTGTAAAATTTACTGATCATGTCAAAATCAAATATCATAATGCACTTATCTTTAGTTGTTTATAACCTGATTTGCCCATCTCCCTCAATAATCCATTTGTAAGTAGTTAATGCCTCCAGTGCCATAGGTCCTCTTGCGTGCATTTTTTGAGTAGATATCCCGATTTCTGCTCCAAGTCCGAATTGCGCTCCGTCGGTAAAAGCTGTTGAAGCATTTGAATAGACAGATGAAGCATCTACCAGCTTGTTAAACAAATTAATCGAAATTATGTTCTCGGAAATAATGGCTTCGCTGTGTTTAGAGCTATACTCGGCAATGTGTGAAAGAGCCTCTTCAATTGATTTAACTGTCTTAACTGACATTTTATATGAAAGAAATTCTGTTCCAAAAGATTCGCTTGTAGCTTCAAGAAGCAGATCGGAGGGATATTTGCCCTTTAAAGCCTTGTATGCTTTTTCATCAGCATAAATAAGCACTTTAAATTCTGAACATAATCCTACAATATAATCCAGATCTTCAAGTCTTGATTCATGAATAATAAGACAGTCCAGTGCATTACACACACTTACTCTGCGCGTCTTTGCGTTGTTAATTATTAACCTTCCCTTTTCTTTGTCACCCGATTCATCAAAATAGGTATGACAAATCCCTGCCCCGGTCTCAATTAACGGAATAGAAGCATTTTCCCTGACATAGTCAATAAGACTTCTGCTTCCACGGGGAATGATCAGGTCTACATATCCACGGGCATTCAGTAATTGAGATGTCTCATCACGTCCTGCAGGCAGTAGGGCTGCTATATCTCGATCAATCCCGCATTTTTCAAGGACTGAACCGATTATTTCCATTATAGCCTTATTTGAGTTAATTGCATCGCTTCCACCCTTGAGGATACAGGCGTTACCTGATTTCAGACATAATGAAAAAACATCAAATGTGACATTCGGCCTTGCTTCATATATAATCCCGATAACTCCAAAAGGAACTGATATTTTTGAAATAGTAAGTCCGTTTGGTCTGACATTCTTCATAATAACACGATCAACCGGACTCGGAAGACCCGCCACATTTCGAATATCCGAGGCAATAGAATCTATTCGTGCCAGGGTAAGCAACAACCGGTCATATATAGGATCAGATTCATTAACTGACGCCAGATCTTTCTTATTTTCATTTATAATGTATTCAGCATTTTCCACAGCCGAGTCGGCTAATACCAGAAGAACATTATTGATGGTATCGGCATCAACAAAATTTAATTTCCGCCCGGCTCTTACAACTTTTTCAAATATTGGCTTGCAATTCATCTGTGTTATGTGTTCTGCTTAAATCTTCTTTGTGATAAATCAGTCCTTTATTCTTCTCATATATAAACAGATAGTTGTAATGAATAAATGGCTTTCTCACCTTTTCTCCAATGTTTTGTTCCGCTTTTTCAGAATCAAATTGTGCCTGACCCAGTCCGACAATGGTCCCATTTTCATCAAAGATTCTGACAATATCACCACTTTTGAAATATCCATCTATTCTGACAATACCAATCATAAGCAGGCTTGTTGCCTTTTCTCCCAGCAAAGCCTCCTTTGCACCGCTATTTATCACAACAGATCCTTTTGCAAAAGTATCTGAATGTGAAAGCCATTTTTTTACACCTGTCTCCTTTTTATCGACCGCAACAAAGTGTGTGAATGGGATATCTTTTCTTCGTATTATATCCGTAATTATTGAGTCTCTTGTACCATTTGCTATATAAACATCGATCCCTTCCCGTGCAATTTTCCTTGCTATTGAATATTTTGAAATCATCCCGCCTCTTCCAAACCCTGATTTTACCGGAGAAATATATTTATCGAGCGCCTCTGAGTCCGTTTCAATCCGTGTGATCAGCCTGGCACCTTTGTCTCCTGGTACCCCGCTGTATATACCATCAACATTTGTGAGAATTATAAGCGACTGGCAATCCATCATTGATGATATCAGACCCGATAACTCATCGTTATCAGTAAACATCAGTTCATTTATTGAAATTGTATCATTTTCATTTACTATAGGCAATACATGATTTTCTAGCATTGCCGAAATACAATTCTTCATATTAAGGTAATTCCTGCGATCCCTGAAACTATCCTTGGTTGCCAGCAACTGTCCGGCCTGAATGCCATATTTACCAAAAAGGAACTGGTAACTCGACATAAGTTTTACCTGGCCTATTGCTGCCCAAACCTGCCTTGCACCAATTATATTAGTCTTTTTTGACGGGGTGAGTTCACCACGACCTGCGGCAACAGCTCCTGATGAAATCAATACAACTTCAACTCCCTGCTTGTAAAGGACAGCAACATCCTCAACAACTCTTAAGATCCTTCCCTGATTGAGAGATCCGTCTTTTTGAGTGATAACATTACTTCCTACCTTGATTGTAATCCTGCTAAATTCCGGTTTGCTGCTCTTCAATTTATTGTTATTTATGCTGTTTATGATATAATTAGTAGCAAAAATAACACAAATAGTGAACATATTATAGCCAGATTGCATATTTCAAAATATACATTTAAATGTTAAACCAAATATTTTTATGCTATTGTAATGTCTGCCGGTACATCCGAATATCGTTGCACAAGGTATAATGGATAGTTAAACAGTAATAAAAACATGACATTTATCATTTATCAGATAACTTTTTGATAACATTTCATGGCGATTAATAATCGTAAAACCTGATCATGAAAGCCTCTGAAGGCTGTTATCGGGATAAATGCAGGAGCTCAGAATCGATTTCCCCGATGTCTCGAACAGATCATTATTACTAACAATTGACTTTGTCCTATCGATTAAAGTAATCTATTTCCGAATACTTAAATTGAAAAAAAGTAATTTGTAAATTGCCTGCGTAAATTTCATCAATGAAACAGATTGGAAAATTTCTGTGCCGGATAACTTACGGACTTACAATAATCTCTGTGTTTAACAGCTGTGCAGTTGTAAAAACGCCTTATTTCAAGACAAATTATTATAAGGAAACAATATCGCGCTTAGACAGCCTGAAATCCGGAATAATCATTGAAAATGATTCCCTTTATGCAGGATTTGCCCGGGTAAGTATTACGCCGGAACTGATCAGTACCACTGAGAATCCTGAGAACGGACAATTTAATAATGTTCCAATTGCCGGATATGGTCAGCTCAAACAGAAACTTGCTGAAGGAGTGCATGACAGCATTTTTGTAAAAGCAGTTGCAATAAAATCGGGTAAAGATACAATAGTAATTATTGGCGCGGATATGCTTATCATGCCGCCCAATATTACTGATTCAGTTACATCATCATTATCCAAAGCAGGTCTGAGACGAACCCAGCTATTCTTTTCGGCCACGCACACTCATTCAAGTATAGGAGGCTGGGGATACGGGTTGCTTGCAAAATTAATTGCAGGAAAAGAAAGCACCCATATTGAAAACTGGTTAACCGTACAGATAAAAAAGGCTGTCCTTATTGCATTGTCTGATCTGCATCCGGCCAGGCTGGGATCAGGGAGTTTCAAAGCTTCTCCGTACACCCGGAACAGGTTAACCGGAAATCCTGATGAACAAAACGATGATTTTAATTACATTGTGATTGAACAGACCAGACGCAAAAAGGCGATTATCGGGTCATTTTCAGCTCATGCTACAACTATTGGAAGAAAAAATGTGCTGATCAGCGGAGATTATCCTGGTTTTTGGGAGCGTAAAACAGAAGCCGGAGCAGCCGATCTGGCGATTTTCTGTGGTGGATCAATGGGAAGTCAGAGTCCGGTCGGTCAGGGAAGCGAGTTTGAAAATGCGAAGTTCATTGGTGAGGCACTGGCAGATAGTCTTTCGTCCGATCTGAAAAAGATAACATTTAACTACAGACCGGATATATCCACCTTATCTTTGAAAATGCTGTTGCCTGAATATCATATCCGTATGACAACAAACAGAAACCTCACAACACGTCTAAGCAACAGGATAATGCCATTACCAAAAAACGTTTATTTACAGGAGTTGAAAATTAATAATTTGATCTGGTTTTTCACTCCGGGAGATTTTAGCGGAGAATCTGCACTACAAATTAAAAATTCACTGGCAGGAAAAGGATATGATGCCATGATATCGGGTTATAACGGCAGTTATGTCGGATATATAATGCCAGGTAAATACTTCTATCTTGATCATTATGAAACCAAAGGGATGGGATGGTTTGGTCCGACAATGGGAGATTATACAATGGACCTTATTGACCAGATGAGCAACGCAATAATTTCAAATAAATAAAACTGCAACCTTAACAGAGTTACACAATCAGGACATCAGGTTTCACTAAGGATAATTTACCCTGAGATGTACTCACTATTATTTATAAAATACCTGAATGGTATTAAACTGATCCATTGATGATATTAACTGTGAATCAATTGTTAATGTCTTTCCTCCGTCTCCAGGTTTGTATATTTCAGTTGTTTTTTAAATTATTTTACACAAAATCAGTCTGAAAGTGTTGGGTTGAAATGGCTGGCACCATCAGTATCTGGCATGTTATTCCTCCTGCATTTTCAACACATCGGTTTTGTATTTTCGGTTTTCAAGAATATGGACATATCTTAATCCTAATTTGTTATTATAGTCCTCATAAGATTTCTGAGCCCATTGCAATGCGGTATCCAGGTTTCCATTTATCTCGTTTATAATAGCCATATTATAAGCCGCACGGCCAGCCACTTTCATGTTTGGATTTCCTGTCTCTTTTTCCCACAGCTCTCCGGCTTCATCCCATTTGCCTACCTGCGCCTTTCTTCGTGCAATTTTAAAATTATCGGTTCCTTTAACATAGTAATCACGCATAACTCTTAAAGAGTATGGAAGAATTCTGAACGCATATCCATGACCTGCTTTTGTACTTACCTGATTAACAGCTTCCTTCCGGCCTACAAGTGCTGAAACAGCCAGTAACGGGTTTATTCCTCTGCCGGTGAATACTATCGACTCATCATAAATGTATTGGTCAAGGATCGTTTTACCTGCGGGATCATAAATTCTCCAGCCTGTTTTAACAAGTGTTTCCATATCCGCCTGATGTTCCAGCCCGGGAATTGTACCTAGTGGTGTTTTAATATCAACTTTCCTGTTTGAATAGTTTATTTTTGTATCAGTGTCGAATTTTTCAAGTGAAAAAAGCGCATCGGTACCGGTTTCTTTACATATCTGGTCAACAATATCCCATGATAGAGGCGTCGGAAACAACTCCATCTTTGGGGTCCTGAAGTCTATGTCACTCAACGTTTTAACTTCAATAAACCTGTTATTTGTACTAAGCTCGTCCGACAGACCCTTTATACTATACTGAGCACCTTCCTTATCGAGATCTACACCTTCAAGGGAGAGAGCTTTGTCAATAACATCTAGAGCCCTGGTCTCATCAGTTGGCATACTCCTGTTAATAATACCAACACTTCTGATATAGGAAGGTACTGTCACCGGGGCCGGTTCAAGAACACTGAGATACAATTGCTGTGTTTTACATGATACAATTGTCAGTGCTGCTATGAGTAAAATTGAATATTTCTTCATACTACTTGGTTATTAGGTTTAAGTTATAGATATTTAAATGCAAATTGAATTGGTAAAGGCTATTGAAGACACATACATATTTACAAGGCATCAGGAAACCTGTCACAAATTCCTGGAACTCCATATCCTCAGTCCTATTCATTCTTTAATTTTTTGTACACGTATATTCCTTAATGCTGCTGTTGTATTCCATGAAGCAATTCCGAAAGGTTTTGATAATTCCACTTCAGGTCTCACAGATAATTTCTTATCATCGATTACAAAATTAATAACATTCACTCCATCGATTTTTGCGTTGATAGTATCTCTTTTTACAGTCAGACAAATATCGTACCAACGATCCTTATCAAATTTTTTCAGAGTTGTTGTTTCATTCTCCGAAGCATCCTTATTATATATAGTGCTAAGTCCCACTACAGTTCCTCCCCATCCACCAACGATCAGTGTGCATGAATACTCTCCGGCAGGGAAGGTAATGCCACAGAAGAAATCGTTGCCCGCGACACGTTTTGCCTCAAGGCTTACCCTGTAATCACTTAACGGAAAATCTTTCTCCCGGGTTATGCCGGTGCAACCCTCTCCCATCCCGAGAATTACAGCATCCCCTGAAATGTAAACAGGTCCCTGAGCTCCGAAATTTGTAATCGCCCAGCCATCAAGAGATTTACCATTAAATATCAGTGTACTATCTGAAATATCAGATTTTACTTCCTTAACTATTTTCTGTTCTTTTAGTCCACCTTTGCAGCTCACAAAGGATAGGACAACAAGAACTGCTAACACTCTGAAACCCATTCGGAAAGATTTTTAAAGAACTGAAGGTCTTTGAAATATGGTCTGGTCTTTTCTTCATTGGCAGGCATCTGACCGGCAGAAAGAGGTTTGAAATTTTGAGCAATGCTCATATTTTCTTCAAGTTCAGGAATTTCATCAATACCCGCTATTATTGTACTCACAGACAGAGTTAAAACATATTGCATTGCTTCCTTCATTTTAATAATTCCTCCAGGGGAAAAAATACGATCTCCGGCTGGTATCCTCACCCCGGCTATCCCATTTTTTTCAACAGTTGCAGGATGCCGCTTTTGCAGGAATATACGGCGAGAATTTTTTCCAGGCATTTTCAAAACAGTTTTTTTCTAAATATATGTATTTCCGTTAAAATTAACCTGAAGACAGGCAATGAAATATATCATAACATAAAATCTTCGACTGCACAGAATTCTTTGGTTCAAACTATTATAAGTAATTTAGAGGGTTTAAAAACTTTCAAACACAATTAAAATGACAGATATTTTACTGATTATTACTGCTCTGCTTGCTCTTTCTGTTCTGATACTGCTGGTAAGGATCCTTGCAAGGCTGAATAATCCGGTTCAGATTGATCTGCTTAAAGAATCTCTGGCAATTTTCGGGAATAATCTGGAGAAAATTAATATTTCAATGAAGAATGAATTCCAGAGAAACAGGGAAGAATCTTCAAAAGTTGCAACAGATAATCGTGATGAGCTCAGGAAATCGCTTGAATCCTTTGACACAAGGTTGTCAGGCAATATAAGGGATTTCAATGAAAATCAGCGTGTTAATTTTGAAAGCTCGATGAACAGGGCAAAAGAGCAGGCCCAGAATATTGAGTTGCGGCTGGAGAAAATGAGAGAGACTATTGAGACCAAACTCAGGGAGATTCAGACAGATAACAGTGCAAAACTTGAACAGATGCGTGAGACAGTTAATGAAAAACTGCAGGAGACCTTGAATACACGTATCAGCGAATCCTTTAAAATTGTGACTGATCAGCTGGAACAGGTTTACAAGGGCCTTGGAGACATGCAGAAACTGGCAGTTGGTGTTGGTGATCTGAAAAAGGTACTTTCAAATGTAAAAACCAGGGGAATAATGGGAGAGATACAGCTTGGGAGTATCCTTGAGCAATATCTGTCACCTGAACAGTTCCTTAAAAACGTTATTGTTAAACCAGGTTCAAAAGAGAGTGTTGAATATGTTATTAAACTGCCGGGCAATGAGAATCCCGAGGAACCGGTGCTGCTGGCAATAGATTCAAAATTTCCCATTGAGGACTATCAGCGTCTGGTTGAAATTTATGAAAACATATCCATTTACTCCAAGGAGGAAATAATTAAAGCAGAAAAGTCATTTGACTCAAGTGTGGTTAAATCGGCTAAAACCATTCATCAGAAATATATATCACCACCAGTAACAACAAATTTTGCAATCATGTTTGTTCCGACAGAGGGACTTTATGCCCAAATTCTTACACGAACCGGTCTTTTTGAACTACTGCAGCGCGAATTCAATGTAACAGTAGTGGGTCCGTCAAATCTTGTGGCATTCCTGAGCAGTCTCCAGATGGGTTTCAGAACTCTGGCAGTTCAGAAAAGGTCGAATGAGGTATGGCAGATACTTGGCGCAGTAAAGACAGAATTCGAGGGATTTGAAAAGGTACTTGAAAAAGCTCAGAACCAAATTATTTCAGCAAGCGGGAATATAGAAAAACTGGTAGGCACACGCTCAAGGGCCATAAAGCGCAAATTAAGGAATGTTCAGGAGCTACCTGCGTCAGAAGCAGCTAGAATTCTGGAATCAGGCGAGACAGATTCAGATCAGGATCCTAAGGAAGATGAGGATGAAAATGGAGAAATGCGGGAATAGTTCATTTTATACTCACATACTCTTCATGAAACATATTTTTTTTCAAACTTCAGAACCTGACCCGGGAAATAGGAAAAACCGGACTTTAGTAATTTAAAGTGCGTATAAAGAGCCGGGCACAATTGAGTAAAAGGAATCATTAATAAATGTTAACTATTTCAGAAAGATCTCAAGTACCGGGATCTCTACCGGAGGTTTCTGAACAGGGAGCGATAGAGTCAGATCATTTTTTGCATCATCCCGTCCGGCTCTGAATCTTATTTCGGAAGCATCATGCAGGAACTCAACATACCTTACCTTGTCAGCCATATCATTTAAAACAACGGTACCCATCGGATATACAAGTAAATGCACATACAATCTTTTTGTATACGGATTATAAGTTAACAGTGTATTGGCAGGAGCCTTAAATTCAGCAGGAGCTTCAGTACAATTATAAATCGAACGAGAATTGAACTTCATCCATTCACCCATAGCGGTCAATCTTTCCTGAGCCCTTGAGTCAAAAACGCCTCGTGCAGTTGGTCCGACATTTAGCAGAAGATTACCACCTTTACTTACCGACTCAATGAGGAGTTCAAGAAGCTGAGCCGGACTTTTCCAGGTATACTCATCGCGGAAATATCCCCATGAACCGGAAAAAGTCTGACATGTTTCCCATGGCACCTTTTTCCCATTAACTTCCGGCCACCTGGTAACTTTTACCTGCTCGGGTGTTGTAAAATCCCATCCACCTTCCACATCGCGGAGATCGAGACGGTCATCAACTATAATACCGGGCTGGAGTGAACGCGCCAGTTTTAAAAGATTTTCCGAATCCCAGTCTTCTCTCCCTTTACCGTTCTTCCCCGGGAAGGAAAAATCGAACCATATGATACTGATTTCACCATAATTAGTAAGTAATTCGCGGACCTGGTTCTTAATATACCCGCGATACTTATTCATATCACGTCCTTTATTCAGGCGTGCATAAGCTGTGTCTGAATCCTGCCTCTGAGGATGATTCCGGTCGATGGTATAATCAGGATGATGCCAGTCAATCAAAGAGTAATAGAACCCGACTTTCAGCCCTTCTGCCCTGAAAGCGTCAACATATTCCTTAACCAGATCCTTACCATATGGAGTATTTGTAGATTTATAATCAGTGTATTTTGAATCAAAGAGACAGAACCCCTCATGGTGCTTTGCAGTCAATACGACATATTTCATCCCTGCCTTTTTAGCCATTAAAGCCCATTCATGAGGATCATATAAATCGGGGTCAAAGAGGTTAAAGTACTTCTGATACTGTTCGTTGGTCATTCTTTCTGCATTTTTCACCCATTCATGACGGGCGGGCAAGGCATATAATCCCCAGTGAATAAACATTCCGAACCTGGCATCGGTCCACCATTTGAGCCTTTGAGTTTTTTCTACCTCTGTCTCTTTTGGAAGCTGAGCCAGGCTTAATTCAGGTATTATCAGCAGAATAGCAAATAATAACAGAGCTAATAAGGTTCTAATTTTCATACTCAAAGGTTTAGTTATCTTAATAAAAATTATTTAAATCCTTAGTGAAGTCTCTTTGACAATATCTCTGTCAAATCTTGCACATCCAACTTAACCGGATTATTTTTAAGCTCAGTCTTTTCAGAGATCATTACGATATCTTCATCTGCCAGACCATATTTACCTAAACCGGGCAATTGCAAATCAGAAGTAAGTTTTTTGAGATATTCAATGAAACCATCGATATAATAATCATCAGTCTTTCCTGTTTCTTCAATAAATAATTTCCCCAGCGATGCATATTTTTTTAAGGCAGCTCTGTTACTATCCTTTTTTCTTAACTCCCTTACGTTAACTTCATTTGCCATAGCCATTAGTGTTCCGCAAACCAGTCCGTGCGGAATATTGAACATCCCGCCAATCGAGGATGCAAAGCCATGTACCACACCCAGACCTGCATTTGCGATGCAGATACCTGAAGTAAGTGCTGCGAAAGACATGCCTGTTCTTGCTTCAATATCCTCACCATTTGTATAACTTCTTGTTAATGAGTCCTTAATTGCTTTCAGTCCTGCTATTGAAAGAGCATCAGTATATTCATATGATTTAGACGAAAGGTAAGCTTCTGTAAGCTGGGTGAAGCAATCCATACCACTTGAAGCAGTAATCTCAGGAGGGCATTTCAAGGTAAGACCCGGGTCAACAACTGCAATATCAGGAACAAAGTTATCGTGCCTTAATGATCGCTTGAATCCATCTTTACCGATTTTTGAAATTACTGCGTTCTTCGTCGCTTCACTTCCGGTACCTGCAGTTGTTGGAATGGCAATAAATGGAAGTCTGGCTCCTGAATGATCCATATCCCCCACTCCTTCAAGGAAATGAACTACAGATTCTTTTTTGTACATCATTGCTGAAATCGCTTTCCCGGCATCAATTACACTGCCTCCCCCAATACTAACAATCAGGTCGATGTGCTTAGATTTAAACTTATTTACTGCTTCATCAATATTTTCAGGTGATGGTTCTCCGGATATAATTATTTTTTCACAGGTGATCCCGGCTTTATCAAAGTCATTAAAAAGTTTTTCTGCAATACCGGAATTGTAAAAAGATCTTCTGCCTGTAACAAGTATCAATCTGGTACCATACTTTAATGCTAATCCGGGAAGTTCTGATATTATCCCGCTTTTAAAATATATTTGAGGTATACGTGCAAACTGAAAGGATTTTACCATCTTGTTTTGTCTTCAGGTTCGATTATATTATATTTTACACCCTTCCTTGGTTCAATCATAAGATCCTGCACAGCATTCCTCCATTCCAGATAATGAGATGTATTTTTATGATCTGAAGCCGCCGCTTCTGACTCATAAGCTTCATATATCATGAACCGGCAAGCATCATCAATCTCCTGAATAAAATCAAAACGAAGATTGCCGGGTTCCTTTACTGATTCAAGGTGATTGGCAGTTGTAGCCTCGATAAACCTGTCAACTGAGTCAGGTTTAACATGAATATAAACACAGGTTACTATCATAATATGAGTTATTTCCCGTAAAGTTAAATTTTACTGACCAAAGTTCAAATTACTTTTTTAAATGAACAGCTCCTTATATGAAACGATATAAGTGTAATATTTACACTTATTCCAAATTAATTATTTAAGATGAGATCAAAACTCCTGATAAGGAACCAAGTATTCCTGGGAATCAAATTCTTTTATATCAGCAAACAACTTTTACTGATCATTCTCTAAACCATGTCTTGCTGGCAGGAAATTTAAGGTTCTATAATCTAATTTGATTTGGCAGAGTAAATTAAAGTTCGCTTCAAAGTGCAGAATTTGTCATATAGTCACCTGAGCAACCCAATCCAGTGGTTTATGCTGACCGAGTTTCAGATGTATCTCCACAGGCGCATTCTCAGGCAGGTGGAGGTCGATATTGGCCTTGCCTTTTCTGAATGATGCAACTAAAACTCCGGCAGGTGCTGAGATTTCTTCTATCCCATGCCGCGCAATCAATGTAATGTCTTGTTTTTTTACAGAAGTGATGGTTACATCCACGGTACGGGCCTCCATATCCCACGAAAGTTTGTCGATCCTCGCAAAGCTACGGGCAAGCATTCCGTTAATCGATCCCTTTATAAGTGAGGCTGGAAGAGCAGGAAGCAACTCTATCACACCAGGGCGTGAGTAGGCTATCATTTCCATCATGATGGCAGGAATTCCTCCCTGCGCATCCGGTACAGGTACGCCATATGTCTCGCGCGAACACCTGAGTGCGGTGCTGACCTGACCCTGTTCCATCAATTGCCTTAATTGTGTGTCGACAATAATATTGTCTTTGAGCCGGGCACCAACCAGAGCCCGATGACAGCGGGCATAAGCAGCCAAAGTTTCACCTGCAACTGCGGTGGACATCGTATCAAATGTGCGTTTCCGGTTGGCAATCTCTGCCGAGAGAGCCAGTTGCGGCGTGCGATCAGGATCAATTTCATCACCTGGCCAGGCGCCGTAGAGATGAGATATATGACGATGGCTGTAATGTTCTTGAAGTGAGGGCCAGGCCCATTCCTTCAGGGTACCGTCCAGTTCGGTCAGATATGGAGGCATCTTATCCAGCATTGCCTTCCATTTCGTCGCGCTGTCGGCTTCAATATTCAAAGTCTCACAAGCTGTAATCAGATTGGTCAGTACTTCCCTGCACACTGCGATATCCATTGTGGCATTGATCATCGTAGGTCCCGGTACACCCGTTCTGGCTGGAGAGTTCTCCGGTGAGATGGATGGGACAAAGATATAATTCCCGTCTTTGTCGGTGACAGTCAGAAAATCCTCATAGAACCGGGCTAATTCTTTATAGGCCGGTACCACGCGATCACGCAGGAAATTCACATCGCCTGTGACCAGATAATGGTCCCAGAACTCATGCAACAACCATCCTCCGGCAGAAATCCAGTAGGGCCAGATTCCTATTTCGGAGGCGGCGGTATAATAGAAATTGACACCGAAGCCCTTATCAGGAAACAGAGGATATGAAGCACCTCGAAAACCGAATACATTACTGGCATTTTTCCGGCAATCCGGTACTATTTCCTCCATCCATTTAAAGTAGGCATCCATGCCTTCCTGCAGGTCACCCTGTACGGCTCCAGCTGTTTGCAGGTTAATTGTCGAGTTAATCCCGGCGGCTATACTCGGATACTTACCGCTGTTGAGGATGAACCAATGGCGTCCCATTTCGAAGATCTTCTCCAGCAAAGCTGGCGAATAGTCCGGTCTTGAATGCTGATCGGAAAGAAGCTCCTCAGAAGACATACCATATTGTGGTGCTCCGCCGAAATCTACGGTGACACGGTTTAAAATTTCAGTCTGAACTTTTTGATGCCGCTCCAGCAGTGCCGGATAATCGGGAGTGAGTCCTTCCACCGCTTTCCTAAGAGCTTCGATATTGTCCTCGTTGTAGTCAGTAAAATGTTCAATACGTGTAATCAGCATTACAGAGGATGCATTCTCGACAACCAGGGTGTTTCCATTCATCCTGGCAGTACCACCGTTGCGAACCACGCGGGTCATTCCGGCATAGCCACTATTATCAACGGAAGGATCTAAACGACATTTGTATAACAGCCGTTGCTCATTGGAATCCTGCAGAACCTCACCGGCTTCTATTCCTTTTGGGGCGAGTTTTTCCTGAACCGATGCCAGCTGAACGAATGCTTTCATATCCGGATCTGTGGTTCCAATTCCCCGACGGGCGCCCCAGTCCATCCCGGAAACCATGCTCCACTCCGCTGACTTTTGTAAAGAGATTCGAACATTCACCGTCTTACCTTCAGGAGCAGTGAGCAATTGAACGACAATGTTATCAGGTCTGGAAGTGAAAGTCCGACGAATCCACTCGCCTTGTCCGTCAGACCAGATGACCTTAATCTCACTATTCTCGAAATTAACTGTGCGCAGATAGTTGCTGACCGGGGTGGATGCAGGAAGATCGAGCTTCATCAGGAACGCCGGAATGGTAAGGTGTGGCTCAGTGTCCTGCTTTATCGGACTTTCATTCATATGTTGTAAAGCGAGAGCGACTGCTTCACTATTTTTCCCATCCAGCGCCATTTGTCGGACTTGCGAAAAAATGTCTGCAACATTGGGAGCCTCCAGTGGCCTCTTCCATGGCATAAGCAGGCCTTCGTGGTGGAAAAGGATTTCCTCTGAGTAGGGATCGCCCATCAACTCAATATTCATCGTACCATTGCCGGAGGTGAGAGCCTCTCTGACAAGGGAACCGGGGGTAATGCTGCAAAAACCCCTCTGGGGTACAATCTGCCTTTTGACCCGTTCCTCCAGTGGCATTGGTGAGATCGGATATGATCTCCCCACTTCCGGCGGTTTGGGCAGGAATGGAACTCCCCGCACACGGTTAAGGTACCCGGCCGGACGATTGTCCACCGACGGCATGCCTGTATCCGGGGATTCATTTTCAGTCGCAGCGAGCAATGGTGATATCTCCAGAGTACCCAACAGACTGGCAGCGGCCGCACTTGTTTTAACGAATTTTCTGCGTTTCATATTTTTAATTTTTGATTTTTGCTTGTTGATTATACCCAATTAATCCAATCCAATGGATTACGCTGACCTAATTTTAAATGAATTTCCACCGGTTTCCCTTCCGGTAAATGCAGATCGCAGGCAGCCTCGCCGGGTTTGGGTTTCTCAGTTAATACTCCGGAAGAAGCGGAAATTATTTCTATTCCATAACGGGCAATTAAAGTCACATCCTGTTTTTTCAAGGAGGTGACAGTTAAGTCCACAGTCCGTGTATCCATGTTCCAGGCCAGTTTATCAAGTTTCGCAAATGTACGGAGAAGCATACCATTAATAGATCCGCTTACCAGAGATTCAGGGAGGGCCGGAAGAACCTCAATTACACCAGGTCGCGAGTAGGCCAGCATTTCCATCATGATCGCGGGAATCCCGCCTTGTGCATCAGCTATTCGCATATTGGCGTATGGGTCATGAGGGCAAATAAGTGTAGTGCCCACAAAGCCTTGTTCCAGCAGTTGCCGTAACTGGGTATCCACAATAAAGTTATCTTTGAGCCTTGCACCAACCAAACCTCTTTGGCAATGACTGTGTGCAGCCAACCGTTCAGGCACCCGCTTACGGTCTGCTAATACCGCAGCCTTGGCCAGTAACGGAGTGCGGTCCGGATCAATTTCATCTCCGGGCCAGGCACCGTAGCACTGAGAGATATGCCGGTGATTATAACGATCATCCAGATCCGGCCACGCCCATTCCTTCAAGGTGCCATCCGGATTGAGCAGATAGGGCGGCAGTTTGGCCAGCATAGCCTTCCATTTAGGCACGCTGTTGGCTTCAATTCCCAATAGCTCGCAAGACTCTACCAAATTGGCCAGGACTTCCCGGCACACCGTAATGTCCATGGTGGCATTGATCACCGCCATGCACCCGGGGTTAAGATTACCAGGGTTGTTCTCCGGAGAGAAGGATGGAACAAAGATGTAATTACCATTTTTGTCTGTTACAGTCAGGAAGTCTTCGTAAAACAATGCCAGATCCTTATAGATAGGTACCATACGATTACGCAGGAAATCCAGGTCGCCGGTTACCAGATAGTGGTCCCAGAACGGACGTACAACCCAGCCGCCGGCGCTGATCCAGTAAGGATGCGGCCATGTCTCCCCTGTATTATCAGCGTAGTCGAACATATTAAAAACGCCGGAGTCTTTTGATGGTGCGATAGGATAGAAAGCGCCACGCATGCCATAGATATTCTTTGCATTATTGTGGTAGTCGGGGACCAGACTTTCAACCCAGTCAAAGTAGGCCATCTCTGCCTCTTTGTAATTACCCAGGCTAATTGGGGCAATCTGCAGGTTGGTATTTACATTTGTCAGGGCAGACACGCTGCGATACTTACCTGTTGTGATGATGAACCAGTAGCGGCACATCTCGAAAAAGGTCTTCAGGAAAGCGCCTGAATATCCGGTGCTGGACCGTTGATCAGACAGGAGTTCCTCTGATGACAGACCATACCTGGAAGAGCCGCCGAAATCCACCCTAACACGGTTAAGCATCTCGGACTGGACCTTACGAGCACGATCAAGTAACGCAGGGTAGTCCGGAGCGAGTTCTTCAAGTGACTGCCATACAGCGTCCACCTTCTCCTCGCTATAATCGGGTAAATATTCAATGCGTGTGAGCAACATCACCGAAGAGGCATCTTCAACCACCAGAGTGTCTCCATCCATGCGGGCTGAGCCACCGTTAAGTACCACACGGGTTACGTTAGCATAGCCCCTGTTGTCAACCGAAGGATCCAGACGGCCCTTTATAATCAGCCGCTGCTCGTTGAAGTCTGTCTGGGTGTTGCCTGATCCGCCGCCTGCCCCCTGAGCACCTGAGCGGCTACGTATTCCCGCAAGATCCTGCCCTCCTCTTATGCCTCGTCCACCTCCTCCTTCCGACATCCTGATACGTACATTCACCGACTGTCCGCCAGGAGCGGTGAGTGATTGAACCACGACATTATCGGGCCTCGACGAGAAGATACGGCGAACCCAGTCGCCGCGCTCATCAGTCCAGAAAACATTCACTTCAGTACTTTCGAAATCAAGTGTGCGGAGATAGTCTTTGACCGGTGTGCCTCCAGGAAACTCCAGAAGCATAGAGAATCTCCCGCCGCCGAATCCACCCATCCCCCTGGTGACGGGATTTTTTTGCCATTCATTGTAAGCTACCATTACAGCTTCGTGGTATTTCCCGTCCAGAATCATTTGCCGGACCTTTGGGAAAACATTTGCGATCTTAGATGTTTCTGAGGATTTCTTACGGGGTGCGAACAGACTTTCGTGGCTGAAAGGAATCTGTTCTGTGTAGGGATTGCCAGCCACTTCAATGTTTACAGCTCCATTGCCTGAGAGGAGCGCATCACCACCAGGTGACAGGCTGCAAAAGCCCTGTTGCGGCACAATCTTCCGCCTGATCCTATCCTCAAGCGACATCGGCGGGATATTAACAGCAGGCTCCAGTTTTGATTTGGCAAATACCGGAGGTCTGGGTAAAAACCTATCTGCCCGCACACGGTTAAGATATGCAGAGGTACGGATCTCCTCCCCAGGCTCTGTCATAGACCCGGAAGATAGATTTTGGGATTTACACGACGTCAACTGCAGTAAAGTACTTGGAATACCCACCAGGCCAGCAGCAACCGCGCCCTTCTTAAGAAAATTCCTTCGTTTCATAATTCTTATTTTGATTTTAAAAGCTGAATATTCAGTTTTGATAACGAATGCATTATGACTTTGAGGAAAACGAAACTCAAAGTATAACCTTTGATGATACTATAAATATATTTAATTTTAAACGCAAGCAAAACGAAAATTAAAAAAATCAAACGAGTTTTCCATTCTCACAGCAATTTAAACATGTTCAAATAATACCTCCGACTACATTAATCAGGGGAGAGTTGTTAAGAGTCCTCTATTTTTATAAGAAACATCATAAATATAGAGATAAAAAAGAATTAATCGTTATTGATTCCCTTCTGAATTATTTAAGCTACTGTTTTTTAAATGGAAATGCTTTGCATGAATACCCCGGCAAAGCGATCCACTGATGTGAGCTCTATATTGTTATGAGAGGGAGATTTATGACGGCGAACCGCCGCGATTTTTTTATGGGAGCTTAAAAACGGAAAGCCCGGCACTTCGTGCCAGGCTTTAGGTTGTAGCGAGACGGGGAATTGAACCCCGGACCTCATGATTATGAATCATGCGCTCTAACCAACTGAGCTATCTCGCCATATTTAACATCCATAAATCCCAACGGACATTATTCTGTGCCCTAACCTCCCGATAGCTATCGGGATGAGCTATCTCGCCAACAAGATCGTTCTATTACCCTTTTTGCGGGTGCAAATATAATCAGTTTGTTACAAAATAACAATAAGGTTTTTTAGTTTAGTTTTTTTTTCTATATTGCAGAAATAGTAAAGCATTTAGAATTAGTCGTTGTCATGAGATTGAAGTTTGAACTGGAATATAACCTTAAATGCTCCCCCAAAGTGCTATTCTCCCGGTTAAGCACACCGGAAGGGTTAGCTGAGTGGTTCGCTGAGGAGGTTAATGTAGATGGCGATCTATTTTCATTTTTCTGGAATAGTTCCGAATCGAGGGCAAGGCTCTCTGCCATGAAGGATAATAAACTTGTCAGATTTGAATGGGAAGGAGTAGAGAATGAGGAAACAAATTATTTCGAATTCAGAATTAATGTTGAAGAACTTACCGGGGAGCTTGCTCTGATGATATCAGATTTTGCGGAGGAAGAGGAAAAGGAAGATGCAATCTATCTTTGGGATTCTCAGATTACTGATCTGAAAAGGCTATTGGGTATTTGACAGATTAACTGTCATATGGCTTAATGGAATTGGGATTTAACACAAGTAAATGGTTTTAAAGCAGATGAATATTCATGTTTAATATTAGTGATTTTGTATATTTCCTATGATTGATACCCTCCTCTCATATTTGTTACTGCCTGCCATTTTTAAAAAACCATACAAAGTTCATTAATCAGCACTTGCCCGCTCAATTCAGTGATTTGTTATACTGACTCTCTTATGATATGGCTATTAAGCCATCTTATAAAGAAAATGAACAAATACCTAATGGGATATTTCACAAAAATCAAGTAGTTTTGCACTTCAAATACAATCAGGCATTGAAGAAGGTTGACAGCTTTGTATTAAAATCATTTATAGGCCCTCTGATTTTCACATTTTTCATTGTGCTTATAATACTTATTTTGCAGTTCCTGTGGATGTATGTTGATGAGCTTGCCGGGAAAGGTCTTGATTTTAAAATACTTGCTGAGTTACTTTATCATTTTGCCCTCACTTTTGTACCGATGGCTCTTCCATTGGCAATACTTCTAGCCTCACTAATGACATTCGGCAATATGGGAGAATTCAGTGAACTATCAGCTCTGAAATCTTCAGGCATTCCACTTCAGCGGATAATGAGACCTTTGGTAATACTCATTGGGGCAATATCCATTGTTTCATTCTTCTTTTCAAATAATGTTCTCCCTTATTCAACAGAAAAAGCCAGGACTCTTCTATGGGATATACGTCGCAAAAAACCGGATATTAATATTCAGGTAGGCACATTTTATAACGGAGTTCCGGATTTCAGCATTAAAATAACTTCGAAAGATCCGGTTACCGGCCGAATGGGAAATCTTATAATTTATGATCATCGCGGCAAAAAAGGATATACCTCTGTTATCCTGGCCGACTCAGGATACATGAAATTATCACCTGACGAAACAGGTTTGATAATGACTCTTTACAACGGACATGCTTACAATGAGCTGGAAGAAAAAATCAACAATCCGGCTGATAGGAAATTTCCTGCGAGACAGGACACATTTAAGGAGCAACAGATAGTGATCCCTCTTACAGGATTCGATCTGGAAAGAAGTGAAGAAGGTCTTTTCAAATCCAATGCTGCAATGAAAAATATTTCTGAACTGACCATTTTCATAGACTCCCTTAACAGAAAATATAAAGAACGGGTCGACAATGAATTCGTCGAATTTAGTAAAACAAAGGTTTATTATGATAATTTAAACCCTTCTCAATATTATGCCAAAGGTACGAACACTGATACTTTAAGGAAAATTGGAAGGTTTAAGAGCAGAGACATTTTTGAATCTCTTTCAGTATCAGAAAAAAGAACGGTACTTTCCAAGGCAATAGAAGACCTTAAAAGCGGAAACAATTATCTGGTTCAGAATAACGAATCGCTTCATTTTGAGGTCAAGAATATCAAACGGTATGAAGTTGAATGGAATAAGAAGCTTACAATGTCCTTCGCCTGCCTTGTATTTTTCTTTATCGGGGCTCCTCTTGGTGCAATTATCAGAAAAGGAGGGCTCGGTACCCCGGCTGTTATTTCGATCTTTTTCTTTGTTATCTATTATGTAATCTCCATATCTGGCCAGAAACTGGTGGAAGAGGATGTCGTTGGAACATTTACAGGCATGTGGGCCTCTTCATATATTTTATTGCCGATCGGGATCTTTCTTACCTATAAAGCTACAACCGATTCTGTTATTATGAACATTGATACATATCTTATGTTTTTTAAAAAGATTAAGAATTATACATACAGGATTTTCATGAACGGGACACGCAGTAACGCTGCGTCTGATTAAATAAATTATTAAAATGAATAATATCAAACTGAATACCATTGAAGAAGCTATAGAAGATATAAAGAGGGGAAAGCTTCTAATTGTTGTTGATGATGAAGATCGCGAAAATGAGGGCGATTTTATTTGTTCAGCTGAACTTATTACACCCGATATTGTAAATTTCATGGCCAAACACGGTCGCGGGCTCATTTGCGCAGCTCTTCCTGAAGAAAGATGCGAGGAACTTGAACTGGATCTTATGGTGGGAATCAATACTTCACTCCACGAAACACAGTTTACAGTCTCGGTTGATCTGTTGAATAATGAGACTGCCACAGGTGTTTCAGCAAAGGACAGGGCCCTGACAATCAAGGCACTGGTTGATCCTGAAACAAAACCGACAGATTTGGGCCGCCCGGGACATATCTTTCCTTTAAAAGCAAAGGCAAAAGGTGTGTTAAGAAGAGCCGGCCATACAGAAGCAGTTGTTGATCTCACACGTCTTGCAGGTTTACGGCCGGGAGGAGCATTGGTCGAAATTATGAATGACGATGGCTCTATGGCCAGATTGGACAATCTGCAAAAGTTGCGCTCAAAATTCGGAATTAAGATTATTGCAATCAAAGATCTGATTACTTATACTCTTGAAAGAGACTCAATTATTGAAAAAGGAGAAAGGGTAAGCCTGCCAACAGATAAGGGTGACTTTGAGTTTATCCCGTTCCGTCAGATTAGTAACGGTATTGAACATGCTGCCCTTGTTAAGGGAACATGGACAAAGGACGAACCAGTTATGGTAAGACTGCATTCATCCTGCTTTACAGGAGATATTTTTGGATCGATGAGATGCGACTGTGGCCAGCAATTACATAAAGCGATGGCCATGGTTGAAGCCGAAGGGAAAGGTGTTGTTATTTATCTTAGTCAGGAAGGCAGGGGGATAGGCCTACTTAATAAAATAAAGGCTTACAGGCTTCAGGATGAAGGGATGGATACCGTACAGGCAAACCTGAAACTGGGATTTGGTGAAGATGAAAGGGATTATGGTGTTGGGGCCAGTATTATGAGGGAACTAGGCCTGGGGAAAGTACGTCTTATATCAAACAACCCGGTTAAAAGAGCGGGATTGGAGGGTTATGGGATAAAAATCGTCGAAACTATTCCCCTGATTATTGAATCGAATCCTCATAATCAGTTTTACCTGGAGACAAAAGCCAATAAAATGGGACATAATCTTTCCTGCTACAAACATATTACAAAGGATTGATTTCTGTATTTTTGCTGAAAATTGTAAGTAATCATTTATGAAGAATCTCAGGATTGTATTTATGGGGACACCTGAGTTTGCAGTTGCAACACTCGGCTCTCTGATTATGAATGGTTATAATGTTGTGGGTGTTGTTACCTCTCCTGACAAACCTTCAGGCAGAGGAAGAAAAATAAGCAAATCTGCCGTTAAAGAATTTGCAGAATTCAGCTATCTTCCTATCATTCAGCCGGAAAATCTGAAAGATCCTGTATTCATAGATAAATTAAAGAAACTAAATCCTGATATATTTATTGTCGTAGCTTTCAGAATGTTACCCGAAGTTGTATGGAAGATCCCAACAATCGGCACAATAAATCTTCATGCCTCATTGCTCCCGGATTACCGTGGTGCAGCCCCTATAAATCATGCAATTATCAATGGAGAAACTGTTACCGGCGTAACAACATTCCTGATTGATGAAAAGATTGATACAGGAAATATTCTTCTTAGAGAAGAAGTTCAGATATTTCCATTTGAAAATGCAGGTGACCTGCATGACAGGCTGATGAAACACGGTGCCAGGTTAGTGATAAGAACAATTTCTGATATTTCAGATAATAAGCTGAAACCAATGCCTCAGTCGCAATATATCGACCCCGGAAAACCAATTAGACCGGCTCCTAAAATATATCCTGAATTCTGTATAATTGACTGGAATAAAGATCCTGTTACAATTCAAAATTTCATCAGGGGTCTGTCTCCTTATCCATGTGCAAGATCTTTTCTTAAAAACGATTCATCGATTCTTTCCTTTAAAATATTTGAAAGTCAATCTGAAATTGTGAGCCATTTATATAAACCTGGAGAGATAATTTCCGATGGAAAACATTATTTAAAAATTGCTTGTAAATTCGGGACTATCAGTATTGTAAGTCTTCAACTTGAAGGTAAGAGACGTATGAATGCAGTTGAATTTCTCAGGGGGTTTAAAATATCGGAATATACTATCCCGGTTAATTTACCGGTTTGATGTTTCTAAGCCATATTTTTTGGCCTGCTCTAAGTTCACTTCCCTCCTCTTTTCTGTTCATCTCATAAAGTCTCTTTAACTTTATACCATATTTCTGGGAAATCAGGTACATAGTATCTCCTTCCACTGAATTATAATATTCCTTGCCTGGTTCAGCTTTATCTCTCTTTGGTTGCAGATATAATATCTGTCCCGGAACAAGAGTGAAATCACTGCTCAGTTCATTGTATTTTGGCAGTTCCCATTTAAGTAACTGAAATTCACTCTCCAGCTTTTCCCGTGTATCTCCGTCCTTGACGATTATATATTGTATCCTGTTATTCTCCATTACCCTGGGAACACGCGCCTGGACAGTTGTACTGCCATTAAAAAGAGTAGAAGGTTTTTGAGTACTTTCAGTATCAGGAACAGCCTCAGTTTCATATATTTTTGTCTGGGGAGTAAGATTGGCAATATTAATGCCCCGATCGAAATACCAGAGATTGTTCTCTTCAATTTTTCTAATCAGCATATTTGCATAGTCAGGATTTGTGGCATATCCTGCTTTCTTTAATCCACGGGCCCAGCCTTTATAGTCTGTAGGGTCAATTTTGAAAAGGAATGTATAACGTGATCCTGATTTAAGAAAATCAGAATGGTCAGAAAACGACTCCTCAGGCCGGCGATATTTTCTGAAACATTCATTCCTTCTGTCGTCATTATGACGTATTGTCGGACCCGTCCAGTTATCGTGACATTTTATACCAAAATGGTTATTTGCTTCACGTGCCAGACTACTGTGTCCGAAATCTGATTCAATCATTCCCTGGGCCAGTGTAATACTTGCCGGAATACCTGTTCTCTTCATTTCGCTTATAGCGAGATCTTTATATTTATCTATATAATCCTGTGCAGACTGTCCTGTATCTGAAGTAGATACAACAGGTTTATACACTTTACATGATGACAGACCCAGGATCAAAGCCAGTTGAAAGATGAAGAGTAACCGGTTTAGCATCTAAATTTATTTTGAACAAAAATAGAAAAAATTAAATGCAGATAGTACTTAGATGAAGTAAAGAACTAAAAGTGGTCTGTTGTTTTATCTTCTGTCATCACTTTCAGATAACTTCTGTCAAAAATCATTAGTTCTGATCAGTCGATAAATGATTAAACCTGATCATTTTTGTAATCAATTATTATTAACTTTGTAACCCTAACTGAATAAGAATGTTATGATTATAACAAACAATATTTCATTTTCCTACAAGGAATATGAAAAACCTGAAGATGTCAGTCAGGATGACATGGAACTTATTGCAGCTGCAAGAGAATCAGCTTTAAATGCTTATGCGCCCTACTCAAAATTCAGGGTCGGAGCCGCAGTAAGGCTGGAGAGCGGAACAATTGTAAGAGGCGCAAATGTTGAGAATGCTGCTTTCCCCTCAGGAATATGTGCTGAGAGGAGTGCCATCTCAAACTCTGTATCAAATTATCCTGGGGATAAGCCGGTTGCCCTGGCTATTGCAGCAATTACAGAAGAAGGTCTCACTGAAGAACCTGTGCCTCCGTGTGGATGTTGCCGGCAGGTAATTGCAGAAGAAGAATCAAAAAATGCCAATCAGATAAGGATAATTCTTTCAGCCAAAACCAAGACTCTTGTTGTTGACTGTATAGGTTGTCTTCTACCTTTACAGTTCAATAACAGGAACCTGAAAGTCAATCTTCCCTGACAATTAACTGGAATCCTGCTCCATGAATATTCTTGATATTCAATGCAGGATCATCAGATAAAAACTTTCTTAGTTTGGTTATATAAACATCCATGCTTCTGGCTGTAAAATAATCATCAGAACCCCATATTTTTTTAAGTGCAAGCTCCCTGCTAATTAATGCATTTGGGTTAATTGCCAGTAATTCAAGCAACTGTGCTTCTTTTGGCGATAGTTTCTTTTCATCATCTCCCATGGTAAGTGTTCTCAATTTTGAATTAAAAATAAACTTACCTATCTCATAGATATCTTTTGTAGCGCTCTGAAAATCCCGTCTTGCCAGTATTGCCCTTATTTTTGCCAGAAGTATGTCTGTATCGAATGGTTTCGTAATATAATCATCCCCTCCTACACCGTAACCCTTTAACACATCCTCTTTAAGTTTTTTGGCTGTCAGAAATATTATAGGAATATCATTATTTATCTGCCTGATCTCATTTGCAATTGTAAATCCGTCAACATGAGGAAGCATGATATCGAGAATACAGATATTAAAGACTCCCTTTCTGAAATGTTCGAGAGCATATTTGCCGTCGTCGATCCATTCTACCGAGTAGTCGTTTATTTCGAGATATGATTTCAGAACCGAGCCAAAACTCAGATCATCCTCGACCAGAAAAATCTTAACAGGTTTGTTGCTCATCTTTCGTTCTCACAATTAAATGGAAAAAATATTTCGAACCGGCTTCCTTTCCCCGGCTCACTGAAAACACTTATAATGCCCTTGTGTGCATCGATTATTGCACGTGAGTAGTTCAGACCAAGACCGAAACCTTTCACATCATGTACATTACCTGAACTCTGCCGGTAAAACCTTTCAAATATCTTGCTTTGAACTGCTTTGGTCATTCCTAATCCTTTATCTTCAATTGTTAAAATTACACCTTTTTCGTTATTTTTTGTAGAAACTGTTATTTCCGGTGCCTCAGGTGAATATTTGATTGCATTGTCGAGAAAGTTATTGACAAGATTTATAAGGTGTTCACTATCTCCATAAATAACTGGCTCTTCGGCATCCAGGTTAAGAATTATCGTTCCGTTTCTCTGCTGCACCTGGATATCCATTGTATCAACGGTATGCTTAATAATTGTGTGCAATGAGACATTTTCAAATTTGAATTCAATCTCTTTTTTATCCAGCGATGCTATCTGCAGAATTGTTTCTACTTTCTTGTTCATCCGACTGTTCTCTTTCTTGATCATGCTTATGAAATGGCGGATACTGTTTTCATCATTAATAACTTTAGGATTTGTGATTGTATCGGCAGCAAGTGAGATTGTGGCAATTGGAGTCTTAAACTCATGCGTCATGTTATTAATGAAATCAGATTTCATCTCAGAGATCTTTTTCTGCCTTATTATGAAATAGAGACTTAGTGCAAAAGTAGCCAGGATGAAAAGAGAGAAGAGCATTGAACCTCCCAGTATCCATGCCATAGATCCCAGAACATAATTTGTCCGTTCAGGAAATACTATTGACATAGCCAGTTCCTGCCCGAGGATATTGTCAGGAAACAGACTGATCCTGTACTTGCTCTTTAAAAAGTCAGCTTTTTGAGTTTTTTTAAAGGTCCCGTCCTGAACGACTCCGTTCTTAATAATTGCATATTCATACGGAGTTGCTATACCTGTAAAGGCCAGTGATCGTTTTAGCATGTAAGAAACTTCATTATTATCAAGCTCAAGAATTTTTTCCCACTGGTAAATTTCAGAGATCCTGAAATCGCTCAGGTTGCGTAACTCATTCTCATGTTTATTAAGCCAGTCCTGAAAATCTTTCCGGTTTTTGTAATAGTCCCCTGGCCCTGAATTTGCGAAATGATTGTCATCTCTTTTTATAATTCTCATTTCACCTGAAGCATCAGGAGCAACTATAAAGGAAACAGAATCTGATACACTTAAAGAATCAGCAGGAAATGAATAAGATTTATTTACTGTCGTCACCTTTCCTGTATCCGCCTTCCCCTTTATGGTCTGATTGGTAATCTTTACATTAATTTTATTGCCGGGTTCGGATGAATAACTTCTGATAGTAAGAAAACCGTTAATGTCACTTGAGGTATCATTGAAAGCTAAAGGATCATTAAACAGAAAATTATTGAAATAATTCATTTTCCGGGAATTCTCAATGCCAATTGCGGCATTGTTAAGACTGATCATAACTGCATTGTCGAAACTTTCATTCCTGATAACTATTGCATTTCTGATCCAGACCATCTGAACCCAGATGATGCCGACAATGGATAACAGCATCATAATTATAAGACCGGAGAATTTCTTCTTATTCATTCCACAAAATTAAATTAATATGTTGTTATTGAATCAGTATTTAACTTTTCATTAACTCTAATTAACCTAATATTAACTGTATACCGCCACAAAATATATAATTTTGAACTCTTAATAAGATAAAATCTCTTATTGAAGAAAATGAGAAGGCAAAGGGAAAGGATCTTATAAAGGACATTTGAAAGAATCTTGGAGTCAAAAGTAACAGGTATGGCAAAAAAAACAGTAAAAGTTGAAAGGAATAATGACTGAAGAAATAGCAACCTTTGTTCAGGTTCTCAATTATATTTTCAAAAATGAGTCGTTTTTACGGCTCATTTTTTTATCCATAAGAATTCATAAATAATGACCAGATATCTCCCTCCGGGAAATGTGCAGTAATTACAATTGGCACTTTTTTAATGGGATGCATAAACTCCAGTCTTCTTGCAAAAAGACTTATTCCACCATCTTCATTGGATCGATGATATCCGTATTTCAGGTCGCCTTTTACAGGACATCCTATTTTTGCCAGCTGGGCTCTGATCTGGTGGTGCCGGCCTGAATGCAGTTCAATTTCAATCAGATAATATTTATCCGATCTGCCCTTTAATCTATATGTTAAACTCGCCTCTTTTGACCCTTTTACCTCATTATCATAAACATAGCTCTTATTTTGCTTTTCATTTTTCTTGAGAAAATGAGTAATTGTAGCTTCGTCATCAGGAGGTCGTTCTTTGACTATCGCCAGATAAGTCTTTTTTACCTGTTTTGTCCTGAACATCTCATTAAGTCTGACAAGTGCTTTGGAAGTACGGGCAAAGAGTATCACACCACTGACAGGCCGGTCGAGCCTGTGTACAACACCGAGAAATACATCACCGGGCTTTTTGTACTTCTCGGCAAGGTATTTTTTTACTTCATTATCCAACGATAAATCTCCGGTTTTATCTCCCTGTGAAAGATCAGAAGATCTTTTATAAACGCCTATAATATGGTTGTCTTCGTATATTATCTCAGTCATTACCCGTTAAAATTAGTACTGCTCCTTTTCATTAGGGAAATCCTGTGATCTTACATCAGTGATATAAGCCTGTACTGCACCCTTGATCTCTGCGTATAAGTTATGATACCTACGAAGGAACCGTGGAGAAAATTCCTGTGTTATTCCAAGCATATCATGAATGACCAATACCTGACCATCAGTTTTTCCTCCGGCCCCAATGCCAATCAGAGGGATCTTAAGACTACTGGTAACCTCTTCGGCAAGCCTGGCAGGAATTTTTTCAAGCACTATTGCGAAACAACCTGTTTGCTCAAGTAATCTTGCATCTTCCATTAGCCTTCTGGCTTCCTCCTCCTCTTTTGCCCTTACTACATATGTTCCGAATTTATGAATGGCTTGCGGAGTCAAACCAAGATGGCCCATTACCGGTATTCCTGCTGACAGTATTCTTTCAATAGATTCAACGACCTGTTTCCCTCCCTCAAGCTTGACTGCATGAGCTCCTGTTTCTTTCATTATGCGTATTGATGAAGCCAATGCTTCCTTTGAGTTGCCCTGATATGTACCAAAAGGAAGATCTACTACGACAAGGGCTCTCTTTACTGCCCTCACTACTGATGCAGCATGATAAATCATATTATCGAGGGTTATCGGCAATGTTGTATCATAACCTGCCATCACATTTGATGCCGAGTCCCCAACAAGAATAACATCAATCTCTGCTTCATCAATAATCTTGGCCATCGAATAGTCGTATGCTGTAAGCATTGCAATCTTCTCACCTTTAAGCTTCATCTCATTCAAAACATGAGTAGTAACCCGTTTAACAGACTTATGTATTGACATAATAATAAATGTGTTAATTAAAGATTACAAAGTTACTGAATTGTACCGGATGATTTACCCTGTCACTGGTATCTTTTTAATTTGGCAGCCCTGGGAATTTCCTCTGTCGTTTTGTCAGAATAAAAGCATTTTAAAAAAACCTCTATTCATCTTCAGCAACTGTCATTATGCCATGTAAATTGGATTTTAGAAAGCAATATTCTGTATAATATTGATATAATGTGTATTAACTAAATAAATCACATGGTTCATCGAAGCATGATACATCCTGAATATAACAATATAAGTACTATTACCCCCGCTTGATAACCTGACTCACTGGTGTCATAATTACCTGAATAAAGCCAATATCGTTAATGGCATAATCATTGCTTACTCATATTATCAAAATGAAAAATTTTAAATTAATATAAAATGGGAAAAATAATTGGTATCGATCTGGGAACAACAAACTCATGCGTTTCTGTAATGGAAGGTAATGAACCTGTTGTAATCCCCAACAGTGAGGGAAAAAGAACCACACCTTCCATTGTTGCTTTTATTGATGGTGGCGAACGTAAAGTTGGTGACCCTGCAAAGCGTCAGGCTATCACAAATGCAAAACATACCATATACTCGATTAAAAGGTTTATGGGTGAGACTTACGATAAGGTCACTAAAGAGATAAAAAGAGTAACTTATACTGTTGTGAAGGGTGATAATAACACGCCCAGGGTAAAAATTGATAACCGCATGTATTCTCCGCAGGAGATCTCAGCAATGATCCTTCAGAAAATGAAAAAGACTGCCGAAGATTATCTTGGGCAGGAAGTCACTGAGGCTGTTATTACAGTTCCGGCATATTTCAGCGATTCGCAGCGTCAGGCAACAAAAGAAGCTGGTGAAATTGCAGGATTGACAGTAAAAAGAATTATCAATGAGCCTACTGCGGCATCACTGGCATATGGTCTTGACAAAAAATCACAGGATCTAAAAATTGCTGTGTTTGACCTTGGTGGCGGGACATTTGATATATCTATTCTGGAACTTGGCGATGGGGTTTTTGAAGTTAAATCCACAAACGGGGACACCCACCTGGGTGGTGATGATTTCGACCACATGATAATTGACTGGATGGCTGAAGAGTTTCTGAAAGATGAGGGCATTGACCTTAGAAAAGATCCTATGGCTCTGCAACGTCTGAAGGAAGCTGCTGAAAAAGCAAAAATTGAGCTCTCAAGTTCAACAACTACTGAAATCAACCTTCCTTATATAATGCCTGTTGACGGTATCCCAAAACATCTTGTAAAAACGCTTACACGTGCCAACTTTGAGAAGATCTGCGATAAACTTATACAGGCTTGTATCGAGCCTTGCAAGATAGCACTTAAAGATTCCGGTCTTACCATCAGCGAAATTGATGAAGTCCTGCTTGTGGGCGGATCTACCAGGATACCTGCTATTCAGCAGCTGGTTGAAAAATTCTTTGGAAGAGTTCCTTCAAAGGGGGTTAACCCTGACGAAGTTGTGGCAATCGGTGCAGCAATACAAGGAGGTGTACTTACCGGAGAGGTAAAGGACGTTCTCCTGCTTGATGTTACACCTTTGTCCCTTGGTATTGAAACGATGGGTGGAGTAATGACTAAACTTATTGAATCAAATGCAACGATCCCAACAAAAAAAACTGAGGTATTTACAACCGCTGCAGACAGTCAGCCTTCGGTAGAGATTCATGTTCTACAGGGTGAAAGACCAATGGCTGCAGGGAACAAGACAATCGGACGGTTTCACCTTGATGGAATTCCGCCTGCTCCAAGAGGAGTGCCTCAGATTGAGGTAACTTTCGATATAGATGCCAATGGTATTCTTCATGTGGGTGCTAAGGACAGAGGTACCGGCAAAGAACAGAGAATCAGGATAGAAGCATCCTCCGGATTGAGCGATGAAGAGATAAGAAGAATGAGAGACGAAGCTAAAGCAAATGCAGAAGCAGATCTCAAGGCTAAAGAAAAAGTTGAAAAGATCAATACAGCTGACAGTATGATTTTCACTACTGAAAAACAACTTAAGGAATTCGGCGACAAGCTTCCTGCAGATAAAAAACCTGCCATCGAAAGTGCTCTTGCCAAACTGAAAGAAGCACATAAATCCCAGGATATCGATGCAATCGACAAAGCTCTTGCTGAACTTAATTCAGTATGGCAGGTGGCTTCTGAAGAAATGTACAAAACCGCGCAGAATTCGGGTCAGCCATCTGCAGAACCAGGCCAGGAACAACCAGGGGCCGATAACTCTAAACCAGGTAATGAAGAGGTTACAGATGTTGATTTTGAAGAGGTGAAATAAAATATATTATTCCATAAGTTTTAGCTAAAAGAGATTGAATTGAATTCAATCTCTTTTTTTTCCATCCTCACTGTTAACAATACCGATTTTTAATTCATCCCTTCTTTTTGTACTTTTACGCAATATTTTGCGTTTCCTGAGTATGAATATTAAAATTATTACAATCATCTCTTTTTTAACATTTTCTGTCATTGCAACAGGTCAGAATGTAAATGAAATAAACAAAACCGACCTGAAGGGGATGAAACAGGGACACTGGATAAAAAAATACTCGAATGAGAATATTCTATATGATGGATATTTTAAGAACGATCACCCGGTTGGCGAATTCAAAAGATATTTTGAAGATGAAAAGCTAAAATCCGTTCTTATATACAGCAGCGATGGAACCGTAGCCACAGCTACCATATATCACCCTAACGGCTTCATTTCCTCAGTTGGTAAATATGTTAACCAGAAGAAGGAAGGGAAATGGCAATTCTTTTCATCTATTACAAAAGGGTATCTTGTTTGTGAGGAAGTTTACTCAAATAACCTGAAAAACGGCCCATCGCTTAAATTTTATCCCGACAGTACCATTGCTGAGAGTGTAATATATAAAAATGATATAAAGCAGGGAGAATGGATCCAATATTACCCGGGTGGGAGTATCTGTCTGAAATCGAATTATGTCAATGGTAAATTGAACGGCAAATTTGAAGTCTGGTTTGAAAACGGAAGAATACAATATGCAGGTCAGTATAAAAATGATTCAAGAGATGGCATGTGGTATTTATATAAAGATGACGGAACTATTAAATACAAAATTGAATACCATGATGGTATTACACTTGACCGCCAGTTAGATATTGATGAATCAGAAAATTTAGACCTTCTTGAGAAGAACAAGGGGAAAATTGCCGACCCTGAAAAGACAGGGATAATAAAGTAATGAGACCTTATAAAGGCTTTATCAACAGAGGAGTATTAGCGTCTATGGCTCTGTTTCTTTTATCCGCTCACGGTTGGTTGTACGGACAGGAAGAAGTATACTTATATTATTACAGGGTATATTTTAAGGATAAGGGAGAAAATTCAACTGCCAATTTCGCCCCTGAGGATCTTCTGTCAGCAAGAGCACTGGACCGAAGAAAGAAAGCCGGTATAGATGTCCCCGATTTCAGAGACCTGCCTGTCTTTTCAGATTACATTAACCAGATAAGATCAGCAGGATTCACCCTTCATTCATCATCAAAGTGGATGAATACTGCACTGTTCAAAACACAAGTACCTGTGGATATCAATATACTTCTTGATCTGCAGTTTGTAGGTGAAGTTAAAATTGTAAAAAGACCTGCCGCTAAAAGTGCCTTTAACAATAAACTTGCTTTTCAGACAGAACAAAGCGATTTTCCTCCTTATAACCTTCAGGTATCTATGGTTAATGGAAATCTGATTCATAATTCGGGATTTGACGGAAAGAATATTCTCATAGCAGTTCTAGACGGAGGTTTTCTGAATGCAGACAAAATATCTTCATTATATGATCTTCTTAACAGAAATGGCATAAAGGCAGGCTATGATTTTGTAAATAAAAATAAATCCGTATACAATACTAGCACTCATGGAACAGCTGTTTTATCAATACTTGCCGGAAATATACCGGGTTTTATTG
Source organism: uncultured Bacteroidales bacterium (assembly GCA_963760915.1). Classification (GTDB taxonomy): domain Bacteria; phylum Bacteroidota; class Bacteroidia; order Bacteroidales; family VadinHA17; genus LD21. The sequence continues at coordinate 112,817 of CAVXEU010000003.1, read as the reverse complement.
AAGGAACTGCCCCGGGGGCTGACTATTTGCTTCTGAAAACAGAAGATGTAACATCAGAATTCCCCTGCGAAGAAGATTTCTGGGCTGCAGGAGCAGAGTTTGCCGACAGCGCAGGAGCAGACATAATTTCCTCATCATTAGGCTATTTTAATTTTGATGACCCATTACTTAACTACAAATATGCTGATCTTAATGGGAATACAACATTTGTGACCAGAGCAGCTGAAATTGCCGCGTCAAAAGGGATAATTGTAGTCAACAGCGCGGGAAATGAAAGAGACAAAACATGGAAATATATTATTCCCCCATCCGATGGGGATAGTGTAATGGCTATTGGAGCAGTGGATTGGAACAAAAATATTTCATCCTTTTCTTCAGCCGGACCTACCTCTGATGGCAGAGTAAAACCTGATAATGTCGCAATGGGTGTAGGTGTTTCACTGCAGATATCCACTTCAGGTATCAGCAGATCAAACGGAACCTCATTTTCCTGTCCTGTCATCAGCGGAATGGCAGCCTGTCTGATGCAGGCAGTTCCTCAGGCTACCAGTTATGATATTATAAAGGTAATGCATCTTGCCGGTGACCGGGCGTCTTCACCTGATTCTCTTTATGGTTTCGGAATACCTGATATGGTTCATGCACTTTCAGAGCTTCAGGATATTTACATCAAAACCCCTGATGAAGAAACAATTGCCTGGCCAAATCCAACAACAGGTGAATTTGAACTAATATTTCGTCGACCGCCGGTTAATTTTACAATGGAAATATTTTCAATAACAGGAAAACTGATATATAGGAAAGATTTCCACGCTTACACCGGCAGATCAATTAAGGTAACAGAACTGCAGAACAGGGACCAGGGAGTTTATTTCATAAGATTGTTTAATGCTGATGGAGTAAGTGTGCAAAAGATAATTAAGCTAAGAAACTGAATATGATTGAAAAACTCTCGCTGACAGAATTACAGCTTATTATAAGGGATTCGTTATACCTCTCTCTTCCTGAAATGTACTGGGTCTTTGCAGAAATCTCAGAGATTAAGGAAAACTATGCCGGCCATTGCTATCTTGAACTCATAGAAAAGCAATCAGACCAGAAAAATGTTAGTGCTAGGATAAGAGCCGTTGTTTGGAATAACAGGTACAGATTTCTCAAAGCATTCTTTGAGAACATTACAGGCGAGACTTTGAAAGAAGGCCTCAAAATTCTCATAAAAGTTAAAGTTGAATACCATGAAGTTTATGGATTGAGTCTGGTAATTTCAGATATCGATCCAGCGTTTACCATCGGAGAATTGGCAATTAAACGCCAGATGATTATAAAAAAGCTCGAGGAGGAAGGAGTTTTTACCATGAATAAAGACCTTGAGTTTCCACTTCTCCCCCAAAGAATTGCAATAATTTCTTCAAAGAGTGCAGCAGGATATTCGGATTTTATGAGCCACCTTTCTGATAACAATTCCGGGTATGTCTTTTATACCGCTCTGTTCGAAAGTGCAATGCAGGGACAAGAAACTGAAGAGGGAATAATAAATGCACTTGATAAAATTGCTGAAAATGCCCATATATTCGATCTGGTAGTAATAATAAGGGGGGGAGGTTCACAGACAGACCTGAGCTGGTTCGACAGTTATAATATAGCCTACTATATTACCCAGTTTCCTTTACCTGTAATAACAGGGATCGGACATGACAAAGATTTGTCAGTTACTGATATGGTGGCAAACGTGTCACTTAAAACACCAACTGCTGCAGCCGATTTTATAATTAACTGTGTAACCGGAGTTGAGAACCATCTGAACGAGTTGAGTTCAGACATAAAAACTATTACAGAGACAATCCTTGAGAAGTACAGATCACGAATAGAATCATCAATGATACGGTTATTTCCTCTTACACAGATTATGATATCAGGGATCAGGGATAAAGTCTCCGGTAAAATAATTGAAATTATTAATATTGGTAAGGAATTTACTTCAAGGGCAGGTCAGATTCCTTTAAACCAGGGGACACGGTTGATATCAGCCACAAAATCATTTTCATCCGGGAAAAGGACGATTCTTGAAGAAGCTAACAGGAATCTTAATGTACTCACAATAAATGCATTGATTAGTAAAAAACTAAAAATTGATAGTATGGAGAGTATGCTGGGCGTTCTGAAGCCTGAAAATGTTCTTCGAAGAGGTTATACTATTACCTCATTAAATGGGAGAATATTGAAAAAGACTACTCAGGTAATGGAAGATGATATTATAGACACAAAATTCAGTGATGGATCAGTTTGCAGCAGGGTTTTTAAAAGAAATACTTAAACTTTAAAATATGACAAAAAAGGAATTTTCGTTCAATGGAGCGGTATTGGAAATAGAGAATATTCTGCGGAATATCGAAAGTGGAGAACTAGATGTAGATAGATTATCTGTAGAAGTAAAACGTGCTTCAGAACTGATAAAACAATGTCAGAAAAAATTGAAGTCAACCGAGGATGAAATCAACAGTATATTCAAAGATCTGGTATAAAAATAAATCAGGACCGAAGTCCTGATTTACTACTTTACTACCCTAAACCTAAATCCATGAAAAAAACTCATGTAACGTATCATTACCACCTTCTCTCTCATTAAACGTTTCAGGGAAAAAAAGGTTTCATGTTTTTTAAAATATTTTCAAAAAAATACTGTTTTTTAAGACTCTACTTTTCTACCCCAAGAACATCTTTGAAAGCTTTAATAAATGTTTCTTTGGGCAAAGCTCCCATTGCCATTTGCGGCTGACCTTCAGCAGGAACGAATAAAAAAGAAGGTATACTTCTTATACCAAACGCTGAAGCAAGCTCCTGTTCTTCTTCAGTATTCACTTTAAAAACGTCAATTTTACCGTCAAAATCCTTAGCCAGATCTTCAAGAACCGGAGATACAATCTTACATGGCGCACACCAATCCGCATAAAAATCAATAATACAAGGTTTTTTACCTTCAAACTTCCACTCTTTGTTTTTCTCGTAATTGAATACTTTATTCAAAAACGTCTCTTTTGTTAAATGTTCTACCATTTTATTTTTATATGTTAAACGTTCGGAATTACAGTTTGTTTAAGCACCTGACAACCTTTATGCCAATAGACACTTAAAAACATAAGTTACAAAAAATTGCTTATTAATTGTAACTTTGTCATGAATTTCTAACAAATTGTCATATCTAAATATGATCATATGTCTTAATGACAAAATTTTCGAGACCCTTTCCGATGTTGTAACATCCGAAAATGTTCAGGCTTATGTAATAGGTGGCTGGGTAAGGGATTGCATATTAAAACGAGATCACCCTGAAAAGGACATTGATATTGTAGTTATTGGAAACGGGATTGACATAGCCCGGAAAGTCGCGAGGAAAATAAATCCGCATCTTAAAGTAAGCGTTTTCAAAAATTTCGGAACAGCTATGTTCAGAAATGATGAATATGAGATTGAATTTGTTGGTGCCCGCAAAGAATCCTATAGCAAAGGCTCAAGAAAACCTGTTGTTGAAGACGGTACTCTTGAAGATGATCAGAAAAGGAGAGATTTTACAATAAATGCTCTTGCTATTAGCCTTAATAAAGAGACATTCGGAGAGTTCCTTGATCCCTTCGGAGGCATTAACGATTTGAAGATAAAAACAATAAGAACCCCTCTCAATCCAGATAAAACTTTTTCTGATGATCCTCTCAGGATGTTGAGAGCCATTAGATTCGCAACACAGCTTAACTTTACAATTGAGGAAAAGACTTTTAATTCAATCAAAGAAAATGTTGAAAGGATCAGTATAGTATCTGTTGAAAGGATTGTCACAGAATTGAATAAAATTATCATGTGTGACCATCCATCGAAAGGTTTTATTCTGCTTGAAAAGACAGGTCTGCTTAAAGCAATTATTCCTGATCTTGATAATCTGAAAGGCGTCGAGACTATAGAAGGCAAGGCACATAAGGATAATTTTCTTCATTCAATAAAAGTTCTTGATAATATATGCAAGAATACTGATAATCTCTGGCTAAGATGGGCAGCTCTGCTTCACGACATTGCAAAACCGGTAACGAAGAAATATCTTCCCGATACAGGTTGGTCATTCCATGGTCATGAATATATAGGATCCAAAATGATTCCTGAAATATTCAGAAAACTCCGGCTTCCTCTGAATGAAAAAATGAAATATGTTCAGAAAATGGTTGATCTTCACTTGAGGCCAATAGTACTTTCACAGGAGCTGGTAACAGATTCTGCAGTAAGGAGATTATTATTTGAAGCCGGTGATGATATTGAAGATCTTATGATTCTGTGCGAAGCAGACATAACTTCTAAGAATGAAGCAAAAAAAACCAAACATCTTGAAAATTTCAAACTTGTAAGAAACAAACTAAAAGAAATTGAAGAGAAGGATGCGATTAGAAATTTCCAACCCCCTGTTGACGGTAGTGAAATTATCAGAGCTTTTGGAATTAAACCCGGAAAAGAGATTGGAATTATTAAGAAAGCCATACGGGAAGCAATCCTCGATGGTATAATCCCTAACGAACACGAGGCTGCCAGAAAGATGATGCTTGAGAAGGGGAAAGAAATGGGACTTATTCCTGTTGATCCTGTTCCCTGAAATTGAGATCAAGCAAAACAGGAAGATGATCACTGAATCCTCCGCGGTACCTGAATCCCCTGTAAGTTGAAAACGGAGTGAATCCAGGAAATTTTGGATCATTTGTAAGAAGAAAAGAAGGGTTGAAAATGCGTAACTTATCGAAATCAGTATAAAGGCCTGTACCGCACAATAAAAACCATTCCGAAACTATAACCTGGTCAATCATTTCCCATGTTCCCGAATACCGGTATGTTCCGACACCTTTTTCAGAGATTCGTTCTGAAAGGTTAACAAAATTATTGTTCCCGTTCCGAGGGCTGGTCAATACCTTCATCTCCTGATCATCAGGCGTGCTGTTAAAATCCCCCAAAATAATGATCTTTGCTGCAGGATATTTTTCCCCTAATAATGAATCAGCTTTTTCTCTTACCATCGCTGCAATTTTCAATCTCATACTTTCACCTGCAAGAACTCCTCCCCTTCTGGATGGCCAGTGGTTCACAAATAAATGAACAGTATCTGAATTTATAATTATTTTAGCGTACAGAATACTTCTTGATGTGAACTCATCTCGTTTTATTCCTTGAGGGATCCAGTAATGATAATCAATTATCTTTACAGATTCTTTTTTGTAAATAATACAAACATCAATACCTCTCTGGTCCGGAGAGTCTTCATGGATTATCCTGTAATTAAATTTTGAAAGGTAGGTGCCATAAATAAGATCTTCCAGTACCTTTTTGTTTTCCACTTCACAAAATGCAATAATTTCAGGAGGGCTCCATTCTCCGGCAGCAACAATTGTTTTATATAAACCATTGATCTTTTTATTGTATCGGGTGTTGTTCCATCTCATTATCCCGGAAGGAAGAAAGTCATCATCATCTTTGATTGTATCATCGACCGTATCGAACAGGTTCTCAACATTATAAAACATTACTCTGATTGTCTGTGAGTTTATATCCTGTGTATAACCCTTGTTAATAACTGTTGTAATCATCAGGACTATCGCTAATACTGACATTTTATCATTCAACATAATGCTTCATATCTTTTCATCATCACAATTCAGTCAATGAAATTGAATTATGCAAAACAAAAATATTTGATCCTGGGGCCACAAAAGAAATTTAAATAAAAAAAGGCTGATCAAATATCAGCCTTCATATCAAATGATTTCCATTCTAGAAAGGTGTAATCCATCTGTATCGCCTCGCGCTTTCACCGAATTTGACTGCAAGAGTCAGCTCATGAGTACCAAAGCTTTGTTTCCTTATATCAGTTAATGTGAAGTCGAAAGCATACGCAAAATAGAATCTGTCATACTTCAAACCAGTTAATAGTATTAGTGCATCATTTGTTCTCCACGATAGACCGACCCAATAATCTTCCTTATAAAAGACTCTTGTAGTCAGATCCATTTGTATCGATTTAAATAACATGTCAGACGATTTAATAAAGGCAGAGGGTTCAAGTGTCCAATCCGATGTAAGTGGGAATTTTATTCCTCCTGTCAGAAAAAAATTACCAAGCTCCGTTCTTCTTTTGGCAGATGTATCGGCAAAGATTAATGAACCTCTAAGCAAATTAGTCATAGCAAATCCGGCATAATACCTTGATGTTGTGAAACTTGCTCCAAAATTAAAGTCGGTAATAAAAACTGATCTATCATATGAATTAAGGTATGGATCGTCATGATCATAGATGAGATTATCAGTATTAATTGTAAATTGATAGGCAGATACCGAAAGTCCAAATGCAAGGTCATTTGGATAACCACCTGTCTGTCCCATTCCTATATGATAGGCGTAAGCAGCCTGAGCACCAGTACGATGCATTATCCCATTGTTGTCATTGAAAATATATCCTCCAAGACCAACCTTACCTCCTTTTGTTGGTTTGATAAGTTTCTTCCTGACAGAAGTGGATTTTGAAATGTAGCTATCCTTGAGCATCCTTGTCTGAAAGCTAACAGCATAGGTACTTGGTGATCCTGCCATACCAACCCATTGTTCACGGACTGTAAGGTTAACAGTGGTATAACCGTCACGGCCTGCAAATGAAGGGTTTACAAGGAATCCATTCATTATGTACTGACTGTACATCGGAACCTGCTGGGCATTGGCAGTTCCAAAAATAAAGCTTAGAATCACTGCTTTAACAATACATCTTAAATATCTCATATATCTAATTTTCAAAATATGAATATAATTACCTTATAATACTTATTACTCCTGATCTGGGTTTAGAACCATCATTAAGATGTAGAATATAATGATATGAATCTGTCGGAAGCAGTTTTCCCTTAAATGTACCATCCCATGGATTAGCTGATATGTTTTTAGTATTATAGACAAGTTTTCCCCACCTGGTAAATACAAACACTTCAGCATTTGGGAACAGGTCGATATTCTTAATCTTCCATGTGTCGTTATAACCATCATTATTAGGTGTAATTACCTGTGGTATCTCGATACAGTTTCCTGATCCGATAAAGCCAACTTCAACAGTAACAGACGTGGCACAACCATGAAAATCAGTTACATCAATACGGTAAGTACCATCAGGAATATTCGAACGGGAAGCTGAAGATGTCAATAATCCGTCTGGCCATCTGACATCATATGGTTGGGTTCCGCCCGTAATAGTCAGATTTATCGAACCATCCGGTTCACCCGGACATGATGCATCAATCTTTGTGCTTTCAATAGAAAGAGCATCTGGTCCGGATATAACTACGGGAACATTTATCAAGCAAAGGTTTGCATCACGAATTGTAACCATATAATTTCCGGATGCCAGACCACTGAATAAGCCTAATGCCTGATATACTCCTCCATTAAGACTATACTCATAAGGCACTGAACCTCCTGCAGCAGTAACTACAACAGATCCATCGGCAGATCCTGAACATGAAACATTACTTTGTGTGACAATATTTCCTACAAGGTTTTCGAGAGGTTGGGCAATAGTCACTGTTATATCAAAAGTACAAAGATTTTGATCCTGAACAGTTATTGTATAATTGCCAGCAGTAAGTGCCGGAAAGGTTCCCGAAACCTGAAATGATCCACCATTTAGCCTATACTGGTATGGAGCTGTACCTAGTGACCCAGTAACAGTAACACTTCCCGTATTGCTTCCATAGCAGAGAACATTGGTCTGAGATATTATTAATCCGCTTAGAGCAGCTGTAGGCTGGGTAATTACTACAATAATGTCAAAGGTACTCAGAGCAGCATCTTTGATAGTAATATTATATGTACCTGCAATTAAAGCACCGAAGGTACCTGAAGACTGGAAAGCTCCTGCATCCAGCTGATATTCATAAGGAAGTACACCACCGAATCCGGAAACTGTTACACTACCGCTTGCTGTTCCAAAACAGGCATTGGTCTGTGAAGTAACACTACCTGAAAGTGCAGCAACGGGCTGGGTTATTATCACAGATACATCAGCGGTACAAAGGTTAATATCCTGTACAGTAATAATATAGCTGCCTGCGGTAAGTGAACCGAAAGTACCTGAAGCCTGATATGAACCCGATCCTAATTTATACATATAAGGAGCAGTTCCTCCTGCACCAGCTACAGTTACACTTCCATCATTTCCGCCAGCCAGAGTAACGTTTGTTTGTGACGTAATTGATCCTGTAACGGCAAACGGTTCAGTAACATCAAGCAATCCAGAAACTGTTCCACAATTACCTGCATCTGATATGCTCCACACATAAGCTACCCCTGCAGGTATTCCTGCAAAAATGCCTATGTCATTGGTCACTCCGTTAAAGGTATATGATAATGGTGCTGTACCACCACTGCCAACAAGTGTGACAGTCGCTGTTTCTCCATTACAGGTGATCGGTGTTGTAACTGATACTGATCCTGTAACTATTACTGGCTCCACAACATCAAGCGTACCAGATACCGTGCCACACAGGCTGGCATCCGTAATGCTCCATGCATATGCTACACCTGCAGGTATCCCCAAAAAGATGCCTGTGGCATTGGTCACTCCGTTAAAGGTATATGCTAATGGTGCCGTACCGCCGCCGCCTATAAGTGTGACGGTTGCTGTTCCTCCATTACAGGTGATCGGTGTTGTAACTGACGCGGAGCCTGTAACTATGATCGGCTCTGTTACATCAAGTGTACCCGATACCGTGCTACACAGGCTGGCATCTGTAATACTCCATGCATATGATGCCCCTGCAGGTATACCCGAAAAGATGCCTGTGGCATTAGTCACCCCGTTAAAGGTATATGATAGTGGTGCTGGACCGCCGCCGCCAATAAGAGTGACAGTTGCTGTTCCTCCATTACAGGTGATCGGTGTTGTAACTGATGCGGAGCCTGTCAGTGCAAGTGGCTCGGTTACATCAAGGGTACCCGATACCGGACCGCAGAGGCTGACATCCGTAATACTCCATGCATATGCTGCCCCTGCAGGTATCCCCGAAAAGATGCCTGTGGCATTGGTCACCCCGTTAAAGGTATATGATAGTGGTGCTGTACCGCCGCCGCCAATAAGAGTGACAGTTGCTGTTCCTCCATTACAGGTGATCGGTGTTGTAACTGATGCGGAGCCTGTCAGTGCAAGTGGCTGGCTTACATCAAGGGTACCCGATACCGGACCACACAGGCTGGCATCCGTAATGCTCCATGCATATGCTACACCTGCAGGTATCCCCGAAAAGATGCCTGTGGCATTGGTCACCCCGTTAAAGGTATATGATAGTGGTGCTGTACCGCCGCCGCCAATAAGAGTGACAGTTGCTGTTCCTCCATTACAGGTGATCGGTGTTGTAACTGATGCGGAGCCTGTCAGTGCAAGTGGTTGGGTAATTGTAACATTAGCCGTTGCTGAACATGTGTTGGCATCGGTTACTGTTACTGTATATGGACCTGCTGCGAGTCCTGTTGCTGTTGCAGTTGTCTGTACAGGAACTGTATTCCATGAGTATGTATAGGGTCCTGTACCTCCTGATGGTATAGCTGTTGCTGTACCTGTTGTCCCTCCGAAACAGCCATTATTGACCTGTGTTGTCGTAACAGTCAGTGCAGACAAAGGCTCTGTGATAGTGACATTAGCTGTTAATGTACATAAATTGGCATCTGTAACTGTGACGATATAGCTTCCGGCTGCAAGACCTGAAGCTGTTGCCGTCGTTTTAACAGGAGAAGTATTCCAGGAATAAGCATATGGAGCTGTACCTCCAGCTGGTATGGCTGTGGCACTTCCTGTTAATCCACCAAAACAGGCTACCTCAATATGAGTAGTTGTAACTGTAAGTGCTGCAAGCGGTTGAGTAATATTTACTATTACATTAAATGTACAATTGTTAGCATCAGTTATAGTAACTGTATGGATTCCAGTGTTCAACCCGTTAAAAGTTCCTAACGGCTGTAAGCTTCCTGCATCCAAGGAGTACTGGTAAACAGGTGTTCCTCCTGAACCCGCAACCGTTACACTCCCTGTCGATCCTCCGAAACAAAGAACATTTGTCTGCGAAACAATACTTCCGCTAAGTGATGAAATTGGCTGAGTTATGTTTACAGGAATACTAAATGAACACATGTTGGCATCCCTTATAATTACATTATGGACTCCTGCAAGCAGTCCATTAAATGTCCCTGCTGGCTGATAAGATCCTCCATCAATATTATATTCGTAAGGCAATGTACCTCCTGAGGCTGAAATTATAACACTTCCTGTTGCATCGCCAAAGCAGAGTACATTTGTCTGAGAACTTATACTTCCTCCAAGAGCTGAAACAGGTTGAGTAATTGTAACAGGTACAATAAATGTGCATAAATTTGCATCCCTTACGGTAATATTATATGAACCAGCTGTCAGTGAATTAAAGGTACCAGACAGCTGATATCCACCGGCACCAATCCTATACATATAACCGGGAGTGCCGCCTGAAGCTGAAACAGTTACACTTCCATTGTTACCACCGAAACAGAGTATGTTTGTCTGAGCACCTACAGTTCCGTCAAGTGCCGGAGGTTCACTAATTGTAATATTAGCTGAAGCTGTACATAAATTAGCATCTGTTACAGTTACAGTATAAGATCCGGATTTTAGCAATGTAGCCGTTTCCGTGTTCTGTACAGGATTTGTATTCCATGAATATGTATAAGGAGCTAAACCTCCAGCTGGAATAGCAGTTGCGCTACCTGATGTTCCTCCGAAACATGAAACATTAACCTGTGTAGTAGCCACTGTCATGGCTGCTGCAGGCTGAGTGATAGTGACATCAGCGGTTGATGTACAACTGCTGGCATCGCTGACCGTTACTGTATAAGTACCGGCTGCCAGTCCTGTTGCTGTGGCAGTAGTCTGTACGGGTAAAGTATTCCACGAATAGGAATATGATCCTGTACCACCAGTTGGTATTGCTGTTGCTGTTCCAGATGATCCTCCAAAACATGCAACATTTACCTGGGAAGTGGATATGGTCAGTGCGGCAACAGGCTGTGTGATAGTGACATTAGCTATCGCTGTACAAAGATTGGCATCAGTAACTGTGACTGAATAGCTGCCTGAGGAAAGACCTGTTGCAGTGGCAGTCATCTGTACTGGTATTGTATTCCATGAATAGGTATATGGACTTGTTCCTCCGGAAGGCGTAACTGTGGCACTTCCAGTTGCTCCTCCAAAACATGCAACATTGACTTGAGTAATAGCGACAGCCAGGGCTGTTGCAGGTTGGGAGATGATGACATTAGAGCTTGCTGTACAACTGTTTGCATCAGTGATAGTAACAATATATGGTCCGGCCGCAAGTCCGGTTGCTGTTGGTGTTGTTTGTACAGGTGAGGTATTCCATGAATATGTATATGGCCCTGTTCCGCCCGAAGGTGTAGCCGTGGCCGTACCTGTGGTTCCTCCGAAACATGCAATATTCACATGAGTTGTGGTGACTGTTAAAGGAGTTGCCGGTTGTGCTATAGTGACACCACTTGTGGCAGTACAACCGTTTGCATCGGTAACTGTAACAATATAGCTTCCGGCAGAAAGACCTGTTGCCGTAGCTATTGCCTGCACAGGTACTGTATTCCAGGAATAGGAATAAGGACCTGTACCACCAGTTGCGGTTGCTGTAGCGCTTCCCGTTATCCCGCCAAAACACGCAACATCAACATGTGATGCAGTAACTGTCAAAACAGGAGGCTCAGTGATTGTCAGATTAACTGCCGATGTACACAGTCTGATGTCACGCACAATAACTGAATGAGGTCCGGCCGTTAATCCGTTAAATGTACCTGAAGCCTGATAAGGACTTCCATCAAGACTATACTGGTATGGTGAGGTTCCTCCTGCACCTGAAAGGGTAACACTTCCTGTATTTCCTCCAAAACAAAGTACGTTTGACTGTGTAATAACTGCCCCTGTAAGCGGCGCGGGCTGAGTAATTGTAACACTTACATTAAAAGTACACGAATTTGCGTCAGTTATAATAACTGTATGTGATCCGGCATTCAATCCGTTAAAGGTCCCTGAAAGCTGATTAATCCCGCTGTCAATTCTGAATAGATACGGTGCAGTGCCCCCGGCTCCTGCAATTGTTACGCTTCCATCAGAATCTCCATGACATGTTGTATTAGTCTGAGCTGTAATAAATCCTGCTAGTGAGGAAGCCGGTTGAGTGATTAATACGGTAAATCCTGTACTGCACAGATTATTATCCCTGACAGAAATATTATATGTACCTGCCGAAAGACCTGTAAAGGTATCTGATAACTGATATGGACCGGCATTAATACTATACTGATAAGGGGCAGTGCCTCCTCCTGCTGTAATAGTGATACTTCCTGTTGACGCTCCAAAGCATGCTACATTTGTCTGAGCCGAAATAGCCCCTGAAAGAATCAATGGTTGAGTTATTGTAGCTGTTACTGTGTTGGTACATAGGTTAGCATCCCGAATGGTGATTATATAAACTCCCGGAGAAAGAGAATTGAATGTTCCTGATCCCTGATAAGTACCCGCTCCTATCCTATATGTATAAGGACTTAGACCACCAGATCCTGTCACGGTCACCGTTCCATTTGCATCACCGAAACAAAGCACATTAGTCTGGGCTGTAATGCTGCCTGTCACAGGAGTTGCAGGTTGTGTTATTGTAACATTAGTTGAAATAAAACAACCGTTCGCATCAGTAATTGTAACAGTATATGTACCGGCTGCTAGTCCGGTGGCTGTAACAGTACTCTGCACCGGTAAAGTATTCCATGAATAGGAATATGGACCTGTACCTCCTGAAGGAGTTGCTGTTGAGCTACCGGAGGTACCACCAAAACAGGTAACATTGACCTGAGTAGTTGTAACTGTCAATGCTGATGGCTGGGTTACATCTAGTGTACCCGATACCGGACCGCAGAGGCTGGCATCTGTAATACTCCATGCATATGCTGCCCCTGCAGGTATCCCCGAAAAGATGCCTGTGGCATTGGTCACCCCGTTAAAGGTATATGATAGTGGTGCTGTACCACCGCCGCCTATAAGAGTGACAGTTGCTGTTCCTCCATTACAGGTGATCGGTGTTGTAACTGATGCTGAGCCTGTCAGTGCAAGTGGCTGGGTTACATCAAGGGTACCCGATACCGGACCGCAGAGGCTGGCATCCGTTATACTCCATGCATATGCTGCCCCTGCAGGTATCCCCGCAAAGATGCCTGTGGCATTGGTCACCCCGTTAAAGGTATATGATAGTGGTGCTGTACCGCCGCCGCCAATAAGAGTGACAGTTGCTGTTCCTCCATTACAGGTGATCGGTGTTGTAACTGATGCTGAGCCTGTCAGTGCAAGTGGCTGGGTTACATCAAGGGTACCCGATACCGGACCGCAGAGGCTGGCATCCGTTATACTCCATGCATATGCTGCCCCTGCAGGTATCCCCGCAAAGATGCCTGTGGCATTGGTCACCCCGTTAAAGGTATATGATAGTGGTGCTGTACCGCCGCCGCCAATAAGAGTGACAGTTGCTGTTCCTCCATTACAGGTGATCGGTGTTGTAACTGATGCGGAGCCTGTCAGTGCAAGTGGCTGGGTTACATCAAGGGTACCCGATACCGGACCGCAGAGGCTGACATCCGTAATACTCCATGCATATGCTACACCTGCAGGTATCCCCGAAAAGATGCCTGTGGCATTGGTCACCCCGTTAAAGGTATATGATAGTGGTGCTGTACCGCCGCCGCCAATAAGAGTGACAGTTGCTGTTCCTCCATTACAGGTGATCGGTGTTGTAACTGATGCGGAGCCTGTCAGTGCAAGTGGCTCGGTTACATCAAGGATACCCGATACCGGACCGCAGAGGCTGGCATCCGTAATGCTCCATGCATATGCTACACCTGCAGGTATCCCAGAAAAGATGCCTGTGGCATTGGTCACCCCGTTAAAGGTATATGATAGTGGTGCTGTACCGCCGCCGCCGATAAGTGTGACGGTTGCTGTTCCTCCATTACAGGTGATCGGTGTTGTAACTGATGCGGAGCCTGTCAGTGCAAGTGGCTGGGTAATTGTAACATTAGCCGTTGCTGTACATGTGTTGGCATCGGTTACTGTTACTGTATATGGACCGGCTGCGAGTCCTGTTGCTGTTGCTGTTGTCTGTACAGGAACTGTATTCCATGAGTATGTATAGGGTCCTGTACCTCCTGATGGTATAGCTGTTGCTGTACCTGTTGTCCCTCCGAAACATTCATCATTGATCTGTGTCGTGGTAACAGTAGGAGGTGGAAGAGCAGCATTAACAGTCAAAAGAGTTGCCTGAGACACACAGTTTACATTAACAGTATTCCTGGCTGTTAAGCTATAACTCCCCGGAGCCACTCCTGAAAATGTTACTCCGCCCTGGTAGGTAACTCCATCAATACTATATTCATATGCACCTAATGGTGCCGTAATGACAATTGTACCAGTATTAACAGAACAATTTGGCTGTACAGTTACACTTGCTGTCGGTGCTACGGGAGTCACATTTACTGTTGCAGTTACGTCAAATCTTAAAATACTCTCACAACCTGAAACTGTCTGGCTTGCATAGTAATGAGTACCATCGGTCAAGAGTGTTGAAGTTGCTAACAGATTTCCACCACTTGAAGCATCATACCACTTAATACCCAGACCTGTTGCCACTGTTAAGTCTGCAACTGTAGGTGAAGCATCCGAACAAAATGATTGTGAAGGAGTTCCGGTAGGAGCAGCAGGTGTAACATTGACAGTCGCTGTTACATCTAGTCGCGTTGTGCTCTCACATCCATTTATTGTCTGGCTGGCATAATAATGTGTTCCATTACCAATTAGAGTTGTGGAAGGTATTATGCTTCCTCCAATTGAGGCATCATACCATTGAATCAAGGTACCAGCAGCTATTAAATCAGCGACAGTTGGTGATGAATCAGAACAGAATATCTGAGATACTGAACCTGTCGGTGCCGGAGGAGTTACATTAACAACGGCGGTTACGTCAAACCGTAACATGCTTTCACAACCGTTCACTGTCTGGCTGGCATAATAATGGGTACCATTAATTAAAAGTGTGGAAGATCCCAACAAACTTCCGCCGCTTGATGCGTCATACCACTTGATTGCAGTACCTGTGGCAGTCAGATTTGCAACTGTTGGTAAAGCATCTGAACAGAAGGCCTGCGATGCCGTTCCTGTTGGTGCAACCGGCGTCGGGTTCACAGTAACAGTCACATCAAATCTTGTAGTGCTCTCACATCCACTTATTGTCTGGCTTGCATAATAGTGCGTAGCATCTGTCAGAGCCGTTGCAGGAGCTAAGGCTGTCCCTCCGGCAGAATTCGCATACCATTGAATAGCTGTTCCTGTCGCAGTCAAACTGGCTACAGTTGGCGATGAACCTGAACAGAAGGATTGTGATGAAGAACCTGTTGGTGCAAAAGGTGTAGTATTAACCGTTACCAGGACATCGAAACGTAATGAACTTTCACAACCGTTTACTGTCTGGCTTGCATAATAATGATTCCCATTTCCAAGGAATACGGCGGGTGCCAATGCAATTCCTCCTGTCGGGTCTGAATACCATTGAATAACTGTACCAGTTGCAGTCAAGCTGGCTATTGTGGGTGATTCACTAGAACAGAATATCTGAGATGCTGAACCTGAAGGTGCCGGAGGAGTTACATTAACAACGGCGGTTACGTCAAACCGTAACATGCTTTCACAACCGTTCACTGTCTGGCTGGCATAATAATGGGTACCATTAATTAAAGGTGTGGAAGATCCCAACAAACTTCCGCCGCTTGATGCGTCATACCACTTGATTGCAGTACCTGTGGCAGTCAGATTTGCAACTGTTGGTAAAGCATCTGAACAGAAGGCCTGCGATGCCGTTCCTGTTGGTGCAACCGGCGTCGGGTTCACTGTAACAGTCACATCAAATCTTGTAGTGCTCTCACATCCACTTATTGTCTGGCTTGCATAATAGTGCGTAGCATCTGTCAGAGCCGTTGCAGGAGCTAAGGCTGTTCCTCCGGCAGAATTCGCATACCATTGAATAGCTGTTCCTGTCGCAGTCAAACTGGCTACAGTTGGCGATGAACCTGAACAGAAGGATTGTGATGAAGAACCTGTTGGTGCAAAAGGTGTAGTATTAACCGTTACCAGGACATCGAAACGTAATGAACTTTCACAACCGTTTACTGTCTGGCTTGCATAATAATGATTCCCATTTCCAAGGAATACGGCGGGTGCCAATGCAATTCCTCCTGTCGGGTCTGAATACCATTGAATAACTGTACCAGTTGCAGTCAAGCTGGCTATTGTGGGTGATTCACTAGAACAGAATATCTGAGATGCTGAACCTGAAGGTGCCGGAGGAGTTACATTAACAACGGCGGTTACGTCAAACCGTAACATGCTTTCACAACCGTTCACTGTCTGGCTGGCATAATAATGGGTACCATTAATTAAAGGTGTGGAAGATCCCAACAAACTTCCGCCGCTTGATGCGTCATACCACTTGATTGCAGTACCTGTGGCAGTCAGATTTGCAACTGTTGGTAAAGCATCTGAACAGAAGGCCTGCGATGCTGTTCCTGTTGGTGCAACCGGCATTGGGTTCACCGTAACAGTCACGTCAAGTCTCGTAGTGCTCTCACAACCACTAATAGTCTGGCTGGCATAATAGTGTGTTGCATCTGTCAGAGCTGTTGCAGGAGCTAAGGCTGTTCCTCCGGCAGAATTCGCATACCATTGAATTGCTGTACCTATTGCTGCTAAATTTGCTACGGTGGGTGATGCACCTGAGCAGAACGACTGTGATGCCAGTCCGCTTGGTGCTGCCGGAGTTGTGTTTATTGTTACTGTAACATCAAGGCGTACTGCGCTTTCACAGCCACCAACTGTCTGACTTGCATAATAATGACTTCCGTTCCCCAACACTGTTAAAGTTGCTAAAGGGATTCCACCGGTAGAGGCGGCGTACCATTGAATAGCTGTACCAGTTGCAGCTAAATCCGCTATAGTAGGAAGTGTTACAGAACAAAAGGATTGAGAAGCCGCACCTGATGGCGCTGGAGGTGTCTGAACTATTGTGACTGGAGTTGTTGTCATAAATGCAGAACAACCACCGGCTGCTGCGACTGTATAAGTCACAGTGTAAGCTCCTGCTGCACTTGTACCGGGAGTAATATCTCCTGTTGCGGCATTGATAGATAATCCGGCAGGTGCTGCTGTGAAAATGCCTCCGGTATTTCCCAAAAGGGTTACGATTGCTGTTCCGGATGAAGAGCAGAACGGACTTCCTGAATAGGAAATAGTAGCTGAAGGTGTAGCTGTAACGGTAACAGGATATGAGGTTGTTGTGAAGCAATCAGGCGAAGCTGTTTCGGTAACACTTACCTCAAAATCACCTGCAACGGGCCAGTTTACAGAAATACTTGTACCGGTAGCCGGCGGAGTAATTGTACCACCAGTGACAGTCCAATCATATGTATGTCCAGCTACTGGTGTTATAATACTATATGTAAATGATGATGACTGACACACTAAAGGGAATCCTGAAATTGTAGGTGTCGGCTGAGGATCTACAGTAAGTGTTGCGGAATTGCTTGTAAATGGTGCTCCACATGATGATGATACAACGCAGTTATAAATTCCAGCATCAGAACCGGCAAGGTTTAAAAGAGTAAGTGTATCTGAAGTAGCACCTGTAATATTCGGACCATTACTCAAATTAACGACACCTTTCCTCCACTGATAGGTCAGGTTAGGACCTGTAGCCTTTACTCTGAATCCAGCAGTCGTACCTGCGCATTTACTTTGATTTACAGGATGGGAAGTAATTAAAGCGGTGGAAAAAATTGATAGTTTAACAGGAGTGGATACACTTTCACATCCGTTAATTGTCTGGGTTACTGTATAATTATATATACCTGGAGTTGTAATGCCTGTTGAAAAAGGATTAGCGGTGCTTGCCAGAGTTCCCCCGCTATACCATCTAATATTATCTCCTGTGGTTGCATTTAGGTAGGCAATAGTACCTGTACAATACTCTTTATCAGGAGCTATTGGAGCCTCAGGGGCATCAGTAACAATTATATCCTTGGTAGCTGTTGTTGTACCACATCCTGAGGTGTAGGAATAAGTAATTGAGTAAGTTCCGGCTGAAGGTGGAGTGAAAATATTTCCGACAACGCCAGTCCCTGAATAGGTGCCTCCTGCCGGAAAACCAAAAGTGAGTGTAACCGATCCATTGCATATGCTGGTGGATGGTAAATTATCTGCAAGGTTTTCAACACCCACAGAATAAAATGTTGAGGGCGATGACTGATTTAAAAATTCAGTTCTCAACCATCCGTTTGAACGCACTTCATCTGATATCCTTAATTCATCTATTCTTCCATTCCAGTAATAAGTCCCTGTCCATGGTTCTCTTCCGATGGTCAGATTATTTGAGGCAGTTCCAAGTGTTCCTGTTTTATGATAGGGTCGTTCAGGAACACCGCTTACAAATGTTCTGATTGAGTCAAGTACATCAGAACTCATACCGGCAACGTAATACCATTGCCCTGTAGTAAGGGTTGTTCCTCCTGTTACTGCCCGGTTAAGATATGAAGCATTAGTTGCCGTTCGGATTTCAAATTCCACCTTATTGTTTGTATATACGCCGAATTTATATCCTCCGGTTGCATCGTTCTGGTTACCAGCAATTTTCTGGTCCAGATTAATTCCGTTAAGATATATCCAGGCAGATACTGTAATGTTTCCGTTAAAATTAGTATTTGGAGCGCCTAAAACCGCAGCATATTGATTTCCCCCGCTAAGTCCCAGCGCATTATAGATATTTCCCGCCGGGTAGGTCGGAGAATTATATGGTGTTGCAGGTTTGTTAAAAGAAGTAAAATCATTCAGATTGTTATTATCAAGGTGCCAGACACCCTTATAGTGGCTGTCCCAGACAGAGGTGACTGACGGATCAGTTGATACCTGCGGATTTCCGTAAAGAATTTTGATATTGGTGTTGCTTGTAACGGATAAAGTTGGTATACGAACCCAGGCAATAAAGTCGCCGTTGATACCATTAAAGTATTCAATCTGATGATCGAGCTTATTGTAATTATTATCTGTAAAAATAATGTCGTATCCATTTACATTCAGAACCTGTCCAGCTGGTGATTGTTTTAAATAATTCTGCCCTGTGAGATTAATTAAAACAGGAAAATTACTAAGATCTTTACCACCCGCCACTTTTGTATAATCAATTGTAATATCTCTTTCAAATTCATAAGCTAAAGAAGCTGAGGCGCAACCAGTTCCAAATGCATAGTCAAATGATGCAGTATTAAGGTTTGAAATACCTGTTCGTGTCACCTGATTTCCGGATACAGTCCCATGCGAACCAAGGGCACGCCATGTAGCATTGGAATTGTCTCGCCCTGAAATTCTTGTGATTTCATTTACTGCATAACTTGCAAATCCAGTGCCTGTCAATGACAATGAATATGTTGCCACAGGTGTAGCTGAACTTTTAAAACGCCAATAACCTTCTGTAAAAAGATTGTCAACAGTTACAATTCCATCAGTATAGTTTACAAGTCCTGCAGGAGGTGTTGGCTCAAATATTGCAGTTATATCGACATCAGAAGCAAGTGAAGAAAAGTTAAAGCTTGCAGGTCTATAGAAAGTTGCAGTTCCCACAGGGAAAAGATAATCAGTCAATGTTGTAGTACTGATTCTTCGTTTAAAATTACCGATAATACTACCTGATGTATAAAGTAAAGAACCAACAGTACTATTGGTAAGGAATAAAGTGTTGGCTGCCCCTGTTGTGACATTGCCAGAGGTCATCACAAGATTATTTGTGACAGTAGCTGAACCGGTCAGAATAACACCGGCACTATTATTTATAATAAGATTATAAACAGAAACCGGGTATTCCGGTCCTGTTGTCTGTGCAGCAGAGCCTTTATACTGCAGGGAGGCCGTAGCTCCATAAACAGGTAAAGATGAGGCTGTTGAAAGACCTTCCAGAGAAAGGATGTTATTTACAGTAATTCCTGTTGTTGTTTTAGCACCAGACCCGGAAAGGGTTAAATTATAGTATGTAAAATTGCCGACAGTCTGAGCACCTGCCCTGTTAAAATTGACGGTCCCTGTTCCCGGGACAAAAGTACCGTTGCCCGACAGATTGCCACCAATATTTATCAAACCATTCCCTGAAACAGTAAGATCATTCCTGTCAGAATTTGCGCCCATAGTAATATTTCCGGAACAATTAATGGTCCCGTTCTGCAGGGTTACAGAAATATCACTTGTTGAACTGGTAGATTCAGTATTAATTATGCTTGCACAGGACAGTGTTCCATTTGCTACATTTAAAATAACATTACTTCCTGCATTATTTGCAGTATTAATTAAACTAACCCCATTGGTTACTGTAAGACTATTGATTCCTAAAAAATTTAAAATGATCGTTCCATCAGTATTCCCTGTATAGTTTAGAGTAAGGCTGGCACATGAATAGTCTCCGTTAAGATTTATAGTACGTGATCCATTTCTGGAAATTATTACATCATCAGTACTTAAAGGCACTCCATTTGGATTCCAGTTATTTGCACTGCTCCAGCTGGTGCCATCTCCACCTCCATCCCAGGTTTTCTGACCCAATCCGCTAACGGAAACTGAAAGAAAAACAAGGAAGAGTATTCCCAGTCTAAGAAAATGCCAGAAGTCAGCAAAAACTGAAGCTCTTATGGTTTTATTACCAGAAAAGATTTTGATAACCAAAGTCCCTAAAAGCAGAAAAATAATATTAAACAAAACAAAAACAGGATTTTTGCGTTTCATATAGATCAGGTTCAGGTTAGGTTAGTCTCCTTCGTAATGAGTTATATATCAAATATATAAATTCCTGCAATTCAAAATTCTTCTTTTAGAGCTGCGGAATTTTCACTCAATCACTATGTTAAGCGAATATAAACATTTTTTAATCACTTGTAAAGTAAAATTTTTGGTGTAGAATTATTATGTTAACATGACTCTAAAACAGACAGTAAGGTTGCTTAAGTTTTGACGTATTAAATCATTGATAATTAAAACCACAGCAAAAGCCAAGGAGTAAAAACTAAAGAGCTTAGGTTTTGATTAATGTTAGATATTCCTCTTTGAAGGCAGGCTTTTTTTTGATGAATAAAAATCCACCTCCCGATGGGCTATCATATCTGAATAATATGAAAGAAATTTAAAAGTTAAAGTTTTTTTTGCAGTAATGAAAATGTAATCTATATTTGCATTCGCTTTTCGGGGGATTAGCTCAGCTGGTTCAGAGCATCTGCCTTACAAGCAGAGGGTCGGCGGTTCGAACCCGTCATCCCCCACAAAATGCCAGCCCCGTTAAATACGGGGTTCTTGTTTATGTACTCCGTTTATATCATTTATTCACACAAAATTAACAAGTATTATATTGGATTCTCTGCCAATATTGAGGATAGAATTTGCAAACATAACAGATTGTCAAAGGGTTTTACTGCTACTGGAAGACCATGGATACTTGTCTACTCTGAAGCTTTTGACAATAAAAAGGATGCTATGAAAAGAGAAGCTCAACTTAAAAAGTGGAAAAACAGGGTTCGCCTGGAAACTCTTATCAAAACCGGTTCAGAGCATCCCGACTGAAAGTCGGGAGGGTCGGCGGTTCGAACCCGTCATCCCCCACAAAATGCCAGCCCCGTTAAATACGGGGTTTTTGTTTATGTACTCTGTTTATATCATTTATTCACACAAAATTGACAAGTATTATATTGGATTCTCTGCCAATATTAAGGATAGAATTTGCAAACATAACAGATTGTCAAAGGGTTTTACTGCTACTGGAAGACCATGGATACTGGTCTACTCTGAAGCTTTTAACAATAAAAAGGATGCTATGAAAAGAGAAGCTCAACTTAAAAAATGGAAGAACAGGGTTCGCCTGGAAACTCTTATCAAAACCGGTTCAGAGCATCCCGACTGAAAGTCGGGAGGGTCGGCGGTTCGAACCCGTCATCCCCCACAAAATGCCAGCCCCGTTAAATACGGGGTTTTTGTTTATGTACTCTGTTTATATCATTTATTCACACAAAATTGACAAGTATTATATTGGATTCTCTGCCAATATTAAGGATAGAATTTGCAAACATAACAGATTGTCAAAGGGTTTTACTGCTACTGGAAGACCATGGATACTGGTCTACTCTGAAGCTTTTGACAATAAAAAGGATGCTATGAAAAGAGAAGCTCAACTTAAAAAGTGGAAAAACAGGGTTCGCCTGGAAACTCTTATCAAAACCGGTTCATAGCATCCCGACTGAAAGTCGGGAGGGTCGGCGGTTCGAACCCGTCATCCCCCACAAAATGCCAGCCCCGTTAAATACGGGGTTCTTGTTTATGTACTCCGTTTATATCATTTATTCACACAAAATTAACAAGTATTATATTGGATTCTCTGCCAATATTGAGGATAGAATTTGCAAACATAACAGATTGTCAAAGGGTTTTACTGCTACTGGAAGACCATGGATACTTGTCTACTCTGAAGCTTTTGACAATAAAAAGGATGCTATGAAAAGAGAAGCTCAACTTAAAAAGTGGAAAAACAGGGTTCGCCTGGAAACTCTTATCAAAACCGGTTCAGAGCATCCCGACTGAAAGTCGGGAGGGTCGGCGGTTCGAACCCGTCATCCCCCACAAAATGCCAGCCCCGTTAAATACGGGGTTTTTGTTTATGTACTCTGTTTATATCATTTATTCACACAAAATTGACAAGTATTATATTGGATTCTCTGCCAATATTAAGGATAGAATTTGCAAACATAACAGATTGTCAAAGGGTTTTACTGCTACTGGAAGACCATGGATACTGGTCTACTCTGAAGCTTTTAACAATAAAAAGGATGCTATGAAAAGAGAAGCTCAACTTAAAAAATGGAAGAACAGGGTTCGCCTGGAAACTCTTATCAAAACCGGTTCAGAGCATCCCGACTGAAAGTCGGGAGGGTCGGCGGTTCGAACCCGTCATCCCCCACAAAATGCCAGCCCCGTTAAATACGGGGTTTTTGTTTATGTACTCTGTTTATATCATTTATTCACACAAAATTGACAAGTATTATATTGGATTCTCTGCCAATATTAAGGATAGAATTTGCAAACATAACAGATTGTCAAAGGGTTTTACTGCTACTGGAAGACCATGGATACTGGTCTACTCTGAAGCTTTTGACAATAAAAAGGATGCTATGAAAAGAGAAGCTCAACTTAAAAAGTGGAAAAACAGGGTTCGCCTGGAAACTCTTATCAAAACCGGTTCATAGCATCCCGACTGAAAGTCGGGAGGGTCGGCGGTTCGAACCCGTCATCCCCCACAAAATGCCAGCCCCGTTAAATACGGGGTTCTTGTTTATGTACTCCGTTTATATCATTTATTCACACAAAATTAACAAGTATTATATTGGATTCTCTGCCAATATTGAGGATAGAATTTGCAAACATAACAGATTGTCAAAGGGTTTTACTGCTACTGGAAGACCATGGATACTGGTCTACTCTGAAGCTTTTGACAATAAAAAGGATGCTATGAAAAGAGAAGCTCAACTTAAAAAATGGAAGAACAGGGTTCGCCTGGAAACTCTTATCAAAACCGGTTCAGAGCATCCCGACTGAAAGTCGGGAGGGTCGGCGGTTCGAACCCGTCATCCCCCACAAAATGCCAGCCCCGTTAAATACGGGGTTCTTGTTTATGTACTCCGTTTATATCATTTATTCACACAAAATTAACAAGTATTATATTGGATTCTCTGCCAATATTGAGGATAGAATTTGCAAACATAACAGATTGTCAAAGGGTTTTACTGCTACTGGAAGACCATGGATACTGGTCTACTCTGAAGCTTTTAACAATAAAAAGGATGCTATGAAAAGAGAAGCTCAACTTAAAAAATGGAAGAACAGGGTTCGCCTGGAAACTCTTATCAAAACCGGTTCAGAGCATCCCGACTGAAAGTCGGGAGGGTCGGCGGTTCGAACCCGTCATCCCCCACAAAATGCCAGCCCCGTTAAATACGGGGTTTTTGTTTATGTACTCCGTTTATATCATTTATTCACACAAAATTGACAAGTATTATATTGGATTCTCTGCCAATATTAAGGATAGAATTTGCAAACATAACAGATTGTCAAAGGGTTTTACTGCTACTGGAAGACCATGGATACTGGTCTACTCTGAAGCTTTTGACAATAAAAAGGATGCTATGAAAAGAGAAGCTCAACTTAAAAAGTGGAAAAACAGGGTTCGCCTGGAAACTCTTATCAAAACCGGTTCAGAGCATCCCGACTGAAAGTCGGGAGGGTCGGCGGTTCGAACCCATCATCACACATAAAATGATAAAAGGCTGCCTCTTCTGAGACAACCTCTTCAAAAAAAATGAAAATATTTTAAATTGTACAAAATATAAAACATTATTTTGCTTTTTTGTACCACATAAACCAGGCAAGATTATAATAACCTGCTGGAACTGCTTCCGGATTTGCAGGATCAGTCTTTGGCGGAAAGGGTATTAGAACATCATTGCCAGCTTTCCAGTTTGCTGGTGTCATGACTTTATCAGCAGACGTGGTCTCAAGTGCGGTAATCATTCTGACAATTTCATCTGTGTTTCTTCCTACACTAGACGGGTAAAAATATATGGCCTGAATAACATTATCAGGATCAATGATAAATACCCCCCTTACCGATTTAGTTGTGTTTGATGCAGCATGTATCATACCATACTCCTTTGATATAACCAGACTTTGATCATCCACAAGCGGAAATTTAATTTTTACCGGTTCCCTTTCTTTATAAGAAAGTCCTTCCATTGCTTTCTTCCATTGTACATGGGTAGCAAGAGCATCAGTAGAAACAACTACTACTTTGACCCCGAGTTTGTCAAATTCACTCTGCAGGTTAGCCAGTTCAAGAATTTCTGAAGTACAAACAGGTGTAAAGTCCTGAGGATGGCTGAACAGAATTTTCCATTTACGGCCGAAGTCGCCTGGGAAATTTATAATACCATTAGTCGATTCGGCTGTGAATGTGGGAGCTTGTTCCCCAATTAAGGGAATCCTGAAGTTTCTGTCTTCTTTAGATTGTTCCTTTGTAGCAGGAACCAGTTCACCCTGTGACCAAAGCTGGGTCACTGAAAGAAGCAATACAACAAAGAGCAAAATCCTTTTCATAGTGTCAAAGTTTAATTAATGTTTAAAAATAATTATTATTTTTATTTAGACTAATTAAACATTAAAAATATGAATTAGTTCAAAATATTTTATTTAAATATTCATTGATCTTTTATTAATACTGAAATTTCAGGAGTCTATCGATAAAACAGAAATTTTACCTGTCAGATATTTTACCGTCAGTGATAAATGGAACAGTAAAAACAAAAATAGTTCCTTTTCCAGGCTCGGATTCAGCATTAATATGACCTCCCATCAATTCTACATACGCTTTGCTGATTGATAACCCAAGTCCAGTTCCTCCATATTGACGCGAAACGGCTCCGTCTACCTGATAAAACCTGTTAAAAATCTTTTCAATGTGATCACTTGAAATTCCTATTCCCGTATCTCTTACAAAAAATTCCAGAAAATGACCCTTCAAAACATATCCGAAATCAATTCTGCCTTCTCTAGTGAATTTTAATGAATTACTGATTAGATTTGATAAGATCTGAAGAAGTTTTGTTCCGTCCGTTACAATTTTTGAATCTTCATCAGGTAGACCTGTTGTCAGGTTAATTGAAATATTGAATTCTTTTTGTTTGTAACTGAATTGTTCATTCAGGTTTCTTAATGTAGCGTTTAAATTAATTTCCCCGAAATGCATTTTAACCTGTCCGCTTTCGACATTTGCAATATCAACAATATCATTAATTATCGATAGAAGTTGATTATTACTCTGAAAAATAATATCAAAATATTGTTGACGTTCGGACTCAGAAAGTCCTGATTCCTTTAGTAGAGTTGAAAATCCTATTATCGCATTCATAGGCGTTCTGATCTCATGGGAAACGTTATGAAGAAAAGCTGTTTTAAGTCTGTCTCCCTCTTCTGCCTTCTCTTTAGCCACAATCAGGTCCTGTTCTGATCTTTTCCTGTCGGTTATATCTCTGAAACTCCATACTCGACCTACGCTTTTACCACCAATCTTTTGAGGTTGCGAATATCTTTCAAAGAACCGTCCATCCTTAAATTCAAGCAGATCTGAAGTTACTGCTTCAGGTTTTAAGTATAATTGCTTTATATTTTCAATAAAACTCTCAGGATTGTTCAATTGATTCTTAACATAATCCAACAGAATGCTATCCTCGCCAGTATCAAGGATCTCCTGGGGAATTTTCCACATCTCGGCAAACTTCATATTGAACTGCAAAATCTTACCTGATAAATCTACGACAAGAAGTCCATCGGCAGTTGATTCAAGAGTCGCTTTCACAAGTGAGAAAGATTTCTCAAGGGCTAGGTCAGCTTCTTTTCTCAAAGTAATATCTACAATCATTACCAGGAAAAACTGAACTTCATTCTTATTATTGTGTATTATACTGACAGTTGTTGATCCCCAAATCAGGGAACCATCTTTGCGGATATATCTTTTTTCTGTATGATATATCGGAATTTCCCCTGCAACTAACCGTAAGAGTGAAATTTCATCTCCGCTTATATAGTCAGGATGAGTAAACTGTCTGAATGTAAGAGACTTAAGTTCTTCATCATTGTAACCCAACATACTACAGAAAGACAAATTTGTACTAATAATTGCAAAGTCTTTGTCTGACATAATCATACTTAATGGACTTTCTTCAAAAATTTTTCTGAATCGCTCCTCACTCTCCCTGAGTGAATCCTGGGCAAGTTTCCGTTCAGTTATATCACGTCCTATCGTTTGGTAATACCTTGAACCTTCAATATTTACTACTCTGGAACTGATTTCAACAGGAAAAACTGACCCATCCCTCCGTTTATGAATAGTCTCAAAAGTGGCTGATTCATTTTTATTTACATAAGCAAGCTGATCCTGTAACTGTGAAATTGTCTCAGGAGAACGTATTTGTTCCAGTCTCATTCCAATAATCTCATCCCGAGTATACATATATGACTCAAGAGCACGATCATTTGCTTCGACAATCTTGAGATTATCGTCGATTAAAAAGATGATATCATTTGCAAATTTTAAAATATAGTCAAAATGTTTTATCAGAGCCAGATGATTAAGCTCTGTTTCATACTTTTCCCGATAAAATCTGACACGCTGATTCCATGAAAGAAATCCTAAAAACAGACCTATGGTCAAAATAAAAAGAATGAGAATTATAATTATCATCTTCATCTGGTTGTTGAGAGCAGAAAATACTTCGCTGCGGTCAATTTTAGCTACCATAAACCAGGTTGTTCCTGGAATTTTTTTCATTGCAGCCACAACATGAACATTTCTGTAATCTATTCCATCAACAGTTCCGGAAATGCCCCTGGTTGCCATAGCAGCAGGCAAGTTCTCTGAGGTTACAGATCGCTTTAATAGAAGGCCAGTATTTTTGATATGTCTCAGTTCATTCAGGTAAACAATATCATTCCCATCCCTCCTGAATAAAAGTGTTTCAGCACTTTTGCTTTGAGTTGGCCAGGATTGGATAAGAGGATAGAGAATTTTTTCCGGATCTATCCTCATGGTTAGTAATCCAAATACCAACGTATCATTTACGCTTCGATCAATAAGAGGAACAATAAGGTCAAGATGAATATAGCTTATAGAGCTTGTCAAATGAATGTCCGAAAGCACTATTCTGCGGTTTTTGACAATTTCAGATATTAAAGGTTTAAGGTGATCGCCAATCAGGCTGTCCTGAGCAGGAAATGACAATCTCACGTTTCCGGAAGGATCAAGAATAAGAACATTCTTGTAATCAAAATTCAGGGTCAGCGATTTCATTATCTGAAGAAGATTTGCCAGCAGCTGTTTGTCTGCTGGAGTCTGCATATATTTCGATACAGCTTTGACCATAAGAATGTTTTCACTTAAAAAACTGGCATTCCCAAGCCGGTCAAGTCTCCATTGGGTTATCTGCCTGATCTTCAAGTCTGAGATAGCCGAAAGCTCCTGTTGCTTCTCAGCTAATAAACTATTTTTCTGATAATTATAATATAATATACCGATTAGAATAATACTTATTGAAATAGCAGAAAATAGAATAACCAATGGCCAGGGGGTAGGAGGATTTTGTCTTTTTGAATTCATTATAATTCCCTGTAATTATTGCATCATGAGATGGGTACCTTCCAAATCATGACAACAAAAGTAACATTTTATAGTGAATCGTACTTAAACCAGCCCGTTTAGATGTATTACTTTTTGGGATTTTCAACTTTATGAATTCAAAAACTGTTTTTTGACTCATCAATTTATCCTATCTTTGTTTAATCACGTTATCGATTAGTTAACGTTTACCTGAAGTAGTAAAATTTTATTTTATACGGCCTGCAACCTTGTGAGAATAGATTTGGTTATGTTTATAATTAAGTTCCTGCCAGCAGGGAATATGAATTTATTAAATAAGATCATTCCATTGAAATATCATACAAGAGGAAATCACTACCTAAATACAAAAAAGTTATTACTGCTTTTATTAATTATCACCTGTGGATTTGAACTTCATTCTCAGACTTATATTATAAGTGCTTATAACGGACAGACCGTCAATACCTGTTCGGGAGTGTTTTATGACAGCGGAGGATCTGCCGGTTATTATGGCATTAATGAAAATTATTCCGTAACCTTCTGTTCAGGAACTTCTGATTATCTCAAATTCGATTTTACAGGTATTAATATTGGGACAGGCGATATTCTTAATGTGTACGACGGTCCTGATGCCAGTTCACCTCTAATTGCCTCATATCAGAATGTGGTTATCATTGCCCCATTTTCACTTTATTCTTCCGGAAGCTGTTTGACTTTTAGTTTCGTCTCCGATGCCGGATTTACTCGTCCGGGCTGGGCTGCAAATATCTCATGCATCGGTTGCCCGCCTGCTGTTACAACACCTGTAATCCCTTCGAATATCGAAGTATGTGCCGGATCAACAATAAATTATTCAGTTACAAATCATCCGGGATCAACCTATAACTGGACTGTTACAAGCGGGACGCCGGTAAGTATTTCCGGAGGTAATAATAGTCTCGATATCACTTGGGATCCTGCAGGAGGTGTTACCGGAATAGTTCATATTGAGGAAATAACTAGCTGTGGGTCTATAGGTACAAGCGAATTGTATGTGGATATATATAGTCTGCCAGATGTTGACTTCAGCGGACTAAATACGGACTATTGCATAGATGCAGCACCCGTTACACTTTCTGGTAATCCGGCAGGTGGAATATTCAGCGGACCTGGTATAAACACTGACATTTTTACTCCATCCATTGCAGGCGCCGGAATTCATAACATATCTTATAGCATTACAGATTATACAAATGTTTCAACTGGTTGTTCCAATCAGGCGGTCTATACCACGAATGTTCATGAAAAACCTGCTGTGTCATTTATTGGCCTGAACATACAATACGATATATCTGATCCGGCATCAATACTAATCGGGAATCCTACCGGTGGTGTATTTTCTGGTCCTGGTATATCAGGAATAACCTTTACACCTTCTATAGCCGGAATTGGAATACATAATATAACATACACATATTCAGATATATATTGCTCCAATACAGCAACAACTGAGACTAATGTCACTGACTATGACTTAAAATCTGGTGCAAAACTTCTAACTAGCACTTCGGGCTGGTGTTCTGCAAATGCACAATTTTCTACTGTCGGAGCTACCGGTGATGAATTAAAGGGTTCCTGTTGGACCAATGGACCAAACTATAACCGCTGGTTCAAGTTTCAAGCCACTACTTCCGATATTACGATCCAGCTTAAAACCGGAGGAGCTGAGGGAACTCTTCAATATCCTTATCTGGCTTTATGGGATGCTTCAAATACTCAACTTGGCTGTGCCACCTATTCATCACAATACAGTGATATAGAAATAGTCAGATCAGGTTTAACAATTGGCGATTGGTATTATATCTCTGTTGACAATTATTCTGGTACGGGATATAGAGGTACTTTCTCAATATGCGTTGATGCTACAGTAAATTATGACCTTAAGGCCGGTGCTATAACTATCCCTGATATTAATAACTGGTGCTCTGCTGAGGCAGCATATACTACACTGGGTGCCACTGGTGATGAACTGAAAGGTTCATGCTGGAATAACGGACCCAATTTTAACCGTTGGTTTAAATTCCAGGCTGCAACATCCGGATTGGCAACAATTCAACTGAAAACCGGAGGTGCTGAAGGAACTCTTCAATATCCTTTTATGGCTTTATGGGATGCTTCAAATATACAACTCGGTTGTGCAATATATTCCTCTCAGTACAGTGATTTAGAAATTGTAACAGAAGGATTGACCCCGGGAGAATGGTATTATGTTTCTGTCGACAATAACAATAATACAGGTCAAAGAGGTACATTTACTTTGTGTGTTGATGAATCAATAAATTATGATTTAAAGGCCGGTGCAATTCCTATCCCGAGCATTAACAGCTGGTGTTCGGCAGATGCAGCTTATACTACTATTGGAGCCACAGCTGATGAACTTAAAGGTTCATGCTGGAATAATGGACCTAATTTTAACCGATGGTTTAAGTTCCAGGCTACTGCATCGGGAGTTGCCACAATTCAACTTAAAACAGGAGCAGGTGAAGGAACACTTCAATATCCTTTCCTGGCATTATGGGATGCGGCAAACTCACAAATCGGATGTGCAACATACTATTCACAGTACAGTGACATCGAGGTCGTTGCCCAGGGTTTAACCCCGGGAGATTGGTATTACATATCGGTCGATAATTATACAGGAACAGGATATAGAGGAACATTCACCCTATGTGTTGATGAAACAATAAACTATGATCTGAAGGCTGGTGCTGTTGAAATACCAGGTATCAGCAACTGGTGCTCATCTGATGCTGCATATACTACTGTTGGCGCCACTGCTGATGAACTGAAAGGGTCATGCTGGAATAGCGGACCGAATTTTAACCGTTGGTTTAAATTCCAGGCTACCGCAACAGGTAATGCTACTATTCAGTTGAAAACAGGAGGTGCTGAAGGAACTCTTCAATATCCATTTTTGGCATTATGGGATGCCAGCAACACACAACTTGGTTGTGCAATATATTCCTCTCAATACAGTGATTTAGAAATTGTCACAGAGGGATTGACTCCCGGAGAATGGTATTATGTTTCTGTCGATAACAACAATAATACAGGCTACAGAGGCACCTTTACCTTGTGCGTCGATGAATCTATAAATTATGATTTAAAGGCCGGGGCAATTGCTATCCCGAGTATTAACAACTGGTGCTCAACGGATGCAGCTTATACAACTATCGGAGCCACAGCTGATGAACTTAAAGGTTCATGCTGGAATAATGGACCGAACTACAACAGATGGTTTAAGTTCCAGGCTACTGCATCGGGAGTTGCCACCATTCAGCTTAAAACAGGTGGTGCAGAAGGAACTCTGCAGAATCCGTTTCTGGCTTTATGGGATGCCTCAAATACTCAATTGGGTTGCGCAAGATATTCATCTACCTATAGTGACATCGAAATTGTTGCCCAGGGTTTAACCCCGGGAGATTGGTATTACATATCGGTCGATAATTATACAGGAACAGGATATAGAGGAACATTCACCCTATGTGTTGATGAAACAATAAACTATGATCTGAAGGCTGGTGCTGTTGAAATACCAGGTATCAGCAACTGGTGCTCATCTGATGCTGCATATACTACTGTTGGCGCCACTGCTGATGAACTGAAAGGGTCATGCTGGAATAGCGGACCGAATTTTAACCGTTGGTTTAAATTCCAGGCTACCGCAACAGGTAATGCTACTATTCAGTTGAAAACAGGAGGTGCTGAAGGAACTCTTCAATATCCATTTTTGGCATTATGGGATGCCAGCAACACACAACTTGGTTGTGCAATATATTCCTCTCAATACAGTGATTTAGAAATTGTCACAGAGGGATTGACTCCCGGAGAATGGTATTATGTTTCTGTCGATAACAACAATAATACAGGCTACAGAGGCACCTTTACCTTGTGCGTCGATGAATCTATAAATTATGATTTAAAGGCCGGGGCAATTGCTATCCCGAGTATTAACAACTGGTGCTCAACGGATGCAGCTTATACAACTATCGGAGCCACAGCTGATGAACTTAAAGGTTCATGCTGGAATAATGGACCGAACTACAACAGATGGTTTAAGTTCCAGGCTACTGCATCGGGAGTTGCCACCATTCAGCTTAAAACAGGTGGTGCAGAAGGAACTCTGCAGAATCCGTTTCTGGCTTTATGGGATGCCTCAAATACTCAATTGGGTTGCGCAAGATATTCATCTACCTATAGTGACATCGAAATTGTTGCCCAGGGTTTAACCCCGGGAGATTGGTATTTCATATCGGTCGATAATTATACAGGAACAGGATATAGAGGAACATTTACCCTTTGTGTTGATGAAACAATAAACTATGATCTGAAGGCTGGTGCTGTTGAAATACCAGGTATCAGCAACTGGTGCTCATCTGATGCTGCATATACTACTGTTGGCGCCACTGCTGATGAACTGAAAGGGTCATGCTGGAATAGCGGACCGAATTTTAACCGTTGGTTTAAATTCCAGGCTACTGCAACAGGTAATGCTACTATTCAGCTGAAAACAGGAGGTGCTGAAGGAACTCTTCAATATCCATTTTTGGCATTATGGGATGCCAGCAACACACAACTTGGTTGTGCAACATATTCCTCCCAATACAGTGATTTGGAAATTGTCACAGAGGGATTGACTCCCGGAGAATGGTATTATGTTTCTGTCGACAATAACAATAATACAGGCTACAGAGGCACCTTTACCTTGTGCGTCGATGAATCTATAAATTATGATTTAAAGGCCGGGGCAATTGCTATCCCGAGTATTAACAACTGGTGCTCAACGGATGCAGCTTATACAACTATCGGAGCCACAGCTGATGAACTTAAAGGTTCATGCTGGAATAATGGACC
Source organism: uncultured Bacteroidales bacterium (assembly GCA_963760915.1). Taxonomy (GTDB): domain Bacteria; phylum Bacteroidota; class Bacteroidia; order Bacteroidales; family VadinHA17; genus LD21. The sequence continues at coordinate 79,524 of CAVXEU010000003.1, read as the reverse complement.
GAACTACAACAGATGGTTTAAGTTCCAGGCTACTGCATCGGGAGTTGCCACCATTCAGCTTAAAACAGGTGGTGCAGAAGGAACTCTGCAGAATCCGTTTCTGGCTTTATGGGATGCCTCAAATACTCAATTGGGTTGCGCAAGATATTCATCTACCTATAGTGACATCGAAATTGTTGCCCAGGGTTTAACCCCGGGAGATTGGTATTACATATCGGTCGATAATTATACAGGAACAGGATATAGAGGAACATTCACCCTTTGTGTTGATGAAACAATAAACTATGATCTGAAGGCTGGTGCTGTTGAAATACCAGGTATCAGCAACTGGTGCTCATCTGATGCTGCATATACTACTGTCGGCGCCACTGCTGATGAACTGCAAGGGTCATGCTGGAGCAACGGTCCGAACTATAACCGTTGGTTCAAATTCCAGGCTACTGCAACAGGTAATGCTACTATTCAGCTGAAAACAGGAGGTGATGAAGGAACTCTTCAATATCCTTTTTTGGCATTATGGGATGCTGCAAACAATCAGGTCGGTTGTACAAGATATTCTTCACAGTACAGCGACATCGAAATTGTTGCTGAGGGATTGACACCCGGAGAATGGTATTATATATCTGTCGATAATTATGTTGGGACCGGATACCGGGGTACCTTTACATTATGTGTCGACGCATCCATAAATTATGACCTGAAGGCTGGAGCAGTTGAAATTCCGGCTATCAGCAACTGGTGTTCCCCTGCTGCTGCTTATAGTACAATTGGTGCAACCCCTGATGAACTTAAAGGTTCATGCTGGAATAATGGACCAAACTACAACAGATGGTTCAAATTCCAGGCTACCGCTACTGGTATATGTTCTATACAGTTAAAAACAGGTGGCATTGATGGGACAATTCAATCTCCTTTTATGGCATTATGGGATGCATCAAATACAGAATTAGGTTGTGCAAGATATACTTCCCAGTTTAGTAATCTGGAAATCGTAGCCTCAGGGCTAATCCCCGGAGATTGGTATTATATATCTGTAGATAATTACGTCGGTACAGGGAATCGCGGAACTTTTTCACTTTGTATTGATGATAAATTAAGCTATAATTTTAAAGATGGTGCGATTGAGCTTTCTGATCTTAACGGATGGTGCTCAACAAATGCAGAATTTTCAACTGTTGGTGCAACGGCTGATGAGGCAAAAGGATTATGTTGGCCAAACGGTCCTAATTATAATCGTTGGTTTACATTCCAGGCAACAGGATCTTCAATAATTGTTGATGTTAGAACAACAAATGAAGAAGGGACACTCCGAAGACCGTTCATCGCCCTGTGGGACGCATCATTAGCCGAAGTGGGGTGCAGTATATATGTTACTGATAATTCTGATGTGGAACTTTCTTCAACCACACTTGTTACCGGAAATTGGTATTATATATCTGTAGATAATTCAGTAGGTACCGGATACCAGGGTAGTTTTACATTATGCGCCTCTAAGAGTGTACCCAATGATAATTATGTAAATGCCATTATCTTAAGTGATTTCAATAGCTGGTGCTCCGCTGATTCGAAATTCACTAACATCATTGCTACACCTGACGGCACTATTGGAAGTTGTTTTGCGGGTGGCATAAATAAAAGAAATGTATGGTTCAGGTTTCAGGCTCTCAATTCAAGCGTCACCACAACAGTTACTACAGGTGGCAATTATGGAACAATGAGCAATCAGCAAATAGCGATTTTCGATGCAACGAATACGCAAGTCGGATGTACCGGGCCTCTTTCAGGCCAGGGAGCACTAAGTCTTACTGTTAATAATTTAACAGCAGGTGAATGGTACTGGATTTCAGTTGATGATGATAATATCAGTGGAACCTTTACACTTTGCATTGATGATAATAATGTTTACACTTATCCATCAGGAGCTTATGAATTGACTGATTTGCACAACTGGTGTTCGTCATCACAGGCATTTACTAACCTGGGATCTTTGTCAGATACCAAATCAGGATCCTGTTGGACTGCAGGTACATATAATAACAAATGGTTCAAGTTCCAGGCAACAACCGATCAGATAAAAATACAAGTCAAAACGGGAGCCGGTTATGGTACAATGGTTCGACAGCAGTTAGCTCTCTGGGATGCGTCCGGCACAGAGATTGGCTGTGCGAAATGGGTTTCAAATACAGGAACAGTTATATTACAGTCTGATGCATTAACCCCCGGAGACTGGTACTGGATATCAGTTGACGATGCCAGTACATCCGGAACTTTTACTCTTTGTATAAATGAACAGGTTGATTACGACTTTAGGTCAGGTGCCATAACGGTTCCTACCAATTGGTGTTCTTCCGATGCTGCATATGATAACACATTTGCTACGGATGACGGAATTATGGGAACTTGCTGGAGCGGCTCCGTAAATAAAAATGTATGGTTCAGGTTTACTGCTCTGACAACCTTTATGAAAATATCTGTCATTACGGGGGGTGGACAGGGGACAATGGTTCACCAGCAGGTTGCACTCTGGAATAATGCAGGTACGCAAATAGGATGTGCAAGATGGGTAACAGGCCAGGGAACAATTACTCTTCAGACACTTGGATTAACTGCAGGACAGGATTACTGGATCTCCGTTGATGATGATAATACATCCGGTACTTTCAGTTTATGCCTTGATGATCAGGTAGATTATGATTATAAGGCCGGGGCAGTTACATTATCGACCAATTGGTGTTCTTCCAACGCTGCATATAATAATATATTTGCAACAGAGGACGAAAGTATGGGTTCATGCTGGAGTGGAACAGTAAATAAAAATGTCTGGTTTAAATTTACTGCCCTTACGTCTTTCATGAAAGTGTCTGTAACTACTGGTGCCGGATATGGTACTATGGTTCATCAACAGTTTGCACTCTGGGATGCAGCAGGTACTCAGGTCGGTTGTGCAAAATGGGTGACTGGACAGGGAACTGTTACCCTTCAAACGAATAGTTTAACAATTGGCCAGGATTACTGGATATCCGTTGATGATGACAATACATCCGGTTCATTCAGCTTATGCCTTGATGACCAGGTTGATTACGACTACAAGGCAGGCGCAATTACTGTACCAACTAATTGGTGTTCATCTGAAGCTGAGTATAATAATATATTTGCAACTGAAGACGAAAGCATGGGTTCATGCTGGAGCGGAACAACAAATAAAAATGTCTGGTTCAAATTTACTGCCCTTACTTCATTCATGAAGATATCTGTCACAACAGGTGCAGGATTTGGTACTATGGTTCATCAGCAGTTCGCACTATGGGATGCTGCCGGTACCCAGATTGGTTGCGCTAAATGGGTCACAACTCAGGGGACTGTAACGCTTCAGACTATAGGGTTAACTATTGGACAGGATTACTGGATATCGGTTGATGATGATTATACATCAGGTACCTTCAGCTTATGCCTTGATGACCAGGTAAATTATGACTATAAATCAGGAGCTGTAAATGTTGCTACTAACTGGTGTTCTTCCGATGCTGAATTTGATAATATTTTTGCCACAGATGATGAGAACATGGGTTCTTGCTGGACCGGAACAGTAAATAAAAATGTCTGGTTTAAATTCACTGCCTTAACACCTTTTATAAAAGTATCAGTAATTACCGGGGGAGGGCAGGGAACTATGGTTCATCAGCAGTTTGCGCTCTGGGATGCAGCAGGGGCTCAGGTGGGCTGCGCAAAATGGGTGACTGGACAGGGAACCGTTACCCTTCAAACGAATAGTTTAACAATTGGACAGGATTACTGGATATCCGTTGATGATGACAATACATCCGGTTCATTCAGCTTATGCCTTGATGACCAGGTTGATTACGACTACAAGGCAGGTGCAATTACAGTACCAACTAATTGGTGCTCATCTGAAGCTGAGTATAATAATATATTTGCAACTGAAGACGAAAGCATGGGTTCATGCTGGAGCGGAACAACAAATAAAAATGTCTGGTTCAAATTTACTGCCCTCACTTCATTCATGAAGATATCTGTCACAACAGGTGCAGGATTTGGTACTATGGTTCATCAACAGTTTGCACTCTGGGATGCTGCCGGAACCCAGGTTGGCTGCGCCAGATGGATTAATTACCAGGGTACTGTAACGCTTCAGGCTATAGGGTTAACTATTGGACAGGATTACTGGATATCCGTTGATGATGATTATACATCCGGTACCTTCACCATATGTCTGGATGACCAGGTAAATTATGACTACAAATCAGGAGCTGTAAATGTTGCTACCAACTGGTGTTCTTCCGATGCTGAATTTGATAATATATTTGCCACAGATGATGAGAGTATGGGCTCTTGCTGGAGCGGAACAGTAAATAAAAATGTCTGGTTCAAATTTACAGCCCTTACTCCTTTCATGAAAGTGTCTGTAACAACCGGTGCCGGATATGGTACTATGGTTCATCAACAATTTGCGCTATGGGATGCGGCCGGAACTCAGGTGGGCTGTGCCAAATGGATTAATTATCAGGGAACTGTAACACTCCAGACAAACGCATTAACCATTGGACAGGATTACTGGATATCCGTTGATGATGACAATACTTCCGGAACATTCAGCTTATGTCTCAATGACCAGGTTGATTACGACTACAAGGCAGGCGCAATTACTGTACCAACTTATTGGTGTTCTTCTGATGCTGCATATGATAATATATTTGCAACAGAAGATGAAAGCATGGGCACATGCTGGAGCGGAACAGTAAATAAAAATGTCTGGTTCAAATTTACAGCCCTTACTTCATTCATGAAGATATCTGTCACAACAGGTGCAGGATTTGGTACTATGGTTCATCAACAGTTTGCACTCTGGGATGCTGTCGGAACTCAGGTGGGCTGTGCCAGATGGATTAATTACCAGGGTACTGTAACTCTCCAGTCAAACGCATTAACCATTGGACAGGATTACTGGATATCCGTTGATGATGATAATACTTCCGGAACTTTCAGTTTATGTCTCAATGACCAGGTTGATTACGACTACAAATCAGGCGCAATTACTGTACCAACTAATTGGTGTTCTTCTGATGCTGCATATGATAATATATTTGCAACTGAAGACGAAAGCATGGGCACATGCTGGAGCGGTACAGTAAATAAAAACGTCTGGTTTAAATTTACAGCCCTTACGTCTTTCATAAAAGTGTCTGTAACTACCGGTGCCGGATATGGTACTATGGTTCATCAACAGTTTGCACTCTGGGATGCGGCCGGAACTCAGGTAGGCTGCGCCAGATGGATTAATTACCAGGGTACTGTAGCACTCCAGACAAACACATTAACCATTGGACAGGATTACTGGATATCCGTTGATGATGATAATACTTCCGGAACATTCAGTTTATGTCTCAATGACCAGGTTGATTACGACTACAAATCAGGCGCAATTACGGTACCAACTAATTGGTGTTCTTCTGATGCTGCATATGATAATATATTTGCAACAGCCGACGAGAGTATGGGTAGCTGCTGGACCGGGCTTATTAATAAGAATGTCTGGTTCAGGTTTACTGCCTTGACTACATTCATGAAAGTTTCTGTTATTACAGGTGGCGGATACGGGACTATGGTCCACCAGCAGGTAGCACTCTGGAATGCTGCAGGAACACAGGTAGCGTGCGGTAGATGGGTGAACGGACAGAACATTGTCATTCTTCAGACAAATGGCTTGGCTATAGGAGATGATTACTGGATTTCAGTCGATGATGACAATGTATCAGGTACTTTTAGTTTATGTCTGACCGATCAGATTGATTATGACTATAAAGCAGGAGCATTTTTTATATCTAACACCAACAACTGGTGCTCATCCGATGCTCAATATGACAATACCTATGCCACAGCAGATGGAAGTATGGGAAGTTGCTGGGGAGGACTTATTAATAAAAATGTATGGTTCCGATTCAACGCCACGACCAATTTTGCAAAAATTAATGTCAACACCGGAACAGGCTATGGAACTATGGCTCGTCAGCAGTTTGCGATTTGGGACGCTGCGGGTACACAAATAGGTTGTGCAAAATATACTGTAATTCAGGGAGTCCTTTCTTTACAGGTTAATACTCTTACCCCTGGTCAAGATTACTGGATATCAGTTGATGATGATTTAACTAGTGGCACTTTCTCACTGTGTGTTAATACCGCACCTCTTGGTGTCAATGTAACCAGCACTAATGTTACCTGCTTTGGATTGAATAATGGCACTGCAATAGCAACGCCTTCTGGAGGCGTTGCCCCGTATACCTATTTATGGACTGGCCCTGGTAGTTTTATCTCAACCGGCAGTAGCATCACAAATCTTGTTCCGGGAACTTATAATGTTAAAGTAACCGGTCAGAATGGAGATTTTGTAAATGGATCAGCCATAGTGACCCAACCTGCAGCAGCTCTGAATGGAAGCATATTATCTCAGTCAAATGTATCTTGTTCGGGGGGTAATGATGGAACTGTAACTGTGACCGGTTCAGGAGGAACTCCGGGATATCAGTATAATATTGACGGAGGAACATACCAGCTTTCGGGGATGTTCGGATCACTTTCTGCAGGGAATCACTCTGTTATGGTACAAGATATTATGAATTGTACCTTTCTTATACCAGTAACAATAACTACCCTTCTTGATGTCATTCCTCCTGTCATCAGCGGCTGTCCATCTGACATAACACAGTCCAATGACGCCGGTCTTTGCAGCGCCGTGGTGACCTGGACCGAACCCTCGGCCACTGACAACTGTACTGCTGCAGGAGCACTGGTATGGAACAGGTCTCATGCCCCCGGATCAGTATTCCCTGTTGGTATAACTACTGTGACATATACTGCTACCGATGCTGCTCTTAATATAAGTAATGTGTGCAGCTTCACCGTGACGGTCAACGATACCGAGAAGCCTGTCATAAGCGGCTGTCCATCTGACATAACTCAGTCCAATGACGCCGGTCTTTGCAGCGCCGTGGTGACATGGTCCGAACCCTCGGCCACTGACAACTGTACTGCGCCGGGAGCACTGGTATGGAACAGGTCTCATGCCCCAGGATCAGTATTCCCTGTCGGTATAACTACAGTGACATATACTGCTACCGATGCTGCTCTTAATATAAGTAATGTGTGCAGCTTCACCGTGACGGTCAACGATACCGAGAAGCCTGTCATCAGCGGCTGTCCATCTGACATAACACAGTCCAATGACGCCGGTCTTTGCAGCGCCGTGGTGACCTGGACCGAACCCTCGGCCACTGACAACTGTACAGCTGCAGGTGCACTGGTATGGAACAGGTCTCATGCCCCCGGATCAGTATTCCCTGTTGGTATAACTACTGTGACATATACTGCTACCGATGCTGCTCTTAATATAAGTAATGTGTGCAGCTTCACCGTGACGGTCAACGATACCGAGAAGCCTGTCATAAGTGGCTGTCCATCTGACATAACACAGTCCAATGACGCCGGTCTTTGCAGCGCCGTGGTGACCTGGACCGAACCCTCGGCCACTGACAACTGTACAGCTACAGGTGCACTGGTATGGAACAGGTCTCATGCCCCCGGATCAGTATTCCCTGTCGGTATAACTACAGTGACATATACTGCTACCGATGCTGCTCTTAATATAAGTAATGTGTGCAGCTTCACCGTGACGGTCAACGATACCGAGAAGCCTGTCATAAGCGGCTGTCCATCTGACATAACACAGTCCAATGACGCCGGTCTTTGCAGCGCCGTGGTGACATGGTCCGAACCCTCGGCCACTGACAACTGTACTGCGCCGGGAGCACTGGTATGGAACAGGTCTCATGCCCCAGGATCAGTATTCCCTGTCGGTATAACTACTGTGACATATACTGCTACCGATGTTGCTCTTAATATAAGTGATGGTTGCAGCTTCACCGTGACGGTCAACGATACTGAAAAGCCTGTCATAAGTGGCTGTCCATCTGACATAACTCAGTCCAATGACGCCGGTCTTTGCAGCGCCGTGGTGACATGGACCGAACCCTCGGCCACTGACAACTGTACTGCGCCGGGAGCACTGGTATGGAACAGGTCTCATGCCCCCGGATCAGTATTCCCTGTCGGTATAACTACTGTGACATATACTGCTACCGATGCTGCTCTTAATATAAGTAATGTGTGCAGCTTCACCGTGACGGTCAACGATACCGAGAAGCCTGTCATAAGCGGCTGTCCATCTGACATAACACAGTCCAATGACGCCGGTCTTTGCAGCGCCGTGGTGACCTGGACCGAACCCTCGGCCACTGACAACTGTACAGCTACAGGTGCACTGGTATGGAACAGGTCTCATGCCCCCGGATCAGTATTCCCTGTTGGTATAACTACTGTGACATATACTGCTACCGATGCTGCTCTTAATATAAGTAATGTGTGCAGCTTCACCGTGACGGTCAACGATACCGAGAAGCCTGTCATAAGCGGCTGTCCATCTGACATAACTCAGTCCAATGACGCCGGTCTTTGCAGCGCCGTGGTGACCTGGACCGAACCCTCGGCCACTGACAACTGTACAGCTACAGGTGCACTGGTATGGAACAGGTCTCATGCCCCCGGATCAGTATTCCCTGTCGGTATAACTACAGTGACATATACTGCTACCGATGCTGCTCTTAATATAAGTAATGTGTGCAGCTTCACCGTGACGGTCAACGATACTGAAAAGCCTGTCATAAGCGGCTGTCCATCTGACATAACACAGTCCAATGACGCCGGTCTTTGCAGCGCCGTGGTGACATGGACCGAACCCTCGGCCACTGACAACTGTACTGCGCCGGGAGCACTGGTATGGAACAGGTCTCATGCCCCCGGATCAGTATTCCCTGTCGGTATAACTACAGTGACATATACTGCTACCGATGCTGCTCTTAATATAAGTAATGTGTGCAGCTTCACCGTGACGGTCAACGATACTGAAAAGCCTGTCATCAGTGGCTGTCCATCTGACATAACTCAGTCCAATGACGCCGGTCTTTGCAGCGCCGTGGTGACATGGACCGAACCCTCGGCCACTGACAACTGTACTGCGCCGGGAGCACTGGTATGGAACAGGTCTCATGCCCCCGGATCAGTATTCCCTGTCGGTATAACTACTGTGACATATACTGCTACCGATGCTGCTCTTAATATAAGTGATGGTTGCAGCTTCACCGTGACGGTCAACGATACCGAGAAGCCTGTCATAAGCGGCTGTCCATCTGACATAACACAGTCCAATGACGCCGGTCTTTGCAGCGCCGTGGTGACATGGTCCGAACCCTCGGCCACTGACAACTGTACAGCTACAGGAGCACTGGTATGGAACAGGTCTCATGCCCCCGGATCAGTATTCCCTGTCGGTATAACTACTGTGACATATACTGCTACCGATGCTGCTCTTAATATAAGTAATGTGTGCAGCTTCACCGTGACGGTCAACGATACCGAGAAGCCTGTCATCAGCGGCTGTCCATCTGACATAACACAGTCCAATGACGCCGGTCTTTGCAGCGCCGTGGTGACCTGGACCGAACCCTCGGCCACTGACAACTGTACTGCTGCAGGAGCACTGGTATGGAACAGGTCTCATGCCCCCGGATCAGTATTCCCTGTTGGTATAACTACTGTGACATATACTGCTACCGATGCTGCTCTTAATATAAGTAATGTGTGCAGCTTCACCGTGACGGTCAACGATACCGAGAAGCCTGTCATAAGCGGCTGTCCATCTGACATAACACAGTCCAATGACGCCGGTCTTTGCAGCGCCGTGGTGACATGGTCCGAACCCTCGGCCACTGACAACTGTACTGCGCCGGGAGCACTGGTATGGAACAGGTCTCATGCCCCAGGATCAGTATTCCCTGTCGGTATAACTACTGTGACATATACTGCTACCGATGTTGCTCTTAATATAAGTGATGGTTGCAGCTTCACCGTGACGGTCAACGATACTGAAAAGCCTGTCATAAGTGGCTGTCCATCTGACATAACTCAGTCCAATGACGCCGGTCTTTGCAGCGCCGTGGTGACCTGGACCGAACCCTCGGCCACTGACAACTGTACAGCTGCAGGTGCACTGGTATGGAACAGGTCTCATGCCCCCGGATCAGTATTCCCTGTTGGTATAACTACTGTGACATATACTGCTACCGATGCTGCTCTTAATATAAGTAATGTGTGCAGCTTCACCGTGACGGTCAACGATACCGAGAAGCCTGTCATAAGTGGCTGTCCATCTGACATAACACAGTCCAATGACGCCGGTCTTTGCAGCGCCGTGGTGACCTGGACCGAACCCTCGGCCACTGACAACTGTACAGCTACAGGTGCACTGGTATGGAACAGGTCTCATGCCCCCGGATCAGTATTCCCTGTCGGTATAACTACAGTGACATATACTGCTACCGATGCTGCTCTTAATATAAGTAATGTGTGCAGCTTCACCGTGACGGTCAACGATACCGAGAAGCCTGTCATAAGCGGCTGTCCATCTGACATAACACAGTCCAATGACGCCGGTCTTTGCAGCGCCGTGGTGACATGGTCCGAACCCTCGGCCACTGACAACTGTACTGCGCCGGGAGCACTGGTATGGAACAGGTCTCATGCCCCAGGATCAGTATTCCCTGTCGGTATAACTACTGTGACATATACTGCTACCGATGTTGCTCTTAATATAAGTGATGGTTGCAGCTTCACCGTGACGGTCAACGATACTGAAAAGCCTGTCATAAGTGGCTGTCCATCTGACATAACTCAGTCCAATGACGCCGGTCTTTGCAGCGCCGTGGTGACATGGACCGAACCCTCGGCCACTGACAACTGTACTGCGCCGGGAGCACTGGTATGGAACAGGTCTCATGCCCCCGGATCAGTATTCCCTGTCGGTATAACTACTGTGACATATACTGCTACCGATGCTGCTCTTAATATAAGTAATGTGTGCAGCTTCACCGTGACGGTCAACGATACCGAGAAGCCTGTCATAAGCGGCTGTCCATCTGACATAACACAGTCCAATGACGCCGGTCTTTGCAGCGCCGTGGTGACCTGGACCGAACCCTCGGCCACTGACAACTGTACAGCTACAGGTGCACTGGTATGGAACAGGTCTCATGCCCCCGGATCAGTATTCCCTGTCGGTATAACTACTGTGACATATACTGCTACCGATGCTGCTCTTAATATAAGTAATGTGTGCAGCTTCACCGTGACGGTCAACGATACCGAGAAGCCTGTCATAAGCGGCTGTCCATCTGACATAACTCAGTCCAATGACGCCGGTCTTTGCAGCGCCGTGGTGACCTGGACCGAACCCTCGGCCACTGACAACTGTACAGCTACAGGTGCACTGGTATGGAACAGGTCTCATGCCCCCGGATCAGTATTCCCTGTCGGTATAACTACTGTGACATATACTGCTACCGATGCTGCTCTTAATATAAGTAATGTGTGCAGCTTCACCGTGACGGTCAACGATACTGAAAAGCCTGTCATAAGTGGCTGTCCATCTGACATAACACAGTCCAATGACGCCGGTCTTTGCAGCGCCGTGGTGACATGGTCCGAACCCTCGGCCACTGACAACTGTACAGCTACAGGTGCACTGGTATGGAACAGGTCTCATGCCCCAGGATCAGTATTCCCTGTCGGTATAACTACAGTGACATATACTGCTACCGATGCTGCTCTTAATATAAGTAATGTGTGCAGCTTCACCGTGACGGTCAACGATACCGAGAAGCCTGTCATAAGCGGCTGTCCATCTGACATAACTCAGTCCAATGACGCCGGTCTTTGCAGCGCCGTGGTGACATGGTCCGAACCCTCGGCCACTGACAACTGTACAGCTACAGGTGCACTGGTATGGAACAGGTCTCATGCCCCCGGATCAGTATTCCCTGTTGGTATAACTACAGTGACATATACTGCTACCGATGCTGCTCTTAATATAAGTAATGTGTGCAGCTTCACCGTGACGGTCAACGATACCGAGAAGCCTGTCATAAGCGGCTGTCCATCTGACATAACACAGTCCAATGACGCCGGTCTTTGCAGCGCCGTGGTGACATGGTCCGAACCCTCGGCCACTGACAACTGTACAGCTACAGGTGCACTGGTATGGAACAGGTCTCATGCCCCCGGATCAGTATTCCCTGTCGGTATAACTACAGTGACATATACTGCTACCGATGCTGCTCTTAATATAAGTGATGTGTGCAGCTTCACCGTGACGGTCAACGATACTGAAAAGCCTGTCATAAGCGGCTGTCCATCTGACATAACACAGTCCAATGACGCCGGTCTTTGCAGCGCCGTGGTGACATGGACCGAACCCTCGGCCACTGACAACTGTACTGCGCCGGGAGCACTGGTATGGAACAGGTCTCATGCCCCCGGATCAGTATTCCCTGTCGGTATAACTACAGTGACATATACTGCTACCGATGCTGCTCTTAATATAAGTAATGTGTGCAGCTTCACCGTGACGGTCAACGATACTGAAAAGCCTGTCATAAGCGGCTGTCCATCTGACATAACTCAGTCCAATGACGCCGGTCTTTGCAGCGCCGTGGTGACATGGACCGAACCCTCGGCCACTGACAACTGTACAGCTACAGGTGCACTGGTATGGAACAGGTCTCATGCCCCCGGATCAGTATTCCCTGTCGGTATAACTACTGTGACATATACTGCTACCGATGCTGCTCTTAATATAAGTGATGGTTGCAGCTTCACCGTGACGGTCAACGATACTGAAAAGCCTGTCATAAGTGGCTGTCCATCTGACATAACTCAGTCCAATGACGCCGGTCTTTGCAGCGCCGTGGTGACATGGACCGAACCCTCGGCCACTGACAACTGTACTGCGCCGGGAGCACTGGTATGGAACAGGTCTCATGCCCCCGGATCAGTATTCCCTGTCGGTATAACTACAGTGACATATACTGCTACCGATGCTGCTCTTAATATAAGTAATGTGTGCAGCTTCACCGTGACGGTCAACGATACTGAAAAGCCTGTCATAAGCGGCTGTCCATCTGACATAACTCAGTCCAATGACGCCGGTCTTTGCAGCGCCGTGGTGACATGGACCGAACCCTCGGCCACTGACAACTGTACTGCGCCGGGAGCACTGGTATGGAACAGGTCTCATGCCCCCGGATCAGTATTCCCTGTCGGTATAACTACTGTGACATATACTGCTACCGATGCTGCTCTTAATATAAGTGATGGTTGCAGCTTCACCGTGACGGTCAACGATACTGAAAAGCCTGTCATAAGTGGCTGTCCATCTGACATAACTCAGTCCAATGACGCCGGTCTTTGCAGCGCCGTGGTGACATGGACCGAACCCTCGGCCACTGACAACTGTACTGCGCCGGGAGCACTGGTATGGAACAGGTCTCATGCCCCCGGATCAGTATTCCCTGTCGGTATAACTACAGTGACATATACTGCTACCGATGCTGCTCTTAATATAAGTAATGTTTGCAGCTTCACCGTGACGGTCAACGATACCGAGAAGCCTGTCATCAGCGGCTGTCCATCTGACATAACTCAGTCCAATGACGCCGGTCTTTGCAGCGCCGTGGTGACATGGTCCGAACCCTCGGCCACTGACAACTGCACTGCGCCGGGAGCACTGGTATGGAACAGGTCTCATGCCCCCGGATCAGTATTCCCTGTCGGTATAACTACAGTGACATATACTGCTACCGATGCTGCTCTTAATATAAGTGATGTGTGCAGCTTCACCGTGACGGTCAACGATACCGAGAAGCCTGTCATCAGCGGCTGTCCATCTGACATAACACAGTCCAATGACGCCGGTCTTTGCAGCGCCGTGGTGACATGGTCCGAACCCTCGGCCACTGACAACTGCACTGCGCCGGGAGCACTGGTATGGAACAGGTCTCATGCCCCAGGATCAGTATTCCCTGTCGGTATAACTACAGTGACATATACTGCTACCGATGCTGCTCTTAATATAAGTGATGTGTGCAGCTTCACCGTGACGGTCAACGATACTGAGAAGCCTGTCATCAGCTGCCCGGCTGATATTATTCAAAACGCTGATATTGGTCTTACAACAACCTCAGTTATTGTCCCGGATGCTTCAATTAGCGATAACTGTTCCGTTTACACACTAACATGGATTATGACCGGAGCTACCACTGGAACTTCCCAGGTTTCCGGCATTAATCAGGTTGGTACACATACCTTTAGCACAGGGTTGACGACTGTGCAGTATACAATCAGTGACCTTGCGGGGAACTCATCGACCTGCACTTTCACAGTGACTATAACACCTTCCTTACCCCCATTAACCGTAACAGTCATTTCACATTCTGACGTTGCATGTTATGGTGCTTCAACCGGAACCATAACAGTAGACGGGTCAGGAGGCTTAAGTCCCTATGAATACAAACTGGATGGTGGATCCTATCAGACATCCGGAATATTTGAAACATTAGCAGCTGGCACATACACAGTGACCATCAAAGATGCCTTGCTTTATACATCTGATGTAATTGTAACGATTAAGCAGCCACTTGCAGCCATACAAGGATCTATCAGTTCTCAAACAAATGTACTCTGTAATGGCAGCAATACAGGAAGTATTTCGATATTTGCATCAGGAGGAACACCTGCCTATCTTTATAAGCTGGGTACCGGAGCTTATCAGTCTTCCGGAATATTTGAAACACTTTCATCTGGTTCATACATTGTCACAATACAAGATGCCAATCTGTGTACTTTTGAAGTTCCTTTTACCATTTCTCAACCAGCTAAAGAATTAACTGGAAGTATAACTACCCAGGCAAATGTTTCATGTTCAGGATTTGCCAACGGATCAGTGACCGTTTCCGGAGTTGGAGGAACAGAACCGTTCGAATACAGTATTGATGGTGGAACGTACCAGACATCCGGTATATTTACCGGACTCACATCCGGAACATATAGTGTCACAGTTCGTGATGCAAATCTTTGCAACACGGTTGTCCCGATAACTATAACTGAACCTGAAGTACTTAAAATTGAACCGTCTGTAATTGATGCATCCTGTCCTGATGAACCTGACGGCTCAATTAATCTGACAATTACAGGAGGTACGCAACCATATACTGTAATATGGTCATATGGAATATCAACCCAGAACCGCACTAATTTATTACCCGGAGACTATAGCCTGGTATTATCAGACTTAAATGGATGTGCCTTATCAATGGATATAACTGTTGGTTTTTCTGGAACTAATAAATGTCTGGTGATTCCACAGGTAATTACACCCAATAATGATGGTTTTAATGACACATGGGTAATTAAAAATATCGACTTTTTCCCTAATGCAGAAATCAGCGTATTTACCAGATGGGGTAAACTTGTTTACCGAACCAGAAATATTTCAGCCAACCCATGGGATGGTACATTCCAGGGAGCACCACTGCCAACGGATTCTTATCATTATATGCTTGATCTGAATGACGGGTCCCTGCCAAGGTCCGGAGTAATTAGCATAATCAGATGACAACAGGAAATATTTCTTAATCAATAAGCCTACGCAAATTTACGGGGCTTATTTTTTATCCGGATTATTTTCTTTTATAATCAAAGATGCAAGAATAGATATCAGTAATATAGATATTATTATTACCAGTGATAATATTATATGAATCTCAAAGTTAAAATATGCGGCAAACATTTTCAATCCGACAAATGTCAGAACAAATGCCAGCCCTATTTTCAGGTAACGGAAATAACCCATAATTCCGGCTATTGCAAAATAAAGAGAGCGTAGGCCCAGAATTGCAAATATATTTGATGTATATACAATAAAAGGATGTTTGCTTATCGCAAGAATTGCAGGAATACTATCTGCAGCAAAAATTAAATCAGACGATTCAATGATAAGGAGCACCAGGAATAAGGGTGTCGCATATAGTTTTCTGTTCTGCCTTACAAATAATTTATCACCATGGGTGTTTTCCGAGACCGGAAGAAATTTCCTGAAAAATCTTACTATTGCATTTGATTCGGGATCAACAGCAGTTTCTTTTTGAAACAGCATTCTTATCCCCGAATAAACCAGGAAACCTCCAAAAATAATAACGATCCATTGAAAACGGTTAATAAGGACAACACCTGCAAATATAAATATTCCCCTCATTATCAGTGCCCCGATTATCCCCCAGAATAATATTTTATGTTGATACTGGTCTTTTACAGCGAAATAGGAAAAAATCAGAATAAACACAAAAATATTGTCAACACTCAGAGAGTATTCTATCAGATATCCTGTAAGAAACTCAAGAGCTTTGATTTTCCCAAACTCAAAGTACACGAAAATATTAAAAATCAATGCCAGGGATATCCAGATAAAACTCCAAAGAACTGCCTCTTTTACAGGAATTTTATGTGTTTTTTTATGAAATATGCCTAGATCAAGGCCAAGCATTATAAATACAAAGACGTGAAAACCAATCCAGAAATAAATGCTTGTCCCCATTATTAATATATTACCCTGCAAACTTATAAAAATATTTTCTCAAAACTTTACTAACTTTACCCCGATGCATATTGTAATAACATCACAATCCTTACATGAAGAAATCAATACTTGTACTGGTTGCGGTTTTTCTGGCATTAACCGCTCCTATTTCCGTTTATTCGCAGAAAATCTCAAACTCCTTAAATCAGATTACTTCAGCTGATCTGGAGAGTTATGTTTCATTCCTTGCCTCGCCCCTGCTTAAAGGCAGGATGAATGGAGAGGATGGACTTGAGATCGCATCTCAGTATATAGCTTCACAGGCAAAATTACTTGGACTTAAGCCAGCCAATGGCAATAGCTATTTTCAACAATATAATATTATAAAAAAAACGATTGATCCCGATAAAACCAAGATACAGGTAATCTCCGGCAGCAAAGACACAATGACATTAAGAGAACCATTTTACAAATTAGTACCAACCGGACCATCTGATATAGTAATTGAAGGGGAGGTTTTATTCGCCGGGTATGGTATCAAATCTGAGAAGTATAATTATAATGATTTTGACAGTCTGAAAACCGAGGGCAAGATACTTCTTATTATGGACCGGGCTCCGATGTCTGAAGACGGGAAAAAATGTAAGTTTGAAGAACCGGATTGGAATTCTGAAATGAGTTTCGAGCCGAAACTTGCAGGGTTGGTTTTTTCCAGAGCAAAAGCAATTCTTATTGTACAAGATCCAAAATCCGGAAACAGATCAATTGGAGAATCAAGTTCAGGCTTTGCTGGTTATCTAACATCAAAGGTTACTCTTAAAGGTGAAAAAGAAGAGCCTGATAATCCAATTATGTCGATGATCCCGAAGATTATTTTTATCGACAGGTCAGTTGCTGATGCTCTTTTAATGGGATCAGGTCATTCACTTGAAGAACTTCAGAAAAGTATTGATTCTTCAATGAGTTCTCATTCATTTCCCATAGCAAACATTCAACTAAAGCTAACGGAAGTAACCCAAACAGAAGAAAAGGTTCTCAATAATGTTGCCGGGTATATCAGAGGCAGTGATCCCATCCTGAAAAATGAAGTTGTCTTGTTTTCGGGCCACTATGACCATATTGGAGGTTCAGGAGATAAGATAAATTCTGGCGCAGACGATGATGCATCAGGCTGTGCTGCTCTTCTCTCTATGGCTAAAGCTTTTCAGAGTCTCGACAGGAAACCCCTGCGTTCGGTTTTATTCCTTTGGGTGTCAGGTGAAGAGATCGGATTGTACGGTTCCAAATCTTATGTCAATAGCCCCTTATTCCCTCTGGAGAATACCGTAGCTGACCTGAATATGGATATGATAGGAAGGGAAAAATCTGCAGCAGATTCAACGGATGAAACACCTATGACCGGGCCAAACAGCGTCTTTGTAATTACAGCAAATCAGAGCAAAGAGCTGAAAGCCATAGCAGATGAAGTTGACAGAAAGAGCCCTCTTGATTTCGATTACAGTCTGAGTGGAAGGGATCATCCCCTGCAACTTTTTGCCAGAAGCGATCACTATAATTTTGTTGAAAAAGATATTCCGGTTCTATTCTTTACTACAGGTTTGCATTCTGATTATCATACAATAAGAGATGTGGTTGAAAAAATCAATTTCAAAAAGCTGGAGCTTGTAACCAGAACGATGTATGAGATCGGGTTTAAGGTGGCAAACAGAAAGACCAGATTAAATGTTGATAATCCATTCAGCTCATGGGCAAAAAGCAATTGACTCGTAAAGAATTCTTTGGCAAAGCATTAACCGGGATAGCCGGATTAAGTATGATCACAAAAAACCTTACCAGCTTAAATTTGGCAAATACTGATTTGAGAAGTATCGGCGATTCAGGTATAATGGTAAGTCCGATCTGTTTTGGCGCTCCCAGAACAAATGAAGAATCATTGATTAAATATGCACTTGAAAAAGGGATGAATTTTATTGATACCGGTCGTGCCTATGGCAACGGGAATAACGAACGACTGGTAGGAAGGGCAATTGCCGGGATAAGAAGTAAAGTAATAATACAGTCAAAGATCCGTCTTGAAGAAAATGAATTACCTTCAAAAGGGAAAGGAAAAAAGGGGGCAGAAGAGATAAGAAATGCATTATCGTCAAAACTTGATGCAAGTCTTAAAGCGTTCAATTCAGACTATATTGATATACTTCTCTATCATGATGCCCAGGATGAAAACCTGCTTTTTCACCCTGAAACATTGAAGTTTTTTACTGAAATGAAAAAGTCAGGTGTTATAAAAGCACATGGTTTCTCAACCCATAATGACTACATGAACCTACCCGAAAGAAATAATTCCGAAGTATTCTATGATGTAGTAATGTTGCCTTTCAATCCAAAAGGTTCATTTGTTCATTCAGTTAATGGCAGATATGCCGAATGGGATCAGAATAAGCTTATATCAATACTTAGTCAAGCCAATCAAAAAGGCATTGGTGTTATCGCAATGAAAACCTGTTCGGGAGGAAAATACTCCCCATCACCTGATATTGAGCCAAGTTTCAAGGAGGCTGTTTTATGGGTACTTAGGCATAAATTTATTAGTTCGGCTGCAATTGCCATGTCAAACTTCGAACAGGTTGATGAACATACATCATGGCTTAAGGGTTAGGCAGCTTATCCGGTTCCTTTCAAGTTTTATTTACTCTTAACAGGAAAAAAACACTTTACCGGTGCTACGTATTTCTTATCAATATCGGGAATCCCGTTTCCGTTCATGTCCTTCATGGAACTTAAATATCTGATAAGTGCCAGCCACTCCTTCCCTTCCTGTATACCTTCTTTGTTTTCATCCATATCAATAATGGCAGTTTTCATATTTAAAACTTTATTACCGCTAATATCTTTGGGCACAACATTAATCAAACCGAAACTCATCTTTTTGATTATACCTATAAATTCAAGCATGTAAGAATTTGCAGTTACTGAATAAAGAGATTTATTCCTTTTCGAGAAATCAACTTCTGTTAGATTGCCATCAGGATGAACTATTTCAATCTTTTTGATTTTCCTGAATAATCCTTTTTCAGGATCATATTCAACTCTGAGGCCAGAATAAAAACAATAATTACCTGGACTTGATTTATACGCAACCTGCAATATTTCAAGAATACTCTTCAACTCTTTTCCTGTAACATATAACCTTGAAAGCGGATAACCAGGAACGTTATCATTACCTGACCCAAGCGGTACTATCCTGAAAATATCAGATGCCGTTTGTACTCCGGGCAGAATCCTGTCGAATAGAACACCAGCAGCTACCATACTTACATCGGTTGCTGCGCCATTATTCGCATTTACATAATAATGGATGGCATCAGCAACAATTGGTCCGAGATTTCTATCGTCAAAGTCTCCCTTTTTGTCATCGAGTATGTAATCCGATTCGGCAACAGGCTTGTCATAATCCATTCCAAGCGGTTCTAGTATCTGTGTTGTTACCTTTTTTTTCTGATCATTAATAAGCCGATCCACATTCTTATCACCCAACACTTTATCATCAACGGCAATTAAATTATAATTATCAATTTTTAGCCCCCCTTTTGAATAAGTCAATGAAAGACGGCCAACATTCTGTCCGAATTCACCTGTCTGAACTATAGGTATTCCATTAATAATCAATGGCTGTTCAAGCCTTGTATGTGAATGCCCTCCAATTATAAGGTCAATCCCCTTTACAGACCTGGCTAGCTCAACATCCTCACCACCCCATTCTCCCTTTTTATTCTTTGAAATACCTGAATGAGAAAGACAGATAATGATATTACATTTTTCATCCTTTAGCTCCTTCACCATTTTCTTTGCATAAGAAGTTTGCTTTGCAAAAGTAACTGGTGCTGCCTTGGGAGCAACCCTGTCAGCATCCTTCCCCAGGATTGAAAAGACACCGATTTTCAGACCCTCTCTTAACAGTACCATTTTTCTTGAAATAATATTATCGGCGAACAGCTTCTCAAAAGCGTCATCCCCTGAATCCTTATTGTCAAAAACTATGTTGCTGCAAAGCAATGAAGGAATCTCTCCTCTTAAGATTGAAGTATTTATTACAGAAGCAATCCATTCAGGACCAAAGTCAAATTCATGGTTTCCCAGACCAATAACATCATACCCCATAGTCTTCATCAGTCGCAGCTGAAAGCCCGTTTCCTTTTCAAGACTGGGGAAAAGTGTTCCCATAAGAAAGTCACCGGCATCAAATACCAGCGTTGTACCAGCATTAGTTTCTTTTTCAGATTTTATTATGGAAGCAATTCTGGCAAATCCTCCAATTGTATGGTCATCGTTAATAGACAGAGGGGAATATGCTGATTCGGGAGCGTAACCCATGAGACGCGAATGAAGATCGTTAGTATGAAGAATTGTGATTTTCTTATTCTCCTGACCATTCACAGAGTTCAAAAGAACCAAAATCAGAAAAAAAACTGACACTGTTTTCATAATTCTTTTAGATTACTGCACACAAATCTAATTAGTAAATGCCTTACCTTTTTATTAAATGATACTGTAAGATGTAATTATATCATTAATAATCAGATAACTTCAGCCACAATAAATGTACTGCCTCCAATAAAAATCATATCAGATTGTGTTGCATTATTTCTGGCAGAATTCAGAGCTGCTATGACATCAGGATAGCATTCTCCGGTTAAACCATACTTTGCAGCTTCCAGCTTCAGACTTTTCTCATTAAGGGCCCGTGGAACAGAAGCTTTTGTAAAGTAATAAACTGCATCAACAGGGAAAAGAGGTAATATTGATTTCAGATCTTTATCATTAACGAAACCCAAAACTATGTGTAATAAAGATTTGGGAATCAGCCTTATCTGGCTAATAACATACTCCAACCCCTCCTTATTGTGACCTGTATCACAAATTATCAACGGATCCTTTCCAAGAATTTGCCAACGACCCTTTAATCCGGTATTTATCACAACATGTCTGATTCCATCCAATATGTTTTTATCTGAAAAACTTAAAATTCCTTTTAGTACGCTAAAAATCATTAATACAGCCTGAATATTAACCGATTGATAATCACCGGTGAGCGCCGATTTCCCTTCTGATTCATTTAGGGTTAACATATCGGCTGCCTTGAAATTTCTGATTTCATCCAGACATATATTTTCTTCAAATCTTACTGAAAATCTTTTGTCAGCAAAATAGATTTCAGAACCTGTTTCAAGCGCTTTTTTTATAAAAATATCCTCTGACTCTGGTTGCGTTTCACTTATTACCACTCGTGTTTTATCTTTAATAATTCCGGCCTTTTCCGATGCTACCTTTTCGAGAGTATCTCCAAGCAGGTCCATATGATCATGGCCAATATTTGTAATAACCGAAAGAACAGGATGGATGATATTGGTAGAATCAAGCCTTCCTCCAAGTCCTGCCTCAATAACTGCAACATCAACTTTCCTTGAAGCAAAGTAATTAAAAGCCATTGCAACGGTCATCTCAAAGAATGATAGATTTAGAGATTGTATAATGCTTTTATGGGATTCAACGAATTCTGCCACTTCGTTTTTACCAATCATTTCCCCGTTCACTTTAATTCTTTCTCTGAAGTCCTTCAGATGAGGTGAGGTATATAATCCGGTCTTATAACCTGCTTCCTGCAGAATTGAAGCTATCATATGTGAAACTGATCCCTTTCCATTAGTTCCGGCCACATGAATTGTTCTGTATTTTTCATGAGGATTTCCCAGATAATTGTCAAAGGCAATTGTATTAATCAGGTCATTTCTGTAGGCAGCTTTGCCTATCCTGTGATAAGCAGGAAGCTGACTGAATAAGTAATCGAGTGTTTGTTCGTAATTCATTTTAAACTTTCAGCATTCTTTGACCGGAATAACAGCAAATAGTTAAAAATATCTGATATTACCAATTTCATGGGCTTTGCTGTGCAAATTAATATACTTTCCTGGCATATTACAATATGTACCTTAATTTAGTTATTTTTACAACTCGGAATCAGGAAGTATGTTTATACATATAATATTGATATTTAAATAAATACAAATGAAAAGGAAACACAACAAGAAACTTTTTATTATAGATACCAACGTTTTACTGCACGATTATAAATGTATTTACAATTTTGAAGAAAATGATGTTATAATCCCAATTGTTGTTCTTGAAGAACTTGATAAATTCAAGAGAGGTAATGATCTGATCAATTTTCATGCACGTGAGTTCACAAGAGAGCTTGATAAACTTTCAGGAGATATGTTACTCACAGCAAATATCCCACTGGGAGAGAATCTTGGTAACCTGCACATTGAAACCGGGAAAGATTTCTCCGAAAAGGTTAACCAGTCTTTTCCGGAAAGAACTGCTGACCATAGGATACTTGCAATTTCTGAATATGTATGCAATGCCAATAAAGATAAAACTGTTGTATTGATCACAAAGGATATTAACCTGAGGATGAAGGCTAAATCCCTGGGTATCATTGCTCAGGATTACCAAAATGACAAAGTGGCCAATATAGATGACCTTTATAAAGGTATCAGAATACTTGATGGAGTGGATCAGGGCTCTATAAGTAAGTTGTATGAGCTTCCGGAAGGAGTCAATTCGGCCGATTTTAAGCTGGAATCAAATCTTACCGGTCACCAGTTTTTTATTATGAAGAATAACGGATCGAGCGCACTTGCCCATTATAACCCTGCTAATAAAATGCTCAACAGGGTTATAAAGCAGACAACTTATGGTATAGATCCCCGGAATGCTGAACAAACATTTGCAATTGAGGCTCTTTCTAACCCTGATATTCAACTGGTTTCATTGACAGGGAAAGCCGGCACCGGAAAAACCCTGCTTGCACTTGCAGCAGCACTTCAGCAGCACAAGAGATACAAACAGATATTCCTTGCCCGTCCTATTGTTCCCCTTGCAAACCGTGACCTTGGATTTCTGCCTGGAGACGTAAAAGAAAAGATGGACCCTTATATGCAGCCATTATATGATAACCTTACAGTTATTAAACATAAGTTCAGTCATCAGAGCCCTGAATTCCTCAGGATTAATGATATGATGAAAGAGGATAAACTTGTTATAACTCCTCTTGCCTATATCAGAGGAAGAAGCCTTTCAAGTATTTTCTTCATTGTCGATGAAGCACAGAACCTTACTCCTCACGAAATTAAAACAATTATTACCAGGGCAGGAGAAGGGACAAAAATGGTATTTACCGGCGATATTGAACAGATAGACTCCCCCTATCTCGATACTGCTTCAAATGGACTTAGCTATCTGTCAGATAAAATGAAAGATCAGGATATTTTTGCTCATGTCAACCTCGTTAAAGGAGAACGGAGTTTCCTGGCTGAACTTGCCAGCAAGTTATTATAATACAAATGTGAAATAATAATAGTATGAAAACAAAAGCTATTCGTTTGGCCACGCTTCTGATAATTAGTCATATGGTTATCCAAAATATTTCTTCAGCACAGGGAAATGCCAGAAAAAACATGGACACTGAGAAAATAGAAAATAAAAAAACTCCCTTGTTCAACGGAAAAGATTTGAGAAACTGGGTTTTTAATCTTAAAGATCCGTCAATTGATCCCTCTGCTGTATTTACAGTTGAGGATGGAGTTATTCATATCTCAGGTTATCCGTTCGGATATATGCGCACAAAAAATATCTACTCTGATTATAAACTGCATGTTGAGTGGCGATGGCCATCGGAAGCCTCAAACAGCGGGGTTTTTGTTCATGCACAGAAACCTGATACTATCTGGTTAAAATGTATTGAGTGTCAGTTAAAAGCAGGAAGTGCAGGCGATTTCGTATGCATGAACGGAGCTGATATGGATGAACACTCTGATAAATCGGGTATGTCGGTTAAAAAAATAGCCCCTTCCTCTGAAAAGCCGACTGGTGAATGGAATACAATGGTAATTATTTGTAAGGCTAATACAATTGAAGTTAATGTTAACGGGGTTCTTCAAAACAGGGGTACAAATGTATCAGTTTCCGAAGGGCATATATGCCTTCAAAGTGAAGGAAAAGATATAGAGTTCAGAAATATCTATATCAACAGACTTAAGAAATAAAGAGAATAACCAGTAATAAAATCAATTTTTCATACTACTGTGACTTATTTACATTGGGCAGAATCCGGCAATGAATATAACTAAGAAAAAAGTAGCATTCCATACCCTGGGCTGCAAACTGAATTTTGCGGAGACATCAACTATTTCAAGATCATTTCCGGAAGAGAAATTTGAAAGAGTTCCTTCAAATGCAAAAGCAGACATTTACATAATAAATACGTGTTCTGTGACTGATGCAGCTGACAAAAAATGCAGGCAGGCGATAAAACGATTTATAAACCAGGCTCCTGAAGCTTTTATTGCTGTTGTTGGTTGTTATGCTCAACTTAATCCACAGGAAATATCATCAATACCCGGAGTGGATCTGGTTTTAGGCACAACTGAGAAATTTAATATCACGGATTATTTAATCTCTCTTGATAAAAAGACGAACACTGAAATTCACTCCTGTGATCTTTCTGATTACGCTGGTTTTAACGAATCATTTTCAATGAATGACAGAACCCGCTCTTTTCTTAAAATACAGGATGGTTGCGATTATGGATGCTCATATTGTACAATACCTATGGCCAGGGGGCGAAGCAGGAATCCTGAAATTTCAACAATTATTTCGGAAGCTGAGAAAATTGCAGAAAGAGGTGTTAAAGAAATTGTTTTGACAGGGGTCAATATTGGTGATTTTGGAAAATCAACCGGTGGAACTTTTACAGCTCTGCTTAAGAAACTGGTTAATGTTCAGGGAATTGAAAGATTCAGGATATCATCAATTGAACCGAACCTGCTTACTGATGAACTGATTGACCTGGCAGTGAAGAATGATAAGATTCTTCCTCATTTTCACATACCACTCCAGAGTGGATCAGACAAAATTCTCGGTCTTATGAGAAGAAGGTATACAAGGGATGTCTTTGAGGACAGAGTAATGCTGGTATTGGAAAAACTGCCTTTCGCAGGAATTGGAGCTGATGTAATTGTTGGCTTTCCGGGAGAATCAATTTCCGATTTCGGGGAAACTTATTCGTTCATTGAGAAAATACCACTCTCCTATCTTCATGTTTTTACATTTTCCGAACGGCCCGACACCGTAGCAGAATTACTGCCTTTAAAAGTATCACAACATGAGAAGGAATTCAGGAGTAAAAGGCTAATTGCACTTTCTGATAAGAAAAAACTGGCTTTCTATAATTTGAATATTGGTCATGAAACCAGAGCTTTGTTTGAAAGGACACGCAGTGAAGGATTAATAACAGGCTTTACTTCCAATTATATCAGGGTGGAACACAGCTGGCGATCCGGTCTTGCCGGTCAGATAAAAAATGTAAAGTTGAAAGGGATTTCTGCTACAGGAAGGATGAATGTTGAAATAATCGATTAAAAATGCTCAACCTAAAAGAAATTTGTAAGGAAATTGAAATTATCTCACATGAAACCGGCTCTTTTATCCTGAAGGAGTCTAAAGGTTTTGATATCAGCCGGAAAGAGAGTAAGGGGTTTAATGATTTTGTAAGTTATGTTGACAAAGGTTCCGAAAGAATGCTGGTTGACAAATTAAGTCAGCTGGTTCCTGAAGCTGGATTTATTACGGAAGAAGGTACCTCTGTAAAAAAGGGAGTTGAATATTGTTGGGTTATTGACCCTCTGGATGGCACCACAAATTTCCTTCATGGACTTCACCCATTTGCTGTAAGTATAGGTCTGCTTCAATTTGACGAGGCTATTGCAGGTGTTATTCATGAGGTCAGCGGGAACGAAACATTTACAGCCTGGAAGAATGGGGGAGCATGGTTGAATGGAAATTCAATCCACGTTTCAAAAGCACCAAGACTGGCAGACAGCCTGGTCGCTACAGGATTCCCTTATTCCGATTTTGATAGTTTTGACCGTTATATGGATTTACTGAAATATCTGGTTAAGAACACTCATGGAATCAGAAGACTGGGTTCTGCTGCCATTGATCTTGCTTATGTAGCCTGTGGAAGATTCGAATGTTTTTATGAGTATGGCCTGCATCCATGGGATATTGCTGCAGGAATTATTCTTGTCAGGGAAGCAGGAGGCGTTGTAACAGATTTCTCGGGTAACGGGAAGAATCTTTCAGGTGAAGAGATTATTGCTTCATCCACTCCGGTTTTTTCAGAAGTTCAGGAAATTGTAAGTAAATTTATGAAGAATTAAACAAAGAAACTTAATGAAGGCTTTGGGATACTATATTTTCTATGTATTCAACTGGTTAATCACATTATTGCCTCTGAAAATCTTATACATTTTTTCCGACCTCACTTTCCTGATACTATATTATTTCCCTTCTTACCGCAGAGATGTAGTCTCAACCAATCTTAAAAATGCCTTTCCTGAAAAATCCGAAACAGAACGTAAATTCATTGAAAAGAAATTCTACAGACATCTTGCAGATATTTTTATTGAGACTTTTAAACTTTCTCATTTGAGTAAAGAAGAACATATGAAAAGGTTCACGGCATCCAATCTGGGGATCCTTGAAAAACTTCTTTTGGAAAAAAGAGATATAATTGCAGTTCTTGGTCACTATAACAACTGGGAATGGCTTTCTGTTTTTCCTTTATATACCAAATATAAAGCAGTTTCAATCTATAAACCTCTACAGAACAGATTCTTCGACAGGTTTATCAATAACCTGCGGTCAAAACACGGAATGATTCTTACACCTATGTCAAGTATTGTAAGGGAAATTATTAATGACAGAAAAAATAATATTAACACGATTTCAGCTTTCATCTCCGACCAGACTCCTCAAAAAAGTGAAATAAAATACTGGACAACATTTTTAAATCAGGATACACCTGTATATCTGGGCACTGAAAAAGTGGCAGCAAAGTACGATATGGCAATAGTATTCTTTAATATCCAAAAAATAAAACGCGGATATTATAACCTTAATATAGAACTTTTATTTGAACATACAGCGGGGCTTCCTGACCATTTTATAACTGAATCTCACGTAAGAAGGATGGAAGAGATAGTTATTGAAAAACCTGAGTTCTGGATATGGAGTCATCGCCGCTGGAAGCACAAAAGACCATTGGAAAATGCATAAAACAGCTATTGTTATATTAAACTGGAATGGTCTGGACTACCTCAAAAAGTTCCTGGGAAGTGTAGTTAAATATTCAAGCAGCAAAGAAACGATTATATGCATTGCAGATAATGGCTCTACCGACGGTTCACCTGAGTGGGTCTGTGAAAATTTCAAAGAAATACAACTTATCCGGTTTGATAAAAACCATGGATTTGCCGGCGGATACAACCTTGCCCTGAATCATCTTGATGCAAAATACTATGTATTGCTGAATTCCGACATTGAAGTCACTGAAGGCTGGCTGCAGCCTATGGTTAACTTTATGGATGTAAATCCCGATGTTGCTTCATGTCAGCCAAAAATACTTTCTTATCACAGAAAAGATTATTTTGAATATGCCGGTGCAGCTGGCGGTTTTATTGATAAGTATGGTTATCTGTATTGCCGGGGCCGTATTTTTGATGAAGTTGAGAAAGATACAGGACAGTATGATTCAGCGATTGATATTTTCTGGTCAAGCGGTGCGTGTATGATTGTCCGCTCTGAAGCCTGGATCAAATGCTCAGGGTTTGATGCTGATTTCTTTGCCCATATGGAGGAGATCGATCTGTGCTGGAGGTTTAATAAAGCCGGATACCGTGTAAGCTACATTTCCGGGTCTGTTGTATATCATGTCGGAGGAGGATCGCTTCCTTATGATTCTCCTTATAAAACCTATCTTAACTTCAGGAATAGTCTTTTCCTGCTTTATAAAAACCTGCCTGACAGTAATTTTCACAGAATATTATTTGTAAGAAAGTTTCTGGATGGAATTGCTGCAATAGTGTTCCTGCTAAAGGGTAATTCAGAAAGTTTTAAGGCAGTCTGGAGAGCACATACAGACTATTACAAGAATATCAGCCAACTCAAAGTAAAAAGAAGACTGATAAAAATGACTGAGACTGCTGATTTTCCATCTGCTGTTTTGAACAAGAGTATTGTTTTTGAGTTTTATGTCAGAGGTAATCGGACTTATAACAGCCTCATTCAACAGAACTGATAAGAAATGAAAAGGCACCAAATGATTATATTTTTCTCTGTAGTACTCGCTATTTATTCACTGGTAAATATTTATATCTTTTACAAGGGTTATTACTCATTTCCGGCGCTTAAAAATCATAAATTCATTTATGCGCTAACATTTTTTCTGGTTTCGGTAATATTTATAGTTGCTAAGGTTCTTGAGTCAAAGCATTCTTCAGTTATTACCGACATCCTGAATATTATAGGAGGTTTCTGGCTTGCATTTATGCTTTACGGATTCATCTTTTTCCTTCTGTCCGACATTGTTTTACTTATTTTAAGATTAACCGGGCCGATCTCAGGAGACAATATACTTATTTTCCGAAAGTGGTCATTGATTATAACTGTTGCATTATCATCACTGCTTATTCTTGGAGGTTTTATTAATGCGCTCATTCCGGTGATAAAAGAGTACAACATCACAATTAATAAATCTGCCGGCGACATAAAGACATTTCGAATTGCAGCAGTATCAGATATCCATCTCGGAAGTATAATCAGAAAAAGAAGTATGAAGAAACTTTCTGGTATTTTAAAGGAGATGAAACCCGATCTGGTTCTTCTGCTTGGTGATATTGTGGATGGAGAGATAGGTCCGGTACTTAGAGATGATCTTCTTCAGTATTTTATATGCCCAAAGTGTAAAGATGGTCTTTATGCAATCACAGGTAACCATGAATTCATCGGAGGTGCTGCCCGCACAATTCCATATATTGAAAGCAAAGGTATCCGTGTTTTAAAAGATGAAATGGTGATACTCAGGGGTGGCATCCAGATGATTGGAAGAGTTGACAGGGATTCATTCAGATTTTACGGAAAAGAGCGTTTATCACTTGATGAAGTTATGAAACAGGCAGATACAACCAGACCTGTAATTCTTCTGGACCATCAGCCATTTCATCTTAATGAGACTGCAAGTCATGGGATAGATCTTCAGCTTTCAGGTCATACTCATAACGGACAGATGTGGCCTCTTAATTACATTACTTCAAAGATATATGAATTAAGCTATGGATATCTGAAAAAGGGGAATACTAATTTTATTGTATCATCAGGCTATGGCCTCTGGGGCCCTCGTGTCAGATCAGGCAGTCATTCTGAAGTTTTGTTGATAAATATCAAATTTACAGGAAATAGTACCGGTGTAAACTGAGTTCCTAAAGAAGATCATAAACCTTTTCGAGTCCTATCCCTCTTGATCCTTTTATCAATATCGTATTACCCTTAATAGGTTCATTTCGGAGGAATTCAATAAGCGTGTTCACATCACGAAAAGACCTGAAGCCCGATTTTGCCGAGACCGCCATAAATATTGGACCGACGAGAAAAACCTTTTCAAAATTATAAAATTGAAGTTCACTTAATATTTTACTATGCTCCACTTTGCTGATCCCGCCAAGTTCAAGCATATCTCCCATGATAATGGTCTTTCTGTCAGCTTTCATTACAGCAAATGATTCCAGTGCAGCATGCATGCTTGTCGGATTGGCATTATAAGAGTCGCATATAAGGGTATTACTTTCAGTGATTCTAACTTGTGATCTGTTATTTGCCGGCCGGTAATCTTCAACGCTTTTTACAATATCATCCATCTTAACATCAAGGAATAAACCAATGGCAATAGCTGCTTTAACATTCTCAAGATTGTAATCACCAAACAGATTGGTTTTTATAATATATGAATTCCGGGAATACCTGGCTGACAGTCTCAGATTAAGATCTGAAGGAATCTGTTCTACATGAAGCTCAGATCCGGTAGGATCAGAAAAAGGAACTGCCCTGTTAATATTCTTGAATAATTTTTCAGTCAACAATGGATCCTGATCATTGTAAAAGACAATGCCATTTACTCTTTTTAGATATTCATACAGTTCTGTTTTTGCCTCAATAACTCCTTCGATTGATCCGAAACCTTCAATATGTGCGGTACCTATATTTGTAATAATTCCATAATCGGGTTGAGCAATCAGGCATAATGATCTTATCTCACCAATATGACTGGCACCTATCTCTATGATCATAAATTGGGTCCCGGAAGGTGCTGACAAAATAGTAAGCGGGACCCCGATATGATTATTAAGATTTCCTTTTGTAAAGTGAATCTTAAACTTCTTTCCGATTATGGCAGCAAGCAGTTCTTTGGTAGTAGTCTTTCCGTTAGTACCTGCAACAGCCAACACGGGTATATTCAGAACTTTTCTGTGGTGTGTTGCCAGTGCCTGAAGCTCAAGAAGACAGTCATCCACCAGAAAAGTCTTTTCAGTTTCAAATATTGGATCATCTATGACTGCGCAGGAAGCTCCTTTTGCCAATGCTTCCGAAGCAAATTTGTTACCATTATAATTGCTTCCCCAAAGAGCAAAAAATATCTGTCCTTCATTCACCTTTCTGGAATCGGTTGTTATACCAGCCGACTTAATGAACAGGTCGTATAGTTGTTCAGTCTTCATAATATCATAAAAATGCCTCATTATGTTTTCATAATGAGGCTTATAATCAAATTACAAAATTTTAAAAGCCTGAAGGACTTCCAACCCGTATCATTGCACACCTGAAACCGATATCATCACGTGAAGCTTCCTGATCAAGATATCTTCTTGTTGATGGGTTCAGCCAATATGCCCTGTCTTTCCATGATCCACCCTTATATACACGTGCATTATCATTAATAAGAGTCACAAAATCACTGTTTCCGGAAGTATTTTCCTGGGCATACATTCTGGATGACCCTTTCTTTCCATCATCCGTTGTCCATTCTGCTCCTGCAGCCAGAGATGATTGAAGATCTCCATCTCTGTAGTTTCTGTAGTCGCCTTTCTGGTAATTAAATCTGTTGGCAACATCTATATCCTTTACGGTATCAACATAAAGACGTCCGAGTTTGTCTTTTCCAACAACCTGACCATTTGCGTCTCTCCGCAGATCGGTATAAACGTTACCTCTGAAAGGATTAAAACCATCGACATCTTCTGAAGTCAGCGGACGATATACATCCTGAACCCATTCATTAACGTTTCCGGCCATACAGTAAAGACCATAATCATTTGGCCAGTATGATTTAACATCAACAGTAATGCTACCATTATCATTAAGGCTGCCGGCAACACCCATCAGATCGCCCCTGCCACGGACAAAATTCGCCATCATCTCTCCCCGTGCCTTTTTGGAAGCGTTTCTTACATTATGGCCATCCCATGGATAAATCCTTCTTTCATATATCCTCTCATCATAAGTATTTCCCCTGAGAGCATATGCAGCAAATTCCCATTCAGCCTCAGTGGGTAGCCTATAGCTTGGAAGAAGCACTCCATCTTCAAAATTTGTCCTTCGCTCGGTCTGATTTGGATTAAGACTTTCACGTAACTGGTTTGTAACTCCTTCATAAAGACCAGCCAGATATGCTTCAGTATTGAAGTTTTTCTCATTCAGCTGATTTGGATCCGGACTTAGTTCTCCTTCATCAATAAGTATCTGTTCATTAACCCTGTCGGTTCTCCAGAGACAGAAATCATTCGCTTTTACCCAGCTTACACCAACAACAGGATAATTATTATATGAAGGGTGCCTGAAATAATATTGGACATAGGGATCGTTGAAACCCATTGGACTTCTCCAAACCAGAGTATCAGGTAATGCTCTTCTGAAAACTTCAGGATAGTCTTTATATACCCTGCGCAACCAGAACAGATATTCACGGTAATCAACATTCTTAACCTCTGTTTCATCCATGTAAAATGATGATACAGTGACAGTTCTTGGCTGATTATTCCAGTCAAACATCACATCCTGCTGTACCTGGCCCATGGTAAACCGTCCACCTTCAATAAGGATCAGGCCCGGACCTGTTTTTTGTTCAGCTCCAAGAGATACTTCAAATCCACCATTATCAGGATCATTATACCTCCAGCCTGTGGCGGTAGATACCTCCGATCCACCCTTCTTCTTGAAAATACAAGAAGTGAAGAGTAACACTGATATTAAAACTATTGGTAAGGCTCTGAATTTATACATAACTCCCTAATTTTTATGGCTTTTAAGAATCCCAAATATAACTCTTTTCGGTAAAACACATCTTTATTCATCAAATATAACTACAATTTAGGATAATTTATTGTTTTAATTATATTTCTTTTTTCAACATTATTTAAACTAAATACCAGCCCTGTCTGATGAAGAAGCGATAATGGCATCATGAAGTTTCCAGATGCAATATTAAAAAGATAATTGTAATAAATACTCACTTTCCCGGCTTTAAATGAGAATCCTGTCTGCATATTCATGTTTTTCCCATTATTGCCCAGTAATATAGAATTGATTGACAGATAATTACTTTCAAAGACAGCTCCGGCACCCGCAGATACAAATACTCCCTGAACAACAATAAAACCGATAGGCCTCAACTTCAGATTATGTAACTTACTAACACTCATATCTCCTGATACATGCATAAGAAACTTTCTCCTTAACCTTTCATCTGAAAAGCCAGTTCCGGATAGATCAGGTTCAGCCAGATGAGTTACTGATAATCCTCCTAAAACTTTTCCTTTAATAAAAAGAAAACCCGCCCCGATATCAAATACTGTTCGTCCTGAATTAGACAGGATTTCAGATGAAGTTAGAGTTATCCCTCCTAAGGGATCTATCTGATCGGGCAATACAGCACTTTCAAAATTATAACCTCTGTGATATAGAGAAGCCGAAAGTCCTGCATTGATAAAAAGATCCTTACCTGCCTGTAAAAAATATGCATACGATAATCCTCCCCTGATATCGTTAACAATCCCCCCAAGGTAATCATCGGAAAGGTAGAATCCGGCACCTCCATGAAGAACCGGAAAATATGAATCATAAGAACAATATACCGAATGAAGATTATAATTATTGCCAGGATAAAAATTGAGATATGACAACCGTAACATACCATCTCCTTCACTCCCTGAAAGAGCGGGGTTGTTCATCAATACTGTCTGATAACCAGGCAGAGGATATGTATCCTGTCCGAAAGAATGAGCAGTAATAATAAAAGTGAAAGTAAAAATAATACAAACTGGCTTTAACATACTTTGAAGTACAGCAATATCAACGTAGTGATGTCGTTATTATTATAATCCTGATCAGGATACAAAAAAAAGAAATAAGTTAGTAAAGAAAAAGCACATTTCTATCTTTGTCAGGAATAATGATAAAATTGCTAAAAATATTACCACTTTTTCTGCTGCTTTTATCAATTAACCTGAGTGCACAGATATCCGGCAATAGCTATTCTTCCAATTCTGTTCTTTCAACGGGCGATTGGTTCAGAATAGCAATAACAGCTGACGGAATTTACAGGATTGATTATGCAAAGCTAAAACAGCTTGGATTCTCCAATCCATCGGATCCACGAATTTTTGGAAACAATTCCGGTCAATTATCATATTATAATAATAATTCCGCCCCGGATGATCTTAAAGAATTATCGATATTTATCTCAACAGGTTCAGATGGAATATTCAACGAAGGCGATTATCTTCTTTTCTATGGTAAGGCACCCCACCGATGGATCTACAATAAAGCATCAGGTAATTTCGATTTCCTCAGGCACAATTATTCAGATACTGCATTTTATTTCATCACATCAGGGTCATCTCCCGGAAAAACGATAGTCCAATACGATGAACCTGCACTACCGGCAAACTACTTATCATCGGAATCCGATGCTCTGTTCATCCACGAACTTGAGAGTGAAAATCTCATCAAATCAGGAAGGGATTGGTTTGAACCAATTTCTTCTATAAGAGGAATAAGTATCAATCCGGGCTTTACTGACCTTATAACTTCTGAAAATATAAAATGTAATATCAGGGTCGCAGGCAGGGCTTCAGTACCTGTTCAGTTCAGGCTCTATGAAGGTGAGACACTTAAGAAAAGTGTTCAGGTACCGGCGGTTAATATGTTTGACTATACAGGAACTTTCGCACAGATCACCGACTCTGCCGGGACTATCCAATCCGGCTCAACTTCGCCCGTATTCGAAATAAGATTTTATAATAACAGCGAAACTGGTGCAAAAGGATGGATAGATTATGTAAAACTGCAGGGAAGAAGATTGAACAGCTTCTCAGGTAAACTTTTGCAGTACTGTGATTCAAAATCTGCAGCCCCGGGCAGAATAACTTCTTTCTCAATCAAAAGCACAATAAATGATCCGGTTATATGGGATGTTTCTGATCCTGTGTACCCGAAGCAAATCTTATACCTAAAAACCGGCGACAACCTTACTTTCAAAGCATCTACCGACAGCCTTAAAACTTTTATCGCATTTACCCTCTCTGACGCAATAATTCCAACAATAAAATCTGTTGCCGTTCCTAACCAGGATCTTCACGGATCGGATCCGGCTGACATGATTATAGTAACTCACCCTATTTTCAAGCCATATGCTGAGAAGCTTGCAGCTATTCATTCTGGTAATAGCGGACTTATTTCACTTGTTGTAACTACAGAACAGATATATAATGAATTCAGTGGCGGCATTCCTGATATTGCTGCAATAAGAAATTTTTTAAGGATGAAGTATCAGAAGCAGCTGGGCAGCATCCACCCTCTCAAATATCTCTTGCTCTTTGGTGACGGGTCCTATGAGAATAAAACCCTCCCTCCTAAAAATCCGAATTTCATTCCTACATACCAGTCACAAAACTCAAATGTGGTAGTATCCTCTTTTACATCAGATGATTTTTACGGTTTGCTCGAAGATGGCGAAGGGGAGGCTGAGGGAACAGAAGATATCGGAATAGGCCGGTTTCCAGTTTCAGATACAGTACAGGCCGGAATAATGATCACTAAGATTAATAAATACCTCAACCCCGCCAATATGGGTGACTGGAAAAATGTGATCTGCATTACTGCCGATGATGAAGATGGCAATACACATATGAATGATGCGGAAGGTCTCGCTACCATTATTAACGATAGTGTGCCTGTCTATAATGTGGAAAAGATTTATCTGGATGCATTCAAACAGGTAACAACTGCAAACGGGCAGACCTATCCTGATGTAAATAAGGCAATAAACGATCGTATGAATTCAGGCTGCCTGATTTTTAATTATGTAGGGCATGGCAGCGAAACAGGATTAGCTCATGAGAGAGTAGTTAAAACTGAAGATATAAACTCATGGATAAACGACGGAAAGCTTCCTCTTTTCATTACGGCAACATGCGAATTCAGCCGGTTCGATGATACTGAAACCAATATTGCCACAAAGGAAATGACAAACAAGTCTTCAGCGGGTGAACTGGTACTTCTGAATAAAAACGGCGGCGCTATTGCATTAATGTCAACAACCAGGCTGGTCTATTCGGCTCCGAATTATTTTCTGAACAGGAACATTTTCAATTTCGCATTTGATTTGGATGAAACAGGAAATGTTATGCGTTTAGGCGATATTATAAGGTTAGCAAAAAACAATTCCGGCAACGGTCCAAATAAGAGAAACTTTTCCCTGCTTGGAGATCCGGCACTAAGACTCGCTTACCCTTGGCATGGAAAAGTCATTACCGACTCGGTCAATAATGTCTCCATTTCCCAAAGTATCGACAGCCTTAAAGCCCTGTCCCTGGTAACTATAACCGGCCATGTTGAAGACCAGAGTGGAAATATCATGGAAACCTTTAATGGAGTGGTTTCGCCTCTGGTTTTCGATAAAGCCGCAAAGATAAAAACTCTTGCAAATGATGGCGGACCTGCAATGGAATTTTTTATGAGGAACAACATTCTCTTCAGCGGTCAGACAAAGGCAAAAGATGGCAAATTCAAATTTACTTTCATAGTTCCACGGGACATAGATTATTCTTTCGGGACAGGAAAGATCAGTTACTATGCCTTTAACAGCAAAGAAGATATGAATGGGAGTTTCAACAATATAGTTGTCGGAGGTTTTGAAGATAAAGCTCTTAACGATACTGTCGGACCAGACATTAAACTTTATATGAACGATACTCTTTTCAGAAATGGTGGTATAACCGATACTAATCCAAAACTGCTGGCTATTATAGAAGATAAAGGAGGCGTAAATACCACAGGATCGGGTATCGGGCATGATCTTACCGGATATATTGATAATGACGCCAACCGATCATTTGTACTGAATAATTATTATATTAATGATTTTGATAATTACATGAAGGGTAGGATTATATATAATCTTACCGGATTGAGCGAAGGAAGTCATACACTCACTTTAAAGGCATGGGATAATTATAATAATTCATCTGAAGAATCGATATTATTTCTTGTTGAAACAGGCGGAAAGTTCGTATTAAAAAATCTCATTAATTATCCTAATCCGTTTCCGGGCGAAACTAGAATCAGTGCCGGGCACAACAGGCCTGATAATGAGCTTGATGTGAAAATTGATATTTTCAATCTGAATGGCAGTCTGATAAAAGTCATAAACACCAAAGTTTTTTCATCAGGTTACTCTCTGCCTCCAATAATTTGGGATGGAAATGATGATGGTGGCAAGAGAGTCGGAAGAGGAATGTATCCATACACGATTACTGTAACAACCCAAACCGGTGAAACAGCAAGAGCATCAGGTCGTATGATCATTTTATGACAATTGCACAATAATAGGGTTGAAAAAATGTTTTATATTTGTAAAATCGTAGAATAATGAAAATTAGCATGATGAAAAAGAGAGTTGGAATATTGTTATTCTTGGCAGTCCTGTCTGGTAATACATATCTTTTTTCGCAGCAAAGTACCGGAGAACTGAATGCAATTCAAACAGTTGTTCCCTTCCTGACAATTGCACCCGATTCAAGAGCCGGAGCTATGGGCGATGCCGGAGTAGCTACATCACCTGATGTTTACAGCATGCACTGGAATCCTGCTAAATTTGCATTTATTGACGGGGAGAGTGGTGTCGGAATATCATATTCTCCATGGCTGAGGAACCTGGTACCTGATATTAATATTGCATATCTGGCCGCATATAAAAGACTGGACAGCAAGCAGGTACTGAGTGCCAGTCTTCTCTATTCTTCCCTGGGTGCTGTCCCGTTTACCGATGATTTCGGGAACCTGGAACGTACTTTCAATCCCAATGAATTTGCTTTAGATGCTGGTTACTCCAGGATATTTGCCGAGCATCTTTCAGGAGGTATTGCATTCAGATTCATTTATTCAAACCTTACTGGCGGAGCCTATGCCCCCGGAGGAGTTGCTACAAAGCCAGGAATATCATTTGCAGCTGACATCTCGGGGTATTACCAAAAGGACATTACTCTTCTGAACAAAGATGGGCAGCTCTCTTTCGGTCTTAATTTCTCTAACCTGGGAGCAAAAATGAGTTATTCGGACTCTCAGACTTCTGATTTTATTCCAATGAATATGCGTCTGGGTTCAGCAGCTACCATAGATATTGATTCGCATAATAAAATTACTGCCACAATCGACATAAACAAACTGCTTGTTCCGACACCCCCTATTTATAGCCAGACTAATCCCGATAGTATTATTGCAGGCAAAGATCCTAATGTTGCTGTTCCGGTTGCTATCTTTCAGTCATTTTTTGATGCTCCCGGTGGATTTAAGGAAGAATTTCACGAATTGACATTCTCTTATGGAGTTGAATACTGGTACAATAACCAGTTCGCAATCAGGGGAGGCTATTTTAATGAGAATGAAACCAAAGGTAACCGCAAATACTTCACTGCCGGTGCAGGTTTCAGAATGAAGATATTCACTATCGATTTTTCCTATCTGATGCCATTGGCACAGAATCATCCTCTGGCTCGCACTCTGCGGTTTTCCATCGCGTTTGATTTTAATTCATTGAGGAATGCCACCAGATCAAAGGGATGAGCATAAGAATTGGTCAGGGTATAGATTTTCACCGTCTTGAAAAAGGTTTGAAATTATGGCTCGGAGGTATTAACATACCTTCAGAAAAAGGATGTGTTGCCCATTCCGATGGAGATGTACTCCTGCATGCCATATGTGATGCACTTCTTGGTGCAGCAGGACTGAAAGATATCGGATATTACTTTCCCGACACCAGTAAAGAATTTAAAAATATCGACAGTAAGATACTACTCAGGAGAACCTTTACCCTCGTAAAAGGAAAAGGATTCAGCATAACTAATATTGACAGCACGATTTGTCTTGAAAAACCAAAAATATCTCAGTTTACTGATGATATGAGCAAGGTTATATCTGCCATTGTCGAAACTGATCCCGAGAATATTACTATTAAAGCGACAACGACTGAAAAACTTGGTTTTACGGGAAGAGAAGAGGGAATAATAGCTATTGCAGTGGTCCTTCTTAACAAATAATTCTATAAGATCAGTAATGAAAATCGAAGAAAATGGATAAAATTACACTGGTCCTGGGAGCAAGCCCAAATCCTGCAAGGTTTGCATATCAGGCTATCAGAAGCCTTCAGAGAAGAAACTATCCGGTTATTGCTATTGGAAGAAAAGATGTTGACCTTGGGGGTATTAACATAAGAAAAGGAATGCCTGACGATATCGGGATGGTTCACACTGTAACTTTGTATATGAATGCCAAAAACCAGAAAGAATATTACGATTATATAATGTCTGTTAATCCCAAAAGAATAATATTCAACCCAGGAACAACCAATCCCGAACTCGAGGAATTGGCAAAAAAGAGAGGAATCGAAGTTGTAAATGAATGTATGCTGGTTATGCTGAATAACGGTAAATTCTAGGATTGAGAATACCGGATATATTAAATGTCCAAATCCTTCATTGCCTCTTCAATTATCTCATCATCTGCTATATATGGTACTGTTACCTTTAATCCCGCGGTCTTTTCCATTTCCCTTTTCAATGTATCAATAGCAGCACTGTTACGCGACCAGCTGCGCCGTGCAATCCCATTATTTACATCCCAGTGAAGCATCATCCTTAGTTTTTCCTCAGTCTGTAAGGTGCCGTCAAGTATCAGTCCGAAGCCTCCGTTGATCACTTCACCCCACCCTACTCCGCCACCGTTATGTAATGAAACCCATGTGGCACCCCGGAAAGAATCTCCAATGACATTCTGAACAGCCATATCTGCTGTGAATTTCGAACCATCGTAGATGTTGGATGTCTCCCTGTATGGTGAATCCGTTCCTGATACATCATGATGATCCCTGCCGATAATTATTGGCGCCGTTATCATCCCCTCGCCAACCGCTTTGTTAAAGGTGACCGCTATAGCGATCCTTCCTTCAGCATCCGCATATAGTATTCTCGCCTGTGAACCTACAACCAGATTATTTTTAGAAGCTTCTTTTATCCAGTGAATATTATCAGCCATTTGCTGCTTAATCTGACCGGGTGACTTTTCAATCAGCTCAAGCAGAACTCTGGTTGCAATATTATCAGTTACTTCAAGGTCAGCCGGGCTGTTTGAACAGCAAACCCATCTGAATGGACCAAATCCATAGTCAAAACATATTGGTCCCATAATATCCTGAACATAAGAAGGATATCTGAACTCCCCGTCTGACCTCAGAACATCACCTCCGGCACGTGAGGCTTCGAGCAGAAAGGCATTTCCATAATCAAAAAAATATGTCCCTCTTTCAGTATGTCTGTTAATTGCATCTACCTGCCGGCGGAGTGACACCCGAACCGCTTCCTTAAACTTTTCCGGATCATCTGCCATCATACTGTTTGATTCCTCAAAACTCAATCCTGCTGGATAATACCCTCCGGCCCATGGATTATGCAATGAAGTCTGATCTGAACCAAGATCAACGTAAATATTTTCATCCGCAAATTTCTCCCAGACATCAACTATGTTCCCCTGATATGCAACAGATATAATCTCATTATCTGATTTCGCTTTACGTACTCTTACAATCAGCTTCTCCAGATCTGAAAAAACCTCATCGACCCAACCCTGGGAAAGCCTAATACAAATAGCTTTCGGATTCACCTCAGCAATCACAGAAATGATACCGGCAATACCGGCGGCTTTTGGCTGGGCTCCTGACATTCCTCCAAGTCCCGATGATACAAACAACTTCCCGCCAGGCCCTTTGTCATTTTTGCTGATCATCCTGCCGGCATTGAGTAATGTAATTGTAGTTCCATGTACAATGCCCTGAGGTCCGATATACATATACGAACCGGCAGTCATCTGACCGTATTGTGAAACGCCAAGTGCGTTAAACTTCTCCCAGTTATCCTGTGAAGAATAATTGGGAACTACCATTCCATTAGTTACTACAAGCCTCGGAGCATCATCATGAGATGGGAACAGTCCCAGAGGATGACCGGAATAGACAACAAGTGTCTGATTGGAGGTCATCTCAGAAAGATATTTCATGGTGATAAGATATTGTGCCCAGTTTTGAAATACGGCTCCGTTTCCACCGTAAGTTATCAGTTCATCCGGATGCTGGGCAACAGCTTTATCCAGATTATTGGATATCATAAGCATAATCCCGGCTGCACTTCTGGAACGGTGTGGAAACTCATCAAGATGACGCGCTCTGATCTCATAATCAGGTTTGAACCTGTACATGTATATCCGTCCGTATGCAGCTAATTCTGCCGCAAACTCCTTTGCCAGAACCTTATGAAACTTTTCAGGAAAATATCTGAGGGCATTTTTAACTGCAAGTCGTTTTTCAGATCTGTTTAAAATATCCTTTCGCTTTGGTGCATGGTTCAGTCCAAAATCGTAAGGTTTTGGTGATGGAAGTTCTGAAGGAATCCCTTCCGAGATCTGTTTTCTGAATTCAGCATTAGTCATTGCAAATGGTTGTGAATTTTTATGTAAAGTTAGGAATTTTTGTCTCCCCCTATACTAATACTAATACTTGGCTAAGATCAATCTCAAAAAAAACTCTATCAACAACTCCTGTCAGGGTTTGAAGGTCTGTCAAAATCAGAATCCGAGAATGAAATAAAAATAACTTTATAACAAAAAAGCTGACTCGGTCAGAATCAGCTTTCTTAATTTATTAGTTACGGTCATCTATAGATGACCTTCCTTTATTATTTCATCATCGACCAGAATGCGGCCACAGTATTCACAAACGATAATCTTCTTCCTGGATTTAATATCGAGCTGCCTCTGTGGGGGAATCTGATTAAAACATCCGCCGCATGCATCTCTCTGTACAGGCACAACAGCCAGACCATTACGAGCGTTGGAACGAATTCTTTTATAAGCAGTAAGTAATCTCTCTTCGATTATAGCTTCAACTTTTTCTGACTTTTTGTACAGACCTTCTTCCTCTTTCTGAGTATCTGAGATAATCTCATCCAGCTCTGATTTTTTATTATCAAGATCCGATTTACGATCGGCCAGAGTAGCTTCGGAATCAGTGATCACAAGATTCTTCTCTTCAATCAGAAAATTAAATTCCTTGATTTTTTTATTGTACAATTCAATTTCCAGATTCTGAAATTCAATCTCTTTTGAAAGGGAATCAAATTCCCTGTTATTTCTCACGTTCTTTTGCTGTTCCTCATATTTTTTTATAAGTGCTTCAGCATCAGCAATCTCATTTATCTTCTTGGAAACCGATTTTTCAAGGTTCACAACTTCTTCTTTAAGATTCCCCAACCTTGTCTCAAGTCCGGCAATTTCATCTTCCAGGTCCTGAACTTCAAGAGGCAGTTCGCCTCTGAGTGTTTTAATTTTATCTATCTCAGAATCAACTAACTGAAGACTATATAACGCTCTTAATCTTTCTTCTACAGAAATTTCAGATTCATGTGATTTTGCTTTTTCCATTTTTACAAATAATTTATCGGATTCGTATTCGTTTCTGAAAACCGGACTGCAAATTTAGGGAATTTTTTGATAATTAGATCGTATAAAATTTCTGTTGAGAATTTTTCGCTTTCAAAATGGCCGATATCAATCAGTAAAATCTTATTATCGGCATCAAAAAAATTATGGTATTTTATATCAGCGGTTATAAATGCATCCGCATCTGAACTTAAAGCATTCTTCAGAAGTGAAATTCCGGAACCTCCACAGAGTGCAACTTTACGAACAGTTCTTCCCAAATATCCTGAATGTCTGATACCCTTTGCATCGAAAACTGACGCAACAAGTTTCAGAAATTCATCTTCTTTCATTCCACTCTTTAGCTCACCAACACACCCCAAACCTTCTTCGAAATTTTTATTTTCCAGTGTAAAAACATCATAAGCAACTTCTTCATAGGGATGTACATCAAGAAGCACAGTTATCACTTTGTCTTTCAGATGTTTGTACATTACTGTTTCAAACCTTATCTCATTCTCAAAATGGATCTTCCCCTTTTCGCCCAC
This sequence comes from uncultured Bacteroidales bacterium, assembly GCA_963760915.1. Classification (GTDB taxonomy): domain Bacteria; phylum Bacteroidota; class Bacteroidia; order Bacteroidales; family VadinHA17; genus LD21. Next base: position 36,468 of record CAVXEU010000003.1, on the reverse strand, counting down.
AAATGGATGTGCCTCCCGGTTTGCCCTGAAGCTCCCGGTTCCGGAAGCAGTAAATCCACACTTGTCATAATTGCCAATAACTCCTGCACCTGCTTCAAACAAGGCATATCTTACTTTATCAAGATGAGATTCAGGTATATAAGTGACAAGTTTCAATAAACTTCTCTCCAGGGGTGACAAAACCTGAATTTCCGTCAGGGAAAGCTTTTCGGCCATTTTCCGGCTTACTCCATTATTAAGTATATCCAGATTTGTATGTGATGCATAAACTGCAATATCATTTTTTATGGCTTTGTATAATATCTTTTCTGTGAAGGTGTTACCTGATAGTCTTTTTATACCGTTGAATATCAACGGGTGATGAGACAAAACCGCATCGCATTTATACTCAATCGCTTCATCGATAACCTTTTCGGTGACATCAAGGGTAAGAAGCATTGATGATATTTCTTTATCGGGTACTCCCACCTGTAGCCCGGAGTTATCGTAACTTTCCTGAAATGCCAGTGGTATTGCAGAATCGAGATATGAACAGAGCTCTTTTAACTTCATCGCTATTTTTCTTTATGCCTCTCACTTTCTTCTCTGAAATTCTCAGAGCAAGATCGATATTTTAACCAGGGTATACGGGCAATTTGATATGAAACAAAAAAATCACATATTATCTTTTATGTCGAGCAGCATGGATTTGATTTTCAGCAGAGATTCGTTTATCTCAAACTTGTAATCCGTATCCTCCCACTTTACTGTCAGTTTCTTTTTTACACCTGAAAGAGTCATCCCCTCCTCTTTTAACAGATGGTGTATTATCCTAAGATTCTTTATATCTGCAGGTGTAAACAATCTGTTCCCCTTCTTGTTTTTCATGGGTTTCAAAACATCAAACTCGTTCTCCCAGAATCTGACTGTCGATACTGGTACATCAAGCATTTCAGCTACCTCCCCTATAGAATAATAGAGTTTTTCAATCTTTTTTTCCTTGTATGGCATAGCATTTACTTATAAGTGATTTCACCTTCATCAGAAATTTTGACTACCGCATCCGGAAAATCAGTTGCAGTAAGATCACGTATCTTGTTAATAACCCTTCTGCTTTTATCAATCTCAACCCCCCCGGGCCACGGTTGAAAAGCCGGAATGATCTTTCCCGACAGAAATTTTCCGGATGTATCAACGTTGATCCTTAAAATCGGAGCCAGCCCGTTTGGGCCAGCCAGGTTGAACCTGCCATAGGTACAAAAGTTACCCAGACTATAAGCTATGAATCTGTCTTTATAGACCTCAACTGCACGGGTCACATGTGGCCCGTTACCAAAAATAATATCGGCTCCGTTGTCAATCATGGCATGTGAAAATTTATAAACATCCCCGCGGTTTTCACCATGAAATATTTCATCTGTCTTTGGAACATTCTGGAACTCAGCCCCTTCTGCTCCTCCATGAAATGAGACAATAACGATATCGCATGTATCAGACAGCATTTTCACAATCTCTCCTGCTTTTTCAATATCATTTATATTAACAGTACCTGCATTTGGCGCAAAAGCACAAAAACCGTATGTCAGTGAATCTTTCCTGAAAATTGAATAGGGATGCTCAAGTAGTCCGCCATAATTAATTCCGACTGAATCCAGAATTTCTTTAGTCCTGATCCTCGCAGTAAGTCCAAAATCACCAAAGTGGTTATTGGCAAGACTCAGGATATCAAAACCTGCAGCAGTGAGAGCTGAAACATATTTTTCAGGCATCCTGAAGAGGTAACACAAAGTTGTGTCTTTGCACTTCTTGGCAGGATCCCCTTCATTCAGGAATGAACCTTCCAGATTACCGAATGTAATATCTGACGAATTAAGTGTATCTGATACACTTTTTAATAAAAGAAACGGATTATCATATGGAGGAAGATAATTTGATGAAGGGAACGAAGATCCCAGCATAATATCTCCAACCCCGGTAATAACCACTGTTCTGTATTTGAAAGATGAATCCCTGACAAGACTAAAATCCGGCCCAGATATATTCACTTTAATTTTTAATAAAGATGAATCAAGTAACATCAGGGAATCCCGTCCTGTTAACAAAGCTTTTATATTGATGAAAGATGTATCGCAGTGTACTGTAGAATCAGGAACCTGTGAAAATACAGGAATCGCTGCCGACAAACTACTAAATAATAATATGGATCTGAATATCAGTTTAACCGATCTCTTCATATTAATGTATAAAAAGCCTAATCAAAAGACTGACCGGTTTTAGAAGCAATCTCAATTATTCTTTCATATTCAGAAGGTGTAAGATCTTCAAAGTAATAGTTAACCGGATCAACATTAGTTCCATTCAGCTTTATTTCATAATGAAGGTGATTTGCAACTGAGGTACCTGTATTACCAACATATCCGATAACATCGCCCCTCTGGACTTTCTGACCCACTCTTACATTAAAAGCGCTGAGATGCCCGTAAATGCTGGTGTAACCGAATCCATGATTTATAATTATATGATTACCTAATCCTCTTTTTGAGGGTAATACTTCTGTAACAGTACCATTACCGGTCGCATATATATCTGTACCTGCAGGTGCTGTAAAATCCATTCCATAATGAAACTTCGAAATTTTATAAATAGGATGAACTCTTAGTCCGAAGCCGGATGCGGTCCGGGTAAGATCTTTATTTGATATCGGAAGAATTGCCGGAATTGCCTTCAGCATGTCTTCCTTATTAGTGGCAAGATTAATCAAAACATCATATGATTTTGATTGAACATAAACCTTCTTGCGTATTTTATCGAGTCTGTTAGCCGTTTCAATTACAAGTTTTGAATTGTTGTAACCTTCCAGCGATTCATATCTGTTAACTCCACCAATACCTCCTTCTCTCTGAGCAGATGGTATCGGCTCCGCTTCAAAAATAGTCCGGTAAAGATTATCATCAGTTTTCTGAAGATCATCAAGAACATTTTCAATATTAGCCATATCCCTGTGAATCAGATCATATTGAATAGTCATCTGCTCCACCTCTCGTTTAAGAGCTTTCTCTTTTGGAGAATCAAAGAATGAAGCAAAAAGCAGCCAATAAACCAATGCAATAATTACTGATCCGGTTAAGTAAGCTAACGACCTGAGGAACAGAGCTTTTACCCCAAGTCTGACTTTATCAAAACTCAGAGAATCCGGATTAAATTTATATTTTGTTCGTGGCATAACCTGACAAAGATAATCAATTATCAAAAAACAATTAATGAAGTACAAAAATGAATTTTCAGAAGAACAGAATCGAACTGAGGTGGAGAGATTATCTGAATTTTGAATTTGCTTCGAATGCCTGAATCATTTCACTATATTCCTCAAAACTCATATCATTATTAAAGAAGTTAATGGGATTAACGTGCTTTCCGGATTGCTCAACCTGATAATGAAGGTGAGGTCCGGTAGATTGCCCGGTACTTCCGCTTATACCTATCACATCCCCTCTTTTAACATTCAATCCTTTGGGAACTTTAATTGAACTGAGGTGCCCGTATACAGTCTGATAACCATACCCATGGTCTATCACAACACAATTTCCGAACCCTCCCGAATTCCATCCCGATTCAACAACTGTACCGTCTCCTGTTGCATACACTTCTGTTCCGTAAGGAACTTCAAAATCCTGACCATTGTGCATCCTGGGGACTCCAAGTACCGGATGAATAGCACGGAATTTATAACCGTCGCCAAGCCGGAATTTTACACTTACAGGACTTATCCCCGGAAAGTGATCCATTTCCCTTTTCCACTCAGCAGCTCTTTCAGCTATTGTTTTGTAGGATTCTTTCTGAACTGTAGCCATATTCTTCATACCTTCTATCTTTGACCGGTATGATATAAGAAGATCCGAATTCATGTATCCGCTAAGATCACGGAATCTGTCAACACCTCCGTAACCTGCCTTTCTGTATGATTCTGGCACTGTATCCATGTCCAGTATCGGACGGTAGCGTCTGTCATCGGAGAGTCTGAAACTGGTCAACGAAGCAACCGAATTATCTATCTCACGACCTATAAGGGCATATTGGAGCTTCATGTTTTCAACCTGCTGCTTTAATATCCTCTCCTTGGGAGAACCAAATGTTTTCTCAAAAAAGGTACCATAAAGCAGTGCAACTATAACGGAGGCAGAAAACCACAAAAAGTATCGAAAGAATTTTACTCTCCTGGGCAACCTTACCTGCTTATACTGCAGATCTGATAAATCAAGGACATATTTCCGGTTTCGTAACAACAGGCGGTTGTTTTTTGTTAATTTTTTTAGGTTCCCGGCAAATCTAAATCAAATAAATTACTTTTACAAGCCAAAAATCACTTATTTTTACTTAACTCAATGATTATTAAAATGAAGGCACAGGAACTAAGGCAATTCTTCTTTGATTTTTTCCGGTTAAAAGGTCATACTATTATACCGTCTGCTCCGATGGTGGTCAAAAATGATCCTTCACTTATGTTTACAAATGCCGGGATGAACCAGTTCAAAGACATCTTCCTGGGCAATCAGCAACCTTCAGAAAAAAGAGTGGCAAATTCACAGAAATGCCTGAGAGTATCAGGTAAACATAATGATCTTGAGGAAGTTGGACATGATACCTACCATCATACAATGTTCGAGATGCTTGGGAACTGGTCTTTTGGTGATTATTTTAAAAAAGAAGCAATTGAGTGGAGCTGGGAATTTCTTGTTAAAAAACTCGGAATATCTGAGGACCGGCTTTATGCAACAATATTTGAAGGCAGCAGAGAGGATGATGTACCTCGTGATGATGAAGCTTATGGTTATTGGGAAAAATGCTTTACTGATCCCGAAGGCAGTATTCTGGAGGGTTCAAAAAAGGACAACTTCTGGGAAATGGGCGATACCGGCCCGTGTGGCCCATGCTCTGAAATACATATCGATATTCGTGATGATTCCGAGAGGGAAAAAACACCCGGAAGGGACCTGGTAAATAAAGGCCATCCCCAGGTTATTGAGATCTGGAACCTTGTATTCATTCAATATAACCGCCGCTCCGACGGGATTCTTGAACAGCTTCCCTCAAGGCACGTGGATACAGGAATGGGATTTGAAAGGCTATGTATGGTTGTCCAGGGGAAAAAATCAAATTATGAAACCGATATCTTCCAGTCAGTTATAAAGGAGATATCTGCTATCACAGGGAAGGAATACGGAGTAAATGAAAAATGGGATATCGCCTTACGTGTTATTGCCGATCATCTCAGAGCTGTGTCATTTTCCATTGCAGACGGGCAGCTTCCTTCAAATAATAAGGCAGGATATGTTATAAGGAGGATCCTGCGCAGGGCAGTCAGATATGGATATAACAACCTTGGAATTGAGGAACCTTTTATTTACAGGCTTGTTCCGGCTCTTTCACTGACCATGGGAAGCCAGTACCCCGAACTTACATCGGGAAAAGACCAGATTGCCAGAATAATATATGAGGAGGAGACGGCATTTCTCAAGACACTCGGAAAGGGTCTGAAGATGATGGAGAAAATGATCATAGAATTAAGACAGCAGAACAGAAATGTCCTGCCAGGGAAAATAGCATTTGAAATGTATGACACTTTTGGCTTTCCAGTCGATCTTACACAGCTCATTCTTAAAGAGAATAATATGCATCTCGATATCCCGGGATTTGAGGATGAGATGAAAAACCAGAAGGAACGGTCGCGCGAGGATGCATCAGTTGAAACGTCTGACTGGACGGTAATTAATGATATTGAGGGAACCGAATTTACAGGATATGAAAAAACTGATGATGAAGTCCTTATCTCCAAATACCGGAAAATAAAAATCAAGGGGAAAGAGAAATTTCAGCTGGTATTTGACAAAACACCCTTTTATGCCGAATCAGGTGGTCAGACAGGAGATACGGGCGTCCTGCAATCCGGAAATGAAGTGATTACCATTATTGACACCATTAAGGAAAATAATCTGATAATTCATATAGCAGATAAAATGCCTTCGGATCCCTCAGCGCCATACAAAGCAAAAGTTGATACCGCTAAACGCCTTATGACTGCAAATAATCACACAGCTACCCATTTGATTCATTATGCTTTGCGGACCATTCTGGGAGATCATGTTGAGCAAAAAGGCTCACTTGTCACACCCGAACGTCTGCGTTTCGACTTCAGCCATTACGGTAAACTGAGCCACGAGGAGATACAAAAAGTGGAGAAGCTCGTAAATAAGTTGGTCAGGGAAAATCATAGCAGGAAAATAACCTCAGGTGTATCAATGTCACAAGCAAAATCTATGGGAGCTATGGCTCTGTTCGGAGAAAAATACGGAGATACAGTGAGAGTAGTTGAGTTTGGAAAATCGATCGAGTTATGCGGTGGCACCCATGTTGAAGCTACCGGGAGCATCGGACTGGTGAAAATAATTTCAGAAGGAGCAATAGCTGCAGGAATAAGAAGGATTGAGGCTGTAACTGCCCTGAAAGCCGAAGAATACATTAATGATAAAATCGGTATACTTGATGAAGTAGCCATGATGTTGAAAACAACAGGAAGCATTACTGAAAGTGTGGAGAAACTCATTTCTGAAAATTCATCTCTTAAAAAAACTGTTGAAAAATATCAGGTAGAGTGGGCATCCGGACTGATGAAAGAATTAATTGAAAAATCTGAGATAATAAACAATATCAGATTCATATCAGGAAAGATCGATACTGAATCACCTGAAGTTTTAAAAAACATTGCCTATCAGATACGTAGTTCTTCTGATAATACTGTTCTGGTGATCGGCTCAGAAACTGGCGGAAAAGCAGGCCTCCTGGTAATGGTAAGCGACAATCTTGTAAAAGAAAGAAGTATAAGTGCAGTTAATATTATTAAAGAGATTGCCGGAGAAATTAACGGAGGTGGCGGAGGTCAGCCATTTCTGGCTACAGCCGGTGGTAAAAACCCCGAAGGGATAAATCGTGCCCTCGCCCGGGCAGCCGCGTTGCTGGAAAAATCCTGAAAATACGGACCGGATCTGAAATATTATTTCAGTCGAAATATATTATAAAACATATGTTTTGTAATATGCTTATTATATGATACTTACCGTACAGGTTAAGAAATGATATTTATAGTACTATTTTTTGTTCGAAAAAATTACTAGACTTGTTAAATAATTAATCTGTATTTCTGATGGAAGTTAGAAGAACATTTGACATCATCCGGTGGAATCTTGAAAATTATCCCCGTAACGATATGTATGGCGGGAAAAAAGATAAAGATTGGATAACCTACTCCACTGAGGATGTAAGTAATTACGTTAACTGGGTAAGTTATGGTCTGCTGGCTATGGGATATACCAAAGGCGATAAGGTTGCAACTATAAGCGGGAACAAGCCTGAATGGAATTTTGTTGATATGGGACTTGCCCAGGCCGGACTGGTGCACGTACCCATTTACCCGACTATCAGTACTGACGAATATGGTTATATACTTGAACACTCAGGGGTAAAGCTTATTATTCTGGGCAATAAAACTATATACAATAAGGTTAGCCCTGTTGCCGGTAAAATACAGGGGCTCAGGGATATATTTTCATTTGACAGTATAGATGGGGTAAAAGCTTTTGATGAAATTATTGAAACCGGCAGGAAGAATGCAGATAAATTCGCTGATGAACTCGCCAGAATAAAAGACAGTATAAAGCCTGAAGATCTGGTGACAATTATATACACTTCGGGTACTACCGGAAATTCAAAAGGTGTTATGCTTTCGCACAATAACCTGGTGAAAAATGCTATTACCACATCAAAAGCCCATCATCTGGGCTATGGACACAGGGCAATCAGCTTCCTTCCTCTCTGTCATGTTTATGAACGCATGGTAAATTACCATTTTCAATTTAAGGGTATCAGCATTTATTATGTTGAAAATATGGGAACTGTTTCTGAGACTGTTAAAGAGATAAAGCCACATATTTTCAATACAGTTCCACGTCTTCTTGAAAAAATATACGACAATATTATTGGCAAGGGACGCAATCTTCCCTGGCTTAAGAAGAAGATTTTTTTCTGGGCTGTAAATCTGGGCCTTAAATTCAGACTAAGGGGGAACTCACAATTTTATAAATTCCGTCTGAAAATTGCCAGAAAACTGATATTCAGCAAATGGCAGGAAGCGCTTGGAGGAGAACTGCAGGTTCTTGTTTCGGGAGGAGCCGCACTTCAATCGCGGCTGGAAAAGATCTTCTGGGCGGCAGGAATACCTGTAATCCAGGGTTACGGTCTCACAGAGACTTCTCCGGTTATTGCAGTCAATCCTTTCAGGATAGATGAAATAGGATTCGGAACATGCGGACCAGTTATAGAGGGTGTTGAAGTCAAGATTGCTGAAGATGGTGAAATCCTGTGCAGGGGTGAGAATGTGATGATGGGCTATTATAAAGCACCTGATCTGACTGCGGAGATGATTGACGGGGAAGGATGGCTGCACACAGGTGATATTGGTGTGATTGAGGAGGGGAAGTTTCTCAGGATCACAGACCGAAAGAAAGAGATGTTTAAACTTTCAGCCGGAAAATACATAGCACCGCAGATAATTGAAAACAAACTTAAAGAATCGTTCTTTATTGAACAGGCAATGGTAATAGGCGAGAATCAAAAGTTTGCCAGTGCCCTGCTGTCTCCGAATTTTACCTTTCTTCATGATTGGTGCTCAATTCATAAGATTCAGTACAGGGATAATAGTGATCTCATAGAACAACAGGAAGTCATTGACCGGTTCAATAAGGAGGTTAGGGAGGTTAACAAATCCCTTGGCGAGTTCGAGCAGATTAAAAGATTCCGCCTGGTAACCGAGGAGTGGACTCCACAGACAGGAGAATTGTCACCTACCCTTAAGCTGAAACGAAATTATCTTTCCGGAGAATATAAAGACATCATTTCATCTATCTATTTTAACGGTGAAAAAGACATTAATGTATTATCCAGGATCAGGAACGGAATAAATGGCATAATGAAGAACCTTCCGAAATTCTGATCTCATTCCACATGTGAACCGGTTTGTTGTACAGGAGACAAATTTTAGTAATTTTGAGGCTTTCATCCGGATAATGAAAAATTTTGTTCCCTCAGTACGTATAATAACAATAACAGGACTGCTTCTGCTGGTTTTTTCATGTACTCCACAGTCCTGCTACGAGGATACTGAAGCATTCCTTAAGGCATCCTTTTATGAGAATGCCACAGGGAAGCTTCTGGCACCCGACAGCCTGACTATTTATGGGCTGAACATGGAAAACGATAAATTGTATGATGCCGGACAAAATGTTCAACCGGCCAGGCTTCCTTTGAATTCCTCCGCAGAAAGCTCCGTATTCATTATTAAAATTAATGATAAAACTGATACCGTTGAGTTCCGGTATACAAATTTCCCTCATCTTATTTCGAAAGAATGCGGTTATACGTTTTATCATAATCTTGATACAGACCGTATTTTTACAAAACATGCAATTATTAATATATACATAGCCAAGCGAAATATTACAACAATCAATGAGGAGAATATCCGCATATTTTATTAGCCTTCTGTTGATTCTTTGCAGCATCCAGGGAATGGTCTATGCACAGGACACTATTGACATTCCGTTAAAGATAAAGGTCGGGCTTGAGGTGTCAGGTCCTGCAATATATTTTTCTGATAAGAATATATTGAACACCGAGGGATATATATCAGCCGATCTGAATGAAAAACGCTCAGTCGTCCTGGCTGCCGGATATCTTGACTATAAATTTTCGCAATACAATTACAGTTATCTAAATAAAGGTATATTTTTTCGTACCGGCATTGACTTTAATCTGCTTAAACCTGAAAAATCTCTTGGTAAATACTGGGCAGGTATAGGATTGAGATACGGAATTAGCCGATTTTCATCAGAAGTTCCTTCATTTCAGGATAGTTCTTACTGGGGTATAACTAATTCTTCAATAGCTAAAAGGATTAACTGGGGACATTTCATTGAAGCATCTCCCGGAGTAAGGGCTGAGATTTTCAGAAATTTCAGTATAGGATGGACAATAAGCGTTAGGATGCTGCTGTATACCAGCACAGGTAAAGATCTGAAACCGATATATTTACCCGGGTTTGGCAATGCTGGAAACAGATTCAGTACTGCGATCAGTTATTTTATCGTTTGGAATATCCCGTATAAAAAGATCAGAGTTATTCCGAAAAAAGAAGTCCCTGAAGAACCTGAAGATACAGGCCAGCCTTTAAACAATCAGTAGTCTGCCGGGTTAGCCCGTATATAAAAAGTCAAACAGGATGATCACATCTGGCATAATTGTAATTATTATGCACTTTTTATCGTAAATAAGACCTGGCCTGGTGACTGGCAATAAACAGACATTAAAGTAAGTTTGAGTATAACGTCCTTTCAATCAAGCGACTGTACAAGTCAAGACTTCCTTTCTACAGGGAATCAAACAGCAGATGGTTTCCTGCTGAAAAGATATAATCCGATAAAGGTCAGTAATCCGTTAAGAAGCAGCAATTCAAATCCAAATTTATAACCATTCAATAACTCAACTGAATATTTACTCAGAAAGAAACATATCAATGGTGACAACAGCGCAATGAACGGAGTTACCTTGTCTTTCAGAATTCTTTTTGTGAAAAGTCCGAAAGAATACAAGCCAAGCAATGGGCCATAGGTATAGCCAGCAATTGTAAAAAGCTTGTCAATGACTGCATTATCATTCAGCGTACTGAATATCAGTACACTGATAAAAAATACCAGCGCAATTGAAAGGTGTACGGCATACCTTATCCTTGTTTTCATCCGTTCAGTAACACCTTCTCGGCGATCGAGACCCAGAAAGTCAATACTCACGCAAGTTGTCAGAGAGGTCAGAGCTCCATCGGCACTCGGAAATGCAGCCGATATAAGACCTATTAGAAAAACCACACCGGCCATCGGACCAAGGTAGCGAATAGCGACAACTGGAAAAATATCATCACTCGATACAACATGAACACCTTTGGTATTTACGAAAATAAGTAAGAGGGCTCCCAGAAACAGGAATAAAAGGTTTACAAAAACCAGAATTCCGCTGAAGGTGAACATATTCTTCTGAGCCTCTTTAATATTCCGGCAACTGAGATTTTTCTGCATCATCTCCTGGTCTAATCCTGTCATAACTATAGTAATAAACATTCCGCTGAAGAACTGTTTCAGAAAAAATCTTTCGTGGTGCCAGTCGGTAATAAACATTCTGGAAACAGAACTATCCTTTACTGTTGAAATTAATTTAGGAAGAGATATATCCAGATCTTTGCTTATATAGATTACTGAGAGAACAACGGCAAGCAGCATAAATGTTGTCTGCAGGGTATCTGTCCAGATTATGGTTCTGATACCTCCCTTCATTGTATAAAGTATGATCAGGATTATAAATACCAGAACATTTACCCAGAACGGAATATTCCAGGCATCAAAAACGAAAATCTGCAAAACTTTTATGACCAGGAACATACGTAAAGAAGCGCCTAATGTCCTTGATAAGATAAAAAATCCTGCACCGGTTTTATACGACCAGAAACCGAAACGCTGATCGAGGTAAGTGTAAATGGAAGTAAGCTTAAGTCTGTAATACAGAGGAAGAAGTACAAGGGCAATTACAAAATAACCGAAGAGATACCCGAACACAACTATCATATAACTGAACTGAGTATCTTTTACCCAGCCCGGGACTGACATGAACGTTACTCCGGAGAGCGATGCACCGATCATTCCATAAGCAACGACAAACCAGGGGGAGGCTTTGTTACCTATGAAAAATGACTGACTGTCAGCCTTACGTGCCGTAAACCATGTAACAGTAAAAAGAATAACTGTATAAAGCAGGAAAATACCAAGAATAACCAGTGGAGACATAAAATATAAAATTAATATACAAGAATAAGAAAAAGTATGGAAGGCAAAAAATTCCCGGAAGCTTTAATAACACCGGAAAATTGAACTAATTTTGTCTGAAATATTTCTGCCATGAGTTATACGGAATTTCCTTCCAGGTTGCTGGAAAATGCTGTTAACGAATTTGCTTCGCTGCCGGGCGTTGGGAGGAAAACTGCTTTCAGGCTGGTGATGAGCCTCTTAAGGAGAGATCCCGGCGAGGTCAGGAAATTCGGGGAGAGTATAATCAGGTTGCATAGTGATATCCATTATTGCAGGATATGTAATAACCTGTCCGACACTGAAATATGTAATATCTGTAAGGATGAAACCAGGGATAAAACAGTTATCTGCGTGGTAGAGAACATACAGGATGTAATGGCAATCGAAAACACGCGTCAGTTTAAAGGAGTTTACCATGTTCTCGGAGGAATTATATCACCTGTTGACGGAATCGGTCCGTCGGATCTTAAAATCGACAGTCTTGAGGAAAAGGTTAAATCAGGGGACATAAAAGAGATAATCTTTGCATTGAGCACCACAATGGAAGGAGACACTACTAACTATTATCTCTATAAAAGGCTTAACAGTTACAGCATAATTCTGACTACTCTGGCACGTGGCGTAGCTATTGGTGATGAACTCGAATATATTGATGAAATCACTCTCGGGCGTGCAATCAACAACAGAAATCCATATCATCAATGATAACTTCAATAAAAAAATTCCTCTCGGCATCAGGAAAAAGCATGAAGCGATCCGTAATCAGAGAAATCCTGAAGCATCTCCAGAAACCAGGAATGATCTCTTTTGCCGGAGGATTACCTGCTCCGGAAACTTTTCCGGTGGAAGATCTTAAGGAGATAACTCTTGAGATTCTTGAACATAACGGACCTGACGGACTGCAATACGGAACAACCGAAGGAGATCCGTTACTGAGAAGAATGCTTGTTGACAGACATAACAGACAGGGATTGAATATTGGAATGGAAAACCTGATAATCACGACCGGGTCACAACAGGCCCTCGACCTGATCGGCAGGATATTTATCGATCCCGGCGATTATATTATTTGCGGACTCCCGTCCTATCTTGGGGGGTTGAATGCTTTCTCTGTATATGGAGCAAAACTGAAAGGTATCCCACTGGACGAAGAGGGGATAAAACCCGATGAAATGGAAGAGACTATCTTAACCCTGCAGAGTCTCGGGAGGAAAATCAAGTTCATTTATGTAATACCCGATTTTCAGAATCCGGCGGGAATAACTCTCCCTGAATCAAGACGTCGTAAAATAATTGAGATCGCAGAAAAGTATGATCTGCTTATAGTTGAAGACAGTCCTTACAGAGAAGTACGGTTTGAAGGTGAATCTCAGAAGCTTATGAATGAACTGGATACAACCGGAAGGGTTATCACTCTATGTACTTTTTCCAAGATATTCGCTCCCGGATTCAGGGTGGGCTGGGTAATTGGAAATCCTGTAATTCTCGATAAGATTGTGATGGCCAAGCAGACAGCAGATCTTTGTACATCCCCGTTTGTACAGAAGATATTAGCCAGATATATGGAAAAGGGGCTCCTTGAGGTAAACATAAAGAAGACTATTGATCTTTACCGTGAAAGACGCAACCATATGCTTAAATGTTTTAGCAAATATATGCCTCAGGGTGTAAAATGGACTGAACCACAGGGTGGTCTGTTCCTTTTTCTGACACTTCCGGCACATCTTGATGTGGATATAATATTCAAAAAATCTATTGAGAAGAATGTAGCATTCGTGGCTGGTTCAACATTCTTCTGTAACAATTCAGGTCGCAACACCATTCGGCTTAACTTCTCCTTTTCAAATTACGATGAGATTGAAACAGGCGTTAAGCGATTATCACAGGTCATAGCAGATGAACTGACAAGCTAATAAGTACAGTATGGAACTGTCGGTTGTTATTGTCAGCTATAATGTCAGGGATTTTCTGAAACAAAGTTTATTGTCGGTTATTAAAGCATCCGAACAGATTGATTGTGAGATATTTGTTGTAGACAATAATTCACAGGATGGTTCAGTTGATATGGTAAGGAAAGAGTATCCTGAAGTCAGGCTCATTATCAATAACTTCAATCCAGGATTTTCAGCTGCAAATAATCAGGCTATCAATCAGGCAAAAGGGAAATACCTCTTGTTGTTGAACCCTGATACCCTGGTTGAAGAAGAGGCCTTTTCCAAAAGTATTGATTTCATGGACAGACACGCTGATGCGGGAGCTTTAGGAGTGAGAATGGTCGATGGCGAAGGTAAATTCCTGCCTGAATCAAAAAGGGCTATCCCCACCCTTAAATCTGCTTTCTTTAAAATATTCGGTTTCTCCAGGCTCTTCCCCCGGTCCTCAATTTTTAACCAATACTATTTATCGCACATTAACAGTTTTGAAACATCCAGATCTGAAGTAATATCCGGAGCATTTATGTTCATCCGCAGGGAGGCACTGAACAAAACAGGGCTCCTTGATGAAGAATATTTCATGTATGGTGAAGATATAGATTTGAGTTACAGATTATTACAAGCAGGATATAAAAACTATTACTTCCCTGAGGTCCGGATAGTTCACTTCAAAGGAAAAAGCACATGCAGAGATAATTATACGGATATTCATCATTTTTACAGGGCAATGATCATTTTTATTAGAAAGCGGAATGCAGAAAATTTCAATCCTCTTTATTCACTTGCAATACCCGCAATATACTTCAGACAGGGAATTGCACTCATAAGGCGTTATTTCAGAATTCTCATCCGAATCTGATCTTTTCAATACAGGATAGCCATGTTAATTGTTTCAACCTTTAATGGATCTCTGAAACATTTATAGAATCCGCTTGTTTAGTATTTAAGGATATTTATTTGTAAATTTAATATCTGGTGTACCTGTTTGGCGAATTAGTGTAATTATGACACTTAATATTCAAAGGAAAATAATAAAATACAATTGCATACAATAACATAAAATAAGAATTATATGGCAAGGATGAATATTTTGTTACCGGCAATGGGAGAAGGCGTAATCGAAGCAACAATCAACAAATGGCTTGTCGCCGAAGGTTCGAAGGTCAATGAAGATGATCCCCTTGTTGAGGTAGCTACCGACAAAGTTGATTCTGAGGTTCCGGCACCCACTGCAGGTACAATTGTTTCAATAATCGCAAAAGAGGGTACTGTCAGCAAAGTTGGGGATATCCTGGCCATAATTGAAAATGATATAATACAGACAAAGGAGAACGCGATTAAAGTTGAAAAGGAGGTTGAACGTATACGTGAAACTATTGATTCTGTAAAACAGGAAAAGAATGAGGTTGAGTCGGTTTCTCATAATATGAAGAACCGGACACCTTCCGGAAAATTCATTTCTCCTCTTGTCAGAAGCATTGCAGCCAGAGAAGGGATAAGCTATTCAGAACTCGACAAAGTATCCGGCACCGGGATGGATGGCAGAATAACAAAGGATGATATTTTGAAAATTATTGAAAGCCCGAAAATCAGTGCTGAACCTGAAAAGATAACAGAGTCGGTAAAGCCTGAACCTGTGGAAAAGGCAGCTGTTATTGTGACCCGTGAGGATGAAGTTATTCCCATGGACAGGATACGTAAAATTATTGCTGACCATATGGTTATGTCGAAAAGGACTTCACCCCATGTAACTTCTTTTATTGATGCCGATGTAACACGTCTCATGAACTGGAGAAATTCATATAAGGAAAAATTTCTTGCAGCTGAAGGTCAGAAACTGACACTCACACCCATATTTGTCGATGCAGCAGCCAGAGCACTGTACGAATATCCGATGGTAAATATTTCAGTTGATGGAACAAATATTATTAAAAAGAAAAATATCAACATTGGAATGGCTACAGCACTGCCTGATGGAAATCTTATAGTACCTGTAATTAAAAACGCTAATGAGAAAAATCTCACAGGCCTTGCACGTTCTGTGAATGACCTTGCCGATAGGGCCAGAAACAATAAATTGAAACCTGATGAAATTACGGGAGGTACATTTACCATTACAAACTTCGGCAGCTACAATAACCTTGCAGGAACACCAATAATTAATCAGCCGCAGGCTGCAATTCTTGGAACAGGGGCAGTGAGAAAGACTCCGGCAGTTTTAGAGACACCCGATGGTGACGTGATTGCAATCCGACAGATCATGATTCTCTCATTGAGTTACGATCACCGGGTAATTGACGGCGCCCTTGCCGGAAAATTTCTGCATAAGATTAAAGAAATACTTGAAAATTACTCACCCGATATTGCGTAAATACTCATGGAGCAATAAGAACAGGCTTAGAATTTCATCTTCAATTTATCTGGCATAAAAAAAAATTTGGGCTAATTGGTAAAAAGGGCAGTTACTTATGCTCATATTTTCTAATTTTTCTCCTATATTAGTGGCTTAGAGTAAGAAACCTAACACTTGAAGCTTTCTCCTTCTTTAATTTAGAAGGTGAGTCATTAATACATACAGATAATTTAGGTAATATCATTCCATTTAGATCAATTATAATATGACAAAAAAGTCAGTTGTGTTTTCGTTGTTACTGGTTATATTAATAAATTCGGATTTATTTTCCCAGTCAAGATTAGAGCTTAAGAATAATTTTTATGATGCAGAAAGCTGGATCCTTTTCGAGGACTATAAAGAGGCATTGCCACTCTATCAGGAATTGTTAACCAAATTTCCGGATAATTCTAATATAAAGTACAGAATAGGACAATGCTACATCAATACCAGGGGGGAAAAGAAGAAAGCTATAAGTTACCTTGAAGATGCAGTAAAAAATATTGATCCAAAGTATAAAGAAGGAAAATTCAGGGAAACAGGAGCACCATATGATGCTCTTTACTTTCTGGCAAATGCCTACAGGATAAATAATCAGCTTGATAAAGCCATTGAAACCTATAATCTTTTCAAAAAGAATCTCAATTCGGACGTATATGATTCAACAATTGTAAATTTCCAGATCCAGTCATGTCTGAATGCAAAAGAGCTGATGAGTATGCCACTTTATATAAAATCAAAGGATCTTGGCAGTAATATTAACGGTATCGATTCGGAATTCGACCCTGTTATTTCAGAGAATGAGGATATGTTGGTATTTTCGAGGAGTGAGGCATTTTACGATGCAATTCTCCTATCGACAAAAATAAATGGACAATGGACCAGCCCGTTAAATATGAATGAGATGCTTAAGGTCGACAAAGATATTTATCCCACATCTCTCTCAAGTGATAAAAAAACACTTTACCTCTATAGTTCTGCAGATTATGATGGAGTAATTTTAAAAACACAACTGCAAAACGGTGTCTGGTCTCCTTTAATAAAACTCAATGATAACATCAATACGAAATACTGGGAATCACATGCAACAATATCACATGATGGTAAGAAACTCTATTTTACTTCCAACAGGAAAGGGACCCTTGGTGGTCTTGATATTTATGTTTGTACCAGGGACAGTACTGGAGACTGGGGCCAGGCAGTAAACCTCGGACCTACGATAAATACGCCATATAATGAGGACACTCCCTTCCTGAGTCAGGACGACAAAACTCTGTTCTTCAGCTCAAGAGGACATTTTAATATGGGTGGATATGATATTTTCTATTCCTCTCTTCTTGATAACGGGGAATGGTCAGTTCCCCTGAATGTAGGATATCCGATGAATACCACTGACGATGATTTATTCTTTGATCCGATAAATAAAGGATACGAAGGCTATTATACAAAAGATAGTCCTGAAGGTTTAGGAAAACAGGACATATATCGAATTGAGATTTTTTCAGATAATCATCCCAGAAAATTTTTTATCAGAGGAATGGTTAAATATGCAGATCTCCTAAGCTATATTAAAGATAGCGTCAAGATCAGTGCGATGAATATAAAGAATCCAAATCAGACACTCGTTGTCTATTCCAATCCCGAAACAGGAGAATATGAATTCCAGCTGCCTCAGGGAAATTACAGGATAACGTATGAGGGCCATAATGGTCAGGAGATTGTAAAAAACATCGACCTTCCTCTTACAAATCCTTCTGACAGTTTTGTCCTTCCCGGTACTTCACTTCCTAAAACCGATTTTGTCGCCGAACTTACTGTTGAAGCCAACAAAAATATTTCCGTAGCGAGAGGTGACTCAATACTTTTTCCATTGAGGGTTGAGCCAAAATCATACCTTAGTATACAGCAATGGGTAGGTGATTCACTTTTATCCGATGAACGGTTTTTTGTTAAGGATTCTATCTTCAACTACAAGATAGTACCTCGTACAGGTAAAAATAAAATTACCTTTAAACTGACTGACAGATTTAATAATACAACTACAACGGATGTCTTGATTACGAGGCAGAAAAACCGTACCGAACAGTCTTTAATTCGTCCTGAATACAGCAGGGTAATTGCGAAAAAACAGATTGAAGCACTCCTTGCAATGCTAAGGAACAGGGCAGATGATAAACTAAAAAAGGTAATTGACGAATCCAGTATTGAAGGTCATCAGTTTGGCAAAGTAGATGATCTTATTTCATATCTGAAAGAAGAAGCCGCCAAACAAGATATAAGTTCTGAAGATGTGGATAAACTGGCACTTAAAGTTGCTGTTCTGGATAATGTTTTAACCCAGGCTGCTGTTGATCTGATGTCAAAATATAGTGATGATTATCTAAAAAAGATACTCTCTGAAATTGATATTTATCGTGATAATTTAAAAACCTGGACAGATCTTCAGAAATATATTCAAACAATGACAGAAGGTAAGATAACCCCTGAAGATCTCAATAAAATTGCTGCAGAGATTCTTGCTGAGACTGATCCCGGAATATCAGTATTAAGAGATAAATTCCTTACCTACAGTGAAAATACAGAAACTGGTTCTGTAGTACGTCAATCAATAACCAGTATTGATCTCAGAAATATTAAAACAAGAGAAAACTGGCTCAGCGCTTTGTATTATGAATCTGTTAAAATAGGGCTTACACCTGGTCAGTTAACAGACATGTTTGTTGCAACAGGCTCTCTGCCAGGAACTGATGTAAAACAATTCCTTAATGAACTTATAAACCAGTCTGAAGAACACCTCCAGCTGTCATTAAAATTACTCGATACCAAGGAGGAAAAGATTAAGTCTCCAGGGGATCTGCTGTTGTTCCTGATCAACAATAAAAATAAATTGACATATCCTGAGGAAGAAATTTTTAAAAGCATAGCAAATCTTATTATTACTAAAGACATTCCTGCTGGTACAATTATTTCTAATGCGACGACAGGAAGCAAAAGCTGGTCATGGATTCTGTGGGTTCTTATCGGGGCCGGACTTTTAATAATATTCTTTTTCTTCAGGAAAAAGAAAAAAAGTAAGGAAAAATAGTTATTAAATAAAATGACCGGCAAACCGGTCATTTTTAAAATAAGTAGATGAATAATAATTCTTTTCCTGTTTTTTTAATAAATTTGTTTATCAAAAACTCATGTCTATGAGGAAAGCAACTGTCTGTCTGATCGTTACAATAATATTTTCTGTTTCAGTGTTTGGACAGGAAAATAAGAACCTGCAGGATACGTTCCTGGAGGCTGAATATTTTTTTATGAATGAGCATTATCCCGATGCTCTCAGCATTTATTTGCAGTTATATGAAAAGTTACCTGATAACGCAAATCTGGCTTATTGTATAGGTGTTTGTTACCTTAATATTCCGGGGGAAAAAAATCTCTCAGTAAACTATCTTGAAACTGCATCAAAAAATATATCAGCGAAACATAAAGAAGGTACCATTACCCAGATTTCTGCTCCTTACGATGCACTTTATGATCTTGCCAAGGCATATCGTATTAACTATATGTTCGATAAGGCAAAAGAGACTTACAAAAAATATGCCGGCACTCTGCTTCCTGATGACCGTGAAAACCAGGAGTACATTAATCATGAGATAGAGGTATGTGATATGGCTAAAAATTTAATAGCCAATCCTGTTTCCTATACCGAAGAGAACATCGGAGAGATTTTTAATGATGAAAAAGCAAATTTCAACCCTTTGATTTCAGCAGATGGGAAATCATTTGCCTATATGGTCTCTCTCAAATTCTACGATGCAGTTATGTTTTCCAGACTTGTTAATGGAAAGTGGACTGTACCTGTTAACATAACTCCTGAACTACAATCGGACGGTGATTTCTATATTTCATGCCTGTCAGCGGATGGCAAATTGTTGTTTCTTTCAAAGGATGACAATTATACGAGTGACATATATGTGAGTTCCTATAATGGTAAAAGCTGGTCAAAAACGATGAAATTAAATAAAAATATCAACACAAAATACTGGGAATCACATGGTTTTGTCTCTGATACCGGCGATGAACTTGTTTTCGCATCAGACAAACCGGGTGGCTTCGGGGGACTTGATCTTTACATCTCTCATAAAGTCAATGGTGATTGGGGGCCGGCTGTCAACCTTGGGCCTGAAATAAATACCCAGTTCAACGAGGACCGGCCATTCCTTATTAATAATGGAAAGACTCTCTTTTTTAGCTCACAGGGTCATGATAACATGGGAGGATATGATATCTTCAGATCTGACCTTCAGTCAAACGGCTTATGGAGTAAACCTAAAAACATTGGTTATCCGATTAACACTCCAGATGATAATTTCTTTTTTATGCCTATAGGTGATGGAAAATCCGGGTATTATTCCATTTATAAAGAATCGGGAGGTTTTGGAAAAGAGGATATTTACAAGATCACTTTTAAATAATTGACTGCTTTTTTTACTGATTTTGCAGATAAATAACTATATTTGTTTAAATGGTTACCTTCAAACTAAAAAAAATCCGCTTCTCCTTCCAGTTTCTAATTCTGGTCATATTTACCGTTTCCGTCTCAGCCCAGTCATCAGACGAAATGAAAAAAATATTTAAAGAGGCTGAGTCCCATTACCTTTACGAAGAGTATGAGCTTGCAAACCCTCTCTATCTTTTGCTTGACAGCCCCGATAATTTTAATATTAAGTATAAAATTGGCGCCTGCTATCTTAATATCCCTGGTGAAAAAGAGAAATCAATACCTTATCTGGAAGCTGCCGTAAAAACTTCAAGCTATGATTCAAATCCTGAATCATTTAAAGAGAAAAGAGCACCACTTGATGCCTATTTCTTACTGGGTAAAGCTTATATGATAAATAATGAGTTAGAGAAAGGGCTTTCCACTCTTCAGCTTTTTAGAAAACTTGCCAGTGAGACGAAAGATAAAGGGGGGATGAAAAACCTTGAGTATATCGACCAGCAAATTCAGGCTTGCAAGAATGCAATTCTTTACAAGGAAAATCCGGTTGTATTCAGCAAAAAGCCGATGGGAAGTGATTTCAATCAGGGGGCGATAAATGACAATCCGGCGGTAAGTTTTGATGGAAATACTATTGTATATACAGAACGAAGAGGTATAGTGAATGTAATCTTCTACTCAAAAAAGGAAAGAGGGGTATGGCAACCTCCTATTGAAATTACACCCGAGCTGAAAGCCGGGGAAGATTGCTCTTCCTGTTCACTTAACAGCGACGGCACTGAATTGTTTCTCTATAAAACAGATAATTATGACGGTGCAATATATTCTTCAAACTTCGTGGATGGAGCATGGACTCCTATAAAAAAACTTAACAAGAATATCAACACAAAGTTTTACGAATCCCATGCTGCAATCTCCTCTGATGGTAAAAAACTATATTTTACGAGCAACAGGGAAGGCGGACAAGGAAATCTCGATATTTATATCTCTGAAAAAGATGCCTCTGGTGACTGGGGACCGGCAGTTAATCTGGGAGCTGTTATCAATACTCCGTTTAATGAGGATACACCGTTTATAACTGCAAATGATTCATTGCTCTATTTTTGTTCTGAAGGACATAGTTCAATGGGGGGCTTCGATAATTTCAAAAGCATGAAAATTGGATCAGTATGGAAAACGCCGGTTGACCTGGGGTATCCGATAAATTCAACTGATGATGATAAATTCTATCAACCATTGAATAATGGATCCAATGCTTATTATTCAATGATAACCGGTTACAAACAGAAAGACATATTCTATCTTGGAATTGGGGATGTAGATGTTAACCAGAAGTTTGAAATTAGAGGTAAGCTAAGCCTCAATGACACTACATTAACCTTTGATGACAACTATTCCATCCATCTTCTTGACAGAATTTCTGGCGACACCCTTGATGTAGGATACCCCAATAAATATTCCGGATTGTACAGTTTTTTTGTTAATCCGGGAAAATTTAGATTGACCTATACAGGAATCGGATACTTTTCTCAGACAGTTGATACTGCAATTATGCTTGATAGCCCTTCAGTAGTTGTCAGCATTGATGTTCAGCTTAAGAGGGATCCATCTGTAAAAAGACCTGTTCCTGTTCCTCTGGTCTATGATAAAATTAATCTGAATAATATACCCGTAGTTTCAAAAATTGATTCCAGTATCCTTATAAAAAACATGAATGTCAATGATGTGGGTGATAAAAATATTAAGGACTCTGATATACTCTATTATACAGTTCAGGTAATTGCACTTTATAATCCTGTTGATATAAGTTATTTTAAATACATTGATGATATAATTGTAATGTATAATGATAATGATAAGTTTTTCAGATATACAACGGGTAAATTTGCTACACGAGAAGAAGCAAATGAGTTGAAAATGGAGTTACTCAGGAAAGGATATCCGGATGATATCTTTATCAAGAAAGTGTCAAAGAAATGAAAACTTTGATTTACAGGATTATATCTCATGAAGTACAAGGATATCAAACTCAGGGCTCTGGAGCCGGAAGATCTGGAACTTCTTTATAACTGGGAGAACAACGATGCCAATTGGCTAATAAGCAATACATTATCACCATTTTCAAAGTTTACCCTTAAACGTTATATGGAAAATTCCCATAAGAATATATACGAAACGGGTCAACTCAGACTCATGATCGACCATATTCCGGATAAGGTAACTATCGGGACCATTGATATTTTCGACTTTGATCCATTCCATAAAAGGGCCGGAACCGGGATACTGATTGCTGACGAAGCTTACCGGAGAAAGGGATATGCTTCAATGTCGCTTATATGCCTGATAGGATATTGTTTTAAGACACTCCAGCTGCATCAGCTATACTGCAATATACTTGCGAATAACTGCGAAAGCATGGATCTGTTTAAAAAGCAGGGATTTGTTCAGGCAGGAATTAAGAAAGACTGGATCAAGACTTCCGAGGGTTACCTTGATGAATACCTGTTTCAGTTAATAAAAATTTAAAGACAGTTTAGTGAATTGCACTGAAAACTATAACATTGAATTATCTGGTTAAATTTAAGGTATTAGAATACTCACCTTTAAAATAGTTTATTCCAAGAATATCATATCTCGTTTTTACCGTTTCAAAACGGATCAGAAAATCCTTAAAATCCTTATTGAGTTCAGGAGTCCAGTCAGTCTCGGCAATCGCAAGCATCCTCGGAAATGCCATATACTCGAGATAATCCGTCGTAGCAATATATTCAGTCCATACATTCCCCTGAACTCCGAGAATATGCTTTTGCTCAAGAGGAGAAAGCTCTTCCGGAATCGGGTTGAATGAGTATACTGTTTCAAGAGGAAGATAACCACCAATAGCAAGAGGCTGGTCTTTAGGATCGCACTGATAATAATCGAGATAGACATATGAAGAAGGAGTCATTATAACATCATGATTCTGTTTAGCTGCCTCTATACCTCCTGTTGTACCTCGCCAGGACATCACAGTTGCCTCCGGGGCTATTCCACCTTCAAGTATTTCATCCCAACCAATAAGTTTTCTGTTTTTTGTGGAAAGAAACTTCTCAATTCTAGCAATGAAATAACTCTGGAGCTCTTTCTCGTCTTTAAATCCTTCGTCTTTAATTCTTTTCTGACACAGAGGACATGTCTTCCACCTGTCCTTAGGGCATTCATCCCCGCCAATATGAACATATTGTGCAGGGAACAGTGTAATTACCTCCGTCAGTACATTCTCAAGAAATTTAAATGTTTCTTCCTTTCCGGCACAATATACATCGGGAACAACTCCCCACCTCTGGAATACTTCAAATGGCCCGCCGGTGCATGATAATTCAGGATAGGCTGCAAGTGCGGCAAGAGCATGGCCTGGCATCTCAATTTCAGGGATAATGGTTATAAACTTTGTCTTCGCATACGCCACAATCTCCTTTACTTCATCCTGGGTATAAAAACCTCCGTATGGCTTCCCGTCATAAACATATGGTTTTTTGCCTCCATGTCCCACAAGTGTTTGATTTCTATAGGCTCCTATCTCTGTAAGCTTAGGATATTTTTTTATTTCTATTCTCCATCCCTGATCGTCAGTAAGGTGCCAGTGAAATGTATTCATCTTATTGAGAGCCAGCATATCTATATATCTTTTGATAAACGAAACCGGAAACATATGCCGGCATACATCCAGATGCATCCCTCTGTATATAAATCTGGGTTCATCCTTAATTTCGCATGCCGGGACACTAAGGATAATTCCACTGACCTTTTGCTCTTTCTCAACCTCAACCGGAAGCAGCTGTCTGATAGTCTGAACAGCATAAAACAATCCGACAGCCGTTCTGGCTCTTATAATGATCTCATCAGGAGTTACAGTCAGAACGTAGCTTTCATTGTTCTTTACAGAGCTGTCGATTGACATAAACACTGAGCCCGATTCAGCCCTGGCTCCAAATATAACAGGAACAGTTAAACCGCCAGGGTTTTTAATTAATTTGGCAAGAAAATCAGCAGATAGTTTAGTATCGCTGTTAAGTTCAGACAGAATTATTTTACTCCTTTCATTAAAGCTAAACTGCCCGTTTAACTTAATCAGTAAAGCTGGTGCAGGTATTATTGCATAATTGTTTTTATTTTCAGCTGTAACTAAATTTTTACTGGAAGTCAATAATATCAGCGCACAAATAATAAGATTGAATGTCTTTTTCATATTCATAAGGAAGTTATGTTTACATATAATACCTTAAAAGTGTAGCGTTAGATTTTACTTTGGATTAAATCTTCAAATCTGAAGCCAGAAGACCACAAGCTGCCATAATATCGGCACCTCTCGATTTACGTATTGATGCAGAAACCCCTGAGAGGATAAGATTATGCTTAAAGAAAAGCATTCTTTCAGCAGAAGATGAAACAAAGGAATCACCAGCAACATTGTGATAAGGAAGCAGGTTTATCCTTATCTGAGAGTCCTTAAGATGTGTAATAAGTTCATGAAGATGCAGATCAGTGTCATTTGTATCTTTTATCATAACATAAGCCAAACTTAATCTTCTTTTCTTTCTTAGATGATATTCCTTCATCAAGGCAATTATTTCATCAACAGGATATTTGTTTTCAACCGGAACCATGTGTCGTCTTTCTTCGCTGAACGGAGAATGAAGACTCAGTGTAAGGTTACAATCTGATTTTGCAAGAAATCTCCTTACTCCCGGTGTAAGGCCTACTGTGGATACTGTTATATTACGCGGACTTAAGGCCATACCCCAATCAGAGGTTAAAATTTCACATGCTTTTAAAACATTTTCGAGATTATCCATTGGCTCCCCCATTCCCATAAAAACCACATGGTTTATATCCCCTGCATCAGGAATGCTTAAAACCTGATTTACAATCTCTCCCACAGAAAGATTACCATAAAAACCGTAACGTCCTGTCTGACATAACAGACATCCCATCCTGCAGCCGGATTGTGTTGAAACACAAACAGTTTTTCTTTTGCCATCAGGAATATAAACCGTTTCAAATGCTTTTCCTGTTTCAGTTCTGAAAAGAAACTTTACTGATTTGTCCTTAGAAACCGCCGAGTGAACAGGTGGATATATACCAGGTGAGATAGAAGATGCAAGCAGCTCTGTGAGTTTTTTAGGTATTTTTGATATCTGTGAAATTTCCGTGATTTTTTGTCTGTACATACTTTTTGTGATTGAAACAGCATGGGAGAGATTATAACCGGAATTCCCGATCAGAGCATATATCTCCTCAGGATTCAAACCACAAAGAGTATTCTTTATCATAACCATAAATGCACGATATTTACAAAAATAAGCCGATTATCAATATCTTAGTAATAATTATTACTAAGAAGGTAACTATTCTTCAATAACCTTTCCTAGAGATGGATAAATGGAAGTCACTTTATATTTATTATATATCAGGTACAGGCAATGCACGCATTTCGTCAGAATGGATTGCAGATGAAGCCCGTAAAAAAGGACTCCGTACAGTAATTCAGCAGATCGACAGATTAAATAATATTGTATTTCCACAACCACATGAAAAGCCGTTAATCGGCTTTGCTTTTCCTACCCACGGTTTTAATGCCGCCCCCATAATGTTAAGGTTTATTACTGCATTGCCAAGGGATCTGTGCAAAGAAGTATTCCTTCTTAATACCCGTGCCGGAATGAAAATCTATAAATTATTCCTGCCGGGGTTAAGTGGTGTAGCACTCCTGATGCCGGCATTTATTCTTTTTCTAAAAGGTTACAGGTGTATCGGATTCAGACCAATAGACCTTCCGTCAAACTGGATTCCTCTTCATCCCGGTCTTAGGAAAAAAGTTATTGAGTCCATATTTATCAGGTGCGAAAAGATTGTAAGGCAATTTGCTAATAAAATACTGACAGGGAACAAGATATATAAAGGACTGGCGAGTATTCCTATAGATCTGATGATCAGTCCGATTGCATTAGGTTATTATATCGGTGGAAGATTTTTCCTTTCAAAAACATTTATTGCAAACTATAATTGCAATAATTGTGGTTTATGCATAAAGGAATGTCCTACTTCCTCAATAAAATTGTTGAATAACCGTCCGTACTGGAAACTAACATGCGAAAGTTGCATGAGGTGCCTGAATCATTGCCCGCATCGTGCTATTGAAGCGGCACACGGTATGGCTTTCTCTTTCTGGTTAATATTCACAGCAATCAACACCCAGATAATACTATTTATTATCAATGTTTTGGATATACAGCCTGACACCTGGTGGTGGAAGATAATTTCTTTGTCACTCGGTATAGGAGGAATGGTAATAATAACAACTCTTCTTTACAGGATTTTGCATTATTCAATGGGTTTTAAACCTGTAAAATACCTTGTAAGGTTTACATCACTAACTGCACTGCCGTTTTGGAAAAGATATGTCTATTTGAAAGATGCCGGGGATAAGGATACTGTTGAAAGAGAAATTAATAAGAAAAATGGTTTCTTTGATCCTTAGTTAATATTATAAAAGCATGTTGAGTTCTTACAATGGCATTAATTTAACCCGATTGAACTAATACAATATAATACTTTTTCAGGCCATGTTATGATTTCCTTGAATGATGGTCTCCTTAATGATGAGTCAGTTTTATAAACCTGTGACCTCTTACCCTGCTGCATCTGAAACAGAGAAAGTCCGTGTCATGTTCGGTATTCTGTGCATTTAAGGTAGACCCTGTTTTGCCTGACAGGGTGTCCCGAAAAATACAGGTTGTGAGTCCTAAGGAATCAGGCAATAATTTTAGTTTTTAATCTCAGGTGCAGGCGTAAGGCCTCTGTTTTTAAGTAAAGGCTCAATAATAGCATCCCGGCCCCTGAAATTAATGAAGCTCTGTCTGGCATCAGTGATTCCCATCGGAGCCAGAACATTTTTCCTGAATGATTCGGCTGTTTTCTTGTTGAATATGCCATTTTCCTTAAATGCTTCAAAGGCATCATTATCGAGAACCGCAGCCCAGGTATAACAATAGTAACCGGCATCGTACCCGCCGACGATGTGGAGGAAATATGTGCTTTTGTATCTTGGCTCTATCTCTTTTATCAGTCCGATCTTATTTATATAATCCTTTTCGAATTTTTCGACATCAACTGTTACAGGTGCCTCAAGAGTATAATAAGCCATATCCAGCATTGAAGCTGCAAGAAGCTCTACGTTATCAAATCCTGTATTGAAGTATCTGCTCTTTTGTATTTTATCAATAAGAACATCAGGCATTACCTCACCATTTAAATAATTCTTTGCATACATTTTAAGCACATCTGGCTCTGTTGCCCAATGTTCCATTATTTGTGAAGGCAATTCAACTATATCCATTGCAGAATAAGTTGTACCATATTTATTAATAGAAAAAAGTCCCTGCAGGGCATGACCGAATTCATGAAAAACTGTCTGTACATCATCCAGACTCAAAAGTGACGGGATATTACCTGAGGGATTTGAGAAATTAAAAACAACTGAAACTACCGGGTGTATTTCTTTGCCATCTGACCATCTGTGGTCAAGATATCCACCACACCAAGCACCCTGACTTTTACTGGCACGGGTATAGAAATCCATATAGAGCACCCCGAGAGGACTACCATTTGCCTCCTTTACTTCGAAAGCCCTGGCATCTGGATGTGGAACCGGAATATTATTAATCGGAGTGAAAGTAATTCCGTAAAGTTTTGTTGCCA
Source organism: uncultured Bacteroidales bacterium (assembly GCA_963760915.1). Taxonomy (GTDB): domain Bacteria; phylum Bacteroidota; class Bacteroidia; order Bacteroidales; family VadinHA17; genus LD21. Next base: position 7,971 of record CAVXEU010000003.1, on the reverse strand, counting down.
CGGTGAAAGCTCCTTCCCGGACATTATCGAGTGTAAAATATGGTCTCAGTTCATTATCATCAAGGTTATATTTTTCTTTGCGCAGTTTTTCCGCATAATACCACCAGTCTGATGGTTCGATCTTGAATTTTGCACCTTCACTGCTGGCAATTTTTTGCATCTCATTCAGCTCCTCCCCTGCAACTCTTAGAGCCGGGGTCCAAAGCTGATTTAAAAGGTTAAAGACATTTTCGGGGTTTTTGGCCATCCTGTCTTCAAGATTCAGAGCAGCATGTGACTTATAACCAAGTAATTTTGCTCTTGCAGTACGAAGTTGAACAATGTCAGCAAGCATTTTTTTGTTATCATACTCATCATTATGATTACCACGGGTAAGATACGCATTGTATAATAATTTACGGAGATTGGGGTTAGCATCATAGGTAAGAAAGGGAAGCATACTCGGTTTCTGAGTTGTAAATAGCCATTTTCCTGCAAACCCTGATTCATTTGCCATTTCAGCAGCTCCGTCAATTACACCTTCAGGTAAACCTTTCAGGTCATCTTCCTTGTCAATAACAAGTTTGAATTTATTCGTTTCAGCAAGAACATTCTGACTAAAGGCAACTGACAAAACAGAAATTTCCTGATTCAGTTTCTTAAGAGTGTCCTGTTCAGTTACAGACAATAAGGCTCCATTACGTACAAAATTCTTATAGAGATTTTCAAGAAGATATTTTTGTTCATCATCCAAACTGAATTTAGCCTTGTTTTCATAGATGGATTTAATTCGTTTAAAGAGCAACGGATTCAGGTAAATCTCATCCCTGTATTCGGAAAGTTTGGGTGATACTTCAATCTCAATCTTTTGAAGAGTATCATTTGTGTTGGCTGATGTAATGCCGAAGAACACTGTCGATACTTTATTCAGAAGATCCCCCATATTGTCAAGCGGGTCGATTGTATTCTTAAAAGTAGGCGTACTTTTGTTATTTATTATTTTATTAAGCTCTTCTCTACCATCTGCCATTCCCTTTTCAAAGGCAGGCATGTAATGTTTAGCCATAATTTTATCAAATGGCGGGACATTAAAAGGGGTATTATACTCAGATAAGAAAGGGTTTGTTTTATCGATTTCAGGTTGTTTCTTACAACCGATCAATGAGATGCATGCCAATGCACAGATTGCCAGCTTAGTCCAATTGTCTTTCATAATTATAATTGTGTTGATTTCCGGTCAGATTGTATTGTCCGCAAATTAAGCTTAATAATGACTTAAATCAAAACAATATCATACAATTTTAAATAGCCTGTTTATAGAAAATGTATAAGGTCCGATCCTAATTATGTTCAGACGGCAATTAGAATGCGAATTATTATTATTTTTGTCAGCCTCACTATAGAAAACATATTATCAGTGGTGAATGCAGCTGAATATTCAGGAGAAATCGTTTTCCCTGAACATGATGAGCACCATGGTAATTGCTATAAATAAGGGAGAGATGGCAGAGTGGTCGAATGCGGCGGTCTCGAAAACCGTTGTTCGCCTTCCGGCGAACCGGGGGTTCGAATCCCCCTCTCTCCGCAAAGCCAATGCAAACCATCCCTACGGTACCGTAGGGATGGTTTTTGTTTTCAGCCTGGCCGTTCAAAACTTGTTTTGATAAGGCCAGGCTGAAAACAAAAATACCCGCGAATAGCGGGTTTGCATTGGCTTTGCAAGACTCCCCCCAGGGATCACGACCGAATGAAATGAGGTCGTAATCCCTTTCCCTTACTTGTTTTGATAAGGCCAGGCTGAAAACAAAAATACCCGCGAATAGCGGGTTTGCATTGGCTTTACATTTCCACCTTATGGTATACGCTAAGGAAATCACCGATGCATGTTGGCAGGTTCAATCATTGCACGGCACAACTTAAACGGAATAGAACCAATCGTCCTGATGACATGTTTATCACGAACATCTGACCACAACCTGAATTATACTTTTATTTTTCACCGGATTAAACTATATTTGTATTATATGGTAATCAGTTTAATTTAGTTTATCCTGATGAAAACTATCTATTTTATTCTCTCCAGTCTACTTCTCTTTACAATTTCCTGTTCTACGGGAAGCAAAACCAGGAAAAACCCATTTGAGTCACGTTCAGATCTGGAATTAATAAGTAATGATTCTCTTCTGACTCTGGTTCAGTACCGGACGTTTCAATATTTCTGGGATGGAGCTGAACCAAACTCCGGAATGGCCCGGGAAAGAATTAATGTGGATGGTGTTTATCCGGAGAATGACATGAATGTTGTTACAACCGGAGGCAGCGGTTTTGGTGTAATGGCTATTCTTGCAGCTATAGAAAGAGGGTTTATTACCAGGGAAGAAGGTTATTTACGGTTTAGCAGGATAGTGAATTTTCTGAAAAAATCCGACAGGTTTCATGGTGCATGGTCGCACTGGATTTTTGGGGAGACAGGAAAAGTAAAACCCTTCAGCCCAAAAGATGATGGTGCAGATATTGTTGAGACAGCATATCTTTTGCAGGGATTGCTTACCGTGAGACAGTATTTTTCCGAAGGATCAGAAGAAGAAAAGATTCTGGCTGAAGATATCGACAAGCTGTGGAGAGAAGTTGAATGGAACTGGTTTACCCGTGGAGGAGAAAATGTTTTATACTGGCACTGGTCACCGGATTATGGATGGGATATGAACTTTCCTGTAAGAGGCTATAATGAATGCCTTATACTCTATGTTTTAGCTGCCTCATCACCAACCTACCCCATAACGGCAGAAGTATATCAAAAAGGATGGGCCAGGGATGGGGCTATCAGTACTCATGTTGAAAAATACGGGTATACACTTACATTGAAACATAATGGGGCTGAAGAATATGGAGGACCACTATTCTGGGCACATTATTCTTATTTGGGATTGGACCCCGAAAACCTTAAAGACAGATACGCTGACTATTGGAAGGAAAATAAAAATCAGGTACTTATTGACTGGAAGTGGTGTACGTTAAACCCGAAAAAGTTTGCAGGATATAGCAGTTCCTGCTGGGGTCTTACAGCAAGTTATTCTATTAATGGCTATGCTGCTCATAGCCCCGGAGAAAGCACTGATTTGGGAGTGATATCTCCTACTGCTGCAATTTCTTCATTTCCATATACACCCGACCATTCTATGGATGCTCTGAGGTATTTTTATTATGTTCTTGGTGATAAAATATGGGGGGAATATGGTTTTTATGATGCTTTCAGTGAGCAATATGACTGGTTCCCACAAAAATATCTGGCTATAGATCAGGGGCCTGAAGTCGTAATGGTTGAGAATTACAGAACAGGAATGCTCTGGAAATTGTTTATGTCGTGTAAGGAGATTGGACAAGGATTAAAAAAACTTGACTTTAGCGCAACAGAAACTAGTTCCTAATAAGATATTTTTTAAACTAAAAATTTGAAATCATGACTCATTTAAGGGCTTATTTCATCTTCTGCCTGATGTTGCTATTCTTTTTCTCAGGCTGCAAAAATGAAACAGTGCCTCTATTAACTACTTATGAGAATAAGGCAGATTCAATTATCCGTCTCATGACTCTCGAAGAAAAAATAGGGCAATTATCTCTGTTTACCAGCGATTTTTCTTTAACAGGTCCGACCATCCGTAAAGATTATATTGATCTTATAAAACAAGGCAAAGTCGGAGCAATATTTAATGCCTATACGGTAGATTTTGTTAAATCGCTTCAGAAAATTGCCGTTGAGGAGACCCGGCTGCATATTCCATTATTATTCGGTTATGATGTTATTCATGGGCACCGTACTATTTTCCCTATACCTCTTGGGCAGGCTTCATCGTGGGATCTTGCGGCTATTGAGAAATCTGAACGGATTGCAGCTACTGAAGCAACGGCTGATGGTTTGAACTGGACCTTTGCACCAATGGTTGATATTGCAAGAGATCCACGATGGGGAAGAGTAATGGAGGGTGCCGGAGAGGATACATGGCTTGGATGTCAGATTGCGGCTATCAGGGTGAAGGGTTTTCAGGGATCAGATCTGCTGAGTAACAATACTTTAATGGGATGTGTAAAACATTTTGCTGCATATGGGGCACCTCAGGCAGGCCGGGATTATAATACAGTAGATATGTCTGTTCGATCCCTTTATGAATGGTATTTACCGGTTTATAAAGCTGCCATTGATGCAGGGGTAGGTTCCATCATGACATCTTTTAACGAAATTGCGGGAATCCCTTCCACATCCAATAAATGGTTGCTGACTGAGGTATTGCGTAATGAGTGGAAATTTAAAGGTTTTGTGGTAACTGATTATACCTCGATAAATGAGCTTATCCAGCATGGTGTAGCAGCTGATCTTTCAGACGCGGCCTTGTTGTCAATTAATGCGGGTGTTGATATGGATATGCAGGGGGGTGTTTTTATGAATTATCTATCAGAACTTGTCAGATCTGGCAAAGTCAGTGAAATGACAGTAAACAATGCAGTGAAACTAATTCTGGTAGCCAAGTATAAGCTGGGCCTGTTTGATGATCCATACAAGTATTGCAACAAGACCCGCGAAAAGGACGAAATAATGCGTCAGGATTTTCTCGATTTTGCCAGAAAATTCGCAGCTTCATCATGTGTTCTCCTGAAGAATAACAAAAATACACTTCCTGTGAAAAAAGGAGTGAAAACCATAGCAGTTATAGGTCCACTGGCTGACTCAAAGCCTGATATGCTTGGATCCTGGTCGGCGGCAGGTGATCCTGGTAAGTGTGTGACTCTTCTGGAAGGTATCAGGAACAAAACAGGTGGATCAGTTAATATTTTAACAGCCAGAGGGTGTGATATCAATAGTAAGAATTCAGGAGGGATCTTACCTGCGGTGTCTGTGGCCAGGAAAGCTGATTATGTTATTCTTGCCCTGGGTGAAAGCAGGGATATGAGTGGTGAATCCGCTAGCCGGACAAATATTTCATTGCCCGGGGTGCAGCTTAAGCTGGCAAGAGCAATTATTTCAACCGGAAAACCTGTTGCTGTTGTTCTTTTTAATGGGCGGCCACTTGCTATTCCTGAACTTGACAGTATTGCTCCTGCAATACTTGAATCATGGTTTGGTGGTACGGAAGCCGGAAATGGTATTGCAGATGTGCTCTTTGGCGATGTTAATCCTTCGGGGAAGATAACAATGACTTTTCCACTCAATGTAGGACAAATACCAATATTTTATAACACAAAGAATACCGGCAGGCCAGTCAATCCGGCTACACCTTTTGAGAAATACAAGTCAAACTATATTGATGCCCCTAATACTCCTCTTTATCCCTTTGGTTATGGTTTAAGCTATACGAATTTTACCTATTCAGGATTAAAATTAAACAAGACTGAATATCATATGGGTGATCAGATTATTGCTTCAGCTGAAATAAAAAATACTGGCGAAAGAGATGGCGATGAGATTGTACAGTTGTATATACGCGATTTGGTAGGGAATGTAACCCGGCCTGTCAAGGAACTCAAAGGATTTAAAAAAGTATCTATAAAGAAAGGAGAAGCGGTGACAGTCACTTTTAATCTGACAAGCAGTGATCTGAAATACTATCATGAAGATATGAGTTATAGCAGTGATCCCGGAGATTTTGAATTATTTATTGGACCAAACTCCTCAGAAGGGCTTTACATTCCTTTCAGAATAATATGAAATTTTTTATCCTTTCTCTTAAAAAAAGACAGTAAAATACCCCGGAATATTATTCGATTATTTCATTGTAATGTTCTAAACTATTCATATATTTGCACCGTAAAAATCTGAATTTAAACGATTAGTAAATTTAAATCGAAAATTGTAGATAAACGAAGTATTAAAAAGGTTTAAAAAATGAAGAACAAAATTTTATTGGGATTAGCAGCTATTGTAATGGTTGCTATCCTTTCAAGTTGTGGTAAAAAACCACAGGCTGAAATTGATGCAACCAATGCAGCAATCGAAGCAGCAAAAACTGCTCAGGCGCAGATTTATGTACCAGCTGAATTTTCCGCAGTTCAGGATTCTATGAACGCTGTCATGGCTGAAATTACGGCTCAGGAGTCAAAATTGTTCAAGAAATTTGGTCCTTCGAAAGCCAAACTGGAATCTACTCTGAATCTTGCAAATAAAGTTGCTGCTGATGCTGCTGCAAAAAAAGAAGAAGTTAAGAAAGAGGTTGAAACTGCAATGACTGATGTTAAAGCTGTTATTGAAGAGAACAAGACTCTTATAACAAAAGCTCCCAGAGGGAAAGAGGGCGCAGCTGTACTTGAGGCAATAAAAACGGATATGGGTACTATTGATGTTTCGGTTGCTGATGCACAGGCTTTATATGATAAAGGTTCTTTCATGGACGCTCTCAATAAAGTTAATGCTGCAAAAGAAAAAGCTACTGGCATCAATACCGAACTTAAAGATGCTATTGCAAAAGTAAAAGCTAGAAGGTAAACAAATAATATTCTCTTACCAGAATAACAACCCCCCCGGGATTATTCCCGGGTTTTTTTTTAAATCTTCACAGGGTAACATGAGAAAGATCAGAAGGGATGTGTTGATTTTTTCAGGCATTGCAGTGTCTGTGCCGATGGTTATTGTATTGCTAATCCGCTTTACACCGAAACCCCCTGTTGGTGATATGGAATATGCCAGGGAGGTTATTTCCAGGGCAGAGAAAAATAAAGCAGATACTTATTCAAAAAAATTGTTTGTTGAATCAAAAATGTACTACGATTCAGCTCTGTTTTATTGGCAGAATGAAAACAAGCGTTTTATTTTTTCAAGAAATTATGAAAAGGTTGCCAGGTTTGCTGAACTCTCGGCTAGAAAAGCTAATATGGCGGGAGAAAACTCTATAAGCAGTGCCTCGATCCTGGAAGCAAAGCTTAAACAAAAATTTATTTCACTTAACAAGCTCATTCTGAAGATAGATCACCTGTTCACTACTTATCCGCTTACGCCTGAACTCAGGAGTCGCATCTCAAAGGGCAAAATTTTGTTGAAGGAAGCTGAGATTTCGTACAGTAAAGGTCTTTATCAGCAGTCTGACAGGAAATTCACCGATTCAGAATATCTTCTTACAGCATCATATCAGGATGCTACTAATGATCTGAAAAACTATTTTAATTCGTACTCCAACTGGAAAAAAATGGTTAATAATGCTGTAACTGATTCAAAAAGAAATCATGACTACTCAATTATTATTGAAAAATTTTCTCGAAAATTTCTTGTTTATCATAATGGTATCAGGAAATACGAGTTCAGTGCTGAACTTGGAAGAAATTGGGTTGGAGTTAAACAGACCGGGGAATAAAGCTACACCTGAAGGATTATATAGAATAACGAAAAAATTTGAAGGTAGTAAGACCAAATATTATAAAGCTCTCCTGCTTAATTATCCAAATGATGAAGATAAGGCCAGATTTAAAGACGAGATTGCCAGGGGATCGCTTCCCCTTGATGCAACAATAGGAGGATTGATTGAGATTCATGGGAGCGGAGGAAAAGGTATAGACTGGACTGAAGGGTGTGTTGCGCTAACAGATAAAGAAATGGACTTGATTTTTAAGATTACAAAAGTAGGAACTCCTGTTACAATCGTTGGTTCTCTGGTTGATCTCCAATATATTGTAAACAGATAAATATACTATTATGGAACTCGAGGAAAATATAAATAAGGGTTCAGCTTCTGGCGCTAATAAAAGCAATGAAGAATCCGGATCAGAGAATGATAATGCAAATCTTCAGAGTACAACCTTTTCTGAACAGATTCATTCCCAAAAAAATAAAATTACAACCACTTTACATGTTCTGTTTTTTGCTATTATTTCATTTCTGGTCGTTCTTTTACTTATTGTTTTTATCATTTATGCTGTCCCTGCGATGAGGGAACTGAATTCAGGTAAGAAAACCGAAGTTACAAATAATCCAGAGCTGAAAAAAAGTAGCTTATACAAGAAGCAGATAAG